>CAWIFQ010000003.1:0-2428992 GCA_963835495.1 uncultured Pseudomonadota bacterium | reverse complement strand
GACGAAGTCCTGACGGACGCTCGCCTATGTTTTCGGCGTCGCGACCGGGACCGTCAGGACTTCGTCAGATCGCGAGCCGATGCTCCCAGTCCGCACGGCTTGGCCCGGCGAGACTTATGGAGTCCTCATGCGTACCTTCTTCATTGCCGCGGCAACCGCCGCGACCGCTATCTCAATCGCCAGCGCCGCGGCTGCGAGCCCTGCCTGCACAACCCAGCCGAAGTCCAAATGGCTGAGCGAGGCTCAGATGAAGGCGAAAATCGAGCAGCTCGGCTACAATAAGATCAAGGTCTTTCAGGTCAGTGGAAGCTGCTACGAGATCTATGCCCGCACGAAAGATGGCAAGAAGGCGGAAGTCTACTTCAATCCTGTGACCGGCGCGGTCGTCCAGAATAACGAGGACGACTAGGCGATGAGTACGCCAAACATTACTTCATCTCTTGAACCGCCATCCGTGCGGACGGGCACGCCGACCGTCAAGGTGTGGGACGTTGTCGTCCGACTGTTTCATTGGACGCTCGCGCTAGGGTGCCTCGCCAATCTGACCGTTCTTCGGGAGGCCAAGGTCGCGCACCGCTATGTCGGCTACGCGATCTTGACTGCCCTTGCGATCCGGCTTGTGTGGGGTTTCATCGGATCACGTCACGCCCGGTTCGCTGATTTCATCCCTGGACCGAAGCGCCTGTCCGCCTATGTCCGCGCCCTCGTGCGCGGCCAGGAGCCTCGGTACCTGGGTCACAATCCCGCTGGCGCCCTGATGATGCTGGCGCTGATCGGCTTGGCGGGCGCCTGCGGCGTCACCGGATGGATGATGGGTCTGGACGCCTTCTGGGGCGATCGCTGGCTCGAAACAATCCACGAAACGGCGGCCAACCTGATCTGGATCATGGCCGGCCTCCACATTCTGGCGGCGATTGTTGAAGGCCGGCGGCACCGGGAGAACCTTGTCCTGTCCATGGTGACCGGTTTCAAGCGCGCGCCTAAAGGGACGGACGTCTGTCATGCGACTGCTGCTGATCGAGGATAACGCCAAGTTGGGGGAACTCATCGTCGAGGGCCTTGCCAACAATGGCTTCGCCGTCGATTGGCGCGAGACCCTCGAGGAAGGCTTCGAAGCCCGGGAAATCGCGACCTACGATCTGATCCTGCTGGACCTGGGTCTACCTGACGGTGACGGCCTTGAGCTGGTCAAGCGCCTCCGCCGCGGCCACGAATTCCACGCCGATCCTCATCATGACGGCGCGGGGTGGTCTGGGCGACCGGATCGTCGGGCTCGACCTCGGCGCTGACGACTATCTCGTGAAGCCTTTTGAGATGGTGGAGCTGGCCGCACGAAGCCGGGCGCTCCTGCGACGCCCAGGGTCATGTTTGGGGGTCATCCTGGAGGCAGGCAACGTTGCGCTCGATACCGCTAGCCGGACGCTTGAGATCGCTGGCGCTCCGGTGGTCATCGCGCCGCGTGAACTGGCGCTGCTCGAGGTTTTGCTCCGCCGCACCGGGCAGGTGGCGCCCAAATCGACCCTCGAGGAGCAGCTTTATTCCATGGACGCGGACGTGACGCCGAATGCCCTGGAAGTGTCCGTCTCGCGGCTGCGCAAGCGACTGCTGGCGGCGGGCGCCGACGTGACGCTGCGGACGACCCATGGCGTGGGCTATGCGCTGGTCGTGTCGCCGAAGGCGGCGCTCACGCGTGGCTGAAGGCCGCGACCCGCGTCGCAGACAACAAAGCCTGTTCGTTCAGATCGCGGTTCGGCTGGCGTCTCTGGCGACGATCTTCGCCATTCTCGATGTCGGCATCGTCCTAGTGACCTATGCCCATGACGATCAGGCCCTGGCCGAGGATTTCATCAAGCAGCAAGCCCAACAGGTCAATCGGACGCTGGGGCTTCCTCCCCATCCGGGCCAGATCGCCCCTATGCCGCGCCCTTTGAAGACCCCTATCGGCGTCGCGGGATTCGCGGTCGTCGTGATCGACCGGAACCGCCAGGCGGTCTTCCGGGATGGCGACCTGCTGCCCGCGGCCGCTTCGATGTGGCCAGCGAGCGCGACCCTGGACTGGACCAAGCGCGAGGCTGCGGGTGATGGCACGCTGGTCAGCGGTGTCCGACGGTTCGAGGCGGCGGAGGGACCCTACTGGATCCTGATCGCCGCCAAGGCGACCGGCAGGACCCTCTACTGGCCTGTGATCGCGCGCGAACTTCTGGCGCACGTGGTGATTCCGCTCGTGCCACTGATGATCCTGTTGCTGGTCTTCAACGTCCAGGTCGTGCGCCGGATGCTGGCGCCCCTCTCTCAGGCCGCGCGCGAGGTCGACGCGCTGAACCCGGGACGCATGGACGCGCGGCTGATAGAGCCGGCGTCGTCGCGCGAAGTGGCGGTGCTGGTCACAGCGGTCAACCGGGCGCTCGAGCGGTTGCAACAGGCCATGACCCTACTGAAGGACTTCACGGCCGACGCTGCTCACGAGCTGCGCACCCCGCTGTCCGTGTTGCAGCTCAGGATCGATGCGCTGCCAGACAGCCCGGCCCGGTCGCGGCTGGGCGAGGAGGTGCGGTTGATGACACGAATGGTCAATCAAATGCTCGATCTGGCTCAGGCCGACGCCTTGAGGATCGACGGTGCGAGCGAAATCGACCTGCGAGCGTTGGCAGAGCAGGTCGTGACCCAAATCGCCCCGCAAGCGTATGCATCTGGCGCGGACATCCAGTTGGTCGATCGCGGAGGCGCGTCGAATTCTGGGTCACCCCGACGCCCTTGGCCGGGCGCTGCGGAATCTGATCGAAAACGCCATCCATCACGCCGGCAGCGATCGAGCCATCGAAGTGATCATCGGGCCAGGCGGCCAGGTCGCCGTGCGGGACCATGGGGTCGGACTGCAGCCGGGCGACGAGGACAAAATATTCGGCCGGTTCTGGCGGAGACATCGGGGCCGGGATGGCGGCGCGGGGCTTGGACTTGGGATCGTGCGCAGCATCATCGCTGCGCATGGCGGCCTCGTCACCGCGCAGAACGCTTCGGACGGCGGCGCAGTTTTCACCTGCCTATTCCCCCCGTCCGCCTCGCCTGCCGCAGACGCAGCGGCATCCCCGACGACAGTCGCCTCGACAGGTCATCTATCAGCCCCAGGAACACCCGAATGAGCCGATTGCACATGCTGCCGGAACGCCATCTTGTCGCAAGGATAGGCTGGTTGCGCGCAGCGGTCCTGGGGGCGAACGACGGCATTGTCTCTACCGCGAGCCTGATCGTGGGGGTCGCCGCCGCCGAGGCCGTGAAGGGTAACATCCTCATCGCTGGCGCGGCTGGTCTGGTCGCCGGGGCCATGTCCATGGCGGCAGGCGAATATGTCTCAGTCGGCTCGCAATCGGACACGGAAAGAGCCGACATCGCGCGAGAAACGTCCGAACTGATGAGCGCGCCGGAGGCGGAATTGCAGGAACTGGCCGGCATCTACGTGGCCCGCGGCGTCGAGCCCGAGCTGGCGGAACGCGTGGCGGCCCAGCTGATGGCGGGCGACGCCATCGTAGCCCACGCCCGTGACGAGCTTGGTATCTCGGAAATCAGCACGGCACGGCCGATTCAGGCGGCGCTGACATCTGCCGCGACCTTCTCGGTAGGCGCGGTCCTTCCGCTCGCGGTGGTCCTGCTCGTTCCCCTTGCCTGGGTGTCCGCCGCCGTGGCCGGGGTCGCGCTCGTGAGTTTGGCGCTTCTCGGCGCTGTCGGCGCGCACGCCGGCGGCGCAGGCATCCTCAAATCCATCTTGCGCGTGACGTTCTGGGGGGCGTTCGCGATGGCGCTCACTGCAGGCATTGGTCGAATCTTTGGAGCCGCCGTCTAGTTCGCGTCCGCCGAAAGAGGGGGTGCTTCAGAAGGTCGGCTGCCGCGGCGATCGCGCCGGCAAACCCAGCTCGTCGCAGTTGCTACCAACGAGCCGGAACTGAGGTTCGTACGACTGTCAGGGAGTAAGGCGGCAGGGAAAGGGGTCCGTGCGCGAGAGAGAAGCGGCGCGGCGGTTCGTTGCGGGTCGGATGCCCGGCCGCGCCGGCCGCCTGCCACGCATATTCGTCCTTGCCATATTGAACGACTTCGAACGGCCCAGGCACGTCCCCGAGAGGGCCGCCCACGCGCCGGCGCGCCTCGATGTCGAGAGCATGGGCGCTGGCCGGATCACGGTTGATCAGCAAGACGGCGAGGCGCCCGTCGGGCCGGCGGATTGGATACCCGACGACCCAGGCGTCCGCCCCTTGCCCGGCGCCTGGCGCCCAGGTGGCGCGATAGAGGATGTGCCGCCCGGCGCCGGGCTGAGCCCAATCTGCAGTGAGCATGGATGCGCCCCAGAAGGCCGGTGTGGGCCAGGACACTCGCCCGTTCGCATCCTGTCCGAACAGCATGAGTTCACCGTATCCGGCGCACTCTTCCTCCGGCTCGAACAATTGCTCTGGACCGTAGCCGAGGAGGTAGGCGCCGCGTCCGCCGAGGGTAAGGAAATGCCCGACCATGTCAGCGTTGAAGAGGGCGCCGGGCATTTCGACCTCACCTTGGCCGGAGAATGCCGATATCCCATATTCGATGATCACCCACGGCAGCCCCGCGGGCACGCCGTCGGCCTTCAGGCGCGCGACACCTGAAGCCAGCGCGTCGCCCTCGGATAATAGCTTCCGATGGAGGTCCCCGCACAGGACGTCATTGGGATAGTGCTCGAACGTGAAGACCCCGAGATCGGCTTTGTGACCGCTCGCCGACAAAGCCTTCAGGAACCGCCGCGTCCATGAATGGTCGGTCCCTTCGTCGAGCCACGTGTCAGAGATCGCGTCCTGGAGCCCGGGGCCGGCCAGGGCAATCCGGTCGTCCGCGCCGCGAACGGCGGCAGCGGCCTGGGCGTAGAGGGTCGCATAGTCCTCTGGCGACACGTTCTGCCCATCCGGCTCCAGGCCGATTTCCACCTCACGCACGAGGTAGCCCCGCGCCTTGAAAAAGCGGATCTCCGCAGCGGTGTTTTCTGGCGTGTCGTAGAGCGCGCCGACCGTGACCATCATCGGCAGGCCATTCGTGAGACCATGTGCGAAGATACGGTCGAAGCCGGGCTGCTCCACCTCTGGATCGCGGTCGATCGCGCGATGCCAGGGATCCGTGGACGACACATAGATGTTGGTCTGCTCGGCGCTGTTTTGCTCGTGGCGCACCGCATCGACAAAGCGGCCCTTGGCGCCCATGACACCAAAGCCGACCTCGCCGATGGCGTAACCCATGGCGTCGCGCCGGTCCCTCGAACCCGGCGGGGCGGTCTCCGAGGATTCCTGCAGGAGAATGCGGAGGTAGCGCACGCGCCGAGGCGTGTCGGAAAGGCGAAGGAATGCGTCGCCGCCGCGCCCACGCGTTATCCGGCCGCCGGGAAACGTGACCCAGCGTCCCTCCGGATCGTAAGGATCGACGCCGCGCCAGTACTGAATTTCGTAGTGGCGCGCGAACGGGGCAGCCCACTGAATACGCGCGGCCGAGATGGGGGTGTCGGTCGGGAAGCTGACGACCACCCACTGCGCCCGGCCGGATTGATGGGTATAGGCCGGGTCAAGATACGGGTTCGACTTCCAGAAGGTCGCCGGATCGCCGTCGTCCAGCCGCGAATATCCCTCGTCGTTGGCCTGGTCGATGCTGTCGCCTCGTCGCGGCAGGGCATATCCCCAGCCGGCGAGCACGGGTCGGCGAGGATGATCGGACCCAGTCCAGTAACCCTGCTGATGGGCGGCGTCGCTCCAATCCCCCTCCTCGCTCCAGTGCCAGGCCTCGATCGCCAGCTCGGTGCGCAAGGTGTAGACAGTGGGCCCAAGTCCGGCGCGCTTGAGCGCCTGAATGTTGTGTGCGGTGTAGACCTGCTCGACACGGCCGGGACCCAGGCCGTCGATGACCGCCCCGAAAGCCTGGTCGGGCGTGAAGGTGCTTGCCGGCCCGGCTGCGAGATCAATGATCAGCTGACTTCTGGGCGTAGCGGTCGGACCTCGGCAGGCGCCCAGAGCCAGGCAGACGGCGATCACGATTAGCCCAATCCTCGGCCAGGTCGTCGGCTGATTCATTCAGCGCGCCTGCGGCCGCTGGGAGGCCTCAACGCTGTCGTGAACCGGGTCCGATGGGAAGAACACGACTTGGTCACCGGGCCCGGCTTGGATCTCAGCTTCACTGTCGGTCAGCGCGCCGACGCTCACCGGAACTAACTCTGCGTAAGCGAGAACTCCGCCAGATGTCGCGCGGGCGAGGCCACCTGGGATGTTGAGCAGCGTCGACATGCCCGAGCCTGACGGGCCGAGCAGAACAAGTGTCTCGCCCGGAGCAATGCCTAGGTCCAGTCCGCAAAGCGCATGAACATTGGCGGCAGGCGCGCGATACGTCTTGGTCAGAGGCCCGAATCTGGAAGACCGGACCGGACGTACGCGGAGCCGCGCCGTTGCGTGTGCGGCCTGATCGCGGGACGCTTTGCACGTCGGCTCAACCCTACCTTGGTCTTGCGATATTCGGCCCGAGCGCCTCCAACACTGCATGGGCGTCAAACGCGGTCGGGTCGTTCTGTGGTTTGGCCCCGTGACCCATGACGATCTCGGCGGAGGCCACGTAGGAGCTGACCGTCTGGACATCGAAGAACGGATCGACGCTCAACGGATCCCAGTTGTGCCAACCGCCGTACCAGCCGTGGCTGTGATAGCGCCAATGTGGGCCCCAGTAGCCGCCTGCGAGCGCCGGTTCGGGCCGGTGGTAGACGTAGGTTTCATTGCGCGTGTCGGTGCGGCCCTCGACGTTGCGGAACCAGTCGTACCCGCCTTGGACGGTCAGCTCGGCCGAGCGAAAGAGCAGGTAGGTCTCTACCGTCTCGCGGGAAGTGAGCGAATTGCCGCCGAAGACGACGCGCCAGCGGCCCGGCTCGATCTGGGTCTCATGATACCCGCCTGCCGCTTGCGCGCCCGGTGCATCGATGGCTTGGTAGGGGGTCGCGGCGGCGCAGGCCCCGAGCGCCATAGCGGCGGCGAGGGCGACAGCGGTAAGCGTTCTGGAAGGCATGCGGCACCGCTCAGTTGGCCAGCGTCTCAGGCGCCGGGTACGACAGGAGGTCACCTGCCGGGGAGTTTCGCCTTGACCTCGCTCAAGTCGGACCGGTGAGCGGGACGTTCTGCGAGCTCGATGAATGGCGGTCGGTGAGCCTTCGGGCTGACGTCACGCCCCTCGTCGGGAGTACCCTTTCTCAGACTCCACGGCGCCCCTAGGATCGGCTTCTCGACGATTGGGGGTCTTCTTGAGTGCGTTCCAACGCGATGCTGCCGCGAAGGCCCGCCGGACTGGCCGTGAGAGGCTGCCCGCGCCCGGGAGCCTTCCGGCGACGCTCAAGGGTTTCGCGGCCGCGCGTCTCAGCTTCGAGCAGGCTGAGATGTCCCTCGAAGTGGCGGCCGATCGGCTCTCGATCCCGCGTTCGGCCTGGAGCGGAGTGGACTTCAACGTCCTGGCGCTTTCCGGCGGCGCGGCTGGCGGCGCGTTTGGCGCCGGTGTGCTGGTCGGCCTGACCAAGGCCGGGCGTCGGCCTCCGTTCGCCATCGTCACGGGCGTCAGCACCGGCGCCCTGATTGCTCCGTTCGCGTTTCTCGGCTCGCAATGGGATGCGCGGCTGACCGACGCGTACACCGGCGGCCATGCCGAGCAGGCGTTCAGCTTCACGAGCCTGTCATCGCCGTTCGACGGCGGCTTGTTCCAGACCGAGGCTCTGGAAAGGCTCGTGTTTCCGTTCGTGGACGAGGAGGTGCGGCCGGAGCCCTTGGGGAGCTCTTCCGAACCCGCTGGCGCAACGCAACTGGCGAAGCGCTCGCGTCGGTTAGCCAGGGCGACGGCGATCCGTGGCCCGCTTGCGCCCCGGCGCAGCTGCTCGATGTCGACGTGGCGATCGCGCGAACCGAACCGAATTGGAAAGGCCGACCACTGGTCTCTGAGGTTCGCAACCTGACCTTGGCGTGCATCGCGAGCGCCAGGCACACGATCTACCTGGAAAATCAGTATTTCACTTCGGTGGCGGTGACGGAGGCGCTGGCCAAGAGGCTTTCGGAACCGGAGGGACCCGAGGTCATCCTGATCGTCACCGGTCGCGCGCCCAGCTGGTTCGACCACTTCGCGATGGACCAGGCGCGCAACCCGATGATCCGGCGCCTCCGGGAGGCGGATCACTCCGGGCGATTTCGGGCGTTCGCGCCCAGGACCGCCGAGGGCCGGGACATCGTCGTACACGCGAAAGTCAGCGTGTTCGACGATGTGATCGTCCGTGTCGGGTCGGCCAACCTCAACAATCGGTCCGGTGGGTTCGACACGGAATGCGAGTTGGGGATTCAGGGCGTTGATGAGGCGACTCGCGCCGCCTTGTCCGCGTTCCGCGACAGATTGCTCAGCCATTTTCTGGGCGTCACCCCAACCCGTTTGGCCCGAGCGCACCGGGACTGTGGCAGCCTGGTCAGGGCGATTGACACGCTGAACCGTTATGAGCGCCTAGTCCCGGTCGCGACCGGACAGCCGACCTGGTGGGAGGAGTTAGTCTCTGCGGGGCGCTTCGGCGATCCGAGCGATGTCGGCGAGAGTTGGCGTCTGCCTTGGCGTCGGTCGGCGAGGCGGGCGCATCCCGTCCTTCATCGGCAGTGAGCCTCCGCGTGCCCGACAGCCATGCTTCCTCTCCACAGACGCAGATCGAGCTGCGCGTCCATGACATCGGACAGCTCTGGCATACGCTCGATCCGCTGCCGTTCCGCGAGCGAGACCTGGATCAGGCGGTCGAAGAGTTCCTGGTCTCTTCGGCGGCGGAAATGGCGCAACCCGGTACGATCGAGATTCTCGTTCGCCTCCCGAAGAGCGAAGCTGACCGCGAGGAAGCACGCCACGTCAGCGATGCGATCCGGCACTATTTTGGCTACCGCGCCGACGTGGTCGGCTGGGAGCTGCGAGAACTGTTCCGGGCGGGGCGCACATCGCTAGCGGTGGGACTTGTCGTGCTCGCCGCGTGCATGATCGCGGCGCAAGTTCGCCACCAAATTGCTCGGAGGACAGGTCGGCCGATTCTTTGAGGAGGGCCTCATCATCCTTGGCTGGGTGGCCAACTGGCAACCGATTCAGATCTTCCTATACGGGTGGCAGCCGATGACGCGTCGCAGAGGTCTCTACAGGAGACTCGCTGGCGCGAATGTGACGCTCCTACCGTCGTGACTGGGCCGGCGGAAAATCGCGTGATCGCCGCCCTTCTTGCTACGGCTGCGGCCGCGGCGTTGCGGCGCCGCTCGGCGGAAGGATCGGCACGGTCACCTTCGGCTGCTCGCCCGTCAGGCTGCCGAGGAAGGCGGTGATCTTGTCGATCTCGTCGGGGGTGAGATTGGCGCCGAGCTGGCTCGTCCCCATCACCGCCACCGCCTGGCGCAGATCCCAGACCGAGCCGGTGTGGAAGTAGGGCGCGGTCAAGGCGATGTTGCGCAACGTCGGGACCTTGTAGACGTACTCGTCGCCCGGCGACCTGGTGACCGTGAAGCGGCCCTTGTCGCCTGGCGGCAACAGGTCCGCGCCCGGCTTGGCGACCACGCCGAAAGGCGCGTACATGCCGCCGCCGACGTTCACCCCGTTGTGACAGGCCGAGCAGCCCTTATCCATGAACAGCGCCAGACCCTGCTTCTGCACCGGCGAGAGGGCGTCCGCCCGGCCGCCGAGATAGCGGTCGAACGGGGCGTTCGGCGTGATCAGCGTCGCCTCGAACACCGCGATCGCCTTCTGCACATTGGGCAGCGTCACCGGATCGGCCTCGCCCGGGAACGCTTTGACGAACGCGTCGCGATATCCGGGGATGCCATTCAGCTGTTCGGCCACGTGTGCTTCGGGCGAGGCCATCTCGACCGGATTGACCATCGGTCCGCCGGCCTGCTGTTCGAGATCCTTGGCCCGGCCATCCCAGAACTGGGCCAGGTTGAACACGGCGTTGAGCACGGTCGGTGCGTTACGTCCGCCGTGCTGCCAGCGGTGCCCGAGGGACGTGGGTTCGGCGTCCGCGCCGCCCATGCCGATATTGTGGCAGGAGCCGCAGCTGATGGCGTGACTGGCCGAGAGCCGGGGGTCGAAATACAGCATCGCGCCGAGCTCGATCTTCGCCGGGGATGCGGCGTTACCGGGCAGCTGCGGCGCCGTCGCGGGAATCGGTTTGAACACCTCCCGCGCCTTCGCCATCAGCGCCTCAGGCGCGGCGGCAGGCGCGGCGGGCGTGACTGCGGTGGTTCTGCCGGTCTGGGTCCTGCCGCACGCGGCGAGCGACAAGCCCGCGCACGCGATGATAACGAGGCTGGAGGTTCTCATTCGAGCGTTCTCCCTCGCTGCATCGCAACCCCGGCATCTCGTGTCCGCCAGAGCGCGCCATCACCTCGCTCGCTAGGCGCGACGGAGTCATTGATTTGCCTCAAGCCACTCCCGGGATTCTTGTAGGCACGCTGCTCGGGGCGTCGCGTCTGCACCAGTGGCGTAGCCTTGGCTACGGCGGCGGTGGTCCTTCTTCGCGTCTGCCAAGGTTCCGATTTGAAGTCCTGCAGCATCGAAGCCGGAATGGACGAGCCTAGAGCTTGGCCAATCGGGGCGAGACTTCTGCGGATCGAGTACGAAGATTGATCGAGCGCAAAGCCCTGCTCTGGTTCTTCAGCATAGTCGCGCTGTCACAGCATGAGTGATGACCGTTATGACTTTGCTTCGTTCCGCTATCGCCGCCAGCGCCGCGGCATGCTTGGCCGGCGCCGTCGCCGCTGGCGAACCGGCTTCAAGGCTGGCCTCCGATATTGCGCCAGCCACAGCGCCTGACCAGACGACCACGCCGGTGCATGCGATTGCGGCCACGCTTGAGAAGGCGCCTGCGGCAACGTCGCAGGGCGTGAGCTCTGCAGTTCCGCGCGCTATGACTCAAGCCGCTGTTCCCCAGGGCGTGTGGCTGATCGACAAGAAGGCGGCTGTGCAGATCTTCGATTGTCAGGGGCTCATGTGCGGCCGAGTTCTCTGGATGTACAAGCCGCGGAATGCAATGGGTGTGCTGAACCAGGACATACACAACCCTGATCCGGCGCTGAGGCAGCGCCCGCTATGCGGCCTGACCATGCTGTGGAATCTGCACCCTAACGGTTCGCAACGCTGGAAAGATGGCTGGTTCTACAACCCGGATGACGGGAAGACCTACCGGGTCTCGGCTCGGCTCAAGTCCGACGACGTGATAGTCGCGCGCATCTATGTCGGGCTGCCGCTACTCGGCAAGACCAAGACCCTGGCTCGGGTTCTGCAAGGCACCTCGGACGGATGGTGCTGAACATCCAACTAGAGCCCGTCACGGCAGAAGACACTGGGGAGCCACCCCATCCTAGGCCGGCGACGGTGAGTCGTCCTCGTTACAACGCGGCTCAATAGCCGAGCTCGCGATACGTCTCCTGGGGCAGTTTGAAATAGTCCTTCGCGTACGAGACGTTGCTGGAGAGCCTTCGGCATTCAGCTCACGAAAGAGACCGCGCGGAGCCATGCAAATCAAAATGCGCACTAGCCGGATTCATGTCACTTGGAACCTAACACCGAGAGGAAACTCGACAAAAGAACGACAACGCGATGCCTGCTGTTGACCTGCATCAAGGCTGATCGCGTTCAAGAGCGTCAATTGCAATCCGTATCTTCCATCCAAGCACCCGGAGCCTCTCGGAGGGCGTGGGCTCCCGGCCAAACGAGGACTCGTGTTCTGATGCCAAAGACCCTGATCACCGCCGTCATGGCGATCGCCACCCTTTCCTCGAGCTTCGCCGGTGCGCAGCCCATGCAGGGGCCGCCAGGCCAGCAAGGACGGCAGGGACCGCCGGGCCAGCAGGGACGGCAAGGTCCGCCAGGCCAGCAGGGGCGGCAGGGTCCTCAGATCGCTGCCGGCTGCTACCCTGGCGAGCCATCCGGCGACTGCCGTCAACGGCTGAGCGTGCAACGGCGGACCCGCCATCAGTATGTCTGGCAGAACGGCCGCTATGAGGAGCGAGACACGACCGGCAGAACGGTCGCCGCGGGCATCATCGGCTTCATTCTGGGCGTCGCCATCGCTGGCTCAACCAGCGACCGCGACTACTACAACGCCCACCGCAACGACAACGGCTGGCGAACCCGCTGCCGCGCGACGTACCACAGCTTCAACTCCAGCACCGGCACCTATGTCGGGCGGGACGGCTACAGGCATTACTGCACCCGCTGATGGCGGCGCACACAACAAGGAACCTTCAAATGAAGCGATCATCGTTCATTTGCGCTGCCGCCGCCGCCATCGTGCTGGCTGGCGCGCTGGCGGCGCCGGCCGTTGCCGCCCCGAGCGCCACGATCAGCTTCCACGGCGGGTCGGCGGCCTTCATCGTAGGCGGGCGCTGGGGCAGCGGAACGCTGCGGTACCGCGGCCATAGTTACGCGCTGCAGGTCAGCGGCCTGTCCGTCGGCGCAATCGGTGTCAGCAGCTACAACCTCTCCGGCCAAGTCTACAACCTGCACCGGGTCGCGGACATAGAGGGCACGTACGGGGCGCTGGACGCCTCAGCGACGGCGGGCAGCGGCGCTGGCGTGCTCGACATGAAGAATGGCGCCGGCGTCGAAATCCGGGCCACTTCCAGCACCTCGGGACTGAAACTGTCGCTCGCGCCAGGGGGGCTGGTGATCAAGCTCAAGCACTGAGCTTGATCCAGATCATCGCCGCCGGATGCGAGGTCGGGGAGGGCCGCGCTGGCGAACAACGCGGGCCTCCTTGTTTGATCACGCTCAGACGATTGTACCGACCAAGGCACCGGGGAGGTCCCGAGCCTCGGCGGTGCTGGCCAGACTGAGCGCGGTCTCAAGCGCGCGATCGAAATCGTCTTCCACGGCCGCGCGCTCAATCCGTCGGCGCAGAAAGTCCGCCCATCGGAACTCGCTGTATGGCGCCGTCACTTTCACGTAACCGCCGGCGCGGCGCAGGTCGCCTGCCAGGCTCCGAAATGGGTCGTCCAAGAGCTCGTTGATCGTCCAGGGGAACGCTCTCGTCGCTCGCTTCTCACCCGTCGCGTCGTAGGGATGGCCCCAACCGCGCCGATCACACGCAGCCCAGAACTCTGCCGTCGAGAGCATGCTGAGATCCGCCACAACGTCGACAGCGACACGGTCCAGGCCCTCCTCGTGCAGGGCGCGCGCCATGTGGTGGTGGTCGACGATGAAGAGCTCGCCGAGGGGACCGCGGACCACTGGAACCACGTACTTGCTCAGACCGTGGCCCGCCCACCGCAGCCCTCTCACGCCAGCGCCGACGTTTCACCGCGACCTCGCGATAGCCGACGGTGATCTGCGTTGGCCTGAGATCGACAATCGCCGCCATTGGCGGACCGGGTCCAAGACGTCGCATCTACGCCTCGCTTGGCCCCGCTTTCGCCGGCGATCCCTTCTCGGTCGTCTTCCCGTCGAAGTGCTCTTCGGTCGCCTACCGCCTTGGCCCTGGTGGCGCGCACCACGCGATCCCGGTGCTCTGGCGGGCCGTAGAGCGTGTAGAGCTTCATCGCCTTGCGCCCGGTGTTGATGACGTTGTGGCGGGCGCCGGCTGGAACCAGGATCGCGTCGCCGCGCCTGATCTTCGTCCGCTTGCCGTCGATCCGCACTTCGCCCTTCCCCTTCTCGATCCGGAAGAACTGATCGTGTTCGGCGTGGATTTCCTCGCCGATTTCCTCATCGCGCTTGAGCGCCATCAGCACGAGCTGAAGCCGCCCGCCGGTGTAGAGGACCCGACGGAAGTCCTTGGTTGGCTCCAGTCAGCTTCTCGATGTCTTCGACGAAACCCTTCATCATATCTTCCTCAGAGTAATGACCGAGCTTTTACGCTTCGCGGCGAGTTGGCGATGATCTAGATCAAACGGGAGCGCCCGGTAATCGCTGCCTGGAGCGTCGGCGAGAAATGGCGCTTCTGTGGCAGGCGCCGCCCAAGCTAATCCCCAGTCAGGGTCGTGCGCCCTTCGGGAGTGCGGACACTTCTTCTGACGTCAGCTTTCGTACGCTGTTCACCGGGCAGCGCTGATGGCCTGCGCTTGAGCGCGTGTAGATTTCCAGGCTGTGGGCCGTGCCCTCGCAGATCGAGGAATTCCCTCGCGCCCGCAGTCCGATGTGATGGCTCCAGTCGACGTCGAGGCATGGTGCAAAGAGCTTCAGCTCGTAGACGCTTCGCGCGCCCACCCTCACGTAGACGGTCTGGTTGTCGACCGACCTGAATCCGTCGATGCTGCGGACCCAGAAGCAGGAATTTGAGTGCGTCGCGGGCGCGGCGACCGCAGTGGCAGGCACACTCGCCGCCCCCATCACAAACCCCAAGATCAGCTCCCAGGCCAATTCGGCACGACGATCGCACGCTCATCGCCTTTCTCCTTGTCGAACTCCGCCCAGCCACGGCGACCAGAGCGGGCAACTCGACCCTGCCGTGGAAGCAAGCAGGACCGCATTGATCTCTCTCAAGCTCCGTGAGCCAACTGCGGCCTGCTCAAGACCCTAGTGGCTAAACAGGACGTATCGCTCGCCGTCGGCGATGAGATCGCGCGTCACCCCGCCCAGGACCCATTCGCGCAGCCGCGAGTGGCCGTAGCCGCCGGTCACGATCAGGTCGCTCTTGTCGGTCTGGGCCATGCGCAGCAGGTTGGCGCCGGCGGGCCCTGAGCGCGCCGATCTCCACGAGAGTCGTGACGCTCACCCCATGCCTGGCCAGGCGCTGGGAGACGTCTGCCAGCTCCTGCTCGACCGCCCCGGTCTCCCGCTCCTCGCAGATGGCCGCGACCAGGACCCTTTGAGACAGCTTCAGCAGCGGCAGCGTCACGGAAATCGCCCGACGCGCTTCTCGGGTGTTCTTCCAGCCGAGCAGAATCCGCTCCGCCCGGAACTCCGCTTCCCGCTGGGGCAGCAGGAGCACGGGCAGCCCCGCCTCCATCACCAGCGTGTCAGGGGGCGTGTAGACGGACCGATCCACATCGCCTCGCGTCGGATAGGCCAGGATGAGATCGGCCACGCGGGCCTGCCGCGGAACAACTTCATCCGGATAGCCGACCTCCGTACGCCAACTCGACCCGAGGGCGGATCGTTCAGCCGCTCTCGGAACAATTGGCCGGCGGCATCCATGCTTGCGCCGCGTATCCTCCAGAATCTGCTGGTAGGCTTCGCCGCCGCGAGCGTCGCCGGTGGCGTAGGGCCAGGGAGCCTGAGCGCCGAGCCCGATCACCTCCGCGCCGAGAACGCGGGCGACAGAGGCCGTCATTCGAAGGCGCGAACTGCACCCACGGTCGTCCACGACATGGGTCAACAGGGATTTGAACGACATCGGCGGCTCTCCTCGCAGCGCATCCGTCCGGGGCTTGGAAAGCCTGATCGACGTCAAAGCGATCTCTGAGGGCAACCGTCCTCGCGTCCGTCGAACAGCCTTGGTCACGTCATGTGATGCTGGAACACACCCGCCGGGTCTTTGCGGAAGTCGACGCCGTCAACCACGCGCGCCCCGCTCGCCGTCGCTATTCCTGACGACGTAGTCGACGTGAATACCGTTGAGACTGGCGAACTCGGGCTTGCCGGCGATGCTCGCCGAAACAGCCGATGCGATCCGCTGCGCCTCGCTCTCACGCTCGACCGCCGACCGAGCGGCGAGCGGGCTGTTGACCACCTTGATCATGATCTGCGAGCCCGTGGCGGCGACTTCCAGCGCGGAAGCATCGTAGCCTGTGACGGAGGCGATGGCGCTCTTCACGCTCACCCAACGAGGCGCTGGCCTGGGTCTGCTGGGTTCGGGCTTCGAGCAACCGGTTTCGACCGTTGCGGTTCCCGCCAGAGCCAGCGCCAGGGAAGCGAGACACAGGGATCGTCTGAGCATGATCTTCTCCACTCTGGGCCGACATCGGAACGCCGCACGCTAGGCTCGGCGACGCGTGCAGCATTGACCTTGATCAAGCCCAGACGCGCCGCCGGTCCTCAGGGCCAAAGCTCCCTTGGCAGGGCGGCGGCCTCCTCGGCGGAGAGCGGCGTGATATCGCTGACCATGCAGGAGGTCCTAAAGCCGTGTCCGTCGGAAACCCTCAGGTCCAGGTCGAGCGGGTGGCAGATCCACGGGCTGCCGTGGAGCCTCGTGACGAGGTAGACGCCGCCGCTCTGGAGGGCGGTGCAGGCGTGCGCGAGATCGATCCGGTAGATCTTGCTGACGCCGACTCGGATGTAGATCGACTTGGCGTCGGGACTGGCTCTCCAGCCGTTCCAGTCGCGCGACGCAAAGCACTCGCGTTTTGGCGACTGAGCTGGCGTCGCGCTGGCGACCGGCGCCGCCAGCAATGCTCCCATGCTCAGACCGAGCAGGGCCGCAGCAAACCATCGACTTTGCATGTTGAGCCTCCTGTCGCCGGCGATCTTGTCTGGCGGGTCTCAGCCAGCGACGGACGTCAAACCTGCGCCAGGGTCAGGTACGCTTCCTTGCGCTGGATCAACGGCGCGCCGGGCCGCTCGCTCATGATCTGCATCAAGGCAGGAATACTGCTCGAATGTTGTGGTCGCGCCTGCCGCCGTCGATGACTAGGCGCGCCGATGCGAGCGAACCATTGATCCGCGGCCCAGTCGCCCGACATGCCCCTGCCTGACGGTCCTTCGATCCTGGGCCGTCCCGAGTGGCCGCTGCTGGTCGCCCTGGCGATCGGCCTGCTGATCGGCGTCGAGCGGGAGCGCCGCAAGGGCGACGGGACGACCCGATCGGCGGCCGGCCTGCGCACATTCGCCATCGTCGGCCTGCTGGGCGGGATCAGCGCCGCCGTGGGCGATCCGGGCGTGGTGCTGCTGGCAGGCGCGTTCGTCGCGGTCGGCGCGCTGATCGCCTACGCGCTCGGCGATCGACAGGACCCAGGCCTCACCGGCGAGGTCGCGCTGCTCGCCACCTTCGCCCTGGGCGTCCTGGCGCAGTCCAAGCCGGCGCTCGCGTTCGAAGCTGGCGTCGTGGTGACGGCGCTGCTGGCGTTCCGGGTGCAGCTGCACCGCCTGGCGCGCGAGCGGATCTCGGACCAGGAGCTGCTCGACGCGCTGACCTTCGCCATCGCCGCCGCCGTCATTCTGCCGCTGTTGCCCAACCGGGCCATCGATCCTTTGGGACTGCTGAATCCGTTCACGCTCTGGCGGCTGGCGGTGGTCGCCATGGCGCTCAGTTCGGCCGGCTACGTCGCTCAGCGCCTGGTCGGCGCCCGATATGGGTTCCTGGTGGCCGGCCTCGCCGCGGGCCTGGTGTCGAGCACGGCGGCCGTGGTGGCGATGGGCGCCCGCTCGCGCGCCCAGGTCTCGCTGGCGTCGTCCGCCGCCTCGGGCGCGATCGCGTCGCTGATCGGCAGCCTGGCCTACCTGGCGGCGATCGTCAGCGCCGTGAGCCCGGACATGGTCGTCTGGGTGGCGGCGCCTCTGGCGCTGGCGGCGTTGCTGATGCTGGCTTACGCCGGTTGGCTCGTCCATGGGGCGCCGCGGACGGCCGATGAAACCAAGCCGGTTGGCCGGACCTTCAATGGCCTGGCGGTGATCCTGTTCGTCGCCCTGGTCGGCGGCTTCAGCGTCGTCTCCGAACTGCTGATCCGCTGGCTCGGCGCGCCCGGGGCCCTGGTCGGCGCGGCGGTCATGGGGCTTGCCGACGCTCACGCGGCCGCCGTTTCGCAGGCGACACTTCTGGCCGGCCACAAACTGGCGGCGCCCGTCGCGGCGACCGGCGTCATCCTGGCTCTCACCGCCAACATGGCCATCAAGATTCCCGCGGCGTTCTTCGCGGGAACCCCCGCCTACGCCTTTCGCGTCGCCGCCGGGGTCGGATTGCTGCTGGTGGGACTTTGGGCCGGCTGCGCCCTGGAAGTGTTCGGCGTCATTCCGCTGAGCTGACGGATCACGCGAAGGCGTTGATCAGCCGCGCCACCGCGATCCAGACGAGTTCCGCGGTGAACGCCAGGACCGTGGCGCTGGCGATGGCCAGGCCGTAGCCGAGGATCGCGACGACGCCGTCCCGATGGACCAATCCGAGCGAGAGCACCGCGACGGCCGCCGAGGGCAGGACGTTGCCGAGGGGTATCGGCAGGACGATCACCAGCGCCAGCAATGTGCAGACCGCGCCGATCAGGCGATCACCGATCGGCCCGAACATGAAGGTCGCGCGGCGACGCGTCAGCCGCTCGACCCTGGTCACCCATGGCGCGGCCTGCCGGACGACCCGGTCAATCACCGAGCGTCTCATCGACCATCGCGCCAGGAAAGGCGGAAGCCAGAGGGTGCGAGCGCCGATGGCGAGTTGCGCGGCCAGGATCAGAAGCGGGAGGCCAAGCACGGTCGTGCTGCCCGGAGGCAGCGGGAGCAGGTTGAGCAGCGCGAAAACGAACAATGCCGCCCCGAAGGCGCGTCGCCCGAAGTGGGCGGCGATGTCGGCAAAGGTGACCCGGTCGGCGCCACTCTTCGGCAAGGCTCAGCAGCAGCGTCGAAAGGCTCAGCGTGTCCTCGGTTCGGCAGCTGCGGCTCATTTGGGGCGCGCGACCCTCTCGAAGCGGCCGGCGACGCTGCGCCCGACCCAGGAGATGGCGCCCACGGCGACGCCGAGCGCGACAGCGAGGGCCGCGAGAGGGGGCCTCAGCGGCGCGAACTTGAACAGGCCATCGCCGAGCGGCGAGTAGACCGCGATCGCCAGCACGGCCGCCGCCGCGGCGGCGATGCCCCAGAACACGATGTGCCTGCGGTCCAGCACTGTGACGCCGCGCTCCGCCGAACTGGCGATGGCCAGGGCGAGATTGGCGATGACGAGGGTGATGAAGCTCGCCGCGCGCGCCTCGGGCGCGGCGAGGCCCAGCGCCAGCGCCTCGATGTAGAACGCAAAGCTGAGCGCCAGGACCAGCAGGCCTTCCAGCGAGCCGAACGCGACCTGCCACGCGCCGAACGGCGTCTCGTCCCGCCGGCGCGGCGGCCGATCCATCGCGGTGAGTTCGCTGGGCTCGCCCTCGAACACGATGGAGCAGACCGGGTCGATCACCAGCTCGAGCACGACGACGTGGGCGGGGAAGAGGATCGGCGGGAGCCCGAACAGGATCGGCAGCAGCGCCAGCCCCGCGATCGGCACGTGCACCGCCATGACGTAGGTGAGCGCCTTGCGCAGATTGGCGAAGATGCGACGTCCGAGCCGCACGCCGCCCACGATCGAGGCGAACCGGTCGTCCAGCAGCACGATGTCCGACGCCTCGCGCGCGACGTCGGTGCCGTGGCGGCCCATGGCGATGCCGATGTGAGCCGCCTCGAGCGCGGGGGCGTCGTTGACGCCGTCGCCGGTCATCGCCACGACCTCGCCGTTCGCCTTGAACGCCTCGACCAGGGCGAGCTTCTGCTCGGGCGTGACCCGGGCGAACACCCGCACGGGCGCCGCCCGGCGGCGCAGGGCGTCGGGATCCAGCGTGGCGATCTCGTCGCCGGCCAGCACGCCGCCCGAGGTGTCGATTCCGGCGCTGCGGGCGATCTCCAGCGCCGTGGCCGGGTAGTCTCCGGTGATCATCGCCACTTTCACGCCCGCATGGCGGGCCTCGGCGATGGCGAGCGGGACATCGTCGCGCACCGGATCCTGGAAGGCGATCAGGCCTTCGAAGGTGAAGGCGATGTCGCCGGGATCGTCGACCTCGCCCGCCGCGGATCCGGGCGGACGCCACGCCCAGCACCCGCAACCCTCTCTGGGCGAGCGCCGCCACGTCGGCGTGCATTGCGGCGTCCGCGGCTTCGCCGAGCCGGCACAGGCGCGAGACCGCTTCGGGCGAGCCCTTGGCCGCCAGCAGGACGCCGCCTGCCTCGCCCGGCCACACCTGGATGAAGGCGAGACGTTCGGGTCGCAGAGGATAGGAACGCAGCGGCGCCGAGCCGCCCGACCGCGCCCCTTGCGCCTCGGCCGCCTCGCGCACCGCCCGATCCATCGGATCGACCGGCCGCACCGCGGATCCCAGCGCCGCCACGTCCATCAGCCGGGCAAGGCC
Organism: uncultured Pseudomonadota bacterium; assembly: GCA_963835495.1. Taxonomy (GTDB): domain Bacteria; phylum Pseudomonadota; class Alphaproteobacteria; order Caulobacterales; family Caulobacteraceae; genus Acaudatibacter. Next base: position 2,408,953 of record CAWIFQ010000003.1, on the reverse strand, counting down.
CGCGTCCGGCGCCGCGGCGCCAGGCGACCACGTCCGGCCCTCTCGCCAGAGCGCGGCCACGCTCATGCGATTTTGGGTGAGCGTGCCGGTCTTGTCGACGCACAGCAGGGTGGCGGCGCCGAGGGTTTCGATCACCGCGGGTCGGCGCACCAGCACCTTGTGCTGCGCCAGCCGCCAGGCGCCGAGCGAGAGGAAGATCGCCAGGACCATCGGGAACTCTTCCGGGATCAGCGAGATCCCCAGGGTGATCCCGGCCAGGCCGCCCCCGATCCAGTCCCGACGCATCAGGCCGTAGGCGAGGACGACGAGAACGCAGGCGAGCAGCGAAAAGGCGCCGAACCGCGCGACCAGGCGGCCGGTGGAGCGCTGCAGCAGCGTCGGCTCGACGACGATCGACGCCAGTGACGCGCCGATCTTGCCGAAGCGCGTCGTCGCCCCGGTGCGGGCGACCCAGGCCACCCCCTGGCCGCGCACGACCATGGTTCCGCCGAACAGCAGCGGCGTGTCGTCGCCGCCCGGCGCGGCGTCGAGATCGACGCCGGCGACATCCGCCTGCGGAGCTTTGCTGACGGCCACCGACTCGCCGGTGAGGACGGATTCGTCGACCGTGAGCGCGTCGCCCGCGATCAACACGGCGTCGGCGGGAAGCCGTTCGCCCTCGGCCGCCAGAAATACGTCGCCCGGAACCAGTTCGCTGGCTGGAACCTGCCGCTCGACGCCGTCGCGGATGACGCGGGCGAACGGCTCGGCGAGGCGCCGCAGCGCCGCCAGAGCCCTCTCGCTGCGCGCTTCCTGGAAGACGACGAGCCCGACCGTCGCAGCTGCGCCGGCCACCAGAAAGGCGCCCTCGCCGACATCGCCCAGCACCAGGTAGAGCAGCGCCGCGCCGATCAGCAGCAGGAACATCGGCTCGCGCAGCGTGCCGAGCACGATCTGGCGCAGCGTGCGGGACCGCGCCTGCTCAATGCGGTTGGGGCCGAAACGGGCCAAGCGGTCGGCGACCTCGATGCTGGTGAGGCCATCGCGCGGCGAGGCGCCCACACGCGCAGTCGGATTGAAGCGACATCGGCGCACGGTAGCCGAGCCCACCCGCGCCAACCTTGATTCACATCACGACGACGGCGGATCGCCAGCGTGAACCGCCGCCCGCTACCCCGACCCTCAGGTCGCAACCGGCTTGCGCCGGAACCTGTTCCAGATGTGGCGGTGAGGCGCGAGCGGGGGCGCGCGCTCGCCGAGGTATCCCTCCAGGTAGAACACCTGGACCGCAACGATGATCAAGAGCACCAGCGGGCTGGCCAGGAACACGCCTGACGCCCCGAAGATCATCGCGAAGGCCAGCGTGGCGAAGATCGTGAGCACGGGCGGCAGGTCGACCTCCTCGTCCTGGACGAGCGGCGTGATGAACGTGCCTTCGATGAAATGCACGCCCCAGAACATCAGCGCCGTGAGCAATGCGGACATCGGGCTGATCGTGAGGGCGACGAGAACGGCTGGCGCAGCGGCCATGAGCGCGCCGACGAAGGGGATGAAGGTCAACAGTCCGCCGGTCAGGCCAAGCGTCAGGGCGCCCGGAACTCCGAGGATTTGGAGCCCGATACTCGCCAGCACGCCGACCGCCAGCATCACGATGAGGCGGCTGACCAGCCATTGCTTCAGGATGACGCCGCTGCGCTTCAGGAACTCGGCGACCGCTGCGCGCCGGGGCGGGGCGACCACCAGCAACAAGCCGTCGCAGTATCGATCCGGACGAAGCGCCAGGAAGATGCCGCTGACGACGATGATCGCGGCGTAGGTCAGGTACCGAGCCGCCGCGCCGACGATCGTTCCCACCAGCGGCGCCAGGGTGTCGGTCGCATCGGAGATCTTCGCGCCGTTCGCCCGTTGCAGCAGCGCCTGGCTCCAGACGTGCGCCCGAGCGTAGCTCATCAGGGCGTGGACGCTCTCGCGTATCTTGGCGAAGATTTCCTCGTACTGATCCAGTATTCGCCAGCCAAACAGCGCGACGACGCCGCCAAGCACGCCGAAGATCAGAACCGCCGACAGGCCGATCGCCGCCTGCCTGGGGAGGGGCGCGAGCCGACGCAGCCCGTCCGCCAGCGCATCGAGCGCGGCCGCCAGCAGGATCGCCGCGAACAGCAGCAGCAGCCCGCCCGCCAGTTTCCAGAGGATCAGGGCGCCGACAACCAGCAAGGCGACGCCCAGCACGCGCAGCCCGATCAGCGGCTGGGCTGAAGGCGCTGAGGAACTCGGTGTGTCCGCCGCGGCCGCTTCGGTCATCGCGCGACAAGAGCTCAACGCCGCCCGATTATCGTTGCGCCAGATCAAAGCCGACCAAGGGCGCGCGCGGCAGGGTGCGGCCAGAACGGGAGTGATCCAATGAGCCCGCCGTGGCCAGGGATGGTGGTGTCAGTCGTCGTGGCGCTCCTCGCTGGATGCGTGGAACATCGACAGCCGGCGATCCAGCAAGCGCCGGAATATCTTCACGAAGCGCTGGCGGGCGACGTCGGTGCGCAGGCGGCCTTGGCGTCGTGTCTGGGCGAAAAACAGGGCTGCGTCGGGTCTGCGCAGGACGCCGCGATGGCTTGCGCGTGGCGCGGCGTGAGGCTCGCCTCCCAGTCTCCCGATCTGTCGCTGGCCGACGACGACGCCTACGTCACCACCTGCATGGGCGGCGACCGGACCTCCCGACAGCGCGCGAGCATCGCGCAGGAAGACTTCACTCTGAGGATCTACCGCAGGCATGCGCCCGCCACGATGATGGAGCCTGCTGACGCGCCGGAGCGGCTCTACCCTTCGATCGAGACAGTGCGCAGTCGGGTCAACCTGACGCTCGGGAGACATCACATGCCTTCGCTCCCGCGTTTCGGCGCGCCGAAGCCCATCCAGGCCGATCCAGCTCGGATCTCATGGACTTCCTGCGCCGGCGGCGTCTGCCTGGAGGGCGTTGCGCCGGCATTCGGGGGCGGGCTGCTGAGCTACAAGGTAGCCGTCAACGGATCGCCGCCATCAATCCAGAATGACGCCCTTGCCATCCAACTGGTCGGCGACGGCCTGGAGGCTCCGGGAATTCTCGGAGAATTCTTCAGAACGTCCCTGCCTCGGCAGGAGCCCGTCAGCTGACCGCCGGCGCGGTGTGCTGGGCCACCAATCCCTTGGCGACGGGCGGGGTCGTGGCCGAAGTGAGGGATGGGAGATGCTAGACGCCGGCACTCAGAGGAGCTTGAACCCTAGCGATCCTCGGAGCCTTCGGTTGATTGTTTCAAAGGAGGTGGGGCGGACAGGCTCCGGTTGCAAAGCGCCACCCTAGGCTCAGAGTTCCCGGATGAAAATGCGCAAGGATGCTGGCCGGAGGCCTGCGGCTTGAGTTCTGCTGGCTGAGGGGGTGGTGGCAGGCTGGACAGCGAAACCGACGGCGCTAGGGCGGATGTGTCGACATGGACGGCTCAGCATCGGCTCGGAGCGCCAAGCATCTTAGAACATGTCCGAGGTGGACGCCGACGAAGCCGACATCCAACTCGCTTGTTGGCGACACGCCCAACGGCGAGCCCTTCCGCGGAGATGAAACACCGCGCGTCGGAAGGCGGGTGGCGGTCGGTATGACCGGGTTTGGCTCATCTCGGTCCTTGGCGATGTCGGCTTTCGGGCAAGACACCTGGGTTGCCAGCTTGGCGGGCTCCAACGGTTAGCGGCTGGCCCAGCTCCGCGCCGCCTCGTAGCGGTTGATGTAGGCGCCAAGGCCACCGTGACGAGTTGTTCCAGGACTTCCCTCCGCATCAAGACGGCTCGCAGGTCCCGATATTGACAATCAGTATCAGATTACTTGGTCAGCGCCAGACATGGCGGTCACGAACGTCTGCGCAACCACGCGACGTTTGATCCACCTCAATGCAAGGCGCGCGGCGAGGTGTTGACTTCTTTCCAAATATTAATCGTTGCGGAGGCGCCATCAGGGGGTTGGATGTCGGGCGGAGGCTTCTATTCGGCCCTTTCCGAACTTCGACCAGGCGCCGCCCGCAGCGTAGAAAGCGGGAGAAGCGCCGTGGCGTTGCTGGCGACGATCGATCAGGATCCCCAACTCACCGACACCGAGCGCGCCGCGTTCGAGACCGCGCACCGGTTCGCCCGCGACGTGATGCGGCCGGCGGGCGAGAAGCTCGACAAGCTGCCGGCCGCCGACGTCATCGCCAGCGGCTCGATCCTCTGGGAGGTCTTCCGCCAGCATCGCGAGCTCGGCCTCGGGCTCTTCGACGAGGAGGGACAAGCCTCGCCCGCAGAGCAGGCCCGCATCCGCTGCATCGTCGGCGAGGAGCTTGGGCTGGGGCGACGCGGGCCTCGCCATCAGTCTCGGCGTCTCCGGCTTTCCGACCATGATGGCGCGGATGTCGGGCAATCCGGCCCTGATCGAGCGCTTCGGACCAGGCACGCTCGGCTGCTGGGCCATCACCGAGCCGGGCCACGGCTCGGACCTGATCAACTTCGACGGCAGCATCAGCCATCCGGGCGGCCACGACGAGCGCCCCAACTGCATCGCTCGGCGCGACGGCAATGAGTTCGTCATCACCGGCCAGAAGTCGGCGTGGGTCTCAAACGGCACCATCGCCGAGGCTGCGGCGCTGTTCTGCGCTGTCGACATGGGCGACGGGCGCCTCGGCGGAGGCGTTTTCGTCGTCCCGCTCAACGAGCCGGGCGTGACCAGAGGCAAGCCCACCGACAAGATCGGCCAGCGCGCCCTCAATCAGGGCGAGATCTTCTTCGACGCGCTGAAGGTGCCCGCCGACTATCTGGTCGTGCCGCCCGAAGGCTACCGCGCGGCCGCCGACCGCATCCTGTGCCTCGCCAACGGCGGCATGGGCACGACCTTCGTCGGCTGCGCCCGCGCCGCGTTCGAGCTTGCGACCGACTACGCCAAGACCCGCGTGCAGGGCGGCGTCGCGATCTTCCAGCACCAGTCGATGAAGTCGCGCCTGTTCAAGATGTACCAGAAGGTCGAGGCCGCCCGGGCGCTGAACCATCGGGTGACCCGCATCAACGCGGCGCGCGAGACGCCGCTGCTCGAGCTCGCCATCGCCTCCAAGGTCACCTCGACCCAGACCGCCTTCGAGGTGGCGAGCGAAGCGCTGCAGGTGTTCGGCGGCGCCGGCATCAGCCGCGACTGCCCGATCGAGAAGATCTTCCGCGACGCCCGCATCTCGATGATCGAGGACGGCTGCAACGAGGTGCTCGGCATGGTCGCGGCCGGCGAGGTTCTGAGGCCGAGAAAGGCGGCGCGGACGATGAAGATGAACGCCTATGTGGCCGGGGTCGGCATGACCTCGTTCGGCCGGATGATGGACGACGGGCTGAAGAGCATCGCCGGCGACGCCATCCGCGCGGCCATCTTCGACGCCGGCGTCGACAAGCGCGAGATCGAGGCGGCGTGGATGTCGAACGCCGCCGCCGGCGTCCTGACCGGCCAGGAGTGCATCCGTGGCGAGGTGGTGCTGCGCGCCCTCGGTATCGGCCGCCTGCCGGTGATCAACGTCGAGAACGCCTGCGCCAGCGCCTCGACCGCCTTCAACCAGGCCTGCGCCATGGTCAGCGCCGGCCTCTACGATGTCGTCCTCGCCTGCGGATTCGAGAAGATGTACTTCGAGGATCGGGCCAAGGTGTTCGGCGCCTTCATGGGCGCCGTCGACGTCGAGCAGCTGCAGACCATCCTGGCCGGTCTCGAGAAGTCCGCAGCCGCCAGCGGCGCGAGCGAAGCCGCCTCCGGCGCCGGCAAGAACCGCTCGATGTTCATGGACATCTACGCCGCCGCGGCGCGCGGTCACATGGCGCGCTACGGGACGACGGCGCGAGCAGTTCGCCATGGTCTCGGCCAAGAACTCCTTCCACGGCTCGCTCAATCCGCGCGCCCAGTTCCGCGAGGCGCTCAGCGTCGACGAGGTGCTGGCCTCGCCGATGATCGCCGAGCCGCTGACCCGGCCGATGTGCTCGCCGATCGGCGACGGCGCCGCGGCGGCGATCATCGTCAGCGAGCGCAAGCTGCGCCAGCTCGGGTTGGTCGGCGCCGTGCACGTGGTTTCCAGCGTCCTGCGCTCCGGGTGGGATCACGACGCCGGCGACGAAAGCCTTTCCGACCGTTGCGCGCGCGAGGCGTTCGAGGAAGCGGGACTTGGGCCCCGCGACCTAAGCCTCGTGGAACTGCACGACGCTTCGGCGCCGGCCGAGCTGATGGCCTATGAGTCCATCGGCCTCTGCGCCAAGGGCGAAGGCGGACCGCTGGTCGAGTCCGGCGCGACGCGGCTTGGCGGCCGGATTCCAGTCAGCACCTCGGGCGGCCTCCTGCGCAAGGGCCATCCGATCGGCGCCACCGGCATCGCCCAGGTGGTCGAGATCACCGAGCAGCTGCAAGGCCGCGCCGGCGAGCGGCAGGTCGAAGGCGCCCGCGTCGGCCTTTGCCACAACGGCGGCGGCAGCATCGGCGCCGACGCCGCCGCCCAGTGCGTCACCATCCTGAAGGCGGGGTAGGAGCGGAGGATCGCCATGCGCACGCTCAACGAGATGGTCCTGGCCGATCTGATCGAGAGCCGCGCCGCGACGCGCCCCGACCTCGATGTCGTCACCTTCGAAGGCGGCGAGCATGGGCCGGACGAGGTCCGCACCTACGCCCAGCTGTTCGAGAACGCCAACCGCCTCGCCGCCGGCCTACTCGCCCGCGGCATGCGCTACGGCGACCGGTTCGCGATCCTGATGCGCAACCACCCCGAGTTCATCGAGTTGATGATCGCCGCCTCGCTGACCGGCTTCGTCTTCGTACCCATCGACCCGCGCACCAAGGGCGCCAAGCTGGTCTACACCCTGAACAACTCCGGCTGCCGCGGCGTCGTGGGCGCCGACTACGCCGCTGCACAGATCGCCGAGGTCCAGGCCCAGCTGCCCCTCGTCGAATGGATCTGGGTGCTCGAAAGCGGCGACGAGGCTGCCGCGCCCGCCGCCCGTGACATTCCGGGCGCCGCGAGCCTCGGCGAGGTCTTGGCCGCGCCGCAGACGTTCGTCGATCCCGCCCTGAAGAACCCGGCCGATCCGCTGCAGATCATCTACACCTCAGGCACGACCGGCGATCCCAAGGGCGTCGTGTTTGCCAACGCCCGCTTCGGCGGGGCGAGCATGCTGGCCGCAGATGCTCGGGCTCGGGCCCGAGGAGCGGCCCTACACGGGCCTTTCCCTGACCCACGGCAACGCCCAGCTGATGACGCTGGCCTCCGCGCTGCGGCTCGGCCAGCGCGCCGTCTTCAGCCGCAGGTTCACCAAGTCGCGCCTCTGGGACATCACCCGCAAGTACGGCTGCACCTTCTTCAACCTTCTGGGCGGCATGTCGACGGCCATCTACTCCGAGCCGGTCAAGCCGAACGACGCCGACAACCCGGTGCGGTTCGTCCTCAGCGCCGGCATGCCCGCCGCGATCTGGGAGGCGTTCGAGCGCCGTTTCGGCCTCAAGGTGCTGGAGGCCTACGGGGCTATCGAGGGCGGCATGGCGTTCAAGCCGATCGGTACGGGGCCGGTCGGCAGCTTCGGCAAGGCGCCGCCCGGCCTCGACATGCGCATCGTCGACGAGGCCGGCAACGAGTGCCCGCCGTTCGCCCAGGGCGAGCTGGTCAGCCGCTCGGTCACCGGCGAAGCCGCCGTCGTCACCTACTACGGCAACCAGGAAGCGTCCGAGAAGAAGACCGCCGGTGGCTGGCTGCGCAGCGGCGACATCTGTCACCGCGACGCCGAGGGCTGGCTTTACTTCGACTACCGCAAGGGCGGTGGCATCCGCCGCAACGGCGACTTCATCAATCCAGGCTTCGTCGAGGCCGCGCTCGCCGAGGTCCCAGCGATCAACGACGTCTACGTCTACGGCGATACCGTCCGCGAACGGCGCCCCGGGCGAGAAGGAGGTCGTCGCCGCCGTCGTCGTCGAACCTGCGGCGTTCGACCCTGACGCCGTCTTCGCCGAATGCCGCAGGAAGCTCGAGGCGAATTTCGTCCCGACCTTTCTCCAGATTCTCGCCGACATCCCCAAGACCGCCTCGGAGAAGCCGCAGGACCGTTTCCTGATCGAGGCGCTGGCCGCGCCCTCGGCCGAGGTCTGGGAGCTGGCGGCGGGCCAGGCCCGGCGCGCGCCGCCCGGCGCCTTCGACTTCCTCTCAAGCGAAGCCCCTCCGCCTGTCCGGGCGGTGGCGTGACCCCTCTGGCTATGGATCAATGGCGATGAGCGACACCCTCGACCTCGAAGACCTGGAAGACCTCGAGTGCGAGCTCGAGACCAAGCATGACCGCACGCTGCGCCGGCGCACCCAGATTGCCGACATCGAGCCAGGCGCCGACTGGAACGACGTCGAGCACGCCATCCTGACCCGGCGCAGCATCCGCAAGTTCAAGGGCCGCCAGGTCCCGGCCTTCATGATCCGCCGCATCCTCGAGATGGCCCGCTACGCGCCCTCGCAGGGCAACTGCCAGCCCTGGTCCTTCGTCGTCGTGCGCGACAAGGAGATGATCGCCGAGATGGAGGCCTACTGCGTCGCCGTCTGCAAGAACATGACCGCCGGCGTCGACTACACCAACTATCCGAAAGGGTCCGCCGAGCGCGAGGCGATCCTCGACAGCACCCAGGCGCTCAACCGCGCCAGCCCGAACGCCTTCCATCCCGTGCCGATGACCGCGATCAAGTCGATCGCCAACGGACGCTTCGCCGTGTTCCACAAGGCGCCGACGGTCATCCTGATCCTGATGGACAAGCGCGGCGTCGGCGTTCCCGAGATCGACGTCGGCGTCGTCGGCCAGAACATCGTGCTCGCCGCCCAGAGCCTCGGCCTCGGCACCTGCTGGATCGGCTTCTCCAAGCTGCTCTCCAGCAACGCCGCGATGATGCAGAAGCTCGGCGTCGAGCCCCCGTTCGAGCTCGCCGAGGCGATCTCGGTCGGTTACCCGATCGGCAATCCCACCCAGCAGCCCGTCGCCCGCCAGACCCACCAGATCCTCTGGTGGGAGAACGGTGAGCGTCAGGTCCATTTCTAGGGAGAAGCGCCCATGACCGTCGTCATCGAGAAGGCCCGCGTCGCCCGCGACCACCTGCCGATCTGGGACGATCCCGCGCAGGCGCTCTACCGCCAGGTCACCATCGACCTCGACAAGTGCGACGGCTGCCGCCTCTGCGTCGTCGTCTGCCCGGCGAATCTGCTCGAGCTTTTCGGGCCGAAGGACAACCTGAAGGTCCGCCTCAAGGCCGACGTCACCGGCTGCATGAGCTGCAACAACTGCTACGCCGTTTGCGCCGGGCAGGGCGTCTACGCCACCGAGCCGTACGACTTCGCCGGCTTCTACGAACAACAGCGCATCGGCCCATTCTCGGCCCCGAGACAGTTCTGACCCGCTAGGAGGCGGCTCGATCATGACCCAGGAAGACAAGCGCCTGACAGGCGGCGAACTGCTCGCCAACACCCTCGCGGCGGCCGGCGTGAAACGCGTCTTCGCGCTCCACGGCGGTCACCTCGACGGTTTCTTCAAGGGCTGCGTCGAGGCGGACATCGATCTCATGGATTTCCGCCATGAGGCCGCCGCCGGGCACGCCGCCGACGCTTACGCCCGCGTCACCGCCGGGCTCGGCGTCTGCGCCATCACTGCCGGACCCGGCTTCACCAACGCGCTCACCGCCATCGCCAACGCCTCGCTCAATTCGTCGCCGGTGCTGTTCATCATCGGCGCGGCGCCTCTGCGCGAGATCGAGACCAATCCGCTGCAGGGCGGCATCGACCAGGTGGCCGCCGCCCGTCCACTCGCGAAGTGGGCGATCAGCGTGCCGGTCACCGAGCGCATCCCCGACCTCACCGCCATGGCGATCCGCAAGGCGATGACCGGCCGCAAGGGGCCCGTGGTGCTGGAGGTCCCGATCGATGTGCTGCACGCCAGCGTCCGGGCCTCGCAGGCGACCGCCCCTTGCGGCCTTGCGACGCGGCCCATCTCCGTCGCCGTCGCCGCGCGAGGCGCGCCGCTTCCTCGAGCTGCTCGCCGCGGCGCGCCGTCCGGTCGTGATCGCCGGCTTCGAGGCGGTCTCGAAGCGGACCGGCGAGGCGCTCGTCCGTTTCGCCGACGCGCCAAGGTTCCGGTGTTCGCCAAGACCCAGGCGATGGGCCTCCTCGGGGCCGGCCACCCGCTCGATGGCGGCGCCGCCGCTAATCTCGCGGTCCTGCCGATGCTGGGGCTGCCCCGGCCCGATCTCATCATCCTGCTCGGCGCGCGGCTCGGCCTGCTGCTGGGTGGCCGCTCGGGGTCGGTCGTCCCGCACGAGGCCCGGGTCATTCAGGTCCACTCCGACGCCGGCGAGATCGGCCGCCTGCGCGACATCGACCTCCCCATCGCCGCCGATCCGGCCGAGACGCTGGACGCCGTCCTCGCGGCGGGTGCGGATGGCGCATTTCCCGACTACGGCGACTGGCCGGCCCGCGCCGCCGGCGCATGGCGCCTGCTGGCCGGCGCCTATCCCGACCGGGAGACCCTAGCCGGGATCCATCCGCATCACGCCGCCGCCGCGGTCGCTGAGGCGGTTGGCTCGGAGGCGATCTGGACGCTCGACGGCGGCGAAGCGGCCTCCTGGGCGGCCGGCGCCATCACTGTCAGCGGCCCCGGCCGGGTCCTCACCCACGGCTACCTGGGCTGCCTTGGCACGGGTCTCGGCTACGCCATCGGCGCCCAGGCCGCCCACCCAAATCGCCGCGTTGTCCATGTCACCGGCGACGGCTCGATGGGCTTCCATGTCCAGGAGCTCGACACCATCGTCCGGCACGGCATGCCGATCGTTACCGTCGTGCTCAACAACCAGGCCTGGGGCATGTGCCTGCACGGCCAGCAGATCATGTTCGGCCAGAACTACAACGTCCTCACCAGGCTTGGCGGCACGTGCTACGCCGACATCGCCGCGGCCTTCGGCTGCGTCTCCGAGCGGGTGACGACGTACGACGGCATCGCGCCGGCCATGGCCCGGGCTCTCTCTTGCGGCCGCCCGGCTTTCGTCGAGATCATGACCGACCAGGACGCCATCCACCCGATCACGCTCTCAATGCTGGGCACGGCCGAGAAAGGCGCCAAGGAGATCCAGATACCCTACTACGAGAACCTCCCGGCCGATTGAGAAGCGGATTCCGGCCCTCGGCGAATGGACCACAATCCGTCGAGCGGCCGTGTTGGCCGCGATGGCATGAGGCTGGGGCCGCGCTACTCTCGTCTCTCGCGAGAGCCTCGGTCTCAATCGGTCCGCCCTCACGTTCGCTTCTGAGAAGGACGCCAATGTCAGCTCTCGGGCAGGAAGCCAATGTCGGCTAGTGGCGCAAGGCCGACGCCGGAGGCGACGCGCCTTGCCCAGTTGTAACTTGAGCGCCTGGACGATCCTGCTAGCCCTAGGCAGGAGGGCGCGCCATGGGCAAGTGGCTGAGGAGGGGTTTGTTGGGCGCGGCCGGCTTGGCCGCTGGGCTCGTCGTTCTTCTTGTGGTGCTCATCGTCATCGCGGGCCTGCTGTACCGCGATCCGGGCAAGGGGCTCACGCCGGCCGGTCGGCCGCGCGGCGCATCGAACTACGTGACGATGCAGGACGGGACCCGGATCGCCGTCACCGTCTGGCTCCCTCCAGATCTTCGGCCAGGCGAGCGCGTTCCGGCGCTGATTAATGGCACACCTTACTGGCGCGGCGGGGCTCTCACCTTCCTGGGGAAGGCGCTCACGCAGCTTGGCGTGACCATCGTGCCCGACGATCCCGACATCGGCATCCTCAACGGCAGACGGTATGCGGTGGTCGCCGTGGATACGCGCGGGACCGGCGCATCGTTCGGCCACCAGGAAATCCTGCTGGACCAGCCGGAAGTGCAGGATTTCGGCGAGGTGATCGACTGGTCCGCGCGCCAGTCGTGGTCGAACGGCCGCGTTGGCGCCTACGGCTTCTCGTATCGCGGCATGCTCGCGGTCAGTATGGCGTCGCTGGGTCGTCCAGCGCTGAGGGCGATCGCGCCGAGCTTCGACTTCACCGACCTCTATCAAACCACCCATCCGGGGGGCGTCTTCAGCGAGACCTTCCTGCGGAAATGGGGGACGCAGACAGGGGCGCTCAACCGCGGCGAACCTCCGTGCACCGGCGTCTGCCGCTGGCTGGTCGCAGGGCCTCTGCCCGCGGACGCCGATCGCGACGGCGCCCTGCTGCGGGCAGCCATCGCCGAGCATGCTCGCAACTACGACGTCTTCACCTGCGCGCAACACGCCCCCTGGCGCGACAGCACGCTTTGCACGAGTGGCAAGACGGTGACGCAGGTCTCGGAGCTGTCCCGCCGGGATGGAGTGCAGCGATCCAACATCCCGATGTACGTGACCGTTGGCTGGTTCGATGCGACCTCGCCCGCCGAAGCTCTACAGCGTGTCTCGGGCTTCTCGAACAGCCAGCAGGTGGTGGTCGGCCCGATCTCGCACGGCGGCTTCATGAGCACGGATCCCTTCGGGCCGCCCAAGGCCAGTGTGGATCCGACGTATCCCCAGCAGATCGACGCAATGGCCGACTTCTTCGACCGCTACCTGAAGGCAGACAACGCGCCGTCCCAAAGCAGCGTGCGCTACGACGTGCTGAACGGAGGCGGTTGGCGGACGTCCGCTGCGTGGCCGCCGCCCGAAGCGGTTGCCCAGCGCTTCTACGCACAGGCCGGCAGGGGTTTGAGCCTAACGCCGCCGGGCGAGGACGGCGCGGATACCTACGCCGTGGACTTCACCGCCGGGAGCGGCTCGCTGAGCCGCTATCAGTCGCCGGTCGATCTGTCGCAGACCGGCTACCCAGATCGTGCAGCGGCTGACCGCAAGCTGCTCAGCTACACGAGCGCGCCGCTGACGGGCGACCTGGTCATCGCCGGCGACCCGGAGGTCGACCTGACATTGGCTAGCAGCCGACCGGACGGGATGGTGATCGTCTACCTAGAGGATGTCCTAACGGACGGGCGGGTCGTTTATTTGACCGAGGGCGTGCTTCGACTCTCCGACCGCAAGCTTTCGCAGGCGGCGGTCGGCGCCGATCCCCTGCACAGCTACCTCAGCACCGACCAATTGCCGATGACCTCTGGCCGCGCCGAGCAGATCAGGATTTCGCTCTCGCCGATCGCCGTCGTCGTGCGCAAAGGCGAACGATTGAGGCTCGCGATTGCAGGCGCCGACGCCGACAACCTTGAGCGCATTCCGGCCGCCGGACCCGAGACGCTTGAAGTTCGCCGCACGCAGAAGTCGCCATCGTTCGTCGATATTCCGACGGTTCCTCGCCAGTGAGCCCCGGCTCAAGCGTCCGCTTCCGAGTGATGCGCGAATGTCTGCAATTGGCGCATTTCGGCCGGCGGCCCAGGCCGGCAATGGCCCCGCTTTGGGCCGCTTGTTCCGCGGGATCTACCCGAGACTTATTCCAACCGCGATCGCCTACTCGCGGCACGATAACTCGCTACGATGCGCGTGCGGGGCAGGTTAGACACCTTTCACTGGCTAGGCTCTTGAAAGCTCTTATGACAGCCCAGATTGTGGCTCCGGAGGTCATTGCCACCCTGGGCGGACATTGCCCCGACGTCCGTTCATGCCGACGCATCATCGACGTAGTTTCATTCCGGGAAATTTGGCCGCCCCCCGACGGCATCCTCAACGCGATCGTCATTATCGGCGTCGTTCTTTGGTTGCTGCAAGCTTTCGGAATACTTGGCTCACTGGGCAACATCCATATCGGTAAGCACCGGTAGCTACTCCATGGTCCCAAAGGCCCAGGGCCTCCACATCTTAGGCTCCCAACGTGGCTTTCATCGCGGATCTTCGAACAGCCAACGCCCGGAGGGGCGACATTGGGCGCGGCAGGCTTTCGAGCCGACCAGGTGGATTTCCGGGCCTCGGTGGTCGACAGTGCCGGCTGCCCTGGGCGTGCACTGGCCGACTGACGTTGGGGCGGCCATCGCGCTGGCGGCCACCCTCGTTCTGCAACGGACGGCGCTATCAAAGTGGCGCAGCGCGAGCGACCGCGCCGAGCGGAGCGCGCGACCGTGGCCGCGGTTAGATCCAAGGCCAGCAATCTCGCGATCTCAGCGTGCTCCGGTGGGGGGAGTTCTGGGCGGTCTGCGATCGGCGCGGCTAAGGACAACGACCCGGTGGGTCAGCGCCGGGCGACGAGCGCCATTCCATCGAGCGTCAGCGAGGTTCTGGACGACCCGTCTCGAAGCTTGGCGGGCGAGCTGCGCCGCGCTGGCGGCTACGCTAAAGCGGCACGCCGTATAGCCAGTTCAGGTGGGCGAATTTCCTGCGCCGACGGATCGAGCGGGCGGCCGTTGAAGGCGATTTCGATCGCGCGCTTCAGACCGCGCTCAGTTTGGCCAGCACCCACGAGGGCGGCGTCGGCAACCGCCGCGATTTGTCGCGCCAATGGCAGCCCACCCCCAACCCGGTCATTCCCAACGGCAGCTTCCAGGCTGGTTGTCCGGAACGGATGACGGCGCGGGCACAGTAAAGCTTGTCCGGATCGGTCAGGGCCGACTTGAGTTTCCGGACAAATTGAATTCCGGACGGGTTGACGGACAAAGGACTGGCGCGCGGAGCGGTCTATCGCGAGGTGGCGGCGGCGAACATCCGCAGAAGCGCCTGAGCCACGCGCCACGAGGCCGTTCGCGATCCGTTCGGCCTTAGCGTTGCTCAGCTAACAAATGTCGCGCTGCCCTCAGTTACTGTCCGGGGGGACGGCGATGCGAAACGGATCGCAGGGCGCCCAAGCCCATGCGCCGTGCCGCGCGGATCACCGGCCAAGGTCAACTCACCAGTTTCGCCCATCCTCAGCCTGAGGGACGCATTGGTCTTTGCGCTGACCCGCTGTCGAGCTGATCGTCGCAGCGGCTCTCGGGGCCTCGCTCGGACAGGCCGGCGAGCTGGCCGCCTGAGCGGGGGCCCTTCTCCGACCCTAACTTGAAGGTTGATCGGTATCAATGCGGCGACCCTGGGTTCGGTCGTTGGCTTCTTCATCGATGCGTCGGGCGGCTCGATTTTCTCAAGGAAGTAGGGAGCGCGTTCTTGATCGAGTTCCTACGCCTCCTCGGCCCCCCGCCTCTAGTAGAGCTTGATCGAGGTCAATGCGCCGAAGGCGCTCACGCTTCATTCAATCGGCTCCCAACGATAGGCGGAGAGTGGAATGCATCGGGAGTGTTCCAGAATCACTCAACGCAGATAACGCGCTGCCAGGAAGGGATCCATGCGCCGCCTCAACGTCATGGCCCTCATCGGACTGACATTCATGACCGGCTGCGTTGTGGGGCCAAACTATCGGCCGCCGTCACATGCGGCCCTGAAGGTGCCGGACCAGTTCAACGCCACGTCCTCGCCCTCAAACCAAGCCACCGCCCTCGACTTGGGGCGATGGTGGCAAGGGTTTTCTGACCCCGTGCTCACGCAGCTGATTGAACGGGCGCTCAACGCAAATCTTGACGTTGACGCCGCAGGTTCGAGGCTACGTCAGGCACGCGCCGCGTTGGCGAGCGCTCGTAGTGGTCAGCTGCCTTCACTGGATTTCGGCGGCTCAGCCGCGCGTAGCATTGGGCAGAGTGGCGGCGACAAGACGCTTTTTCAGGCAGGATTTGACGCCGCCTATGAAGTGGACCTGTTCGGCGGCGTGCGCCGGTCAGTGGAAGCAGCGCGGGCCGATAGCCAGGTCGCGTTGGCTAATCTACACGCCGTCCAGCTGAGCATCGCCAGCGAGGTTGCGGTCAACTATGTGGCGGCCCAGCTGGCGCAGACGCGGCTTAGAATCGCGCGCACGAATCTGGCGGCGGAGGAGGAGACCCTTCAGATCGTCGGCTGGCGGGTGCAAGCGGGGCTCGTCAGCGCGCTCGACCTGGAACAAGCGCGCCAGCTCCGCGCACAGACGGCCGCCACCATCCCGACTCTGGAGAGTGACTACGTCGCGGCCGTGAACCGGCTTGCGGTGCTTGTCGGCGAAGCCCCCGGCGAGGTGACCGCACTCGTTCAGACATCAAGCGACATTCCAACGGCGCCATTAATCTCGGCCACCCTTATTCCGATGGACGTCGTCCAGGGACGTCCCGATGTCGATGCCGCGGAGCGCGGCTTGGCCGCGGAAACCGCTCGGATCGGGGTCCAGACGGCGCAACTCTATCCGGCTCTCAACCTTGCAGGCTCCTTCGGCGGATCGGGCGCCTCCTTTCAGCAGCTTGCGGACACATCGGTCGGAAACGTGATTGCCAACCTGATGATGCCGATCTTCAACGGGGGCCGGATCCGCGCCGCGATCGAGGGACAAAACGCCGCTGCGGCCGCCGCCCTGGCCAACTACCGTCAAACGGTTCTGATCGCGCTGGAGGAGGCGGAGAATGGGCTGGCCACGGTGTCAGCCGCCGATCGCCGATCCGTAGAAATAAGCATTGCAGAAGAGGCGGCGCGGAACTCGGCCATTTACGCGCGTAGCCAATATCAAACCGGCCTGATCGACTTCCGCGCCTTGCTGGAAGCGGAGCGCAGCCTACTTTCGACTCAGGACGCCAGCGCCACCGCGAAGGCCAGTCGAGCCACCGCGGCGGTGCAACTCTACAAGGCGCTGGGAGGGGGATGGCAGGCGGCCCCGGAGCCGGCCTCGGTGACCACCTCCACCTTCACTCTGAGGCCCTGATGACGCAGCCTGACTCCACCGCTACGGGGGACAAGAAGCTGGACGCTTTTCTTGGCGTCAAGCCTCGCTCACGAAGAGCGCGCCTCATCAAGTGGGGCGCCGTCGGGCTGGGGGTGCTGCTCCTAGCTGGACTGGCTTTGGTCCTCGTCCTCAACGGCGGAAGCAAGCCGGACTATGTGACGGCGCCGGTGGAGCGCGGCAATCTCCGGGTCACCATCTCCGCAACCGGTAACCTGCAGCCGACCAATCAGGTGGATGTCGGCTCCGAACTATCCGGTCTGGTGACCGAAGTTCTGGTCGACAACAACGATCGCGTTCGCAAGGGCCAGGTGCTTGCAAGGCTCGATCCATCACGACTGCAGGACGCCATCACCAAGAGCGCAGCGGCCCTCGCCGCTGCGGAGGCGGGCGTCGTTCAGGCCGAAGCAGCCGCCCAATTGACCCGGGCGAGCCTGGCGCGCTTCGAAGAGGTTTCACGCCTCTCCAAAGGCAAGGTGCCCTCGGGGGTGGAACTTGACACCGCCCGCGCGCAAAACGCGGGCGCGATCGCCTCAATCAGGACCGCTCAGGCTGTTGTGGCCCAGGCGCGCGCGCAGCTTTCATCCGACCGCACCCAGCTTTCCAAGGCGACGATCGTCTCGCCGGTGAATGGCGTGGTCCTGTCGCGCAAGGTTGAGCCTGGCCAGACCGTTGCCGCCTCCCTTAACGCACCGGTTCTGTTCCAGATTGCCGAGGATCTGAGCGTCATGCAGCTTGAGGCCAAGGTCGACGAGGCGGATGTCGGCCAGGTCGCACAGGGGCAAAGCGCGACATTTCAGGTCGATGCGTTCCCGGGACAAACCTTTCCCGCGAGCGTCCGGCGCATCGACCTGGGCGCCAATTCCGGAACCGCGTCGACATCGGCGAGCACGGCCGCCACGGGCGCGGTCGTGTCCTACACCGCCGTCCTCGCGGTCGATAACGCCCAACTTACGCTGCGCCCGGGCATGACCGCCACGGCCGAGATCGTCACCATGCAAAGACAGGGCGTGCTTCTTGTCCCGAACGCCGCCTTGCGTTTCACGCCGACCGCCGCCGGCGCCGCTAAAGCGCCGGGCGGCGGCGTGACCAGCGTACTCGTACAACGTCGCCCCGGTCGCGGTAGCGCCTCCACGCGTGACGTCGCGATTGGCCGGGGCAGTCGTCAGACCGTCTATGTCCTCGACCGCCGAAGGTCAGCCGCGGGCGACCCAGGTGACCATCGGCGATACCGATGGCAGCCGCACCGAGGTGACGGGCGCCGGACTGCAGGCCGGAACCAAGGTCATCACCGGTCAACTCTCCGCCGCCGCGGCCAAGGCCGCTCCGGGCGCCGTCCGTCAACCCGGCGCGACTTAGGCGACGCATGGCGAGCCCAGACCCCCTGATTTCCCTTTCCGGCATTACCAAGGTCTTCGGTACAGGGACGACTGCCTTCAGCGCGCTGAAGGGGATCGATCTGGACATCGCCGCCGGCGATCTGGTCGCCGTCATGGGGCCATCGGGCTCCGGTAAATCGACGATGATGAACATCCTCGGCTGCCTGGACGTGCCGACCAGCAGGACAGTTTCTGTTCAAGGGCGTGCATGTCGAGACCTTGTCCCGGGACCAGCGCGCTCTGGTCCGAAGGCGCTATCTCGGCTTCGTCTTCCAGGGCTTCAATCTGCTTGCTCGCACGAGCGCTCTGGAAAATGTCGAGCTTCCTTTGCTCTATAGAGGAGAAAACAAGCGCAAACGCCGCGAAGCGGCCATGGCCGCCCTTGAGAAGGTGGGCCTCGTCGACCGCTGGGGCCGCACGCCCGGTGAACTGTCGGGCGGTGAACAGCAACGGGTCGCCATCGCCCGCGCCATCGTCACCCGCCCAGACGTGCTGCTCGCCGACGAGCCCACCGGAAACCTCGATACCGAGCGGTCGGTGGAAATCATGGAGTTGCTGACCGAGTTCAATTTGACCAGCGGCACGACGGTGTTGATGGTCACCCATGAACGCGACATGGCGGCCTATGCCCGCACTATTGTTCACTTCCGCGACGGACTGATCGAACGTATTGCCACCGGGGCCGCTGCCAGCGCGAAGCGGCCGCGGGGCGGCCTTGGCCTGACCAGATGCTCAGCACCATCATCGCCTTGGCCTTCGGGGAGATCCGGCGCCACCTGCTTCGCTCCTTCCTGACCATCCTCGGCATCGTCATTGGGGTCTCCGCAGTCGTGACCATGGTCACGCTCGGGGATGGGGCGACAGCGGCGGTAAAGGCGCAGATCTCCGGACTAGGCGCCAATATCCTTCAGATCCGCCCCGGCCAGGGCTTCGGTCATGGCGGCGGCGGCCCGCAGCCGCCGAACTTTGATCAAACCGATGTCGACGCCATTCGCGGCCAGATCACCGGGGTGACCGCCGTCGTGCCCCAGGCTCAATCTTCGGGCATGGCGGTGCGCAATGCCGCCAACTGGTCGACGACCATCACGGGCACGACCGGCGACTACTTCGTTGCCCAACAATGGCGGATCGCGGCGGGGCGGTCGTTCACACCAGCGGAGGAGCAGGCCGGCAAGGCGGTCTGCATTCTGGGTTCGACAGTGCAGCAGAACCTGTTCCGGAGAGAAGATCCGCTGGGCCAACGCTTCCGCATCCGCGACCTGTCCTGCGAAGTCATCGGAACCTTGGCGACCCGCGGGCAGGGCGGCGGCGCCAACGACCAGGATGATGTCGTGGTTATGCCGATCAAGGCGGTTCAGCGCCGCTTCACCGGAAATCGGGAGGTTCGCCTGATCATGGTGGCGGCCGATCCGGCCTATGACAGCACTGCGCTGCAGGCGTCGATTTCAACACTCTTGCGCGAGCGTCGGAATATCACTGGCGCCAAACAGGATGACTTCAACATCTTCGACACCCGGCAGATCGCCGAGACCCTTCAGGGCACGACAAAAATCCTGACCGCACTGCTGGGCGCCGTGGCCGCCGTCAGCCTGCTCGTTGGCGGCATCGGCATCATGAACATCATGCTGGTGTCGGTGACCGAGCGCACGCGCGAGATCGGCATCCGCCTGGCCATCGGCGCCTTGGCGAACGAAGTGCTGCTTCAGTTCCTCGTCGAGGCGGTCGCGCTGTCGTGTCTGGGCGGCATCATCGGACTGGTCTTCGCGCTCGTCGCGTCCATCGCCCTGGCGCCGGTGCTGCAGGTTCCCTTCATCTTCGGTTTGCAGATCAATCTGCTGGCATTTGTATTCTCGGCGCTGATCGGGGTCGTGTTCGGTTATTTTCCGGCGCGGCGCGCGGCAAATCTAAATCCCATCGACGCGCTTCGCCACGAGTAGTCATATCTGTAAGCCCGCGAAAAGCCGCGCAAGCATCAAGGTTGGGCGCCACAATTGCAGCAGATCAAGGCCAGCGAACCGTGCTCCGCCCTTCCTGTGAATCCACTGAGGATGCGGCGAGAAGCCGTTCAATGCCGATGGACACGGGTGTCGGTCGCCAGCGGACGCGACATCTGTCCGGCGAAGCAGTTGGCTAGCGGTTTCATCGGTGCAGGCGATGTGGGCTTGGGCATGTCGTCGGGAGTTGCGTCGGGCCCTAGAGCCTAGGGAGAGCGTGCCAAGTCCGCTTCAGTGGAATGTCAAGCGATCGCACGCCTTAACGATCGGCCGGCGCACCGATGGCCCGTTCCGGAACGTCGGGCGTTGCGGGAGCCGGATGTTCGGCCAACGCTGGCGCAGCGGTTGTCCAGGCCCGCCCGCTCTCGGCGGCCGCCTCGCGCCCCGATGCCGTGACTCCGGGACGTCGGTACGCCGTCTCGGCCAGACCGCGGCTCACCAAACGTTTGAAACAATATCGAGGATGTAGCCGTTTTAGCGGTCGACCAGCGCGACGTCGCCGTTGAGCCATATCCAGCCGCAGCCAACCGGCGGCCTGTGAAGGGCCGGCCGGCGGCGGCCGTCGAACTGGACAGGACCTGGCCGGTTGTCCCGCGGAGCGAGCCTGCGCTCATCGGTAAGATCGCGCGATGATCCATTCTCAAGTCGGGAGGACCCTCATTGTCGCTGCGGGGTTGGGCGTGGTCACGCTCGCTGCGGGGATCGGTGTCGGCTGGCTATTGAAACCGAAGCCGCCGTCCTTGACGTTGACGGCGAAAGCGTTCGCTCCGCCACCGGACTCGGCGATCCCCGACAACGATCTTGGAAGGCAGGTCGCGCTGGGCCGCGCGATCTTCACCGACACCGCGCGCCTCGCGCCACAGTTCGTCGGCGACGACCTGAAGTGTTCCAACTGCCATCTGGACGCCGGCCGCCGGGCCAACGCCGGGCCGCTCTGGGGCACCTATGGGATGTACCCCCAGTACCGGGCCAAGAACGGCCATGTGAACACTTTCGCGGAGCGGATGGCTGTGCACGCAGTCCGCAGAGAACTCCGCTCCGTGATTTTTGTGCAAAAACAACCTACCCTCAGTAGCGAACTGACTGCTTGGGGGCGGCCAGTCTAGAAACTGGTGCTTGCTAGGGCTGTGGAATTGTTCAGGAAATTGCCGCGCGACTTGTCGCGTGCGTTGTGCGATTTGCAAGCCGTGGTGAGCACGACTTAGGGGCCGGGCGACACTCTTGCCTAATCGCCTTCGGGAGCTGCGTGAGGCTCGCGGCCTTACGCTCAGAGATCTGGCCGAGCGGGTCGGCACGTCCAATCAACAGATCAGTCACCTCGAACTCGGCAAGCGACAGCTCACGACGGACTGGATGAGACGGGTCGCGGCTGTGCTGGGCGTTCATCCTTGGGAACTCGTGGCCGAGCTTCCGGCGCAGCCGCTCAGTGATCGAGAGCGGCAACTGCTCGACAACTTTCGACGCCTGTCCGCGGAGCGCCAAGATTTCGCTCATCGCCGTTACCACGCCCAAGTAAGGCGCCTCGCCCGTTTGCAGATGCTCAATGAGCAACAAAACCGCTCCGCACCGGGGCTAGCATCTTGCAAGCCTGCCAACAATATGTTTGCAATCTGACGGGGCATCTTTGTTGTGGAGGATCTGCCAAGTGGCGGATGCGAGCGACATCGAAGCAGAAAGACTGGCGGAGCCACCCGTACTGGTTCGCGCCGCGCAGTACGTGCGCATGTCGACCGATCACCAGCGCTACTCGACCGAGAACCAGGCCGAGGCGATCCAGCAATATGCCGACGCGCACGGCATGGAGATCGTTCGGACCTATGCCGACGAGGGCAAGAGCGGCCTGAGCATCGGCGGCCGCGGCGGCCTCCAGCAGCTGATCGGGGATGTCGAGGAGCACAACACCGACTTCCAGGTGTTGCTGGTCTACGACGTCAGCCGCTGGGGCCGGTTCCAGGATTCGGATGAGGCGGCGTTCTACGAGTATCTGTGCCGGCGCGCTGGGCTGCAGGTGGTCTACTGCGCCGAGCCGTTCGACAACGACGGCACGCCAATCGCCACCATCGTCAAAAGCGTCAAACGCGCGATGGCTGGCGAGTACAGCCGCGAGCTCTCGACAAAGGTCTTCATCGGTCAATGTCGCCTGGTCGAGCTTGGTTTTCGTCAAGGTGGCGCGCCGGGCTACGGGCTGCGGCGGTTGCTCGTGGACGACAAGGGCGAGCCGAAGGGACAGCTGGTTCGCGGCGAGCAGAAAAGCCTGCAGACCGACCGGGTGATCCTCGTGCCTGGGCCTGCCGAGGAGGTCGACACCGTCCGCCAGATCTATCGGCTGTTCGTCGAGCGTGGTCACTCCGAGCGAGAGATCACGGCCCTCCTCAACGCCGACGGCTGCCGTACCGACCTGGGGCGCGAGTGGACCCGCGGCACGGTCCATCAGGTGCTCACCAGCGAGAAGTACGTCGGCAACAACGTCTTCAACCACGTCTCCTTCAAGCTGAAGAAGAAGCGCGTGCGCAACGCGCCGGACATGTGGATCCGCGCGAACGGCGTCTTCGAAGCAGTCGTGGACGCCGACATGTTCGCGCGCGCCCAGACCCTCATCGCGCAGCGCTCGGTCCGAATGGACAACACCGAGATGCTGGCGATCCTGCGTCAGCTGCTGGTCCGCGCCGGCGCGCTCTCCGGTCTGATCATCGACGAGCAGGAGGGGATGCCGTCGAGCACCGCCTATCGCTCGCGCTTCGGCAGTCTGCTGCGCGCTTACGCGTTAGTCGGCTACCGGCCGGAGCGCGACTTTCGCTATATCCAGATCAACCAGCGCCTTCGCGAGCTTTACCCGCAGATGGTCGCCGACGTCGTCGCGGGCGTCGAAGCTGGTGGCGGGACGATCGAGCGGCCAGAGGGCGCGGGCATCCTCGTCGTCAATCAGGAACTGACGCTCTCCATTGTCATCGCCCGCTGTCGGGAGACGCCGGGCGGCGCGTATCGCTGGCGGCTGCATTTCGACACCGGGCTGATGCCGGACATCACCATCGCGGTGCGCATGGACGGCGCCAACAAGCGCGCGCTCGACTATTACCTTTTCCCGTCGATCGACCTCATCGGCGGGCGCTTGCGGCTGACCGAGGAGAACGGCCTTTCCCTCGATGCCTACCGCTTTGACGACCTTAGCGAGCTGTTCGGCCTGACGGTTCGCATCCCGTTTGCGGAGGCGGCATGATGGACGAGCCGGAAATCCTCATCGAACTCATTCCGATCGACAAGATCGCCCTGCTCAATCCGAGGGCGCGTAACCGGCGAGTCCATCGCGACATCATCGACAGCGTCGAGGCGGTCGGCCTGAAGCGACCGATCACGGTTAGCCGGCGCAAGACCGCGAGCGGCGACGTGCGCTACGACCTGGTTTGCGGAGAGGGCAGGGTCGAAGCCTTCCAGGCGCTGGGCCAGACCCAGATCCCGGCGATCATCCTGGAGCTCAGCGAAGAGGACTGCCTGGTCCGCAGCGTGGTCGAGAACGTCGCCCGGCCCTTGCACCGCGGCGTCGATCTGATGCGAGAGGTCGGGGCCATGCGCAAGCGCGGCTACGCGGACGCCGCCATCGCCGAGAAGATCGGCGTCACGCCCTCCTGGGTCGGCATGATCATCACCTTGCTGGAGAAGGGCGAGGAGAAGCTGATCACCGCTGTCGACAGCGGTCTCATACCCCTCAGCCTGGCTGTGATCATCGCTCGCAGCGATGACGCCGGCATCCAGCAGGCGCTGGCCGACGCCTACGCGGACGGCAAGATCCGCGGCAAGAACATCGAAGTCGTTCGCCGGCTGCTCGAGCGCCGCCACCGCCATAGCGGATCGCGCACGCCGCATCGGTTCGGCCGCAGCTCGAGCAACAAGCGTCCGACCGCCGACCAGCTGGTGCAGGTGTTTCGCAAGGAGGCCGACCGTCAGCGTCTGGTCGCCAAGAAGGCGGACTTTGTGCAGACCCGCCTGATGTTCGTGGTGCAGGCTCTAAAAGAGCTGCGTCGCGATCGCGCCTTCACGTCGCTGCTGCGCGGCGAGCAACTCGACACCATGCCTCGGGCCCTCGACGCCCGCCTGGCTGGCAGCAGCCTGTGAGCGAGGGCCCCGAGAAACCGGGCGGCGTGGCCTGGGGCTTCGAGAGCCGCAGCATCATCGTGGCGATCGACGCCATCCTGCCGATGAAGCCGCTGCGGCCAGATGTGAAGCTGAGCTCAAAGTTCCGCCAGATCGTCACCTCCATCAAAGCGGTCGGATTGGTCGAACCGCCGGTGGTCACGCCTGACCCTTCCAACCCGGGACTCTACTTCCTGCTCGATGGGCTGCTGCGCATCGAAGCGCTGAGGGATCTTGGCCACTCGACCGTCGAGTGTCTCGTTTCCACCGATGACGAGGCCTTTACCTACAACAAGCGGATCAATCGCCTCTCGGCGCCGCAGGAGCACCGCATGATCGCCCGCGCGATCGAGCGTGGGGTGTCTGAGGAGCGCCTGGCAGCGGCGCTCGGCATCAACGTCTCCGCCATCCAGCGTCGGGCGCGGCTGATGGACGGCATCAGCGACGAGGCTAGCGACATCCTGAAGGACACGCCCTGTCCGCTGACGGTGTTCGATACGCTGCGTAAGATGTCGCCGCTACGCCAGATCGAAGCCGCCGAGCTGATGGTCGGGCACAACAACTTCGGCCGGCCCTTCGTGATGGCGATGCTGGCGGCGACACCGGACGAGCAACTCGCCAAGGGCCGGCGCAAGCCCAAGGAGACGACCAACGCCGTCACCCGGGAGCAGGTGACGCGGCTGGAGCGCGAGCTCGCCACCCTGCAGATGCAGACCAAGGGGTTCGAGGAGACCTACGGTCTCGACAACCTGCACCTCACCGTCGCCAAAGCCTACCTGGTCAAGCTGCTCGCCAACGTCCGGGTGGTCCGCTGGCTGGCGCAGAACAAGCCCGAATATCTCAGTGAGTTTCAGTCGATCGCCGAGCTGACCAGTCTTCCAACGGACATCAGTGGCTTGGCGGCAGAGTAGGGGACCGGGACCCTTCAAGCGCCGGGACCGTCGGAGAAGCCGCCGTGTGGGGCGGATCAAGGACGGCGGCGGGGATGGCGGCGAACCCGTCCGGAGCCCGCCAGGTCGGTCGCTATCAGGCCGATCGCACGCCGACCCCTATTGGACGGCGTTGAAATCGGGCGTGCCGGGTTGGCGCTACTAGCGACGCCCGGCACGCTTGGATCTGGTTAGGATCGCGTTACCGTGAGTGACGAGCGCTTGCGATTTAAGTTTGTTCGTGGTTCGTTCGCACCTCAACCCGGCGGCCAGAGAGAGGTGTAAATGAGCCCGTTTCTATTTGACCGAGTGGCGCGCACACTTGGCCAGTCGTTGGCGCCGATGCGCCTTACGTTTCGCTTGGCTGCGGCGGGCTGGACCGCAGCAGCTTGCGTCTGGTGCGCGGCCGTTGGCGCCGTGGGGGTCATGGGCCAGGGTCTGGCGGCGCTTGTCGCCCTTGGCGTCCTGGGCGCGAGCGCGCTTGCTGGCCTGATCAGTATGCGGACGGCTGGCTCAGGCGAGGACGCTCGCCCCCATCGGACAGGTGCCATCAAGAAAGCTCCAGCGCTGTCCTGGCTGCGAGATGGCCTCGATGGTCGCGATTGACGTCCGTCCTGGTCTTCGCGGGAACTCTCCAGCCTTGGGCGCAAAGTCGACTTCGCCTGGCCTTGGGCCGCGGCTTAGCCGGTTCTCGAACTCCTCCATGGGCCACCCCCACCAAGCAGACAGCGCACCTGACAGAATCGTGTGAGGTCGCCGCGCTGAGCAGTCCGTCGTAATCGCGTCGCACTTGAGGACCAAGGTCGTGGCAGCCGGAGGACTCGATGGACATCAGGGAAATCGTATCGGGGATCGCGTCGAGCGGCGCGCTCGGAAACGCCGCAGCGCAGGCCGGTCTCGACCCGAGCCAAGCGCAGGAGGCGCTCCACGGTGTGCTGGCGCACTTCGACGGCGGCGGCTCGCTTGAGGGCTTGGCCGAGACCGTGGCGACGAGAGCCGGGATTAGCCAGGACCAGGTGCAGGCCTTTCTGCCTCAAGTGCTCCCGCTTCTACAGGGCCACGCGGAGAACGCGGACGAGGGCGTGCAGAGCGTGCTTGGAGGGATCATGAGCTCGATGTCGGGCGGCGGCGGCTTGGCCGGTTTGGCGAAGGGCCTTTTCAACTGACAAGGTCTAGCGGCTGCCTGCGGCTTCGGCATAGGTTGCGAGACTTTCCGGGGAGAATCCACATGCGCAGCTTCATGATCGCGGCAATTGCCGCCCTAGCCTTCGCCAGCGCTGCCAGCGCGGCGCCCAATTGCACTAAGGGCGTCGCGTGCGGGAACACCTGCATCGCCAAGGGCAAGGTCTGTCACATCACGACAGCCACGAAGACGACGACTACCGCGACGACGACAACCACCTCCGCCACAGCGCCGGCAGCGGCGCCGAAGCGTTGCCGGGACCCCAAGACCAAGAAGTTCGAGAGCTGCACTAAGCCAGGGGCTGTTCCGGCCTGATGACGCCTGGGGCTCCCAGGGTCGCCTCCGAGAAGCCCCTCCGTCGCTGGTCGCGGCCGAAAAGGCCAGCATGGCGAACCTCAAAACTTCGCCAGGCCTCGGCGGCGGTCGAACGCCTCGGGCCCCTAACACCCGCTTTCTGGCAGGGAGCCAACGGCCGCTATCGACCCATCGCGGTTGATCGCGCTACTCATACTGCACCTCTAGCGCAAAACTGCCCGGCACGTAGGAGGTCAGGCAGCTCGCTTCGGTGAACGCACCGAAGTTCTCCTCTTCGGCTTGGAGAACAACGCCGAAGTTCGGCTGACCCGAAGACCACATTCTTACGATCGGCGTCACGTCCATGGACACACCAGGACCCTGAAATCGACCAGGGGAGGCCATGATTGAGTTTTCGATCCAGTCCGAGTGGGTCCACCAACGGTCGATGCCCACGCCGATCTTGCCCGCACAGCTGGTATGGTGGTCACTAACGTTCGCCGGCTCGGGGAACGGCGCGTCAATCCAAGTGCTGTCGACGCTCATCTTCAGGCGAGCGCTGATGATCGTGCGACCATTGAGCGGCGACGCGTCAAAGAGGAGGCCCAGGCGGTAGGCCGTATCGACCGATCTGTCGCCAAGAACCGGGTCCTTCTGCGTCTCGTAGAAGTAGCCGACCTGGTTCGCTTCGGACTCGTTCACAAACTCATCGTCAGGATTTACGCCTGTCTTCTTGACGTGACTGCGTTGAATCCCTCGGTTCTGCTGCGGCGCGAGCATCAGAGTACGCACCACGCCTCCGCTCCCGGCGCAGAACGGACTACTAAGATCGCCCTCAGCTCCGCCGCCATAGGCGCTGACTGCATAGCAGGCGCCGGCGTACCCGCCAGGCGGCGGCGGATCGACGATGAACACGGTGACGCCCGGCCCGTTGGCCTGGCTGCTCACAAGCGACCGCTGGCCGCCGTCGACCCGGTAGACATGAAAGCCGGTGACACTGGCGTGCCCTGCAACGTAGCTCCACACCAGCGCGAGCCGCCCCAGCGGGAGCAACGACTTGCAGGCCAAACCGGCGCCGAAGCCGCCGTGCTGCGTGCACTGGGCGTAGTTGTTGGTGTTAGTCAGGTTCGTCGGCGCTGGCGGATCCAAACTCGCTAACGGAAACCGCGCCTTGCCGTCCAGCGTGTCACCCGGAACCGCTGCGGGGGCATGCGTTTGCGCGGATGGATCGCGGGCAGGACGCATCTGCTGCGAGGGCGCCGCGGCGGTCGGCTGCGTCACAAGAGCCATCGTGATGGTGGCAACGATCAACGCCAAGCGCATGTCGGTCCTCTGTCTCATAGCAAGCTTGAGCGGAAGGCCCGCGGGGCCCGACCCTACTATATGATCCAAGCTCTGCAATGGACGCGGTCTCATGCGGCTGAGGGGCGACCGCAGTCGCCAATGGAACTGACTGCTGGCCCCGGCGTGCCGAACCGCCCTCTGGCGGCGACTCGACAGGGTGAGCGCCTAGTGCAAGCTTGGCCGCAGGTGCGCCGACCATGGCGGCCGCTCTGGGGGGCGAGAATGCGTAACATCGGGTCAAAGGTAAGCTTGTTGGCGTTCGTCGCCGCGCTTGCGCCCAGCGCGACGTGGGCGGACGGCGGGCTGGTGGTCCGGCTCGCAGACGGTTCGACGCCGATCAACCAGCCGGACCTTTTCGCCAATGCGCTGAGCCGCGCGTGGGGCGACGGGTCGCGGTTCTGCGCCGCGCTGAGGTCGTTGCTGCCAGTTCCGGGCGGTCCGTACAGCGCCAACGGCGGCGTCACCTCCTGCGTCGCCCAGCCCTACGGCAGCACCGGCGTTTCGGTCTCGGGCAACACGGCGACGGTCCTGTTCTCTGCCAAGGTGACCCTGCAGGGCGTCTCGCCCGACGAGACCCGGAACTGCCCGTTCACCGATACGGTGACGGTCAGCCTGCAGGCGCCGCTGACGATCACCAGGGCCGTGTACACGATCAACTCGATCGGGTTCGCCCCGGCCGCCGTGAGCACGCCGGTGCAGGAGACCTGGGGAGCTCCCTGCTCGGACCGGTCCGGCGATCACCCGGGCGGCATTTCCTCGGTAGAGGCGGTGTTCGCGCGGAACGCCACAAGCAGCGTGAACTTCCCGGGCGACGCGCTGAACAACGCCTTCGCGCCTTACGCCGGGCCGATGCAGCGCGCCTTGACCGGGATGGCCTACACGCTCTCCGGCGCTAGCGGCGACGCTGTCTACACGGTCACCCGATCGATGCTGCACCAGCGCATCGACGAGACGTCGCGGCTGAAGGGCCGATTCTGAGCCGTAGAGGCCGAGCGGAGATCGGGCGGGGCCGCCAGCATCGCGGATGGATTCGGCGCCGACAACGGCAGCTTTCCACCCTTCTCTGCCGTTGGGCACGGCGGCTTTGCGGCATTGAGTTAGCGACCGCATTTGGCCCAACGCAGGCGCCTGGTAGCCGCCCGGAGAGTCCAGTGGCGCCCGTAGTGACGCGCTTTTGTGTGGGGCGTAGCCTGGGTTCAGAAGCCGGCGGCGAGCACATGACGGACAAGATCGAAATTGATACGGATCGGATCGACGATACGGTGCTGGCGCTGCTCTATTTGACGACGCACGACGCGGACCGGATTTCGGGTCGGGCGCGGGCCTGGAAGACGTTCAGCTGGAAGGTGATGGACCGCCTGTACGAGAAGGGCCTGATCGGTGATCCCGCTTCCAAGGCCAAGTCCGTTGTCCTGACGGCCGAGGGACAACAGCGCAGTGAGGCGCTGTTTTATGAATTCTTTGGCAAGCGCAGCGAGGCCGCCTGAGCGGTCGCAAAGAGGGTCTTCGGCTCCGCCTGTCAGGATTTGACCAGCGACCAGAACCCAAACTTGCGGCCGTGGCGGGTCCGCAGGCCCGCGAGATAGTCGGCATGCGATGGCCATGCGGACGCGGACCAATCAATCTCGGCCGCGAGATCCGCACAGGCCGCTAGGGACCTTGCCGCGTGGATGTAAGCATTGGACGCCGCGCGATCCAGTACGCTGTCGATCATGCGACGTCGGATCACCGTCGTGGCGAGCGGGTGGGTCTCTGACAGCACGTCGGCGGCGGCGTTGAGGATCGGATAGTCGCGCCCGTCCAACTCGCCAGATCGGTCCAGGACCAGCTTCGACGCCGCGACGAGGTTCGGCCATCGGGTCAGGAAGCCCAGGGAGGTCAGGGCGTTCGGGTGGCCAGCCGCGTGAGCGAACGCCCGGTCGAGCGCGAGGTCGTCTTCAAAGTCGGGCAGCGCCCGCAGATAGGCGCGCAGCACATCGCCGGACAGGGTTTCCTCGAACAGCCGCCATCGCAACGCCTGCGCCTCCTCACGCCGTCCAAGCCGCACCAAAGCCAAGATGCGCAGCGCATCGCGCTCCCATTCCAGCACACGCGGTCGGGACTCGCTGTCATGGGCAATGCCTGGATTGTTCTCGGCGCGGCCGGTCGCGCGGTCGAGCCAGGTCAGCGCCTCGGCGGCCCGGCCGGCTTCGATGAGACGCGAGGCGATGCCGCGCGTGTCGGCATTGGCGCTCTTCGTCTGGATCGCGATGAAGCCATCCACGTCGCCTCGCGCATCGGCGACGTCGCTCAGCACCTGCAGCAGCCGAGGCCGAGCATAATCGGGGCTGGCACTCGCGTCCGCATCGCCCAGCTCGCCAAACGCGATGGTCGCCCGCCGCGCCAGCGCCGCGAGGCCTGCCGATCCAAGCGCCGGCGCCGCTTCGGCGACGAGGTCATCACAGAACCCAAAGTCGTCACCCTGAACGAGGGCTAAAGCCTCCGCCGCGATCGCCTCGGGATCGGGAGCCTCGATCAGCCCCCAGACGGAGGCAAGATCGGCGACCACCGCGCGGAAGATGTCATCGAGCCGTCCGCTAGAGTCGTCCACGCGCCGGAGCACTGCCGGCGCCAGACGGATCAGTCGGCCCAGGCGCTCAGCCGCGGCCGGGCCGTCCACCGGCGCCAGGGATTGCGTGATCACACCCCGCAGCCCGTCGATCTCGGCGGCGTAGGCCTTTTCCCTCTCCCATGGAACCTCGCCGTAGGCGTTGGCGAGGGCGGTCAGTCGTCGATCCACTGCCTTGATCAGGCCCGCCGGGCCGCCGCGCTCTGCTAGGGCGAGGACCAGACGCTTTCGCACGACGCCGTTGCCCTCGCCCAGTTCCATCAGCAGCGCCGCGAGCCGCTCGGCGCCGAGGGCGGCCAGGTTCTCGGCCGTGACACTGTTCTTCCTGGCCAACTGGCGTTCCCGGGCTCAGCTCATCCGAGCAGCAGGATAGCGAACGGGATGACGTTGTCAGGATGCCAGCCGCCTACGGCGCGCCGCTGCCGCAGTGAACCGACGGGAAATCTTGCTTTGCTAGTCTCGGTCCCGGGCTGTTCGCCGATCGCCGGAGGCAATCGTGGTCGAACCTGTCAGCACCAATCCTAAACGCCGCCCCTGGAACCACGGGCGTCTCATCGGTCCCAAGCCGCCGCTCAAGCCCAGGCACACCTGGGCCATCCGCCAGCAACTGAAGAACGCCGACAAGGTCCGCGATCTGGCGCTGTTCAACTGCGCCATCGATGCCAAGCTGCGCGGTTGCGATCTCGTCAAGCTTCGCGTCAGCGATTTGGCGCCCGGCGGGTCGCTGCGTCAGCGCGCGACCGTCGTGCAGCAGAAGACCGGGCGTCCCGTCCCGTTCGAGATCACCGAGCCGGCGCGCGAAGCGCTGGCGGCGTGGTTGGTCAGGCGCGGACGCCGGTCAGACGACTGGCTGTTTCCGAGCCGAAGCCGTCCCGGCGAGCATCTCAGCACCCGCCAATACGCCCGCCTTGTGGGCGAGTGGGTGGCGATGATCGACCTGGAGCCGACCGACTATGGGACCCATAGCCTTCGGAGGACCAAGGTCGCGTTGGTCTACAAGCGCACCGGCAATTTACGAGCCTGCCAGCTGCTGCTGGACATCGCAAGCTGGAGAGCACGGTCCGCTACCTCGGCATCGAAGTCGACGACGCGCTGGAACTCTCGGAGCAAACCGAGATCTAAATCTAACCGCCCGAAACCTGCCGTTCTGAACGGCGGCTATGGGTGGGAAGCTGCCGTTGACGAGGCCTCCGTCAAACGACCGCTGGGTGCCAATAGCTGCCGTTCGCAGGCGCTGAACTGGGTGGGATCTGGCGCTGTTCAACTACGCCATCGACGCCAAGCGCCGCGGCTGTGATCTCATGAAACACAGGGTTAGCGATCTGGCGCCGGGTTGATCTCTGCGTCAGCGCGCGATGATAGTTAAACAAAAGACCGGATCGCCGGTCCTGTTCGAGATCACCGAGCCGGCGCTAGGCGCTCGGGGCGCGCGCGTGACACATCTTCGCTCACGACCCCTGAGGCAGGGCGATGCGAACGCAAAACCCCCGTCCGCTCCGACCCGGGCCGGCTTGAACGTCCGCCTGCAATATCGCTGCGACGGCCTCGACAATTGCAAGACCCAGTCCGCTTCCCGGTCGCCCCGAGTTACGTTTCAGGCGATAGAATTGTGAGAAGACCTTGCCGAGTTCCGAGCTAGGGATGCCGGGGACCGGGGCGCCGGCGGACGGACAGATGTATCACTATGCGCCGACCACGTTCGTGACGTCGCTGGCCGAATTCGAGACGGGGCTAGCTCATCTCGCAGGGTCGCCTGACCAAGCTTGTGCTCGCCCTCGCGGCCCCCGGCCGTTGCAAATCCTGGTTCGGATCCCGTGTCGGCATGACGCCGAAGTTTGGGGGTAAGTGCGACCAGCACGGCCATGGCCGTCGCGATGATCAGCGTCGCGGTGATGCGCCCGAACGCGAGGCCGCCTTGAGCGTGCGCCTTGGTCAGCGTGTCGCCCAGCGTGGCGCCCAACGGGCGGGTCAACACATAGGCGGCCCAGAAGAGGACGGCCTGCGGCAGCCATTTCAGTTTGTGCACAACCGCAACGAAGGCGATCAAGGCGGCGAAGAGCAAAGCTCCTCTTTCAAAGCCGAGATTCAGCCCTGTGGCGTCCGCGGTGAAGTCGCCGAGCGCGGTTCCAAGCGTGTTGGAGACGACGATCGTCAACCAGTAAAACAGCTCGTCACGACGCGAAGTGATCCTGTCGGCCGCGATCTTGCCGGTTGTAAATCGCCAGACCAACAGAACCGCGACGACCAGTCCCAGGAGGCATGCGGACGATGCGACGTAACCGACATGCAAAGTGCGGTCGATGAAGTCGGACGTGGTCGTGCCAATGGTGGTGGTCGCGACCACCACCAGCCAGTAAGTCCAAGGATGGTAACGGCGCGCGGCCACCTGAGCGGTCATGGTCACCGCGAAGAAGCCCAGGAAAATCAACGTGGCGATTCCATAGCCGAGCTTCAACGTCATGGAGACCGCATCGCCGCCGGTCTCTCCGACCGTCGTGGCGCAGATCTTCACCAGCCAGAACATCAGCGTCGCCTGGGGCGCCTTGCTGAGCGCCTCGTGCAACGGGTCCGCGCCGCGTCGCTCGGTCATCGGGTATTCCTAAGTTGACGCGAGCCCCTCGCTCGCCGGGCAGGCCCATCGAAAAACGGCGGAGCGAACGCTTCGCTCCGCCGTGAGAATTGATCAGTCGGGGTTCGGGCCTTCCATCTTGTTCTCCAGCACCCGGCCGGTCCGGGCGTCGACCCCGACCTCATGGGTCTTGCCGTTGCTTTTGATGTCGAAGGAATACCGCAGGCCGCTACCGCCGCCCTCGTTCTCGAGTTCCTGGTCGGTGATCTGGCCAGGCCGGGCCTTCAGGGCGATCACGCGGGCTTGGGCAATGGTGATGCTGGCCTTGGAGGCCAGCTTCGAGCCGGCGTAGGCCGTGGGCGTTCGAGTGGCGGCTTCGGCGGCGGCGAGACCGCCGGCGGCGAGGGCGACGCCGGCGGCAAGTGCCAAAATACGCTTCATGAGGTAAACTCCAGTCAGAGGCGGCCTGCCTCGAACCGCAACCTGCCGCAGCCCACGTGCGCGGGTGATGAGCTGAATATTCGGAATTGCGAACTTGCCTCCTGAACTGGGGAGGCTGCTTCTGGTCGTTGGCTAGGCGGGTCAGCGGCGAAGGGAAGGGTGCCGTGAAGATTCTGCTCCTCGAGGACGATGCGCCGACCTGCGCCTTCATCGAGAAGGGGCTGCGGTCAGCGGGTCACGTAGTCGACGCCTGCGCGACCGGGCGCGACGCGATCTTCCACGCGACCGACGGGTCCTATGACGCCCTCGTCATCGACCGCATGGTCCCGGGCGTCGATGGCCTGGCCGCGCTCAAGGCCCTGCGCATCACCGGCGTCAACACCCCCGCTATCTTCCTGACGGCCATGGACGGCGTGGAGGATCGGGTCGAGGGGCTGGAGGCTGGCGCTGACGACTATCTCGTCAAACCCTTCGCGATGACCGAACTCATCGCGCGCATCAACGCGCTGGCCCGCAGGCCACATCTGACGCAGGTGCAAACCAAGATCCGGGTTGGCGACCTCGAGATCGATCTGCTCAAGCGCAGCGCGACCCGGGCCGGGCGGGCTATCGATCTGCAGCCGCAGGAATTCAAGCTGCTGGAATACCTCATGCGCCATGCCGGCCAGATCGTGACGCGCACGATGCTTCTGGAGAACGTCTGGTCGTTCCACTTCGACCCCCAGACCAACATTATTGAGGGCCACGTGAGCCGCCTGCGCGCGAAGATCGATCGCGGGTTTGGCGCGGAGATGATCAAGACCGTCCGGGGCGCGGGCTACATGATCGATGCGCCGCCTTAGGGTCTTCCGCAGCGGCGTGTTCCGCCTGGCGCTCCTGTTTGTCGTGATCTTCGCGGTGGGCGCGATCATCCTGGTCGCGGCGGTGAATGTCGCGGTGAGCCGATACGCCAGCGAAACAACCACCTCAGCGCTGGTCGATGAAAGCACCCTCCTGCGGGGCGAGGCGCAGGCCAGGGGTCGCGACGCGCTCGCCCAATTGATCGTCAGGCGCGAGAAGCTCGTACACGCCCACCAGTTCCTCTATCTCCTGCTCGATCCGGCTGGCCGCCAAGTCGCCGGAGATCTGCCTGTTGCGGCGGCGAAGGTCGGCTGGGGCGAAGTCGGCGTTCCCGAGCCCGCTGAGCCCGATGAACCGTCCGACGGACAGGATGTGGTGCGAACCTACGGGGTCGGGCTCGCCGATGGATCGCGCCTGGTCGTGGGACGCGACACGTCTGACCTCGACGAATTGGCCGACTGGCTGCGGCTCGTCACCATCTGGAGTGGGGTGGGCGTCACCGTTCTGGCCACGGGCGGCGGGCTCCTGATCGCATCTGTCTTTCTGCGTCGGCTCGAAGGGGTGAATGGCTCTTTGCAGGACATCATGAGCGGGCGCCTGGATCAGCGTGTTCCTGCGATCGGCATGGGCGATGAATTCGACCGCCTAAGCCGTAATCTCAACCTCATGCTGGATCGCAATCAGGCGCTCATGGAGGGCCTGCGGCAGGTTTCCACCGACATCGCCCATGATCTGCGGACGCCCTTGAGCCGGCTGCGCCAACACCTCGACTCGATGCGGGATATCAACCGGCCCGAGGACTTGCAAAGCGCGATCGACGACGCGCTCGCCCAGGTCGACGATGTCTTGAGCACCTTCCACGCCCTGTTGCGGATCGGACAAATCGAAGGCGGCGCTGGGCGAACCAGGTTCGAAGCAGTCGACCTCTCCGCCATCCTGGAGCGTGTGCGCCTGGCTTATGAAGCCGCGGCGGAAGACGCCGGAAAGGTCCTCAGCGCCCGGATCGCCCCTGGCGTAGTTGTCGAAGGGGACCCGCAACTTCTGACGCAGCTGTTCGCCAACCTTCTGGAAAACGCGCTGCGGCACGCCGGCGAGAGGGCCAGCATTTCGATAAGCCTGACGCAGATCGGCGGCATCGTCGCCGCCGTGGTGGCGGACGACGGGCCCGGCGTGCCCGCCGGCGAACGCCAGCGCGTGCTGCGGCGTTTCTATCGGCTGGACACTAGCCGGAGCACGCCGGGCTCAGGCCTTGGGCTGTCGCTGGTTGTGGCCATCGCCGAACTTCATGGCGCTGAGCTCAGGCTGTCCGACAACAACCCCGGTTTGGCGGCCGAGATCCGCTTCGCGGTCCGCCCGCAGACCACGATGGCGCCGACGGGTGGCCTTCCGGCCTAGGTTCAAGGCGATGTCGTGCGCCGCGCCGCTTCCGGCGTCGAGCACCTGTTCACCGCCAGGAGGCCCCTGGCCGGCCAGACCACGGTGCAGCCCCCGGTGCGGACGTTGATCAGCCAGCCACGCCTTGGACCACACCAAGGCGGTGAGGTTGGGGATCCCACAGTCCACAGTCATGGTCGGAGATCGAAGGCGCACTTGCTGGTCAGCGACGCGCTCCCCCTCAGTGCTCGGCGGCCTCGACCGCCGCGCTTTCGTGTCCGTTCTCGAGCACTCGGCCTGTCTTAGCGTCGACGCCAACTTCGTAAAGCGTTCCGTCGCTGCGAATGTCGAACGTGTAGCGGAAGCCGCTTCCGCCTTGTTCCTTCTCAAGCTCCTGGTCCATCACCGAGCCGGACCTTGCCCTCAAGGCAATGGCGCGAGCCTGGCTAAGACCAATGTGCGCTTGGTTGGCGTATTGGTGGCCGGGGAAAGTCGGGGGTAGCGTCACGGCGCATGCGCTGCCGGCCGGTGCAGCGACAGAGATGAGGGTGGCGGCGAGAGCCAATGCGCCTTTCATTCTGCGGTTTCCCTCGCTGTTACCTGGCCCCGGTTGTCACTGTGGCGCCGACACTTCATCGAGCCAATGGACGCGAGATTGCGATTGGCCAATCCGGTCGTCCGCGTTCCTGCGGACTGCCCGCTGTTTTCGATCGGGGCGAGGGGATCGTAGCGCGAGACCGTTGGTAGGGGATGCGCCGATCGTTGCCCTTCTTCTGTCGCGGGTTCTTGCGGTCGCGGATGGCGAGCATCTTCGTACGCGTGTTCAGGTCGGCCCAGGTGACGCGGCAGATCTCCTCCTGGCGCTTTGCGGTGGCCACCGCGAACCTGGTGATTCGGCCCACACCCGCCAGTCCGTTGGCGGGCGGGAGCATCACGGACTCAAAGGCAAGTACCGCTACGGCTATTGGAACCCGTAAAAAGTGGAACGCTAGGCGGCCAATGGATGAGGTTGCCGTGACCCAGCGGCGTCTCTTCCGCAAGGCCAACATCGACACAACAGCCACTGATCGGCATTAAGGCGTCGCTTGCCGCTAAAATCCAAGACGGCCAGCGACGAGATCGATGCCATTCGTCGGAACGGCACCCTGTTTGCCCTTTCGGTCGTTATTAGCCGCTTAGAACAGCGCGCGTCTTCGGGCGAGGCTGTGCGACTAACACTCGGCGACGTGGTCGCAGAGCTAGGAACCGGCTCGTTCGGGGGCCTGCTGGTCGCCCTGGCTCTGCCAGCGATCCCAATGCCACCGGGCATCGCGGCGCTGCTCGGGGCGCCGCTCCTATTGCTCTCGGTTCAGATGCTGCTCGGGTTACGGCGCCCGTGGCTGCCCCGGTCCTTGCAGGCCCTGGGCCTCGCCCGACCGGCGGCGGCGAAGCTGATTCAGCGCCTGCGGCCTGGGGTGTCGCGCCTGGAATCCGTCCTCCGTCCACGCGCGATGGGCCTGTTCAATGCGTTGCATGATCGTTTGGTCGCAATGGCTTGCGTTGCGCTATCCGCGGTGCTGCTGACACCGGCGCCGTTCGCCCACACTGCGGCCGCGCTCGGGCTGGTGGCGTTCGCGTCGGGTCTGATCTGGCGCGATGGTCTGGCGCTGATCGCCGGGTGGGTGCTGTCCGTAGCCTGCGCGCTGCTGCTGGCTCTTTTGGTCAGCGGCGTCGTTGCCGCCGCTCGGGTGCTTTAATGCTGCGGTTATGGCGCCGCGTCGCGGAAACGAGGGTTGGCAAGGTGGCCCCATGCGCTGGATGACACCGTGGCTCAGTGCCGGACCCAACGGGAGCAATGGGTCGAAAGCGGTCGCCACCTCCACGCCCGATAGCGGACATCTCAATTGCCTGCACGGGGTCGGGCAGCCGATTTGTCGCGGGCGCGCCCGGTCTACAGCTCACCCGACCGCTGGCGCGGCTAGACCGTCCCACTTGCGCACGAGGCCGAGGCCAGTGCGAAACCAGTCAGCGGACACGAGTCGCACGCCCAACCGAGGGATGTCTCCGGCCCATAGGCCCATCAGGTGTACGTGACGGATGGCCACGAAGAGTCCGATTGCATCGTAGTCCGCTGCCGGAATGGGGCGCACGCTGCGATAGCCGGCGATGAAGGCCGGCCATAGCGGTCGGCGGGCCTCACTCAAGCTGTCACCGCGGGCGTGGTTCAGTTCGGCCCAGAGGAACGTGGCGAGGTCGTACGCGAGAAAGCCGGGCCCGGCGTCGTCGAAGTCGAACCAGCCTGGAATCGGAGCGCCGTCCACGCCATCGGCGATCAGCGTGTTGCCCCCGTGGTTGTCTCCATGACAATGGCCGACCGACAGCGACGGCGCGCACTCAGCTAGCCGCCTCGCCAAACGCCTGCCGATCGTTGTCGCTTCCCGCGCCAGCGCATCGTCGACCACAGCCAAAATCTGAGCGAGCGGCCTCTCGATCAGATGCCGCCCGTCGATGCGGTAGAGGCTGGGCGGACCGTCGAACGAATCCCCCGCCAGATGGATTTGGCCAAGGCTCGCGCCGAGAGCCTGGATGCCGGCGAGCGTCTGTGCGTCGGCCACGCCCGTGCGGTTCAAATCGGCTCTGGGGGTGCGGCCCTCCAGCCGAACAAAGACGGCGAACTCGCGCGGCCCCTCGGGCGCATCAAGCATGCTCCAGAGCCGCCCCTCCCGGTCTGCGACCGGCGCGCCAACCACGACCGCGCGACGGTCTAGGTGCGCGAGGAGCGCGGTTTCATAGTCGACATTGGCGGGACCACGCGGCCTGGGGCCGGACAGCCGCGCCATGTAGCGCCGGCCGTTGCTGGCTTCCAGCTCGTAGATATCGTTGAGCCCGGGCGCAAAGAGCTGACAGCGCGCCGTAGGCCCGATCTTAAAATTTCGGTCCACGACCTCGGCGACCGATGCCGCCGAGATCGTCGAATAGACGGCCTTCGGTGTCATCGGCCAAGCCTGCGCGGTCCGGCATTTCGTGGCAAGGCCGAGATCGCGCTCTAACGGCGGTGCCTATGTCTGCGCTGGGTCGAAACCGGCCGGCAGCGCCATGCCCTGAAGCGGACTCCGGGGGACTGTTAGCGGTGGTGGAAGTCCGCTTACATGAACTTGCGTCGAAGCCGATTGGTGGAGCGGAGCATGAACGCGCCTTACCAGCCTGATGGGTGGCATACGCTGACGCCCAGGCTGATCGCGGCGGATGTTGAAGGGATGGTCGCTTTCCACCGGTCCGCCTTCGACGCGCATGGAGGCTGAAATCCCGATCGCCCGACCGAAATGCGGCTCGGCGACTCGATCGTGATGGTCAGTGACGGCGCAGGGGTGCGCTCCCAGTCGTCCGCTTTCCTATACGTCTACGTCCCGACGCCGATGCGACTTACGACCGGGCGATTAGCGCTGGCGCGCTCCCTATCGAGCCCCCTGCGTATATGCCTTACGGCGACCGGCGCGCGACTGTCGAAGACCCATGGGGGAACACCTGGCAAATCGCCACCCACCAGGGCCGGACCTGAACTACCGACGGACGACAAGGGTCGAAGCTCGCCTTTAACACCACGCCCGGCGCGGACGCGGCGCTGAGCTGCTCGGGGTCGAAACTGGCGCTTGGCTCCATGCCAGGAAGCCCTCGGCCCTAGGAGGCTCAGGTCATTCGCCCAGTAAGCGCGAACACAGCACCTTTCGGATCGAAACACTTGACGGTCCAGTCTCCGCCGGGGACTTCGCGAGCGCCATCAAAGACCCGGCCCTTCCGGGCCATAACCCGAGACTCCATGCTCGCGATGTCTTCAACCTGGACAAAGGGATTCCAAACTGACCGAACCATCGTCGGCGATGCGCGCATGATCCCGCCCGCTGGCTGGCCATCGATGGAGAACAACTGATATGGCCCTGCCGGGCCCATGTCGAAGGCGTGGTCTTTCTCCCAGCCGAACAGGTTCGCATAGAAGGCGAAAGCGGCTGTCGGATCACTCGTGTACAGCTCACGCCAGCTGACCTGACCAGCACCGGAGGGCGTACGCGCTTCGCGACTTGGGTCGTTCGAAATCGGCGCGAAAAGGCCGAACACTGCGCCCTGCGCATCCGCAGCGATCGCGAACCGTCCGATCTCCGGAGCGTCCACCGGATCCTGCAAGGGTGTTCCGCCAAGGCTGAGAACCTGCTCGAGGGTCGTGTCGACGCTCTCAACGCCGATATAGCCGATCCACCCCGCGACAGTTGCGTTGAGGCTATCCTCGCGCTTGAGGTCGATCACGGCGGCCACGGGTTCTAAGTCAGTCCCACGACCTGTATTGAAGATAGTGTAACTGACACCGCCCATGGTCGTTTGTGACGCTGTCCAGCCGACGACATCCTCATAGAAGTCGACTGAAGCCTGCACATCGTCTGTAAGCAGTTCGTACCAGATGAAGCGGCCGGTGTTTTTGGTCATAGCGTGTGCCCTTTCTCCGTGGACCCAAGGACGCGGGGCGCGGGGCTAATACGACACGCCGTAGGCAATATTTTCGAGGCAGGTCCCATTGGAGATGGGCCTTGCTGCTGGAGCTCTTTGGGGCGGGCCCCCACCGAAACTATGGGTCGATAGCGGTCGCTAGCATCGCGCCCGCAATCGGACTTCGGTGTGCAAGCTCCACGCTGTCACCACGGTTTGCGTGCAAGTTAAACCGATCAGGCCGGAGGCCTGTTCGGGTCGATCGACCTGGTGCTGTGCGGCCAGCCGGCCAGACGCGCCGCAGGCTAGAGTTGGACTCTGTCAGGGCTCCGAGCGCCCGAAGGACTGCTTTGGGTCGCTTCTCGCCGTTGGCGTCATGCCCGGAAGCGGACTCAAAGATCGGTGGGTACATCAGGAAGTCTGCGCCCAGGCAGACGGTCTCGTCCTACGTCAACCAACTCCATCAACGCGTAGCGCTCGTCCACACTGAGCACGCGCGGCGTAGCGACCAGCGACCCCGCCGCGTTGAAGAACGGGGTGTGCCTGTAGCTGCCATCCAGCCGCGCCCTTATCAGCGTCGATAGAAACCACAGGATCGCTTCCGGGACGCCGACTTGCTTAGGCTTGGGCGAGCCTCTCGCGCTGGCGGTGTTCACCCAGCAACGGACCGGGCCGAACGCCTCCACCAGCGGGCGT
Organism: uncultured Pseudomonadota bacterium; assembly: GCA_963835495.1. Classification (GTDB taxonomy): domain Bacteria; phylum Pseudomonadota; class Alphaproteobacteria; order Caulobacterales; family Caulobacteraceae; genus Acaudatibacter. The sequence goes on along the minus strand of CAWIFQ010000003.1, from coordinate 2,368,014 downwards.
TCCGACGCATCAAGACAGCTGTGCAGGAGGCCTACGAATGACAGCTTCGGAGTGGCCATCGTATTGCCAATCGGGGTGTTACAGCACCGGGCGTACCAGCGGACCAGCCCCGTCGAACTGAGCCGGACGCAAGCCAAATTCTCTTTACCCTCTGTGAATTGCAGCTTGCTCGGCGAGGTTTGCAGCACCTCAGACCCGCCACGTTCGTCGAGGATGTCGTCGGGGCGACTAAGAAGATAAGCGAAGGCCTGACAGTCTCTGCAGTAGCAGACGACGTGGTTGGCACGGACTTGGTCCGCGAGTGCGCCCTTCAGCTTCCCGCACCTGCAACGCAGGGGATGTGGCATCTCTTGCGAGGTCCTTTCGAACGCACCTATCCTAGTAGCTAGCCGTCGATCCTGCGACGCGCAAAGCGCCTGCCCACTTCCGCTTTGTTGGGGTGGACGGCCCCCGACGGCATCGATGTGCCAGACTGAGGTCGTAGATCTCAGACAGAGGAGGCCGTCCGTGGAACAGATTAGCCGCATTGGAATGGACACGTCGAAACACGTTTTCCAGCTGCATGGCGTGAACCCTTCGGAAGAGCCGGTTGTACGCAAGAAGCTGCGCCGCGCGCAGATGGTGGCGTACTTTGAGAAGCTTGAGCCGACGGTGATCGCCATCGAGGCGTGCGGCGCCTCCCATCACTGGGCGCGGCTGCTAGCCTCGCTTGGCCATGAGGTGAAGCTAATCGCGCCCCAGTTGGCCAAGCCCTACGTGAAGCGCGGCAAGAACGACGCGGCCGACGCCGAAGCGCTCTGCGAGGCGATGAGCCGGCCGACGATGCGGTTTGTACCGATGAAGACGGCTGAGCAGCAGGCGGCGCTGATGCTGGTTGGCGTGCGCGAACGGCTGATCCGCAATCGCACGCAGCTGGCCAACGCGATCCGCGGTTATGCGGCCGAGTTCGGGCTGACCGCCGCCAGGGGCATGGCGAACCTGGTTCCGCTGTTGGATCGCATCCAGGCCGACGAGACCTTGCCGACTTTAGCTCGAGAGCTGTTTGCGCTTCAGGCCGAGGAATATCTCAAACTGCAGGCCCAGATCGGCGAGGTCGACGCCAAGCTCATGGCTTGGCATCGCGCCGACGAGCGAAGCCGGCGCCTGGCCAAGATCCCTGGTGTCGGGCCGATCGGCGCGGCGTTGCTGGTGATGAAGACGCCCGCCGCCGAGGTGTTCCGATCGGGCCGCGACTTCGCCGCCTGGATCGGCCTGACGCCAAAAGATCATTCCACGGCCGGCAAGGTCCGGCTCGGCGTTATCACCCGGGCGGGCGACGAGACCTTGCGCAGCGTGCTGGTGGTCGGCGCGACCGCCGTGGTCAGACAGGTCCGCTTCGGTCGAAGCGACGGCGCTCTTGCGGCCTGGCTCACGCAGCTGCTCAAGCGCAAGGCGCCCAAGCTGGTCGCCGTCGCGTTGGCCAATAAAATGGCCCGCATCGCCTGGAAGCTGATGGTCTCAGGCCAAGCCTACCGAAAAACCGCGATGACCGCCCCGGCGGCCGCCGCCTAGAGATCGGCCGGATGCAGGGGCCGCTCGCTCGCCACTGCACCCAGCTGATGCCAGACCTTGCGAGGTGAACAGCAGATGGTGTGATCGATCGATCCAAGACGCGAGACACTCCGATCGACCCAATGGCAGTCAATGTCGTCGCTTTGTTGGGAACTCGCATCGCGGAAACCATCTTGGCCAGCAGTCCATGTGACCGCACTCAAAGGCCGGACATATGGAAGCAAGCGATCTGATCAAACACCTGATAGCCAACCTTGCGAGGAGGGGGCCGTCCACATATGGGTCGAGGCTGTGTGAAAACTCGGTCTCACAAAGAAACTGTAGAATGTCCTTGCGTAGCCGACCGGCGAACCGCTGATCCACGCAATGCAGCGGCCCCATCGAGCCGCCATGGGGAACGCTATGCCCTCGCTCTCGATCGCGTCGGCGTTTTCACACAGCCTCGGTCGAATGCTGCCGTTGGCGTCTCGCCGGAAAGCGGACGCGAGCCGGTCTAGCCATCAGTGTTGCTGGACCTGATCCGAAGGTAGCCGAAGCCTTCGGAACTCCCGCAGACCAGACCACCAACCTGCAGGCGGCAGCCAAAAAGATTGCGGCCGGTGCGGCCGGTTGACCAACTGACGCCTTCGTCGTTGCTAGACAGGATATTGCCCGAACCGTCGCCCACGACGACCAAGAGCCCAGGCTCTAGTTGGAAGGGACCCTCGTACATCGGGAGGGGTCTCGCCCGTGGCGATCACGCGTCGGATTGGAACCGCTTTTCCCAAGTGCGTCCGCCGTCGAACGAGCCATGCCAGTGCACAGGCATAGTGATCCTGTAGGCCGAAGGAGTGCTCGTTTACGAGCATCGCCGCGTGGCCATCCACCGACAGGCTGAGACCATCCACCACCATTGCGTCCCAGGTGAAAAGTATTTCGCGCAGGTCGCGAAGCTAAGTTCTCCGCGGGCAAGGCGGAGGGGCGCGTTTCATGAAATCATATTCACTTGGCGAAGGCTCGGTGACGAGCCCAAACCATCTTTTCTGTCAAACTCAGTATTCGAATGGGGACCGCCGATAGTCAGCTCAGACTTTGGAGTTGCGCAGGCCGGTCGGGGTAACCCGCTGGTCGCCGGACCGAAGCGTGTCGGAATGCCTTGGGATACCACGAAACACCCAGACGTCGACGGATCGACCACCAACGCCAACACCCAGGGCGCACGGCCGAGAGCTTTGATCGTCGATGGCGACAAGGCCGCTGGCGTGGCCCTGGCCGACTTTCTACGGGAGAACGGCCTGGCGGCGGAGTTCGCCCAGGACGGCCGCGACATGGACCGGGCGTTGGCGTCCACGCGATACGACATCATCATATTGGAGATCATGCTGCCGGGCGAAGATGGCCTTTCTATCTGCCGGCGCCTGTCGCCAGCCCCTGTAGCAATCATCATGATGGGCGCCCAATGCGATGAGGTAGATCGGATCGTCGGCCTGGAGCTAGGCGCAGATGATTGCCTGCACCCGTCCTGTAGTCCGCGTGAACTCCTGGCGCGCATCCGCGCGGTCATCAGGCGCCGTCAGCGATCGAGGACTCAACGGCCCTGGCTTGCCCTGACCTATCAATTCGGCGGCTACGAGCTCGACACGATTCACGGACGGCTCCTCCGCCCCTCGGGTGAGGCAGCAACACTCACCAAGAGCGAGTTGCAGCTGCTCGTGGCGCTGCTAGATCAGGCGAATCAGATCGTAGCGCGCGAGTTCCTTGCGAGTGTCGGCGGACCCGAGCGGACCGTCTGCTCCGATCGAGCCGTTGACGTTCAGGTCGGCCGACTCCGCCGTAAGCTTGGCTGCGCTAGGCGCGAGGAGGTGATCCGCGCCGTGAAGGGCATCGGCTATGCGATCTCAGTGCCAGTGGTGCGGACCGCCTGGATGCAGGCGTAGTCCTGGCCGGGCTCGTTGCTTGTCCTCGGGCGCTCGGTCTGTGCCGCGGCGCACCGCGCGACGCGCGGTCGCCGGGCCATAGGGTTGGGCTCTGCTGACGGCGCAAGTCGCCGATGCCTATGCGGCTGTGCTTGACGCCCGCAAAGTGTCCCGGCTAAGCGACGCACAGGCGCGCCAAGTGGACGAGATCGCCAGCCAGGCTCAACTCCGCTTCAACGACGGCGAGATCCCGCGGACGGACCTTGCCGAGGCGCAGGCGCGGCTGGCGCAGGCGCACGCAGGCCAGGCCCCGGCTCAGGACCAGGTGGTCCGCGCAGAATCGCATTTCCAGTCCGTTGTGGGCGCCCCGCCAGACGCGCTCGAGCCGCTTGGGCCGCCTCCGGCGACGGCCCCAGCCTCAATGACGCCATCGATCAGGCTGCGGCCGCCAGCCCGACGCTTCTCGCGGCGCAGGCGCAACTGCGCTCCGCCGAAGCCGGAATACGGGTCGCCGCGGCCGACCGGCTACCAACCCTCGCACTGGCGGCGACCGCCAGTTCCACGCGCGATCAATTCTTCCCCGGTTACCGCAACGACGGCGTCACCGTCGGGGTTGAGGGGCGCTGGACCCTGTTCGCCGGCGGCGCCATCCAGCGCAGGGTGGCCGAAGCGCGAGCAACGGCGCGGGCGGCTGAGGACGGCCTCGGAGTGGACGTGCGGGCGCTCTTGGGCGCGGGACCGCGGGTGAGCGCGGTGGTGACGCTGTCGCTGGCGGTGTTAGGCACCCTGTCGTTAGGCCTGCTGCGCCTTCTCGCCCTCGCCTGACGCGCGCACTAGACGTGATTTAGGCGAGAGTCGCCGCTCGGCAAAGACCTGCGGACGACCGGCCGCCCAGGGTCAACAAGGCGTGTACCAGGTCGCCGATCATCGACGTCGCGCCGGCCATGAGCTCGGCAACCTGATGGCGCCGACGCCACGTCTCTGCGCCGCGAGCCGTTTGGCGCCAGCGGCCAATTTACTGACGGTTCATGGAACTGTGGCTGACGGTCAAAGTAGTTGCAAGTTAGTAACATCGCTTTTCTGCGACGGCAAATGTTCACGGTGCAGTGATGACTGCAACCAGCGGCGTCGTTGGGCGTAGATTGCGCAAGGGGTTGTAAATCCAAGAGGCTGACCCGATGATCCGGATGTTACTGCTCAGCAGCGCCTTCAGCGTCCTAACCACGACTTGCGCGCTCGCCAATGACTACAACCCAAGCGGCACCGCGCGCGCGGCCCAGAGCTGGCGCGAAGACGCGATGTCCCTAGCGCCGCGCGTCGCCGAAGCCGCGGCGCTGGATCCGCAAGGGCCGACCCTCATCGCGAGCCATCCTGTTCCCGATACGCCGATGAACCGGGATCGTTTTGGACGTCCCATCTCGCGCTCGGGCCAGATGACGCCCCCCATCGGCGATTGACACAGGTGTCAGGCGGGCCGAGCGCCCGCACTGCGGTCCCGCTGTCGCAAGGTTGACGAAACTTCACGATCCCGGCCCTGGCGGGCTGAAAACGCCCACCTAAATCCACAGGCGACGGGACGGACACTGGCCCTCGTTAGGAAAATGAAACAGGAGTTCATATACTTAGCCGTAACCGCTATGTTGGCGGCAGCCCACCCCGCGATCGCGGCGGCCCCGCCGGTCACCGCTCCCGCTGCAGCGAGCACGGTCGCAGCCCCGGCGCGTCCATCGGTCAAGGACACCGTTCTAACGCTGAACGACGTCTGCCTGCCGATTCTGCGGGGCGCCGCTGTCAAGCCAACCGCGGAAGCGGCCGGATTTAGGGCGCGGAACGGCGAGTGGGTGCTGACAATCGCCGGCAAACGCCAGATCACGCTTGATCCGCCCGACGTTGCCAACCCCCGCCTCTGCACCGTGACGATCGACGCGTCACCCGGCGGCGTCGCCATGCGGGCGGCGCTGGCCGCGTGGGCCGCCGGTCAAAGTCCGGCGCTGACGCCAGTCAAGGTCGACGACAGCGTCGCTGGCGTCACCCACGAGCGTGCGACGTCATCCTGGTCTGCACAGACGCCGAGTGGCGTCGAGGGCGTCGTTCTCAGTCAGGAAAAGACCCTGCAAGGCCAGCCGACCGATGGCGGCCTGGACGAGTCGACGCTCTACGTCAGTCTGACGCCCGCCTGAGTGTTCCGCGGCGCTGAGCCGGTCCCGACCACCGCAGAAACACATCCAAAAGTGAGAACTATGTCTCCGTTCAAGAACCGCACCTTTACCTCCGGAGCCGCCATTGGCGCCGCCGCCATGCTGGTGGCGGGCGTTGGCGGCTACTTCGCCCACGCTCAAGGACCTGGCGGCGCCGTCAACGCTCCGGGCAGCCTGCTCGCCCAGGGCTCACAGGGAAGCTTCGCCGACATCGTCGCCAAGGTCGCGCCGGCCGTCGTCTCGATCAACGTCGTCGAGAAGGCGCAAGCGAGTCCGGCCGCGTTCGGCGATCAGGATTCGGTGTCGCCCTTCGGCGAGAACGGCGGGGGCTTGCCGGGCCTTCCGTTCGGCTTCCGGTTCGCCGTTCCGCAAATGCCCGGCCAGCAGAACTCGGCTCCCGTGCAGGCTTCGGGCTCCGGCTTCTTCATTTCCCCCGATGGGTACATCGTCACCAACAATCACGTGGTGGAAGACGCGGCGAAGCTGACCGTTGTCACCAACGACGACCGCAGCCTCCCGGCCCATGTCGTCGGAGCCGACCCCGCTACCGACCTGGCCGTTATCAAGGTTGACGGCGGCCCGTTCCGATACGTGAGCTTCGAGGATCGCGCCCAACCGAGGGTCGGGGATTGGGTGGTGGCTGTCGGCAATCCGTTCGGCCTGGGCGGAACAGCGACCGCTGGCATCGTTTCGGCGCTCGGCCGGCAGAACGTCAGCGGATCCAGCTTCGTCGACTACATGCAGATCGACGCGCCGATCAATCGCGGCAACTCCGGTGGTCCAACCTTCGACGTCGAGGGGCGCGTGGTCGGAGTGAACACCGCCATCTACACGCCATCCGGCGGGTCGGTCGGGATCGGCTTCGACATCCCCGCGAACGTGGCGGCCCAGGTGACCCGGCAGCTGATCGCCAGCGGCCAGGTGACGCGAGGCTATATCGGGGCCACGGTCCAGCCGATCTCGCCCGATCTGGCGGACAGTCTAGGCTTGCACAGTATCAAGGGCGCCTTGGTCGACCAGCTCGTGCCCAATGGACCAGCGGCGATGGGCGGCATGGCGCCCGGCGACGTCATCACGGCGGTCAACGGCCAGGCGATCCAGTCCTCCTCGGATGTCACGCGCCAAGTCGCGCTCGCGCACCCGGGGCAACAAATCGAAATCACCGTGCTGAGAGCGAACCGGCCCTTCCAGCTGACCGTCCGTTCCGGCCGGCGGCCGACAGAGGAGTCCCTCGCCAGCAACGGCGGCGGCCAGGGTGGGGACGGCGACCAAGGTCAGAGTGTCGCTCCGGGGACCCTCGGCATGCAGCTCGCCCCTGACCCCGACGGCGGCCTCGTGGTCGAAGGCCTCGAACAGGACTCCGACGCTGCCCAAAAAGGCGTGCAGCGGGGCGACGTAATCCTGAAGGCGGGCGTCCACTCGGTTCAGTCGCCGAGCGACCTGTCGGCGGCTGTCGCCGCCGCCAAGAGCGAAGGGCGCAAGAGCGTTCCGTTGCTTATCGCGAGGTCCGGCCAGCGGTTTTTCGTCCCGATCCAGGTCGCGCCGAACGAGCATGGCTGATCGATCGCCGTTTTGGCCACTAGGCGCGAGCCGCCTTAGCAGCGCCTGAGGAATTCGGACTTTCCAGTTCGCCGCGACAGATGGCCAGGCTTTGTCGAGCTGAGAGCGGCTCTATTTGTTCTCAGACGTTTAATGTATACATCAGTGGGCCCACTATAATCGACATGTGGGCTTGGACCAGGTAAAGATGTCAGTTTTGACCCCCGGTGAAACAGTAATAGAGGCAGTATCGCCTGATGAAAACAAATTCATGAACTGGCGTGGCAGGCCAGTTAGCCACGAAGTCTCAACATTGTGATCGATCGATTCGGCGACTATTGAAGCGCAAACGGGTTAGTACCGTTATCTGGAGATTGGGTCGCGGGCCACCAAACATAACGAGGGGCCGGCCCCAGGAGGATGCGCGATGGCCAACCGATCTGGAGGATATCATCGTCCGCATTACCGGCTTGGCTATCTCATCGAGGCGCTGACGCTGCCGGCCGCGCTCCTTTTGGTGGTGGTTTTCGCCGCGCTTTCGTCGCTCATAGTTCATTGGAGCTAGGCACACTGCCGGCATCGCGCCTTAGCGGGTCCCCGGCTGACTCTTCTGCCTGATATTGTTACCCCAACAGAACTTCGGTCACTCACAAGGTTAGGTGTCATTCTTGCAAGTTCCATGAAAAGTATTTCATCCGAAAACATTGAGTAGTCATAACCACAACTCTTCAAATGCAGCCCTATCGGTCCTATCTATTTGTCTGTTGGTGGCGCAAACCTTCGTCGGTGTCGCTGCTGCTGAAAGGAAAACGGAGGCTTCCATGAAGCTGATCGCGAAAGCTGGAACGATTGCGACGATGGCGAGCATCTGTGCGCTCGCGTTTGCCGGCCCTTCAATTGCCCAGGGGCACGGGGGGAGGGGGCAGAGGAGGCGGGGGTGGTGGCGGTGGCCACGGCTTCGGCGGCGGCGGTCACAGCTTCGGCGGTGGCGGTCACAGCTTCGGCGGCGGTGGCCACAGCTTTGGCGGCGGCCGTGGCTTCTCGGGCGGCGGGCGCTATGGCGGTGGTTATGGGCGGGGTTGGGGTGGCGGCGGCCGGGGAGGTCGTGGCTGGGGTGGCGGAGGTTGGGGTGACCGAGACTGGGGCTACGGGTACGGCGGCTACAGTTTCCTGGGCGGTTTGGGACTCGGCTACGGCATAGGCCCCTACTACGGTGACGATTATTATGGCGACGACTACGACGACTACCAGTGCGTAGCGCCACAACGGGTCTGGGATCCGCGCTACGGGCGCTATGTGGTCCGTGACGTTCCCTATCCATGCTGATCGTTTTGGCTGCACGCGGCTGAGGCTGTCACGCACCGAATGAACGCGTTTTCACTCGTGGGTTGGTCATGCCGGTCTATTGTCCGGGTTCGAGGCAGCTCACTGCCTTCTTCGGGGCCGATTCCCCCAGTCGGTCTGGAGGGCGACCCGCTCTGGCAAATCTCTCCCTCTGGGTCCGGAGCGGGTCGTCTGACTTCAATACCGGCAGTGCGTCCCCTGACCGGATCTAAAGAAGGCCTGTCTCCGTGGTCGAACGGGAGTTGGGTCCGGGTGGGTTGAGCGCACGGCCAGCCCGGCAGGCCGGTGAATCTGCTCTTGGCAGCTTATCGCGGGCCTTCTTCGCGTGGCGCTATCTGGTCCCATACCGACCCCTCACTCTGCTCCGCGGCCAAGCTCTCGCTCTGTTCGCGACGATGTTGGCGGGCCTGGTGCGATGGGCGATGACGCCGCTCATCGGCGGCGATGTTTCCTTCATAACGGCGGCGCCGGCGGTCCTGATCGCCACGCTCATGGGCGGACGCCTGGCGGGCGCCACTGCGCTGGTCGCGGGCTCGGCGTTCGAATTGCTTTTTTCAAGCCTGACGGGCGGTGAAACGTTTGGGCAAGCCGCGCCGCGGGTCGCAATCTGGCTGTTCTGCGCCTTGTTCATTATGGTGGTTGCGCTGCAGCTTCGAGCGGCGATGAGCGGACTGAGCAGACGCGAGCGGGAGCTTGTCTCGGCGGGCGCGAGGCTCGAGTTGCTGATCCAGGAACTGGCGCACCGAGGCCGAAATGCCCTTGCGGTGGTGCAAGCCGTCTCGATGGACACCGCTAGATCGGCCTCTTCGGTCCATGAGTATCAGGAACGGCTCAGCGCGCGCCTGTCGGCGCTGGCGGCCTCGTACGGGACCCTGACCAATCCCGCCCGGGAGTTGATCGACCTCTCCGCCCTTGTGGACGCGGTTACTGCACCGTTCAGTCAGCAGATCTTGATCGATGGCGGCCCTGCCTGTGAGGTCGGCCGCGACGCGGGTGTTCCGCTTAGCCTCGTGCTGCATGAACTCGCAACCAACGCCTCAAAGTACGGTGCGCTGTCCAGGCCTGGAGGCGAAGTGGTCATCGGTTGGAGTTTGGCCGGGGGCGGATTGTTTGACATTCGCTGGGCCGAACGCGGCGGCCCGCCGCCTGCGGCGGACGCGGTTGAAGGCTTTGGCTCCCAGCTGCTGCAGCGGGCGCTTGCGGGAATAGCCGGGAGTTCGCTGCGCGTGTTTCGCAACCCCGAGGGTATGGCGTTTGAAATCACGCTCCCTCGCGCCCGCTGCTAGGCGCCGCGATCTCGGCGCTCCCCGGCCAGAATGACCTTGCGGTCCGGTAGGGTGTCTAGAGTGACCCACGAGGCTCGCGCTGGGCGATCCCGAGACGAGCGAATATCGGCAGCTTGACAGCGGCCAGGACAAAGGTGAGCGCGGCGGCGGCGGCCAGCGTTTGGGCGACGACAAGGGCGGGCAGGGGCGCCATCGCGATTCCGCCGATGGCCAGAGTCGAGGTGATCAGGACGTCGGCGCCGGATGACGCCGCCAGCCATATGCTCGGTTTGGCGCCCAACAGATGCCCGCGTCCGCGAATGGCGTAGATCGTCGCCTGACTGCTGAACACCAAGGCGGTGAAAGCCAGGGTTCTGAGCGAGTCGATTCCGAATTTCAGACCAAACGCGCCGATAGCCAGCACGGCCGCGCAGAACGCCAGTTGGGACACGCCCATGACGACGCCAGCAATGGTCAACCGGCCGATCCGCCACGAGTTCGGCGATGGTGAGGGGCGCACGTTGTCGGTGGTAAGCGACATCGCCAGGAAGTCGCCGGCGATCATCACGATGACCATCAAGAGGGGAGTCAGGATCGCGTGGCCGGTCATCACCAGGCCGACGATCAAGAAGAGCACCGTCACCACCTTCTTGATGATCGAGTTGAGTGTGTAGCTAAGGATGCGTTGGAATGTCACGCGGCCTTCCTTCACCGCGGCGACGATCCCTTCGAGGCCAGGCTTGGTCAGTACAACGCCGGCGGCCGACTTGGCGACGTCGGTGGCCGTCGAAACGGCGATGCCGATCTGAGCCTGACGCAGGGCCGGGGCGTCATTGGCGCCGTCGCCGCACATGCCGACAGTGTGGCCCTCGCCTTGGAACGCCTTGACCAGTTTGAACTTGTCCTCCGGAAGGACGCCGGCGAACACGGCGAAAGTCTCGGGTCGGACGTCGTCCGGGATTGGCCCGGGGGGACAACTCGGGCCATCGAGGCCTACCGCATGAGCGACGATGGCGGCCGTGGCCGGCGCATCGCCCGTCACCATCACGGTGCGAACGCCCAGCCCGTTCAACTCCTTGATCAAAGCAGCCGAATCCGAGCGCGGCGGGTCGCTGAGGGCAATGAGCCCGACAACCGTCATCGCCGTCGAGTGCCCGGCGGCAACCGCCAGCACCCTGAACCCCCGTCCCTGCAGCTTGTCGGCCTCCGCAGCTGCGATCGGCGACGGCTGGGCAAGCCCGATGACCGCGGCGAAGGCGCCCTTCACGACCCGCTGCTCGCCGCCGTCGCTTGCGGTGACGGTCGCTTCGGACATCTTCGTCGCCGGGTCGAAGGGAACGAACTTCAACAACCTCGGCGCGTCGGCCGCCTTGGTCCCGCCTGCGGCTGCGCGAATTGCGGCGTCCACCGGGTCCTGGCCGCCGTCGGAACTGGCGAGCGCCGCCATGGTCAACACGTGAGCCGAAGTGAACCGGGCCATCGGGGTTACGGTCGTCACCTTCAGCGCGTTGCGCGTCAGCGTGCCGGTTTTGTCGGCGCAGAGGACGTCCATCGTCGCGGCTTCGTCGACGGCGGAGAGGCGGGTCGGAAGCACGCCGAGCTTCGCCAGGGCTTGCGCGCCCAGCGCAGAGGCCAGGGTGAAGGTGGCCGGCAGGGCGACCGGGATGGATGCCAGCACCGCCGTCAGCACGAGGCTGATGGCCTCGGCGAACGACGTCCTGAGTATGAACGCATAGGCCACCAGCAACACGACCAGGACGCCGTTGAACGCGGCGAGATTGCGCACCACGCGCAGAACGGCCTTCTGCTGCGAACTCACGACGTGGGCGGTGCGCACGAGTTCCGCCGTTCGGCCAAACTTGGTGCGCGCGCCGGTCGCCATGACCTCCGCCACCGCCTCGCCGCGGCGCACAAGCGCTCCCGCATAGGTTTGCAGGCCAACGCCGGCTTCGATGGGGACGGATTCGCCCGTGAGCATTGATTGGTCGAGCAACACTTCACCGGCCGTGAGCCGCGCATCCGCCGCGACCACGCCGCCGAGTGAAAGCTTCACCACGTCGCCCGGCACGAGTTCGGCGGCGGCCACCGTCGCCCAGGCGCCGTCACGCCGGACCGATGCATTCAACGCCAGGCGCGACTTCAGGGCGGCGAGGGTCGCCTGGGCTCGGCCTTCCTGGAGGAATCCCAGAGCGGCGTTGAACACCAGCAAGCCGGCGATCGTCGCGGCCTCGACGTATTTGCCGCGAACCAACTCGAGCATGACCGCCGCCTCGAGCATCCACGGCACCGGCGCCCAGAACTTCTCGAGCGCCATACGAAACGGGTGCGAGCTTGTGTCCGGCATCGTGTTTGGGCCGAATTGCACGAGCCGTCGCCGTGCTTCTTCACTCGTCAAGCCGCTCTCTGCGACCGTCCCCGTGGGGGCCGCCGACTTGGGCGGTGATGAACTTACCCGAGGTAGCTGGAAGTGCGTGACCATGACCGAGCTAACATACGCTTGGCGGCTGCGCCGTCGGCGAGGAAACGGCGAACCGGCAGCCCTAAAGCTGCCCGCCGCATGGCGCGGGGATCTCGAGTTAGCGGGGCAAGGTCGGCGGCTTCTGGATTTGGCGACAACAAACCCTGCATCGGCCGCCCGGGCGCGCGCGTGAACGTAGCTGGCATTGTCCGGCGGAGCTCGGTCCAAAATCCCGTATTCTGGCGCCGCCCGATCCAAATTCACCGTCGGCCTAGCCCGCGCCCAGCCCCCTACCTGCAAACTGAGCGCAGCGGAGCTTCTCGCTCGAAGAGCCGGCTACCCTCAGCCGGTAGGGTACGTGTGCCTCGAGCGGGACCTCGGACAGGTATTCGGCCACCCCGTCGGACCCTGATGACCTCTATCGGTGGCCCCATTCCTGAATGATGACGCGGTTGCCAGACCCACGTCCAGCGTTCGTTCCTTTTCTGTTCCCGACGCGCCCAGCGGCGAGTTAGGGAGGGGTTCAACCCTGGGCCGGGCACACCAACCTGTCGGCCTTGGCGTCGCTCAGTGGAATCCGGTCATCCGTGACATGGTGGACGGTGGTGAAGGCGGCAAAGCCGGCGCCTGCGAGGGCCTGGCGCGCCATCCTGACGAACTCGGCGTTCAGATCCACGCCATGAACGTGGCCAGAAGGGCCCGTGCGGCCCGCGAGTTCCAGCGCCAGTCCACCCGGCCCACAACCATAATCGACAACGACCTGCCCGGGCTCGAGGTCAGCTGAGGCGAGCAGCGGCGCCATCTCGGGCCGCCATGTGAACATCTCTTGATAGTCTTCAAGGCTTTCGGGCGAGATGTCTGCCCAATGATCCCGGAAAAAGGTGTCTTGTTTCATGCTGGCTTCCTTCTTCCCATCTGGAGGCCGTCGCCGCGCGTCTCCTTCGCGGAAGTGGCGACCATGGTGCTAGGCCGAGCGCCGGTCGGCATTGCCGCCCAGATCGATCGCCTTCTGGGATGACCGCTCCGTCTGGCACTTCGCCTTGAACGACTATCCGGGCCAGCGCCGGCACTGCGCCGGGTGACGGTCGATCCGCGCACGGTTCAACCCGTCAGCGCCTTCAGTGGCTCGTCGCCAGCATAGCGGGCGTCCCACGGCGACTTAGGGGTATCGCTCATCCGTTCATCGCCCTCCAACCCACATAGGCCGCCACCACCAGTATGAGACCCGCGAACAAGCGACGCGCAAGCGCTGCCCGGGCAGCCAGAACCTTGGCGCCGCGGAGCCCAAGCAGACCGCCCGCCACGCCACCGACGATGAAGAGGCCGGCAATGGGCCAGTCGACGAGGCTGGACACCGCATAGTTCAAGGAGGTCGCTGCGCCAAACAGGGCGACGGACACCAGCGACGATGCGGCGGCGTTGGCGAGCGGCATTCCGGCCGCAAGCATGAGGCCCGGAACGATCAGGAACCCGCCGCCAATGCCGAAGAAGCCGGCGGCGAAACCGGTCACGACGCCGATTGGCGCCAACCTCGCCACCAGCGGCCAGGTGATGTGGACGTCCGGGTCGCCTTCGCTCCGTGGCCGGCGCAGCATCGAGAACGCGATCGCGGCCATGGCGAGAGCGAAGAAAAGCAACAGGCGCTGGCCTTCCACCTGTTTGGCCAGACTCGAGCCCAGCAGCGAGCCGAAGAGGCCAGTCGCCGCGAAGACGCTCGCGCAGGGCCATTTCACCCGCCCGCTTCGCCAGTGGCCCACCACGTTCCCGGCGGCGTTGACGGCCACGGCGGCGGCGGAGGTGCCGATGGCGATGTGCGGATCGCGCACCCCGACGACGTAGAGAAGGAGCGGCGTCGCCAGAACCGAGCCGCCGCCGCCAAAGAGCGCCAGCAGTGCGCCCACGATGGCGCCGCTAGCAATGGCGAGCGCCGCTGTGGTCACAGTGATGTCCATCATCGGCCATCGCCCCTGCGCCGCGCCATGACCCCTGCCAAGGCTTGGATCAGCCCGAGCACGTCCGGGTCGGCGATCCGATAGTAGATGGTCCGGCCACTTCGGCGCGTGGCGACGAGCCCATCCAGGCGGAGCCGGCCCAAGTGTTGCGAGAGGGCCGATTGAGAGGGGCCCACCAGTTCGACCAGGGCGCCGGCGGACATCTCGCCGTGCCGCAGGGCGCACATGACGCCCAGCCGATGCTCGTTCGCCAGCACACGGAGCAGATCGGCGGCGTCTCGGCCGTCGGCCTGCAATCGACTGAGTTCACTCGGCTCGGCGCGCGCCATCGCCCTAATATATTAGATCTTGTTAAATTAGCAAGTACGAATATATAGGGCTGGAAAGGAGACCAGCCATGGCTTTCGACGTGAAGGCATTCTTCGATCCGCCGACTTCGACAGTGACCTACCTCGTCTGGGACGTTGCCACGGGCGAGGCGGCGGTGATCGATCCGGTGCTGGACTACGAACCGCGGCCGGCGAAGGTCTCGACGACCTCGGCCGAGGCGATCCTGAAGGCGGCGGCCGAGCGGCGGCTGACCCTGAAATGGATCCTCGAGACCCATGCTCACGCCGACCACCTCTCCGCGGCCGACCACCTGAGGCGCACTACCGGCGCGAAGGTGGCGATCGGTGAGAAGATCACCGAGGTGCAGGCGCGGTTCGGCGAGATGTTCGGCGCGCGCGACGTCGTCCCGGACGGGCGGGCCTTCGACCGGTTGGTCGCCGACGGCGATGAGTTCAAGCTCGGCGAGACGCCGATCAAGGTCATGCACACCCCCGGCCACACGCCCGGCTGCGTGACCTACCTCGTCGGCGACGCCGCCTTTGTCGGCGACACTCTGTTCATGCCCGACTACGGGACGGCGAGGGCCGATTTCCCCGGCGGCGACGCTTCGGCGCTCTACCGGTCGATCCGGCGCATTCTGAGCCTTCCGCCCGACGCCAGGATCTTCGTCGGGCACGACTACTTGCCCGAGGGGCGCGACAGGCCTGCGTGGGAGACGACGGTGTCCGAGCAGCGCGCGCGCAACGTCCACATCCATGAGGGCGTCTCTGAAGGCGAATTTGTTGCGCTTCGAAACGCCAGGGACGCGATATTGGCGCCGCCCACACTCATCCTGCCGTCACTGCAGGTGAACATCCGCGCCGGCGCCATGCCGCCGCCAGACGACAATGGCCGAGTGTACCTCAAACTGCCGGTCACCGCCGGCTGACCAGATCGCCTGGCTTGGGACTGGCGCATCTGGGCGACGTGGTCGTCGGGCGGCAGTCTCATAAACTGGAGGTGCGTCCGAAACCTCTGGCGCATGATTGTCGAAACCGTCAGCATCCCATTGGATATCCGACCGCTTGGCGACGACAATCTCGTCGGCAATTTCAGTGGGCCAACAGACAATGTGTCTTGCTCGATTGGCGATCTGCCTGGCGCTCGGCATTGGTCTGCTTGGCGGGCTGCCGGCGCATTCCGCGAGCCCGGACCCGATGACCGCGCCGCCGCCGGCCGGGTACTACGTGTTCCAGAAGGTCGTCTATCAGAACGACGGCGGAGCGCCGGACGATCACGCCTATTTCGAGCGGCTGCTGAGAAACATCGGCGGGCACATCGAAGCAACGGACGGCAAGGTCGAGATCCGCGTAGTCAGCTTTGCGTCTGGCGTGAAGCTCTTCCAGATGGCGAAGACCGATGCGGGCCTGGCGGCGAGCGTCGACGCCCTGCGCGCCAAAGGGGTGCGCTTCCTTGTTTGCCGCAACACCTTGAAGGGTATGGGACTGCGACCGGAGGATCTCTACGGGGTCCGACCGGAGGACGTCGTGCCTAGCGGGGTGGCCGAAATCGCACGTCTGCAGGGAATGGGATTTGTCTATATCCATCCGTGACCTGCCAGCAGGGACGGCCGTCGAGCTAGACGGGATCGACCGGTCGCCCAGCGTCAAGATTGCGCGATGACCCATTCTCAAATCGCGAGGACCCTCATTGTTGCTGCGGGGGTGGGCGCGATCACGCTTGCCGCAGGGATTGGTGTCGGCTGGCTATTGAAGCCGAGGCCGCCGCCCCTGACGACGCCGGCGAAAGCGTTCGCTCCGCCACCGGACTCGGCCGTCCCCGACGACGATCTCGGAAGGCAGGTGGCGCTGGGCCGCGCGATCTTCACCGACACAGCGCGCAGGGCGTCTCAGTTCGTCGGCGACGACCTCAAGTGTTCTAACTGCCATCTGAGCGCCGGACGCCAAGCCAACGCCGGGCCGCTCTGGGCCGCTTATGCGATGTACCCGCAATACCGGGCCAAGAACGGTCACGTGAACACGTTCGCCGAGCGGGTGCAGGAATGCTTCCGATACAGCATGAACGGTAAGCCGCCGACGCCGGGCGATCCGGTCCTTGTGTCGCTCGAAAGCTATGCGGCGTTTCTGGCGAGGGGAGCGCCGGTGGGCGTCAAGCTGCCTGGGCAGGGCTACCTGCGGCTTCCGGCGCCTGCCCTGACGCCGGACTACACCCGGGGCCAGGCCGTCTATTCGGCCAATTGCACGATCTGCCATGGCGAGAACGGCGCCGGTCAGAGGGACGGCGACTTGATTGTGGTTCCGCCGCCGTGGGGCGACCGCTCCTTCAACTGGGGCGCCGGCATGGCCGAAATCGACAAGGCGGCAGGCTTCATCAGGGCCAACATGCCGCTCGGCCAGGGCGGCAAGCTGTCCGATCAGCAGGCCTGGGATGTGGCGGCCTATGTCGACGGCAAGCCGCGACCCCAGGATCCGCGCTTCACCGGCTCGGTCGCCGAGACCCGGCGCAGGTTTCACGACAGCCCGTGGTCGTTCTATGGCCTCACCGTGAACGGGGTGCTTTTGGGCGGAGACGGACCACCCAAGGTCACCGCGCGTCGTAGACAGCCGTAGGGCGGGTTTGTCTGGAAGCCAACGTGCACTCGGCGCCTCCATGAGCATGCGAGGAATTTGCAGGCCGACCGTCCGCAGAAATGAGATGAGCGGGGATTGAAATCGTCATGCTTGAAATCAGCGCCGCGTCTGCAGGATCGCAGTGAGCCAACTGACCTTTGACGCCGCGGCCGCCAAGGCGCTCGAAGCGATCTATCTGACGCCGGATGTCATCGCCCAGCGAGCCCGGGTGGTCGATCTCTTGGCGCTCCTGCCTGGCGAACGCGTGCTGGATGTCGGGGTGGGGCCAGGTCTTCTGGCCTATGACATTGCGCGTCTGGTCGGCGAGACGGGGCAACTGGTGGGGCTCGATCTTTCCGCGGCCATGGTCGCCGCGGCCGCCGAGCGCCTGGCCGGCCTTCCGCAGGCGCAGGTGAAGGAAGGCGACGCCGTCCGGCTGGATCTCGCGGACGGGTCGTTTGATGCGGCCGTTTCCACACAGGTCTACGAGTACGTCGCGGACGTGCCGCAGGCGCTTGGAGAGCTCCACCGAGTGCTCCGAGCAGGCGGCCGGGCGCTGATCCTCGACACCGATTGGCGCAGCCTCGTCTGGCACTCGTCCGACCAGCCCCGCATGGACCGGGTCCTCGCGTGCTGGGACGCCCATCTGGCCGATCCCCATCTGCCGGCGCGTCTGGGGCCGTTGCTTCGGGCGGCAGGCTTTGAGGTGCGGCGCGCCGAAATATTGCCCATGTTCTCGCCGCGCTGGCAGCCGGTGAGTTACGCGGGCGGCATGATGCGCACGATCCACAACTTCGCTCGTGGTGCCGGGGCGCGTTTCGACCTGAGCGCGGACGAGATTGAGGCCTGGCGTGCTGACCAGCAGACGCTGATTGAGCGAGGCGAGTTCTTCTTCAGCGTCAACCGATACGCTTTTCTGGCCACGCGATGATCTGTGCGCCTGCCGCCGCCGAGACTTGCCCCCTTTTTGGCGGGTTCAGCGTGTAATCCAGCGAGGGTCACGGTCACGCCCAGAATAGAGGGGCTCACCTGCCAAAGGTCGGGGCTCGCAGATGAAGCGGCCCGCCAGCACGCCGCCGCGGACAAAGACACGGATTTCCGCGGGATGGCCGGCCTCTGCAATTCGCTTTCCCAGACGCTTGGCCGCGTCCTCTGCGTCACTGCCCCTCCTGAAGACCATGTCGTTGCCGAACTCGTCCAGTCGGACTGTCCAGCCGTCGCCCAAGGGCTCGACCGAGATCAGGTTCATGATCGTGGCGTCGGAGCGGTCAAAGTCAACTTGGCCCTCCAGTTGGCTGTGCGCCTGCCGAAAGGTTAAATACTCGGCGGCAACTTCTCGAAGCCATAGCCCCAGTCACTTTCGCGCCAAAGTGAATTTAGTTTTATAGATAAACGAGTCCCCCCTCTGAGTGGGGACAAGTCTCGAGAACGTTTTATTTGGAGAAAATACTTTGATATTGTCACCGACTTGTAACACGCGTCACACTTCGCCGCCCGCTCCTCGTCGAGCAAGGCCGCCGAAGAGGCTCCGAGGGTCTTCAGGTGTTGCCCGATCAGCAAACGGCGCAGCCCGAGTGCTGGATTTCCGAGTTGCAACGCCATCGCCGGACTTCGTAAGGGCTCGGATGAGCAACTTCAGGCCCCGTCAGGCGTCAGCGTATAGTTACAGGGCCGAATATTCAAGTCTGTTCTACGTCATCGCTAATTTGATTTAGCGTTGACGGGCTGACAGACGCAACCGAACGGGCCGCTGCTCGTTTGAGCTAAACAGTGCCGGAGTTCAATTATGAAGAATCTTATTCGCAGCCGCGCGTTCGTCGTCGGGTTGCTCGCGGCCGGAATGACAGCGCCCGCGTTCGCCAACCCGGACCGGACGCCCGAATCTATTTTCACGGCAACTCTGTCGCCTTCATCGCTGGCGTAAGCGGGGCCACGGCAGACTTGACTACAGAGGACAGCGCATCCCCTGGACGTCAGCGGCATTTCAGTCGGGGCAATCGGAGTGGACCACTACGACGTGGTCGGCGATGTATACAACCTGCGCCACCTTCGCGACATCGAGGGGACATTTGCGGCCGTGCATGCCGAGGCGACCGCTGGCGCAGGGGCCGGCGGAATCACCATGGAAAACGGGCGCGGCGTCGAAATTCGGGCCCACACTCCACCTCGTCGGGCCTCTCAGCGGCGCTCGGCCCCAAGGGCGTGCAAATCAGGATCGAGCGCTAAGCTCTTTGGCTGCTCCGGCGCGCTCGCGCAGTGAGCGCGCCTGTCGAGGCCGAGCGTCTCGATGCGCACGGCCGTTTTCTCCCGCCGACACCACGCCGCATTGCGTGAAGGGCACAACCAGGCCGACACGCGACAGCTGCACCTCGACATCGACCGGGCCAAGTCCCCGGCCCTCGGCCTCGGCGCTGTGGCGGCAGAATCGGCGCTCCAACGCCAGCTGAATGCCTGGAGCAGGCGTCCAATCGCGTGACCAGCCAATGTCTGGTTAGGGTCGAATTTCGCCGTTGGCGTCGCGCCCGGAAGCGGACGCGCTTGACGACGGCTCAGGGTGGAATGCGGCTGCAGGCGCCGGCGCGCGATAGACGCCGCCGCGGGTCATGATCGCCCAGATCACCCGGGCGGCCCTGTTGGCCATGGCGACGGTGGCGACCCGCGCCGGCTTGCGCGCGAGCAGCTGGCGCCAGCCGAGGGTCGGTCGTCCCCGGATCGCGCCTGGCTTGGCGCACCAGCGAGGTCATGCCGACGATCAGGAGCCGGCGCAGATAGCGGTCGCCCATCTTGGAGATCCGGCCCAGCCGCTCCTTGCCGCCGCTGGAGTTCAGCCGCGGGGTGAGCCCGAGCCAGGCCGCGAACTGGCGCCCGGAGCGGAACTGGCCAGGATCGGTGACCGTCGCGGCCAGGGCCGTGGCCCCGAGCAAGCCGACGCCCGGGACGGTGGCGATGCGTCTGGCCAGAGCATTGGCGCGATACCAGGCCAGCAGTTCCCGCTCGAGCCGGTGGACCTGGTCCTGCACCGCCAGCGCCTGCGCGGCCAGCGCGCCCACCACCTTGGTCGCGAGGTCAGGAACCTCCTGCGCCTCGCCGGCGGCCATGCGCCGGGCGAAGGCCAGGGCGTGGGTGATCCCTCGCGGAATGTCCACGCCGAACTCGGCCAGCAGGCCGCGGATCAGGTTGACCAGCTGGGTGCGCTGGCGAACCAGCAGATCGCGCGCCCGGTGCAGCGACAGCGCCGCCTGCTGATCGACCGACTTGATCGCGACGAAGCGCATGGTCGGGCGCGACACCGCCTCGCAGATCGCCTCGGCGTCGGCCGCGTCGGTCTTGCCGCGCTTCACGTACGCCTTGACGTAGGCCGGCGGCATCAGCCGCACCTCGTGGCCCAGCCGCGACCAGCTCGCGCGCCCAGTGGTGGCTGGTCCCGCAGGCCTCGATCCCCACCAGGCAGGGCGCCAGCTTCTCGAAGAACGGCAGCACCTGCGCCCGCCTCAGCGCTCGGCGAACGACCACCTCGCCGGCGGCGTTGATCGCGTGAACTTGAAAGACGCTCTTGGCCAGGTCGAGGCCGACAGTGGTAATCTGCATGGCGGATGGCTCCCATTGCTCGTGGTTAGCGTGACAGCCTACCACTTTGGCGCTTCGACGCCGGGAGCGGGAGCCATCCACCCCATCTGCTTTCGGGCTTGGACCCAACGGCCGCTCAGGGGCCAGCCGGCCGTAAAGCAGTTTAGGCGCGGGAAGTTCGACTTCGCCGCAGTCGGCCCAACGTTGTCCATCCGTGAACGTCGCCTGGGTAGGGGTCCAGGGCAGGCTCTTCTACGCCGCTTGGAGCGAGACCTAACGCTGAACGGCTGGGGGTCCGATCAGAGGTGTATTTTCGTCCGGCATAGCTCACGGCCTTGTTTCCCTGGGCACCCGGGCCATATCCGGAGCGTGCTTGGCACTCGCACGTGCCGACTGCCAAGTTTGCCGCATCTTCGCGCGCCCCGTCATCGGAGAATCCCAACAATGGCCTTTCGTCCTCTGGGCGATCGCGTCGTCATTCGACGCGTCGAAGAAGAAGCCAAGACCAAAGGCGGGATCATCATTCCCGACAACGCCAAGGAGAAGCCGCAGGAAGGCGAGGTCATTTCGGTGGGCCCCGGCGCCAGGGACGAGGGCGGCAAGCGCATCCCTATCGACGTTGTGGTCGGTGACCGCATCCTGTTCGGCAAATGGTCCGGCAGCGAAGTGAAGATCGATGGCGAGGAGCTCCTGATCATGAAGGAGAGCGACATCCTGGGCGTGCTCGACGTCACCGTCGCTCAGTCGAAAGCCGCTTAGGCGCCTCGCCGACCTCTCTCCTCCCTATTCCCGAACTCTTCGAAAGATCCGCCAAATGGCCGCCAAACAAGTCTACTTCGCCTCCGACGCCCGCGACCGCATGCTGCGCGGCGTCAATACCCTCGCCAACGCGGTGAAGGTGACGTTGGGCCCCAAGGGCCGCAACGTGGTGCTTGAGAAGTCCTACGGCGGGCCGCGCTCCACCAAGGACGGCGTTACCGTCGCTAAAGAGATCGAACTCGAGGACCGGTTTGAGAACCTCGGCGCGCAGCTGATCCGTGAAGTCGCTTCCAAGACCAGCGACAAAGCGGGCGATGGCACCACGACCGCCACCGTGCTGGCCCAGGCCATCGTGGTTGAAGGCCTGAAGTACGTCGCCGCGGGTATGAACCCGATGGACCTCAAGCGCGGCGTTGAGAAGGCCGTGATCGCGGTGGTGGAGAGCATCAAGGCCTCCTCCCGCAAGGTCACCACCAATGACGAGATCGCTCAGGTCGGCACCATCTCTGCCAATGGCGACAAGGAAGTTGGCGCCATGATCGCCAAGGCGATGGCCGAGGTCGGCAACGAAGGCGTGATCACGATCGAAGAGGCCAAGACCCTGGAAACCGACCTCGAGGTCGTACAGGGCATGCAGTTCGACCGCGGCTATCTCTCGCCCTACTTCATCACCAACGCCGACAAGATGGAGGTCGACCTCGAGGATCCGCTGATCCTGCTGTTCGAGAAGCGGCTGTCCTCCCTGCAGCCGCTACTCCCGCTGCTGGAGGCGGTGGTGCAATCCAACCGTCCGCTGCTGATCGTTGCCGAGGATATCGAGGGCGAAGCGCTGGCGACCCTGGTGGTCAACAAGCTGCGCGGCGGCCTGCGCGTCGCGGCGGTGAAGGCGCCGGGCTTTGGCGATCGCCGCAAGGCGATGCTGGAAGACTTAGCCATCGTCACCGGCGGCCAGCTGATCTCCGAGGATCTCGGCATCAAGCTGGAAAACGTCGACGATCGAGATGCTGGGTCAGGCCAAGAAGGTGACCATCAACAAGGACGACACCACCATCGTCGACGGCGCCGGCGACAAGGTCGCGGTCGAGGCGCGCATCGCGCAGCTGAAGACCCAGATCGAAGACACCACCTCCGACTACGACAAGGAAAAGCTGCAGGAACGCCTGGCCAAGCTGGCCGGCGGAGTTGCGATCATCAAAGTCGGCGGCTCGACCGAGATCGAGGTGAAGGAACGCAAGGACCGCGTCGACGACGCCCTCAACGCCACCCGCGCGGCGGTTGAAGAAGGCATTGTGCCTGGGGGCGGCGTCGCCCTGCTCAAGGCGACCAAGGCCCTCGACAGCCTGAAAGGCGACAACGCCGACCAGGACGCCGGCATCGCCATCATCCGGCGCGCCCTGCAAGCCCCGATCCGCCAGATCGCCGAAAACGCCGGCGTCGAAGGCTCGATCGTGGTCGGCAAGGTGCTTGAGAACAAGTCGGCGACCTTCGGCTTCAACGCCCAGACCGAAGAGTACGGAGATCTAGTCGCAGCCGGCGTGATCGACCCTACCAAGGTCGTCCGCACCGCGCTGCAGGACGCCGCCTCGGTGGCGGGCCTGATGATCACGACTGAGGCGGCCATCGTCGAGGCGCCAAAGCCAGCCTCTGGCGCCCCGCAGATGGGTGGCGGCATGGGTGGAATGGGCGGCATGGACTACTAGCGCCAGGAACGCCTGGCGCAGAATTCGAGCTCATCCTGAGAGGAGAGCGCGGTGGCCAAGGGTCAGAAGAAGAGCAATCGCGAGAATTCGCAAACCGAAGGCGGAGAAACCCAAGCCGGCGCCAGCGACACGCGACTTCTTGGCGCCTGCGCAGAAGAAGAAGTAGCGTTGTCGGCTCTGGTGCTTGGGTTCGATTCCGATGCGACCCTTGCGTGATGGCCGGTGACTTCGCGCCGATGGCTACACGGCCGGCCAAGCGCCCGAGGATCCCGAAGAAGTGACAACTCCCATCTCTGCAGCCGCGCTGGATGCGGCCGAGACCTACGCCCGCCATGTCGAGAAGGCGTCGACAGCCAGCAACGGCCTCTCCGGCGCCGTTGCAGCCGACCGGGTCAAGCGCGCTCGGGCCGCGCTCGATCGGCGGCAGCTCGCGATCCTCGACATGGTGGCGGTGAAGGGACACACGATCGCGCGGGTGGCCGAAATGACTGGCAAGCCCGATGGAGAGCTGGCTGCCCTCTATGTTGCGGCTTGCGACGCCCTCGTCAGCCACTATCAAACCGACGCTTAGCGCCAACCTCGCGCGAGCGGCTGTGACAGCGTTGCTCACCCCCCCGCGGCTGAGAAGTGCTGTGAGCAGCTGGGCTTTGTGCGGCAGGTCCTCGGCGATGCGCGAAGCTAACTCTCGAGCGCCCACGGGATAGGCTTCGCCGCCGCCCGCGATCTCTGCGGCGCGCAGCGCTGCCGCCGGGTCGATCTCGTCCAAGCTGCCTTGGGGGATGGCAGGGTCTCGATTGAGGCCGGATTTGATCCGCATAGCGCGGACCAGCGAGCGCGATATGATGCCCCATGCCTTGGTTCACGCGAAAATCTTACTCCGGCCGCGTGGGAGGGGTTGGCGTCCTTACAGATCTCATTCGCTTTGAGAAGCCGAGTAACGTGGAAGCGATCCAGTACGCCGCGGCCGCAGCGTTCGTCGGCGGCACGACCTACGCAGAGCTTCTCGACGAGACCGACGGGTTCATCTGCGAAATAGAGCTGCCCCTTTCTGGCAATGCATCTTAGGCACGCTGCCGCGCACGCAAGGTGCGGCGGCATTGGCCCCGGCGAAGTGGCTACGGCGTTCGGGCGGAGCGACGGGAGGGCCAGAATTTAGTTTGCGCAGTTTCAGCGCCGGCTGTCCGGCGCTAGAAGCCGTAGAGATTGCAGATCAGGGACGCGCGAATGGCCAGGGGTACGGTCAAGTTCTTCAATCACACCAAGGGCTTTGGCTTCGTTGCACCAGAGGCTGGCGGGGATGACATCTTCGTTCATGTCTCAGCCGTGGAGCGTGCGGGCCTCCCCGGCTTAAGCGAGGGCGATGAGATCGCCTTCGAAATCGAGCAGGACCGGCGGTCCGGTAGGTCGTCCGCAGTCGATCTGCAGTTTCTGGGCTCGGGGCCGCCGCCGGCCAAATCTCAGCGCGCCGCGGGCGGCGGGCGCGGCTTCGATCGTCCCGATCGCGGACCACCGCAGCGCGGCGACGAGCGTGTTGCGGCTGGCTCGGGATCCGGGACCGTCAAGTGGTTCAATCAGACCAAGGGCTTTGGCTTCATCCAGCCAAGCGACGGCGGCGGCGACGTCTTCGTCCACATCTCTGCGGTGGAGCGGGCTGGTCTGCGCGGTCTGGAGGAGGGGCAGGCGATTTCCTACGAGATCGAGCAGGACCGTCGCAGCGGCAAGGCTTCGGCGACCAATCTGCGGATCGATCGTTAAGTCACACGGAGGACCGACGATCCGGAATGAGATGAAGGGAACAATGCCGGCGATTGCGAACAAAACGCGAAACTGAGATCGTCGCGGCTTCTGTCCGCTTCTGAGTCGCTCGTTTCTCAATGGTCGCCGCTTACCTTGACGCCCTGAACCCGGAGCAGCGGCGCGCGGTCGAACACGGCGTGGAGGCGGGGAGGGCGCCCGCGGCCGAGCCGCTTGCTGATTATCGCCGGCGCGGGCTCCGGCAAGACCAACACCCTCGCGCACAGAGTCGCGCATTTGATCGTCAACGGCGCCGATCCTCGGCGCATCCTGCTGATGACCTTCTCGCGCCGTGCGGCCAGCGAGATGACCCGGCGGGTCGAACGGATCGGCCGGCGCGTGATGGGCGACAAGGCCGCCGTACTCACTGATTCCATGGCCTGGGCCGGGACGTTCCACGGCATCGGCGCTCGTCTGCTGCGCGAGATCGCCGATCAGATCGGCCTCGATCCCGCCTTCACGATCCATGACCGGGAGGACGCCGCGGACCTTATTAACCTGGTGCGCCACGAACTCGGCTATTCCAAACTCGACAGCCGGTTTCCCGCCAAGGCGACGTGTCTTTCGATCTACTCGCGGTGCGTCAACGCTCAGGCGCCGCTAGAGGAAGTCCTGGCGTTGGCCTTCCCGTGGTGCCGGGCGTGGGTCGTCGAGCTCAAGGCGCT
Organism: uncultured Pseudomonadota bacterium; assembly: GCA_963835495.1. Classification (GTDB taxonomy): domain Bacteria; phylum Pseudomonadota; class Alphaproteobacteria; order Caulobacterales; family Caulobacteraceae; genus Acaudatibacter. Next base: position 2,342,388 of record CAWIFQ010000003.1, on the reverse strand, counting down.
GTTCGGCGGCTACGTCGAGGCAAAGCAGCGGCAGAACGTGCTCGATTACGACGACCTGCTACTCTACTGGGCCCAGGCCGTGACCGATCCTCAGCTGGCCGCCGAGATCGGCGGACGTTTCGACCACGTTCTGGTCGACGAGTACCAGGACACCAACCGCTTGCAGGCCTCGATCCTGCTGGCGCTGAAACCCGATGGCCGCGGTCTGACCGTGGTCGGCGACGATGCGCAGTCGATCTATGCGTTCCGGGCGGCCACCGTTCGCAACATCCTGGATTTCCCGGAGCAGTTCTCACCGCCGGCGACGGTCATGACGCTGGATCGCAACTACCGCTCCACCCAGCCAATCCTCACCGCCGCCAACGCCGTGATCGACCTGGCGGCCGAACGCTTCACCAAGAACCTCTGGACCGAACGGCAGTCCGATGGGCCGCCGCGGCTGGTGACTGTGCGCAGTGAGACCGACCAGGCGCGCTACGTGATCGAGCAGGTGCTCGAGCGGCGCGAGGCGGGGACGGCGCTCAAGCAGCAGGCGGTGCTGTTCCGCACCTCCAGCCACAGTGGCGCGCTGGAGGTGGAGCTGACCCGGCGCAACATTCCCTACGTGAAGTTCGGCGGCCTGAAGTTCCTCGATGCGGCGCACGTCAAGGACCTGATGGCGCTGCTCCGCTTCGTCGAAAATCCGCGGGATCGGGTGGTTGGATTCCGGGTGATGCAGCTGCTCCCCGGCGTCGGACCGGTCTCGGCGCAGAAGGTGCTGGACCATATCGCTTCGGCGAGGTTCCCGATCCGCGCTTTGCCGTCGGCGCCGCCGCCGGCGCGGGTCGGGCCCGACTGGGCTAGCTTCCTTGACCTCGTGGCTGACCTCGCCAGTGGCGACCTCGGCTGGCCCGCCGAGCTGGAGCGCGCCCGGCAGTGGTACGAGCCACATCTGGATCGCATCCATGAGGACGGCGAAATCCGACTTGGCGATCTGCTCCAGCTGGAGCAGATCGCGGCGGGCTACCCTTCACGTGAGCGGTTCCTGACCGATCTTACCTTGGATCCGCCGGACGCCACGTCCGATCAGTCTGGCGTGCCGCTGCTGGACGAGGACTACTTGATCCTCTCGACCATTCACTCGGCCAAGGGCCAGGAATGGACCTCGGTGTTCGTGTTGAACGCGGTCGATGGTTGCCTGCCCTCAGACCTCGGGACCGGCGCCACTGCCGAGATCGAGGAGGAGCGCCGGCTACTCTATGTGGCGATGACGCGGGCGAAGGATGATCTGCACATCATGTTGCCGCAGCGGTTCTTCGTGCATGGCCAGCCGGCCATGGGGGATCGTCATATCTACGCGTCTCGGACCCGGTTCATTCCGAAGGCGCTCCTGGATCTCTTCGAGAAGACGTCATGGCCGCTCGCCGAGCCGGCCCCTCCTGTCGGCCCAGCTCAGCCGCCGCGGGTCGACGTCGCAGAGCGGCTGCGCGGAATGTGGCGCTAGCGCCCAGCCGCTGACTGCGCGACACGAGCACGCGGCGAACATGGGCGATCGGGTCGGCCTCGGCGTCGCCCCGGGCGCCGACCAATTCACCATGACGGCCGCGGGCAGCCAACTCGCCCGACCGGCCGGCATCGCGGCGCACGGAAGGCGCGATTTTCAGCCCTCAACCCGTCGGACTAGCTGCGAGGCTGCGCTCCCCTCCGGCGGCGCACCGCAGGAGGTCTCTACTTCGTGTTCGCGTCCGCGGACGACGCGCCGGCCTTTCAGCAGCCCTTGGGTCTCGGTGACCACCGTGCACTGGCCCTCCGGCGTCCGGTCGGTCTCGTAGTAGATCACCACCCAATCGTGCGTCCGGCCGAGTTGGTGGGCGAGGGCGGTGTTGGAGAAGAGGGCGGTGAAGCGCCAGTCAGCCCTCTCGGTGTGAAGGATCGGCAGCCAGGCCTCGGCGTCAGGGTTGAACCGCTTTGGTGCGATCCGGCGGAGAGCTCCGACCGCGGCGCGCTCGCGGTATTCGCGATCAACGTCGAGCAGCGTGGCGACCGGCGGCCGCGCGGTCATGGCGCGCTCGCGGCGAAGCCTCGATCGGCCGAGACGCTCTGCGAGCGCCGTCTGGATCAGTCTGACGCGCCTTGGACCCCAGCCGGCGGCAGCTCCGAGAGTTCCGTTGTGCGCTGCTACCTCCAGCGACTCGAGCGAGGTCAGGTGCAGGTCCTCGACGAGGCGGTTTGCGAGGGTCGGACCGATGCCTGGGATGGTTCGGAACAGCGCTTCGGGCTCGGACCTGCCCGTGACGCGGTCGAGTTGCGACCATCGGCCCGTGAGGCAGAGCTCGGCTAAAGCCGCAGCGATCCGCGGCCCGACCATGGGGAGGGCGTCGAGCCCCTCGCGCCCTTCGGCCGCCAGGATGGAAGGGACGGAACGGGGAAGGCGTTCGATGACCTCGGCCGCCTTGCGGTAAGCGCGCGCCCGAAAAGGCGCGCTGGCCTGGTCATCCAGGAGGTCGGCATAGGTCCGCAGTTTGGAAGCCAGGGCGGCGTTCTCGGTAAGCGCGAGGGCCCCGGGCTCGCTAGGAAAGGAGAACGTGTCGAGCATCGCACCGACCCAGGTCTCAGCTACAGTCTCAACGAGCTTAGGAGGCGAATCGGCGGACAGATTTGAGCTGGCGCAAGTTATCTGGAGGCGAACCGCCGACGCTGGCCTTATGTTAGGATCGAGAAGTTGCCAGCGTCATCGATCAGCGGGACTAGCCCATGAATTCGGCGTGAGCTCGGATTGGCGCTCTCGGCTCTGCCATTCGGCGGCCGGCCGGCCGCCACCATCGACAGATCGACTTGCGCGCCGCGCACCGTCCTTCCTCTTCGGCTAAGTCCTAGGAAGACAAACGACGTGATTGAACTTTCAGCGACCCAAGCTGTCTCTGCGATGCGCGGCGGCGGGCTCACAGCAGAAGCCTATGCCGATGCACTGCTCGCCAGGTGCGCTGCAGGCCAAGTCCTCAAACGCCTTCATCACCCTGGAGCCCGACGGCGTCCGGGAGGCGGCCCGGGCGGCCGATCGCCTGAGGGCCGCTGGGGGAGCGCTGGGGCCGCTTCACGGACTGCCGATCCCGATCAAGGACAGCGTGAACACCCGGGATCTGCGAACGACCGCGGGCACCCCCGCGCTGCGCAACTTCCGACCCTCGGCCGACGCCCCGGCGGTCGCGCGGCTTCGCGCCGCCGGGGCGATCGTGCTGGGCAAGACGAACCTGCACGAGTTGTCCTTCGGCTGGACGAGCAACAACCTGGCTTTCGGCGCGGTGCACAACCCCTATGACCTGCGGCGGATACCAGGGGGCAGTAGCGGCGGAACCGCCGCCGCGGTCGCCGCGCGTATGGCGCCGCTCGGTGTCGCGGAAGATACCCAGGGCTCGATCCGCGTACCTGCGGCGCTCTGCGGAATCTGTGGCTTCAGGCCGACCACCGGGCGCTATCCCACCGACGGCACAGCCCCGATCACCCCGCTGTTCGACCAGATTGGACCGCATGCTCGCGACGTTGCCGATCTGGCGCTGTTCGATCAGGTGATGACCGGGGACGACCGTCCGATCGCGCCGGCTCCCCTCCGCGGGCTTCGGCTAGGCATCGCCCGTGGCTACTACTTCGCCGGCCTCGAGCCTGAGGTCGAGCGCGTGGCGCAGGAAGTCATGGAGCGCTTGCGCTCGGCAGGCGTCGTTTTGGTCGAAGCTGAGTTGCCGGGCCTTTCGGAACTTGTGTCGTTGGTCACCGGGCCAGTGCAGATCCATGACGTCGCGCCTGCGCTGGCACGGTACCTGAAGGCGTCCGGCGCCCCGGTGAGCTTCGAGGCGTTGCTGGCCCAAGTCAGCCCTGACGTGAAAGGCGTCCTCGAGCGCTTTGCGGCGCCGGGAGCGCCTTTCGCCGTGTCCGACGCCGCCTACGCAGCCGCACGCGACGTACATCGGCCAGCGATGCAGCGCCTGTTCGCCGACTATTTTGCCCGGCAGCGCGTCGCAGCGATCCTCTTCCCCGCCACGATGACGCCTGCGACCTTGATCGGTCAGGCCGATACGGTGGTTATTCGCGGCGCCGAGGTTCCGTTCGCGACTGCCATCGCCCGTAACATCGCTCCGGGAAGCACCGCAGGCCTGCCTGGCCTGGTTCTGCCAGCTGGGCTCACGCGCGATACCCGCCTGCCGGTCGGCATAGAACTTGACGGCGCCTCAGGCGCCGATCGCGACCTGCTTGGGGTTGGCATGGCGATAGAGGCGGTGCTTGGTCCGCTTGGGGAACCGCAGCTCGTGGTCCGCTGAAGACGGCGTCGGCTAGGCGATCGAAGAGTTCGCTCTCATTGACCCCAAGGCGCGCGATAGCGACGAACTCGGTCCACCTGACGCTTACATCGACGAACTCATCGCGTACCGGACCGGCAGAGTCTTCGGGCCGCCGACGAAGTTCGTCGTCGTCCTCCGCGGCTCGCCGGCGAGCTCCAACGAGGCCAGGCGGGGCAACAGCTCTTCGAAGAAGATCGCCATTTCCATCCGCGCCAGGTGCATGCCGAGGCATTGATGCGGCCCATAACCAAACGCGACATGCCGGTTCGACTGCCGGTCGACGCGGAAGGAGAACGGGGCGTCGAAGGCATCCTCGTCGCGATTGCCGGACGGAAAGCACAGCACCACCTGCTCACCCTTGGCCACGGTCTGGCCGCGCACCTCGGCGTCCCGCGCGGCCACGCGCACGAACTGGTAGACCGGCGTAGTCCAGCGGATCGACTCCTCGACCAGGCTCGGGATCAGCGAGGGATCGGCCTTGACCTTGGCCAACTCCTCCGGCCGCTCGGCGAGAGCCCACAGGCCCGCCGGCGACCGACGACGAGGTGGTGTCGTGCCCGGCGAAGGCGATGGTGATGTAGTAGCCGAGCGAGTCCGGCTCGGGCAGCAGTTCGCCGTCGATGCGGCCGTTGGCGATCACGCTGGCGAGGTCATCGGCCGGGGTTGCGGCGCCGGTCCGCGGTGATGGCGCGGAAGTAGTCGCTGACCTCGGCGATGGTCTCCATCAGCCCGCGGGTCGACCTCCTCCGGCGTCATGGTCCCGCGCCGCGCCAGTTCGGCGTCGTTGTTGCCGAAGTACTGCTGGGTCAGCCGCAGCATCATCGGCTCGTCCTCCGGCGGCACGCCCAGCACCGACATCACCACCAGCAGCGGATAGTGGACGGCGATGTCGCGCACGAAGTCGATCTCGCCGCCCGCCGCCGCCATCAGGTCGACGTAGCGGCGCGCCGTCGCTCCGCATGCCCTCCTCGAGCTTGCGGATGTTCTTTGGGGCGAGCCAGGATTGGGTCAGCAGGCGGTACTTGACGTGCTCGGGCTCGTTCATGCCGACAACGCTGCGAAACCCCTGCGCCTCGCTGCCGACGCTGGCGGCCATCGCCGTGGGGACCAGCGCGCCCAGGCCGCTCAAAAACACGTCGTTCTGGCGCGCGATCGGCCTGGATGTCGTCGAACTTGGAGGCGACCCAGAAAGGGGCGTAGTCCGGCAGTTCGGCGCGGGCGAAGGGATAGTTCGCGGCGGACGATCTTGAGCTTCTCGTGCAGAGTCGTCGAGATCGGCGTACGCCGCGGGATCGGCGACGGCCCGAGCGAGCTCGTCCGGCAGTCGAGCGGCGTCCGGGTGATGGCAGGGGCGACATTCGTCATGGTCTTCCTCCGTCCGCTTGGCGGCTTTGGACGCCCGCGCGCCGGCGGTGCGGTGGCTGGCCATCTCGCTGGCGAGGCCAGCACGCCGCGGCGGACCATTGTCATCAGCTGGTCCGCGATCTGGCTCGGGCTCGCGCCCTTGGGGTCGTACCAGGAGATCGACCAGTTCATCGCCCCGAAGCAAAGCATCCGCAGAACCGAAGGATCTATGCCGGGCGCAAGGCCGTGGGTCACGGCGATCTCGTCGATGATGCCGGCGACGAAATGGCCGTAGGCGCGGTCCTGGCGTACGTGGCGTTCGCGGATTTGCGGCGGCACCTGCTGCAGGATCTTCAGGTTGGCGCTGGCGAAATCCTCCTCGTCGTGGAGGAAGCGGGTATGGGCCAGGACCACCGCCTCGAGCTTGTCGACCGGATCGGCGGTTGGCCCCGAGCGCCTCCACCGCGGCCTTGGAGGCGTCGAACGCGCCCTGGGTGCCGAGCGCTGAGGATCTCCTCGACCAGGCTCTCCTTGGAACTGAAGTGGTAGTAGAGGCTGCCGGTCTTCATGCCGACCGCCTCGGCGATGTCGCGCAGCGAGACCGCGGCATAGCCCTGCTGGCGGAAGAGGCCGGCGGCCGCATGCAGGATCGACTGCCGCGTCGCCTCGGACTTGGAAGGCGGCTTTGGGGGCGCGGCGCCGTCAGCCATGGCGACCGCCGAGACGGCGAGCGCCGGCTCGGGAACGCCGAGGAATCGGCGGGCGGCGTCGCTCCAGATCGTCTCCGCCACCCCTGGCCGAGCGGCAGCCGCCGCGATGAAGCCGCGCGGATCGGGCTGCTGGATCAGGTAGGGATAGTCGGTGCCCAGGCAGATCTGGTCCGGCGCGATGTGCGTCGCCAGGTGCTCAAGGTAGGCCTCGTCGTAGACCAGGCTGTCGTAGAAGAAACGGCGGGCGTAGGCCTTGGGCGACTGCGGCAGCTTGCCCTCGAAGCCGTTCGTCGAGCCCCAGCCGAACTCCATCCGGTGCAGCAGGGGCGCGAGCACGCCGCCGCCGTGACTGAAGCCGATCCGCAAGCCGGGGAAGCGCTCGGGCACGCCGTCCATGATCAGGCTGGCGGCGCACAGACCGGTATCGACGGTGAAGCCGGCGAAGGGCGCCAGCATGGGATGGCGGGCGAGATCGCGCGCCGACAGCGGATGCAGCGAGTGGACGAAGATCGCCAGGCCCTTGCGCCTCGCAGGCGGCGAAGAACGGGTCGAAGCGGGCGTCGCCGAGATAGGCGCCGGCGACGTTGCTGCCGACCTCGACGCCGACCAGGCCGAAACGGACCTTGAGGTCACGGACTTCGCGGGCCGCCAGTTCGGGATCCTGCAGCGGCACGGTCCCGAGGCCGAAGAAGCGGTCCGGCCGCGCGGCCACCATCTCGCCGATCGCGCCGTTGACGTGCCGAGCCAGTTCGAGGGCGGGGCCGGTGTCGAGCCAGTACGACAGCAGCTCCGGCATCGGCGAGAGCGCCTGGGCGGCGACGCCGTCGCGATCCATGTCCTCGATCCGGCGCGCCGGGGACCAGGAACGATCGTCGATCTCGCGGAACGGGCGTCTTGCCCATGAACACCTGCGCCTTGGTCCGGCACGCCTCGCAGACGACCGACGGCCAGGCGCCGATCGCCCCGCCGGTGGGGTCGCCGGGCAGTTCCTGCGGAACCACGTGCGAGTGGATGTCGATCAGCGGAGGATGCGCCATGGTCATGCCTCCTTGGCCGCGGCCGCGCTCGGGTCCCAGGCCCAGTAGCGGGCGACCGCGCCGGCGTCGACGCGCAGGTCAGTGCCGGTGATCATGGCGGCGTCGTCGGAGACCAGGAAGGCGGCCGCGAGGCCGTAGTCGGTCGGCTTCGGCAGCCTCTGCATCGGAATGCCGCGCCGGAACGGCTCCATCACCGCGGCGAGCCCGGCAGGAACCCGCGTCTCGCGGCCCCAGCGGGCCGCGCGCTCGAAGCTCTCGGCCGGATCGGTCGCGGTCGGGGTCAGGCTGTTGACGCGGATGTTGTGGCGCGCGAGCTCCATCGCGGCCGAGCGGGTGAAGTTGAGCAGGCCGCACTTGGCCGTGCTGTAGGCGATGTTGCCGGGCTCGCCCTGGTGCCCGGCGGTGGAGATGATGTTGAGGATGCGGCCGGCGACGCCGCGCTCGATCATCGACTGGGCGACGTATTTCGTGAGCAGGAAGGCGCCGGTGAGGATCACGTCGGTCTGCCTGCGCCACTCCGCCAGCGACATGTCGAGCACGCCCTTCTTGTTGAAGAAGGCGGCGTTGTTGACGAGGATGTCGATCTTGCCGAACGCCGAGAGGCCGGCTTCGACCGTCCGCTTCACCTGGTCTTCGTCGCAGACGTCGCACGTCACGCCGAGCGCCTTGCCGCCAGCCGCCTCGATCGCCCGGGCGCAGTCGACGGCGTTTTCGGCGCGGGAATCGACCGCGACGATCGTCGCCCCCTCGTGCGCCAGGCCCTCGGCGATCCCGCCGCCGATGTTGGGGCTGGTCCCGGTCACCAGCGCGACCTTGCCACTCAGGCGCATGTCCGGTGTCCCTCGAGGCTCATGGCGGCGCGATCAGGAAGGCTTTGGACGAATTGAAGATCCAGGTGTCGATGAACTCGGTCGAAGCCGGCTTGCGGTCCAGTTCCTTCAGCGCCCCGGCCAGGCACATCCAGTTCAGCAGCTCCTGCTGTCCGCTGTCCTCGACCGCCGACGCTGTGTGGTTGCGCCAGGTCTCGTAGTCGCCGCCGCGCAGCGCGTCGTACATGCGTCGATCAGCGGGCGTGTCGGGATAGAGGAAGTGGTTCTTCTCGGTCAGGAAGGCGTGCGACCAGCCGGAGGAGGCGAGCACGGCCACGCGCCAGGGCGACGCGGCCAGCACCTTGGCCGTCGCCGCGCCGAGGTCGAACAGGCGCTTCGGCGTCGGCGCGGGCGGATCGAGATCGTCCTCGTCCAGAGTCGCGCTCGAAGTTGGGGAAGCCGCCGCGCTGGCTGATAACCTTGCGCCCGTAGCAATTGATGGCCACCGGAACGATCGGGTAGGGGAATCCCACGCGGTTGTAGTCGAGGTACAGCACCGCGTTGGCGAAGGCGTGGCCCAGACTATGGTGCAGCGGCTTGTAGGCGTAGGCCGCGTCGAACCCGGCCTCGATCAGGCCGGTGGTCAGATGTTTGGCGCCGCGCACATGTCCGGGCTGCTCGAACAGCTCCCCGGCCGGCTCGCCCCAGACGTTGCCCGGCGGCACGGTGATCTTGAACGACTCGTAGGCGCTGACGCAGTACGGCGGCACCACGTCTTCCCTGAAGTTCTCGTACTGGTCGTCGCCCCAGATGACCACGAAGTCGGGATCGAACGCGTCCAGCGCCGTCGCGGGTCTTCATCAGCGCGGCGACCAGGTCCGAGCGATGCCGCGCCGCGGCGCTGACGCCCTCGTCATTGCCCCACTCGGCCCGCATGCGCCTCGGGCCAGCCGGCGGGCTCGCGCAGCGACGCCGGCAGGTTCGGGTTCTGCAGCATGCGCCGCAGGATGTAAGCCATCCGCTCATCCGGTCCCGCCAGCGGCGGATAGTGGCTGACGCCCAGCGCCAGGATCTCGGCCATGGTTCGGTCCTCCTGGAGGGGTCAGAGCAGGATGCTGACCTTGCCCGGGTAGAGCAGGTCCATGTCGAGCATCACGCGCTTGGCGGTGATCATCCACTGCGACCCCGACACATCGAGGCCGTAGAGCGCGTGGCCAAAGTAGGTGTCGACCTTGCCGTTCTTGGCCCGGTAGCAGACCAGGTTGCAGGCCACCTGCAGCTGACCCGCCGAAGCCGAGAGGATCCGCACGTTGCTGATCATTCGGCGCAGCCGGGAGCGGGGAAACTCGGCGTGCGCTTCCCGCTTTCCGAGCCGCGCGACCCGCTCTCTGCAGGCGCACATAGTCGTCGGCGATGTAGAACAGCGCCTTGGCGGAGTCGTCGTCATCCGGCGCGCCGGCGGTCGGGACCTCATAGACCGCGCCGGGGGCGAAGAGGGAGAACCACTCGTCCAGCCGCCATTCGTCGAGCAACGCCGCCTCTGCGTAGAGGAAGTCTTCGACCTCGGCGCGGGTCACCGACGCGACGCCCGCCTTGGCCATGGTCGTGGCGGCGCTCATGCGGCGCCTCCGATGCGGCGATCCCACTCGCGCCAGTAACAGCGCATCTGCTCCTCGTCGTCGGTGCGGGCGTCGGCGCCGCGCGGCATGCCCTTGGAGATGTCGTTCCAGCCCGCCTCGCGCAGGTTGCGATAGCCGCGCTGGCAGGACTCCAGCGCCTCGACGTCGTCGGGCGTGGCGAGGCCGCCCGGACCGAGGAACTCCAGGAAGTTGAAGAGGCGCAGCGCCCGCAGGCGCTCGTCCTCGTCCTTGACGCCCAGCGCCCAGGCGCTGACCGCCATCCTGTCCGGGCGCCAGCGGCTGGAAGGTCCGCACGGTGATCGCCATGATGTCGTTGATGACCAGGTTGGGGAAGATGATCATGTTGCGGCTGAGCTCGGCCATCCGCAGGCCGCGCTCCTCGCCGAACTGCTGCACCAGCCGGGCGCGGCCGGCCTCGATCATCTCGCGCTTCTCGTCCCCCCAGGCCGGCGTCCAGCGCGCCACCGGACGGCCCCAGGGCGAGGGGTACTCGATCACCGCGTGGCCGTTGCCCAGGTCCCTGACCTGCTGGAACGGGTAGGGGAACTTGTCTGGCCGCAGGCCGCCGACGTTGTTCAGGTAGTCGAAGTAGGTGGTGTGGGTCGGCAGGCCGTGGAAGCCGTCGACGCTGTTCTCGGCCAGCAGCTTCCAGTTGGCGTCGATGAAGTAGTTCTGGCCGCCGCCGACGATCTCCATGCCCGCCTCGCCCTGGTCGGCGACGAGGTCGATGATCTCCTTGGCGCCGGCGAGATAGTCCGAGAGGCTGACGGCGTCCCGGTCGAAATTGATGAAGTAGAAGTCGCGGTAGTGCTCGAGGCGCGGCACGCCGATCAGGTCGGCGCAGCCGCCGGCATAGTGGCCCTCGCCGTAGTTGCCATCGGCGTAGCTTCGAGGCGAAGCGCCCGTTCACGTTGAACGCCCAGCCATGGTAGAAACACTGGAACGAGATGGCGTTGCCGCGCGGCTCGCGCACCAGCTGCGCGCCCCGGTGCGGGCAGGTGTTCAGGAAGGCGTGGACGGCCCCGCCGCGGTCGCGGTTGAACACCAGGTCGCGCCCTCCCACCGACCGGGCGAGGAAGTCGCAGTTCTTGGCGATCTCCGAGCCGTGGCCGAGATAGAGCCAGCATTTGTCGAAGATCTCGCGCCGCTCGGCCTCCAGCACCTGCTCGTCGGTGAAGGCCTTGCGCGCGACGCGGAACAGGAAGCGCTCGCGGTCTTCCATGACCAGGCCCGTGCGGGCCGCGGGCGGCGCGGTGGGACGTTCGAGCAGGGTCATCGCCGTCCCTCTTGTTGCAGGTGGTCTTCGAGGTGCGCATCAGAGCAGCCCCGGGAACTGGCCGCCGTCGAGCAGCAGGTTCTGGCCGGTGATGAAGCCGGCGTGCGCGCTGCACAGGAAGGCGCAGGCCGCGCCGAACTCGCGCGGGTCGCCGAAGCGCCGGGCGGGGATCTGGCGCATGAACGTCTCGCGCGCATCCTCGAGCTCGACGTTGCGCGCGGCGGCGAAGGTGCGGTGGTTCGATTTCAGCCGATCGGTGTCGAACTGGCCGGGCAGGACGTTGTTCAGCGTCACCCCGTACTGCGCGACGTCGCGGGCCACGCCGCCGACGAAGCCCGGTCAGACCGGCGCGCGCGCCGTTGGAGAGGCCGAGCATCCCCACCGGCGCCTTCACCATGTGGCTGGTGATGCTGACGATGCGCCCGAAGCGTCGCTCGATCATGCCGTCGATGGTCTGGCGGATCAGGTCGATGGCCGAGAGCATGTTGGCGTCGAGCGCCTTGATCCAGTCGGCGCGCGACCAGGTGCGGAAGTCGCCCGGCGGCGGACCGCCGGCGTTGTTGATCAGGATGTCGGGCGCCGGGCAGGCCGCCAGCAGCGCCGCGCGGCCCGTCTTCCGTGGTGACGTCGGCGGAGACCCACCTGGGCTCGTTCCCGGTCTCCGCGCCGATGGCCTTGGCCGCCGCCTGCAGCCGCTCGGGATCGCGGGCGGCGATCACGACCTCGACGCCTTCCGCGGCCAGCGCCGTCGCGGCGCCGCGGCCCAGGCCGGCGCTGGCGCCGCAGACGATCGCCTTCCTTCCGGCAATGCCGAGATCCATGCGCTCAGGTCCTCGCTTCCATCGCGGGGAGATTCGGGCCGGTGCGCCGGGGCGCCGCGAGCGCAGCCAGCACTTCATCGGTGTGTTCGCCAAGACGCGCGACGAAATCGCCGCCGGCGGCAGAAGGCGCCGTCGAGCCTGAACGGCGCGTTCAGACCTTGAAGCGCGCCGTCGGCGTCTTCGAGCTCCGCGAACGAGCCGCGCGCCTGCCAGGTGCGGATGGGCGAGCGCCTCGCTGGCGGTCGCGTAGGCGCCGCAGGGCGCGCCGGCGGCGTTGAGGGCGCGGACGCATTCGGCGCTGCTTCGCTCGGCCGCCCAGACGCCAAGCAGGTCCTCGACCTCGCGACGACGCCGCGCGATGGCGCCAGGCTCGGCCATCAGCGCATCGCTCGCCCAATCGGGCCGGCCGATCACCGAGAAGATCGCGAGGAAATTCCGCGCGTTGACCAGCGGCGCGACGACGAAGCCGTCGGCAGTGCGGTACGGGTCGGAACGCCGCCGAGCGCAGCGGCGCCGGCGGCCTGGGCTTCCTGCAACTGGATGCCCACCAGGCTCAGCATCGACTCGATCAAGGTGACGTCGACGAAGCCGCCGACGCCGAAGCGCTCGCGGCGCAAGAGCGCGGCCTGCACCGCGCCGAAGGCGTAGGACCCCGGCCACCACGTCGGCGATCATCACGCTGGCCGCGCGGCGGCGACGCGCCATCGTCCTGTCCTGCCAGCACCGCCATGTCGAAGCCAGTCATGGCGTGGACGACCGGGGCGTAGGCCGCATTCCCCGGCAAGCGGTCCGTCCTGGCCGAAGCCGGAGATCGAGCAGTAGACCAGTCGCGGGTTGCGCCGTGCGGCTTCAGCGAACCCAAGGCCGAACCGATCCATCACGCCGGGGCGGAAGTTCTCCACCACGACGTCGGCCTGGTCGACCAGGCGGCGCGCGGTCTCGAGGCCGCCGGCCGACTTGAGATCCAGCGCGACGCTCTTCTTGCCGCGATTGAACTGGGCGAACACGCGGCTCATGCCGTCCACGATCGGCGGTGCGTAGCGGAGCAGGTCGCCTTCGCCGATCGGTCTCGACCTTGATCACCTCGGCGCCGCAATCGGCCATCAGCCGCGTCGCCCAGGGGCCGGCGACGAGGGTGCTGAAGTCGACCACCTTGAGCCCGGACATCGGCGCGTTGGCGGTGCTGGCGCTCATGCCGCCAGTTCCGCACGGGCCAGATCGATGACGCGCGAACGGTGTTCGCGGGAGGCGCCGAACATCTCGGCGTTGGCGCGCGCCCGCTTCAGATAGAGGTGGTTCGGCATCTCCCAGGTGAAGCCGATCGCGCCGAAGATCTGGATGCTGCGGTGCGCGGCCTCGACGTAGGCGTCGCTGGAGTAGGCCTTGGCCATGGCTGCGGCGAGCGGCGCGCGCGCGTCCTCCTCGGAGAGCGCCCAGGCGGCATAGAGCACGGCGGCGGCGGCCGCCTCCGCCTGGCCCAGCATATCGGCGAGCGCGTGCTTGATGGCCTGATAGGCGCCGATCGGCCGGCCGAAGGCCACCCGCTCGCGGGCATAGGCGGCCGTCACATCCAGCACGTGGCGCAGGCCAGCGGCGTTCTCGGCCGCCAGCGCCAGCAGTGCGCGATCTCGCACCCAGGGCCAGACGTCGCCGCCGCCAAGCGGCTCGGCCTCGGCGCGGTCCAGCGTGACCGTGCAGACCTGGCGGGTGATATCGCGCCAGGGCTCGATCGCGACCTCGACGCCGGGCTTGCGGGCGTCGACGAGGAAGAGGCGCCGCTCGCCGCCGACCTGGGCGGCGACCACCAGCATCTGCGCCGCGGCCGCGTCGATCACGAAGACTCTTTCGTCCAGTGATCCGCCAGCCGGCGCCGCTGGGCTCCGCGGCCGTCTCCCGGTCCGGGCCGTCCTCGCGGCCGTCGGCCTCGGCGGCGGCGAGCGCCAGCGCGACCTCGCCGGCCGCGACCTGGGGCAGGACGCGGGTCTGCAGCGCGGCGTCGCCGCCCTTCATCACCGCCAGTGTTCCCAGCAGGGTGCCGAGGAAGGGGCTGGGCGTCAGGCGTGCGGCCGAGTTCCTCGACGATCATGATCAGATCGATGCAGCCAAGGCCCGCGCCGCCGAATTCCTCGGGGATCAGAAGGCCGGCCCAGCCCATCTGGGCGATCTTGGCCCAGTTGTCCGCATAGCCGGCGTCGCGAACGGTCGCGCCGGGCACGAGCAGGGGTCTTAGGCTGATCTCGGCGTCGAGGAAGGTCTTGGCGGAGTCCTTGAGCAGGCGATGGTCGTCGCTGAGCGAGAAGTTCATGACGCCGTCTCCGCCTGTGTTGCCGACTTCGCCGCCGGATCGGGCGCAGCCGCGCCGCCCTGGCTCTGGTTCCACGGGCCACGCGCGGAGGGATCGTATTCGCGCGGCAGGGCCAGCATCCGCTCGCCGACGACGTTCTTGAGGATCTCCTGGGTGCCCACGCCGAGGGTCACCGCCGGGCTGAACCAGAAGGCGTAGTCCCAGTCGTCGAACATGCCGCGCCGCTCGCCCTTGGCCGGAAACGCCGCCGCGCCGTCCATCAACCCGCTCGGGCCCTGGACGCGCTTGGCGAGATCGACAACGCGCTGGCCATGCGGCGCGGCGAGCATCTTGCGAACCGCGCCTTCCGGGCCGGGCGTCTTGGCGTTCATCCGATCGCTGAGCGAGCGGTAGGCCAGCAGGCGCAGGATCTCGCCCTCGATGTAGATGCTGGCCGCCTCGTCCCGCACCAGCGGATCGTCAAGCGCGCCGATGGCGTCCAGGCCGGCGATCAGCTCTCGCGCCGATGGCCCCGAACCCCAGATCGCGCCGGGCTTGGAGAGCGCCACGCGTTCGGTCTGCAGCTGGCGCATCGAGAGCGCCCAGCCCTCGCCTTCCTGGCCGAGCAAGCGGTCGGCCGGCACGATCACATCCTCGAAGAAGACCTCGTTGTACTCGTTCTCATTGCCGGACATGTCGATGATCGGCCGCACGGTGATCCCGGGCGTTTCCATGTCGATCAGGAACTGGGAGAGGCCGGCGTGCTTGGACGCCGCCGGATCGGTGCGGGCGACCAGCACGCCGACCGTTCGCCTTGTGGGCCAGCGACGTCCAGATCTTCTGGCCGTTGACCACATAGTGGTCGCCCTCGCGCCGTGCGGTGGTGCGCAGCGAGCCGAGGTCCGAGCCGCCGGCCGGCTCGCTGAACAGCATGCACCAGATCTCCTCGCCAGCGAGGGCGGGCATCAGGAATCGCTCGCGCTGGGCGTCAGTTCCGTGCGTGAGCAGCGACTGGGCGCAGTTGTTGACCGCGACCGGATTGAGGAGGGCCGGAGGCGTGACCTTTGCGCGCTTCATTTCCTCGTCGACAATCAGCTGCGTCTCGGCGTCCGCCGCCAAGCCCCAGGGCCTGGCCAGTGCGGCGTCGCATAGCCGGCCTCGGCCAACTCGCGGCCCGACGGCTGGGTCGCGCCTCGAACCATGCCCTGACCTCAAGGCGGCGCGGGTCGTCCTCCTTCGGGAGTTCGAAATCCATGGCGTTTTCCTCGGGCCGGTCTTGGCGTCTTTCGGCTTGGCTCACATCACGAACCGCGAAGCGGAAAGAGTCAATAAACAAACTAACGGCCGTTAGAAAATGGGAGGGGGCAATCTTCGAGAGCCCACCACCTCGGATATGGAACGTCCGGTTCCCGCACCGAACCCAACGGCAGCTAGTGGCGCGAAGCGGCGGTCGTGAACGTCGGTTAGACGCCCAAGTTCGACTCCCCGCGAAAAGCGCGCGGGGCACCGTCAGATTAAGTTCTATACTGGCATTTCGATGTGCAGCGCGCGCAGCGGCGTCGCTGTTTTCATTGGGAAAGCGCCACCGTGAGGGGCCAGTCTTGGCGTCGAAGACCGCCGACCCAGTTACTCTGACGATGCCCGCGGCGGCTCTCAGATGCCCGCGTACCACTGATAGCCGCGATCTTCCCAATAGCCACCGCTTGCCGCGGCCGAGGTGGGCGAAGCTGGCGATGGCCTCGATGCGCATGACGTACTTGGCCATCTTGTAGCCGAGCTGGCGCTCCAGCCGCAGCCGCAGCGGCGCGCCGTGGGCGACCGGCAGCGGCTGGCCGTTCATCTCGTAGGCCAGGATCGTCTGCGGGTGGTAGGCGTCGGCCAGGTCGATGCTCTCGTAGTAGACGCCGGTCCGTCGAGCGTCAGCTCCAGGGTGTCGGCGCAGAAGAAGACGACGTAGCGGGCCGCTGGCTTCAGCCCCACCGCTGCAGCAGCGGGCCGAGCCGCGCGCCCTTCCACTCGCCGATGCCGCTCCAGCCCTCGACGCAGTCGTGGCGGGTGATCTGGCTGCGCGTCGGCACGGCGCGAGATCGGCGAGCGACAGCTGCAGCGGCCGCTCGACCAGGCCGCCGATCTGCAGCCGCCAGTTGGCGAAGTTGCTGGCGGCCAGAGCGCGGTAGGTCGGCTCCTGCGGGCTCGGTGGAGCCGTTGGCGCTTGAAATCGCGGGCGATATGTCGGCCGCGGTCGTATTCCGTGCGCCAGCGACTGTCGGCCGACCAGGAAGAAGCGCTGCACGTCGACGGGTCAGCGTCTCGCCGGCGTTGAGGCCCTGGTTCACCGCCGGCGACGCGTGAGCTTGATGCACAAGCGCGGCAGCCAGCGCCGCGGCCAGGCCAGCGCCGCCCGAGCCAGGAGCGGCGGCTCAGCGCTCATGCGCGCTCCTTCTCGGGCCGGATCACGAACCAGCCGGTGATCATCGAGCGCATCTCGTTGAGGGGCCCGGAGAGAAGCACCATCGCCACGTGAGACGCGACGAAGAGCACCAGAGCGCTGGCGCATGATGAAGTGGATCGTGCGCGCAGACTGGCGCCCGCCGAACGGTTGCCCGGCCAGCGCCGGGACCCAGGCGTCGATGCTCGGCGACATCGAAAGACCGGTGGCCAGCATCAGCCGGCAGCAGCCCGAAGACCACGCCAGGTAGACGAACTTCTGCAGACGATTGTAGTCGCGCGCCGCCTCGCCGCGCGGAAACTTCAGTCGCAGGTGATCGAACGCGGTGCGGCCGAGGCCGGCGAGATCGCTGCGCGACGGAATTAAAGTGCGCTGCAGGCGCAGGGTGATCAGGCCCGTGCCCAGGTAAAGCGCGCCGTTGATCGCGAAAAGCCAGGCGAAGAAGAAGTGCCAGCGGCGCCCGGCGCCCAGATCGAGCTCGGCCGGCAGCGTCAGCCAGGCCGGGAACGCGCGCTCGCTGGACGAGCCGTCCGTACTTTTCGAGACCCCGAGCAGGCCGGTTGTGTCGAACCGCGCGCCGGCGATGGTGAGCGCCCCGCGCGACGATCCATCGTTCGCAGTCGAGGTCGTCACCGCCGCTAACGGACGGGCGAAGGTCGAGACATCGCCCCAGTAGAACGCCGGGTGGGCGCAGAGGATCTGCAGCCCCGAGAGCAGCAGCACCACCATGCTGGCGAGGTTGACCCAATGGGTCAGCCGCACCACCAGGCCGTGGCGATAGACCAGTGCGCCGCCACCTCTGCGCGGTCGATCCTCAGGCATCAAGCGCCCCCTCGAAGTCGCGGCGCCCGCTACATCGGCGGCGGTTTGCCGGCCTCGCCGATCGCCA
Organism: uncultured Pseudomonadota bacterium; assembly: GCA_963835495.1. Classification (GTDB taxonomy): domain Bacteria; phylum Pseudomonadota; class Alphaproteobacteria; order Caulobacterales; family Caulobacteraceae; genus Acaudatibacter. Next base: position 2,324,816 of record CAWIFQ010000003.1, on the reverse strand, counting down.
TGCCGTTGGTGGCCAACCCTCCGGACGGTGTCTTCACAGCGATCAGGAAGACGCCGACCCCTGGTTTGGCCATGTCGCGCGTCCCGGGGGTGATCTGCACGATCGGGATATTCGCCGGCACGACGATGTGGCGCACGCCGGTGGGATAGCTGACGTCGATCTCGCGGGCGTGATGGGCGCCAAGCAGCACCTTGCCGACGGTGCCATTGGTCATCATCGAGCCCTTCCTGAGGTCCCAGCCGTAGTGACCCTCGCCCATCTTCACGCCGGGCGGGAACACGTGCACCTCGAGCGAACGACCGGAGCCATTCGCCTGCGGCATCTCGGAGGTGCCGATGAAGCTGCCGGGCTGGATCGCCTCCAGCGTCACCGGTTTGGTGACCTGCACGCTCCAGTCGGGCGAGAGTGCGACGGCGACCAGCTTGCCGTCGCGCGCCTTGATCTTCACCTCGCCCGCCGCGACCTGGGCGATGGTGCCGCGAACGATGGTCGGAGCGGGCGGCGCGGCGGGCGTGGGCGCCGGATCGGCGAAGGCGGCCGCGCCGCTGAGCAGCGCCGCGCCAAGGGCGGCCGAGAGAAGAGACTTCATGGGGGTTTCGGATCCGGTTGCGGAAGAACAGCGTCGACGCGGCATCTCGCAGGAGTTCAGTTGTGTCAAATTATATTTGCTGCAATTGAAAATGCATGGCCGACGCTGACCCACCCGACGACGACCCGCTGCGGCTGGATCTGCAGGTTTGTTTCCCGCTCTACGCGGCGACTAACCTCATCGGCCGGCTCTACCGTCCGGTGCTGGCCAAGCTGAGCCTGACCTATCCGCAGTACCTGGTAATGCTGGTGCTCTGGGAGGGCGAGCCGCAGACCGTCGGTTCTCTGGGCGCCCGCCTCTATCTCGACAGCGGCACGCTAACCCCCCTGCTGAAGCGAATGGAGGCGGCGGGGCTCGTCACCCGACGACGAGACGAGCGCGACGAGCGACGCGTCCAGATCGACCTGACAGGCAAGGGCCGCGAGCTGCGCAAGAGCGCAGTCCATGTGCCCCAAACAATGGCCGACGGCTACGAGGGGGAGGGCCTGGAGGAACTACGCGAAACGGTCCGCCACCTGGTCACGATCCTATCCAAGCACTCGGGCTCGTCATGACGAAGTGGTGGAGCCCGCTCGGTTGGGTCCGCGGGTGTCATTTCAGTATCCCGAGCCCTATCCTGACCCGCTTCGGCAGCTTGGCGGCCACCAGCGCATGGGCCTGCTTGGCGTAGGCGAGGAGATCGGCGTCCTCCAGACTGTCGGGCGCGGTCATGATGACCCACTTGGCCCGGCCGAGATAAGGCGCCGGTGCGGCGGCGCCGGTCTCGACCAGCATCTCGAAGCCGAGCTCGGAGGCCTTGAACACATAGCGCGGCGCCTCGTCGCCGAGGCTGCCGGCCAAGACGAAAATCCTGCCGCCGACGCAATAGGTGCGGCGGGTCTCCCATTTGATGTTGAGCGTCACGCCCGGCAGGACGCGCATGGCCTCGTCGAACGCTTCGAACTTCATCGCCCTTCCCTCGCGCCAAATCAGATTAGGCAGGAGACACCCCTACCGCCTATACCGCGATGCCCGCCGGACCCGGCCTCTCCGAAAAGTGGGGATCGTTCCCCAACGGGTGGTGTAGCTGAGGCGGTCGCGTAGTCGCTCGCGACGCGCGCCCTTCCACGTGGCGTCTTCGATGGGCTTTGAGGCCGCCTACGCCGGCAGCTTTGGCGTTTCGACCGCTAGGTTCGGCGTGCCCGACCGCCGGCTGATCCGTGAGGCGCTGGAGCGTGCGGTGTAGGTCACCCGCACGTTGCACGGCGGCGAACGTCCATTAGACGCCCCAAGTTCGACTCCCCGGCCGGGAGGGCCCGGCGGCCATTTGTAAGCTCGTCATCCGCGCCGGCGCCTTGTCGCCAAAATAGCCCTGCACGACATCGCCACCTCGTAGTGTGGGAGAGCGTGTTCGATGCAGTTGCTGTCGCGGGAAGACCTCTACGAGCGCGTCTGGGCCGAGCCCATGACCAAAGTCGCCGCCGAGTTCGGCGTCTCCGGCACCGCCCTGAAGAAGACCTGCAACCGCTACGACATCCCAACCCCGGAACGCGGCTACTGGGCCAAACTCGCCCACGGCAAACCCGTCACCAAAGACCCACTCCCCAAACTGAAGAACGGTCGCGGAGGCCAGATCCAGGTCCACCCCAACCCGGGCCGGCGACTGCCCGCCGCGGTCAAGGACGCCGGCGACAAAGCCCGCGCCGCCGTCGCGGCGCCGCCACCGCCGCAGGAGCCGGTAGGGCAGGGGGCCCCGGAGCCGGCGATCCTCGCCGCGACGCGCAAAGCAATCAGCAAGGCCAAACCCGATAGCCAGGGCTTCGTCTCCGCCAGCGGCCGCGGCGTCGTCGCCATGAAGATCGGACCTGCCAGTCTCGAGCGGGCGATCGGCCTGCTCAGTCACTGCTGCGCCTGGCCGAGACGCAGGGACACGGCACGCAGGTGACCGACAGCGGCATCGTCCTGGTCGTCGACGAAGAGCCGCTGCGTCTGGCCGTCGACGAACCACCCGCCCGCACCCTGCATGAGCCGACGCCCAAGGAACTCAAGATCAAAGCCGATCGGTCGCGATGGGGCTCCACCGCCGACCCTTGGCCGAAATACGACAACGCCCCCTCGGGCCGGCTGGCCCTGGTGATCCAGGAGAACGACTACAGCGGCCTTCGCCGCACCTACGCCGACCGCAAGACCAAGCCGGTCGAGCAGACGTTGCCGGACGTGATGGCAGGCCTCGCCGAGCACGCGGCGCTGAAGAAGACCCGGCGGCTTGAGGCCGAGGCGCGGGCACGCGAGGCCGCACTTTGGGAAGCGCGCCGCCGGCGCGAGGCGGCGTTCAAGATCCGCGAGACGCGGCGGGTGGCGTTCGTCGACGAGATCGACGCGCAACTGCAGCAGCGTGAGAAGCTGCAGCGGGTGCTGGCGCATGCTTCAGAATTCGGATCCGGCCGAGCGGCCGCGGCTGGCGGCGATGATCGGCTGGATCGAGCTTCGGCTGAAGGCGATCGAGGCGCTGCTGGGGCCAGTGTTTCTGGATATCTCGGCGCGGAACGCCGAGGTGGAGTTCGACGAAGCGGCGGCGGCCGCGGGGCCGAAGGGCGAGGAGCAGTACCGGTACTATTCCAGGGACGTGAAACTGCTGTTCTGGGCGATCGATGAGGAGAAAGGCCAGGCGACCAGCGTCTCGAGGCTGGATTGGGCGACGGCGGAAAGCGTCGTACCTCCAGGGTGACCTGCGTTGGGCGGGCTGTCGACCCGGGCCGTCCTGGCGTTATCGGAAAGGAAGTTCGAAGTCCCCCCGCGGTGGACGGCGTCAACCCCAGAGTCGGATCAAGTCGGGCGACGCGTTGAAGTTCCGGATCGAGTTGTCGGTCTTGGCCATCTCGGCCGGGTAGGGGCCGCCGGTTAACCTCAGCGCCCGCACCTTACGAAGCGGCCGGCCACCCTGTCGCGCGCGCCTGAACGGTGACCTAGGTTCCGAGGCGGCAGACCGCGGTGCCGGTGCCCGCGAATGCCCGCTCGGCAACGGGAATCAGGTGGTCGTGGTGGGTGAAAAACAAGACCTGAGTTTTGGCCGCTAGAGCCGCGAGGACTTTGAACCCAGCGGCCGCACGCTGGTCATCGTAGTTGATGAACAGGTCGTCGGCGAGGAAGGGGAGCCTAATGCCTTGGTCCACGGCGTCCTCGACGGCCGCCAGCCGTAGGGAAAGGTAGAGTTGGTCGACGGCACCTTCGCTCATCCGCGCCGCCGGCACGATGAACGCGCCGTCGGCGGTCACGCCGAAGATCGCCGGAGCGGCGCCAGAGGCGTCGATCGTCAAGGCGTTGTAGCGTCCGAGGGTGAGGATCGAGAAGAGTTCCGAAGCCCGCTTAAGCAATGGTGCTTGCTTTTCCGCCCGATAGCGATCGATCGCCCAACGCAGCAAGCCGATCTCCGCGCGCTTTATTACGTGAACTCTGCCTGCGCTTCCATTTCTGCGCGATGCTCGGCCAACCTTTCGTGTAGGACGGCTCTCGCCGACGTAGGTTACTCGGACCATCAAGGGCCGTCCGTTCGCTGCGTCGATCTGAGCGTTCTGCAGCGCCTCGCGCACTCGAGCATGAGCGGCGTCGTCGTCCACGCATCCTTGCAGGTCCACCTCCACCCGAGCCCATCGCACTGCGTCCAAAGGGATATGGCGCACGATATCGACCTCGCCGTCCAAGACATCGACGATGACGGCGCCTTTCGCGCCGATCTCCCGGATGTGCCTTCCCTGAAGGTTGCCCGGGAACACGATGTAGGGCTGGGTGGCCACGATCTCGTGGTCGTGGACGTGGCCGAGCGCCCAATATCGATATCCTTTAGCAGCGAGCTGCTGAGGGGTGCATGGCGCGTAAGGCGCATGCGGCGGTCGGCCACCACTAAGCGCGGTGTGGAGCACGCCGATGTTAAAAACCTCGTGGATCGGCGCGGGGTAATCGGCCGCCAGGTCGCGCCCCGGGTCGCGCGTCGCATAACTCTGTCCGTGCAATGCGGTGCCCGTGGCCGCGTGGATGGGGTCCTTGCCCATCAGGAAGGCGGCATGGGCCACCGAGACGGCGATCGACTTCAGGTGTCGGGGCGGGATGGTGATGAGCAACCGGCCGCCTTCCTGGGACCAGGTCTCCTCGACGGCATGGCAGATGGCGTCGATGTGCCAGTTCCACCGCGGGTTCTTGCCGCCGTGGAGGGTCCGGAACGCCATGAAGAGGAAGAGCCGGAAGTTGCTCTGCAACTCCCGGTCCAGATCAGCTTGTGCGAGGACGGGTTTCATTGTTCGTCCTCCTCAGGCTGGGCGTGGCGGTTCAGGAACGCGGCCACCGCTGCGATGTCGTCGTCTTTAGCCTGGGAGCTCGTGGCGGCCCCCTCATCGGCTTCCAGGACCCGGGCTTTCGGGTCGAGCTTCACCAGCATGGCGAACGCCTTCATGTCGCCGCGCATCGCCTTCTCGACGTATTGCTTGACCATCACGTCGCGCTTGGAGGTGGTTAGCGTGCGCCCGCCGATCTTGACCTTGATCTGAGCGCTGAGCGCCTCGTCCACAAGGGTCGAGAGCGACTTGGCGCCCTTCGGCCGACCCGTCGGGTTGGCGACCTGGCCCTTCTTGAACTGGCTGTGCTTGGGCGGCTTCTTGTAGCCAATTTCGTAGCCGTCGGCCGCCTTCGAAGCCGCTTCGGGCGTCGTTTCCGCCGCGGGCTCTGGCTCGGCGGCCGGCGTCGGGTTCGGAGGGGAGGCCACCGCGACCAAGCGGACGCGGTGACGCACCGGCGGCAGCCGGCGCTCGGGTTGGGGTTGTTTGTCGTCATGGCGCGGCTCGTTGTCCGCGCCCTCTTCGGGTCGCTCAGTCATAAGCATTCGCCCGCCGCTTTCACGGTCGGTCCTCAATTTGATGTTGAAGTCCGAATGCTCGTGGGCCGAACGACCCCGTGCTGCCGGTGTGGCGCTCGCGATGAGCCGCCGACGGTGAAGCTGGGAGGCGTAGAGCCTCTCCGCAAGGGCGACCCGCCAACTTCCCGTGCATTCCGATCAAGGGCCATTTCGCCGCGGTCAGGATCCCATCAGCTCCCGCCATAATCCCATTTCATCCACGATGGGAATAGCTCCACTATCTCTCTAAATTTACAAGTAGAACGGGCCGCATCGGACAAGCTGGAGTCCCAATAAACGTGACAAATTCCCATTAAACGCCGCCCTATATGCGAATATGTCTCCGGCCACCAGCCGGGACGGCCAAGTGTGACCAGCCCCTTGGACGAGGGAGACCGGGGCGCCTGGTGGGCCTAAGGCGGGCCTGAAGAGGGGCAAATGGAGGGGGCGGGAGTTACGCGATCGCGCCGGAAGTCGCACCGTGTCGGGGGGTTACGGCGAACGATCGCAGAAAGAGCCAGTTATCCGGGACTGGGTGGCTGGGAGATCTGGACTCGAACCGGGAATGATGTTTTTGCCTGCTAACCGTCGGAAATGTCGAGACTAAAGAGCGCCGAAAAGCGACCAGAGACGAAATTTCCGATAATAGGGATTTATGCGCCGAATTTAGGTATTCGCCGAGATTCGGTGAAGTTTTGCGGATGCCGGTTTATTCGCGAAAATCTCTGCGAATACCGGAGATATACTTGGGGACTGCCTGGCTGGGAGATCTGGACTCGAACCGGGAATGACGTTTTTCCCTGCTAACCGTCGGAAATGTCGGGACTAAAGAGTGTTTAAAAGCGGTCAGAGACGAAATTTCCGATAATAGGGAAATGGCGCTAGGTTTGGGTAATTCTGCGAACGCAGTGAAGTTTTGAAGATGGGGTTTGTTCAAGAAAATCTCTACGAATACTGGAGATATATTCGGAGACTGCGTGGCTGGGGAACTAGGACTCGAACCTAGAATGACGGTACCAAAAACCGCTGTGTTACCATTACACCATTCCCCAGCAGGGGCGCCGCCGGGCGCGTCCTTTGGCAGGGCGGGCCGGGCAGGGTGGCGGAGATAGCCCAAGGTCTCGCCCGGCGCAACGGCGGCGGCCTTGTCGCAGGGGTCTCGGTGGCGGCTTGTCCCCCTGGCGGCCCTCCTCTATATAGCGCCCTCCCAATTTCGGAGTGTGGCTCAGTCTGGTAGAGCACCGCGTTCGGGACGCGGGGGTCGCAGGTTCGAATCCTGCCACTCCGACCAATTGGGGAGTTGCCCACATGAGCGCACAGGCGCGGATCGAGACGGCGCTGGCGCAGGCGGTGGCCGGCGGGCTGCCCGGCCTGGTGGTCGCGGCGCGTCTGCCGGGCGGCGAGGTGGTCGAAGCGGCCGCCGGCGTGCGCGGGCTCGACAACGCCGCGCCAATGACGCCGGACACGGTGTTCTGGATCGCTTCTTTCACCAAGGCCATCACCACCGCCGCAGCCCTGCAGCTGGTCGAGGAGGGCCGCGTCGGGCTGGACGAGCCGGTGGGCGCCTGGCTGCCGACGCTGGCGTCGCCGAAGCTGCTCAAGGGCTTCGACGGCGAGGGGCGGCCGATCCTCGAAGCGGCGCGCGCGCCGGTCACGCTGCGCCGCCTGCTCGCCCACACCTCCGGCCTCGGCTACGAGTTCTGCAGCGATGACCTCACGCGCTACGTTGCGGCGGTCGGCCCCTATCCGAGGGGCGTCGGGCCGGACGCGCCGCTGCTGTTCGAGCCAGGTTCGGGCTGGGCCTACGGCATCAACACCGATTGGACCGGCCGGCTGATCGAGCTGGTGAGCGGGGAGGGCCTCGATGCGTACCTGCAGCGCCGCATCTTCGCCCCGCTGGGCATGAGCGAGACCAGTTTCAGCCCCAGCGAGGCCCAGCGCGGCCGGCGAGCGTCGATGCACGCCAGGGGCGCGGACGGCAGCCTCGCCCCGATGGCGTTCGAGATGCCGCCGACGCCGCATTTCGGCATGGGCGGGGGCGGGCTCTATTCCACCGCGGCGGACTACCTGAAGTTCCTGAGCGCGATCCTGGCCGGCGGCGGGCCGATCCTGTCGGCCGCCAGCGTCGCGGCGATGGCGGCCAGCGAATGGGAAGGCGAGGAGGTCGGCGTGCTGCCGGCGGCCAACCCCGCGCTCTGCGCCGGGTACGACCCGCTTCCAGGCAAGGTCAAGCGCTGGGGGCTGGGCTTCCTGATCAATCCGGAGCCGGGCCCCGCGGGCCGGTCGGCCGGATCGCTGGCCTGGGCCGGGCTTGGCAACTGCTACTATTGGGCCGATCCGGCGACGGGCGCGGCAGGCGTGTTCCTGGCGCAGCACTTTCCGTTCGCGGATCCGGCGACGCTGACGGCATTTGGCGCGTTCGAGCGGGCGGTCTATGGCGCCTGAAGCGCCGGTCGGCATAAGGTCGCTGCGATGAAACAGTTTCTGCTCACCATCGCCGGCGTGTTCTTCGGCCTCGTCCTGTTCGTGATCGTCGTGCCCGCACTGCTGATCGTGGCGGCGGTCAGCGGCTCGCGCCCCGCGCCGCTGCCGGCGCATTCGGTGCTTAACCTCGACCTGCGCGGCGGCCTGACCGACCAGGAACCCCAGGACGGCCTGGCCATCTTCAGCGGGCGCGCGCTTTCGGTGATGGGGATCGAGGAGACGCTGCGCCGGGCGTCCACCGATTCCAACGTCGGGGGCCTGTTCGTGCGGCTGCCGGAGGGCGGCATGACGCCCGCGGCGGCGGACGAGCTGCGGCTGGCGTTCCAGCGCTTCCGCGCCGCCGGCAAGCCGATCCTGGCCTATAGCCAGGGCCTCTATCCGCAGGGCGTCGTGACCTCGACCTACGAGCTCGGCGCGGCCAGCGGCGATCTGTGGATGCAGCCGTCGGCGTCGTTCCAGGCGGTGGGGCTCGCGCAGGAGGACGTCTTCTTCAAGGACTTCTTCGACAAGTACGCCATCACGCCGGATTTCCAGCAGCGCTATCAGTACAAGAACGCCATCAACGGCTACCTCTACAACGACTACACGCCGGCCCACCGCGAGGCCGAGCTCTCGTGGATGGGCTCGATCTACGCCACCAGCCTGGCGGCCGCCGCCACCGACCGCAAGCTCGCGCCCGACGCGCTGAGGGCGACGCTGGAGGCAGGCCCCTACTCGGCCGAGGAGGCGAAGGCCAAGGGCCTGGTCGACAACGTCGGCGAGGTGAAGGAGGCGCAGGACGCCATCCTCAAAAGCGCCGGCGGCGGCGCCAAGCTGGTCGACTTCTCGGACTACGCCACGCGGGCGCGCGCCAGACGGGCGTCGGCGTTTTCCAGCGCGCCGACCATCGCGCTGATCCAGGCGGAGGGCGACATCGTCACCGGCACGGGCGGCCGCTCCAGCCCGCTCAGCAACAGCCGCTCGATCTACGCCGACGACCTGGCCCAGGCCTTCTACAACGCCATCGACGACAAGGCCGTCAAAGCCATCGTCTTCCGCCTGTCCTCCCCGGGCGGCTCGGACACCGCCTCGGAGGAGATCCTCTCGGCGGTGCGCGCGGCCAAGGCGGCCGGCAAGCCGGTGGTGGTCAGCATGGGCGACTACGGCGCCTCGGGCGGCTACTGGGTCTCGTCACAGGCCAATGAAATCGTCGCCGAGCCGTCGACGCTGACCGGCTCGATCGGCGTCTTCGGCGGCAAGTTCGCGATCGGCCCGGCGCTGGCCAAGTTCGGCGTCGACGTGCGCGGCCTGAAGGTGGGCGGCGACTACGCCGACGCGTTCGGCGCCGGCGCGCCGATGACGGCCGCGCAGCGCACGGCGTTCAGCGCCTGGATGGACCGGATCTACAACGGCTTCGTCGCGCGCGTCGCCGAGGGTCGGAAGATGACGACGCAGCAGGTCGACGCCATCGCCAAGGGTCACGTCTGGACCGGCGCGCAGGCCAAGGGGCTCGGCCTGGTCGACTTGCTCGGCGGCTTCCCGCAGGCGATCGAGCGCGCCAAGGCGCTGGCCCACATCAGCGGCGAGGCGCGGCTGAAGTCGTTCACCGCGGCGCCGAACCCGTTCGCGGCGCTCGCGCGGCTCTTCGGCGCCAGCGCCGACAGCGCCAGGTTGATGACCGCGGCGAGCGAACTGGCGCACGACCCGGAGGCTCAGGCGGTTCTGCAGAGCCTGCACGACGCGCGTCTGCGCCAGCAAGGCGCGGTTGTGCTGGCCCCGACGCTGCCGTTTACGGGCAACTAGCTAGCCGAGCGTTTTTGTCCGCCACACATGCGGCGTTGCGTGACTGTTGCGCAATCGAACCACATTCGGCGAAATTCGACCCCCGCCTGTATCACCAACGTGACAGAAATTTAATTGCCGCTAAGGTTTAGCTGTCAGGTCGGTGCGGCCGATCGGCGCATCGGTTCATGCTGGGGGATCTTCATGAAAGTCCGTAGGGCGTTTTTCGCCACGACATCGCTTTGCACGGGTCTGTTGGTTGCGGCTTTGGCCGCGCCGGCTTGGGCCGCCGACCAGGCGACGCCTTCTCCACCGGTGCCAGAGCCGGCGACGACGGCCACGACACCGGCGTCCGCCCAGAGCACCAATGTGGGCGAACTCGTGGTCACCGGCTCGCGGATCAAGACCACCACCTACAACAGTCCCGACCCGCTCTCGGTGATCACGTCCGAGCAGGCGGCGCTCACCGGCGATGTCGACACGACCCAGATCCTTCAGTTGTCGCCGGTGGCCGCCAACGCGGTCCAGATCAACAACTTCTTCACCGGGTTCGTCACCACGGGCGGTCCCGGCGCCAACACCCTTTCGCTCCGCGGCCTTGGCTCGGACCGGACCCTGTTCCTGATCAATGGGCAGCGCCTGGGCCCGGCGGGCGTCGGCGGCACGGTGGGTCCGATCGACCTCAACACCATCCCGGCGTCGATGATCGACCACATCGAAATTCTGAAGGACGGCGCCTCGTCAATCTACGGCTCCGACGCGGTCGCGGGCGTGGTCAACGTGATCACCAAGACCAACCAGGATGGCGGCGACATCCACTTCTACATGAATCCGTCGCAGCAAGCCGGCGGCAATTCCTACCAATTCAACGCCAGCTTCGGGAAGACTTTCGACAAGGGCTATATCGAGGCCGGGTTCGACTACTATCGGCAAGATCCGCTGCGGATCGGCCAGCGCGACTACCTAAACTGCTCGCGCGACCTCGCCCGCGACTCCTCCGGCCACATCGTGGACATCGTCGATCCGGCGACCGGCAAGGACAAATGCTGGAACGAAATCAATCAGGCCGTCGAGGACCTGGCGGCGCCGTTTTTCTTCCCAGGCGCATCGGTGGTCTATCAGGCGAACCCCGCGGCCGTTGCTGGCGGTGGCCCGTTCGGGAGCGACCTGCCAGGCTGGCAGAACGTCGATCTGACCTTCCCCGGCAACCCAGCGGCGACCCGCGCGTCGCATGCGCTGACACACGAAAACAGCGCCCTGTTCGAGCAGAACACGGCGATCTCGCCAGTCAGCCGCTACACCTTCACCCTGTTCGGCGGCTATGACCTGACGCCCCACGCGCAGCTGTACGGCTCGGTGCTGCTGAACCAGCGCGACTCGGCCCAGGACCTGTTCGACCAGTTCTTCGTCGAGCCGGTGAACCCCGGAAACGTGTTCAACACGGCCGGGTTCGGCTTCCCGGTCCCGATCATCGAGCAGGGCGCTCCGGCGACGCAGACGGTGAACTATTATCGCTTCGTCGCGGGCGTGAAGGGCGACGTGCCCGAGTTCGGCACGTTCAAGAACTGGACCTACGACCTCTACGGGCAGTACAGCCGGTCAGACGGTTCCTACACCCAGGAGTACCAGAAGTCGGACCGCGTCCAGGCGACGGCGGGGTCCTCCGATCCGAGCGGATGTGACGTCAACAACACCTTCTTCGGCGGGCCGAGCATGGCGCAGCTGGAGCCGGGTGTCGCCTGCGTCCCGGTCGACTACTTCACGGCCGCGGCCGTCGGCCATTTCACGCCGGCGGAAACGGCGTTCCTCTACACCAACGCCAGGGGTCACACGACCTACGACCAGGCCTATGTCGAGGGCTCGCTCACCGGCGACCTGTTCCAACTGCCGGCCGGTCCGCTCGGCGCCGCGGTCGGCTTTCACTTCCGGCGGGAATCGATCGACGACGTTCCGCCCCCGGATTTCATCAACAACAACGTCTACAACTTCAGCACTTCCGGCGTCACCAAGGGGTCGCAGGACGTGTCGGAAGGCTACGGCGAGCTCCGGATCCCGGTGATCAAGGACGTGCCGGCGATCTACAGCCTGGATGTCGACCTCTCCGGCCGCTACTCTGACTACTCGCACGTCGGCGGCACCTTCACCTACAAGGGCACGGTCGATTGGAAGCTGACCGACTGGCTCGCGGCGCGCGCCACCTACGGCACGGCGTTCCGTGCGCCGGCGCTGTTCGAGCTGTTCCTGGCCAACCAGACCGGCTTCTTCGACCAGGTCGAGATCGATCCCTGCGTGCAGTACGGCACCAGCGGCGTCTCGCCGGTGATCCAGAAGAACTGCGCTTCGCTGGGGATCCCGCCCAACTACGTGCCGACCGGCTCGAGCGCGCTGATCCTCACCGGCGGCGGGGCCGGCCACCTGAAGCCCGAGACCTCGATCGCCGAGACCGTCGGGTTCGTGCTGACGCCGAAGTTCGGCGACCGCCAGATCAGCCTGTCGGTCGACTACTACAGCTTCGACATCGACAATCAGATCCAGCAGTTCGGCGCGGCCAACATCATCAACCAGTGCTACGGCTCGTTGAACTTCCCGGCCAACCCGTTCTGCTCGCTGATCACCCGGGAAGGCGCTGGCACCGCGACGCCGTTCACGATCGACACCGTCCAGAACGACTACGTCAACGTCGCGAAGGAACTCGACGAAGGCATCGACGTCGACCTCAACTACCGCACCCAGCTGCCGAAAGACATCAAGCTGACGGTGGACGCCGAACTCGACTGGACGACCTACACCAATACCTTCCTGCTCGGCGGATCGATCGACAACATCCTGGGCACGATCGGCGTGCCCCGGTTCGTCGGCAACATCGATTGGAAGTTCGACCGCGGTCCGTGGACCTTCAACTGGGAACTCTACATGATCGGTCACGCGTCGGATAACCCGGCGACGGCGACCACGATCAACAACTATCGCGGCACCGGGCAGACCGTGACCACCGATTACGTCACGCCGTTCTACACGCTGAGCAACATCTCGCTGCGCCGGAAGTTCGACAAGTTCACCGTGATCTTCGGGGTGAAGAACCTGTTCGACCAGGCCCCGCCGGCGATCTCGTTCGACGACAGCTTCGAGCCGGCGCGGATCGGCACCACGCCGTCGGCGGTCTCGCAGTACGACCTGATCGGCCGCTCGTTCTACTTCGATATCGACGCCAAGTTCTGATCGGCGGGTCTAACGCCGCGGGCCACCAGCGCCCGCGGCGAACCGAGTGGCGTTTGGCGTAGGTCGGTCATAGGGGGAGCGTGCCTTGCGGGCTATCCGAGCGTTGTTCGCCGTGTGCGTGGCGATGCTCTTCCTCGCCCCAGTGGCGGCGCTGGGCGCGCCCACGCCGCCCTCCGCCGCCGACCTGACCCGCGCGCCGGCGATCCAGCAGGTGTCGATCGCCCCGGACGGCAAGCACCTCGTGGGCTTGGCGTCGCCCGACGGCCAGGTGGTCGACATCGTGGTCTGGCGCACCGACGCGCTCACCACGCAGCCTGTGCGGGTGCGGGCCACCCACATGCGGTTCATACAGGTCGCGTTCCTGAAGAACGACCGGCTGCTCGTGCGCGCCGTGCAGCCGGCGAACGTGGAGAGCAACCGGCTCAACCTGGTCAAGACCTACATCACCGACCTGGACGGCAAGTCGTTCGACCCGCTGCTCCCAGTGGGTGGCGCGGGCTCGGAGATGAGCCAAAGCTACAACCAGATCGTCGACAGCGAGCTGATCTCGGCGCTGGCCATGGACCCCAGGCACGTGCTGGTCGAGGACCATCGCCTCGGTTCGGACGGGGATATCTACCGCGTCGACGCTTACACCATGTCGGCCGAGCGGGTCATGAAAGGCTCGGAGAAGTTCGGCGGCTATCAGGTGGACCTCAAGGGAGATCTGCGCGCCCGCGAGTTCTCCGACTTCGACAACGGCAAGATCTTCATCGCCCAACAGATCCGCGATCCCGATAGCGGGCAGTGGATCGAACTGTTCCGGTCCTACGCCAAGGACCGCTCGATCACGAGAATTGTCGGCTTCACCGCCGACCCGCACGTGATCCTGATCGCGTCGTCCGAAGGCGGCGACAAGACCGGCGTCTACGAATACGACATCAAGCAGCGGAAGATCATCGAGCCGGCGTTCGAGCACAAGCTGTTCGAGGCGTCGCCCGACCTGATCTACTCGACAGCGCCCGCCGACTACGGCCGGCCGATGGGCTTCGCCTACGCCGCCGAGACGTCGAAAGTCTACTGGCTGGACCCGCACATGGCGGCGATCGCCAAGGCCGCGGACCAGGCGTTGGGCGTTTCGACGGTCAAGGTCGATTGGACCGACCCGGGCGCCGGGCTGACGGCGCCGATTGCGGTCGAGTTGGGGGCGCGTGTCAGCCTGCTGAGCTGGTCAGACGACCTGCAGCATATCGTCCTGGAGAAGTCCGGCCCGCGCCTGCCGCCTGAGTACTACCTGCTGGCAGGCGGCAAGCTCGCTCTGCTCGGCAAGGCGAGGCCGTGGATCGACGCTGCGGCGCTCGGCGACACCACGCTGGTGGAATACCCGGCGCGGGACGGCTTGATGATCCCGGCCTTTTTGACCCTGCCACCCGGCGCGCAGTTCGGCGCCGGCCCCTATCCGACCCTGATCGAGCCGCACGGGGGCCCGTGGGGGCGCGACTACATGGATTGGGATATCTCCGGCTGGGTGCAGTACTTCGCCTCGCGCGGCTATGCGGTGCTGCAACCCCAGTTCCGCGGGTCGACCGACTGGGGCCAGAAGCTCTGGCGCGCGGGCGACCGCGAGTGGGGCCAGAAGATGCAGGACGACAACGACGACGCGGTGAAGTGGCTGATCGGCCGCAAGATCGCCGATCCCCGGCGCGTCGCCATCTTCGGCTATTCCTACGGTGGCTATGCGGCGCTCGCCGCCAGCCTCCGGCCGAACGGGCTATATCAGTGCGCGATCTCGGGGGCCGGCGCCGGCGATCTGGACAAGATCGCGGAGCTGACCAACGACGATCGCTTCCTGCAGGAATATCAGCATCCGACCATCGGCGGCCTGGACGTCCTGGCCCACGCCAGGGAGGCCCAGATCCCCGTGCTGCTCTATCACGGCGACCGCGACCAGACGGTCGACATCGAGCAGTCGCGCAAGTTCGCGGCCGCGCTGCGCGGCGCGGGCAAGCCGGTGAAGCTGGTGGAGATCAAGGACATGGGCCACCAGTACATCTTCATGACCCCGCCGATGATGCAGGAGCAGCTCGACATCGTCGACGCATTCCTGAAGACCGAGTGCAAGCCCGGCGGGCTCTAACGGCGCAGAGCGTAGGCTCGTTTACGACCGCCAAGTCTCCAGCGCCGGTCCCAGCGCGTCCCTCAGCGGCGCCAGCCAGGGTTCGTAGTGGCGCCAATGATCAAGTCCTTCGCGGAAGATTGGGCGGCGCACCTGCTCGGAGCTGACGGTAAGCACGGCTCGCTCGGTCTCGTAAAAGGTCAGGCTCGCCGGCTCGAAGGCGAGGCCGAGGTGGTCCAGCAACTGGCGCACCTCCGATTCCGGGTCCTCCACCAGGTCTTCGTAGATCACCCGGTGAACGCGACCAGGCAGAACGGCGTCGAAGTGCGCCATCAGCTGGGTGTAGTCGCGATAGTAGCGGCCGAGGTCGGCCAGGTCGTAAGAGAACGCCTGGCCCTGGGCGAAGTGCTGCTTGAAGCACGAGAAACAGGTCGCCATGGGGTGCCGCCGCGCGTCGATGATCCTGGCGTTGGGGAGGATGAGGTGGATCAGCCCGAGGTGGCGGAAGTTGTTCGGCATCTTGTCAATGAAGAAGCGCCGCCCCAGCCTGCGGTGCTGCTGGGTCGCGCGGAGGTATTCCTCGCCGAGCTCGGTCGCCTGGGCCGGGCTCAAGCTGGCGAGATCTTCGGGATAGGAGGCGAAGCGCTCGGCGAGAAAGCCGACGTTCGGCAGCTCTGTCGTGCCCTCAATCGCCGTATGGCTGGCCAGGATCTGCTCGACCAGCGTCGAGCCGGAACGCGGGAGGCCGACGATGAAGATCGGATCGGCGGCAGCTGCGCCATAGCCGGCGCGACGCTCGAAGAACGCGGGCGTGAACAGCGTCATCGAGCGGCGGAAGTCGGCCGTGACGGCGTCGGCGTCGTAGGGCGTCTCGGCATGGCGCGAGGCCGCGCCGCTGGCATACTGCGCAAAAGAGGCGGCGTAGTCGCCACGGTCTTCGAACGCCTTGCCGAGCGCGAACGCCAGTTGCTGGCGGTCGCTGGCGATGAGGCCGGGCTCGGTGGCGAGGCGCTGCATCGCCGACACCTCCGCAGGCGAGAAGGCGGCCACCTTCAGGTTGGCGAGGCCGAGGTAGGCGTCCGCTGACCTCGGGTCGAGATCGATGCTCCGCCGGAACGCCGCCGCCGCCTCTTCGCCGCGCCTCACCGTCCTGAGGACTTGTCCGTAGTTGGTCCAGATCGGCGCATTTCTCGGGTGCGCCTCGAGCAGGCCCTCGTAGTGCGCCAGGGCGCGGTCGGCCTCACCCACCGATGCATGGCAGGTGGCGGCCAGGTTGCGATAGGCGGGGTTCTTGGGCTCGACCGCGAGCAGGCGATCGAGGTGAGCCAGCGCCTCTGATATTTTCTGCAGGTGGAAGAGTTCCCTGGCGAGATGGAAACGGGCCTGATCGTCGCCTGCGGCTGTCTCGACGACCTGGGAGAGTAGGGCGGCCGCTTCGGCGTGCAGGTCACTGCGAGCATAGGCTTCGGCTAGCAGCCGCATGGCGCCGAGGTCCTTCGGACTGGCGGCCACCAGCGGTCGCAGCGCGGCGATCGCCTCGCCGACCTGCCCGCCATACAGTGCGTCGGCCGCGGGCTTCAGCTTTGGGTCGCGTACGAGCGCCCGGTAGTGCTCCGCAAACGCCGTCTCGGCGCCGCGGGCGTCGCCGGCGTCGAACAGCAGCGCGCCCAGCGCCCGCCACGCATCGGGGTTTTCGCGGTTCATCGAGGTGGAGGCGCGCAGCGCCGCGATCGCCGGGCCGGGCCTGCCCATGTCCGCAAGTGACATGCCGAGTTCGAACTGGGTGGTCGCGGCGCGGGGAAAGGCGCGGGCGAGCGGCCCGATGACGGCGAGCGCCGCGACCGCATCGCCCTGGCGTCGCAGCGCCGAACCCAGGATCAGAGTCGCGCCCGGATCGCCTGGCAGAGCCTTTAGCGTGGCCCGCGCTTCCCGTTCCGCCGCCGAAGGGTCTTGGGCCAGCAGCGCCGCCGCTCGCGCATTCGCCCTAGCCAACGACGTCTGATCCATCTGCACTCGATATCCGAAGCTGGCGGACGACAAGTCGGCCCGCGATCATCCGGCCGCGCCGCTCCCTCGGCCAACCATAAGGTCCTAAGCGCAGCGTCTCAAAAGGAAAGGGCGGCTCCTTGTGGGAGCCGCCCTCGCCAGTCCGCCCGATTGGGCCGTTGGTTAGAACTTCGCCGTGGCCGAGATGAATATCTGGCGACCCAGCAGATCGTAGGTCGGGTAGGTGTTCGGCGTCCCGGTCCCGGTGATCCCGTCGTTGAGCAGCGGCGGATCGACGTCGAACAGGTTGTTGACGCCAGTCCGCAGGGTCAGCGTGCTGTTCACCCTCCAGGCGCCGGACAGATCGACGTAGTTCACTGCGGGCAGGCGGGCATTGGCCGTGTCGAAGCCGTTGCTCAGGCCGGCTTGCGTCGAGTTCGAAATCCAGCGACGACTTCCCGATGTAGCGCCAGTTGATCGACGCCAGGATGTTCCACGGCGTGTTCCAGGTGACCCGGAAGATGTGCCGCCAGGTCGGGCTGACCGTCTGGCAGGTTGGGCCGAACAGTCCGGCGCAGTCATAGGTCGGCTGGCCGGCCAGGGTCTGCGTCTTCTCGGTGAGCAGGTAGCTCCCGTTGAAGTGGAAGCTCACGGAACCCATGCCGGAGGCGCCGACGTCCTCGAGCGCCAGGCGGTAGTCACCCTGGAAGTCGATGCCGGACGTTTCAACTGCCGCGACGTTGGCGTTGGTGCCGATGATGAAGCCGCCACCATTGACCGTCGTGCCGAACAGGTTGCCGAGCGGCGTGCGCACGACGTTGGGGCAGAAGGTCGCCGAGTCGACGCCGTTCAGGCAGTTGTTCAGCGAGGTGGTCAGCGGAACAACGCCGATCTCGCCAGCGATCTTGATGTCCCAGTAGTCGATCGAGCCCGAGAAGCCCTTAAGGAAGCTCGGGGTGAACGAGGCGCCGATCGAATAGGTGTCCGCGGTCTCCGGCGCTAGGGTGGTGTTCCCGCCAGTCTCCGTGGCGCATTGGCCGGCAGGACATTGGATGATGGTGTCCGTCGTGCCGCCGTTGCCGTACTGGGCGGCCGTCACGCCGGTGCGCTGGCACTGTGCGAGCGTGGCCGCGGCGACAACCAGATTGCCGGCGTTGTCCACCGTCGGCGCGCAGGGGTCGGACGAAACGACGCTGGTGTTGGTCACCGTCACCGGGGTGAAGGCTTCCAGAATGCTCGCGGCGCGGATCGCCCGGTCGTACGAGGCCCGGAGGCGAACGTCCGTCGTCGGCGCCCATTCCCCACCCACCTTGAAGGTGCTGACGCCGCCGCTCGTGGAGTAGTCCGAGTAGCGGAAGCCGCCGCTGATGTTCAGGTCTTCGATCCAAGGATGATGCTGGGCGATCGGAATGCGGGTTTCGAAGTACTCTTCCTGAACGCTGATCGCATTGTTGACGGGCACCGAGGCGCCGCCGAAGCCCGAGAGGTCGTTGGAGAGTTCGGCCTGGTCGGGCCGGAAGACCAGGTGATCCCACCGGTTCTGAACCCCGACCGACAGCTTCACGCCTTCGTCGGCCCATGGCGACTTAACGCCATACTTGCCGAGGTCGCCGGTCACGTCGCCCTCAAAGACCTGTTCTTCGATGGTGCCGAAGGAGGTGCCGTTCTCCAGCAGGTAGTTCAGCGCCCCCTGGGTGACGCCGCCCTGTTGGAAGATGTTGAACGGCACGCAGCCAGCGGCCACCGCGGTGGGGTCTGCGCAAGTCACCGTGCCGCCAGGACCGGCGACGTCCTGCAGCGCCAGAGCCGAACGGCTGAGGCTGAGGAAGTTGTCGGCCGTATTGAACAGTGAAGTGTAGTAGTACGAACCGTAAGCGTCGTAGTGCCAGGCGTCGCCGAGGTCGCCCTTCATGCCGAGCACAATCCGGTAGTTGGTGTGCTCGAACCCGAACTCGCGACCGCCGCCTTCGATGTTCCGACGGCCGATGAACACGTTCGAGTTGACGTCGCCCGGACCGCAAAGAATCCCTTGCTGTTGTGCGCTCAGCAGCGGGTTGTTGCAGTTGATGTCGATGCCGCCGCTGTCCGCGCCGCCGCCGAAGAACAGCGCCGTCGGGGCGACCTGGCTGTGCGATTTGTCATCCATGAACGAGAACTCGGCGTAGGGCTGGGCCCAGTCCGTGATGTCGTAGTGGGCGAAGAAACCGCCGGTGTAGCGAGTGTCCTGACGGGACAGGAACTCATAAGGGTTGGCGTTGAAGTACGCGGGCGGCACAGAGCCGGCCGCCGGGAAGGGCGCGAAGTTCGTGCCGACCACCGAGAAGTCGTTGCCAGCTTGCGGGCCGGTCTGCGGCTCCCAGAGGTTTGAGTTCGGCGAACCGGTGCAGCGATTGCCGCCGGCGGTCTTCACCAGCTGGCAGGCAGACCAATCGCGGGCGGCCATCGTGACCGGGGCGGCGTTCCTGTACTCGAAATAGCCGGTGACGTTGCCTTTCCCGTCCGGCGCGTTCGCGCCGAAGGTGATGGCGAGGTCGGAGTTCTGGCCGTCCCACTTGTCGCCGGGCTTGGGATCGCCCGCCTGCGCCAGCAGACTGTCCATGAACGAGTTGTGCTGGGAGTGTTGATCGACGCCCCACTGGCCGGTGACCTGCAGGCCCTCGAAATTCTGCTTCATCACGAAGTTGATAACGCCGGCAACGGCGTCGGAGCCGTAGGTCGCCGAGGCGCCGCCGGTGAGGACTTCCACGTGATCGATCAATGAGACCGGGATCTGGTCGAGGTCGGGCGCCGGGTTCGGGTCGCCGGTGTTGGGGTCGCCGATGCCGAGGCGGCGGCCGTTGACCAGCACCAGGGTGCGTTGCGGGCCGAGGCCGCGAAGGTCGGCGGTCGTGATGCCGCCCGGCGTGCTTAGCGGGTTCGACGTGTTGGAGAAGTCCGCGACGTTGTTCTGGAAGTTCTGCGGCAGGTCGTTCAGCAGGTCGATGACGTCCGTGGCGCCCTTGAGCTCGAATTCCTGGTGGCTGACCGCCTGGATCGGGCTGACGCTGGTCAGGTTCGGCTGCGGGATCCGCGAGCCGGTGACCACGATCTCGGTCACGGCCGTGCTGGAGTTGTCAGCGGCTGCGTCGCCAGCGGCGGTGAGGGTTTGGATCGGGGCTGCGGCTGAGACGTGGCCGACGCCGCCCGCGGCGGTCTGGAGCGCCGTGTCGGAGGTCGCGTCGGCGGCGCGGGCCAGTCCGCCCATCGCCATCAGGGCCGCGCCCGAAATCATTGTCGACGCCAAAAGGCGCCCACGCACGTTGGTCTTCGTCAAAGCAGTGTCCCTCCGGAACGCGAGCTCGCCCTTGCTTGAAGGGGCTCGGCATACGGGTTGCATGTTGTCCCGGGTAGCAGTCCCCCCGGTTGACGGGCAGTGATGGTCTCGCTTGGACGGCCGGTCAACGAGGATTACGGCCGCGTAACCCCATGTTCGCCTGCCTGTTACATTCAGGTCACAGCTTGCTCATGCGGGCGCGCCTTGGGCGCATTTGCTTCGTCAGAATGCGTTAAAGAAGCATTTTCTTCGATTGAAGCGGGCCAAAATACGCCCTGACCAGTTGCCGTGCGGACATAGCGGCAAGCTCTTGCGCGCCAATGCCTGAAACCTCTTCAATGGCAACTCATCTTCCGCAAGGAGCGGCCATGGTCTCGATTCGGTACATCTCCGCCGGCGTCATGCTGGCGCTCGCCGCCGGCGGATCGGCGATGGCGGCCAAACCGCCGCCGACGACTGCGCCGGCGGTGCAGGCCGTGGTCGACTGCCGCAAGATCGAGGACGGCGTCCAACGCCTGGCTTGTTACGACGCCGCCACCGACGCGCTGACCAAGGCGGCCACGTCCGGCGATCTGGTCACGCTGGACCGCCAGCAGCGCCGCGCGGTGCGCAAGCAGGCGTTCGGCTTCACCCTGCCGGCGCTGGCGATGTTCGATGTCGGCGAGAAGGGCGAGACGGTGGACAGCATCAACGAGACCCTGGCCAGCGCCCGCCAGGACGCCCAGGGCAAATGGACCTTCGTCATGCAGGACGGCGCCATCTGGCGTCAGATCGACGACGAATTCCTCTCGCACGAGCCGCATTCCGGCTCGGCCATCGTGATCCGCAAGGCGATGATGGGCAGCTTCATGCTCAGCGTCGACAAGCAGCCGGGCGTGCGGGCTCACAGGGATAACTGAACCGGCGGGCTAGCGATCCTTCGGGTCGATCGCGTCGCGCAGGCCGTCGCCGATGAAGTTGAAGCACATCAGCGTCACCACCATGGTGATCGACGGGAAGATCAGCAGCCACGGCGCCAGCTCCATGTCCTGCGCGCCGTTGGAGATCAGGGTGCCGAGCGAGGCCATCGGCGGCTGTACGCCCAGGCCCAGGAACGACAGGAAGCTCTCGGCCAGGATCACGCCGGGGATGGTCAGGGTCACGTAGACCACCACCGGGCCCAGCAGGTTGGGCACGATATGGCGGGCGATGATCGCCTTGCGGGTCAGGCCCGCGGCCCTCGCGGCCTCGATGAACTCCTTCTGCTTCAGCGAGAGGGTCTGGCCGCGCACGATCCGCGCCATGGTCAGCCACTCCACCGCGCCGATGGCGACGAACAGCAGGATGAAGTTGGAGCCGAAGGTCACCATCAGGATGATGACGAAGAAGATGTAGGGCAGGGAATAGAGCACATCGACGATGCGCATCATCACCTCGTCGACCACCCCGCCGAGGTAGCCGGCCGTGGCGCCCCAGGCGACGCCGATCACCAGCGAGACGGTGGTCGCCACGGCGCCGATCGCCAGCGAGACGCCGAGCCCGGTGAACAGCCGGGCCAGCAGATCGCGGCCGAGCGCGTCGGAGCCGATCAGGTGGCCGCCGGTCAGCGGCGGCGAGCCAGACGTCGTTCTTGTTGATCTCGTCGTAGGCGTAGGGCGTCAGCGAACGGACCGATCACGGCGCACAGCACCAGCAGGCCCAGCACGACCATGCTGGCGACGGCGGCGCGGTTGCGGAACAGCCGCCGGCGCGCGTCGTCCCACAGGCTGCGGCCCTTGACCGCGCGCTCCATCAGGACGGCGTTGCGCAGCGAGCCGGGCGCGAGGCTGATCTGGGTCATCGGATCTGGATCAAGCGAGCCGCACCCGCGGATCGAGCACCGCGTAGAGCATGTCGGCCAACAGGTTCAGCACCAGGATCAGGGTGGCGAAGAAGATCACCATCCCCATCACCACGGTATAGTCGCGCTGCAGCGCGCTGTTGACGAAGAACTTGCCGAGGCCCGGCAGGCCGAAGATGCGCTCCACCACCAGCGAGCCGGTCATCAGGCCGGCGAAGGCGGGACCGAGGTAGCTGACCAGCGGCAGCACCGCGGCGCGGAGCGCGTGCTGGACCACGATGGTGAACTCCGGAAGGCCCTTGGCGCGGGCGGTGCGGACATAGTTCGAGCTGCAGCGCCTCGATCATGCCGGCGCGCGTCAGCCGCGAGATGATGGCGATCTGCGGGATCGCGAGCACGAGCACGGGCATCACCAGGTTGGGAAGCGCCCCGCCGTTCCAACTCGCCGATCGGCAGCCAGCCCAGCTGGCTGCCGAACACCAGCTGCAGCAGCGGCGCGGTGACGAAGCTGGGAATACAGATGCCGACGATGGCGATCGACCATGACGGTGTAGTCCGCCGGCCCGTTCTGCCTGAGCGCGGCGATGACGCCCAGCGTCACGCCGACGATGACCATGATCGCGAACGCCGCCAGGCCGATCGTGAGGCTGACCTGATAGTTCTGCGCGATGATGTCGAGCACCGACTTGTCGCGGTATTTCAGCGACGGGCCGAAGTCGCCGTGCAGCACGCCGCCGACATAGTTGACGTACTGGACGCAGCAGCGGCCGGTCCATGCCGTACTTGGCCTGATGTTGTGCTCGATCTCGGGCGGCAGCTTGCGGTCGGTCTCGAACGGGTTGCCCGGCGCCGCGCGCATCATGAAGAAGGCCGACGGTGACCACGACGAACAGGGTGGGGATCGCCACGATCAGGCGGCGCAGAAGGAAGCTGAGCATCGCTTGTGAAACTTCCACCCACCCCCGATGATGTCAACGAAGGGCCGCGCGAAGTTCGCTCGAATGAGGACGAGCATGACCCAATTCCGCAAGGTGACGGACAGCTTTCCAGGTCAGCCCGCAGATCACGCCCAGACGAGGCCGCGCGCCGCCGCGGAGGCCGGCTTCGTGCTGGTCATCAACAACCGCCCCGACGGCGAGGCGCCCGGCCAGCCGACCAGCGCCGAGATCGAGGCGGCCGCGCGCGCCGCCGGCGCCGACTATCTCCACATGCCGGTCGTCGGCCGCCCGACGCCGGACCAGGCCGAGGCGCAGGCCGCAGGCGGTGGCGGCCGCCAAGGGCCCGGTGCTGGCCTTCTGCCGCTCGGGCACCCGCTCGATCATCGCCTGGGCGCTCGGCGAGGCGGCGGCGGGACGCGACCGGGCCGACCTCGCCGACGGCTGGACGCCGACGGCCGGCTACGACCTTTCCGCCGCTTTGCAGGGCTGACCCGATGGCTGACGAGACCATCCCCTTCGTCCGCGACATCAAGTTCGAGTACGGCAAGGTCGATCAGGTCTCGCCGCTGATCCGGCGGGTGATCGCCAACAATCCGGGGCCGTTCACCTTCACCGGCACCGGCACCTACATCATCGGCCGCGGCGAGGTGGCGGTGATCGATCCCGGCCCCGATCAGGGCGAGCACCTGCAGGCGATCCTGGATGCGGTGGACGGCGAGAAGGTCACCCACATCCTGATCACCCACCACCACCTCGACCACTCGCCGCTGGCGCGGCCGCTGGCCGAGGCCACCGGCGCGGTGATCTACGGCTGCGCGGTCAACGAGCTGCCGGTCGAGGACGGCGGTGCGCACCGAGGCGGGCTACGACCGCTTCACGCCCGACGTCTCGGTCTGCGGCGGCGCGACCATCGCCGGCCGGGCTGGACCTTCGAGGCGATCCCGACGCCCGGCCATACCTCCAACCACATCTGCTACGCGCTGGCCGAAGAGAACGCCTGCTTCACCGGCGACCACATCATGGGCTGGTCGACGACGGTGGTGACGCCGCCCGACGGCGACATGGCCGACTACCTGGCCAGCCTCGACGCGATCAAGGCGCCGCAACTTCGCGACGCTGTGGCCGACCCACGGCCCGCCGATCACCGAGCCTGGCCCGTTCATCGACGCCTACCGCGCCCACCGGCATGGCGCGCGAGCGCCAGATCCTCGCCCAGCTCGCCGCCGGCGAGACCCGGATCGTGGACATGGTGCCGAAGATGTACGTCGGCGTCGACCCCCGCCTCTATCCGGCCGCCGGCCGCTCGGTGCTGGCGCACCTGATCGAGCTGGTGAAGGACGGGCGGGTGGTCTCGGACGGCGACGCGGGGCCGAACGACAATTATCGGCTGGCTTAGCGTCACATCTGCATCGGACTTCAAGTCACGTCATTGCCGACCGGAGCGCACAGCGCGGAGTGTCGGCAACCCATCGTGCGGCCGCGCGCATGGGTGGCCGGGACAAGCCCGGCCATGACGTAAGCATCTGTTCTAGCTGACGATGATCTTCCCTGACACGCAAAGGCCCGACCGCGTCAGTGACGCGGCCGGGTCTGGGTCGTAGGCGAATTCGAGCTAGTAGCCGTTGTAGTCGGCGTCGGCCGCTTCGCCGATCGGGGCGTCGGCCATCGCGTGGCGGATTGCGCGGGCCTTGCAGTCGCTGTCGTTGCTGTCGATCGGCAGCAGACCCATCGGGTACTGGTTGTCGAGCTGGTTGCAGGCGTCGGTGGCGGCGCGAACGACGCGCGCGTGCAGCTCGTGCACACCCCAGCGGGTCGACAGGTCGAGGTCGCCGAAATGGACCACCCGCGAAGCGTAGATCCGCTCGGTCGGGATGCCGTTCTCGGTGCGAGCGGACCGGTAGTCCGGTGTCACGACCACCTCGCCGACACTCGGCGCGTCGGCCTCATAGCCTGGCTGATCGTAGGCCGGCTGGTCGTTGTAGGCCTGGGCGACAGCTTGGCCGGCAAAGCTAAGACCAAGCGCAGCCGCAGCAGAAACGGCGCAGCCACCCATAAACTGACTTGAGATCCTGCCAAACATGCTTGTGCTCCTCGGCGTGTAACTTCACCGCGCCAGGCAAATGCCGGGATTGGTCAAGGTTACTTTTGTTGGCGTTGCACAAAAAACGCCGGCCGGAGGGCGAAGTTCCGAGGAGAAGTTATTCAGGCCACCACAGCCTTTGCTGTAGGAAGCTCATATTCGGCGAAACGCTGGCGGATCAGCTTCTTGTCGATCTTGCCGGTGGCGCCCAGCGGGATGTCGTCGACGAACACCACGTCGTCCGGCGTCCACCAGCGCGCGATTTTGCCGTCCAGGTACTGCAGGAATTCCTCGCGCGTGGCGCTCTCGCCGTCCTTCAGCTTCACCAGCAGCAGCGGGCGCTCGTCCCATTTGGGGTGGGCGACGCCGATCACCGCGGCGATCAGCGCCTTCGGATGGCCGGCGGCCAGGTTCTCGATCTCGATGGTGCTGATCCACTCGCCGCCGGACTTGATCACGTCCTTGGCGCGGTCGGTGATCTGCATGTAGCCGAGCGCATCGATGGTGGCGACATCGCCGGTGTCGAAGAAGCCCTCCTCGTCGAGGATCTCGCCGCCCTCGCCCTTGAAGTAGGCCCCGGCGATCGCCGCGCCGCGCACCTTCAATCGCCCGAAGGTCGATCCATCGTGCGGCAGCCGCGTACCCGCATCGTCGGTCAGCTTCAGCTCGACCCCGGCCGGCGGGCGGCCCTGCTTGAGCTTGTACTGCAGCTGCTCGCTCGGCGCTCAGCGCCGCGACCTCCGGCGAGGGCACCGACAGGGTGCCGAGCGGCGAGGTCTCGGTCATGCCCCAGGCGTGGGTGACGTCGACGCCGTAGTCGTCGCGGAACGCGCGCACCAGCGACTCCGGCACCGCCGAGCCGCCGATCACCACCCGCTTCAGAGTCTCCAGCCGACCGTCGGTCGAGCGCAGATGCTGCAGCAGCATCTGCCACACGGTCGGCACGGCGGCGGAGAACGTCACGCCCTCGGTCTCGATCAGTTCGTGCACCGAGGCGCCGTCGAGCTTCTGGCCCGGCATCACCATCTTGCAGCCCACCGCCGGGCAGGAGAACGCCAGCCCCCAGGCGTTGGCGTGGAACATCGGCACCACCGGCAGCACCACGTCGCGGGACGACAGCCCCATCACGTCATGCTGCAGCGTGATCAGCGTGTGCAGGAAGTTGGTGCGGTGCGAGTAGAGCACGCCCTTCGGGTTGCCGGTCGTGCCGGAGGTGTAGCAGAGACCGGCCGCCGTCTTCTCGTCGAACCCGCCCCATTCGCAGTCTTCGCTGTTCTGCTCGATCAGGGTCTCGAAACAGAGCGCGCCGTCCAGGCCGACGCTGGCCATGTGGCCCTCGTCGGTCATCACGATCACCGTCTGGACGCTCTTCATGTCGGCGCGCCGTTCGATGACGGTCGGCAGGAAGGTAAGGTCGGTGAAGAGGACCTTATCCTCGGCGTGGCCGATGATGTAGCAGAGCTGGTCGGGGAACAGCCGCGGGTTCAGCGTGTGGCACACCGCGCCGATCCCCATGATCGCGTACCAGGCCTCCATGTGGCGGCCGGAGTTCCAGGCCAGCGTCGCGACCCGGTCGCCGGTCTTCACGCCCAGCCCCTTGAGCGCGTTGGAGAGTCGCTTGGCCCGCGCGCGGACGTCGGCGTAGGTGGTGCGGACGATCGGTCCTTCGACCGAACGGGTGACGATCTCACGCCCGCCGTGCCAGTTGGCGGCGTGGTCGAGCAGTTTGTCCAGCGTCAGCGGCCAGTCCTGCATCAGGCCCAGCATCAGCTTTCCTCCAAGGTTATCAGCGTTCTGGTGTGACCATGTGCGCGGCCGGGCGGCCACGTCAAGTTCTCGCATTTACGGCTGTAATACGCGCCGCGGCGCTGTCCAAATCGGCGGCGTCGAGCTTGCGCCAGTCGATCGGCCCTGGATCGCGGCCAAGTTGTTCGTCCAGCACGGCCGGATCCGCGTCCGAGGCGTCGCCGCGTCGGGTGGCCAGGCGGCTGCGCAACCGGTCTGGCGCCGTTTCCAGCCAGGCGCCGCAGAATGGCGCGCCGGCCTCGCGGGCGAGCGCCTCGGCGGCCGTTCGTTCGTCAGGCTTCAGGAACACCGCGTCCAGCACCACTGAAGCGCCGGCGGCGAGAACGCGCCGGGCCAGCGCCAGCATCTCATCGTAGACCTCGGCGCTGGCCTGCGCCGTGTAGGCCTCCGGCGCTAGCCGCTGCAGCGGTCCGACTCCCGCCAGGCGCTTGCGGATTTCGTCCGAGCGCAGGATCACCGCGCCGGGCGCGGCGCCGAGACCGGGGCCGACGCGGCGGGCGAGGGTCGTCTTGCCGGTTCCCGAGAGGCCGCCGATGGCGGTCAGCGTCGGCCGCGGCGGCGACAGGTGTCGCCGGGCGGCGGCGAGATAGCGCAGGCTGGTCGCCAGATCGTCCTGATTGGCGGTGACGTGGGCGCGCACGCTGGCCCTGGCCGACAGCATCAGCGGCAGGGCGGCCAGGCCGTCCCACAGGTCGGGCGGAAAGCCGCGCGCCGCCTCGTCGAGGTAGGCGTTCAGCACCCGGTTGGCGGCTTCGGGCCGGTCCCGGAACGCCAGGTCCATGATCAGGAAGGCGATGTCGTAGAGGACGTCGATCTCGGACAGCAGGTCGTTGAACTCGATGCAGTCGAACAGGACCGGGCGGCCGTCCTCGAGCAGGATGTTGCCCAGGTGCAGATCGCCGTGGCAGCGGCGCGCGAAGCCTTCGGCGCGGCGTCGCTCCAGCAGCGGCGCGGCGGCGGCGAAGGCGGTGTCGGTGGCGGCGATCACGTCCTCGACCGCCTGGGCGCCCAGCTTCGTCGCCAGCGCCCGCAGGTTGGTGGCGTTGGTGCGGATGGTGTAGCCGAGCGCCTTCACGCCGCCGCCTTCGGACCGCACCTCCGCGCTGGCCTGGAAGCGGGCGATGGTCCGGCCGAGCTCTTCCGCCAGCGCGCCATCGACCCGCTGCGGCTGTTCCGACAGCACCGCCGCGGGGTCGAACGCCCGCATCTCCAGCGCGTAGTCGACCGTCTCGCCCTGGCCATCGAGCGCGAGGGCATCGCCGTCCCGCGTGATCCGACGCACCGCGCGGTAGATGTCCGGCGCGGTGACCCGGTTGAACGCCAGCTCGCGCTCGAGCGCCCAGCGGCGCTTTTCCGCGGTGGAGAAGTCGAGGAAGCCGTAGTCGACCGGCTGCTTCACCTTCAGCGCCTGCTCGCCGCGCAGGAACACCCAGGCGCAGGAGGTCTCGATCACGCGGTCCGATTGCGCGGCCAGCCAGTCGTGGACACTCGGCGCTGCAGCTTCGCCCAACTCGCGCTCTCAGTATCCCTCTCCCCGCCCTAAGCGGGGAGAGGTGAGGTGAGGGGTCGTCGGGAAGCGGCGCAGATCGGCGGCGTCTGCGACGCCGAGCTCGCCGCTGGCGCGGCGAGCCCCCTCACCGTCGGCTCCGCAGCGCGGAGCCACTCCTCTCCCCAGCTGTGCCGGGGAGAGGGATACTGAAATGGCAGCTCGGGGCTCACGGATAGAGTCGCCGCACCGTCCAGCCGGCGTCGGCGCGGGCGAACGCCAATCGTTCGTGCAGGCGGAACGGACGATCGCGCCAGAACTCGATGGCGCTGGGTGTCAGCCGAAAGCCGGACCAGTGCGGCGGCCGCGGCACCGGCGCCAGGCCGAACTTGAACCCCATCTCGGCGATCCGCCGCTCCAGCGCCAGCCGGTCCGGCAGCTCGCGCGACTGCTCGGAGGCCCAGGCGCCGATCTGCGACGAACGGGCGCGGCTGGCGAAGTAGGCGTCGGCCTCGGCCTCGGTCACCGGCGCGACGTCGCCCCTGACCCGAACCTGCCGCCGCAGCGACTTCCAGTGAAACACCAGCGCCGCCTTCGGGTGGGCCAGCAACTCGCGGCCCTTGGCGCTCTCGAAGTTGGTGAAGAAGGTGAAGCCGGCCTCGTCGACGCCCTTCAGCAACACCATCCGTGCATCCGGCAGGCCGTCGTCGTCGACCGTGGCCAGGGTCATGGCGTTGGCGTCGTTCGGCTCCGCCTTCAGCGCCGCTTCCAACCACTCGACGAACAGCGCGATCGGATCGCGGTCGGAGATCGGCGCCAGGGGCTCGGCCTCGGCGACCTTCTTCAGATAGTCTTCCTCGCTGGGTGACGAGGGAATGGGCGGCGGCTGTTTCATCTGTGCGTCGCTATAGCCGAATCTACCGCCGGGCTTCGAGCCTTAACCTGGTGTGAACACAGCGTGGCGAGTCTGGCCGGATGTCCGCTGTCGACCTTTCCCCCGATGAAGCGCGCGCCATCCTCGGCCTCGCCACGGACGCAAGCCCGCACGATGTGATCGGCGCCTTCCGCGCCGCGGCCAAGCTGGCGCACCCGGACCGGCCGGGTGGCGACGCGGTTCGCTTCCGCGAAATCCTGTCGGCCTACCACTTGCTGCAGTCGCTGCCGCGCACGCCAGCGCCGAGCGCGCCGCCGTCCGCGGCCCCCTCGGTGGTCCCGCGCGGCTTCAGCGCCTATGCCGAGGTCAGTCCGATGACCGCTCTGCTCGGCGGCGAAGCCGAGGCGCTGCTGTCGGATGGGCGGCATATGCGGGTCGTGGTCCCGGCCGGCGCCCGGCACGGCGAGGTGCTGCAAGGCGCGGGCGAGAAGATCAAGCTGCGCATCCGCGCCGAGACCGCCATCCAGGTGCGAGGCTCGGATCTGTGGATCAGCGTCGAGGTCCCGGCCATGCTGCTCGACGATGGCGGCCGCGCGACGGTCGAAACGCCGCTTGGACCGAAGTCGCTCTGGGTCACCGGCAAGATCGCCGAGCGCCGGCTGGTCCGGCTGGAAGGCGAGGGCCTGCCCGCCCGCGGCGACTACCCCGCCGGCAGCCTGTTCATCCGCCTGGTCCCCGACACCGGCGCCCCCGAAAGCCCCGCCCGCGCCCAGCTGAAAAAGTTCGCCGCCGCCTGGGCGGCCTAGGGGCAGGCGTCGGCGTTTTCGCCGCCGTGCCGCCAGTATCCCTCTCCCCACCGAAGAGTGGGGGAGAGGTAAGGTGAGGGGTGGCGCCGCGACCTAATTCTCGACAGCTGCTCCCGGCTCGCCACACGCCAGCACGATGCACTGACACATGTGGTGCAGGCCTCCGCCCCAGACATCCTCGCTCGGGAACCGGATGACCCGCAGCCCTTGCGCCTCCAGAAACGCCGTCCGCCGCGCGTCATAACCCTGTTGATCCAGGTGATGACTCCCGTCGAGCTCGACCACCAGCCGCGCCGCCGGGCAGAAGAAGTCGACGATGAACGACCCGATCGGCGCCTGCCGCCGCCACTTCCAACCGCCTAGCTTGCGGCCGCGAAGCTCGCCCCAGAGGCGGCCTTCGGCTGTGGTGTGGTTGACGCGAAGGGCGCGGGCGCGCTGGAGCGTGGTCTGTCGATCCATGAGAACAAAAGAAGAACCAGCGACCTCGATCTGTCAAGTCGCCCGTTGCTAACCGTCGCCCCGCGAAGCGGGGAGAGGTCGGCCGAGCGGCGCAGCCGGTCGGACGGGTGAGGGGCCCGCGTCGCTGGAGGCGATGCGGCTGGCGCAGCCAGGTCCTGCGCTGTCGCGCACTCGACGCTTCGCGCCGAGCCCCTCACCCGGCCGAAGGCTTCGCCTTCGCTCGACCTCTCCCCGCTGCGCGGGGCGAGGGATACCGGGTGGCGCTTTGTGTTTGACAGCTTGCATGGGCTAGAACCCCCGCGCCATGTCGCACAACACCTTCGGCCATCTGTTCCGTGTCACCACCTGGGGCGAGAGCCATGGGCCGGCGCTGGGGTGCGTGGTCGATGGCTGCCCGCCTGGCATTCCGCTGACCGAAGCCGACATCCAGGTCTGGCTCGACAAGCGGCGGCCGGGGCAGGGCAAGTTCGTCACCCAGCGCCAGGAGCCCGACGCGGTGAAGATCCTGTCGGGCGTGTTCGAGGACGCGCGCACCGGCGGCCAGGTCACCACCGGCACGCCGATCTCGATGATCATCGAGAACGTCGACCAGCGCTCGCGCGACTATTCCGACATCGCCACCCGCTTTCGTCCGGGCCACGCCGACTACGCCTATTTCGCCAAGTACGGCGTGCGCGACTACCGCGGCGGCGGGCGCCAGTCGGCCCGCGAGACCGCCTCGCGCGTCGCCGCCGGCGCGATCGCCCGCAAGATCCTGGGCGAGGGCGTCACCGTCCGCGCGGCGCTGGCGCAGATCGGTCCGTATACGGTGGATCGTTCGCGCTGGGACTGGGCCGAGGTCGCGAACAACCCGTTCTGGTGCCCCGATCCGCAGATGGTCGCGGTCTGGGAAGCGCACCTGGAGAAGACCCGCAAGGCTGGATCGTCCACCGGCGCCGTCGTCGAGGTCGAGGCGCTGGGCGTGCCGGCCGGGTGGGGCGCGCCGATCTACGGCAAGCTCGACGGCGAACTGGCCGGCGCGCTGATGTCGATCAACGCCGCCAAAGGGGTCGAGATCGGCGCCGGGTTCGCGGCCGCCGCGCTCTCCGGCGAGGAGAACGCCGACGAGATGGTGATGGGCAACGATGGCCCGGCGTTCCTGTCCAACAACGCCGGCGGCGTGCTGGGCGGCATCTCGACCGGTCAGCCGGTGACAGCGCGGGTGGCGTTCAAGCCGACCTCCTCGATCCTGACGCCGAAGCGCTCGATCGACGAATTTGGCGCGGCGGTCGAGGTGCGCACGACCGGTCGCCATGATCCCTGCGTCGGCCTCAGAGCCAGTCCGATCGTCGAGGCGATGACCGCCTGCGTGCTGGCGGACGCCTTTCTGCGGCACCGCGGGCAGACCGGCGGCGGCGCGTTCCAGCCGGGGTCGAATTGCCTCCGCGGCTAGCCCCTGCGCATCCGCCCCGCGTCAAAATGTGGGGATTGACGCTGGGGTATCGAACGGCAATAGAAACCGCCGTTTTTTCGACGCGGGCGCCTGGGCACTATAGTTCGGCTAGGCTTCAACTCTTTGTTGTAAAAAGCAAAAACCTAGACAAGCCGGGCGACACCGGCGGCATGCCGAGGGGGTTGGCGCGGTTGCGTTTCGAGCTGCTGAAGATCCTTCTGGTCGACGACAACCAGCACATGCGCGTGCTGCTCACCGAGATTCTGCGCGCGATCGGCGTGAAGCTGATCTTCGAAGCCGCCGACGGCGCCCAGGCGTTGCACATGTTGCGTGGCAACCCGATCGACATCGTCATGACCGACCTGGCTATGGAGCCGATGGACGGCATCGATTTCGTCCGTCTGCTGCGCAACTCCGAGGACAGCCCGAACCCGATGGTTCCGGTGATCATGATCACCGGTCACTCCACCATGCGCCGGGTGGGCGAAGCGCGCGACGTCGGGGTCACCGAGTTCCTCTCCAAGCCGGTGACGGCGCGCGGGGTGATCGAGCGGATCACCCGGGTGGTCGACCATCCGCGGGCCTTCGTGCGCAGCCCGGCCTATTTCGGGCCGGATCGGCGTCGGCGGCAGGACCCCAGCTATCAGGGCCCGCTCCGTCGCCGCACCGACAAGCCGACCACCGACATCGACTGACGCGCATTGCCAACTGCCGCGCTATAGCGTCGCTCTCGCCTCGAGGAGCCTTACCGATGTCGCTGTTCTCCGGCCTCGCCGCCTTCCCGATCACCCCGGCCGATGCCGAGGGCCGGGTGGATGTGGCGGCGCTGCGCGGCCTGGTGCGGCGGCTGGTCGAGGCAAGGGTCGATGCGATCGGCCTGCTGGGCAGCACCGGGACCTACGCTTATCTGCCCCGCGCCGAGCGGCGGCGGGCGATCGAGGCGGCGCTGGACGAGGCGGGCGGCAAGGTCCCGGTGATGGCGGGCGTCGGCGCGCTCAGGACCGACGAGGCCGTCGCGCTGGCCCAGGACGCCAAGGCCGCCGGCGCCGTCGCGGGGCTGCTGGCCCCGGTTTCCTACACGCCGCTGCTCGACGAGGAGGTGTTCGTCCATTTCCGGACGGTGGCCGGGGAGAGCGGCCTGCCGATCTGCATCTACAACAACCCGGGCGTCACCC
Source organism: uncultured Pseudomonadota bacterium (assembly GCA_963835495.1). Taxonomy (GTDB): domain Bacteria; phylum Pseudomonadota; class Alphaproteobacteria; order Caulobacterales; family Caulobacteraceae; genus Acaudatibacter. The sequence continues at coordinate 2,291,630 of CAWIFQ010000003.1, read as the reverse complement.
ACTTCACCTTCAGCGCCGAGCTGATCCAGCGCCTCAGCGGTGTCCCGGGCGTCGTCGCGGTGAAGAACCCGGCGCCGCCGGCCGACCAGGTGGGGGCCCATCTCGCCGATCTGCGGGCGCGGGTCCCGGCCGGCTTCTCGCTCGGCTACAGCGCCGATCCGAACTGCGCGGAGGCGATGCTGGCCGGCGGCGATGTCTGGCACAGCGTGCTGGGCGGGATGTTCCCCAACGCGACGCTCGCCCTCTGCCGCGCCGCCCAATCCGGCGACGCCGCGGAGACGCGTCGGCTGAACGCGCGCCTCGCGCCGGTCTGGCAATTGTTCCGTGACCTCACCGGCCTGAGGCTCGCCTACGCCACCGCGAACATCCTCGGCCTGACCCGGGCGCAGCCGCCCCGGCCGATCCTGCCGCTGTCGGAGGCGGCGCGGGCGCGGGTGGCGACGGTGATCGGGGAACTCGAACTGAGCTAACTTCCCGCTAGTGTGCTGGATTTGAAGTTCGCCTGCTCTCTGGATCGGCTGCGAGCGAACTTCAAATCCAAAAAGCACACTAGATACTTATACTTGCTAGTGTCCTGATCGATTCCGAAGTTCGACGGAGCCCGCCATGATGCGCATGCGAACTTCGGGATCGGGACACTAGTCCCGCACCTCCATCGCGCAGCTCTCGCCGATGCTGGGGCGGGAGACGACGATGCGGGCGAGGCCGGGGAAGGCGGGTTTCAGGCGGTCGGCGAAGTGGACGCAGAGCGCTTCCAGCGTCGGGCTCTCGAGCCCGGGCGTCTCGTTAAGCAGGCCGTGGTCGAGCGCGCCGGCGATTTGTTTCAGCGCCGCGTCAAGCTCGCCGAGGTCGTCGACCCAGCCGATCGGCGGCTTGGCCGGGCCGCGCACGGTGGCCTCCACCCGGAACGAATGGCCGTGCAGGCGCGTGTAAGGGCTACCCTCGGGGCCGCCGGCGGGCAGGCGGTGGGCGGCGTCGAAGGCGGCGGCCTTCGTGATCTCGAAGACGGGGTCGGTCATCACTGTCGTGGGTTTGAACGGGCGGCCCCTGCTAGGGGATGCCCAGGTATTTGTGCGTCTGCAGGCTTAAACGCCAGCGCGGGTGGGCAAGGCAATAGGCGATGGCGGCGCGGGTGGCGCCCTCGCGGTCCGGACCATCCATCGGCTGCAGGGCGAAACGCTCGAACGCCAGCTGTTCGAACCGGGCCGGATCGACGCCGTCCTGCGGATAGACCAGCTTCAGTTCCTGGCCAGTGGTCTGGGCCAGCGCCGCGTCGGCTTTCGGGCTGACGCAGACCCAGTCGATGCCCGGCGGCGCGGCGATCGTGCCGTTGGTCTCCAGGGCGATGGCGAAGCCGGCGTCGTGCAGAGCGTCGATCAGCGGCGGATCGACCTGCAGCAGCGGCTCGCCGCCGGTCAGCACCACCAGCCGGTTCTCCGGCGGCCCTTCCCACGCGGCGGCGACCGCGGCGGCCAGCGCCGGCGCGGTGGCGAACTTGCCGCCGCCCGGGCCATCCACGCCGACGAAGTCGGTGTCGCAGAAGCGGCAGACCGCACTGGCGCGGTCCTGCTCGCGGCCGGTCCACAGGTTGCAGCCGGCGAAGCGGCAGAACACCGCGACCCGGCCCGCCTGGCCGCCTTCGCCCTGCAGGGTGAGGAAGATCTCCTTGACCGAGTAGGTCATGGGGTTCGCGAAGTGTTGGGCGCCAGCGCCGGCCGATTCGCGCGCACCCAGTCGTTCCAGCCGTTCGCGCGCAGCTCGCAGGCCGGGCAAGCGCCGCAACCGAAGCCCCAGTCGTGCTCGAGGTCGCGCCGGCCCAGATAGCAGGTGTGGCTGTCAGCGCGGATAAGCTCGACCAGCTCCTCGCCGCCCAGCGCCTTGGCCAGCGCCCAGGTGTCGGCCTTGGAGAGCCGCATCAGCGGCGTCTTGATCGGGAACGCCCGGTCCATGCCCAGTTGCAGCGCACTGCTCCATCGCGTCCATGGTCGAGCGGCGGCAGTCCGGATAGCCGGAGAAGTCGGTCTCGCACATGCCGCCGACCAGGGCCTTGAGGGTCAACCGGTCGGCCAGCGCGGCAGCATAGGTCAGGAACACCAGGTTGCGACCGGGAACGAAGGTGGACGGCAGGCCCTTCTCGGTGATCTCGATCGCCTTCTCGGCGGTCATGGCGGTTTCGCCGATCGCGCCGAAGCCCTTGATGTCGAGCATGTGGTCGCCGCCGAGGCGCACCGCCCACTGCGGAAAGCGCCGCGCCATCTCGCGCCGCACCACCTGCCGCTGCTCCAGTTCGACCGCATGCCGCTGGCCATAGTCGAAGCCGACGGTCTCGACGCGGGTGTACCGCTCCAGCGCCCACGCCAGGCAGACGCTGGAATCCTGCCCGCCGGAGAACAACACGAGCGCGCCGCTAAGGGGTTCAGCCAACGTCAGTATCCGCTCTTCCCCGAGAAAGCGGGGACCCAGGCTTCTTCAACAATGAAATAGCCACGGAAAACACGGAAAACACGGACGGGTTACGGACCGACGGTGCGCGCAGGTTGCCCGTTTCCGTGCTTTCCGTGTTTTCCGTGGCCGAAAAACTGCTGCCCGCTCTTGCAGGGCAGAGCGGATGTAGGATGCCTAGTACAGCGTCGCCATCGCCTTCGTTTCGAAGTCCAGCAGTTCGCCGCTGCGGCCGTCGTGCACCTTCTTCGCCCACAGCGGATCCTGCAGCAGGGCGCGGCCGACGGCGACGAGGTCGAAGTCGCCGCGCTCCAGCATGCGCAGCAGCTGGTCGAGGGACGCGGGCTTCGAGGCCTCACCGCCATAGGCGGCGATGAAGTCGCCGGTCAGGCCGACCGAACCGACGGTGATCGCCACCTTGCCGGTCAGCTTCTTGGCCCAGCCGGCGAAGTTGAGGTCGGAGCCCTCGAACTCCGGTTCCCAGAAGCGGCGCTGCGAGCAGTGGAAGGCGTCGGCGCCGGCTTCCGCCAGCGGCGTCAGCCACTCGTCCATGTGGGCCGGCGTCGGCGCGATCTTGGCGGCGAAGTCCTGCTGCTTCCACTGCGAGAGGCGGATGATCACCGGGTAGTCGGGGCCGACGGCGGCGCGCACCGCCTTCAGGATCTCGGCGGCGAAATTGCCGCGCTCGCGAACGCTCGGTCCGCCGAACAGGTCGCCGCGCTCGTTGGTGCCTTCCCAGAAGAACTGGTCGATCAGATAGCCGTGGGCGCCGTGCAGCTCGACCGCGTCGAAGCCGAGGGCCTTGGCGTCGCGCGCGGCGGTGGCGAAGGCGGAGATGGCGTCGGCGATGTCGGCGTCGCTCATGCCCTCGCCGTACTTGTGACCGGGGCTGGAGAGGCCGGAAGGGCTGTCGTATTCGCCCGGAGGGGCCCAGTCCTGCCGCCGGCTGCGCACCGCGCCGACGTGCCACAGTTGCGGCGCCATCAGCCCGCCCTCGGCGTGGACGGCGTCGATCACCCGCTTCCAGGCCGCCAGCTCGTCCTCGCCGTGGAAGCGCGGGATGTTCGGATCGTTGAGCGACGCAGGGCGGGCGACGCCGGTCCCTTCCGACACGATCAGGCCGACGTCGGCGGCGGCGCGCCGGGCGTAGTAGGCGGCCACCTCCTCGGTCGGGACCCCGCCAGGCGACTGCGAGCGGGTCATGGGCGCCATCACCACGCGGTTGGGCAGGTGAAGACCCTTGAAGGTGAAGGGTTGGAAGAGGGCGTCGGCGGACATGGCGGCTTCGGGTGGCTCCAGCGTGACTGTCGCCGCCGATGTAGCCGCAGCGCCGGCCCGCGCCAGCAAGAAATTCTTGGGCGCGGACCGGTTTCTCTGTCGCCCTAGGCCGTCAGGTCCCGTTCGGCGTCGGGGCCGGACTGGCGCCGGGGGCCGCGCTGCCGGCGGGCGGCGTAGCTGGCGCGCCCATCTGGTCGGGCGGCGTCTGCGCCGGCGGCGCGGTCTGGTCGCTCGTCGCCGGCGGCGTGGTCGTCGCGCCGCTGGCGTCAGTTCCGGCGCTGTTGTCGGGCGCCGAGGCCGGCGGACTGGCGTTCGGCATGCCGGTGGTCGCCGAAGTGTTGGCGGACGAGCCGATCGGGGCGGCCGCGGCTGACGTGGTCGAGCCGATCGACCAGTCCTGCTTCGCCCGCTTGCTCGGCGAGGTCTTCAGGTAGGTGTCGAGCTTGGAGTAGGCGACGGGCTGCGAGGGCTCGGCATAGGCGCCGGCGCTCTTGCTGTGGGTGGCCGCCGAAGCGGCCCCGCCGGCGATGAGGGCGAGGACCGCGGCCCCCGCCAGGATTTGCGTCTTCATGATCGAAGTCTCCGGTCAGGTCGCGGCCGGTGAGCCACGTAGTCTGCTAACCCCCAACACCACCGATCGTTGCGTGGAGACTGCGCCAAAGCCGCGTCGCGGCGTTCGCAGGCTATGGCCAAAGCCCGGCCCACGGGGCTATGTCGCGGCGCGAGGCCCAACATGACCGACAAGCCCGCCGTCCTGATCGTGCAGCCGCATCTGGCGCCCATCGCGGCCATGCTGGAGGCGGACTTCACCGTCTGGCGGCTATGGCTCGGGCCGCCGCTGGAGGCCAGCCACACCATCGGCGCGCTGGTGGTCGCCGGCGAGTTCCCGGTCGATCGCGCGCTGGTCGAGAGCCTGCCTGAGCTGGGCCTCATCGCCTGCTTCACCGCGGGCTACGACGGCGTCGACCTGGCCTGGGCGGCGGAGCGGGGCTTGAAGGTCAGCCACTCGCCCGGCGTCAATCACGAGGATGTGGCCGACCAGGCGATCGGGCTGATGCTGGCGGCCTGGCGCGGCCTGATCGAGGGCCACGCCATCGTCCGCGAAGGGCGCTGGCGACCGACCGAGAAGCGGATCACGCCCTCGCTCGCCGGCAAGCATCTGGGGATCGTCGGCCTGGGCGCGATCGGCGAGGCGACCGCGCGGCGCGCCGAGACCTTCGGGCTGAAGATCGGCTGGTGGGGGCCGAACGAGAAACCGGACGCGCCCTGGCCGCGCGCCGAGAGCCTGATCGCCCTAGCGGAGGCCAGCGACATCCTGATCGTCGCGGCCCGCGCCGGCGAGGCCAATCGCGGGCTGATCGACCGTGCGGTGATCGATGCGCTGGGACCGCATGGGCTGCTGGTCAACGTCGCCCGCGGCCAGCTGGTCGACGAGGACGCCCTGATCGCGGCGCTGAAGGACGAGCGGCTCGGCATGGCCGCGCTCGACGTGTTCGCCACCGAGCCGACGCCGGCCGAGCGCTGGACCGACGTGCCCAATGTCGTGCTCTCGCCGCACACGGGCGGGGCCACCTCGGCCGCGCTGCCGAAGATGGTGGCGCTCACCCGCGAGAACCTGCGCCGGTTCTTCGCCGGCGAACCGCTCGCCAACGCGGTGATCGAATAGCGGCCAGACGCGCCGGCGCGGGTTCGCCCCGGCCGGCGCGCCGCCCAGAAAGCGGGCTGGGTCGAGCTAAGGGCAGTTGTAGTTCGACTTCCACCTCATTGCCGACCGGAGCGCGAAGCGCGGAGTGTCGGCAATCCATGACCACCACCATCGGTCGCGTTCATGGGTGGCCGGGACAAGCCCGGCCATGACGTTGAAGTTGGTCTGACTGAACCTGCTCTCGGCAGTTACTTTAAGCGGAGGTCTGCAACGTCGCGACGGCGGCCAGGATGGGCGCGCTCATCGCCAGGGTCATGGTGGCGGTCGCTTCGATCGCCGCTCTGTGGCGGACGATCCAGCGGGGTTTGGCCATCAGGCGGGTGGGGAAGTTGCGAGCAACGAGCTCGCGGGAGGTTTGAACGGAGGTATCGGGCTGGCCGGTAAGGCTCATGAAAGTCCTTTGGGTCGTTGATGGAATGACGCAGACGCAAATGCGCTCCGGCCTCCAAGCGGAGTCGGGCTGATGGGTTGAAAATGAGGGCTTCTACGAGCGTAGGATTACCCCCTCAGGCGGCCGCCTGCCAATTCTTGAACTTAACTATTTCAGCGCCATATGAACTGGGTCGAGCATGTCGGTCCGGGTGACCGCGCCGCGCGCCAGCCCCCGAAAATCTGTCCGGTCCGCCGCCCGCGCGGTTCATCGCGCCTTGACAATCAAGACATAAAGATATCTTTATATCTCATGCCGATCACATCGGATCAGACGGTTGAGGTGTTGCGCGCGGCGGGCGAAGCGACGCGGCTGCGCATCCTGGCGCTGCTCGCGCGTGAGGAACTGGCGGTGCTGGAGCTGACCCGCATCCTCGGCCAGAGCCAGCCTCGCGTGTCGCGGCACCTGAAGGTGCTGGCCGAAGCCGGCCTGGTCGAACGCTTCCCGGACGGCGCCTGGGTGTTCTATCGGCTTGCCGGCGCCGGGCCGGTCCGCGACCTGCTGGACAAGGCGCTGTCGCTGATCTCCGAAAACGACGCGACCTTGCTGCGCGACGCCGAGCGGCTTGAGGGCGTCGCGGCCGAGCGCGCCAGCCAGGCGGCGGCCTATTTCTCCGACAACGCCAGTCGCTGGGACGAGATCCGCTCGCTCTATGTTTCGGAAGCCGCCGTGGAAGCGGCGATCCTGGAAGCTGCGGGCGAGGGGCCGTTCCGCCGTCTGGTCGATCTGGGCACCGGCACCGGGCGAATGCTCACCCTGTTCGGCGACCGGGCCAGGAGCGCGGTCGGCCTCGATCTTTCGCGGCAGATGCTCAACGTCGCGCGCAGCAATGTCGCCGGCGCGGGCCTCGCGGCCTGCGAGCTGCGCCATGGCGATATCCTGAACGTTGGCCTGGCCGACGGCGAGGCCGACCTCGTGGTCGCCCACCAGGTGCTGCACTATCTGGGCGAGCCGGCCGCGGCGGTGGCCGAGGCGGCGCGGCTGGTGGCGCCGGGCGGGCGGCTGCTGATCGTCGACTTCGCCCCGCATGACCTGGAATTCCTCCGCGTCGAGCACCGCCATCGCCGGCTCGGCTTCTTCGACAATGAGATCGAGCGCTGGGCCGCCGCCGCCGGCCTGGCCAACGTCTCCGCCATCACCCTGCCGCCCGCCGGCCCCGGCGGCCTGACCGTCAAGGTCTGGGTCGCCGCCCACGCCAGCGAACGCATCCGGAGGGTCGCATGAACGCCCCCATCGTCACCGAAACCACGGCAATGGGCCCCGTCGCCCGCGCCGGCGGCCGCGAGCGCAACAAGCTCAACATCTCGTTCGAGTTCTCGCCGCCGAAGACGCCGGAGGCCGAGGAGTCGCTGTGGAAGGCGATCCGCCGGCTTGAGCCGCTGAATCCCGACTTCATCTCCGTCACCTACGGCGCGGGCGGTTCGACCCGCGACCGCACCCACCGCACGGTGGTCCGTGTACTGAACGAGACCGGGCTGACGCCGGCGGCGCACCTCACCTGCGTCAACGCCTCGCGCGCCGAGGTGGACGAGGTGATCCGCGGCTACTGGGCGGCCGGCATCCGCCACATCGTGGCGCTGCGCGGCGACCCGCCCGGCCAGATCGGCGGCCACTATCAGCCGCCCGCTGACGGCTACGCCAACGCCACCGAGCTGACCGCCGGCATCCGCGCGATCGCGCCGTTCGAGGTGTCCGTCGGCGCCTATCCGCAGATCCACCCCGAGGCGGCCTCGCTTTCGCGCGACCTGGACGTGCTGAAGGCCAAGGTGGACGCCGGCGCGACCCGGGCGATCACCCAGTTCTTCTTCGACGTCGACGACTTCCTGCGCTTCCGCGACGCGGTGGACGGGGCGGGGATCGCGATCCCGCTGGTGCCGGGGATCATGCCGGTGCGCAATTTCGCCGGGCTGGAACGCATGGCCACGTCCAGCGGTATTCCGGTGCCGACCTGGCTGGCCAACCTGTTCGAAGGGCTGGACGACGATCCGGCCACTCGCCGTCTCGTCGCCGCCTCGGTGGCCGCCGAGATGTGCGCCAAGCTGGAGGAAGAGGGCTTCGGCCACTTCCATTTCTACACCTCGAACCACGCCGAACTGACGGTCGCGGTCTGCCGGGTGCTGGGCGTGAAGACGGAGGCCGTCCATGACTGACACCGCCCGCGCCGAGCGCATCGCCGCGCTGAAGGCCGCCGCGCGCGACCGCATCCTGATCCTCGACGGCTCCTGGGGCGTGATGATCCAGCGCCGGGGACTGACCGAAGCCGACTTTCGCGGCGACCGGTTCACCGACTCCAAGGTGCTGCTGAAGGGCGACAACGACATCCTGTGCCTGACGCGCCCGGACATCGTCGCCGACCTGCACGACCAGTACTTCGCCGCCGGCGCAGACATCAGCGAGACCAACACCTTCTCGGCCACCTGGATCGCCCAGGCCGACTACGAGCTGCAGGGCGCGGTGCGCGACATCAACCTTGCCGGCGCCCGCATCGCCCGCGAAGCCGCCGACCGCTGGACCGCGAAGGAGCCGGACAAGCCGCGCTTCGTCGCCGGCTCGATCGGGCCGCTGAACGTGATGCTGTCGATGTCGTCCGACGTGAACGACCCCGGCGCGCGCAAGGTGACGTTCGACCAGGTCTATGCGGCCTATCGCGAGCAGGCGCAGGCGCTGCACGAAGGCGGGGTCGACCTGTTCCTGATCGAGACCATCACCGACACGCTGAACTGCAAGGCCTGCATCAAGGCGATCCTCGACCTGCAGGACGAGGGCTACGAGCCGCTGCCGATCTGGATCAGCGGCACCATCACCGACCGCTCCGGGCGCACGCTGTCCGGCCAGACGGTCGAGGCGTTCTGGAACTCGGTCAAGCACGCCAAGCCGTTCGCGGTCGGGCTCAACTGCGCGCTGGGCGCCGACCTGATGCGGCCGCACATCGCCGAGCTGTCGCGGATCGCCGACACCCTGGTCGCGGCCTATCCCAACGCCGGCCTGCCCAACGCCATGGGGGAATACGACGAGGGGCCGCACGAGACCGCCTGCATGCTCGAGGAATGGGCCAGGAGCGGCATCGTCAACATCCTGGGCGGTTGCTGCGGCACCACGCCGGACCACATCCGCCACGTCGCCGACGACGTCCGCGGCTTGCCGCCCCGCGCGATCCCGGAACGCGCCCAGGCCATGCGGCTGGCGGGGCTGGAAGCGTTCGAACTCGCGTGAGCGTGTCTGGACGTTGTCTGGGGGGTATAGGGGGGTCGTTGACCGGCCTCGCCCGCGCTTCTATGTTCACGGCTCGTTCCAGGAGCCGCGCCGATGGCGAGCACGACCGTCTCAGACTACGTGATCTGGGCCAAACACATTCACGACGACCCCGAGCTGGTTCAGCGCGTGCTGGCGATGTGGGCCGGCGAGACAATCCAGCTGGAAGTCGATGGCGTGCGTGGAACCTGGCGCAAGATGGACGATGGCGGCGACGGTCGGCCGACGCCCGGCATCCGGCCCGTTGGCGCGGCGCAGGAGGTCTGGCGCTACCTGTACCAGCGCCGGCGCGGCGAAGTGGTGTCGCTGAAAGTGATCGAGCCCAGACCCGGCGTATCCGAAGCCTCAGAGGCGGACCGTCGCGAGAAGCTGTTGTTTCCGCCGCTTGGAAAGACGCAGGCGGAACGCGACGCGGCGCTCGATCGGATTCTCAATGGCTGGCGGCTGGGGTATCGGTCCGACGGTCCGTACGGACCTCGCGACGAACTCTACGACCGCGAATGATCAGCTGCGACACCGACCTGTTCGTGTACGCCCACGACAACAGGGACCTGACCAAACAGTCTACGGCGCGGCTTGTCTTGGGCGCGTTGGCCCGTCGAGAGACGGCCGTCGGTCTGCAAGTCGTCGGCGAGGTGCAAAACGCCTTGCGCAAACGCCTCAAGACGCCGGCCCGGATCGCTTACGGATTGGCTTCAGATCTGTTGGTGGATTTCGCCTCGTTCGCCTACGACGAACGGGCTGTCGGTACAGCCATAGCCGAGGCGCTCGCCGGCCGCCTGAGCTACTGGGACGCCTTGCTTTTGGCCGCCGCGGACCAGGCCGGCGTCAGAACGATGCTCAGCGAAGATATGTTGGATGGTCTGACCTTCGGTGGGCTCGAAGTCATCAACCCTTTTGGCGCTGCGGGACCTAGCGAGCGCGTTCGTGAACTGTTGGCGCTGTAACGCATGACCCGTCCCCTCTTCGTCAACATCGGCGAGCGCACCAACGTCACCGGCTCGGCGCGCTTTCGCAAGCTGATCGCCAACGGCGACTACGCGGCCGCGCTGACCGTCGCGCGCCAGCAGGTCGAGGCCGGCGCGCAGGTGCTGGACGTCAACATGGACGAGGGCCTGCTCGACAGCCCCAAGGCCATGACCACGTTCCTCAACCTGATCGCCGCGGAGCCGGACATCGCCCGGGTGCCGATCATGATCGACAGCTCCAAGTGGGAGGTGATCGAGGCCGGGCTGAAGTGCGCCCAGGGCAAGTCGATCGTCAATTCGATCTCCATGAAGGAAGGCGAGGACAAGTTCCTCGACCAGGCGACCAAGTGCCTGCGCTATGGCGCGGCGGTGGTGGTGATGGCGTTCGACGAAGTCGGCCAGGCCGACACCCGCGACCGCAAAGTCCAGATCTGCGAGCGCGCCTACCGCCTGCTGACCGAGAAGCTCGGCTTCCCGCCCGAGGACATCATCTTCGACCCCAACATCTTCGCGGTCGCGACGGGGCTCGAGGAGCACAACAACTACGCGGTCGACTTCATCGAGGCGACGCGGGCGATCAAGCAGCATGCTGCCGCTACGCCCGGGTCTCGGGCGGGGTGTCCAACATCTCGTTCGGTTTTCGCGGCAACGAGCCCGTGCGCCAGGCGATGCACTCGGTGTTCCTCTACCACGCGATCGACGCCGGCATGGACATGGGCATCGTCAACGCCGGCGAGCTGCCGGTCTACGACCAGATCGATCCGGTGCTGCGCGAGGCGGTCGAGGACGTGATCCTCAACCGCCGCGCGGACGGCACCGAGCGGCTGGTCGACATGGCCCCGCGCTACAAGGTCGGCGGTCCGGCCGAAAAGGTCGAGGACGCCGCCTGGCGATCCGGCACGGTCGACGAGCGACTGACCCACGCCCTGGTCCGCGGCATCGGCGATTTCATCGAGATCGATGTCGAGGAGGCGCGGCTGGCGGCCTCGAAGCCGCTGGAGGTGATCGAAGGCCCGCTGATGGCCGGCATGAACGTGGTCGGCGACCTGTTCGGCGCGGGCAAGATGTTCCTGCCTCAGGTGGTCAAGTCGGCCCGGGTGATGAAACAGGCTGTCGCCTACCTGATGCCGTTCATGGAAGCCGAAGGCGACGGCTCGCCGCGCAAGGCCGCCGGCAAGGTGCTGATGGCCACTGTGAAGGGCGACGTGCACGACATCGGCAAGAACATCGTCGGCGTCGTGCTACAGTGTAACGACTACGAGGTGATCGACCTCGGGGTGATGGTGCCGGCCGACCGGATCCTCGACGAGGCGGTCAAGCAGAAGGTCGACATCGTCGGCCTTTCCGGCCTGATCACGCCCTCGCTGGACGAGATGGTGTTCGTCGCCGGCGAGATGGAGCGGCGCGGCTTCTCGATCCCGCTGCTGATCGGCGGGGCCACCACCAGCCGCACCCACACCGCGGTGAAGATCGAGCCGGCCTACGCGCGCGGCTCGACCACCTATGTCACCGACGCCAGCCGCGCGGTGGGCGTCGTCTCCGGGCTGATGTCGCCGGTGGAGCGGCCCAAGGCCGAGGCCGAGACGCGCGCTGAATACATCCGCATCCGCGAGCAGTTCGTCCGCAGCCAGGAGGCCAAGGTGCGCACGCCGCTGGCCGCCGCGCGCGCCAAACGCTTCAGCGCCGACTGGCAGCTCTACACGCCGCCGAAGCCGAACTTCCTCGGAACCCGCGCCTTCGACCCCTACGACCTGGGCGAGCTCGCCAGCTACATCGACTGGACCCCGTTCTTCCAGACCTGGGAGCTGGCCGGGCACTATCCGATGATCCTGGAGGACGACGTGGTCGGCGAGGCGGCGCGCTCGCTGTTCGCCGACGGCCAGGCGATGCTGAAGCAGGTGATCGCCGAGAAGTGGTTCGAGGCGCGCGGCGTCGCCGGGTTCTGGCCCGCGAACGCCGACGGCGACGACATCGTCATCTGGACCGACGAGACCCGCACCGCCGAGCGCGCGCGGCTGTTCACCCTGCGCCAGCAGATGTCCAAGGCCGAGGGCCGGCCCAACCTGGCGCTGGCCGACTTCATCGCCCCGATCGGCGGCCCGCTCGACTACATCGGCGGCTTTGCAGTCACCGCCGGCCACGGCGAGACGGCGGTGGCGGAGCGGTTCAAGGCGGCGGGCGACGACTACAACGCCATCCTCTCGACCTCGCTGGCCGACCGGCTGGCCGAGGCGTTCGCCGAGGCGCTGCACCACCGCGTGCGCGCCGAGCTGTGGGGCTATGCGCCGGACGAGGGCTTCGACCTCGCCGCCCTGCTGGGCGAGAAATACCGCGGCATCCGCCCCGCGCCCGGCTATCCGGCCCAGCCCGACCACACCGAGAAGGCGACGCTGTTTTCCTTGCTGGACGCGACCGCGGCGACCGGCATCGAGCTCACCGACAGCTTCGCGATGAACCCGCCGGCGTCGGTGTCCGGGCTCTACTTCGCCAACCCGCAGGCGCACTATTTCGGCGTCGGCAAGATCGAGCGCGACCAGGCCGAGGACTACGCCCGCCGCAAGGGCTGGACGACGGCGGTGGCCGAACGCTGGCTGGCCCCGATCCTCAACTACGAACCGAAGCGCGCGGCGGCGGCCTAGGCGTCCTTCTCCCCTTGCGGGAGAAGGTGTCGCCGTAGGCGACGGACGAGGGGTCGCGCCGGCTTTGGGGATGGATTGCGTCGGCAACGCGGTCGTGACCCGTCGACCCCTCATCCGTCAGCTTCGCTGACACCTTCTCCCGCAAGGGGAGAAGGACCTACCGTCGCGTGAACTGGCGCCCGGCCCGGACTTCGTACTAGGTGTGCGTCGACCATCAGGGAGACGCGCCATGCCGTTCGACACCGACGGGTTCGTTCAGGACAAGTTCGCCGGAGCCAAGGCCGCGTTCGAGGCCAATTTCGAGAGCGGGGCCGATCTGGGCGCCTCGTTCTGCGCCACCGTCAACGGCGAGACGGTGGTCGACATCTGGGGCGGCTGGGCCGACGAGGCCAGGACCCGGCCCTGGGAGCGCGACACCATCGTCAACGTCTATTCGACCACCAAGACGATGAGCTTCATCACCGCCCTGCTGCTGGCCGACCGCGGCGAGCTGGATTTCGATGCGCCGGTCGCCAAGTACTGGCCCGAGTTCGCCGCCAACGGCAAGTCGGCGGTCAAGGTCAGCCACCTGATGGCGCACTCCGCCGGCCTCTCGGGCTGGAAGGAGAAGATCACCACCGCCGACCTCTACGACTGGGACAAGGTGGTCGGCCTGCTGGCCGCCCAGGCCCCGCTGTGGGAGCCGGGCACGCGCAGCGGCTATCACGCCATCACCCAGGGCTACCTGATCGGCGAGGTCGTGCGCCGGATCACCGGCAAGACCATCGGGACCTTCTTCCGCGAGGAGATCGCCGGGCCGCTGGACGCCGACTTCTGGATCGGCCTGCCGGCGTCGGAGGACCACCGCGTCGCCGACCTGATCCCGCCGCCGCCCGGCGGCGCGATCGGCGACATGGAGCAGGACGAGATCCAGGCGATCACCTTCAACAATCCCGGCGTCGACGTGCTGGAGACCCGCACCCGCGCCTGGCGCGGCGCCGAGATCCCGGCGGCCGGCGGGACCGGCAACGCCCGCTCGGTGGCCGAGATCCACGCCATCCTCGCCAACGGCGGCGTCGCCAAGGGCAAGCGCTTCATGTCCGAGGCCGGCTGCCGCAAGGCGCTGGAGGTGCAGATCGAGAACGTCGACCTGGTGCTGGGCATGCCGGCCAAGTTCGGCATGGGCTTCGGCATCGCCGGCGCGACCGTCCCGGCGCCGAACCCCAACACGATCTTCTGGGGCGGCTACGGCGGCTCGCTGATCATCATCGACATGGATGCCCACACCACCCAGTCGTACGTGATGAACAAGATGGGCTCCGGCACCGTCGGCGACGCCCGCGGCTTCGGCATGATCATGGCCATGTGGCAGGCGCTGGCGGCGTAGGGTCGGAGAGAGTTGGATCACTCTCTCACCACGTCATGGCCGGGCTCGTCCCGGCCACCCATGGACACAGCCGCGCGCCGGCGTTCATGGATGGCCGGCACTCCGCGCTACGCGCTCCGGTCGGCCATGACGTCATTGTTTTAGCGAACAAAACCAGAGGAAGCGGCAGATGAAGGACTTCACCGGCAAGATCGCGGTGATCACCGGCGGCGGCACCGGGATGGGGCGCGAGCTGGCGCGGCAGCTGGTGGCCGAGGGCTGCAGCGTCGCCATGTGCGACCTCTCCGAGGCCAACATGGCCGAGACCGCGCGGCTCTGCAAAGCCGAGGCGGCGCAGGGCGCCAAGGTCACGACCCACATGGCCGACGTCTCGATCGAGGAACAGATCCTCAAGTTCCGCGACGAGGTCGCGCGCGACCAGGAGACCGACAAGATCCACCTGCTGTTCAACAACGCCGGCATCGGCGGCGGCGGCAGCTTCGTCAATTCCACCCGCGCCGAGTGGGAGAAGACCTTCAACGTCTGCTGGGGCGGGGTCTACTACGGCTGCCGCGCCTTCCTGCCGATGCTGATGAAGGCCGACGAGGCGCACATCATCAACACCTCGTCCGTCAACGGCTTCTGGGCCTCGCTCGGCCCGCAGACGGCGCACACCGCCTACAGCGCCGCCAAGTTCGCGGTGAAGGGCTTCACCGAGGCGCTGATCAACGACCTCAAGCTCAACGCCCCGCACATCAAGTGCTCGGTGGTGATGCCCGGCCACATCGGCACCGACATCGCCATCAACTCGCGCAAGGTGCTGACCGGCGAGGACGAGATCAGCGCCGAGACGCTGGTCGGCGCGCGCCGGCAGATGGCGCGGATGGGCGTGCCGGAGGCCCAGATGACCGACGCCCAGATCCAGGCGCTGATCGAGGAGCAGGGCCGCCAGTTCCGCGACAACGCCCCCACCACCGCCGCCCAGGCCGCCAAGATCATGCTCGACGGCGTCAAGTCCGACACCTGGCGCATCCTGGTCGGCGACGACGCCCAGCGCATGGACGAAATGGTCCGCGCCGACCCGGTGCACGCCTACGAGCCTGGGTTCTTCGAGCGGATGGCGGGCGATACCGGCTGGCGGCTGGGCGGCGGGGCGCGGACCTAGCGCGGCGTTCGCGGGTTGGCGCCGCGCCGCATGAACGGCTCGCATCCAGCTCGCACCCCCACCCCTGACCCCTCCCCACAAGGGGGAGGGGAATTCCGAGGCGCGACGAGTTAGCTCACCAGGCGTGGGTCTTGTAGCCCTCGGGGGCCTGGCCGTGGGTTCCGAGGGTGTCCCAGGTCGCCTCGCTGGCCTTGTGCACGTACTGCTCGGCCACCAGCCAGGCCTTGACCGGGCGCAGCGCCCCCAGGCACCCCGCCGCCATCGCCGGCATGGTGACCGCGAACTGCAGCCAGATCGCCGGCTGGGCCGCCACCGCCCACCAGGCCCAGAGGCCCGTCACCGCGAGCCCCACCCCGGTCATGACGAAGAAGGCCGGACCGTCGGCGGGATCGGCGAAGCTGAAGTCGAGCCCGCATCGGTCGCAGCGCTTCGCCAGCGTCAGGAAGCCGGCGAACAGCTTGCCCTGGCCGCAC
Source organism: uncultured Pseudomonadota bacterium (assembly GCA_963835495.1). Lineage (GTDB taxonomy): Bacteria > Pseudomonadota > Alphaproteobacteria > Caulobacterales > Caulobacteraceae > Acaudatibacter. The sequence goes on along the minus strand of CAWIFQ010000003.1, from coordinate 2,275,933 downwards.
CTGGGGCAGCGGCAGCGCAGGCCGTTGACGAGGCTGGACGGAAGCTGAAAGCGGCTGGTCATGGCGGCGTGATCTCCATACAATCCATGTGATAGATTCATGCAATATGTGAGAATTGTATGTATCCCTCTCTGGTCGGAGGCGCAAGATGGGAAGCGGACATTCGGCGCTGGCCTGGCTGGAGCGCGTGTCCAGGCAGGAGGGGCCGGTCTACCTCGCGATCGTCCGGGCGCTGGAGCAGGCGACCCTGGCCGGCGAGCTGCAGCCCGGCGACCGGCTGCCGCCGCAGCGCGAGCTGGCGCAGCGCCTGGGCGTCGACCTCACCACCGTCACCCGCGCCTACTCGGTGGCGCGCACGCTCGGCCTGCTCGAGGGCGCCGTCGGCCGCGGCAGCTTCGTGCGCGCCCGCACCGACGACGACGAGGCCGGCCTGGTCGACCTGACCATGAACCTGCCGCCGCCGCCCGAGGGCCTCTCCCTCGGCGCGATGCTGCAGGAGACCGTCACCGCGATCCTGCAGCGCGCCGACCCCACCGTGCTGATGGCCTATCACCCCGGCTTCGGCGCGCCGGGCCAGCGGCGCGCCGGCGCCGAGTGGCTGGCGCCCTGCCTGGGCGAGCGCTCGCCCGACTGCCTGCTGGTCAGCCCCGGCGCCCAGGCCGCCCTCGCCGCCGTGCTGGGGACGCTCTGCCGGCCGGGCGACGCCGTCGTCGCCGAGCCGCTGACCTATCCGGGCTTCATCGGCGTCGCCGCCCAACTCGGCCTGCGCGTCGTCGCCTGCGCCAGCGACGAGGCGGGCGTGATCCCGGAGGCGCTCGAGGCGGTCTGCCAGCGCGAGCGGCCGGCGGCGGTCTACCTCGTCCCCACCATGCAGAACCCCACGGCCGTGACCATGCCCGCCAGGCGCCGGCGCGAGGCGGCCAGGGTGGTGAGTCGGGCGGGGGCGTGGCTGGTCGAGGACGATCCCTACAGCCGGCTGCTGGACGCGCCGCCGGCCGCGGTGTCGTCGTTCCACCCCGAGCGCAGCGTCTACATCGGCACCCTGGCCAAGACCCTCAGCCCCGGCCTGCGGATCGCCTACGTCGCCTGCCCCGGCGCGGACGACGCGGCGCGCTTCGCCGAGGCGCTGCGGACGATCGCGCTGATGCCGGCGCCGCTGATGGCCGCGGTGGCTGCCAGCTGGATCCGCGAGGGCCGCGCCGAGAAGCTGCTGGCGGCGGTGCGCGCCGAGGCGCGGGCGCGCCGGGCGCTGGCGGCGCGGATCCTGCCGGCCGCCGCCGGGGGCCCTGAGAGCCTGCACGTCTGGCTGCCGCTGCCGCCCGCCCGCTCGGCCGCCCACTCGGCCGACCGCTCGCCCGAGGCCCTGCGCCTGGCCGCCCAGCGCCGCGGCCTGGCGCTGATGACCCAGGAGGCGTTCGCGACCACCCCGGACGCCCCCGCCGGCCTGCGCCTGTCCCTGGGCGGCCCGGGCCGGCGCCAGGTGCTCGAAGCCGCGCTCAAAAACCTCGCCGACCTGCTGGCGACATTGCCGGCGGCCGGCGGTTGGGTGGCCTGAAGCCAGCCGGCGAACAGGCGGGCCGCGGCTTTGAAGGGGGCAAAGCCGCGGGACGCCAATGACCATTGTGCGCAGAGCTATTTCGTAGCCGCTGGGATCTGCCCCGTCGCGGGACCCGATAAGGCCAAGGCCGCACCAATAGGGCCGTTCGTCTTGATTGCCCCCGCGTAGCCCCCCGTACCCAGGACCCGCGCCGCTCCGGCTGAACCCGCGAAGATCGCCAACACCCGCGGGGCGGCGCCACGAACGACGGCATGGAGGCCCAGGACGACATGGACGGCAGTGCGGTGAGAGCTCCGGCGGCGGACGTCGACGTGGTGGTGATCGGGGCCGGGTTCGGGGGGCTGACGATGCTCTACCGGCTGCGCGAGCGCGGGTTTTCCATGCAGGGCGTGGAGATGGGCGACGGGGTCGGCGGCACCTGGTTCTGGAACCGCTATCCCGGCGCGCGGGTGGACGTGCAGAGCGTCGAATACTCGCTCAGCATCTCGCGCGAGGTGCAGGACGAGTGGACCTGGACCGAGCTGATGGCGCCGCAGGCGGAGCTGGAGCGCTACGTCAACTTCGTCGCCGACCGGCTGGATCTGCGGCGGCACATCAAGTTCGAGACCAAGGTCACGGCGATGACCTGGGACGAGGCCAGCGCGACCTGGCTGGTCGAGACCGACCGGGGCGATGCGTGGCGGGCGCGCTTCGTGGTGACGGCGGTGGGCTGCCTGTCGGCGCCGCTGGAGCCGGCGATCGAGGGGCTGGCGAGCTTCGCCGGCGACACGCTCTACACCAATCGCTTCCCGAAGGACGGCTACGACTTTTCCGGCAAGCGCGCGGCGATCGTCGGCACCGGCTCGTCCGGGGTGCAGGCGACGCCGGTGATCGCGCGGCAGGCCGAGCATCTGACGGTGTTCCAGCGCTCGGCGGCCTACACCATGCCGGCCGGCAACCGGCCGTGGGCGCCGGGCGAATTCGAGGCGCTGCGCGAGGACTACGACACCATCCGCGCCGCGCAGCTCAACTCGGCGCTGGGGGCTGCGCGCTTCGGCGCGGTGGCGATCGACCCGACCGCGGCGCCGCCGCCGAACATCCTCGACATGACGCCGGAGGAGCGGCTGGCGCGGCTGGATCGCGAGGGCTGGATCGCGGCGACCCCGTTCGCCTGGGCCGACGTGGCGCTGAGCATGGAGGCCAACCTGGCGGCGCAGGAGCTCTACGCCGAGATGATCCGCCGCACGGTGAAGGACCCGCAGACCGCGGCCGCGCTGGTGCCCCACTACCCGATGGGGTGCAAGCGCCCGATCATCGACATCGGCTACTTCGATACGTTCAACCGGGAGAACGTGACGCTGGTCGACCTGCGCAAGGGGGCGATCCAGCGGGTGACGCCGGAGGGGATCGAGACCGCGCAGGGCTTCTTCCCGCTCGACGTGATCGTCTATGCCACCGGGTTCGACGCGATGACCGGGGCGCTGAACCGGATCGACATCAAGGGCCGCGATGGGGCGCGGCTGCGCGACGCCTGGATCGCCGAGGGGCCGCGCAGCTACCTGGGGCTGATGGTGGCCGGCTTCCCCAACCTGTTCACCATCACCGGGCCCGGCAGCCCGTCGGTGCTGACCAACATGATCGCCTCGATCGAGCAGCACAGCGGCTGGATCGTCGACTGCCTGGCGGGGATGCGGGACAAGGGCCTGCGCACGATCGAGGCGGAGGTCGAGGCGCAGGAGACCTGGGTGGAGCACGTCGCCGGCCTCGCCCAGGGCGGGGTGCGGGTGCACGAGAGCTGCACCTCCTGGTACCTGGGCGCCAACGTGCCGGGAAAGGTGCGGGTCTACATGCCCTACGCCGGCGGCCTCAACGTCTACCGCGAGCGCTGCGAGGAGATCACGCGGGCGGGGTATGCGGGGTTTGCGCTGGCTTGAGCTTTTCTCCTCACCCGTAGGGGGAGGGGGACCGCGGAGCGGTGGAGGGGGCCAGCCGGGAGCGCGGGCCGTCGTCCTCTACGACCGCCCCGCCGCCGCCCGTTGTGGCCGCGCGCCCCCTCCACCCCTTCGGGGTCCCCCTCCCCCTATGGGGGAGGAGATTGGGTCGGCGCTTTTTTCTCCTCCCCCGCAGGGGGAGGGGGACCGCGGAGCGGTGGAGGGGGCCAGCCGGGAGCGCGGGCCGTCGTCCTCTACCACCACCACGACCACCCCGCCGCCGCCCGTTGTGGCCGCGCGCCCCCTCCACCCCTTCGGGGTCCCCCTCCCCCTATGGGGGAGGAGATCGGGCCGGCGCTTTTTCTCCTCCCCCGCAGGGGGAGGGGGACCGCGGAGCGGTGGAGGGGGCCAGCCGGGAGCGCGGGCCGTCGCCATTTTGCCGTCGCCAGGACCGCCCCGGCGCCGCCCCGTTGTGGCCGCGCGCCCCCTCCACCCCTTCGGGGTCCCCCTCCCCCTATGGGGGAGGAGATTGGGTCGGCGCTTTCTTCTCCTCCCCCGCAGGGGGAGGGGGACCGCGGAGCGGTGGAGGGGGCCAGCCGGGAGCGCTGGCCGTCGCCACGATCAGCCCGACGACGCCGTCCAACTCATCTCGAACATCGCGGGCGTCGATCCTCAGCGTCCGGATCCCGCGCAGGGCCAGCCACGCGTCGCGCCGCAGATCGCGTTGCGGGTGATCGCCCGTGACGTGCGCGAATCCGTCGACTTCCACCGCCAGCTTCGCGCTGTCGCAGTAGAAGTCGAGCACGTAGGGGCCGATCGGGTGTTGGCGTCGGAAGCGCAAACCGCCGCCGGCGCGCTTTCGCAGCGCCGTCCACAGCCGCGCTTCCGGGGGCGTCATTTCGCGGCGGAGGCGGCGGGCGCGTTCGATGGTTGGCTCTGGCGCGTGCATGCTGTCGGTAGAACAAAATAGGAACTTTGGCAACGCCCGCTGTGGCGGCGCGCCCCCTCCACCGCTTCGCGGTCCCCCTCCCCCTATGGGGGGAGAAGGGTTGACGGCGGATGTTACGGTGGGTAGCGCTGACCAAATCTGGCGCGATCTTTGACATTGTGGATCGGGAAGATAGGGCGGCGTGCGAGGGCGGCGCCACAATCTGGGCGCCGTTATTATCGGTGATTATCGGTGATGTTGCAGGCGGGCGCGGCGCCGCAGCTACTCCGAGCGGCGCGCGCGATGGTTCGACCCGCGCCGAAGCGTCCTGGCTGGGCGAGCGCGGCGACGGGCGGTAGGTTCGCGGGATGAGAGATGGCCCCGACATCGCCCGCATCGGCGCCCTGCTGGGCGATCCGGCGCGGACCCACATGCTGAGCGCGCTGATGAGCGGCCAGGCGCTGACCGCCGGCGAGCTGGCGCGCGAGGCGGGGGTGACCGCCCAGACCGCCTCGTCGCACCTGGCCAGGCTGGCGGACGGCGGCCTGATCACGCCGCGCAAGCAGGGCCGCTGCGTCTACTTCGCGCTGGCGAACGGGGAGGTGGCCGAGCTGATGGAGCGCCTGGCCGGGCTCGCCGCCGGCGCCGGGCATCTGCGCACCCGGCCAGGGCCGCGCGATCCGGCGATGCGGCGGGCGCGGGTCTGCTACGACCACCTCGCCGGCGAACTGGGCGTGGCGATGCTGGATGGGCTGGTGGCGTCGGGCGTGGTCGAGGACCGCGGCGGCTCGCTCAGCCTCGGCGAGGGCGGGATGGCGTTCGTGCGCGCGTTCGGCGTGGCGGACGCGGCGCTGCGGGCGGGCCGGCGGCCGGTCTGCAAGGCTTGCCTCGACTGGAGCGAACGCCGCAGCCACCTGGCCGGCGCGCTGGGCGCGGCGATGCTGCAGGCGATCTACGCCAAGGGCTGGGCGCGGCGGCTGGAGGGCGGCCGCGTGGTCGCCTTCAACGCCGGCGGCCTGGCCGCGTTCGAGCGGACGTTCCGGGTGGCGCAGGCGGCCTGAGGGCGAGCTGCGTATTCCCATTTCACGTCGTTGCCGGCCGGAGCGCGCAGCGCGGAGTGTCGGCAATCCATGCACGCCAGCTGGCGGCCGCGTTCATGGGTGGCCGGGACAAGCCCGGCCATGACGTGGTGAGAGAGCGTTCGAACCGACTCTAGGGCTGGGGCGAGGGCGCGCTGTTCGACTGGTCGCCGGCGGGCACGGGCCGGTCGCCGGCGGGGGCGATCAGGGTAGGGCGGAATGCCGGGATCCTTCGGCGTGGAGTTCGGGCGGCGTGGAGTTCGGGCGTCGCCGGCGCCGGGGCGGCCGGGGCGCCGCTGGCGTCGGTGGCCGCGCCCGCCGGCACGTTGGTGTCGGTCGTCGGCGAGGCCTGGGCGGTCGGCTCGGCGGCGGGAGGCGGGGCGGCGGCGTCGGCGGGGGGCGAGGCGGACGGGACCCCGGACGCCGGGACGGAAGAGGTCGGGGCGGGCTGGTTGTTGTAGTTCAGCGCCTTGCCGAACAGGATCGACTTCTGGGTCAGCTCCTTGGCGTTGCTGTCGCAGCGGTCGGGCAGCGCCCACAGCATCCAGGCGCGGGCCAGTTCGCGCGTGCTCTTGGCCTCGGCCAGCGACCAGATCGCGCGGCCCTGCTTGATCGCGTCGGCCCCCTGGTCGGAGATCGGCCGCGGGCTGGCCTTCTCGGCCTCGGTGACCGAGCCCGCGATCATCTTCAGCTCGTCGCGCGCGGCGGCCATGTCGGCGTGATAGGGCTCGTCCTCGACCACGGAGGTGCCGAACATGTGGTCGATGTCGCGCAGGTCCGGCTTCACCTTCTGGTAGATCGCCAGGTACTCGTCGAGCGCGCCGTAGCACCAGGCCGAGAGCTGGTAGCTGTCGGTGGGGGCGCCGGGCGGCAGCGGCTCGCCGACGCTCTGGTCGGGCGGCGGGGCGTCGGCCAGCATCAGGGAGAGAGCGAGGGCGAAGGCGGTGATCATACGGTGGAGGGTTCCGGAGTGGGGCGGCGCGCGGGCGTCTCAGGCGCCGCGTCGACCGTAACCACCGCCCCCCGGGGTCTCGATCTCGACAGCATCGCCCGGCCGCACGGTGATCGAAAAGCAGCCTGTAAGCTCCTTTACCGCGCCCGACGCGTCGATCAACCTCTGACTTCCGGCGAGGCCCGGCGCGCCGCCGGCCAGACCCTGCGGCGCATGCTCGCGGCGGGTGGAGAGCAGCGCCGCTTCCATCGGCGCCAGGAACGTCAGCTTGCGCCTGGCGCCGTCGCCGCCGGCGTGGGCGCCAGCGCCGCCCGAGCCGCGCCGCACCTCGAACGCCTCCAGCCGCACCGGGAAGCGCCGCTCGAGGATCTCCGGGTCGGTCAGGCGCGAGTTGGTCATGTGGGTGTGGACCGCGCTGGCGCCGGGCGCGCCGGCTGTGGCGCCCGCGCCGCCGCAGATGGTCTCGTAGTACTGCCGCGCCGCGTCGCCGAAGGTGAAGTTGTTCATGCTGCCCTGGCTGTTCGCCATCACCCCCAGCGCGGCGAACAGGGCGTCGACCACGTGCTGGCTGGTCTCGACGTTGCCGGCGACGACGGCGGCTGGCGGGCGCGGGTTCAGCATCGAGCCCTCCGGCACGATGATCTTCAGCGGCGTCAGGCAGCCGGCGTTGAGCGGGATGTCGTCGTCCACCAGGCAGCGGAACACGTAGAGCGCGGCGGCGTCGACCACCGAGGCCGGGGCGTTGAAGTTGGAGCCGAGCTGGGCGCTGGAGCCGGTGAAGTCGAGCATGGCCTCGCCGCGGGCCGCGTCGACGCTGGCGCGGACCACGATCTCGCCGCCGCCGTCCATCGGCACGCGCGCCGCCCCGTCCTTCAGCACCCCGATCGCCCGGCGCACGGCGGCTTCGGCGTTGGCCTGCACGAAGCCCATGTAGCGCGCGACCTCGTCCGCGCCATGCCGCTCGATCAGCCCCGCCACCGCCGCCGCGCCGGCCTGGCAGGCGGCGATCTGGGCCTTGAGGTCGGCGATGTTGCGATCCGGGGCGCGGGCGGGCCAGGGCCCGGCGACCAGCGCCGCGCGGGTGTCGGCTTCGAGGAACTGGCCGCCGCGCATGATCGGCATCGCGTCCAGCATCACGCCCTCCTCGTCGATCGTGTGCGAGAACGGCGGCATCGAGCCGGGCTGGACGCCGCCCACGTCGGCGTGATGGCCGCGCGCGGCGACGAAGAACGCCGGCTGGTCACCTTCCGAGAAGACCGGCATGACAACGGTGATGTCGGGCAGGTGGGTGCCGCCGGCGTAGGGGCTGTTGAGCGCGAACGCCTCGCCCGGGCTGCAGCACCGGATGGCGCGCCCGCACCGCCCGGACGCTCGCCCCCATCGAGCCCAGGTGCACCGGCATGTGCGGCGCGTTGGCCACCAGGCCGCCGCCGGCGTCGAACAGGGCGCAGGAGAAGTCCAGCCGCTCCTTGATGTTGACCGAGTGCGCCGTCCGCTCCAGCGCCGCGCCCATCGCCTCGGCGATGCCCATGAAGCGCCGGTTGTAGAGCTCGAGGGTGACCGGGTCGGCGGTCGCGGCAGGGCCGGCGGAGGACTTGGCGACCGGGTCGGTGCGGACGAGCCGGATCAGGCCGTCTTGCTCCGTCGTCGCCTCCCAGCCTTGCGCGACCCAAATCTGGGTGTCGGCCCGCGTGATCAGACCCCCTCCCCCTCGAGGGGAGGGGGCAGGGGGTGGGGGGCTGGTTGGACTGGGCGCTGCGTTTGCCGGGTGGATTACGCCAGGCGGAGACAGCCCCCCACCCCCGGCCCCTCCCCTCGAGGGGGAGGGGAGCTCGGCGGCTTCCACTTCGACGCTGGCGATCAGGATCAGGCGATCGGCCTCGACGAAGCCGAACAGCCGCCGGTGGGCCACCTCGAACGCGGCTTTCACCGCGGCGAACTCGCCGAACGGGACGGGCAGGGCGGCGTCGGCTTCCGCGTAGTTGAGATAGAGCCGGCGCTCGCATCCGCCAGCCTCCGCGCCTTGCTCCACGAGGCCGGCGCGGGCCTCCTGGTCGAGCCGGCCAGCCAGAGCGTCGGCCGCGAGCAGTCCGGCGTCATCCAGGCCTCGCCCGAGCCCCGCGACCCGCACCACCCGCATCCGCGCCTGGCCGATGCCCCAGGCGGAGAGCACGCTGGCGTACCGGGGCGACAGCACCTCGCCGATCCCCAGCGCCTCGGCCACCTGGCAGGCGACCTGGCCGGCGGCGCCGCCGAACGCCACCAGGGCGTGGCCCCGCGGATCGAAGCCGCGCTCGGTGGAGATGCGCCGGATCGCCCCGGCCATCTGCTCGACCGCGACGGCGAGGAACCCCTCGGCCGCCGCTTCGACGCTCGCCGCCCCCATCGCCGCCGCCAACTCGCCGAGCTTCGCGCGCGCCGCCGCCACATCCAGCGGGCCATCGCCGTGCGGTCCGAACACCTGCGGAAACGCCGCCGGATCGAGCCGGCCCAGCACCAGGTTGGCGTCGGTCACCGTCGCCGGGCCGCCGCGGCCGTAGCAGGCCGGGCCTGGATCCGCCCCGGCGCTGGCCGGGCCGACCCGGGCGCGCAGCCCGTCGAACGCCAGGATCGAGCCGCCGCCCGCCGCCACCGTCTCCACATCCAGCATCGGCGCCCGCACCCGGACCCCGGCGACGCGGGCCACGTCCCGCCGCTCCAGCGTCCCGGCGAAGCGGCAGACGTCGGTCGAGGTGCCGCCCATGTCGAAGCCGAGCACGGCGCGCCCCTCCGCGACGCCGGCCACCCCGATCACGCCGCCGGCCGGGCCGGACACCAGCGCGTCGCGGCCGCGAAAGGCGCCGGCCCGCGCCAGGGCCCCGCCGGAGGTCATGAAGTAGAGCGGCGCGCCGGCGACCGCGGCTTCCAGGCTCGCGACGTAGGCCGCCAGCACCGGCGTCAGGTAGGCGTCGACCACGGTGGTCTCGGCGCGGGGAATGAAGCGCGGCAGCGGCGAGACATCGGAACTCAGCGACACGAAGCGGAAGCCGGCGGACCGGGCCAGCTCGCCGGCCCGCCGCTCGTGCGCAGGATTCAGGTCGGCGTGCAGGAAGGCGACGGCGACGCTCTCGAAACCGTCGTCGGCCGCCTTCGCCAGCGCCTGGCCGAGCGCGGGCTCGTCCAAGGCCCGCAGCACGGCCCCCGAGGCGTCCAGCCGCTCGTCGGCCTCGACGACGCCAGCGTAGAGCGGCGCCGGCTTGACGATATCGAGCGCGAACAGCGACGGCCGCGCCTGGTCGCCGATCTCCAGGGCGTCGGCGAAGCCGCGGGTGGTCACGAACAGGGTCCTGGCGCCCTTGCGCTCCAGCAGCGCGTTGGTCGCGACCGTGGTGCCGAGCTTGATCGAGGCCACCCGCTCGGCCGGGAACGGCGCGCCCGCCGCCACGCCCATCAGCCGCCGCATCGCCTCGACCCCGGCGTCGTCGTAGGCGCCGGAGACCGAGAGCAGCTTGGCGCTGGTTTCGGCGCCGTCGGGCGTGCGAGCGATCACGTCGGTGAAGGTGCCGCCGCGATCGATCCAGAACTCCCAGCCGCGCTGTTGCGGATTAACCATACCTTAACCAGAACCTTCGCGCGCCTGGCGCCCTTCTAGCAGGCGATGTCGTGTTTTCGACGCTTCTTCAGTTGACGTTCACTGCTCTCGGTCTGAACTATTGAGTCCAACCTACGAGGAGACGATGCCCACCGCCGCCCGCTACCAGATCTGGGGACCGTTCCGCGGCCTGGCGTGGCTGGGAGCGGCGATCGCGTGGGCCGCGGCGGCCGCGATCGGCGCCGTGCTCGCGCTGTTCTTCGCCGCCACCGTGGTCGTGATCGCGGTGATGGCGGCCGCGCTGCTGATCCTCGCCGCCTTCGCGGCCCGCGCCCGCCGCACCGTGCGTCCGCCCGCCGATCCGGACCTGATCGAGGCGCGGCACATCGGCGGCCACTCCTGGGTCGCCTACGGCTGGGACGGCCGGCGCTAGCTTCCGCCAAGACAGCCTTGCCCTTCGCCGCGCCGGCTCGCTAGATCGCGGCCGACTGAATACGAGCGGGAGGAAGTCCACATGATCGGCATCGTCGCGACCCTGAAGATCCAGGAAGGCAAGGCCGCCGAGTTCGAAGCCGCGTTCAAGGAGGCGATGGCCGCCGTGCGCGCCAACGAACCGGGCAACCTGTTCTACGAGCTGGTGAAGAGCCGCACTGACCCCACCGTCTACAAGGTGCTGGAAGGCTACACCGACGCCGACGCCATCGCCGCCCACAGCTCCAGCGACCACTACAAGGCCCTCGGCCCCAAGCTCGGCCCCTGCCTCGCCGGCCGCCCGGAAGTGGAACTGCTCGACGGGGTGTGAGGGGCGGCGCCCTCTCTCTCCCAGCCGAGGGAGGCCACGTCGAGCCGACTAGGGCTCCGCGTTAGCCGCGACGAAAATCCGGTTGACGGCGAACATAAAGTGAACATTCTTGTGAAGCCGAACTCAAGGAGGAGATCGGCTTGTTCATTGCACATCGTCACTTCCAGCCACTTCCAGCTGGGCAAAGCCCGCGGCGCATTCGGGCTGACCTGCGAGCCGGCCGGCGTATCGCTGGCGGGCGTGCCGCTCCTGCGGCGGACCGAGTTCGGGTCTTGAGCCGCGCTTGATCGGCGAGATCGACGTCCTGGCCAGGGCGGCGTACGGCATCGCCGTCAACCCGGCCGCGCTGAGCCGGGGCCTCGACGTCGCAGCCAAAAGCCCTCATACGAGCACGACCTGGGTCGGGCGATGATGGCCGCGCTGCACCTTCGGCTGCCCGAACTCGACGCCGATGGCGCGCAAAAGGATCGCCGCAGTCGACGCAGTTTTGGCGAAATATTCGCCCGATCAGCCCCGCGACTGGCACGGTCGCTGGACGACGGAAGGCGACGGGTCTGGAAGTCCGAATCCCGCGCCTAGCCACTCACGGTCAGTCGGGTCGGCCCCGCCGAGCACGCGGACTTCGCCGGTCAGCCATCCAAGTGGCGGACACCTGATCGAAGTTGGCTATCAGTCAGATGGCGATAGCGGCGACAACGGCCCGCCAGTTGAGCCCGCCGGCGAGCGCGGGTCAGAACCTGACTCGGAGCCGGTTCCAGGATCGCAAAAAGTCCCCGACGGCTGGGATGTGGTCCCCGAGCGGACTATCGGCGGGCTCCGTTACCTGGCTGTACGGATCCCAAGGCTTCCCGACGGAAGGGTTTGGCCGACGGCCGAGCCGACGGAGATCCTCAGAATTCTGCCGCCCGAACGCGGGACGACCCCGGCGATGATCATCTTCGTGCCGCAAGACAAGACCGGGCCAATGCTGATCGGATCGGACGACAAGGAGGAGTACCAACAGCCGCCGGGCTACAGCAAGGTTCGGCTCCTTGGCGCGCCACAAAGGACTTTGGCTTCAGGCTCCGAGACAACCCACGCCCTTAGGAGCGTCATCGAAGGATTGAGATTGGCCAAGACCGACGAATTCTCAGAAATCTACTTCAATCGTAGCTTTACAACGGTCACTCGCCGAATGTTCGAGAGTCTCATCCGTCCAGACGTGGTTGCGGTCGCCCGGCCAGAACTTGATCTGGGGTACATCTACCAGCCTTCGGAAATCCTCTCCGGCCGGCAGACACACGAAGACCAGCAAGCGCGCATGCCGGACGTGCCCGGCATCCGTGAAATCTTCAGCAAAATCCGTAAGTTCATGCAGGTTCACGGCGTTAGAGCTATAGGGTGCCAAGGCCGATGTTCGTAACCTCCGACATCTTCGACCTTGAACGCATCGCGGCCTTCCGAGACATCCCAGGCTGGCGCGAGCACCTGCTTGGCGGGATCGCGATCCACGGGATGGAGTATCCGGGTCCCGAAGCATTCGCCCGTTTCTATGTCGAGGCGGCCAGGATTTGTGGCCTCAGCGACGATATGAAGTTCGCGGGCTATACGCCGCGCCAGGGTGAGCGACTAAACCCGCTGAAACCGAAATCCCTGGAGCGTCTGGCGAGGGGCGAACTTCGGGGCGCCCAGAACGCCACGGCCGTGATGGTGAGCGGTGATCGCAGGGCGATTGGGATGGAGGATGACACCCTCTCCTTTGGTGGGGAGAGTTCGGGTTCCCCGAGGAGAATCCGAACCCTCTCAGGCCCGCAACCCGTGCCTGACTATCCGTACCGGGCCTTCGACGCGGATTTCATCTTCCCTGCTGACGGGCGACCGCTCGAGACGGGAACGTTGCTGCTTCGGCTGGCCGTTGATCTTCTTCGGCCTGACTACGGCTACTTGTTCGTCCGAGATGCGCTCTGTTATCCCGGAAACTACAATTGGGGCCTTGGCTGTCCTCTGGACTACGGCCGGCTGAACCGGGATGACACCGACGAGGTCAGCCAGTGGCGCGACTTCGTTGGCGAAGGTCGTTTGTGGACCGGCGAGTGGCTTCAGCTGCGGGACCTGTTCCAGATCAATCTGTTCTCCAGGCGGCGCCTGGCGGTTCCTACCGAGAAACTCGGCTATCTCGGCGATTGGATCTGCGCTCAGCCGGGCCGCGGGCGGCTCGAGGAGATAGGGCAGGAGCGAGTCCTGTGGGTCCTTACCGATGCCGAAATGTATGAGATACGCCCCCTGCTGAACCGCGCTCGGTTGCTGCGGTCGGCGCGGCCGCGAATCTATCGCGACCTGCCGATCGAGCAGGAGCGGCCGGATCCTGGAACGGACCGTCGGGTCATGACCAAGCACTGAACCGGGCCGCAGCGCCGTCACCCTTCCCCGCGACGGCGAAGGAGATCAGCGCCCGAACTTCTGGAACTTGATCCGCTTGGGGATCAGGCTGTCGGCGCCGAGGCGGCGTTTCTTGTCTTCCTCGTAGGCTTCGAAGTTGCCTTCGAACCACTCGACGTGGCTGTCGCCCTCGAAGGCGAGGATGTGGGTGCAGAGGCGGTCGAGGAACCAGCGATCGTGGCTGATCACCACCGCGCAGCCGGCGAATTCCTCCAGCGCTTCCTCGAGGTTCTGCAAGGTTTCGATGTCGAGGTCGTTGGTCGGTTCGTCGAGCAGGATGACGTTGCCGCCCTCGGTCAGGGTCTTGGCCAGGTGCACGCGGTTGCGCTCGCCGCCTGACAGCTGGCCGACCTTCTTCTGCTGGTCACCGCCCTTGAAGTTGAACGAACCGACGTAGGAGCGGGTGTTGATCTCGCGATTGCCCACCTTCAGCACATCCAGCCCACTGGAGATCTCCTGCCAGACGGTCTTGGCCGGATCGAGCGCGCCGCGGCTCTGGTCGACGTAGGAAAGCTTCACCGTCTCGCCGAGGCGGATGGTCCCCGCATCTGGGGTCTCCTGGCCGGTGATCATGCGGAACAGAGTCGACTTACCGGCGCCGTTGGGTCCGATCACGCCGACGATGCCGTTCGGCGGCAGCCGGAACGTCAGGTCCTTGAACAGGACCTTGTCGCCATATTCCTTCTCCAGCCCCTCCACCTCCAGCACCACGTTGCCGAGCCGCGGGCCGGGCATGATCTGGATGGTGGCGTGGGTCTGCGCGCCGCGGGCCTGCTCGGCCTCCCGCATCATCTTGTCGTAGTTGGCCAGCCGGGCCTTGGACTTGGCCTGGCGGGCCCTGGCGTTCGAGCGCACCCACTCCAGTTCCTTGGCCATGGCGCGCTGGCGCGCCTCGCTCTCGGACTGTTCCTGGATCACCCGCTTGGCCTTCTGCTCCAGCCAGCCGGAATAGTTGCCCTCGTAGGGGACGCCCTTGCCGCGATCGAGCTCGAGCGTCCACTTGGTGACCTGGTCGAGGAAATAGCGGTCGTGGGTGACCAGGATCACGCAGCCGGGGAAGTTCTCCAGGTGGTGCTGCAGCCAGGCGACGCTCTCGGCGTCGAGGTGGTTGGTGGGCTCGTCCAGCAACAGCATGTCGGGCTTGGAGAGCAGCAGCCGCGCCAGGGCGATGCGCCGCTTCTCGCCGCCGGAGAGGTTGTCGACCGACCAGTCGTCCGGCGGGCAGCGCAAGGCGTCCATCGCCATCGTGATGCGGCTGTCGATGTCCCACAGATCGCCGGCGTCGATCTTTTCCTGGAGGGCGGTCATCTCCTCCATCAGCTCGTCGGTGTAGTCCTCGCCCAGCTTGGCCGCGACCTCGTTGTAGCGGTCGACGATCTTCTTCTCCTCGCACCAGGCGATCACATTGCCCCAGACGTTGAGCTGTTCGTCCAACTCCGGCTCTTGCTCCAGGTAGCCGCGCTTGATGCCGTCGAACGCCTTGGCCTCGCCGCTGAACTCGGTGTCGATCCCGGCCATGATCTTGAGCAGGGTCGACTTGCCCGAGCCGTTCACGCCGACGACGCCGATCTTGGCGTCGGGGTAGAAGCTCAGCCAGATGTTCTCGAACACCTTCTTGCCGCCGGGCCAGGCCTTGGTCAGTCCCTGCATCTGGAAAATGTACTGGGCGGCCATAGGGGCTCCGGGTCTCTCACGCATTCGGGGAAGTCGCGGGGAGATAGCCACCGACGCCTGCCTACGCAACGGCTGCTGTCGATTGCGGGCTTGCTTCCGCGTCTTATCTGCGATGGCTAGCGTCGAGCCTGGCCGGAGCGGCGATGTCCGAGGTGTTCATCTCCTATGCGCGCAAGGCCGAGGCGGCGGCGCACCGCTTCGCCGACGCCCTGCGCGCGGCCGGCTACGCCGTCTGGCGCGATGACGAGCTGCCACCGCACCGGCCCTATGCCGACGTGATCGAGGAGCGTTTGCGAGCGGCCAAGGCGGTGCTGGTGATCTGGTCGCCCGACGCGGTGAAGTCGGACTGGGTGCGGGCGGAGGCCGATGTCGCCCGCGCCGCCGGCACGCTGGTGCAGCTCAGCGTCGACGGCGCCGTTCCGCCGATGCCATTCAACCAGATCCAATGCGACGACCTCAGCGGCTGGACCGGCGATCTGGCCTCGCCGGCCTGGCGCAAGGTCGAGGCGGCGGTCGAGCACCTGGTGCGTGGGACCGCGCCGCCGATGTCCGCCGCGCCGGCCGCTGCGGCGCGCGGCGGCAAGCCGTCGATCGCCATCCTGCCGTTCGCCAACCTCTCCGGCGATCCCGACCAGGAGTACTTCGCCGACGGCATGGTCGAGGAGATCGGGGCCGCGCTCGGCCGCTTCCGCTCGATCTTCGTCGTCGCCGCCGGCTCCAGCCTCAGCTTGAAGAACCGCGGCGTCAGCCCGCAGGAAGCGGCGCGCAGCCTGGGCGTGCGCTTCCTGCTCGATGGCAGCGTGCGCAAGGCCGGCGGGAAGGTCCGCATCGCCGTGAAGCTGCTGGAAGGCGCCAGCGGGGCGCAGGTCTGGGCCGAGCGGTTCGACGACGAGGTCGAGGACCTGTTCGAGCTGCAGGACAAGGTGGCGCTCAGCGTCGCCGGGGCGATCGAGCCGGCGGTGCGCGAGAGCGAGATCCGACGCGCCAGCCAGCGCCCGACCGAGGACGCCTACGACCTCTATCTGCGGGCGATGCCGCACTATCGCACCCAGGCCAAGGACGGCAACGCCGAGGCGCTACGGCTGCTGGACGCGCGCGATCGAGCTCGATCCCAGCTACGCCGCGGCGCTCAGCCTGGCCGGCAGCGCCTGGTCGCGCAGCTTCGCCTTCGGCTGGACCGACACGCCGACCGAGGACCGCCAGCGCGCGGTCGAGCTGGCGCGCCGGGCGCTGCGCCTCGCCGCCGACGATCCGGAAGTGCTGATCCGCGCCGCCAGCGTGCTCTCGCAGGACGCCGACGAGGACGTCACCCACCTGTTCAGGCGGGCGCTGGCGCTGAACCCTGCCTCGGCGATCGCCCACGTCGTCGCCGCCAACTACGAGCTCACTTTCGGCGACCCCGCGCGCGGCCAGGAGCACATCGAAACCTCGATGCGGCTCGATCCGCTCTCGACGATGCGCGCGACCCAGGTCGGCATGCTCGGCGCCGCGCTGTTCGCCCAGGGCAGGTTCGCCGAGTTGGTCGCCGCGCTGAAGCAGTCGGGCCAGCTCAACCCCGCCATCCCACAGCTCTACGCCCAGCTGGCGTCCTGCTACGGCCACCTCGGCGACCTGCCGGCGGCGCGGGCGGCGCTGGCCGAGCTGTCGCAGCACACGCCACTGACCATCCGCGAGATGGGTGAGCAGATGTACCGCGCCCCGGCGCAACGGGCGCTGTTCCTGGAGGGGGTGACGAAGATCGAGGGTTAGCTTCGATCTTGCGAGCGGGAGAGGCGCGCACTCATCCGCTCTCCCCCGCGAATGCGGGGGCCCAGGCTTTTTCTGAAGCGCGCCGCGCCCGTCGATAAGACGCCTGGGTCCCCGCTTTCGCGGGGAAGAGCGGCCGGGAGTCTGGCTTAGGCGTTGAAGTTCAGCTTCAGTCCCGGCCGCGGCCAGCGGCACTTGAACAGCTTGCCGGTCGACGAACAGGTCACCCAGGCGTCCATCATGTCGCCGCCGCCGAAGCAGATGTTGGTCGTGATCAGGTCCGGGAACGGGTAATGCTCGGTGGTCCCGTCGGGGTCGAAGGCGGTGATCCCGCCGTTGATGATGGTGGCGACGCAGACCTTGCCGCCGGCCTCCACCGCCAGGCTGTCCAGCAGCTGGAAGCCGGGCAGGTTGCAGATCACTCGGCCCGGGCCGAAGCCGACCTGCGGGACCAGCTTGCCGGGGGCCTCGACATCGAACGCCCACAACCGCCCGAGCTGGGTGTCGGCCGCGTAGACCACCTTCTCGTCCGGCGAGAGGCCGATGCCGTTCGGCGCGATCATGTGCTCGCGCTGGCGGGTGATCGATGAGCCGTCGGGCTTGGCGTAGTAGATCCCGCCCCACTTGCGGCCGTCTTCGTCGCCGCAGCCGTGGTCGGTGAACCACATGCCCCCCTGCTTGTCGAACACCAGGTCGTTGGGGCCATTGAGCCGGCCGCCAGGGCAGGAGTTCCGGCGCGTAGATCGTCTCGGCCTTGCCGCTCTTGATGTCGACGCGCTGGATATAGCCGCCCTTGTGGCTGGGCGGGGTCGGGCCGGGGATATTCAGGCCGTTCGTCTTCATGAACTCGAACGAGCCGCCGTTGTTGGTGACGTAGATCGCCCCGTCCGGTCCGATCGCCGCGCCGTTCGGCCCGCCGCCGGTCTCGCACACGGTTTCCTTGCGGCCGTCCGGCAGCACCCGCGTCAGCGCCTGCCCCTCGATCTCGGTCAGGATCACCGAGCCGTCGGCCATGGCGATCGGGCCCTCGGGGAAGCGCAGGCCTTCGGTGACGAGCTCGATGTCCATGGTGGTTTCCTCGCGATCTTGTTGGCGCGACCATGCCGCCGGCGCGCGGCGGCGTCCAGACTGGCGCTGGGGGGCGGGGGAGATTGTCGCGGCGGCGAGGCGCCTATAGGGAGTTGAGATCGGTTGGAATCCCATTTCACGTCATTGCCGGCCGGAGCGCGAAGCGCGGAGTGTCGGCAATCCATGAACACCGCCGGTCGCAGCGTTCATGGATGGCCGGGACAAGCCCGGCCATGACGTGCTGAGAGGCGCCCACCCAACCTCGACCTAAAGGCGCTCCAGCACCCGAAACACCGTCGCGTATTCGTCGTCCGGTCCCGCCGGAACGGCTTCGCGCGACACTTCCCGCCAACCAGCTTCTTCGAGCGGGTCCATGGTGACGTCGCCCTCAGGCGAGCCGTCGACCTCGGTCAGGTAGATGCGTTTGGCGCGGGGCAGGGCAAGGGCGAACAGGTCGGCGCCGCCTATTACGCAGATCTCGTCCTTGCCATCCTCCAGCGCCTGCTCGCGGGCCATCTCGATGGCTTCGGCGAAGTTGTCGCAGACCACCGCGCCGGCGGCCTCGAACTCCGGCTGGCGCGAGAGCACGATGTTGAGCCGGCCCGGCAGCGGGCGGCGCGGGATGCTGTCCCAGGTCTTGCGGCCCATGATCACCGGCTTGCCCAGGGTCAGCGCCCGAAAGCGGCGCAGGTCGGTCGCCAACCGCCAGGGCAACCCGCCCTCGCGGCCGATCACGCCGTTCCGCGCCCGCGCCACGGGCCCCAGCGTCAGGTGGACGGGCAAACTGTGTCACCGTAGGTTGGCCGCCGCGCGCGGCTGCGGGGGTGGCGGATGAACAAGTACATTCCAGGCATTGTGATCGGCTTCGTCGTCGCCGTCATCTTCGGCTTCCTGATGCACTTCGTATTTCCGGAGGGGCCGGCGGCGATGTTCTACGGCGCCGGCGCGGGCGTCTTCACCGCCTACATCCTCTCCAACCTGGCCGGCAACAAGAAGGCCCCCAAGGCCAGCGATGCGGAGAAGCAGGCGGCGCTTGCCATGCAGCCGCCGCCCGGCAAGTCGCTGCTCTACGTCTACCGCGAGGGCTTCGTCGCCAAGCTCGCCGGCCTCAACCTCCAGGTCGACGGCCGGGAGTTCGCGCAGCTGACCGCGCCCAAGTTCACCGTCCTCACCCTACCGGCGGGACCGCACACCTTGACCTGCGGTTTCGGCGGCCTTGCCGGGCCGCAGAGCAAGAAGGGCCTCTACGAGTTTGTCGCCCCCGCCGGCGGCATGGCCGCGGTCGGGATCGGCGTCAGCATGGGTCTGGTGCAAGGCAATATGGCCTTCACCCCTCTCACCGACCCGCAGGCCGTGAAGGCGAAGCTGAGCGGCATGCCGATGGTGGCCGCCAGCCCGGCGGAGATTTGAACGGCAGAGGTCTAAACCGCGATCGGCGCCTTGATGCCCTTGTGGGCGCGGTAGCCCTCCAGCGTAACGTCCCCTTCCTCGAACGCGAAGATGTCGCCCTTCGGCGCCAGCCGCACGGTCGGGAAGGGCAGGGGCGAGCGCTTCAGCTGCTCGGCCGCCTGGTCGAGGTGGTTCAGGTAGAGGTGCGCATCGCCCAGGGTGTGGATGAATTCGCCAGGCTGTAGCCCGGTCGCCTGCGCCATCATCAGCGTCAGCAGCGCATAGCTGGCGATATTGAACGGCACGCCCAGGAACACGTCGCCCGAGCGCTGGTAGAGCTGGCACGACAGCTTGCCGTCGGCGACGAAGAACTGGAACAGGCAGTGGCAGGGCGGCAGCGCCATGTCCTCCAGCTCGGCCGGGTTCCAGGCGCTGACGACATGCCGCCGGCTCTCCGGGTTGCGCCGGATGCTGTCCTGCACGGCGGCGATCTGGTCGATCACCCGCCCGTCCGGCGCCGTCCACGAACGCCACTGCTTGCCGTAGACGGGGCCGAGCTCGCCGTCGGCGTCGGCCCACTCGTTCCAGATCGTGACGTCGCGCTCCTGCAGCCAGCGCACGTTGGTCTCGCCGCGCAGGAACCACAGCAGCTCCACCAGGATCGAGCGGAAATGGACCCGCTTGGTGGTCAGGAGCGGGAAGCCCTGGGCCAGGTCGAACCGCAGCTGGCGGCCGAACACACCGCGCGTGCCGGTGCCGGTGCGATCGCCGCGCTCGGCGCCGTTGGCCAGGATGTCGTCGAGCAGCGCGAGATATTGCTGCTCCGGGTGGTCCGGAACCTGACTGGCTTCGAGACTGCGCGCCAACGCGTTCAGGGTGATTCGCTCCACTCGCTGAACGAAGAGTTTGCCTTACAAGATATGGGACCGACTAGACGCCGAGCCACCAGCTTTGGGGACATCGCACCAGAATAGTGGATAATTCGCTGCTCAGCCTGCGAACCCGCCGTCGTCCAGGAATGCCTGTTCCTCCGCCGTCGTTTCCCGGCCCATTGCGCGGTTGCGGTGTGGGAAGCGACCGAAGCGGGCGATGACGTCGCGGTGGATGAGCGCCCACTTCAGGTTCCCCTCGTCGCCGGTCTGCGCCTTCACCGCCTCGAACAGGGCGACGGCGCGATCCTGGTCGGCCAGGTTCTCGGCGTGTTCGAACGGGAGGTAGAAGAAGTTGCGCAGCGCCGGCTCGAAGCGCTGGTCGTGGCCGCGCGCGATCGCCTCGCTGGCGAAGTGGCGGGCCAGCGGGTCGGTGGCCCAGCTATGCGCCGAGCCGCGGTAGAGGTTGCGCGGAAACTGGTCGAGCAGCAGCAGCAGCGCAAGAGCGCCATCGGCGCTGTCGATCCAGCGGTCGTACTGGCCGCGGGCCGCGGCGTGATGCGTCGGCTCGAACTTCAGTCGGATCGCGGTATCGAAGGCGTCATCCTTCTCGAACCAGCGCCGCGGTCCGGCGGTTCGCCAGAACTCGACGACATCGGCGGGGTGAGCGGCCATGACGGAACTCGCACGCGGTGAAGGTTGTTAGTAGGTGAACCGGACAGCGCGCCCGCGTTCAAGGCGGGTTCATGCGCGACCCATCATTTTCGCCGGGAAGATAGGGCGCAGTCGCTGCGCCTCAAGGGAGCAAGATCGATGAGGTATCTTACGACAGCGGCGATGGCGCTCGCCCTCGCAGCCAGTGCGGCCGCGGCGAGCGCCGACACGCCGGACGACAAGAAGGGCGACCACGCTAGCCATGGCGGCGCCGCCCAAGGCGGTCAGCCGCCCCAACACGGCGGTCCTTCGGGCGGCGGCCCGGGCGCCCACGGCGGCGCGCCGGGTGGCGGCGCGCCTCCTGCTGGCGCCGTTCATGCGGTCACGCCGCTGACGCCGGTTCACCCCGGCGCGCCGACCGGGGGCCAGAACTTCCAGTCGCTCACCGGCCACACCTACCAACCTGGCAGCCCGACCTATCAAGGCAACGGCCAGTCGGGCGGCGCCGGCGGGCAAACCTACCGCGGCTATGGCCATGGCCCCGGCGGCTACGTCGCCCCGAATGGCCAGGGGTCCGTCGGCGGTCAGAATGGACAATCAGGTCAGCAGTTCCACGGCGGCAGCGGCGCGCAGAACGGCCAAGTCCACGGCCACTTCAACGGCGCGCCCGGCGGCCAGATCCAAGGCGGGCAGGTCCAAGGCGGCCAGGTCCAGGGCGGACACGGCCATTTCCAAGCCGGCGGCGCGCCCGGCGCGAACGTCGCGATCCGCGGCGGCATACCAGGCACCGGCCGATCGCTGCGCGGTCGCGACCAGGGCCGCGGCTGGTACAATCCCGGTCGCTTCCCGCAGCAGTTCCATGCCGACCGCCGCTTTCATGTCGGCTGGAATAACCGGCCGCACGGCTGGTACCAGCGCACCTGGGGCTTCGGCGACTTCCTGCCGTTCGGCTGGTTCGCGCAGGAGTACTATCTCGACTTCGAGGACTACGGCCTGCCGTATCCGCCGGTCGGCTGCGAGTGGGTGCGCCAGGGCCCCGACGCGGTGCTGGTCAACGTCTGGACCGGCGAGGTGCTGTCGGTCGCCTACGGCGTGTTCTGGTGACCTTTTGGGGCTGGGCCACATCCCAGCCCCTTCGCCGGCCCTCTCGCCTTGACGCGCGGGGCAAAAACCTATCGATAGCGGCCCTCTCTTGGGGGCGGCGCGCAACGCCGCCTCCGGGAATGGCTGACTGGAGATAGAACCATGCGCGTCTACTACGATCGCGACGCTGACCTTGCCCGCATCCTGGACAAGAAGATCGCCGTCGTAGGCTATGGCTCGCAAGGCCACGCCCATGCGCTGAACCTGCGCGACAGCGGCGTCGCCAACGTCGCCGTCGCCCTTCGCCCCGGCTCGTCCTCCGCCAAGAAGGCCGAGGCCGAGGGGCTCAAGGTCATGACCGTCGCCGAGGCGTCCGCCTGGGCCGACGCGATCATGATCCTCGCGCCCGACGAACTGCAGCGCGGGATCTATCTCGACGAGATCGCCCCCTACATCCGCGACGGCGCGGCGCTGCTGTTCGCCCATGGCCTGAACGTCCACTTCCAGCTGATCGAGCCCAAGCTCTCGATCGACGTTCTGATGGTGGCCCCCAAGGGCCCAGGCCACACCGTGCGCGGCGAATACCTCAAGGGCGGCGGCGTCCCCTGCCTGATCGCGGTGGCCCAGAACGCCACCGGCAATGCGCTCGACCTCGGTCTTGCCTACGCCTCGGCGATCGGCGGCGGCCGCTCGGGCGTGATCGAGACGACCTTCCGCGAGGAATGCGAGACCGACCTGTTCGGCGAGCAATCGGTGCTGTGCGGCGGCCTGGTGGAACTGATCCGCGCCGGCTTCGAGACCCTGGTCGAGGGCGGCTACGCGCCGGAGATGGCCTACTTCGAGTGCCTGCACGAGGTGAAGCTGATTGTCGACCTGATCTACGAGGGCGGCATCGCCAACATGAACTACTCGATCTCCAACACCGCGGAGTTCGGCGAGTACGTGTCCGGCCCGCGCGTCGTGACGGCCGAGACCAAGGCCGAGATGAAGCGGATCCTGACCGACATCCAGGAGGGCCGCTTCGTGCGCGACTGGATGCTCGAAGTCGCCGCCGGCAAGCCCGCCTTCAACGCCATGCGCCGCCGCGACGCCGAGCATCCGATCGAGGAAGTCGGCGCCCGGCTGCGGGCGATGATGCCCTGGATCACCAAGAACAAGCTGGTCGATCAGGCGCGGAACTGACGCGCCGCCAGGCGCGTCAGTTGTTGCCGCCGAAGATGCTGCCCAGGATCGCGCCCGCCACCCCGGTGGCGGCCGCGGCGCCGGCGATATTGCCGGCGTTGCCGCTGTTGTTGTGGCTGCCCGGCAGGTAGCGGGCGATCTCCTCGGCCAGGTTCAGGATCGGCATCGACTGCAGGTGCACTTCGCCAGGTCCGGTCAGCGTGGCCAGGAACAGGCCCTCGCCGCCGAAGATGATGTTGGAGAAGCCCGGCAGCATCTGGATGTCGAACGACACCGTCGGTTCGTGGACGCCAACGTGGCCGGCGTGGACCAGCAGCTTCTCGCCGGCGCCCAGCTGCTTGGTGACCACCTCGCCGGAGAGATCCAGGAACACCGTGCCGGGTCCGGTCACCTTCTGCAGAATGAAGCCGGCCCCGCCGAAGAAGCCGGCGCCGATGCGCTGCTGCCAGGCCATCTCGATGGTCACGGACTTCTCGGCGCAGAGGAAGGTCTCCTTGCGGCAGATCAGCGCCTGGCCGGGCGCCAGCTGGCGGGCCAGGATGGTGCCGGGGAAGCGCGGCGCGAAGGCGATGTGGCCCGCCGCGGTCGGCGGAAAACTCGGTGATGAAGAAGCTGCCGCCGGTCAGGCTGCGCTGCAGGCCGGCCAGCAGGCCGCCGCCAGTGTGGGTGTTCATCCGCACCCCGTCGGTCATCCAGGCCATGGTCGCGGTCTGGCTGTAGATCACCTCGCCGGGCGCGAGGTCGATGCCCACGGTCTGCATCGTGGTCCCGGAAACTTCGTAGCGCATGCGTGCAGGTCCATCGTTATGGCGGCGGAGCGCGACCATACCTTGAGCTGCGCGGCGAAACGAGATGCTACGCCCCTCGCTCAATCACCGGAGAGCGAGCCATAGCGGGAGCGCGGGACCCATCCGGATCAGTGGACCCCGACCGACCACAGCACCAACACCTCGCTTTCGCTCAGCATGAACGCCGAGGCGCTGATGAAGTCAGGCTGATGGCGCGCTCGGATCAGCCCTTGATGAACGCGAGCAGGTCGGCGTTGACCTTGTCCTTCTCGGTCGAGCACATACCGTGCGGCGCGCCAGGGTAGACCTTGAGGACAGCGCCCCTGACCAGTTCGGCCTGCCGTCGGCCCGCGTCGTCGATCGGCACGATCTGGTCGTCATCGCCCTGCAGGACCAGTGTCGGGACCCGGACTTCCTCGAGATCGCCGGTCTGGTCGGTCTCCGAGAAGGCCTTGATGCAGTCGTACTCGTTTTTCAGCCCACCCATCATGGCCTGCATCCAGAAGCTGTCGCGCAACCCCTGGCTCACCTTCGAGCCCGGCCGGTTGGCCCCGTAGAACGGCGCGCTGAAATCCTTGAAGAACTGGGCGCGATCGGCCGCGACACCGGCGCGAATCTGATCGAAGACCTCGACCGGGATTCCGCCCGGATTGCCGGGGCTTTTCAGCATGATCGGGGGGACCGAGGAGATCATCACCAGCTTGGCGACGCGGCCGCGGCCATGGCGGACAACGTAGCGCAGCGCCTCGCCCCCGCCGGTCGAGTGACCCACGTGGACCGCGTTGGTGAGGCCCAGCGCCGTGACCAGCTGATCGAGGTCCGCGGCGTAGGTGTCCATGTCGTTGCCGTTCCAAGGCTGACTGGACCGTCCGTGACCGCGCCGGTCGTGGGCGATGCAGCGGTAGCCGTGGCTGGCCAGGAACATCATCTGGTCTTCCCACGCATCCGCGCAGAGCGGCCAGCCGTGGCTGAAGACAACCGGCTTACCCGTCCCCCAGTCCTTGTAGTAGAGTTCGGCGCCGTCATCGGTTGTGATCGTCGGCATCATCTGGCCTCCTTGCCCACTGCTTCGCCTATGCGGATGAGTTCGCCGCTAGCTCGATAGAAGCGGGCCCGAGCGCGGCGATCCATTGGACCAAAGTATCGCCGATACCTAAGTGTCGGCCCCGGGATCGAGCGCGGTGGTGATCTAGTCGCCCAGCAGGGCCGCCAGTTTGGTCGCCGTGTTCCAGTTGCGGGCGGTGCCGCGAGTCTTGAGCCGGCGCTCGATGACGGCGTTGGTCAGTTTGGATGTGCCGATGCCGTCCGGGTAGGCGATGTAAAGTTCGCGGCCGACCGCCTCGACCCTTTCGCGGCCAGGGATCCAGGCGCGCAGGGCCGCGAGGCCGGCGGGGTCGGGCGGCGATTTCAGCGGCATCACGACGAGGTGGCTGGGATCGTCGCGCGCCATCGCCGCGAATGGGTTGGCCGCCACGACAGCCGCCCACTCGTCGGCGGTGCGGACCAGGAAGTCTGTGGCGAGGCCCAGCCGCGCCTCGGCTTCTTTCTCCAGCAGCACCTCCAGCGCCGAGCCGGTCGGCTGGCTGCGGAACACCAGGTTACCGCTCAGCAGCAGCGATTGCGGCGCCTCGAAGCCCAGATCGGCCAGCAGCGCCCGTAGATCGGTCATCGCGACCTTGCCGCGCCCGCCGACATTGACCGCCCGCAGCAAGGCGACGTGGGCGGTCAGAGCCACGGCAGGTCCGCTTCGCCGCGCAGGATCGCCTCGGCCTCGGGCGTGTGTTTGGCTCCGCCGCGCTCGTGCAGCACCAACGCCGGCAGCAGCCGCAGCGGCGCGCGGCCGCCGCGGACCGCGCGCACCAGCACCCGTCCGGCAGGTTCGTCCGCATACGGATGGATCGGTCGGACCTGGAACGAGCCGGCCTTCGCTCCGAGCAGCGCCAGCAAGTCGGCGAGCCGCTCGGCGCGGTGGATCACGGTAATGGTGCCGCCATCGCGCACGGCGCGAAGCAGAAAGCCGACCCAGGCCGCCAGCCCTTCCTCCGCGATGAACGCGGCCGCCTTGGTCGGGTGCGGACCGCGCAGAGCTGTGCGGTCGTCGAAGAACGGCGGGTTGCTCAGCGCCGCGTCGAACCGCGTCTCGCAGCGCGCCCCCGGCGTCGCGACGTCGCCCTCTATTGCCTGAACGCGCCCCTCCAGGCCGTTGGCGGCGATGTTCGCCCGCGCGAGCGCCAGGGCCGCTGGCTCGCGCTCTATCCCGACGAACCTTGCCCCCGGCCGCCGCGCCGCCGCCGCCAGCATCACCGCGCCGACGCCGCAGCCGGCGTCGAGCACCGCCTCGCCGGGCTTCGCCTCGCAGGCGGCCGCCAGCAACGCGGCGTCGAGGCCGGCGCGATAGCCCTTGGCCGGCTGGCGCAGTGTGACCTTTCCGCCGAGCACGTGGTCTACGGTGATGCTCGCCGGGGTTTCGTCCATCGCGCGGAGGTCGCAGCCTTGTGCTTACCTTGACGCTCCCCTATCCCGCACCCATTGTCTCGTCGCAACGGCGAACGCTGCGGCGGGACTGCTAGGAGCAAGTTTTGGACGCAGTCAAAGCGGCCATCGTCCGGCCGGCCGGCTCCGTCGACCGCCTCGTCCGCCTCTCGCGATCGGACATGGACGGCGTCGATGCGCTGATCCTCGCCCGCATGCAGAGCCCCGTCAGCGTCATCCCGCTGCTGGCCGAGCACCTGATCTCGGCCGGCGGCAAGCGGCTGCGCCCTCTGCTCACTGTCGCCGCGGCGCGGCTGGCCGGCGGCCAGGGCGACGCCGCGCTGAAACTGGCGGCGGCGGTCGAGTTCATCCATACCGCGACCTTGCTGCACGACGACGTGGTCGATTCCTCGCAGCTGCGGCGCGGCAGGGTGGCGGCGCATCTGATCTGGGGCGCGCCGTCCAGCGTGCTGGTCGGCGACTTCCTGTTCGCCCGCGCCTTCGAGCTGATGGTCGAGACCGGCTCGCTGCAGGCGCTGGAGATTCTGGCGCGCGCGTCCCGCGTCATCGCCGAAGGCGAAGTGCTTCAACTCACCCGCGCGCACGACCTGCGGCTCTCGCAGGCGATCTATCTGGAGATCATTGGCGCCAAGACCGCCGAGCTGTTCGCCGCCGCCGCCGAAGCTGGCGCGGTCTCGGCCGGGGCCGACGCGCGCCGCTCGCAGGCGCTGCGCGACTACGGCCAGAGCCTGGGCCTGGCCTTCCAGCTCGCCGACGACGCGCTCGACTACGCCGGCTCGGCTGAAATCCTCGGCAAGAACGCCGGAGACGACTTCCGCGAAGGCAAGGCGACGCTGCCGCTGATCCTCGCCATCGCCCGCTCCGGCGCCCGCGAGGCGGAGTTCTGGGAGCGCACGGTCGGCCGCAAGGAGCAGACCGAAGCCGATTTCCGCCGCGCCCGCGAACTGGTGATCGGCACCGGCGCCCTCGACGCCACCCTCGATCTCGCCGGCGACTACGCCGACACCGCCAAGGCCGCGCTCGATCTGTTCCCCGCCAACGAATGGCGCGAGGCCCTGCGCTCCCTCGCCGACTTCGCGGTCAGCCGCCGGGCGTAGGCGGGGGCGGATCGCGCCCTCACGACGGCGGCAGATGGAGCGTCCAGATCGCCTTGGTGTAGAGCACGCCGAGGCCCTTGCGGATCATGTTGCGGCAGCTGCCGCCCAGATAGTCCGCGCCCGAGAACACCACCTTGGCGCCGGCCGCCGCCGCGTCGGCGCAGCGCCGATCCAGCAGGGCGCGGTGAACGCCGCGGTTGCGGAACGCCGGATCGACGGCGCCGTCGGCGAGGTAGGCGTCGCCGTTCGCCTGGTACAGGATCGCTGCGCCGGCCGGTGCGCCATCGCTGAGGCCGAGGTAGAGCGACCAGCCGGGCGCCTCCAGCCAGGGCCGCGTCGGCACCCGGAACTCCGTCCGGTCCCAGCCCAGGTGATAGGTGTCGGTGAACGCGGTGAGGTCGGCGTCGCTCCCGACGCGGCGCACCTCGACGCCAGCCGACGGCGCGGGCGGCGTATCGCTCCAGCCGGCGAAGGCGCCGTGGAAGCCGGTCTGGCGAAAGCCCTTGGCGTGCAACAGCGCCATCAGCGCCCCGCTCTCGGGGCCCGGTGCGATCTCGAATGCGGCCGGAACCTTCCATTCGGCGTACCAGTCGATCGCCGCCTTCGCGTCCTCCAGCGCTTCGTCGGTGAAGCCGAAGGCGCGGTTGAACATGTGCTCGCCGAATGCCGGGCAGCGCACAGCCACGGCGCCGCTGTATCGCCGCACGCCCGCGCCCAGCGGATTGCCCGGCCGGTCGGCGATGATCTGCACGCGCGTCGCCGTGCAAGCGCCGATGATCGCCTGGCAGCGGCGAACGAGATCGAGATCGGGGATCACGGGTCCGCGCGTCACGGTCCGCGCCGGGTCGACCCTAGTAACCCACCAGCCGGCGCTGATACTCGCTGAGCGCCGGCGGCGGCGGGCGGCGGAAGCGCTCGGGATGGGGTTCGGCCAGGATCTGCGGGAACTTGTCGGCGTTGATGAAGCGGTCGGTCCAGTTGGTGGTGGAGGTGACCCGCTCGACCGCGCGCTTGCGCTGTTCCAGCACCTCCGGCGGCGTCAGCCGGCGCGGCATCATGCAGACCAGGCTGATCGCCCGCATCAACTCCGCTTTCGGCTCCGGCGGTTCGAGGCTGCCGCTGCTGCAGTGGATCGTGCGTGAATCCCACAGCAGCATGTCGCCGGCTTCCATGTGACACATCACCGGCGGCGTCCCGGCGAGCAGCGGGTCGTCGGCCGGGAAGCGGAAGTGATCGACCTCGAGCGGGATCCGGCCCAGGCGCACCGGGTAGGCCTCGGGGATGGTCTCGAACGCCTTGTGCGAGCCCGGGATCAGCACATTGCCGCCGGTGGCGGGCGAGGTCGGCAGCAGGTTCACCAGCCCCTGGACGCACTGCATGCCGGGCCGGGTGATCGGATGCTGGTCGATGTGCAGCCACGAGCCGCCGCGGTTGGTCTTCCACGACTCTTTCAGCGCCCACGGCCGCCACAGCGCCATGCCGTCGAAGCTGACCAGCAGGTCCTCGTCGTCCCAAACCGTCGCGAACACCTGCTTCACCGCGGGAACCCCGCGGATGAACCACTGCGCGGCGCTGTGGCCGATGCCGTGGCCCGGCAAGATGCCGCCGTGCACCGCGGTGGGCCAGCGATCGTCGTCCCAGGTGGTCCAGTCGGTCCGGTCGACGCCGGTGCCCAGGCCCTCGAGATAGTCCCAGGTCAGGTCCAGCGCTGTGGCGCATTGGGCCGGCGTCAGCGCGCCGGCGATGACGACGTAGCCGTGCTCTCGCAGGTAGGCGACGCTCTCGGCGGACCCCGGCGCGAGGCGCGGGGCGTGCACGTAGGTGGGTTCGAGTTGGCCTGGCTGGACCGGCTCCACGTCCGCCGCGCCGGGGCGGCGCTCCTGCGTCGAAGGGGCCCGTTCGTCGATCGACATGGGTTCGTCCTCTCTCCCAGAACTGTTCCCGCCGCCTCGCCTGGGCGGCTTCAAACGCTCGTAACTGGATGAATACGCCACCGTCTCCTCCTTGCGGTACACCAGTAGAGCTCGCGTCGCCAGCCAAGGCCCGCACCCCGTTGACTTACGCGCCGCACGGGTTGCGCTAACTGGACCTCGGGCTCGGCTTGAGGCCGCGCCGCCCGTTCGCAAGGAGAGAGTCGCTTGGACGTGACGTGGAGCGCCGAGGATCAGCGGTTCCAGGCGCAGGTGCGCGCCTTCCTGAAGGAGAACCTCACCGACGAGTTGCGGCTCACCGCCTCGCGCATGACCAGCGTCTACGCCGACCGCGAAACCGCTATGGCGTGGCAGGCGATCCTGCACGCCCAAGGCTGGGCGGCGCCCGCCTGGCCGGTGGAGTACGGCGGCTGCGGCTGGTCGGCGGTGCAGCGCTTCATCTTCGCGACGGAGTGCGCGAACGCCGGCGCGCCAGGCCTGTCGCCGATGGGGATCGGCATGTGCGGCCCGGTGCTGATCGGCCACGGCACGCCCGAGCAGAAGGCCCACTACCTGCCGCGGATGCTCTCGGGCGAACACTTCTGGTGCCAGGGCTATTCCGAGCCGGGCTCGGGATCCGACCTGGCGTCGCTGCAGATGAGCGCCCAGGCCGACAACGACGATTTCGTCTGCAACGGCCACAAGCTGTGGACCACCCACGCCAACGTGGCGAACTGGATCTTCTGCCTGGTGCGCACCTCGAAGGAGGCGATCCCGCAGCGGGGCATCACCTTCCTGTTGGTCGACATGACGACGCCCGGCGTCGAGGTGCAGCCGATCATCTCGCTGTCGGGCGAGCACATCCAGAACCATGTCTTCTTCACCGACGTGCGCGTGCCGAAGGCCAACGCCGTCGGGCCGGTCGGCGAAGGCTGGACGGTCGCCAAGTACCTGATGCAGTTCGAGCGCGGCGGCGGCGTCAGCGCCCCGGGCCTGAAGATGCGCGCCGCGCGGATCGCGAAGATGCTGGCCGACATCGACGAGGCGGAGCGGCGGCCGCTGGCGTCGCAACTCGCCCAGGCGGAGATCGAGATCGCCGCGATTGAGGCGACCGAGCTGCGGCTGATGTCGAAGCTGTCAGTGGGCCAGGCGCCCGGCCCGGAGTCGTCGCTGCTGAAGACCGTCGGGACCGAGCTCAGCCAGCGCCTGACCGAGATCGCGGTCACCGCCGCCGGCCTCTACGCAGCCCCGTTCCAGCCGCACGCGACGCGCGCCGGCGGGCCAACGCCGGGCTTCCGACCCCCGAACGACGGCTTGGCCGTCGGCCCGGAATCCGCCTACACCGTCACCGCCAAGTACCTGAACGACCGCGCCGGCTCGATCTACGCCGGCACCAACGAGATCCAGCGCAACATCATGGCCAAGGCGGTGCTGGGGCTATAGCGCGCGTTCAGGTCGCTGGAGACGACCTGCGACGCCCGCGCGCCACCGTCCATCGTCGCACGCCCACGAAGAACAGCGGCACGAAGAAGATCGCCATGATCGTCGCCGCCAGCATGCCGCCGATCACGCCGGTGCCGATGTCGTGCTGGCTGGCCGCGCCGGCGCCGGTGGCGATGGCGAGCGGGAACACGCCGGCCATGAACGCCAGCGAGGTCATCAGGATCGGCCGCAGGCGCAGGCGCGAAGCCATCATCGCCGCCTCGCGCGGATCGGCCCCGCGCTTCTCGGCGCCATCGGCGAATTGCACGATCAGAATGGCGTTCTTCGCCGAGAGCCCGATGGTGGTGAGCAGGCCGACCTGGAAATAGACGTCGTTGTAGAAGCCGCGCAGCGTCGCGGCGGTCACGGCGCCGAATACGCCCAGCGGCACGACCAGGATCACCGACAGCGGGATCGACCAGCTCTCGTAGAGGGCGGCCAGACACAGAAACACGACCAGGATCGAGAGCGCGTAAAGGAACGGCGCCTGCGAGCCCGACAACACCTCCTGGTAGGACAGCCCGGTCCATTCGTAGCCGACGCCGCGCGGCAGCTGGCCGATCAGCTTCTGCATCTCGCGCATCGCAGCGCCCGAGCTCTGGCCCGGCGCCGACTCGCCCTGCACCTCCAGCGCCGGCTGGCCGTTGTAGCGTCCCAGCTGCGCCGGACCGGCGGTCCAGGTCGTGGTGGCGAAGGCCGAGAACGGGGCCATGCTTCCGGTCGAGCCGCGCACGTACCAGTCGCCGACGTCCTCGGGCCGGGCGCGGTAAGGCGCGTCGCCCTGCACGAACACGCGCTTCACGCGGCCGCGGTCGACGAAGTTGTTGATGAAGAAGCCGCCCCAGGCGGTGGCGAAGGTGGTGTCGACGTCGGCCAGGTTGAGGCCGAGCGCGCTGGCCTTGGCCGTATCCACGTTGAGATGCAGCTGCGGCGTGTCGAGCTGATTGTTGGGCCTGACGCCCGAAAGGAGCGGGTCCTTGGCCGCCAGCTGCAGCAGCTGGTTCTGCGCCGCCACCAGTCCCTGGTGACCGAGGCCAGCGCGGTCCTCCAGCTCCAGGTCGAAGCCGGACGACTGGCCGAGCCCCGGCACGGCCGGTGGCACCAGCAGGAACACCTGGCCGTCGTGGACCTGCTGTGACAGCGCCTGGGTGGCGCGCCGGGCGATGCCCTGGGCGCTGTTCTGGGGCCCCGGACGGTCCTTCCAGTCGCTGAGGTGGATGAAGGCCTGGCCGAGATTCTGCCCGTTGCCGGAGAAATTGAAGCCGGCGACGGTGAACAGGGCCTCGATGTTCTTCTTTTCCTTGCTCAGCAGGTAGTGCTCGATCTGCTTGCCGACCGCCACGGTGCGCGGCTGCGTGGCGCCCACCGGCAGGGTGTAGAGCCCGATCATCGAGCCCTGGTCTTCGACCGGAAGGAACGCGGTCGGGAGGCGGACGAACAGCACGACCAGGGCCGCCGCCAGCACGCCGTAGAGGATCAGCGCCGGCAACGGGCGGCCGATCACCCGTCCGAGCGTCGACTGGTAGCGCTCCACGGTGGCGGCGAAGCTGCGGTTGAACCAGCCGAAGAAGCCCCGCTCCTGTTCGCGGTGGCCGGCCTCGACCGGCTTCAGCAGCGTGGCGCAGAGCGCCGGCGTCAGGGTCAGCGCCACCATGATCGACAGGCCCATGGCCGAGACGATGGTGATCGAGAACTGGCGGTAGATCACCCCGGTCGAGCCGCCGATGAAGGCCATCGGCAGGAACACCGCCGCCAGCACCAGCGCCACGCCCACCAGCGCGCCGGTGATCTCGTTCATCGAGCGGATGGTGGCTTCTTTCGGCGGTAGGCCCTCCTCGCTCATGATCCGCTCGACGTTCTCGACCACGACGATGGCGTCGTCGACCAGGAGGCCGATCGCCAGCACCATGCCGAACATGGTCAGCGTGTTGATCGAGTAGCCGAAGGCCGCGAGGATGCCGAATGTGCCCAGCAGCACGACCGGCACCGCGACCGCCGGGATCAGCGTCACGCGCCAGTCCTGCAGGAACAGGAACATCACCGCGATGACGAGCACGATCGCCTCGATCAGGGTGACGATGACCTGCTGGATCGAGAGCTTGATGAAGGTGGTGGAGTCGACCGGGAAGCTCAGCTTCAGGCCCGGCGGCAGGCTCGCGGCCAGGTCGGTCGCCTTCTTCTTGACCAGGTCGGCGGTAGTGAGCGCGTTGGCGCCCGGCGAGAGTTGGATGGCGACGCCGCCGGCCGGCAGGCCGTTGAGCCGCGTCGTCGCCGAGTAGTCGTCGGCGCCCAGTTCCACGCGCGCCACGTCCGAGAGCCGCACCACCGATCCGTTCGGCTGCGTCTTCAGGATGATCGCCTTGAACTGGGCGGGGCTGGTGAGCAGCGACTGCGCGGTGACGGTGGCGTCGAGCTCCTGCCCGGGCGGCGACGGCAGGCCGCCGACCTCGCCGCCGGTGATCTGGACGTTCTGCGCCAGCACAGCGTTGGTCACGTCCGACGGGATCAGCGCGTAGGACTGCAGCTTGTAAGGGTCGAGCCAGATGCGGATGGCGTACTGGCCGCCGAACACCCGCACGTTGCCGACGCCGTTGATCCGCGCCAGCGGGTCGACGAGATAGCTGCGCAGGTAGTCGGCGATGTCGATCGAGGAGTAGCGGCCGCTGGTGTCGTAGAGGGCCACCACCATCAGGAAGTCGCCCTGCGCCTTGGCGACGTTGACGCCCTCCTCGGTCACCTCCGCGGGCAGCAACGGCAGCGCCGACTGCAGCTTGTTCTGCACCTGCACCTGGGCGATGTCGGGGTTCGTGCCCGGCGCGAACGTCACCTGGATCTGCGCGCTGCCGTCCGAGCTCGACGACGACGAGAAGTAGAGCAGGTGGTCGAGCCCGGTGAGCTGCTGCTCGATCACCTGGGTGACAGAGGTCTCGACCGTCGCCGC
Organism: uncultured Pseudomonadota bacterium; assembly: GCA_963835495.1. Classification (GTDB taxonomy): domain Bacteria; phylum Pseudomonadota; class Alphaproteobacteria; order Caulobacterales; family Caulobacteraceae; genus Acaudatibacter. Next base: position 2,242,339 of record CAWIFQ010000003.1, on the reverse strand, counting down.
GGAGGCGCCGGGATAGTTGGTGAACACGCCAACCGAGGGCGGCGCGATGGTCGGGTACTGCTCGATCGGCAGGGTCGTGATCGAGAGCGCGCCGGCCACCATAATCACGATCGCGATGACGGTCGCGAAGATCGGCCGCTCGATGAAGAAGCGCGAGAACACCGGCGGCCCTACTGCAGGTTATCGGCTGGGATGGCGCGCGCCTTCGCGCCCGGCTGCGCCGACTGCGAACCTTCGACTATCAGCCGATCGCCGGCCGCCAGCCCCGAGGTCACCAGCCACTTCGAGCCGACGCTCTGGCCAAGCGTGAGGCGCCTGAACTCCACCACGTCCTGTCGATTCAGCACCAGCGCCGTCGCATCGCCCTTCTGGTCGCGCGTGACTCCCTGCTGGGGCGCCAGCACGCCGGCCGGATTGACGCCCTCGATGACGGTGGCGCGCAGGAACATGCCGGGCAGCAAGAGGCCCGAAGGGTTCGGGAAGATCGCCCGCAGCATCACCGCGTCGGTGGTCGGGTCGACCGTGATATCGGTGAACTGCAGCTGACCGGCGAGCGGGTATGGCGAGCCGTCGTCGAGCGTCAGACGCACCTCGGCGCTGGCGCCGGGCCGAAGGCCGCCGCCCTGCGCCAGCTGGCGGCGCAGCGCCAGCACCTGCGCCGCCGATTGGGTGACGTCGACGTAGATCGGATCGAGCCGCTGGATGGTGTCGAGCGCCGTCCCCTGGCTGGCCGTGACCAGCGCCCCCTTGGTCACGGTCGAGATGCCGATCTTGCCGGTGATCGGCGCGGTGACCTTGGTCCAGGCCAGATTGATCCGCGCCGCCTCGACCGCCGCCTGGTCCAGCTTCACCGTGGCTACGGCTTGCTTGTAGACGGCCTCGGCGTCGTCGGCCTCCTGCCGCGCGATCGAGTTCTGCGTGACCAGCAGCGCGTCGCGGTCGGCTTTCAGCTTCGCGTCGGCCATGCCGGCCTCGGCGTTGGCGAGCTGGGCCTGGGCCTGGTCGTAGGCGGCCTGAAACGGCGCCGGCTGGATCTGGTAGAGCACCTGGCCGGCCTTCACGATCGAGCCTTCGGTAAAGAGCCGCGCCTGGATGATGCCACCCACTTGCGGGCGCACATCGGCAATCTCGAACGGCGCGGTGCGTCCGGGAAGCTCGGTGGTGATCGTGACCGGCTGCGGCTCGATCGTCACGACGCCGACGGTGGGAGCCGGCCGTTCGTGTGGACCTTGGCCATTGCAGGCGGCGAGCAGCAGGCCCGCGAGCGCTACGGCCGAGCGAACGCCACGCGCGCGCAAGCCTTCGCCGTTCCGCCGCGGCGCGTATCTGACAAGGGTGGAACCACCGCATCGCGGCCCGCATCCGTGCAAGCGCCGCATCCCCTTATGCACATTCGGCGACGATCCCACCCGACCGCTGGGCCTTTCCCATACAATCCGCTGCGATCGAAGCAAGATGGGGTTGTAGATTCAGGCCGACAGACGGTTGGCCAGCGCCAGGCTGGCCGCCGTCGCCGGCTGCAAATCTGTTGGATTCAATCGAACTTCTGCCAATATCGGCCTCGGGATAACGATGTTCCCCAAGGAGGGCGGTATGAAGCTCGAGTTGAATGCCGGCGAGCAGAACCTGGGCCACTGGACGCTGTTCTACGTTCCGCCGAGCGGCGGCAAATACAACGGCAATCTCGTCGTCACCAACCAGCGCCTGCTCTACGACGCCAAGCTCGACGCGAGCCTGATCGGCGTTCTCGGCAATCGCGCCGCCAGCGGCAATCTGCAGATCGACAAGAGCGACATCACCAACGTCGATGTTCAGAAGTCGCTGTTCAGCAAGAAGGCGACGCTGACCTTGTCCGACGGCAGCAAGCACATCTTCGACTATGGGGCGCTGAGCATCGACAAATGCGTGGCGGCGATCGAGGCGCGCTGAACGGAGGGCTTGGGGGACGTGCTCGGCCTGATCCTGAAGACCATTGTCGTGGTTCTTGTCTGCCTGGTGGCCGCCGACATCGCCGGCGCCCTGGCCTGCACCTTGTTCGACATCCTGCCGCTGCGGTTCGCCAGTCCCGCGGTCGCCTATGCGATCTGGCTGGTGTTCGGCGTCTTCTGCGGGCTGCTTGCCTACAACATCGCCGGCGACTGGGCGTCGCCGAAGGGCGAGGGGGACTGGACCGTCCGACCCGGCGCGGGGCGGATTGGCGCCGGCGTGCTCGCCGTCAGCGTGGTCATCGTCGCTGGCCTGGCCTGGTTCTTCTACAGCATCTACTGGAGCCGGGGCGTCGACGGTGAGTACTACGTGCCGGACAGCGAACCCCACAGCATCGTCTTCATCGTCGCGATGCTCGGCGCGATGGTCGCCGGCCGCTTCGTGCTGATGCCCAAGCCAGACGCGCCGGCCGCCGGGCCGAGGCCCTTGGTCGACTAAGCCGCCGCCGGGAAGCTCAGGGCCTCGTAGCGGGCCAGATGGTGGTCGGTGCTGCCGAACTGGCGCTCGATCATGGTGGCGCGCTTGAAGTAGTGGCCGATCGCCATCTCGTCGGTCATGCCCATGCCGCCGTGCAGCTGGATGGCGTTCTGGCCGACGAAGCGGCAGGCCCGGCCGATCTGCACCTTGGCGCGCCGAGACCGCCTTGGCGCGCGCCGCGGGATCGCTGTCCGACAGCCGGATGGTGGCCATGTAGGTCATCGAGATCGACTGCTCGAGCTCGATGAACATGTCGACCATGCGGTGCTGCAGCACCTGGAACTGGCTGATCGGCTGGCCGAACTGCTTGCGCTGCTTGGTGTACTCCAGCGTGCCCTCGTGCAGGCGGCGCAGCACGCCGCAGGCTTCGCCGCAGACGGCGACCGTCGCCTCGTCGATCACCGCTTCCACCAGCGGCAGGCCTTCGCCTTCGACCCCGATCAGGGCGTCGGCGGGAACGGAGACGTTCTCGAAGCAGCACCTCCGACGCGCGCGAGCCGTCCACGGTCGGATAGTCGCGGGTGGTGAGGCCGGGCGCAGCCTTGTCGACCAGGAACACCGAGACGCCGCCGGCGTCGCGCTGGGCGCCGCCGGTGCGGGCGGTGACGATCAGGTGGTCGGCCCAGGGCGCGCCGATGACCACCGCCTTGTGGCCGTTCAGCAGCCAGCCGCCGCCGTCCTTGCGCGCCGTGGTCTGCAGGTCGGCCCAGTTGTAGCGCCCCTGCGGCTCGGCGGAGGCGAAGGCGAGGATCGTCTCGCCGGCGATGATCTTGCCGATCAGCTCGGCCGCGGCCGGATGGTCCGAGCGAGTGAGGAAGCCGCCGCCGATGACGACCGTCCCGAGGTAGGGCTCGACCACCAGCGCCGCGCCGAGCTCCTCCATGATCACCATGGTCTCGGTGGGGCCGCCGCCGAGGCCGCCCAGGTCCTCCGGCAGCGCCGCGCCCAAGATGCCGAGGTCTTCGGCGAACGCCTTCCACACCCCTGGCCGCCACCCCGCCTCCGACTTCAGCGCCGCGCGCCGGGTCTCGAAGTCGTAGTGGTCGGCGAGGTAGGCCGCGAGGCTGTCTCGCAGGAGGGACTGTTCTTCGGTGAAGCTGAAGTTCATGCGCTCGCTTTCAGTCGGGACTGATCGGGTTAGAGGCCCAGCACCATCTTGGCGATGATGTTGCGCTGGATCTCGTTGGAGCCGCCGTAGATCGAGGTCTTGCGGCCGTTGAAGTATTCGCCGGCGAGGCCACGGGCGTTGTCGGGACCGATCGGTCCCAGGTTGTGCGGCGTATCGCGCAGATACGGCGCGCCGTAGTAGCCCGCCGCCTCGAGCGCCAGCTCGTTGAGCCGCTGCTGGATCTCGGTGCCCTTGATCTTCAGGATCGACGACTCCGGCCCGGGGCCCTTGCCGGAGGTCTCGCCGGCGAGGGTGCGCAGCTCGGTGAACTCCAGCGCGGTCAGGTCGATCTCCAGGTCGGCGAGCTTGCGCCGGAAGAACGCGTCCTCGATCAGGCGGCCGCCGGCGTCGCTTGGCTCGGTCGCGGCCATGCCGCGCAGCCGTTCCAGCGCGCGCTTGGAGCGGGCGACGCCGGCGATGCCGGAGCGCTCGTGCTGCAGCAGCGCCTTGGCGCAGGTCCAGCCCTGGTTCTCCTCGTGGATGCGGTTCTCGACCGGCACCTTCACGTTGTCGAGGAAGACGTCGTTGACCTCGTGGCCGCCCTCCAGGGTGATGATCGGCCGGACGGTGACGCCCGGGCGTCTTCATGTCGATCAGCAGGAAGCTGATGCCGGCCTGCGGCTTCGCGTCCGGATCGGTGCGCACCAGGAAGAAGCCCCAGTCGGCGAACTGGGCCATCGTGGTCCAGGTCTTCTGGCCGTTGACGATGTAGTACTCCTTGCCGTCCTCGGTGATCCGCTCGGCCCGCGTCCGCAGCGACGCGAGGTCCGAGCCCGATCCGGGCTCGGAGTAGCCCTGACACCACCAGACCTCGCCGTTGTAGATGCCGGGCAGGAAGCGTTCTCGCTGCGCCTCCGTGCCGAACGTGTAGAGCACCGGCGCCAGCATGCTGACCCCGAACGGCATGATCGCCAGGGTGTCGGCGCGCGCCTGCTCCTCCGACCAGATGTACTTCTGCGACGGCGTCCAGTCCGTGCCGCCGTATTGCTTCGGCCAGGATGGCGCGATCCAGCCCTTCTTGGCCAGGATGCGGTGCCAGGAAAGATGATCTTCCTTGCCGAGCTCCTCGCCGCGTTGCTGCTTGTCGCGCAGGGCCGCGGGGTAGGCTTCGGCGAGAAACCGTCGAACCTCGGCCCTGAAGGCAAGTTCGTCGGCAGAGAAATCGAGGTCCATCTGCGCCCTTTGGATTGCGATAGCGATACATAGCGCTTGCGCTCGCCGGCGCAAACGCAGCTCAACGACAGCGCGACGCCGGTGAGCCGGCTACTTGCAAACTGACCGCCCTGCGCGATAGCGACGAGGTCTCGGGGGGATGACGCTCATGGTTGGCTGGGTCAGGCGGGCGATCGGCGCGACGGTCACGGCGGCGGCGATGTGTCTGGCGCTCGCCGCGGTCGGCGTCGCTTTGCCGGATGGCGACACCGGCGTCATCGCCACCGACGCCGGCCTCGTCAAAGGTCAGACGCTTGCCGATGGGATGGTCGTCTTCAGAGGCATCCCCTACGCCTCGCCACCGGTTGGGGAGGGGCGCTGGAGACCCCCGCAGCCGCCGCACGCATGGCGGGGCGTCCGTGACGCGACCAGCTTCGGTCCGGCCTGCATGCAGCCGCTGGCGCCGCAGGGCGAGCTATACGCCGACAACCCGCCTCGGATGGACGAGGACTGCCTCTATCTCAACGTCTGGCGGCCGAGCGGCGCCAAGGCCGCGCCGGTGATGGTGTGGATCCACGGCGGCTCGTTCCTCGGCGGCAATCCCGCCGGGCCGCTCTACGACGGCGCGGCGCTCGCCAGGCAGGGCGTCGTGGTGGTTTCGGTCAACTACCGGCTGGGCGTGTTCGGCTTCCTCGCCCATCCGGACCTGTCGGCGGAGTCTCCGGCCCACATATCCGGCAACTACGGGCTGCTCGACCAGATCCAGGCGCTGCGCTGGGTCAGAGCCAACATCGCCCGCTTCGGCGGCGATCCCGGCAACGTCACCATCTTCGGCCAGTCCGCCGGCGCCGACAGCGTCATGGACATCCTCACCAGCCCGCTGGCGGACGGCCTGTTCCACAAGGCGATCGTGCAGAGCGGCTACATGGTCTCCAACCCGGAGCTGAGACGGCGGCGGTTCGGTCTGCCCTCCGCGGAAGCGATCGGCGCCTACGTCGCCACCGCCCTGCACGCCTCGAAGGTGGAGGACCTGAGGCGGGTCGACGCGGCCACGCTGAGCCGCGCCTCCCTGATGGCCGGATTTATTCCTCAGCCGACGGTCGACGGCGTGGTGTTGCCGCGGCAGATCGTCGAATTGCTGGACCAAGGACTGCAGGCGCATGTGCCCGTGCTGGTCGGCTTCAACGCCGGCGAAGTGCGCTCGCTGCGCGGCCTGCTGCCGCCGATCCCCAAGACCAGCAGCGACTACGAAGCCGAGGTGCGCCGCCGCTATCGCGACCTGGCCGACGCCTATCTCAAGCTCTATCCCAGCGACAACGTCGACGAGAGCGTGCTCGCGGCGGCCCGCGACGGGCTCTACGGCTGGAGCGCCGAGCGGCTGGCCCTGAAGCAGGCCGCCATCGGCCAGCCCGTGTTCCTCTACTACTTCGAGCACGCCTATCCGGCGGAGGTCGACCGGCGCATTCCCGCCTTCCACGCCAGTGAGCTGCCGTACGAGTTCGGCCAGGTCGGCCCCGGCGCGCAGCTGCCGAAGAATTGGCCGGCGCCGCCCGATGCGCCGCAGGAGACGGCGCTTTCACAGGCGATGATCGCCTACTGGACCGCCTTCGCCCGCACCGGCGCGCCGGCCGCGGCCGGGCAGCCTGCCTGGAAGCCGTACGCAGACGGCGGCGCCTACATGGATTTCCGCGACGCGCCCATGCCGTCGTCGGATCTGCTGCCGGGCATGTACGCCCTGCACGAGGAGGTCGTCGCGCGCCGCCGCAAATCCGGTGATCAGTACTGGTTCGCGAACATCGGCCTTGCCTCGCCGCCGGTCCCACCCGCCGCCCACTGAGCTTGACCGCGCCTTCGGCGTTGTGCGCACAAAACAACGATGAAGCTCTATCACTGTCACAACGCCCGCTCCCTGCGCCCGCTGTGGGCCCTCGAGGAACTTGGCCTCGACTACGAGCTGGTCAACATGCCGTTCCCACCGAGGGCCGGCTATCCCGGTTACCTCACGATCAATCCGCTCGGCACGGTGCCGACCTTCGTCGACGGCGCGCTGACGATGACGGAGTCCAGCGGCATCTGCCACTATCTGGCCGATCGTCACGCGCCCAACCCGCTGCGAGTCGACCCGGCCGAGCCGGCTTACGGCGACTACCTGAACTGGCTCTACCGCAGCGACGCGACCCTGACCTTCCCGCAGACCATCGTGCTGCGCTACTCGCGCCTGGAGCCGCCGCCGCGCCGCCTGCCGCAGGCGGTGGAAGACTATTCGATCTGGTACCTCTCGCGGTTGCGGTGCGTCGAGGAGGCGCTGGAGGGGCGCGAATTCCTCTGCGCCGACCGCTTCACCGTCGCCGACATCGCCGTACACTACGCCCTGTTCCTCGGCCGCTCGCTCGGTCTCGACGCGCGCTACAAGCCCAACTGCCGCCGCTACCTCGAACGGCTGATCGAGCGGCCGGGCTTCCAGCGCGCGATGGCCCGCCAGGAGGTCGAGACGCCGCAGTCCACCTAATTGAGTTCAAGCCAGGTTGGATTCCCTTTTCACGTCATTGCCGACCGGAGCGCGAAGCGCGGAGTGCCGGCAATCCACGGACGCCCTGGCTGCCGCGTTCATGGATGGCCGAGACAAGCTCGGCCATGACGTGGTGAGAGGTCATCGATCTAAGTTAGATCTACCCTAGGCCCTTCGTCAGCGCCGGATCGAGGCGGCTTGACCGTGCAAGTTTGCACGGCGTCGATCGGTCATGCGAAAATCGCCGAAGTCGTCCGCCGAAGGGGAGGGGACGTTCCATGATCCTGGCAGCGCTGGCCGCCGCAGCTGTAGCTGCCGCGCCTGACACATCGGCCGCGCCGACGGTTGCCCCGGTGACCGTTCAGCCGGAGCCGAAGACGAGCACGCCGCCGGCGGCCACGGTGGAAGTCCCGACGGATGGCGCCGCCCTGGGGCAGTGGGCGTCGGTCTGGCCCGAGGCGGCGTACCGCGAACACATCAGCGGCTATGTGCTGCTGCGCTGCGACATCGACCGCCATGGCCTCGCCGAGTCGTGCGAGGTCGCCTCGGAGACGCCCAAGGGTAAGGGGTTCGGCGCTGCGGCGCTGGAACTGCGGCCCACCTTCAAGGTCAAGCCGGCGATGGGGCCGGACGGGCCGATCGACGCGGTGATGAACCTCGCCGTCAACTTCAAGGTCCCCGACAACCCGATCGACTGGGGGGCTGGCCGCGGCGGCGGCTCGACGGAGGGAGGGCTGGCGTCCGGCAAGGGCGATCTGACCATGTTCGGCGGACCGCAGTCGCCGCGCCACTCGGTCTCGATGCTCAACAATCCGGTGTGGGCGAGCACGGTGAGCTACGGCGACGTGGCGGCCGCCTATCCGGCGAAGGCGGGCGGCGCGGAGGGTTACGTCGTGGCGCACTGCGAAGTCAGTCACGCCGGTGCGCTCTCCAGCTGCCAGATAACCAAGGAAGATCCGGACAACCGTGGTTTCGGCCAGGCCGCGCTGCGCCTCGCCAAGCGGTTCCGCGTCGCCCCCGAATGGGCGACCGCGCCCCACAACGCCGACCTCTGGGTCGACATCCCGTTCCGCTTTCCCGCCCCCGGCGCCGCCGGCGACCGGGAGGTGACCTCGCCCTATTGGGTGTCCGGCTTCGATCCGGACGAGGCGCTGCAGGTGTTTCCGAAGGAGGCGGCCGACAAGGGCCTGACCACCGGCTACGGCGTCGCCCGGTGCGTCGCCGCGCCGGACGGCACGCTCGGCGGCTGCCAGCCGCAGCCGGGCGACCCGGATGGCCTCGGCTTTTCCGAAGCGGCGGTGAAGCTGGCGTCGACGATGCGGATGAACCCCTGGCAGCGCGACGGCGAGCCGGTGGACGGCGCCGTGGTCCAGATCGGGGTGCGGCTGAACCTCAAGCCGCAGCCGCAGCAGCAACCGTAGTCCTCGCCTTCGCCAGCCCTGGCGCCGTCTCGGGCAGGGCGATCATGGCGACCAGCGCCAGCCCCACGCAGATGCTCATGTACCAGGCTGGCGCCAGCGGGCTGTGGGTCAGGCCCGTCAGCCAGGCGACGGTGAACTGGGTCGAGCCGCCGAACACCGAGATGGCGAAGGCGTAGATCAGGCCCAGCGATCCGGCGCGGACCCGCGCCGGAATCGACTCGGTGACCGACACCAGCACCGAAGTGGTCGCGAGACTGGCGGCGATAGTTAGCACCACGGAGAGGCCGATCAGCACGGCGGTGCTGCGCAGCGTCGACAGCAGGAAGAAGCCGGGCAAGGTCGCCAGCAGCAGGAAGGTCCACGGGATCAGCATGCAGCGCTTGCGGCCGAACCGGTCCGACAGCCAGCCGCCGATCGGATCGAAGATCGAGCCCGGTCAGGCCCAGGAAGATGGTCGCCAGGAACCCGACGTTGGTGGCCATGTGCAGGGTCGAGGTGGCGTAGGTGGTCAGATAGTCCATCACGTAGCTGACGGTGGTGCCGCCAGCGAGCATGACGATGCCGAACGCGGCGGTGCGCGCCAGCCGAGGGGTGAGGTCGGGTGCGGCGGTGGCCGACTTCGGCGTCCGCGGCGGCAGAGTCTCGGCCAGTTCGCGGCGCAGGAGCAGGCCGAACGGGACGATCACCGCGCCCAGCAGGAACGCGATCCGCCAGCCCCAGGCGTCCATCCCTGCGTCGCTGAGCAGGTTGGACAGCGCGTACCCCACCAGGCCGGAGACCAGGATGGAGCCGTCCTGGCTCATGTATTGGAAGGAGACGTAGAGCCCGCGCCGATGCGGCGGCGCCGCCTCGATCAGGTAGGCGGTGTTCGGCCCGATCTCGCCGCCGAGGGCGAAGCCCTGGATCAGCCGGAAGGCGATGGCCAGGATCGGCGCGGCGATACCGATCATCCGGTAGCTGGGGGTCAGCGCCAGGCCGACCATCGCCACCCCCATCAGCGTGAACGACAGCAGCATGGCCGGCTTGCGCCCGAGCCGGTCGGCCATGCGCCCGATCGTCAGCGCCCCTACCGGCCGCATCAGGAAGCCGGCGCCGAAGGTGGCCAGCGACGCCAGCAGGCTGCCGGCGGCGTCGGCGGACGGAAAGAAGGTGCGGCCGATCTGGGCGGCGAAGAAGGCGTAGGTGAGGAAGTCGTAGAACTCGAGCGCGTTGCCGGCGGTCACGGCGGCGACGTGCCGGACTTTCAGCGCCTGGCCGAGCGGCGGCGTCAGGTCCCCGATTTCAACGGCTGTGGTCATGCGACGCCCCCGCGCGGCCGTTGGGCTCACGAAGTCCCCCGATCGCCCCCATCGCAGAAGGCGCACGGCCGTCAGATATTCGCAACCAGTGTCGGCGTCCGCGCGCGCCGGCCCGCCGCCGGCGCCTGTTGTGTATGAAATGATGTAGACGAAACGTGCGCCCTGCCTCAGCGCGGATAGCTTGATGACCGACGTCCATGCCATCGAACCTCAGCCGAGCGTGGGCGGAATCTTGCCCGGCGCACAGTTCATCGACGCCTACCGGGTGACCGTCGAGGCCGGCGGCCTGGACGCCCTCGCCGCCGCGCGGCTGATGCTGGAACGGCCACCGGTGTGGGTTCAGCGGCTGATGGCGCTACGCAATGCGCTGGTGACGCCGTTCGGACTGAAGACCGGGCCGGAAGCGAGCGATCGGCGTCCGAAGATCGGCATTTTCCCGATCGAGTCGGAGAGCCCGGGCCGGGTCGTGCTCGGCTTCGACGACAAGCACCTCGATTTCCGGGTGGTGGTCGACGTGGCCGGCGCCGGCGCCGGCAGCGAGGTGACCGCGACCACCCTGGTGCGCCGGCACAATCTGCTGGGCCGGGCCTACCTCACCACCATCCTGCCGTTCCACAAACTGATCGTCCGCACCTCGCTCAGCGGCGTGGCGGCGCGCCAGCTGGGACGGTCGGCCGGGTCAGCCGGGTCACGCGGTAGAGCCTGAAACGGCCGCCAACTAGCGAGTGGTAGTAGAGCGAAAGGCCGTCCGGCGAGCCGCCGGCGCCGCACCGGCCTCAGCCTCGAAAGCCTGAGAACCGGTCGAGCCGGAAGGCGGGATCGGCCTGGAATGCCGGCTTCAGCGCCAGCGACGCCAGGATCTCGCCGATCGCGCTGGCGAACTTGGCGCCGTGACCGGAGCAGGGGGAGGCGACGATGATCCGTGGGTCCTGCGGCAGGCGGTCGATGATGAACTCTTCTCCGTTGTCGGCGCGGAGGTCGGCGGCCAGGGTGTTGGTGTAGAGGCAGACGTCGCGCTCGACGACCGGGCCCGCCGCGCCGGGAATGAAGGTCTCCAGCGTTTGGCTGACCGGCGACAGCTCGGCGTCGCTCGCGGGCGGGCCCCAGGCATCCGGCGTCACCTGCGGACCGTGATCGTGCCGGGCCGCCTTCACACCGCGGCCCTCGAAGTCCGGGAAGCCGTAGATGAAGCCGTGCGGCCCATCGAGCAGGAAGACGGGGAAATGGCCGTAGCCGGCCGCGGCCGGGTTTGCCGGTCGGAACCAGCCCACCGTCTGCCGGGTCACGCGCAGATAAGGCCTGAGGGCGGGGACGAAGTCGCCGATCCACGGGCCGGCCGCGACGATGGCCTGCGCCGCGAGGACTTCCTCCGAGGCGGTCGTGATGCGCAGGCCCGCCGGCGTCGGCGTCAGCCGCGCCGCCTCAGGGATGATCCGGTCGCGGGCGGCTTCGCGAAAGGCGCGCATGGCCCGCTCGGCCAGCAGGATACCGCCGGCGTCCTGCACCACGACGTCCCAGTCGTCCGGCAGGCGGAACGCGGGAAAGGCGGCGTTGGCCTCGGCGCCGGTCCACACTCCGCCCGGTGCGTCGCCGGCCGCCAGCGCCGCCGCGCGCGAGGCCGCGACGGAGGCGCAGCCCGCCGGGCCGGCTTCGAGCACCTGGCTTGGCGTCAGCACCGTCGTTCCGCTGGCCGCCTCCAGCGCCCGCCAGCCGGCGAACGCCTGGTCGCTGAGCGCTGTGTAGGCGGGGTTCTCGGCGTTGAAGCGGCGGAAGACGCGGCAGGAGCCGTGCGAGGAGCCGCGGTCCGAGCCCACCGGCAGCGGGTCGAAACCGAGCACGTCCGCGCCTTGCCGGGCGAGCGCGTAGAGCGCGGCGCTCCCCATCAGCCCAAGCCCGATCACCGCGACGTCGCAGGTGCGCATCGCGACTAGCCCGCCCAGCGCCGGCGCCGGCCGACGTCCTTCAGGATTTCGCGGGCCGCGTTGTGGCCCGGAGCGCCGGTGACGCCGCCGCCGGGGTGCGTGCCCGCGCCGCACTGGTAGAGCCCCGCCAGCGGCGTGCGGTAGTGGCCGTGGCCCAGCACCGGGCGGGCGGAGAACATCTGATCGAGCGTCAGCGCGCCGTGCATGATGTCGCCACCGACCAGGCCGAAGGTGCGCTCCAGGTCGAGCGGCGTCAGCGTCATCCGCCCCAGCACCGAGGCCTTGAAGCCAGGCGCCGCGCGCTCGACAGTCTCGATCATCAGGTCGGCGACTTCCTCGCGGTGGTCGTCCCACGACCGCCCGTCGGAGAGCTCCGGCGCGACGTGCTGGCAGAACAGGCTGGCGACATGCTGGCCGCCGGGGGCGAGGCTGTCGTCCAGCGTCGAGGGGATCAGCAGCTCGACGATCGGCTCCTTCGACCAGCCGGTGGCGCGGGCGTCGGCGTAGGCGCGCTCCATGTAGCCGAGGGTCGGCGCGATGATGATGCCGCCGGTCAGGTGGTCGCCCATCTGCGGCAGGCAGGTGAAACGCGGCAGCTCCGAGAGCGCCACGTTCATCCGCAGCGTCGCCGAGCCGCAGCGATAGCGCTCGATCCGCTCGTTGAAGTCGGCCGGCAGCACGGCCGGGTCGACGATTTTCTGGAACAGCAGCTTGGGGTTCAGGTTCGAGACGATGGTCCGCGCATCGAACCGGTCGCCGGCCTCGGTGACGACGCCGACCGCGCGGCCCTTCTCGACGATCACCTCGGCCACCGGCGCGTCGGTGCGGATATCGACGCCCAGCGCGGCGCACGCGCTCGCCATCGCCTGGGTGATCGCGCCCATCCCGCCGATGGCGTGGCCCCAGACGCCCTTCTTGCCGTTCACCTCGCCGAACACGTGGTGCAGCAGCACATAGGCGGTGCCGGGCGAATAGGGGCTGGCGTAGGTCCCCACCACGCCGTCGAAGCCGAACGCGGCCTTGATCGGGTCGCTCTCGAACCAACCATCGAGCCAGTCGCCGGCGGACTGAGCGAACAGCGCCAGCAGGTCGCGGCGGGCGGTGGTGTCCAGCCGGCTCGAGGCTGCGGCCGAGCGCGGCGCCTTTCAGCAGTTCACCCAGCCCAGCGAGGCCGCCGCCCATCTCGACGTTAGGTGGCGTCTTCAGCACCAGTTCGCGCAGCACGTCGGCGATGGCTTCGAGGCGCTCGCCGTAGGCGTCGAGGCGATCGGCGTCGCGCTGCGAGAACTTGGCGACCTCGCTCTTGGTGCGGCCCTCGCCGACGATCAGGTAGTCGCGGTCGTTCAGCGGCAGGAAGTTGGACGCGCGGCGGTGGACGATCTTCAGCCCGTGGCCCGCCAGGTCCATGTCGGCGATGACCTTCGGGTTCAGCAGGCGAGACCGTGTAGCTGGCGGTCGGAATTGCGGAAGCCGGGGAAGAACTCCTCGGTCACCGCCGCACCGCCGACGACGCCGCGCCGCTCCAGCACCGTCACCTTCAGCCCGGCGCTGGCCAGGTAGAAGGCGCAGACCAGGCCGTTGTGGCCGCCGCCGATGATCACGACGTCGCTGTGCTGGGTCATGCCGGCGGATAGGGCAGGGCGGCTTCCGGGATCGCCGCGCGCAGCCGCTCGGCGAAGGCGGCCAGGCACGGCTCGGCCGGCGACAGCGGCCCGCTGACGTAGCTGGACGACGCCATGCCCGCCTGCACCCGCTCGATCAGCACCGTGTCCTCGGCGTTGACCTGGCGGTTGATGCGCCAGTTGAGATACCGCGCCGCGCGGGTCTCGCGGCGCTCGTCCGGCTGGGCGTAGGCGATCTCGCGGATCAGGGTCTGGGTGGAAGAGACGGGGATCAACTGCATGAAGTCGACCTGGTCGGGGTAGACGTCGAACGCCAGGTTCGGCCAGAGCTTGTAGTAGTTCCAGGTGCGCCGCAGCGGCGGCGGCAGGTGCTCGAACCCGTCCAGCAGGGCCTGGTAGCCTCGTTCGCACCAGTTCGGCGACGGCGCCTCGGTGATCACGCCCGACATCTTGTCGACCCAGGCCTGCGCCTCCACCGCATAGCTGCCCGCGAACAGGCGCGAGAGGCCGGGGTGGGCGACGGGGATGTGCAGGCCATCGGCGTAGTTGTCGCCGACGTTCTTCCAGTTCACCGGCCGGGGCCGCAGCACCACCTTGCCGCGCGGCTGCAGCGTCTCGAACGCGTAGGCGTCGAGCTCGGCCGCGTAGGGCGACATCATCTCGGCGACGCTGGGTCCGCCGGACGCGAAGCGCACGAAGACGAAGCCGCGCCAGATCTCCTGCTCGACCGGAACCAGTCCAAGGTCGGCGGTGTCGACGCCGTCGAAGCCTTGCCAGCGCGGGATCGCCGCCAGCCTGCCATCCAGCGCGTAGCTCCAGGCGTGATAGGGGCAGACCAGGCGATGGCCGCAGTTGCCGCTGGTTCCGTCGGCGAGGCGCGAGGCGCGATGGCGGCAGACGTTGTGGAAGCTGCGCACGGCGCCGTCGTCGCCGCGCAGCGTCACCACCCGCTCGTCCAGGAAGTCGAACGCCTGGTAGTCGCCCGCCGCCGGCACGTCGTTGACGTGGCAAACCACCTGCCAGGCCTGACGAAACAGCCGCTCGCGCTCCAACGCGAAGAACGCCGGGTCGGTGTAGAGCCAGGCCGGCAGGCTCTGGACCGGCGCGCGCGCCGCGGCCGGGAAGGCGTGGGCGCTCATGGCGTTGCTCTCGCCCGGACGCCCGCGCGCCACTTCGCGGCGACGTAGAAGGCGACGCCGGAGAAGATCAGAACCCCCGACGCGAACACCAGCTTCACCATCTCCCCGACCTGGTCCTTGGCGTCGGGGCTGGGAACCAGGGTGCAGCCGACCGCGACGATGGTCGCCGCCAGGCCGACCGCGCCGATGGCCAACGCGACGCCCCGCCCGCCGGGCGTGCGCCAGGCGTCCGGCGGCGCCTTGCGCGTCTGCACGGACAGGAACACGGCGAACAGGAACAGGAAGGGCAGGGTGTAGCTGAGCACGGTCATCGAAACGAGGAAGTCATAGGCGCCCTTCAGCGTATCGCCTGCCTGCGAGATCACCACAATCACCGCGACGATCACCGTCTGCACCGCGATCGACACGACCGGCGCCCCGGAGCGCGGATCGCGCCGGCCGAACGCCGCCGGCAGGTAGGCGTCGATCCCCGCCGCGAACGGCAGCCGCGCGCCGACGCCGAACCAGGCGCTGTAGGAGCCCAGCGAGCAGAGGAAGGCGGCGAGCAGCACCAGCGGCGCCACCGACGCGAGGCCCAGCGTCTTCAGCCCCAGGATCAGCGCGTCCGGCAGGCCGGAAAGCCGCGTCGCGGTCTGCGGCGTCAGGATCACCAGCAGCGAGCCGGTGCCGGCGAAGTAGAAGGCGATCTGCACCACGGCCACGGTGGCCAGCACGGCCAGGATGGTGCGCATGCCGCCGCGCACGTCGTTGCGCATGAAGGCCAACGCCTCCGACCCGGCGACGCCGAACACCATCGTCGCCCACAGGATCGCGGCGTTGGCGTCCAGCGGCAGACGATAGCTCGAGTGGACGAAATCCGTCGCCGAACCCTGGCGCAGGCCGACGCCAATCGCCGTCACCACCAGCAGGCCGACCAGGACGAAGTTGGACGCGCCGCCGATGTTCGACAGCCACTTGCCCGTACCGAGGCCGAAGTAGTGCGCGGCGCCCACCAGGACCGAGAGCAGCACGGCGACCGAGGTGAACAGCCACGGCTGGTCCAGCAGCGGCTTGCCGATTGGCCCGAGCGCCAGCGCCGCGAGGTTCAGCATGAACACCAGCACGCCGGAGAAGAACGGCAGGTTCGACACCCAGTAGAGCCAGCCGCAGAGGAAGCCCCAGAACGGCCCGAACGCCGCGCCGGTCCAGGTATAGACGCCGCCCTCGCCGGGGAACCGTCCGGTCAGCTCCGCGGTCGCCACGATCAGCGGCGCGGAGAACACCAGCACCGCCAGCGCCCAGATCGGCAGCGACGCCGGTCCGGCCGCGGCCGCGACGCTGATCCACCGGATCGAGAGCGCCACCGAAGCCGCGTAGAAGAACAGGTCGGCGAAGCCCAGCGTTCGGGCGGGCGCGGTCACGAACGGCCCGGCAGGCCGCCGAAGCGTAAAGGAGCTCGCGCCAAGGTCATTGAACCGCCGAATGCATCGTCCGCCCCGCGTGGCCAAGGACAATGTCTGGTTTCCACCGCGGCGCCAACGCTTCGCCCCGCGCGGGGCAGCCCCTGGCTAGGCTTGCATTCGGCGCGGAAATTGTGCGGATCATGGCGGGCGGAAATGGGAGATCGCCATGACCCCGCCAGGGCTAGTGACCCGTCTCAGCCGACTTGGTCCGAAGGACACTATGGATCGCCTCGCGGCCGCGGTCACCGCGCGCGGCATGAGCGTCCTGGCGCGGATCGACCACGCCGCGGCGGCGGCCAAGGTCGGCCTGGAGCTGCGAGCGACCGAGGTGCTGATCTTCGGCAATCCGCGCGGCGGCACGCCGCTGATGCAGGCGGCGCAGACCATGGGCATCGACCTGCCGCTGCGGGCGCTGGTGTGGCAGGACGCCGCCGGCGCGACCTGGCTCGGCTACAACGATCCGCGCTGGCTGGCCGAGCGCCACGGCGCCGACGTTCCGGCCAGCCTCGAGGCGATGAGCGGCGCGCTCGCCGCCGTCGCCGCCGAGGCGACCGGCGAAGCGGCCGGACGCTAGCGTGGACTTGCGGCTCACCCTCGCGGCGGTTGCCGTGATCCTCGCGCTGGGCCTGGGCGCCGCGCCGGCGCCGGCGCCCGACGACGCTTCCGACCAGGCGTTCCTGGCGCAGAACCGGCCGGCGATGGCGCGGATGATGGCCGGCATGGACATCAGGCCCTCGCACGACGTCGACCGCGACTTCGCCGCCATGATGATCCCGCACCACCAGGGCGCCATCGACATGGCCGTGCTCGAACTGCGCTACGGGCGCAACGAACAGCTGCGCCGGATCGCCCAGGAGATCATCGTCGACCAGCAGCAGGAGATCGCCGCCATGCGCCTGGCGCTCGGCCAGCCGCTGCCGCCGTCCGCGCCAGCGCCGACCGGTGCGGCCCCGCCGATGGACACGATGCCCATGCCGAGCGGATCGGGTCGCTAGACAAGGAACCCAAGCATGAAGCGCTTTCTCGCCGCGCTGCTTCTCACTGGCTCGCTCCTGGCCGCCCAGGCCTGCGAGGCCGGCCAGGCGCCGTTCGCCGCCGATGCGCCGGACATCCCGGTCAGCCACGCCGACCGCGTCTACGCCGCCGAGCAGTTCTCCAACACTGTCTCGGTGATCGATCCGGCGTCCAACCAGCTGCTGGGCGTGATCCGCCTGGGCGATCCGCAACCGACCAACTTCAGCCCGCTCTACCGCGGCCAGGTGCTGGTGCACGGCATGGGCTTCTCGCCGGACCGCAAGACCATCGCCGTGGTCTCGATCGGCTCCAACTCGGTGACCTTCATCGACACCGCGACCAACCGGGTGCTGCACACCACCTACGTCGGCCGCTCGCCGCACGAGGCCTTCTTCACCCCGGACGGCCGCGAGGTCTGGGTGACGGTGCGCGGCGAGGACTACGTCGCGGTGCTCGACGGCAAGACCTTCGAGGAGACCGGACGGATCAAGACGCCCGGCGGTCCCGGCATGACCATCTTCTCGCCCGACGGCCGCTATGGCTACGTCTGCTCGTCGTTCAATCCCGAGCTGGTGGTGTTCGACGTGAAGACCCACGCCGAGGTGGGGCGGACGCCGCAGCCCAGCCCGTTCTGCCCCAACATCGCCGCGACGCCGGACGGGACGCAGGTCTGGTACACGCTGAAGGACACCGGCAAGACCGTCGTGATCAACGCGCGGCCGCCGTTCAACACCCTGACGGTGATCGACACCGGCCCGATCACCAACCACGTCAACTTCGTCGACACGGCGCGCGGCCGCTTCGCCTATGTCACCGTCGGCGGGCTCGACCAGGTGTTGGCGTTCCGGCGCGACACGTTCGAGAAGGTGGCGACCATCCCGGTCGGTCATCTGCCGCACGGAATCTGGCCATCCGGCGACGGGACGCGGGTCTACGTCGGCCTGGAAAACCAGGACGCCATGGCCGCGATCGACACCGCCTCCAACACCGTGATCGCCACCATCCCGATCGGCCAGGCGGCCCAGGCGGTGAACTACGTGCCGGGCGCGGTCCCCAGCGGCGACGGGCGCGCCGGCCTGCAGCCGCTGGGTCTGGCCGGGGAGGTGGCTCACGTGTCGCTGGGGCCGCCGGGCGGCGCGCCTGTGACCAGCGTCAGCCTGTTCGACCAGGGCCTGGTGCAGATCCTCGAAGCGGCCGTGACCGGCCTGCAGCCGAAGTCGCCCTACGTGCTCGCCCTGGCGGGCCAGCCGGACGGCGGCGGGACATTGCAGCCGTTGTCGGCCTTTACGACCAATCCGGCCGGGGCGGCGATCGTCAACGCGACCGGCCCGATCCGCCAGCTGGTCCAGCCGTCAGCGACCGCGCCGCGCCGCTACCTGGTGATCGCGCCCGGCCTGCCTGAAGCGATGCAGCCGCCGGTCCAGGTCCAGCAGCGCTGATTCTGGCGATCGAGCGGCGGCAGGATCCAAGATCAGCGTCAGTCAATATTCAGCATCGCTGGCGTTGTTTCGGCCGCGACGGCTAGCGGCGCGACGTTCGTGCGGCCGCGGGGGTCGCGGACAGCAGAATGCCGCTAACGCGCCGCAGAAATACCTGAAACGCCACCCAAGGAACCTTACGGCGGGGCGCCCGTTAGGCGAACACGTGCGTGAACCGTCAGGTTAGCGGCGAGCAGGAGCCATATTTTGGCAAAGCTTATTTATGAAATCCTGGGCGAAGACGCCAACGGCGACGATTGGTTCGCCGCCGCCGACGATCCGGCCGTCGCGGACGCGTTCGCGAAGCAGTTTCGCGACGAGGGTCTGACCAACGTGCGGATGACGAAGATCGAAGCGTCCCAGTGGGCCGCGAGTTCGTTCGCGCCGCAGCTTCCCTTGGGCTGACGCCTCCGATCAGGCCGGCGGCCCGCTACCCGGGCCCGATCATCTTCTCGGGACGGACGACCGCGTCGAACTCGGCGTCGGTGACGTAGCCGCCGCCGACGGCTTCTTCGCGGAGCGTGGTGCCGTTCTTGTGCGCGGTCTTGGCGATCTTGGCGGCCGCGTCGTAGCCGATCTTCGGGGCCAGCGCCGTCACCAGCATCAGCGAACGGTCGAGCGCGGCCGCGATGTTGTCCACGCGCGGCTCGATCCCCACCACGCAGTGCTCGGTGAAGCTCTCGGCGGCGTCGCCCAGCAGCCGGATCGACTGCAGCAGGGTGTAGGCCATCACCGGGTTGTAGACGTTGAGCTCGAAGTGGCCCGAGGCCCCGGCGAAGCTCATGGTCGCCTCGTTGCCGAACACCCGGGTGCAGACCATGGTCAGCGCCTCGCACTGGGTCGGGTTGACCTTGCCCGGCATGATCGACGAGCCGGGCTCGTTCTCGGGCAGCGACAGTTCGCCGAGGCCGGAGCGCGGGCCCGAGCCCAGCAGCCGGATGTCGTTGGCGATCTTGAACAGACTGGCGGCCACCGTGTTCAGCGCGCCGTGGGTGAACACCATCGCGTCGTGGGCGGCCAGCGCCTCGAACTTGTTGGGCGCGGAGGTGAAGGGCAGGCCGGTGATCTCGGCGATCTTGGCCGCGACCTTCGCGGCGAAGCCGACCGGCGCATTCAGGCCGGTGCCGACCGCGGTGCCGCCCTGCGCCAGCTGCATCAGCATCGGCAGCGTCATCTCGATCCGCGCGAGGCCGTTCGCCACCTGCTGCACGTAGCCGGAGAACTCCTGGCCCAGCGTCAGCGGGGTGGCGTCCTGGGTATGGGTGCGGCCGATCTTGATGATGTGGGCCCAGGCCTTGGCCTTGGCGTCGAGCGCGTCGCGAAGGGTCTGCAGCGCCGGGATCAGCCGGCGGACGATCTCCTCGGCCGCGGCGATGTGCATGGCGGTCGGGTAGGTGTCGTTGGACGACTGGCTGAGGTTGACGTGGTCGTTCGGGTGCACCGGCGACTTCGAGCCCATCACCCCGCCCAGCATCTCGATCGCGCGGTTCGAGATCACCTCGTTGGCGTTCATGTTGGATTGGGTGCCGGAGCCGGTCTGCCACACCGCCAGCGGGAAGTGGTCGTCGAGCTTGCCGTCGATCACTTCCTGGGCGGCCGCCACGATCGCATCGCCGATCTTCGGGTCGAGCTTGCCGAGCGCCATGTTCACCTCGGCGGCGGCGCGCTTGACGACGCCCAGCGCCCGAACCACCGGCAGCGGCTGCTTCTCCCAGCCTATCTTGAAGTTCTGCAGCGAACGCTGGGTCTGCGCCGCCCAGTAGCGATCGGCGGGAACCTCGATCGGGCCGAAGGTATCGGTCTCGGTCCTGGTAGACTCTGGGCGTGTAGCGGACATTCGGTCTCCCCGGGGGCGATGCGAGGGGCGGTTTAAGGCGTCTCGCCGCGATCGTCACCTTCTCGAGGCATCAGTTCGCGGGCGGCGATGCCCGCAGGGTCTTGCGAACGATCCCGTCGCTGGCCTGGGCGGCGATCAGGTCCGCCTCGGCGGCCGGAATGCCGAGCCCCTTCAGCACCAGCGCGCACATCTGCTGCGACAGGGAAATCGCGACAGCCTGGCTCGGTTCCTGGACGATGCGCACCAGGGCCAGCTGCGTCACGCCCTGCACGTAGAGGACGCCAGACTCCACCGTGGCTATGTCGAACCGGCCGCTCGCCAGGCCGGTCTCCAGGTCCTCGACGAGTCCGCGGTTCAGCGGCGCGGTCAGCGAGGTGTGGCCGGTATGGATGTGGACCAGAACGCCGGCCTGCTCCGGCTCGTCCAGCGCATAGCGCCAGTAGGTGCAGACCGCGCGCGCCAGGCGGCGGGCGGGATCGTCGACGCCCGCGTTCGCCCGCGTGACCGCGCTCTCGATGCTCGCCCGGATCTGCGCTGAGATCGCCCTTGCGAGCGCCTCGCGGTCGGCGAAGTGGTTGTAGAAGCTGCCCTTGCCCACTTCGGCGGCCTGCACGATGTCGTCGACCGTCACCGCGTCGATCGGGCGCTGGCTGAACAGCCGCCGTCCCGCCGCGACCAGCGCCGCCTTGGTCCGCGCGGCCCTCGGGTTGGCCGGTTCCGCCGTCATCGTCCCGCCGCGCTCGCCGTGAGCGTGGGGGCGCTGGGATTGAGGCTCGCCTCCCAAGCGTCGAGCAGCACGCCAGGCGCGCCCGAGCCGAACACATAGCGGTCCGGACGGACGAGCACCGCTTCCGCCTGGTGTTGATCGAGCCAGTCCAGCACCGCCGCGCGGAACGGGGCCAGCGCGTCGGGCTCGAGGTCCAGCAGGCGCACGCCGGCCGCCGCGCCGCCGGTCGCTCCGCGTGCGATCAGGCAGGCGTCGTCGCCGAGCCAGTCGTCCATCCGGCGCCGCGCCGGCCCCTCGCCGGCCGTCGGTTGCGGGAACAGCTCGCCTGCGCCGGCGCTGCCGGTCATCACGCAGCTCGACGCGAACGGCGCCGGTCGCATCGCTGGCAGCGGCGGCGCGCCGCCGGACTGCGCCGCCAGCATCGCTGCGTCGCGCTGATCCGCGGCCGCCCGGTCGAGCGTGCAGACAACCCGGCCCATGCCGATTGCGAGCTCGATCGCCGAGCGCACGTGCGGCTCGCGCTCGGCCTGGTAGCTGTCCAGCAGCGCGGCCGACGCCGTCCCTCGAAGCACGGCGTCGAGCTTCCAGGCCAGATTGGCCGCGTCCCGAATCCCCGCGCACATGCCTTGCCCGGCGAACGGCGGCGTCTGGTGCGCGGCGTCGCCGGCGATCATGAGCCGGCCATCGCGCCAGCGGTTCGCGACCAGGCCGTGGAAGCGGTAGACGGCCTTACGCTCGATCTCCACCGGTCCGCAGTCCCAGGGGCGGATGAGGTCCTGGACGACGGCGTCGTCCATCATCGCCTCCGCCGTCTCGCCGGGGAGCAGCATGAACTCCCACCGATGCCGCCCCGGCCCGCTCAAGACGCAGGTGGTCGGGCGCGCCGGATCGCAGAGCTGGATGTTGATGTCCGGCGTGCGGCAGCCGGCGGGGACCTTCACGTCGACCACCAGCCAGGGCTCGTCGAACTGATAGTCGAACAGGCCGCCGCCGATCGCCTCGCGCACCGGGCTCGAGGCGCCGTCGCAGCCGACCAGATACCGCGCCCGGATGGCGCCGGCGCCGGTCGACGTCGCCACGGTCGCCGTGACGCCTTCCGCGTCCTGGACCAGGCCGTCGAGGTGCTGGCCGAGGCGGATATCTGCGCTCGGCAGGGCCTCCAGCCGCGCGCGCAGAACGCCCTCCAGGCTCGGCTGGTGGAACATGTAGCCGCCGCCCCAGCCGGACGGTGTCTCGCGTGGCGGCCGCAACTGCATCAGCACCCGGCCGTCGGCGGCGCGGAACTCGTAGTTCGGCAGGTCGCGGGCGCACCGCCGCATCTGCTCGGCGACGCCGAGCTGCTGGAAGATGCGCATGATCTCGTGGTCGAAATGCACCGCGCGCGGCAGCGGGTAGGGCGCCGCGTCCTTGTCGAGCGCGATCACCCGCACGCCCCGCTCGGCGAGCAGCGCCGTCAGCACCGACCCGACCGGGCCCAGGCCGACCACCAGCACGTCGCAGTCGAAGGCGCGCACGTCAGGTCTCGTTGGCGCAGGGGTTGTCGAGCGCGCCCAGGCCCTCGATCTCGATCCGCACCCGGTCGCCGTGCTTCAGGAACCGCCTCGGGTTCATCGCCGCGCCGATGCCGCCCGGCGTGCCGGTGAAGATCAGGTCGCCGGGTTCCAGCGTCATGGCCTGGCTCAGGTGTTCGATCTGGTCCCAGACGTTGAAGACGAGGTGGCGGGTGTTGGAGTCCTGCCGCACCTCGCCGTTGACCAGGCAGCGGATCGTCAGCGCGTGCGGGTCGGCAACCTCGTCCGCGGTCGTGATCCATGGCCCGAACGGGGCATGCGTATCGAACGACTTGCCGAGCACCCACTGGGTGGTGCGGTGCTGCCAGGCGCGCTCGGTCGCGTCGTTGCCGCAGCAGTAGCCGAACACGGCGCCGGCGGCGTCCGCCTTGGAGATATGGCGGCCGCCCTGGCCGACCACCGCGACCAGCTCGGCCTCGTAGTCCAGCGCCTGGGAAACCTTCGGCACCTGGATCGGGTCGTGCGGTCCGTTGGTCGCGGTCGGCGCCTTGGAGAACCAGATCTGGTGCTCGGGCGTGCCCATGTTGCTCTCGGCGATATGGTCGGCGTAGTTCAGCCCGATCGCCATGATCTTGCCGGGCCGCCGGATCGGGGCGAGCAGGCGCACCTGATCGAGCGGCAGGGCGCCGGCGGCGGCATCGGCGATGCGGCGCACGTCCCGCTCGGCCGTCCCCATGCCGAAATAAGCCCGATCATCTCGCCGGGCAGCCCCGGCGCGGCCTGGTGGAGCGGAACGATCCGGTCCGCCTGTCACGGCGCCCAGCTGCGGGCCGGCGCCGGCGTCGAAGGTCGCAAGCTTCATCGATTTCCCTTTCAGCCCATCGTCGGCGGCGGCGCTGGTCCCCACTGGACGCCCAGCAGGTCCTGCACGGTGGCGATGTTAGAACCATCGGCCGCGGTGAACAGGTCGCCGTCGGTCCAGTGTTCCAGCGTGTGACCCCACGGATCGCGCCAGTAGTCGAACACCTGGCTTCCGAGGATGTGGCGGCCGACGCCCCATTCGGCGTGCCGACCGGCGTCGCTCAGCCGCTGGTGGCCGCGCATCAGGTCGTCCAGATCCGCGACCTCGTAGGCGGCGTGATTGAACCCCGGTCCCTTGCGGCCCTGCATCAGGAACAGCGTGTGGTGATCGGTCGGCTGGTCGCCGCGGTCGCAGCGCAGGAAGGCGCCGAGCGCGAACTCGGGCGAGAGCCTGATCTCGTCCGAGGTGATGAAGCCGAGGCGCTCCTTGTACCACTGCTCGGAGGCGCGGAAGTCGGAGACGTTGAGCACGACGTGCCCGAGGCGCACGACGTTGGCGGCGCCCGGCGGCGATGCGCTTGGTCGCCCGCAGGCGTTCGTGCGCGTCCGAGCGGTTCCAGGGTTGCGCCTCTGGCGATCGGGAGGGGTGCGGCCGACGCCTGACCGGCGACCACCTCGACGCGGTGGCCGTCGGGATCGGTCAGCGACGACCGCGCTCCCGCCGCCGGGAAGGTCCAGAGGCTCGACGGTCGCCCCCTCCGCCGCCGCGAGCCGTTCGAGGTCGGCGAGGCTCTCGGCCCGGAACGCCACGCCGGCGAAACCGGCTCCGCCGAGCTCGGTCACGTGGGCGACCGGCGACGGTCCGGCGCCGCGCGCCACCAGCCGCGTCTGCCGTGGCCTCGACCACCGTCAGGCCGAAGTCTTCGAGGAAGGCGCGCATCTCGGCCAGGTCGGGGGCCCGGAAGCGCACGTAGGCCACGTCTTCGATCTTGAGGATGCTCATGGCTCGCTCGATTTGACGATTTGGTCAGATTATGGTCCATCAGCTGCCCCGGCGCAAGCGCTATTGACGCCACCGTCGAGATCGACGTTAGATGACGTAATCGTCAGAAAGCGACGGCCGGGGCCGCGAGAGCCGATGACCAACGGCGAGGGCGGTGGAGGATGCGCCTGCGGGCGGATCGACGTGCACGCGCACTTCCTGCCGGACGTCTACGCGCAGGCGCTGGCTCGCGCCGGCCTGTCGACGCTCGATGGCGGGTTTCCGGTTCCCAAATGGAGCGCCGCGGCCGCCATCGAGATGATGGACCGCCAGGAGATCGCGACCGCGATCGTTTCGCTCTCTTCGCCGTCCGCGCATTTCCTCCCGCCCGCGGAGCGGCCAGCCCTCGTCGCGCGGTGAACGACGCCGGCGCCGAGCTGGTGCGGGGCCATCCCGGCCGCTTCGGCTACTTCGCGACCCTGCCGATCCCCGACATCGCCGCCTCGCTCGCCGAGATGCGGCGCGCGTTCGACGAGCTCGGCGCCGATGGCGTCGTGCTGCAGACCAACACCGACGGGACCTATCTCGGCTCGCCCTTGTTCGCCCCGATCCTGGCGGAGCTCAACCGCCGCAAGGCGACGCTGTTCCTGCATCCGACCAGCCCCGCCTGCTTCGAGGCGCTCGGCCTGGGCCGCCCCGCGCCGCTGCTGGAGTTTCCGCTCGACACCACGCGCACCATCGTCGACCTGCTCTACGCGCGCTCGCTGCAGACCAATCCGGACATCAAGGTGATCGTGCCCCACGGCGGCGCCGCGCTGCCGGCGCTGATCGCGCGCATCGCCGCGTTCGCCAACCTGCCGATCATCGAGCCGCGCCCCGCGTCGGAGGCGGAAGTGTTCGAGACGCTGGAGCGGCTCTACTACGACGTCGCGCTCTCGGCGCACCCGGTGCCGTTCGCGGCGCTGCGGCGGATCGCGCCGATCACGCAGATCCTGTTCGGCAGCGACTGGCCGTTCACGCCCGAGGCCGGCGTCGCGCGCAACATCCACCAGCTCGGTCAGCGAACGGCCTCAGCGAGAACGAGGCCCGCGCCATCGCCCGCGACAACGCCGAGCGCGTGTTTCCCCGACTGGCGCAGACACAAGGAGCCGCCTGATGGCCTGGCCGCTACGGACCCCACAATCCCGACGAGACCTACGTCGCGCATCGCTACCCGGAGCAGCTGTTCGACACCGGCGAGGTCAAGCTGAACTACGCGACGGCCGGCGACGCCTCCAAGCCGGCGCTGCTGCTCGTGCCAGGCCAGACCGAGTCCTGGTGGGGCTACGAAGCGGCGATGGACC
This sequence comes from uncultured Pseudomonadota bacterium, assembly GCA_963835495.1. GTDB lineage: Bacteria > Pseudomonadota > Alphaproteobacteria > Caulobacterales > Caulobacteraceae > Acaudatibacter. The sequence continues at coordinate 2,216,510 of CAWIFQ010000003.1, read as the reverse complement.
TGCTGAAGGACCGGTTCCAGATCTTCGCGGTCGACCTGCGCGGCCAGGGCCGCTCCGGCCGCACGCCAGGGCGCTACACGCTCGACAACATGGGCAATGACCTGGTGCGGCTGCATCCAGGGCGTGATCGGCCGCCCGACCATCGTCAGCGGCCTGTCGTCGGGCGGGGTGCTGTCGGCCTGGCTCTCCGCCTACGCGCCGCCGGGTCTCATCATCGCCGCCCACTACGAAGACCCACCGCTGTTCGGCTCCGAGACCACGCCGGCCTACGGCCACTCGATCAAGCAGTCGATCGGGCCGATGTTCGCCCTGTGGTCGAAGTACCTCGGCGACCAGTGGACCATCGGCAACTGGGCCGGGATGGCCGCCAACGCCGCCAGCGAGCTGCCGCCCTGGCTGGCCGGCTTCAAGCCGGCCGACGAGCCGCCGCAGAACCTGAAGGAGTACGACCCGGAGTGGGGCCGCGCCTTCTGGAGCGGAACCGTCGCCGCCAGCTGCGACCACGCGCGGATGCTGAAGGCGGTGAAGGTCCCGGTGCTGTTCACCCACCACTTCCGCCGCGTCGACGAGACCAGCGGGTTCGTCATGGGCGCCATCTCCGACCTGCAGGCCGGCAAGGTCCGCGAACTGGTCGAGGCCGCCGGCCAGCCGTTCGACTACCGCTCGTTCCCGCAGATGGGCCACGCGATGCACAGCCAGGACCCGCAACTGTTCGCGGACACCCTGAGCGGATGGGCGGCCGCCCTGCCGTAGCAGACGGTCCGCTATCCCGGTGCGAACGCCATCAGCGGCAGGATCGGGCGCAGCTGGGCGCCGACAAAGAACTGCGGCTCCGAAGGCGGATGCATGCCGGTCTCGGTCTCGCGCTCGGCCACGCATGCCTGCACGGCCGGGCCGAGCGCCACGAAATCATGCGTGTGCGGCAGCACCTGCAGCATGCAGGCGTCGAAATAGGGGTACTTGTCGCTCTCGCTGCAGCCGAACGAGGACCGGTCCGGCCGCGCGGCGGTGAGGATCTCGCGGTTGTTGTCGGCCAAGGCCGGCACGAACACGCCGGAGAAGCAGGCCGAGATGATCACCACCGTCGGCCGCCGGCCGCAGCTGTCGGTGATCAGCTGATCCATCAGCGGTGGCGGCATGATCTGGCCGTCCAGCACCACGCCCTGCGGCGCGCCGTGCGAGGAGAAGTAGATCAGGCAGCCGCCCTTGGCCTGCTGGGCGACGTCGTGAAGACCCTCGTAGATCGGCTGCAGGTCGGCCTTGCCGACGTTCTGCTTCGGATAGAGCTCCGGGCGCACCGAATATTCGCGCAGGTTCGCGGCCGAGAAACCCTTGCGGATCAACTCGGCGGAGACGTCGCGGCGGGCGTTGTCGAAGGTCTCGGTCGGGTTGTTGGTGTGGGCGGCGTGGAAATCGCCCGAGACCACGATCGCCGCCCAATCCGCGAATGGGCTGGTCGCGGCGGCGGCCGATCCGGCGAAGGCGACAACGACAGCCGCGAACGCGGCGACGGCCCAGCGGGGCATGCGGCTACTTGTAATTCTTGAACGGGGTCGGCACCGCGGTGCCGGTGGCCTTGGCGACCAGCCGGCCGTCGGCGTCGTAGAGCTCGCCCTCGGTGAAGGCCAGCGTGCGGCCCCAGCGCACCACCCGGCCGATCCCCTTCAGCTCGCCAGGCATCGCCGGGCGGAAGAAGCTGGTCTTCATCTCGGCGGTCGGGGCGACGGCCGTCATCTTGGACGCGACCATGCAGGCGACCGACATGCACTCGTCCAGCATGGCGCACAGATAGCCGCCCTGCACCTGCTTCATCGGGTTGGCCAGCAGCTCGGCTCTGGCGTCGAACGCCACCTCGACCTCCATCCGCTCCTGGCTGACGCTGAGCATGCGAAAGCCGAGAGTCTGCGAGCCGGTCGGCTGGTTCTTGGTGCGCAGGAAGCGCTGCAGGATGTCGTCGTCGCTGAGAGCCTTGGGCTCTTCGGAGGCTACGTCGGTCACGTCGGCTCTATTTCTTTCTGAACTGATCAAGTGAAACGATGTTCGGCTTGTCGCCGGGTTTTGGGCCGGCGTCCGCTTCGGGCGGTGGGGGCGCGATGACCGGCGGGGGCGCCGGCACGGGCTCCGGCGCCGTGTCCGGCACGGTGAAGCGCAGGTGGTACTCGACACCCGGATCGCGGAAATGCGTGATCGCCGCATAGGGGATCGACAGCGACTTCGGCTGTCCGCCGAACTTCAGCGTGACCGAGAAGAAGGTCTCGCCGGGCGCCAGGTCCCAGTACTCGTTCTGCAGGATGATGCTCATTTCGTCCGGGTAGCGGGCGAGCAACTCCCGGGGCAGCGTCACGCCGGGCGCGGCGGTCTTGAAGGTGATGAAGAAGTGGTGGTCGCCCGGCAGTCCCTTGGCCGCGGCCAGCTTCAACGCCGAACGGACGACCCCGCGCAGGGCCTCCTGCTGCAGCGCGTCGTAGCCGATCAGGTCGCGGGGGGGAGCCATCGCGCGAACCTACCGCGCGGCCACGCCGAAGCAAGCGCGCCTGCGTCTTGGGGCAGCTGATTTTGCAGGGGAGGGTGGGTGGGGGCTTCCGTCGCCAGGCGCCACCAAACCTTCGCGTGGAGACGGGGAGCGCCGCTGCGATCGAAGGTGGGTGGGGGGCTTCTGTTGCCAGGCGCCCCCCGAGCCCCGCCTGGCGCTGCTAAGACACCAGGGCTTTAGGTCGAATATGTCCGAACCGCTTACGCGGCCAGGGCGTACTCTTGAGCGAAGTTATCGTTCGCATTTAGAAAATGGCCCGAAACGGTGAGCCACGCCGAGAGAAAGCAACGCCTTTACACGTCTGTCGATGCTGATCGGCCCCATGCAGCCCGCCGATAACGCGAGAAGATGTTGGTGGAGCCGCCGGGAATCGCACCCGGGTCCAGTCCGCTTATTGCGCGCGCGTTTATCTCCATAGTTCGGACAGAAGCCCGGACACGCCATATATAGGCGCAACGCCTTGCGGATTGAAGAAGGACGTCGCCGGACAGCTCACGAAGCGCGAATGGCGGGCCGATTTTCGTGAATCGCCGCGTCGCGTTCGTCGGCCGCCTGGGGCCGGCGCGGCGGGAATCCTAGGTTCGCGTCGCCCACCAAGGAGGGGCGCGTCGCATGAAAAGCCTGCTGCAGTCCGCCAAGTTCCTGGCCCTCGATATGGCCTCGACCCTGTTCTACCTCGCCGTCTTTCTCACCACGAAGAGCATCCCGATCGCGGTCGCCGCGGGCGTCGCGCTCGGCATCGCGCAGATCGTCTGGGAGATCGCGCGCAAGCGGCCGATCGAGACGATGCAGTGGATGAGCCTGTTCCTGGTTCTGGCCAGCGGCACGGCGGCCCTGCTCACCAACGACGCACGGTTCGTGCTCTACAAGGCCAGCGTCATCTACGTGATCGTCGGCGTGGTGATGCTGAAGCCCGGCTGGATGAACCGCTACCTGCCGGCGGTGGCGATCGAGATCGTCCCGGACATCGCCTACATCTTCGGCTTCATCTGGGCCGCGCTGATGTTCGTCTCGGCGGTGGTCAACCTGTGGGTCGCGACCCACTACAGCTTCGTGGTCTGGACCGCGTTCATGTCGGCCTACGCGCTCTCCACCAAGATCGGCCTGTTCCTGATCCAGTACGGCACGATGCGCTTCATCGGCGTGCGCCGGCGCCGGGCGCAGCTTGGCGCGGCCGAGGCGATCGCCGCCTGAGCCGGAGCTGAGCCTGGGCCGATGACGGCGGGGGGAAATCGCGGCATAGATGCGCGATGACCGCCGAACCCCCCGCCTCCGCCTACGACATGGGCCATGCGGCCCAGCCCGAAAGCCTCGCCACCTTCGCCATCCTGGTCGACAACGAGCCAGGCGTGCTGCATCGGGTGGTGGGGCTGTTCGCGGCCCGCGGCTACAACATCGAGAGCCTGACCGTCGCCGAGACCGACGAGAAGGCGCACACCTCGCGCATCACCATCGTCACCCGCGGCACCCCGCAGGTGCTGGCGCAGATCGAGGCCCAGCTGCAGAAGATGGTCTCCACCCGCCACGTGGTGAACGTGACGGTCGACCCCAACGGGGTGCAGCGCGAGCTGGCGCTGGTGAAGGTGCGCGGCGTCGGCGGCGAGCGCGTCGAGGCGCTGCGCATCGCCGACATCTTCCGCGCCCGCGTGATCGACACCACGGTGCAGAGCTTCATCTTCGAGATCACCGGCGCGCCCTCGAAGATCGACAAGTTCACCGACCTGATGCGCCCGCTGGGGCTGGTCGAGGTCTCGCGCACCGGCGTGCTCTCGATCGAGCGCGGCGAAGAGACGCTTTAGCTGGAAAGCCGGGTAACGGGCCGATGCCTGTCGAGACGGTCTTCACGGTGTCAGGACCGCCGCCAGTGCTTTTCATCGGGCCCGTCATTTGCCTCGGAATGGTCGCGTTGGGGCTGGGGTTTGCGATTCACCCCAAGTCCGCGCAACACACGCAGACGCTGACAAGATTTGCGCTTGTCATGGCAGGATGCGCGGCGGTCTTGGGTGTTGCCCTCTCGGCATCTGATGTTGTCGATTACCGGCGGGTGGCCTCCGCTTATCAGGCGCATCGGTATCAGGTCGTGGCGGGTTGTCTGACGCGGTTCGTCCGCTCAACCTCGGAGGGGCACACGCCAGACGCCATCACGGTGGCAGGGAGGACGCTGAGCTACGCAGACAGCGAGGAGACCTTCGGCTTCCATACGACGGAGATTTCCGGCGGACCGATCCATGCAGACACCTGGGTCAGGCTCTTTCTGGTCGACGACGTCATCGCACGATTGGATGTCGCTCAACACGCCTGCCCCCGCGCCCCCGAAGCCGCCTAGTTGAGCCGGCGCTTGCGCTGCATCGCCAGGCGGTCGGCCGAGCGCACTTCCACCTCGAACACGTCGTGGTCTCGCTGGATCCGCAGCGGCACGACCACGCCGGGCGGCCCGAGCGACCACAGCCGGGTGTAGAAGCCCGCCAGATCGGCGACCGGCTCTCCGGCCACGGCGTGAACGATGTCGCCGCGGCGCAGCTCGGCCCGGGACGCCGGCCCGCCAGGCGTCACGTCCAGAATGACGACATGGGACGAGACCTCCTGAGAGAGCACGCCCAGCCACGGCCGCGGCGGCCGCGCCGGGCGTCCGCGGGCGAGATCGTCGAGGATCGGCGGCAGCAGCTCGGCCGGAACGAACATGTTAAGCGGGTTGATGTCGCCGTTCTCTTCGAGCTGCTCCATCCGCAGCGAGCCGACCCCAACCAGATCGCCGCCGGGACCGATCAGCGCCGCGCCGCTCCAGTGCGGATGGGCCGGCCCGACGAACAGCGCCTCCTCCAGGTAGTATTCCCAGTAGCCGGCGAACGGCGCCCGGGCGAGCGGCTGGCCGCATGACGCATGCGCGCGGCCGCCGCCGCCCGCCGAGATCACCGCCGTCTCCGTCCGCAGCTTGCGCGAGTCGCCGATCGGCAGCGGCGGCAGGCCCAGCGGCTCCAGCGCGTGGATCAGCCCAAAGCCGGTGGCCTGATCGATCCCCAGCACGTGGGCGTCGATCCGGCGACCATCGCCGGTGGTGACGGTCACCTCGTCGGCCTCGGTGATCAGATAGCCGATGGTCAGCATCAGCCCCTCGGACCCGATGACGATCGCGTTGCCCGGCCGGTACGTGCCCAGCGTCTTCGCCGACGCCGCCTGCTCGCTCACCTTGGACTCCAGCACCAGCACCGACGAGAGCCGGCGGTCCAGATCGAAGTCGAACAGCTGCGCGATCGGGCGAAGCGCCTCGTCGACTTCCAGGCTGGCAAATGGCGACACCACCGCGATATCTCCGCGAAGTCTCGGATATGGGGTCTGTTACGCCTACCTGCCCTATGATCGCGGCGCAAATCCGCCAGCGGTGTCGGCCGGCCGCCAACCGGGCCTGCATCGAACTAGACCTAGTTCCGCCCTGAAAACGCCTGCTAGTGAGATCGCACCACGCAGGCGGAGCGGCGACCAGATTTTGCGGACAGTGGCGGTCATCGCGCTGAAGGGCGGCTCTGGGAAGACCACGGTGGCGACGCACCTTGCCCTGGCGGCGCACCTGCGCGGCGTCGACACGCTGGTGGCCGATATCGACCCGCAGCGCTCCGCCGAGAACATCCTGAGCTCGCGGCACGACGCCGGGCCCGACTGGGTGGTCGCCTCCGGCGCCACGCTGATGGCGGCCAAGTTCGCCGCTCTCAGCGCCCGCAAGGGTCTCCTGATCGTCGACACGCCCGCCGGCGCCCTCGAAGACGTCAGCGAGGCCGTCGTCCTGGCGGACTTCACGGTCCTGGTGGTGCGCCCGACGCTGATCGACCTCTCCGGCCTCGCCCGCAGCCTCACGCTCGTCCGCCGGCTGGGCAAGCCGTCGAGCGTAGTGATGAACCAGGCGCCGTTTGCGCGCGAAAGCATCGAGCCGCCGCTGGTCAAGCGCGCTTTGCGAGGGCTCGACTACATGCGGGCGCCGGTGGCGCCGGTCATCCTGCGTTCTCGCTCGGTCTACCAGACCGCGCTGGAGACCGGGCGCTCAGTGGAAGAGACGACGGACCTGGCGGCGGCCGAGGAGATCGCCGCGCTCTGGGCCTTCGTCGAAGCCGAGCTGGCCGACGCGCCGCACGATCAGCGATCGACGCTGGACGGCTGATCGGTCGTGGGTGCGCCCTGCGAATCTGGCGGGGGCTCCTCGCCGGGCGAAAGCGGCGGCGCCGGCTCGGAGGCGGCGGGCGTCGACAGGGTCGCCTGTTCCATCTCGGGCGGCGGCAGCTGGTAGACTTCGAGCTTGCCATTGAAGGCGTCGTTGAACGCCGCGCCGATCGCGCTTTGCGGATCGAAGGCGGCCCGCTGGATCGTCTCGCCTTCGTGGACGTACCTGATCACCGCGCAGGGGTTGGCGCACGCCGCGATCGTGCCCGACGCATCGACGCCGATCTGATACTCGCCGTCGACCAGGCCCAGATACCGGAACGTGGCGGCCGGCGCCGCTGGGCCGCGCTGACCGTTCGCCGGGGCGTAGCCGTAAGCGCCGTCCTCATGAACCGTCCAACGGTGCGCGCTATCGCCGGCGGACACGACCCTGGCGGCCGCGGTCCGACCACCCGAAGCGGGCATGTCGCACGCCGCCAAGCTTGCGCTCGCCAAGGCCGCCGCCAGGAACTTCAGAGGGCTCATCGGCCGGAACGTTACACTGAAGCTTGCTGGACGACGCGCGAAAACTGCGCGCTCCCGCCCGTGGGGCCGGCGCTGCGCCGGTCGCTATACCAGCCTCTTGCCAGCTTCGCCGATCACGCTGCCGATGTCGTCGGCGTCTTCGCCCAGGATCATCTCGTTGTGCGCCTTGCCCGACGGGATCATCGGGAAGCAGTTCTCCGAGGCCTCGACCCGGCAATCGAACAGCACCGGCAGCGGGCTATCGATCATCTGCATGATCTTGGCGTCCAGCTCGTCCGGGTGCTCGGCGCGCAGCCCTAGCGCCCCGTAGGCCTCGGCCAGCTTCACGAAGTCCGGCAGGCTGTCGGAGTAGGAGTGGCTGTAGCGCTCGCCGTGCAGCAGCTGCTGCCACTGCCGCACCATCCCCATCCACTGGTTGTTGAGGATGAAGACCTTGATCGGCAGGTTGAACTGAATGGCGGTCGAGACTTCTTGCATCGTCATCTGCACCGAGGCGTCGCCGCCGATGTCGATGACCAGGCTGCCCGGATGCGCGACCTGCACGCCGACCGCGGCCGGCAGGCCGTAGCCCATGGTGCCGAGCCCGCCCGACGTCATCCAGCGGTTCGGCTCCTCGAAGTGGAAGAACTGCGCCGCCCACATCTGGTGCTGGCCGACCTCGGTGGTGATGTAGACGTCGCGGCCGCGGGTGAGGGCGTAGAGCCGTTCGATCGCGTGCTGCGGTTTGATCAGCTCGCTCGAATTCCGGTAGGCGAAGCCTTTGCGCTCGCGCCACGCCTCGATCTGCGACCACCAGTCCTTCAGCGCCGGGTTGGGCGCCAGGCGCTGGCGTTTCCAGGAGGCGATCAGCTCGGCCAGCACCCGCCCGGCGTCGCCGACGATGCCGACGTCGGTGCGCACCACTTTGCCGATCGACGAGGGGTCGATGTCGATGTGGATCCGCTTCGAGCCGGGCGAAAAGGCGTCCAGCCGGCCGGTGACGCGGTCGTCGAAGCGCGCGCCGATCGACACCAGCACATCGCAGTCGTGCATGGCGTGGTTGGCTTCCCAGGCGCCGTGCATGCCGACCATGCCCAGCCAAGCCGGATCGCTGGCCGGGAACGCGCCAAGGCCCATCAGGGTCGAGGTCACCGGGGCGCGGGTCAGGGCGGCGAACTCGCGCAGCAGCTGGCTGGCTTCCGGGCCGGCGTTGATCACGCCGCCGCCGGTGTAGAGGATTGGCCGCCTGGCGCCGGCGATCAGCGCCGCCGCCTCGGCGATCTTCGCCGGATCGCCTTCCGTGCGCGGATGGTAGTTGTGGCTGGCCCGCGCCTGCGCCGGCCCGACGTACAGGCCGGTGGCGAACTGGATGTCCTTCGGGATGTCGACCACGACCGGCCCCGGCCGCCCGGTGGTGGCGATCCGGAACGCCTCGTGCAGCACGTGCGGCAGGTCGTCGACGTCCTTCACGAGGTAGTTGTGCTTGGTGCAGGGCCGGGTGATGCCGACCGTGTCGCACTCCTGGAACGCGTCGGTGCCGATCAGGTGGGTCGGCACCTGGCCGGTGATCACCACCATCGGGATCGAGTCCATCAGGGCGTCGGTGATGCCGGTGACCGCGTTGGTGGCGCCAGGGCCCGAGGTGACCAGCACCACGCCCGGGCGGCCGGTGGAGCGGGCGTAGCCCTCTGCGGCGTGGGTCGCGCCCTGCTCGTGCCGCACCAGCACGTGGCGCAGCCGTGGCTCGTGGAAGAGGGCGTCGTAGATCGGCAGTACCGCGCCACCGGGATAGCCGAACAGGTCGGTGACGCCCTGGTCCACAAGGGCGCGGACAACCATCTCGGCGCCGGTCATGATCTCGGCGGCGTCGGCGCTGGTCTGGGCTTCGATAGCGGGCTGGATGGTCATTGGGGCGGCTCGGATCTTGGGTGTTTCAGGACAAGAAAAAAGGCCCTCAGCGGGGCCTTCGGACATGCGACCGGCGTTGGCGGGAAGGGGTCACCCTCCTACCGATACCGGCCGCCGAATAAGTACGAGGCGCGCGCTGCGCATCGAGCCTGCTCCCAAATCGTCCCTTAGAGACATGCCATCGTGGCGGGTGGGCGTCAAGAAACGCTGAACGGGCGACCCAACCCCGACAACGGTTTCGTTTGAATTCAAATGAGTGTTTGAAATGGGTTGGCCCGGGTCGCTGGGAGGCGTAACGGTTCGCGAAGCCCTTCCGTCCCTGCAAAAAGGCCCGATCCGATGAATGTGATGACCAAGGACGCTTCGATCTCCGACCTCGACCTGGAGGCCGAGCTCAACAATCTCGGCATGTCCAAGGAAGCGCGCCCGCTGTTCGATGCGGTGAAGAAGCATATCGCGGAGAACGTCGCGCCGATCGCCGACGAGTTCCATCGCCTTGGCGAAGGCCGGGCGGAACGCTGGAGCTGGGCGCCGGGGCAGCTGGAATTGCTGCAGACCGCGAAGGACAAGGCCAAGGCCTCGGGCCTGTGGAATTTCTTCCTGCCAACGTCGGAGATCGGCCGCGGCCTCACCAACCTCGACTACGCCTACATCGCCGCGGAGCTCGGCAAGCAGCCGCTGGCGTCGGAGTCGCTCAACTGCTCGGCGCCGGACACCGGCAACATGGAGGTGCTGGAGAAGGTCGGCACGCCCGAGCAGAAGGAAAAGTGGCTGAAGCCGCTGCTGAACGGCGAGATCCGCTCGGCCTTCGGCATGACCGAGCCGCATATGGCCTCGTCAGACGCCAAGAACATCTCCTGCCGTGCGGAGCTGATCGGCGATGAGTGGGTGATCAACGGCGAGAAGTACTACATCTCCGGCGCCGGCGACCCGCGCTGCAAGATCATGATCCTGATGGTGCAGACCAGCCCCGAGGCCCCCACCCAGTTCCGCCAGTCGCAGATCCTGGTGCCGATCCCCTCGCCGGGTCTCACCATCATGGGCCCGATGACGGTGTTCGGCCATGACGACGCGCCGCACGGGCACATGCACCTCAAACTCGACAACGTGCGGGTGCCGAAGGAGAACATCCTGCTCGGCGAAGGCCGCGGCTTCGAGATCTCGCAGGTGCGGCTGGGACCGGGGCGCATCCACCACTGCATGCGTTCGATCGGCCAGGCCGAGCGGGCGCTGGACCTGATGGTCAAGCGTGCGTCGACGCGGACGGCGTTCGGCAAGCCGATCATCCAGCTCGGCAAGAACCTGGAAGTGGTCTCGCGCGCTCGGATCGAGATCGAGGCGATGCGGCTGATGGTGCTCAAGGCCGCCAAGGCGATGGACGTGATGGGCAACCGCGAGGCGCGGGTCTGGGTCAGCATGGTCAAGGCCATGGTGCCCGAGCGCGTCTGCCAGATCATCGACCAGGCGATCCAGATCCACGGCGCCACCGGCGTCTCGCAGTGGACGCCCCTGGCCCAGATGTACACCAGCCAGCGCACGCTGCGGATCGCCGACGGGCCGGATGAGGTGCACCACATGGTGGTCGGCCGCGCCGAACTCAGCCGGCACTGACGCCATGACAGAGGCGGCGGTCTCAGGCGCCATCCCGGGCTACGACGTCCCGGCGGTGGAGGCGTGGATCGCCGCCAACGTCGCCGCGCTCACGCCGCCGTTCGAGTGGACGCGGCTCGAGGGCGGCCATTCCAACCTGACCTATCAGCTGCGGGACGCGCAGGGCCGGCTGGCGGTGATCCGCCGTCCGCCGCTGGGCGAGCTGCTGCCCAAGGCCCACGACATGGCCCGCGAGTGGGCGCTGATCTCGGCGCTGGGCCCGACGCCGGTGCCGGTCCCGACCGCGCTTGGTTTCTGCGACGACGTCGCGATCACTGGGGCGCGGTTCTACGTGATGGGCCACATAAACGGCCATCCGCTCTACAACGCCGCCGATACAGAGCGCTGGGCCCCGCGGCCGGTGCGCCAGAAGCTGGCGCATTCGTTCATCGACGTGCTGGCTGACCTGCATGCGGTCGATCCGGACGCGGTGGGACTGGGCGACCTGGGTAAGCGCGACAGCTATGTCGGCCGCCAGCTTTCCACCTGGTACAAGTCATGGCTCGCCTCGGTCGGCCCGGCCGAATACGACGATCCCCGCGCCCATTCGCTGCAGCGGTTTCTGCTGGAGCACCTGCCCGAGCAGGAGCCGGCGCGGATCGTCCACGGCGACTACGGCCCGCACAACTGCCTGATTGGCCCTGACGGGACCGTGGCGGCGGTGGTCGACTGGGAGATCTCGACGCTGGGCGATCCGCTCGCCGATCTCGCCTATGCGCTGAACCCCTGGCCCGATCCGAGCGACCCGGCGCCACCGAACCCAGAGGCCGCGCTGTCGCCGCCGGGTTTTCCGTCACGGACCGAACTGGCGCAGCGGTACGCCGCGCGGACCGGCCGCGATCTCTCGCGGCTCGACTACTACTTCGGCTTCAACTTCTGGAAGTCCGCCGCCATCGTCCACGGCGTCTACGCCCGCTACATGGAAGGCAAGAAGGGCCACGAAGGCGTCGACCTGGAGGCTCTGCGCACGCGGATCGCCGGCTCGCTGGCGGCGTCGGAACGGGCGCTGGCGCGGCTGAAGCTCTGAGATGTCGTCCGCTCGGCGCTACGCCCGGCGGAACAGCCTGCCCGTGAGCAGATTGCCCCACCATTGCGCCCGGTACTCCCTGGTGATCGCCACTGGATCGTAGGCGGGGCTGCGGACCCAGTCTTCATAGGAGACGCCGAGCGGTTCGGCCTCGTTGATGTATTTCTCGAACATGTAGTCGAGCACGCCGGTCCGCGGCCCGCGCAGATGGCCGAACTTGAAGAAGTCGAGCTGGCGGATCGCTTCCGAGATCGGCTTTTTCTGACGGAAGTGCATGTAGAGCACGCTCATCATGCCCGCACGGTCCGCACCGGACTTGCAGTGCATCATCGCCGGGTATTCGAGCTGCTCGAACAGCTGCTTGGCGCCCAGCACCTGCTCGCGGCTGGGCGCTTCCAGCGCCGTGACCACGAAGCGCACCTGCTTGACCCCATATCTGTCGCAGGCCTCCTGCTCGAGCACGTGGTGAGCGTCGATCCCGACGCGCAGGTTGACGATGGTGCGAATGCCGCGGTCGCGCCACGCCTTCACCTGGAACGGCCAAGGCTGATTGGCGCGCGCCAGTTCGCTGGAGAGCCAATGGGCGTTCGAGCGCGCCAGCCGCACGTAGGCGTGGTCGTGCCAGAAATGGCGCCAGTAGGTCGCGAAGCGCCCGCGCGGCGTGGACAGATCGAATGACGCCACCGGTCCTCCTAAGCGCCAACGGCGCGCGCGAGGGCGGCCATCAAGTCGCGGGCGAACGTCCTGGTGAGCTGCGCGTCTGGCGCGAACATGAAGCCGTGCGGCGCGCCGGGGTAGACGTGCAGCTCCGTGGGGACGCCGGCGCGGGCCAGGCGGCGGGCGTAGTCCAGGTCCTCTTCGAGGAAGAGGTCGAGGGCGCCGCAGATCATGAAGGTGGGCGGCAGGCCTGAAAGGTCGCTGGCGCGCGCCGGCGCGGCGAACGGCGAGACGTCCGGTCCGCCGGGCGGCTGGCCCAACAGCGAAGCCCAGCCGAAGCGGTTGGCGTCCGGCGTCCAGACGAACTGGCCGAGATAGGGCGAGGGGTCGGGGTGGGTCACGGTGCGGTCGTCCAGCATCGGGAACACCAGGTGCTGAAAGGCCACGGCATGCTCGCCGCGGTGCTTGGCGAGGAGGACCAGGGCCGCGGCAAGCCCGCCGCCGGCGCTCTCGCCAGTCACCACGATGCGGCCGGGATCGACGCCGAGCGCCGCGGCTTGCCCATGCAGCCAGGCGAGGCCGGCGTAGCAGTCCTCCACCGGTCCCGGAAATGGCGTCTCAGGCGCCAACCGGTAGTCGACCGAGACCACCACCGCGCCCAGCTGCTCCGCATACCCGGCGTCGGTCGCGCCGGTCATTTCCGCCGATCCAAGCACGAAGCCGCCGCCGTGGATGTGAAGTATGCCCGGGCGGCCTCGTCCGGCCGCCTTCGGCGCCGTCACGATCAGGCGCACGTCCGCCGCGCCGTCGCGTCCGGGGGCCTGCGCCTCGTAGACGTGGATCTCGGGGGGCAGTACCGGGGTGGGCGGGCTCATCGCGGCGAGCATCTCGCGCACCTGCTCGATGCTCGCCGTTTCGAACGACAGCGGCGGCATCTCGGCGAGCGGCGCCATCTCGGGGTCGACCAGGTGTCTCGAAGGCATGGGAAGGTCCTTGGGCCGCTGGGCTGTCCTGTCTTCGGCAATCCATGCAACGGCCAAGCAAGCTTGAGAAGCCCCCGGGCGCGGCGCCGGGGACTGAGACCGAACGCCAATGTCCCCGCTCAACCCGCCCGGCGTCTCAGGGAAAGGGCCTGCCGGCGAGTCCTTCGAACGCGGCCCACTGCGCGGCCGCGCCCCCGGCGGTGATCCGCGGCCAGCCGGGAGTCTGGTTGCGCAGCCAGGTGAGCTGGCGCTTGGCGTAGCGGCGGGTCTCCTGCTGAGATCGGGCGAGGGCCTGGTCGCGGCTGAGACGGCCTTCGAGGTGCTCGATGATCTCGCGCACGCCGACCGCCTTCATCGCCGGCAGCGAAGGATCGAGCCGGCGGGCATTGAGCGCCGCCACCTCTTCGATCGCGCCGGTCGCGAACATCGCCGCCAGCCGCGCGTCGCAGGCCGCGTAGAGCGTCTCGCGCGGCGGCTCCAGCACCACTGCGCGCCAGTCGCCCGGCGCGAGCGAGGGCGCCGTGTCCGCCTGCCACGCGGTCAGCGGGCGGCCGGTGTGTTCGGCGACGGCGAGGGCGCGCAGCAGTCGCTGGCGGTCGCCGCGGGCGATGCGGGCCTCCGCCTCGGGATCGAGCGCGGCGAGGCGAGGCCGCAGCGCCAGCTCGCCCGCGGCGCCGGCCTCGCGCTCCAGCCGATCGGTGACGTCGCGGGGCACCGGCGGCACGTCGGCCAGGCCCTGGGTGAGGGCGCGGAAGTAGAGCCCGGTCCCACCCACGACCACCGCGGGCCGACGCCATTGCGCGATGTCGGCCAGCACCGCGCGGGCGGCGTCCAGCCAGCGCCCGACCGACCAGCCGTCGGCGGCGTCGGCGACGCCGAACAGGTGGTGCGGCGCCAGCAGCATCTCATCGCGCGGCGGCCGCGCGGTCAGCACCCGCAGGTCGGCGTAGAGCTGCATCGAGTCGGCGTTGACGATGTCGGCGCCGATAGTTTGCGCCAGTCGCAGGGCCAGCGCGGACTTGCCGCTTGCCGTCGGCCCGGCGATCAGCCAGATGCGGGGCTCAGATACGGGAGCCGACATGCGGATTGTCCTAACCGTCGTCGTCCCCGACTACGACACGCTGCAGAACGTCTTGCCACAGACGCTGGAAGCCGTCGCCGGCGCCGGCTCGCGCATCGAAGAAACCGACATTCTCGGCGACGGCGCGTTCGATATCTTCTTCGACCACGACGACCCCACCATCGTCCGCGCCAAGGCCGAGGACGCGCTCGAGCGCGAGCCAGCCGACATCTGCGTCCAGTTGGCCGAGCACCGCAGGAAGCGGCTGCTGATCGCCGACATGGATTCCACCATCGTCGGCGTCGAATGCCTGGACGAGCTGGCCGATTTCGCCGGGGTCAAGCGCGAGGTGGCGCTGATCACCGAGCGGGCGATGCGTGGCGAGCTGAACTTCGAGGACGCGCTGCGCGAACGCGTGGCGATGATCGCCGGGCTGCCGCTGCACGACCTGCAGCGCTGCTACGACGAGCGGGTGAAGCTCAATCCGGGCGCGCGGACGCTGGTGGCGACGATGGCCGCGAACGGGGCGCGCTGCGTGCTGGTCTCGGGCGGGTTCGAGTTCTTCACCAGCCGCGTCGCCCACGCCGCCGGCTTCCACGCCAACTGGGGGAACAGGCTGATCGACGACGGGGAAGCCCTGACCGGCCACGTCGCCGAGCCGATCCTCGGCCGCGACGCCAAGCTGGCCACCCTGCGCGCCGAGGCGGCCGGCTTCGGCGTCTCGATGGCCGACACGCTGGCGATCGGCGACGGCGCCAACGACGTCGACATGATCACCGCCGCGGGTCTGGGCGTCGCTTACCGCGCCAAGCCGGTGCTGGCCGCACAGGCCGACGCCCGGCTGGACAAGAGCGACCTGACTTCGCTGCTCTACTTCCAGGGCTACGGCGCCGACCGCTTCGTTACCGGCTGAGACGTAAGTTTACTTCGCCTGTGACGCCTGTCCCGGTAACCGGCCCCATGGTCTTCCCGCAGCCGATTCGCGCCGTCGTGTTCGACATGGACGGCCTTCTGGTCGACACCGAGGTGATGATCCGTGATCTGATGATCAAGGGGGCGCTGGCGCGCGGCGCCCATCTGCCGTTCGAGGTGTTCATGCAGATGGTCGGCCTGCCGGACCAGGCCAGCAACGCCGTCGCCCGCGCCCACTTCGGCGACGAATTTCCGCTGGAGGCCTTCCTGGCCGACGTGTCGGCCGGCGCCCGGGCCGCCTGCGAGATCGGCGTTGCGCTGAAGGCGGGCGTTGTCGAACTGCTGGATCACCTGGACGCCGCGGGCGTCCCGCGCGCGATCGCCACCTCGTCCAGCCATGGCGCGGTGCAGCGGACGCTAGGCCCCAGCGGCATCATCCCGCGCTTTGACGCCATCGTCGCCGCCGGCGACTATCCGCGCGGCAAGCCCAACCCAGACCCATTCCTGACCGCCGCCGACCGGCTAGGCGTCGCCCCCCAGCTTTGTTTGGCGCTGGAGGATTCCCACAACGGCGTCCGCGCCGCCCACGCCGCCGGGATGATGACGGTGATGGTGCCCGATCTGCTGGAAGCCACCGACGAGATGCGCGAGAAGTGCCACGCGATCGCCGAGAGCCTGCACCACGTGCGCGAGATGATCGACCGGCAGGCGCCCGCCGGCTGACAGCGCGCTTGTATTGGGCTGGCCGGGTGCGGATATGGAGCCCGCATGGCCATTCCCGATAAAGACCGCGTCCTCGCCACCCTCGACAAGGTGATCGACCCCAAGACCGGCCGCGGCCTGGTCGCCGCCGGCCTGGTCCAGGGCCTGATGATCGGCGAGGGCCGGGCCGGCTTCATGATGGAGGTCCCGGCCGAGGACGCCGAGATGTACGCCTACGTCCGCGACGCGGCTGAGAAGGCGCTGAAGGGCGTCCCAGGGGTCGAGAAAGGGCAGGTGGTGCTCACCGCCGCCTCGCGGGCGCCGGCGCCGGGCGCGACCCGCATCCGCAAGGGCGCGAAGGTGGCGGACGATCCGCGCACCGATCCGGCCGGCAAGCCGCCGCCGACGGCGTTCGAGCACGTCAAGCGGGTGATCGCCGTGGTCAGCGGCAAGGGCGGGGTCGGCAAGTCGACCGTGGCGGTCAATCTCGCCTGCGCCTTCGCCGCGATGGGCCTGCGCGCCGGCCTGCTCGACTGCGACGTCTACGGCCCGTCGGTGCCGCGGATGATGGGGATCGACGACGAGCCGGTGTTCGAGAATGGCAAGCTGACGCCGCTGATCGCGCACGGCCTGAAGCTGATGTCGATCGGCTTCATCGTCGACGAGGGCCGGGCGATGATCTGGCGCGGGCCGATGGTGACCTCGGCGGTGCGGCAGATGATCAAGGACGTGCGCTGGGGCGGTCCGGGCGAGGAGCTGGACATCCTGGTCGTCGACATGCCGCCCGGCACCGGCGACATCCAGCTGACCCTGTTCCACGACTTCAAGATCGACGGCGCGGTGATCGTCTCGACGCCGCAGGAGATCGCGCTGATCGACGCGCGCCGCGCGGCGGCCATGCTGCAGAAGCTGGGCACGCCGATCCTGGGCATGGTCGAGAACATGGCCTTCTTCCCCGACCCGGCCACCGGCGCGCCGATCCCGATCTTTGGCCAGGGCGGGGCGCGGACCGAGGCCGGGCGGCTGGGCGTGCCGCTGCTGGCGGAGATCCCGATCGACATCGCCCTGCGCCAGGGCGGCGACGAGGGGCTGCCGGTGGTGGTCAGCGATCCGAACGGCGCGGTCGGCCGGGCGTTCGCCGAGGCCGCCAAGCGCCTGGTCGGCTGAGCTACTCCGCCGGCGCCGGCGCTCCGTCGAGGGGGCCGGTCAGCGATTCCTCGCCCGCGGCCAGATCGAGCTGGGCCAGCGCCTCGCGGATCTCGGCGTGGCGCTTGGCGTCGAGCTTGTAGCCGAAGAACATCGCCCCGCCGAACCAGACCAGGATGACCGGCGCGAACAGGTAGCACATCTCCAGGCCGAAGATGGCGTGGGGCGTATTCACCGCTCCCTCGGCGCCATTGTAGCCGACGAAGGCCAGCACCGGGAACACGATCGCCACCGTGATGCTCTGGCCGATCTTGGTGGTGGTGGTGACCATCGAATAGAGCAGGCTGGTCAGGTCCTGACCCCGCTCGAGCCGCACCTCGTCGACCACGTCGCCCATCATCGCGCGCACCAGCGGCAGGAACGCGGAGGCGGTGAAGCCGACCGCCATCATGCCGGCGATGGTCGGGATGTCGTCGGTCCACTTGTAGCCGGGCCAGACGCGCGGGATCGCCATCAAGATCGACTGGGTGATCGAGTAGACGACGCAGGCGATCTGCACCGTGCGGTGCTTGCCGAACCGCTCGGAGACCACGCGCGCCCAGAACAGCGCGCCGGCGATGCCCGCGCCAGCGTAGAAGATCAGCAGGAAGCTGACGTCCTGGATGGTGAAGCCCTTGGCGTCGTGGAAATAGTAGACATAGAGCGGCCCGGTGGTGCCTGGCCCCAGGGTCAGCAGCAGATCGGCCAGCATCAGCCGCCACATCGAGGGGCGCATGATGGCCTGGCGGTAGTCGGCCAGCGCAAACGACGGCCTGCGCACCGCGCCAGGGGGGATCTTCTCCGGTGTGAACACCGCGCAGATGAAGAGGGCGATCGGGAAGGCGATCACCAGCCCGAGCCCGATGATCGGCATGCTGGCCTTCAGCCCGGCGGAGATATGGCCGCCGGTCAGCTTGGGCAGGGCCAGGATCACCGTCGTGCCGACGACAGCCATGCCAGTGGTCCAGGCATAGACGCGGGCGCGGTCGTCGTAGGTGCGGGCCAGCACGGCCGACCAGGCGGCGAGGCCCAGGGTCACCATCGAGAGGCCGGCGTAGCTGACCACGAGCCAGAGGATCAGGTAGAACTGGGTGACGTGGCCGCTCGGCAGCAGCACCTTGTAGACGCCCAGCATCACGATCGGCACGCCCAGCACCAGCCATGGCCGGTAGCGGCCGATCGGCGTCTTGGTGCGGTCCATGATCAGGGCCAGCAGCGGATCGAAGAAGACGTCGATCACCCGCACCACGGTGATGGCGAAGCCGACCAGCAGGAAGGCCTGCGCCGCGCCGGGGTGGTATGGGCCGATCCCGAGGCTGACGTAGTGCCGGGGCAGGTAGACGCCGTAGATCAGCAGCAGGGCCGCGACCGGCATGCCGAGCGTGCCGAAGGCGAAGACGGTGGGCAGCGGCACCTTGGCCGCCGCCGACGGCGCGGGCGTCGAAGACATGGCGATCCTCCCAGATCGGCAACGGACGCCTTCGGCGTTCCAGTTGGGAGGATTAGATCATGGGTTTGGAGGAGGCGCACGCCGCAAAAAGGTGCGCCGCGCTCTTACTCCGCGGCGGCCGCCGCCGTTGGCGCCTCGCCCGTCGGGCCGATCAGGGATTCCTCGGCAGACGCCGGGTCCAGAGCGGCGAGCGCCTCGCGGATTTCGGCGTGGCGCTTGGCGTCCAGAGTGTAGCCGAACAGCATGGCCCCGCCGAAGAACACCAGGATGATCGGGGCGAACAGGTAGCACATCTCCAGGCCGAAGATGGCGTGGGGCGTGTTCATCGCCCCTTCCTTGCCGTTGTAGCCGACCACGGCCAGGATCGGGAACACGATCGAGACGGTGACGGCCTGGCCGATCTTGGTGGTGGTGGTGACCATCGAGAACATCAGGGTGGTCAGATCGCGGCGGGTCTCCAGCTTCACCTCGTCGACGATGTCGGCCACCATCGCGCGGATCAGCAGGATGAAGGCGCTGGCGCAAAAGCCGACGCTGAACATCCCGATGGCGGTGGGCAGTCCGTCCGAGAGCAGGTGGTAGCCGGGGTGCACCTTCGGCAGCGCCATCAGGATGGTCTGGGTGATGCCGTAGAAAACGCAGGCGATCTGCACCGTGCGATGCTTGCCAAAGCGCCGCGCGACGCGTCCCCAGACCGGCGCGCCGAGGATGCCGGCGCCGATGTAGAAGATCAGCAGGAAGCCGACGTCGGCGTCGACGAAGCCCTTGGCGTCGTGGAAGAAGTAGACGTAGATCGGCGCGGTGGTGCCTGGGCCCAGCGTCAGCACGAGGTCGGCCAGCACCACGCGCCACATGCGTTTGCCGGCGAAAAGATAATCCGACGCCGAGAATTTCTGCCGGGCTGGCGGCGCGATCGCCGGCCGCTCGCGGGTGAAGATCGTGCAGATCGCCACCGCCAGCGGGAACCCGATCAAGGCGAAGAAGGCCATGGTCGGCATGTCCTTGGCGCGTCCGGGCACGATCTGCCCGTGGGTCACCGCCGGCAGCACCAGCAGCGCGACCGAGCCGATCACAGCCATGCCCTGCGTCCAGCCGAACAGGCGCGAGCGCTCTTGGTAGGTCGGGGCCAGCGTCGCCGACCAGGCCGTCTGGCCGAGCGTCAGCATCGAGTAGCCGACGAAGGTGAACACCATCCACAGGATCAGGTAGCCGGCCGTCGGGTGCTGGCCAGGGAGCAGCACGCGCGACACGCCATAGACCAGGAACGGCACCCCCAGGATCATCCAGGGCCGATAGCGGCCGATCGGCGTCCTGGTGCGGTCCATCGCGATCGCGATGACGGGATCGAGGCAGATGTCGAGCAGGCGCACGATCAAGATCGCGCCGCCGACCACGACCAGCGGCAACCCGCGCGTGACGTAGAACCGCGGCGCCCACAGTCCGAAGATCAGCAGCATGCCGGCCAGCGGGATGCCGACCGTGCCGAAGGCGATGACGCCGGTCAGCGGGTAGGGCTTCTCGGTCGGTAGGACGCCGGCCGGCGCCGCCTTGGCCGCTGCAGGGATGCTCACGCTTCGATGTCTCCTCCGCGGCGAGGTTTCTGACCGACCTCTGCCGCGCCCTACAATCAGCCCTGCCTAAAGCTGGCGTGCAATCGGTTTTCGGGCCTGGGCCCCAATCAAATCGTCCTGCCGATCAAGTCGCCTCGGGGAGGCCGATGGGGAATTCGGCCGCCTGCGCCTCCGCCAGGGCCTGCGGGGACAGCGCGTCGCGCTCGTCGAGCGCCGCGCGGATCTCGGCGTGGCGCTTGGAGTCCAGCTTGTAGCCGATGTAGCAGGCGCCCCCGAGCATCACGAAGAAGATCGGGCCCAGCAGATAGACCAGCTCGAGATTGTGGATGGCGGCCGGGGTGTTGTGGGCGCCTTCCTTCGCGTTGTAGCCGACGAAGGAGAGGATGGTGAAGGTCAGGCCGATGGAGAGCGCGCTGGCGATCTTCTCGACGCTGGTCATCATCGCATAGAGCAGGCCCTGCTGGTGCTTGCCCTTGGCAAGCCGGATCGCATCGCCCGCGTCGGCGCACATGGCCCGGCCCAGCAGCACGAAGCCCGCGGCCAGGAAGCCGAGGCTGAACATGATGATCGCCGCCGGGATCAGCGAACCCCTTGGCAGGAAGTTGAGGATCATCAGCCCCAGCGAATAAAGCGTGCTGGCGACCATCAAGGTGCGATGCTTTCCGAGCCGCGTCGCCAGCCATGAGAGCCCGGCCGCGCCCAGCACGCCGGCGGCGATGTAGAGCGCCAGCAGGTAGGTCGAGGTGCGGAAGTCGAAGCCGCGCGAGTCCTGGAAGTAGAACAGGTACATCGCGCTCATCCAGCCGGGGCCGAGCGTCAGGCAGAAAGCGCCGGCCACGATGCGGCGCATCTCGGGCCAGGAGACCATTTCCCAGTAGTCGTGCAGCGTCGCTTTCTGGGTGGAATGATGCTCGACGATCTTCTCCGGCGTGAAGAAGCTGGCGGCGAAGATGCCCAGCGGCGTGACGATGACGATGAACCAACCCATGGCCTGCACGTCGCTCGCCGGGTTTTTGCTGCCGACAATGACCGGCGCGAACAGCACCGCCGTGGCCGCGATCGTGCTGACGATCTGGATCACGCCGAAGACGCGAGAGCGGTCGTGGTACTTCGAGGCGATCACCGAGGCCCACGAGGCGTGCGAGAGCGCGATCACCGAGGTGCCGAGGTAGTAGATGAAGAGCCAGCCGACCAGGTAGAACAGCGACACGCCGACGGGCGCCAGGAACAGCATGTAGACCGGTATGCCGAGCAGCGGCGCGCCGCACAGCAGCCAGACCCGATAGCGGCCGAGCAGGGTGCGGGTGCGGTCCATCATCACGCCGATGAACGGGTCGAACAGCATGTCGCCGAGCCGCACCGCCATGAACGCTATGCCGACCGCGGCCAGGCTGAGGCCGAGGTGGCTGGCGTAGTACTTCGGCAGGTAGACCGAGAGCGCCGCGGCCAGCGCGCCGATCGGCAGGCCGGGCAGGGCGAAGGCGAGCAGTCTCGGCAGCGAGATCGAATGGCCGACGGAGTCGGCTTGGACGGTCGAAGACAAGCGGCGTGTTTCCTCGGATACGCTGGATTGCGGCGCATCTCTGACGGACGCTTGCCGGCAGGGAAGCTTGCTCGGCGCAGCCGCGCAAGCGGATTCGTTAGCGGCGTTCAGGTGAGCTGACAGGCGGCCCGAAAGCCGCGTCCGCCGCGCCTAGGCGGTCTCGCTCATCTTGCGGAAGAACTTCTGGGTCTGTTCGCCGCCGTTGAGGTAGGCCTGCTGGCCGGTCGGGTCGCAGATCTTGGCCCAGTTGTCGCGCACTTCCTCGACCGACAGCCCCGCCTCGCCGAGATAGACGCCCTCGGTCTCGTAGATCCTGGCCATGGCGAAGGCGCCCGCGCCGGCGGTGAGGATCGCGCCGGTCGGGGCCTCCTCGGAGCAGAGGTAGACCACGCCCGGGGTCACGTAGTCGGGCTTCAGCCGGTCGGCGATCTGCGGCGGCAGGATGTTCTCGGTCATCCGGGTCGCGGCCACCGGCGAGATCGCGTTGACGTGGATGTTGTTCTTCTGGCCCTCGAGCTTGAGGCTGTTCATGAAGCCGACCAGCGACAGCTTGGCGGCGCCGTAGTTGGTCTGCCCGAAGTTGCCGTAGAGCCCGGTCGACGAGGTGGTGACCACGATGCGCCCGTAGTTCTGCTCGCGCATGATCTCCCACAGCGCCTTCACCGGCTTGACCGTGCCCATCAGGTGCACGCCCATCACGAACTCGAAGTCGGAAATCTCCATCTTGGCGAACGACTTGTCGCGCAGCACCCCAGCGTTGGCGATCAGGATGTCGACCCGGCCCCAGGCGTCTATCGCCTGCTTGACCATGTGCGCCACGCCGGCGTCGTCGGTGACCGACGAGCCGTTGGCGATCGCCTCGCCGCCGAGCGCCTTGATCTCCTCGACCACCTTGGCCGGCCGCCTCGGAGGAGCCGCCGGAGCCGTCGACCGAGCCGCCGAGGTCGTTGATCACCACCTTGGCCCCGCGCCGGGCCAGCTCCAGCGCATGCTGCCGGCCAAGCCCGCCGCCGGCGCCGGTCACGATCGCCACCTTGCCGTCGAAACGGATGTCCGCCATGGCCTTGCTCCTTGAGACGCCGGCCGGCCTTGTGCGCAACCGTCGCCAGGGCGTCAAGCGCGTGTGGCCTGGTCGGGCGTCCCGGCGTGGAGGGGCATTGGCCGATCAGGGGCAGCGTGCCGAAAGAACCTCGGCAAAATCGTCGCCGTCAAGACAATTCAAAATGCCCACGACCCGCCGCGTCGAAGCCCGCCGCGATCAGCCGGCCGACGGGGCGCCGCGTCTGAGCGTCAGGCCCAGCGCCAGCACGCCCAGCATCGCGGCGCCGCAATAGCCGGTCACGGCCGGCCATCCGCCCAAGCGCCAGAACGCGCCGCCGGCCGAGCCCAGCACGCTGGCGCCGAGGTAGTAGGCGAGCAGGTAGAGCGACGCCGCGTGGCTGCGGTTTTCCAGGGCCAGCCGGCCGACCCAGCCGCTGGCGACCGAGTGGGTCACGAAGAATCCGATGGTGATCGCCGCGACGCCGAGGATGACCAGCGCAAGCGGCTGGGCGAGGCTGACACCCAGTCCGGCCAAGGTGATGAGCGCGCCCAGGATCATGATCGGCGCGCGGCCGAACCGGTCGGCCAGCCCGCCCGCCCACGACGAGGCGACCATGCCGATCAGATAGGTCAGGAAGATCAGGCCGATCTGCGCCTGACCCAGGCTGTAGGGCGGCAGGGCCAGGCGAAAGCCGACGTAGTTGTAGACCGTCACGAACGCGCCCATCACCAGGAAGGCGACCAGGAACAGCATCGACAGGCCGGGCTGGCGCAGGTGGTCCAACCAGGCGCCGAGGTGGACGCGCAGGGCCAGGCCTCCACGGCGGATGAAGTGGCGCGAGGGCGGCAGCAGCAGGACGAACGCCAGCGCCGCGACAAGGTCGACCGCCGAGACCACGCCGAGCGCGATCCGCCACGAGGACAGCTGGGTCATGATCCCCATCGCGACGCGGCCGGTCATCCCGCCGAAGGCGGTGCCGCTGACGTAGAGGCCCATCGCGAAGCCGAGGCGGTCGGGCGGGCTTTCCTCGGCCAGATAGGCCATCGCGGTCGCCGGCACCCCGCCCAGCACCAGACCCTCGAGCCCGCGGGCGACGAGCAGCACGGGCCAGCTCGGCGCGACCGCGCAGGCCAGGTTGAGCAGGGCCGCGGCGCACATCGAGCCGAACATCAGGCCGCGGCGGCCGAGCGTCTCGGAGAAGGCCCCCATCGCCAGGATCGAGATCGCCAGCGCCCCGGTGGTGACCGACAGCGCGAGCGAGGCCGCCGCCGCGTCCAGGCGGAACTCGTGAGCGAACTCGGCCAGCAGCGGCTGCACGCTGTAGATCAGCGAGAAGGTCGCGAAACCGGCCATGAACAGCGCCAGCGTGATCCGCCACAGCCGCGCGTCGGGCCGGGCCGCGATCGCAGGAGCTGCCTCGGCCATGCGCGATCTAGTCGCCCCACGACGGCCGGCGCGCAAGAGCGGCCCGCCTGCCGCCGTCAGGTCCAGCCGTAGACGGCCGCGATCTCCTCGGCGAGGTCCGCGGGGATGAAGCGATCGGTGATCATCATCCGCGGCCGGTCGGCGGCGTTGGGCGCGCCGGAATGCAGCGTGCGCAGGTCCACCAGATAGGCGTCGCCGGGCGCGCCGGTCAGCTCCATCACCTGCAGCGCCACGTTGCCAACCATGCCGCTCGGCAAGGCTTCGTCGTCTCCCCACCTGGCAGGTTGCGTGGCCCAGAGCGGGCGGAAGAAGGCTTCCTGACTGAGCTCCCGGCGAAGGTCCCTGGCTCGAACGTGCCGCCCGTCGTTCAGCAGCAGGTGCGAGCCGGCGATCACCAGCGTGCCCCCGCCGCGCGGGGCGACATGGTCCAGGCAGGCGAACAGCTGCACCCCGGGGCGCTCACGGCTGGGCAGACGCGGCGCGTCGGCGTGCCAGGCCGTCGGCAGCATCCACGTGTCGGCGTTCGGCACGGTGAAGAGCAGCTGCGGCCGCGGGTGCATCCTGCGATCGAACGGGCGACCGCCGAGCAGCTCATCGACCGCCGCGCGCAAGGCCGGCTCCTCCGCCAGCGCCTCCAGCTCCGGATGCCTGTTGCCGACGACCTTGGAGGTTTTCAGGCCGGTGTCCGGGTAGTTCGGTCTTGGGCGGTCGCCAAGACGCCAGGCGCCGTCCTTCCAGAGCCCGAGCTGCTCCATGCGCCGCAGCACGAAGTCGCGAGCCCGGGTCACGCCGGAGGGCGACAACAGCCCTTCCAGGCGCAGGACGCCGCGGCGGTTGAACTCATCGTGTTGTTCGGGGGTGAGGGTATCTGGGGACATTGGCTCCGTCTCCTTGACGGCGCCCCGCGGCGAATCTCCCGCCCGGCGAAGCAGCCAAGGCGTTCAATCCACCGCGGTACTCATTTCCCGCGGCTCACCGCAAGGCGCGGTGAACGATGGCGAGAGACTGAGCCGAAGGGGCGAATACGTCAAGCAGAAGCGACCCCTCCACGAGGAGGAGGGACGAGTCTCATGCGGCCTCGAAGATCGCCGCGATGCCCTGACCGCCGCCGATGCACATGGTCTCCAGTCCGTACTTGCCGTCCCGGCGCTTCAGCTCGCGCAGCAGGTTGGCGAGGATGCGCCCGCCGGTCGCGCCGATCGGGTGGCCGAGGCTGATGCCCGAGCCATTGACGTTCAACCTATCCCGTTCGTCCCAGCCCCAGCCCTTCAGCACCGCCAGCACCTGCGGCGCGAACGCCTCGTTCAGCTCCACGAGGTCGATGTCGTCCCAGCTCTTGCCGGTGCGCTCGAACAGCCGCTTCACCGCCGGCACCGGGCCGATGCCCATGCGCGACGGATCGCAGCCGGCCGCCGCCCAGCTGACGAACCAGCCCATCGGCTCCAGGTTCAGCTCGGCCAGCTTGTCCTCGGCGACCACCAGGCAGGCCGCGGCGGCGTCGTTCTGCTGGCTGGCGTTGCCGGCGGTGACGACGCCGTCCTTCTCGATCGCCCGCAGCTTGCCGAGGCTCTCGGGCGTGGCGTCGGCCCGCACGCCCTCGTCCTGATTGAAGAGGACCGGGTCGCCCTTCTTCTGCGGCACGGTGACCGGCACCACCTCGTCGTCGAACTTGCCGGCGGCCCAGGCCGCCGCCGCGCGCTGGTGGCTCATCGCGGCGTACTCGTCGCAGGCCTCGCGGCTGATCTGGTAGTCGCGCGCCAGGTTGTCGGCGGTCTCGATCATGCCGCTGATCACGCCGAAGCGGCTGACCGGCTGGCTCATCACCCGGCCGCGGGCCAGGCGATCGTGCAGCGTGACCGAGCCGGCGCGGGCGCCGTTGCGCATGTCGAGCGAGTAGTACTCGGTGTTGCTCATGCTCTCGACGCCGCCGGCGATCACCACGTCGGCCGCGCCGGTCTGCACCATCATCGCCGCGTCGATCACCGCCTGCAGGCCGGAGCCGCAGCGGCGGTCTAGCTGGTAGCCGGGGATCTCGATCGGGAAGTCGGCGGCCAGCAACGACCAGCGGGCGATGCACGGGGCCTCGCCGTTGCCGTAACCCTGGGCGAAGATCACGTCGTCGACCTTGGCCGGGTCGAGACCGGTGCGCGCGACCAGGGCCCGCAGGATCACCGCGCCCAGCTCGCCGGCGGTCATCGGGGCGAGGCTGCCCTGGAACTTGCCGACGGCGGTGCGGATGGGGGCGACGATGGCGGCGCGGCGCATGTTGGGCTCCAACGGGTGGCGATCCGACCCGCTCCTAACGCGTCTGCGCCTCGTGTTCACGGGGAAAAGCGCGCCGGTCGCCGCGGCCCCGGTGTGCTAACCTGACGACGCTGAGGGACCAGGGAGGGAACACTGTCTGGATTGACGACCAGCCAGACGCCCTCAGGCCCGTCGGCGCTGAACCGTGTGCTGCCCCATCTGGTGCTGCAAAACTTCCTCGAAGAGGACCTGGCGGCTCGCCTGCTCGACTACGCCATTGCGCACGAGGCGGAGTTTCGGCCGAGCCAGGTATTCAGACGGCAAAGCGGTCGTGTCGACCCGCAGGCGCGAGTCTCCGTGGCGACGCGGCGGCTGCGTCAGTTCGGGCCGATTCTGACGAGGAAACTGCTTGGGCATGCGCCGGATTTCCTGGCCGCTTTGCAGGCTGCGCCGGTGGAAGCGCCCGAGGTCGAACTCGAACTCGTCGCTCATAATGACGGCGCGTTTTACGCCCGCCACACCGACACGGTGAGAGCCTCGGACGAGGTGCGTGTGCTGAGCGGCGTCTACTACTTTCACGCCAAGCCCAAGGCGTTCACCGGCGGGGCGCTGCGGCTGCTGGCCATCGGCGATCCGACCGGGTCGGTCTTCGTTGACGTCGAACCGGCGGACAACAGTCTGGTGATCTTCCACGCCTGGGCGCCCCATGAAGTTATGCCGGTCGTCTGCCCGTCGCGGCGGTTCGACGCTTCACGTTTCGCGATCAACTGCTGGATCTATCGCAAACGCGGTCAAGCCGATGGCGCGCCGCCCGCGAAGCAAGCTTGAGCTGGAGGCGGGCGCGGCGCCCGGCCATGTCAGGCATTGTCGCTCACCGCCCAACGGATGAACTGGAACACGTGAACGGCCTGTTCCAACGACAGCATGTAGGCGTGACCCAGAGCTTCCGCCGCCTGTGCATCCTCCGGCCAGTCGTCCACGAGGCGTCTCAGGCGCGGTATGTCGAACAGCTGGCTGGCGATGATCGAGTTCTCCATTCGCTCGACCTCCGCGGCGATCTCCCCGCGTCGGGCCGACAGCGATTCGAACCACGGCCATGGCTGGACCCCGCGGCGGCGCTCGCCGAGAATCTCGTCGGGGACGCGGTCGGCGAGCACGCGCCGCGCAAACCAGCGCTGCACGCCGTCCCGGCGATAAAGGGTGGCGGGGACGTTCAGCGCGAATTCCAGCAGGTCGCGATCGGCGAGCGGATTGCGCAGTTCGGCATCCTGGAAGACAGGCGATGCCGGACAGTTGTCATGCAGCAGCAGAGGATGGTCGAACAGCCAGCGGGCTCGCTCACTGGGCGCGGACGAGGGCCAGGCGGAGTCTGGATCGAATCCATCCGCTTCCCAGGCGGCTTCAAGGTCGAGTTCGGCGACGACGTCGCGCCGTAGCGGCGTGTTTCCGTGCAGCGAGAACGGGTCGGGGCTCAGTCTGCGCCGGGCCCACCGACGCGCCGAAAACGGCAGCGAGGGCAGCACCACCTCACGGACAAGGGTCCGCACGCTCGAAGAGCGCTTGTGCCGGGCTGTCGCGCGCGCCTCGCCCAGCAGCGCCAGCAATCGGCCCTTGTGCGCCAGATAGGGCAGCAGATCGGCGCCATGCCACGTCAGGCCGAAGTTCCCGCCTCCGCCGCCGAGGACCACATCGAAACCGTCGCCGGCGATCCTGGCGCGCAGCTGATTGCCGAAGCGGCTGCGGCTGACGCCCTGGTGGGGCGTGGCGGTGCGTTCGAATCGAGCGCGATCGGATTCCTGCCTAGCCTCCCCCGCGTCCAGGTTCGACTGCAGGCTCCCCCCGGTGAGGTGCTCGAACCGCAAGGCCGGATATTGCCGCGCCAGCAGTTCGGTCTTGGGCCGTTCGTCGAAATAGCGTTCGCGCGTATCGGCTCGTGCGCCTCCCTCGGCGGGCACGATCGTATAGCAGGGGATCGGTGCGCGGCCGGACCGGGCGAGCGTCGATACGATCGCGCTGGAATCGAGGCCCCCGCTGGCCATGACGGCAAACTTCGGATCGTCGCTCACCGCCCGCGCCACGGCCTGATCGAGCAGCTCGCGGGCGCGCTCAACGTAGTCTTCGTCGCGCCGATAGAGCCGATCGTCGCTGATCCGCGGCGTCCAGTAGGGGTGGCTCGCGATTTCGGCCCGTCTGATCGTGACCGTGTAACGCGGGGGGACACGATCGACGCCGCGAAAGAAGGTGCGGCGGTGCTGGCGACTGTCGTGCGCCAGAAAACTCGCGATCACGCGCTCGTCCATTTCGCGTGGCGCGTCGCGGTGAGAGATGAGGCTGGGAAGGTGGGAGGCGAAGATCACCAGGTCGTCGGTGCGGCAGAAGTACAGAGTCTTGCCGCGGCCGCAGTCGCGCGCGAGGGTGAGTCGCCGCGTGTGTTCGTCCCAGTGTGCGAAGGCGAATGCGCCGCGTAGCGCCGCGAGGCCATCGTCTCCCCGGGACTCGAACATCTCCCGCACGAGCGCTGCATGGGGAGTCGGGGCGCGCCAGCCCAGCACCGCCGATATGTCTTCCGGGTTGTGAACGAACGCCGCGCCCACGAACAGCCTGCCGTCTGATGGCCGGGTCTCGTCGCTCGAACGCGGCGCCTCTGACGCGCCGATGAAGATGGCGTGAGCCGATTCCTCGATCGTGATGGGGTGGCGCCAAGCGCCGGCCGCTTGGATCAGCGCATGCCGGTCAGACGCATCCGCAAGGCGCGCGCCGAGCCGGACGACACCCATGAACGCCTGCATGGCTGGCTGGACCCTCACATGGCCCATAGCAGAACCAGACCGGTGCGTGTTTCCGAGAACCGTTCGACCCTAGTGGCGAATTGTCGAACTCAGCTATGTCCCGAAGACGTCGGCGGGCCCTCAGGGAACGGATGGGGCGTCGAGGCCTCGGCGTTACTGACATAGGCGCTCTCGATGATCCGGGGCGCGGTCCACGGCCGGCGCTCCGCAGTCTCACCCTCTCGAGGCGTCGGTGAACCTGTTTCACCTGTACTGTTCATCTCGTCCCTCCACGGACACTAAGCTGCGTCCCACCCCGCCTTGGACTCTATAAGGCGTCGCCGACTCACACCAGGGCCAAGCCGAGAGTTTCCCACGCCTCACGCGTCCGAAACAGACGTCCGGCGGGCCAGGGGGTCGGGGTCAGCCGCCCTTGAGGAACTTCACCAGAACGCGCTGTCCGATCAGGAACGGGGCGTCGTTGGCGCTGACCACCACCTCGACCACGCGGTCGTCCGTGCGCTGAGCGGGATCGTCCGACTGCAGCTTGCGCTCGCCGAACACCGGCGCGATGCGCATCACCTTGCCCGGATAGCTCTTGCTTTGGTCGGCTTCCGGCACCAGCACCACGCCGCCGCCTACCTTCACGAACGGCTCGTCGCCTTCGGACACCTCGGCGCGGACGATCCTTTGGCCGGCCGGCTCGAGGTCGAACATCGGGGTGACGTTGAGGGTCGAGGCGCCGACGCCGGGGTTGGCGTAGCGGCGCACGATCCGCCCGTCGATCGGGGCGCGGATGATGGTCTGGTCGAGGGCGTAGCGGGACTGGTTCAGCTGGGTCTCGGCCACGCCGACGTTGGCGCGCTGGGCCTCGAGCGTCGCGTTGGCGTTGCGCACCGCGTCGCCCGCCTGGTCGACCGACTGGCTGGAGACGAAGCGGGCGGACATCAGCGGCTTCAGCCGGTTCACCTCGCGCTCCGCCGAGGCGAGCTGGGTGTCGGTCAACGCCGTCGCGGCCCGGGCCTGGGCGAGGTTCGCCTCAGCCGTCGCGACGGCGAGGCGAGGCGCGTCGTCTTCCTGACGGGCCAGCACCTCGCCCTTGGTCACCGCATCGCCCTCCTGGACGTAGACGAAGCGCACGACGCCGGCGGTGCGGGCCGCCACCTGGATGATGCCGCCGTCGACGTCGGCCTTGCCGTCGGCGACGGCGATGTAGGGCGTGGTCGCGGGCGCGGCGATCGCGTTGGCCTTGGCCTCGCCGGCGCGCTGGCAGCCGCCGAGCCCGGCCGCCGCCAGGCCCATCAGGAGCAGAATGGGAAGAGCTCGCATGGTCAGTTTCCGACCGGCTCGAGGGCCGGTTTCGCGATTGCGTGGGCCGTCGGCTCATCCGACAGGATCTGGCCGTCCTCGAGGTGCACCACGCGATCGGCGAAGGCTTCGAGACGGATGTCGTGGGTGACGCAGATCACCGCCGCGCCATGCTCGGTGGCGGCGCGCCGCAGCAGGCGCACCACCATCTGGCCGCTCTCGCCGTCGAGGGCGGAGGTGGGCTCGTCGGCGAACACCAGGCTGGGCGACTTGGCCAGCGCCCGGGCGATGGCGACGCGCTGCTTCTCGCCGCCGGAGAGCTGCGAGGGACGCTGGTGCATGCGCGGGGCGAGCCCGACCTCGGTCAGCGCCTCGATCGCCCGGTCGCGCGCCGCCTTGCGCTTCATGCCCTTGTAGCGAAGCACGCTGGCCACCTGTTCGTAGGCGGTGAGCGCCGGGAACAGGTTGAAGCCCTGGAAGATGAAGCCGCAGTGGTCGAGCCGGAAGCGGTCGATCTTGCCTGGCCGCCGGCTCCACAGATCGGCGCCCAGCGCGTTGACTGTGCCCTCGTCGGGCTTGAGCAGGCCGGAGAGTGCGGCGATCAGGGTCGACTTGCCGGAGCCGGACGGGCCCATGACCATGGTGACGTGGCCGGCCTCGGCCTCGAAGTCGACGCCCTTGCGGAGCACCACTGCGTGGGTGCGGCCGGTCTTGAACCGCTTGGTCAGGCCTTCGGCGGAAATGGCGGCGGTCATCGCAGCAGGTCCGCTGGCTGGCTCTTCTTCAGGATGCCCATCGCCATCGCCCCGGAGATGATGGCGATCACCATCATCATGATGCAGACGAACACCGCGACCGGCGGCCGCACGACGATGGGCAGGCCGATGGTGCCGCCCAGCAGGGCGATGCCGGCGGTGAACAGCAAGGCGGCGATGGTGCCGGCGACGCCCGCCCAGAACGACAGCTCCATCACGATCATCCGCAGCGAGCCCATCGAAATGCCGAGCGCGCGCAGCGAGGCGAACTCGCGGATGTTGGAGAGGATCGCGCCGCGCAGGGTCTGGGAGGTGACGCCGACCCCGATCAGGGCGGCCAGGAACACCGAGAACGCGAGCAGCAGACCGATGATCTGTTCGCCCATCACCGCGGTCTCGTTGGCCTGGTTGAACTCCTTCAGCGTAAAGGCCTGGTAGGCCCCGTGGGCGACTTTGTTGAGTTGATCGCGCACCGCTTCGGCGCGCTTGGCATCGCGGATGCTGACCATCAGCGGGCCGATGCGCAGGCCCTCGCGCTCCATGCCGAGCTGGCGCATCGTCTGGTAGGACATCACCACGATCGGTTGCTGCGGGCTCTGGTAGTTGCGCAGGATGGACCGCACCCAGACCGAATTGCCGTTCAGCGACGCCTTGTCGCCGAGCTTCACGCCGAGCGGGACCTGGGCGCTGGCGTCGATCGCCACCGCGCCCGGCTCCATCAGGGCGATGCGCTCCTGCTCGGTGAAGTCCTTGGGCAGGGTCACCGACCCCGGATAGGGCTGCACGCCGAAAGTCTGGACGAAGGTCTGCACCTGCTTCTGGCCAGGCTTGGCGACGTTGATCCACATCGCGCCGCTGCCGCTGATCGGCTCGACGTCCACAACCTCGGGATTGAGGTAGATCAGCGGCTTCACCCGCGCCGGTATGCTGGCGTTGCTGTTGACCAGCGCCTTGACGTTCGGCGGCAGGATGATCAGGTCGGCGCGCGAGCGCTCCCAGGTGGCCAGCTCGGCGTGGATGATGCCGGCGAACATGCCGGAGAACGCCATCACCATCATGCCGGAGAAGGCCAACGCGATGATCGCCGCCAGATAGCGGCGCCATTCGTAGATCAAGGTGGCCAGAGCCAGCGACATCGTCCCCTCGCGTGGAACGTGTCTTTAAGGTCGGGGCTTGAATCGGCCCAATTAATTCGAGGTAACGGCGAACGGCGTTCGCGCGGACGGCTGGCGCCTCAGAGCATCTCGGTGAAGAAGGCGACGTTGGCGGCGCGGGCGGCTTCGGCGGCCTCGGGATGGAACGCCATCAGCACCGGACCGCCGGCGCCCTTGTGGGCGAACGGGTCGACGATGGTGCGGGCCGGCGAGTTGCGATCGAAGCCGTGGCCGGCGCCCTTGTGGGTGACGCCGCGGATCAGGGCGCGCGAGGCGGCCGGCAGGCGCGCCAGCAGCTGGTCGAGCCCGTCCGGATCGTCATAGGCGTCGGCGTCGCCGGCCTGGATCAGGATCGGCGCGCCGGTGAGCGACGCCAGCGACAGGCCCGGGACGTTCTCGTAGGCCCAGCAGACCGGGTAGAGCGCAGCGTGGGCCTTGATCGCCGGGGCCTTGGCGCCGAGTTGATCGCGCCAGCGCGGCGTCGCCGTCAGCAGCGAGACCACGCCGCCCCAGGAAAAGCCGAGGATACCCAGCCTGGCCGGATCGATCTCCGGCTGGCGGGCCATGAAGGCCAGCGCCGCGAAGGCGTCCGGCAGGGTCTCCGGCACCGACCGGGGCCTGGCCAGCGCGCCGCGCTTGACGCCCCGGGCCGCCCACATGTCGATCTCGAAGGTCGCGATGCCAGCGTCGTTGAGCGCCGCGGCGTGGAAGGCGCCGCGCGGATCGACCCCGTCGGAGCCGTGGCAGATCAGGACCGCCGGCGCCGGCGGTCCTTCCACGGGCGTGGACAGCTTGCCGGCGATGGTCAGCGGCGGATCGGCGTCGCTGACGAAGGCGGGGTAGGAGGCGCGGAAACTCATGGCGCGAAGCTCGAGCGGGCCTTCACGCCCCAATGGCCGTTCTCGCAGGTGACAACGTAGATCGAATCGAAGCCGCCGATCACGCTGCCGTCCTTGCGGTAGCGGACGAAGCGGGTGTCGATGTGCACCTTGTCGTCGCCGGCATGGATCACGTCGCGGCGCTCCCAGGCGGAATGGTCCCACTCGGTCAGCGCGCCGCGGCCGAACATGTCCGGCTGGTGGTAGTCCTTGTCGATGATGGCCAGGGTGTTGGAGGCCAGCCGCACGCTCGGGAAGTTGAAGGTCTGCTGCCAGGCGGCGATGTCGCGGGCGTTGAAGGCGGTCATGAAGTCGTCCAGGCACTTCATGGCGGCGTCGATGGACTGCTGGTTCATGACATCTCCTGACGCATCTTGACCTGAGCCTGCGTGGACGAGGGCGCCGACGCGGCATAAGCTCAACCCAGCATGTTCGGAAAGACTTTCGCCGCGTCAGCCGCGGCGCTGGTGCTGTTGGCCGGGGGCGCGGCGCGGGCGGACGAAGGGATGTGGCCCTTCGACGAAGCCCCGGTGTCGCGGGTGAAGGACGCGCTGGGCGTCTCCATCGACAGCCGTTGGCTGGACCACCTGCGCGACGCCTCGGTGCGGCTGACCAATGGCTGCTCGGCGTCGATCGTCTCGCGCGCCGGCCTGGTGCTGACCAACCAGCACTGCGTCGTCACCTGCGCGCAGCAGCTCTCGCCGCTCGACCGCGACTACGTGAACGAGGGCTACCTCGCCGACGCCAGGACCGACGAGCGAACCTGCCCCGGCGTGCAGGCCGAGGTGCTGGTCGGCATCACCGACGTCACCGCGCCGATCTTCGCGGCCGGCGCCGGCAAGATCGGCGAGGAGTACGCCGCCGCCCGCGAGGGGGCGATCGCCGCGGCCGAGCAGGCCGTCTGCGCCGGCGACGTGCGCTACCGCTGCCAGGTGATCAGCTTCTACCAGGGCGGCCAGTTCAAGGTTTACCGCTACCGGCGCTACGCCGACGTGCGGCTGGTGTTCGCGCCGGAGCTGGACGCGGCCTGGTTTGGCGGCGATCCCGACAACTACAACTTCCCGCGCTACGATCTCGATTGCGCGTTCCTGCGGCTCTACGAGAACGGCAAGCCGGCGGAGACGCCGACGTTCCTGGCCTGGGCCACCAGCCCGCCGCAGGCCGGCGATCCGGTGTTCGTTTCCGGCAACCCGGCCAGCACCGAGCGGCAGCTGACGGTGACCCAGCTCGCCACTTTGCGCGATGTGTCGCTGCCGCTGCTGTCGGTGCAGGCGGCCGAGCTGCGCGGCCGGCTGACCGAGCTTGGCGAACAGGGACCCAAGATGCGTCGGCTGATCTCCGGCGCGCTGTTCGAGGACGAGAACAGCTACAAGATGCTGCAGGGCCGGCTCGCCGCGCTGCGCGATCCGGGGCTGATCGCCGCACGGGAGCGGGACGAGGCCGAGCTGAAGGTCAAGCTCGCCACCGACCCCAAGCTCGCCGCCGCGATCGGCGATCCCTGGGCGCAGATCGATGCGGCGCAGAAGGGCTACGCCCTGCAGTTCGCCGTCTGGCACGAGCTGGAGTCCGGCGCCGGCGGCGGCTCCGACCTGTTCCGCTACGCCCGCGAGATCGTTCGCGGCGCGGCCGAGCGGGCCAAGCCGACCGGCGTGCGCCTGCCCGAATACGCCGACAGCCGCCTGCCGCTGGACGAGAAGCTGCTGCTCGACGCCAAGCCGGTCGAGCCGGTGCTGGAGAGGCTCTATCTGGAGTTCTGGCTCTCCAAGACGCGCGAGCTGTTGGGCGCCGACGCGCCGGCCGTCGCCATGCTGATCGGCAAGGAGAGTCCGGAGGAATTGGCCGATCGGCTGGTCGGCGGCACCCGCCTCGCCGACCCGGCGTTCCGCCGCGCGCTGTGGGAGGGCGGGATGACCGCCGTCGCCGCCTCCAACGATCCGATGATCCAGTTCGTGATCGCCACCGATCCGCTGTCGCGGGCCGCCCGCCAGGTCTGGGAAGAGGAAGTGGTCGGGCCGATCCAGGACGCCGGCGAGCGGATCGCCCGGGTGCGCTACGCGTTCCAGGGACCCGGCATCTATCCCGACGCGACCTTCTCGCTGCGGCTCAGCTACGGCAAGGTCGCCGGCTGGACCGACCAGGGCCAGCAGACCGCGGCCTTCACCACCTTCGCCGGCCTCTACGGCCGCGCCACCGGCGCGCCGCCCTATCGCCTGCCGGGCCGCTGGACAGCGGGCGAGGCCAAGCTCGACCCGACCACCGTGCTCGACTTCGCCACCACCAACGACATCACCGGCGGCAGCTCCGGCTCGCCGGTGGTCAACGCCAAGGGCCAGATCGTCGGCACGGCGTTCGACGGCAACATCCACTCGATCGCCGGCGACTTCGCCTACGACGGCGCGCTGAACCGCACCATCGCGGTGTCGACCGTGGCGATCAGCCAGGCGCTGGACAAGGTCTACGGCGACGCCGCCTTGGCCAAGGAACTGGCCGACCAGTAGACTTGGCCCGTTTCTCGCGAGGGGGTGTGCGTCGTCACGACGCCGACCTTCGCCGGAGAGACCCGTTGATCGCTGCAGCACTGGCCGCCCTGCCGATAATTCAACAGGTGGAACAAGGTCTTGCGACCCGGATCGCCAACGGCGTCTCCGCCTTCTTCGCCCCGACCGACAGTGGCGCGTCAGGGCAAAATGTGCCCAGCCAGGCCGCTTCCAGCCCGGCCAATTCATCCCAGCCCTCGTCCGCGGCCACGCTCAGCAGCAGCCTCGCCAGCGCGCTTCTGAAGCTGCAGGACAGCGCCGGCGCGGGCCAGGTCCACCACCACCATCACGGCGCCGGCAAGTACAAGGCCGCGAGCGACGCGCTCAGCCAGGCCACCGACGCGACGAGCCAGGCCGGTTCGGCCGGCGCGGCGACGACCGCGGTCACCGCCTAGCCACGCCCCTATCCGCTCTCCCTCGCGAAGGCGGGGGCCCAGGCTTTTTCTGGAACCCTTCGAGCCTTGCGATAAAACGCCTGGATCCCCGCTTTCGCGGGGAACAGCGGATTGCGGGGCCGGCATGAGAATTAGGGCGAATGCGGCTGGTCTGGGCGCCGCCGCGGCCGTGCTGCTAGTCGCCGGCGGCGCGTCCGGCAACGACTCCACCGCGGAACTCGCCGCCGGCGGGCTGGTGCTGACCAAGAGCCCGGCGATCGAGATGCGCTCAGAGGACCTGTTCATCTCCGCCAGGCAGGTGCGGGTTCACTACAAATTCGCCAACACCTCGACCGCCGACGTCACCGTGACTGTCGCCTTCCCGATGCCCGACATCACCACCGAAGGCGTCGACGACACCATCTCGATCCCGACCCAGGATCCGCAGAACATTCTCGGCTTCTCGACGCTGGTCGACGGCAAGCCGGTGGCCGCGCAGGTGGAGCAGAAGGCGATCAAGGACGGCGTCGACCAGACCGCCTATCTGAAGTCGCTCGGCGTCCCGCTGGCGCCGCACCTGGCCTCGACCAACAAGCTGCTGGATCGCCTGCCGCAGGCGACGCGGGACGCGCTGGTGGCCAAACATCTGGCGATCATCGACGAGTACGGGTTCGATGCGAACAAGCCGATGGAAAAGCACTGGGAGGCGACCTGGACGCTGAAGACCACCTACTTCTGGCGCCAGAGCTTTCCCGCCGGCCGCGTGATCGACGTGCAGCACCGCTACACCCCCTCGGTGGGCGAGAGCGCCGGCACGGAGTGGGGCTCGCCGGATTTCGTCAAGCAGCCGGAGTATGCGTCACGCCGGGCGCACTACTGCGTCGATGACGGCTTCCTGGCCTCGGTGCGCAAGACGATCAAACCGGGCGAGGACTACGCGCCGCTCACCGAGCAACGGATCGAGTACATCCTCTCGTCCGGCGCCAACTGGAAAGCGCCGATCGGCGATTTCCGCATGGTGGTCGACAAGGGCGATCCGGCCAACATCGTCAGCTTCTGCGCGACTGGCGTGCGCAAAATTTCACCGACCCAGTTCGAGGTCCGGCACAGCACTTTCACCCCGACCGGCGACGTCTCGATCCTGATCCTGCGGCCGCAGCCCAGGACTTGAGGTTTGCATCAACGTTCGGTCATCGCCGGGCGTTAGTCCCGGCGACCCAAGAACACAGACCGCGCCGTGGCCGTGCCGAGCACGGCCACCCACGAGCGTTCATGGATCACCGGCACTTGCGGCCGGTGACGACCGAGAATTGGGAGGTGTCGCCGTTCTATTGGGCTGTGATGGAGGCGAGCGCTCCGTCGCCTTGCGCCGCGCCCCCGGCTCATGCCCAATCCTCCGGGGCGGCGAGGGCGGCGGATGTTCGGGCTGGAGAATGCGCAGAGCGTGGTCGGCGTCTTCGTGACCATGGCGATCTGCTGGGCGCTGTCGGAGAAGCGTTCGGCGTTTCCGTGGAAGCTGGCGATCGGCGCGATCGCGGTGCAGGCCGCCCTGGTGCTGCTGCTGTTCGGTCTGCCGGCCGCGCGCTCGGTGCTGGCCGGCGCCGGGACCATCGTCGACGGCCTCTCCGGCAGCACGCAGGCCGGGGTGAAGTTCGTGTTCGGCTTCCTCGCCGGGGCCGATGGCCAGCCCTACTCGGTGACCAACCCCGCCGGCCTGTTCACCTTCGCTTTCCGCGTGCTGCCGGTGATCCTGGTGATCTGCGCGCTGTCGGCGCTGCTCTGGCATTGGCGCATCCTGAAGTGGGTGATCCAGGGCTTCGGCGTCCTGTTCGAGCGGACCATGGGCCTGCGCGGGCCGCCGGCGCTGGCGACCGCGGCGACCGTGTTCATGGGCCAGGTCGAAGGGCCGATCTTCATCCGCAGCTACCTGCCTTCGCTGTCGCGCTCCGAGCTGTTCATGCTGCTCGCGGTGGGCATGAGCTGCGTCTCCGGCTCGACCATGGTGGCCTACGCGACCATCCTGAAGGGCGTGCTGCCCAACGCCGCCGCCCATGTGCTGACCGCCTCGGTGATCTCGGCGCCGGCGGGCGTGCTGCTGGCGCGGATCGCCGTCCCCAGGGATGCCGCCGCCGAGGCCGGCGAGAGCGCCGACCTGAGCGCCGACGCGATGTACGAAAGCTCGATCGACGCCCTGATCAAGGGCATCGGCGTGGGGCTGGAGATCTGCCTGAAGGTGGGCGCCACCCTGATCGTGTTCGTCTCGATCGTGGCGATGGTCGACGGAGCGCTCGGTCTGTTCGCCCCGGTCGGCGGCGCGCCGCTGAGCCTGGAGCGGATCTTCGGCGTCGCCCTTTCGCCGCTGGCCTGGTGCCTGGGCGTGCCGTGGAAGGAGGCGCAGGCGGCCGGCTCGCTCCTGGGCGTGAAGCTGATGCTGACCGAGTTCACCGCCTTCATCGACCTGGCCAACCTCGCCCCCGGCGTGCTGTCGGACCGCAGCCGGATCATCATGACCTATGCGCTGTGCGGCTTCGCCAACATCGCCTCGGTCGGGATCAACGTCGCCGGCTACTCGATCCTGGCCCCCAGCCGGCACAAGGAGATCATGGGCATGGTCTGGAAGGCGATGCTGGTCGGCTTCCTCGCCACCTGCATGACCGCCTCGGTGGTCGGCGCCTTGCCGGGCGCCCTGTTCTCGAAATAGAGAGTTTCTAATCGAAATTTTCTTACGGGGACCCGCGCCATGAAACTCTACGACAGCCGCCTCGCGCCCAATCCGCGCCGCGTCCGCTGGTTCATGGCCGAGAAGGGGATCGACGACATCGAGATCGTCGACGTCGACCTGATGACGGGCGCGCACCGGACGCCGGAATATGTCGCCCGCGCCGGCATGGCCCAGGCGCCGGCGCTGACCATGGACGACGGCACGACGATCACCGAGTCGCTGGCGATCTGCCGCTACCTCGAGAGCCTTTATCCCGAGCCGAACATGTTCGGCCGCGATGCGAAGGAGACGGCGGTGATCGAGATGTGGACGCGCCGCGCCGAACTGCTGGCGGCGACGCCGCTGATGCTGGCGGTGCGCCACGGCCACCCGGCGCTGGCCGCGCTGGAGACCCAGGTGCCGGAAGTCGCGGCCAACAACCGCGCGCAGGCCGAACGTTCGCTGCAGCTGTTCGACCGCCGGCTGGGCGAGAGCGAATGGATCGGCGCGGAGCGGATCACCATCGCCGACGGCGTGCTCTACATCGGCATGGAGTTCGCCCGGCTGGTGCGCTTCAAGATCCCCGAGGAGCTGGCGAATCTGACACGCTGGCAGGCGGCGATGCGCGAGCGGTCGTCGGCCACGGCGGGGACATGATGATCAGGACAGTCGCGTTCGTTCTGGCGCTGCTCTCGTCGCCGGCGATCGCCGCCACGCCGCCCTCGACGCCAGCCGTCTCGAGTCCGGCCGCCGCGCCGGCCGCGCCGGTGAAGCAGACAGTGGTCGTCGGTCCGACCGGCAAGACGCTGGTGCTGACCCCGGCGGTGCTGGCCGACCTGGGTCGCGCCGAGGCGACGATGATCAACCACTCGATCGCCCACACCTACGAGGGCGTCCGTCTCACCGAGATCCTGCGGCTGGTCGATGCGCCCACCGGCGCCCGGATCCACGCCGACGCTGACAGGGATTATCTGGTGGTCACCGGCGGCGACGGCTTCCGCGCCGTCTTCTCGCTGGCCGAGACCGACGGCAGCGTGCAGCGCCACCCGGTGATCCTCGCCGACAAGATGGACGGCGCCCCGCTCACCGCCCACGATGCGCCGTTCCGCGTCGTCGTCGACGGCGACCAGAAACCGGCCCGCAGCGTCTACGCGGTCTCGAAGATCGAAGTGAAGGTGCTGCCTTAACTCCCCCCCCTGCGGGGAGGGGGCGGGGGTGGGGGTGCGCGCTGGATGTTCGCAGGGCTTAGCGCAGAAACGGCAAACACCGAGCAGACACCCCAACCCCTGACCCCTTCCCGCAAGGGGAAGGGGAACAGTGGGTCTTTAGGCAGGGGTTGCAGCCATCAGCGGCGCCACCAGCTCCATCGAGCGCAGCCTGGACTCCAGCGTCGGGCCGCCGTTGAGGACGAAGATCTCGTCGGCGCCGGTGTGGGCCGCCTTTTCCGCGAGGAACGCCCGCACCGCCGCGCCGTCGCCGCGGAAACGGCGGACGAAACCCTCGCCCTCCGGCGGCTCGCCAGGGCGCTGCGGCGGGCGCGGCACGAGGGCGGCGAGGCGCTCGGCCTCCTCGGCGGTGTCGGCGGCGAGCGCAATGGTGGCGACGCCGGCGAACGGCTCGGCGCGGTACACCGACGGCTGGAACGCCTCGCGGTAGGCGGCCACGGACGGCGCGCCGTCGGCGCGGGCGATGAACTCGGCGAACACCATCCCCACGCCGACCATGCCGGCGAAGCGGGCGCTGTCCACCGACGAGCAGAGCAGGAACAGGTCCGGGTGCGAGGGGCCGGCGGGGCTCGCCTTCACATTGGCGAACGGGTGCGGCGAGGGGAACGGCTCGACCCCCGAGGAGTTGAGCAGCCAGGCCGAGAGCAGGGCGAAGTACTGCGGGAACACGTCCGACATCTGCGAGCCTAGCGCCCGGCCGGTGACGCCGTCGGCGCCCAGCGCGCGGCCGAGGCCGAGGTCGACCCGGCCCGGCGCCAGCGCCTCCAGCTCCATGAACACCTCCGCCACCTTTAGCGGCGAGTAGTTCGGCAGCATGACGCCGCCGGAGCCCAGCCGGATGGTCGAGGTCACCTGGCTGATGGCCGCGATCAGGATCTCCGGCGCGGCGCTGGAGAGGTGCGGGATCGAATGGTGCTCGGCCATCCAGATGCGCCGGTAGCCCAGCCGCTCGGCCGCCTTGGCGATCTCGATCGTGTCGCGCACCCCCTGCGCCTGGGTTCCGCCGATGGAGACGGGGGAGAGATCGAGGACTGAGAGCGGGACCATGAGCGGCGATATGGCGGTTCTCGGCGCCATCGCCAAACGCTTCAGGGCGTCAGGCCCTGCGCGATCGGCTCGCCTTTCGCCTCCTTGTAGGCCGAAGCCACGATCGGCTGGACCCAGAACGCCTTGAACCAGCGCGCCAGCCAGGGATTGTCGCCGACGAAGCGACGCTGGTCGGCGCTGAAGTCGACCTTGGCCTGGATCTGATCCAAGGTCAGGCCCCGGGCCGCCAGTGGCCTCACCTGCGCCTCGACTTCTGTCAGCGCCGCGGCGATCCGGTCGATCTGCAGCCGGTCGTGCTGGGGCGGTCCGTGGCCGGGGATCAGGACGTGGAACGGCAAGGCGCGCAACTGGCGCAGCACCGTGATCCACTCCGCCGGATAGCTCTCGTAGCCGTAGGGGAACGGCAGGATGACGGTCTCGCCGGCGATCAGGATGCGCTGGCGCGGCAGCCAGACGAGCGCGTCGCCGTCAGTGTTGGCGCGGCCCAGGTAGAGCGCCTCGACCGGCCTACGGGCGTCGGCGATCTCGAGGCGGTCGGCGAACGCTTCCTTGGGCGCGATCGTCAGCGTGCCGTCGACGTCGAGCGCGTACTGCCGGAGCATGGCCGAGGCGGCGCCGAAGCCCGTCTGCTGTTCCGGCGGCCCGGCCTTCATGGCTTCCCCTTCCATGTAGTCCGCAGCATCGAGCTGGGCTTTCACGAAGGCGGCGTTGCGCGCTGGATCGGGCGTCGCCGGCGTGTTCATCGTGCGCGGATCGGCCAGATGGGACTGGGTCTGGCGCGTCGCAATAGTG
Organism: uncultured Pseudomonadota bacterium; assembly: GCA_963835495.1. GTDB lineage: Bacteria > Pseudomonadota > Alphaproteobacteria > Caulobacterales > Caulobacteraceae > Acaudatibacter. Next base: position 2,174,425 of record CAWIFQ010000003.1, on the reverse strand, counting down.
CGCGCGTTCGGCCAGGCCTTCAGCAACTCGCTGAGACCCTGCACCTTGTCGCCGTGCCACTGGCTGAGGATGATCGCCTTGACCGGCTTGCGACTGATCCGGCGCACCAGGGCGACGATCCTTCGGCCCGATCCGGCGGAGCCGCCGGCGTCGACCAGCACTAGGCTGTCGGCCTGCTCGATCACTGTCACATTGCCGATCGGCTGCACCTGGAAGCTTGGCTCTGCCAGCACCCAGACGCCCGGCGCGACGGCGCTGATTTTCTGGAGGTAGCCGATTTGCGCGGCGATCGAATTTTCGACCGCCTGCGGCGCGGCGGCGGCGGACGATGCGCCGATCGCTATCGCCGCGAGCCCCGCGATGATCGCGCGATCAAGATTCATCTTGTCGTCCCCAGCCGTATGACGTCCCCCTTGCAACCATGTCCCCGATTGCAAAGTTTGGAACCTAACAGGGTTATCTGACACGGAAGGCCGATCACGGATGATTCAGTTCGCCGTCACCACCAAGGATGGGGAGTGGACCGTGTTTCGCGACGCCAAGCCATTGGCGCACGGCATGTCGCGGTCCGACGCCGTCAAGCTGGCCGAGGAACTCGCCTACGAAGCCGAAAAGACCGGCGAGGATGTCGAGCTACTGGTCCAGGAATACACCGGCCAGCTCAAGGCGCGATATTCAGGCGGCTGAGCCCGCGTCTCAGAGCCGGCTCATCTTGCCGTCGCCGACATGGACCAGCGGCTGCGGGCCAACGGCGGCGCGGTGCTCGTCCACCCAAGGCATCACCTCCGGAACCGCGCGGCGGACCGGGGTCAGCTGGAACTCCATCGGGAACGCCAGCCGCGGCCGACTGGACGTGTTGGGTGCGGTGAAATGCAGCGTCTGGGCGTGATGGAACGTAGCGCCGCCGGCCTTGAGCGGGCAGGCGACCGCCGCCGCGGCGTCGACGGCTTCGGTCACGGTGAGCAGGTTGTGCGCCGGATCGTCCTCGTGGCGATGGGGCAGGGCGCCCCGCCGGTGCGAGCCGGGCACGAACTGCATCGCCCCCATCTCGACGGTCACGTCGTGCAGCGGCAGCCAGACGCCCAGCGCGCAGTAGTCCAGCTCCGGCTGCCAGTAGGCGCGGTCCTGATGCCACGACACCGCGCGGCCGCCCGGCGGCTTGCGGATCATGTGGCCCCAGCAGGAGAGCCGCCCGGCGTCGACGCCGAGCAGGGCGGCGGCGTAGCGCTTGGCGTTGCGGTGGAAGGTCGATGTCAGGATCGCCGGGAACTGCATCTCCGGAAAGAAGGCCTGGCCGAGCCGGCTGGGCTCGCCGCCGCCCTGCGCCCCCGACCGGTCGACTGGCCCGCCGCGTTTGCCGGAGTTGGCGGGATCGAAGATGAACTCGAAGATCCGCCGCAGCCAGGCCAGCTCCTCGTCGGTGGTCAGGCGTTCGACGGCGAGGAAGCCGTTGGCCTCGAACGCGGCGATCTCGTCCGGGCTGGGGGCGACATCGAAGGTCGAGGACGGCGGTGGGCCGAAGTCTGGAACGGTCATGACGCCGCCCCGCCCGGAGGGTTCGCCGGCCGGCGCTGCAGCAGGGTGTTGAGCTCCAGGCCGCTGGGCTGGCCGGCTGGCTGGTAGGAGTAGAGCAAAGCGCGGCGGTCGCCGTCGGTGCGGTTGGGGAGCGAGCGGTGGACCAGGAAGGCGCCGAAGAAGGCCACCGCGCCGGCCGGAACCTCCAGCGGCTGCAGCCGGCCGAGGTCGAACGCTTCCGGGTCCATCTCCAGGCTGCCGAAGCCGTCGGCCTCGGTGCGCTGCGGCCACTTGCCGGCCTTGTGCGTTCCCGGCGCGACCTCCAGGCAGCCGTTGGCGATGATGGCGTCGTCGAGGAAGACCATGGCGGTGGCGATCCGGCCCGCGACCGGCGTCAGCGGCTCCCAGTAGGGGAAGTCCTGGTGCAGCACGATCGGGCCGCCGTGGCGGGCGCGCTTCACGTTCAGCTTCTCGGTGAACAGCATCAGCTCGTCCTGGCCGACGATCGCCTTGCACGGATCGACCAGCCGGGCGTCGAGGCCCCAGGCCTTCAGGGCCGGGGAGATGTGGGCGAACGGCTCGACGCCCTGCACCACCTCCGGCGCATCCGGCTCCCACTTCACGATCGTGGCGGCCTCGCGCTGGATTTCGAACATGTAGCTGCCGACTACATGCTTGGTGCGCCGCCCGGCCCGCTCCAGCAGCGCGATCAGGTCTTCGCAATCGCTGGCGATGGCGGCGCATTCGGCGGCGTCGAACACGCTCTGGCGCACCACGAAGCCGTCGGCGTCGAGCTCGCGTCGCTCGTCGGCGCTGAGGGCGAAGGTGTTGGCTTGGTCCAGCATCGGGCTCCGCGAAGGCCGTTGACATGCCAGCATGTGCCGGACGGGCAGGGGCGGCAATCGGAAACTAAGCTGAGCCGCCAGCTGACATGTCAGGCTTGCTCGTAACGCTCGACCAGTTCCGCCGCCAGCTCCGCCTCGCTCGTCATGCGGCCGCCGGCGAGGCGCACGGCGACGACCGCGCCGTCCGCGCCACGGATCAGGCGCGCCGGCTCGCCGTAGTTGCCGAAGGCGCCGGACTGGCTGATCCGGGCTTCGTCGGGGCCGGTGACGGTCAGCTCGGCGGCCTTGGCGACCGGGTTGACCAGGCCTGGTAGGCCCAGCACCACCTTATCGCCCACCGGCACGAGATCGGTCGGGCCCCAGACGCTCCACCAGCGGCCGGACCAGTCGGCGAGGTCGGCCTTCGGCGCGCCGTCGGCCTTGAACCGCTTCAGGATCGCCATCGCCCCGTCGAGCCACAGGTGCGACATGCCGTCGACCGAATTCGTCAGGCAGGACAGCGACAAGTCGTGCTCTGGAACCACGGCCGAGCGCGTGATGTAGCCCTGGAAGCCGCCGCTGTGGCCGAACCAGTCCCAGCCGTCGAACGTCCCGCTGATCGTGCCGAGGCCATACTTCTGCGGCGCGACCGACCACTTGTCCTCCCACTGGGCGCGGCTCATCTCGCGCCGGCTGGCGGCGGACAGCACGCTGGTCTCGGCGTTCGGCGACAGCTGGCCGAAGAAGCGCGCCAGGTCCGCCGCCGTGCTGACGAACCCGGTCGCCGACGCCAGCGCGTGGGTCGACTGGTCGCCCGGAAAGACCAGCCGGCGGCCCAGCAGCGCCTTGCCGGAATGGCCGCGCGCCAGCGGGCCGCTGGCCGGTACGTCTGGCGTGGTGTCGCTCAGCCCGACGGCGTCGACGATCTCGCGCTTCACCCAGGCGCCGTAGGGCTCGCCGGTCACCGCCTCGATCACCAGGCCGAGCAGGCCGAAGCCGTGGTTGGAGTATTTCAGCTGCGTCGTGGCCGGGATCGGCGGCGGCAGCGTCAGTTCGGCGCGCAGCTCCGCCTCGTTCAGGAACGGCTTGCGGCCGGCCCAATAGGCCGAGTCCGGGCCGTCGCGCAGGACGCCGGCGGTGTGGGATAGGAGCTGCGACAGCGTCGCGGCGGCGATGTCCGGGTGCAGCCCGCTGACGTACTGCCCGGCGCTGTCGTCCAGCTTCAGCCGGCCTTGCTCGCGCAGCTTCGTGATCGCCGCGGCGGTGAACGACTTCGAGTGCGAGGCGACGCGGAAACGATGGCGCGGCGTCAGCGCCTCGCCGGCGGCCTGATCGGCCCAGCCGAACGCGACGTCCAGCGCGACCTCGCCCTTGTAGGCGATGGCCAACGCGCAGCCCGGCTGCTCGGTGGCGCGCATCTGATAGCCGAGCCAGGAACTCGACGTAGGCGAGGGCGGGGGCCAGCCAGGCGGGGCGATCGGTCACGGGCGTGTCAGTCCTTTCGCCGGATCTTCTTCACGATCGCCGAGAAGTTGGTGATCGGGCGGCCGCTGGCCGTGATCAGGCCGCGCACGAACACCATCGAGCCGCCGGCGCGCACGATATCGCCGCGCGCCTCGATCAGTTCGCCCTCCTGGGCGCCGTCGACGAACTCGCAGTTCAGCGAGGCCGTCACCGAGCCGACATCCTTGAGCGCCTCGTCAGCGATCATGAACAGGGCGTAGTCGGCGAACGTGGCCATGCACCCCCCGTGCATGTGGCCGCCGCCGTTCATGTGCTTCCTCTCGGCGCGAAAGGCGCAGACCATCTGCCCGGCCTCGTCGCGCCGCGCGTAGAACGGCCCGGTCAGCGTCTCGTAAGGATCGGTGTCGTAGCGGCCCCACCCGGCCCATTCGCCTTCCAACACTGGCTGCGGGGTCCAGGGGTTCTGCGCGTCGCCGCCGTCCATTCGCTGTGAATCCATGTCCGTTGTGGGGAGTGACGGCTCCTAAGCACATCGGCGGCGGCTTGCGGAAGGGCGGCGCCCCGCTTTTCCCCGCGAAAGCGGGGACCCAGGCTTTTTCTGGTGTCCTCCGCGCTCTTGGATAAAACGCCTGGATCCCCGCGTTCGCGGGGAAGAGCGGAAGGGGCAGTGAATCATGGCGCTCGATCTGGAGACCCGCGACCAGCTGATCGACACGGTGCGCCGGTTCGTCGCCGAGCGGCTGCGGCCGCTGGAGGCGCAGGTGGCCGAGAACGACGCGGTGCCGGACGACGTCATCGCCGAGATGCGCGAGCTTGGCCTCTACGGGCTGTCGATCCCGGAGGAATACGGCGGGCTCGATCTGTCGATGGAGGATGAGTGCCTTGTCGCGGTGGAGCTGGGCCGCACCAGCCCGGCGTTCCGCTCGGCGTTCGGCACCAATGTCGGCATCGGCAGCCAGGGGCTGGTGATGTTCGGCGACGAGGGCCAGAAGCGGCGCTACCTGCCCGGCATCGCCTCCGGCGAGATCATCACCTCGTTCGCCCTCACCGAGCCGGAAGCCGGCTCCAACTCCGCCGCGGTGCAGACCAGGGCCACGCGCGACGGCGATGTCTACGTGCTGAACGGGATGAAGCGGTTCATCACCAACGCCAACAAGGCCCACCTGTTCACGGTGATGGCCCGCAGCGATCCGGACAAGAAAGGCGCGGCCGGGGTCACCGCCTTCCTGGTCCCGCGCGAGTTGCCGGGGCTCTCGGTCGGCAAGCCGGAAAAGAAGATGGGCCAGCAAGGCGCCCACATCTGCGACGTGATCTTCGACAACGTCCGTGTGCCGATCGAAAACCGTCTGGGCTCGGAGGGCGAGGGCTTCAAGGTGGCGATGCAGGTGCTGGACCGCGGCCGGCTGCACATCTCCGCCGTCTGCATCGGCGTCGCCGAGCGGCTGATCAAGGACTGCGTCGAGTACGCCAGCGAGCGCAAGCAGTTCGGTCAGCCGATCTCGGGCTTCCAGCTGGTTCAGGGCATGATCGCCGACAGCAAGACCGAGAGCATGGCCGCCAAGGCGCTGACCCTGGAGACCGCCCGCAAGCGCGACGCCGGCGAGAACGTCACCCTGGAGGCCGCCGCCGCCAAGTACTTCGCCTCGGAGATGGTCGGCCGCGTGGCGGACCGCGCGGTGCAGATCTTCGGCGGCTCCGGCTACGTCGCCGACCACGGCATCGAGCGGCTGTACCGCGACGTGCGCATCTTCCGCATCTACGAGGGCACCAGCCAGATCCAGCAGGTGGTGATCGCCCGGGAGACCCTGAAGCGCGGCGGCTAAACGTCCGATCTTGCGTAGCGCGTGGTCGCCGTCGGCGAGGATTGGTCAACGCGCGGCCCGATCAATATGGGTCCGTAGAGGATGACGAAGCCGCCGAACGCCAGGCTCCAGGCGGTCGCCGAGAGGCCCAGCCATAGCGCCTGGCGATCGGGCAGGAACGCCGCCGCCAGCCGCAGCCACGCGGCAAGGTTGGCGAGCAGATAAATCCCCAAGGTCCCCGGGCCAGCATGCCGCGCGCGCCCTGTGTGCCCGAGAATCGCGCGGGTCATCATGGCCAAGGTCATGACCCCGATCGCGCCTACTGTCAGGGCGTGGATGCCGGCCGAGGTCGGGACGACAGAAGGCCGCAGCGCCGCCGCGCCCATGATCAGCAGCGCGAAAGCAAGCCAGCCAAAACCCTTGTGCAGGATCCAGACGAGTGGCTCAGCCAGAGTGCTCGCCCCACGCCAGCGGGCCAGGCGGACGAAGTTGGCGACGCCAGCCGCGACCAGGGCCACGCCCGTCAGCGCCTGGGTGGGAACGGTCACCCAAGCGAGCAGGGCGAGACCCGTGACAATCAACGATGCCAGGTCGAACCGAGACGACTGAGCCGGCAGGCGGGTCGCCCCGCGCTGAACAAGCCAGTTCCTCGTGAAACTCGGCGTCACCCGTCCGCCAATCAGCGCGATCATCATGGCGGCGACGCCAAGGGCGAGGCGTTCGGCCCCCGCGGCCAGATCCGGCGCGAGCGGGCGCAGATGGACGCCGATATTGGCTAAGGCGAGCAGGCTGACCAGGGCGCACACCGGAAGGTTCTTCCAGTTGCGCCCGGCCAGGACTTCGCGCCAGATAACGCCGGCGAAGACCACCAGGAAGGCGCAGTCCACAACCGCCGCCCACATCCCTTGCGGCGCGATGACCATCGACAGGCGTCCGGCGATCCAAAGGCTAGCCAGCAGGGCCAGCGGCGCGCCCAGCACCGGCAAACGGCCAGTCCAGTTCGGGACGGCCGTCAGCAGAAAGCCCGCCATGACCCCGGATAGGTAGCCGAACAGCATCTCGTGGACATGCCAGTCGCGGGTCAGCGCCCCGGCGAACGGAGCATACCCAAGGTAGGCCAACACCCACATCGGCACGGTGAGGGCGGGCCAGACGCAGGCCAGCAGAAAGAACGGCCGAAAACCGAAGCTGAAAAGCGGCGGCCCGGAGTAGGCGCGTCGTCGCGCGGCTGTGTTCATGGGCTGCTTTAGCCGCGGCGAGCAGGGCTATCATTGATTCAGGTCATGCCGGCCGAGCCTCGCGGCGCAAATTCCTAGTACTGCCCGTGCAGTCTCAGCCCGATGACTTCCGCCGGGCCGCGGTCGGTGTTGTAGGCGGGGTTGACCAGGGTCTGGCTGTCCAGCGTCAGGTGGACGCCCTTGATCACCGCCAGACTATAGTAGGCCTCGACGATGGTCTCGGCGCCCGGATGGGGCAGACGCCCGTCGCCGACCAGGATGCCGAGGCCGCCGGCGGCGAGGTAGGCCTCGTGCGCCTTCGAGATGCCGTTGACGATCAGGGCCAGCGAGACCGTGTCGTCCTTGCGCCCCCAGCGCGCGCCGGTGATCTGCCCGCCGGCGGCGATCGTGCGGTCTATGTCGGTATATTCATAGGGTTCGTACTGGCCCTGGTCCCAGCCGGCGCGCAGGAACAGGCCGCCATTGTCGCTGACCGGCTGCTCGATGTTCAGCGCCACGCCCAGCCGGGTGCGGTAATGGCGCACCAGCGCCGTATCCGCCGCGGCGCCGGTCTGCGCGGCCAGCGCGATCGCGTCGTCGAACCGGCCCATCTCGCCGCGCGTGGCGAAGCCGAGCAGCTTGATCTTGCCCTCGCGGCCAAACCAGCTTTGCCGCCGCTCGATCTCCTGATCGAGCTGGAACTGCTTGAAGCCGTGGGTCAGCACCGGGCTGTTGGGGATGTCGGAGAGGTCCATGAAGGCGCCGCGGAAGGTCCAGGGGCCCTCGTAGAGCTCCGCGACCGCGCCTTCGGAGAAACCCCACGCGTCGGCGGCGTAGTCCCACGTGCCGGTGTCGATCAGCGCCCAGTTCAGGAAGTCGTTCTTCGGATCGTGGGCGTACTGGTTGTCGTCCATCACGTCGGTCAGGCTGAACTTGCCGACCGTGATGACCAGCCGGTTCTTCGTGGTCCTGCCGCCCAGCTCCATCAGGTCCGGATCGACGTCCTGCGCGCCGCCGCCGAGCTCGAAGGTCTGGCGCAGGAAGTAGCGCTGCGGGCGGTAGTAGGGCGAGCGGTGCCCCACCTTTGCCCCCTCGCCGTTGACGAAGCCGGCGGCGCCCAGGGTGTTGCTGGGCGCGAAGCCCTGATTCATGTCCTCGTCGAACCAGATCTGGGCGCCCTTCCACGGCCGGAAGCCGGCGATGATCGAAGCGTCGACCGTGTTCGCCGTCTCCGGCGTTCCCTTGAGGCTGTTGGTCCCCTGGTAGGGCGAGTTGAACGCCGGGTGGTATTGCAGCACGTCGGTCGCCTGGACGTGGATCGCCCAGTTGGGGTCGGCGGCCTTGGCTGCAGCGCTGTCCGGATCGGCCGGCCCCGGATCCGCGATCGCCCCATGCGCGGCCGTCAGCACCAGCGCGACGATCCCCCAGCCCGCGACGCGCTTCGACATGCGAACCCCCAACCGCGCGGCGCGCCAACAGAGCGCCTAACGCCCAGAGACGCCGAAGGTTTGCATGCCACTCGCCAGTCAATTTGGAGTCAGATGGATCGGCTCACCAACGTCATGGCCGAGCTTGTCTCGGCCACCCATGAACGCGGCTACCGACGGTGTTCATGGATTGCCAGCACTCCGCGCTTCGCGCTCCAGCCGGCAATGACGTGAACTGGGACTCCAACCGAGCGAAACCGGCCTCAGGAGACGCCGGTCTCGATCGCCAGCCGCACCAGGTCGGCGGTGCGGGCGACGCCGAGCTTCGATTTGATCAGGGTGCAGGTGTTGGCGATGGTCTTGTACGAGGCGCCGAGGGCCTCGGCGATCTCGGCCAGGCTGGAGCCGGCGGCCAGCAGGCGCATGATCTCCAACTCGCGCGGGCTGAGCGCATTGAGCGTCTCGGCGCCGGCGCCGAGGGCCAGCGCCTGGGCGATCTCGGCCTCGACGTAGCGGCCGCCGGCGGCGACGCGGCGCACCGCGGCCAGCAGCTCGTCCGGGGCGGCGTTCTTGCTGACGTAGCCGTGGGCGCCCGCCTCCAGCGAGCGGCGCGCATAGAGCGGCTCGGCGTGCATCGACAGCACCAGGATCCGGCCCGCCTCGATCGCCACCAGGCGCCGCAGCAGCTCCAGCCCGCCGAGGCCGGGCAGGTTGAGGTCGAGGATCACCAGGTCGGGCCTGAAACTGCGGGCGAGGACCAGCGCTTCGCGACCAGTGGCCGCAAGCTTCACCTCGTGATCGCCATCGGTCGCCAGCAGCCGTGAAAGACCGTCGCGGACGATGGCGTGGTCGTCGACGATCAGGATCTTCATGCCGCTTCCTCATGCGCCGCGCCGGCGAGCGGCAGCACCGCCTCGACGAGCCACTGGCCGCCGTCGGTCGGGCCGGCCGACAGGGTCCCGCCGCCCGCGGCGACGCGTTCGGCCATGCCGGTCAGGCCGTAGCCGGGCGCAGCCTCGGCCTCGGCGGCGCCATCGTTCACCACCTGCACCCGCGCGCCGCCGGCGGACCGCTCGATGACGATGCGGATCGACCTCGGCGCGCCGTGGCGCACGGCGTTGCTGAGGCTCTCCTGCACGATGCGATAGAGCGTCTCCTGCAGCTCTTCCGGCAAGGCGCGGTCGTCGGCCAGCGTGGTCTGGAACTCGATCTCCGGCCGCCGCGCCTTCCAGAACGCGATCAGGTCGAGGATGGCGCTGGAGAGGCCGAGCTCGGCCAGGTGGGTCGGCCGCAGCCGCTGCAGGATGTCGCGCACCAGGCGCTGGATGTGACCGATGGCGCCGGCGATCGAGCGCACCTGCTCCAGCGCCTCGTCCGCACGCCCGGCGCCGATCAGGGTGACGGCGGTGGCCGCGTCGATGTTGGCGGCGAACAGGTGCGGGCCGATCTCGTCGTGCAGGTCGCGGGCGATGTCGGCGCGCTCCTCGTCCTGCAGGGTGAGCATCTGCTCCTCCAGCGTGCGGTTGCGATCGCGCATCGCCGCCAGGCGCGTCGCCATCTCGTTGACCCCGCGGCCGAGGGCGACCAGCTCCGGCGGGCCCTCCAGCGGGGCGCGCGCCGAGTAGTCGCCGCGGCCGATGCGCGGCAGCACCTCGCCGACGGCGCGCAGCGGGCGCAGCGCCCGGCCCACCACCACGAACACCAGCGCCGCGCCACCTGCGGAGGCCAAGGCCAGCACGAGGACCAGGTCGACGAACTCGGCCCAAACCGCCTGCATGTCGTTGGAATACACCGGCCAGAGCTCGATCGTCCCGCCGGCGGGCACCGCCAGCTTCACCGGCGGCACGTCCTGGCGGAGCAGATAATAGAACCAGTCGGGCGGCGGTTCGGCTGGCGCCGGACGCGAAGTGGCGAGCACCTCGCCCTGCGCCGTGATCAGCCAGGCCTGCAGGTGCCGGTTGCCGTCGAAGTCGGCGATCAGGGGCGCCAGCAGGCGATCCGGCTGATCGGTCAGCGGCATTTCGGCCACCGCGCGCACGGTCTCCACGCGGCCGCTATCCTCGGCGCTGGTCATCTCGTCGCGCAGCCAGTGCCGGGCGTGCTGGCCGGCCAGCGCCAGGCCGAAGCCGGAGCCGAACACCAGAACCAGGACGACGGCCGCCACGATCCGTAGGCGCAGGGACATGGGCTAGTCGTGTACCGGCTCGGCTACGCCGCCAAGAAAAAACGCAGATCGGGAATTTTTCCCGACGCCAACGGGAAGGCCGCACCTGGGCTTTCCCCGCCAGCTTCTGCATGCCCTGCCGCACCGCAGCATTGGAACGCGTAAATGGGCCGTAGTCGCCGGCGTGCATGGTTGTTGTCTGGCGCCGCGCTGGCGATCGCGCCGACGCTGGCGATGGCGGCCGACCCAACCCCCGACCCGAACGGGTCGGCGGTCTCGGAGATCGTCGTCACCGCTCAGAAGCTGGACGTGGCCCGCTCGGCCGTCGAGCCCAGCCTCGGCGCGTCGACCTACAGCATGTCCAGCCAGACCGTGCTGACGCTGCCCGGCGGCGAGAACACGGCGCTGAGCCAGGTGCTGCTGCAGGCGCCGGGCGTGGTGCAGGACAGCTTCGGCCAGCTGCACATCCGCGGCGACCACGGCAACATCCAGTACCGCATCAACAACGTCATCCTGCCCGAGGGCCTCTCGGCGTTCGGCCAGGTGCTGAGCCCGCGCCTCGCGGACAAGACCGAGCTGATCACCGGCGCGGTGCCCGCCCAGTACGGGATCACCACCGCCGGCATCGTCAACATCACCACCAAGAGCGGGATCTACACGCCGGGCGGCGAGGTCAGCCTGTATGGCGGCAGCCATGGCGAGTTCGAGCCGAGCTTCGAGTACGGCGGCTCCAACGGCGCCACCAACTACTTCGTCTCCGGCAGTTACCTGCGCGACGACCTCGGCATCGAGTCGCCGGACGGCGGCAGCGATCCGCTGCACGACCACACCGACCAGATCCAGGGCTTCGCCTTCCTGGATCACATCATCGACCCGCAGAGCAGCATCTCGTTCATGTTCGGCACGTCGGACGAGAGCTTCCAGATCCCCAACCGTCACGGCCTCAACGCCGCCGATCCGGGCGGCCTGGGCCTGACCGTGCAGGGCGTCTCCAGCTTTCCCAGCGAGGACCTGAACGAGCGCCAGCGCGAGAACACTCAGTTCGCCGCGCTGAGCTACCTGCACACGACCGACCGCACGACGGTGCAGCTGTCGGTCTATTCGCGCTACTCGACCCTGACCTTCACGCCGTCGGGCCTCGGCGACCTGCTGTTCGACGGCGTCTCGCAGAACGCCGCCAAGAGCGACCTGGCCACCGGCGTGCAGGCCGAGGGCGTCTACGACCTGACGCCCAAGCACACGCTGCGGGCCGGCGTGATCGCGCAGGTCGACCGCTCGATCAGCAATACGACATCGCAGGTGCTGCCGGTCGACGCCGCGGGCGTCCAGACCAGCGACCAGCCGCTGACCATCGTCGACAACAGCGCCAAGACCGAGCTCGAAGCCAGCGTCTATCTCGAGGACGAGTGGAAGCCGATCGACGGCCTCACGCTGAACTACGGCCTGCGCTTCGACCAGGTGGACGCGTTCCGCAACGAGAACCAGGTCAGCCCGCGGGTGAACCTGGTCTGGACGCCGACCGATACGACGACCCTGCACGCCGGCTACGCACGCTATTTCACCCCGCCGCCGTTCGAGCTGGTGGCCGGCGAGACGCTGGCGAAGTTCGCCGGCACCACCGCCGCCTCGGCGGTGACCCAGGACGATCTGCCCCGCTCGGAGCGCGACAACTACTACGACGTCGGCGCGCAGCAGAAGATCGGCCACCTCACCCTGGGCGTCGACGGCTACTGGCGCGACGCGACCAACCTGATCGACGAGGGCCAGTTCGGCGCCCCGATCATCCTGACCCCGTTCAACTACGCCAAGGGCCGCATCCGCGGGATCGAGTTCAGCGGAACCTATGCAGCGGGGCCGTTCTCGGCCTGGGCCAACCTCTCGATTTCCAAGGCCCAGGGCGAGGATATCGTCTCGAGCCAGTTCAACTTCAGCCAGCAGGAGCTGGCCTTCATCGCCGACCACTTCATCTACCTGGACCACGACCAGACCTACACGGCCTCCGGCGGCGCCTCGTACAAGATCGGCGACCTGAAGCTCTCGACGGACGTGCTCTACGGCAGCGGCCTGCGCCGCGACGAGCCGCTGGCGGGCGGCGGCGACATCCCCAACGGCGACCACGTGCCGGGCTATGTGCAGGTGAACCTGTCCGCCAGCTATCACCTCAGCCTCGCCGCGACCGGCCCGCTCGACCTGCGCTTCGACATCATCAACGTCGGCGACGAGAAGTACGAGATCCGCGACGGCACCGGCGTCGGCGTCGGCGCCCCGCAGTTCGGCCCGCGCCGCGGCTTTTTCGCCGGGGTGACGAAGAGCTTTTGAGCCCTATCTTGGGCGGGATGCCTCTTGACGATCTCCTGACCGAAATCCGCGCCTGCCGGGCCTGCGCCGACGTGCTGCCGTTCGAACCACGGCCGGTGGTGCAGGCGAGCGTTCAGACCAGGATCCTGATTTCCAGCCAGGCGCCCGGACGCCTGGTGCACGAAAAGGGTCGGCCGTTCGACGATCCCTCTGGCGACCGGCTGCGCGGGTGGATGGGCGTGGATCGGGACACCTTCTACGGCGACCCGAGGATCGGCGTCGCCGGGATGTCGTTCTGCTTTCCGGGGACCGATCCGAATGGCGCGGACTATCCGCCCTTGCCGCGCTGCGCGCCGCTGTGGCGCAAGCGCCTGCTGGCGGAACTGCCCAACGTCGAGCTCGCGCTGCTGGTCGGGAGCTACGCCCTGGCGTGGACACTCGGGAAGACCGCCAAGCGCTCGATGACCGAGACCGTGCGAGCTTGGCGAGACTTTCCGCCCGGCGTGCTGCCGCTGCCGCACCCGTCATGGCGCAACACCGCCTGGCTGCGGCGAAATCCGTGGTTCGACGAGGAGCTCGCGCCTCATGTGCGCCAGCGCGTGGCTGAGATCATCGGTTCATGAAGCGACTTGTCGTCCTCGCAATCGCCGTCCTGTTGTCCGCGTGCGCCCATATGGCGGTGCAGAAGCCGCTGGCGCCGGAGCCCAGCTTCACCGGGCCGCGGCTGGAGGCGGACCGCTTTGTCAGCTTCGACGGCGCCCGGCTCGGTCTCACCAGCTGGCTGCCGCAGGGCGAGCCGTGGGCGGTGATCGTCGGCGTCCACGGCATGGACGACTACGCCAACGCCTTCCACCTCGCCGCGCCCTATTGGGCCAACCAGGGCATCGCCACCTACGCCTACGACCAGCGCGGCTTCGGTCGCTCGCCGCAGCGCGGGATCTGGGCGGGCGATACGCTGATGATCCAGGATCTGCGCACGATCACGGACCTGGTCCGGGCGCGATACCCGCACGCCGTGATCGCCGTGGCGGGCGAGAGCCTGGGCGGGGCGGTGGCGATCGAGGCGTTCGCGTCGGACCGGCCGCCCGCCGCCGATCGGCTGGTGCTGCTGGCGCCGGCGGTGTGGGGCTGGTCGAGCCAGCCGCTGGCCTACCGCGTGGCGCTCAACATCGCCGCCCGGCTGTCGCCGGGCCAAGAATCTGACCCCGCCGAGCTTCGTCACCGACCACATCTCGGCTAGCGACAACGACGAAGAGCTGATCGCCATGGGCCGCGATCCGCTGATGATCTGGGGCGCGCGGCCCGACGCCCTCTACGGTCTCGTCACAACCATGGAGCACGGCTGGCGTGAGATTGGCGAGGTGAAGGCGCCGACGCTGTACCTGCTGGGCGCCAAGGACCAGATCATTCCGAAGAAGCCGGCGCTGCAGGCGGCCCACCGCCTGCCGCCGGGCGACCGCACCGCTTACTACGCCCAGGGCTGGCACCTGCTGATGCGCGACAAACAGGCCAACAATGTCTGGGCCGACGTCGCCGCGTTCGTCCGCGATCCCGCAGCGCCGCTGCCCTCCGGCGCGCCGCCGATCCCGGGCGCGGCCGCCAGCGCCCCACTTGTTAGCGCCGCCGCGGCAAGGTAGAGCGCGCGCCTTCCAGCCGCAGGCCCCTTCCCCGCATGACCATCTTCTCTTCGCCGGCCTTCGAGGATCACGAAGGCCTGCACGCGTTCCATGACGCAGCCGCCGGGCTGAACTGCCTGATCGCGATCCATTCCACTGCGCTCGGCCCAGCCGGCGGCGGCACCCGGATGTGGCCCTATCCTGACGACCAGGCGGCGATCGACGACGCGCTGCGCCTGTCGCGGGCCATGTCCTACAAGAACGCGATGGCCGGCATTCCGCTCGGCGGCGGCAAGACGGTGATCATCGGCAACTCGCGCACGGCCAAGACCCCGGCGATGTTCGAGGCGCTGGGCCGGGCGGTCGAGAGCCTGGGCGGCCGCTACTGGGCGGCGGAGGACGTCGGCATCAGCCCGGCGGACCTGGCCTACGCCCGCAAGGAGACGAAATTCATCGCCGGCCTGGAGGGCCATCCGGCCGCGTCCGGCGATCCCAGCCCGGTGACGGCCGAGGGGGTGAAGCGCGGGATCGAACTTTGCGTGCGCCGGGCGCTCGGCAAGTCGCTGAGCGAGGTGACGGTGGCGATCCAGGGCGTCGGCCACGTCGGCGCGCTGCTGGCGGGCAAGCTGGCGGCGGCGGGCGCACGGCTGGCAGTCTGCGACGTCAGCGCAGACGCGGCGGCCGCCGTCGCGGCGCGCACCGGCGCCGAGGTCGTATCGCCCCAGGCGATCTTCGACGCCGACGCCGACGTCTTCGCCCCCTGTGCCCTGGGCGGCGCGATCTCGGCCGAGACGCTGCCACGGCTGAAGGCCAGCATCATCGCCGGCGGCGCCAACAACCAGCTGGCGGACGCGGCGACCGGCCAGGCGGTGCTGGACCGCGGCCTGCTCTATGCGCCGGATTTCGTCATCAACGGCGGCGGCATCATCAACGTCGCCGGCGAGATCCGCGCCCTGGAGCGCGGCGAGGCGTTCGACCCGGCCTGGGTCGAGACCAAGGTCGCCGCCATGATCGACACGCTGGGCGAGGTGCTGGATCGCGCCGCCGCCGAGCGTCGTCCCGCCGATCAGATCGCGGTGCAGATGGCCAGGGAACGCATCGCGGCGGCTAGATCGAAGCGCTGAGTTCCGCCCGCTCGCCCAGCCGCCTCACGCGTTTTCGGCCGGGATAGCCCACTTCGGCGGCGGGGCGACGTAGGCGCGGAAGCGCTCGAGCAGCTCGGCCGGATCGTCGGTGAAGATCAGCATGTCGGCGTACTGCTTCAGCAGGAAGCCCTCGGCCACCATGCGGCGGGTCATCGCCTCGATCGGATCGAAGTAGCCCTTCACATTCAGGAACCCGCACGGCTTGGCGTGGATGCCCAGCAATCCCCAGGTCCACTGTTCGATCATTTCGTCCAGCGTGCCCGGGCCGCCGGGGAGGGCGACGAACCCGTCGGAGAGCTGCTCCATCAGCGCCTTGCGCTCGTGCATGGTCTGGGTGACGTGCATTTCGGAGAGATCGAGGTGCGCGATCTCGCGGTCGACCAGCGCCTGCGGCATCACGCCGATCACCTTGCCGCCGGCGCCCAGCGCCGCGTCCGCCACCGCGCCCATCAGTCCGACGGTCGCGCCGCCGTAGACGATGCCGACGCCCTGCTCGGCCAGCAGCCGCGCGGTCGCCTGCGCCGCCGCCAGGTAGGCCGGATCGTCGCCGAAGCTGGTGCCGCAATAGACGCAGAGGATCATGGAGGCCGCCCTCGAATCGAAGTCCGCCAGCATAGCGAAACGGCGGAGCGACTCGACAGAACAAAACAGGAACATTATGGTCGGCCGGAACCGGCGTGGACGTCGGCTCATTGCCGAACTGGGCCCTAGTCGCGCGAGGATCTCGATGGTCGATCACGCTGATATCTCCCGCCGCGACCTGCGCGCGGCGCACAAGGCGGCCCGCGACGGGGCGTGGAACGAGGGACCGCCGGGGTCGCTGGACGAGGTCGCCGCCGGCGTTGGCCTTTGCCGGCGCTGCGAGCTTTGGCGCGGCGCGACCCAGGGCGTGCCGGGGCAGGGACCGGCGCGGGCGGCGCTGATGCTGGTCGGCGAGCAGCCGGGCGACCAGGAAGACCTGGCCGGCGCGCCGTTCGTGGGCCCGGCCGGCCGCGTGCTCGACGCCGGGCTTGAGCGGGCCGGCGTGCCGCGCGCCGAGATCTTCGTCACCAACGCGGTCAAGCACTTCAAGCACGAGCTGCGCGGCAAGCGGCGGCTGCACAAGACGCCCGACGCTGGCGAGGTGCAGGCCTGCCGCTGGTGGCTCGATGCCGAGCGGCGGCTGGTGCGGCCCAAGGTGGTGGTGGCGCTGGGCGCGACCGCGGCGCTCGGCCTGTTCGGCAAGGCGACCCCGATCGGCGCCAACCGCGGCCGCGCCCTGCCGCTCACCGGCGCCGCCCAGGGCCTGGTCACCTACCATCCCAGCTACCTGCTGCGGCTGCCGGACGAGACGGCGAAGAAGGCGGCGTTCAAGCTGTTCATCGCGGACCTGAAGCTGGCGTGGAGCCTGGCCGGCTAACCCCAAAACCCCCACTCATCCCGGCGAAAGCCGGGACCCAGGCAGGATTCCGGGGATGGGCGCGGACCCGCGAAGGTTGGCCCCGGAAAACACGGAAAACACGGACGGGTTCGCGTGCTCCCGGGGGCGCCAAGTGACCGCATTCAGTCCGTGCTTTCCGTGTTTTCCGTGGTTCCCTTCAACCACTTCCTGCCTGCGCCGGCTTTCGCCGGGGTGAGCGAGAGGGGGCTTTGGCGCGAGGGCTCTACGTCGCCGCCAGCGCCTCGGCGATCCTGGCGGGCGAGCGGCGCAGCGCGAACAGCGCGCCCACCGCCAGCAGGGCGGGGATCGCCGCCCAGGGCATTTCCAGCGCCGCGAGGGCCGCCGCGCCGGCGATCAGGGTGCTGACGAAGAAGTAGGCCAGTCCGACCAGGATGGAGCCGCTGCGCCGGCGGCGCAGGAAGTCGGAGCGCTTGCCGGGCGTGGGATACCAGGCGTTGATCAGGCCGGCGGCGTAGGCGGCGCAGGCCGAGCCGGCGGTCGCGGCGAGGCCGGCGGCCGGGGCCGCGGCGGTGATGATCGCCAGCGGGACCACGAGCAGCAGCACCAGCGGCGCCAGGCCGGCGAACAGCTTGGCGTTGCGGACGGTCGCATGCGAGGCCGGCGCGCACTGCAGCAGCTCCGGCGCCTCTTCGGCCGACACCGTGATCCAGGTCAGGCTCGAGCCGACCTGGCCGGCCATGAAGGTGATCGCCGCCGCGCCGCCAGGCAGGGCGAACGCCTGGTGGCCGCCGGCGCTGCGCAGCAGCAGGAAGGTCACCGGCAGCAGGTAGAGCACCCGCAGCAGCACCTGGGCGAGGAGGGCGATGTCGCGCGTCAAGAGCCGCAGCTCCTTGACGAAGGTCGCCGCGAACACCCCGCCGGTGAAGGGACCGGCGACGCCGCGGGCGACGGTCCGGCGGCCGACATCCGCGCCCTGCGCGGAGGCCGCGTCGGCCGCGAACCGGCGCGACAGCCAGGCGGTCACCGTGAAGAACACCGCCGCGCCGGCCAGCAGCATCGCCGCCAGCGGCAGCGGATCGCCCAGCATCGCGCGCAGCGGCCAGCTGGCGCCCGGCGGCAGGCGCAGGCGCGGATCGGACGCGGCGCCCGCCAGCTGCAGCCAGAGGCTGCTCGAGCGCCGGCCGAGGATGGTCTGGGTCTGGCTGATCAGGAAGAAAGCGGCGCCGATCACCGCAGCCAGGATCTGCGCGGCGGCGCGGGTGCGGCGGGGACCGATCACGGCGAACAGGCCGACCGAGATCGCCAGCCCGATCCCGCTCGCCGCCATCGCCAGCGCGGCCAGCACCAGCAGCAGCGAGAGCCAACGCCAGTGTCCGAAGATCGCCATCGGGATCAGGAGCGGCAGCGCCAGCAGGGCGAAGGCGGTGAAGGCGGTGGCCGCCATCGAGGCGAACCGCACGGTCAGGGTCTTGCGCGGGTCGAGCGGCGAGGAGAACAGGAGGTCGAGGTCGCCGCGGGCGTAGAGCGTGTCCGCCGCGCCGGCCAGCGTCTGCGACACCATCAGCGTGAAGACGATCACGCAGGCGAAGCCCGCGGCGAGGATGGTGAGCGGGCCCACCGGCATCTGGAAGCTCTGCAGCGCCAGCGCGAGCGGAAAGCCGGCGACGGCGAAGACGAGGCCGACGACGCCCAGCAGCACCAGCCGCACGCGTCCGCGCCGGCCGCCGATCAGGCCGCGCCAGGACAGGCGCATCTCGTGGCTGAGCAGCCAGAGCGTCGAGCCGGGCGGGCCGATCACGCGCTCGCCGCCTCCGCCTCGCCGGTGAGATCGAGGAACACGTCCTCGAGCGTGCCGTCGCGCTCGCCGGCCCGTTCGCGCAGCTCGTCCAACGTGCCCTCGGCCAGCAGCCGGCCGTTCTGGATGATGCCGATGCGGTCGGCCATCCGCTCGGCCACCTCGAGGATGTGGGTGGTCAGGATCACGGTCGCGCCGCCCCGCACCCGCTCCTGCAGCAGATCCTTCACCTGGCGCGAGACGGCCGCGTCGAGGCCGGTCAGCGGCTCGTCCAGGATCAGCATGCGCGGCTCGTGGATCAGCGCTCCGGCCAGCGCCGCCTTCTGCTTCATGCCGCGCGAGAAGGCCTCGCAGCGCTGGCTGCGCTGGTCCCACAGCCCCAGCAGCTTCAGCAGGCTCTCGGCCCGCGCCCGCGCCTCCTTCGGATCGACGCCCCAGAGGCCGGAGACGAACTCCAGGTACTCCATCGCGTTCAGCCGGTCGTAGAGCATCGGCTCGTCCGGGGCCCAGGCGATCAGCTGCTTGGCGGCCGACGGGTCGGCCAAGGCGTCGACGCCGAACACGCGGATCGAGCCCGAAGTCGGCTTCAGCAGGCCCGCCACCATCCGCAGCGTCGTGGTCTTGCCGGCGCCGTTGGGGCCCAGCAGCGCATAGAGTTCGCCGGCGCGGACGGTCAGGTTGAGATGGTCGACGGCAGGCTTGGAGAAGACCTTGGTCAGGCCTTCCAGCACCAAAGCATCGGTCATGGGGCGACGGTCATGAAAACGCTGCTCCACCCAGCATGCCCGGACTGCCCGCCGGCTATGCCAGGAATCCCGCCTCGGCGAAATCCAGCATGCGGCGCAGCAGCGCCTCGGTGTCGCTCTCGCGGGTCAGGCCCTCGGAGAGGGTGTGCAGGCGGTCGAACTCGGCGAAGCGGTTGTTGTGGATCATGCCCAGCACGAAGTGCAGCCGCCAGTAGACCTCCTCCGGCGCCAGCTCGGGCCGGGCGGCCATCAGCGCATCGGCGAAGCGGCGCAGGTGCGAGACGTCGGTGCGCAGCACCTCGCGCATCTGCTCGGTGCCCTCGCTGCGGGCGCGGATGATGAACTGCACGCTGATGCGGCGGTCGTTGCCGGGCGACGACCAGCGCATCGGCGGCTCGAAGAAGGCGCGCAGGATCTCGCGCACCGGCGGCTTGCCGCCGTGGCGGTCGGTGGCCTCGTGCAGCATCCGGGCGCGGTCGCGGTTCAGCTCCGCCGTCCGCCGCCGGAAGATCTCGAACAGCAGCGCGTCCTTGGAGCCGAAATGGTAGTTCACCGAGGCGAGGTTGACGCCCGCCTCGGCGGTGATGTCGCGCACCGAGACGTTCTGGAACCCGTGCAGCGCGAACAGCCGCTCGGCGGCGGCCAGCACCTGGGCCTTGGTGGCGGCTTCGCGCTCCGGGTCGACGGGAACTGGGGTGGCGGCGTCGGACACGGCGGGGCCTGTCGTCAATCCTTCATGCGCGGCGGAGTGTTAGAGACTCGCGCGGTCCACGCAAGAGACGCGAGCCTTAAGACAGCAGCGGCCGGATCGAGGTGGAGCCGCCGCCGCGGACCAGTTCGCGCATGGCCGCCTCCAGGCCTTCGAGCGTCAGCGGGAACATCCGCTCGCCCATCAGCTGCTTCATCACCCCGATCGAGGGGGTGTGGTCCCAGTGCCGCTGCGGGGTCGGGTTGAGCCAGGCGACGCTGTTCCAGTGCTGCGCCACGCGGTCCATCCACACCGCGCCCGGCTCTTCGTTCCAGTGCTCGACCGAGCCGCCCGGATAGGTGATCTCGTAGGGGCTCATGGTGGCGTCGCCGACGAAGATCACCTTGTAATCCTTGCCGAACTTATTGAGCAGGTCCCAGGTTTCGAGCTTCTCGGCGTGACGCCGCCGGTTGTCCTTCCACACGCTCTCGTAGAGGCAGTTGTGGAAGTAGTAGAACTCCATGTGCTTGAACTCGGTCTTGGCCGCCGAGAACAGCTCCTCGCAGACCTTGATGTGGCTATCCATCGAGCCGCCGATGTCGAAGAACAGCAGCACCTTGATGGTGTTGCGCCGCTCGGGCTGCATCACCAGGTCGAGATAGCCCTTGTTGGCCGTCTCCTTGATGGTGCCCTTCATGTCCAGCTCGTCCGGCTGGCCGGTGCGGGCGAACTTGCGCAGGCGGCGCAGGGCGACCTTGATGTTGCGGGTGCCGAGCTCGACCTGGTCGTCGAGGTTCTTGTACTCGCGCTTGTCCCAAACCTTGATCGCCTTGCCGTGGCGGCCTTTGTCCTGGCCGATGCGGATGCCCTCGGGGTGATAGCCGTTGGCGCCGATGGGGAAGTTGCGGCCGTTGCCGCGGCGGTTCTCGTCGCCCTCCTCGCCGTCGCCGTCGCCCTCTTCCTGGGCCTGCTTCATGCGCTCCTGCAGCATCTCCATCAGCTTGTCGAAGCCGCCCATCTCCTCGATCTGCTTCTTCTCCTCTTCGGTGAGGAAGCTGTCGGTGAGGCGCTTCAGCCACTCGGTCGGGATGTCCTTCATCTGCTCGACCTGGAGCAGCTCGAGGCCCTTGAACACGTGGCCGAACACGACGTCGAAGCGGTCGAGGTACTTCTCGTCCTTCACCAGGGTGGCGCGCGACAGGTAGTAGAATTCCTCCACCCGCCGGTTGATCACCGACTTATCCATGCCCTCCATGAGCATCAGATATTCCTTGAGCGTGACCGGCACCTTGGCCGCCTTCAGCTCGGAAAAGAACCGCATGAACATAGGTCGCAGTCTCGCGCAGGGAGTTTAACGGGCGTTTAAGTGAGGATGGGGGCGGGCGGGTTCCATGTCCAGTCCGGATCGCGGCGCGAGGGGTGCGTCAAGGCGGCGTGACTCGCGAATTGGCGTTCCGCGGTTGCGGATTGGCCAGCCTCGGCCATGATCGCCGCCATGGCAGACGCACCAGCCGCGACATCTCCCCCAATCCCGCTGCGCGCGCCGCCGCCGGCCGGCGAGGCGGTGCTCGAAGGCGACGTGGTGCTGAACATTTCCGGCGAGGCGGCGGCGTTCCACCTGGAAGTCCCGGATGGACCGACCACGCTGGACGCGCTGCTGCCGGTGTTCCAGGGCCTCTCCAACGAGGTCGCCCGGCGCTCGGCGGCGAAGGCGGTGGCGGGGGGAAAGACGATCAGCTGCCGCGCCGGCTGCGGCGCCTGCTGCCGCCAGGCGGTGCCGGTGGCCGAAGCCGAGGCGCGCCGGATCGCCGCGCTGGTCGAGGCGATGCCGGAGCCGCGCCGCAGCCAGGTCCGCGCCCGGTTCGAGGCGGCCGAGCGGCGGCTGGAAGAGACCGCGTTGGCAAGCCAGGTGGTCGACATGCCCGACGGCAAGACGGTGGTCGACGTGGGCGTGAAGTACTTCGGCCTGGGCGTCGCCTGCCCGTTCCTGGAGGCGGAATCCTGTTCGATCCACCCGGACCGGCCGCTGCGTTGCCGCGAGTATTTCGTCACCTCGCCGGCGGCGGCCTGCGCGGCGATGGTCCCCGGCACGATCGACAAGACGCCGCTGGCGGGCGTTCCGTCCAAGGCCCTGTTCGCGGTGGGCGCCGAGCAGACGCCGCAGGGCTGGCTGCTGCTGATCCAGGCGCTGTCTTTCGCCGAACGCTTTCCTGAGCCGTCAGCGGCGCGGCCGGCGCCCGAGTGGATCGGCGCGGTGGTCGGCCACCTGGCGCAGCAGTGAGCGCCGGAGGGCGTTGAAATCAGATATGTCACCCCTCGCCACGTCATGGCCGAGCTTGTCTCGGCCACCCATGCACACGACCGCCAACCGTGTTCATGGGTTGCCGGCACTCCGCGCGTCGCGCTCCGACCGGCAATGACGTGATAGGGATTCCAGCGATACGCGGCTAGCCGCGGCGCATGATGAACTCGTGGTCGAGCGTCTTGCCGACCTTGAACTTGTAGGCGCCGACCACCGCGAAGCCGTTTCGGGCGTAGAGACCCTGGGCGCCGAGGTTTTCCGACCAGACGCCGATCCAGAGCGTCCGCGGGCCGTCCTTCTCGAGCCAGGCCAGAGTCTCCGCCAGCAGGCGCGAGCCGAGGCCGCCGCCCTGGTGGGCTTTCAGGATGTAGATCCGGTCGAGCTCACCGTCGTCGGCGCTCACCGCCTGGTGCGGCAGCTTGGCCGGGCCGGCCAGGGCGTAGCCGATCACCTCGCCGCCCGACTCGACCAGCCACACCGCCTTCGCGGGGTTGGCGAGGTCGGCTCTGGCCCGCTCGACACTGTGCGCCTCGGCCAGGAAGGCGGCGAGATCCTCGGGCGGATAAAGATGGGCGAAGGTCTCGACGAAGGTCGCCTGGCCGATCGCCGCCAGCGCCTCGGCGTCGTCCGGTCCGGCGCGGCGGATGGAGGGGGCGTTGTTGGGCGTGTCGGCGCCCGCCGGTTTCGAGTATGAAACGTCCATGGCCCTCGCTCTTTACACCCATCTCGACATGCTCGCCCATGCCCCGCCGGCCGGGCACCCGGAAAGGCCTGCGCGTCTCGAGGCCGTCATCGACGCGCTCGACGATGCGACTCTGGGCCTTGAGCCGTTCGAGGCGCCGTTGATCTCGGCGGCGGACCTCGTCCTGGTGCACTCCGAAGCCTACCTCGAGGCGCTGCAGCTGAGCGAGCCGGAGCGCGGGACGCGGCCGCTGGACGCCGAGCGCGACACCTGGCTCTCGCCCGGCTCGCTGCGGGCGGCCAGCCGCGCGGCGGGCGCGGTGGCGGCGGCGGTGCGGCGGGT
Organism: uncultured Pseudomonadota bacterium; assembly: GCA_963835495.1. GTDB lineage: Bacteria > Pseudomonadota > Alphaproteobacteria > Caulobacterales > Caulobacteraceae > Acaudatibacter. The sequence continues at coordinate 2,151,017 of CAWIFQ010000003.1, read as the reverse complement.
GGCGGCCGGGGAGGGCGAGCGCGCCTTCTGCGCGGTGCGGCCGCCCGGCCATCATGCCGGCGCCGCGACGCCGATGGGGTTCTGCGTCTATTCGAACGTGGCCATCGGCGCCCGGGTCGCGCAGGCGGCCGGGCTGAGGCGGGTCGCGGTGGTCGACTTCGACGTGCACCACGGCAACGGCACCCAGGACATCTTCGAAACCGACCCGAGCCTGTTCCTCGCCTCCGTGCATGAGGCGCCGGGCTGGCCGGGCACCGGCGATCCGTCCGAGACCGGCGTCGGCAACATCGTCAACGCCACCGTGCCGCCCGGCGCCGCCCGCGAAGCCTGGCGGCAGGCGTTCGAGGGACTGATGGGGCGGGTCGAGGCGTTCGAGCCGGATCTGATTCTCATCTCGGCCGGATTCGACGCCCACGCCCGCGATCCGCTGGCGAACCAGCAGCTGGAAGCGGAGGACTATGCCTGGGCTACGCGGGCGATCGTTTCCGTGGCGAATGGGCGCGCCGGCGGCCGGGTTGTCTCATCGCTCGAGGGCGGCTACGACCTGCAGGCCCTCGGCCAGTCGGCCCTGGCGCATGTACGGGCCTTACAGGGGGCTTAAGGGACGGATGCCGCATCGGGACGGGGCGACGCCGGTCCATGGCTGACGGCGCCGTGGGCGATCTCGCGGATACTGTCGCAAAGCCCGGCGCCGTGATCCTCGCCAGACACGGCCAGCCGGCGCTGTCGCGGCGCGTCATGCTGTCCGCCGACCAGTACCGCGAATGGTGGGCCGACTATGAGATCGGCGGCCTGGCCGATGGGCAGGCGCCGCCGCAGCCGCTGAAGGATGCCGCCCAGCGCGCGGGCTTCATCATCGCCTCGACCCGGCTGCGCTCGGTCGAGACGGCCAACGCGCTTTGCGGCGGCCGGGCCTTCGCCGAGGACCCGCTGTTCATCGAGGCGCCGCTGCCGCCGCCTCATTGGCCCGGCTGGCTGAAGCTCAGCCCGCGAATCTGGGGCGTGGTCTCGCGGTTCTGGTGGTGGGTGTTCAATCAGCACGACCAGCACGAAAGCCGCGCTGAGGCCGAGTCGCGGGCCGACGAGGCGGCGCGGCAGCTGATCGCGCTCGCCGCCGGCGGACAGGACGTGCTGGTGGTGGCGCACGGCTTCTTCAACACCATGGTCGGGCTGGCGCTGAGGCGGCAGGGCTGGCGCTGCGTCGAGGATGGCGGCTTCAGCTACTGGTCGGCGAGGCGGTTCGAATTGTCACAGCCCTGAAAACTTCGACTTCAGCTTAGGTGTCGCCGGTTGCCGACACCGGGGGCGCTCACTAGTTTGGCGCCGTTCCCTGGGGAGGCGGAATGACCGGCGCGGACGAGATCGCTTCCTTGAGCTTCGAACAGGCCCTGGCCGAGCTCGAGCGCATCGTGGCCGAGCTCGAATCGGGCAAGACCGACCTCGAACAGTCGATCGACGCCTACGAACGCGGGTCGCATCTGAAGGCCCATTGCGAAGCCAAACTTAAGGAGGCCCAGCTTCGTGTCGAACGGATCGTCATCGGACCTGCCGGGGCGGTGGGCGTCGAGCCCACCGAGTTCTGAGGCCGCCGTGTCCGCAAACCTCGCCCAGCGCGTCTCGGAAATCGCCGACACGGTCACCGTGGCGCTCGACGAGCTGCTGCCGCGCGCTGACGGCCCGGAAAGCCGGCTGACCGAGGCGATGCGCTACGCCGCGCTGGGGCCTGGCAAGCGCCTGCGGCCGTTCTTCGTCATCGAGACCGGCAGGATGTTCGACCTGAAGGAGCAGGGCCTGCTGCGCGCGGCCTGCGCGCTGGAGTGCATCCACGCCTACAGCCTGGTGCATGACGACCTGCCGAGCATGGACGACGATGACATGCGCCGCGGCCGCCCGACCGTGCACCGGGCCTACGACGAGGCCACCGCCGTGCTGGCGGGCGATGCGCTGCAGACGATCGCGTTCGAGATCATGGCCGACCCCGACACCCATCCGGACGGCGCCGTTCGGGCCGAGCTGGTGCGCCGCCTGGCCGTGGCGTCAGGCGCAAAAGGCATGGCCGGCGGCCAGATGATCGATCTTTTGGGCGTGCGTGGCGATTTGGGCACAGTGGCCCGGATGCAACGGATGAAGACCGGCGCGCTGATCGCCTGCGCCTTCGAGCTGCCGGTCGTGATGGCCCACGCCACCGAGGCGGAGCGCCACGCGCTCACCGCTTTCGCCCAGGATCTCGGTCTCGCCTACCAGATTGTCGACGATCTGCTGGACGTCGAAGGCGATCCGACCAAGCTTGGAAAAGCCGCCGGCGGCAAGGACGCCGCCAAAGGAAAAGCGAACTACGTCACCCTGCTCGGGGTTGAACAGGCGCGTGAGCGACTTCACCTGTTGATCGAGCAGACAAAATCTCACCTCGATCCCTTTGGTCCGCGCGCCCAACATTTGCGGGCCGGGGTCGATTTCGTGCTAGACCGGCAGAGCTAGCGAGTCACCAACCTCGCGGTGTTGTTCGCATCGCCGCGGGCTTCAATAAAGCTAGGTTCCCTTATGCCTCAACCCACGCCCCTGCTGGACACCGTCGAAACCCCGGCGGACACACGGGCTTTCTCCTTGCCTGAACTTCGTCAGCTGGCGGATGAGCTGCGAGCCGAAACCGTCGATGCGGTGTCGGTCACCGGCGGCCACCTGGGCGCCGGGCCTCGGCGTCGTCGAGCTGACCGTCGCCCTGCACCACGTGTTCGAGACGCCCAGGGACATCGTGATCTGGGACGTCGGCCACCAGGCCTATCCGCACAAGATCCTCACCGGCCGCCGCGAGCGCATCCGCACGCTGCGCCAGGGCGAGGGCCTCTCCGGTTTCACCAAGCGCGCCGAGAGCGAATACGATCCGTTCGGCGCCGCCCACGCCGCCACCTCGATCTCGGCCGCGCTCGGCTTCGCGGTCGCCCGCGACCAGCGCGGCGACGACAACTCGGTGATCGCGGTGATCGGCGACGGCTCGATGAGCGCCGGCATGGCCTATGAGGCGATGAACAACGCCGTCGACAGCACCGGCCAGCTGATCGTCATCCTCAACGACAACGACATGTCGATCGCCCCGCCGGTGGGCGGCATGAGCGCCTATCTGGCCGGGCTGGTCAGCGGCGGCGCATACCAGACCGTCCGCCGGCTGGGCAAGGACATCGCCGAGCACCTGCCGCGGCCGCTGAAGGTGATGGCCAAGCGCGCCGAGGAATACGCGCGCGGCATGGCCACCGGCGGCACGCTGTTCGAGGAGCTGGGCTTCTACTACGTCGGCCCGATCGACGGCCACAACCTGGACCACCTGGTCCCGGTGCTGAAGAACGTGAAGGGCATCAAGGACCGCCCGGTGCTGGTCCACGTGGTCACCCAGAAGGGCCATGGCTACAAGCCGGCCGAGAACGCGCCCGACAAGTACCATGCGGTGCAGAAGTTCGAGGTCGTCACCGGCGTGCAGGCGAAGAGCCAGTCGAACGCGCCGAAGTACCAGGCGGTGTTCGCCAACGAGCTGGTCAAGCACGCAGAGAAGGACGACAAGATCGTCGCCATCACCGCGGCCATGCCGTCCGGCACCAGCCTCGATGTGTTCGCCAAGAAGTTCCCGGCGCGCACCTTCGACGTCGGCATCGCCGAGCAGCATGCGGTGACCTTCGCCGCCGGCCTGGCCGCCGACGGGATGAAGCCGTTCGCGGCGATATATTCCACCTTCCTGCAGCGCGGCTATGACCAGGTGGTGCACGACGTGGCGATCCAGCGCCTGCCGGTGCGCTTCGCCATCGACCGCGCCGGCCTGGTGGGCGACGACGGCCCGACCCACGCCGGCAGCTTCGACATCGGCTATCTCGGCCAGTTGCCGGGCTTCGTGGTCATGGCCGCCGCCGACGAGGCCGAGCTGGCGGGCATGGTCGCCACCGCCGTGGCCATCGACGACCGCCCCAGCGCGTTCCGCTATCCGCGCGGCGACGGCGTTGGCGTGGCGATCCCCGAGTTCGCCGAGCCGTTCGAGATCGGCAAGGGCCGGGTCGTGCGCGAGGGTAATTCGGTGGCGATCCTGTCGTTCGGGACGCGCCTGGGCGAGAGCCTGAAGGCCGCCGACCAGCTGGCCGCGCGGGGCTTCTCGACCACGGTCGCCGACGCCCGCTTCGCCAAGCCGCTCGACATGGACCTGATCGGCCGTCTCGCCCGCGAGCACGAGGTGCTGATCACGGTCGAAGAAGGCGCCGTCGGCGGCTTCGGGGCGTTCGTGCTGCAGGCGCTGGCCGAGCGTGGCGTGCTGGATCGCGGCCTGAAGATCCGCACCCTCACCCTGCCCGACATCTTCCAGGACCAGGACAAGCCGGACGCCATGTACGCCGCCGCCGGCCTCGACGCCGAGGGCATCGTCCGCGCCGCGCTGGGCGCGCTCGGCGCCGACCGGGCGGTCAAGGGAATCCGGGCCTAGTGTGCTGGATTTGAAGTTCGCCTGCTCTCTGGATCGGCTGCGAGCGAACTTCAAATCCAAAAAGCACACTAGATACTTATACTTGCTAGTGTCCTGATCGATTCCGAAGTTCGACGGAGCACGCCATGATGCGCATGCGAACTTCGGGATTGGGACACTAGGTTCGGCCTGCCGCGACGACAGTCTCGACCCGGCTGGAGCGGACGCCTAGCGTTGCCGTGGGCTTGGAGCGCGGTGGATGTCGTCAATCGGTAAGCGTGCGGTCATCGTCGGCGCCGGCATGGGCGGACTCGCCGCCGCGGGCGCGCTGGCTGGGCGCTTCGACGACGTCGTGGTGCTGGAGCGCGACAGCCTGCCGGACCGGCCGGACCAACGCGCCGGCGCGCCGCAGGGGCGGCACGTGCACGCGTTGCTCACCGCCGGCCAGCAGGCGCTGGAGAAGCTGCTGCCCGGCTTCACCGATGGCATCGTCGCCGCCGGCGCCGTGAAAGTCCGCGCCAACGCCGACACGCGGGTCGAGATGCCCGGGTACGACCCGTTTCCGCCGCGCGATCACGGCTGGCTCACCTATGCGGCCTCGCGCCCGCTGCTCGAGTTCGTGACCCGCCAGCTGGCCGAGGCGGCGGGCGTCAAGTTCCAGGCGCGATGCCGGGTCCGCGGCATCGAAACCACGCCGGACGGCAAGGCGGTCACCGGGGTGCGCTTCGAGCGTGACAGCGGCGAGATGGAAACGCTTGCCTGCGATCTGGTGGTCGACGCCAGCGGCCGCGCGGCGCCGACGCTGGCGGTGCTGGAGGCGCTGGGCCGCCCAGCGCCGGAGGCGACCACGATCGGGGTTGATTTCGCCTACGCGACCCAGGTGTTCGAGCCGCCGGCCGATGCGGCGCACGACTGGAAGATCGTGATGACCATGCCCAAGCCGGGCGGCGTACCGCGCGGCGGCCTGCTGGCGCCGCTGGAGGGCGGGCTGTGGATCCTGTCGGTCGGCAGCGTCGGCGAGGGTCTGCCGCCGGCCGAGTTCGGCGCGTTCATGGCCAGCGTCGAAAGTCTGCGGACGACGACGATCGGCGAGGCGATCGCGCACGCGCGGCCGATCGGCGATGTGGTCTGCTACGGCTTTCGCGAGAGCATCCGGCGCCATTTCGACCGCCTGGCCCCGCTGCCGCGCGGCCTGATCCCGCTGGGCGACACCATCTGCCGGTTCAACCCGGTCTATGGCCAGGGCATGACCGTCGCGGCGCTGGAGGCGGCGGAGCTGCAGCGTCTGCTGGACGAGCGCGCCGGCGCCGCCGACCCGCTCGAGGGGCTGAGCACGGCGTTCCTCGCCGCGATCGAGGCGGTGATCGAAGCCGCCTGGAGCATGTCGGCGATCCCCGATCTGGCCTCGCCGACCGCGCGTGGCGAGCGGCCGGCGAACCTGCCCTTCATCCTGCAGTTCGGCCTGGCGCTGCTGGAACTGGCCGCCCGCGATCCGGAGGTGCACCGGCTCGACGCCCAGGTGCGCCAGCTGATGAAGCCGCCGAGCGCGCTGATGGACCCGGCGCTGATGCAGCGGGTGATGGCGGTGATGGCCGAGCAGCAGGCGGCGGCGACAGCTTAGGTCGCGTGACGGCTGATCGGTGACGCACCAAGATGCGGTTCTCCGATCGCTGTCGGGTCATCCGTCACTACAATGTCAGGTGGCCGAGTTGGTCGCCTTGACGTAGCTTTGTCACTCGATCTCGGCGACCACGCGGGCATACGCGGGGCGCTGGGCGAAACGCGCACGATGTCCGCCAGAAGGACGCGGCGCTGGGGGGACACACATGCAGCCGCTGATCAGCCTGAAAGGCGTCGTCAAGAGCTACAAGCGCGGCCGCCAGACCGTCGAGGTGCTGCACAACCTCGACCTCGACGTCCAGCCGGGCGAGTTCCTGGCGCTGATGGGGCCCTCGGGTTCGGGCAAGACCACCTTGCTCAACCTGATCGGCGGGCTCGACCGGCCGACCGACGGCGAGGTGGTGGTCGCCGGCGAGCACATCGACGACCTCTCCGGCGGCGACCTGGCCAGATGGCGCTCGCGGCACGTCGGCTTCGTGTTCCAGTTCTACAACCTGATGCCGACGCTCTCGGCCGAGCGCAACGTCGAGCTGCCGCTGCTGCTGACCCACCTGTCCGGTTCCGAACGCCGCAGGAACGTCGACGCGGCGCTGGCGCTGGTCAGCCTGACCGACCGCAAGAAGCACAAGCCGTCCGAGCTGTCCGGCGGCCAGCAGCAGCGCGTCGCCATCGCCCGGGCGATCGTCGCCGACCCCACCCTGCTGGTCTGCGACGAGCCGACCGGCGACCTCGACCGCGAGACGGCCGAGGAGATCCTCGGCCTGCTGCAGCACCTCAACCGCGAGGCCGGCAAGACCATCATCATGGTCACCCACGACCCCAAGGCCGCCAGCTTCGCCAAACGCATCGTCCACCTCGACAAGGGCGCGCTGGTTTCCGAGGCGGAGGCGGCGGCGTGAAGTTCCTGCCGCTCATCTGGGCCGGGGTCTGGCGACGACCGGTGCGCACGACGCTGACGCTGATCTCGATCGTCAGCGCCTTCGTACTGTTCGGCGTGCTGCAGGGGTTCACGTCGGGACTGGACAAGCTGGTGTCAGCCTCGCACGCAGACATCCTCGTCACCCAAAGCCAAGTCAGCAACATCGACCCGCTGCCGGTGGCGATGGCGCAGGACATCGCCCGGGTTTCCGGGGTCAAGCTGGTGGCGAAGGTCCTCTACTTCGGCGGACCGTTCCGCAGCCCCACCGAGTTCATCCCGGCGCTCGCGATGGACCCCGACGAATTGCGGGGCCTCGACGACCAGCTGCCGGTGACGCCGGACCAGTGGTCGGCGCTGAAGGCCAAGCGTACCGGCGCCCTCGTTTCGACCGAGTACGCCAAGCTCTACGACCTCAAGGTCGGCGACCGGATCCCCCTGAAACCGCAGTTCTGGGCCAACCGTGACGGAACCCATGTCTGGCCGGTCGACATCGTCGGCGTCTACACGACCGACCCGGACGACAACTTCGCCGGCAACGGCGTCCTGCTCAACTACGACTACGTCGACCAGGTGCGAGCGACCGGCGCCAGCACGGTCAACGTGTTCGACGAACGCGTCACCGATCCGCGGCAGGCGAGCCAGATCGCCGCCGCCATCGACCGGCTGTCGACCAACTCCGCGCATCCGACCCGGACCTTCAGCGAGCGCCAACTGGCGCAGGAGCAGGTCAGCTCCATCGGCCAGGTCGGGCTGGCGGTGCAGCTGATCGCCAGCGCGGTGTTCTTCGCGCTGCTGTTCTCGGTCGGCGCCGTGATGATCCAGTCCGGCCGCGAGCGCACGGCCGAGTTCGCGGTTCTGAAGACGCTCGGCTACACCGATGGCGTCGTTTTCGTCCTGATCCTCGTCGAGGCCCTGATCCTGTGCGCCTTGGCGGCGAGCGTCGGCCTGGCGGCGTCGCGCGGGCTCTACCCGATCGTGGTGAAGGCGGTCGGCTTCCACCTGAGCGCCGGGCCGATCTTCGGGACGGGCTTCGTGGTCGCCGCCGTGCTTGCGCTCATCACCGGCGCCATCCCAGCCTGGCGCGCGTCCCGACTCTCGATCGTCGACGGGCTGGCGGGGCGCTGACGATGAACCTCCTGCGGCAGGTTTGGACGGTGACAATGCTGGCGCTGGCGGCGCTGCCGCAGCGGATCGGTCCGGCGATCGTGACGGTGATAGGGGTCGCCACCGTGGTGGCGGTGATGGTCTCGATCCTGGCGATCGGCTCGGGCGTCAACCGTTTCATCGACGTCAACGACCAACCCGAGCGCGCGGTCGTGCTTTCGGCGGCCACGCCCTCCGAGTTCGCCGGCGCGTTCGACGCCGGGCAAGTGGCGATGATCGAGAATGCGCCGGGCGTGAAGCGGCTGCCGGACGGGCGCGCCATGGCGCAACCGCTTTCGGCCACGCCGGTGCTGCTGATCCGCAAGGTCGACGGCGTGCCGGGCTACGGTTTCCTTCGTGGCGCGGGACCGATGATGCTGGCGATGAGCAAAAGCTCGCTGCACATCGTCGCCGGGCGCATGTACCGAACGGGTCTGCGCGAGCTGCTGGTCGGCCGGGGCGAGCAGGCGATCTTCCGGGGCCTGGACATGGGCGACCACGTGCTGATCCACGGCGCGCCATGGACCGTGGTCGGCGTCTACACGGACGAGGGCGGCATCGACGAGAACGCCTTGGCCGGCGACGTGGACATGGTGCGCGCCGACATTGGCTCGCCCACCTACCAGAGCGTCCAGGTCATCCTGCGCTCGCCAGGCGACTTCGGCCGTTTCCGCGATGCGCTGATGATCAATCCGCAGCTGAACGTGCAGGTGAAGCGACTCAGCGACTACTATCGCGGCCAGATGGGCGCGTTGCTGACGCTGTTCGACTTTGTCGGCTATTTCGTCGGCGGCCTGATGGGGATCGGGGCGATCTGCGGCGCGGTGACGACTCTCTACGCCGCGATCGATGCCCGAGCCCGGGAGATCGCCACGCTGCGGGCGATCGGGTTCTCGGGCGCGGCCGTCGTCGCGTCCGTGATGATCGAGGCCCTCGCGCTCGCGATCCCGGGCGCACTGATCGGGCTCGCCATCGCCCTCCTGGCGTTCAACGGCCACAGCATTTCGACCGGCGGCGTCATCTTCAGGTCGAGCGTGTCGGCGCCCGTTGCGGCGGCTGGCGCGATCGCAGCTGTGGCGATCGGCCTGATCGGCGGCCTCTTCCCGGCCGTCCGGGCCGGGCGGCTACCGGTCGCGGAGGCGCTGCGAGCGACTTAGACTAGAGCAGCTCTGAAAACGGACACCTCCAGAATGCCTCGATCTTCTCTGTCCGCCAGCGTTGGTTTGACGGACTCGAGGGCTCAGACCGGCGGCGCTTTCTTGGTCGGGTCGGGGACGTTGAAGACCCGCTGCATCAGGCCCTCGAGCGCCTGGAAGACGCCGTCGACGCCGAAGCCGGCGAGGAAGCACAGCGCGGAGGCCGAGAGCGGCACCGAGCCCAGCAGCCCGGGCGCGCCCGAACTCGGCGCGCCGGAGGGGGTGACGAAAAGGCCGATGCAGCCGCCGATCAGCGCGCCCAGGGTGAGCTGGACGAAGGTCAGCTGCAGGTGGCGCGGCGAGAGCAGGCTCTCGCGGATCCGCGCCGACATGGTCCTGACCACCGCCGCCCCGGCGCCGAGCAGGCCGTAGAGCGTCGGCAGCACCCCGCCGCCGAGCATGTTGAGGATTTCGCCGGCCCATTTCTCGTTGACGTCGGCCGCGAGATCCGGCGGGCAGGCGCCGCTGCAGGCGATGCTGGCCGGGCCGCCCAGCGAGAACTGCCAGAACTCCAGCCAGTGCTTGAGGTTGGCGTTGGCGAAGGCGATGTCGCGCTCGCTCTGCTGCTGCGGGGTCGGCGGGCCTGGTTTGGCGGACGCCGCCGGCGCCGGCGCGCCGGACGAGGTGTCGGCGGCCTGCTGGGTGACGCTGGCCTTGACCTTGGTCCATTCGGCGAGCGCCGAGTTGCCGACCGCGATGTCCCACGACAACAGCGAGGTCATCAGGAACATCGCGAACAGGGCGCAGACGATGATCGGGATCGCCATCTGGAAGCGCCGCGCCTCGCGCCTGAGGTTGGGGAAGGCCATGATCGCCAGCGAGACGCGCGATGGGGCGTCGCCGGCGCTCCAGCCGACGCCGGGCGCCCAGGCCGACGAAACCGGCGGGACCGTTTCCGGCCGCTTCGAGCCGCTGGCCAGGCCGCCGCCCTCGCCGGCGACCAGCAGGGTGAACGCGATCGTCGCCCCCGTCGCTGGCGCGGCGGCGCTGTTGAGGGTGTCGCGGGCGCGAAGCAGCACCGCCGCCTGATGGGCGCGGTCGGCGGTCGAGCCCGTGGGCGGCCAGCCGATCTGGCAGATCTGCTCGATCAGATCCGGCGGATCGTTCGGCCCGCCCTTCGGCGGCAGGCTCTTGCCGACGCTCATCGAGACGTTGTCGAGCAGCAGGTAAACCTCCGCCAGCTCGCGGGCGAAGATGAAGTCCTGGATCTGGTTGCCGGGGGCGACCTCGCGCGTCTCGGGCCTGGCCGCGATGGCCGCCGGCTTGGCGTCGTCAGGCATCTGAGCTTCCCCTCCGCCTCTACGGACGGCGAAGCTATGCGACTTAGCGTGTAGGTCGCAACGCAAAACAACGACTATTTGTAATTTATTGCGCCCCGGAAATGCGACCGGCGCACGCCGGGGCGCGCCTCAGAACGGCCAGAAGCGCTGCAGCAGGGCGGTGCCGGCGGGGGTCTTCTGCACGGAGGCGATGTCGCCGCGGCCGCCATAGTTGATCCGCGCCTCGGCGATCTGGCTGGAGAGGATGGTGTTGGACGAGGAGATGTCCTCCGGCCGCACCACGCCGGCCACGGTCAGCTGGCGCACGTCGTCGTTGGTTTTGATCTCCTGGCTGCCCTGGATCACCATGTTGCCGTTGGGCAGCACCTGGGTCACCACCGCGGCGATGGTCAGGCTGATCTGCTCGGACCGGTTCACCGCGCCGGTCCCCTGCGACGAGGCCGCCGAGTTGGTGGTGACCAGCTTGGTGGGATCGAGACCCGGCAGCACCTTGCCGATCGAAGACTCCAGGCCGAACAGGTTCGGCACGCCAAGGGCGGTGCTGCCCGTTCGGCCGGCGTTGGTGGTGTTCTGCGTCTTGGCCGAGTCGTTGACGGTGATCAGCACCGTCAGGATGTCGCCGACCCGTCCCGCGCGCTGGTCGTTGAAGAAGGTGCGCGCCCCTGTGCGCCACAGCGAATTCGCGGTCACCGGCGATGGCGGCGGCAGACGCGCCGAATTCGAACTCCGGCTGGGTCTGGCCGACCAGCGCTGTCGGGTAGGCCATCGGGCCCATCTTGGGGCCGTCGATGGCTTCGTGCACGGAGCTGCAGGCGGCGAGGCCGGGCAGCAGCAGGGCGGCGGAGAAAAGGGCGGCGCGGCGCATGGAAGACTTCAAGCTCCTAGCGAAGGGCGATCTGGGCGGAGGTGCGTTCGGCCTTCAGCCGCTGGGCTTCGGGTCCGACCACGGCCTGGTCCGGGCCCGTCGCCATCACCTCGATCTGTTTCTTCGAGGCCGTGTTCATGACGTTAAGGGTGTCGCCGACGGCGGCGTTGGCCAGCGCCTTGGCCTGCAAGGTCAGCACGATGGAGTCGTCGGCGTAGGTGACGTCGACGGTCTCGCCGGCCTTGATCACCAGCGGCGGGGTGACGTCGTGGGCGAGCACCGGGTCGCCCTCGCGCAGGGGGCGGCGCGCGGCCATGCCGATCACCGCGTCGGCCCCTGAGGGCGCATCCGTCGGCGCGCCGGCGGCCTTGGCCCAGACGATGTCCGAGGCCTGCACGATCTGGCCGGCGGCCAGGCTGTGGGTATAGGTCAGGATTTCGCGGTTCTGGCCGCCGCCGGGGCCGACCAGGTCGCTGTGGACGATGATCCGCGAGATGCCCCGGGGATTGTCCCAGTCGAGGCCGTAGCGGCGCGCGAAGGCCTGCACGGCGAAGGCGTCGAGCACCACGCTGGGCCCGGTGCGCTCGGCCACCAGCACGTCCCGCGCGGGGCCCGCGTCGTCGAACAGCTCGCCCAGCGTCACATGGCCGGTGGCGTCGACCAGGTGGGCGTTCAAGGTGACTGGCGTGCCGGCGAGCGCGGGGGCGGCGAACGCGAGGCAGGCCAGGACGGCGGCGAAGCGGCGGATCATCGCTAGGTCTTCGTGGTGACGGCGGTGGAGAGCATCTGGTCGGCGGTGGTGACGACCTTGGAATTCATCTCGTAGGCCCGCTGGGCGACGATCAGATTGGTGATCTCGCTGACCGGGTCGACGTTGGAGGCCTCGGTGTAGCCCTGCATGACCACGCCGTAGCCTGGGTTGCCTGGGTTGCCGGCGGTGGCGGGACCCGAGGCGGCGCTTTCCTGGAACAGGTTGTTGCCGATGGCCTCGAGGCCGGCGTCGTTGAGGAAGGTCGCCAGCTGCAGCTGGCCGACGATGGTCGGGGCCTGCTGGCCGCCGACGGTCGCCTGCACCTGCCCGGTCTGCGAGATGGTGATGTTGGTGGTGTTCGCCGGCACGGTGATGGTCGGCTGCACCAGGTAGCCGTCGGCGGTGACGATCTGGCCCTGGTTGTTGGCCGAGAAGTTGCCGGCGCGGGTGTAGGACGTCGTCCCGTCCGGCATCAGCACCTGGAAGTAGCCCTGGCCGTCGATCGCCAGGTCGAGCGCGTTGCCGGTGTTGGTGAGGCTGCCCTGGCCGGTGATGCGATAGACCGAGCCGGCCTTGACGCCGGCGCCGATCTGCACCCCGGACGGCACGATGTTGCCCTGGTCGGACGACTGCGCGCCGGGCTGCTCGAGCGTTTGATAGAGCAGGTCTTCGAACACCGCGCTCTGCCGCTTGAAGCCGACGGTGTTCATGTTGGCGATGTTGTTGGAGATCACCTCGACATTGAGCTGCTGGGCGGCCATGCCGGTGGCGGCGGTTCTGAGGGCTTGCATCTAAGCGATCCTTAACTCGGGTTGACCGCGCCGAGCCGCTGCACCGCGCTGCTCGACAGGTCGTCGGTTGCGCTGAGCATGCTGCTCATCGCGTCGTAGGCGCGGTTGACCTCGATCAGCCGGGTGATCTGCCGGACGGGGTCGACGTTGGACTGTTCGAGGAAGCCCTGGCGCATCGAGGCGGTGGACGCCGTCGGCGTCAGGTTGGAATCGTTGCGGTACTGGTTATTGCCGTCCTTCGAGAGCGCGGAGAGGCTGTCGAAGTTGACCATGGTGATCTTGCCAACGTTCTGGCCCTGCTGGCTGACGTCGCCCTTCGCCCCGATGCTCACCGGGCCCTTCTTCGGGTCGAGCACGACCGCGCCGCCGCCGCCGTCAACGGGATCGCCGTCCTGATCGACGATCGTGCCGGTGGCGTCGACGCGGAAGCGGCCGTCGCGGGTGTAGCGCGGGCCCGCGGCGGTGTTGATCTGGAAGAAGCCGCGGCCCTCGATCGCCACATCCAGCGGCGAGCCGGTCTGGGTGAGGGAGCCTTCGGTGAAGTCGCGGGCGACGCCGACGCCGGCGACGAAGTTCACGGTCGTCGGCGGCTGGCCCAGCGTCGGCATCGTCGCCGGATCCTGGTTCGAGATCATCGATTCGAACTTGAAGCCGACGGTGTCGACGTTGGCGAGATTGTTGGCGGTGATATCCATCTCGCGCTCGAGGATGATCTGCCGCGACACGCCGACGTAGATTGCGTTGTCCATGACGTTAAGAAATCCGCCCTGCCTGCGGCCAAATGGTCCACCCACCGGCTGCAAGCTTCGGGCCAGCCGAAAACATCAATGATTTCAGAGATCAGGGAGGTTAACGGGCGCCGGTGGGCGGAAAGTCCCCGGCAAGCTTTGCAGCCGTTAAAGGGTGTTAACAACTGATCCTTAACCAACGTGGCGCGATTGAGGAGGCCGTGAACTCCTAGGGAATCGCGCGCGTGGCGAAGGACAAGTCCAAGGGCAAGAAAGAGGCCGAGGAGGCCGAAGCCCCGGACGCCGAGAAGATCGAGGGCGAAGAGGGCGCTGAAGGCGAGGGCGGCGGCAAGAAGAAGCTGCCGCTCAAGATGCTGATCATCGCCGGCGCCGCCGCGTTCGTCGTACTCGGCGGCGGGGGCGGGACCGCGTTCTTCCTGCTCGCGCCGAAGCACCCGCCATCGAAGGACGCCCACAAGCTGCCGCCGAAGGCCAAGGGCGACAAGAAGGACGGCAAGGCCGACCCCAACGCGCCGCAGGTGCAGGACGGGCCGGACGGCGTGGTGTTCTACACGCCGCCCGACATCGTCGTGAACATGCAGACGCCGGACGGCAAGCCGACCTTCCTGAAGCTGAAGCTGACCTTCGAACTCCCCGACCACGACACCGCCGACACGCTCGACGCCGAGATGCCGCGGCTGCAGGACATGTTCCAGACCTTCCTGCGCGAGCTGCGGCCCGAGGACCTGTCCGGCAGCGAAGGCACCTTGCGGCTGCGCACCGAGTTGCAGCGGCGCGTCAACCTCGTCATCGCCCCCTCGAAGGTCAACGGCGTGCTGATCGAGGAGATGCTGATCAACTAGCGCCCGCTCGCTGATCGCAAAACCCCATGGCCGCAGACACCGAAGACGAAACCGCCGAACTGGACGCCGACGCCGCGACCGCCGCAGTCGCGTCCGAAGCGGTCGCCGAAGAGGGCGAAAACAGCTGGGAGACGGCCGACGCCGACGGCCCGGTCGGCGGCGCCGAGCGCATCCTCAATCAGGACGAGATCGACAGCCTGCTGGGCTTCGACCTCTCCGACGACGACGCCGCCGAGCGCACCGGCATCCGCGCGATCATCAATTCGGCGCTGGTGTCCTACGAGCGCCTGCCGATGCTCGAGATCGTCTTCGACCGCCTGGTGCGGCTGATGACGACTTCCCTGCGCAACTTCACCTCCGACAACGTCGAGGTCAGCCTCGACAACATCTCCTCGATCCGCTTCGGCGACTATCTGAACTCGATCCCGCTGCCGGCGATCCTGTCGGTGTTCCGCTGCGAGGAACTCGACAACCTCGGCCTGCTGACGGTCGATTCCAACCTGATCTATTCGATCGTCGACGTGCTGCTGGGCGGGCGGCGCGGCACCGCGGCGATGCGCATCGAGGGCCGGCCCTACACCACCATCGAGCGGGTGCTGGTCGAGCGGATGGTCGAGGTGGTGCTGCACGACTGCAAGGTCGCGTTCGAGCCGCTGACGCCGGTCACCTTCACCCTCGACCGGCTGGAGACCAACCCGCGCTTCGCCGCCATCGCCCGGCCGGCCAACGCCGCCATCCTGGTCAAGCTGCGCATCGACATGGAAGACCGCGGCGGGCGGATCGAGCTGCTGCTGCCCTACGCGACGCTCGAGCCGATCCGCAAGATGCTGCTGCAGCAGTTCATGGGCGAGAAGTTCGGCCGCGACAACATCTGGGAAGGCCACCTGGCCACCGAGCTTTGGACCACCCAGCTGGAGGTCCGCGCCGTGCTCGACGAGCAGCAGGTGCCGCTCTCGCAGGTGCTGGACCTGAAGATCGGCGACACGCTGATGCTCAACGCCACGCCCGACACCCTGGTCGAGCTTCGCGCCGGCGCGATCCCGCTGACCAGCGGCCGCATGGGCCGCCGCAACCACCACATCGCCGTCCGCGTCGAAGCGCCGCTGCCGCCCTCCGCCAAGCAAGCCGTTCAGAGGATCTCATGAGCGACATCGGACTGATCATGAACGCCCTGCTGGGCGTGCTCCTCATCGGCGCGCTGTTCCTGGGCTGGCGGCTGGAAGGCCGGCTGAAGGCGCTGCGCGCGTCGCACCAGAGCTTCGCCAAGGCGGTGGAGGATCTCGACCGCGCCGCCGCGCGGGCCGAGCAGGGCCTGGCCGACCTGCGCGCAGCCACCGACGACGCCGCCGAGACCCTCGCCGCCCGCATCGACCGCGCCGGCCATCTCGCGGTGCGGCTGGAGAAGCTGACCGCCGACGCCGAAGGGGTGCACACCCGCCTGCTCGCCACGCCGCGCCAACCCGCGCCGCGCGCCGCGCCGGCGGACGTCATCGTTCCCGAAGCGCCCCGAGCCGAGGCGCCACGCCTCGCCGTGTCGCGTCCGGCCACGGTCGAGAATCGCGGCAGCGCCTTCGCCCGCTTCGCCGAGCGCTACGGCGCCGCCAAGGCCGGCCCCCCGCCGTCCGCGCTCGCCGAGGCCGCCGCCCGCAACGACCTGATCCTCGAAGACGAAGAGACGCCGCCGGCGCCGCGCGCCCAGCCGGTCGTCCAGCTGTCGCCCGCCGCCGCCGCCCGCATGGAACGGCTGCAGGCGCTGGCTCGGCCGAGGCCGGGCGCGTCCAAGTTGGGCGTCCGCGCCGACGACGAGCTGTTTGAGGCGCCGCGCCGCGCCGCCGGGGGCCTGCGCTGATGAGAATGCCTCGCCTAATGCCGCTGGTGGCGATCGCCGCCGGCGGCGTCCTGGCCATCAACGCGGTGGAGAACGGCCCCGGCATCTTCGGGGCCGCGCGCAGTTTCGCCGAAGGCGTCTCGGCCAAGCATGCCGACGCCAAGGCCGCCACCGCGGTGGCGACCGACGCCAGCGCGACGGCGCCGGCCAGCGCCTCGCAGGTGGTCGCCGCCAAGCCCGCGCCGATCTGCGCCGAGAGCCCGACCCAGCTGGCCAAGGACGCCGGTCTCTCGCCCGCCGAACTGCAGGTGATCCAGAGCCTCGGCACGCGCCGGGGCGAACTCGACCAGCGCGAACAGGGGCTCGACACCCAGCTGGCCCTGATCCAGGCGGCCGAGGCCAAGGTCGATGCGCGGATCGCCACGATGAATGCGCTGAAGGCCGACATGCAGGCCCTGGTCGGCCAGGTCGACGACAAGCAGCAGGCCGAGGTCGACCGCCTGGTCAAGGTCTACGAGACCATGATCAACGCCAAGCCGCAGGACGCCGCCGACCGCTTCGTGCTGCTCAGCGACCAGGTGCGCCTGCCGATCGCGGCGAAGATGAAGGAGCGGCTGCTCTCGCAGATGCTCGCCAAGATGCCGCCGCCGGAGGCCAAGCGGCTGACCGAGTTGCTGGCCGCCCGCTACGCCGGCCAGGCCAACGCGGTCCGCGCCGCGCTCAACCCGCAGGCCGCCGCGGCGCCGCCCGCGGCCCCGGCGGCGCCGCAACTCGCCCAGGCGACGTCCACGCCCAACGCGACGCCGCCCGCGACCGCGCCGGCCAAGCCCGCGGTGCGTCACAAGCCGCGCAAGACGCCGGCCGCCCTGGCCGCGAACAAGCCGGTGACGCCGCTGGTCTCCAGCCCGGCCAAGCCGGCGGTGTCGAGCCCGCCCAAGCCGCAGGCCGCCGCGACGCCGACGGCGCCGAAGGCCGCGCAGGCCGGTCCGCCGCTGAACTCGAAGCCGGCCGCCGCCGCCTCGGCCGCGCCTCCGACTCCGAAACCCGGCTAGGGGCTTGCCGGGAAAGCCGCCAGTCGAACCGCCAAACCTCCCCTCCCCCTTGCGGGGAGGGGTCGGGGGTGGGGGTGCGCGCTGGATGCCCGCCGGTTGGCCGTTCCAGCTTTCCAAACACCGAGCTGACACCCCCACCCCCAGCCCCCTCCCCGCAAGGGGGAGGGGGTTCAGGGCCGCTCTTCGCGCCGCCACCGCCGCGGTCGCCATCTTCGCCATCGCCGCCGCGCCGGTCGCGGCCGAGACGCCGATCGTGGCTCAGCCTGGGCTGAGCGTCCGCGTCGGCCAGGCCGACGGCTTCTCGCGCATCGAGTTCCGCTGGAACGGCGGCGACGCCCAGATGGGCGTGACGCGCACCGGGCAGGTGCTGCGGGTCAGCTTCGGCCGCGACGCCCATCCCGATCTGTCGACCCTGAAGTCGGTGCCGCTGAAGTGGGTGAAGTCGATCGACGTCCGCCACGAGAAGGGCGGGCTGGTGTTCGTGATCACCCTGACCGACGACGGCGATGCGCTCACCGGCGCGGCCGACGGCGCCGACTTCGTCAACGTGTTCGCCAAGCAGACCGCGCAGGCGGCGATGCCGGCGCAGACGCCGTCGCCCTCGCGCCCCGATCCGGTCCCGTTCGGCGGCGTGGTGACGATGCGCCCGGCGATGAACGGCCCGCAGCTGCGGCTCGACTTCGCCTGGCGCAATCCCTGCGGCGCGGCGGTGTTCCGCCGCGGCGATGCGATCTGGATCGTGTTCGACGCCGCCGCCAAGATCGATCTTTCCCAGGCGCCGAAGAACGCCGCCCAGTTCGCGTCGATGCAGAGCTTCGGCGGCGCCGGCTATTCGGCGGTGCGGATCGCCACCCGCAGCCCGGTCGCGTTCAACGCTTCGGCGGCCGGCTCGGACTGGGCGGTCACGCTGGAGCCGCTCAGCAGCGCGCCATTCGCGCCGGTGAAGCTGACGCGAGACGATTCCGCCGGCCCCGCGGCGCTGACCACCGCCATGGCCGGCGCCACCGGCGTGTTCTGGGTCGACGACCCGGCGGTCGGCGACAAGGTCGGGGTGGTGACCGCGCTGGCGCCGGCGAAGGGGCTGCCAAGCCGGCGCGACTTCGTGCAGTTCACCCTGCTGCAGTCGGCGCAGGGCCTGGCGGTCGACCCGAAGATCGACGATCTGTCGGTGGCCTTCAACGGCGACATCGTCACCCTGAGCCGGCCGCAGGGCCTGACGCTTTCGTCCGGCGCCGCCAACCTCGGGGCCGTCCAGGCGATGGACGCGCCGAAGGCGGCGGTGCTCGCCGGCCTGATCGGCGACGACTGGGCCAGGACCGGCCCCGGCGGCTTCATCCCGCGCTACCAGGCGCTGATCGAGCCGGTCGCCGATGAGGAGGGCAAGGGCCTCGAGGGTCCGACCACCGGCCACATGGCGCTGGCCCGCTTCCTGGTCGGCGAGCAGCTGTCGTTCGAGGCGATCGGCGTGCTGGACGACGCGTTCCGCACCCATCCGGCGCTTGGGAGCGAGGCGGAGTTCCGCGCCCTGCGCGGCATGTCGCGGGCCATGGCCGGGCGCTACAAGGAAGCCGAAACCGACCTCTCCGCCCAGGTGCTGGACGACAACCCGGCCGCCAGCCTGTGGCAGGGCTACGTGCTGGCCAAGACCAGCCAGTGGGCCGACGCCAAGACGGCCTTCGCCGCGGGCTCGCCGGCGCTCTCGCAGTTCCCGCCGCTGTGGAAGCAGCGCTTCGCCCGCGCGGCGGCCGAGACGGCGCTGGCGCTGGGCGACGTCGGTGGCGCGCGCAGCTGGATCAACTACGCGCTCGAGAATCTCGGCGATCCCGACGACGACGCCCAGACCCATCTGGTCGACGCGAGGGTCGCGCAGCAGTCTGGCGACGGCGCCGCCCTGGCCAAGTTCCAGGCGCTGACCGGCTCGGCGATGGACAATGTGGCCGGGCCGGCGCTGCTGCACGCCACCCAGATCCAGCTCGCCCAAGGGGCGATCACCCCGGCGCAGGCGATCGACGTGTTCGATTCCCTGCGGTTCCGCTGGCGCGGCGGTGGCTTCGAGCTGGAGACCATCCAGGCGCTGGGCCAGCTCTACCTGTCGCAGGGCCGCTACCGCGAGGCGCTGGAGGCGTTCCGCTCCGCCGGCAAGGACCTGCCGGACCTGCCCGAGGCCACCCAGCTGCAGGCCGACCTCACCGCCGCCTTCAAGAGCCTGTTCCTCGACGGCCAGGCCGACGGGCTGCAGCCGGTGCAGGCGCTGGCGCTGTTCTACGACTTCAAGGAGCTGACCCCGGTGGGCGCCGATGGCGACGCCATGGTGCGGCGCCTGACGCGCCGGCTGGTCGACGTCGACCTGCTGCCACAGGCCGAGGAGCTGCTGCAGTACCAGGTCGACAAGCGCCTGGACGGCGTGCCGAAGGCGCAGGTCGCCACCGACCTGGCGGTGATCTACCTGATGGACCACAAGCCCGAGGACGCGCTGAACGCGATCAACGGCTCGCGCACCACGGTGCTGCCGAACGCGCTCAACATGCAGCGCCGCATCATCGCCGCCCGCGCCCTGACCGGCGTCGGCCAGTACGACACCGCGCTGGAGATGCTGGGCGCCGACGGCTCGCCCGACGCCACCGACGCGCGCTCGGAGATCGACTGGCGCCAGAAGAACTGGCCGGCCGCCGGGGCGCTGTTCGAGAAGATGCTGGGCGATCGCTACAAACAACCAGGACCGCTGCCTTCGGAGCAGGAGGGCCAGCTGCTGCGCGCCGCGGTGGCCTATTCGCTGGCCGCCGACGACGCGTCGCTGGCGCGCCTGCGCACCCGCTGGACTCCGTTCGTCGCGGACTCGCGCAACCCCGACGCCCTGCGCGTCGCTCTCTCGGGGCTCAACAACGGCGAGGTCTCGCCCGCCGATTTCAGCCGCCTCGCCGCCGACAACCAGGTGTTCTCCGGCTGGGTCGCCAAGATGAAAGACCGCTTCCGGCTTCAGCCGCTGCCGGCTCCGAGGCCCGCGATCGCCACCCGCCAGGCGACGGCGGACGTGGACGCGCCCGCGGCGGCGGCGGCGCCGAAGGCCAAGGCGAAGGGCTAGGGATCGAGCGCGAGCGGCGCGCCCAGCTACCGGACGTCCGCGCGCAGAGAGGCCAAGCTGGCTGGGAGCCTAGTGGCGTTCGCCGCCCTGTCGGCCATTCGCTTCCAGTTCTCGGACAGCGCCAGATAGGCGCGCCTACGGCCGATGTTTTCCGGAAGCTCGGACAGTTCCATCGCCAGGATCGATCTCGAGAGGTAGTGCTGCTGTGAATACATGGGCCCACCTGAGCGCCTTGTCGGCGAGCATCCTTTTACTGCGATGAGATTCCAGCGCTATTTCGGGAAAATCCCTAAGGGCGCTTCCTTACCTTCGCAGCGCGAACCCACGCCCTCTCCGTCCGAGCCCGAGGCCGCAGTGACTTCGAGCGGGCAATTGTCGAGCCGGCGACGCGCAATGTCTTCAATCCCTCACGACTCCTGGCCAAAGCTTGCCTTAACGGCTGGCGTGTAGGGTTAAGCCGCGCGCACCCTGAGAGGGGTTTCGGGGGAAGGCTGCCTTGTCGAACATCCACTCGACTTTCGACCTCATCGTCATCGGCTCCGGCCCGGCGGGGCGGCGCGCCGGCATCCAGGCGGCCAAGCTCGGCAAGCGGGTGCTGGTGGTGGAGCAGGGCCGCCGCGTCGGCGGGGTCTCGGTGCACACCGGCACCATCCCCTCCAAGACCCTGCGCGAGACGGTGCTCAACCTGTCGGGCTGGCGCGAGCGCGGCTTCTACGGCGCGGCCTATCGGGTCAAGCAGGACATCAGCGCGGCGGACCTGCTCAAGCGCCTGCACATGACGCTGAACCACGAGGTGGAGATCCTCGAGCACCAGTTCGCCCGCAACGGCGTCGACACGGTCTGCGGCTCGGCGCGGTTCATCGACGCCAACCGGGTCGAGATCAACCTGCGACGACGGCGATCTGCGCATCTGCGCCGCCGAGCGGTTCGTCATCGCGGTCGGCACGCGGCCCTACCGGCCGGCGCACATCGGTTTCGATGGCGTCAGGGTGGTCGACAGCGACGAGATCCTCGACCTGGCGATGATCCCGCGCCAGCTGACGGTGATCGGCGCCAGCGTGATCGGCCTGGAGTACGCCTCGATCTTCAGTGCGCTGGACATCAAGGTCACGGTGCTGGAGCCGACCGACCAGATGCTGCCGTTCGTCGACCACGAGCTGGTCGACGAATTCATACACGATCTGCGCGACCGCGGCGTCGCCCTGCGGTTCGGCTGCCGGGTGAAGAGCGCCAGGGCGCTGCCGGGCGGCCATTGCGTCACCGAGACTGAGGACGGCCGCCAGGTGATCAGCGACATGGTGCTGTTCGCCGCCGGCCGCGTCGGCGCGACGGACAAGCTCAACCTCGACGCCTGCGGTCTGGACGGCCGACAGCCGCGGCCGCATCGCCGTCGACCCGGCGACGTTCCGCTCCGCGCAGCCGCACATCTTCGCCGCCGGCGACGTGATCGGCTTTCCCTCGCTGGCGTCGACCTCGATGGAGCAGGGCCGCATCGCCGCCTGCCACGCGTTCGGCGAGCCGGCCCAGGCGCCGCCGGAGTTCTTCCCCTATGGCATCTACTCGGTGCCGGAGATCTCCACCGTCGGCATGACCGAGGAGGAGGTGCGCGAGAAGGGCATCCCCTACGAGTGCGGCGTCGCGCGCTTCCGCGAGACCTCGCGCGGCCACATCATGGGGCTGTCGGCCGGCTTCATGAAGATGATCTTCGCGCTGGAGACGCGCCGGCTGCTGGGCGTGCACATCGTCGGCGAGGGCGCGACCGAGCTGATCCACATCGGCCAGGCGGTGGTGAACCTGGAGGGCACGCTCGACTACTTCGTCGAGAACACCTTCAACTATCCGACCCTGGCCGAGGCCTACAAGATCGCCGCCCTCGACGCCTGGAACCGCATGCCCCGCCGCCAGCTCAGCGCCGAGGTCGCCGACGCGGCGCTGGAGCGCGCGAAGCGCCAGGTGGGGTAGCTCCCTTCTCCCGCAAGGGGAGAAGGAATTTACCCGCCCTGCAGCGCCAGTTTCACCCGTTCGGCCAGCACGGTGATGTCGATCGGCTTGGGCAGGAACGAGACGCCGATCTCGCCCTCCAGCACGTCGGAGAACTCGGCCTCGGCGTAGCCGGAGATGAACATCACCGGGGCGTCGCCCAGGAACGGGCGGGCCTCGCGCAGCAGGTGCGGGCCGTCGATGCCGGGCATGATCACGTCGGAGATCATCAGGTCGATCTGGCCGGCGTTCTGCTCGGCGATCGCCAGCGCCTCCTCGCCGTCGGCGGCCTCGATCACCTCGTAGCCGCGGGCGCGCAGCAGGCGGGCGGCGACGCCGCGCACGGCGTCCTCGTCCTCGACGAACAGGATGCGGCCGACGCCGGAGAGGTCGCGGGCGGCGGCGCGGCCCTTGGGCGGCGGCGGGCGCCGGCGGCTCGACCAGCACCGGCGGCTCGCACACCGGCAGGAAGATGCGGAAGGTCGCGCCTTCGCCGGGCTTGGAGGCGACCGAGATCCAGCCGTCCGACTGCTTGACGATGCCATAGACGGTGGCCAGGCCCAGGCCGGTGCCCTCGCCGACCGGCTTGGTGGTGAAGAACGGGTCGAAGATCTTCGGCAGCACGTCGGGCGGGATGCCGGGGCCGTCGTCGGCGACCTCGATCAGCGCCATCTCGCCCATCGGCGCGCCTTCGTAGCCGAGCCGGGCCGCCTCGCGCTCGCCGACCCGGGCGGCGCGCACCACGATCTTGCCGCCGCCCTGGCCGCGCACCGCGTCGCGGGCGTTGACCACCAGGTTCATCACCGCGTTTTCGAGTTGCTGGCGGTCGGCGCGCACCAGCGGCAGGTTGCGGCCGTAGTCGGTGTCCAGCCCACGTCCTCGGGCAGCAGCCGGCGCAGCAGCACCTGACGTTGCTGATCAGTTCGCCGAGGTCGAGCGTCTCGCGCTGCACGGTGGCTTTCCGTGAGAAGGTCAGCAGCTGGCGCACCAGGTCGGCGGCGCGGAAGGCGGTCTCGCGGATCTCGCGCCAGGCCCTCGAACGACGGATCGCCCAGCGGGTGGCGCGTCACCAGCTCGTCGAGGTTCATCAGGATGGCGGTGAGCAGGTTGTTGAAGTCGTGCGCGACGCCGCCGGCCAGCTGGCCGATCGCCTGCATCTTGTTCGACTGGGCCAGCTGCGCCTGCATCTGCTTCTGCTCGGTGACGTCGACCAGGTAGGCGACGCAGCGGCCGGCGCGGCGGCCGACGTAGAGGTGGGCGATGCTGTCCGGCCGCGCCGCCGGCGTCACCTCGAACGGGCCGATGCCGCCGGCGGCCAGCCGCTCGGCGGCGTCGAGGCGGCTCTTGTCGGTGATCAGCGGTCCGAGCGTCGCGCCCGGCGCGGGCGTCTCGCCGGCGATGCCGACCCAGGCCTCGTTCACTTCCAGGATCTCGCCGGCGAACGGGTCCTCGCCCTCGATCAGCGCGGCGCCGAACGGCGAGGCGACGGCGAAGGCGTCGAGGCCGGCCGGCGACAGGGCCGCAGGCGCGGCGCTGGCGGGTTCCGGCGTCGGCTCGGGCGGCGCGGGTTCGGGCGAAAGCCGGACCAGGAAACGGCCGTCGTCCAGCCGCGAGACGTCGAGGCGCTGGCGCCCGTCGAGGTCGGCGCGTTCGCTGACCTGGCCGTCGCGCGCCGCGACGCGCAGCAGGCCGGGCGCGGCGGTGAGCGCGGTGCGCTGCAGCCGGCGGTGGGCGCCGACGAGGTCGCGCCAGGCGCCGTTGGCCGCTTCGATCGCGCCGTCGTCGGCGACGATCGCGGTCGGCTCGGCCAGGGCCCGGACCATGGCCTCGTAGTCCGGCGCCGAGGTGACGGTCGGGGCGCGCCGGCCGAGGAAGGGAAGGGCGACGGCGGCGACGACGGCCAGGGCGGCGAGCAGCGCCAGACCCGCCCAGCGGTCCGGTCCGCCGCTCAGGGCCGGGGCCGCCGCCAGCAACGCCGACAGGAAGAACAGGCCCGCGGCGGCTGGGATCAACCAGCCGGGGGCGCCGCGCAGTCTCACGTCCTTGCCGCTCGCCGGATAGGCCATCGTCTGTCCTCGGAGCCCCAGGTCAGGCTTTGCCGTTGATTTCGGGGCCGAATCAGGGCCGAAAGTCTAACTGAATCAGGCCGCTCGCGCCCTTTGCCTTGGCCGTTTGCCGGCCAGGATGAAGCCGATGATCTTGGCCACCGCCTCGTAGTGCTGGTGCGGGATGATCTGGTCGACCTCGACGGTGGCGTAGAGCGCGCGGGCCAGCGGCGCGTCCTCGATGATCGGCACGCCGGCCTCCTCGGCGACCTCGCGGATGCGCAGCGCCACCGCGTCGGCCCCCTTGGCGACGCACTGCGGCGCCGGCGTCTCGCCCTGCTCGTAGCGCAGCGCCACGGCGTAGTGGGTCGGGTTCATCACCACCACCGTCGCCTTGGGCACCTGCTGGATCATCCGCCGCCGGGCGCGCTCCATGCGGATCTGCCGTTGCCGCGCCTTGACGTGCGGGTCGCCCTCGCTCTGGCGGAAGTCCTCCTTGACCTCCTCCTTGGTCATCCGCATGCGGACCATGAAGCGCTGGCGCTGCCAGATGAAGTCGAGCACCCCGCCCAGCGCCAGCAGCGCCAGCACGGCGAACACCAGGTTGCGGGCGAGGCCGGCGGCGTAGCCGAGCACGTGGAC
Organism: uncultured Pseudomonadota bacterium; assembly: GCA_963835495.1. Classification (GTDB taxonomy): domain Bacteria; phylum Pseudomonadota; class Alphaproteobacteria; order Caulobacterales; family Caulobacteraceae; genus Acaudatibacter. The sequence goes on along the minus strand of CAWIFQ010000003.1, from coordinate 2,125,797 downwards.
CGGCTCCATCGTCACCAGCCCGGGCAGGTCCCGGGCATGCGGGGCCAGCACCCACCAGGCGACGGCGCTGACCAGCAGCACCTTCAGCACCGAGCGCAGGAAGTTCATCAGCCCGTCGATGCCGAACAGGCGCTTGAAACCCTGAGCCAGCGACAGCTTGGAGAGGTCGGGCTTCAGCTTGGCGGTGGTGAACAGCAAGCCGTGCTGGATCACGTTGCCGGCGACGCCGGCCGCATGGTCGCCCCCAGCACGGCGAGCAGCGCCGGCGCCGCCGCCATCACCACCTGCCAGGCCACCGCCTGGCCGGCCGCGCCCTGCAGCTCGATCGTGTCCGGATGGGCGATGAACGGCAGCAGGTTGTTGGCGAGGTCGTAGGCCATCGTCCCGCCGGCCATCGCCACCACCCCGAACGCGCCGCCGAGGGCGAAGACCTGGGTCAGCTCCATCGACTTGGCGACGTCGCCCTCTTTGCGCGCGTCCTCGATCCGCTTTGGGGTGGCCTCTTCTGACTTCGAGGCGCCGTTTTCGTTCTCGGCCATGGCTTAGCCGAACGCCTGCAGCACGCCGCGGTAGCGGTCGATCCAGTAGGTCCCCATCACGCCCAGGCTGATCGCGAAGAGCGAGAGCCCCAGCAGCACCTGCAGCGGCGCGGCGGCGAAGAAGATCTGGAACTGCGGCATCGCCCGGCCGACCAGGCCGGTGGCGAGGTTGAAGATCAGCGAGAACACCAGCACCGGCGCCGCCAGCTGGACGCCGAGCGTGAACGCCTCGGCCATGGTGCGGATCGCCAGCTGGGCGAAGTCGCCCACCGGCGACCGCGTGGCCGAACGGGAACAGGCTGTAGGAGCGCACCATCGCGCCGATGAACAGGTGGTGCAGGTCGGTCACCATCACCAGCAGCGCCGCCATCAGCGACAGGAAGGTGGCCAGCGTGGTGCCCTGCTGCGCCGATCGTCGGGTTGGCGGTCTGGGCGAACGACAGGGTGGTCGGCGATCGAGATCATCTCGCCGGCCGTCGCCATCGCCGCCAGGAAGGCGCGCAGGATCGCCGCCGATGGCCAGGCCGATCAGCACCTCGCGCAGCACGTCGGCGGTCAGCTCGCCCAGGGTCAGCGGGATCGGCCGGCAGCAGCGGATAGACCGCCGGGCGTGATCACCAGGGCCATCAGCAGCGAGAACGCCAGCCGCACGTCGCGGGCGACGGCGTGTCGCCGATGCCCGGCATGGTCATGATCATCGAGGCGATGCGGGCGAAGACCAGCGCGCCGGCGAAGAGCTGCTGGGCGGTGGCGTAGTGACCCACCCGGCGGGCCTAGAGGCTGGCGATGCGGGCGGCGATGTGGTGCATGAAGCCGGCCAGCAGCGCGCCCATCAGCGGCAGGAAGATCAGCAGCGAGACGAAGATCGCCACGATCTTCGGCGCGTAGACCAGCGTCGCCTCCTGGATCTGGGTCAGCGCCTGCATCAGGCCGATGCCGACGCCGACCACCAGCCCGACGATCAGCGCCGGCGCGCAGAGCTGGATCGTCAGCCAGATGGCGTCGCGGCCGATGTCGAGAACCTCGGCGCCGTTCATGCCGGTTACGCCTCCGATGGGTGGGAAATTCCTGCCCGGCAGGATCGGCCCATCGTGGTTAATGAAGCGTTGTGCGCGGACCTTCGCCCGGACGAGCTGAGGTCAGTTGGACTCCAACTCACGTCATTGCCGGCCGCAGCGCGAAGCGCGGAGTGTCGGCAACCCATGAACACCGTCGGCGCTCGCGTTCATGGATGGCCGGGACAGGCCCGGCCATGACGTTGAAGGGTGATCAGCAAGCGGCTTTGGCGCAAATGCGCCGCCGCACGCGCGCCCTCATTGCCGCCCGCGGGATTTGCGGGCAGATCGGCGCGCGGAGGAACAGATGAAGCTGCTACTGATCCGGCACGGCCTGCCCGAGCGGCGCCAGGACACGTCCGATCCGCCGCTGAGCGCCGTAGGGCGCGAGCAGGCGCAGCAGGTGGCGCGCTACCTGGCCGGCGACGGGATCGACGCGGTGTTCTCCAGCACCATGCAGCGCGCGATCCAGACCGCCGAGCCGTTCGCGGCGTTGGGCGGCCACGAGATCGCGACGCGCGAGGGCATCGTCGAATTCGACCGCGGCTCGGGCGCCTACATCCCGATGGAGGAGCTGAAGCGCGACGACTATGCGGCCTGGAAGGCGTTCGCCGCCGGCGAGCACGGCGCCGACATCGTCGCGTTCCAGCGCACGGTGGTCGAGACGCTCGAGGCGATCGTCGTCGCCCACCCGGGCAAGACGGTGGCGGTGTTCTGCCATGGCGGGGTGGTCAACGTCTGGACCGCCCACGTGTTGGGCATGGCGCCGCGGCTGTTCTTCGAACCGGTCTACGCCAGCGTCCACCGCTACCTCTGCGCCAGCACCGGCCAGCGCAACATCGTCAGCCTGAACGAACGGCACCATTTGGGGGAGTGAGCGCGTTGTTCCCCCTCCCACTTGAGGGGAGGGGGTCAGGGGGTGGGGGGCTGTGGCCGAAGGAGGCTGAGTGTTGGCGGCTTCGTGGGCTGGCCCTCTCCGGAAGCAGCCCCCCACCCCCGACCCCTCCCCTCCAGGGGGAGGGGAGTCAGAGTCCCAGCTTCGCTTCCAGCGCTTTCGCGGCCTGCGCCGGCGAGGCCTTGTCGGCGTCGCGGTCGACGCTGAGGTTGGCCGCGCGCATGGCGGTGACGTCGATCCTGCCGATCAGCGGCTTCAGCACGCCCAGCAGGCGCGTCGTTCGCCCGCTTCGGCGAGACCAGCACCACCGCATCGTAGGGCGGCAGGGCGTGGCGCGGGTCGTCCAGCACCACCAGGTCGTCGGCGGCGATGCGGCCGTCGCTGGAAAAGGCCGAGATCACGTCGGCCTGGCCGGAGGTCAGGGCGCGGTACATGAAGGTCGGCTGGTACTCGTGCATGACCTTGAAGCGCAGGCCGTAGGCGTTCTTCACCGCGGTCCATTCCGGTCGCGAGAGGAACTCCAGGTCGGCGCCGAAGGTGAGCTGGCCGGCGTGGGCGGCCGAGAGGTCGTCGAGGGTCTTGATGTGCAGCGCCTCGGCCTCGGATCGGCGCATGGCCAGCGCATAGGCGTTCTCGAAGCCCAAGCGAGCCCAGCACGACCACCCCGTCGCGGCGCTTCAGCTCGGTGGTCAGCTCGGCCAGCACCGCCTGGCGGCCGGGATTGTCGGTGCGCTTCAAGACGTTGGCCCAGAGCGTGCCGGAATAGTCGACGTAGGCGTCGATCTCGCCGTCCTTCAGCGCGTCGTAGGCGAAGTTCGAGCCGAGGTCCTCCTTGCGTCCCACCGTCGCGCCGGCGGCCTGCAGCCGGTCGGCGATCAGTTCGGCCAGGACGTACTGCTCGGAGAAGTTCTTGGCGCCGACGACGTAGCGGGCAGGCGCCGCGCCGCTGACCGCCAGCGGGGCCAGCGCCACCGCCGCGCCGACCGCGAGCCCGACCGCGCCGGTGACGATCCGCCAGCGGGCGCGCATGGCAAGGCCGCTCTCGATCAGGCCCAGCAGCTGGTCCGCCGCCATCGCCAGCGCCGCCGACGCGGCGCAGCCGAACAGCACGTAGACCCAGTTCTCGGTCTGCAGGCCGGAGAAGATGTAGTTGCCCAGCGAGGTCTGGCCGACCGGCGTCGCCAGGGTCGCCGCGCCGATGGTCCACACCGCCGCGGTGCGCACGCCGGCCATGATCACCGGCGCGGCCAGCGGCAGCTCGACCTGGAACAGGCGCTGGCGGTCGGTCATCCCAACCCCGCGCGCGGCCTCGACGATGGCCGGGTCGACCCCGGCGATCCCGGCGACGCCGTTCCGCAGGATCGGCAGCATCGAATAGAGCGTCAGCGCCAGCAGCGAGGGCAGAAAGCCGAGCGCCGGGAAGCCGAAGCCGAACGCGCCCTTGGTCAGCGCCGAGAGCGCCAGCAGCAGCGGATAGAACAGCGCCAGCAGCGCCAGGCTGGGGATGGTCTGCACCAGACTGGCGATCACCAGCGCGGGCCAGCGCACCACCGCGCTGCGGCTGGCCGCGACCGCCAGCGGCAGGCTGATCGCCAGGCCCAGCAGCAGAGCGCTGGCCGACAGCAGCACGTGCTGGCCGAGATAGCCGGGCAGAAGCGCCCAGGCCGCGGCGATGCGCGGGTCCATCAGCCGCTGTCGCCCGCCAGCTCGCGCACCCGCTCCACCTGCCGGCGCGGCGTCTCCATCAGGGCCCGCACCCGCGCATCCTGATGGCCTGCCAGCAGGGCGGCCGGGGGCGCGTCGGCCAGAATCTTGCCGTGGTCCATCACGACGATGCGGTCGGCCAGCAGCAGCGCCTCCCAGACGTCGTGGGTGACCATCAGCGTGGTGAGGCCCAGCTGCTCGTGCAGCGCGCGGTAGTCGCGGCCGAGCTGGTCGCGGGTGACCGGGTCCAGCGCGCCGAACGGCTCGTCCATCAGCATGATCGCCGGCTTGGCCGCCAGCGCCCGCGCCACCCCGACCCGCTGCCGCTGTCCGCCGCTGAGCGCCGAGGGCAGCCGCGCGCCGACGTCGTCCGGCAGCGCCACCAGCTTCAGCAGCTCGGCGACGCGCGGGGCGATGTCGGCCTTCGCCCATCCCGCCAGGCGCGGCCCGACTGCGATGTTCTCGGCCACGGTCATGTGCGGAAAGAGCCCGATCTCCTGGAACACATAGCCGATCCGCCGCCGCAGCAACGGTCCGGACTCTGTCGGCACCCGCTCCCCGGCGACCCGGACTTCGCCGGAGTCAGGGACGACCAGGCCGTTGATGGTCTTCAGCGCGGTGGTCTTGCCGGATCCGGACCCGCCCAGCAGCGCCGTGAACGACCCGGCCTCGATCGCCAGCGACACCCCCGCCACGGCCTCGAGCTGGCCGTAGCGCTTGACGACATCCTTGAGCTCGATGATCGGCCCCGCCAAAGCGCTCCCCGCTCTTCCCCGCGACGGGCGGGAACCTCGTTTTATCGGAGAACGCTCAGGTAGCCAGAAAAAGCCTGGGCCGCACCAGCTGAGCCGGCAGGTTTTGCCGCCGGGTTGGCCCATGGCCAGCTCAATCCGTTGATTTCATGAAACGACTTCCGAGGCCCGCGACTTGCTTCACGGGATCGTCGCAGCGTGCCGCTTAGGAGCGTAAGGGCGTGTCCATCACCGGTATCGGCGGCTTCTCGCCTCCGTCCATCCCCAGCGCCGCGTCGTCTGCCGCGCCCCCCGCGCCGCCCGACCCGACCACGAACCCGGTGCAATGGCTGATGGACTACGGCCGGATGACGCCGGCGCAGCGGATGCACCAGGCCCTGCTGCAGAGCCTCGGCGTCACCCAGGCGCAATACGACGCGATGAGCCCGGCTGACAAAGCCAAGGTCGACCAGAAGATCCAGCACAAGCTGCAGCAGGACATGCAGCAGCAGGCCGAGAAGAAGAGCGGCATGCTCGTCGACGTCCAGGCCTAGCCGCAGCCCGCAAGGCCCGCCCGCTTGACGGCAATTCGATCAGATGGGTCTCTGTCGACCGGCGCTCTCGGAGCGGCGGGTCTTTGACATCGTGAGGTAGCAGGAAATCTGGGGCGCCGCCGTGTCGGCGCCACGGAAAGGGCGCCGTTATTATCGGCGAATATCGGTTTCACGTGAAACATTGGCGCGGCGCTGACGCCGGCGGCCGCCCAGGAAAACTGGAAGCGGCGCGTCCCTAGATCTGCATCGCCATGATCTGCTGGTAGCTGGCGATCATCTGGTCGCGGACGGCCATCATGGTGGTGAGGCTGGTCTGGGCCGACGAAATGGCGGTGACCACGTCGATCAGGTTGGCCTTGCCCTGCACCTGGGCGGTCATCTGCAATTCGGCCGCGCGGGTGTCGGTGACGGTCTGGTTGACCACCTGGCTGACCATCTGGCCGAAGTCGGGGCCCGCAGCGGGACCGGCGACGCCGGCGATGCCCGCGCCGGCGGCTTCCTGGACCGCGGCGTAGGCCTTGGCGGCGATGAGGGGTGCGACCACGCTGCAGCCCCTACTTGAGGATGCTGAGGGTCGAGGTGTCCATCGCGTGCGCGGTCTCGATCACGCTCAGGTTGGCCTGGTAGGCGCGCTGGGCGCTGCGCATGTCGATCGCCTCCATCATCGGATTGACGTTGGGCAGCTTGACGTAGCCCTGGGCGTCGGCGGCGGGGTGGCCGGGCGCGTATTCGCTGCCGAACTGGGTGTCGTCGGCGACCACGCGGGTCATGGCGACGCCCTTGGCGCCCTGGACGGTCTGGGGCTGGAACACCGGGATCTGGCGGCGGTAGGGATCGCCGCCGTGCACCTGGGAGGTGGAATCGGCGTTGGCCATGTTCTCGGCGATCACCCGCATGCGCGACTGCTCGGCCTTGAGGGCCGAGGTCGCCACCGCGACGGCGAGGTTGGAGGGCTGGACCGGATCGGCCATCGGTTAGCTCAGGTTCCCGGCCGCTTGGCGGCCTGTTGGATCATCGCGGTCGCCTTCTGGTAGAAGGTGACGGCGGTGTCGTAGTCCATCCGCGCCTGGCTCATCCGCATCATCTCCTCCTCCAGCACGACGGAGTTGCCGTCGAGCGTGGTTTCGGAGTCGGGCGAGTTGACCGCCTTGTTCTTCAGCGGCCGCGCGAGCGTGCCGGCCATGTGCATCGGCGAGGTCATGGTCGGCGTTATCGGCGCCAGGCCGGCGCCGGCGCCGCCCTGGCCGGGCAGGGTGAACGGCTTCAGGTCGCTGGGCGTGAATCCGGGCGTGTCGGTGTTGGCGACGTTCTGCGAGATCACCTGCTGGCGGTCGGCCAGGTAGGAGAGCCGGCTCTTCAGCGTGGCGAAAAGGGGCACGTCGTCGAGGGTCATGATCCGCGAACGGTGAACGAACAGAGTTAATCCGCACTTAACCCGTAGAGCCGGGGGCGCGGGGGCGCTGCAGCGGATGAGCTAGACGGATGAGAGGTTCAATTCCGGGGTTGTTGCTTGCCTGGGCGTTGGCGCTTGCCCTGCCGGCTTTGGCGCAGACCGCCGCCACCAACGCGGTCGTCGCAACCCCAACCCCGGTCGCAGCGAGAGCGCCGACAGCCGCTGCGCCCAAGGCCGCGCCGCCCAGCATCGGGACCGCGCTGGCGGCCGACCAGGCGACGCTCTCCCAGCTCACCGCCCTGGCCGGCATCAGCAACAGCGATTCGCGGCTCGCGGCGTTGGGGGCGCAGGCGGCGCAGATCGACGCCCAGGCGCGCACGCTGACGGCGAACTCTGGCGGCCCAGGCGGGGGCGGTCGACCGCGCGCTGGCCAAGCTCGCGCCGCGGCCGCACCGGAGGCCCACCGCGGCGGAGCGGGCCATGCAGGCGCCGCTGCTGGCCCAGCGCGCGGCGCTGCGGCGCCAGATCGCCCAGGCGCAGGCGGTGTCGGCCCAGGCGCAGGATGCCTACGAATCGATCGCCGGGCGCCGCCGGGCCGGCTTCAGCGCCCGCGTGCTGACCCGGTCCGAATCGCCGCTGTCGCCGGGCTTCTGGAGTTCGCTGGCCGGCGCGGCGGACGGCGACACCGGGAGGCTGCAGGCGCTGGTCGCCGATGCGGTCGACGCGCCGCTGCAGGCGGCCGAGCCGCGTGGTCTGATCGGCCTGGGCGCCGCGCTGGCGCTCGCCCTGGCGCTGGTGTTCCCGGCGCGCCGCCGGCTGGAGCGGCTCGGTCGGCGCAAGACCGGCCAGAGTGTAAGCCCCGGCTTCGCCCGCACCGGCGCGGCGCTGTGGATCGTCGTGGTCGACGCCGGAACCCCGACGCTGGCGGCCGCGGTGCTGCATCTGGGCGCGCAGTGGGGCGGGCTGCTCTCGCGGGAAGCCGACGCCCTGGCCGGCGCCGCGGTGTTCGCCGTCGCCTGGGCCGCGGGGATCGTGGCGCTGGGCCGCGTGCTGGCCACCGAGTCGGACGCCGGCCAGCGCCTGCTGCCGCTGCCGGACGACGCGGCGCGGCGGATGCGGGCGCCGTTGCTGATCGTCGCGTTGGTCACCGGCGCGGGCTTCATGCTGAACCGCATCAACTACGTGGCCGGGGCCAGCGTCGCGGCGAGCATCGCCGCGAACTGCGTCGTCTCGCTGGCCTACGCCGGGGCGGCGGGCCTGATCCTGGTCAGTTTCGGCCGGGACGCCAGGCTCGGCGCCGGCCGCGAGGGAGCGGGCGCAAGCGACGCCGCCGCGCCTGCCACGGACCCGGTGCTGGGTCCGGCCTGGACGCTGATCTCCCTGGTGCTCGCCACGGCGATCGGAGTGACGCTGGCGGCGGTGCTGGCCGGGTACACCACGCTGGCGGCCATGACCTCGGGCCAGATCTTCTGGCTCAGCCTGATCGCGGCGGCCGCCTACCTGCTGATGCGTTTCGCCGACGACCTGACCACGGCCACCTTCAGTCCGCGCGGCTGGGCCTCGCACTCACTCTACCTGGTGTTCAACTTCCGCCGCTCCACCATCGGCCAAGCCGGGGTGCTGATCTCGGCCGCGCTGCAACTGGCGATCCTGGTGGGGGCGATCTGCCTGGCCCTGACGCCGTTCGGCGCCGGCGGCGATATGCTGGCCGCACACCTGAACGACCTCGCCGCGCCGATCAAATTCGGCTCGGCCACGGTGTCGCCCGCCGCGATCGCCGCCGGCATCGCCACCTTCGTGCTCGGCATGGGCGCGGCCAGGGCGGTGCAGCGCTGGACCGAGCGGCGCTACCTGCCGGTCACAGACTGGGACAGCGGCGTGCGCAACTCGGTGACGACCGGCGTCGGCTATGTGGGCGTCGGCATCGCGGTGGTGTGCGCCCTGGCGGCGACCGGGGTGGGCTTCAACCAGATCGCGCTGGTGGCCAGCGCACTGTCGGTCGGCATCGGCTTTGGGCTGCAGACGGTGGTGCAGAACTTCGTCTCCGGCGTGATCCTGCTGGTGGAGCGCCCGGTGAAGGTGGGCGACCGGGTCAGCGTCGGCGGCGTCGAGGGCGATATCCGCCGCATCCGCGTCCGCGCCACCGAGATCGTGACCGCCGACCACGCCACGGTGATCGTCCCCAACTCGGACCTGATCACCAAGGCGGTGGAGAACCGCACGCTCGGCCAATCGCGCGCCCTCGTGCAGCTCGACATCTCGATCGCCCAGCCGACGCAGGCGAAGGCGGCCCGGGAGATCATCCTCGGCGTCGCCGCCTGCAAGGCGGGGCTGGCCAAGGACCCGGCGCCCCAGGTGCTGATCAAGTCGCTCGCGGCCGGCGGCGGCGTCAACCTGACCTGCGCCTTCTACGCCGAGGACCTGAACCAGGCGGCGAAGCTGCGCAGCGACTGCTATTTCCAGATCATGGACGCGCTGGAACGGCGCGAGATCGCCTTCGCCGGCGTCGCCTGACGCGGCGCATCGTCACACGCGAAGCGGGTAACCTCGCCTCAACGCACATGGTCTAGCCTGAGCGTACTGGGGAGGACGGGCGGGCCTTGGCGGGCATCCTCGACGACGGGCTGGACGAACTGGCGGTGAGCGCCCACGCGGGCTTCGCCGCGCGCATGGTCGTGACCCCCGCCGCCGCCGCGATCTTCACCGGGGTGCTGCCCTGGCCGGTGTGCCTGGGCTGGCTGCTGACCATCGTGGCGCTGGAGGGCGACGCCTGGTTCGCCACCCGCCGCCAATACCTGGGCAAGCCGGTGGGGTGGCGCACGCGGCTGTGGCACGTCTGCGGACTTGGCGTCACCAGCATGGCCTGGATTGGCATTGGCGCCCTGGCCTGGGCGTCAGGCCGGCCGGAAGGCGCGCTCTGCGGCGTCGTGGTCTGGCTGGCGGTGATCTTCTTCGCCCAGACCAACGCCTACCAGTCGTCGACCGGCTTCGTGGTGGGCGGCGTGCTGCCGGCCGCCGGCGCGCTGGCCACCGTGCTGTTCGTGCCCGGGCCGCCGCAGCTGCAACTGGCGCCGTTCGTCGGCATGCTGCTGCTGGCGTTCGTGTTCGCGGGCGATGGCGTCGGCCGCATGCTGCAGGCGCGCCGCCGGCTGAACGATGCGCAGGCCGAGGTGCGACGCAGCGAGGCGCTCTACCGGGTGCTGGCCGACAACATCACCGACGTGATCGCCCTGACCGACACCGAGGGCAGGCGGCTCTACCTGTCGCCTTCGATCGAAACGGCGCTCGGCTACTCGGTCGACGAGCTCTATGGGACCCCGACGTTCAGCTTCATCCACCCGGACGACGTCGGCGAGCTGGCGCAGAAGATCGCCGAGCTCCCCAGCCGGGGCGGCGAGATGAAGGCCGAGTACCGCGTGGTGCGCGCCGACGGCGCGGTGATCTGGGTCGAGACCAGCTTCACCCTGGCGCCGCAGGAGGACGGCGGCGCGCCGCGCATCCTCAGCGTGGCCCGCAACGCCCAGACCCGCAAGGAACTCGAGGCCAAGCTGATCGACGCACGGCTGGAGGCCGAGGCCGCCGCCGCCGCCAAGTCCGACTTCCTGGCCAACATGACCCACGAGCTGCGCACGCCGCTCAACGCCATCATCGGCTTCGCTGGACTGCTGAAGGACTCGCCGCGTCTGGACACCCAGGATGCGCGCCACGCCCGGCTGATCGGCGACGCCAGCGCCACCCTGCTCGATCTGGTCAACAGCGTGCTCGACTTCTCCCGGCTCGAGGCCGGCGCGGTGGAGTTGGATCCGACGCCGTTCGATCCGGCGGTCGAGGCGCGGGCGATCATCGAGCTGCTCGGCGACCAAGCGGCCGCGAAGGGCCTGACGCTCGAGCTGGCGGCGGAGCCCGGCGTCTGTCTGAACGGCGACGCCAAACGGCTGCGCCAGGTGCTGCTCAACTTCCTCTCCAACGCGATCAAGTTCACCGCCAGGGGCGGGGTCACGCTGACGCTGACCCAGCTCCCGGCGGGCGCCGGCGACGCCTGGCTTCGCTGCGAGGTGGCCGACACCGGCGTCGGCATCCCGCCGGGCCATATCGACCAGCTGTTCGAGCGCTTCACCCAGGCTGACGCCTCGGTCTCGCGCCGCTTCGGCGGCACCGGTCTGGGCCTGGCGATCTGCAAGCGCATCGTCGAACTGATGGGCGGCGAGATCGGCGTGACCAGCGTCGAGGGCGAGGGCTCGACTTTCTGGTTCGAGATGGAGCTGCCGGTGGCCGAGGCGGCCGCCGCGCCAGCCGAAGCCCCCGCCGCCGAACTGGATCGGCCCGTGCGTCTGCTGCTGGTCGAAGACGTCGCCATCAACCGCGAGCTGGTGAAGACCGTGCTGGCGCCGTTCGATATCGAGATCGAGACCGCCGAGGACGGCGTCGCCGCGATCGAGGCCTTCCGCCATGGCGCGTTCGACCTGGTGCTGATGGACGTGCAGATGCCGGTGATGGATGGCCTGACCGCGACGCAGCGCATCCGCGCCCTGTCGTCGCCGACGGCCCGGTCGACCCCGATCGTGGCCATGACCGCCAACGTGCTGCCCGACCAGATCGACCGGTGCCTCGAGGCCGGCATGGATGGCCACCTTGGCAAGCCGATGAACCCGGCCGAGTTGTTGCGCGTCATCGCCTACTGGACCTCGCACGAGCGGCCAGCGGCGGCGCGGGTTCGGTCGGCGGCGTTGTCCTGATGGCGCTGCGGATTGCCGGGCGAGCCAGATCGCTTCGCGGGGGCAGCCTCGCCGCGCTGGCGGTTTGCCTGCTTGCGGCCTGTCATCCGGCGACCGCTCAGGACGGGGCCGCGACTTGCGCACAGCCCACCCCTTGGCGCGAGGCCGCCTCCAAACCTGGCCAGCCGCAATCGGAGCTGACCGCCTGCCTGCGGGACCAGGCCTACGATACGCGCGACCTTGCGGTCCCGGTCGAATCCGCGGCCCAGGGCATCGTCGCGCAATGCGAGATACGGGTCGACCGCTTCGAGGGCCGGGACGGCGCCGCCGCACCGGACCAGGCCGCGGACCGGGAGGCGGTGGCGCAGGCGAGAGCCTTCGTCGCTCGATACCGGCAATGCGTCGGCCGCTAGCCCCGCTGGTTAACAAACAGGGTTAATCCGTCCTTAACGCAACGCGGCGCAAAGGCTGAGCCTCGCCCCGCCGCCAGCGTTTGCCTTAGGGACCTCATGTCGTTCGCGGACTTCGCCCGCGCCTTCTTCGCCCTCGCGGTCACGCTCGGCCTGGTGGGCCTCGCGGCGTATGGCGCGCGGCGGTTCGGGCCGGAGTGGCTGGTGCGGCTGCAGCGGCCCAAGGCGGATCGCCGCCTGGCCATCGTCGAGAGCCTGCCGCTGGATCCGGCGCGGCGGCTGGTGCTGGTGCGGCTCGATTCGACCGAACGCCTGCTGTTGCTTGGCGAAGGCCAGATGCTGGCCGAGGTTCCACCCTCGCCCCGGCAGGACGGCGCGGCATGATCGCCGCCTTGGCTTCCCTGTTCCGTCGTCCGACCTGGGCCGAGATCCGGCGCGCGGCGCTGGTCTCGCTGATCACCACCGTCTTCAGCCTGATCGTCCCGGCCGTGGCGCTGGCGCAGGCGGTGAACATCGACCTCGGTAACGGCGCCGGCCTCACAGACCGGGTGATCCAGTTGGTCGGCCTGATCACGGTGCTGTCGCTGGCGCCCTCGATCGTGATCATGACCACGTCGTTCGTGCGGATCATCGTCGTGCTGTCGTTGCTGCGCCAGGCGCTAGGGCTGCAGCAGACCCCGCCCAACTCGGTGCTGATCAGTCTTTCGCTGTTCCTGACCGCCATCGTCATGGGCCCGACCCTGCAGGCGTCCTACGACCAGGGGATCAAGCCGCTGCTGGACCACAAGATGGAGCTGCCCGCCGCGTTCGGCGCCGCCGCCAGCCCGGTGAAGGGCTTCATGCTGTCGCAGGTCGACCGCGACGACCTGGCCCTGTTCATGCGGCTCTCGAAGACCCCCAAGCCGGTCAAGGCGCTCGACACGCCGCTGCAGGTGGTGACGCCGGCGTTCATGATCTCGGAGCTGAAGCGCGCATTCGAGATCGGATTTCTGCTGTTCGTGCCGTTCCTGGTGATCGACCTGGTGGTCGCCAGCGTCCTGATGAGCATGGGCATGATGATGCTGCCGCCGGTGGTGGTGAGCCTGCCGTTCAAGCTGATCTTCTTCGTGCTGGTCGACGGCTGGCGACTGGTCTGCGGCTCGTTGGTCGAGAGCTTCCACCGGGTGACCGGCTCGGGGTAGGCGCGGCTTCCGCCTAGGACACCACCGCAGCGGCCAGCTTCTCCATTAGCCAGTCGACGCCGGCGTCCTTGGTCTCGGCGCGGCGCACCGCCTGGACGGTGAAGCGGAACGGCGGGTAGGGCGGGTCGAGCACCTGCAGGCCCAACTTGTCGGCGTAGCGCCGCGCCAGGCTGCGCGGGCACTCGGCCAGCACGTCGCTGCCGCTCACCGCCAGCATCGCGGTCTCCCATTGGGCGACGTAGCCGTGGGTGCGGATCTGCGGCGCGACCGGCAGCTCGCCGTAGGTGGCGTTCATGGTCGGGCGGTCGATCGGCGGGTCGTGGGAAAGGGCGCCGTCGGGGTTGCCGACGAACAGGTGGCCGACGCGGGCGTAAGTCGCCAGATCGACCGACCCGTCGACGCGCGGATGACCTTGCCGGGCGATCACGCAGTAGTCGTCTTCCAGCAGTGGGCGACCTAACAGGCCGGCCGGGATCGCGAGGAATGCGCCCAGCGCAACATCCGCCTCGCCGCGGTGAACGGCGCGCAGGGCGGGCTCCAGGATCGCCCAGCGGGTTGAGAACGTGGCCCGCGGCGCCTCGCGGCGGAACGCGGCGATCAGCGGCTGGGCGATCAGGGAGGCGATGTCCTCCGGGCAGGCGATACGAAAGCGGCGGCGGCTCGCGGCCGGATCGAAGCCGCCCTCCACCGAAACCATCTCGTCGATGAGGCCGAGCAGCCGCTCGATCCGCGGTGCGAGTTCCACCGCCTTCTGGGTCGGCTCGAGGCCGTGCGAGCGGCGGATGAACAGCGGCTCGCCGAACAGGTCGCGCAGGCGGCCCAGGGCGTGGCTGATCGCGGACGGGCTGAGGCCAAGGTGCTGAGCCACGTCGCTCGCCCGGCGCCGCGACATCAACTCGCGGAAGATCAGCAGCAGGCCGCCGTCGAGCTTCCTGATTTGAACAGAATCGAATTCATTCATCGATCGATTTCATTATTTCGTCTTCACGCGCCGGTCTAGCCTTCAGTCTGGAGGTGACCATGACTGGATTGACCGGACGACAGCTGGCCGGCGGCGCTGGGCCGATCGCGCGACTGGGCGCGCCGCTGATCGCGTTCTTCCTGGCGCAGAACCTGGCCAACCTGTTCTGCCTGGCCTTCCTCGGCCACCTCGGGACCGCGACCCTGGCCGGCGTCGGCGCGGCGAGCGCGATCTACGGCGTCGTGCTGGCGCTGCTGTTCGGCTTCGACACCGGCGTGCAGGCGCTGGTCTCCCGGGCGACCGGCGCCGGCGAGAAGGTGCGCCTGGGCGGCATCCTGGCCGAGGCGCTGAGCGTGGCTCTGCCGCTCGGCATCGGCCTCAGCTTCGCGCTCTGGTCCATCGGACCCAAGCTGCTCGGGGGCATGCTGAGCGACCCGATCGCGGCGGCGGCCGGCGCGGCCTATCTGCGCGCCGGCGCCCCGAGCATCGCGCTGCTCGCGCTCACGATTCCGATCAACGCCGCCTGGATCGGCGCCGGGCGTCCGGCGATCGCCTTCCTCGTCACGTTCCTCACCGCGCCGATCCAGGTTGGTCTGACCTTCCTGCTGGTGTTCGGCGCTGGCCCCGTTCCGGCGCTCGGGGTCGCCGGCGCGGGGACCGCCACCGTGCTCGGCTGCGTCGCCGGGGCCGTGTTGCAGCTGATGCTGATGCTGCGCCTGCGCCTCGTCGCGGCATGGAGCGCGCCGACCGCGGCGGGCATGTTGCGCATCGTCGCCATCGGCTGGCCGGTCAGTACGCAGCAAAGCCTGGGTCAGCTGGGACTGATGGTCGCCTACGCCATCGTCGCCCAGCTCGGCGACGCCGGCGCGGCGGTGATCAACGTGCTGCTGAGCCTGACCATGGTCACGATCAACTGCGCCAATGGCCTCGGCGTCGCCGCCGCGACCCTGGTCGGCCAATCGCTTGGCCGGGGCGATGCGGGCGAGGCGCGGTCATGGGGCTGGCGCACGGCCGGCTGGGGCGCCCTGCTGACCGGCCCGCTCGGTCTGGCCGCCGCGATCGCGCCGGAGCCGCTGCTGCGGCTGTTCCTGCACGACCCGGCCACCTTGGCGCTGGCGGTCTGGCCGGCGCGGCTGATCGGGCTCAACGTCGCGGCCGACACGGCGCACTGGGTGCTGAGCTTCGCCTTCCGCGGCGCGGGGGCGACCAAGGTCGCTTCCGGCGTCACCTTCGCCAGCCTGTGGCTGATCCAGCTGCCGCTGATGTGGTGGGTCGGCATCCTCCTTCGCCAGGGCGTGCTCGGCATGGTGGGCGTGCAGGTTGGGCTGAACGTCGCGGAGGCGGTCGTCCTGGCCTTGGTCTGGGCGGGCGACTTCTGGGTTCCGTGGGAGGTCCAAGCGCGGCCGGTAGGGGACGCGGCGGAAATCGCCAAGGGCGCGGCGCGCATCGCCATCCTCGGCGGCGCCGGGGCCGGCAAGTCGACGCTGGCGCGGCGGCTGGGCCAGGCGCTTGGCCTGCCGGTGATCCACCTCGACCGCATCGTCTTTGGGCCCGGCTGGGAGCGGATCGAAGCCGAGCTGGTTCGCCAACGCCTGGCGGGGACGCTCGGCGAGGCCTGGATCGTCGAAGGAACCTATGCCGAGACCGCCGAACTGACCTTGCCGCGGGCCGACCTCGTGATCTGGCTCGACCAGCCGGCCTGGCGCCGGCTGTGGCGCGCCTGGCGCAAGACACGCATCCACCGGGGCAAGCCACGCGCCGACCGGCCCGACGGCTGCAAGGAGGGCTTCGACTGGACTTACGCCCGCACTGTCCTCTCGTTCGGGCGCTGGACCCCCGCGATGGAGCGCTGGCTCGGCGCGGCTTCGGCGACGCCGGCGGTGCGGCTACGCGGCGACCGGGGTAACGCCCGGCTGCTGGCGCTGGCGGCTCAGCCCCAGCTTTCGACCGCGCCGACGCGGCGGGCGGCGACCGGGCCGGCCCGGGAGGCCGGCGGTGAGGGCGTCTCGGCGGCCGCGCCGTAGAGATAGCCCTGGCCGAAATCGACGCCGGCGCGCCGCACGGCGTCCTCGATCTGGGGGGTTTCGACCATTTCGGCGAGCGTCTTCACCCCGAGGTCGCCGCACATCTGCACCAGGTGGCGGATGAAGGTGGCTTCGCGCTTGCCGTGCTGCAGCTCGCGGATGTAGCGGCCGTCGATCTTGACCACGTCGAGCCGCAGCTGCTGCAGGTAGGCCAGCGAGGCGGCGCCGGCGCCGAAGTCGTCGAGGCAGACCAGGCAGCCGTGCTCTCGCAGCATCTGGATGTGCCGGTCGGCCAGCGCCAGGTCGTCGATCGTGGCGCTCTCGGTCAGCTCGAACATCATGCGCCCGGCCCACGACTTCTTGACCTTGGCCAGATCGGTGACGCGCTTGATGAAGTCGGGGCTGGTGATGGTGCGGCCGGATATGTTCACGGCGACGCGCAGCTTGTTGTTGCTGTCGAGCTGCTCGGACGAGCGCTCGAACACGGCGAAGTCGAGCTCCTCGATCAGATCGAGCTCCTCGGCCATGCGGATCATCGGGAAGGGGCTCTCTTCCTCGCCGAACCGGACCAGCACTTCGTGGTGGTGCAGCGCGCCGCTCGCGAGCGTCACCACTGGCTGGTAGACCAGCTTGAAGCGGCGCTCTGTGACCATCGCGCCAAGCGCGCTGGCCTTCTTCAGCGTGTGCCGCACCGAGGCGGTGACCGCATCCTGCAGATTGCCTGGCACCGTTCCGGCGATGCCGCCCTCGATGAAGTCGTCGAGGGCATAGCGAACCGCCTTGACGATCTGCGAGGCGGAGGCGTCGCCCGATAGCGACATCGAACTGGTGGCGAGCTTGAAGCCGTCCACGTCAGCCGTGAGCGAAATCAGCCGCCCAAGTCGTTCGGTCAGGGCCTCGGCGAACTCGCCGGCGGCGCGGACCAGAGCGTAGCGGTCCTCGTCCAGCTTGGCGGCCGCGGCCCCGCCGTGGGACTGGGCGCGCAGGGCGCCGGCGATGCGCGATTTGAGGGCGCTCTGGGTCTGCGGCGGCAGGGATTTGGCGGCCTTCGACAGGCCGTCCATCTCCACGAACGACAGTTCGAGCTCTTCGCCAGAGCTGCGCGCCAACTCCAGCAGGGAGCGGGTCATGCCCTCGAAGTCGCCGCGCTCGTGCAGGCCGCCTTCGCCCTTGCCCAGCTTGGGCGCGGCGGCGCGGCTCAGCGCGCACGACACCGCGCCGTCGTTTTGCGGCAGCTTGCAGATCGCGATCGAGAAGGCGCGCCTGTCCTTGGCCGCGCCGGCCGCGAGCCTGGCGATCGCCGGCCCCTGCCGCGTCCCGCCTTCCGCGCCGTTGATCAGCGCCCAGACCAGATCCTGGTCGTCGGGCTCGATGTAATCCATGAACGTGCGGCCGATCAGCTGCCGCTCGCCGTCGCCGGCCAGCACCGCTGCGGCGCCCACGGCGAATGAAATCTTGCCCGTCGGCCCCACTTCAATCAGCAGGTCCGCGATCGCGAAGGCGAAGCCGAGCAGGCGGTGGGGCGCGATCTGCAAAAGTCGATCTCGGGGAACTAATGTCCCGAGGTTATGACACGCGCGCCTTAATCGACCGTGTAGCTCAGGATTGAAGAGAAGTCGGATGCGCGAGCGACTGACGGCCAGGGTGCTGCTGCTCGATCCCGATGGCCGGATCCTGCTGATGAAGGGCCGTCTGCCCGGGCGGCCGGACGGCCCGGCGTTCTGGTATTCGATCGGCGGCGGCGTCGAGGAGGGCGAGACGCTGGCGCAGGCCGCGGCCCGCGAGATCGTCGAGGAGAGCGGCCTCAACGATGCGGCGCTTGGCCCGACGGTCTGGCGCGACGAGGTGATCCTGCGCGACATCGATGGCGAGAAGCGGCTGTTCAAGCAGTACTATGTCGTGGCCCGCACCGCCGGCGGCGATCCGTCCCGGGAGGGATGGCTGCCTCACGAATGGCAGCTGACCGACGATATGCGCTGGTGGACGTTGGGCGAGCTCCTGCTCACGCCCGAGACCGTCTATCCGATCGGCATGGCCACCCTGCTGGCCGACGTTCTGGCCGGCCGAATCGCGCCCGAACCACTGCTCATCTGCACCCCGGACGGCCCTGTCGATCCGCTGCCGCGACCTTGAGCGCAGCATCCATCTGACGGCTGAGGCGTTTGTTGCAGCAAGTTGGGGATTACAACTTGGCTGTAAAGGTCTGACCAAGCAACCGGTCGGCAGAAAGAGGAATCTAGTAATGCGTAAGTTGCTTTTGATCGCGGGTATAGCGTCCCTGGCAATCCCGAGCATTGCCGCGGCGCAGCCGGGATGCCGAGAACAACAACACGACAATCGCGTCACCGGAACCGCCGTCGGCGCAGGCCTGGGCGCCCTGATCGGTAGCGCCGTCGCCGGTCCTGGATCGCGCGGCGTCGGCGCCGTGGCCGGCGCGGTCGGCGGCGGGGTGGTCGGCAACGTCGCCGGCGGTTCGTCCGTGAACTGCGACCCCCGCGCCGGCCACTACGACGCGAACGGCGTGTGGCGGGCCAGCGACGGCTACTACGATGACAACGGCGCCTGGCACGCCGCCAGCGGCTACTACGACGGCGACGGCCATTGGGTCGACGGCGCGCGGCCCGCGCCCTCGGCCGACAGCTACAGCGCCGACGTCGCTTACGTCGGCCCGGTCGGCGACATTTCAGGCCGCGAAGACTGGATGGAGCGACGCATCCAAGCCGGCGAGGACCGCGGCGCGCTGTCGCACTACGACGCCGATGGGGACCGCAGTCGGCTGTCGTCGATCCGCGACATGGAAGGCCGGTTGCGGGATGACCACGAAGGCCTGACCGGTGACGACCGCGCCGACATCGGCTCGCGCCTCGACGACCTGAACGCCAGCGTCAACGCCCAGTGGCGCGGCGACTAAGTCGGCGGGCGCCTGACTGAAGGGCGGTTGCGGCTCCGCCGAAACCCGACGGAGCCGCTTCGCGTCTTAGTGCTTGCCGTGATGGTGATGGTGGTGGTGATCGCGGCCGTGGTGGTGATGGTCGCGGCCGTGCATCACGACGCGGCAGTGGTCCTGGCCCGGTTGCGTGCAGGCCGGATAGTCGTCGGCCAGCGCGGGCGCGGCGATCGAAGCGACAAAGGCCGCGCTAAGGGCGGCGATCAGGAGACGTTGCATTCGCTCTTCCTTTCGACTCGAGGTGACAAGGACGTTCGGTCAGGCCCCTCCCGGCCGCTGCGTCAAGGTTATCCCCCCGAACCTGGACTGCAACAAAACGTTAGGCCCTGCCAGCGGATAAAGCATTGCCAGGGATTCGGGTTGGTTAAGGCGCTTCCCTGCGGCGCGGTGGCCTACATGGCGGCAAGTTCGATGATCGTACGGCCTGCGGGGCGAACCGACGCCCGCCCGTCGGCCTCGTGCGACGCCCGGTTGCGGCTGCTGATCGCCAGCGGCGGCGACGACCGCATCTGGCTCGACCCCGTCACGCGCCGCAATCGCTACAGCGTCCCGGCGGTCCCGGCGCCGGACGAGCTGTGGTTCTCCTCGTCGACCGCCAGCGCCGTGTCGGCGCGAGGGTGGGCGGCGGCCGGCGAAGCGCTGGAGCGGCTGTCGACGTCCAGGGGCCATGGCATCGCCGCCTTCTTTGATTCGCTGCGCCAGCGGCTGCTGTCGCTCTACGGCGCACCCGGCGCTGAGGCGGTGCTCACCGCCTCGGGCACGGAAGCCGAACTCGTCACGCTTTGCCTGGCGCTGGGCCTCGCCGGGCGGCCGGTCGCCAACATCGTGATCGCGCCGGCGGAGACCGGCTCCGGGGTGCCGGCGGCGGCGACAGGCTCCCACTTCCTCGGCCGCGCCTCGCTCGGCGGAGCGGTCGTCAAGGGCGCGCGCCTGGCTGGCTGGGAAGACGCCGAGGTCACGCTCGAAACCGTCGAGATCCGTACGTCCTGCGGCGCCCTTCGCGCCCAGGCCGACGTCGATCTGGAAGCCGCGCTGAAAGTCGAGCGCGCGGTCGCCGCCGGCGCCTTCGCCCTGCTGCACGTGCTGGATGCCTCCAAGACCGGACGCCACGGCGTCAGCCGTGCGACGGCGTCGCGTATCCTGCAACGCCACCCGGAGCGCGTGCTGGTGGTGGTCGACGCCTGCCAGCTGCGCTGCGACGCCGCCGACCTCCAACGCGATCTGGAGCGGGGCTTCGCGGTGATGCTCACCGGCTCCAAGTTCGCCGGCGGCCCGGCGTTCTGCGGGGCCCTGCTGCTGCCCGAAGCCCTTGCCGACCGGCTCACCCACGCCGGGCCGGCCGGCGCGGCGCTCTCGCCCTATTCGGCCGCGCTCGACTGGCCGGCGACGCTGCGCCGGCCGTTCGCCTCGGGCCTGGCCCACGTCGCCAATCTCGGCCTCGGGCTGCGTTGGAGCGCGGCGCTGGCCGAGATCGAAGCCTATGAAGCGATCCCGGCCGACTGGCGCGCCGCCATGCTGAACGACTTCGACCGCTCGGTGCGGGCCCACGTCGAGGCCGATCCGGGCCTGGCGCTGGCCGACCGGTCCTCCCAGTCCGCCGCGCCTGGCCTGATCCCGATTCTCCACGTCGACGGCGCCGATCCGCGGGCGATCTACGAAGCGATGACCGATGGGGCGGATGGCCGCCGGCCCTGCCACCTCGGCCAGCCGGTCGCGGTCGGCGCCTCGCTGGCCCTGCGGGTCTGCGCCAGCATGCCGATGATCACCGACGCCGCCGAGAGCGGCTTCGCGTCCGTCGAGGCCGATCTCGACGAGTTGTTCGAGACCTGGGCCGGATTGCGCGCTTAGTCAGGCTGTGACCGCCCCCGCGCCAGAGCCCACGCCCAACCCAGCCGCCCTCGACCCAGCCGACTGGGATCGGTTTCGGGCCGCGGCGCACCATGCCCTCGACCAGGCGCTGGGCCGGCTGCAGCACGTCGCCGACGGCCCGGTCTGGCGCCCGACGCCGGCTGAGGTGCGCGGCCGCTTCCGCGAGCCTCTGCCGCGCCAGCCGCGCGACCTGGAGGACGTGCTGGTCGACGTCGACGCGCTGATCGCTCCGTTCGTGGTCGGCAACACCCATCCGCGCTTCTTCGGCTGGGCCCACGGCGCCGGAACGCCGCTCGGCGTGGTCGCCGAGCTGATCGCCGCGGCGTTGAACGCGAACTGCGGCGGGCGCGACCACATCGGTCCGATCGTCGAGCGCCAGATCGCGCTGTGGGCGGCCGAGGCGCTGGGCTTTCCGGCGACCAGCTCCGGCGTCTTCGTCACCGGCGCCTCCCAGGCCAACTTCCTCGGCCTGCTGGTCGCCCGCGACGCGGCGCTCGGTCACGGCGTACGGGCCGGCGGCCTGAAAGGCGAAGAGGCTCAACTTTGCGCCTACGCCTCGAGCGAGGCCCATGGCTGCGTGCGCCAGGCGATGGAGCTGGCCGGGATCGGCTCGGCGTTCCTGCGCGCCATCGAGACCGACGCCGCCGGCGCGATGCGGCTAGACGTCCTGCAGGGCGCGATCGACCGCGACCGCGCCGCCGGCCGGACGCCGTTCCTGATCGTCGGCACCGCCGGCGCGGTCAATTTCGGCGCGTTCGACGATCTCGACGCGCTCGCCGACATCGCCGCCGCCGAGCGGCTGTGGCTGCACGTCGACGGCGCGTTCGGGGCGCTGACCGCGCTGTCGTCGGCGCTGAAGCCGCTGACCCGGGGCCTCGAGCGCGCCCAGTCGGTCGCCTTCGACTTCCACAAATGGGCCCACGTCCCCTACGACGCCGGCTTTCTGCTGGTGCGCGATCCGGCGCTGCACCGAGGGACCTTCGCCGCACCCGCCGCCTATCTGTCGCGCGCCCCCCGCGGCCTGGCGGCCGGCGAGGACTGGCCCTGCGACTTCGGCCCCGACCTCTCGCGCGGCTTCCGCGCCCTGAAGGTGTGGCTGACGTTCCAGACCCTGGGCGCGGACGCCATCGCCGCCGCGATCGAGGCCAACTGCGCCGCGGCCAAACGCCTCGCCCAGCGCATCGCCGCGTCCGGTGTGTTCGAACTGGCCGCGCCGGTTCCCCTCAACATCGTCTGCTTCTCGCTGACCGGCGAGACCGATGGCCGGCGCAACCGCGAACTGGTCATGCGCCTGCAGGAACGCGGTCTGGCGGCCCCTTCGACCACCCGCCTCGGCGGCCGTGAGGTGATCCGCGCGGCGATCTTCAACCACCGCACCAGCCTCGCCGACGTCGACGCTTTTCTGGAGGATGCGACCGCGATCGCGGCCGAACTCTGAAACGCCAACTGTGACGTGGTAAGCGATTGATTAACATCAAGTCGTCACAAAGCGGACTTCAGCCTGCCGACAGATAGAGGCGATGGCCGCGGTCCAACGTAAATCGGCGCTCTCCAGTCCCTGGCCGACGTTCCATCGGAGCGCCGGCGACGAGGGCATGATGTCGGCGATCGCCCGCATGGCCGAGGCCGCCGGCGTGCCGCCGACCCGGCTGATGACCGATTTCGCCACGCTGGCGATCGGGCCGGGCCGGATCGACTTCTCCGACTACGAGCGGCTGCGGCTCTACGACGAGGCGCTGTGGGGCCACGTCGACCGCCGCGCCATGGTCGGCGTCCGCCGCGGCCGTGAGCTGGCGATGGCGGTCAACTTCCGCCACGACTGCTTCGCCCTGGCCAGCGACCACCTCGCCGCCGACGCCTATCTGTCCGCCCACGGACTGCCGACCGTGCCGATCCTGGCGATCTACCGCGCCGGGCTGGCGACGCCGGGCCGGCGGCTGATCCGCACCCGCGAGGAATTGCGCGCCTTTCTCGAAAGCCGGGCCGGGGCGGCGCTGATCGCCCAACCGGTCGGGGGCGGCCGCGCCCGGCTGCTGTTCGCCGGCGGTCACGACGTCGCCGCCGACATCGGCGCGCTGCTCGACGAGGTGCGCGACGCCGGCGAGACCAGCTGGCTGTTCCGGCCGCACCTGGCCCAGCATCCCGAGGCGGTCAGCGACGGCGACCGTCTGGCGGCGGTGCGGCTGCTGGCCGCCAACAGCGACCATGGGCCGACGATCCTGCGCGCCCTGTGGCGGCTCGGCGGACGCGACGACATCGTCGCCAGCCTCGACCTCGAAACCGGCGTGGCGCGGGCCATCTTCCCGGCCGGGTCGCCGCACCGCGCCCAGTCGCCGCCGACCGGCTTCGCCGTGCCGGACTGGCCGGTGCTGAAGGCCACCGCCGTCGAGGGCATGCGGCTGATGAGCCAGTTCGGTCTGATCGGCTGGGATATCGCCTCGACCGCCGCCGGGCCGGTGATCCTCGGCCTGGATCCCGCCCCAGACATGACGCTGCACCAGCTCGCCGACCGCCAGGGCCTGCTGGACCCGTGGTTCCACGACTTCGTCTCCGACCGTCGCCGCCTGGCGGCCGAGCACCGGCGGTTCGGCTAGCGCTAGCCGCAGCGCTGTTGAGCCGCGCGGCCGCAGCGATTAAGCCGGTCGGCTTTGCAGTGAGCCGGCGCCATCCCCAGTCTTCTCCTTCTCGTCGCCATCGGCCTCGCCACCGGCCTCGCCACCCTGTTCGGCGGCGCGCTGGCGCTGCGTTTCCGCGGCCAGATCCCGCTGATCCTGGCGTTCTCGGCCGGGGCGGTGATCGGTGTCGCCCTGTTCGACCTGACGCCGGAGGCGCTGGAGCTGGGCGGTCGCGTCGCGCCGCCGCTCTCGGTGCTGGGCATGATCGGCGCCGGCTTCTGCGGCTACATGATCCTGGAGCGGGCGCTGCGCGCCGCCACCGAGGGTTCGGGCGGCCATCTCGCGCCGGCCAGCCTGACTCTGCACAGCCTGACCGACGGCCTTGGCATCGGCCTGGCCTACCAGATCGCGCCGGCGATCGGACTGGTGGTCGCCGTCGCCGTGCTGGCCCATGACTTCGCCGACGGCGTCAACACCGTGACCCTGAGCCTGGCCGGCGGCGGCGGCCCGGGCAGGGCCAGGGCCTGGCTGGTCGCCGACGCCGCCGGCCCGCTGGTCGGCATCGGCCTCACCCGCCTGTTCAGCGTCGGCGCGGGACCGCTCGGGCTCGCGGTCGCCTTGTTCGCCGGCTTCTTCCTCTATATCGGCGCCGGCGAGCTGGCGTCGGCCAGCTATCGCGCCTTGCCCAGGGTCTGGACCAGCCTCGCCACCCTGGCCGGCATGGCGGCGATCTGGCTGGTCGTGCGGCTGGCGACAGGGTAGGGCGACGCCGATGTTGAAATTGCCGCCGCCGATCTGGACGATGATCTACCTGGCCGTGACCGCCGGGCTCAGCTGGGCGCTGGGCTGGCCGCACATCGGCTGGCCGACGCACCACGAGACGGTCGGCATGACCATCTTCTTCGCCGGCTGCGGCCTGGCGGCCTGGGCCTTCGTGCTCTTCCGCCTCGCGGGCACCGAAGTCGATCCAAGCTCGGAGGCCAACCGCGCGCTGGTGCTCCGCGGGCCCTACCGCTTCACCCGCAACCCGATGTACCTCGGGCTGGTGATCGTCGCGTTCGGCATGGCGGTGTTCGCTGGCTACTGGCTGATGCTGGCGGCGCCGGTCGCCGTCTTCCTCACCACCAACTTCGTCCACATCCCCTACGAGGAAGCCAAGATGCGCCGCCAGTTCGGCGAGGTCTACGACGCCTACGCCGGCCGGGTCCGGCGCTGGGTCTGAGGCGTCGTGACTGCCGGTGGTTCCGCAAACGCCGCTTCGATCTCGGCGATCGCTTGACCGGTCGAGCGGAACCAGACGCCGCGCCAACCCAGCGCCCTGGCGGCCGCGACGTTCGCCTCGACGTCGTCGACGAACACCAGCGCCGGTCCCGCCGCTGCCAGTCGCGTCTCGGCATGGCGGTAGAACGCCGCATCGGGCTTCTGCAGCCCGGCGTCGGCTGACGAGATCGCCAGGTCGAACAGCCGCGCTAGCTCTGGCCGCGCCAACAACTGCGCCTCGCTCGAGGTGTTGTTCGTTAGCGCCGCCACCCTGGTTCCGGTGGCCCGCAGCCCGCCAACGAACTCGGCCAGCGCCTCGTCCGGCTGCGAGGCCCAGCCCTCGAACACCATCTCCCGCGCCAACTCCGCGCCGACGCCGAGCCGCGCCGCCAACCGCGCGATGTTCTCGTCGGCGCTGATCAGCCCCCGCTCCGCCAGCCCCCAGTCATCGCCGGCGTAGAACCGCTGCTGCAGCGTCGGCGCATCGCAACCGCAACGCGCCGCCCACCGGGCGTGGAACGCCTCATCCGGCCACGACCGATAGACCACGCCGCCGATGTCGAGGAGCAGAATGGGCATGCGGCGCGATTATCACAGGCTGCGGGATTGGGCATCTTCTTCAATCGGAACATCTTGCGAACCCAGAACAAAGCATGTACATCCGATTCATGCTCGGAGACCCGCGACGGGACGGACGGGTTGGCGGAATCAGGGATAGAAGGGGCTATCGAAAATGGCGAACCCGGCATTGAAGCTCGTGGCACAGACCGACACCGACAAGCAGCGGGCGCTGGAAGCGGCGCTGGCGCAGATCGACCGGGCCTTCGGCAAGGGCTCGGTGATGAAGCTGGGCGAGAAGGGCAAGATCGGTCGAGATCGAGTCGGTGTCGACCGGCTCGCTCGGCCTCGACATGGCGCTGGGCATCGGCGGCCTGCCCAAGGGCCGGATCGTCGAGATCTACGGGCCGGAGAGCTCCGGCAAGACCACGCTGGCGCTGCACGTGGTGGCCGAGGTGCAGAAGAGCGGCGGCACGGCCGCCTTCATCGACGCCGAGCATGCGCTGGATCCCTCCTACGCCCACAAGCTGGGGGTCAACCTCGACGACCTGCTGGTCTCCCAGCCCGACACCGGCGAACAGGCGCTGGAGATCACCGACACCCTGGTGCGCTCCGGCGCGGTGGACATCATCGTGATCGACTCGGTGGCGGCGCTGACGCCCAGGGCCGAGATCGAGGGCGAGATGGGCGACCAGCTGCCCGGCCTGCAGGCGCGGCTGATGAGCCAGGCGCTGCGCAAGCTCACCGCCTCGATCTCCAAGGCCAAGACCCTGGTGATCTTCATCAACCAGATCCGCATGAAGATCGGGGTGATGTACGGCAGCCCCGAGACCACCACCGGCGGCAATGCGCTGAAGTTCTACGCCTCGGTCCGGCTCGACATCCGCCGCACCGGCTCGGTCAAGGTGCGCGACGAGATCGTCGGCAACAACGTCGCGGGTCAAGGTGGTCAAGAACAAGGTCGCCCCGCCGTTCCGCGAGGTCGAGTTCGACATCATGTACGGCCAGGGCATCTCCAAGCTGGGCGAGATCATCGACCTGGGCGTCAAGGCCGGCGTGGTCGAGAAGTCGGGCTCCTGGTTCTCCTTCAACAGCGAGCGCATCGGCCAGGGCCGCGACAACGCCCGCGAGTTCCTGAAGGCCAACCCCGACATCGCCGCCGAGATCGAGCAGGCGGTGCGCGGCGCCGGCGTCAAGATCGAGGAGGAGCTGCTGGTCGGCCCCGTCGGAGTCGACGAGGAAGACGGCGCTCTGTAGTTTCCCAAGGTCGGGCGCGGCCTCCCCCGCCAGCCCCGAAGCCCGCTCAAGTCTGACGCAGATCTACGGGATCGCCAGGCGTGACTTGAGACGGCTTCGGATCGGCACGCTGCGTCAGACCTTCCGCGAACGGCGGCCCCGCCAAGGTCCTCCCGGACGGGCGCGATGAAGGCCGGTCCCTGCCAACGCGGACCTCAGTCGCCCCGCAACCGGCGACGTCTCAGGCGCTCCCCGCAAAGGCGGGGCCGCCGTTCGCACTTCGATCGTCCTGATGACTGGGGCCCGGCCCCGGCGCAGTCCCTAGCCGCGAAGTTTGTGGCGGAGGGGCAGAGATCGCCGAAGAGTGTGCGCGTCTCCGCGTCCGCGGCGCCGCCTCTGCGTCCTCCGCGGTTGTCCTTAGCTGCGCTTGTGGCCCGCTCGCCATCGGGGGCTTGTCCTTTCCCCCGCGCCGTTCCAGGTGCTAGAGGGCCGCTCGCCACGCAACCCGCCGGTCCCATGCCCAGCCTCAACGACCTCCGCAGCCAGTTCCTGAGCTACTTCGCCGGCAACGACCACGCCGTGATCCCCTCCGCGCCGCTGGTGCCGCAGAGCGATCCCACGCTTGCTGTTCGTCAACGCCGGCATGGTGCCGTTCAAGAACATCTTCACCGGCGCCGAGGCCGCCGCCGGCCCCGCGCGCCGCCTCGGCGCAGAAGTGCGTGCGCGCCGGCGGCAAGCACAACGACCTCGACAACGTCGGCTACACCGGCCGCCACCAGACCTTCTTCGAGATGCTGGGGAACTTCTCGTTCGGCGACTACTTCAAGGAAGGCGCGATCGAGCTCGCCTGGGACGTTCGTCTCCCGCGAACTCGGCCTGCCGCAAGGACCGGCTGACCGTCACCGTCCATCCGCAGGACGAGGACGCCGCCGCAGCTCTGGAAGAAGATCGCCGGCTTCGTCCGACGACCGCATCGTGCGCCTGGAGGAGAACTTCTGGTCGATGGGCGACACCGGCCCTTGCGGCACCAACACCGAGATCTTCTACGACCACGGCGCCCGACGTCCCCGGCGGCCCGCCCGGCAGCCCCGACGAGGACGGCGACCGCTTCGTCGAGATCTGGAACCTGGTCTTCATGCAGTGGGAGCAGTTCGCCGACGGCACGCGCCGCGACCTGCCCAAGCCGCAGATCGACACCGGCATGGGCCTGGAGCGCACCACCACCGTGCTGCAGGGCGTGCACTCCAACTACGACATCGACCTGTTCCGCACCCTGATCGCCGCCAGCGATCGGCCTCGACCGGGCGTCAGGCGACGCGGCGAGGCGAAGTTCTCGCACCAGGTGATCGCCGACCACCTGCGCTCGACCTCGCTTCCTGATCGCCGACGGCGTCGGTCCCTCCAACGAGGGCCGCGGCTACGTGCTGCGCCGGATCATGCGCCGCGCCATGCGCCATGCCCACCTGCTGGGCGCGAAGGAGCCGCTGATGCACCGCCTGGTCCCGACGCTGGTGGCGGAGATGGGCGGCGGCCTATCCCGGAGCTGCGCCGCGCCGAGGCGATGATCGTCGAGACCCTGCGCCAGGAGGAGGAGCGCTTCCGCCGCACGCTCGGCCGCGGCATGGCGCTGCTCGACGAGGCGACCGCCGGGCCTCACGGCGGGCGACGTGCTGCCCGGCGAGACGGCGTTCAAGCTCTACGACACCTACGGCTTCCCGCTCGACCTCACCCAGGACGCCATGCGCGCCAAGGGCATCACCGTCGACCCCGCCGGCTTCGATGCGGCGATGGCGCGCCAGCGCCAGATGGCGCGCGAGAGCTGGGCCGGCTCGGGCCAGCAGGCCGCAGGGCGCCGTGTGGCTCGCCCTGCGCGAGCGGCTCGGCCCGACGTCGTTCACCGGCTACGACGAGCGTCGAGACCGCCGGCGAGGTGCTGGCGCTCGTCAAGGACGGCGCGGAGGTCGACGCGCGCCGAGGCCGGCGAGACCGTCAGGCTGCTGTTCGACCGCACGCCCTTCTACGCCGAGAGCGGCGGCCAGGCCGGCGATCGCGGCGAGATCGACTGGCCCGGCGGCCGCGGCCGAGGTGCTCGACACCCAGAAGGAGGCCGGCGACCTGCACGCGCACGTGCTGAAGATCACCGAGGGCCGCCTGGCGCGCGGCGAGCGGCGTGCACCTCAAGGTCGATGCCGAGCGGCGCGCCCGCACCCGGCTCAACCACTCCGCCGCCCACCTGGCGCACGCGGCGCTCAAGCATGTGCTGGGCCCGCACGTGGCGCAGAAGGGCCAGCTGGTCGACGGCGAGCGCATGCGCTTCGACTTCAGCCACGGCGCGCCGCTGACGCCCGCCGAGATCGACGCGCATCGAGGCCGAGGTCAACGCGGTGATCCGCCAGAACCTGCCGGCGCTGACCGAGGAGATGGCGCCGCAGGAGGCCATCGAGGCCGGCGCCGTGGCGCTGTTCGGCGAGAAGTACGGCGACAGCGTGCGCGTGCTCACGCTCGGCCGGGCGCTGGACGGCGACGGGCGCCTATTCGGTCGAGCTCTGCGGCGGCACCCACGTGGCGCGCACCGGCGACATCGCCCTCTTCAAGATCGTCGCCGAGCAGGGCATCGCCGCCGGCGTGCGGCGCATCGAGGCGCTGACCGGCGAGCCGGCCCGCCGCTGGCTGCTCGATCAGGCCGCGGTCGCCAAGGCCCTGGCCGACCAGTTCAAGGTTCCGGTGGCCGAGGTGCCGGCCCGGGTCGAGGCGCTGCAGGCGCAGGCGCCGCAAGGCTCGAGCGCGAGCTCGGCGACGCCCGGCGGCAGCTGGCGCGTCGGCGGCGGCGGCGTCGGCGGCGGCCGCCGAGCTCGGAGGATGTCGGCGGGGTGAAGTTCGTCGGCCGCGTGCTCGAGGGCGTCGGCGGCAAGGACCTGCGGCCCGATCGCCGAGACGTTCCGCAAGCAGCTGCCGGACGGCGTCATCGTCCTCAACGGCGTGCTCGACGGCAAGGTCGCCAACACCGTCGTGGTCACCGGCTCGGCGCAGGCGGCGCTTCAACGCCGTCGACCTCGCGCGCAGTCGCCGTCGCGGCCATGGGCGGGCAGGGCGCCGGCGGCAAGCCCGACTTCGCCCAGGGCGGCGCCCCCGACGGCGCCAAGGCCGCCGACGGCGTCGCCGCGGTCAAGGCGGCGCTGGCGCGCCTGAGCACCGCGCGCCGCGCCTCAGCTCGGCGTGGAAGACGCAGAACTTGTTGCCGGTCGGATCGCGGGGGTAGGCGCCGTAGAAGCTGGTCCCGTCCGGCGGGCGGAAGCCCGGCGCGCCTTCGTCGGTGCCGCCCCATTGGCCAGCGCCGCGGCGTGCGCGGCTTTCACCGCGTCCTGCGAGGGCGCGGCGAAGGCGATCATGATGCCGTTGCCGGCTCGGGCCGCTGGCCGTCATGCGGCTTGCAGACGCCGACATTGCCCTCGCCGTCCTTGGGTCCATAGAACGCCCAGGCGCCGTCGAACGACTTTCGCTCGCCGCCGATGGCGCCGAACACCGCGTCGTAGAACGGGCCGCCTGCTCGAGATCCAGCGCCCCGATGGTGACGTAGCCGATCATCGCAATCCTCCCATCTCTTCCCCCGAAGGGGGGAAGTGTCGCCCGCAGGGCGACGAAGGGGCCCTCCGCCGTCCCATGGCGTTTCCGCCATCGCAGCCGCGCGGCCGATTTCTGTCAGCACCGCGTCGAGACGATCGAGCACGTACTGGGCTGGGATCCTCAGCACCGTGATGCCGTGGCGTTCGAGCCAGAGGTCGCGGCTGTCGTCGCGTTTCGGGTTATCGCCGAGCGTGTGGATGGAACCGTCGACCTCCACGGCCAGCCGGACGCTCACACAGTAGAAATCGAGGATGAAAGGTCCGATCGGATGTTGGCGCCGGAACTTGAGTCCATCGAGAGCCTTGCCGCGGAGCGCCTGCCATAGCCGCGCCTCTGGCGGCGTGAGGTTCTTCCGCATCTCGCGAGCGTTCGTGGTCGAACGGGCGTGTGGAAGCATACGTGCGACCTCCCCATACGGCGGAGCGCCCCATCGTCGTCCCTGCGGGACGACGCTTCCCCCCTTCCGGGGGAAGAGATGAGATCAGGTCCGCTTCGCCGCCGAAGCTAGCACTAAGTCAGAACAAAGCAAGAACCAAGTTCCCCCCCGCCCTAAGCCGCCAGCGCGGCGTCCAGGTGCTCGGCCACCTTGTCGAGGAAGCCTTCGGTGGTCAGCCAGCCCTGGTGGTCGCCGACCAGCAGGGCGAGGTCCTTGGTCATGAAGCCGTCTTCCACCGTGTCGACGCAGACCTTCTCCAGCGTCCCGGCGAAGCGCGCGAGGGCGGGGTTGTCGTCGAGCTTGGCGCGATGCTCGAGCCCTTGCGTCCAGGCGAAGATCGAGGCGATCGAGTTGGTCGAGGTCGACTCGCCGCGCTGAAACTGACGATAGTGGCGCGTCACCGTGCCGTGCGCGGCCTCGGCCTCCACCGTCTTGCCGTCCGGCGTCAGCAGCACCGAGGTCATCAGGCCGAGCGAGCCGAAGCCCTGCGCCACCTGGTCGGACTG
Organism: uncultured Pseudomonadota bacterium; assembly: GCA_963835495.1. GTDB lineage: Bacteria > Pseudomonadota > Alphaproteobacteria > Caulobacterales > Caulobacteraceae > Acaudatibacter. The sequence continues at coordinate 2,094,584 of CAWIFQ010000003.1, read as the reverse complement.
CACGTCGCCGTCGTAGTTCTTGCAGGCCCAGACGAAGCCGCCGGACCACTTCAGCGCCGAGGCGACCATGTCGTCGATCAGGCGGTGCTCGTAGGTGATCGCCGCGGCCTTGTAGAGGTCGACGAACTCGGTCTCGTAGACGCGCTGGAAGATGTCCTTGAAGCGCCCGTCGTAGGCCTTGAGGATGGTGTTCTTGGTCGAGAGGTAGATCGGGTACTTGCGGTCGAGCGCGTAGCGCAGCGAGGCGCTGGCGAATTCCTCGATCGACTCGTCGAGGTTGTACATCGCCATGGCGACGCCGCCGCCGGGATAGTCGAACACTTCCTTCTCGATCACCTGGCCGTCGTCGCCCTCCCACTTGATCGTCATCTTGCCCTTGCCAGGGACGACGAAGTCGGTGGCGCGGTACTGGTCGCCGTAGGCGTGGCGGCCGATGATGATCGGCTGGGTCCAGCCGGGCACCAGGCGCGGCACGTTCTTGCAGATGATCGGCTCACGGAAGACGACGCCGCCCAGGATGTTGCGGATCGTGCCGTTGGGCGACTTCCACATCTGCTTGAGATTGAACTCCTTCACCCGCGCCTCGTCCGGGGTGATGGTCGCGCACTTGATGCCGACGCCCCACTTCTGGATCGCGTCGGCCGCGGCCGACCGTCACCTGGTCGTCGGTGGCGTCGCGGTTCTCGATGCTGAGGTCGTAGTACTCGATCGGCAGGTCCAGGAACGGCACGATCAGCTTTTCCTTGATCAGCCTCCAGATGATGCGGGTCATCTCGTCGCCATCGAGGTCGACGACGGGGTTCGCCACCTTGATCTTGGCCATGCGGATCTAAGAACTCCGGACTCGTCGTTGGGAAGGCGGCGCAGCGGGTGCGATGCGTCGCGCGGGGGAGGCTATAGGAGCTTCCGCGCCGGGGGGAAAGCCGCCGCGCCGCTGTGCCGTGACGTCATCCGATCGCGGCGGCCGCCAGGCTTGCCGCGTCGGCGAAGAGCGCGTTCCTGGCGCCGGCGGTCGCGGTCGATCCGGCCAGGAAGGCCGCGAGGGCATAGCGCCGACCGCCCGGAAAGGTGGCGATCGCCAGCTCGGCCGTCGCGGCGGTGAAGCCCAGGTCCGTCGGCGTCTCGCCCGTCGCCCGCGCGATGGTGACGCCCTTGGGCAGGCCGGCGGCGAAGCGGCCGGGCGGGCCGTCCTCCATCCAGCCCAGCAGCCGCGCCAGCGAGGCGGCGGAGATCAGCTGCCCGCTGGTCAGCAGGCCAAGGAAACCCAGCGCGGCCGGCACGGTGGTCGAATCGCGCGGGTCGAGGATCAGCCCGTTCATGGCCGACTGCCGCGCCGGGGGCGGGATCTGGTCGCGCTGGACGGCGAACGCCGCCGGATCCTTCCACGCCGGACGGAACGCCGGCATGCCCAGCATCTCCACCCCGATCTCGCGCTGGTAGCGATCGACCCGCAGGCCGGTGACGCCCTTCTGCTGCAGGAAGGCGCTCACCGCGCCTGGCCCGCCGATCCGCTTCATCAGGAGGTCGATGGCGGTGTTGTCGCCCTCGCGCAGCGCCAGGGTGATCAGGCTCTGGGCCGGGATGGCGCCGATGCGGCTGTCGGGCGGGGTCGGCCAGGCGTGGTCGATCAGGCTGGGCGGCGGGGAGAGGTCGAGGGCGCTGAAGGTCACCGGCTCGGCCAATCGCAGCTTGGCCGCGTCGACCTGCGCCATGCGCCGCCACCGCGATCGGCAGGGCGACGGTCCCCGCGAGCGGGAAGGCGCGGTCGGTGTTCCAGTACCAGGTCGCGGTGGTGGCGAGGTTCATCACACCCATCGCGAACGCGCCCGGCCGGGCGCGATCGGCCAGAGCCGGGAACCCGGCGTCGAGGCGCTTGGTGTTCATCGGCCCGGTGTTCACCGGCGTGCTGAGCTTGCGCTGACAGGCGGCGAGGGCGGCGCTGGCGGCGAGCGCCAATGCCCGGCGTCGGCTCGGGGTGATCAAAAAGGGGCCTCCCGCAATCCTGGTTGCCCCCTCGACCCTGACCGGCCTAAGCGATCGGCTGTGCCAAGCCAAGCCCCCCCATCCTTTCTGGCCCCCGTCGTGATCCTGCATCAGCCGCAGCTGGCCGAGAACATTGGCGCTGTGGCCCGCGTGATGGCCAATTTCGGGCTCTCCGAGTTGAGGCTGGTCGCCCCGCGCGACGGCTGGCCTCAGGAACGCGCCTGGGCCAGCGCCTCGGGCGCCAATTGGCCGCTCGACGAGGCCAAGGTGTTCGACCGCATCGAGCCGGCGGTGGCCGACCTGCGCCTGACGCTCGCCACCACCGCCCGGCCGCGCGAGACCGCGCTGCCGGTGATGACGCCGCGCGAGGCGGCCGGCGCCCTGCAGGAGGGGGTGGCGTACGGGTGGCCGGTCGGGCTGCTGTTCGGCGGCGAGCGGGCGGGGCTGGAGACGCTGGACATCGCCCTTTGCCAGGGCATCGTCACCGTCCCGGTGGCGATGCGCTTCCGCTCGCTGAACCTGGCCCAGGCGGTGGCGATCTGCGCCTACGAGTGGAAGGTCGCGCACGACGCCGGCCCGCCGGCGATCTTCCCGGACGCCGAGGCGCCGGCCGAGCAGGCGACGATGATCGGCCTCTACGAGCATCTGGAAAGCGAGCTGGACGGCGCCGGCTTCTTCCACCCGCCGGAAAAGCGCCCGTCGATGATCCGCAACCTGCGTGTCGCCCTTTCGCGCGCCCGCTTCACCGACCAGGAGGCGCGCACCTTTCGCGGCGTGGTCACCGCCCTGGCCAAGGGCCGCGGTCGGGTTCTGGCCAAGCTTGCCGCAAAAAAGGCGCTGGAGAGCGGCAAGGGCGACTGACGAGGGGCGTTGGTTCGGGGGGGCTTGCCGCGCGCGCGGCGGCGTTTGAAAGTCCCTGGTCGGTAGAGCGGGGTGGTTGCATGGATCGTCGCGGGTTCGTCATGAGCGGCGCGGCCTTGGCCGTGCTCGCGCGAGGCGCCATGCCGGATCGGGCCCAGGCCGCGGCGGCGGCGCCCGTCACCGTCGACGACCTGCGCTCGGCCGCCCGCGAAGCCTGGGTCTACGGGCTGCCGCTGATCGAGTCGGCCCGGCTGCGCGCGCTCGCCATCGGCGAGACGCTGGAGACGGCCAAGGCCGGCTTCAACAGCTTCCTGCATCAGCGCGTCCCGGCCGGGCCGGCCATGCGCGACGTCAGCGCGCCGGAGCCGGACGTGCTCTACTCCAGCGCCTGGATCCACCTGGGCGGCGGGCCCGCGCGGATCTCGGTCCCGGCCACCGGCGGGCGCTATTTCAGCCTCGCCGTGTTCGATCTCTACGGCAACGTGCTGGGCTCGATCGAAGGCCACGACGCCAGCAAGAGCGGGCGCGAGATCACGCTGATCGGCCCGCCGTCGCGCGTCGGCATGGCCGGCTACACCGCGCCGATGCCGCGCATGCCGGCGATGCACAAGATGGTCCATGCCCGCAGCTATTGGGTCTGGGTCCTGGCGCGCACGCACCTTGAGGGCGAACAGGATCTGACGGCGGCGCACGCGCTGCAGGACGGGCTCAAGGTCGACGTGAAGCCGGCCAAGAAGCCGCCGCGCCCCGCCGCGTCGGCCGCCCGCGACGGCCCCTGGAGCGATTACTTCTACGCTGTGCAACAGCTGATCAACGAGAACCCGCCGCCAGACGCGGACGTCAACTTCTTCCGGCGGATCGCTCCGGTGCAGGTCGGGATGTACGGCGGCTTCGAGAAGGCGCGCTTCGCCGACGTCGAGCTGGCCGAAATCGCCAAGGGCGCCGCCGACGGCCTGATCCTGGCCTCGAGGCCGCCGGACGTCCAAGCGGTCGATGGCTGGGCCTATCCGAAGGAGGACCTCGGCCAGTTCGGCCAGGACTTCCTCTACCGCGCGCAGCTTTCGCTGACCGAGCCAGGGGCCATGCGGCCGCAGGCGGTGACCTGCCTGCACGCCACCGGGCCGAACGGCGGGCGCAACTTCTCTGGTGTCGGCCGCCATCGGGTCGTGCTGCCGCCGCCGCCGGCCGACGGCTTCTGGTCGCTCACCCTCTATGAGCCGCAGGCGGATGGGCGGCTGTTCCTGACCGAGAATCCGGCCAATCGCTATCACGTCGGCGGCTGGACGCCCGGCCTGCGCCATCGGCCGGACGGCGCCGTCGAGATCATCATCAGCCGCGCCAGGCCCGACCACGGCGAGAACTGGCTCCCGGCCCCGCAGAATGGGCCCTTCTCCCTGATCCTGCGCGCCTACGCCCCCGGCGCGGCGATCCTCGCTCGCAGCTACCGCCCGCCGCCGGTGGAGACGCTGTAGGGGCGACGCTACCTTGGCTGGAGCGTTGGGCGTCCTCCACCGAACGGTGTTTTCTCGCTAACCATATGGTCACACCCGGACCTTAGTTTTTCTGGACGGGGAGAGGGGCCAGACGGCATGACACAATCGCCGCGGTCTCTCGGGGACATCGCGTCGGCGCAGGCGGAGGTTGCCGCTGCGTCACGCCTGTTCATCGCTTCGAGCCGCAACATCCCGATCCGCCTTGGCACCAGCGCCGCGATGGCGCTCGCCGCGTTGCCGATGATGCCCTGGACCATCCCTGCGCTCTGGTGGTGCGCAATCGGACTCAGCGCCGTGGTCGAGCTACGTCTCGCACGGGCGGCGCAGAATGGCGCGCGGCTGGCGGTCTGGGAGGGCATGCCGGTCACCAGCGTGGCGATGAGCATGGTTACCGGCTGCTGCTACGCCGCGTTCATAGTGGCGTTCTGGCTCACCGGCGATCCGATCGCCCGCGCCTTCGCTATCGCCCAGACCTGCATCTCGGTGCTCTACGTGCTGCTGCAGTACTACGCGCGGCCGAAGATCTTCCTGTTGTCGGCCGCGCCCTACCTGATGGTGATGGGGCTGGCGGTGGGGACGCTCGCCTCGGCCGCGGTGCGCGGCCATCACCCCTGGACCATACTCACCGCGGTGATCGCGCTTGGCCTGCTGTGCCACCTCTTCCTCAGTGCGCGGCGACAGCTCGCCGCCTCGCGCGACGCGCTGCGCAAGGCCAGGGGCGAGGCGCAGGAGCGGGGCGTCGCCGCCGAGGCCGCCAACGACGCCAAGAGCGCGTTCCTCGCCACCATGAGCCACGAGATCCGCACTCCGCTCAACGGCGTGCTCGGCATGGCCCAGGCGATGGCCGCCGACGAGCTTTCGCCGCTGCAGCACCAGCGGCTGGACGTGATCCGGCAGTCGGGCGAGGCGCTGCTGGCGATCCTCAACGACGTGCTCGACCTCTCCAAGATCGAGGCCGGCCGGTTCGAGCTGGAACAGGTGGAGTTCGATCTTGCCGACCTGATGAAGGGCGCCCACTCCGCCTTCACCGCGCTGGCCAACAAGAAGGGTCTATCGTTCGACCTGACCATCGAGGAGCCAGCCAAGGGCGTCTATCTGGGCGATCCGACCCGGGTGCGGCAGATCCTCTACAACCTGATCTCCAACGCGCTGAAGTTCACCGAGCACGGCGAGGTGCGCGTGACCGCGGCCCAGGAGACCACCGCCGCCGCCGGCGAGGCGCTGTGCCTGATGGTGTCCGACACCGGCGTCGGCGTCGAGCCGGACCGCCTCGGCGCCCTGTTCGACAAGTTTACCCAGGCCGACGCCTCGACCACCCGCCGCTACGGCGGCACCGGCCTTGGGCTGTCGATCTGCCGCGAACTGGCGCACCTGATGGGCGGCGAAATCAGCACCCGCAGCCAGCTCGGCGAGGGGTCGACCTTCTCTGTCAGGCTGCCGCTGGCCAAGGTCGGCGAGGCGCTCGCGCCGCAGTTCGCCGCGCCGCCGCCAGCCCCGACGCCGGCGCCCGACGCTTCGCTGCCGCGCATCCGCGTGCTGGCCGCGGAGGACAACTCGGTCAACCAGCTGGTGCTCAAGACCTTGCTGCACCAGATCGGCGTCGAACCGCAGGTCGTCGACAACGGCGAGCAGGCGCTGGAGGCCTGGAAGGACTCGCCCTGGGACGTGATCCTGATGGACATGCAGATGCCGGTGATGGACGGCCTGACCGCCACCCGCGCCATCCGCGAGGCCGAGGCGGCGATGGGCCGCGCCCGCACCCCGATCATCGCGCTCACCGCCAACGCCATGTCGCACCAGATCAACCAGTGCCGCGCCGCCGGCATGGACGGCCACGTCGCCAAGCCGATCGAGGCGGCCCGCCTGTTCGCGGCGCTGGAGGCGGCGCTGGCGCCCGCGGAGGACGCGGCGCCCGAGGCGGCCGCCGGCTAGCCGCGCGGCGTCGCCCTGGGCGCGCCCCAGGCCAACTCGGAGGTCATCTCCAGCTCCAGCACGCCGTCGATCGCGTACGGCGCCATCAGCGCTTCAAGCTCGGCGTCGAACTCGGCGGCCAGTTCGCCCATCGCCGCTCGGCTCCAGGTGGCGCGGGAATGATTGCCGAGCACGAATTCCGCGAGCGGCTGGCGGCAGCTGTGGGCGAAGGTCTCGCGCCCGACGATGTCCATCCAGGCCTCGTGCCGCGTTCCCTCGGCGAGGAACCCCGCTGGATCGTAGGGCTTGCGCACGCCCGGCGTTCGCTCCGCCATCCGGATCAGCCATCGCTGCAGGAACCCCCGCCAGGCGTCTTCGCCGCAGGGCGCTGGCGCCAGGTCGTTCTGGCTGATGATCGCCACCAGCGGCGTCCAGCGCGCGAGCTTGGGGAACAGCGCGGTGTGGTCAGGCCAGTGGATCGACGTCCCGGCGGCCACCAGGTCGAAGCCGCCGGCGTCCTCATAGGTCTCCCCCTTGCCGAGGGTCCAGGCGATGTTGGGATGGCGTCCCGCGTCGGCCGCGCGACCAGCCGCCAACATCGGCTCGGAGGGGTCGAGCGCCACGACCTCACCGAAATGCTCGGCCAGCGCCACGGCCACCTTGCCGGGGCCGCAGCCGAGGTCGAGGGCGCGTCTGCGATCAGGAACCAGCGCCAGCAGGCGCTCGTACAGCGCCGGCGCATAAGGCGGCCGCGCGTGGTAGCAGCGCGCCACGTCCTCCTCGGCGAAGATCGCGCCCGCGACGTCGCGCATCGACTGGTCCCTATGCATGCTGGCTCCTCCTTGAGCCGGAATCGTGCGCCATTACCTTCAACCTAGGCACTCGCGTTCGGGATGAGGCGCGCATGACGTCGGATCGGCTGGGAAATCAACGTCGTAGCCCAAGCCAGGCGCGCTCGCGGGCGACCTGGGAGGCGATCGTCGAGGCGGCGGCTCAGGTTCTGGAGCGGGTAGGCGCAGAGGGCTTCAACACCAACGCGGTCGCCGAGCGCGCCGGCGTCAGCATCGGTACGCTCTACCAGTACTTTCCCGACAAGCGGGCGATCCTGGCCGCGGCTGCCAAGCGAGAGCTTCGCGAGGGCTCCGCCGCGCCGCCCGCTCGCCGCCGCGCGCTGATCGAGGCTCTGATCGCCATGGTCGAAAGCCTCGGCCATCTCGGGGCCTCGGGACGGCCGGCGCGGCCACAGGTCGGCACGGCGGCGCGTCGGATGCGCCGCGAGAACGGGTGGGAGCGGCGCTGCGCCGAGATCGCCGATCAACTGGTGACCTGGCTGATCGGGCCACAGCCGGCGCTCAGGCCAATACCCATCGCGAACCAGCCCGAGGTCAACTGGATCTGCGAACTGTCGCGCTAGGGCCTCGCTCGACGCAGGCCGGCGCGTCGCCCGGCCGGCCGAACATTGAGATATCCCAATGTGGCGGGTGATTGCCCCGCGGCGGGCGCGCGCCGATAAGCGGCGTCGATGAGCTTCGAGCATCGGCGCGGGGGAAGTCTGGTCGAGCGCACGAGATGGGCGGCCGCGGCGCTCGTGCTGGCGACGGCCCTTCTCGGCGGCTGCGTTCACGAAGGGACCCGACCTCTCGCCGAAACCGCCGAGCTCAAGTCCGACGCGAGCCAGCTTTCGGTCGACGTCGGCCGCATCCGCCTGGCCCCGCTGGCGCTGCGCCTGATCGATCCGGCCAGGGGGGTCGATCCGACCGATGCGGCCATTCTGGCGGTGCTGAACAGCCCCGATCTGGTCGCCAAACGGGCGGCGGCGCATGTCGCCGAGGCCCAGGCCTTCTCCGCCGGGCTGCTGCCCGACCCGCAGCTGGCGCTGAGCGCGGACGTTCCGGTGAACCCGCTGGTCGCGGTCACCGCCTACGGGATCACGCCGTCGATCGACCTGCAGGCGCTCATCACCCATGCCGCATCGCTGCGCGCCGCGCAGGGCGGCCGCCAAGCAGGCCAACCTCGACCTGCTGTGGAGCGAGTGGAGCACCGCGCAGCAGGCGCGGCAGGACGCCGTCACCGCGCTGATCGACGACCAGAAGGCGGCGGTGCTGGCGCAGATGGACGCCGAGCTGGCCGAGCGCGCCCGGCAGTCCGGCCTGGCGCTGGACCGCCATGACGTCACCGCGGCGGTGGCTGGCGCAGACCTCGCCGCCAAAGCCGACGCCGACGCCCAGCTCACGGCGGCCAGGCGCGAGGCCGAGAAGGCGCGCGGGCAGCTGAACGCGCTGATCGGGCTTGCGCCCGGGGTTCGCCTGCCACTGGTCGACGCTCCCGCCGTCGCGTCGCCTGAAGCCGCCGCGCTGAATGCGGCGGTGGCTTCGCTGCCGCAGCGCCGGCCGGACCTGCTCGCGCTGCAGGCCGGCTACGCGTCGCAGAACGCCAACCTGCGCAAGGCGATCCTGTCGCAGTTCCCGTTGCCGAGCCTCGGCTACAGCCGCCAGCGCGACAACACCGGCATCGTCAGCAACGGCGTCGCCGCAACCGTGACCGTGCCGATCTTCAATCGCGGCCGTGGCGATGTTGCGGTGCAGGCGGCCACCCGCGACCAGCTGGCTCAGGAGTACCGCGCACGGCTCGACCAGACCGTCGCCGACGTCGCCCAGGCCAGCGCCGACCTCGACGCCACGGCGGCCGCCCTGCAGCGACTCGAAGGCGATGCGCCGCGCCTGGAGGCCGCGGCGCGACAGGCCCGGCCGGCCTTCGCCCGGGGCGACATGGACAGCGCCGCCTATCTGGCGCTCGACCAGACCGCGCTGCGCGAGGTCGCGGCGCTCTGGGACACGCGGCTGGCGCAGCGCCTGGCGGCGATCGGCCTGCAGACCGTGCTCTTCCTGCCGCCTGACGCCGGGAGCCGGCCATGAGACGGTTTGGCGGTTGGCCCGTGGTGGGGGTGGCGGCGGCGATCCTGCTGATCGCCGCGCTGCTGGCTTGGCGCCTGAACCAGAAGGCGGCGGACGAGGGCGAGGGGCCCGCGCCGAGCGCCCTGGTCACCGTCGCCGCGGTGCGCGCCGGGCCGGTCAGCCGCACGGTCGAAGCCTACGGCGTCATCGCCGGGGCCGCAGCCGCCACGCGCACCGTCTCGGCCGCGCGGGACGTCATCGTGCAGGATGTGCTGGTCGCACCCGGCCAGCCGGTCGCCGCCGGTGCGCCGCTGTTCGCGGTCGGCGACACGCCCGCCAGCGGCCTGGCCTATCGGCAGGCGGCCGACGCGGCGGCCTACGCCCAGCGCGACCTGGCGCGGGTCCAGCGCCTCTACCAGCAGCAGCTGGCCGCCAACGACCAGCTGATCGCGGCGCAGAAGGCGCTGGCCGACGCCCAGGCCGCACTTGCGGCGCAGACCGCCGGCGGCGGCGGCCACGCCCGCCAGGTGATCGTCTCGCCGATCGCCGGCGTGGTCGGCCAGGTCAGCGCCGCCAGGGGCCAGCAGATCGGCGCCGGCGGCGCGCTGGCGGTCGTCGTGGCCAGCGGCGGCCTGGTCGCCCAGCTTGGCGTCGAGCCGAACCGGGTGGCGCAGCTCGCGCCCGGGCAGCCGGTGCGGCTCGTTTCCGCGCTCGACCCCAAGGCGGCGGCCGACTCGCGCCTGACCATGGTCGGCCGCGCGGTTGACCCGGCCACCCACCTGATCGCTGTCAGCGCGCCGGCGCAGAGCCTGGGCCTGCCGCTAGGCGCGGCGGTGCGCGGCGAGATCGCGGTGGCGACGTCGCAGGGACTGACCGTGCCGCGGGCCTCGGTGGTCTATGACGAGGACGGCGCGCACGTGTTCGTGGTCGGGGCCGGCAAGGCCCACCTGGTCGCCGTCGCCACCGGACCCGAGGCGGGCGATCAGATCGCGGTCACGGGCGACCTGCATGCCGGCGACCCGGTGGTGGTGGTCGGCGCCTACCAGCTGCAGGATGGGCTGGCGGTGCGGCTGGGCGCGCAATGACCTTCGCCGAGCGGCTCGCCGCGCACCGGCGATCGCTGCTGGCGCTGCTGGCGATCGTTGTCTTCGCCGGCGTGGCGTTCGGCGCCGGCCTCCCGGTCGGGCTGTTTCCCAATATCGCCTTTCCGCGCATATCGATCGCGGTCGACGCGGGTGACCGGCCGATCGACCAGATGGATGTGGCGATCACCCGGCCGCTCGCCCAGGCGGTCCGGGCCGTGCCTGGCGTGCTCGACCTGCGCTCCACCAGCAGCCGCGGCGCCGCGGAGCTCGAGGTCAACTTCGCCTGGGGCAGCGACATGGACCTGGCCCTGCAGCGCACCCAGAGCGCGCTGTCGCAGGCCGCTTCGAAGCTGCCGCCGGGCGTGACCTTCACAGTGCGGCGGATGGACACCACGGTGTTTCCGGTAGCCGCCTATAGCCTGACGTCCGCCAGCATCGGTCCGGTCGCCCTGCGACGGTACGCCGACGCCACGCTAGCGCCCCTGCTGACTGCCATCCCAGGCGTCGCGCGGGTCGACACCATCGGCGGCGCGATCGGCGAGTTCCAGGTGATCGCCGACCCGGCGGTTCTGCGCGGCTACGGCCTCACCGAAGCCGATCTCACCGCGGCGCTCGCCAACGCGAACGTTCTCGCGGCCGCCGGCAAGATCGAGGACCGTGGCAAGCTCTACCTGACCCTGAACGATAGCGCTCTGACCAGCGCCGCGCAGATCGAGGCCGTCGTGGTCAAGAGCGCCGGCGGCGGCATCGTGCGGCTGGGCGACGTGGCCACCGTGCGGATGACCAGCGCGCCGACGTTCTCGCGCGTCACCGCCGACGGGCGGCCGGCCGTCAGCATCCAGGTCTACCAGCAGCCGAGCGGGGACACGGTGCGGATCGCCGCGGCGGTCGAGCGGGTGTTCAGGCAGGCGCGCGCCACCGCGCCGCCGGGGCTCACGGTCAAGACCTGGTACGACCAGAGCGAGCTGATCGTCTCGTCGGCGCGCGACCTGGCCGTCTCGATCGCGATCGGCGCGGTGCTCGCCGGCCTCGTGCTGCTGGTGTTCCTGCGCAATATACGCGTCACGCTGATCGCCGTGGTGGTCGTGCCGGTGGTGCTGGCGATCACCACCCTGATGCTGCAGCTGCTGGGTCAGACCTTCAACATCATGACGCTGGGCGGCATGGCCGCGGCGGTCGGCCTGATCATCGACGACGCCATCGTCATGATCGAGCACATGGAGCGGCGGCTTTCGGAAAACGCGGCGGAGGACGTCGGCGTCCGGCTCGAGCTCATGCGCGAGGCGGCGCACGAGTTCCTGCGGCCGCTGTCGGGCTCGTCCGCCGCGACCATCCTGATCTTCCTGCCGCTTGCGTTCCTCTCCGGCGTCACCGGGGCGTTCTTCCGGGCGCTGGCGCTGACGATGGCGGTGGCGCTGGTCGCATCGTTCCTGATCGCCTGGCTGGTCGTGCCGATCCTGGTCGAGCGGCTTTACGCCAGCGCGCCGCTGCCGCCGCACGGACCGCCGCGGGCGGTGAGGCGGTACCGCGCGGCGCTGGAGGGCGCGACGACCCGTCCGGCGCTGATCCTGGTCGTGATCGCGGCGCTGGCGATCGGCGGCGGCGTCGCCTTCGCCAAGCTGCCCAGCGGCTTCATGCCGGCGATGGACGAGGGCGGTTTCGTGCTCGACTACGTCACCCCGCCCGGGACCTCGATCACCGAGAGCGACCGGCTGGTGCGCCAGATCGAAGCCGTGCTGGCCAAGACTCCGGAGGTGGCGACCTATTCGCGCCGCACCGGCGCCCAGCTCGGCGGCGCGCTGACCGAGTCCAACATCGGCGACTTCTTCGTCCGGCTGAAGCCGCAGCCGCGGCGCAACATCGACGATGTGATGAGCGACGTGCGCGGTCAGGTGCAGGTCCAGTCGCCAGGCGTCGACATCGAGACGGCGCAGCTGATGGAGGACCTGATCGGCGACCTCACCGCCGTGCCGCAGCCGATCGAGGTCAAGCTCTATTCCGAGGACGCGCCGCTGCTGGACGCGACCGCCAGGAGCGTCGCCGCCCGGCTTGGCAAGGTGGCCGGGATCACCGAGATCCGCGACGGGGTGGTGGTCGCCGGCGATGCGATCGACATCCATTTCGACCTGGCGCGCGCGGCGCTGGCGGGCGTGGCGCCGTCGGACGCGGCGAGCCAGGTGACGGCGATGATTGATGGCGATGTCGCCACCCAGGTGCAGTCAGGCCCGATCCTGTCCGACGTCAGGGTGTGGATCCCGCCCGAGCAGCGAAACCGGGTCGAGAGCGTCGGCGCGCTGCCGATCAAGGCCGCCGACGGCCATATCGTCACGCTCTCGCAGATCGCCGACGTCAGCATCCTGCGCGGCCAGACCGAGCTGGCGCGGGAGAACTCGCGGCGCATGGTGGCGGTCACCGCCCGGGTCGAGGGCCGCGACATGGGCTCGGCCGCGCAGGAAGCCATGCGCGCGCTCTCGGCGCCCGGCGCACTGCCCGCCGGCGTCAGCTTCGAGATGGGCGGGCTCTTCGCCCAGCAGCAGGCGGCGTTCGGCGGGCTGGCCGTGGTGTTCGCCGCCGCCATGGCGATCGTGATGCTGCTGCTGCTGCTGATCTACGAGAACTTCCGCATCGTCGCGGCGATCGTCGCGATGCCGCTGCTGGCGGCCGCCGCGGTGGGGCTCGGCCTGATCATCAGCGGGACCGAGCTCAACATCATGGCGCTGATGGGCCTGACCATGGTGATCGGCATCGTCACCGAGGTGGCGATCTTCTACTTCACCGAGTTCGACCACCTGCTGGCGCTGGGCGAGACGCCCGAGCGCGCGCTGATCGACGCCGGCGCCAATCGCCTCAGGCCCATCGCCATGACCACCATCGCCGCGATCCTGGCGCTGGCGCCGCTGGCCATCGGCCATTCGATGCAAAAGCCCCTGGCGGTCGCGATCATCGCCGGCCTGATCGCCCAGGGCCCGTTGGTGCTGCTGGTGATGCCGGCCCTGTTCAAGCTGATCGGCGGCCTTTCGGCGGACCGCCCCGATCTCGTCTCCGTACCACCGAACCCCGACCCAACAACGCCATGAGGAAGCCCCATGTCCCGCCGTCTCAGCCTCTGCCTCGCCGCGGCCCTGCTCGCCGCGCCCCTGGCCAGTCCCGCGATCGCCGCTGACCCCGCCCATCCCACCGGCCTGCACGTCGTCGGCCGCATCCCAGGACCTGACGGCGGCTGGGACTACGCCAGCTTCGATCCCGTCCGCCGCCGGGTCTATGTGACCCACGGGACCGTGGTCATCGCCATCGACGCCGACAGCGGCAAGGCCAACCCCGCCTTCGCCAAGGGCAACCACCTGCACGCCGCCGTGCCCGTGCCGGGAACCGACGTGATCGTCACCACCAACAGCGGCGACAACACCGCCAAGATCATCAGCGCCAAGGACGGCCACGAACTCGCGTCGATCCCGACCGCCAAGGACGCCGACGGCGCGGCCTACGACCCGAAAACCGGCCTGGTGGTGGTGATCTGCGGCGACGGCGGGGCCCTGACCCTGATCGATCCCAAGGCGATGAAGGCGGTTGGAACCATCACCGTCGGCGACGCTCTCGAGTTCGGCCAGCCCGACGGCCACGGCCTGTTCTTTGTCAACGTCGAGGACAAGAACCAGGTGGCGGTGGTCGACCTGGCGGCGCAGAAGGTGCTGCGTCGCTACGACCTGACCGACTGCAAGCGCCCGACGGGCCTCGCCTATGTCGCCGGCGACCGGGTGATCTCCGCCTGCGGCGACGGCGGGGTCAACATCCTGGGCGCGGCCGACGGCAAGCTGATCGCCAAGTTCAAGGTCGGCGGCTTCCCCGACGCGGTGATATACGACCGCGAGCGCAAGCTGGCGTTCGTGCCGTCGGCGCTGGGCGGCACGCTCTCGGCGATCGCCCTTTCCGGTCCGGCCGACAACACCATCATCGACACCATCCCCACCCAGATGGGCGCCCGCACCGGGACGGTCGATCCCAAGACCGGCCGGATCTACCTGCCGACGGCCGAGTACAACCTCCCGGTTCCCACCGGCCAACGCCCGACGACCAAGCCGGGGACGTTCGTGGTGCTGGAACTGGATCGGTAGCTCGTTCGGCCAAGGCCCGTCGTAGGTAGACGGACACCTCGCACGTCATGGCCGAGCCTGTCTCGGCCATCCATGAACACGACTGCCAACTGTGTTCATGGGTTGCCGACACTCCGCGCTGCGCGCTCCGGCCGGCAATGACGTGACCTTGGGATTCGAACCGATCTCAACGAGATTTGGTGAAAGTCGCCTGCGCCGCAGCTTGAAGTAGTTTGCCGGGCGGAGGAGTGTAGCCGGTGACATGACCATCTACCTCCTCGCCCTGCTGGTCGGCATGGTCGCGGGCCTGCGCACCTTCACGCCCTGCGCGGCCGTCAGCTGGGCGGCCTTTCTGGGGTGGCTGCAGTTGCGGGGCGGGCCGCTCGGGTTCCTGGCCGCAAGCGCAACGCCCTACGTCTTCACCCTGCTGGCGCTCGTCGAACTGGTGTTCGACAAGCTGCCGAACACGCCGAGCCGCAAGTCGCCGCCCGGGTTCATCGCCCGCACCGTCAGCGGCGCGCTCTGCGGCGCGGCGGTCGGGCTGGGCGGCGGCGGGACGCTGGTCTTCGGCCTGATCGCCGGGGTCGCGGGCGCGGTGGCCGGTACCCTGGGCGGGTACGAGGCCCGCGCCCGGCTGGTGAAGGCGACCGGCGGCCGCGACCTTCCCATCGCCCTGCTCGAGGATCTCTGCGCCATCGGCGCGGCGTTCCTGATCGTGAGGTCGGCATGAACCGCAGCTTCGACGCCATCATCATCGGCGCCGGCCAGGCCGGGCCGCCTCTGGCCGAGCGCCTCAGCGGCGCCGGGATGAAGGTGGCCCTGATCGAGCGCAAGCTGTTCGGCGGCACCTGCGTCAACACCGGCTGCTGGCCGACCAAGACCCTGGTGGCCAGCGCCCACGCCGCCCACATGGCCCGGCGCGCCGCCGACTTCGGCGTCATGCTGGGCGGGTCCGTCAACGTCGACATGAAGCGGGTCAAGGCGCGGCAGGATGCGTTGGTCCGCGGCCAGCGCGAGGGCGTCGAGCGCTGGGTCACCGACCTGCCCAACTGCACGGTGTTCCGTGGCCACGCCCGGTTCGAGGCCGCGCGCCAGTTGAGGGTCGGCGACGATGTGCTGAGCGCGGACAAGGTGTTCATCAACGTCGGCGGCCGCGCCAACGTGCCGGCGATGCCGGGTGTCGACCAGGTGCGGACCCTGACCAACACCAGCTTGCTCGAACTGGACGAGACGCCGAGCCATCTGGTCGTGATCGGCGGCAGCTATATCGGCCTGGAGTTCGCCCAGATTCATCGCCGGTTCGGCGCCCAGGTCACGGTGGTCGAGATGGCCCCGCGCCTGATCCAGCGCGAGGACCCGGAGGTGTCGGACGCCATCAAGGACATCCTCGAAGGGGAGGGGATCCAGGTGCGGCTGGAGGCGAAGTGCATCAGCTTCGAGCCCGCCGGCCAGGACATCCGCGTTCACGTCGACTGCAGCGCCGGCGAGCCGCAGATCACTGGCTCGCACGTGCTGCTGGCCGTCGGCCGCCGTCCCAACACTGACGATCTCGGCCTGGACGCCGCCGGAATCGAGATCGACAAGCGCGGCTACATCGTCGTCGACGACGCGCTGAAGACCAGCGCCGACGGCGTCTGGGCGTTGGGCGACTGCAACGGCAAAGGCGCCTTCACCCATACGGCCTACAACGACTTCGAGATCGTCGCGGCCAATCTGCTGGACGGCGAGGCGCGCCGGGTCAGCGACCGCATCCCCACCTACGCCCTCTTCACCGATCCGCCGCTTGGGCGCTGCGGGATGAGCGAAGCCGAGGCGCGGGCGGCGGGGAAGCGGATCCTGATCGGACGCCGGCCGATGACGAAGGTCGGGCGGGCCGTCGAGAAAGGCGAGACCCAGGGCTTCATGAAGGTGGTCGTCGACGCCGAGACGCAAGCGATCCTCGGGGCGGCGATCCTGGGAACCGCGGGCGACGAGGCGGTCCACGGCATTCTCGACACGATGTACGCCAAGGCGCCCTACACGACCCTGCAACGCGCCGTGCACATCCACCCGACCGTCTCGGAACTGATCCCGACCACGCTCGGCGAGCTGCAGGCGCCCTAGCTGCGCTACATCCCCACCCGCCCGGCGCCGCGCACCGGGGTCATCGCGTTGCAGACGTCGAGGGCGTTGGCCGGGCGGACGAAGAACGTATCCTGACGATTGGCCTTGGCGTGGGCCCAGGCGCGGTAGCTGACGCTGGTCTCGCGCAGCACCTGCATGCGCGGCTGCTCGGCGGGCGGCAGATCGGCGGCGATCCGTGCACGGACGATGCCCGGGCGCTGCTTCGGGTCGGCGTAGAAGCCGAGGTCGGCCGTGCCGCGGGGCAGGGCGGCCAGCAGGTCCATCCCCGCCAGCACCCGGCCGACGACGGCGATGTTGCGATCCAGGGCCCGCGGCGGGGTGCCGATCACGGCGTAGAGTTCGGCGCCTGTGCCGGTGTCGGGGTTGAGGTCGCGGCCGACGCCGACCATGCCGTAGCAGTGGGTCAGCCAGGCTCTGGCGTCGTCCTCGCCGACCGGAAAGGCGCCGCTGACGCCGACCGCCTTGGCGTAGGGGTCCGGATAGGGCAGCAGGGGGAAGGACAAGCCGGCGGCCGGGCGGTCGTATTCCGGCGGCGCGGGGTTCGCGAGCCCGGCCGGCAGCGGCTTCTTGCCGTCCGGATCGCCCCACTGGACGACGTAGTTGTCCTGCACCCGCTCGATGGCGAGGCCGTCGTACCAGTGCGCGGCCGCCAGCTTGCGGATGTTGGCCGCATGGACCGGCGCGAACGCGTCCGCCAGCAGGATCACCACCCGTCCGCCGGCGGCCAGGTCGATCACCAGCAGGTCGTGCGGATCGACCTTGGCCCAGTCGGCGTCAGGCGCGGCGGCGAGCACCGACGCCGGCGTGACCAGCGCGGGCGCGGCGGTCGCCGGTGCGGCGGCGAGCATCGCCGCGATGAGCGCGAGGGCTGCGGGTCGGATGGCGCGAAGGGGCGGCTGCATATCGGCAACCTGCCACGCGGGCCGCGCGTCAGGAAGCTCAGGCGGACGCCGCCTGCAGGAAGCCGGCGATCCGGGCGTTGACCTCGTCAGGCTGGGCCATGGCGGCGATGTGGTCGGCGTCCGGCACGATCGCGCCCTTGAGGCCCGGCATCCGCCGCTGCGCCAGCCGCAGCATCGCCTGCGGTTCGTAGAGCGTCTCCTTGTCGCCGATCAGCAGCAGGGTCGGCGCACGGATCGCCCGCAGCTGCGCGCCGCTGAACACGGCCGCGTTGGTGACGCCGACCTCCGGCGCCTCGGCCATCGTCACCCCGATCAGGGCGGCCCATTTCGGGTCTCGCGGCAGGCGACGCGGGCCGAGGTCGGCGAGGCTGGGCGCGCGCTTCTTGCCCGCCAGCCGGCGCATCAGCTTCAGCGCCGGGGCGCGGATGCGCATGGTGTAGGTCAGCTTCCAGAACTGCGAGGCGAACGTGCCCGCCGGGCTGATCAGCACGACGCGATCGATGCGGTCCGGCGTCATCACCGCCTGGTTCATGGCCAGGAAGGCGCCGAACGAGCAGCCGACGATCGAGGCGCGGCGGACGCCGAGGCCGTCCATCAACTCGGCCAGCCAGCTCGCATAGTCGCGGCGGCTTCGCATCCGCCGGATCGCCTGGCTCTTGCCCGGCTGGCCGATCACGTCGACCGCATAGATCCGGAAAAGCCGGCTCAGTCCGTCCGCGTTCA
Source organism: uncultured Pseudomonadota bacterium (assembly GCA_963835495.1). GTDB lineage: Bacteria > Pseudomonadota > Alphaproteobacteria > Caulobacterales > Caulobacteraceae > Acaudatibacter. The sequence continues at coordinate 2,076,517 of CAWIFQ010000003.1, read as the reverse complement.
GCCGCCAGACCACCGCGGTTCCGGCGAAGCTGGGCAGCAGCAGCAACGGCGGCGCATCCGGAGCGCCGCTGGCGACGACGTGGGTTGGCCCCAAGCGCGTCTGCACGTCGATTTCCTGATAGGGAACCGGCCAATCCCTCAGCGCCGCGTCGTAGGCGGCGATGTAGCGCGCCTTGCCGTCGTCGCTCTTGAACGCCGGCAGCGTCTTCGACGCGTTCGAGGTCATTGGCGCCTCCGAAAAAGGGGGGCGGACCATCGCCGAAACATCGAAGCTTCGCCATTCTTGAACGCGGTTATTTCGTCCCCAGATCAAGCTCAGGGGGACGGGTCCTTCGGCCTCGCCAGTCGCTCGAACACGCCGCCGCCGGCCGCGCGGCTGCACAATCCTTCGCCATCTGGCGGCCGGAAATGCAGGTTTGCGGTCGGAGTTGGCGATCTGGCCGGCCGTCGCCAATCAGCCATCGATTTCGACGCCGGGAGCGCCGCAACTAGGCGGGCGCGGCGGGGGCCCTTGCAATTTCGGGTTCTGTTCGATGAGCCAGATGCAGTCGGGTTACGCGGCGCCCTCCATCGCCGAGCGGATGGAGGCGACGAAGGGGCGCTCCTCGGGGTTCGACTACCTGCGGATCGTGCTGGCGGTCACCGTCGTCGCCACTCACAGCCTGAGATACAGCTACGGCGAGGGCTCGGACTCGATCTTCTGGGATTCGCCGCTCCGGCCGTTCTACCGCCTGATCCTGCCGATGTTCTTCGCGCTGAGCGGCTTTCTGGTCGCCGGCAGCCTGGAGCGGTCGAAGACAGTCGAGGGTTTCCTCGGGCTGAGAGTGATCCGGATCTATCCGGCGCTGGCCGTGGAGGTGGTCCTGTCGGCGTTCATCCTGGGGCCGCTGGTGACGGCCTACCCGCTGCACCAGTATTTCACCGATCCGCAGTTCAGGGCCTACCTGCTGAATGCGACCGGGGACGTGCACTTCTTCCTGCCCGGCGTCTTTGCCCACACCCCGCGGCCCTACATGGTCAACGGCCAGCTGTGGACCGTGCCGTTCGAGCTGCTGTGCTACATATCGATCGCCGGCCTGGCGGTGCTGGGCGTGCTGAAGCGCCGCTATCTCAGCCTGCTCGGCGTGACCGCGCTGACGCTGGGCTTCATCGCCGCGCGCTTCTACAAATACGGCGGCGCCTTTCCGCAATCGTCGGCGGCGCTGCCAGGGTTTTTCCTGGTCGTCTCGTTCCTGTCAGGCATCGTGTTCTACCTCTACCGGCGCGAAGTGCGCTGGAGCTGGAAGCTGGCGGTGCTGAGCGCCGCGGCGGCGATCTTGCTGCTGGGCGTCGTGCCGTTCGGCGAATACCTGTCGCCGCTGCCGGCGGCCTATCTGACCGTGTTCCTCGGCCTGACCGACTTCAAGCGGCTCGCCTTCATGCGCTATGCGGACCTGTCGTACGGGGTCTACCTGTACGGCTCGGTGGTGCAGCAGACCGTGGCCTATCTCTTTCCATGGTCGCACCAGTGGTACCTGAACTGCGCGATCGCGATCCCCTCGGCGTTCCTGATCGCCGCCTTCTCCTGGCGCTTCGTCGAGAAGCCGGCGCTAGGCCTGCGGGTCCATATCCAACGCTACGAGGCCTGGCGCACCGGCGCCGCGGGGCGCAGGGCGGCCGCCCACGCCGCGCTGGCGCCGCGACCCGAGCCGCCGGAGGAGAGCGCGGCGTCCATCCAGCATGCAGAGCCCGCTGCCCTCGCGCCGGCGATGCGGGACGCCGGCACGGCCTGACTGCGCTTTGCGCTGCCGCGCCTTGCCGGCCCACGGCCACCCTGATATCTCCCGCTCGCCCAGCGTGACTGGCGAGCTTGGATGGATCTGAACCATCGGGGAGCGCGGGGCAGATGCGCCGTTCGCCTGGGCGCCGGGACCTCCGGGTTGGGGATCCGGTCAATCCTTCGAGAAGGAGCGCCCATGGATTCGCACCGCCAGGCCCTTGCCGCCTACGACCCCAAGATCGAGCGCGCCATCGCCGGCGAGGAGCGCCGCCAGGTCGACGGCGTCGAGATGATCCCCTCGGAGAACTACACCTACCCCGAGGTGCTGGCCTGCCTGGGCTCGGTGCTGACCAACAAGTACGCCGAGGGCTACCCCGGCCGGCGCTACTACGGTGGCCAGGAGTTCACCGACGAGATCGAGCGCACCGCCCGGCAACGGGCGACCAAGCTGTTCCGCTGCGAGCACGCCAACGTGCAGCCGCTGTCTGGCTCGCCGATGAACCAGGCGGTTTACTTCGCGTTCCTCAAGCCCGGCGACACCGTGCTGGCGATGGACCTCAGCCACGGCGGCCACCTGACCCACGGCGCGCCGGTCTCGCACATGGGCAAGGTGTTCAACTTCGTCCGCTACAAGACCCATCCCGACCAGGGCGGGGCGATCGACTTCGATGAGCTGATGCAGACGGCCAAGCAGACGCGGCCGAAGATGGTGCTCTGCGGCTACTCCTCCTACCCGCGCGACTACGACTATGCCGCGTTCAAGAAGGTGGCCGATGAGGTCGGCGCGCTGACCATGGCCGACATCTCCCACATCGGCGGGCTGGTGGCGGCTGGCGTGATGCGCAACCCGTTCGACGCCGACTTCGATGTCGTCACCACCACCACCCACAAGACCCTGCGCGGTCCGCGCGGCGGCCTGATCCTGTCGAAGAAGGAGCACGCCACGCTGATCGACCCGGCGGTGTTTCCCGGGCTGCAGGGCGGGCCGCACATGAACAACGTCGCCGGCGCCGCGGTGACCTTCAAGAAGGCGGCCGAGCCGGCGTTCAAGACCTACGCCGAGCAGACCATGAAGAACGCCAAGGTGCTGGCCCAGGCGCTGATGGACGAGGGCGTCTCCCTGATCACCGGCGGCACCGACAACCACATGATGGTGATGGACGTCGAGAAGAGCTTCGGCATCGACGGCCGCGTCGCCCAGGAGACCCTCGACAAGATCGGCATCACCGCCAACAAGCAGGTGATCCCCGACGACCCGCTGCCGCCGGTGCGGCCCTCGGGCGTGCGCCTCGGCACCCCGGCCTGCACCACCCGCGGCATGGGCGAAGCCGACATGCGCCGCATCGCCGGCTGGATCGTCGGCGCGTTGCGGGCGCCGGGGGACGAGCCCGGGCTGACGCGGATGCAGGGCGAGGCGGAGGCACTCTGCCGCAGCTACCCGGTGCCGGGCATCGACTGAGTTTCGCCGGCCACGCCCACCCTCGGCCGAGTTGGCGACCCGCGCTGCTGTCCCAGCAAGTATTTTAGAGGCCACTGTCGGGTCCCGGCCCGTTCAAGCGTCATCCTGTGAATGGGGACACGAACCCACGGGAGGACCTGCCATGGACGCCAAGACCGAGACCCTGACGCCGGCCGCCACGCTGGCCGTGGAGAGTCCGGTGCGCATGCCGAACGAGAGCGCAGAGTACCGCACCGCACGCACCGCGCTGCTGGCCGAGGAGATCGAGTTGAGGCGCCAAATCGAGCGCGTCGCCGCTCAACGTCGAGCCTTGCCGCCCGGCGGACGGGTGGTCGGCGACTATCGCTTCGCGACCGAGGGTGGCCCGTCGGACTTCGCCGGCCTGTTCGGCGACAGGGAGACGCTGGCGGTCTACAGCTACATGTTCGGGCCGCAGCGCGCGCGGCCCTGCCCGATGTGCACGAATCTCCTCGACGCCTGGGACGGCAACGCGCCCGACGTCGGTCAGAACATGTCACTGGTGGTGGTCGCCCGTTCGCCGATCGAGAAACTGGTCGCCTGGAAACGGGAGCGCGGCTGGAAGCACCTGCGCCTCGCCAGCGATCTCAACGACGCCTTCAGCCGCGACTACTTCGCCCTGGCGCCGGACGGCTCCGAGAGTGGGGTGCTGAGCATCTTCACCCGCCTCGACAAGAGCATCCGGCATTTCTGGTCGAACGAGATGAGCGATTTCGAGCGCCGATCCCGGCCAGGATATTCGCGGCGTGGCCGAGACTTACGCCCCCTTGTGGCACATGTTGGATACGACGCCCGACGGGCGTAGGCCGGACTGGTACCCGTCGCTGAACTACGCCTGATCTCCCGAGCGTACGGCCTTACCCGGCTCTCGGCGTATCCTCCGTCAGGTGCTTTCCCAGGCCTTCCAGCAGGTGCGTCCACCCGTGCCGCCGGCCCTCGGCGCCGTCGCTGGGCGGGATGACGCACATCTGCTCGGTGTAGGTGAGGCGCGTGCCGCCGCCTTCGTCGGCGAAGAGGATGGTGGCCAGCGAGACGGTGTGCACGCGGCCGTTCAGCGCCATCGCGTAGGCCATGACGATGCGCTGCTGGTCGAGGACCTCGAAGTAACGCCCCTCGTTGAGGTGCTCGCCCATCTGGTCCTTGAACACGCCGCGCTCCGAGCCGCCGGGCCGGAAGTCGAGCGCGAGATCGCGGTTGCCGAGCCAGGCCGCCTTCTTCTCCCGGACGGCCCAGGCCGACCAGACGTGCGCGCGGCAGTTGGGGTAGATGCGCTCGAGCGTGAACGTGGCTTGGTCTTGCGCCGGGGCGGTCTTTGCGGCGTTCGTGACGGCGGTCATGATTTGTCGTCCTCCTGCAGGAATGTTCCGAGATCGTCGAGGCGGCGTTCCCAGAGCGCGCGGTGCGAACGCACCCAGTCCTCGACGCTCTGCATGGCCCCCGGCGCCAGCCGCACCGTCCGCACCCGCCCGCGCTTGGCGCTGGTGATCAGGCCCGCTCCCTCGAGCACCTTCAGGTGCTTCAGGAACGAAGGCCCCGCCATCCCATAGGGCGCGGCGAGGTCGGACACCGACGCCGGGCCTCGCGCCAGGCGCTCCACCACGCCAAGCCGGGTCGGATCGCCGAGAGCGCCGAAGATCGCGGGGAGGGGGCTGTTTAAGGTAGCCATTCAGCTACCTATCCCGGGGCGGGGTCCGACGTCAAGATAGAAAGCCGATTAGCTATCTATGGTGTCTCGCCCGGCGCCAAACAGCCTAGGCCGCGAAGTGCGTCGCGGTGCCGGCGACCATGTACCAGGTGACGAACAGGGCGGCGACGAGGGCGCCGGGCAGATAGCCGCCGGTGCGGCGCCAGGTGAACGTGCTGATCAAGCCCAGCACCGCCAGCAGCGGGACGAACTGGATGGCGACGATCGCGTTCAGGGCTTCGAAGCTGAACGGCAGCGCGCCGGTGGCGAACAGCGCGACGTACTGCGCGCCGGTCAGCACCAGGAAGCCGAGCGGCAGCGCGAGCGCCGCCGTCAGGTATTGCCGGGCGGCGCCTTCGCCCCGGACCATCAGCCGGGCGAGGCCGCGGAAGGCGCCCAGCACGAAGAGGGTGAACGGGACCAGATAGGCCAGGAAGGCGAAGAACTGCGTGCGGGTGAGGGGGCGCAGCGCCACCACCCAGAAACGGAAGTCGGTCTTGAACAGGAAGTCGACGATCGCCAGCGCCAGGTAGCCGATGGCGACGGTCGTGACGGCGATCCCAATCGACGCGGCCCAACGGCGATCGAACGACGGCTTTGGTCCGTCCAGGATCCAGCCGACCGCGAGGGCCAGCAGCGTGTTGAGGACCGCCCAGATCATCAGGCTGTTGGTGATCGCCTGCGGAAACAGCGCCGAAGGGGCGAAGAAGGGTGCGCCGAGGGGAATGGCGAAGAAGGTCAGCGCTGGCACGAACCCGGTCAGCAGGAACACCGTCCACCAGCGCCAGCCGCGCCGATCGCGCAGCGGCTGCGGGGCGGCCGCCAGGCCGGCGAAGGCCGGCAGTCCCAGCAGCAGCTCGAATACGCCCAGCAGCAGGGCGAAGAACCCGACCAGCGCCGCCAGCGTGCCCAGCTCCTTGCCGAACCAGATCTGGTCGCCGGCCGGGCGCCGCGCGCCGCCCTTCAAGGTGCGGGCGAACCAGTCCAGGGCGTAACCCACCGCCTCGGGGGAGATGTGGTCGCCAGGATGGGTGGCGTAGGGGGCGTAGAGGACCCGCGCGGTCCCCGCGGCCGGATCGCCATAGACCTTGCCCACCGCCACCGGCGCGGCGACACCGAACAGCTTTTCCAGCTTCGCGCTGGACCCGACGTCGCGCGCCCTGGGTACGCTCCACATCAGCGGCGCGAACTCGTCGAGCTGGCTCTCGACCACCGCCAGGTTGCGTGGCCAGGCCGGCGTGCCCTCCGCGGCGAACGGTTTGCCGGTGGACGAGCCCTCGAGCACCATCGCCCGATAGCCGTCGGGCTGGTCCGCGGCGGCGGCGAGCACGGTCCAGCCGCCCATGCTGTGGCCTTCCAGGCCGATCTGGCCCGGGTCGACGAAGGCGAGCGAGCGCATGTAGCGCAGCCCATCGGGGCCGCCCAAGCCCTTGGTGACAGCCGCGCCGCCGCTATAGCCGTGGCCGCGCTGATCCAGGGCCAGCACGACATAGCCGCGCCGGGCGAACTCGATCGCGAAGGCGTCCTGGGTCTCGCGGGTGTTGATGTAGCCGTGGACGGCCAGGATGCCCGGCGCGGGCGTCGTGGCGGTGGCGTTCGGCGGGACGTAGAGCAGGCCGCTGAGCACCACGCCGTCGGCCGCCATGAACCGGACGTCGCTGATCCGGGTCCCGCCGGCCGTCTGCACCAGCGCCGCGACCAGCGAGCCGAGCGCGATCAGCAGCACGCCGAGGCCCAGCAGCCGCCAGGGCCGGCGCGGCGGCGTCGGCGCGTCCGGGCCTGCCGCCGGGGCGTCTGGCGCAGCCGCCGGCGCCGCCGTCTGCGTGTCGAGCGCCACCTTTTTCAGCCTCCCCCGCCGCCTTCTTCTCTAGTCGACGCGCGAGACAGGCGAAAGTGATCCGCCGGGCCGCGGTTGACGGCGAGGCCGCGAGCCAAATGATGCTGGCCTATCGGGCGGAATCCCCCGCTTGATCGCGGGCCACGCGAGCGACCAGGAGAGACCATGGCTTCGGTACATTCTCTGCGGCAGGATCTGCACGAAGCCGAGGAACGGCTGCTCACCGAGCTGCGCGAGCTTCGGCGCGGCATCCGCAAGGGCGGCGCGCGGGACAAGCCGTCGGCGAATTTGACGATCGGCCAGAAGGTGGCGGACCAGGTGGCCGCCACCATGGGGTCGTGGCCGTTCATCATCGTCCAGAGCTTGATCCTTCTCGTGTGGATCGTGCTGAACATCACCGCCTACGTGCAGAGGTGGGACCCATACCCTTTCATCCTGCTCAATCTGGCGCTGTCGTTCCAGGCCGCCTACGCGGCGCCGTTCATCATGATGAGCCAGAACCGGCAGCAGGACATCGATCGCAAGGAGGCCGAGAACGATCACCAGATCAACATCAAGGCCGAACTCGAGATCGAGTTGCTGCACCAGAAGATCGATCAGTTGCGGGAGAAGGAGGTCATGATGCTGACCCAGGCGGTCAGCGATCTGACCGCGCTTCTCATGAAAGACCCGGAATTGAAGACCTAGAAGCCAGTGCTAGATCGATGAAAGAAGAGACATGGAAGAAACGCTGAAGCCCAATACCGCCGGGCTACATATCCCACACCCGCACATCGCGGCCCGCAAACAGCAGGATGTTCCTACGATCGCGAAGGAACACACGGGATTTAACGGTTGGCTGGCCGTCAAGATAACTGGCATCGTCGCGACGATGTGGTGCGCCTATGCGTTCGCGATACTGGCGTTCATCAGCCTCCCGGAGGCGATAAAAGCCGGCACCGCTACGCTGATCGCCTGGATAGCTCAGACATTCCTGCAGCTGGTGTTGCTGTCGATCATCATGGTGGGCCAGAAGGTCGCCGCCTCGGCGTCGGACAAGCAGGCGCTGCAGACTTACAAGGACGCCGAAGCATTGCTGGAGATCAGCAACGACGTTCACAAGCTGCTGAAGCTGAACAACGACCTGACCGAAGAAATACACAACGCGCTCGCCAAAGTGGCGCCCAAGCAAGCTTGAGCGGCGCGAGCCCTGGCTGACCTAGGCGGCGGCCAGCGGCGCGACATTGGCTCGCGTGATCGCCACGCTCATGCCGGCTTTCCCGCTGGCGCTCTCCATGCGGGCGCCGAGCTGCTGCACCAGGGCCTTGACGATGATCGTGCCAAGGCCGCCGGGGGTTTCAGCGCCCGCGGCTATGTTCTTGCCGATGCCATTGTCGGCGACGATCAGCGTCCAGTCCGGTCCCTGACCCTGATAGGTCACCTGCACCAGGCCGCCCGCTGGGTTGGCCGGGAACGCGTATTTGACCGCATTGATCACCAGTTCGGTGACGATAAGGCCGATGCTCACGGCCTTGTCGGAGCCGATCCGGCCGTCGTCCGCGACCACTCTCAGTTCGATGGTCTGGTCTTCGCCGATCATCGACGCCGCCAGGCTGGCGCAAAGCGTCGACAGGTAGGGTCCGACTTCGACCTGGTCGACGCCGCCCAGCGTGTGGAGGTGCGACTGAACCGCGGCGACCGACATGACCCGCTGGTGGGCGTCCTCCAGGTGGTGGCGCGTTTCCTCCGAGGTGACCAACCTGGCTTTCAGCATCAGGATGCTGGCGATGATCTGAAGGCTGTTGGCGACCCGGTGCTGCATCTCCTGCAGGAGCACCTGCTTCTGGCGTAGCAGATCCTCGGTCTTCTCCAGCAACTCGGCCTTCTCCAGCTCGATCGCGCGACGCGCCGTGATGTCGGTGAAGGCGAGCAGGATCGTGGTGTCCGGGCTGCTCTCGTAGAGCACCTTCCGGGCGTTCAGCAGCATGACCCTGTGGCCGAGGCCTGGGAAATCATGGTCGACCTCGAAGCCGTCCATGGCGGTCTGCTCAGGGATGATGGTCTCCATGAGCACGCGCAGCGCCGGGATGTCCCATTGGCCGTCGCCCAGGCCGTAGAGCAGATTGCCGAGCGTGTGTTCGGGGTCGACATCGAAGGTGTCATAGAAGGAGCGGTTGGCCGCGAGCACCCGAAACTTGGCGTCGAGCACAATGAAGGGCTCGTGGATGGTGCCCACGATCGCTTCAGCCAACGTTTGGCCGTCTTCAATCCCCTGCAGCTGGTCGATCATTCCGTAAACCAAGTCCAATCTGGAGCAGGCGCGCGCGTTTCGGCCACGACCGGCCCCGCCCAAGATGCCAGGCTGGCGCCTCGCGAAGTCGAGTGACGGAGGGGCTTCGCCCGGCGCTCGTCGTCAAGCATTATAGAGACGACTCCGCACGATGTCGCGATGAAACTCGTGCAGTGATCCAATGAAAAGCTTAACTTGTGAGGCCCAATTAATACAGGGATGACTTACGCCCCGAGCGGCTTTATCGTGGCTGAACCGTTTGCCGGGCGACGAAATCAAGGATGACGCAGTATCACATTACTGCACAGCTTGAAACTAATTGTCGGCGGTGCGCGCTGATCGCGCATCAGAGGTGGGGTTTGAGTCAATGAGCGCCGGCGCGAACCGCCTGCCGATCGTCCTTGTGGTCGAGGATAACTCGCTGGTGCGCATCATCATCGCCGACTTCCTCGAAAGCGCGGGCTTCACCGTCATCCAGGCCGTGGACGGGGCCGCGGCGCTGCGGGTTCTTGACTCGGGTGCAGAGTTTCACGTGCTCTTCACCGACGTTCAAATGCCTGGTCCCATCGACGGCGTCGGCGTCGCCGTGCTGGTCCGCGAGCGGCGCCCGGACATGCCGATCGTCGTCACGTCAGGACACGGCGCGCCCGAGTTGTTGCCGCTGGGGGGCCGGTTCGTCTCCAAGCCCTACGACAACCGGAAGGTCGTCACGCTCCTGCGCGAGCTGGTCGCGGCTTAGCGGCTCAGGCGTCGCGCTTGACCGGCCAGGCGCCGCCAGCTCGATCACTCCAGTGTCAACGCGGGTGGAAACCCGACGCAGCGGCGTCGGCAAGCTTCTTCCAATGGATGGATAGCTTTATGTAGGACTTCTTCTGCGTGGCGTTTTCAGATTGTTCCGACATTTCCTTGGCCATCGCTGACCGCGACAGGTAGTGCCATTGCGAATACATGGACCTACTCCTTCCCAATCATAAGGCGGGGAGAGCCCCGTTGTTCCACCTTTAGCTGAACCAATGCGCAACTCTTAGTTAATGCAATCTCAGCGCCCGAACCCACAAGGCGTCACGCGGCGACCTGGGACGGTGGCGGCGCGACCGAGGCGGCGGGCAGGTATGGGAAGCGCCTCGACGGCTTCATGGGCACGGAGCCAGCGCCGACGCCGAGCGAGACCGCTCCTTGATCACATGCCGGATTGACTGGGATTCAATCGCACGGTTGCTGACCTTAACGGGTCTTTGACATCGTCAATCGGGAGTGCCGGGCATGCCGGGCGCCGCGCCACAATTCGGGCGCCGTAATTATGGGTCGTTTACGGTGGCGGTTGCACGTCCGAAACATTTCGGGACGCCCCGCCGACCCGCGCGGCCAGCGGGCCGAAGGTGATGCCCTGGACGGCGACCGAGAAGGCGCAGACGGCGTAGGTCGCGGCGAGGATCAGGGGCTTGGCGGCCACCGGCGGCAAGCTGAGGGCCAGGGCCACCGAGAGCGCGCCATGCAGGCCGCCCCAGACCAGGATGGTGTTCGCGCCGCGCTCCTCGTGGCGGAGGTGAAAGTAGGCGCCCCAGGGCAGCACCACCACGATGCGCGTGGCGAGCACCAGCGCGATGGCGGCCAGCGCCAGGCCGCCGAGGCGCGGCTGCAGCGGGATCACCAGCAGCAACAATCCGAGCAGGAAGAACAGCACGGCGTTCAGCAACTCGTCGATCAGGTGCCAGAAGCTGGTGAGGTGTTCGCGCGTGACTTCGCCCATGGTCGCGCCGTCACGGTTGTCGCCGATCAGCAGGCCCGCGCCGACGGCGGCGATCGGACCGGAGAGGTGCATGGCCTGGGCGACGGCGTAGACGCCCATCGCCAGCGCCAGCGAAAGGCTCACCTCCACCACGTAGTCGTCGACGGCGCGGATGGCGGCGATCACGACCGTGGCGGCGATCAGGCCGAGCGCGAGGCCGCCAGCCGCCTGCAGCACCACCTGGAACAGCGCCTGGCCGGGGCTCGGCAGGGCGCCGGACGCGAACGCGACCAGGGCGGTGAAGATGACGATGCCGACGCCGTCGTTGAACAGCGCCTCGCCCTGCAGGACCACGCGCAGGGTCGGCGAGAGCTGGCCGCGCCGCAGTGTCGCCAGCACGGCCACTGGGTCGGTCGGGCTGATCAGCGCCCCGAACACAAGCGCCCAGGGCAGGGTGAGGGCGAACCCCAGCGCGCCCGCCGCCAGCCAGACGCCGACGCCGACGATCACGGTGGAAGCGATCACCCCCAGGGTCGCCAGGGTCCAGACCGAGAGCGAGCGGCGGCGCAGATCGGAGAGGTTCACCTGCATCGCGCCGGCGAACAGGAGGAAGCCGAGCAGATAGCCCAGCACGGTCTTGGGGAAGTCGATCCCGACCACCGCGGCGGTCACCGCCCGGGCGCTGGCCAGGCCGGGGGCCAGCCATTGCAGGGTCGCCAGCGCGGCGGCGCCGGCCGCGCCCACGAACAGCATCGCCACCCCATGCGGCAGCTTCAGCGTGCGCGCGTTGATCCAGCCGCCAGCGGCGACCAGGCAGATGAACAGTGCGGCGAGGGCGAAGAACGACATGGCCGAGGTTTCTCGCCCGCGGCCCTCCGGCTCTCAAGCGCAATCGGTCGCGCGACGGCAGCTTGACCGCGTCGCGGGCGGCGGCCACGGTCGGGGGATGCGCGCACCCTTCCTCGCCGCGGCGATCCTGCTGGCCGCCCTGGCCCTCGCCGGCTGCAAGCCGGCCGCGCCGCCGACCAAGGAGTACGCCTACCCGGCGTGGGGGTTCAAAGTCTCGTTGCCGGCGACGCCGGTGGAGACCAAGCAACCGGGCGCGCCGAGCGCCGATCGCGTGGAGGCCACCGCCGGAGGTCGCCACTTCGCCGTCTGGGCCGCCGACGTTTCCAAGACCGGCATGTCGCTCGACGAACTGGCGAAGGCCGCTTCCGGGTACATCGCCAAGCAGATGACGGCCACAGCGGGCATCCCGGCCTACGCCGCCACGGCGGAGGGTGTGATGGGCCGCGAATACCAGCTGACGAGCGGCGGCAAATGGCGCGCGACCCTGCGCGTGTTCCTAGCCGGCGGCCGCTTCTACGAGGTGATCGGCGATTCGACGGCGGGCCAGGACGACCCGGCGCTGACCGACTTCCTGGCTTCCTTCCACATCACCGGTGGAGCGCCCGTGGCGGGCAATGCGGTGGGCGGCGGTTGAGCGTTTCGCAGGGTCTGTATCGGCGCGAACGCGTCCGGGTCGGCAAGGTCAGCCTCACCACCAAGTTCTACCAGGCGATCGGTGCGCTGCCGGAGGCGCTGAAGAACTGGGCCTTCAGCACCTTCCTGCTGTTCTACTACAATCAGGTCCTGCACGTTGACGCACTGAAGGCCTCGTTCGTCGTCGCCGCGGCGCTGATCATCGATGCGGCCGTGGATCCGCTGCTCGGCTCATTCTCGGATCACCTGAAGTCGCGGCTCGGGCGGCGGCATCCGCTGATGTACCTCTCAGCGATCCCGATCGCGGTTGGGCTCTACCTGGTGTTCTCGCCGCCGGCGGGGCTGTCGGAAACGCTGCTGCTGGCCTGGCTGTTCGGCGCGGTGGTGATCTCGCACGTCTCGATGAGCGTGTTTGTCGTGCCGTGGACCGCGCTCTACGCCGAGTTCTCCGACGACTACGAGGAGCGCACGACCATCGTCACCTGGCGCTACGCCGTCGGCTGGGTGGGCTCGTTGGTGTTCATGACCAGCACGTGGCGCTACATCTTCGCCAGCACGCCCGCCTACCATCCGGGCCAGCTCAATCCGGGGGCCTACGCCTTGTTCGGCCCGGTGACCGCGTTGACGATCCTGGCCGCGGTCGTCGTCACCACCCACCTTACCCGCCGCGAAGTCCCCTATCTGCTGCAGCCGGTCGCCGAAACGCCGCGGTTCAGTTTCCTGCGTGTCTGGCGCGACGTCTCCAGCACCTTCGTCAACCGCGACTTCGTGGTGCTGTTCATCGGGGCCCTGCTCTACGCCGGCATTTCCGGGGCCACCGACGCGCTTGGGCTCTACATAAACACCTATTTCTGGGGGCTGGCGCCGGAGCAGCTGCAGTACTTCCCGCTGGGAATCATCGGCGCGATAGCCGCCTTCGCCACCCTGGGCCCGATCGGACGCGTGTTCGACAAACGGACGGTGCTGCTGGCCACGTTCGGCGCGCTGATGGTGGACGGCATCGTCGTGATCGTGCTGCGCCTGGCCGGCCTCATGCCCGCCAACGGCACGTCCGCGCTGCTGGTCATCCTGGTGAGCAACGAGATCGTCCGCACCTGGCTCGGCACCCTGCTGGGCATCATGTTCGTCTCGATGCTGGCCGACACCATCGACGTGCAGGAGCTGATCACGGGTCGGCGCCAGGAGGGTGTGTTCTCCGCCGCCCTGGCCTTCTCCGGCAAGGCCACCGCCGGCGTTGGGGCCGTCATCGCCGGCTTCCTGCTGCAGCAGGTCGTGCGCTGGCCCGCCGACGTTCGTCACGTCGATCCGCCCGCGGTCATCCGCCTGGGGATGGTGGCCGGCGTGCTGCTGCCACTGCTGCTCGTGATCCCGCTGCTGCTGGGCTGGCGCTACCGCATCACCCGCGATTCGCACGCCTTGACCCGCAAGGAGCTCGAACGCCGCCGCGCCGCCGCCCCGGCTCAGTCGCTGGACGACGCTCACCTGGAGCTGCAAATGGCGGTCGCGCCGCCGGGCGTCTCGCACATCTAGCGGCGGCCGCAGGCGGCGCCTCAGGTCAGCAGGGCCACCGGCGGCGGAATGTCGGGGCGGCAGGCCCGGCCCAGCCGGTCGCGACGGCCGTAGATGGTGATCCGGTCCGGCGCGCCGTTCGAGACGAAGCTGGCGGAGCGGCCGACCGCGCAATAGTCGCTGGCGAGCGCCGCGGCGATTTCGCGCCGTCTCTGCGGCAGCTCGCAGAGCATCCGCGTCGCCGGATCCGGCAGGATCACGAAGTTAGGGCGGTGGGCGAACGCTTCCGAGAGCGCGTCGCGTCCGTTCAGTTGCGGGAATGGGCACAGCAGCTGCATCGGGTGGAACACGCCGGTCGGCGGTTCGGCGGCGGCGAACAGATAGACCGCCAGGTGGCGACCGAGCACCAGGATGTGGTCCTCGGGCCGCGCGCCGAGCGCACGCAGTTGCGAGCTGACCTGCTCCTCGGCAGCCACCTCGCCCTCGGCCGGGCCGAGCAGCGGTAATGGTTGCCGCAGCAGGAAGGCGAGGGCGCCGGCGACCAGGCCCGCGCGGCTCAGGGCGCGCAATCGTTGCGGGCCGATCTGCGCCGCGACCTGGTCGATGAACACGCCGGTCAGCAGGCTGAGCGGCGCGAGGAGCGTCAGGTAGTAGTGGTCGTACATCGCCTTGACCGCCAGCACGCCAGCCAGAGCGCCTGCGGTCCAGCGCGCGAGAAAGATGAGCGCAGGGTAGAACGGCTTCGATCTGACGCGGCCTCGCTCGACCCAGAGCAGCAGGGCCCCGATGACGAGCGGCATGACCGGCTTGAGCATCGGCGCCATCCGCAGGACGGCGTCGGCCCAGCTCAGGTTGTCGCCCTTCATCCGGCCAACCGCGCCCAGCACGGCGTCGTCGAGCAGCGCCCCGACATGGCCGGTGAGGGCGTAGAACAGCAAGAAGCCGACCGGTGCGATCGCCATGCCCGCCAGCAGCGCCAGGCTGGTCCTGATCCGCGCGCCCTTCGACGCCTCGAGCGTGGCCACCATCAGAACAAGGCCTTCGAACGCCGCCGGCTGCTTGACGCAGACCGCCGCGCCGATCAGCGCCCCGGCGATGACGAGGACGGCCGGCCGCCGCGCCCGCAGCGCGCTAAGGCCGATCAGCATCGCCGGGGCGACGAAGGCGCTCGCCAGCAATTCCGCCGACAACTCGACGCCGCTCAGGTCGAGCGACGCGGCGACGTAGAGGACGCCCCCCAGAAAGCCGGCCGTTGGGGTGAGGAACCGGCGGCCGAACAGGTAGAGCGTTATCGCGGTGGCGGCGACCGCGGCGCACTCCAGCGCCTTGATGGCGACCACGCCTGAGCCGAACAGCGCCTCGGCCACGGCGACCATCGCGAACAGGCCTGGCGGCTTGACGTCGAACGCGCCGACATAGGGCGCCAGGCCCAGCCGCCACTGGTGGGCGATGACGAGAAAGAACGACTCATCCTCACCGACGACGTCGTGAAAAGGCCAGCGGACGGCAAGCGTCAGCGCCGCCAGCGCGAGGGCCGCGAGCCAGGCATGCGGCCGCGGTCCCGCGACGGTCGCAGGTTGCATGGGACGATCTTTCCTCGGATCAGATCGCGCCTGTGCTTCGCAGGCGCTCGCTGCGGTGGATTGCACGAAAGAGTTGTGTAAATCCTAACGCGAGGCCGGGCGGTCAGGCGCGTGGCGCGGGCCCCTGGGGCGTTCTTCCCTCGGAGTTTGAGGAAAGTCCTCCTCCGTCTGTAGGCGATCGAGGTTTACGCGCCGCCGGTTCGTAACGGTTATGACACAATCAAAGGTAATGCCAATTGTGATCAGGTCGCCGATGAGCCACTCGCGCGGAGGTTCTCGGTCTTCCCCTGAGCAACCTTGGTGTCCAGTGTTCTTCAAGGCATGGATTGTCGAACCCTCAGGCCGACGACTAGCTGAGGTTTTCGTTGGCGCGAGGCGTTCGCGGTCGAGTACCTGGGGCGCAGAGCGGTCAGGTATTTTCGACGCAGCTGATTCCTTGAGCCGACGTTGCTTCCGCGCACCCAAGGCTGCGCCCCGCGGCATTCTTGACTTTCCGGCGGTTCGCGGCCAATAACGCGCCCCTTCCGCCGCCGGGCTCGCTCGCTGGCGCGAAGATTTACGGGTGATGCGTGCGCCGCCGTTGAGATCGTCGCTCCGCTAGGGGAACGACCGGACCGCGTCAAAACTGAAAGTACCAAGCATGTCGAAGCGCCACTCGGCGAAGTACAAGCTCGACCGGCGTATGGGCGAGAACATCTGGGGCCGCCCCAAGTCGCCGATCAACGCCCGTTCCTACGGTCCCGGCCAACACGGCCAGCGCCGCAAGTCCAAGGTCTCCGACTTCGGCCTGCAGCTGCGGGCCAAGCAGAAGCTGAAGGGCTACTACGGCAACCTGACCGAAAAGCAGTTCAGCCGCACCTACAACGAGGCCGCGCGCCGCAAGGGCAACACCTCGGAGAACCTGATCGCTCTGCTGGAGAGCCGGCTCGACGCGATCGTCTACCGCGCCAAGTTCGTGCCGACGCCGTTCGCCGCCCGCCAGTTCGTCAACCACGGCCACATCCTGGTCAACGGCAAGCGGGTCAACATCCCGTCCTATCGCGTGAAGGTGGGCGACGTGGTGCAGGTGCGCGAGCGCTCGCGCAACATGGCGCTGGTGCTGGAAGCGCTGCAGCTGGCCGAGCGCGACACGCCGGACTACGTCGAGGTCGATCCCAAGGCGATGACCGCCAAGTACCTGCGCATGCCGGAGCTGGCCGAGGTGCCCT
The DNA here is from genome assembly GCA_963835495.1 of uncultured Pseudomonadota bacterium. GTDB lineage: Bacteria > Pseudomonadota > Alphaproteobacteria > Caulobacterales > Caulobacteraceae > Acaudatibacter. The sequence continues at coordinate 2,059,980 of CAWIFQ010000003.1, read as the reverse complement.
ATCCGGTGAAGATGGAACCGAACCTGGTGGTCGAGTTCTACGCGTCCTGATTTGACGGCGAAGGGTTCAATTTCGTCGTAGCGACGGGCGCGATCCGGCTGAGGATCGTGCGCCCGCCGATGCGCGATCTGAGCGCCGCGACCGCGCCCAGGAAGGCGAGGGCCGCGGCGGGACTGGCGACCAGGCCCCCGAGCAGGGCGCCGCCGGCGGCGGCGAGGCCCCACCCGTGCGTCTTGCGTTCGAACAGCCAGGCGGCCGCCAGCGGCGTCAGCGGGACCAGGTCCTAGGCGTGGGCGTAGGGCGTCAGGCACAGCGCGCCACCGATCAGGCCGACCAGGTCCCGAGAGCGTCAGCGCCAGGCCAAGGCCGAACGCGCCGACGATGGCCGCCCACCAGGGCGCGGCGATCAGCGCTGACGGGTTGATCCGGTCCGTGGCGGTCGGCACAAGCGCCCGGAAGGCCGCCAGCGCCTGCGGCCATTCCGCCCAGCGCCGCCAGCCGAACACCAGGCTGGCCGTGATCAGCGCCGCGCCGGCGGCTGCCATCCAGGCCAGCGTCCGCCAGCGCCCCCAGAACACGTAGAAGTCGGGCGCACCGTGGCCGATCCGCGCGGTCGACAGCGCATAGGCGCCGAACGCCAGCGCCGCGCGCATGTTGGTCTCAGGAGCCAGGGCCCGCATCGGGCCCGTTATCGGCTAACGGCGGCTAAGGAAGTCTTTGTGGCGTGCGGCGGCGGCTAGGCCGACAGGACGCCCTTGTCGATCAACAGCGGCTTCAGCTCGCCCGACTGGAACATCTCGCGCACGATGTCGGCGCCGCCGACGAACTCGCCCTTCACGTAGAGCTGCGGGATGGTCGGCCAGTCCGAGAAGCTCTTGATCCCCTGTCGCAGATCGTCGCTCTGCAGCACGTTGACGCCGACGAAGTCGGCGCCGAGGTGGTCGAGGATCTGCACGCAGATCGCCGAGAAGCCGCATTGCGGGCTGTCGGGCACGCCCTTCATGAACAGCACCACGGGATGCTCGGCGATGGCCTTGGCGATGAAGTCGTGGATGGCGTTGGCTTCGGCGACGTCGCTCATGAGCGATAGCCTCTTTCTATCAGATGGGGAGTTGACCCTTGGCCCAAGAGCTAGGGAGCGTGGGCGCGCCGGTCAAGCGCGACGCTTGTCCCCGGCCCTCGTTCGCACGGTCCGTTCGCCAGTGAAGTGCGACATTTCGATCTGGGCGCTGATCTGCGCCGGCAGGCTGCGCTCGGGGGCCGCGGCGAGCCCGGCGAGATGCTCGAGATCCTTGACCGGCATCTGCACCGTGGTGATGGCCGGCTCGGTCAGGGCGTGCGCGACGCAGATCTGTTCGGCGGTCCAGCCCGGCGTGGATTCCAGGAACACGTGAGAGCCGGAGGTCGCCAGCGGCTCGGGGCGCTTGAACCAGCCGGTCTTGGCCGGCTTCTTGTCGTCGGTCACCATCTGATCGAGCTGGGCGGGGTAGGGGTCGTAGGACATCACCGCCATCTGCCGCTCCAGCGCGGTGCGCACGAGATTGCGATCTCGCCACCCGGACATCAGGCCGAACTGCATGACCAGCGCGTCGAACAACGGGTCCTCGACGTGATCGACCAGCAGCTCGCCGGAGCCGGCGACGCCGAGGCGGCGCACCAGGTTCAGGTCCTTCAAGCGAAGCCCGGCGACCAGCGCCTCCTCGAACTCGGGTGAAGCGGCCTCGATCGTGAAGAGGTCGATCGCTTCCAGGCCGCCGGCGGCGATCACTTCGCTGGTCCAGCCGTCGAGCTCGCGGCCGCGCTTGTTCGGGTCGGCGCGCAACGACACGAACAGCAGGGCCCGTCGGACCGTGGCGATTCCCTCGGAGAGGCCGCTGAGCAGGGCCGGCGAGGGTCGGGTGATCTCGAAGGCGTTGACGCCGTGCTCGAGCGCAGTGTGGATGATTGCGAGCCAGTCGCTCGCCTTCCGTCGCTCGGTTTCGCCGTTGAGCGCGAGAGAAAGCGCCGAAACGGCGATGCCGGTGCGGCCAAAGGGACGATAACGCATCTCAGGTCTTCGCTGGTGGGCCGGTCTCGAGCGCCAGGGCGTGCAGCTCACCGCCCACCTTGCCCTTCAGCGCCGCGTAGACCAGCTGATGCTGACGCACGCGAGGCACGTCGACGAAGGCCGTCGAGGTGATTTTCGCGCGATAGTGGTCGCCGTCGCCAGCCAGATCCTCGATCACGATCTCGGCGTCTGGAAAGGCTGCGCGCAGTTCGGCTTCGAGCTGTGATGCGGCCATCGGCATCGAGCGGGCTCCCACTGAGCTGAGATGAATCAATGAAAAGGCTTAATAAGGCTTACCTACACCCACGAAGTCACAGCGGAACTTTGGCCAAACGTCATTTTGAGCTGCAAGCCCGCTACCTCGAAGATATATAGGCCTGGCTGGAGGGACCGCTTGCTGCGCCGGATTCTCGCTGTTGCCTTGGTGGTGGTGCTTGGGGCGTGCGCGCGCTTCGCCTCGCACAATGCGTCGACGCTTGTCGTCGTCATTCCACCGCCCCCGCCCGTGGCCCCGAGGCCGGCCGAGGGTCTGTGGGCGATGCTCGATCCCGGCTGCGCCAAGCCCAGCGCCGCCGACATCCACGCCTGGCCGCACTGCGCTTCGCCGTTCTGGATCAGCGGCGACAAGGCGACCGTGCTCTTGGCGGCGAACAGCGGCAGACGCGCGATCCACGACGTCAGCTACGCGGCGGACGTCAGCCTCACCGCGGGCAAGCCGCTGATCGCCCAGGTCGGCACCGAGAAGGACGGCTACCTGTTCCTGGCGCTGACCGATCTGGCCGAAGACGACCGCGGCCGGCTGGTCGGCGCGATCGGCGCGGCGGTCGCCTGCCCCAAGCCGAAGGATGGCGGCATCGTCCTCAAGCCCGCGCTCAACGGCTGCGATCTGGAGAGCGTCGAGACCGTGCGGGCGGCGGCCGAGCTGGCGCTGCGCGATCGCTCCGCCCTGACCGAGGTTGCCTGGATCGCGCCGGGCAGCCCGTGACGGCTCGCCGCCTTCGCCTCGCCCTCGTCGTCGCCAGCTTCGCCGTGCTCGGCGCCTGCAATGTCGTGATGACCAAGGAACCGCTCTTCAGCCAGGCGGACGCCGCCGGAGCGCCGAACCTGCGGCCGGGCGTCTGGATCTTCTTCAAGGAGCCCGACTGCAAGGTCGACGAAAGCCGTCCGTTCACCGAGTGGCCCGACTGCGCCGGCGGCGGCCTTGTCGCGCCCGGCAGCGTCAAGGGACACAAGGCCAATGCGCCGAAGGACGAACTGGAGGATACGCCGTTCGTCCTCGTCCCCGGCGATCCGCGGATCATGCAGTTGCAGGTCGACGTCGACCTGTCGGTCCAGGCCGACGCCAGCGCGAGCGGCGGCGCGACGGCGTCCGCCTCAGCCTCGCCGCCGGTTCATTCGCGGCCCTATGGATACGGCGCCGTGCGACCGACCAAGTTCGACGACCAGGGCCGTATCACCGCCTTCACCTTGTGGCCGATCCAGTGCGGGCCGCCGCCGCCGAAGGACAAGGACGGCAACGACACCGCGCCGGCCACCCTCAAGCCCCTGCCAGGCATCGAGATGAAGCCGGGCGACGCGGTCTGCACCACCAAGTCGGCCTCGGCGCTGCGCAACGCCGCCAGGGCCAGCGAAGCCTGGGCCGCCGCAGCCGCGCACCGAGTCGCACTGGATCAGGGACGCGCAGCGCTAGCGACGGTCGTCGTTGCGGGCGTCCCGCAACAAGCGCAACAATGCCCGCTCCTAAGGCGAGGCCGCCATGCGCCAGCTCTTCGTCGCCGCCAGCCTGTTAGTGCTGGGCGGCTGCAATGTGGTCATGACCAAGACACCGCTCTTCGGGTCTGCCGACGCCGCCGGCGCGCCGCAGCTGAGGCTGGGCGTCTGGCGCGGCGAGCCCGATCGCCCATGCGCCGTCAACGAGGCGCTGCCGATCGCGCGTTGGCCGGACTGCGCCAACGTCCTCGTCGTCCAGGATGGGCTGCTGAGCTTCCACAACCGCGACGCCAAGGGCCAGCCGACTTTGTCGAGCACCCCTTTCGTCTTGGCCGGCGGTTCTCCCAGCGTACTCCAGGCGACGGAAGACGACCCGGATGCGAAGGAAGGCAGCGCCCCGGCCGACCGCCGCGCCTATTTCTACATGGGCCTACGGCCGACCAAGACGGACCCGAAGGGCCGAATCACCGCCTTCACCGCCTGGTCGGCGATGTGCGGGCCCCCGCCCCCGAACGACGCCAAGACGACGGACGGAAAAAACACCAGGTACGGCTCGCTCTCGCCGCTTCCCGGTCTGACGATGGACAAGCAAGAGAACAACTGCACGACGTCTTCCAAGGACGCGGTCCACGCCGCAGCCGCGGCCAGCGAGCAGTGGACGAAGCCGGAATCGATGGTCGGCGCCCACTGGGTGCGGGACGGGAGCCGCTAACCACCCATGAAGGCCGGCATCCAGCCCTCGTGCGCCGCGCGCAGCTGCGCCAGTGGTATCCGGAACAGTTCGTGGCAGGCGAAGTCGGTCCCGCCCGCCTGACCGGCCAGCGCGATGTTGAGGCCCGCCAGATGGCCGGCGGCGACGATCGCCGAGGCGTCTTCGGTGGCGATCAGGTAGCGGCCCTGGTCCTCGCCGAACAGAAAGGCGTGGGCGTGGGTCTGGCTGGTGGGCGAAAGCTCGACGCCGACATCCGAGGCCAGCGCCATCTCCGCCGCCGCGATCGCCAGGCCGCCGTCCGATAGGTCGTGCACGGCCGAGACCTCGCGCCGATCGGATCAGTCCGCGCACGAAGTCGCCGTTGCGGCGCTCGAACTCCAGGTCGACCGGCGGCGGCGCGCCGTCCTCGCGGCCGAACAGTTCGCGCAGATAGAGGCTCGAGCCCAGCTCGCCGTGGCTGGCCCCCACCACCAGCAGGGCGTCGCCGGCCTTCATCGAGGCGAAGTCGGCGCGCAGGGCGTAGTCGGGGATCAGGCCGACCGCGCCCACCGTCGGCGTCGGCGGAATGGCCGCGCCGTCGGTCTCGTTGTAGAGGCTAGACGTTGCCGCTCACGACCGGGAAGTCGAGCGCCCGGCAGGCCTCGGCCATGCCGTCGATGGCGCGCACGATCTGGCCCATGATCTCCGGCCGCTCGGGATTGCCGAAGTTGAGGTTGTCGGTGATGGCGATCGGGTCGGCGCCGACGGCGGTCAGGTTGCGCCAGGCCTCGGCCACCGCCTGCTTGCCGCCCTCGAACGGGCCGGCGGCGACGTAGCGCGGCGTGCAGTCCGAGGTCAGCGCCAGCGCCTTCTTCGAGCCGTGCACCCGCACGATGCCGGCGTCGGCGCCGGTGGCCGAAGTCCTCCAGGGTGTCGGCCATCACGTGGCGGTCGTACTGCTCCCAGAGCCAGCGCTTGGAGGCGATGTCGGGCGCGGCGATCAGCGTCAGCACGGCCGCCGCCCAGTCGGCCGGCGCGGGCACGCTCGGCCGGATCGAGGTGCGGCTCGGCGTGCGGCTCGACCCAGGGCCGGTCGATAGAGCGGCGCGTCCTCGGTCAGCGGGCCGAGCGGGATGTCGCAGACGACCTCGCCGCTTGTGGCTCAGCACCAGATGGCCGGTGTCGGTGGTGCGGCCGATGACGGCGGCGTCCAGGCCCCATTTCTCGAAGATGCGCCGCCCGTCGCCCTCGCGGCCGGGCTTCAGGATCGCCAGCATCCGCTCCTGGCTCTCCGACAGCATCATCTCGTAGGCGCTCATGCCCTCTTCGCGCTGGGGCACCAGGTCGAGGTCGAGCTCGATGCCGACGCCGCCCTTGCCGGCCATCTCGACCGAGGAGGAGGTCAGGCCGGCCGCGCCCATGTCCTGGATCGCCGCCACGGCGCCGGAGGCCATCAGCTCCAGCGTCGCCTCGATCAGCAGCTTCTCGGCGAACGGATCGCCGACCTGCACGGTGGGGCGCTTCTCGTCGCGAGTCCTCGCCGAACTCGGCCGAGGCCATGGTCGCGCCGTGGATGCCGTCGCGGCCGGTCTTGGAGCCGAAATAGACCACCGGCAGGCCGGCGCCCGGGCGCGGCGGAGTAGAAGATCTTGTCGGCGTCGGCCAGGCCCACGCACATGGCGTTGACCAGGATGTTGCCGTCGTAGCCGCGGTGGAAGTTGGTCTCGCCGCCGACGGTCGGCACGCCGACGCAGTTGCCGTAGCCGCCGATGCCGGCGACCACGCCGGCGACCAGCCGCCGGGTCTTCGGATGCGCCGGGATCGCCGAAGCGCAGGGCGTTCAGGAGCGCGATCGGCCGCGCGCCCATGGTGAAGACGTCGCGCATGATGCCGCCGACGCCGGTCGCCGCGCCCTGGTAGGGCTCGATGAACGAGGGGTGGTTGTGGCTCTCCATCTTGAACACCACCGCCTGGCCGTCGCCGATGTCGACCACGCCGGCGTTCTCGCCCGGCCCCTGGATCACCCGCGGGCCGGTGGTCGGGAACTTGGCCAGGTGCGCGCGGCTGGACTTGTAGGAGCAGTGCTCCGACCACATCACCGAGAAGACGCCCAGCTCGACGCAGGTTCGGCTCGCGGTTCAGCCGCTGGACGATCAGCTGCGTACTCGTCGGGCTTCAGGCCGAACTCGACGGTTTCTGCGAGCGAGCGGGGTCGTCCATGGCGTGCTTCTAGCGGGGATTTCGGCGCGCGCTAGGCATGGAACCAGCGGGGGGACGTTCATGCCGAGACGGTCGGGACCGCGCCTCGACCGCGACGGAGGCCTGCCCCTCAGCCCTCGCATGGATAGAAGGGCCGGGCACACCGGCCCTTCGACGCTCGTCAGGCGCTGGCCAGCACGCTCTGGAACAGAGCGCCCCGTCGGCCGAGCCGAGCTCGACCTCGAAGGCGCGGTCGGGGTGGGGCATCATGCCCAGCACGTTGCCGCGGTCGTTGACGATGCCGGCGATGTCGCGGGCCGAGCCGTTGGGGTTGTCGCGGTAGCGGAACACCACCTGGCCCTCGCCCTCCAGCCGGTCGAGCGTCGCCTCGTCGGCGAAGTAGTTGCCCTCGCCGTTGCCGACGGTCATGCGCACGTCGCGGCGGCCGCGGTAGCCGGCGGTGAAGCGGGTCTGGGCGTTGACCACCTCCAGCTCCACCGGCTTGCAGACGTATTTCAGGCCGGCGTTGCGCAGCAGCGCGCCCGGCAGCATCCGCGCCTCGCACAGCACCTGGAAGCCGTTGCAGATGCCGGCCACCGCGACGCCGCGGTCGGCGGCCGCCTTCACCTCGGCCATCACCGGCGACAGCGCCGCCATCGCCCCGCAGCGCAGGTAGTCGCCGTAGGCGAAGCCGCCGGGCAGCACGATCAGGTCGAGGCCGGCGGGCAGGGCGGTCTCGGCGTGCCAGACCATCTCAACCTCCGCCCCGGTGGAGCGCTCGATCGCGACCTTGCAGTCGCGGTCGCAGTTGGAGCCGGGGAAGACGATGACGGCGGCCTTCACGCGGCGGTCTCCTCGTCCACCGGCGCCAGCAGGCGGCCGACATTCACTTGCGCGAGCTGGTAGGCGGTCACGACACCTCCACGCGGTAGCCTTCGATCACCGTGTTGGCGAGCAGCTTTTCGCACATCGCCTTGACCTCGGCCTCGGCGGCGGCCGCGTCGTCGGCGGCCAGATCGAACTCGATCACCCGGCCGACGCGCACATGCCGACCCCGCCCCAGCCCAGACCGTGCAGGGCGATTCTCGACCGCCTTGCCCTGCACGTCCAGCACGCCGGGCTTCAGGAAGACGTGGACCGTGGCTTTCAGTGGATCCCCCCTTGGATCACCGTCGGCATCTCCTTCATGATCCCGAGCCGCCGCGCGACCTCGGTGTAGCTCTCGATCACGTTGCCGAGGTCGCGGCGGAAGCGATCCTTGTCGAGCTTTTCGTTGGTCGTCGAGTCCCAGAGACGGCAGGAGTCGGGGCTGATCTCGTCGGCCAGGATGACGCGGGCGAAGTCGCCCTCCCACACCCGCCGAACTCGACCTTGAAGTCCACCAGCGTGATGCCGACGGCGCCGAACAGGCCGCAGAGGAAGTCGTTGATCCGCAGGGTCAACGCCATGATGTCGTCGATCTCCTGGGTGGTGGCCCAGTTGAAGGCGGTGATGTGCTCCTCGGCCACCATCGGGTCGTGCAGCTTGTCGTCCTTCAGGTAGAACTCGATGATCGAGCGCGGCAGCGGCTGGCCCTCGGGGATGCCGAAGCGCTGCGACAGCGAGCCGGCGGCGATGTTGCGGCACACCACCTCCAGCGGGATGATCTCGACTTCCTTGATCAGCTGCTCGCGCAGGTTCAGCCGCTTGATGAAGTGGTTCTGAACCCCGATGCCGTTCAGCCGCGTCATCACATACTCGCTGATGCGGTTGTTGATGACGCCCTTGCCCTCCAGCACCGCCTTCTTCTGCGCGTCGAAAGCGGTGGTGTCGTCCTTGAAGTACTGGATCAACGTGCCGGGCTCCGGGCCCTCGTAGAGGATCTTGGCCTTGCCTTCGTAGATCTTTTTGCGGCGGGTCATAATCTCGAGCCTCCTCCAGCGCGCGGCGAGAGCCGAAAATAAAAATGCGCGCGGATGGCGATCCGGCGCGCGGCTGTCCGACTCGGGGTCGCGTCTCGCTTCAAGGCTGCGCGAGATTAGCCGAAACGCCGCCTCGCCGCAAACGGCGCGTGGGCGCGGCTCGCCAATCGCCGCGATTTGCGCGAAGACTTTCAGCATGGCGGATGGAGCGGAAGAAGAGACGACCAAGGTGCTCTATCCCCGCATGGGCGGGGATGGGCGGCCGCAGGCCATCTACATCGGTCACGCCAAGGACGGCTGGAAGGACGCCTACCACTTTCTGCTGACCATGCCGCTGGCCGGGTTCTTCGCGGTCATGGGCGGGATGTACCTGGCGATCAACGCGCTCTTCGGCATCGTCTACATGCTGGTGGGCGGCGTCGAAGGGGTGAAGCCGGGCGACTTCCCCGACGCCTTCTTCTTCTCGGTGCAGACCCTCGGCACGATCGGCTACGGCCAGATGGCGCCCAGGTCCTTCGCCGCGCAGGGTGTCGTCACGGTGGAGAGCTTCTTCGGCCTGTTCAATCTCGCCATCGCCACCGGCCTGCTGTTCGCACGCATCTCGCGGCCGACGGCGCGGGTGATGTTTTCGGACCGCGCGGTGGTGACCACCTATCAAGGCAAGCCGACGCTGATGTTCCGCGCGGCAAATCGCCGCCGCAACCGCATCGTGGAGGCCGAGGTCACGGTGAATCTGGCGCGTGACGGGGTCACGCGCGGAAGGCGCCCGGATGCGCGGTTCGAGAACCTCGCGACGGTCCGCTCGCGCTCGCCGGTGTTCGCGCTGACCTGGCAGATCATGCACCAGATCGACGAGACGCAGCCCGCTGTTCGGGCAGACAATGCATAGCTTGATCGAGCAGCGCGCGGAGATCGTGGTGGTCCTGAAGGGCCTCGACGAGACCTTCGCCCAGACCATCCACGCGCGCGCCTCCTACACGCCGGAGGAGATTGTCTGGGGCGGACGGCTGGTCGACATCTTCAGCCGCAACGATGACGGCCGGCCTGTGATCGACTACACGCGCTTCCACGATATCGACGAGGCTTAGCTCCGGTACTGATTGCCGGCCCCGCCCGCGCGGGATAAGACCCTTCCCCTGACGTAGCTGTGGAATGAACATGTCCGCATTTGAGGACCGCGAGAAAGGCTTCGAGCGGAAGTTTGCTTCCGACCAGGAGCTGGAGTTCCGGGCCCAATCGCGCGCCGCCCGCATGCTGGGCGAGTGGGCCGCCAAGAAGATGGGGCTGGAGAGCGTCGACGATTACGTTCGCGCCGTCGTTCGCGCCGAACTTGGCGCCGGCGGCGAAGACGATGTGGTGCGCAAGGTGATCCAGGACCTCGCCGGCGCCGGCGTCCAGGTCCGCGAGAGCGAAGTCAGGTCCAAGATGGACGAAAGCCTCGCCGTCGCCCGCGAGCAGGTCAAGGCGGGCGAGTAGCGGCCGTCAGGCCTTTAGCTGGGCGCGCACGCGGTCGTTGATCGCTTCCAGCAGATCGGAACCCCAGTTGGGCGCGATCTTGTCGCCGAGCGCGTACTGCGGCGGCACCGCCTCGGGGCCTTGGCCGGGCGGCAGCGGCGGGGAGAAGTAGCCCAGCGCATAGCTGCCCATCGAATAGCCCAGCAGCGCCTGCAGCTCCGGATCCAGCGTGCGGGCGATCGCCGGCGGGCAGGAGAGATACTGGTTCTCCTCCTGCCGCAGCCAGCCCAGGCAATAGGTGATGTTGATGCCGACGCGGTCGGCGTCCGTCTGATTCTCGCCGCCGGCGTGGATCACCGAGCCGGAATAGATCAGCACCGAGCCGGCCTTCATCTCGGCGTAGCCGACCTCGTCGCGCTCGGCCTTTCGGCTCTCCGGCCAGGCCGGACTGCCGGGAACCACCTGGTCGCGCCGTTCGCCTCGGTGAAATCGGTCAGCGCCCAGATGGTGTTGAATTGCGGTTCGATGCTGGCGGGCAGGAAGCCGCCCCAGGCCAGTCGGTCGCGGTGCAGCGGCTGGCGCGGCTGGCCGGGCTGGATGCGGATCACCTGGGTCAGGTGCAGCTGGTAGCGATCGCAGGCGCGCTTCAGGAACGCGTCGCAGCCCGCCAGCATGGCCGGATGCATGACCAGGTCGCGGCAGGCCGGAGAGCGGGCGACCAGGGCGCCGGTGCGGGTGGTCTGGAAGCCGGTGAAGCTGTCACGGCCGTGGCGGGTGGCCTCGACGTAGGGATCGATCTCCGCGCGGACCTGCGCGATCTCGGACGGCGAGATGACGTCATCCAGGATCAGCGCGCCGTCGCTGTCGAGCAGGGCGGCGATCGCCTCGGGCGCGGCGTCGGCGGGCAGGTGCTTGAGGGCGGGCATGAGGCGCTCCGTTCTAGCGGCGGACTTCATGTCCGGCGGCGGGCGGTCAAGCACGACGAGCGGCGAGCATGCGCAGCCCGAGGGCGAGGCATCCGGTGCACGCGATGCCAAGCCCCGCGATAGTCGAGAGGCGGCAGACCCACGACGAACATCCAGTGCGCCCAGACGACAAACCCCACTAAGGCTAGCGTGACTGAACCGGCCACCAGCAGCAGGATCGCGGAGGCGTGGCGCATCGTCGGCTACTCCGCCGCGACCGGCGTCTTCTCGGCCGCCTTCTGCCACGGCCTCGTCTCCGAACACCCGGCGGAAGATCGTGTCGACCTGCGAGAAGTGCCAGGTCGGGTCGAACAGCTCGGCCAGTTCGGCGTCCGTCAGCGCGCTCGCGACCTCCGGATCGGCCTTGAGGAAATCGAGGAAGGCGCCTTCGCCGCGCCAGACCTTCATCGCGTTGCGCTGCACGGCGGCGTAGGCGTCTTCGCGCGAGAGTCCCTTCTGGGTCAGCGCCAGCAGCACGCGCTGCGAGTGCACCAGGCCGCCGAGAAGGCCGAGGTTGCGGGCCATGTTCTCCGGATAGACCACCAGCCGCTCGACCACGCTGGCGAGGCGCCGCAGGGCGAAGTCGAGGTGCACGGTGGTGTCGGGCGCGATGGCGCGCTCGACGGACGAGTGGCTGATGTCGCGCTCGTGCCAGAGGGCGACGTTCTCCAGCGCCGGCGTCACCGCCGAGCGGACCAGACGCGAGAGGCCGGTGAGGTTCTCGGTGAGGATCGGGTTGCGCTTGTGCGGCATCGCCGACGAGCCCTTCTGGCCGGCGTCGAACGGCTCCTCGGCCTCCAGCACCTCGGTGCGCTGCAGGTGGCGGATCTCGGTCGCCAGCCGCTCGACCGACGCGGCGACCACCGCCAGCGCGGCGAAATAGGCGGCGTGGCGGTCGCGCGGGATCACCTGGGTCGAGACCGGCTCGACCGCCAGGCCCAGCTTGGCCGCGACGTGCGCCTCGACCCGCGGATCGACGCTGGCGAAAGTGCCGATCGGGCCGGAGATGGCGCAGGTGGCGATCTCGTAGCGGGCCATCGCCAGCCGCTCGCGGTTGCGCACGAACTCGGCGTAGTGGCCGGCCAGCTTCAGCCCGAAGGTGGTCGGCTCGGCGTGGATGCCGTGGCTGCGGCCGACCGTCGGCGTCAGCTTGTGCTCCAGCGCACGGCGCTTCAGCGCTTTCAGCACCAGCTCGATGTCTTCCAACAGAAGGTCGGTGGCGCGGGTCAGCTGCACCGCCAGCGCGGTGTCGTTGACGTCCGACGAGGTCATGCCCTGATGCAGGAAGCGCGCCTCGGGTCCGACAATCTCGGAGACGTGGGTCAGGAAGGCGATGACGTCGTGCTTGGTCTCGCGCTCGATCTCGTCGATGCGCTCGACATCCCAGACCGCGTCCCGCCCGCGTTCCCAGATCCGCGCGGCGGCGGCCTTGGGGATCACGCCGATCTCGGCCATCGCGTCGGCCGCGTGCGCCTCGATCTCGAACATGATCTTGAACCGGCTCTGGGCTGACCAGATCTCGGCGGCTTCCGGGCGGGCGTAGCGGGGGATCATGGGCCGTAGATAGTCCGTGCGGCGGGTCTAGGAAAGCTTCAGTCCCCTCCGCCGCTGGGGCACTCGCCGGCGGCGGCGTTTCCGGCAGCGGTGAACAGCGCGAGCCGAAGGCGCACGTTGTCCGAGCGGATGCCGACCGGACCTGCGTCGGCCAGGGCCTCCGGGCCGAGATCGCCCTGCCACACCGGCGCGCCGTCGATCCGCACCGACAGCGCCGCTCCGTCCACGTCCGCCGATAGCCGGTGCGGCGCGCCCGGGGCCGGCGCCTCGACCGGCCAGACGCGACCCGGCCTGATCGTGCGGTACCCGTCGTTGTGGCAGACGCTGCTCTCGTGCTCGCTCGGATTGCTCTTGAGCTGAACGACGACCTCGGGCTTCGGCTCGAAGCGCCACATCGCATAGACCAGATTGCAGGGATCTCGGGCGCGCAGCTTCAGCCCGAATTGCCGGCGGATATCCCCCGAACCCAGCGCGGCCGTCTCGGCGGTGGGCCCCAGATAGGTGAAGCGGGCTTCGATCGACGGCCGGACCGCGGTGGGGGCGATGGCCCGCATCTTCGCATCGCTCACCGTAAGCGCGCCGTCGGGGCCCGCGGTCACGTGGCCCTCGGTGACGCAAAGCTGGTCGCGCCTGAGCTGCGCCGGCTGGTCGGTTCTCGCCGCCACGCCGGCCGGCGTGGCGGCGAGCAGCGCGGCGCCCGCCAGACTCCAAGACAACGCGCTTTTCATCACGTTCCCTCCGTCCGTCGAGCCGAGACCTGGCGGCTCGGCCCAGCTGTCTTACGCCTCTCCGCGCTCCAGCGCCGCCTTGCGCAGATCCTTGGTCAGGGTGAACGCCGCCAGCAGGTAGTGCAGGGCGCCCCAGCCGTAGAAGAAGAAGGTCACGATCAGGCCCTCCTGGGTGGCGCGGATCAGGCTGGGCTTGCATGCGCCGGTCAGCGCGGCGGCGACGCCCTTCTTAGGCAGCCCGCCAGGGCAGAGCGCGGTGAACTGGCCGCCGGTCGCTTCGCCGCCTCCGAACATGTGGCCGAGCGAGGCCCAGATCGTATGTGCGCCGGGATGGGTGAAGTTGAACTGGGCGAACTGGTCGATCAGCCAGCCGGTGAAGGGCGGGCCGCCGCCCAGCGCGATCAGGTTGAGGAACAGGAACAGCACGGCGGTGGCGGTGGCGCGGCGCCGGGTGTCGACCGCGTTCTGGATCACGCCGAAGGTCGGGCCGAGATAGGTGTACTGGAAGATGCCCGGCAGCAGCAGGATCCAGGCTGCGGCCTGCCAGTTGGTGCGAGTGAAGGCGAGGACGTAGATCACCGGCGCAATGGCCAGGCCAATGGCCGGCACCAGGGCGTACCAGGCCGGGCTGCGCTTGCTGAGCCAGTCGGTGACGAAGCCGCCCAGCAGCGTCCCGGAGCCCGACGAGACCCCGCCAATGATGCCGAACACCACGCCGACCACCGCCAGACCCAGTCCGAACGAGCGGATGAAATAAGGCGCGGAGAAGGCCCCGGCGCCGTACCCGGCGAACGACGCCAGGGTGACGCCGAGCACCATGTTGAGGAACGACCAGGTGCCGAACAGGCGGGCGGCCACGGCGCCTAGTTCGCGCAGCTCGTGCCAGATCTCCTGGCCTAAGCTGCGCGCCGGCGGCTTGGCCGGCTCGTCCGGCGTCACGTCCTCGGGCAGGGCCGGGTGCGCCGGGATCTCGGAGTGGCCGCGCGGCGGCTCCTTGACGATGAGCTTCAGCGCGATCGCCACCAGCACGCCGGGAATGCCGACGATGAAGAAGGCCATCCGCCAGTTCAGATACTGCGCGATCAGGCCGCCGAAGATCGTCCCCAGCATGGCGCCGAGCGGAATGCCGAACGCATAGACCGAGAGCGCCGAGGCGCGGCGCTGCGGCTCGTAATAGTCGGAGATCAGCGAGTGGGCCGGCGGCGAGCAGCCGGCTTCGCCGATGCCGACCCCGACCCGCATCGCCAGCATCACGGTGAAGTTGGGGGCCACGCCGCACAGCGCGGTGAAGCCCGACCACATGGTGATGCAGATCGCGATGATGTTGACCCGGCTGACCCGCTCGGCCAGCCGGGCGATCGGCACGCCGAGGATGGTGTAGAGCAGGGCGAAGGCTAGGCCCCCCAGCAGGCCGAGCTGGTTGTCGGTGATCCCCAGGCTCTCTTTCATCGGCTGGCCGATGATGCTGACGATGGTGCGGTCGATGAAGTTGAGCGCATAGACGGCGGTGAGCGTGGTCAGCACCAGGCGCTTGTAACTGTCGGTGAACACGGGCTTGCGGGCAGACGCCGTCAGGTCCGCCGGGGCGGTCGCATCAACCATCTAGCTCACCACGTCTTCGCGGATCGTGCGCCGGGCCATCCAGAAGAAGGCGGCGGCGACCACGCCGAAACAGCTTGTCACGATCAGCGCCCAGCGCAGGCCCTCCGCGGCGCCGAGATGCTGGGTCTTGGCCAGGAAGTCGCTGGATGCGCCAAGGAAGGTCGGCCCGAGCCCCAGCCCGATCAGGTTGAGGATCAATAGCAGCAACGCGGCCGCCGTCGCGCGGCGATGCGGCGCGACCACGCTCTGTGCGGTCGAATAGCCGGCCCCGTACCAGATGGTGCCGACCACGTTCGGCACGAAGTCGAGCGCCAGGGCGCCCCAGGTGCTCTTCACGGTGAAGAGAACGAGCACGAACGGGATCGAGGCGAGCGCCGCCATCGCCGGCCAGCTCATGAACGCGCGGCGGTCGCGGCCGACCGCCCGGTCGGCGATCTGGCCTCCGACCAGGGTGCCGGTCAGCCCACCCAGCGCCGTCACCACCCCGAGGGCCGGCCCGAGGAAGCCTTTCGACTTCAGCCCCAGACTGGCGGCGATCTGGGCCACCTCGGGCCCATGGCAGCGCAGGAAGAACGAGGCGGTGAAGAACAGCTGGGCGTAGCCGACGAAGGCCGAAAATCCGCAGCCGATGGCGACGAACCAGAAGGTCGGCTTGCTGGAGAGCGCCTTCAGGGTGTCGACCAGATCCACGAACGGCAGCACCAGGCTTCGCCCCAGCGTCGCCGCGCCGAACGGCTTCGACGGCCGCGTTTCCTTGACCGTGACCGCGATGACCAGCGCCAGCAGCAGCCCCGGCGCGGCGGCGACCATGAAGGCGGCGCGCCAGCCGTAGGCGTCGGCGATCAGGCCGCCCATGGCCAGTCCGATCAGCGTGCCGATCGGCACACCCATGGAATAGAAGGCCAGACCCGAAGCGCGCTTCTCAGCGGTGCTCATGTCAGAGATCAGCGAGTGCGACGCCGGATTGCAGCCGGCTTCGCCGAAGCCGACGCCGAGCCGGGCGAAGGCCAGGGGCACGAACGATGTCACAAAGCCGCTGAGCGCGGTGAAGACGCTCCACAGCGTCAGCGAAATGGTGATGATCGCCGGGCGGCTGGTGCGGTCGGCCAGCCAGGCGATGGGAATGCCGAGGAAGCAGTAGAAGATCACGAACACCGGCCCGGTCAGCAGGCCCATCAGCGCGTCGCCGACGCGCAGCTCGTTCTTGATCGGCTCGACCAGGATCGACAGCACTTGCCGGTCGAGGAAGCTCAGGGTGTAGGCGATCATCAGCAGTATGAGGACGTACCGGCGCCGTCCGGCGCTCAGGGCGCCCGCTGCGGGGACTGTCGCGACGGCGTCGATCGGCGCGGCGGCCTCGACCATGAACTCTCCCCCGAAAACCAAACTTGGACGCAACGCCTTCGCGCCGTGCTTGTTTATTTGAGCCGGCAAACTAGAGGGGCCGGGCGTGAACTCAAGAGCCGGAGAGGCGTGATGGAACTGCTGATTGGCGACAAGCTGTGGTCGACCTGGTCGATGCGGCCGTGGCTGGCGCTGAAGCACACCGGTGCGCCGTTCACCGAGACCCTGATCCGCCTGCGGCGCGAGGAGACCAGCGGCGACGCCCGCGCCGCCGGTTCGCCCAACGGTCAGGTGCCGGTGCTGAAGGACGGCGAGGCGACGGTGTGGGACTCGCTGGCGATCTGCGAATACCTGGCCGAGAAGTTCCCGGCCGCGCGGCTCTGGCCGGCCGATGCGACGGCGCGGGCGCTGGGGCGCTCGGCGGCGGCGGAGATGCACTCGAGCTTCGCCTCCCTGCGCGGCGAATGTCCGATGGACCTCAGCCTGAAGGACGAGTTCACCGTCTCCGAGGCGACCCACAACGACCTGCGCCGGCTGGTGGAGCTGTGGGGCGGCCTGCTGGGGCGCTTCGGCGGCCAGTTCCTGGTCGGCGACTGGTCGATCGCCGACGCCTTCTTCACCCCGGCGGCGACGCGGCTGCGCAGCTACGGCCTGCGCCTGTCGGACTACGGCGACCTGGGCAAGTGCGGCGCCTACGCGGAGCGTTTGCTGCAGACGCCGGAGTTCCTGGCGTGGGAGCAGGCGGCGCTGGCCGACGTCCGCTGAGGGCGAGACCCGTCCCGGTCAGGGCGCCAGCATCGTCACGCCGCGGGCGCGCGGATCGGCCGCCGGCGCTGGATGGTCCCCTATCACCTCGATCGCCTCGATGTCGCCGTTGTAGTCCTGCGCCTCGATCCGGTAGCCGCGCCGCTGCAGGGCCGTGACGAGCTGGGGCGGAAACGGCGCGTACGGCTCGGAGAAGATCGTGTTCTCGGGCAGCAGCTGGTGGTGGAAGCGCAGCTGCGCCAGCGCGGTCTTCAGCGGCAGCCTGAAGTCGTACACGTCGGCCAGCACCTGGAACACCGAGGTGAATATCCGCGATCCCCCCGGCGTGCCGATCACCATCGCGACCCGGCCGTCCCCGGTCAGGATCGTCGGCGTCATCGAAGAGAGCGGGCGCTTGCCAGGGGCGATGGCGTTCGCGTCGGCGCCGACCACGCCATACTGGTTCGGCGCGCCGGGCTTGGCGGAGAAGTCGTCCATCTCGTCGTTCAGCAGGAAGCCCGCCTGCTCGACCGTCACGCCAGAGCCGAACCAGCCGTTCAGGGTGTAGGTGTTGGCGACCGCGTTGCCGGCGCGGTCCACGATCGAAAAGTGGGTCGTTTGCGGCTTCTCCAGCCCGGGTTTGACCGCGCTCGTCGGCGACGGCTGCTCCGGATCGATCTCGGCCGCGCGGCGGGCGGCGTAGGCCGGATCGATCAGCGCCGAGACCGGGACCTTCACGAAGTCCGGGTCGCCGAGATACTCTGCCCGGTCGGCGAATACGCGCTTCTCCAGCTCCGCGACCAGATGCATGTACTGCGGCGAGTTCAACGCCACGCCGGCGAAGCGCCGCGCCGCGTCCTGCTTCATCATCAGCAGCTGAAGCAAGGCGATGCCGCCAGAGCTGGGGGGCGGGGCGGTGATCACCTTGAACCCGCGCCAGTCCGCCACGATCGGCTCGCGCCACACCGCCTTGTAGCCGGCGAGGTCCGCCCTGGTGATCAGCCCTCGTGGTTGTCCGCGCGCCATCTGGGCGACCAGCAGGTCTGCGGTGCGGCCCTCATAGAACTCCCGGTCGCCGGCCCCCGCGATCCGCGCCAGCGTCGCCGCCAGCTCGGGTTGCCTGAACACCCGCCCGGCCTGCATGGCGCCGAAGTGGGCGTCGAAGTTGGTGACGCCGACGAACGGCTGGTCGCTGCCGTCGCGGATCGCGATGAGCTGCGCGGTGACCAGAAACCCGCTGCGCGCATAGCGGATCGCCGGCGCGAGGTCCTGCTTCCAGGTCAGCTTGCCGAAGCGCCGGTGCGCCTCGGCCATTCCGCGCACCGTGCCGGGAACGCCAACGGCGAGGGCGCCGAACTGGCTGAGCGTGGGAGACGGCTCGCCCTTGGCGTCGAGGTACATGCCCGCCGTCGCCGCGGCCGGCGCGGTCTCGCGGTAGTCGAGGAAGTACGGCTTGCCGTCCATGTAGATGGTCATGAAACCGCCGCCGCCGAGATTGCCGGCTTCGGGATAGGTCACCGCCAGCGTGAAGGCGGTCGCCACGGCCGCGTCGACGGCGTTGCCGCCGGCTTCGAGGATCTCCCGGGCGGTGATGGCGCCGTATCTGTCCGGCGAAGCGACCGCGCCGGCGGCCAGGGCGCGTGCGGTGGTGGCCCGAACCGGCGCGCCGACGACTGGGCCAGCCAGCAGTACGGCGACGGCGGCGACCAGCCAAGTCATGACGTTCCGGTGCAAGGCAGCCTCCCGCGCCCTCAAGAGCGACAGGAGTTAGCGGCCCGCCTCGTTCGCCTCAATGGCGGGCCGCTCGTTCTCGCGCCGGCTATTCGGCGGCCATCAGGGCGCCAAGGCCCAGCCGCTGTGCGATCCCAGCGCCATAGGCTGGATCGGCCTTGGCGAAGTGGTCGATCTGACGGCGAAGGATCGCCTCCGGCACGCCGCCCATCGAGGCCACGACATTGTCCATCAACTGGCGCTGCTGGTCCGGGCTCATCAACCGGAACAGGTCGCCTGCCTGGCCATAGTCGTCGTTGCCGGTGCGGTGGTCGTAGCGGTCGGCGTCGCCGCTGATCTTCAGCGGCGGCTCGCGATAGGCGTGGTCTTCGCGCGGTCCGCCGAAGCTGTTCGGCTCATAGTTCACCGATCCGCCGCCATTGGCGTCGAAGCGCATCTGGCCGTCGCGGTGGTAGCTGTTGACCGCCGACTTCGGGCGATTGATCGGCAGCGCCTCGGCGTTGGTCCCGACCCGGTGGCGGTGCGCGTCGGCGTAGGAGAACAGGCGGAACTGCAGCATCTTGTCGGGGCTGTAGCCGATCCCCGGCACGACGTTGGCCGGCGAGAACGTCGCCTGCTCCACCTCGGCGTGGTAGTTGTCGGGATTGCGGTTCAGCTCCAGCACGCCGACCTCGATCAGCGGATAGTCCGCGTGCGGCCAGACCTTGGTCAGGTCGAACGGGTTGTAGTGCGTGGTCTCGGCCTCGGTTTCCGGCATGACCTGCACCTGCACCGTCCAGCGGGGGTGATCGCCCCGCTCGATCGCCTCGTAGAGATCGCGCTGATGGCTCTCACGGTCGCCGGAGATGATCTCGGCGGCCTCGCCGTTGGTCAGGTTCTCGATCCCCTGCTGGGTCTTGAAGTGGAACTTGACCCAGAACCGCTCGTTCGCCGCGCTGATGAACGAATAGGTGTGCGAGCCGAAGCCGTGCATGTGGCGGTAGCTCTTCGGAATGCCGCGGTCGGAGAACAGGATGGTGACCTGGTGCAGGCTCTCCGGGCTCAGGCTCCAGAAGTCCCACATCGCGGTCGGGCTGCGCAGGTTGGTGCGCGGGTCGCGTTTCTGGGTGCGGATGAAGTCCGGGAACTTCAGCGGATCGCGCACGAAGAACACCGGGGTGTTGTTGCCCACCAGGTCCCAGTTGCCCTGGTCGGTGTAGAACTTCAGCGCCCAGCCGCGCACGTCGCGCTCGGCGTCCGCCGCGCCGCGCTCGCCCGCGACGGTGGAGAAGCGCAGGAACACCTCGGTCTGCTTGCCGATCTCGGAGAACAGGTCGGCGCGCGTGTAGCGGCTGATGTCGTGGGTGACGGTGAAGACGCCGTGCGCGGCCGAGCCCTTGGCGTGGACCACCCGCTCGGGGATCCGTTCGCGGTTGAAGTGGGCGTGCTTCTCGAACAGGTGCAGGTCCTGCACCAGCAGCGGCCCGCGTGGGCCGGCGGTCAGGCTGTTCTGGTTGTCGGCGACCGGGATGCCGGCGGCGGTGGTGAGGGTTTTCGGATCGGCCATCTGGGCCTCCTGCGAGGGATGTGGCCACAGATGTGGGCTCGCCGGCTCCATCAGACAAATCGATTGTTATTTGGAAGTCGATAGGTCCGCCCTATCGGGTTAGATCAAGCCCAGCGCCTTGAAGCTGGCGACGCCCTCGCGGCCGACGACCAGATGGTCGTGCACGGCGATCTTCAGCGCCCGGCCGGCCTCGATCACCTGGCGGGTCATGTCGATATCGGCGCCGGAGGGCGTCGGATCGCCGGACGGGTGGTTGTGCACCAGGATCACCGCGCTGGCGGAAAGCTCCAGCGCCCGGCGCGCCACCTCGCGCGGATAGACCGGGGCGTGGTCGACCGTGCCCTCGTTCATCACCTCGTCGACGATCAGCTGGTTCTTCTTGTCGAGAAACAGCACGCGGAACTGCTCGCGCGGCTCGTGCGCCAGGGCCGCCTTGGCGTAGGCCAACAGGGCGCTCCACGAGGAGATCACCGGCCGCTTCGCCACCTCCGCGCGGCCGATCCGCAGCGTGGCTTCCTGCAACAGCTTCAGGTCCAGCGCCACCGAGGCGCCGACGCCCTTGACCGTCTTCAACGCCTCCGCCGGCGCGCCGAGCACGCCGGCCAGGCCGCCGAACCGGTCCAGCAGCGCCTTGGCCAGCGGCTTGACGTCGCCCTGCGGCAGGCTGCGGAACAGGAACAGCTCCAGCAGCTCGTAGTCGGGCAGGGCGCCCAGTCCCTGCGCCGCGCGGTGGCGCAGCCGCTCGCGGTGGCCGAAATGATGCGGCGCGGCCACCTTGGACGACGCCGCCCACCACTCGTCGGCTCGGAGCGGCGATTCCTGCAGCGATTGCGCGGCCTTCTTCCCCATGCCGGCAATGTTCCCCATTTGTTCGAGAGAGGCAAGAGGGCGAGCGAGCGCCGCGAGGGCGTCTAGGTTCCGCGCCTAACATCGTTTAGATATCGGCGATCAAGCGCTCGAGGGTCCGCCATGGCCGACGACAATCCCACCATCGCCCCCACCATCGCCCAGCTGACGCCGTTCAATCCGCTGTATCGCGAGGATCCCTACGCCGTGCTGGCCGACGTGCGCGGCCGCTGTCCGATCTTCCACGACGAGATGATGGGGAGCTTCATCCTCACCCGCTACAACGACATCCGCCCCCTGGTGTCCGACCGCACGCTGTGGCGCGACCCGCTGCGCGGCGAGTTGGAGGCGTTCGCCAAGCGGTTCGGCGAGGAGGCGCTGACCGAGGCGCTGGCGGCGGTGCGCAGCGAGAGCAACAGCATCCTGACCCTCGACGATCCCGACCACGCCCGCATCCGCCAGCCGCTGGCGCAGGCGCTCTACGCCCGGGTCGCCAAGTTCAAACCCGAGGTCGAGCGCATCGTCAGCGAGACGATGGATCGGATCGACGCCTCGGCGCCGTTCGACCTGATGAGCACGTTTTGCGTGCCGGTGCCGATCGACGTGATCGCCTGCATCCTCGGCGTCGACGGCGAGCGCCTGGTCGAGTTCCGCGCCTGGTCGGAGGGCATCATCCAGACCTTCAACCCGTTCCGCACGCCGGAGCAGACCAAGGTGATGGAGGAGAGCAGCGAGGCGCTCAATGACTATTTCACCCGCCTGATCGAGGAGAAGCGCGCCAACCCGGGCGATGACCTGATCAGCGACATGGTGCGCCTGCAGACCGATGGCCTGGCGGTGAGCGACGTCGAGCTGCGCATCAACCTCTCGGCGCTCCTGATCGGCGGCAACCTCACCACCACCGACCTGATCGGCAACGCGGTGCGGCTGCTGCTGCTCAATCCGGCCGAGCTCGCCAAGCTGAAGGCCGATCCCGGCATCATCAATTCGGTGGTCGAGGAGGCGCTGCGCTACGAGCCGCCGGTGGACATCACCGGCCGCGTCGCCTCGCGCGACATGGAGGTCGCCGGCTGCCCGGTGAAGCAGAAGCAGAGCCTCACCTTCTTCCTGCGCGCCGCCAACCGCGACCCCGAGGTGTTCGACGATCCGGACCGGTTCGACGTCAGCCGCCAGCACAAGCCGCACGTCGCCTTCGGCGGCGGCGCCCACATCTGCATCGGCGCGCCGCTGGCGCAGGCTGGAGGCGCAGGTGGCGCTGGTGCGGCTGTTCGAACGCTTCCCCAACCTGCGCCTGGCCAACCCGGACGAGCCGCCGGTGTGGCGCACGCTGCCGTTCTTCCGCGGCCTGGAGAAGCTGGAGCTGGTGGCCTAAGCGGCTTCGCGCTGGCCGGTCTGGGCGTTGAGGACCGAGGCGGGGACGCGCAGGTCGGCCGAGCCGTCATACATGCGGTGCAGTTCGTCGAAGCTATCGTCGTGCGAGCGGCCGAGGCGCGCTGACCTCGTCCAGCGCCGCGAGCGCCGCCGGCGTTAAGCGCATCGTCCGAGGCGGGCGCCAGGCCCCAGACGTCCCACGGCAGCATCTCGGCCTTGTTGAGCGCCGCGAGGTCGCGGACCACGTTGCCGCCGACGAACCAGAGGCCGCGAAAGTCCATGATGCCGAAGCTGGCCGGGTCGGCCTCGCCGGCGCGGCAGCGGCGCCAGGCTTCGCCGGCAACCAGGAATCGGTCGCGCGGGACGTCGAGCGGATCGAAATCAGGCTTCAGCGCCCGAATCTGGACGTCATCGAGCTGCGCGTCGCCGAGCTTCCACGCCTGGCCGTCCCAGTACTCCACCACCCAGTGGTCAACCGGTGTGCCGTCGAAATACATGCCGAAACCGCAGCGCGCCCTCGCCGGAACGCCCTGGCGCCGCAGCAGGGCGGTCGCCAGTACGCTGAAGTGGCGGCAGACACCGATCAGCCGGCGCGACGGTGGGCGGGGCTGGGCCAGGGGCGACGGATCGATCGCGGCAATCGCCGCGAACATGTCGGCGGCCGACCTGAGCTGGGCCTGGCCATCGCGCTCGGGGCTGAGCGTCTCGCCGTAAGCGCCGGCCCAGAACCGGTGCATCATCACGCCCTGCACCAGTGCGAAGACGCCGGCGACCGTTGGCGGCGTCGCGTCGTCGAGCGCCGCGGGCAAGGCGGTCATCGGCGCGGGCTGGGCGTAGTAGCTGCGGATCTCGTCGGCGGACGTCATGAGCGGCTCCTGACAGGTCGCACACACACTGGCGCGACAGCCCGGCGGCGTCTTGACCGCGATTGCGCCGGCGGCGCTAAAGCGGCGCGCAGGCCTCTTCCAGCCAGGCGCGCACGTCCGGCTCCACGCTCGGGCCGATCACGGCCAGCACGCGGGCGTGGTAGGCGTCGAGCTGGGCCAGCTCCTCGGCGCTCAGCATCTCCTTGACGATCAGGGCGCGGTCGATCGGGGCCAGGGTCAGGGTCTCGAAGCCCAGCATCGGCCGCTCGCCGCCGGGAATGGCCGCCGGCGCGGTGACCACCTGCAGGTTCTCGATGCGGATGCCGTAGCCGCCTTCCTTGTAGTAGCCGGGCTCGTTGGAGACGATCATGCCGGGCCGCAGGGCGACGCTGTTGGGCAGCTTGGAGATCCGCTGCGGGCCCTCGTGCACGCCGAGATACGAGCCGACGCCGTGGCCGGTGCCGTGGTCGAAGTCGAGCCCGGCGGCCCAGAGCGGCACCCGCGCCAGCGCGTCCAGCGCCGAGCCGGTGGTGCCGGCCGGGAAGCGCACGCGGGCCAGCGCCAGATGGCCCTTCAGCACCAGGGTGAAGCGCTGGCGCATCTCGTCGCTCGGGCGTTGCCGATGGCGACGGTGCGGGTGACGTCGGTGGTGCCGTCCAGGTACTGCGCGCCGGAGTCGACCAGCAGCAGCGAGCCGCGCTCCAGGCGCTTGGCCAGGCGCGTGGTCGGGCGGTAGTGGACGATGGCGCCGTTCGAGGCCGCGCCGGCGATGGTGTCGAACGACAGGTCCTTCAGCGCGCCGGTGGCCTCGCGGAAGCCCTCCAGCTTGGTCACGACCGTCGGTCTCGTCCGGCAGGCTGTGCGGCGGCCTCGGTCGCCACCCAGTGCAGGAAGCGGGCGAGCGCCGCGCCGTCGCGGATGTGGGCGCGGCGGGCGCCCTCGATCTCGACCGCGTTCTTGCAGGCGCGGGGCAGGGCGGTGGGGTCGGCGCCGCGCACCACCTCGGCGCCGGCCTTCTGCAGCGTCTCGAAGTACCAGGCCGACGACTGGCCGGGGTCGACCAGCACGCGCCGGCCGTTCGAGGTCGGCCAGCGCGTCCGGCAGGGCTTCGGGCGGCTCCAGGCGTCACCTCGTTGCCGAGCCAGGCCGGCAGGTCGGGCGTCACCTTGGCCGGATCGAGGAACAGGCGCGCCGAGCCGTCGGCGTTCAGGATCGCCTGCGACAGCGGCAGCGGCGAGCGGATCACGTCGCCGCCGCGGATGTTGAACAGCCAGGCGATGGAGGCCGGCGAGGTGATCAGCGCCGCGTCGGCGCCCTGGTCGGCCAGGCTCTTGCCGACGCGCTCGCGCTTGGCTGGCCGAGTCCTCGCCGGCGAACTCCAGTCGGATGCGGCGCGACCGGGCGCCTGCGGCTGCGCCGGCCGGGCGCCGCCCCAGGCGGCGTCGAGCGGATTGGCGGCCACCGGCTTCAGCGCCGCGCCGGCCTTGGTCGTCGCCGCGCTTCAGCCGCTCCAGCGCCTCGGGGCTGTGCAGCTGGGGGTCGTAGCCGATGGTCCAGCCGGCCTTGGCCTCGGCCTGCAGGTAGGCCGGCACGCCGCCCTCGACCAGGTCGCGGATCTCGAACAGGTGCTGGATCGACCTGGTCGCGCGCCTGCAGGGTGTAGCGGCCGTCGACGAACAGCGCCGCCTTGTCCTTCAGCAGCACCGCCGCGCCGGCCGAGCCGGTGAAGCCGGTGGCCCAGGCCAGCCGGTCGTTGGCCGCCGGCAGGTACTCGTTCTGGTGCTCGTCCTCGTGCGGGATCACGAAGCCGTCCAGGCCCTGCTCGGCCATGGCCTTGCGGATCAGCGGCGCGTGCTCGCGCCCGAAGGAGGGATCGGTGGATTCATCGAAGGTCTGGCGCATGCCTTCGATTTAGGCCCGCCGGCCCCTTCTGCAAAGCCGGCTTAGGGCTGAGACTGCGGGGCCGACGCTGGCGGCTGGCTGGGGTGCGGGCGCCGTCGCCGATGCGTCGCGGCCGATTGCGCCGCGCTCGCGGCCGCCTGGTGATCGGCTGCGGCCGCCTGGCGCGATTCTGCGCCGCCTGGTCGGCCGTGGTCTGTTGCGCCTGGGCGGCGGACTGGGCCGCGGTCTGGGCGGCGACGGTCGCATCCTGCGCCGCCTGGGCGTTCTGGGCGCCGGCGACCTGCGTCTGCACCGCCGCCGCCTGCTGGTCCGCCGTGGGCTGGTTCGAGCGGGTGGCGATGAAGGCGATGGCCACGATGGCGACAACCGCCACCGCCGCGGCGGCGAGCCAGCCGGCGCTGGACGATCTGCGAGCGATCGGCCGGCGGGCGGGATCTAGATCTGGGTCGATATTCGACATGGCTTTGAGTTCCTGGGGCTTTCCGTGGCTTGGTTGCGATCGGAACGCGCCCCCATCGCGGCCGGTTCCGCCTGGCCCCTAGCGCCGCTCCAGCACCAGGGTCGCCCAGGCGTCGCGCAGGATGCGGCGCTCGAGGCGGAAGCCGCGCGCCAGGTAGGCGGCGAGCACGAAGCGTTGCTGACTGCGCAGCAGGCCCGAGAGGATGGCGATTCCGCCGGGCCGCAGCGCGTGGCGGATGCCAGGCGACAGGCGCACCAGCGGCCGGGCGAGGATGTTGGCGAACACCAGGTCGTAGGGCGCGGACTCGGCGACGCGGCGATGCGCCAGGCCGTCGGCGCGGACGAAGCGGGCGCGGGCGTGGTTGAGGCGGGCGTTCTCGCGGGCGATGCGCACCGAGACGGCGTCGATGTCGGTGCCGACCGCGCGGCGGCTGCCGGTGCGGGCCGCGGCGATGGCCAGCACGCCGGTGCCGGTCCCGACGTCCAGCACCCTGCCGAAGCGGCGCGCTTTCAGCAGGCCGTCGTAGGCGAGCAGACACCCTGTGGTGGTGCCGTGGTGGCCGGTGCCGAACGCCGCGCCGGCCTCGATGCGCAGGCCCACAGCGTTGGCGGGAATGCGGCCGCGATCGTGCGCGCCGAAGACGAAGAAGCGGCCGGCCTTCACCGGCGGCAGACCGGAGAGCGCCATCGCCAGCCAGTCGGCGTCGGCCAGCGGCGCGGAAGCGACCTGCAGCGCCGGCCGCGCGGTGAGCAGGGCGATGAAGAGCTCGGCCTCGTCGTCCGCGGTCGGATAGATGTCGAGCCGCCAGACGCCCTTGGCCTCGTCCTCCTCC
The DNA here is from genome assembly GCA_963835495.1 of uncultured Pseudomonadota bacterium. Taxonomy (GTDB): domain Bacteria; phylum Pseudomonadota; class Alphaproteobacteria; order Caulobacterales; family Caulobacteraceae; genus Acaudatibacter. The sequence continues at coordinate 2,033,486 of CAWIFQ010000003.1, read as the reverse complement.
AGGATCGAATAGGCGCTTGCCTCCAGCCGCACGTCGGCGTCGATCGCGGCGGCGGCGGCTTCCGCCTCGGCGCGCGGGCCGCGGGCGGTGATCTGGAGGTTCACGTCTGACATGCGCGGCTCGTCTAGCCGCTCGAACGGCCCCTGGCGAGCCGCGCGCAAGCGTCATGAAAACTTGATCTGCCGCAGCGGAACTCACCACGCCGCGCGATGGTCGATTGGCTGCGGGGCGCAAATCGCGCCTGGTCCAGCGATACAGTCCAACAGGAGATGTCGGCATGGCCGAACCTCAACCCACCACCGCAGGCGACGACGCCCGGGTGAAGTCCATCGCCTCGCCCGGCGGCAACGCCGAGCACCGCAGCTTCGAGCAGAGCAAAACCCAGTCCGGCAGAGCGGCAGCGGCGAGCTCGCCGGCCGACATCGCCCAGGCGGCGGCCCAGCCGGTGATCGAAGGCGGCCGGCAAATGGCCGAGCAGGGCCGCAGAGCCGGCCGGCAGGTGGCGGACGCCTGGCGTCAGGCGGTCGATCCGTTGCTGGCCATGCAGTACGACATGAGCCAGTGGCTCGACGACGTGTTCCGCCAGACCTTCGGCTTCCGTGGCGGGCCGGCGGCCAATCCGTTCCGGTCGATGGGGCCGCTGAGCCCCGCCAGCCTGTTCGGCCTGCCGCCGGCGGATATGCGGGAAACCGAGACCGCGCACCTGCTCGCGATCGAGCTGCCAGGTCTCAACCGCGACGACGTCGAGGTTTCGATCAGCGGCGACACCCTGGTGGTGTGTGGCCACAAGGCCGAAGAGAGTGACGACGCTTCGGCCAGCTACCGGGTCAGCGAACGCCGCTATGGCCGCTTCGAGCGCGTGTTTCCGCTGCCGCCGGACGTGGACCGCGCCCGGATCTCGGCGCAGTTCCGCGACGGGTTGCTGAAGATCACTCTGCCGAAGAACCCGGCCGCGGCGGCGCCGCGCGAAAAGATCGAGATCAAGGGCTAGCCGCAACCTAGGACGGGGCGCCACAACGCGTCCCGTCCGCCGGCGCCGCGCCGGCCGGCTTCAGGGGGCGTCAGGGCCCGTCTGCGGCGGTACGCGCTCGCCGAGAGTGGCGTCGTAGGCGGCTTCGGAGCGGGGCGACGTGCCCTTCAGGATGCCGCCGCCGACGGTGGGGTACCGCGGATCGGCGGCGGCGTAGGCGGCCAGCGCTGGCGCCACGCCGGTGGGACGGGGCATGCGCAGGGCGGCGACTTCCTGGTGGTAGCTGACGCAGCCGCCGAGGCCGATCGCGAGCAGTCCAGTTGCAGCCATCATCCAGCGTCGCATCACCGCCTCCATTGCCGCGCAAACCTAGCGCGATCAGCGCCGGTCGTTAGCCAAGATGGCCGATCCCCAGCATTATCAGCCGCACGCCGACGCCGAGGCCGGCGCCAATCGTGGCGAAGACGCCGGCGATCCGCCAACGATTACTGGTCTTCTGCTGCGAAAGGCCGATCGCGTGCAGCACGCGGCCGGCGATAAAAAGCGTCGCGAGCCCGATGACGAAAGGCCGGAACGCACCCATCATCTCTAGGAGGGTAAGGCTCGCGACGAAGATGGCGGCGTTCTCGGCGTAGTTGCCGTGACGCCGGACGAGGCGCAGCAGGGTTGGGTCAGCGCCGTCGCCAAGGGATTGGCGCACCCGGAACCGGGCGCCGGCCACCGCGAACATCAGGCCCATCTGGCCGATGATCAACACGCCGGCGGTAATCGCCGAGATCACAGGCAGGGTCACTGTCTGCATGGCTTCGGCTCCTTCGCGGTCCGGCGATCAGGCCTTCGGCTTGCGGAACTTCAGGATGAACTGATCGGTGTGGGCGCGGACCGAGGGATCGAAGATCGCCTTGCTGTGGTCGTCGGCCGGATTGTGCAGCGCGTCGCTCTCGCCGACCAGTTTGAAGCCGGCCGCTTCGACCTCGCTCTTCACCGTCGCCTCGTCGATGCGGTGCAGGGTGTTGGTGTCGGCCAGGCCCGAGCCGGCCGGGGCGGCGTGGTCCAGCACCAGATAGACGCCGCCCGGCTTGAGCGCCTTGAACACGGCAGCGTTGACCTTGGCCAGATCGGCCGGCGCGAAGAAGGGATCGTGCAGGTCGTGGTAGTTGTCGGAGATCCAGATCAGGTCCAGCGGCGCGGGCGCGGCGAAGTCGTTCGCGGGCGCCAGGAGGGTGGTGACATTGTCGAACTTGTCGAACGGCTTGGCCCCAGCCGGCGGCAGGGGCGTCTTGGCGATGGCCTTCAGCTCGGCCGGATAGAACCCGTAGACGTGACCCTTTGGGCCGACGACGCCGGAGAAGATGCGGTCGTAGTAGCCATTGCCGGGAATGAAGTCGGCGATCACCCAACCCGGCTTCATGCCTGAGAAGGCGATCGTTTCCGCGGGTTTGCGGGCGTCGTCGCGCTGCTTGTCGGCGTCCGGCCGGTTGGCGTTCGCGACGGCGGCGGTGATGTAGCCAGGGATCGCGGTCGCCGCGAGAGCCGCGGTCGCGACGCCCACGCCGGCGACACCCGCGGCCAACTTGACGAACAGGCGCATGGCGATCCCTCCGGCTTCAGCGACCGGCGTTGTGTGGCAGATCGTCACTTCCCTGGCAATAGTGACTATTGTTATTGCATCTAACGTGGCGCCAGACGATGCTGCGTCTCCGCATGCCACGCCCCTTCGACATTCGCTGTCCCGTCGCCCGTGCGCTCGACATCATCGGCGAGCGCTGGACCCTGCTGATCCTGCGCGACCTGATGCTGCACGGCCCGCGCCGGTTCCAGGATTTCCAGCTCAGCTTCGACGGCATCAGCCCCAACACGCTTTCGGCGCGGCTGAAGACGCTGGAGGACGCCGGCGTGATCGAGCGCCGCTTCTACGAACAGCATCCGCCCAGGGCGGAGTACGTGCTGACCGACAAGGGCGAGGCCTTGCGCCCGATGTTGCGGACCCTGCGCGAGTGGGGCGAACGATACGCGCCGCGCCAAAGCCGCTGAGGCTTCCCGCCGCCGCGCCTCGAGATCACGGTCTGTTGACAGGCTGCTGCCAGGAAATGTCACAGCTCTCGGCTAGGCCGGCGCTCGCGACAGCCAAGGGAGCCGCACATGAACACCCAAGAGATCGCCCACGACCTCGTGGCGCTTTGCCAGCAGGGCAAGTTCGATGAGGCCGGCGAAAAGTACTGGGCCGACGACGTCCTCAGTGTCGAGGCGATGGGCGACGAGGCCGAAAGTCGTGGTAAGTCGGCGGTGCGCGCCAAGGGCGAGTGGTGGGCCAACAACCACGAGGTTCACGAGACCAAGGTCGAGGGGCCCTACGTCAACGGCGACGAGTTCACCGTGCGCTTCGTCATGGACATCACCGACAAGACCAACGGCCAGCGCATGAAGATGGACGAGATCGCGCTCTACCGCCTGGACGGCGGCAAGATCGCCGAGGAACGCTTCTTCTATTCGATGTAGGCTTGAGCGAGTCTCCCGCTCGTCCCGGCGGGACGAGCGGGAGGGCTTAGCCATGAAGATTGCGCTCGTGGCTGCGGCGATGCTGACGGTGGCCTCGACCGCCGCTGGCGCGCGCCCTGGCGATACAGCGCACCCGATCATGCTGAAGATGAAGCGCGGGACCGACAGCGTCACCGTCAGGGGCGTGCTGCGCCAGAGCGTCGACTGCTGCGCCTACACGTTCAAGGCCCACGCCGGCCAGACGCTGCACTGGACCGAGGCTGGGGCCACGGCGCGGATGGGGATCGCCTATCCCGATGGCGACGGGATCAATCCGGGCCTGCCCAACCCTGTGACCTTGCCGCAGACCGGCCGCTACGTTCTGACGGTGAGCCCCAACCTGATGGCGGACGGCGCATTCGGCCGGTTCACGCTGACGGTGCGGATTCCGCCGGCGCGTCAGCCGCCCTGACTTGCGTGCGTCCGGCGGGCCTATAGCGTCGCCGCGATCAACAGGGAGATCGTCGGATGGCGGCCTATTTCATATCGTTCCGCGACAAGATGAACGACGCCGCGCGCTACGCGGCCTATCTGCAGAAGGCCGGCGGCAGCCTGGCGGGCCGCCCAGGGCGGGTGCTGGTGGGCAACGGGGCGCTGACGCCGCTCGAAGGGGCGAGCCCCGACGGCGTCGTGATGATCGAGTTTCCGGACGTCCAGGCCGCCAGGGACTGGTACGAGAGCCCCGCCTACCAGGCCGTGGTCGGCGAACGGCTGGCCGCCACCGAGGGCCGCGCCATCATCGTCGAAGGCCTGCCGACCGGCTAGTCGCGCAGTTCCGGGAAATCCTCCTCGCGGTGCTCGTCCGGCGCACGGTGGGCGGCGCGCGACCGCGCTTCCTCGGCCAGGCGCAGCTCGACGCGGCGGATCTTGCCGGAGATGGTCTTCGGCAGCTCGGCGAACTCGATGCGCCGGACGCGCTTGTAGGGGGCCAGGCTGGCGCGGATGTGCCGGAACACCGCCAGCGCGGTCTCGCGCGTCGGCGCGTGGCCGGGGGCGAGCGCGATGTAGGCCTTCGGCACCGCCAGGCGCAGCGGGTCGGGGGCGGGGACCACCGCGGCCTCGGCCACGGCCGCGTGCTCGATCAGCGCGCTCTCGAGCTCGAACGGGCTGATCCGGTAGTCGGCCGCCTTGAACACGTCGTCGGCGCGACCGACGTAGGTGAACCAGCCGTCGGCGTCGCGGCGGGCGACATCGCCGGTGCGGTAGAACGCGCCGCGGATCGGCGCCAGCGCGCCGCCATCGTCCTGGTAGCCGCTCATCAGCCCGGCCGGACGCGGATCGAGGCGGACGGCGATCTCGCCCTCGTCCGCTTCCTCGTCATCGGGGCCGAGCAGCGCCAGTTCGTATCCCGGCAGCGGCCGGCCGACCGAGCCGGGCTTCACCGCCTGGCCGGGCGTGTTCGCCAGCTGAGCGGTGGTTTCGGTCTGGCCGTAGCCGTCGCGGATGGTCAGGCCCCACGCGCGCCGCACCGCCTCGATCACCTCGGGGTTCAGCGGCTCGCCGGCGCTGCAGACGTTGTCGAGGCCGGTGCGCCAGCGGCCCAGGTCTTCCTGGATCAGCATCCGCCACACCGTCGGCGGCGCACAGAGCGAAGTCACGGCGCCGCCCGCGACCGCGTCCAGCAGGGCCGGCGCATGGAACCGGCCGAGGTTGGGGACGAACACCGTGGCGCCCGCGTTCCACGGCGCGAAGAAGCAGCTCCACGCGTGCTTGGCCCAGCCTGGCGAGGAGACGTTGAGGTGGACATCGCCCGGGCGCAGGCCCAGCCAGTACATGGTCGACAGGCTGCCGGCGCCGTAGCTGCGGTGGCTATGCATCACCAGCTTCGGCTTCGCCGTGGTGCCGGAGGTGAAATAGAGCAGGATCGGATCGTCCGCGCCGGTCGGCCCGTCGGGCGCGAAGCCGGGCGCGGCGGCGAGCAGGTCGCCGTAGTCGGTCCAGCCGGCGGGCGCGTCGCCCCCAACACTGGCGACCGCGATGCGGGTGACGCCGAGGTCGAGCGCGTCGAACTTCTGCGCCAGGGCGGCGTCGGTGATCCAGAACCGCACGTTCGCCTGCGCCACGCGGGCCGCGATATCGTCGGCGGTGAGCAGGATGGTCGCGGGGATGGTCACCGCGCCCAGCTTCATCGCCGCCAGCATGGTCTCCCACAGCGCCGAGCAGTTGCCGAGCATCAGCAGGATGCGGTCGCCGCGCCGCACGCCCAGCGCCCGCAGCCCGTTCGCCACCCGGTCCGACCGTTCGGACAACTCGGCGAAGGTCAGGCTCGCCGCGTCCTCGCCGACGATCTGCAGCGCGGTGCGCCCGCCCGACGCCCCCCGCGCCAACTCGGCGTCGAACCAGTCCAGCGCCCAGTTGAACCGATCGAGCTTTGGCCACCGGAACCGATCCCGCGCGCCGTCGTAGTCGTCTCGCAACGCCAGCAGCAGGTCCCGAGCTTCACGGAACGCCGTAGTGGTCACGTCACGCCCGCTCCACGAACGAGTCGATCACCTTCTTCTCGCCGGCCTGCTCGAACATCACGGTGAGCTTGTTGCCCTCGATGTGGCGCACCGCGCCGTAGCCGAACTTGATGTGGAACACGCGCTCGCCGAGGGCGAAGGCGCCGGTGGCGGAGGGCTCGGAGACGGCGACCAGGCGGCCTTCGCCCTCGATCACCTGGGTCACGCCCGCCGGGCCGCCGCGGTAGTTGCGCTCCTGGGCGCGGCGCCAGCCGGGGGAGGCGTAGCCGGTGCCGAACGCGCCGCCCTCGTCCCAGCGCGAGTTGGCTTCGCGCATGCCGGGGCCGCCGCCGTAGTAGCCGGTCTCCGACGCCGCCTCGACGTTGGCCGCCGGCATCTCGTCGACGAAGCGGCTGGGCAGCTGGCTGGTCCAGCGGCCGTAGACCTGGCGGTTGGCGGCGAACGAGATGCGCGCCTCCTCGCGGGCCCGGGTGATGCCGACGTAGGCGAGGCGGCGTTCCTCCTCGAGCCCCTTCTCGCCGTTCTCGTCCATGCTGCGCTGGCTGGGGAAGACGCCTTCCTCCCAGCCGGGCAGGAACACCAGCGGGAACTCCAGCCCCTTGGCCGAGTGCAGCGTCATGATCTGCACCGAGTTCTCGCCGGCCTCGCGGTCGAGGTCCATCACCAGCGAGACGTGCTCGAGGTAGGCCTGCAGGGTGTCGAAGCCGGCCATCGACTGCACCAGCTCCTTGAGGTTGTCGAGCCGGGTCTGGCTGGTCGGGCCTTTGTCGAGCCGCAGCGCGTCGGTGTAGCCGCTCTCCTCCAGGATGGTCTCCAGCAGGCGAGGGTGGGGGACCGAGGCGGCCGCGGCGCGCCAGCGGTCGATGTCGCGCAGGAAGTTGGCCAGCGCGGTGCGGGTGCGGGCCGCCAGCTCGTCGGTGCGCACCAGCTCGCGCGCGGCGACGCTGGCCGAGACGCCGGCGCCTCTGGCCACCGCCAGCAGCTTCTGCACGGTGGTGTCGCCGATGCCGCGCTTGGGCGTGTTGACGATGCGCTCGAACGCCAGGTCGTCGTCCTCGGACTGGATCAGGCGCAGGTAGGCGTGGGCGTCGCGGATCTCGGCGCGCTCGAAGAAGCGCGGGCCGCCGATCACCTGGTAGGGGATCTGCAGCATCACGAAGCGCTCTTCGAACGCCCGCATCTGGAACGAGGCGCGCACCAGGATCGCGCACTCGCGATAGCGCCGGCCGCCCTTGGCCCAGCGCTCGATCTCGTCGGCGACCAGCCGGCTCTCGGCCTCGCCGTCCCAGACCCCGCGCACCTTCGACCTTCTGGCCGCCCTCGGCCTCGGTCCACAGCGTCTTGCCGAGCCGGCCCTTGTTGGCCGCGATCAGGCCCGAGGCGGCGGCGAGGATGTGGGCGGTCGAGCGGTAGTTGCGCTCCAGCCGGACCACCTTGGCGCCTGGGAAGTCGCGCTCGAAGCGCAGGATGTTGTCCACCTCGGCGCCGCGCCAGCCGTAGATCGACTGGTCGTCGTCGCCGACGCAGCACAGGTTCTGCCGCCCCTGCGCCAGCAGCCGCAGCCACAGGTACTGGGCGACGTTGGTGTCCTGGTACTCGTCGACCAGCATGTAGTGGAACCGGTTGTGGAAATCGGCCAGCACGTCGGCGTGCTCGGTGAAGATGGTCAGGTTGTGCAGCAAGCAGGTCGCCGAAGTCGCAGGCGTTCAGCACCCGCAGGCGATCCTGGTAGAGCGCGTAGAGCTTGCCGCCGCGGTTGTTGGCGAAGGTCGCGCCCTCGGACGCCGGCAGCTTGGCCGGGGTCCAGCCGCGGTTCTTCCAGTGGTCGACCAGGCCGGCGAAGTGGCGCGGCGTCCAGCGCTTGGAGTCGATGTTCTCCGCCTCGAGCAGCTGCTTGATCAGCCGCTCCTGGTCGTCGACGTCGATGATGGTGTAGCTCGACTTCAGCCCCACCAGTTCGGCGTGGCGGCGCAGGATCTGGGCGGCGACCGAGTGGAAGGTGCCGAGCCAGCGCAGCCCCTCGGCCGCCGGCCCGATGATGTCGGCGATCCGCGTGCGCATCTCGCGCGCGGCCTTGTTGGTGAAGGTGACGGCCAGCAGCTCCCACGGCCGGGCCCGGCCGGTGGCGAGGATGTGCGCCAGCCGCGTGGTCAGCACCCGGGTCTTGCCGGTGCCGGCGCCGGCCAGCACCAGCACCGGCCCGTCGACCGCTTCCACCGCCTCGCGCTGCTCCGGGTTCAGCCCCGACAGATAGTCGGGTCGGCGGGTCGACGCGGGCGAGGTCGGAGATGCGGGGCGCGGCGGGTTCGGACACTGGCTGGGGACGGATCGATTCCAAGGCTGGAACATATGTAGCACGGCTGGCCGGCGGCAGTAGGTCAGCTGAGGCGGCGAAACGCCCCGCAGGGTCTATCGCGCGTAGTCGCAGACGCCCTGGTCGGTGCAGCGCAGGAACGAGCCGCAGATCGAGAGGGCCAGTTCGTCCATGCGGCCGACCTCGTCGGCGGCCTGGATGTCGGCCGCGTTGACGCAGGCGGCGCCGGCGTCGGCGCTCGAGCACTGGTCGGTCTCGGCCTTCTGCACCCGGTCGTGAATGTCGGGCGGCAGGCTCTCGACGTAGCTGTCGAGGCCGTCGCGGAGGTTGCGGGCGGACAGCAGCTGCAATTGTTTCTGCGGACAGTCCTGGGCCAGCGCGCCCTCGAAATGATCGCGCGCTTCCTCCGCCCCGGTCTGAGCCTGGGCGGACCAGGCGACGGCGAGGGCGAAGGCGAGGAAGAGCGGACCAAGACGCATACCAGCTGGATTTCCTTACTCGAACGCGGGGGAACTGGCCGAACTTTACGGTCAGACTCGGCACGTCGCATTTCGCCTTGGAAACGCGCTGCCTGGAACCCTGTCTAGCCGCCCACGTTCCGAAAGCGGGGCGAATTTCACGGAGAGTGACTTAATGGAACCGGGCGACGGCGGGGGCCTGGGGGCATCCGGCGGGGCGCTGCTGATGGCCTTGATAGTCGCCATCGCGGTTCTGTTGATGGTCGACATCGGCGGCGGGCTGACGCGGCCGCTGATGGCGCCGCCTCACTCTGCCGTTCAGGCGGCGTCGGTTGCGGCGCCTCAAAGCCAAGGCTGATCTCTGTTGCTTCCGGCCCCGGCGGAGTAAACAGGGCGCCAACGAGGGCCGCGAGGCCCCGCTGTGAGCGAGACGCCGCCGAATGGCCGATCCGAACGTCGACGAACCGCTAAGGAGCGAGGCCGAGTCGCAGGACGAACAGACCGTCATGCCGTGGCTCTGGGGTGGGGTCGGGCTGCTTCTGATCGCGCTGTTCGTCGCCGGGGTTCTGCTCAGCGGTGGCCACCACATGCGCGAACCGCCCGGCGCGGCGCCGGCCGTCAATCCGATCTCGCACCACTACTGAGGCCTGGTCCCGGCGGCGAACGCCAGCGCGGCGAGGCGGCAGGCCGACGCCAGCGGCTGCGCGCCGCGCTGGGCGTCGATGCCAGCGATCAGGCCGGCGAGGCTCTGGCCGCGGTCGGCCGCCAGCGCTTCCAGCACCGTCCAGAACGCCGGCTCGAGCGCCAGCGAGGTGCCGTGGCCGGCCAGCACCAGCGAGCGCTTCTTCAGATCCGCCTTCAACGGCGCGCACGCTTGAATGGAGGGCGACGCAGGCTCATCTTCGCCTCCGAGCAGGAGCGTTCAGCATGACCGCGGCCGCGCCTTCGATCAACGCCCGCAAGCGCCATCGTCCCCGCCGCGACATCGGCCGCGCGCTGGCCGCGCTGGCGCGGCTGTTCAAGGACAAGGACGACACCGCGCAGGTGTTCGAGATCATGCGGGCGTTGAACGGACCGGCCGGGCAGCAGCTTTACCTGCGGCTGCTGTCCACCCCCGAAGGCGGGCGCCTGGCCTACGAACACGTCGAGCTGGCGCCGCGGCTGATGGACCGGGACTGGCTGGCGAGTCTGCCCGCCGGGAGCGTTGGCGCCGCCTACGCCGAGTTCATGGGGCGCGAGAACCTCTCCGCCGACGGCCTGGCCGAGGAGAGCCGCAAGGGCCTGGCCGACGGCCAGATGGAGCTGGCTCATCCCTACGCCTGGTTCGGCCGGCGCATGCGCGACACCCACGACATCTGGCACGTGCTGACTGGCTACAGCCGCGACACCCTGGGCGAGGTCTGCCTGGTGACGTTCTCGTACCAGCAGACCAAGGGCCTCGGCTGGGCGCTGATCGGGGCCGGCGCCTACCTGCGCACCGCCGGCCGCCGCCACGCCGGCGCCTACCGCGCCGCGATCCGCGAGGCGTCCCGCCGCGGCAAGGCCAGCGCCTGGCTGCCGGGCGAGGACTACGAGCGCCTGCTGGCCGAACCCCTGGACGCCGCGCGTCGCCGCCTTGGCCTGACGCCGCCGGCGGCCTACGAGGCGATCCCGGTCGAGGAGCGTAATCCGGCGGCTTAGAAAAGAAGGAAGTTCAACCGCGGAGATCGCGGAGATACGCGGAGCCACCGAGCCGCGGCGATGACCAAGCCTCGCCTGGCGATAGCCAACATTCACACCCGCTGTCGCACCAATCTCGGCTGCCGCGGCGTGCCGACTAGCCAGCGCCCTATGACAGACGCTCGCCTGCTCCGCGTATCTCCGCGATCTCCGCGGTTATCCCTTCAACTCGGCCAACCAAGCCGGCGGCGTCGGGCGTTGAGATCGGTTAGGTCCAATTCACGTCATTGCCGGCCGGAGCGCGAAGCGCGGAGTGTCGGCAATCCATGAACGCCGCCCAGCAGTCGTGTGCATGGGTGGCCGGGACAGGCCCGGCCATGACGTAACAGGGTGTTCCAGCTGACTCCGACGCGCCCGTCGAATTCGCCCTAGTCCCGCGTCGCGAAGTCCAGGGCGCGACCGACGGCGGCGGCGAGGCAAGTCAGGTGGTCTTCGTTCTCGAAGGCGTGGAAGCAGGATGCATAGCCGTCGCCGGTGATCCGGCCGAGCCGGTTGGCCAGCTCCCAGGCGTTGTCGACCATGCGGCCCTCGGCGATCAGCGCCTCGGCGTCGTCGAGGTTCATGCCGGGCGGCAGCCGGCTGGGCGCCTCCTGCTCGCGGTCGCCGACCGAGATCAGCACCCGCGGCGCGGCCGTCCCAGCGCCGATCGCGCGGGCGAAGCCGGCCTCCTCTTTCAGCACCGCGCAGTCGTTCCACCAGATCGACGGGCTGGCCGCGATGTAGCAGCTGTAGGCGTCCGGGCGCCGGAACAGGGTGTCCAGGACGAAAAGGCCGCCCAGCGAATAGCCGAACAGCGCCTCGCGGCTGGGATCGACCTTGTGCGCCGCGGCGATCGCCGGCCGCAGTTCCTCGGTCAGGAAGCCGCGGAACTCGCCCGCGCCGCCGTAGTGCTCGGGGCCGAGCGGCGGCACGCCTGGCCGCTTCGGCACGCCCTCGGGCGGCGTCGGCGGCGTCAGGTCGCGGAACCGCAGCAGCTGGATCTCCTGCGGCGAGGCCCCGTAGCCGACGCCGACCACCAGCGCCGGGCATCCGGAGAAGGCGTACATCGACGCCATCGTCGCGGCGATCGGGAAGGTCATGTTGCCGTCGAGCACGACCAGCAGCGGATAGCCGGCCTCGGGCGCCGGCAGCGGCGGCTCGAACACGAAGGTCCGGTAGGTGCGGCCGCTGATCTGCGAGGCCATGTCGAACTGGGTCGACCACGGCGCGGTGACCGGGCTCTTCGCCGGGGCCTCGCGCTCGATCGTGCTCTCCTGGACCGACATCACGCCCTCGCCACGTTCACGTTGCCGCTGACCGTCGAGAGGATCAGCTCCACATGCGCCTCGCCGTCGCCCGGCGCGCCGCTGGCGGCCAGGTCCGACTGCACCCGCCCGCTCAGCGTCGAGATGTCGAGCAGGGCCGAGACGCCGGTCGGCACGCCGACCGAAACCCGCCCGGACACCGTCTTGGCCCGCACCCGGCCATGGTCGGCGCGGCGCACCTCGACATTGCCCGAGGCGGTGAACACCTCGAGGTTGTCGCCGGCGCGGTCGACCTCGATGTTGCCGTGGGCGGTGGTGAACTTGGCCGAGCCGGTGATGTCGCCGACCTTGGCGTTGCCGGCGGCGGTGACGATGTGGGCGTCCGCGCCGATCCGGCCGACCGTCACCGTGCCGGCGCCGGTCTTGGTGTCGACCGAACCCGAGACCGCGGCGATCTCGACATTGCCGGCGCCGGTGTGGGCGCGGGCTTCGGCGCAGTCGTCGAGCCGCACCGAGCCGGCGCCGGTGTTGGCGACGATCTTGCCCAGCCGGCCGCGGGTCTCGACCCCGCCGGCGCCCATCGAGAGGGTGGCGTCGCTGCCGAACGGGACGGTGATGCGCGCCTCGATCGGACCCCAGCTGCGGAACAGGCTGAGCGACACCCGCGGGCCGCGCACGACGATCTCGTCGCCGAGCTGGGCGACCTCCGCCTCGGCCACCCAGGTCATCGCGCCGCTGTCGCCGCGCGGCGCGCTGAGGTTGATCTCGGTCGTGGTCGTTTCAGCGGCGGTGACGACGATCTGGCCGTTGGGGATTTCGACCCGCAGCCGGGCGGGCGAGGGGGTCGCGAAGCTGTGGTGACGATCGTTCATCGAACCCATCCTTTCATGCGGCGGCCGGGAAAGCCGGAGTGGCTCTCGCCGGAATATGACGGCCGGTCGGCGGCGGCCGCGCGGGCGGCGGCGACCAGCCAGGTGTTGAGCGACTGCCCGCGGCGCGCGGCCAGGGTCTCGGCGCGCGCCTTCAGGTTCTCGGGGATGCGCAGGGTGATGCGGGCGTTGGATTCGCCGTCGTCGTCGAAGTGTTCCTCGGGCTGATCCTCCGCCGCCGCCGCGGCCGGCGCGCCCTCGACCACGAACACCGGCTCGCGCCCCTGCAGCCGCACGCTGACCACCACGCCGGGCAGGGCGGCGCTGACCTCGGTGGCGGCCTGCGAGAGCGCGTCCATCAGCGTCAGCCGCAGCGCCGGATCCAGCGCCAGCAGCAGCCGCTCGGCCGCCGCCTTGACGTCCTCGCCGCCCACTTCGGCGGCGCGGGCCAGGTCCTGGCGCAGGGCGTTGACGAGGGCGGTGGTGTCCATGCCGGGAGGTGACACCATTTTGGTGTCACTGGCACATTAATTCGGTGTCATGAGCGGCATTGTGGAGCAAGTGGGACAAGAGTGATGACGAACGCCGCGAACGTGGCGGCGAATGTCATCAAGTCCGATTGCTTCATATGCCGATCGTCCCAGAGAGGAATAGGTGACGACCACTGAGACTAGCTGGCCGCCTGGGCGGCGATAGCCGCTCTAGGTGTCGCAGTGATAGGCGGCCCCTCCTGCTGGGACGAAGAACTTGGCTTGTCCCTCCTTGATCGTCACGTCGTAGGCGAAGCAAGTTGTGTGCGGGGCCTTGCCCAGGTCGAGCCAATCGACGTGGCCGTATACAAAGAACCTGTACACTCCGGAATTGATCATGACCGCAGCGTAGTTTGGGATTTTCCATTTGATGGGTTCAACAGTAGTGAATCCTTGATTTGGGGGTACGGGGACTTCTCCGGGGATCAAAGGATAGTGAAGCGGGACTTCGGGGAGCGCTGGACCCCAAAAATAATCAAACTCCATACTCTTTTCGGCCAGAGTACTGCCGCCAAAGTTGGTGAAATTATATTGAGTGGTGAGCGTCACCATACCATCGGGACCCGGGGGGTCGGTGAATCCGGTTATGGTCAAGGTTCGCAGGTTCACTCTCGGCGTCTGAGCTTCAAGAGCTACCGTGGCGAGCGCCTTGGTGCTGGCGGCCTGCGATCTCCCCGCATCCGCCAGCAAGCCGGAAGACTTGGCTTGGGCCTCCCCGGCCCGTCTCAGCTTGTCCATCGCGTCCGCCTCGGCCTTTGCAGCCGTGACAAGATTGTTGCTGTCAATCTCCTGACGCTGGGCGGCATCGGCGAGTTTGTTGGTGGCTTCGTAGAGGCTGTTGGTCGAGTTGGCGAGGTGGTGAGTGTCAATGCCTCCGGTGTGCATCTCCCCCCATTGTTTGCCGGCGACGACCACGTTCGCGACGGTGGCGAAGGCAATCACAACCGTGAACCCGGCCATGATGGTCTCTGGCCACCGCAGGCTTCGGCCCACCGCGCGATCTATGTTGCTTTCGAGGTTCTGACCGCGCTCGCCGACAGCTGCAGTGCCCACTGCGGTTAGCTTGTCGGATTTGGCGGGACCGGCTCTCGGCGTTGCTGATTGGGGTTGCTCGGCTGGGCCGTTTTGCTGAGCGGCATTGCCGTCGTTCTGTTCAGCCATGCCGTGAATGGCGCCCTAGTCTGGTTCGTGTAGCCTCACGGTGTGGGCGCCAATCGCGACCAGCGTTTGAACGAAGAACGCAGCTGAAAACCCACCCCGACGGATCTTATTCCCAAGGTTGGCTTCGGTCTCGCTTATTCCGTGTGCCGCCAGCTTCTCCACCACGTCCTTGTAGGTCAGGTGGCGCCGGGGCGATTTCCGCCTTGAGAATGCCCCCTGGTCTTGCCCGTCCATTCGTCCGCCATAAGGTCCTCGCCGACGTCGCAACGCGCCTAGGCCCCGCAGAAGGCGGACAGTTCTTCCATGCGCGGGGGCTTCTCCAGCACTTTTTCGATCCCCAGTCGCTCGGCCTGGCTCATCACCACCGGCGTCAGATCGCCGGTCAGGAGCATGATCGGCATCTGCAGGCCGTTCGCTCGCAGCCTCTGGGCAAGCTCCAGGCCGGTCATCTCCGGCATGTGCTGATCCAGGATCAGCCGCGCGAACCTCTCCGGAGCGCCCGCGAGGAACGCCGCCGCGCTCGCGAAGCTCTCCACCTGGCAGCCGACAGCCTCCAGCCATCGGTGCACGCCCTCCCGCGCACTCCGGTCGTCGTCGACGATTGCGATCTTTGCGGACTTGAGCTGCGTCATCGCGATCTGCAGCGATCCCTGCGGCGCGGCGTTGCGCCCGAGGACCATCTTCTGCGGCGCCAGGTTCCGCCGCCTTGATGCGGATCAACGGGGCCGTCCAGGGCGCCTCAGGTGGTCGCCTGCCGCGCCCTTCGCAGCGCCTGCGGCGGCTGGCCGAACGCGCGGATGAACGCCCGGCGCATGCGTTCGGGGTCGCCGAAGCCAGTGTGCTCGGCGATGCGGTCGATCGCATCGGCGCCGGATTCGATCCGCTCGCGGGCGGCCTCGACGCGCAGGCGCTCGATCGCCTTGGCCGGGGTGACCCCGGTCTCGGCGGCGAACGCGCGGGCGAAGTGGCGCGGGCTCATCGCGGCGTGGTCGGCCAGGCGCTCGACGCCGAGCGGCTCGGTCAGCCGCTCGCGGGCCCAGCCGAGCAGGGCGCCGAAGCGGGCGCCGGGGCGTTCCAGCTCCAGCAGGGCGGAGAACTGCGACTGCCCGCCCGGCCGGCGGCGGTAAACCACCAGCTGCTGCGCGGTCTGCCGGGCGATGTCTTCGCCGAGGTCGTCGGCGATCATCGCCAGCGCCAGGTCGATGCCGGCGGTGATGCCGGCGGAGGTCCAGACCTGGCCGTCGCGGACGAAGATGCGGTCCGCCTCCAGCCGCACCCGCGGGAAGCGCCGGGCGAAGTCGGCGGTGCGCGACCAGTGGGTGGTGGCGGCGCGGCCGTCGAGCAGGCCCGCGGCGGCCAGCACGAAGGCGCCGGAGCAGACGCTGGCCACGCGGCCGGCGCTGGTGGCGGCGGCGCGGACGAACGCCAGCAGCGCCGGGTCGCGCGACGCCTCGCGGGTCCCATCGCCGCCGGCGATCATCAGGGTGTCGAAGGGCTGGGCCGCGTCGGCCGCGTCCGCCGCCATCGCCACGCCGGACGAGCTGCGCACCGCGCCGCCGCCGATCGCCAGCGTCTCGATCGCATAGGTCCCGCCCCCGTAGCGGCCGGCGATCTCGAACGCCCCGATCGGCCCGGCGGCGTCGAGGATTTGGAAGCGCGGGAAGATCAGCAGGCCGAGGCGGTGGGTCATGGGGGAGGGGGACGCGTCAACGCATGATGGCCTAAAACGAGGGAACATTGTCATTTCGGACGGAAGCTAGTCCGGGCAGGATGGCGGCGTCAATCAAGGAGGCGCCGCCATGGCCGAGCCGAAGTTCCGCATCGTCGAGGCGATCTATCCGGGCATGACCCAGCTCGACTTCACCGCCCCGCACACCGTGTTCAGCCGCATTCCCGGAACCGAGACCATCGTCGCCTCCGAGCCGGGCGGCGAGATCGTCTCCGACGGCGGCCTGAGGTTCGCCGGCACGACGCGGCTGGCCGACATCGACCGCTGCGACCTGCTGTTCTTCCCCGGCGGCTTCGCGGCGACCGAGGCGGCGTGCGATCCGGCGTTCATGGCGCAGGCGAAGCGGCTGGGCGCCGGGGCGAAGTACCTGACCTCGGTCTGCACCGGTTCGATCATCCTGGCGGCGACGGGATTGATCACCGGCAAGCGCGCCGCCTGCCACTGGGCCTGGCGCGACATGCTGAGCCTGTTCGGGGTGATCCCCGATCCGTCGCGGGTGGCCAGGGACGGCGACCTGATCACCGGCGGCGGCGTCACCGCGGGGATGGACTTCGCGCTGGTGGTCGCGGCCGAACTGGCCGGCGAGGCGTTCGCCCAGGGCCTGCAGCTCGGGCTGGAATACGCGCCGGCGCCGCCGTGGAACTGCGGCCGGCCGGAGACCGCCTCGCCGGAGGTGCTGGCGGCGGTGAAGCGCAACATGGAAGCGGCGATGCCGGCGCGGCTGGCGCAAGCGAAGGCGGCCGCGGCGGCGCTGTAGGAGGATTTACCGCGGAGATCGCGGAGATACGCGGAGCGAACGAGCATCAAAGCTCGGTCGGCGCGTGTCCTGGCGATCGGTCTATGCCAGGGCTGTTTCGCTCCGCGTCGCTCTGCGATCTCCGCGGTTATCCCTTCCGGGACGACAGTCGTGTTCATGGGTGCCCGGGACAAGCCCGGCCATGACGTGAGGGTCCAACCGCGGAGATCGCGGAGATACGCGGAGCGAACGAGCATCAAAGCTCGGTCGGCGCGTGTCCTGGCGATCGGTCTATGCCAGGGCTGTTTCGCTCCGCGTCGCTCTGCGATCTCCGCGGTTATCCCTTCCGGGACGACAGTCGTGTTCATGGGTGCCCGGGACAAGCCCGGCCATGACGTGAGGGTCCAGCTTTGGCGGTCGAGAGTCGGCCGGACAGCAGGCTCAGCGCACCTCGCCGCAGAAGCGCTGGATGCGGGTGCAGGCGTCTTCCAGGTTGGCGTTGGAGGTGGCGTAGCTGATGCGGAAGAACGGCGAGAGGCCGAACGCCGCGCCGAACACCACCGAGACGCCCTCGGTTTCCAGCAGCTCGACCGCGAAGTCCTCGTCCGAGCCGATCGGCTTGCCGCTGGGCGCGGTCTTGCCGATCAGGTCGGCGACCGACGGATAGACGTAGAACGCGCCTTCCGGCGTCGGGCAGCGCATGCCGCGGGCCTGGTTCAGCATCGACACCACCAGGTCGCGGCGCTGCTCGAACAGCTTGGCGTTGGGCTTGATGAAGTCCTGCGGCCCGTTCAGCGCCTCCACCGCCGCCCACTGCGAGATCGACGAGGGGTTGGAGGTGGTCTGGCTCATCACCTTGGCCATCGCCTTGATCAGCGGCTCGGGGCCGCCGGCGTAGCCGATCCGCCAGCCGGTCATGGCGTAGGCCTTGGAGACCCCGTTCATGGTCAGGGTGCGCTCGTAGAGCGCCGGCTCGACCTGGGCGATGGTCCAGAACTCGAAGTCGCCGAACACCAGGTGCTCGTACATGTCGTCGGTCAGGATCCAGACCTGCGGGTGGCGCAGCAGCACGTCGGCCAGCGCCCGCAGCTCGGCCTTGGAGTAGGCCGCGCCGGAGGGGTTGGACGGCGAGTTGAGGATCAGCCACTTGGTCTTCGGCGTGATCGCCGCCTCGAGGTCGGCGGCCTGCATCTTGAAGCCGGTCTCGGCGCTGGTGGCGACGAAGCGCGGCTCGCCGCCGGCCAGCAGCACCATGTCGGGGTAGCTGACCCAGTAGGGGCGGGGGATCACCACCTCGTCGCCCGGGTTCAGGCTGGCGACCATGGCGTTGTAGATCACCGGCTTGCCGCCGGGCGAGACGTTGATCTGGGCCGGCGTGTAGGTGAGGCCGTTCTCGCGGGCGAACTTGCCGCAGATGGCCGCCTTCAGCTCAGGGATGCCGTCGACGTTGGTGTACTTGGTCTTGCCGTCGCGGATCGCCTTGATCGCGGCTTCCTTGATGTTGTCCGGCGTGTCGAAGTCGGGCTCGCCGGCGCCCAGCGAGATCACGTCCTTGCCCGCCGCCTTCAGCTCGCGCGCTTTCGCGTCGGCCGCCATGCGTGGCGGACGGCTTGACCCGGGCCAGCGAGGCCGATTGGGCGAACATGACGCGACTCCTGCTTGCGGGCGGCGAAAGGCGCGGCTGTTTACGCGCGAGGTGGTCGGTGAGCAACATCGACGCGACGGGCGGCGAAGGTTTCGGGGGCGGATGATGCGTTGGCGCCGATGGGGTCTGCCGGCAGCCGTGGCGGCCGCGCTCTGCCAGGCCGCGCCGGCCGGCGCCGCCATCCTCAAGTCGACTGACCCGGTGCGGGGCCATCCGGGGCTGACCTACGCCGACCTGATCAGGCAGGCCGTGCCCGACCTGGCGAAGAACGACGCCGACGGACAGCCGGAGGGCCATCTCGCCAGGACGCCGCGGCACATCGCCGGCGCCGAGTACCAGGGCGATCCGCCCGACACGGTCACCGTCGGCTCGGTCGAAGACCAGCGGATCAGGATCGGCGGCAAGCCGCGCATCGTGCTGCTGGTCGACCTCGGCCCCAAGCCGGACCGGGTCGAGGGGCTGGCGCTGCTGATGCTGCTCACCGACGAGGCCCACCCGAAGCTGCTCGACGCCGCGGACGTCGGGATCGACAAGGACAGCGCTCTGGCCGAGCACGCGGTGCTGCCGCTCGGCCCCGGCGACGACGCGCTGGTCACCTACAGCGAGCACGACGACGCGGACCTGACCATGGGCGGCTATGTGCTGATCTCGCCGATTGGGGACCGCTTGCGGATGATCCAGATGTTCGGCGTGACGTCGATCAACGCCTGCGGTTGGAGCGACATCGAAGGCGCCAAGTTCACGACCTCGCCCGACCCCGGCCGCGCCTACCGCAAGATCGAGGCGCAGGTTAGCTCGCGCTTCCGTCACACCGACCCGTCGTGCGGCGCCAGGGACGTGCCGAAGGCGCACTCGATCGTGCTGAACGCCGCCTACCGCTGGAACGCCGCCGCGCACCGGTTCGAGACCAGCTCGAACATCGCGGCGCGATGGAAGGCGTACAACGACCAGGTCTTCAAGTAGGGAAATGAACCAATGCAGGAACTGAGCGGCAAGGTCGCGTTCGTCACCGGCGGCGCCAGCGGCATCGGGCTGTCGATGGCGCAGGCGTTCGGCGCCGAGGGCATGGCGGTGATGCTGGCCGACATCGAGCCGGAGGCGCTGGAGCGCGCGCTCGCCGGTCTGCGCGAGCGGCAGATCCGCGCCGAGGGCGTGGTGGCCGACGTCGCCAGCCGCGCCTCGCTGCAGGCGGCGGCCGAGGCGACCCTCGCGGCGTTCGGCAAGGTCCATGTGGTCTGCAACAACGCCGGGGTCGGCGCCGGCGGGCCGTTCGGGACGGTGGCGCCCAGCGACTGGGACTGGGTGATCGATGTGAACCTCAAGGGCGTCGTCTACGGCATGGAGGTGTTCGCGCCGCTGATCGAGGCGCACGGCGAGGGCGGCCACTTCGTCAACACCGCCTCGCTCGCCGGCATGATCAGCCCGCCGGGCATGGAGCCCTATTGCGCGACCAAGTTCGCGGTGGTGGCGATGAGCGAGGGCTGGGCCGAGCAGCTGGCGGCGAAGAACATCGGCGTTTCCGTGCTTTGCCCCGGCTTCGTCAAGACGCGGATCAACGAGAGCCGGCGCAACCGCCAGGCCGCCTACGGCCCCGACGAGCGCGCCCCGCCGCCGCCCGACGCGCCGCCGTCGCGCGTGCTGACCGGCATCCCGGTCGAGCCGGTGGGGCGGCGGGTGGTGGAAGCGGTGAAGGCGAACGAGCTCTACATCTTCACCCACCCCGGCTCGAGAGCCGCGGTCGCCGCCCGCTTCGAGCGCATCCTCGCCGCGTTCGATGTCGCCGAGGCCAGCCCGGCGCTGGCGGACGTGCCGAGGGGGCAGGGGGACCTATAACAGCCGTGACCCCGACGGCGTGTCGCCAGGGAGGACACAATGAGTGAACTGACCTGTTTGGAACTCGCGGTGGGCCTGTGGTTCGTCCACCTGTTTTGTCAGATGGGCCTGGCGGGGCGCGCGTTCAGCACCGCGTACCTGTTCAGCTCGCGCGATGCGCAGCTGCCGCCCAACGGTCTCGTCTGGGGCCGTGCGACGCGCGCGTTCGCCAACTATGTCGAGAACCTCGTCGCTTTCGCCGCGCTCGACATCGGGCTCATCGTCACTCACCACACGGCCGGCTGGGCGCCGACCATCTGGATCGCCGCACGCGCGCTCTATCTCCCGCTCTACCTGTTCAATGTCATCTACCTGCGGACGGTGGCCGCCGGCGTCGCGATGATCAGCCTGCTGGCGATGTTGTGGAGTTCTGGCCGCGGGTTGATCGCCGCGGTGTTCCAAGCGCGAGCCTGTTGATCTGGGTCAACGCCTGCGGCGCGCAATGCGCCGAGGCTGCCGCGTCGCCGCACGGGCGACGGCGCGGAGCGACGGAATGGCCGAACTCGCGATGTCGATGGCGGACGCCGCGCCGTCGGAGGCGTTCGACGAGGCGGGCTTCGTCGCCGACGTTCGCGCCTTCCTGCAGCGCGCCCTCACCGAGGATCTGCGCGAAGCTGGCCGCGCCACGATCGGGGTGCACGCGGATATCGCCGCCTGCCGGATCTGGCATCGGCGCCTCTACGAACGCGGCTGGATCGCGCCGGCCTGGCCGCGCGCCTGGGGCGGCGCCGGCTGGGGTCCGCGCCAGCGCTTCGCGTTCGACCGCGAATGCGCCGCCAACGACGCGCCGATCCTGTTCGCCGGCGGCCTGCGCAGCGTCGGGCCGCTGCTGATCGAGATGGGCACGCCGTGGCAGCGCAGCCGCTACCTCCCGGCAATCCTGTCGGGCGACGATCTCTGGTGCCAGGGTTTCTCCGAACCGGGCGCCGGCTCGGACCTCGCGGCCATCTCCACCCGCGCCGAGCGCCGAGGCGATCACTATGTGGTCAATGGCTCGAAGATCTGGACCACCGGCGCCCAGCACGCCAACCGCATGTTCGCGATCGTCCGCACCCAGACCGGCGAGCGCCGCCAGCAGGGCCTGACCTTTCTGCTGCTCGACATGGACAGCCCCGGCCTGAGCGTCGCGCCGATCCTGGGCCTGGCCGGCGAGCACGAGTTCAACCAGGTGTTCTTCGACGACGTCCGCGTGCCGGTCGCGGGCCTGGTCGGCGAGGAAAACGAGGGCTGGGCGGTCGCCAAACGGCTGATGCAGCTGGCGCGATCCAACAATACGCCAGCCGCGCTGCTGCGGCGGGTGCTGCGCCGCGCGACCTGCGCGGTGACGGCCGTCGATCCCGATCAGGCGCCAGGGCTGCGCCGCCGGCTGGCCGCGCTCGAGCTCGAGCTGGAAGCGTTCGAGCAACTTGAGCTGGCCGCGCTGCCGTCAGGGCGCCCCGGCGGCGCCGACCAGACCACGCCCTCGATGCTGAAGCTGATCGGCAGCGAACTGCACCAGAAGATCGCCGAGCTGATCGTCGAGGCCGCCGGGCCCTACGCCGCCGCGGCGTGGGGGGCGCTCGGGCAAGCCGGCGACGAGGTCGATCTCGGCGCCCGCGCCATGGGCAAACACCTCGCCGTGAGAGCCGCCACCATCTACTCGGGAACCAGCGAGACCCAGCGCAACGTCATCGCGCGCCAGCTCCTGGCCCTGTGAGCCGCCCCTGAACGACGTGACGGCGGCGGCGAGCTTCGCTAAGGCCCGCCGGTGCGCCGCTTCATCGCCTTCTTCACCAACATGGACGCCAAGGCCTGGCGCTCCCTGGTCGTCTCGTTCGTGCTGTTCGGCGGGGTGGGGTGCGTGTTCCTGCTTGGCGCGCCGGCGCTGGGGCTGACCGGCAAGGCGGGCGTCGAGCACTGGCTGGCGCTGGCCAGGGGACCATGGGCGCTCCCGATCGCGGTGGCGGCGTTCGCGGCGCTGGCGTTCCTCGGCGCGCCGCAGGTGGTGCTGATCGCCGCCGCGGCGGTGGTGTTCGGGCCGTGGATCGGCTCGCTCTATTCCTGGATCGGCACCTTCGTGTCGGCGCTGATCGGCTTCGAGCTGGGCCGGCTGTTCGGCGGCCATCTGATCCGTGACCTGAAGAGCCCCGGCGTCGAGCGGTTCATGACCCTGATCGGCAAGAACGGCTTCATGGCCAGCCTGATCATCCGGCTGGTTCCAGCCGCGCCGTTCATCGTCGTCAACATGGCCGCGGGGACCGCGCGCGTCCGCCGCGCCGACTTCGCGCTCGGCACCGCCATCGGCATCCTGCCGAAAATCCTGCTCACCGCGTTCGCCGGCGGCACGGTGACCGCCGCGTTCAACGGCGGCGGGATGGTCCAGCTCGGCCTGCTGGGCGTAGCTATCGCGATCTGGGTCGGCTCGGCGCTGCTGGCGCGGCGCTGGCTGCGGGCGCGGGAGGACGCCGCCGGCGGCGCCGTCTCGCCGGAGACCTCACCGGACTAGGCGGGCATTCAATTTCGCATAGGCGAAGCACTAAGACATACAATTGTGGTCAGGATGTCGGCGCGGCATACCTTGGTTCGTCAACTGGATGAGGCCGCTCGGCGCCTCGCCTCGAACCAAGGAACTTGAGCCATGAACACCATCCTCAACCGCCTCGGCGGCTTCGCCCTGATCACCATGATCGGCTTCTATCTCTCGACGTTCGGCATGGCGACGCTGGGCGCTTGAGCGTCTTGCTCTTCGCCCAGTTCCCCTCCGCGACGCCGACCCCAGATGGCGCCCAGCCGGCCGAGGTTCCGGACCTCGCGCCGCTGGGCCGTCGGCGCGCCGACCCTTGCCGCTTCGGTCGGATCGGTCTAAACGCCGAGCCCATGCGCAATCGCCGCGACAACCTGCTTCTTCTTGCGCTGGGGCTTAGCGGCCCCTGGGCGCACTCCTAGGCGCGCGTTCTTCGCGGGCCGGGCGCCTCAGGGGATATCCACCCGCCGCCCCGAGCCCAACCTGCGAAGAGACTTTGAAATCCAATGACTTCCGAATCCAACCCGTCGGTATCCGATACCGACAAGAACCGCGTCATCATCTTCGACACCACCATGCGCGACGGCGAGCAGTCGCCCGGCGCCTCGATGTCGTTCGACGAGAAGATGGAGCTCGCCAAGATCCTCGAGGAGATGGGGGTCGACGTGATCGAGGCCGGTTTCCCGATCGCCTCCAACGGCGACTTCGAAGCCGTGCGCGAGATCGCCAAGATCGTCACCGAGAGCACGGTGTGCGGCCTGGCCCGCGCCGGCGTCGCCGACATCGAGCGCTGCGCCGAGGCGATCCGGCCGGCCAAGCGCGGCCGCATCCACACCTTCCTCTCCACCAGCCCGCAGCACCGCGACTACATCCTGCGCATGAGCCAGGAAGACGTGCTGAACGCGGTCACCGGCTCGGTCACCCACGCCCGCAACCTCTGCGGCGACGTCGAGTGGTCGGCGCAGGACGCCACCCGCACCGAGCCCGACTTCCTAGCCCGCTGCGTCGAGGCGGCGATCAAGGCCGGCGCCGGCACGATCAACCTGCCGGACACGGTCGGCTACAGCTATCCGTCCGAGTATGGCGAGATGTTCCGCAGCCTGATCGAGCGCGTGCCCGGCGCCGACGCGGTGATCTTCTCGGCCCACTGCCACAACGACCTCGGCCTCGCCGTCGCCAACAGTCTGTCGGCGGTGCAGGCCGGCGCGCGGCAGGTGGAAGTGGCCGTCAACGGCATCGGCGAGCGGGCCGGCAACGCCGCGCTCGAGGAAGTGGTGATGGCGCTGAAGGTGCGCGGCGACAAGCTGCCCTATCCGACCCGCATCGTCACCCAGCACATCACCAGAGCCAGCCGCTACGTCTCGGCGATCACCGGCTTCCCGGTGCAGTTCAACAAGGCCATCGTCGGCAAGAACGCCTTCGCCCACGAGGCGGGCATCCACCAGGACGGCGTGCTGAAGAACGCCGAGACCTACGAGATCATGAAGCCGGAAGACGTGGGGCAGGGCGGCTCGAACCTGGTGATGGGCAAGCACTCCGGCCGCCATGCGTTCCGCGAGAAGCTGAAGGCGCTCGGCTACGACCTCGGCCAGAACGCGCTCAACGAAGCGTTCGGCCGCTTCAAGGATCTGGCGGACAAGAAGAAGCACGTGTTCGACGACGACCTCGTCGCGCTGGTCGACGACGCGCTGGCCCGCGGCCACGACCGCATCCAGGTCAAGACGCTGCGGGTGATCGCCGGCACCGAAGGCCCGCAGGAGGCGCAGCTGACCCTGGTGGTCGACGGCGTCGAGAAGTCGGCGACGGCCACCGGCGACGGCCCGGTCGATGCGGTGTTCAACGCCATCCAGGCGGTGTCGCCGCATTCGGCGGTGCTGCGCCTGTTCCAGGTGCACGCGGTGACCGAGGGCACCGACGCCCAGGCCCAGGTCTCGGTGCGGCTCGAGGAAGACGGCCGCATCGCCACCGGTCAGGCCGCCGACACCGACACCCTCACCGCCAGCGCGATGGCCTACGTCAACGCGCTCAACAACCTCTCGGCGCGCAAGGAAAAGTCGGCCCCCGAGCCGATCGTCGCGAGCGGGTTTTAGGAAGAAGCCCCTTCCCCGGCGAGGGGAAGGGGTTGGGGATGGGGGGCTCTCGACGCCTTCGCTGTCGGCGCAGGCAAGACCGAGCTTGCGTCTAACAGCCACCCACCCCCAACCCCTCCCGTCGAGCGGGAGGCGAGCATCCCATGCTCTGGATCCCCATCACCATCGGCGCGGCCGGATTCCAGGTGGCGCGCAACGCCTTGCAGCGCGGGCTGATGGGCGACGCCGGGCCGTGGGGCGCGACGCTCGTGCGGTTCCTGTTCGGGCTGCCGTTCTCGCTCGCGCTCTGGGCGCTGGTGGCGGCGCTGTCGCCGGGCGCGCGGCCGAACTTCAGCCCGGTGTTCTGGCTCGCGGCCTCGACCGGCGCGATGAGCCAGCTGCTGGCGTCGGCGGCGCTGCTGGTGGCGATGCGCCGGGCCGGCTTCGCGATCGGCACCGCGCTGCAGCAAAGCTCGCTGCCGCTCTCGGCGGTGATCGGCCTGGTCGCGTTCGGCGACAACATCACCGGGCCGGCCTGGGTCGGCGTGGCGATCACCACCCTCGGCCTCGCGGTGTTGACCTGGCCGAAGGGCGCGACCGGGCCGCAGCCGCTGTCGGGGGCGCTGTTCGGCCTGATCTCGGGCCTGTGCTTCGGCTTTTCGCTCAACGCCTTTCGCCACGCCGAGCTCGCGCTCGAGCCGTCGCGGCACATCCTGGCCGCCGTCACCAGCGTGAGCGTCGCCCAGGCGATGCAGTCGTCGGTGCTGACGCTCATGCTCGCCTGGCGCCGGCCGCAGGCGCTGAAGTCGGTGATCGCCAGCTGGCGGCAGTCGCTGCTGGCTGGGCTCTGCGGGGCCATCGCCTCGTTTGGCTGGTTCACGGCGATCGCCTTCGCCCCGGCCGGGCCGGTGCGGGCGGTGGGGATGGTCGAGATGCCGATGGCGGCGATCGCGGGGCGGCGGGTGTTCGCCGAGCGGCTGACGGCCTGGCAATGGGCCGCCGGCGTCGCCACGGCCCTCGGAGTCGTCCTCGCGGCGCTGGGATAGGCAGTATTTGCCTGCGGCGAACCGCGGCCTTGCAATCGACAGACAACACAGGCACACCCGGCCACGTCCGCCAAGTTACAAGGCTATAACGCGGCGCTGGGGTCGGAGGGGGGGCGCCTGCGATCGTGGCTCTGGGCTTGAGGGGCGACTCATGCGCGTTCTTCACCCCTCCTTCCTACAGAGACCGGAATGTTCTCGTCCCTCTTCGGCGTCATCTCCAACGACATCGCCATCGACCTCGGCACGGCCAACACCCTAATCTACATGAAGGGTCGAGGGATCGTGCTGAACGAACCCTCCGTGGTGGCGCTGCGCACCGTCGGCGGGCGCAAGCAGGTCCACGCCGTGGGCATCGAAGCCAAGATGATGCTCGGGCGCACGCCCGGCCACATGGAGGCGATCCGCCCCATGCGCGACGGCGTCATCGCCGACTTCGAAGTCGCCGAGGAAATGATCAAGCACTTCATCCGCAAGGTTCATAACCGCCGCGGCTTCACCAACCCGAAGGTCATCGTCTGCGTGCCTTCCGGCGCGACGGCGGTCGAGCGGCGGGCGATCAACGATTCGTGCCTGAACGCCGGCGCGCGCCGCGTCGGCCTGATCGACGAGCCGATGGCCGCGGCGATCGGCGCCGGCCTGCCGATCCACGAGCCCACCGGCTCGATGGTGGTCGACATCGGCGGCGGCACCACCGAGGTGGCCGTGCTGTCCCTTTCGGGCATCGTCTACACCCGCTCCGAGCGGGTCGGCGGCGACCGCATGGACGAGGCGATCATCAGCTACATGCGTCGCCACCATAACCTCCTGATCGGCGAGACCACCGCCGAGCGGATCAAGAAGGAAATCGGCACGGCGCGGACGCCCGAAGACGGCCATGGCCTCGCCATCGACGTGAAGGGCCGCGACCTGATGCAGGGCGTGCCACGCGAAGTGCGCATCTCCGAGAAGCAGGCCGCCGACGCGGTCGCCGAACCGGTTGCCCAGATCATCGAGGCGGTGAAGGTGGCGCTGGAGGCGACGCCGCCGGAGCTGGCCGCCGATATCGCCGACAAGGGCATCATGCTCACCGGCGGCGGCGCGCTGCTGCGCGGCCTCGACCTGGAGATCCGCGACCACACCGGTCTGCCGGTGACGGTCGCCGACGATCCGCTCTCCTGCGTGGCGCTCGGGTGCGGCAAAGTGCTGGAACACCCAAAATGGACCAAGGGCGTACTGGAATCGACGTTCGCCTAGTTTAGGATGTTGATTCGAGAGCGTTCCTTGCAAAACCCCGCCCGTTTTGCGCCAGGCACGCTCCCAAGCTCCAGCTAGTTCGCCGAGCTGGCTGGGAATGACGATCGGGGCGGGGGCTCCGGGAGGCAGTGATTGTCCCTTAGGGATGGTCCTCTAGGCGATATCAGGGTTCCGCTGACGTGGTCGGCCGCGGCTGCGCTGGTCATTGCGGTGATCATCGCCGCCGCCTTGCTGCTCAGCCGCCAGCACGATCCGATGAAAGCCGGCGCCTACGACGCGGCGCGCCACGCGGTGGACGCCGTCGAATCCCCCGTCGGTGGCGCGCTCTCGGCGCCAGTGCGCTGGACCGGCGACGCCGCGGACTACGTCAAAGGCTACTTCTTTGCGGTGTCGGAAAACCGCCAGCTGAAGGCGCAGCTGGCCCAGGCCCAGGCCACGCGCGACCAGCTTGAGTCGATGCAGGTGGAGAACGCCCGGCTGCGCGCCGTGCTCGGCATCCGCACCGACCCGCCTCTGCCGCACATCGCCGCCGAGACCATTTCCGACTCGCGCGGTCCGTTCGCCAACACGCGCCTGGCCAACGCCGGGCGCGACAAGGGCGTCGCCGAGGGCAATCCGGTGATCTCCGAGCACGGTCTCGTGGGCCGCATCGTCGGGGTCTCCGATCACGTGAGCCGGGTGCTGCTGCTGACCGACGCCGAGAGCCGCACGCCGGTGCTGGTGGTGCGCACCAACGGCCGGGCGATCCTTTCGGGCGACGGCGGCACGGCGCCCAAGCTCGACTACATCCGCTCCGCCGTGGGGGTGAAGGAGGGCGACCGCGTGCTGACGTCCGGCGATGGCGGCGTCTTCCCGCGCGGCCTGCCGGTCGGCACCGTAGTGCGGGGCCTCGACGGCGGCTGGCACGTCGCCCTCGATAGCGACGCCGCGCCGATCGACTTCGTGCAGATCCTGCTGTTCTCCGACTTCGCCCAGCTGGCCGACGCCCAGGCCCTGGCGCCGAAGGACCTGCCGACGGCGATGACCGAAGAGCCCAGCGCCTCGATCGCGCCGCCGACCTCCGCGCCAGTCCCGCTGAAGCCAGTCCCGCTCAAGCCCGCCGCGCTCGCACCCGGCGCGGCCAAATCCGCTGCGGCCAAGCTCGTCGCCGCCAAACCCGGCGCGGCCAAACCCGCGACGGCCAGGCTGGCGGCGCCGCCTGCCGTCAAACCGGCCGCGGTGAAGGCGGCGGCCAAGCCGCCCAAGACACCGGCCGCGAAGCTGATGAGCGTCACCGCCAAGCCCGCGCCGATCAAGGCTGCGAAGCCGGCCAAGAAACCGCCGGGGAACCTGATGACCCTCCCCGCCGCCAAGCCCGCCGCCGTGAAAGCGGCGAAGCCGGCGGTCGCGGCCAAGCCGCCGCCCGCGCAAGCGCCCCCCGCGCCGCCGCCGGCGCCAAAGTCCGACGTTCCGATATGACCTCGGCTACCGGGTTCGGCGCCAGCAAGTCGATGACCCCGATCGGGTGGCTGGGCCTGCCCATGCTCGCCTGCGCCATCGCCACGGTGGTGCTGGCGACGCCGATCCGCGTGTTCGGGCTCGGCCTGCCCGAGCCGGTGTTTCCGCTCGCCCTCGCCTTCGCCTGGGCGGTGATCCGACCCTCGGTCCTGCCGCCGTTCGCGCTCTTGATCATGGGGCTGTTCCTCGACGTGTTCTGGGGCGGACCGCAGGGGCTGTGGCCGCTGTGCTTCCTGGCGACCTACGCAGCCGTGTTGGCCGTGCGCCGGCTGATCCTCAGCCAGGACTTCATCATCATGTGGGCCTCTTACGCTGCGGCCACCGCGCTGGCGTTCGGCGTCGGCTACGCCCTGATGACCATGGTCTCGAGCACGGGGCCGAACCTGATCGCGGTCGGCTGGCAATACCTGGCGACCTTCGCGTTGTTTCCGTTCGCCTTTCGCCTGATCGGGCGATACGAGGACGCGGACGTGCGGTTCCGATGAGCAACCCCAAGATCTACTTCAACGAGGTCAACGAGCGGCAGGCGGTGTTCCACCGCCGCGCGTTCCTGATGGCCGGCGTCGCGGGCGTCGGGCTGGCGGCGCTCGGGACGCGGCTCGGCTATCTGCAGCTGGTCGAGGCCGACAAGTACAAGATGCTGTCGCTCAACAACGAGTTCCAGTCGCGCCTGCAGCCGCCGCCGCGCGGGCTGATCCTCGACCGCAACGGCGTGGTGCTGGCCTCCAACCGGCCCGACTTCCGCCTCTACGTCAGCCGCGACGACGACACCGACGTCGAGGACCTGCTCGACCGGCTGCAGAAGCTGGTGCCGCTCGACGACGCCCACCGCTCGCGCCTGATCGACGACATCAACGACGCCCCGCGCCGCGCGCCGGTGACGGTGCTGGAGGACCTGACCTGGGAGGAGTTCTCCCGCATCAACGTGCGCACGCCGGAGCTGCCGGGCGTGACCGCCGACATGGGCGATATCCGGGTCTATCCGTTCTCGGCCGCCTTCGCCCATGTGATCGGCTACGTCGCCAAGGTCTCCAAGGACGACGTCACCAAGGACGGCCCCAACGCCGACCCGATCCTGCTCAATCCCGGCATGCGGATCGGCAAGGCCGGGCTGGAGAAAACCTACGACCTGCCGATGCGCGGGCGGCCTGGAGCCAAGAAGGTCGAGGTCGACGTCAAGGGGCGGGTGGTGCGCGAGGATCCCGGCGGCGACGTGCCGTCGGTCGCCGGACAGGTGCTGCAGCTGACGCTGGACGCCGATATCCAGAACCGCGCGCTTGAGGTGTTCGGCTCGGACAGCGGCGCGGCGGTGATGATGGACTGCCGCACCGGCGATGTCCTTTGCATGCTCTCGGCGCCCAGCTTCGACGCCAACCGCTTCGTCAAAGGTCTGACCGGGCCGGAGTACCGCTCGCTGGCTGAGTACGACCACAAGCCGCTGATCAACAAGGCGGTCAACGCCACCTATCCGCCCGGCTCGACCTTCAAGACCATGGTGGCGCTGACGGCGCTGGAGATGGGCATCCCGACCAGCACCCAGTACACCTGCAACAAGGCCTGGGCCTGGGGCGGGCGGGTCTGGCACTGCGACGAGGCGCACGGCACGCTCGACATGAAGGGCGGTATCGCCCACTCGTGCGACATCTACTTCTACCAGCTGGCGATCCGGATCGGCGGCCCTGACGCCATCGCCAAGACGGCCACCACGATGGGCCTGGGTCAGCTCTACGACATCGGCGTGCCGAGCCAACGGGCCGGCCTGATCCCGACGGTGGAATGGGTGAAGAAGGCGCGGCCGCACGATCCGGTCTGGCACCCGGGCGAAACACCCAGCGTCGGCATCGGGCAGGGCGAGGTGAACGTCAATCCGCTGCAGCTGTGCGTGATGTGCTCGCGCATCGCCAACGGCAAGAAGGCGCTCTATCCGCGGCTGGTCCGCACGATCGGCGGCGTCGACCAGCCGCCGCCGGGCCTGGTGACCGGCCTGACCTTTGCGCAGGAGCACATGGAATTCCTGCATGAAGCCATGATCGCGGTGACGACGAATGGCACGGCGGCCGGTCCCAACACGGACCTCAATCTCGGGCCGATCAAGATGGCTGGCAAGACCGGCACCGCGCAGTCGCACGGCTACAACGGCGGCATCGGCGCGCACGGCGCGCAGGGCGCCTGGAACATGCGCGACCACGCCTGGTTCATCGCCTTCGCGCCGGCGGACGACCCCCGCTACGCCATGTCGGTGCTGACCGAGCACGGCGGCTTCGGCGCCGGGGCCTCGGCGCCCAAGGCGCGCGAGATCATGCGGGTGGCGCTGCTGAAAGACCCGGAGGTGCGGGCGCGGATCGTGCAGCCGCTGCCGAGCGCCGCGCCGCCGACGGCGTCCCCGGCGCCAGACGCCACCAACGCCGCCGCGCCGGACTCCGCCACATGACCGCCGGCGCCCTGACACGTCCCGGCGAGCGCCAGCGGCTGATCGTGCGGCTGGGCGAGATCGACTGGACCTATTGCGCCGTGATCTGCCTGATCGCCGGCGCCGGCGGCGCGATGCTCTATTCCGTGGCCGGCGGCCAGTGGACGCCCTGGGCCGCCGAGCACCTGATCCGCTTCGGCTTCTGGTTCCTCGTCATGATCGCGCTGGCGATGGTCGACCTGCAGGTCTGGTTCGCCATCGCCTATCCGCTCTACGCCGTCAGTCTCGGCTTGCTGGTGATGGTGGCCGCGCACGGCCACTCGTCGCTGGGCGCCCAGCGCTGGCTGAACCTTGGCCCGATCCACCAGTTCCAGCCCTCGGAGCTGATGAAGATCGGGCTCGTGCTGGCCCTGGCGCGGTTCTACCACGGGCTTTCGGCCAAGAACGCCAAGCTCTCGTTCTGGCTGCTGATCCCCGCGGCGCTGATCGCCATGCCGGCGGCGCTGGTGATGAAGGAGCCCGACCTGGGCACCGCGTTGCTGATCTGCGCGACCGGCTTCGCCATCATGATCCTGGCGGGTCTGGATTTTCGGGTTGTCGGCGTCGGCGCGCTGCTGGCCGGCGCGGTGGTGCCGTTCCTGCACCTGGTGCTCAAGCCTTACCAGTACACGCGCCTGGTCAGCTTCATGAACCCTGAGGCCGAAAAGTCCGGCGCCGGCTATCACATCGTGCAGTCGAAGATCGCGCTCGGCTCCGGGGGCTTGCTCGGCAAGGGTTTCGGGCTTGGCACCCAGAGCCAGCTCAACTTCCTGCCGGAGAAGCAGACCGACTTCATGTTCGCCTCGCTGGCCGAGGAGTTCGGCTTCGTCGGCTGCATCGCCGTCCTGCTGCTCTATGCGGCCGTGATCTTCATGTCGTTGCGCATCGCCTCGATCGCCCACAGCCACTTCGGCCGGCTGGGCGCGGCGGGGGTGACGGCGACGCTGGCGTTCTGCGTGCTGATGAACGGGGCGATGGTGATGGGCCTGGCGCCGGTGGTGGGCGTGCCGATGCCGCTGCTCTCCTGGGGCGGCACGGTGATGATGAGCATGATGCTGGGGTTCGCCCTGATCATGGCGGTGCGCGTCCAGCGCTACGCCGAGATCTCCAGCGGCAAGGGCTCGGTGCTCTAGCCGCGCGGCGCCGCGATCCTGATGGAACCATGGCGGCGCCCGGAAGCTTTTCCGTCACCGCACTTTGGGGTCATGATCGCAGAATGCCGCAAGTCAAATACCGCCTGCACGGCGACCGCTTCCCACCGCAGCCGATCGGCCTGCCGATCCCCGGCTGGGGCGGCGAAGCTCAGCCGCGCGCCGACGGCAGCCACGAGCAGGTGTGGCACTGCCAGCCGTTCTCCGAGAGCGCCCGCTACGGCGTCGAGATGCTGTACCCGTTCGACGAGGAGCTGCGGGTGACGCAGTTCAGGGGCCGGGTGCGCCTGCAGGCCGACTGGGGCGAGCCGCACGATCCGACCATGATGTGGCCGCCGTTCCGGCCGTTCGGCGAGGACTACT
The DNA here is from genome assembly GCA_963835495.1 of uncultured Pseudomonadota bacterium. Taxonomy (GTDB): domain Bacteria; phylum Pseudomonadota; class Alphaproteobacteria; order Caulobacterales; family Caulobacteraceae; genus Acaudatibacter. The sequence goes on along the minus strand of CAWIFQ010000003.1, from coordinate 2,000,928 downwards.
ACTCCTACCAGCTCAGCCTGGACCTGCAGGTCCCGCCGGGCTGGGCGGTGCGCACCGAGCCCCACCCGCGCTACTACACCGACCCGACCAACACGACCCCGCTGGCGGTTCCGGCGCTGATCCGCAGCGAGTGGTGGCCGATGATGTTCTTCTGCATTTTCAAGGCGCCGCCGAAGGGCGTGACCCACATCTTCCGCAAGGGCGAGCCCTACATGAGCCTGATCGTGCTGCCGGCCGAGCCGGAACTCGACCTGCAGCCGATGAGCGAGGACGAGGCCGCGGAGCGTGAGCTGCGCGCGAGACGGATCGCCGCCAGCCGCGACGCGCTCTCGGAGGGCACGCGCTGGACCTCCAGCACCAACACCGTGTTCGACGGCACCTACCGCCACATGGCGCGGGCGGCAAAAGCAAGGGACCGGGAGGGCTAGCCTCCCGGTCCCCGTCGCTTGCTCTCGCCGGGCCTCTCGGCGCGGCGCGGTTCGCTAGTAGCCGTAGCCGTCGTGGTGATGGTGGTGGTGGTGTGATGGTGGTGATGCACCGGCCGCAGCGTCCAGCGGCCGCCATACCAGTAATAGCCGTGCCCCAGCCACCAAGCCCGGTTGTGGTGGTGATGGTGGTGGTGGTGGTGATGGTGATCGCGGCCCCATTGCGCCAGAATCAACCGAGGTGCGTTGGATTGTTCCTGGGCGTCCGCCAGTTGCAGGCGCTCCGTGGCGTTCGGTATCGGCTGGAGCAGCTCGGCGTACGATGACGCGACGGGCACGGCAGAGGGGTTCGGCGCGGCGAGCGCCGGCCCTGATGCTAGGGCGGCAACGCCAGCCGCCAGGGTGGCTATCTTGCCATCCATGAAGTTCTCCGTCTGAAGGGCGGTCATCGACCGCCTAGGTCCCACGCGGCCTATAACAACACAGCAACAAAGTTTGATCCATCACGCCCGGAATGAATCCTCCGTGCGCGGGGGACTGAAGGCGCTAGGCCGCTTTCGCCGCGGCCGAAACCGGGTGGCGGATGCGAAAACCGACGCCGAGCTGGTTGAAACTCATGATCGCGCCGATCAGCAGGGTGAGGTTTACCCGTTCGACCTCGGTGAACTGAGCTTCGATGGCGGCGTAGTCCACGTCCGGGGCGCGGGTCTCGGAGAGGCGGATCAACGCCTCGGTCCAGCCAAGGGCGGCGCGCTCGCGCTCGCTGTAGAGCGGGGACTCGCGCCAGGCGTCGAGCAGGAAGATGCGCTCCTGGGTCTCGCCGTCCTTGCGGGCCTCCTGGGTGTGCATGTTGAGGCACATCGCGCAGCCGTTGATCTGAGAGGCGCGGATCTTCACCAGGTGGGCGAGGCTGGGCTCCAGCCGGCCCTGGATGGTCGTGCTGTAGTCGATCAGCGGCTTCACCAGATCGAGCGCGGCGTAGGGGTTGCCTCGAGACTTCATGGTCGTCACTCCAGTTGGGTTACCGGTGTGATGACGCGCGGGACCAGGCTCCTGTGACATGCCGGCCGCTGCGCTACGGCGTAATCGCCACCTTCAGCACATTGTCGCGCTGGTGGGAGAACAGCTCATAGGCCGCCTCGATGTCGTCGAGCTTGAAGTGGTGGGTGACCAGGCCGCCCAGGTCCACGCGGCCGGAACCGACCACCGACATCAGCCGGCGCATGCGCTCCTTGCCGCCAGGGCAAAGCGTCGTGGTGATGGTGTGGTCGCCGAGCCCAGCCGCGAACGCGCCCAGCGGCAGCTTCAGGTCGCCCGAATAGACGCCCAGGCTGGAGAGCGCGCCACCCGGGCGCAGCACGCGCAGCGCCGACTCGAAGGTCGACTGGGTTCCCAGCGCCTCGATCGAGACATCGACCCCGCGACCGTCCGTGAGCTCCATGATCGCCTGCACCGGGTCGGCGGCGCTGAAGTCGACGACGTGGTCGGCTCCCATCCGCCGCGACATCGCCAGGCGCTCGGGCAGCCGGTCGACGCCGATGATCGTCGTGGCGCCCATCAGCTTGGCGCCGGCGGTCGCACAAAGACCGATCGGGCCCTGGGCGAACACGGCCACGGTGTCGCCGATCTTGATCCGGCCCTTTTCCGCTCCGCTGAAACCGGTGGACATGATGTCCGGGCACATCAGCACCTGATCGTCGGTCAGATGATCGGGAATCTCCGCCAGGTTGGTCATCGCGTCGGGCACCAGCACATATTCCGCCTGGCAGCCGTCGATGGTGTTGCCGAAGCGCCAGCCGCCCATCGCCTTCCAGCCATGCCGCGTACCGGCGCCGTCCTGGGAGGCGCAGCCGCAGAGGCAGGCGTTGGAGTAGCCGCTGGGGGTGATGGCGCCGGCGATCACCCTTTGACCCTCGCTGAAACCCTGGACGGCCGAGCCGAGGCGCTCGATCACGCCGACCGGCTCGTGGCCGATCGTCAGCCCCTTGGCGACCGGATATTCGCCCTTCAGGATGTGGACGTCCGTGCCGCAGATCGTGGTCGTGGTGATCCGCAGCAGGGCGTCGAGCGGGCCAACCTCGGGGATCGGCTTTTCGCCGAGCACAATGCGCCCCGGTTCCACGAAGATCGCGGCCTTCATCTTAGCCATTTCCGTCTCCTTGCCCGTTCCATTTGTTAGCTCGGGGCCGCTCCCCAGCTCTTGAGCTGGCGCAATCGGGGCGTCTTTTTGTGCTGGTTGTCGTCCATCCGCTTGAGCAACGCCTGCAGCTGGTCGATCGCTTCCAACAGATAGGGGCCCTTGTTCAGCATCACGCACTCGGCGCGGGCGGCCATGGCCGCGTCGGTCATCTCGCCGCGTGACGGAACGCCCTTGGCAACGAGATGTTCGAGCACCTGCGTGGCCCAGATCACCGGCGTGTCGCTGGCTTCGCCGAGCCAGAGGATCTCTTCCTGCATCTCCGCCGTCCTGGCGAAGCCGATCTCGACCGACAGGTCGCCGCGCGCGATCATGATCGCGGCCGGCTGCCGTCCCGCGGCCTGAACGATCATCTCGGGCAGGTTGGACACCGCGCGCGAAGTCTCGATCTTCAGGACCAGCGAAATCGTCCGCCAGTCGTCCGGACGTTGTTCGGCAAGGGCCCGCTGGAGGATCGCCACGTCGGCGGCCGATTGCACGAACGAGAACTCGACCGCGTCGGCGTGGCTGGCGACGAACGCCAGGTCGGCGCGATCCTGCTCGGTCAGTGCGTCGAGCCGCAAGTCGCCGTCGGGGAAGTTCAGACCCTTCTCGGGTTTCAGTTTGAGGCCCTTGTCCGCCACGGCGGTGACCCGCGCCGCGACGCCCCAAGGCTCGACCTGCTCGACCCTCGCGCCCAGTTTGCCGTCGTCCACGAAGACGCGGTCGCCGACTTTCGCCGCGTCGAGCGCCTCGGGCAGGGTGCATTCGACCGAGAAGTGCGGCTCGGCGAGCATGATGGCGTCCAGTGCGCCCGACCTGGCGATCGCGAGCAGTTCTCCCTTGCGGATGTGTCGGCGCTCTCGCGGCGGCCGGACCTCGCCGGTCCGGATCTTCGGACCGGCGAGGTCCATGAACACCTTCATGCGATGGCCGGTGACCTTCTCCGCCGCGCGCAGATGACCGATCATGCGCTCCCAACGATCGGCGCTGTCGTGGGCGCAGTTGATGCGGACGGCCGCCACCCCACGCTGCGCCAGGGCGAGCATGAAACTCGGATCGTCGGCGGCCTCGCTCGGGCAGGTCACCAGTAGTGCGGCCGAGTCCGACTTGCCCAGCACCTTCAACCGATTGGCGGCAAGCCTCGATTCGCCGGCAAAGAACTCGCAGGTCGGCGGCGCGCCATCCGGCGGTCGACCGAGCAGCGCGGCCAGCGCGGTCCGCACCGCTAGAAGGGTCGGCGACACCCGGCTCTCCAGTCGGCCAATCGAGGAGAGGCCGAGGGCGGTCAACGGCCGCTGCAGGGCGCGCAGGTCGCGGCGGCGCAGGGCCAGATACTGAGCCAGGTTCAAGGCGCTGGCGGCGAAGCCGGGACGGTCGATCATGCCGTTCCAGGTGTCCGCCTGGGCTTGTCCCTCTCGCTGGACATCCGCGATCAGCGTGTCGATTTCCTGGTAGAGGCGAGCGACATCCTCGGACACGGAAACCTCCATCTGTGGCGAATTGCGCCAAGGCGACTGACGCTTTAGGCCAAATGCGCGAGCATTAAATTGAGCCACATCATGTCATCAAAAGATCATATTCGATGTCCGAAGCCGATTTATTGTAATAGATCGCCAACGGCGAGGCCGATTACTCAGTGTGCTGAACGTTTGCTGTTGAGCCGGCTCCTGGTCGCCTCTGGTTCGAGCGGGCCGGGCGCCCCGACGACAATCTGGTCTGAGCGCCGGATCGGCGCCTTGATGGCCGCAAAGCTCAGGAGCCGCTCATGACCGCCCATCACATCCGCTTCGAGGTCGACGACGAAGGCATCGGCGTCATCACGATCGACCGGCCCGAGAAGCGCAACGCCATGACCTACGCCATGCTGGGCGCCTTCATCGAGGCGGTGGCCAGGGCGGGTGAGGACGAGCGGGTGCGGGTGCTGATCGTCACCGGCGCCGGCGGCGCCTTCTGCGCCGGCACCGATCTGGCCGATCTCGCCACCGTCCCGGGCGAGACCCGAGGCGTTCGCGGCCGCTCCGACCAGCACGAGGTGTGGTGGCCGATCGTCGCCTGCCCCAAGCCGGTGATCGGCGCCATCGACGGCTATGCGGTCGGCATGGGGGCGGAGTTCACCAGCCAGTGCGACGTGCGGATCGTGTCAAACCGCGCCCGTTTCGCCTGGAACTTCGCCCACCGCGGGCTGGTGCCCGATACCGGCGCCGGCTCATGGCTGCTGCCACGGATCATCGGCCCCTCGCGGGCGCTGCGGCTGCTCTATTCCGGCGGCTTCCTGGAGGCGGCCGAGGCCAAGGAGATCGGCTACGCCAACGAGGTGGTCGCGCCCGAGGCGCTGATGGACACCGCCCGCGCCGAAGCGCGCCGCTATCTGGCGTCCTCGCCCTTCTCACTGCGCCACATGAAGAATCTGGTCTGGCGCGGGCTGGAGCGGGACGTCGCCGAGCACATGCAGCACCACGTCACGGCGCTGTCGGCGGCGTTCAAGTCGGAGGACCACAAGGAAGGCGTCGCGGCCTTCCTGGAACGGCGGCCGGCCAAGTTCGTCGGACGCTAACGCGGCAGGCTACGTCTGCATCGGGATCTGGGCTCGCAGATCCGAGGTGGGCGGCGCCTTGGCGTGCCAGTTGAGACTGGCTTCGAAGTCGGCCAGCAGGTCGAACAGTTCCTCCGAGCTGACCTGGGCGCGTTCGCCTTCCGGGAAACGGAAGGCCCAGAAATTGACGATGTGGTGGACGGCGCCCAGGCGCTCGCCCAGTTCGTTGAACAGGGTCGGGGCCTTCAGCAGGAACTCGCGGAACGCCTTGGGCTGGCCGTGCTTGGTGAGGTCGGCGTAGGCGTCCTCGTAGACCTTCAGCGTCATCCGCACCGTCTCGCATGACCGCGCAATCGATTTCGCCAGCCGCGCCTGGGCCGGCTGGATGTAGTCGCGCTCGTCGTCGGTCATCAGACCGGTCGGCTTGATCGACGACAGCTGCGCGGCGACCGGGCGCACCCGCGGCAGCAGATCGCCCAGGGTCCACTTGTAGTAGATGAAGCCCTTCCAGCAGAAGATGCCCTCCTCGAAGTCAGGCTTCGACATGTCCAGACCCTGACGCAGCGGCTCCAGCTCGGCGTCGCTGGCGTTGGCGAGGATCTTGGTGGCGAGTTTGCCGGTCTTTTCGTTGAGCGCGCTGACGTCGCCGAACGACATGCCGATCAGCGGCGCCACCTCGTCGCGCACGAACTGAAACATCCGAACCATGTCCGCGTCGGTCAGGTCGAAGTAGCAGCGCGCCGGACTGAAGCCCTCTTTCTTCAGCCGCTCGCGCATGAGGAACGGGTCGAGCGACGGCAGCGAGTTCCAACACCCGCAGCAGCCGGTCATCATGGCCGCCGACGCCGTCCTCGCCGCCGGCCAGCTCCTCGAGGAACACCTCGTACCCCTTCTGGCCGACGAAGAACGAGCGGGCGCCGACGTTGAGGTCGGTCGGGTCGATCGGCAGGATCACCTTGGTGGCCGAGCTGCGGTCGAACTGGAACGTATCGCGCTCATAGTGGCGCAGGCGGTGCTTGACGATGATCGATCGGTTGAGCACCGGACTCTCGAAGAACGGCAGTCGCGCGTAGTCGGCATCCTGGCCCCAGCGCTCCCACACCGTGATCAGGTTGAGCGTCCTGGCCGTCGAGGCGTTGGCCGAGAGGTGGACGAGGCTGCGCACCGCCCGGTTCGTCGACCGGCGGCCACCCAGCTTCTGAAGTCGCTCCGCGGCGCTGTTCAACGACACCCCCAACCAGCAGTCGAAGGCCAGGAAACACACGCCGCCGCAGCGGTCTTGGCCAACGCGGCAGCATCGCCGCAGCGCCCAAAGGTTCGGTTAACCGACTTCAACGTGCGCGGACCAATCGACGCACCGCGCTGGCTTCTGGCCGCGAGCTTCGGCCGCTATCCCAGCGCCTGATCGGTCGCCCGCACCAACGCGTCGATGATGCCGGGCTCGGTCGATGCGTGCCCCGCGTCCCAGATGATCTCGAACTTCGAGGCGGGCCAGGCCTTCTTCAGCGCCCACGCGCTTTCCAGCGGCGTGACGACGTCGAAGCGGCCCTGCACGATCCAGCCAGGGATGTTGGCGATGCGATCGATGTTCCGCAGGATCCAGCCGTCGGCGTCGAAGAAGCCGCGGTTGGCGAAAAAGTGGCACTCGATGCGGGCGAAGGCGATCGCGAAGTCGACCTCGTTGAACTTGGCCGGCCGCGCCTCGGGACCGCGCAGCGAGATGGTGTCGCCCTCCCATTGGCTCCAGGCCGCGGCGGCCTCGGCCTGGACGCGGCGATCGGCGTGGATCAGCCGCTTGTGGTAAGCGCCGATCATGTCGTGGCGCTCAGGCGCGGGGATCGGCGCGCAGAAGCGCTCCCAGGCGTCGGGGAACAGCATCGACGCGCCGTCCTGATAGAACCAGTTGAGCTCGCGCTCGGTCAGCAGGAAGACGCCGCGCAGCACCAGGTTCTCGACCCGCTCGGGGTGCATGATCGCGTAGGCGAGGGCGAGGGTGGAGCCCCAGGAGCCGCCGAACACGCTCCACTTCTGGATGCCCAGGCGCTTCCTCAGCCGCTCGATGTCCTCGACCAGGGTCCAGGTGGTGTTGTCCTGCAGCGAGGCGTTGGGGCGGCTCTTGCCGCAGCCGCGCTGGTCGAACAGCACCGAGCGCCAGCGGGCAGGGTCGAAGAAGCGGCGCATGGTGGTGTTGATCGCCCCGCCGGGGCCGCCGTGCAGCACCACCACCGGCTTGCCGTTCTGGGCGCCGCATTCCTCGTAGTAGATCTCGTGCAGTCCCCCCGTGGGGAGCCAGCCGGCGGAGAACGGCTCGACCTCGGGGTAGAGCCCGCGCCGGCCGGCGGCGGACATGGCGGCAGGCGCCGGTGTGCTGCGTTCCATGGGGTAAGCTTCTAGACCGGAAAGCGCCTCCCTAGCCAGTCGAGGATGACGCGGTTGGTCTCTTCCGGCTTTTCCTGCTGCGTCCAGTGGCCGGAGCCCTTGATCAGCGCCTTCTCCAGGTCGGGGATGAAGGCCTCCATGCCGTCCGCGGCGGACGGCGGCAGCACCGCGTCGAGTTCGGCCATCACCATCAGCGAGGGGACTTTCACCTTCTGCTCGACGCCCTCGCCGAGGCGCCAGTTGCGGGTGAAGTTGCGGTACCAGTTGATGCCGCCGGTGAAGCCGGTGCGGGTGAAGGTGTCGACGAAGACGGCCAGCTCCTCGTCGGTGAGGAACGTTTCGCGCGGGTCGAAGCTCGGATCCCACATCTGCAGGATCTGCACGAGCGGGAAGGCAGAGGGATCGCCCGGCTTGCGCTCGGTGGCGAAGCCCGCGCCGACCTCGCCTGTCCCCGGGAGCGGCCGGCGCAGGAAGAAGCCCATGGTCTTGGCGACGTCCTTGGCCAGCGCCGCGTCGGCCTCGCCCGGCTTCTGGAAGTGGACGATGTACATCTCCTCGCCCAGGCGCTCGCGCATGATTGCGATCGGATCGGCCGGGCCGCGCGGCATGAACGGGGTGTTGAGACCGATCACGCCGGCGGTGCGCTCGGGATGCAGCAGGCCCATCTGCCAGACCACGATGCCGCCCCAGTCGTGGCCGCAGAACACCGCCTTCTCGACGCCGAGGTGGTCCAGCAGCCGGACCATGTCGCCGGTGAGATGCGCGATGTCGTAGTCCTCGACTTTCTCGGGGCGCGAGGTCAGGCCATAGCCGCGCTGGTCCGGCGCGATCGCCCAGCGCCCGGCGTCGCCAAGCGCCTTCAGCTGGTGGCGCCACGAGAACGCCAGCTCCGGAAAGCCGTGGCAGAACACCACCGGCACGCCCGTCTTCGGCCCGGCTTCGTAGTAGGCCAGCCGGATGTCGCCCAGATCGGCGAACTGCGGCTTCGGCATCATCGTCTCGAGCGCGGACATGGCTAGGCGGTCTCCCTTGGCTGCCGGCCGCGACCTTGGGACGGCCGGTTGCGCTCGGCAAGGCTGACGCTGGGTCGAGCTTTGGCGTGGCGGACGATTCCCGATACACGGGCCGGCCCATGTCCGCCCCCGCCCGCACGCCGCTGACCGAAAAGGCCCCGCTTGCGCTCGTCCTGCTGCTCGGCAGCCTGACGGCGCTGGGGCCGCTGGCGATCGACATGTACCTGCCTAGCCTGCCCGCGATCGCCAAGAGCCTGCACGCGACGCCAGGCGAGGTGGGCGTTACCCTGGCGACATTCTTCGCCGGACTGGGCATCGGCCAGCTGGTCTGCGGACCGTTATCGGACCGGATAGGCCGGCGCCCGCCGCTGATCGTCGGCGTGGGCCTGTTCCTGGTCGGCTCGCTGCTCTGCGCGATGGCGCCGAACGTCTGGCTGCTGGTGCTCGCGCGGTTCCTGCAGGCGCTGGGCGGCAGCGCCGGGCAGGTGGTGGCCAGGGCCGCCGTGCGCGACCGCTTCGGCCACCAGATGTCGGCGCGGGTGCTCTCGCTGCTGATGCTGGTGCTTGGGCTGGCGCCGATCCTGGCGCCGATCTTCGGCGGCTACCTGTTGCTGATCAGCGATTGGCGATCGATCTTCGTATTCCAGGCCGCTGTCGCCTTCGTGGTGCTGATCGCAGGTATCTTCGGACTGAGAGAGAGCCGCAGCCATGAACTGCGCGCCGAAGCCAGGGGCGAGAGCCCGATCGCGACGTTCCGCTATCTGCTCGGCCACCCGCGCGTCGTGGGCTACGCTCTGTCCGGCGCGTTCAACACCGGCGCCTTCTTCGCCTGGATCTCGCTGTCGTCCTACCTGCTGATCGAGGTCTACGGCGTCTCGGTGTCGAACTTCGGCTGGTGGTTCGGCGCCAACGCGGCTGGGTTCATCGGCATGAGCCAGGTCAACGCTCACCTGATGCGCTGGTACACGCCCGAGCTGGTGCTGGCGCGCGCTCGCCTGGCCTCGGTCGCAACCGCTGCCGTGTTGGTGTTCGACGCCTTCAGCGGCTTTGGCGGCATGCTGGGCGTCATCATCCCGCTCTACGTCACGCTTGGCTCGTTCGGCCTCGTCGGCCCCAACACACAGGCCGCGGCGATGAATGTCGATCCGACGCGCGCAGGATCGATTTCGTCGATCACCGGCGCGACGACCTTCGCCGTCGGTTCAGCGATCTCGGCCTTCGCCGGCTTCCTGCACGACGGCACGCCGCGGCCGCTGGCGTCGCTGATCCTGATCATGATCGCGGCGTCGTCGGCCGCCCTCTATGGCCTGGCCAAGCCGACCGCCGTTCACGCCGCCGGCTGATCGACCCCGCGCGCGGCCCAGGCCAGCACCGCCCAGCCGGCCAGGAACAGCAGGCCGCCGAATGGGGTGATGATGCCGGTCCAGCGCGGCGCGCCCAGGGCCAGGGCGTAGAGCGAGCCGGAGAACAGCACCGTGCCGGAAAGGAAGCACGCCGGCGCGAAGCGGGCGCGGTGAGCGCCGACCTGCATGAAGGTCGCGCAGGCGAAGGTCGCGATCGCATGCATGAACTCGTAGGTCGCGCCGGTGCGCATCACCTCGCTGGCGCGGTCTGTCAGGCCATGCGCGGCGAACGCGCCGGCGGCCACGGAAACGAAACCGCTGATTGCCGCCAGCGTCATCCAAAGTCGGCGCGTCCAGCGCATTGACTTGCCCTTCCGTTAGCCGGTCACTGGGCGCGAGCTTTACGGCCTGGCGGTCGAAAGCTGAAGCAGTCCGGCCGATCGGCTCGGCGAGGAGGACCTGGAATGACGCTGACCAAGGGCGACGACTATCCGATCCACCAGACCAGCGAGCCGATCGCCTTCTCCGGCACCGACCGCAACTTCTACGACCGCTACTTTTTCAACGGCTACGCCTACGAGGGCGAGCTGTTCTTCGCCGCGGCGATGGGCATCTACCCGCACCTCAACATCATCGACGCGGCCTTCTGTCGTCGTGCGCGATGGCGTGGAGACCGCGCTACACGCCAGCCGCTGGCTCGGCATGGAGCGGATGGACCTCAACGTCGGGCCGATCAGCATCGAGGTGCTGGAGCCGCTGCAGAAGCTGAAGCTGAAGGTCGACGCGCCCGACAAGGGCATCCGCGCCGAGATCGTGTTCGAGGGTCGCGCCTTTCCGATCGAGGAGCCCCGGTTCATCCGCCGCAACGGGCCGCGCACCTTCATGGACTACACCCGCCTGACCCAGAACGGCCGCTACACCGGCTGGCTCGAGGTCGACGGCAAGCGCGAGAGCGTCGACGGCTTCGTCGGCACCCGCGACCGCTCGTGGGGCATCCGGCCGGTCGGCGCGCGGGACGCCCAGGAGCTGGCCCCGCCGCAGCCGGGCCAGTTCTTCTGGCTCTGGTCGCCCAGCAACTTCCCCGCCGGCTCGCTTCTTCTACCACACCAACGACGAGGCCTCCGGCGAGCCCTGGAACCGCCGCGCGGTCTGGGCCCGGGACGGCTCGAACGCGGAGGCCCACGCCGAGACCAAGGATCCGCAGATCGAGATCGAGTGGAAGAGCGGCACCCGCCACGCCAAACGGGCGGTGGTGCGACTGCAGGACGCCAGCGGCGAGCGCGAGATCATCTTCGAGCCGCAGTACGAATTCTACATGCTGGGCCTCGGCTACGGCCACCCGAAGTGGGGTCACGGCGCCAACCAAGGCCAGCTGGCGGTCGAACGCGAAGACCTGAAGCTGTCCGAGATCGATCCGCGCCTGCCGCAACATCTGCACGTGCAGGCGCTGTGCAAGGTCACCTACAAAGGGCGGCAACGCCGGCGAACAGGTGGGGCGCGGCGTGCTGGAGCAGCTGGCGATCGGCCCGCACGCGCCGTCGGGCTTCAAGCAGATGCTGGACTTCGCGCCTTGACCGGCAGCCTGGCCGAGCGGCTGGGGGTCTACCTGACCCGCACATGGGGCGAGCCAGTCGCGGTCGAGAAGCTGGCGCGCATCTCCGGCGGGGCGAGCCGGGAGACCTACCGTTTCGACGCGGTGCTGGCGTCCGGCCGCCGGCCGCTGATCCTGCGCCGCGATCCGCCCGGCAGCCTGATCGAGACCGACCGGCGCAGCGAGTTCCTGGCGCTGAAGTCGTTCCATGGGCGAGGCGTCGCCGCGCCCGAGCCGCTGATCCTCGAGCTCGAGGGGGCCGAGCTGGAGCGGCCGTTCTTCATCATGGCGCGCGTCGACGGCGGCATGACCGGCAGCCCGTTCCAGCCGGATCCCTACGCGCCAAACGCCGCCAAGCTGGGCGAGGACTTCTTCGCCACGCTCGGCCGCATCGCAGCGGCCGACGTTACGACGCTGCCGATCGCCGAAGCGTTCGAAGCGCCGGCGCTGGACGCCTGCTGGAAGCGCGAACTCGACTACTGGTCGGGCGTGATCGAGGCCGACGAGCTGCATCCGCAGCCGATCGTCCGCGCCGCGATCCGCCGCCTGCTGCCGCAACCCGCCGCCGCCGGCGCAGAAGATCTCGGTGGTGCACGGCGACTATCGCTCCGGCAACTTCCTGCACGACGGCGAGGGCAAGGTGCTGGCGATCCTCGACTGGGAGATGGCGCACCTGGGCGATCCGCTGGAGGACCTCGGCTGGGCGATGGACCCGCTGTGGCGCCACGACGAGACCGACCGGGTGGCCGGCATGCTGCCCCGCGCCGAGGCGATCGCTGTCTGGGAGCGGGCGAGCGGACTGAAGGTCGATCCGGCGGCGTTCGCCTGGTGGGAGCTGTTCGCCTCGGTCAAGGGCCAGGCGATCTGGACCTCGTCGGCCAAGGAATATCGCGACGGCGGCTACATGGAGCCGATCCTCGGCTTCTCCGGCTGGCTCACCGCGCGCCGCCACGACGAGATCCTGGCCGCGAAACTGGCGGAGATGGGCCGCATGACCCCGAACGTCGTCGAAGTGATGCGCGGCTGCGCCGCGGCGCTGACCCAGCCGCCGTCGCCGGACGCCGGGCCGGACTTCTTCGCCAGCCGCGTCGGGATGATCTCGATGCTGGCCAATCTCGCGGCGCAGGAAGCCGAACACGCCGCCTCGGCCGCCGTCGCCGAGAACGCCGACATCCGCGCGCTTTTCGCCAAGGCGTCGGCCTACGACGGCGCGCTTGGCGGCCGGCTCGGCGCCGCGGCGCATGAGACCGACACCGACCTCACGCTCGACCGCCCTCGACGCCGCCAACGCCCGCCTGCGCCGTCTGCTGATCGAACTGCATGAACGGGTCGAGGACGCCGGTGACGCCGGCTTGGACCGCGCGATCCTGGCGCTCTATGTCAGAATGGCCGAGGGACGACGGTTGCAGCTCGGCGGCTAACGGCGGGGCCTGGCATGCGGACGATGTTGATTGCGGCTGCGGCGGCCTTGGCGGTCGCCAGTGGGGCGCACGCGGCGGGGACCAAGCAGGTCAAGGACTGGCTCGGCGTCTGCGCCAACACCGGCGCTTGCACCGCCTTCGGCTTCGCGCCGGAGGAGGACGAGAACGGCGGATATCTGATCATCCATCGCGACGGCGGACCGGCCGCCGCGCCCCACGTCTCCATCGTGTTCGATCCCGGCGACAAACAGCCCGCCGCCGATTGGAGTCTCAGCCTCGACGGACATCCGGTCGCCGGCGTCGGCCCGGTCCGCGCCGAAGGCAGCGAAGCCGGCGCCCGCGCCGAGCTCACCGGCCACGCCGCCAGCGCGCTGATCGCCGCGCTGCGCAACGGCCAGTCGCTGGAGATTTCCGCCGGCGGGAAGTCCCAGGTCGAGATCTCGCTGGCCGGCAGCGCCGCGATCCTGCTGTGGGTCGACGACCAGCAGGGCAGGCTGGACACGGTGACCGCGCTGGCGCGGCCGGGCGCCAAGCCGGCCGCCTCGGTCCCGGCGGCGACGGCCCCGCCGCTGGTCGCTGGCCGCGCCGCCCGTCGACCAGAAAGGCGTGCCGGATCATGCGCCGAAGGGCATGACCAAGGGCGTCGACGACTGCGATCTCGATCCGACCATCACCCCCGACGACATCGTCGCCCGCCTGGCCCCCGGCGTCGTGCTCTGGGGGCCGCAGTGCGGCATGGGCGCCTACAACGAGGTCAGCATCTTCTTCCTCGGCGACGAGCACGCCAGGAACCTGAAGCGGATCAGCTTTCCCGAGGCGCCGGGGGCCGGGCAGGCCAACGGACGACCTGCTGATCAACGCCAGCTTCGATCCCAAGACCCAGACGCTGGCGATGTTCTCCAAGGCCCGCGGCATCGGCGACTGCGGGCAGGTGACCGACTGGGTCTGGAACGGCAAGACCTTCGCCCTGGCCTCCGACGACGTCATGCCGGCCTGCCGCGGCGTCCCCAGCGACGACTGGCCGCCGCTGTTCGTCAGCCGCCAGAAGTAGGACGCCGAGCAAGTCGGAATTAGCTTTAGCGCCACTCTCACGTCATGGCCGGGCTTGTCCCGGCCACCCATGAACGCGAGTCCCGCAAGTGTTCATGGGTTGCCGGCATTCCGCGCTTCGCGCTCCAGCCGGCAATGACGTGGGTTGGAACTGAACTGGTCTGGACGGGCGCTAGGGCGTCGCGCGCCAACTCCTGCTAGGGCGGCGCATGTCCACGCCCCTTCGGATCGGGCTTTACTACGCGGCGCTGCTGATCGGCACCGGCGCCAGCGCGCCTTACGCCGGCGTGTGGTTCCGCGCCCATGGCCTCTCGGGCGCGGCGATCGGGCTGATCCTCGCGGCGCCCTCGCTTGGTCGCGCGGTGACGGGGCCGGTGCTGGCGCTGTGGGCCGACGGATTTCGGCTGCGCCGCACGCCGATCGCGCTGATCGGGGTGGCGGTGGCGGCCGCCTACGCCGGGCTCGCCTTCACCCATGGTTTGTGGGCGTGGCTTGCGCTGTGGTTCGTCAGCCAGAGCCTGTTCGGGGTCTGCAGCCCATTGACCGACGTGATCGCGCTGCGCCGGGCGCGCACCGAGGGCTTCAACTACGGCTGGCCACGCGGCATCGGCTCCGCGGCCTACGTCCTCGGCAACGTGGCGATGGGGTTCGTGCTCGGCCTGACCGCGCCCGACGCCATGCTGGTCTGGATCGTCATCGCGGCCGTCGGCTCGGCGGCGGCGGCGCAGTGGCTGCTGCCGCCCGATCCGGTGCACGAGGGCGGCGAGCGGCTGCCGGCGCGGGAGCGCTTCAAGGGGCTGGGCGCGCTGCTGGCCGACCCGGTGTTCATGCTGGCGATCGTCTCGACCGGCCTGATCCAGGCCTCGCACGGGTTCTACTACGGCTTCTCGGCGCTGACCTGGAAGGCGGACGGGCTGCCCTCGGGCCTGGTCGGCGTGCTCTGGGGCATCGGCGTGGGCGCCGAGATCGGGTTTCTCTGGTTCATGGAGCCGTGGCGGCGGCGGATCGGGCCCGAGCGGCTGGTGGTGCTGGGCGGGACCGGGGCGGTGGTCCGCTGGACCTGCCTGGCGCTGTCGCCGCCGCTGTGGTTGCTGATCCCGCTGCAGGCGCTGCATGCGCTCAGCTTCACCGCGACCTTCATGGGGACGCTGCAGCTGATCGAGCGGCTGGCGCCGGCGAAAAGCGCGTCGGGCGCCCAGACCCTGAACGCGGTGCTGTCGGGCGGGGTGCTGATCGGCTTGGCGACGATGGCCTCGGGGCGGCTTTTCGACGCGGCCGGCGCCCGAGGCTACCTGGCGATGAGCCTCATCGCCGCCGTGGGCCTGGCCGGCGCGCTTTGTCTGACGCCGCTGCAGCGGGCGCGAATGGCCAAGCTGGCGGTCGATAGGCCTTGACGGGCGGGCTTCGAAGCGCGACCCGTCATCACGAAACCGTGTTCGTAGGAGAACCGCGCGCTGTGAGCTGGGCCAGGGCCTGGGAGTGGCTGAAGATCGGCGTCCTCGCCATCGCCGTCGTCATCCTGACGGCGATCGGATGGAGCGACACCGCCAAGCTGCTCGCCTATCAGCCGCTTGGGATCGATTTCCTGCCGATGTGGGCGGCCGGGCATGAGGTCTTCGCGCATCCGCACCGGGTCTACGACTTCATCCGCCTGACCCACTTCGAGCAGCCGCTGTTCTTCAACTTCCCGTTCCGCGGGCTCCGGCCATTCGTCTATCCGCCGGCGGCGCTGCTGATCCTGGCGCCGTTCGGCCTGGCGCCGTTCGAGCTCGCCAACCTGATCTGGACCGCGATCGGTTTGGTCGCGATCGTCGTGGCGATGTCGGCCAAGCTGAAGTCGCCGCGGGTGCTGGCGTTGCTGGCGATGGTGCTCTCGCCGGCCTCGCTGCTGGTGCTGGTGACCGGGCAGGTGACCTTCCTGATCGCCGCCATGGGCGTCACCGCGCTGCTGTGCCTCAAGACCCGGCCGATCCTGGCGGGGGTGCTGTTTGGGCTGGCCGGCGTGATCAAGCCGCAGGCGCTGGTGATGCTGCCGGTGGCGCTCATCGCGCTGGGCGCCTGGCGCGCGATGCTGGTGACGGCGCTGACCGCCGTATTCGTGGCAGTGATCTCCACCTTTGCCTTCGGCCTGCATGCGTGGATCGACTGGCTGGAGGCGGTGTCGCGCTTCGCCGCCTGGGTGATGAAGACGCCCGGCATGGTGCGCGGCATGATCACGCCGACGGCGCTCGGCATGAGCATGGGTCTCGACCCTGGCGCGCTGGCGACCTGGCGGCTCGGCTTTGGCATCGGCGCGATCGCCATCGTCTGGACCGTGTTTCGCAAGACCGAGGACCCCGCGCGGCGGCTGACCGCCCTGTTCGGGGGCGCGATCTTCGTCACGCCTTACGCGATGCACTACGACGCCGCGCTGCTGGCGCCGGCCGCCGCGCTGATGCTGACCCACCGCTCGCAGCCCGGCGACTGGGCGGTGGCGCTGGGGGCCAGCGCGCTGCTCTGCTGCGCGGCGATCCCGCACTGGGGCGCCGCGGCCGTGACCGCGTTCATCCTCGCGGTCTCGCTGATACCGGAAGCGGCGTTCGCCGGGCGGTTCAAGCTGGCGGGGCTCGCGCCGCCGCGGCCGCAGGAAGAGGCCGCGACCTGAGCTTCTCGGCGGATCAACGTCTTGCACAGGCGTGTTAAGCTGGACACCGCGCGATGGATTCGAGGGAGACCCAACTGACGGCCCTGGCGCCAACGCGCAAGACCACCGGCGAAGCGGCGGCCCAGCCGCGCATCGCGGTGCTGGTGCCTTGCTACAACGAGGCGGCGACCATCACCCGTGTGGTGGTCGACTTTGCGCGCGCCCTGCCGGAAGCGGTGATCTGGGTGTTCGACAACAACTCGACCGACGACACCGCCGCGCTCGCCGCGGCCGCCGGCGCCAGCGTTCGCCACACGCCGCTCCGGGGCAAGGGCAACGTGGTACGGCGGATGTTCTCCGACGTCGAGGCCGACGTCTATCTGTTGGTCGACGGCGACGACACCTACGATGCGGCCGCGGCGCCGATGATGGTGCGCCGGCTGCTGGACGAGGGACTGGACATGGTCAGCGCGGCCCGTGTCTCCGCCTCGGCCGACGCCTATCGGACTGGCCACCAGATCGGCAACCGGGCCCTGAGCGGCGTCGTCCGGATGGTGTTCGGCCGTCAGTTCAGGGACATGCTGAGCGGCTATCGCGCGTTCAGCCGCCGGTTCGTGAAGAGCTTCCCGGCCCATTCGCGCGGCTTCGAGATCGAGACCGAACTGACCGTGCATACGCTGCAGATGCGGCTGCCGGCGGTCGAGCTGGAGGCGTCGTATGGCGCCCGGCCAGACGGCTCCGAGAGCAAGCTCTCCACCTTCCGCGACGGCTGGCGGATCCTGCGGATGATCAGCCTGATGGTGCGCGAGGAGCGGCCGCTGCAGTTCTTCGGCATCGCCAGTCTGGTCTCGGTGCTGGCCGCATTGCTGCTGACGACGCCGCTGGTGCTGGACTATCTGCGCACCGGCCTGGTGCCGCGGCAGCCGACCCTGATCGTCGCCGTCGGCCTGGCGGTGGTGGCGCTGCTGGCGCTGGTCTGCGGCCTGATCCTCGACACGGTGGCCAGAGCCCGGCTCGAGCAGCGGCGGCTGGCCTACCTGGCGCTGCCCGGGCCGCAGGCGTTCATCGCCGAGTGAGCACGCGCGGCAGACTTCTGACGGTGTCGAACTACTTCGACACCCACCGCGGCGGACTCGAGATCGTCGCCGGCCGGCTCGCGCGCGAACTGGCGGCGCGCGGGTTCGACGTGACCTGGCTCGCCAGCGCCGCCACGCCGGCGCCGGAGGGTTACGCGGCGAGAGGCCTGAGGACCGCGAGCTTCGGCGTCTGGAACATCGCCGAGCGCCGCCTAGGCGTGCCTTGGCCGGTGCTCTCGCCGGCGGCGGCCCTGCGGCTGTGGCGCGAGGTAAGGGAGGCGGACGCGGTGCTGCTGCACGACAGCCTGTACATGACCAGCATCGTCACCTTCCTGGCGGCCAAGGCCAGCCGCACGCCGCTGGCGGTGATCCAGCACATCGGCGCGGTGCCCTATCGCAATCCGATCCTGCGCGGGGTGATGGCGCTGGCCAACCGGCTGGTCGCCCGGCCGATCCTGGGCGGGGCCGGCCAGGTGGTGTTCATCAGCCAGTTCGTCAGCGACTTCTTCGGCCGGGTGAAGTTTCGGCGCGCGCCGCTGCTGATCTTCAACGGTGTCGACACCGAGGTGTTTCGCCCGGCCGGCGAGGACGAACGCGCGGCCGCCCGCCGCCGGTTCGGCTTCGCCCCCGACGAGCGGGTGGCGCTGTTCGTCGGCCGCTTCGTCGAGAAGAAGGGCGTGGCGCGGCTCGGCAAGGTCGCCGCCCGGCGCCCGGACATCACCTTCGCCTTCGCCGGCTGGGGGCTGATCGACCCGGCGGCGTGGGGCCTGGCCAACGTCCAGGTGTTTTCCGATCTCGCCGGCGACGGCCTTGCCGAGCTCTATCGCGCCAGCGATGTCTTCGTGCTGCCGAGCCAGGGCGAGGGCTTTCCGCTGGTGGTGCAGGAGGCGCTGGCCTGCGGCCTGCCGGTCGTCTGCGGCGACGAGAGCACCGGCGCCGACGCCGACGTCGCGCCGTTCCTGGTCGGCGTCGACGTGACGGGCGCCGAAGAGGACGTCGCCGCCCGGATCGGCGCGGCGATCGATCGCGTCCTTGCCGATCGCGGCGACGGGGCGGCGCGCGCCGCCTTCGTGCGCGGCCGCTACGCCTGGTCGGCCGCCGCCGAACGTTACGCGGAGATGCTGAGCGACCTGATCGGCGACCGCGCCACGGCGGCGGCATGAGCGGCGCCGCCCGGATCACCTCGGAGACCAACGACCCGGTGCGCCGGCTGCATCCGCGCATGGTCGATTCCGACTGGCTGGTGATGCGCGGCATGGCGCGCGAGATCCGCGCGCTGGCGGCCAGGCTCGGCAAGCCGGGCGCCGTGGTGATCGATTTCGGCTGCGGGAACATGCCCTACAAGCCGCTGTTCGAGGCCGCCGGCTGCCGCTACCTCGGCGCGGACTTCGAGGGGACGCCGGACCTCGCCATCGACGCCGGCGGCCACATCGAGGCGCCCGACGCCAGCGCCGACATCGTGGTCTCGTTCCAGGTGCTCGAGCACGTGCGCGACCTGGAGACCTACTTCGCCGAGATCAGGCGCGTGCTGAAGCCCGGCGGCCAGCTGGTGCTCTCGACCCACGGCGTCTGGCTCTATCATCCGCACCCGGAGGATCACCGGCGCTGGACGCGCGAGGGCCTGGTCGCGGAGATGGGTCGGCTCGGCTTCGAGGTCAGCGACTGCGCGCCGGTGGTCGGCCCACTCGGCTGGACCCTTATCCTTCGGTTGACCGGCTACTGCTATGTGCTGAAGCCCATCCCGCTGGTCGGCGGCCTCCTCGCCGCGGCCATTGCGCTGGTGATGAACGCGAGGGCTTTCGTGGAGGAGCGCGTCACGCCAGAATGGATCGTGCGGGACAACGCCTGCGTCTACGTCACCCTGTCGCGACCGGCATGAAGTTCGACCGCATCCCCCGCTACACCATCGTCGGCGCGATCTGCGCGGCGATCTACAACGGCATGATGATCGCCGGCGATGCGCTGGGCGTGCATTACGCGGTCTCGACCGGCGTCGCGTTCGTGATCATCGTCATCACCGGCTACGCGCTGCATTGCCTCTACACCTTCTCGGAGCGGCTCAGCGTGCGGGGCTTCGTGCGCTACACGGCGGCGATGCTGCTGACGCTGCCGTTCTCTCTGGGCGGCATGTTTCTGCTGCGCGACCTAGCGCACGCGCCGATGTGGCTGGCCTCGCCGTTCCTGACCGGGGTGATGTTCTGCTGGAACTTCGTCGCGACACATTGGGCCGTCGTCACCCAGGTGATCGGCCGCAAGAAGACAACGCTCGACAAGGCTCCGGTTTGAACCTGCGCGATCTGATCGTCGGCCGCGCCCATGCGGTGCTGCACAGCGACGCCGTGGTCCGGCGGCGCTTCCCCGACGTCGATCGGCGCGTCGTCGACATTTTCAATAGGGTCAAGCCGTACACCATGACCTCGCCGGAGCGGGTCTTCGCCCTCTGCGACGCGGTGCGCTACGTCGCAGCCGCCGGCATCGAGGGGGCGGTGGTCGAGTGCGGGGTCTGGCGCGGCGGCAGCAGCATGGCCGCGGCCCTGATGTTGCGCGAGCTTGGCGCTGCGGACCGGGACCTACATCTGTTCGACACCTTCGAGGGCATGTCGGCGCCCACCGAGCACGATCGTCGCGCCGGCGGCCCAGCCGCCGCCGACCTGCTGGCGGCTTCCGGGAAGGACGCCAAGGTCTGGGCCTACTCGCCGCTGGACGAGGTTCGCGCCAACCTGCAATCGACTGGCTACCCGATGGAACGGGTGCATTTCGTCCAGGGCAAGGTCGAGGACACCATCCCGGAGCATGCGCCAGACAAGATCGCGATCCTGCGGCTGGACACAGACTGGTACGAGTCGACCCGGCACGAGCTGGAGCACCTGTTTCCGCGCCTGGCGGTCGGCGGCGTGCTGATCATCGACGACTACGGCGCCTGGGAAGGCGCCAGGCGCGCGGTGGACGAGTTCATCGACGCCCAGAAGGTGCGGATCCTGCTCAATCGCATCGACGAAACCGGCCGGGTGGGCGTGAAGCTCTAGCGACGCAAAGGGCGACCGCAATTCAGTTCGGCCATCACCCGCCGCAGGGCGGCGAGCCGGGGCGGCGGGTTCCAGGGGATGCGGACGAGGCCGTAGTCGGTGGCGCTTTGGCCGTTGAAGATCAGCACGGAGTGGGTAGCGCAGAGCCGGCGCACCAGCGGCTCGTCCATATAGGCCAGCGCCATCACCTGCGGCTTGTGGGCCAGGAATGGGTCGTTGCGGGTGACCGTGCCCATGTCGAAGAGCACCTGACTGTTGTGATCGACCACAACCACGTCGGCCTTCGCGGCCTGGATGGCTGCGTTGGCCGCGGCATAGGGCGCGACGTAGGACCAAGCTTGCCACGCGCGCACAGGCGTCACCACGACCAGCGAGATAGCGCAGGCCAGCGCGAGCGCGCCGTTCGCCCCGGCGCGGCGTTGGGCGGGCAGGGCGTCGGTCAGCTTCGACCAGGCCCAGGCTGCGGTCAGGCAGACCGAGCCCAGCAGGCCGTGCAGGTAGCGGTAGCCCCAGCCGTGAGTCTGGGAGGGCGTGGCGATCCCCATCACGATGAGGGTGAGCACGACGCCAAGCGTCAGCGCCCGCACCGGGCCCCGGTTCCAAATCGTCATCACCGCGCCGATCAAGGCCAGCGGCGCGGTCAGCGGGTTCTGCCAGGTCACGAACCGCATGAGCGATTCGCCCATGGCGCCGAGATTGCCCCAGCCGACCCCGTCCAGCACGTCGCTGATGCGGTCCATGAAATAGTCGAGCCCAGTGGAGCCGGTGTCCTCGGTCGAGACGCCAGAAAGCCCGGTCGCGATCGGCCAGTATTCCAGCCAGAACAGTCCGATGGCGGCATAGGCGCCGATGTAGAGCGCGCCGAGGCCCCAGCGGCGGTGAACCAGCAGCTGCAGGATGAACGGCGCCACGAACAGCGGATGGAACACCAGCTGGTGGATGCCGGTGGCCAGGAACCCGACCGCGATCGCGCCGCCGTGCCCCAGCTTGCCACCGCGCAGGAACAGCCACAGCCAGGCGAGGTTGAACGCCAGATGCGCCGGCATGGCGTAGGCGGTCATCGCCATGACGATCAGCTGTGACGACGTGCCCAGCAGCGCCGCGGCGATCAGCGCCAGGTCCGGGCGTTCCGGCCAGAGCCGCCGGCCGATCCGCCAGACGGCGACGACGGAGAAGGCGCTGAGCAGCGGATTGACCAGGCTCTCGGCGTGGACCAGCCGCGCCAGCCCGCGCATCGCCGCGTTGACCGGCAGGTAGGACGAGACCCAGGCGCTGTTCGGCAGCGGCAGCATGTACATCGGCTGCAGCGCCGCGACGTAGGGCCGCCAGGCTGGGGCGATCGGCGCCATCAGCCGGCCGTGGGCGAAGATCTGGGCGTCGAAATTGGCGAGGAACTCGTCGAGCGAGAGGGTGTAGCCGCCAAACACCGCCCAGACCCCGGCCACGCCGACGACGAAGACCATCACCGCAAGCGAGGCGACCACGGCGCGAGCCGGCCACGGCGGCGACCGCCACCGCGCCAGACGGGACGCCCAGGCGACGGCTACGGTCGCGACCAGGGCGGACACCAGCACCGGCACGTCCTGTCGCCAGAAAAAGTAGGCCTCGGTGGTCCAGTTGTCCTTGTGCAGCGAGCCGGTGGTCCAGATCGCCAGCGCCAGGGCGACTACGATCGCCGCCCATGCCGCCAGGATCAGACCGAACGGCGGGGCCTGGAACCACCGGCCGGCCGGGTCCCGTGCGAGGCTGGACGGGGCGCCGTCCCCCTGCGGGGTGCGCTCGGACGCTGGGTTTGAATTCAACGATATACCTCTGCGCCGCCCGATCTAACCCGTCGCGCCGCAGGAGCCCAGCCGGTCTCTAAGGCTTCGCCAGGATTCGGGCCTTAGGCTCGCGCGCCAAAGCGCGCCGCGATCGGCCTTGGCGGCTTCTGCTGCCACCTGCTCGGCTTCGGCTCCTTCGCCGTCCTGATCGTCGCGCAGGAGGCTGACGGTATGCTGCAGTTGCGGAAAGAGGGGCGACTGTAGCGTCGGCGGCGGCGCCGCTGCGCATCGCGCTTTCGCCGACCGCTCTGCTCTGCGTCCTCACCCACCGCACCGCCGAGCGCGGCGGTCTGTTGGAACCTAAGGTGCGGGGCCCCACGCCTTAGGTTCAGCGCAACCGCCGCCCACAGTTGAGCTAAGTCATCAGGCGACGCAGACTCAGCGCGTAGGGGTCGGGAGGGGCGTCGACGGTGTCTGCGCCCAGCGCCGCGACCTGTGAGCCGTCGAGCAGTCCAACCGGCCCGCTTGCGCACAACGCCCGCACCTGGGCCGCGTCGAGTCCGTCAAGCAGCATCACCTTCGGCACGGCTGTCAGGAAAGGATCGTTGCGAACCACGACCCCAGTGTCGAACCAGGGCCGGCTATTGTCGATGACGACGACGGCTTCGGGCGCCCCCTGCACCAGGGCGTTGGCCGCCGCATAGGGGCGCACGTAGTCCCACGCCTGCCAAGCGTGCAGCGGCGTCAGCAACAGCCACGATGCGGCGCATGCCGCCGCGAAAGCGCCATTGGCGGCCCGCCGCTGGGGTTTGGTCAGGGGATCGGTCAGCTGCGCCCAGATCCAGAGCGCGATCAACGAAATCGACCCGAGTAGTCCGTGCAGATAGCGATAGCCCCAGCCATGGGTCTGCGATGGCACGACCAAAGCGGTGACCACCAGGGTGAGCGCGACGCCCAGCAGCAGCGCGCGAATGTGGCCCCCGGCGCGGAAAGCCGAGGTCGCACCGACCGCGATCAGCGGTGGCGTAAGCGGGTTCTGCCAGGCGGCGAAACGGACGAGCGAGACGGCGAGGGCGCTCAGATGGCTTGGCGCGATGTTGGCGATCAGCGCGAGAACTCGTTCCAGAAACCGCCTCCCGCCGGCCGACGCGGATTCAGTGGCCGCCTGACCCGCCCAGCGCAGTTCCAGCTGTGGGAACTCGATCCAGAAGCCGCAGATGGCGGCGTAGGCGAGAGTGTAGACGCCGGCCAGTCGCCAGCGCCGATCCAACCACAGTTGCAGCACGAAGGGCGCGGCGAACAGCGGATGGAAGAGCAGCTGATGCAGGCCGGTGGCGAAGAATCCCAGGGCGATCGCGCCGCCATGGCCGAGGCGCCCCCGCGCAGGAACAGCCACAGCCAGGCGAGGTTGAACGCCAGGTGGGCCGGCATCGCATACGCAGTCATGGCCGTGACCAGGAACTGCGACGAACTCGCCAGCAAGGCGGCCGCGCCCAGCGCCAGTGCGGGGCGCTCTGGCCACAGCCGCCGTGCGACCCCCCAGACCGCGACCACGGAGCAGGCGCTGAGCATCGGATTGAGCAAGGGCGCGGCGCCGATGGTGCGCGCCAGGGCCCGCAGCGCCGCGTGCACCGGCAGGTAGGCCGACGCCCAGACGTCATGGCTGGGCGTCGGCGCCATGTAGATCGGCTGCAAGGCGGGGACGAACGGTCGCCATGGCGCGGGGACCGGCGCCATCAAGACGCCGTGGGCCAAGATCCGGGCGTCAAAGTCGGCCAGAAACTCGTCAAGCGAGAGCAAATAGCCCTGGAACACCAGGCGATATCCAATCAGCCCGATCAGGCCGCAGCCCCCGGCCAGCAGCAGCGCCTGGGTGGGTCCGCCCGCCGGGCGAGGGAGCGGAAGGCGAGCGGCCAAGCCGCGAGCAAGCCAACCGACCGCGACCGTCACCGCGGCCGCCGCCAGCAAGCCGGGCAGATCCTGGCTCAACAGGAAATGGGCCTGCGCGCCGCGGAACTGGCTCAGCGACGCCGAACTGAGCGCGCTGCCGAGGGCAAGCGCCCAAGCCGCCCAGCCGAGCGTCAAGAGGTCGAAAGGCGGCACGAGCCCAAATCGGCGGCCGAGGCGCGCCGCAAGCCCATCCTGCCCGGTCATCATCGCGCCCGCGCCCCACAAACGATTCGGTCAGCCTAGGGCCAGACGCCGCGGTTTTGAATTTGCGCCGCCGGAGGGTCGAGCTCTCGCTCGTTGTCGGACAAGAGCCGTAGCGCGCCGGCCGCGCGCGCTTCCGGGCGACGCCCTGCGCCCTAGCGCCCCTTGTTCGGGTTGATCAGGTATTTCGCGCCGGTGCCCTTCTTGTTGTAGGCGGCCATGATCTCCGGCTGCAGCGCTTCGGCCAGCGAGATTTCGGCGGCGTAGTGGCTGGCGAAGGTGGTCTTCAGTTCGTCGGCGACGCGCTGGCGCAGGCGCTGGACCTCGGCCGGGCCGACCTTCTGCAGGAACGGCGTGAGCAGGAAGCCGCCCAGGCCCCACGACATGCCGAAGGCGCGGTTCAGCTCTGTCGGGCCGGTGTCGAGGCCGCCGTAGATGTAGACCTGCTTGTAGGTGGTCGAGCCGTAGCGGCTGTAGGCGCCGCCGGCGCGCTGATTGGCGGCGACTTCCATGCCGGTCAGGATCTGGCCGGCCAGCTTGCCGCCGCCGATCGCGTCGAAGCCGATGGTCGCGCCGGTGGCCGTCAGCGCGGCGATCAGGTCTTCCATGAAGCTCGGCGCCGAGCTGTCGACGACGTATTTGGCGCCGAGGCTCTTCAGCAGCGCGGACTGCTCGACGCTGCGCACGATGTTCACCAGGTCGACGCCGTCCTTGACGCAGATCTTCACCAGCATCTGGCCGAGGTTGGAGGCGGCGGCGGTGTGGACGAGCGCGGTGTGACCCTCCAGGCGCATGGTCTCGACCATGGCCAGCGCCGTCAGCGGATTGACGAAGCAGGAGGCCGCGTCCTTCGGCGTCGCATCGGCGTGCACCGCAAGGGCGTCGGCCGCCTTTACGGTTCGGAACTGGGCGTACATCGCCCCGCCGAGGATGCCGACGGTCTTGCCGAGCAGCGCCTGCGCTGCGGGCGAGGCGCCGGCCTCCACGACAACCCCGCCGCCCTCGTTGCCGACCGGCAGCGACTGGTCGACGCGGCCGGCCATGGCGCGCATGATCTGCGGCGGGATCTTCGCCGTCACCACCGCCTGATCGCCCGAGCCGGTCACCTTGGCCGTGGAGAGATCGGCGGGGCCCAGCAGCAGGCCGAGATCGGACGGATTGATCGGCGTCGCCTCGACCCGCACGAGGATCTCGTCAGGACCCGGCGCCTGGATCGGAACCTGCGCCAGCGACACCTCCAGCTCGCCGCTCGCCTTCACCAGCGAGCGCAGCTGCAGCCCAACGCCTTTGTTACCGTCGGCCATGGTCGTTCTCCCTTTTGTTGAGTGCTATTCTAACAGCCCGTCACCCCGGGCGAAGCTCCGGCTCGCCGGAGCGCAGACCCGGGGCCGGACCCACCGCGACCAAGCTGGAATTGGTCTTGGCGGCGGCTCGTCCGGCCCCGGCTCTCCGCGCAGGCGCTCCGGCCGGGGTGACGAATTGGGCATCGAAGATTGTCTCAGATCGAGTAGTCCTCGCCGCGCTCGTCCATCAGCCGGACGACCAGCTCGGCCGCCTCGGCGGGGGTCATGCTCGTGGTGTCGACGCGGATTTCGGGGTGTTCGGGCGGCTCGTAGGGGCTGTCGATGCCGGTGAAGTTCTTCAGCTCGCCAGCCCGGGCCTTCTTGTAGAGGCCTTTGACGTCGCGCTGCTCGGCGACCGCCAGCGGGGTGTCGACATAGACCTCGAGGAACTCGCCGGCCGGCATCAGGTCGCGCGCCAGCCGCCGCTCGGAGCGGAACGGACTGATGAACGACACCAGCACGATCAGGCCGGCGTCGGCCATCAGGCGGGCCACCTCGGCGACGCGGCGGATGTTCTCCACCCGGTCGGCGTCGGTGAAGCCGAGGTCGCGGTTGAGGCCGTGGCGCACGTTGTCGCCGTCGAGGATGTAAGTGTGGCGGCCCATCGCCTGCAGCTTCTTCTCGACCAGATTGGCGATGGTCGACTTGCCGGCGCCGGAGAGCCCCGTGAACCAGAGCACCGCCGGCTTCTGGCCCTTCGCCGCGGCGCGGGTCGCCTTGCTGACGTCGAGCGCCTGCCAGTGGATGTTCTGCGCCCGGCGCAGGGCGAAGCGGATCATGCCGGCGCCGACGGTGCCGTTGGTGATGCGGTCGATCAGGATGAAGCCGCCGGTGTCGTGGTTTTCGGCGTAGGGGTCGAACGCGACCGGCTGGTCGAGGCTGATGTTGCACACCGCGATCTCGTTCAGCTCCAGCTGCTTGGCGGCCAGGTGCTCGAGCGTGTTGACGTTGATCTTGTACTTCGGCTCGGTGACGGTGGCCGAGACGGTCTTGGCGCCGATCTTCAGCCAGTAGGGCCGGCCGGGCAGCAGCGGCTCCTCGCCCATCCAGACGATGGTGGTCTCGAACTGGTCGGCGACCTCGGCGGGCGCGTCGGCCGAGACGATGATGTCGCCGCGGGAGCAGTCGACCTCGTCCTCCAGCGTGAAGGTGACCGACTGGCCGGCGACGGCGAGGGGCAGGTCGCCGTCCTTGGTGACGATCCGGGCGATCCGGCTTTCGCGGCCCGAGGGCAGGATGCGGACCCGCTCGCCGGGCCGGGCGGTCGCCGGAAGCGATCTCGCCGGCGAAGCCGCGGAAGTCGAGGTTGGGCCGGTTGACCCACTGCACCGGCAGGCGCAACGGCCCCGCCTGCAGCCGGGTCTCGTCGATCTCGACGGTTTCCAGGTGCTGCATCAGCGTCGGACCGCCGTACCAGGGCGTCGCCGCGCTGGCGGAGGTGATGTTGTCGCCCTTCAGCCCGGAGATCGGGATGGCGAGGATGTCGGCCAGGCCGATCTCGGCGGCGAACGTGCGATAGTCGTCGACGATCTGGTCGAACACCGCCCGGTCGTAGCCCACCAGGTCCATCTTGTTCACCGCCAGCACGATGTGGCGGATGCCGATCAGGCTGACCAGGAACGAGTGGCGGCGGGTCTGGGTCAGCACGCCCTTGCGCGCATCGATCAGGATCACCGCGAGGTCGGCGGTCGACGCGCCGGTGACCATGTTGCGGGTGTACTGCTCGTGGCCGGGCGTGTCGGCGACGATGAACTTGCGCTTGTCGGTGGAGAAGAAGCGGTAGGCGACGTCGATGGTGATGCCCTGCTCGCGCTCGGCGGCGAGGCCGTCGACCAGCAGAGCGAAGTCGATCTCGCCGCCCTGGGTGCCGACCTTCTTGGAGTCCGCCTCCAGCGCGGCCAGCTGGTCCTCGAAGATCATCTTGGAATTGTAGAGCAGCCGCCCGATCAGGGTCGACTTGCCGTCGTCGACGCTGCCGCAGGTGATGAAGCGCAGCAGCGACTTGTGCTGGTGCGCTTCAAGGTAGGCGTCGATGTCGGTGGCGATCAGATCGCTGACGTGGGCCATCAGAGTTGACCCCAAGCTGCCGTCACCCCGGCCGCAGCGAAGCGGAGAGCCGGGGCCAGGCCCGCCGGCGCCCGGACGAGGGTGAACTTGGATGCTGCCCGTCCGGCCCCGGCTCTACGTGCTGTCGCGCTACGGCCGGGGTGACGAGTTGGGGAAAGTGCGGAGAAGATGCGCATCAGAAATAGCCCTCGCGCTTCTTCTTCTCCATCGAGGCGGACTGGTCGTGGTCGATCACCCGGCCCTGGCGCTCGGAGGTGGTGGCGAGCAGCATTTCCTGGATGATCTGCGGCAGGGTCTCGGCGTCGCTCTCCACCGCGCCGGTCAGCGGATAGCAGCCCTGGGTGCGGAAGCGGATCTTGCGCATCTGCGGGGTTTCCCCGGGCAGCAGGCGCATGCGCTCGTCGTCGACCATGATCAGCTGGCCGTCGCGCTCGACCACCGGCCGCTCCGCCGCGAAATAGAGCGGCACGATCGGGATGTTCTCCAGGTGGATGTATTGCCAGATGTCGAGCTCGGTCCAGTTGGAGATCGGGAACACGCGGAAGCTTTCGCCGGGGCGCTTCCTGGCGTTGTAGAGCTTCCACAGCTCCGGCCGCTGGTTCTTCGGGTCCCAGACGTGCTGGGCGGTGCGGAGGGAGAAGATGCGCTCCTTGGCGCGGCTCTTCTCCTCGTCGCGCCGGGCGCCGCCGAACGCCGCGTCGAAGCCGTACTTGTCCAGCGCCTGCTTCAGCCCCTGGGTCTTCCACATGTCGGTGTGCAGCGGACCGTGATCGAACGGATTGATGCCGCGCGACGAGCGCTTCGGGGTTCTGGTGCACGAGGAGCTCGAAGCCGAGCTCGCGCGGCATCCGCTCGCGCATCTTGTACATTTCCTGGAACTTCCACGTCGTGTCGACGTGCAGCAGCGGAAACGGCGGCTTGGCCGGATAGAACGCCTTCGCGGCCAGGTGCAGCATCACCGAGCTGTCCTTGCCGATCGAATAGAGCATCACCGGCTTCTCGCACTCGGCCACCACCTCGCGCATGATGTGGATGCTCTCGGCCTCCAGGCGCTGCAGGTGGGTCAGCCTCACCGGTGACAGTTGCGCCGCGCCGGCGGCAAGCGGGTCGGCGCGCAGGGTCGTTGATGACATGAAGCTTGTTTCCGGCCTTGCCTGAATTGCTCCGCCGCCCACGTCCTGTCGTGGGTCGGCCGGCCAGCCCTATGCCGCGTGAGTTAAGCGACGGGCCGGACTTGCGCAAGATGCGGGCGCCGGCGGGCGCTATGGTGAACCGTCTTTGCCGGCGCGCCGCGCCGGGTTATTGAAACACAGGCGCAAACAGGGCCGCGCGCCCGGACGGTCTGGCGCCCGGAAATTCGATCGGCAGTGATGGCCCCTCAGCGACCCAAGCCTTTGAGTTTCACGTCGGTCAAGGCAGGCGGCTTGCCGGCCGTCGAGGTTCCGCGCGAAGAGGTCAGCACGATCACCCCCGAACCCAAGCCGCAGGACCAACAGTTGGCGACCCCGCAGACCAGCAGCGAACCGCAGGGCGTCGCCATCGCCGCGCCCGCGGCGCTGCAGCCGGCCATGGTGCTGGATCGCATGGCCGAGCCGGCCGCCAGTTCGCGGGGGGCCTATCTGCTGGCGGCGATCGCCAGCGTGGTCTGGGCCGCCGCCGTGGCCGTGTTCGCGCTTGGCTACGGCGCCCGCAGCCCTGGTTTCGCCTATTCGCCGCTGACCATCGCCTTCCTGGCCCTGATCGCTGTCGCGCCGATGGGACTGATCTTCGCCTGCGCCATGGTGGTGGCCCAGGCGCGGGTGCTCACGGCCGAGGCCCGGCGGGCCAAGCGCCTCACCGACGAGCTGATCGGCCCGACGGCGCTCGCCGCCGCGGAAGCCGGTGCGGTGGTCGAGGCCATGCGTGGGCAGATCGCGGTCGCCTCCGAGGTCGCCAACCAGGCGCGCGACCACCTGACCGCGCTGCGCGAAGCGCTGGCGATGGAGACCGAAAAGCTGGCGGACGCGACCGCCCACGCCTCGCGCACCGCCATCGGTCTGGTGGAGACGCTGAGCCGCGAGCGCGGTGAGTTGACCACGCTGGCGCTGACCCTCGACGCTCGCTCGGCGGCGGTGACCGACGCCATCAACCGCCAGGCCCACATGGTGGCCGAAGCCTCCGACCTTGCCGAGACCCAGCTGCGCGAGGCCGAGGCCGCGCTGGCCGCGCGGGCGGCGGATCTCGCCGCCGCCGCCGGCGAAGCGGTCGACGCCTCCCGCGTGGCGACCGAGGATCTCGGCCGTCAGGTCGCCCGGATGGAGACCGCCAGCACCGGGGTCGGCGACCAGCTGCAGGCGCTGGAGGACGGGCTGACGCACCAGCGCGCCGCGCTCGTCACCGTCGCCCACGCCCTGCGCGCCGAGCAGGAGGACTTCGCCAGTCTCACCGAGAGCCGCACCGCGGCGCTGGCCGAGTTCCTGGCCAACGCCAAGATCGACGTCGCCGACCTCAACGAGGCGACCAACATCGGCGCCGGCGCGCTCAGCGAGCTGATTGGCGAAGCCCGCTCGAAGTTCCGCGAGCTGGCCGAGGCGGCCGGCGGCGAGCGAGACGCGTTTGCCCGTTCGGCCGAGGGCACGCTCAAGGACCTCTCGGAAGCTGGCGCCCGCGAGCGTGAACATCTGGAAACGGCGATGCGCTCGACCATCGAGGCGTTGTCGGCCGCGGCGGTCGAGGCGCGCGAGGCCGCCGACGTCCACGCCGAGGCGGCCAGGGCCCGGGTCGACCTGCTCAACGAGGCGGCGTTCACCGCCGGCCAGAAGGCCGACCAGGTGTTCGACACCCGGCTCGAGCAGGCCAAGGGCATCATCGAACAATCGGCCAAGCTGGTGGAGGACGCCGGCAAGGAGGCCTCGCAGCGCCTCGAGGCCCAGGTCGCCGCCGCCCGCGACGCGATGGACGGCCTCAACGCCATGATGGACCAGGTCTCGGCCCGGGCCGCGCGGATGCCGGAGGAGACCTCGGCCCGCGCCAGCGAGATCAAGGCGGCGGTCGACCAGGGGCTCGAGGATCTGCTGACCTCGGCCCGCCGCGCGGCCGAGGAGACCCAGGCGATCGACCAGGCGTTCCAGGAGCGCGTCAGGCGCAACTACGAGATGCTGAGCGAGGCGGTCCAGCTGATGGGCGTCGTCGCGCAGGGCGGCAAGGGCGCCTCGGTGCTGCAGCGCTCGACGCCGGCCGAACGCGCCGCGAGCCGCGTCGCCGCCGCGCTGCCCCCGCGCGAGCCCACCGCGCTGGCGGCGCCGGCCGAGCCCGCCGAGTCCGAGACGGCGCTGCGGGGTCGGCTGAAACTGACGCCGACGGCCACCGACGACGAGTTCAAGGCCGTGTTCGACGCCGCTGGCGGCCAGGGCGGCGCGGCGGAAGAGCCGGGCTGGACCTGGAAGGAGCTGCTCACCACCCTCGACGGCGCCGACGGCGAGCAGGTGGTCGACGATGCGCGGCTGGGCGATGTGATGTTCGGCGAGATCGAGGCGATGGGGATCGATCCGGCCGCGCTGCTGCCCAAGGGCCGCATCGAGGAGATCGCCGCGGCGGTGCAGACCGGCGACGCGGCCGGGGGCCGCGAGGTGGTCCGCACGCTGGCGCCGGCCGCGATCCGCCGCCTCGCCCGCCGCCTGATATCGGACGGTCCGTTCCGCACCCGCACGTTGGCGCTGACCAGCCGCTTCGGCCAGCTGATCGCCGAAGCCTCGCAGCGCGACAAGCAGGGCTTCCAGGCCGCCGCGCTGCTGGCCACCAACCCCGGCCGCGCCTTCCTGCTACTGGACGCCGCCTCGGGGCAGGGGGGCTAGCGCCGGCCCGCCGGGGTCCGCATTTGGGCGGGACGGCAATGACCGGGCTCGACCCTTAGCTGATATCGCCACGTCGGCCGCTTCAGCCGTCTGCGAGTGGCGGGACGTCGCCGCCCGGCATGTGGGTTCGGCCGTCGCCGCGCTTGATGTTGAGGGTGAAGACATCGACGTCGTCCAGGCACCGGGCATTGATCGACAGGTAGTTCGGCCCTGTCCTCGCGATGGCGGTCCCGCAGGTCTTGCAGAAGTGATGGCCCTCGGTGACGAACCGCCAGACGTAGGTGGACAGCCCAGAGCGCGGCGTCGCCAGCCTGACCTGCTCGGGCTTCATCTTCCAATGAAGGAACCCATGCCGTGCGCAGGTCGAGCAATTGCACTCGCCGACCTCGTCAAGCTCGGCATTCACTTCGAGGCGGATGGCTCCGCAGTGGCAGGAGAGCGTGCGGATCATGCCGGCCCCATCGCAAGTCCAGCCATTATAGGACCGCCCAACGCCCCCTCACCACCCTACGCTGGCGGGGCCGTCCGCTTCCCGGCACAAAGCCAACGCGCGGTTTCGACCCGAAGCAGAAGTTCGCTCTGCCGCCTTGCGAAATAAAAAGTCCGCTGGTCTCTGGTCGTGAAACCAAGAGGATAGAAACCGTGTCGCTGGAACTGCGCCGAGTGATCCTATTCACGTCCAACCTAGATCAGATGACCTGTTTCTATCGGGACGTGGTCGGGCTACCCGTTGTGGCTCGCGAAGGTGGGTGGGTCGATTTTGAGGCAGGAGCCTGTGGGCTGGCGCTGCACGCTGGCAAGGCGAGCCCAGGGAGCCGGCCACCGAAACTCGTATTTTACTCTGCCGATGTGGCGCAGGCTCGAACCGACCTTCTAAAGCGAGGGCTCGTCCGCGCAGGCGCCGTTAAGTCGGGCGGGCGGTTTGATATGTGCGACTGCAAGGACCCCGACGGGAATCCCTTTCAGATCTCCAGCCGCGCGTGAGCGCGGCCTGCGCGCGGGCCACGAGCGCCAACCGGAACCTGAAAAGTCTGGTGCGTCTGCTTTCAGGAACGACGGCAATGGCCGGTTTCGACCCTAAGCGGCCGTCGCCTGCGTTGAAGCCAGACCGTGGATCAGGGATAACCGCGCCACGGCCAGTCCGAAGCCGCCCGTGAGAATACGCAGCGCAAATGACGCCGGGTGAAAGGTTTAAGTGGTCATTCATCCGGCTGTTCCGGAGCCTTGCCCTAATGGTGGCTTTCGTGGTCACCGTTCAGGTGTGGATCGTGCAACTTCATCAGCCTGTTTGGACGGCCATCATGTGGCTGATCGCCTTCGCCGCGTTCGGCTCGTATCTCGAATGGAACGACCACAGGCACGGCAGGCGCTAGCGCTTAGGCCAATTGCCGCTTTCCTTGTCCGCTTCCGGGCATGACGCCAACGGCGAGAAGCGACCCTAAGCGGAAGTCAGACCGGGAAAAACTGTAGCGCGATGCGGGACGAGTTCCCTGGTCCCAATGCGGCGACACTGATCTAGTGGGTTCGGTCAACCAGACGCGGGGCACGGTGGATGCAAACAGGATCGGAGGCGCTTAGCCACGGCCTTCGCACCTACTACCTGCTGGTGGCGACTCAGACGGTGTCGCAGGTCGGCAGCCGCATCAGCTTCTTCGCAGTCGGGATAGCGGTATTCACCCAGACATCGCATGCAACACCGCTCGCGATCATCTCCTTCTGCCAGACGCTGCCCTGGATCATCGGCGCGGGCATCTCTGGGGCTCTGGCCGACCGCTACGATCGGCGCCGGATCCTGATCCTCGCCAACGCCGGCTTCGTGGTGGCGAGCGGACTGCTGTTGGCGAGCTTCGCCTCGGGAGCGTTCCGGCTCTGGCATCTCTACGCGCTGGCCCTGATCAACGCGTCGATCCTCACCGTCAGCGGGCCGGCGTTCCGCGCCTCGGTAGCCATGCTGGTGCCTGACAGCCACCGCGACCGCGCCAACGCGATCAGCCAGATGATGAACCCGGCCGCGAACGCGATCGCCCCGGCGTTGGCCGGCCTGCTCTACGCGGTGATCGGCGTAACCGGCGCGATCCTCATCGACATTGCGACCTTCGCGTTCGCCATCCTCGTGTTGCTATCGGTCCGCATCCCGATGCCGGCGAAGACCGCTGACGGCGCGGCGATGGCCCGCGCGGTCTGGCGCCAGGCCTTCGACGGCGCCCTGTACCTCTGGCGGCGACCACCGCTGCTCGGGCTTTGCCTGGTGGTCAGCATGGTCTCCTTCCTGATCGGCGGTCTCGGCGTGCTGATCCTGCCGTATCCGCTGGCGCGCACTCACTCGACGGTGGCCTTCGGTATTGTACTGGCCTGCGCCGACATCGGCATGGCCGCCGGCGCCGCAGCAATGGCCGCCTGGGGCGGCACGCGGCCGCGCATCCACACCGTGATGCTGGCGCTGTTCGTCGCGGGGCTGCTGCTAGCGGTGGCCGGCGCAGCGCGCAATACCGCCGAACTCGCGGCGAGCTTTTTCGCCTTCATGTTCATGCTGCCTTTCGTGAACGCCGGACGTTGGGAGGCGGCTTGTGGCAGCTCTGGCGACCTGTGGTAGGCTTCACAGATGATGGGATTAGCACTCTTGATAAGGGGCCGCTGGTCTGAGTACCGCGCTTATCTGATTGCCGAAACTGAAGCGCTCACGCCTAGGACAAGGTGGCTCTACGTGCGGGCGTTTGGGTTGCCATGGGTTGCGGTAATTCTGGTCGGCGGCGTGCTCTGTTTTATGTTGGACTCGATGTTCAAGCTCGGCGAACTAGGCCGGACCATTGTGCTTGGACCATTCGCCCTCGTCGGACTAGCGGGACTACTCTACTCTGGGTGGATCGTCATGTACTACGGCGTTCGTGCTGACATTCGGCGAATGAAGGAAGCTCGCCCCAACGGCAGCTAACCACCCATAGCCGCCGTTGGGGATGGCGGCTTTGCGGGCTGGAACCCAGCGACCGCTTCTAGCGTACCGCGGTCCTAAGCCGTCGCCCTGAATCGCAGCGGCATGGCCTTCGGGCCGGAGATGAAGTTGGAGGGGAGCCACTCGGTTTCGCCGGCCAGCTCGAAGTCGGTCATCCGGCTCAGCACCTCGCGGAACATGGCGTCGATCTCGATCCGGGCGATGTGCTGGCCGAGGCAGACGTGGGGGCCGGCGCCGAAGGCGAGGTGCGCTTCCGGCGGCCTGGAGATGTCCAGCGCATCGGGGTGCTCGAACTTCGCGGCGTCGCGGTTGGCCGAGCCGAAGTACATCACCACCTTGTCGCCTTCGCGGATCTGCTTGCCGTTCAGCTCGGCGTCGCGCTTGGCGGTGCGGCGCATGTAGATCACCGGGCTGGTCCAGCGCAGCAGCTCCTCCTGGGCGCCGGCGAGGCGGCCGTCCAGGTCCTGCTTCAGCCAGGCCAGCTGGTCCGGCCGCTCCATCAGCGCCAGCAGCCCGGCGGCGAGCAGGTTGCGGGTGGTGTCGCCGCCGGCGTCGATCAGCAGCAGGAAGAACAGCAGGAACTCCGGGTCGGCCAGCCGCCGGCCGTCGACCTCGCAGGCGAGCAGCTTGGAGGCGAGGTCGTCGCCGGGCCGGGCCCGCTTCTCGGCGATCAGGCCCATGCCGTATTCGAACATCTTGCCGACCGCCTGGGCGCCGGCGCCGGGCGCCTGGGCCTCCGGCGCGGTGTGGATCGCCTCGGTCAGCTTGTAGAGTTCGCGCCCGTCGTCCAGCGGCATGCCCATCAGCTCGGCGATGACGTAGGACGGCATCTCGCCGGCGACGTCGCTGACGAAATCGCACTCGCCCTTCTTCGCCACCGCATCGACGATCTGCCTGGCCAGGGCGGCGATCCGCTCGGCGCGCAGGCGGGCGGCGGGTAGGGTGAACTCGCCGCGGATCAGCTTGCGGAAGCCCGCATGCTCGGGCGGGTCCATCATCAGCATCATCTTGTAAGGACCAAGCCCGCCGTTCACGCCGCCGTCCGCGGGGTCGGCGATCATGATGGTCGGCTCGCTCGAGTAGGTCTGGAAGTCGCGGTCGACGTTCCAGACATCCTCGTAGCGGGTCACCGCCCAGTAGCCGCGGCCGCGCGGCTCCTCGTGCCAGTGCACTGG
Source organism: uncultured Pseudomonadota bacterium (assembly GCA_963835495.1). GTDB lineage: Bacteria > Pseudomonadota > Alphaproteobacteria > Caulobacterales > Caulobacteraceae > Acaudatibacter. Next base: position 1,964,987 of record CAWIFQ010000003.1, on the reverse strand, counting down.
GTCGTTTTCGCGCAGCCAGCGGTACTGGTCATGCGGCTGGCCGCCGGCGAAACTGGCGGGTGAAAGCAGGTCGATGTGCATCGGCGGCGTTCTCCTACGGCCGCATGCTAGCGCCGCCGCTCGATCCGCCGCCAGCGTCACCCGGCGTCAAGGGCGCCCGCAATCTGAACTCCTCGTGAACGCGAACACCACCAACTGGGGTTGAGGCGATTTGACCGACTCCCGGAATCTCGCAAGCGCCCAACACCTGCGCTAAATGTACAGTTGAGGGAGAACGAGGTTTTGCCAAGTCTCAGGGCGATCGATCTGCCGAGGCGGCTCGCGCCGGTCCTGCCCATCTGGGCCGGCGAAGCCTTCACCGCGCTGATCTGCGTGGGCGTGACCGGACTGACGCGCGTCGTCATGGACGCGGTGGCGCCTGGCGTCGCCCCGTTCGTGCTGATCTTCCCCGCCTGCCTGGTCGCGACCCTGGTGGGCGGATGGCGGCCGGGGGTGGCTACGCTATGTATCGCCGGGCTGGCGGCCTGGGCCTATGTGATCCCGCCGCGGGGGCTGATCTGGAAGGGCGAGGCGCAGCCCGCGAACCTGGCGGTCATCCTCCTCACCGGCCTGGTGGTGATCGCCGTGGCGCAGGTGTTTCGCGCCACCGCGCGGCGCGACTCCGATGACGGCGAGGCCAAGCTCGCCGAGCGCGACCTGATGCTGCGCGAGCTGGAGCACCGGACCAAGAACAACTTCCAGACCGTGGCGGCGCTGCTGGGCATGCAGATGCGCCGCGCGTCGAGCGAGCCCGCCCGCAGCGCGCTCAGCGACGCGCTCCGCCGCGTAACCAGCATCTCTCAGGCGCAGCGCAACCTCTACGCCGCCGCCGGCGATCCGGAAGCGGTCGACATGGCGGTCTATCTGCCCGACCTCTGCTCCAACCTCGCCGAGGCGCTGTTCCTGGGCGAGCTGGTGCGGCTCGACTGCGACGTCCACGCCGGCGCGCTCGATCGCGATCGCGCCGTCGCGGTGGGCCTGATCGTCAACGAGCTGGTCACCAACGCCGCCAAACACGCCTTCGCCGACGGGGACTCCGGCCAGATCCGCGTCGCCTTCGCCCGCGAGGCGCGCGGCTATCGCCTGATCGTCGAGGATGACGGCCGCGGACTGCCGGCCGACTTCGCCACCCGCCGCCAGGGCCTCGGCCGCGGGCTGGTCGAAGCCTTCACCCGCCAGGCCGGCGGCTCGCTGACGGTGGGCGACGGTCCCGGCGCGCGGTTCGAGGTCGAGCTGGCGGCGTAGCCTCAATCGGCAGCCGTCGCCCGCTAAGAGATCTCGTCACCCCGGGCGGAGCGCGCAGCGCGCAGACCCGGGGCCAGAAGCGCCGCGACCTAGCTGGAATTCGCCTAGGGACCGGCCCGTCCGGCCCCGGCTCGGCGCGGCTACGCCGCTTGGCCGGGGTGACGAGAGGAGGCGGGTGTTTTCCCTCAGGCCGGCATCTGGTCGAAGAAGCCGGTCACCGTCTTCAGCCGATCGTTCTCGACGTAGACGATATCGGTGCCCTTGATCGGCGCGTCGCCGGCGTCGGGACCCAGGCCCCACGAGAGGCGGACGTAGTCGCCGAAGCCGTCGGCCTTGCCGATCTGCTTGAAGCTGAATTCGGGAAAGCGGGTCTGGACGCCGGCGATCACGGCGTCGATGCCGGCCAGACCGTCGCCCTGCATGATCGGATCGCGGAAGGCGGCGTCTTCGGCCCAGAGCTTGCCGATGAGCTCGCGGCGACGGCCTTCGTCGCGTTCGTTCCAGGCTTCGATGTAGCGGTCGGCGAGAGTGTCGAGGTCGAGCATGGGAGGATCTCCTTGGGTTTCGTGCGGCGCCCGGACTGCCAGGCGCGTCGCGATCCTTCCCCAGGCAGGTCGCCCCGGCGATTACGCGGCAGGGAAGATATTAGACAATCCGTACCATAGCCCCGCGAGGGCGGCGGGGGTCTCAGTCTGAATTTGGGCGGCGGCGGAGAAGTCGAAGCCCAACGGCGATGGCCGCAGTGCAAGCCGCCACATAAGCCGTCGCGATCCAGACTGGCGGCGACGGCAGGCCCACGGTGAACGCGTAGTGAGCCCAGACGACAAAGCCGACGAACCCAAGGGCGATGACGCCAAGGCCGATCAAGGCGGCCGCCAGTAGCATCCTCATTTGGGCGTCTTGCCCTTAGCCGGCGCGACGACATCGCCGGCCTTCTTCGGCGGTACGATCTTGCCGAACACGCGCTCGAACTCTTCCGGGCTGTCGTCGGTCTCGTGCTCGCGGGCGGCTTCAATGAAGCGTTCGCGCTGGCTAGCTTTCTTTGGCTTCGCCGTCATGGTCTGGGGCCTCCAGGCCCTCCAGTTGCGTTTGCGCTGGGTCGGGGCGGTTGGCCTTTCTCGCTTCCCGCTTGGCCAGTCCCTCCGCCTTCTGACGCTCGACGCGCTCTAGGCTTTGATCCGTATGGGGCACTTGGACAATTCCGGCCTCCGATTTCCACGTTGCAGGTATACGCCAGAATGAGGGCGCACTGGCGGTCTTTGCGATCTCCGCGAGCTGCGGCCACCAGCGCAGCAGGAGGGCACACTTGTCGAAAAAACGCAGTCCGTTCCATGACCCGTCGGGGAAGAAGACAATCATTCCCTCTTCCACCAACGCCAACCGCTCTGCTTCGACGGACATCATCCTCGTATTGCCTGAGATAATGACCTTTCCGCCGGCCTGAGAGAACCGCTTGATCCACGGAACATCGCTCTTCTTTATGTAGTCTTTGTCGGTCCTTGCTGGCGCGTAATCCTTGGCGTACGCGACTTCGAGTCCGGGAATAAGTCTTAGAATTTGATGCTCTTTGGAGAAGGATTGAAAGACCCTCACCATTGCCATTGGAATGTTCTCGTCGAAGGCGACCTTCAAGCCGCCCGTCGGAGTTGTTCTTGGAACTCCACAGCCTCACGTACCTGTTTTACCGGAACGTCGAAGATGGCGGCGGTCACCTTCGGTCCGTCCACCTTTGCAGACGCGGCGATTGCTGCGGTGGGTATCCGGCTAGCCTCAAGGATCGGGCGCCCGAAGGAATAACGCGGGTGCATCACGACGTTGGGAGCGGTGTCCGGCCGAGGATACCAGGCGGACGCATCGCCCTTGCTGTTGAAGATAACGCCGGGCTTCAGCACCGCGAAGGCGGGTATTTCGTAGTTCCTGGACTTCAGATCCAAAACGTCACTCTCGCCAGTCTCGCGCTTGATGAGTGCGAGGATGCGCTTGCCGTCCGTTCCGAAGACGGTGTTCGTTGCGAATGGGTGCGGACGTTGGAGAACGTCCTTCGCCTCGTTCATGATCGCGCGGATCGTCCGGAGGGGAATGTCAGCCTCGGCAAAAAGGGCGACGAACCTCAGTTCCATCAAGTTGGTGAAGCTGATCACGTAGGAGTGCCCGACGCGGCCAAGCTCGTTGTCGATCAATGGCTGCTGATGCGCGCCATGACCGTTGACCCATGTCCGGACCCTCTGAGTGCGCGTTCGCAGCAGCTTGGCGACGTCGGAGAACGTGTAGATGCCGCTTTCAAGCAGGTCGGGCTTGTTGGTCGCCGTCATGGCGCGCCCAACGAGTTCCGGTACTTCAGCCGCTTGCCCACGATCCCAGACAACGCGCGCGCCGCTCTCTCAGTATCGCCCACACCAAGGGCGACGCGTTCGCTATAGCGGAAATCAAACTCTGCGACATAGCGGTGAAGGTGCCGCTTCGCACAATGTTGATACGTGCCGCGCATGCCGCGCTTGAAGACGCTGTAGAAGTTCTCGACCGTATTCGTGTGTACGACGGGATCGGCGCGGCGGACGTATTCCTCGTTGCCGTGGTTGACGGTCTGGTGGTCCGCGAACATGCGGCCTAGGCCGATGTAGCGCGGAGCCTCGTCCGTCAGCAGGCGCGCTTCCTTGGCGATGTTCGCGCTCAAGATCGGCGCGAGGTCTTCCGCCTTCAGGCTGTCCACCACGAAGCTACGAGCCCGGCCGCTGGCGCGATCAACCAGCGTCAAAACCTTCATCTTCTGGTTCCAGTTCGGCTTCTTGGTCGGCTTGCGCGGCGCCGGCGCGTCCGGGTCCTTCAGAAGGAAGGTCTCGTCCACCTCGACGTGAGACCCGCCTGCGCCGAAAGGGGCGAGTTCGCCGTCCCGCATGGCTTCGCGGATGCGGTGGCTCATGAACCAAGCCGTCTTCAGGCTAACGCCAAGCGTCCGGTGAAGCTGGTTGCTGCTGATGCCCTTCTTGCTGGAGCACAGCAGGTGCATGGCCTGAAGCCAGATGTGGAGCTTGACGTTGCTGGCCTCGAACACCGTCCCGACCTTCACGGTGAAGGGCTTGCGGCACGCCTTCTCCTTGCACTTGTAGATGCCGGGGCGGGTGCTCTTGCCCTTCAGGGCGGTGGAGTTGTCGACCACGCCGCAGTGAGGGCAGACGCGGCCATTGGCCCACACGCGCGCTTCTACGAACGCGTAGGCGGCGCGCTCATCGCGGAAGTGCTTCGCGGAGAGGATGGAGGCCATCGGTGTCTGCGTCCTTTTCTGCAGCGCAGAATCTCGATGAATCTCAACGGATTGCAAGAGATTTGGTACGGATTGTCACATATCTTCCGCGGCAGGTAATGGGACTGCGTCGGCCCGCGCGCTCAGATCCCCACCGCGGCGTCGCTGATCAGGGCCCGCATCCAGGCCATCGGCGGCTCGGCGAGGCGGTCCTTACGATAGAGCAGGCTGACGTTGACCGGCGCGGTCTCGTAGGGCGGTTCGATCAGGGCTAGGCGCCCGCTCTGCACCGAGAGTAGGGCGAGACGGCGCGGGATCAGCGCGGCCATCTCGGAGCGGGCGACGATGGTCATGGCCGAGAAGGTGTCCGGCGCGACCACCCCGACGCGCCGGCGCAGGCCGCGCTTGGCCAGCTCGCTTTCGAACGCGCCCAGGTCTTCCCAGCTCGAGCGAAGGCTGATCGCCGGTCGCTCCACGGCGTCGCGCCGGGCGGCCACCAGCACGTGCGGCACGCTGACCAGATCCTCCAGCGTCGCCGGTGCGCGGCAGAGCGGATGGTCGGCGCGGACGACCCAAGCCAGCGCTTCGGCGATCAGCCGTTCGCGGGCGAAGCGTTCCGGCGCGGCGTCGACGACCTGCACCATGAAGTCGAGCTGCCCGCTGTCGAGCTGTTCGATCAGGTCCGGCGGGTTCTCGGAGATGTGCAGCGACACGCCGGGGGCCTTGGCCTGGAGCCCGGCGACCAGCGGCGGCATCAGCACGGCGCAAGCGTAGCCGCCGGCGACGATGCTGAAGCGCCGGTCGCTGACCGCCGGGTCGAAATCGGCCGGGGTGAGGGCGCTCTGCAGTTGGCCGAGCGCGGCGTGCAGGCTGGGGCCGATCTCGAGCGCCTTGCGGGTTGGCTGCATGCCCAGCCGGTCGCGCTGGAACAGCTCGTCGCCGAGGTGATATCTTAAGCGGCTGAGCGCATGGCTCACGGCCGAGGGCGTCAGGCCAAGACGCGCGCCAGCCCGGGTGACGCTGCGTTCTTCCAGCAGCACATCGAATACGCGCAGCAGGTTGAGGTCGAGGTTCGCCAAATGCATCGCATTCATCTAAGCGGTGACGACATATCATTTGGATCATGCACGTGCGACGCTTACCTGCAAGTGGCAGGAACGGCGAATCCCCGCGCGAGGCATTGCCACGCGTCGGGTTTTGTTCGTCCCAACAGTAGCGATTATCGGGGATAGCGTTCTTGGCGCGCGATCAGGCGACAGCGACCGACCAGGCCGACCGGGAAGTGGCCGCGCCGCGCCGCGGCTTGCTGTCGCGGTGGCGCTGGCCGCTGATGATTATCGGGCCGCTGCTGATCCTGGCCATCGCCGCCTACTTCGTGCTGACCAGCGGTCGCAGTGAATTGACCGACGACTCCTATGTGCAGGCTGCGCGCGTGCCGGTCAGCGCCAGCATCGGCGGCCGGGTCACCGAGCTGGACGTCACCGAGAACCAACAGGTCCGCAAGGGACAGGTGCTGTTCAAGCTGGATGTGCGCGACTTCGCCGCCAGCCAGGAGCAGGCCGCCGCGCAGCTCGCCGGCGCGCGGCTGCAGGTGCAGGCCCTCGAGGCGGCCTATCAGCAGCAGGTGGCGGCGCTGAAGATGGCGAAGGACACCGCCGCTTTCGCCGACACTCAGGCGGCGCGGCAGAAGTCGATGATGCAGGTCGGCGTCTCGTCGCGCGACCAGTACGAGACGGCGATGCACGCGGCCGACGTCGCCCACCAGAGCGTCATCACCTCGCAGCAGATGCTCGCCCAGGCGCTGGCCAACCTCGGCGGCGCCAATGTGTCCGTCGACGGCCACCCGCAGGTGCAGCAGGCGCAGGCGGCGTTGGACCGCGCCCGGCTCAACGTTTCCTACGGCGAAGTGGTGGCGCCGCAGGACGGCGTCGTGACCCGCGTCGAGCAGCTGCAGGTCGGCTCCTATGTGAACCCGGCCCAGACGCTGTTCTGGCTGGTGGCCGGCCAGCCGTGGGTCGAGGCCAACTTCAAGGAAGACCAGCTGGCCAAGATGCAGCCGGGCCAGCCGGCCCGCATCCACATCGACGCCTGCCCCGGCCAGGATTTCGCCGGCAAGGTGGCGACTTTCAGCCCGGGCGCCGGCCAGGCGTTCTCGCCGCTGCCGGCCCAGAACGCCACCGGCAACTGGGTCAAGGTGGTGCAGCGGCTGCCGGTGCGGATCGCCTTCGACGATCCGCCGACGGGCAAGTGCGGCGCGGCGGGACTCAGCGCCAATGTGACGGTCGACGTACGCTCGGGGGCAAAACGGCGCGCTGGCGCCCAGCCCTAAGTCCGGGTCATGCCCACCCCCACCGATTTCGCCAACCGCGTCCCCATCACCATCGGCCTGATGCTGGCCACGGTGATGACGTCGCTCGATACGACGATCGCCAACGTCGCCCTGCCGCACATGGCCGGCAGCGTCTCGGCTTCGCAGGACCAGATCACCTGGGTCCTGACCTCCTACATCATCGCCGCGGCGATCATGACGCCGCTGTCCGGCTGGCTGTCGACCCGCATCGGCCGCAAGCAGATGTTCCTGTTCTCGATCGCCGGCTTCACCATCGCCTCGATGCTATGCGGCGTCTCCAACAGTCTGGCCGAGATCGTCGTCTTCCGGCTGCTGCAGGGTCTGTGCGGCGCCGCGCTGATCCCGCTGTCGCAGGCGGTGGTGCTCGATATCTATCCGCCCAGCCAGGTCGGGCAGGTGATGGCGATCTGGGGCGCAGGCGCGATCCTGGGGCCGATCCTGGGACCGGTGCTTGGCGGCTGGCTCACCGACGATTTCTCCTGGCGCTGGGTGTTCTTCATCAACCTGCCGATCGGGATCCTGGCGTTCGCGGCGATCTGGTTCTTCATGGGGAGGGACAGGGGCCAGGTGGCGAGGCCATTCGACTTCGTCGGCTTCGGCGCGCTGACCGTGTTCATCGGCGCGATGCAGCTGGTGCTCGACCGCGGGCCGACGGTCGACTGGTTCTCCTCGCGCGAGGTCTGGATCGAGGCGATCTGCGCGTTGATCGGGCTCTACGTGTTCGTGACGCAGACGCTGACCGCCAAGCACCCGTTCTTCGATCGCCGGCTGGCGCTCGACCGCAACTTCGTCACCTGCAACCTGTTCGGCTTCTTCATCGGCCTGTTCCTGTTCTCGACCATGGCGCTGCTGCCGCCGGTGATGCAGGGGCTGATGGGCTACTCGGTGTTCGGCGCAGGGCTGGTGATGATGCCCCGGGGCCTCGGCTCGTTCGCGGCGATGTTCGTCGTCGGCCGGCTGGTCGGGCGCGTCGACACCCGGCTGATCCTCGGCGTCGGGCTCGGGCTATGCGGCCTGTCGCTGTTCCAGATGACCCACTTCGACCTGTCGATGGACGCGACCCCGTTCGTGATCACCGGCGTGATCCAGGGGGTCGGGATCGGGCTGCTGTTCGTGCCGCTCAGCGTCACCGCGTTCGCCACCCTGACCCCCGAACTGCGCTCGGAAGGCACCTCGGTCTACACCCTGGTGCGGAACCTGGGCTCCAGCGTCGGCATCTCGCTGATGCAGGCGCTCTTCACGCGGCAGAGCTCGGTCGCCCACGCCGACATGGCCGCCCAGGTGCAGCCGGGCAACCCAGTCGGACCGCTGAGCGGAGGGAGTGGCCCTGGCGGCGGCTCGATGCTCGATACGTTGAACAACGAGATCACCCGGCAGGCGGCGATGGTCGGGCTGATCGACGTGTTCAAGCTGATGCTGGTGTTGACGATCCTGGTCGCGCCGCTGCTTCTCATCATGCGCAAGCCGAAGCCCGCCGCGGGTCCGGCGGAGGTTGTCGTTGACTAGGTCCAAGCTGCTTCTCACCGCTCTCGCGGCCACCTCGCTCGCCGGCTGCAAGGCGGTCGGGCCCGACTTCCAGAGCCCGGCCGCGCCGACGACGCCCGGCTACCTGATGCAGGGCGACGCGCCCAGCAACGTCGCGCGCCTCAGCCCGGACCAGCGGGTGGCGGGCGGCTGGTGGAAGTCGTTCGGCTCGGCCGACCTCGACAAGGTGATGGACCAGGCGCTGAGCGGCAACCAGACCGTCGGCGCCGCCAACGCCTCGCTGGTTCGACTGCAGCAGGAGGCGGTCGCCACCCGCGGCGCGCAGCAGCCGCAGGTCGATGTGAACGCCGGCCTGCAGGGCGAGCGGATCAACCTCACCTCGTTCGGCTTCTCCGGCTTTCCGGGCATCAAGATCACCAACCCGACGCTGGGGCTCTACTCGATCGGCGGGACGGTCAGCTACGACGCCGACCTGTTCGGCGGCCTGCGCCGGGGCTCCGAGGCCGCCGCGGCCCGGGCCGAGAACCAGGCCCGCCAGGCTGACGCCGCCTATCTGACGCTTACCGGCCAGACCACGATGGCCGCGCTGCAGATCGCCACCGTGCGCGCCGAGATCGCGACGGCCCAGAAGGCGGTCGACGAGGACAAGCAGGTCGTATCGCTTATCCGCGAGGCGGAAGGCGTGGGCGGCGAGGCGCCGTCGGCCACCACCAGCGCCAGGGCGCAGTTGGCGGCGGACGTGGCGGTGCTGCCGCCGCTGCAACAGCAGCTGGCCCAGGCCCGCCACCAGCTCGCCCAGCTGGTCGGCCAGGCCCCGGCCGACTGGACCGCGCCGGACTTCGATCTGGCCAGCTTCTCCGCCCCGGCGGAAATCCCGGTCAGCCTGCCCTCGAGCCTGGTGCGCCAGCGGCCCGACATCCTGGCGGCGGAGGCCAACGTCCACGTCGCCGTCGCCCAGCTCGGCGTCGCCACCGCGGCGCTCTATCCGGACCTGCGGCTGACCGCCAACATCACCCAGACCGCGATTCCGCCGGTCAGCCTGCTCAGCTACGGCGCCAGCGGCTGGTCGCTCGCCGCCGGCCTGACCCAGCCGATCTGGCACGGCGGCACGCTGAAGGCCAACAAGCGGGCGGCCGAGGCGGCGGCCAACGAAGCGCTGCTGCGCTACCACGGCACGGTGGTGGCGGCGTTCACCCAGGTCGCCGACGTGATGTCGGCCATCACCCAGGACGACGCCGAGCTCGCCGCCCTGGCGACTGCGGAGGATGTCGCCCAGGCCGCCCTGCGCGACGACGAGAACGCCTTCCGGCTCGGCGGCGGCGCGCTGCTGCCGGTGCTCGACGACGAACGCCGCCTGCAGATGGCCCGCCGGTCCCGCGTCGCCGCCCAGGGCCGACGCCTCGCCGATATCGCCGAACTCTATGTCGCGACCGCCGCCGACTGGCGGGACGTGAAGAGCTGACCGCGCGCTTTCCCTCAGCGGGGAGAGGCTGGAGGAGCGCGGCCTCCCAGGACCCTTAGGCGCTCGCAACGCCTCGTCCGCTGCCTTGCGCGGGCCCGACGCCGAGGTCAGTCGGGGCGCTCATGCGGTCGCCTTGGCGAACTGGGCGTCGGCCGCCGTCCAGTTGGTCGCCGCCATGAAGGCGTCGACGTAGGCGGCGGCTTTCGCGCCGTAGTCGATGGCGTAGGCGTGCTCGTACATGTCCAGCACCAGGATCGGCGTCGACCCGGCCAAGGTCATGGTGTGGTCGGCGGCCCACTGGTTGGCGAGCCGCTGATCGCGATGGCTCCAGGTCAGGATAACCCAGCCCGAGCCGCCGCCCAGCGCCTTGCCCATGGCGGCGAACTCGGCGCGCCAGCGCGCGTCGCTGCCGAAATCCCGCTCGATCGTCGCCGCCAGCGCCCGGCCGGGCGATGTCGGCGCGCCGAGCGCGGCGAAGTACAGCTCGTGCAGGATCATCGAGTTCCAGGCGATCAGCTCCTCGCGCTTCAAGCCGTTGACGACAAAGCCAGGCGCGGTGGCAGGGTCGAGCGCGGCGAACTGGCTGCTGATCGCGCCGAGCCGCTTCACCGCGCCGGTATAGTTGTTGTCGTAGTGGCTGCGGAGCAGCTTTTCCGACAGACCGGGGACGGCCTTGGGATCGAACGGCATGGGCGCCGGTTTGGGCGCGAAGGCCACGCCGGTCGGCAGCGCCGCCGGTTGTGCGCCGGCTGCAGTCGCCAGGGCCGCGCCCAGGACGGCGGCGCCGCCAAGCACCAGGCGGCGGTCGAGTGTCGGTTCGGTCATGGTCGTCATCTCCATTGCAGAGTGAGGGGACTGGCGCGCTTGAGTTCAGGCGCGGCGAAGCCGCCGCGCGACGCAGCGGGCGATTTCGGCCGGCGCTTCGTCGGGGATCGGCAGCACGGCGCTGATGTTGATCTCGCAGAGGACATGGCTGTCCTCCCCCGAGACGGTTCTCGGGCCGTAGAGGAAATCCGCGTCCCAGATCGCCGGCAGGTCAGCTGGGTCGACCTGCAGCCGGCGGATCATGGCCGGGACCCAGTCGTCTTCCATTTTCGACCTGAGCGACTGGAACGGCGGGTAATCCGCGCCGGACATGATGCGCGGACCTGGCTCCCCCGCCTCCGGCGGCAGCAGCGCCTTGATCAGTTGCCGGCCGAACCCGACCACCCGATCCTGGACCAGGTAGCAGCGGATCATGCCGTCCGGCAGGCGGGTCTGAAACGGCTGGTCGATCAGCCGGCCCTCACCGGTAAAGTAGGCGTCACAACGGTTCATCAGGGCCGCCAGCGAGAGGTGCTCGATCTGGCTGCCGCGCCGGGCGTGCAACACCTCGACCATCGCGTCGTCGCCCGGAACGACGCCGTGCGGCAGTTCCACCTTCCAGACGCCCTGACCGCCGTTGCCACGGCTCTGCTTCAGGACCCTTGGACCGGCGATCAGCCGGGCCGGGAACCGCGCCCGGAAGTCTTCCGGCGTCGCGTAGAGGTCGGTGTCGGTCCCCCAGCCGAGATCGCGGGTGCGATACAGCACCTCCTTGACCCCCATCTTCAGGATGATGTCCGGGTGGGCGCTGACCCAGACACCGTGGGCCGCCACGTCCCTGAGCAGCGGGTCGAGGTCGTGGCGGTCGCGGCCATCCGAGAGCGGATCGACCCAGACGAGCACGCCGTCCATGCCCAGCAGCTGCTGGCGCACCTCGGCCGAGGCTTCCTCGCAATAGACCGCCGGCTCGGCCGCGACGCCCTCCCTGGCAAGCGCCGCGAAGACGGGCGCGAGGCGGCCTTCATGGGCGCTGGCCCTGGCGCGCATCTGCTGGTCGCCGCGCCAGACGAGGGCGACGCGAGGTTGGGATTCCGCTGTCATGTCTGCGAGGCCACTTCCACGAACGCACACTCCTTCCATCCCGCGAGCGGGACCAGGAGCGGGTCTTGGACGGCGAGCCGTCTTCGGCCGGGCGCCCGCTGGAGGCCCGACGGAAGCTAGATAGCGCTGTCCCGGAAGGTTGAACAGACCCGGCTGAGCGGCGCGCCGCTGGCTTGACGGCGATTCGATCAGATGGGTCAGTGGGCCGGCGCTCTCGCAGCGGCCGGCTCTTTGACATCGTGAGGTAGCAGGAAATCTGGGGCGCCGCCGTGTCGGCGCCTTGGAAAGGGCGCCGTTATTATCGGCCGTTTGCGGTTTCACGTGAAACATCGCCGGCGCCTGGGCGCTGTCGGCGGCTCAGGAAAACTGAAAGCGGAGCGGTGGGCGAACGTCCTAGAAGCGTCATCCCGGCCGCAGCCGCGAAGCGGCCGAGGGCCGGGGATCCGCTTGGCGCCGGCGGTGAAGCAGGTCCCGGATGAGTCCGCTGCGCGGTTCTCCGGGATGACTAGCCGTATGAACTACTTGTTCTTCAGCTCGTCGGCGTTCCAGCCGCCGCCGAGGGCGACGATGAGGTCCACGGTGGTGGTGAGGCGGTTGGCTTCCAGGGCCAGTTCGGCGTTGTGGGCCGCGTAGTCCTGGGTCTCGGCGACCACGACGCTGGTGTAGTCGACAGTGCCCGCCTTGTACTGGTTCTGTACGATGCGCAGGTCCTGGTCGGCTGAGTTGACAGCGCCCTGCAGCTCCGGCTGCTCTTCGGCCAGCACGCGCTGGGCGGCGAGGTTGTCTTCCACCTGGCCGAACGCGGCGAGCACGGCCTGCCGGTACAGGGCGACGCTCTGGTCGTAGCCGGCGCGCGCCGCTCGCACCTGCGCCCGGGTCAGGCCGCCGTTGAACACCGTCTCGGCCGCCGAGACGCCGGCGTTCCAGAAGAAGGTCTGCGGGCTGAACAGGGCGCCGATGCTCTGGGACTCGGTTCCGCCCGTGCCGGTCAGCGTGATGTTCGGATAGTAGCCGGCGGTGGCGACGCCGATGCTGGCGCTGGCGGCCGCCGCCTGCCGTTCCGCCGCCGCGACGTCGGGCCGGCGCTGCAGCAGCGTCGAGGGCACGCCGGGCGGGATGGCCACCGGCTGCAGGGTCCAAGGCCCCGGCGCGATGGTGAGGGCGGCCGGCGGCTGGCCGGTCAGGATGGCGATGGCGTGCTCGGCCAGGGCGCGCTGCTGGCCGAGCGCGATGTCGGCCGCCTTGGCGTTGTGCAGCTGGGTCTCCGCCGCGTCGACGTCGCTGAGCGCAGAGTTGCCGGCGTTGTACTTGTTGCGGGTGATGGTGAGGGATTCCTCGTAGGCCTTCACCGTGCCGTCGTCGAAGCGCTTCTGCTCGTCGAGCTGGCGCAGGGTGATGTAGTCGGCCGCCAGTTCCATCTGGGCCGACAGGCGCGTGTTGACCAGGTCGGCGGCGCTGGCCTGGGCGGTGGCCTTGGCGCTCTCGATCTCGCGGCGCACCTTGCCCCAGATGTCGGGCTCCCAGGTGCCGCCCAGCTGCAGCGCATAGTTCGAGACGGCGCCCTTGCCGCCGCCGACGACCTGCCCGCCGCTGATCACGCTGCCGCCGCCGGCGGCTTTGGAGACGTTGGCCGAACCGTTGGCGGTGACGCTGGGCCATAGCGCCGCACGCTGCTCGGAGACGATCGCGCGGGCCTGCTGGTAGGCCGCCTCGGCGGCGGCCAGGTTCTGGTTGGAGACCACCACCTTCTGCTCGAGGTCGTTCAGCACCGGATCGTTGAACACGGTCCACCAGTCGGCGCGATCGGCCGCGTCCGAGGGCTGGGCGGCGGTCCAGCCGGCGATCTCCTTGAACGCCGGCGTCGTTGGCGCGGAGGGCTGGTGATAGTTCGGCCCGACCTCGCAGGCGCTGAGCGCGCTGGCGGCGAGCAGGAGGGGAAGCAGGCGGGCAGGGCAGGCGAGCTTGGAGGCATTTTGGCATCTTACTCTTCATTCGGCCGGCAGGGGGTGCGCCGCGGGGCCGGGGCCCAGGTTGGGGCGAGGCTCCCGCCGCCGGAAGCTGTCGAGATAGAGATAGACCACCGGAGTGGTCAGAAGCGTGATCACCTGGCTGACCAGCAGGCCGCCGATCACGGTGACGCCGAGCGGGGTGCGCAGCTCGGCGCCTTCGCCCCAGCCGACCGCCAGCGGCGCCGCGCCAAGTATCGCGGCGAAGGTGGTCATCATGATCGGGCGGAAGCGGGTCAGCGCGGCGCGGCGGATCGCCTCGCGCGGCTCGAGGCCCTCCTCGCGTTCCGCCACCAGGGCGAAGTCGATCATCATGATGGCGTTCTTCTTCACGATCCCGATCAGCAGGATGATGCCGATGAAGGCGATCAGCGAAAACTCGATCTTGAACACGATCAGGGCGATGAGGGCGCCGACGCCGGCCGAGGGCAGGGTGGAGAGCACGGTCAGCGGGTGGATATAGCTTTCGTAGAGGATGCCGAGCACCAGGTAGATCGCCACGATCGCCGCGAGGATCAGCGGCAACAGCGTGCTGAGCAGCTGCTGGAAGGCCAGCGCGTTGCCGGCGTAGTGGCCGTGGATGGTCACCGGCAGGCCGATCGAAGCCTCGGCCCGCTGGATCGCCGCGGTGGCGTCGCTGAGCGACTGGCCCTCGGCGAGGTTGAACGAGATGGTGGTGGCCGGCTGGGTGTCCTGGTGGTTGACCGAGGTCGGCGTCGACGAATCCGCCCAGCTCGCGAAGGCGGATAGCGGAACCACGGATTCGGAGGTGGTGGAAACGGCGACGCCCGTCGAAGCGGCGTGGGCGGGGGGCGCGCTGGGACCAGAGACGGCCGCCGCGGCGGTGGCCGCGCCGGCGGCGGGTGCGTTGGTCACCGCGCCGAAGCCGCTGGTCCCGGCGGCGTAGGCCTTGGTGAGGGATGTCGTGTTGGCGACGGGCGCGTTGACCATGCCCTGCGAGGTCGCCGCATGCGCCGTGGTCAGCGGCGTCACATTGGCGGCCGGCGTCGCGAGCCCGATCGCGGTCTGGCCCCTGGCGGCGGCGAATCCGGCGGGGGTTGGCGCGCCGCGACCGGAGGAGACGTAGATGTTGTTCAGCGCCGTCGGATCCTGGCCGAACCGCGGGTCGACCTCCATCACCACGTGGTACTGATTGACGTCCTCGTAGATGTTGGAGACGTCGCGCTGACCGAACGCGTCATAAAGGACGTTGTCGACCTGGGTGTTGGTGAGGCCGAGGCCGGCGGCCTTGTCCCGGTCGATGGTGACGAAACTCTGCAGGCCGTGGTCCTGCTGGTCGCTGTTGACGTCCTCGAGCTCCCATTGCGAGTTCATCGCGGCGGTCAGCTTGGTCGCCCAGGTCTTCAGGTCGGCCAGACTGTCGGCCTCGAGCGTGTACTGATAGCTGGCGTTGGACTGCCGGCCGCCGATGCGCAGGTCCTGCACCGGGGCCAGGAACAGGCTGGCGCCGGTGACGCGGGCGAGCTTCGGCCGGAGCGCCGACATCACCTGTTCGGCGCTCTTCCGATGCTCGGACTTCGGCTTCAGCGAGGTGATCATGAAGGCGCTGGCCGCGCCGCGCCCGCCGCCGACGAAGGCGACCACCGTCTGCACGTCGGGGTCGGCGCCGATGATCCGCACGAACTGCTGCAGCCGGGTCTGGGTGATCTGGAACGAGCTCGACTGGTCGGCCTGCAGGCCGCCGATCATCAGGCCGGTGTCCTCCTCGGGAAAGAAGCCCTTGGGGACGATCGAGTAGAGGTAGAAGTTGAGCCCGATGGTGGCGATCAGCAGGACCAGCACCACGGGCCCGGAGTCCAGCGCGAGGTCGAGCGCCCACTCGTAGCCGCGCCGCATGCCATCGACCACGCCCTCGGCGAACCGCCCGAACCAGCTGCGCTCGGCCAGCGGTTTCGGCTTGCCGACCAGATAGGCCGCCATCATCGGCGTCGTGGTCAGCGAGACGGCCAGCGAGATCAGCACAGCGACCGAGAGGGTGATCGCGAATTCGCGGAAGATGCGGCCGTAGATGCCGCCCATCAGCAGGATCGGGATGAACACGGCGATCAGCGAGATGCTGATCGAGAGCACGGTGAAGCCAACCTCCTCTGCGCCCTTCAGCGCCGCCTCGAAGCGGCCCATGCCCGCCTCGACGTGGCGGGTGACGTTCTCCAGCACCACGATCGCGTCGTCGACCACGAAGCCGGTCGAGATGGTCAGCGCCATCAGCGACAGGTTGTCGAGCGAGAAGCCAAGCAGGAACATCACGCCCAGCGTGCCCAGCAGCGAGACCGTCACCGCGACGCTGGGGATCAGGATCGCCTTGCCGTTCATCAGGAAGAAGGCGACGACGGCGACCACCAGGGCGATGGCGATCACCACGGTGCGCTCCACGTCGCTCAGCGAGGAGCGGATGGTGTTGGTGCGGTCCACCGCCACGCTCATCTTGATGTCCTGCGGCAGCGCCTCCTGCACGGCCGGCAGGCGCGCCTTCACCTGATCGACGGTGGAGATGATGTTGGCGCCCGGCTGGCGGCTGACGGTGACGATCACGGCCGACGAGGTGACGGTCTTGCCGCCGACCTTGTTGACGAAGACGCCGAGGTTGTGGACGTCCTCGACGCTGTCGTTGACCTGGG
Organism: uncultured Pseudomonadota bacterium; assembly: GCA_963835495.1. Lineage (GTDB taxonomy): Bacteria > Pseudomonadota > Alphaproteobacteria > Caulobacterales > Caulobacteraceae > Acaudatibacter. Next base: position 1,948,615 of record CAWIFQ010000003.1, on the reverse strand, counting down.
CGATGTCGGAGAGCCGCACCGCCGAGCCGTTGCGGTACGCCACCAGCAGCGGCGCGTAATCGGCGGCCTTGGTCCCGGCGTCGTTGGTGTAGACCTGCAGCCGCAGCGCGCCGTCGTCGATCACGCCCTTGGGCCGGTTGGCGTTGGCCGAGGCGAGGGCGGCGCGCACGTCTTCCAGCCCGATGCCGTAGTGCGCCAGCTGCAGCGGGTTGAGCTCCACCCGCACCGCCGGCAGCGAGGCGCCGCCCACCTCGACGTCGCCCACGCCTTTCACCTGGCTGAGCTGCTGCTGTACGATGTTGGAGGCGGTGTCGTAGATCTGGCCCGGCGTCCTGGAGTTCGAGGTCAGCGCCAGCACCAGGATCGGCGCGTCGGCCGGATTGACCTTTCGGTAGGTGGGATTGGTCCTCAGCGTCGCCGGCAGGTCGATCCGGGCAGCGTTGATGGCGGCCTGCACGTCGCGGGCGGCGCCGTCGATGTCGCGGTCGAGGCCGAACTGCAGGGTGATGTTGCTGGAGCCGACCCGGCTCGACGAGGTCATCTCGGTGACGTCGGCGATGACGCCCAGGTGGCGCTCGAGCGGCGTGGCGACGCTGGTCGCCATCGTCTCGGGACTGGCGCCGGGCAGCTGCGCCTGGACCGAAATGGTCGGGATGTCGACTTCCGGCAGCGGCGAGACCGGCAGGTTGAAGAAGGCCCCGACGCCGGCCAGCGCGATGCCGATGGTCAGCAGCACGGTGCCGATCGGCCGGCGGACGAAGGGGGCGGAGAGGTTCATGCCGCCGGCCCGCCTTCAGGCTGGGCTTCGTCGAGATGCGGGTCGGCTTCGCCCTTGCGCAGGTTGCCGGTGAAGCCGAAGCGCCGCCCGAGGCCATCAAACCAGAGATAGATCACCGGGGTGGTGAACAGCGTCAGCGCCTGGCTGACGATCAGGCCGCCGAAGATGCTGATCCCAAGCGGCCGGCGCAGTTCCGAGCCCTCGCCCCAGCCCAGCATCAACGGCAGGGCGGCGAACAGGGCGGCCAGGGTGGTCATGATGATCGGCCGGAAGCGCAGCAGCGCGGCCTGGCGGATCGCCTCCAGCGGCGGCTTGCCCTCCTCCCGCTCGGCGTCGAGCGCGAAGTCGATCATCATGATCGCGTTCTTCTTCACGATCCCGATCAAGAGGATGATGCCGATGATGCCGATCACCCCCAGGTCGGAGCCGGAGATCATCAGCGCCAGCAGGGCGCCCACGCCCGCCGAGGGCAGGGTGGAGAGGATCGTGATCGGGTGGATGTAGCTCTCGTAGAGCACGCCCAGCACGATGTAGACGCAGACGATCGCCGCCAGGATCAGCCACAGCTCGTTGGAGAGCGAGGCCTGGTAGGCGTTGGCGGCGCCGAGGAAGGTGGTGGTGACAACCGCCGGGATCTTGGCCTTGGCCTCGTCCGCCCGGATTGCGCTGACTGCGTCGCCGAGCGAGACGCCGGGCGCGGTGTCGAACGAGATGTTGGCGGCCGGGAACTGCGCGACGTGATTGATCTGCAGCGGCGCCAGCCTGGTCTGCACCTGGGCGATGGCGCCGAGCGGGGTCGGCGCGCCGCCGGCGGAGTTCATGTACAGGTTCGCCAGCCCTTGCGGCGTATCGATCTGGCCGGGCGCCGCCTCGAGGATCACGCGGTACTGGTCGGACTCGGTGAAGATGGTCGAGATGATGCGCTGGCCGAACGCGTCGTAGAGCGCGTCGTCGACCGTCGAGGGCGTGATCGCCAGCCGGGCGGCGGTGTCGCGGTCGATGGCGACGAAGGCCGACAGGCCCTGGTCCTGCACGTCCGCCCCGACGTTGCGCAGCTTTGGGTCCTTGCTCAGCTGCTCGACGACATTGGCCGCCCAGGTGTTGACGGTGGCCTGGTCGGGGCCTTCCAGCGAGAACTCGTACTGGGTGCGGCTGACGTTGGCGTCGATGGTCAGGTCCTGCACCGGCTGGACGTAGAGCGTCATGCCGGCGACCGACGCCGCCTCGTCGCGCAGGCGCTGGAGGGTCGCGGCCTGGGAGGAGGTGCGTTCGCCCAGCGGCTTCAGGTTGATCAGGTAGCGGCCGGTGTTCTGGGTGGTGTTCGTCGCCGTCGACGCCGATGTAGCTGGTCAGGCTCTCGACGTCGGGGTCCTTGATCAGCGCCGCGGCCACCTGCTGCTGCAGCTCGCCCATCCGCTGGTACGACACCGACTGGCCGGCCACGGTCACGCCCTGCACCAGGCCGGTGTCCTGGGTCGGGAACAGGCCCTTGGGGATCACGATGTAGAGCAGCACCGTCACCACCAGCGTGGCCAGCGCCACTAGCAGCGTCGCGGTCTGGCGCCCCAGCACCCAGTCGAGCGCCACGCCGTAGCGCTCGATCACGTTCTCGATCAGCGCGGCGGCCCGCCTGGAGAAGCCGCTCTCGCGAGTTTCGCTGTGAGGCTTCAGCCACAGCGCCGCCAGCGTCGGGGTCAACGTCAGCGAGATGAAGGCGGAGATGACGATCGTCACCGCCAGCGTCACCGCGAACTCGCGGAACAGCCGCCCGACCACGTCGCCCATGAACAGCAGCGGGATCAGCACCGCGATCAGCGACACAGTCAGTGAGATGATGGTGAAGCCGATCTGCTCGGCGCCCTTCAGGGCGGCCATCAGCGGGCTCTCGCCGACCTCGATGTAGCGGGCGATGTTCTCGATCATGACGATGGCGTCGTCGACGACGAAGCCGGTCGCGATGGTCAGCGACATCAGGGTCAGATTGTTGAGCGAGTAGCCCAACAGATACATCACCCCGAACGTGCCGACGATCGAGAGCGGGGCGGCGACGCCGGCGATGAAGGTCGCCGGCAGCGAGCGCAGGAAGAGGAAGATCACCGCCACTACCAGCACGATGGCCAGCACCAGCTCGAATTCGACATCGTTGACCGAGGCGCGGATGCCGGTGGTGCGGTCGGTGACCACCGTGACGTTGAGGCCTGCGGGCATGCTCGGAGGTCAGCTCAGGCAGCTCCGCCTTGATCTTGTCGACCGTGGTGATGACGTTGGCGCCCGGCTGGCGCTGGATGTTGAGAATGATGCCGGGCTCGAGCGCGGCGGGCGCCTGTTTGGTCGCGCCGACGTCGTAGTAGGCCCCGAGCTTGTTGTTCTCGGCCCCCGAGATGATGGTCGCGACGTCCTTCAGCCGGATCGCGTTGCCGTTCTTGTAGGCGATGATCTGGTTGGCGTAGTCGTCGGCGTTCAGCAGCTGGTCGTTGCCGTTGATGGCGTAGGCTCGGGTCGGCCCGTCGAAAGAGCCCTTGGCCTGGTTGGCGTTGGCCGCGGCGATGGTCGAGCGCAGGCTTTCCAGCGTCATGCCATAGGAGGCCAGCGCGCGCGTGTTGACCTGGATCCGCACCGCCGGCCGCTGGCCGCCGGCGATGGTGACCAGCCCGACGCCGGCGATCTGCGAGATCTTCTGCCCCAGCTGCGTTTCCGCCAGGCTCTGAACGTCGGTCAGCGGCATGGTCTTCGACGTCAGCGCCAGGGTGATGATCGGCGCGTCGGCGGGGTTGACCTTGGCGTAGATCGGCGGCGCCGGCAGATCGACCGGCAGCAGGTTGCCCGCCGCGTTGATCGACGCCTGCACCTCCTGCTCGGCCACGTCGAGCGAGAGGTCGAGGTTGAACTGCAGCGTGATCACCGACGAGCCGCCGGACGAGACCGACGACATGCGGTTCAGGTCGGCCATCTGGCCGAACTGCCGCTCCAGCGGCGCGGTGACGGTCTGCGCCATCACCTCCGGGCTGCCGCCCGGATAGGAGGTCTGCACCTGGATGGTCGGGTAATCGACCTCGGGCAGGGCCGACAGCGACAGGAAGTGGAACGCCACCAGTCCCGCCAGCAGGATGGCCGCCATCAGCAGCGAGGTCGCCACCGGACGCTGGATAAAGGGGCGTGACGGGTTCATCGGCGGTGGGGCGCGCGGCGACCTTTGCGTGTGAATTGCGAGATCAAGCGCCCACCCCGCCGAAGCCCGCCGCGTCGGCGCCCCCGCCGCCCTGGCCGCCTCGGTGGCGCCCCTTGCCGCCGCTTGGACTGGCCGGGCGGGGCAGGGTGACGGTCGCGCCGTCGCGTAGCCGGTCGCCGCCATCGGTGATCACCGACTCGCCGGCGCTGAGGCCGGAGACGATCGAAGTGGTCTCGCCGGTCCCAGGGCCGGTCCGCACCGGCGTCTGCTTGACCGTCGCCTGATCCGCCTTGCCGCCCGTCACCGCCTGCGCCACCCAGACGAAGTCGCCGTTCGGGCCGTGACGGATCGCGGTGGTGGGGACGATGACCTGGTTCTTCAGGGTGTCGACCAGCACGGTGATGTTGACGAATTGGTTGGGAAACAGCGCGGCGCCTGGGTTGGCGAACCGCGCCTTGCCCTTGACCGTGCCGGTGGTTGTGTCGACCACATTGTCGAGGGTGGCCAGGCTCCCGGTCCCGATCGCGGCGCCGCCGGTGCGGTCGTAGGCGGTGACGGGCAGACCGGCGCCGAAGTTTGGGTGCTTGGCGATGGAGGGGATGGCGTCCTCCGGCACCGCGAAGATCACGTCGATCGGATCGATCTGGGTCACCACCGCGATCGGGGTCGAGCCATTGGCGGAGATCTGGTTGCCGGCGTCGATCTGGCGGATGCCGACCCGGCCGGCTACGGGCGAAACGATGCGGCTCCATTGCAGATTGAGCCGGGCGGTGTCGACCGCGCCCTTGTCGGAGGCGACCAGGCCCTCGTCCTGCTTCACCAGCGCCGCCTGGGTGTCGCGGGTCTGGGTGGCGATGGAGTTCTGGGCGACCAGGGTGTTGTAACGCTGCAGATCGAGCCTGGCGTCGGCCAGCGAAGCCTCGTCGCGCGCCAACGCGCCTTGCGCCTGGTTCAGCGCCGCCTGGAACGGCGCTGGATCGACGATCGCGAGCACATCACCGCGCCGGACCATCTGGCCCTCGGCAAACCGCACCTGCTGCAGTTCGCCCGTCACCCGCGCAATCACCGAGACGGTCGCTTCCGGTGTGACGGTGCCAAGCGCCGTGACCGTGATCGGCACGTCGCCCATCGTCGCCTGCGCGACGCCGACGGTGACCGTCGGCCGCCCGCCGCGACCGAACGGGCTGGCGGATTGGTCCCCGCCCACGCACTTCGAGAGCAGCAAGCCGACGCCGAGAGCCACAGCCACGACGAGGATGATTCCGAGCAGGGTGCGCCAGGTTCGGCGACGTCTGGGGCGAGACGCAGGGCCAGCAGTGGGCTGGATGGTTTGGCTCATCCGTTCTCCGAGGAACGCGGTCTCAACTCACCGCTCGCAGGTGGCCGCTCTTGCCAACTACAGCTTCACTTTGAAGTTCCAATCGAACCGCAAAATGACAGAGCGCTTCGGCCTCGTAACACCTGGGAATTGAACTGAAACGAAGCGCGGGCCGCAACAGGTCTGCCATCTATCCCCTGTTCCTGATTTTGTGAATTCCTGCGACGGGTTGGCTGGCGGGCTGTCGCTGCTGAAGAAGCGGCGCGTTTCGACGGAATCGCACGGCCCAACCGCAGGCGCCTGACCTCACGGAACCCGAAATCCAAGCGGTGAAAGGGGCATAAAGACTGGCCTTGGGGGGCCAAGGGGCCTAGAACCTGGACTCAATAGTCCCTGTGACGATGGCCGGCGCGGGCCGGCGCCCTGGCCTTGTGCGGGAGACTTCGGAGGGGGCGTCAGGAAAGGATTCCAGGTTGGAGCCTACGGCTACCGAGGCGCCAGAGTACTTCCACAAGGTCGTCGATTGTCAGTGGGCATGCCCGGCGCACACGCCGGTGCCGGAGTACATTCGGTTGATCGCCGAGGGGCGGTACGCCGACGCCTACATGATCAATTGGAAGTCCAACGTCTTCCCGGGCATACTCGGGCGGACCTGCGACCGACCGTGCGAACCGGCTTGCCGGCGCGGGCGCGTGGAAGCCGAGCCGGTGGCGATCTGCCGGCTCAAACGCGTGGCCGCCGACAACAAGACCGACATCACCGGTCGCCTGCCGTCGCCGGCGAAACACGGCAACGGCAAGCGGATCGCCCTCATCGGCGCGGGGCCGGCGTCGCTGACCGTGGCGCGCGACCTGGCGCCGCTGGGCTACGATCTGACCCTGATCGACGCCGACCCGCAGCCGGGCGGCATGATCCGCAGCCAGATCCCGCGCTTCCGCCTGCCGGAATCGGTGATCGACGAGGAGGTCGGCTACATCACCGGCCTCGGCATGACGCTGCGCCAGGGCGAGCGGGTCGACAGCCTGAAGGCGCTGATGGCCGAAGGTTACGACGCCATCTTCGTCGGCTCGGGCGCGCCGCGCGGCCGCGAACTCGACATCCCGGGCCGCCAGGAGGCCAAGGCCAACATCCACATCGGCATCGACTGGCTCTCGAGCGTTTCGTTCGGCCACGTCGACAAGATCGGCAAGCGCGTGATCGTGCTCGGCGGCGGCAACACCGCGATGGACTGCTGCCGCACCTCCCGCCGGCTCGGCGGCGAGGACGTGAAGGTCATCGTCCGCTCCGGCTTCGACGAGATGAAGGCGTCTCCCTGGGAGAAGGAAGACGCGATGCATGAGGACATCCCGATCCTCAACTTCCTGGTCCCGAAGGAATTCACCCACGTCGGCGGCAAGCTGACCGGCGTCGTGTTCGAGAAGGTCGCGGCCAGTTACGACGACAAGGGCCGGCGCTCGCTCTCGCCGACGGGCGAGCCGGACCAGCATATCGAGTGCGACGACGTGCTGGTGGCGGTCGGCCAGGAAAACGCCTTCCCCTGGATCGAGCGCGACATCGGCCTCGAGTTCGACAAGTGGGACATGCCGGTGGTGAACCCGATCACCATGGGCTCGACCCACCCGAAGGTGTTCTTCGGCGGCGACTCCGCGTTTGGCCCCAAGAACATCATCTGGGCGGTCGCCCATGGCCACGAGGCCGCGGTCTCGATCCACAAGCTGCTGATCGGCGAAGACCCCGCCGACCGTCCGGCGCCCGGCGTGACGCTGACATCCCAGAAGATGGGCATCCACGAGTGGAGTTACGACAACGACATCTCCAACGACATGCGCTTCCGCGTGCCGCTGCGAGACAAGGCCGAGGCGTTGGGGAACGTGAGGCTGGAGGTCGAGCTCGGCTTCGACCGCGGCGTCGGCTACCAGGAGGCGCAGCGGTGCCTCAACTGCGACGCCGAGACGGTGTTCACCACGCCGCTCTGCATCGAGTGCGATGCCTGCGTCGACATCTGTCCGGTGGACTGCATCACCTTCACCGAAAACGGCGAGGAAGCCGACCTGCGCACCCGGTTGAAGGCCCCGGCGCTGAACCTCACCCAAGACCTCTATGTCTCCTCGATCCTCCCGACCGGCCGGGTGATGGTAAAGGACGAGGATGTGTGCCTGCATTGCGGGCTCTGCGCCGAGCGTTGCCCGACCGGCGCCTGGGACATGCGCAAGTTCCTGCTGGAACTGACCCAGGCCGACGGCGTGCATCCGCCCGCGGAACGGATCGCTGCTGAATGAGCCTCTCCGCCGTAAACGACTTCGTGGTCAAATTTGCCAACGTGAACGGCTCTGGCTCGGCCAGCGCCAACGGCATGTTCGCCAAGTCGATCCTGCGCATGGGCGTGCCGGTCGCGGCGCGCAACATCTTCCCCTCCAACATCCAGGGCCTGCCGACCTGGTACGAGGTGCGGATCAGCGAGGCCGGCAAGCTCGGCCGGCGCGGCGGCGTCGACCTGATGGTGGCGATGAACCCGCAGACGTGGGACCAGGACGTCGCCTCGATCGAGCCGGGCGGCTATCTGTTCTACAACTCGACCAAGCCGCTCCCGCCGTCGAAGTTCCGCAGCGACATCGAGGTGATCGGCCTGCCGCTGACCGCGATCTGCAACGCGGCCTACACCGATCCGCGCCAGCGGCAGCTGTTCAAGAACATCATCTACGTCGGGGCGCTCGCGTATCTGATCGGCATCGAGACCGAGGTGCTGGATACGCTGGTGCGCGAGGAGTTCGGCTCCAAGCCCAAGCTGATCGACGCCAACCTGCACGCCCTTGGCCTTGGCCGCGACGGCGCCGCGCAGATGCTAGGCGCGCCGATCGGCCTGCAGATGCGCCGCGCGGACAAGGTCGGGGACCGCATCTACGTCGAGGGCAACACCGCGGCGGCGCTGGGTGCGGTCTATGGCGGCGCCACGGTCTGCGCCTGGTATCCGATCACGCCCTCGACCTCGCTGGCTGAAGCCTTCACCGAGCATTGCCAGAAGCTGCGCGTCGATCCGGCGACCGGCGAGGCCAAGTTCGGCATCATCCAGGCCGAGGACGAGATCGCCTCGATCGGCATCGTCGTCGGCGCGGGCTGGAACGGCGCGCGCGCCTTCACCTGCACCTCGGGGCCCGGCATCTCGCTGATGCAGGAGTTCATCGGCCTTTCCTACTTCGCCGAGATCCCGGCGGTGATCTTCGACGTGCAGCGCGGCGGGCCCTCCACCGGCATGCCGACCCGCACTCAGCAGTCTGACATCCTGGTCGCGGCTTACGCCTCGCACGGCGACACCAAGCACCCGTTGCTGTTCCCGGAAGACCCGGCCGAGTGCTTCGACTTCGGCGCGCTCGCCTTCGACCTCGCCGACCGACTGCAGACCACCATCTTCGTCATGCTCGACCTCGACATCGGCATGAACGAGTGGCTCTGCCGCCCCTTCAAGTGGGACGATTCCCGCAAGCTCGATCGCGGCAAGGTGATGACCTACGACGAGCTGGAGGCTGGCAAGGACTTCGGGCGCTATAAAGACGTCGATGGCGATGGCATCGCCTACCGGACGCTGCCGGGCGTCCATCCCGAGCGCGGCGCTTACTTCACCCGCGGCACCTCGCGCGATCCCTACGCTCGCTACAGCGAGGAGGGCTCGGTTTACGTCGGCAACATGGAACGGCTGCTGGAGAAGTTCGAGACCGCCAAGTCGCTGATCCCGGCGCCGATCCTGCGCCCGGCCAAGCGGCGCACGCCGCACGGGGTGATCTATTTCGGCTCGACCACGCCGGCGATGCATGAGGCGATGGAGCATCTCGAGGATCAGGGCGTGCTGGTCGACGGCATGCGCGTGCGCGGCTTCCCGTTCAACAACGAGGTGCTCGACTTCATCGCCGCACACGAGACGGTGTTCGTGGTCGAACAGAACCGCGACGCCCAGTTGCGCACCCTGCTGATGGTCGAGGGCGGCGTCGACCCGGCCAAGCTGATCGCCATTCTGGGCTACGACGGCTCGCCGATCACCGCCCGCTTCATCACCGACGAGATTTCCAAGCGCCTGCGCGGACTGACCCGTACGCCGACGCCCCTGGTGGCCGAATGACCTACATTACCAAGCCTCGACTGCACCACCCGCTGCTGCAGCCCAACGGCCTCGGCTTCACCCGCCGCGACTACGAGGGCAAGGTCTCGACGCTGTGCGCCGGCTGCGGGCACGACTCGATCTCCGCGGCGATCATCCAGGCGGCCTACGAGCTCGACCTGCCGCCGCACCGCTTGGCCAAGCTGTCCGGCATCGGCTGCTCGTCGAAGACCCCTGACTATTTCCTGGGCAATTCGCACGGGTTCAATTCCGTGCACGGACGGATGCCGTCGGTGCTCACCGGCGCCAATGTCGCCAACCGCGACCTGATCTACCTCGGCGTCTCCGGTGACGGCGATTCCGCTTCGATCGGGCTCGGCCAGTTCGCGCACTCGATCCGGCGCGGCGTCAACATGACCTACATCGTCGAGAATAACGGCGTTTACGGCCTGACCAAGGGCCAGTTCTCCGCCACCTCCGACCCTGGCTCGAAGTCGAAGCGCGGCGTGGTCAATCACGACCAGTCGATCGACCTGGTGGGACTTGCCCTGCAACTGGGGGCCAGCTTCGTCGCCCGCAGCTTCTCAGGCGACAAGGACCAGCTGGTGCCGCTGGTGAAGGCGGCGCTGGCGCACAAGGGCGCGGCGTTCATCGACGTGATCAGCCCCTGCGTGCAGTTCAACAACCACGTCGGCTCGACCAAGAGTTTCGACTATGTGCGCGAGCACAACGCGGCGATGAACCGGCTGGATTTCATCGAGCCGCGCGCGGAGATCACCGCCGACTATGCGCCGGGCGAGGTCGAGCTCGTGGTGCAGCACGACGGCTCGGTGCTGCGGCTGCGCAAGATCGCCCCCGACTACGAGCCGACCGACCGGATCTCCGCGATGGGCCATTTGCAGATGCACCAAGCGCGCGGCGAGATCGTCACCGGGCTGCTGTATGTGGATCCCGAAGCCGGCGATCTTCACGACCACCTCCACACAGTTCACAAGCCGCTGAATCAGCTCACTGACCAGGAACTAGTGCCCGGTTCAGCAGCTCTTGCTGCAATAAACAACTCGCTGCGATAGCTAAAAGCCAAGCTGGGAACGGGGCTTGCATAGCCCTGGTTCCTAAGCTTCAAGGCGTAACAATAAGGGTGTGGCGATGCAGGGCGTACGCGACGTGGCGGTGGTGAAATCGATTCCGGAACTCTTTCCGGCGCCGACCCAGCATCGCAAGCTGGTGGAATGGGTCGCGCAGGTCGCCGCGCTCACTAAGCCGGATCGCGTCGTCTGGTGCGATGGTTCCGAAGAAGAGTGGGAGCGCCTGACCGGCGAACTGGTGGCGGCGGGCACGCTCAAGCGGCTAAATCCGGAGAAGCGCCCCAACTCGTTCTACGCCGCCTCGGATCCCAAGGACGTCGCCCGCGTCGAGAGCCGCACGTTCATCTGTTCCAAGGACCCGGCCGACGCCGGCCCGACCAACAACTGGCTCGATCCCGCCGAGATGCGCGCCGATCTGCAGGGGTTGTTCGACGGCGCTATGCGCGGCCGCACTCTCTACGTCGTGCCCTTCAGCATGGGTCCGATCGGCTCGAAGATCAGCGCGCTCGGCGTCGAGATCACCGACAGCCCCTACGTCGTGATTTCGATGAAGATCATGACCCGGATGGGCAAGGCGGCGCTGGATCAGCTTGGCGACGACGGCTTCTTCGTCCCGGCGGTTCACACGGTCGGCAGCCCGCTAGCGCCCGGCGATAAGGATGTCGCCTGGCCCTGCAACGACATCAAATACATCGTTCACTTCCCGGAGGACCGCGAGATCTGGTCCTACGGCTCCGGCTACGGCGGCAACGCGCTTCTGGGCAAGAAGTGCTACGCCCTGCGTATCGCCTCGGTGATGGCGCGCGATGGCGGCTGGCTCGCCGAGCACATGCTCATCCTCAAGCTGACTTCGCCGCAGGGCAAGGCGCACTACATCGCCGCCGCCTTCCCGAGCGCGTGCGGCAAGACCAACCTGGCCATGCTGCAGCCGACGCTGCCAGGCTGGACGGCCGAGACGATTGGCGACGACATCTGCTGGATGCGTTTTGGCGACGACGGCAGGCTGCACGCGATCAACCCGGAAGCGGGCTTCTTCGGCGTGGCGCCCGGCACCGGTCTGAAGACCAACGCCAACGCGATCGCCGCGCTGTCGCGGAACACCATCTTCACCAACGTGGCGCTGACCGATGATGGCGATGTCTGGTGGGAGGGTCTGACCGACACGCCGCCGGAAGGCCTCACCGACTGGCAAGGCAATCCCTGGACCCCGGGGTGCGGGCGGCCCGCCGCACACCCCAATGCCCGTTTCACGGCACCGGCCTGCCAGTGCCCGGTGATCGCGCCCGAGTGGGAAGACCCCACCGGCGTGCCGATCTCGGCGATTCTGTTCGGCGGCCGCCGCGCCAGCGCCGTGCCGCTGGTGACGGAGGCGTTCGACTGGGCCCATGGCGTGTTCCTGGCCTCGAACGTGGCCTCCGAAGGCACGGCGGCGGCCGAGACCAAGGTTGGCGAGCTGCGCCGCGATCCCTTCGCCATGCTGCCGTTCTGTGGCTACAACATGGGTGACTACTTCGGCCATTGGCTGAGCGTCGGCGCGAGCGCGGCCGATCAGGCCAAGCTGCCGCGCCTATATGCCGTCAACTGGTTCCGCAAGGACGCCGCCGGCAAGTTCGTCTGGCCCGGTTACGGCGAGAACTCCCGCGTGCTGAAATGGATCGTTGAGCGCCTGGAGGGCTCCGCAGAGGCCGAGGACACCCCCATTGGCCGCGTGCCGGCCGCCGGCGCGCTCGACCTGAGTGGCCTGACCCTCTCGGATGACGCCGCGAACCTGCTACGCCACGTTGACATTGGCGTCTGGCGGGAGGAGGCCAGCCTGATACCGGCTTTCTATGAGCGCTTCGGCGCCACTCTGCCCCAAGCGCTATGGGACGAGTACGAGGCGCTCATCGCCCGGCTCGAAATCGCCGACGAGTCGCGGGCGCCGCGGCCGATCGCCTTGACCGCCTAGCGACGGCCCGGCAATCAGCCGGCCGAATGTCAATCATCGCCTTTGGCGCCTAACCTTCTCGAGGGGACTCTCCGTGCGTACGACGATCAGCGTGGCCGCGCAGTTTCGCGGGCCGCCCAACTCTGCGAATGGCGGCTACGCCTGCGGCGTGATGGGTAAGATGATCGACGGCGCGTTCACCGCTGTGCTGCGCGCCCCGCCGCCGCTCGACACGCCGATGGCGATGATCAAGGCCGATGGCGGCGTGCGGCTCGAGAGCCAGGCCGGCGACCTGATCGGTGAGGCAAGGCCCGCCGACAGTGCGGCGATCCCCGCGCCGCCGCTGGTCCCCACGCTCGCCGGCGCAATCGCCGCGGGTCCAGGCTTTCCCGGTCTCAACGGACCTTTTCACCCGGTCTGCTTCTGCTGCGGCGACAAGGTGGACGAGGGTGTCGGCCTGCGCGTCTTCGCCGGCCAGTTGGCGGGCGCGCCGGCGGGTGTCGTGGCCGGCCCCTGGACGCCGAACCCCGCCTTCGCCGACGCCGAGGGACTTGTCCCCGCCGAGGTGGTCTGGGCGGCGCTGGACTGTCCGGGCGTGGTCTCGTGGGTCGTGACCGGCGGCGGCCACGGCATGCTGGGCACCATGAGCGCCGAGCTGATCCGCCGTCCGGCGGCCGGCGAGACCTGCATCGTGCTCGCCTGGCCGATCGAGCGAAGCGGCCGCAAACTGATCTCAGGCACAGCGCTGTTCACGCCGGCTGGCGAACTGCTCGCCAAGAGCCATCAGGTCTGGATCGGCCGCGCGCCAGTCGCCGAAGCGGCCTGAGTCGCGCCCAACTTCCCGAGTTGCTTTTCGTCGGCGGCGGGGCTAGATAAGTTTGGAATTAATCGAACGCTTGTTTGGGAGGATCACGTAGATGCGTGAAGCTGTAGTCGTTTCCTATGCTCGCACAGGGCTGGCCAAATCAGGCCGCGGCGGGTTCAACATCACCCCCACCGTCAGCATGGCGGCTCACGCGGTTAAGCACGCCGTCGCCAAGGCCGGCATCGAAAAGGAAGCGGTGGAAGACTGCTTCATCGGCAACGTGGCCCACGGCGCCCAGAACCTGGGCCGCAACGCCGCGTTGCTGGCCGGCCTGCCGATCACCACTGGCGGCGTCACCATCAACCGCTTCTGCTCCTCGGGCCTGCAGTCGATCGCCATGGCTTCGCGCTACGTCGTCGATGACGGCGCCAACGTGGTCGTGGCCGGCGGCGTGGAGTTCGATCAGCTTCCCCGGCGGCGCCGGCCCGCGCGAGAACAACGATCCCGAGCTGCTGCGCATCGCTCCGGCGATCCACATGGCGATGATCGACACCGCCGACATCGTCGCCGAGCGCTACAAGGTCAGCCGCGAGTACCAGGACGAGTATTCGCTGGAGTTGCAGCGCCGCATGGCCGCCGCGCAGCAGGCTGGCAAGTTCAAGGACGAGATCGTCCCGATGAAGACCAAGATGAAGGTGGTCAACAAGGAGACGAAGGAAGAGAGCATCGTCGACTACGTGGTCGATCGCGACGAGTGCAATCGGCCCGACACGACGGCCGCAGGGCTCGCTAAGCTCGAGCCGGTCAAAGGCCCGGGCAAGTACATCACCGCCGGCAACGCCTCCCAGCTCTCAGACGGCGCCGCCGCCGTGGTGTTGATGGAGGCCAAGGAAGCCGAGCGCCGCGGCCTCAAGCCGATGGGCCGGTTCATGGGCTGGGCCGTCGCCGGCTGCGAGCCGGACGAGATGGGCATCGGTCCGGTGTTCGCCGTGCCGCGCCTGCTCGAGCGTCACGGCCTGAAGGTGGACGACATCGACCTGTGGGAACTGAATGAAGCGTTCGCCTCGCAGTGCCTCTACGCCCGCGACACGCTGGGCATCGATCCGGAGAAGTACAACGTCAATGGCGGCTCGATCGCCATCGGCCACCCGTTCGGCATGACCGGCGCCCGCTGCGCCGGGCACATCCTTCAAGAAGGCCGTCGCCGTGGAAACGTGCGCTACGGCGTCGTGACGATGTGCATCGGCGGCGGCCAAGGCGGCGCTGGCCTGTTCGAAATCTACAACTGATCTGACGCGCGATAGCGCTGAGGACGGAAAGGGGTCGCTTCGGCGGCCCCTTTTCGTTGAGCCGCTGAAACCTCAGACCCGCCGCGGCTCTCCGACGGCGCAGCGGCCGCCTTCCAGCCATGCCCGCAACGCCGGTTCGGCGCGCTTCGGCGCCAGTTCCTGATAGAGCGCCTGGTTGGCTTCGCTGAGCACGTCCTTCCAGCCGTCCAGCCGGGCGCTGGCGAAGAAGGCTGCGTTGCTCGCCCAGTCGCCGAGGTGGGCGCCCGGCGCCGTGTCATCGGCGCGGGACTTCATCCTGGCGAAGCTGGCGGCTTCCACCAGCGCTGGCCAGGCGGCGGGCGCGACCGTGATCCCGAGGAAGCCGGCCAGACGGCGCATCTCGCCGTCCAGGTCGAGCCGCAGGTCGCGGTAGTGGAGCAGGCAGAGGTTGGGGAGGGCGCGGTGCGTCCAGGCCATGCGAGCGGCGTGGAAGACTGACCCGGTCGGGAATCCATCCTCCATCCAGGCGTGGATCGGCGCGGTCATCCAGACCGGGAAACAGAGGTTGGGATCGGTCGGAAACCACGACTCCTCCGGCAGGCCCGCGCGCTGCCGCACCACGGCCTTCACGGCGTCCGAGGTGTTCTGCATGTGGTCCATCATCGACAGGAACGCGTCGCGCGGGTCGCGCCCGCAGTGGATGTAGGACACGTTCGCGAAGTAGGGCAGGCCGTCGAGCGGCGTATGGGTCTTGATCACCCGGCGCCATGGCTGGGCGTCGAGATCGTCCATCAGCGTTTCCACCGGCGTCCACAGGCGGTCGAACTCTGGGGAAAGCCGGGTCAGCGGCGCGGGCAGGCACGTCCCATGGACCAGCAGCGCGCACAGCATCTGCGTCCAGGTGGTGCCGCACTTGGGCGCGGTGGTGACGATGATGTCGCCGTCGCGTGGACGGTAGGCGTCCCAGCGGATGCTGTCGGACGCGGCTGTCTCGTAGCGATGGATGCGCTCCGGCAGCGGCGACTGTTCGTACGCTTCGGCGACTGAGGAACTGCGCGTCACGCGTCGACAACCACCGCCGTGCCGTACGCCAGCACCTCGGTGATGCCTTCCATGATCTCGTTGGCGTCGTAGCGCATGCCGATGATCGCATTGGCGCCGATCGCGGCCGCGTGCTCGCAGAGGTGGTCGAAGGCCTCCGACCGCGAGGTCTCGGCCAGGCTGACGAAGACCGTCAGCTTACCGCCGAACAGCGACTGGATGCCGCCCGCGAAGTTGCCGATCGCGCTCCGCGAGCGGACGGTTATCCCACGCACGATGCCGATGTGCCGGATGACCGTGTGGCCCGGAATATCATTGGTGGTCGAGACCAGCATGAGCTCCCCGTTTCAGACGCGAAACATGAAGATAGATCGGCGTTCGGGCAAGACGAAAGCCGCGGGCGCGGCGAACCGCCCCTGGGTTTTCGCCAGCGCCGCGATTGTCACCCCGCAAGACTCTGCTACGACGACCGCTGATCACCGATCATGAGACGAAGGCCCGAGGGCTGACCCGCCCTCCAGGAATGGCGCTGCGTGGATACGGCCGAGACCATTGAACAGGTAGAGGCGGGGCTCGCGCCGCCGACCGACCTCGAGCAGGCCGAGGCGGACTACCAGGCCTTCGTCGAGAAGAACCTGCCGCGCAACTTCGCCGGCCACTTCCTGCACGGCATGCTGGGCATGACCGGCTTTCGCATCTTCAACGCGCCGACCTTCCTGCCAGCCTATGTGCACCTGATCACCCGGGCTATGCCGGGCTCCGATCTGCTGGTCGCCGCCAGTCAGTCCCTGCAACAGCTGGGCAGCGTCATTTCGCCGGTGATCGGCGCCGCTCAGGTCGAGCATCGCAAGCGGGTGCTGCCGGTCTCGATGCTGATGGGCACGCTGATGCGCGTCCAGGTGGCGGCGATCGCCATCTGCGCCTGGGTGCTGACCGGGCAGACGCTGGTTTGGTCGATCCTGCTCTTCCTGCTGCTGCTTGGACTATTCCAGGGGGCTCAGGGCGTGGCCTTCCAACTGCTGCTGGCCAAGGTGATCCCGACCCGGCTGCGCGGGCGGCTGCAGGCGCTTCGCAACATCGCCGGCGGACAGGTCTCCGCCGGCGTCGCCTGGCTGGCCGGCACCTATCTGATCGGCAAGAATCCACTCGCCGGCGGGCCCCTGGCGCTCTGGCACAACGGCTACGCCACGACGTTCGCGCTGTCGGCGATCCTGACCACGCTCGGCCTCTCGTTGCTTGCGATCCTGATGCGCGAGCCCGAGCCGCCAGTGGTGCGCCCCAGGGCGCGCACCTGGGACCGTTTGCTGGAGTTCCCGTCCCTGTTGGCCGCCGACCGCGGCTACATGTTCTTCATGATCGCCCAGACCAGCGCCACCGCCGGGCGGATGGCGGTGCCGTTCTACATCCTCTTCGCCCAGCACATCATGCCGCTGACGGGCGGCAACATCGGCCTGGAGAGCCTAGTGCTGCTCGAGGGCGACAGCCTGTCGAACCTGCTCTGGGGCACCATCGGCGACCGCTTCGGCTTTCGCGCATCGTTCGTCGGCGCGATGGCGCTGTGGATCGCCGCGACGGTGGTGCTGCTGGTCGCCGCCAATCCCGCGATGGTGCTGGTCGCGTTCGCGTGCCTCGGCGCGGCCCAGGCCGGCTTCAACATGAGTTCGCAGACCATGGTGCTAGAGTTCGGCGCCCGGCAGGACATCGCGATGCGGCTCGGCCTTTCGCAGACCGCCCAGGGCTTCATGAACACCGTCGGCCCAATGATCGGCGGCGTGATCGCCTGGCTGGCCGGCTACCGGTGGGTGTTCATCGTCTCGATGGTATTCGAAGCGATCGCGCTGGTGCTGCTGCTGACCGTCGTCGACGAGCCGAGATACCGACGGCGAGACGTCTAGATCGCGCGCCCAGCCCAGTACTGGTCTTTCAGCAGCCGCTTGTAGAGCTTGCCGGTCGGCAGGCGCGGCATCTCCTCGATGAAGTCGACCGAGCGCGGCGTCATGTAGTGCGCCAGTCGCTCGCGGGCGAAGGCGATCAGTTCCGCGCCCAGCTCGTCGGTGGGCGCGACCCCGGCGGCCGGCTCGATCACCGCCTTCACCGCTTCGCCCATCTCCTCGTCGGGCACGCCGAACACGGCGACGTCGCCGACCTTCGGATGTAGGATCAGCGCGTCCTCGATCGCCTGCGGATAGATGTTCACCCCGCCGGAGATGATCATGAACGCCTTGCGGTCGGTGAGGTAGAGGTAGCCCTCCTCGTCGACGTAACCGACGTCGCCGAGGCTGGTCCAGTTGTCGTGCGCCGGGTGCTGGGCCGCGCGGGTCTTGGCCGGGTCGTTGTGGTAGGCGAACATCATCTGCTCGCGCTCGAAGTAGATCAGCCCGCTCTCGCCGACCGGCAGCTCGGTTCCCGTCTCGTCGCAGATGTGCAGGATGCCGAGCGCAGGCTTGCCGACCGAGCCGGGATGCGCCAGCCAATCGGCGCTGTCGATGATCGTCGCGCCGGTGCCCTCGGTGCCGGCGTAGTATTCGTGGATGATCGGCCCCCACCAGTCGATCATCTGCCGCTTCACGTCGACAGGGCAGGGCGCGGCGGCGTGGATCGCCGCCTGGTGCGAGCTGAGGTCGTGACGCGTTCGCGCCTCGGGCGGCAGCTTCAGCATCCGCACGAACATCGTCGGCACCCACTGGCTGTGGGTGACCTTGTAGCTCTCGATGTAGCGGAGCGCGGCTTCGGGATCGAACCGCTCCATCATGATCACCGTGCCGCCGTAGCCCAGCACGTTGGTCACATAACCCAGCGGCGCCGCGTGATAGAGCGGCGCGGGCGAGAGGTAGATCGTGTCCCGCGAGAAGCCGTAGCGGTTCATCGACTGCCGCAGCGCGAAGCCCTCGGCGACGGTCATCTCCGGCAGGGGGCGCAAGATGCCCTTCGGCCGGCCGGTCGTGCCTGACGAATAGAGCATCGAATCGCCCATCGGCTCCTCGGCCAGCGGCTCGGCCGGGAAGGGGGCGATGGCGTCCTCGTACGAGTCCCAGCCATCGATCGTCCCATCGACCATCAGCCGGATCGGGCAGTTCGGGATCAGCGGCGCGACCGGCGCCACGATCTCTCGGCGGTCGAACGAGCTGACGATCACCTTGGCCATGCAGTCGTTCACGATGTAGGCGGTGTCGTCCGGCGGCAAATAGCGGTTGACCGCGGTGAGGTAGAGCCCGGAGCGGAACGCCGCCCAAACCACCTCGGCGTAGCGCAGGTTGTTCTCCATCAGGATGGCGATGTGGTCGCCGCGGCGCAGGCCCCGGGCGTGCAGGAACTGGGCGAGCTGGTTCGAGCGGTCGTTCAGCTCGCGGTAGGTGATCCGCTTGCCGCCTTCGGCGGCGATCATCGCCGGCTTGTCGGGCGTGTCTCGGGCGTGGTCGGCGACGTACATGGCTGGCGTCTCGGGAATGGCTCAGATCAATGCCGCCAGCCCGCCGCAGATAGCGTTGGGGCCGTCAAGCCCCGAGTGCGCGGATCAAGCCGCGCCGTTGATCGGCGGTTTGAACAGGTCGGCGGGGGAGGCGGTGAAGATCTCCACACCGGTTTCGGTCACGCCGACCGAGTGCTCGCACTGGGCCGACAGCGACTTGTCGCGGGTCACCGCGGTCCAGCCGTCGGAGAGCAGCTTCACCTGGTACTTGCCGAGGTTCACCATCGGCTCGACCGTGAAGAACATGCCGGGCTTGAGCAGCGGGCCCGTGCCCGGATCGCCGTAGTGCAGCACGTTCGGCGCGTCGTGGAACACCCGCCCGACACCGTGGCCGCAGAAGTCGCGCACCACGCTGCAGCGCATCGCCTCGACGTAGGACTGGATCGCGTGGCCGACGTCGCCCAGTCGGTTGCCCGGCTTCACCTGCGCCAGGCCGCGCATCATGCCCTCGTAGGTCACGTCGACCAGCCGCCGCGCCCGGGGCGGGACGTCGCCGACGCCGTACATGCGCGAGGTGTCGCCGTGCCAGCCGTCGACGATCACGGTGACGTCGATGTTGGCGATGTCGCCGTCGCGCAGCGGCCGCTCGCTTGGGATGCCGTGGCAGACCACGTGGTTGGGCGAGATGCAGACCGTGTGGCTGTAGCCCTTGTAGAACAGGCAGGCGGGCAGGGCGCCGTGGTCGAGGATGAACTCGCGCGCCAGCTTGTCCAGATGCTCGGTGGCGACGCCGGGCACGACGTGCGGGACCAGCATGTCCAGGCACTCGGCGGCGATGCCGGCCGGCGCGGCGCATGCCCTCGAAGTCAGAGGGATGGGTGTGGATCTTGATCTCGCCGGTGCGCGTCTCGGCTTCCAGCAGGTCGTCGACGAAGGCCATGTCTCAATTCGCTCCGGGCCGCGCGAAGCGGCGCCTCATCCGGCATATGTCGCAACCCTAGCACGGAACTTCAACAGCCGGTTGGAGCCGATCCGTCGGCGTCGTTTTCGACGAAGGCCGGGCAGGAAGTTCCTAATTTGTTCTTGACTGTTTGTTCGATTCGTCGATACTTATGGTGCTTTCGTTGAGCGCGGCCAGGGCTCGCGCTCTTGCCTGGCGTCGGGAGTATCGAGCGTGCCTGAAGAATGGGACGGAAGACGGCGAGCCGACCGGACGTCGGTAGCACTCGATTTGGCAATGCGGTTCTCCGACGCCGGGCTGGTATTGGGCGCGGGAACCGTGCTGGCGCGGGCCAACGCTTCAGCCAGGGATGTCGCACTAGACGTTACCGATCCGCGGCTCTTGGCGTTACTCGCCGCCGCGCGTCTTCGATCGCCTGAACCTCTTGGTTTAGCCCAACTGCGCAGGGCTGCTGACCGCTGGCGGGTTGGGGAGGATGGTCTCGCGGCGATGCACTTGGCGCTCAGCAGGCTGGGCCAGCTTGAGCGCCCGGTCGCGGACGCCCACCGCCTGCTGCTGGCTGACGGCTTGCTGGAGGCGGGTTTCGACGCTGACATCATCGTCAAGGCGCTGGACCTTGATGCATCGCCGGACGGGCGAATGTCGAAGTACAGCCCGGACCAGCCGCGCGTACCGGCCGGAAGCGGCCGCACCAGCGGAGAGTGGACGACCGATGGAGGGACTCCTTTCAATGCCGCGCCGACCGCGAGGCCTTGGCGCGAGGGCCGCGATGCAAGGCAGTTCCATGTTGAACTTCCGTCGGCGATCGTCTGCGCCGCAACGCCGCCCGTCCTCCGTCCGTTCGGCGAAGCTGCAGGGCGTTGGGCGACGCGGTCGAGGTCGCCGATTCCGTCTCAAAGTGGCGTGAGCTGGGGCCGAAAGGTGAGGCCGCGATCGAGGCGGCCGTGGAAGCCAGGGGATGGATGCTGCTAGGTACGCAGATCTATGTTCGGACTGCGCTCGGCCTCCGAGTCGAAGACGTGATGGTCCACATGCCGGCCGGGAGCACGGGCAACGCGACAGCCTATGACGGGTTCATCGAGGTGAAGGTGAACGGAGGTCGATACTCGCTGATTCAAGAGGAAAAGGATGCACTTATCGGGAGTGTTGGGGGCATCCTACTTAGACCCGTTGGACAGTATGTGGCGGGCGAGCGAATCATACTTGAGACCGGCTTGGCGAACGTGATGATCACTTATGAGCCGAAGTAAGCCAAAAGAACGGTTTGCGTGGGAAGCGCTCGCTAGGGCATCGGCGGAGGGTGCCAGCTTTCAAGATGCCCACCGCCGGATGGAAGGCGAGGCATTCACACAGAGAAGCGCCGTTTCGCCGAGCGTGGAGGTTTCCTTTCAACGGGTGACAAGCACGGAGACAGCGCCAGCAGCTATCTTTGGCGTCCATGTGAAAGAATTCGAGCGGGAGTGGCGTGATCGCCTCCAGCGGATGGGTCTGTCGGAACTGCATGAGAATTTGCCCCTCGTGCTCCACGCCGCCAACATCGCGGAGCTGAGGCCGAGGCCTTGGTCGCCGAATACGCCTTCGGACCAAGATGTCGCCTCTGTTCGGGATTGGCTCGATCGCGTCTTCGACTATGCCAAGCGTCTGCCATCAAGCGTGGATAGCCTCGCCACCGCGATCGACGGGAACAAGATCGCCGATCACAACGTGGAGGCCTACCTCGGACATCCGGTCAAAGTGCGCGGGCTTGTCGAATGGCTGCATCGTAACCACGGCGTTGACCTCCGCGCACGCGTCCTTCCGCTTCTGAGCGGTCGCACTGAGCCCTACGATTTGAACATTATGCTGGGCCCGCCGCCTCGCTGAGCCTGTCCCATCCGGCGGAAGCGGTGTTCTATTCCGGGAAGTCACCGAGCAGTTCGGGGAAGCGTGCATGAGACGTCCGTTCTGTGCGCTCTTCGGAGCGCTGGGCCTGACCCTGACCACCACAGCCGCAGCGGCGCCCAGCGTCACCGCGACCGGTGGCAACGTGGTCTTCGTCGACGCCGCCGGCGCCCGCCATCCGCTCACCGCTGGCGGCGGCTACGAGGAGCCGGCGCTGGGGCCGGACGGGCATACCGTCGCCTTCATCCATGTCGACGGCCCGGCGGCCTCCGCAGACCAGGACCCGCCGACCTCGCTCTGGGTCGCCGACGGCCTGACGGGCAAGGCGCACAAGCTGATCGGCCACCACGACGCCAGCGACGTGAAGGACGCCTTCGTCTCCTACGGCGGCCCGGTGTTCTCGCTCGACGGCGGCTTCGTCTACGTCACCGCCCAGGCCTGGGCGACCAGCGGCGCCGTGCACCAGGTCAACCTCGCCACCGGCCAGGAGCGCTTCATCATCGACGGCGGCGTCGACCGCGTGATCCGCACCGGCCCCTGGCGCGGCTATCTGCTGGTCACCCGCCACATGTACTGGCCGGCGCCGAAGGAAGGCTCCTACGACCCCACGTACGTCGTCCGCCCTGACGCCAAGCAGAGCTTCGTCGTCCCCAGGACCGAGAAGGACGACAACGTTGACCACGTCACGTCGTGGCTGAAGAAGAACGGCTGGCAGGCCTGGTGAGAATGCACCACTAGCCCATCCGCACCCAAGGTATCCGACGCTCGATCGTCACCGCCTGCGGGCTCATCGCGCACTGATAGACCAGCACTTCCACCCCAGCGTCGGCCGCCGCCTCCAGGCCGGCGGCGAACGCCGGGTCGAGGTCGGCGCAGGCGCTGAAGGCGTCGCAGTCGGTGCGCTGGACCACGATCAGCGCCACGGCGCGATGGCCGGTGGCGACCATCGCGGTCAGCTCGCGCAGATGGCGGGTCGAGCGGGCCGCGACGCAGTCGGGGAACTCGGCCAGGGTTCCGCCGCGGCGCAGGTGGCAGTTCTTCACCTCGAGATAGCAGGACGCGCGGTCGGGGTGCTCGAGCAGGAAGTCGACCCTGCTGGCCTCACCGAACTTCACCTCGCGCCGATGGGTCGTGTAGCCCGACAGCTCCGGCATGACATCGGCCGCCAACGCCTCGGCGACCAGCCGGTTGGGGTTCATGGTGTTGACGCCGGCCAGGCCGCCGCCGTCCTCCACCAGCTCCAGCGTCCAGGCCAGCTTGCGCTTCGGCGCGTCGGACTTCGACAGCCAGACGCCCAGCCCCGGCATGTTCAGGCCCAGCATCGCGCCAGGGTTCGGGCAGTGGGCGGTCAGCGCCGTGCCGTCGTCCAGCACCACGTCGGCGAAGAAGCGCTTGTAGCGGGAGACCAGGCGCCCGTGCGCCATCGGTTGCGGCAGAAGCATCGGCGGCCTATGCCGAGCCTTGGCCTACACGTCCAGGGGAAGAGGATGGCAGATCGCGTCACCGCCGCCGTGATGATCATCGGCGACGAGATTCTCTCCGGCCGCACCCAGGACACCAACCTCAACTTCATCGCCAAATATCTTGGCACCTACGGCGTCGATCTGGCCGAGGCGCGGGTGGTCCCGGATATCGAGGACGAGATCATCACGGCGCTGAACGCGCTGCGGGCCAAGTACGACTACGTCATCACCACCGGCGGCATCGGCCCCACCCACGACGACATCACCGCCGATTGCGTGGCCAAGGCGTTCGGAGTTCGAGCTCTACGAGCATCCCGAGATCCTCGAGATGATGCGCTCGCGCTGGCAGGGGGAGCTCAACGCGGCGCGGCGGCGGATGGCGCGGGTGCCGGTCGGCGGCACGCTGGTGAAGAACGCGGTGCAGGGCCCGCCCGGCTTCCAGATCGGCAACGTGTTCGTGCTGGCCGGGGTGCCGATGGTGATGCGCGGCATGATGGACGACGTGGTGCCGCGCCTGCGCCACGGGGCGGTCGTCATCGCCAAGACCGTACGGGTCGAGGGCGCCGGGGAGGGTGTGATCGCCGAGCCGCTGGCCAATCTTGCCAAGGCCCATCCCGATCTGTCGATCGGCAGCTATCCGTTCTTCGGGCCGCAGGGATACGGCTCAAACCTGGTGGTGCGCGGCCGCGACGGCGCGCTGGTGGAGCAGACGGTCGAGGACCTTATCGAGGCCTTGGCGGATATCGGCGCCAAGTCGATCAGCCGCGTCGACGCCTGACGGCCCGACCCTCGCCGACCAGCCACAAGGATCAACCGCATGCGCCCCGCGCTACTCCTCGCCGCCGCCCTCGTGCTCGGCGCTCTTCCGGCCGCGGCCTCCGCGGCGCCCGCCGACGCCACGACCAACACCGACGTGCGCTGCCTGTTCGTCTCCGGCGCCCTGGCCCAGAGCGACGATCCGGATCTGAAGAACATCGGCACGCTCAGTCTGTTCTACTTCTGGGGCCGGCTCGAAGGCCGCGGTGCGCCCAGCGACATCGTCCAGCGCCTGATCGACGCGTCCAAGAAGCTGGGCGCGGACGACGTGAAAGCCCAGGCCAAGGTCTGCGCCGACATGTCGAAGGCGGCCGGTCAGAAGATCACCGACATCAGCGACGCGCTGCAGAAGGCGCTGGGCGAGGCGGCGGCGGCCCCGGCGACTGCGCCGCCGGTGCCCGGCAAGTAACTGCCAGGGCTTATGTCTTCAGACCGGGGACGTTAAGACCGATCCTGGCGTTGCCGCGGCGGGCGTGGCGGAATTGGTAGACGCAACGGACTTAAAATCCGTAGGGGGGCAACCCCCGTGCCGGTTCGACCCCGGCCGCCCGCACCAACCCTGGCGGTGGTCCATCGACGTCCGAAAACCGCCAGCGACAGGCTGCTGGCGCGCTATATTGACGATATGATCAGCTACACCCTGTTCGACACCGCCATCGGCTGGGCGGGCCTGGCTTGGAACGACCGCGGCCTGGTCGCCGCGCACCTTCCGGAGCGCGATCCTGAAACCGCCCGGCGCAGCTTCCTGCGGCGGTTTCCCGAGGCGGTGGAGGCCGAGGCGCCAAAATCCCTGGCGCCGGTGATCGAGGGCGTCAGGGCGCTGCTGCGCGGCGAGAAGGCCGACCTTTCGGACGCGACGCTGGATATCGAGCGCGTGCCGGCGTTCAACGCCCAGGTCTATGAGATCGCGCGGCGGATCCCACCGGGCGAGACGCTGACTTACGGCGAGATCGCGACCCGGCTGGGCGATCGGCTGCTGGCGCGGGACGTCGGCGCGGCGCTGGGCCAGAACCCCTGGCCGATCATCGTGCCGTGCCACCGCGTCACCGCCGCCGGCGGCAAGCTCGGCGGCTTTTCGGCCCGCGGCGGTGCGCGCACCAAGCTCAGGCTGCTGGCGATCGAGGGCGCCCTAGCCGCGGCGCAAGCGGAGCTGTTCGGCTAGCTGGGACCGGTCAGCTGGCCCGACGGCGCGCGCCGCCGCCCTTGGGCTCCGCCCAGGCTTCCAGGTCTTCGGAACCCCAGACGCGTTCGCTGCCTTCCGCCTTTTCTTCGCCCGGCGGGCCGCCCAGCGAGAGGGCGCTGAGCAGGTTGCGCAGACCGTCGTAGATGGCTTCGGGCCGCAGCTGGCGGGTGCGCAGGCCGGGGAACTGGTGGCCCCAGTAGCTCGTCAGCTGCTCCAGCCGGCCCATCCGTTCGCCGAGGCGCGCGAACAGCCGCGGGCCGTCGATCAGGAAGCGGCGGAAGGGCTCGGGCGTGCGCTGGGCGGTCAGGGCTTCGAACACCTCGTCGTAGATGCGGAACATCTCGGCGATGCGGCGCTCGCAGTCGAGGATCAGGGTTTCCAGCTGGGTGATGGCCGCGCGCACGAAGCGCGCCGAGTCCGGGTCGAAGCGGGAGACCTCGACCGAGGCGATCGACCGTCGCGTCGCCTTGATCCCGGCGCCCAGCAGGCGGCTGCGCCAGCGGTAGTATAGCACCGCCTTCCAGCAGAACATCGCCTGGGCGAACTCCGTGGACTCCATCCGCATCGCCATGCGTAGCGGGTCGAGCTCGGGGCTGTCGCCTTCGGCCAGGATCAGCTCGGAGAGTCGCTTGGCCTGGGCGTCGGACACCGTGACGCCGACAAAGCAGAGTCCGATCAGGGTCTCGACCTGATGGGCGACGAAGTCGCGCATCTCGGTCTTGTCGCTCGCACTGAGGCGGAAATAGCAGGGCGCGACGTCGATCTTGTTGGCGATCAGCGCCTCGTGCAGCAGGAAGGGATCGAGCGTCGGCAGGCGATCCAGCAGCCGCAGCATGGTCAGGTCGCGGGTCATGTCGACATCGCGCCAGTCGAGATGGCGAGCCAGCTGCTCGACCAGATCCGGATCGTCCACCAGCAGGAACTGCCCGCCGAGATCGAGGTCGCTGGGGTCGAATGGGAAGATCACCTTGGTGACGATGGCGCCGCGCTCGGCGGCGCTCTCGAACTCGCCTGCTCTGGGGTGATGCTTGACGATGATCGTCCGGTTCAGCACCGGATGTACGAACATCGGCCGCGCGCGATGCTCCGGGTCTTCGCCGACTTCGAGCGCCAGCGAGTGCAGGTCGAGCACGCGCGCGGAGGACGAGCGCGCGGTGATGCTGCGCAGACTTTGGACGCCGGAGACGGTTGTGAGGGCGCGCATGAACTTGTCGCGTCTTGGAGTTGAGCTGCGGTGACTAAGCACCCTCAGTCGTTAACAAAGCCGTCGGTAGGCGGGCAGGATCGCAACAAACATTCCGCTACGTGGCTGGCGGTGCCGGACGGCCCGATTGCCTTGGTTAAGACGAAAACCCGCCGCGTTCGCGCCCGCCTTGCACGTGCAGACTGCTAGTCGGTGCAGGATTGAGTCGGAGGCGGGGGTGAAGGACTACGTAGACGTGACGGGCGCGTCCGGCGTCACCTACCGCTTCATGCGCCTGAAAGAGGGGCGGCCGCTCTCGCCGATGGGCGGGAACTTCATCTACTGCCGCTTCACGGGCGACAACTGCGAGCTGATCTACGCCGGCGAGGTGCAGAACCTGATGAAGGACGCGCGTGATCGCTGGAACGAGGCGGCGCAGCGCTACCAGGTCAGCGACCTGTACTCGCGGCTCAACATATCCGAGCGCGTGCGCCAGCTGGAGCACGTCGACATCGTCGAGGCCAACCACCCGCCGATGAACGCCACGCCGGAGCGCAAGGCGGGATAGACCGCAGCCGCTCAGGTCCCGCCGAAGATCGCCGTCAAGTTTCCACGCGGGGCCTCGGCGATCTTGCCGAATGTCCCCTGCTCGGCGATCTCCTTGGCCGCAGCCAGGAAGTGATTGTAGGCCACGCTGGCCAGCGCCCCGCCGAGGCTGATCCGGCGCACGCCCCAGTCGGCCGCGGTGGCGACGGGCAGGCCGACCGAAAGCAGGTTTATCGGCTTGGGCGCCACCGCTTGCACCAGGGCCCGGACCTGGGCTTCTTCGCGTATGCCGGGCGCATAAAGGCAGTCGGCCCCGGCGTCGGCGAACGCCTTGAGGCGTCGGATGGTCTCCTCCAGGTCAGGCGCGCCGCGGATGAAACCCTCGCTGCGCGCCGTCAGCAGCACGCCCGACTGGGTGCGATCGATCGCGCCCCTGGCGGCGGCGACCCGCGCGACGGCGAGGTCGAAGTCATAGAGGCCGCGGTCGGCGTGGCCGGTGTAGTCCTCGACCGAGAGGCCGGAGACGCCCGCGTCGACCGCCAGGCCAACGTTCCTCGCCACGTCGTCCGGAGCGTCGGCGAAGGCGTTCTCGAAGTCGGCGTTCAAGGGCAGGTCAGTGGCGTGGGCGAGGCTGGAGAGGTGCAGCAGCACCTCATCGAGGCTGACCGCGCCGTCCGCGCGGCCCATCGCCCAGGCCATGCCAGCGCTCGTGCTCGCCAGCGCCTTGAAGCCGAGATGCTGCAGTATCTTGGCCGAGCCGACATCCCAGGGATTGGGCAGCACGAAGCAGCCTTGCTGGTGCAGTTGGCGGAATGCGTCACGCTTGTCGCGGGTGGATGCGGGCATGTGTCCCTCCTCGGGCTGTCTATGGCGCCATATCCGGCGGCGGCGTGGCTGCCAACAGCATGCGCGCTTCGGAGTCCAGAACTCGCCAGCAGCGACGCCCGCTGCTAATGCCGCGGAGCATGGAGAAGATCGCCCTCATCACCGGCGCGGGGAGCGGCATCGGCAAGGCCTGCGCGCTCGCCTTGGCGGACGCCGGCTGGTCGCTGGCGCTGTGCGGGCGACGGCTGGAGCGCGTGACGGGCGTCCGCGACGAGGCCAAGGCCAAGGGTGTGGCCGCCATCGCCGTGCAGGCGGACGTGGGTGATCCAGCGGCGGTCGAGGCGCTGTTCGCAGAGGTGACGGCGAGGTTCGGGCGGCTCGATCTGCTGTTCAACAACGCCGGCACGGGCGCGCCGCCGAAGCCGCTGGAGGAGCTGACGGTCGAGGAATGGCGGCGCGTGGTCGACACCAATCTGACCGGCGCGTTCCTCTGCACGCAGGGGGCGTTCCGGCTGATGAAGGCGCAGACGCCGCGGGGCGGGCGGATCATCAACAACGGCTCGATCTCGGCTCACGCGCCGAGGCCGAACTCGGCGCCCTACACCGCGACCAAGCACGCGATCACCGGTCTGACGCGGTCAACGGCGCTCGACGGCCGTGCGTTCGACATCGCCTGCGGCCAGATCGACATCGGCAACGCCCAGACCGACCTGACGGCGCGGATGACGATGGGACAGGGCGTGCCACAGGCCGATGGCCGCATGGCGCCGGAGCCGGTGATGGACGTGGACGATGTCGCCCGGGCGGTCGTCTACATGGCTGGCTTGCCGCTCTCGGCCAACGTCCAGTTCATGACCGTGATGGCGACGAAGATGCCCTACATCGGCCGCGGCTGAACCCGGCCGGAAAACAATGGGGCGGCTGGATCGAAACCCAGCCGCCCCAGACGTTTAGCTCAAGACGGCCGTCGCCTAGAACAGCACGCCGGCTTCGAGCAGACCGCGGAACTGATTGTCGTTGAGGCCCGCGCTCCCGAACATCAACCCGGGCGTGCCGCCGCCAACGCTGACGTAGGACAGCTCGCCGCGAGCGAACAAGATGCCCTTCTGCCAGGTCGGCGTGATGGTGAACGACCAGGCGTCGCTGCCGACGCCGTAGCCCAGCAGGTTCGCGGCGCCGGACGAGGTGATGTACTCGAGGCGACCGCCCAGGCTCCATTCCGGATTGATCTGGTACTTGGCCAGCACCGCCGCGCCGAATGTGTCGCCGGGCAGGGACACGCCCGGGATGTCCGGCGAGGTGTTGTACTGCAGGTACGGCGACACCGTCAGCGGACCCATGTTGTGGGTGTACATCAGGTTGTAGATTTCGCCGTTGTTCTGCTGTTCCGGCGTGGCGAAGCTCGCGATCTTGGCGATCCCGGCATTGCCTTCAGCCGCGAAGGCCAGGGTGTCGGTGTTCTTGAAGGTGTAGGTCGCGAGGCCCGAGATCGAGGTGTAGACGTCGGAGTAGTAGCCGTCGGTCACCGCGGCCGAGATCGCGATCGGGCCGTGCGAGAAGTTGACCTGCACGCCCTTGCTGACCGCGGGTTCCTGGTTCCAGAGCAGACCGCGCTCGATGTTGATGTTCTCGAAGGTGTAGGTGTACTCGGCGCCGATCAGCGTCGGCAGAGCCCCGCCCTCGACGCTCCAATCCGGGTTGATCTGGAATTTGAGGAAGCCCTGCGGCACGTAGCCGAAGGTGTTGTTGGTGAGCTGATCCGTCCGGTAGAAAGGCGTGCCGAGGCTGGGCGTGTTGTAGGCGCCGGCCTGGATGTAGAACGACACCGGCCCGACGCCGCCGTTGATGATCACCTGGCCGTTGGTGAGGCCGCCGTCGGCGCTGGCGTTCTTGTCGCCAAAGCCGTTGAAGCCCGGATTGGTTTCAAAGATGCCGCCGCCGCTGATCACGCCGTCGACGGTGATCGTGCCGATCGGGCCGGCGTCGAACGTCGCCGGGTGAGGGTTGGCGTTGAGCGGTCCGGACATGGCCGGGTTGGCCATCGGCGTGGGCGCGGGTGGGGCCGGCGCCGCGGGCGGCGTATCGGCGAACGCGGCGCTGGCGAAGGCGAGGCCAAGACTGGCCGAGCCGGCGCAGAGCAGCAGCTTCAGATTGGTCATAGATTATCCCCTTTATGGTTTCGCCGCCCGGCCGTTACCGATTCGGCGCTAGCCGGGCAGCCTTTGCGACCACCCGGCGCTATCTCCGACAGCCGCGCGAATTTCGCACAGCCAAGTCTCCGCCGACGCCGGCGCGAGGCGGGCGAAGGCCGTTTCTTGTGCGGTGCAACAGGTAAACTGTTCGTTTACTGGGCAAATTGGCCATCGCCGATTCGCCCTGTCGACCGCGATGAAACTAGGTCGTGGCCGCGAAAGGAATCGAGACGTAAGCGGCGCCCGCCGCGTAAGCGGAGAATAAGCGTCGGCGCCTCAGCGCATGGCCAGCGAGGCCCGTCCGAGGTGCGATCCGGCGTCGACCAGCAGGGTCTCGCCGGTGATATGCCGCGCTGCGGGAGAGGCGAAGAAGATCGCCGCGCCAGCGATGTCCTCGGGTTTGGAAGCCAGCTGCAGCGGCGTCGAGGCCGCCGCGCCTTGCCGCAACCGGTCCGCCGCCTCCGCGCCGACGCCGCGCTCGAACCAGGGCGTGTCGATGTAGCCGGGGCAGATGACGTTGACCCTGATCTTCGGCGCCAGCGCCCGGGCCAGCGATAGCGTCATCGTGATCAGCGCGCCTTTGGACGCGGCATAGGGCACTGAGGAGCCGATGCCGGTGACGCCGGCGATCGACGAGGTGTTGACCACGGCGCCCGGCTGCGGGGCGGCTTCGAGCAGGGCGCGGCAGGCGCGCACCATCTGGAACGGGCCGACCACGTTCACGCCGTAGATCCGCGCGAAATCCTCGGCCGAGACCGCCTCCAGGTCGGCGTGGTTGGCGAACATGGTCTGGCCGGCGTTGTTGAACAGCGCATCGATGCGGCCGAACGGCTCGGCCGCTGCTGCAATGCGGCGACAGTCCGCGTCGTTGGCGACATCGCCCTGCACGAGCACGGCCTTCGCGCCAGCGGCCTCGACCCGCCGGGCGGTTTCTTCGGCCTCGATCCTGTTGCCCGCATAGTTGATCACCACCACCGCGGCGCCGCGCTCGGCCGCCTGCTCGGCGATCGCCCGGCCAAGCCCGGTGGACGCCCCGGTCACGACCGCGACGAACCCGTCGTAATCCTTGCCCGCCATCGTCCCGTCTCCCTTGTCATTCTGTCAGCGCTTCACCCCTAGGGCGCCAGGAGCAGACCGTCACCCCGGGCGGAGTGCGAAGCACGCAGACCCGGGGCCGGCCGCGCCGCCGCCTAGCTGGAACGCGTCTGTGAACCTGCCCGTCCGGCCCCGGCTCTCCGCTGCGCTGCGGCCGGGGTGACGAGGGATTTGTTCCGGGCTGGCCGCTGGTCTAAGCCACTGACCGATGGACGAAACCACGCTCACCCAGCTCGGCCGCGAGGTCAGGGCGCCGGCCAGCCCGGACGAGGCGGTGTTGGAGCGCGTGCCGAACCCCCAGGCGGGCGCGCTCTATCTCGCCCGCTTCACCGCGCCGGAGTTCACCTCGCTGTGCCCGGTCACCGGCCAGCCCGACTTCGCCCGGCTGGTGATCGACTACGCGCCGGACCAGTGGCTGATCGAGTCGAAGTCGCTGAAGCTCTACCTCGGCTCATTCCGCAACCACGGCGCGTTCCACGAGGACTGCACGCTGGCGATCGGCAAGAAGATCGTCGACGTGGCCCAGCCGACCTGGCTGCGCATCGGCGGGTACTGGTATCCGCGCGGCGGCATCCCGATCGACGTCTTCTGGCAGACCGGCGCGCCGCCGGACGGTCTGTGGCTGCCGGATCAGGGGGTCGGGGCTTACCGGGGGCGCTGAAATCGGTCCTAGGCGGCCGGTTCCAAGGCGGCTTCGGCCGCGAAGCTGTCTACGAACCGGCCCAGCATCTCGTAGTCGGTGTAGTCGTAGTCCTCCGACGTTTTCACGTGCTTGCCGCGCCGCTGGGCGATGTATTTCAGCGCCAACTTGCGGAAGAAGTCATAGGCGCTGAAGCGGATGCACGCCGCGTGATGGATCATTCGCGGCTTCCAATGTGTCTCCGTCGCGAGGCCTTGTTCGCAGGCCTTGAGGCCGGCCCCTCCGGGTCTCACCGGCGGCACTGAGGAGACGGAGGACGAAAGCGCTAGGCATGGCATTGAGCAGCCTCGTGGTGCCGCGCTCGAGCTTGGCGGCATGGCCGACTGAGGCTGAACGAGGAAGCCAGCCTGCCGATCATCAGCAAGGCGGTCGAGGCGGGGATCAACTTCTTCGACACGGCCGACATCTATTCGCGCGGCCAGAGCGAGGAGATCCTCGGCCGGGCGCTGAAGGCCTTGGGCGTGCGCCGCGACGAGGCGGTGATCGCCACCAAGGTGTTCAACCCGATGGGCCGCGGGCCCAACCGCGGCGGGCTCTCGCGCAAGCACATCATGCCAGTCGATCGACGCCAGCCTGACGCGGCTCGGCATCGACTATGTCGACCTCTACCAGATCCACCGCTTCGACTACGAGACGCCGATCGAGGAGACGATCGAGGCGCTGGACGACGTCGTGAAGGCGGGCAAGGCGCTCTACATCGGCGCCAGCTCGATGTTCGCCTACCAGTTCTCCAAGTACCTGCAGCCGCGCCGACGCGCACGGGCCGCACGCGCTTCGTCATCATGCAGAACCACTACAACCTGCTCTACCGCGAGGAGGAGCGGGAGATGAACCCGCTGTGCCTGGAGGAGGGCGTCGGCCTGATCCCCTGGAGCCCGCTGGCGGCGGGTGCTCGCCGGCAGCCGCGAGGCCGGCACGGTGCGTCGCAGTCGGCGATGGGCCGCGGCCGCTCAATCGGCCGGAGCACCAGGCCGTGCTGGAGGCGCTGAGATAGTCGCCTCTGCGAGGGGCGAGGCGCCAGCTGCAGGTGGCGATCGCCTGGATGCTGTCGAAGCCCGCGGTCACCGCGCCGATCATCGGCGTCACCAAGGCCCACCACCTGGACGACCCGTTGACGGCGGTGGAGAGCCCGCTCAGCGCCGAGGAGATCGCGATCCTCGAGGCGCCTTATGCGCCGCAAGCGGTGATCGGCGCGCTCACACCCGCCGACATGGCCGCGCGCCAGATCCAGCCTTCGCGGCCGAGGGCGGCGGTGTAGGCGCGTCAGCCCTTCCACGCTTCGACGAGCGGATTCACTTCCGGCCTCACCCGCTCGAGCGGGGTCTCGGCGCTGGTTCCGAGGTGGACGTAGCCGGCCACCCGCTCGCCTTCGGCCAGCCCGAGCAGCCGCAGGGCGTCTTCGTCGTAGGCGTACCAGTCGGTGATCCAGTTGGCGCCGTAGCCCATCGCCTGGGCGGCGATGATCAGGGTCATGCAGACCGCGCCGGCGGAGAGGCGCTGCTCCCATTCCGGGATCTCGCCCGGCAGCAGGCGGGAGATCACGGCGACGGTGAGCGGCGGGGCTTTGATCTTGCCGAGCTTGGCGTTCAGCTTGGCGCCGTCGGCGCGCGTGGCGGCGATCGCTTCGAGGCCGGCGATGAAGCGTTGCTTGGGTTCGCCCTTCAGCACCACGAAGCGCCACGGCGAGAGTTTGCCGTGGTCGGGGACGCGGGTCGCCAGCCGCAGCAACGTCGCCAGTTCATGGTCGCTGGGTCCGGGCGCGGTCAGCGCCATCGCCGAGGCCGAGCGGCGGCGCGCCAGGAAGGCGAGAGTCTGCGGCGAGGCCTCGATCGGGGCCGCTTCGCCGAACAGCGGCGCGCCCGGAACGGAATGGGTCAAAATCAGCTTCCAGCCTTAAGGACTTGAGCAATCAGGGCCGAGGTAGAACGCGGGACCCGCCTTCGCAATGTAGCGGGGCTGGCATTTTGATTAGAAACTCTGACTGGCGTATCTTCTCGGTGCTCGCCATATCGCCAACGACGGTGAGAAGGCGCGGGCTACAAGCGCCGCTGAGGGAAGGATTGGACGGCGATGGTGCAACGCCTCGAAGTCGTCGAAGCAGCCGCGACGCCCCCGGTGTGGGCGGCGCTGCGCAATGAGGCCGAGCATATCGCGGCCAGCGAGCCCAGCCTCGCCTCGCTGTTGAACGCGGTGATCCTGCGCCACGGCGATCTTTCGCGGGCGCTGTCCTACCAGCTGGCCCGCAAGCTCAGCGACCAGGAACTGCGCGCCATGAGCCTGCGCGAGACCTGCGAGGAAGCCTACGCGTCCGACCCCGGCATCGTCGCCGCGGCAGAGGCCGACCTGAAGGCGGTGTTCGAGCGCGATCCGGCCTGCAAGGGCTACGTGCAGCCGTTCCTGTTCTTCAAGGGTTTCCTGGCCATCCAGACCTACCGGGTCTCGCACTGGCTGTGGGAGCAGGGTCGCGAGTCGATGGCCTTCTACCTGCAGAGCCGCATGTCCGAGCTGTTCCAGGTCGACATCCATCCGGCGGCGGTGATCGGCAAGGGCGCCTTCTTCGACCACGGCACCGGCATCGTCATCGGCGAGACTGCGGTGGTCGGCGACGACGTCTCGATGCTGCATGGCGTGACCCTGGGCGGCACCAGCGCCGATCGCGTCGACCGCCACCCGAAGATTGGCCGCGGCGTGTTGCTGGCGGCGGGCGCCAAGGTGATCGGCAACATCACGATCGGCGACTACGCCAAGGTCGCCGCGGGCGCCGTGGTGCTGCAACCGGTGCCGCCAGGCTGCACTGCGGTCGGCGTGCCGGCGCGGCTGGTCAATTGCCCAACCTGCGCCGAGCCGTCCAAGACCATGGACCAGACCTTGCCGGATTCGGCCTACGACTACGTGATCTGAGCGCTTGCTCCGGCGGCGATCATCGCTAGGTTCGCGCCCGATCATTACCGGAGCGCCGACCCCGTGGACCAGAAAGACATCGACCGCGTTCAGGCGCACCTGAAGCGCACGTTCGGCAACCCCCACATCGCGGTGAAACCCCGCGAGCGCCAGAAGGACTCCGCCGAGGTGGAGCTGAAGGGCGAGTTCATCGGCGTCATCTACGAGGACGAGGACGAGGACGGCTCGTTCCTGTTCGAGATGGCCATCCTGCCGGAGGACCTGGAAGTCTAGCCACTTGGCCGAGCGGGAAGCGGCCGCCGCGGACGGTTTTCGCAGCGACATCAACGGGCTGCGGGCGATTTCGATCGCGCTCGTGGTCGCCTATCACCTCGCGGGCGGCCTGGCGCCCGGCGGCTTCGTCGGCGTCGACGTGTTCTTCGTCATCTCCGGCTTCCTGATGACCAACATCATCCTGGGCCGGCTGCGCGAGGGCCGTTTCAAACTCGGCGATTTCTACATCGCCCGGCTGCGGCGCATCTGGCCGGCGCTGGCGGCGCTGTGCCTGGGGCTGTGGCTCGTCGGCGTGACCCTGATCGATCCGTGGACGTTCGAAGGGATCGCCGCCGACATCCCCGGCGTCCTCGCCTTCGTCGCCAACATCGTCTTTGCCGGCCGCCTGGGTTATTTCGCGCCGGACGAGCACGCCAACTGGCTGCTGCACACCTGGTCGGTGTCGGTGGAGTGGCAGTTCTATCTGCTCTACCCCCTGCTGTTGCTGGGGCTGTTCGCCGTGCCGGCGCTGAGGCGGCGCATCTGGCCCGTGCTCGCCGCGTTGACCGCGGGATCGTTCGTGCTGGCGATAGTCGCCTCGGCGCGCGGCCAGGGATGGTCATTCTACCTGTTGCCGACCCGGGCCTGGGAACTGCTGGCCGGCGCGCTATGCGCTGGCGCGAGCGGCCTGAGCCTTGGCGGCTACCGACGCATCGCCCTCCACGTCCTGGGCCTGATGCTGATCGCGATCGGCGCCTGGATCGCCGTTCCGGCGGTGGGCTGGCCCTCGGCGACGGCGCTGCTGCCGGTCGGCGGCGCCTCGCTGGCGATCGTGGGCGCGCTGAAGCGCACCGGTTGGGCCGAGAACGTCGTCGTGTCGCTGGTCGGCCGCGCCTCCTACTCGATCTACATCTGGCATTGGCCGGTGATCGTCGCGCTGCGCTACGCAGCGATCCCGCTTGGCTGGGCGGTGGCGCTGGCGGCGATCGCGGCGATGCTGGCGCTCGGCCTCGCCTCCTACTGGCTGATCGAGCAGAGGCTCACGCACTGGCTGTTCGCCACCCGATCGGGGCGTTGGCGGTTCGGCCTGGCCGCCATCGCGGCCATTCTCGGTCTGGCGACCGCCGCGGCGGCGACGCGCGGACTGGAATCGTTGCGCACCGCGGGCGCGTCGCTGGCGGAGCGTGCGGCGCTCGCCGAGGACCGGCGGGCGCAGGCCGACTGGGGCTATCCGGCCGTCTGCGGCGGCGTGGTGCGGCAAGGGCGGCTCAAGCTCTGCCGGATCGGCAATCCCGCCGCGCGCCAGGTGCTGGTGATCGGCGACTCCCACGCCGAACAGATCGCGCCGCGTTACGCCCACGCCTTCGACGGCAAGCCAGGGCAGGGCGTCACCTTCGTCACCGCCGGCGGCTGCATGCCGATCCCCGGCGTCGGCGTCCGCCATCAGGGCGGCGGTTGCGCGCGCTGGACCGACGCAGCGTTCAACTGGGCGCAGACGGCGGGCTTCCGGCGCGTCGTCATCGTCTCGGCCTGGACCGTCTACTTCGACCCAGCGCCGGGCGCGCCGCTCGGATCGACCTGTCTGGCCAACGCCCGCGACTGCGAGCCGGCGGTGTGGTCGTCGCCCGTGCTGCTCCCGACCATCGAGTTCGAACGGCTCGGCGCGGCGGTCGCGCGCCTGCAACGGCGCGGGATCGAGGTCGTGCTCATCGGGCCGGCGCCCCAAGCTGAAGTGGCGGATCCGCGTTGGCTGTACCGCCGCCTGTTCTGGACCCACGTCCTGGCGGCCCCCGCGATCCCGCGCGCCGATTTCGAGCGGCAATCGGCCCTGCCGCTGGACGGGTTGGCGGATGTGCATGGCAAGACCGGCGCGACGCTGGTGAACCCGCTCGACGCGCTTTGCCCGCAAGGGCTCTGCCCGGTGATGGACGGCGACCGCGACCTCTTCATGGACCGTTGGCACTACCGGAGCTGGGCGGTGACCCGGCCCAGCTTCGCCTATCTCGATCCCTGGCTGGCGCCCGCGCCGATGCGCTTGAAATAGATCCGAGTGCCGGTCAGGCCGCCCAGGGGTTTGTAGGCGTAGTCGGGGATAGCGCCGGCGAATTCATAGCCCAGCGCCTCGTAGAGGCCCGCGGCGCCGTCTTCCTCGGCGGTGTCGAGGGTGAGCAGCGTGCGGCCTTCCGCGACGGCGATCCGCTCGGCCTCGGTCATCAGCGCCCGGGCGACGCCGCGGCCCCGGTGGCGGACGCAGGTCATCAGCTTGGCTATGTCGGCGCGGTGTGGCTGGTTCGGCGGCGTGTCGAGATCGAGGGTGACCGTGCCGGCGAGTTCGCCCCCGACAGTCGCTCCAAGGACGACGCGTTTGCCAGCGGCCGCGGCTGCTAGCGATCCGGTCCAGAACGCAGCCGCCGCATCCGGCGCCAGGGGGTGCATGAAGCTCACCGAACCGCCGTTCGCCACCACCTCGATCAGGATGCCGGAGAGCGCCGCGATGCTCTCGGGCGTCGGGGCCAGGCGCGAGATTTCCATCGCTCAGCTCCGCGCCACGACGACCAGATAGCAGCAGGTCCGGCCGGTCTCGTTGATGAAGGCCGCATCAGCCGGCGGGCCGAAGGCCAGGCAGTCGCCGGCCGCCAGGCGGCTGCGCACGCCGGCCTCCTCGACGGTCAGCTCGCCCTCGAGCACCCAGACCAGCTGGCGGATGCGGCGGTAGGAAGCGGCGGGAAAGCCGACGTGGGCGCCGGCCGGCAGCTCGACCCGCACCAGCTCGACCGGGTGGTCGGCGCGCTCGAACACCTGGCGGCGCAGATAGCCGCTGGCCGGGTCGCGCCACAGCGGCTGGTCCGCGGCGCGTGACAGCCGGTCGGCCCCGCCCTCGGCCCGCGCCAGCAGCGAGGCGATCGTGAGGTCGAAGGCGTCGGCGAGACGCACCAGCAGGCCGGCCGTGGGGCTGGATTCGCCGCGCTCGATCTTGCTGATCGCGCCGCGAGAGACGCCGGAACGCTCGGCCAGGTCCGCCAGCGACCAGCCCCGCGCCTCCCGCTCCAGCTTCAGCCGCTCAGCGAGCCGTGTCCCAGTGTCATCCTTTATAGTGGACATAGATCAACTATTATGGATTAATCCGGTTTGCGCAATAGGGAGCTGGCGATGGAGCTGCGCGACGCTGAGACAGAGGATCTGCCCGCCATCCTCGCGATCTACAATGAGGTGATCCTCAACTCGACGGCCGTCTACGCTGAAGAGCCAGTCGACCTAGCCAATCGCCGGGCGTGGTTCGAGGCGAGGCGCCAGGCGGGCTTTCCGGTGCTCGTCGCCGCGGACAAAGGCGAGGTGCTGGGCTTCGGCTCGTTCGGCGACTGGCGCCCCTGGCCCTGTTATTCGGCGACGGTCGAGCATTCGGTCCACGTCCGCGCCGATCGGCGAGGGCAGGGGATCGGCCGCGCCATCGTGGCCGAGCTGGTGGCGCGGGCTCGCGTGTCCGGTAAGCACGTCATCCTGGGCGGCGTCGACGCCGACAACGCCGCCTCGATCGGCCTGCATCGCAGCCTCGGCTTCGAGCAGGCGGCGCGGCACCGCGAGGTTGGCCGCAAGTTCGGCCGGTGGCTCGACCTGGTGATCATGGAGCGACGGCTCTAGCGGGGTTTCGCTCGCGGGGGACCGAGCCGACGCCGGGTTGCTACTTCACCCGGGCGATCGCCAGGCCGTCGTGGCCCTTGATCCCGACCTGCTGCACGACGATCGCCTCCAGCCGCGGGTCGGCGGCGATCATGGCGTTGAAGTCGCGCGCGGCGCCGGCCGAGGGATCGTCGTCCGGCGGGTCCAGCACCGTTCCGGCGCGGATCACGTTGTCGGCCAGGATCAGTGACCCCGGTCGCACCATCCGCATGATGCTCTTGAAATAGTTGGAATAGTTGACCTTGTCGGCGTCGAGGAAGACCAGGTCGAACGGACCTTCGCCCCGGTCCGCCAGCCGCGGTAGGCTTTCGAGCGCCGAGCCGACAATCAGTTCCACCTTCTCTAGCAGGCCGACGTGGGCAAGGCTCTTGGCCGCCACCTTGGCGTGGGCCGGTTCCACCTCCAGCGTTACCAGGAAACCGTCGTCCGGCAGCGCCCGCGCGAGCCAGATCGCCGAATAGCCGCCCAAAGTGCCGATCTCGAGGACGCGGCGCGCGCCGACCAGCTTCGCGAGCAGATACAACAGCTTGCCCTGGCCGGCCGACACCTGGATCTGCGGCAGGCCCTCCGCGCGGGCCTCGGCGACAGCCTCGCGCAGCGCCGGGTCTTCCGGCGCGAACAGCTCGTCGATGTAGCGGTCGATGGCGACGAACAGGTCCTGCGTCATGCTGATCTCCGGATTGGGGGCGCCCGAGGCTGCCGGCCCACAATAGGCGTGACCATGGGCGACAGGCCAATCCGCCGCGGGTCTGTTCGGCGGTTAATCCGGCGCTAAGCGTGTATCTTGGCGGATTGCAAACTTTGCCGTGAAAATGTGGGCCTCATCGGGAGGGACCGCCATGTTCGCAGCGGTATTCAGTTTTCGCGGCCGGCTCAATCGGCGCCAGTATTTCCTCGGCAACCTGGGCGTCGGCGTTGCTCTGGCGTTGCTCGGGGCGATCTTCATTCGTTTCGTCGAACTCGGACCCACGACGCGGGCCACGCTGGCGATGGACGTCAACGCCGTGCTGCTGGTGATCGCCGCGCCGCTCGCCGTCTGGAGCACCATTTCGCTGCAGGCGCGGCGGCTGCGCGATATCGGTCTCGAACCGCTGGCGGTGATCCCGCTGTGGATCGGCTCGCTCGGCCTGGCGCAGAGCCAGCCGATGCTGGCGGCTTCGATCACCCTGGCGGTGCTCGCCTGCCTCTACGGCTGGCCCGGCCGGCGCGGCGGCGCCTCGTCGAGTTTCGACGACCGGCGCATCACGATGTTCGCGCCAGCCCCTGCTTACGCGACCATCAGCCGCCGAGCCCGCCGCCGCTGACGCTAGAGCCGGCGACTGGCTCAGGCCGCCGCCGGCGCGAGCTGGTCCTCGAACACCGGCACGTCGAGCGGCGCCGGCGGGGCGCGGCCGAGGATCATGTCGGCGGCCTTCTCGGCGATCATGATGGTGGGGGCGTTGGTGTTGCCCCCGACCAGGGTCGGCATCACCGAAGCGTCGATCACGCGAAGCCCCGTCAACGCCTGCACCTTGAGCGCGCCGTCCACCACCGCCATCGGATCGCCCGCGCGGCCCATCCGGCAGGTGCCGACCGGGTGATAGATCGTCTCGGCCGAGCGGCGGATCCAGGCGTCGATCTCGGCATCGGTCTTCACATTGTCGCCAGGGAACTCCTCCTTGCCGCGCAGCGCCTTCAGGCCCGCCTGGTTGGCCAGCTCGCGGGTCATCTTGGTCCCCTCGCGCAACGCGCGGCGGTCTTCCTCGGCCGCCAGGTAGTTGGCGAAGATGGTCGGATCGGCGAACGGGTCGGCTGACGCCAAGCCGACGCGCCCGCGGCTCTCGGGCCGCAGCTGGCAGACGTGGATCGAAAAGCCGTCCTTCGGCACCGACTGCTTGCCGTGGTCCTTCATGATCGCCAGCAGGCAGTGCAGCTGCAGGTCGGGCCGGTCGAGGTCGGGCCGCGACTTCAGGAAGGCGCCGGCTTCCAGGAACTGCTGGCGCCCGAAGCCCTGGCCGAGCAGGGCGTAGGCGAGTCCGGTGGTCAGGCGACTGAGGCCGGTGGAGTGGGAATAGGCCGTCTTCACGTTCGGCGTCTCCCAGGCCAGGATCACGTCGAGGTGGTCCTGCAGGTTCTCGCCGACGCCCTTCAGCGGATGGATCGGCGTCACGCCGGCCTGCTGCAGCCGGTCCGGATCGCCGATGCCCGATAGCTGCAGGATGTGCGGCGACTGCACCGCGCCGGCCGACAGCAGCACCTCGGCGTCGGCGTAGACCTGCCTGGTCTGGCCGCCCTGCACGAACTCGACGCCGATCGCGCGGCCGTTCTCGATCAGGATGCGGGTGGTGCGCGCGTCGATCTCCAGGGTCAGATTCGGCCGCTTGCCCAGGATCGGCTTCAGGAAGGCCGCCGACGAGCTCCAGCGCTTGCCGTCTTTGATGGTCAGTTGGTAGGGCCCGAAGCCCTCCTGCTGG
Organism: uncultured Pseudomonadota bacterium; assembly: GCA_963835495.1. GTDB lineage: Bacteria > Pseudomonadota > Alphaproteobacteria > Caulobacterales > Caulobacteraceae > Acaudatibacter. The sequence continues at coordinate 1,907,593 of CAWIFQ010000003.1, read as the reverse complement.
TAGCCGTTGAAATCGTTGGTGCGGCGATAGCCGGCGGCGACGCCCGCCTCGATGAAGCCGCTGAAGATCGGGCTCTTCGACGAGGCCTTGGAGATGTGCAGCGGTCCGCCCGCGCCGTGGTAGGCGTCGGCGCCGCCCTCGAAGCCCTCCGAGCGCTTGAAGTAGGGCAGCACGTCGGAATAGCCCCAGCCGGTCAGACCCATCTGCCGCCACAGGTCGTAGTCGCGGGCGTGGCCGCGGATGTAGATCATGCCGTTGATCGACGACGAGCCGCCGAGGCCGCGGCCCCTGGGCCACCACAGCTTGCGCCCATCCAGGTGCGGCTCCGGCTCGGTCCAGAAGCCCCAGTTGTAGTCGCCCTTGGCGCTGATCAGGGCGCCGACGCCGGCGGGCATGCGCACCATCAGCGAGTTGTCCTTCGGCCCCGCCTCCAGCAACAGCACCCGGCACTTGGGGTCGGCGCTCAGCCGGTTGGCCAGCACGCAGCCGGCCGAACCGGCGCCGATGATGATGTAGTCGAAGCGGCCGTCGGCCATCTGGGGACTTTCGAAAGTGACGATGGCGTCACCTTAGCCCGGCGCCGCCGGGGCAGGGAAGGGTTGCTTCGTTCGGACCTTGACGGCGACTCCGCGGCAACCTTTTTTCACCGGAAACAGGGAGACGCCGATGAAGACCCAGGACATCGAGTATCACGCCGACGGCGCGCGGCTGGTCGGTTATCTGGCGGTCGACGACGCCAAGGCCGGCAAGCGGCCCGGGATCATCGTCGCGCACGAAGGCGGCGGCCTGACCGACCACGCCAAGAACTCCGCCCGCCGGCTGGCCGAGGCCGGCTATGTCGCCTTCGCGCTCGACTACTACGGCGATGGCAAGCCGCTCACCGACATGTCCGAGGTGATGCCCAGGCTCGGCAAATGGATGGCCGATCCGACCGGCATCCGCGTCCGCGCCCACGCAGCATTGGAGGTGCTAATGGCCCAGCCGGAGACCGACACCTCGCGGCTGGCGGCGATCGGCTACTGCTTTGGCGGTACGACGGCGCTGGAGATGGCCCGCGCCGGCGAGCCGATCCTGGCGGCGGTGGGCTTCCATTCGGGCCTGGCGACGGCGAAGCCGGCGGAAAAGGGCAAGGTCAAAGCCAAGGTGCTGGCGCAGATCGGCGCCGCCGACCCGATGGTGGGCGCCGAGCAGCGCGCCGCATTCGAGAAGGAAATGACCGAGGCGGGCGTCGACTGGCGCATGACGCTGTTCGGCGGCGTGGTCCACTCGTTCACCAACCCCGACGCCGACCGCCTGGGCCGCCCCGAACTGGCCTACGACAAGGGCGCCGACGAACGCTCCTGGCGGGCGATGCTGGACCTGTTCGACGAGGTGTTCTGAAGCCCCTAGCGCCCCTTCCACTGCGGCGGGCGGCGTTGGCTGAACGCCAGCGGGCCCTCTTTGAAGTCCTCTGAGCGGTAGAGCGCGGCCACGGCCGGGTAGCGGTTCTGGCCCTTGAGCGCGGCCTCGAGCGAGGGTTCGTCCAGCCCCGTCAGCACGGCCTGCTTCGAGGCGCGGATCGACATCGGGCTGCATTCGGCGATCAGGCCGGCCCAGCGCTTGGCGGCGGCCATCAGGTCGCCCGGCGCGACCACCTCGTTGACGAAGCCGAGTTCGAACCCTTCCTTCGCCGACACGCGGCGCCCGGTGAGGATCATGCCCATCGCCCGCTTCAGCCCGATCGCGCGCGGCAGCCGGTGCAGGCCGCCGGCCAGCGCCGCCAGGCCGACGCGCGGCTCCGGCAGGGCGAAGATCGCCGCCTCCGAGGCGACGATCAGGTCGCAGGCCAGCGCGACCTCGAAGCCGCCGCCCATGGCGACGCCGTTCACCGCCGCGATCAGCGGCTTGGTCAGGTCGAAGCGCGAGGTGAGGCCGGCGAAGCCCGATGGGGTGATGCCCATCTTGCCGCCGCCGGCCTGGTGCTTGAGGTCGTTGCCGGCCGAGAACGCCCGCTCGCCGGCGCCGGTGACGATGGCCACCCACTGGCTGTCGTCGGCGGCGAAGGCGTTGAACACCTCGTCCAGTTCGAAGTGGGCGTCCGAATGCAGGGCGTTCATCACCTCAGGCCGGTTCAGCGTGACAGTGGTGACCGGGCCGTCCTTCTCGACGACGACGTACTGATAGGCCATGGCGCTTCTCCCGCGGTTTCGGCCGATGCTGCGCGATTGACGCTATGGCAGGCAACCTCGGTGCGCGAGCCCGCGGCTGGATGATCAGGGTGTTCCCTGCTCGTGCGCCTTCGGGTTCGGCGCGACATAGACCCTCACCTTGTGGGTCAGCACGCCGGGCGGGGCGAGGGTGCTGAGGTCGTAATGGACGCTATTGCCGTCGAACTTGATGGCGAACTGCTTGTCGCCGACCTTGAACAGCACCGTGTCGTTCTCGAAGACATTGACCGATCTAGTGTTCGGTTTGATCACGATCATCTTGTCGGCGGCTTCCGGCGTAGACACGCTCGGCGCCAACGTGGGCTTGGCGGCCACTGCGCTGGCAAGACAGGCCAGAGCGATCGCGGCGGCCGCCGCACAAGTTCTCAGAGTCACTGATGATCCCCGCCGCTTGAGGCTGTCCGAGGGCGATCTACGTCCAGACTTCCTCGGAAGTCTATTGCCCATCTATGCGAGCGGACGTCAGATGCGGGCCCCCGCGGCGGCGGCGCTGCAACGGCTGCTGAGCGATGCAGGATGGTGCGATGAGCTTGACCGAGGACGACGGCCCCAACGCGGCGCAGGTCGCCTACTGGAACGCCAGCGCCGGACCGACCTGGGTCGCCATGCAGGACGCGCTCGACGCGCAGCTGCACGACCTGGGCCTCGCGGCGATGGCGGCGCTGGACGTTCGCGAGGGCGAGCGGGTCATCGATATCGGCTGCGGCTGCGGCGACACCTCGATGGAGCTGGCGCGGCGGGTCGGCGGCGGTGGGCGGGTGCTCGGCGCCGACATCTCCGCCCCGATGCTGGAGGTGGCGCGCCGACGCGCCGACGAACTGGGTCTTGGCTGGGTCAGCTTCGTGCAGGCCGACGCGCAGACCTTCGCCTTCGAGCCCGCCGACGCGGCGTTTTCGCGCTTCGGCGTCATGTTCTTCGCCGATCCGGTCGCGGCGTTCGCCAACGTCCGCAAGGCGCTGGCGCCGGCCGGTCGCCTGGCTTTCGTCTGCTGGCGCGCGCTGGCCGAGAACCACTGGATGACGATCCCGATGGCCGCCGTCGCCCCGCTGCTGCCGCCGACGCCCGCCCCGCCGCCGAACGCGCCCGGTCCCTTCGCCTTCGCCGACCGCGATCGCGTGCATGGCATTCTGCGCGAGGCGGGGTTCGCCCAGATCTCGATCGAACCGCACGACCAGGCGATCGGCCAGGGCGATCTGGAGACCACGGTGCGCACCTGCCTCAATGTCGGCCCTGTCGGCGCGGCGCTGCGCGAGAATCCGCTGCTGCGGGCGCCGATGACCGAGGCGGTCCGCGCGGCGCTGGCGCCGCACGTCGGTCCCAACGGCGTAAAGCTGCCGTCGGCGACCTGGATCGTTACAGCGCGCAGAGTCCCGCCTTGAAGCGCTGCCAGTTGCGCACGTAGCCGAGCGCGCCCATTCCCATCCGCGCCGCCTGCTCCGGCGCCAGATCTCGGACCACCTTAGCCGGCGAGCCTAGGATCATCGATCCGTCGGGAAATTCCTTGTTCTCGGTGATCAGCGCGCCCGCGCCGACCAGGCAGTTTTTCCCTATTTTCGCGCCGTTGAGCACGATCGAGCCGATGCCGATCAGCGTCCCGTCGCCAATGGTGCAGCCGTGCAGCATCACCATGTGGCCAACCGTCACATTATCGCCGATGATCAGGGGGGACCCGATGTCAGTGTGCAGTACGGAATTGTCCTGAACATTTGAATTTTCGCCAATAACGATCGGGTCGTTGTCTCCGCGAAGCACCGCGCCAAACCAGACGCTGGCGTTCTTCTTCAGGATTACATTGCCGGCGACGACTGCGGTCGGCGCTATCCAGTATTCGCCGCCCTCAGGCAACGTCGGCTCTTGGTCGCCCAATCTATAGGCAGTCATCCGCACACACCCTATTCTTAATTTTGCCGGCTTGATTAACGGATCATAAACCACGCTAGATCATAGTAGTTCGGCGATTCGAAGGGGTGAAAGCCCCCGCGAAAAGTCCCGTCTCGGGGACCTCCCCCGAGGCGCCTCCTTAACGGAGAACCGGGTGTCGCTTCACAAGGTCGGGCGGGCCACGTTTCCGCCTCCGACACTGCGCTCAGGACCGCCCGGCCGGCGGCTCCGCACCCTTCCTGCCTCTCAGCCGAACCCAGGGCGAGCCATTGCGGTCTCGCCCTTTTTCACGTCCCCAAGCGGAGACCTGCCATGACCAAGCGAGCTCTGAAGCGCATGACCCGTGAAGGCGCATTTGACGCCGCCCAGTTCGAAGACGACGCCAAGGTGCGCCGTCTGCCCCTCGCCCGCGGCTGGAGTCCGATCGCCCTTGAGACCGAGCGCGAGCAGGGGTACCTCAAGACAATAAAACCCAAGTCGCCCGGCCAGGCCCGCCTGATGGAGGCGATCGACGAGAAGGCGCTGGTGCTGGCGCTGGGGCCGGCCGGCACCGGCAAGACCTATCTCGCCATCTCCAAGGCGGTGGACGCGCTGGAGAGCGGCAAGGTGGCGCGCATCGTGCTCTCACGCCCCGCGGTCGAGGCCGGCGAGTTGATCGGCTTCCTACCCGGCGAGATGGAGGACAAGCTCGCCCCCTATCTGCGCCCGCTCTACGACGCGCTGTCCGATCGGCTGTCGATGAAGCGGGTGAGGGCGCTGATGGCCGAGGGCGCGATCGAGATCGCCCCGGTCGGCTTCATGCGCGGCCGCACGCTCAACAACGCCTTCGTGGTGATCGACGAGGCGCAGAACTGCACCTACGTGCAGCTGAAGATGCTGCTGACCCGGTTGGGCTGGTCGTCGACCATGGTGATCACCGGCGACCCCAACCAGTCCGACCTGCTGCCGGAGCTCTCGGGCCTCGCGGAAGTGGCGCGGCGCCTCGACGGCATCGGCAACATCTCGGTCGTGCGCCTCGCCGACGTCGACATCGTCAGGCACCCGCTGGTGGGAGAGATGCTGGCGGTGCTGTAGGCGCAGCGGCGGCGGCGACCATCTGGCTGCACGCCACGGTTTATTAGGCGTCGTGGCGTAAGGGTCGGCCTGGAAACGGGCGGAGCTACCCCATGCGTAATGTGTTGGTTGGCCTTGCGGCCGTAGCGCTTGCGGCCTGCAGCGCGAAGGCCTCGCAAGCGCCGGCCGGGATGTCGCCGCAGGACGGCATCGTCGCCGCGCCGATGGCGTCGGCGCAGATGATGTTCCAGCGCGGCGCTTACGACATCGCAATGGGTTCGCTCGAGCGCGAAATGCAGCCCGACGTGCTCAACCAGCTGACCCCCGCCAAGCGCGAAGAACTCGTCGACCTGTACGCCCGCGCCGCATGGAACTGCGAGGCTTACGCCAAGGCTCATGACGCCTTCCGGCTGGCGGCGCAGAGCCCGTTAGCGACCACGACAGATTGGGTTGGCCGAATGCTGTCGGCCGCCAAGTCGGACGACCCTGCCGACGCATACATCTCGTTCGAGCATCTGCGGGCGACGGCTGCGACCGCCCTTGAGGATGTTCCGACGCCGTACCTCGTGCCTCTTGACGTCAGCTTTGGCGCGCTGCCGAACGCCGAGGCTGCTCGACTGGAGCTTGCCGAACTGACGGCCCCCGTCGATCTGGGCGCCAACAACCCGATGGACTCGCTCAGCCCCCTCTGGCTGCAGGCTGCGGTCGCTTCCATCGACAAGGGAGATGACAAGCAGGCGGTCCGCTTCGCCCGCCAATCGCTAGTCCGTATGTCATGGCGGCGCTGCGCGCGGACCGGCGGTTCGACGCCATCGTGGCTTCCGACCCTGCCGCATTCGACGTCAAGGCGTTGGCCGATGCCCAACTGGCGCGTGCAAGAGCTGTCGCAACCGCCAACCCGCACCGCTTGGCTGCGCAGGTCGATCTGGCTTCGTCGTTCTACGCCTTGGACCGCTTTCCGGAGGCGCTGAACGTGCTGGACGCCGCCCTCGCGCACGCTCAATTCGGGCGTGAGGCGTCCAACGCCTATTTCGAGGACCCCGGCTCGTTTACTGACGCGACCGGTTGGAAATCCGCCGCCCTCATTGAGCTTGGCCGGAACGACGAGGCAATGGCCGCCATCTCGACGTTCTGCGGACGCTGCGCCCTGCGGGCGCGCCTCGACATGTCGCTCGCCGACATGATGATCGATGCAGGCCGCCCGGCTGAGGCGATCCCGATCCTCGAGTCAGATCGACCCGAAGGCCTGGACGTTAAGGGCGTTGCTGAGTTGGTCGAGATGAAAGCCTGCGCGTACCACCTAGTGGGACGCGACGCCGAGGCCAGCGCGCAGCTGGACACTCTTCGGGAAAACCAGACGCGCGCGCCTGCCCCCTTTCTGGACGGGTTGCTTTGCATGGGTACCGACGACGAGATCGCCTCGACGCTCGTCTCCAGGCTCGCAGATCCCATTCTGCGGTCTGTCGCGCTCAGCGATCTGCAGGTCTATCGAGAGGGCAAGCTGATGCCGTTGAACCAGAAGATGCGAGACCGCCTCAGAGTTGCTGCGGCGCGCCCCGATGTCCAGACAGCACTGGCGAAGGTGGGGCGTTCGGTGACTTATGACATGCCCAACTACGGCTCAGTCAGCTGACGTCCGCGTTCAGACCGGCCGCGCCCCAGCCACAGTCGTGCGGTGCATGACCCGCAGGTGGCCGTCGTAGCCGCCGGTGGCGTTGTGGACCGAACGGCGGTTGTCCCACATCGTCAGCATGTTCGCCGACCAGTTGTGGCGATAGACGAAGCGGTCCTGGGTCATGTGTCCCAGCAGGAAGCCGAGCAGGGCGGCGCTCTCGGCTTCCGCGAAGCCCTCGATCGCCAGGGTGTAGACGTGATTGACGAACAGCGCCTTGCGCCCGTCGTCCAGGGTGCGCACCAGGGGGTGGGCGAAGCGCTTCTCGGCCTCGGGGCTGGGCAGGATGGTCATGCCCTTGCGGCCCTCTTCCTTAGCGTAGATGCCCGAAGGTCCATACGGCCGCGACGCGGAGTGGATCGCCTTCAGCGGCGCGATCATGCGCTGGAACGCGGGCGACAGCGCCTCATAGGCGGCCACGCCGTCGGCGTAGAGCGTGTCGCCACCCACCGGCGGGACCACCTTGGCGTGGAGGATGGTCGCCGCCGGCGGCGTCTCCTGGAAGCTCCAGTCGGAGTGCCAGAAGCCGCCGAACGGCGCGGTCTTCTCGTCCGGCTCGCGGCGGACCTCGAGGATGTGCGGGCGGTCGGCCAGCGGCGCGACGTAGGGATCCCAGCCGAATTCTCCGAGCTGCAGCGTGAAGGCCTCGAGCTGGTCGTGGGTCAGCGGCTGGTCCGGGAACCACAGCACGCCGTGGGCGAGGAACGCGGCCTTCACCGCGGCCAGCGTCTGGGCTGGCAGCGGCTGAGCAAGGTCGAGGCCGGTGACCTCGGCGCCGAAGCCGGTAGGATTGGGCTTGATCCGCAGGCCGGGGGCGATGTCCGCAAGGCTCATGGCGAGAATTTGCGCCGAAACCGGAGGATCGTCACCCCGAGATCGCGAAGCCGCCGTCGACGCCCAGCAGCGCGCCGGTGACGAAGTCCGAGGCCGGGCTGGCCAGGAACACGGCGGGACCTTCGAAGTCGGCCGGTTCGCCCCAGCGGCCGGCCGGGGTGCGGGCGATGACGGTGTCACTGAAGCTGGTGGCGGACGTGCGCGCATCGTCGGTCATCTCGGTCTTGATCCAGCCCGGCAGGATGGCGTTGACCTGGATGTTGTGGCGCGCCCAGGCGGCGGCCTGCGACTTGGTCAGCTGCACCAGGCCGCCCTTGGCTGCGGCGTAGGCCGGCTGGAACGGCCCGCCGAAGATCGAATAGAGCGAGCCGATGTTGATGATCTTGCCGCCGCCCTGCGCCCGCATCAGCGGGTGGGTGGCCTGCGAGGCGACCATCACCGCGGTGAGGTTGGTCAGCAGCACCGCGTTCCAGTCCGCCATGGTGACGTTGTGAGGCAGGCCCGTGCGGGCGATGCCGGCGTTGTTGACCAGGATATCGAGGCGGCCGAACTTCGCGTGCACCGCTGGCGGCATCGCCCGGCACGCCGCTTCGTCGGCGACATCGACCACCATCGCCTCGCAGGGCGCGCCCAGCGCCGTCAGCTCCGCGACGGCCGCAGCGTTTTTCTGCTCGTTGCGCGCGGCGATGATCACCCGCGCGCCGGCCTTGGCCAGGCCCCTCGCCATGCCAAGTCCGATGCCGCCATTGCCGCCGGTCACCAGCGCGACGCGGCCCGTCAGATCGAAGGCGCGCATCATCCCATGTTCCTCCGCTGCGCCAGCGCGATCACGCTGGACGTGCCGATCGGTCCCTGCTCGTCGTAGAGCCAGCATTCGCCGATCGCGACGCCCTCGGTGGCGCCATGGTTCTTCACCTCGAAGCCGATCCATTGGGTGACCGGCAGGCGGTGCAGGTAGAGGGTGATGTCGCTGTTGATCCAGCCGAGCCCCTTGTCGCCCGAGTTGGCGAACGGGCTGGCGAAGTCGGCGGCGATGGCGACGCGTGTGAACGGGGTGAAGGCCACGCCTGGGGCGAGATCGCGCACCTCGCTCATCCACAGCCGCTTCTGGCCGACCGTGCCGAAGCCGCCGGTGATGGCGCGCGTCGCCCACATCCCGCCCATGCCGCCGCGGGCGTCTTCCGGGGGCGGAATGTCGGCCGGTTTGGGAACCTCCCAGCTGGGCGGGGTCCAGACGTTGCCCTCGGGATTCTCGGACTTGCGCAGGAAGACGCAGGTCGCCCGCGCCATGGAAATCCCGCCGACGAGGTACTCGGCGTCGATCACCTTGATCCGGCGGCCCTCGCGGACCGGCTTGACGCTCACCTCCGCCGCCGAGAGGTCGGGCAGGCGGTACATGTCGATGGTGAAGCGAGCCGGGACCATCTCGGGCTCGCCGTAGCGCTGCTCAATCGCGTGGGCGAGCAGCCCGGCGACGACGCGTCCATGCAGCGAGGTCGGGCTCCAGGGGCCGCGGCTGGAGGCGGTTGGCTGATAGAGATCGCCGTCGCGGGTGAAGAAGGGTTCGTTGCTCATCGGCGGAGCTATGGCGGATTCCGCAAGGCCGGGCGAGAGGCGCCGCGACGTCACGGTTCGCCAAAGGCGACGCTTGGCGTAGAACACGTTCAGAGGAAGACGCTGGCGAACCGGCGCACAGGGAATGGAGACGTGAGTATGGGGCGCAGCATCCTTCGTGGCGTGGCGATCGCCATGGCTTTGGTGGGACTTTGGGCGTGCAAGCCGGCCGCCAAGGCGCCCGGCGCGGTCGACGCCGCCCGGCTGACCGCGGCGAACAGCGATGGCGACAACTGGATGAGCTACGGGCGCACCTATTCGGAGCAGCGCTTCAGTCCGCTCACCGATGTCAGCACCGGCAACGTCGGCCAGCTGGGCCTGGCCTGGCACTATCAGTTCGACACCGACCGCGGCCAGGAGGCGACGCCGCTGGTGGTCGACGGCACGCTCTACACCACCACCACCTGGTCGAAAGTCTACGCCTTCAACGCGGCGACCGGGGCGCTGAAGTGGGCGTTCGACCCCAAGGTGCCCGGCGAAGACGGCTTCAAGGCCTGCTGCGACGTGGTCAACCGCGGTGTCGCGGTCTGGAACGGCAAGGTCTACGTCGCCACCATCGCCGGCCAGCTCATCGCGCTCGACGCGGCCACCGGCCAGCCGGCCTGGAGCGTCCAGGCTACCGACCCCTCCAAGCCTTACACCATCACCGGCGCGCCGCGGGTCGTGAAGGGCATGGTGCTGATCGGGGAGGGCGGGGCCGAATACGGCGTGCGCGGCTATCTCTCCGCCTACGACGCCGGCAGCGGCAAGCTGCTCTGGCGCTTCTACACCACGCCCAATCCGACCGGTCAGGCCGACGGCGCGGCGTCGGACGACGTGCTCGCCAGCAAGGCGGCCGGCACCTGGGGCGGCAAGGTGCCGCCCAGCGGCGGCGGCGGAACGGTGTGGGACTCGATCGTCTACGACCCCGACCTAAACCTGGTCTACTTCGGCACCGGCAACGGCACGCCCTGGGCGCCGGTGCATCGCTCCGACGGCAAGAGCGACAACCTGTTCCTCTCGTCGATCATCGCGGTCAACGCCGACACCGGGAAGTACGTCTGGCACTACCAGAACACCCCGGACGACGCCTGGGACTACGACAGCGATCAGCCGATGATCCTGGCCGACCTGACGATCGCCGGCGCGCCGCGCAAGGTGCTGATGCAGGCCAACAAGAACGGCTTCTTCTATGTGCTGGACCGCGCGAACGGGCAGCTGATCTCGGCCAACGGCTACACCCCGCCCGGCACCATCAGCTGGGCCAAGTCGGTGGACCTGAAGACGGGCCGCCCGGTCGAGAATCCCGGCGCGCGCTACGGCGCGAACCTGACGGTCGTCTCCCCGGCGCCATACGGCGCGCACAACTGGCAACCGATCTCGTACGACCCGACCGAGGGGCTGGTCTACATCCCGGCGATGGTCTCGGCCTACGCCTACGGCGTCGATCCGAACTTCAAGTTCAAGGACGGCGGCTGGAACCTCGGACTCAACTACGACTTCGGCGGATTGCCGGACGACAAGGCCCAGCGCGCGGCGATGAAGGCCTCGCTCAAGGGCATGCTGGTCGCCTGGGATCCGGTCGCGGGCAAGGCGCGCTGGACGGTGGACCTGCCGGTGTTCTGGAACGCCGGGACGCTGGCGACCGCCGGCGGGCTGGTGTTCGAGGGCAACGGCGACGGCAAGTTCGTCGCCTACTCGGCCAAGGAGGGCAAACCGCTGTGGAGCTACGACGCCGGGGTCGGGATCACGGCGGCGCCGATGACCTACCGGATCGGATCTGACCAGTACGTGGCGATCATGGTCGGCTACGGCGGCGCGGCGCCGCTGGCGGCGCACTTCGCGCTGCCGGATCGCCCGCGCATGCCGGGCCGCCTGCTGGTGTTCAAGATCGGCGGGACCGATACAGCCCCGGCCTATCCGGCGCCGCCCAAGATGAGCGTCGCGCTGGCGGGCGTCACGTCGACGGGTGACGAGAAGGCCGGCTTCTCGCTGTTCGAAGCCAACTGCTCGACCTGCCACGGCCCCAGCGTCTCCGGCCGCTACCTGCCCGACCTGAAGACCTCGCAGATGATCCTCACCCCGACCGATTTCCAATCGGTGGTGCTGGGCGGCGCGCGCAAGTCGAACGGCATGGCCAGCTTCTCGAAGTACCTCGACGCGAACCAGGTGGAATCGATCCGCGCCTACATCCTCAAGCAGGCGCGGGCGGCGCAGGCGGCGGGGTAGGGCGCCTTCAGCGGGCCGCTAGGCGTCAGGAATTGTTCGGAAAGCAGGCGGTCGCAGTGAGCGGCACGCCCCCGCTCAATGACCCGAGCAGCCCTGGCGTCACCGGCTGGAACGTGTAGGTGAGCGACACCGACGAAAAGCCGGAGACCCCGGCGCAGGTGGCGTTGCGGTCCAGGCTCACGCTCGTGCCCGGCAGGACGATGCCCCAGGCGCGTGCGACGGTCTGGACGTAGGCCGTCGTGCCGGAGGCGCTGTAGGCGCGCGCCGGTGGCGCAGTTGCTGTTCAACACGCCCATGCACCGCGCGCCGGCGATGGCCGTCTCCTGCAAGGCCTCGCGGGTCCACATCGCGCGGCCGAATTCGATGACGCCGAAGATGACGAGCAGGAGCGGGAACAGCACGAGCGCGAACTCCACCGCGCTGGCGCCGCTTCGGCTGGCGCCGGCCTGGATCAGGCGCCGGCTCATTGGGTTTCAACGACCGCGCTGGCGCGGATGGTCTGGTTCTGGACCAGGCCGTAGCTGGAGAAGATCGGGCTGTAGTTGCGCCGGACGCTGATCGTGACGAACTTGCCGGCGACGCCGCTGGCGGGACAGGCGGCGCCGCAGGCGGTCGCGCCGCCCCAGACCAGGCTGTCGCCCGACCCCGTCGGGCAATAGCAGGCGTCCGCGCCCGTCGGGGTTCCGCCGGAGCTGACCGCGCCGCCGGTGACGGTGGCGCTGGGACCATTGTTCACCACCACGGCGGCGTCCGCGTAGGTCGCGCCATCGCTGGTCTTGACGATATTGGCGATGTTGAGGGCGAGGGCCGAGCCGTTCGCGGCGCTGACGTTCGCCGCATTGACCTGGGCGTAGTTCGCGCCGGCGGCGACCGCGGCGTCCAGCTTCAGGTTGGTGTAGAGCGCGCCGCCGAAATCGATGGCGGCGGCGAGCAGCAGGCAGAAGATCGGCGCCACCAGCGCGAATTCCACCGCCGCGGCGCCGCGTGCGTCGCGCCGAAGCCCGGATTTAGGGGGCGCTGCACAGGTCATTGGACCAGCACCACGGCGCCCGAGTTGGCGCCGCCGCCGAAGCAGTTCGAAGCCAACACCGTGCCTCCGGTCAGGGTAATCTGGGATCCGATGAACTCCAGGCATTGGCCGCTGCCGTTGCCGACGCTCGCGCCTCCGGAGAGAGTGATGGGCCCGGTGGGGAAGTACAGCGCGCCGGAGAGGCTGGTGTTGCGCGCGCCTTCAGCGAAGCTTGCGCCTGCGAGGCTGCCGTTGGTCGGTCCGATGACGACGAGGTTCGCCGTGGCGCCGCTCGTGGGCGCGGTCAGCGTGACGCTGTTGAAGCCAGCCGCGATGCAGAACGCCAGCCCCGCGCACTTGCCGCCGCCGATCAGCCGGGCGGCGGAGGTCACGAGCGTTACGCCTGTCCCGCTCATGCCCAGATCGACCCCGCCGCAGGTGACGTTTCCGCCGCCGTTCGCGCCGAGGCCGATGTAGCCGTTGACGGTGTAGACGCCCGCGCCGAGCAGCGTGCCGCCCGCGGTGGCGAAGTTGCCGTTGATGTCGTGCTGAAGCGCGGCCGGCAGGGTCAGGCAACTGCCGCCGCCGGACGAGACGTCGAGGTCGCCCGCCAGCTCGAACAGGCTGCCGGACCCGGTGGCGTCCGCGAACACCGTCGTGGAGCCGCCATCCGCCACGAACGAAGCGCCGTCGCGGGCGGCGCCGAAATCGAAGCTGTTGGTCGAGCCAGCGCCCAGCACGAGCCTGGCGCCCGAGCCGTTGTAGACGCCGCCTTGTGCCGTGAAGGCGCTGGGGCCGCCGAACGCCAGCACGGCGCCGCCGTTGCAGATGCTGTAGCCGCTGGAACCGTTACAGCCGCTCGAACTTGCGCCGATGTTGAAGTGGCCGGCGCCGAATGTGGTGGTGGTTCCGCCGCCGGTGATGAGCCCCTGGTTGATGTTGTAAGTCCCGGGACCGAACGCCATCGCATTGCCGGTGTTGGAAATGGCGCCGCTGAAGTCGTAGACCGCCGACGGCGAGCCGCCGGTGTTGAAGTTGACGGTTATGCCCCCGCCCGTGGTGATGGCGCCGAAGTGGAAGGGCCCCGCGCCGGCGCAGACGACGGTCCAGGTGGCGCCGGCGAACGCGCCCGAGCACCCATCGGCGGCGAGCTGGGCCTGGGTCGAACTGGAGGCGTAGCCGAAGTCCACGGCAAAGCCCCCGATGACGCCAGGACCGGGCGGCGATGTCAGCGCCGCGACAGCGGGAATGTGGGCGGTCGCGGCCGAAACGCCGGCGTTGCCCGCCAACGGGTCAGCGGTCACCGTCTTGACGATGCGCAGGCTTTGGCCGGACGGCGCTACGATGCCGCCGCAGGGCTGGCTCGGCGGCGATGATGAATTGTAGTCGACCTCGATCGTCGTGATCGACGTGCCGCATGGCGCGCTCACCGCCGCGTTCGAGGCCAGGGCGCAGGTCGGGGCCTGCACCGCCGTGCCGCCGCTCAGCGCCACGCCGCCGCCGCTGCGGTTGAGGGCGACGATGCAGCCCTGCGAGTTCACCTTGAGTTCCGCGTAGGCCGTCGCCGAGACTGGCAACCGCGACGATCCGCCGAACACCTGCGCCAACTGGAGCGGCGCCGTGGTGTTGACGATCACCATGACCGCCTGGGCGCCGTCGCCAGTCGGCGAGGGAACCAGCGAGCCGGCGATACTGCTGGCGACGACGCCGTTGAGGGCGCCCACGTTGGTGATGACGGAACTCATGGTCGAGGTGGAACTGGTGGAGGTGTAGGCCAAAGCGCCGGCGTAGGCGGCGAGGTCCGCCACCCGCTGGTCCTGCGCCTTGCAGTGCAGGCCGTAGCCGTACTCGGCCACCAGGGCGACGATCACGATTAACATCGGCATCAGCAGCGCGGCGATCACGCTGACGCCGCCGCCCGCCGCGCCATGCAGCCGAACGCCCAATCGCGCCAAGCGCGTCGCGGCCCCAATGTGCGGGCGTGCAGTCATTCGCCTTCGTCGACGCCTCGTTGCGGCCAGCGCGCCGCAGCCTTGACCGGCCCGGCGTCCCTTCGACCCAATAGACGTCACCGAAACGCGACTTGTGGCCAGTTGTCCTTGATCCAAGTCAAGGTAAGTCTGACCACCATGGATAGTCTACACATAGTGCGGCGCTCGCAGAATTTGCCAACGCCGAATAGTTACTGAAAAGTTAATGGGACCCACAGGCGATAAACTATGACCAGCTCATCCACCCCTCCCGTTGATTTGCCGGATGCGTCGAAGCCGCGTGCGCTGATCTACGCAAGGGACAAGGAAAGCGAGAGCGTCATCCGCCAGTGTCTGGTCGGGCTGGGCGTCACCGACGCCTTGTTCAGGCCAGGTGGTGTCAAGACGGCCACCTCGGAGATTTCCAACGTTGGCGCGCTTCAGCTGCTGATCGTCGATGCCGACGGGCAAGATCCAATGGCGTCGATCCCGGAACTCATGAGCGCGTGCTCGCCGTCGACCGGCGTCATCGTCCTGGGCGAGGCGGACGATCTGAGCCTCTATCGGCACCTGCGCGAAGCCGGCGTCGCCGATTACATCTTCAAGCCGCTGGTGAGCAGTCTGGTGACGAAGGCGTGCAGCCGCATCCTCAACGGCGCTCATGAGCGCGAAGGCCCGCCGTCGGGCCAGCTGGTCACGGTGATGGGCGTCCGCGGCGGGGTCGGCGCAACCACGATCGCGGTCCGGACCGCGTGGGAGCTGGCGCGCGCGCCTCGGCCGGTCGTGATGCTGGATCTTCAGCTCCGCTTTGGCGATGCGGCGCTGCAGCTCGACGTAGCCCCCAACGACGCATTGCGGATCGCGCTGGAGAGCGTCGAGCGCGTCGACCCGCTGTTCATCGAGCGTGGGGTCATCCACGTGTCCGACCGCCTGGACCTGATGGCGTCCATGGCGCCGCTCGATAAACAACCCCAGTTCAACGAAGAGTCCGTCCTCCAGCTCCTCGCCCAATTCCAGCAGCACTATCGCTACGTGGTGCTGGATGTCTCGAACATGACCACGGGTCTGATGCCCCGCGCGCTGCAGCTTCCCGGCACGTTCGTGCTGGTCAGCGACGGGCGCCTGGCCTCCGCCCGCGAGGTGAGGCGCTGGCGCGAGGTGCTCGGAGACGACGTGCCTGGCCGTCCGGTCCTGCACATACTGAACCGCCACGGCAGCCCAGGCGAACTGCCGATGGACGACTTCGCCAAGGCCGCCGGCCGGCTGCCGGACATGGTCATTCCGTTCGCGCGCGACATCGCCATCGCCAGCAACCTTGGGATCGGCGCCAGGCCGGACTGTCCCGAGCTGCAGCGTGGGCTCGCCCCGCTGCTCCAGCAAGTTGCCGGCCAGGCGCCGCTCGCACGGACGGCCGCTGCTTGCGCGGCTGTTCGGCTGACCGGGGGAGGGACCGGCAATGCCCGTCAACAGCGTCTCCGCCGCCGACGTCATCCGCGACGAAGTGCTTCAGCGCATCGAGCCGTCGGCCGCCATCCGGCTGACCGAGGCGCAGCTGTTCGCCAAGATCGAGCAATTCGTCGCGCAGATCGCCAATGAGCGACGCCTCCTGCTCAATGTCGGCGAGCAACGCGGCCTGGCCACGGAGATCGTCAGCGACATCGTCGGGCTTGGCCCGCTGGAAGTCGCTGCTGCGCGACGACAGCGTGGCCGACATCCTCGTCAACGGCCCGAACAGGATCTACGCCGAGCGCAGGGGCAAGCTCGAGCTGACCCCGCTGCGGTTCCGGCAACGACGCGCACGTCATGCACGTCGCCCAGCGCATCGCCTCGTCGATCGGCCGCCGCATCGACGAGTCGAGCCCGATGCTGGATGCGCGCCTGGCTCGACGGCAGCCGCGTGAACGTCATCATCCCGCCGCTGAGCGTGGATGGGCCCCTGCATCTCGATCCGCAAGTTCTCCAAGGCCGTCGTTGATTTCTCGAGGTTCGTCGAACTCGGCACCGTCTCGCCGGCGCTCGGCCGCGCGCTCGAAATCGCCGCCCGCTGCCGCCTGAACATCATCATTTCGGGCGGCACCGGCTCGGGCAAGACCACGCTGCTGAACGCGCTCTCGCGCATGATCGAGCCGGACCAGCGGATCATCACCATCGAAGACACGGCGGAGCTGCAGCTGCAGCAGCCGCATGTGCTCGGCCTGGAGACGCGCCCGCCGAATATCGAGGGCCGCGGCGAGGTGGTTCAGCGCGATCTGGTCCGCAACGCCCTGCGCATGCGGCCCGACCGCATCATCGTCGGCGAGGTCCGCGGCGCCGAGGCGTTCGACATGATGCAGGCGATGAACACCGGCCACAACGGCTCGATGTCGACCATCCACGCCAACTCGGCGCGCGACGCGCTGGCGCGGCTCGAGAACCTGATCCTGATGGCCAACACCAGCCTGCCGGAGCGGGCGATCCGCGCACAGATCACCAGCGCGGTCGACCTGATCGTGCAGACCGAGCGCATGCGCGACGGCGTGCGCCGGGTCACCGAGGTCGTCGAGGTCTCGCATATGGAAGGCGAGACGATCGCGCTCAATCCGCTGTTCGAATACCGCTACCTCAGCGAGAATCCGGACGGCAGCCTGAACGGCGTGTTCGAGCCTGCTGCAGGCCAGCCCCGCTTCCTCGGCCGCCTGGGCTACTACGGGCTCGCCGACGCATTTCTCGCCACGCTCCGCGCGCCGGAGGCGCGGGCAGCGTGACCGCCCTGATCGACCTGTTGATCGCGCTCTGCGTCGGCGTCCTCGCGGGGGGCGCGGAAGCGGTCCGGGCCCACTTCGCCAGGCGTGCGGCGATCAAGAGCCGCCTGGCCCTGGTCGCAACCGGCGCGGAGCCGCGGCTGATTCCCGGCCCGACGACCGGTCTATTGCAGCGCGGCTTCGAGGGCGCGGTCCCGCTGATCCAGCGACTGTTCGCGCTGGACGTCCGGCGTCGGTGGGGCGTGACGGTGTCACCGCTGACCCTGGTTCTCGGCGCGCTGCTGGGCGGGGCGTCGGTGTGGTTCCTGCTCCACGCGGTGCTGAAATCGCCGGCGTGGCTTGCGATGTCTCTGACGGCGATCGCCGTGGCGGCGACACCTCGCGTCCTGCTGGCGCTTGAGCAGCGCAAGATGGAGGCGCTGTTCCTCGAAAGGTTTCCCGACGCTGTCGACATGGTTGTGCGCGCGCTGCGCGCCGGCATCCCGCTGACCGCCGCGGTGCGTGCCGTCGGCAAGGAGGCGCCGCCGCCAGTGGACGCGGTCTTCGCGGGTCTGGCCGACCAGACCGAGATTGGCGTCCCCCTCGACGAAGCCTTGGCGAAGGCGGCGACGTGGATCAGCCTGCCTGACTTCAGGTTCTTCGCCGTCGCGGTGGCTCTGCAGTACGCCACCGGCGGCAACCTCGCCGCAACGCTCGAAGTCGCTCTCGGAGATCATCCGCAAGCGCCGCATCATGCGGCTCAAGGCCAAGGCCGTCACGGCGGAGGTCCGCCTCTCGACCTACATCCTGAGCGCTCTGCCGTTCCTGGTGATGGGCGGCCTGCTGGTCATCAGCCCGGGCTATCTGAAGCCGTTGCTTGCGGACCCCCGCGGCAACTGGATCCTGGGCGGCGCGATCGGTGGGTTGCTGACCGGCCTCGTCGTGATGCGCAACATGATGAACAGCGTCTCGAGCGAGTGATGGAAGCCATGCCGCTGTTCTCGGACGCCATCACGATCATCTTCGCCGCGGCGATGACGATCGCCGTCATCCTGGTGTTCGCCGGGCTGAGGCGCTCCGATCAGCGCGCGGCGGCGGCGCGGCTTGGTCTAGCGATCCCAGAGTTGTCGGTCGTCGCTGGCCCGGCGCAGGCCCATGCGCCAGCGGAAGCGGCGGCGGAAGGGACGTTCCTGCGCTATCCCACCGGCGCGCCGCACGAGCGCGAAGTGATCCGGATCCTCGCGCGCCTGCACATCAGCCAGAAGCACGCGCCAGTCGCGCTGACAGCGGCTGAGATGCTGAGCGCGGCGTTGCTGGCCGGAGCGGCGTTCCTCGTCGCACGGCATCTGTTTCACGGCCGCGGGATGATGTGGATCCCGCTCGCCCTTGCGCTTGTCGGCGCGACAGCCGGCTGGTTCCTGCCGATGCTGCTGGCGCATGGCGCCGCGGACAGGCGCGCTGCTTCCATCGCCAGGGGGTTGCCCGAGGCGCTCGAGCTGCTGGTTGTCTGCGTGGAAGCGGGTCTTGGGCTCGAGAACGCGCTGCTGCGGGTCGCCGACGCGCTCAAGGCCTCCGAACCCCAACTTGCCGAGGAACTGGCGCTGACCGCGGCCGACATGCGGGTGCTGGCCAATTTCGACGAGGGCCTCGCCAAACTGGCCGAGCGGGTCAACCTGCCGAACATCCACGCGGTGGCGACGATCCTTTCACAGTCGCTGCGCTACGGCACACCGCTGGCGGAGGCGCTGCGCTCGGCGGCCGCGGAAATGCGCAACGAGGCCCTGATCAGGATGGAAGAGCGTGGCAACCAGATGCCGACGTTGCTCACCCTGCCGATGATGTTGCTGGTGTTCCCGACCATCTTCCTCATCGTTGTCGGGCCCGCCGCGCTGAACGCGATGGACGCTTTCGGGCGATGACGCCCGGCTCAGTAGGCCCGTGAGATCAGGACTTCCTCGACCGCCGGCTCGCCGGTGAAGAGGCATGGGCCGCTGACCGGGTTCTGCTCGAGCGGGATGTTGCGCAGGGTGAGTTTCAGTCCCTTGAGCCGCTCGTCGATCGCCTCCAGCGCCGCGCCCGTCGGCCTTGACCAGGGGGCGCGGACCCAGCCCTTGAAGGCGCTGCCCTCGTCTTCGTCGACCGCCGCGCCGAAATACTCGGCAAGCTGTTCGAAGCTGCGGATATCGCTGCGGATATTGTTGTCGAGCTGAGCCTTGGCGTCGGCGTAGAGATTGGCCTGGATCTCGGCCAGGATGCCGGGCGCGGCGGCGATGAAGGTGTCGCGCGGCACGGCGTGGGAGGCGATCTTCTCGCCGTCGCGCAGGCGGTCGCGGCGCATGTAGGTCACCTGCCCGGCGGCGGCGTCGCGCGGCCCGACCTCGACGATGATCGGCGCGCCCCGGCGGACCCACTCCCAGCGCTTATCGGCCGAGCGGGCGCCGCGGGTGTCCAGCAGCGCGCGCACGCGCTCGCCGAGCGCCGTCTGGGCATTCAGCGCCTTGGCCAGCGCCTCGCCGTATGCCAGCACTTCGGCGTCCTCCGGCTTGTCGCGCAGGATCGGCACGATCACCACTCTGGCGCGGCGCGATGGCGGGCGGCAGGCGCAGGCCGTCGTCGTCGCCATGGGTCATGATCACCCCGCCGATCATGCGGGTCGAGGCGCCCCAGCTGGTGGTGTGGCAGTACTCCAGCTCGCCGGCCGCGCTCTGGAAGCGGATGTTCTGGGCACGGGCGAAGTTCTGGCCGAGGTA
Organism: uncultured Pseudomonadota bacterium; assembly: GCA_963835495.1. Lineage (GTDB taxonomy): Bacteria > Pseudomonadota > Alphaproteobacteria > Caulobacterales > Caulobacteraceae > Acaudatibacter. The sequence goes on along the minus strand of CAWIFQ010000003.1, from coordinate 1,887,675 downwards.
GTGCGAGGTGCCGGCCTGCAGCGCCTTGCCGTCCTGCATCATCGCCTCGATCGAATAGGTGGCGACCGCGCCGGGGAAGCGCTCGTTCTCCGGCTTCTCGCCGGCGATCACCGGCATCGCCAGCGTCTCTTCCGAGAAGGCGCGGTAGACCTCCAGCATGCGCATGGTCTCCGCCCGCGCGTCGGCCTCGTCGGCGTGGGCGGTGTGGCCTTCCTGCCAAAGGAACTCGGACGTGCGCAGGAAGAGGCGCGTGCGCATCTCCCAGCGCACCACATTGGCCCACTGGTTGATCAGCAGCGGCAGGTCGCGGTGGCTTTTTATCCAGCGCTGGAACGCGTCGGCGATGATTGTCTCCGACGTCGGGCGGACGATCAGCGGCTCCTCCAGCCTGGCCTCGGGATCGACCTCCAGCTTGCCGTCGACCGCCCGCAGCCGGTGGTGGGTCACCACCGCCATCTCCTTGGCGAAGCCTTCGACGTGCTCGGCTTCCTTGGCGAAGAAGGAGAGCGGGATCAGCAGCGGGAAGTAGGCGTTGACGTGGCCGGTCTCCTTGATCCGCCGGTCGAGGTCGCGCTGGATTTCCTCCCACACGCCGTAGCCCCACGGCTTGATGATCATCATGCCGCGCACCGGGCTGTTCTCGGCGAGGTCAGCCTCGCGGACCACGGCCTGGTACCATTCGGGAAAGGTCGAGCGATTGCCGGTCATCCGGCTGACGCTGAGCGCGCGCTGCATGGGGAACTCCTTGCGCGGCTGCATAGCGGCGCGGGGCGGCCGGCGCGCACCCTCGGAGCCGCCGGCGCTAGAGGCTCTCGTCGGAGCCGTTGCTCTCGATCACGCCGAAGTCCTTCGACTTCATCCGCTCGTCGCTGCGCAGGAAGCCCTCGGCCGCCAAGCCGCGGCGTAGCAGCTCCCGCACCGCCGAGGCGCGACTGGGCATGCGCTGGCTGAAGCGCCAGTCATCGACGATGCGCAGTTCGTCCTCCGTCAGCATGATCTGCAGACGTTCCTCGCGATTGGTCTCGGACATGGGATCCCACCCTCGAAATGCCGCCAACGGCATCCTAGCAAGGACGCCAAAGGCGTCAACGGCGCCAATAGCTCTTTTATCTTAAAACCAGCCACTTACTCAAAAAGCGTAATATATGTAATCAGCAAAATGAGCAGCAGATCAGCCCTCCGCTCATCATGTATAAGTAGCTTGAACGCTCGCGTGGAAATCTGGTCGCAAAGCAAAATACCAGTTGATTACAAGTCCAGAAGCGCGCCTAACTGCATGCTGGTGGCCGCAAGCGCGTCTCCTCCCCGTCGCGCTGCGCCCCAGTTTGGGTTCAGATGGCAGATTTCGAAGTTTTCATCGACGACGACCGCTACTCCGTTCCGTCGCTCTATCTGATCACAGCCAGGAACGAAGCCCGGGCTCGGGCCAAGGCTGAGGAACTGTTGCACGCGAGCGGCCACCACCAGGGCGTCGAGCTGAGACAGGACGGCGCAAGCATCTACGCGCTGGGCTCGTTCGCGGCGCCGTGCGGTCCGCGGGACGCATCCCTGGGCGGGCCTGACCTCTAGGCGGTCTGGCGGCCGTCGACCGAGGCGAGCCGCAGGTGGAACGGCAGGGTTTCTTCAGCGACGCCATGACCCGCCAACAGGGCGAGCTCGCTGACCGGCCCGCGCCAGACGCCGCTGATCGGCTGGTAGAGGCCCAGGAACCGATCCGCTATCCCACCCGGACCGAGCAGCGGGAGAAACAGGACCTCGAGGCGAAGGCGCGTAGCGTCGGGACTCCAGGCCTCGGCGGCGATCACCAGTGGCTCGCCGGCCGTAAGAGCAGCTTGCATCAGACCGGCCAGACGCTGGCGATGGATCGGCCGCCAGAGGCGCCCGACCTGTTCGCCGCGCAGTTGCCGCCCATGCAGCTCGATCACCATCTCGCCCGCGAGTTCTCAGCTCGAACCCACCGCGCGCGTCGCGGCTGGCGATGAAGGCGCGCGGCGCGAGCGCCACGAATCCGGAGGGATCGACGGCGGCGCGCGCCGGTATCGGCTGATCGACCCGCAGGTCGCGCCAGTAGTCGATCAGCCGTTCCGTACTCGGGTGGAACATCGGTCGATCGCCTCCGCGACCCTGTCAGCGCGCCAGGAAGAGGCCCGCACGAGGGTTGCATGGCGAAGTCGGACCAAGCCGCCGATGCGCCAGAACGAGACAGTTCCAGGCGGCGAAGCGGAGCGAAGTAACCGAAGTTCAAGGGGAGCCAGCCAAATGGCCAGCCGGACCACACTACTGGGAATGATCGCCGGGTTCGGCGTCTGGCTCATGATCGCGTCGGCGCCTGCCACGGCGCTGGCCGGCGGCTCCGCCGGCTGCGGCTGCAAACCCCCGCCGCCGCCGCCGCCCCCGAAATCGTGCAACTGCGGCCACCACACTCCGCCGCCGAACATCAACGTGAACGTCAACACCAACGTCAATGTGGCCGTCGCCGTCAGCGCGAGTGCGTCGGCCTCCGGCGCCGCGCAGGGCCAGGCATTCGTGGGCGGCGGTGGCGGCGGCAGCTCCGGCATCATCCCCGGACCGGTCACCGCGGTGAACCTGAACGTCGGCGGCGAGGAGCGCGAGGCTTACGAGGCCATGCGCACCCGTATCGAGAAGGTGGTGATCCAGGCCTTCTGTTTCGACGACAAGGACGTACCGCACCCCGCCTCGCAGGTCGCGCCGGAGCGCGACATTGAAGGGGCCTATGAGGGCGAAGTCTACCGCTGCATCGCCGGCTCGCACATGCAGGTCACCATCGCCCAGTTCCACGACAAGATCTCGTTCGAGGGCGGCCAGACGCTCACCTGCCTGAAGGGCGAGGCGCTCTACCACATCCCCGGCAAGGACGCCGGCAGGCTCGAGTGCCGGCCGCAGAAGCCCGCGCGCGACTGCAACGAACGCTCGCTGCTGCGCCGCTTCGGCGCCGGCATCAAGGTGCTGACCATGGTCTACACCGAGAAGTACACCGCCTACCGCGAATCCAGCCACGAGAGCTCCAGCGTGGCGATGAGCCTCGACGGCGGCGTCGGCGGGATCGCCTACTAGTGTGCTGGATTTGAAGTTCGCCGGCTCTTTGGATCGGGCTGCGAGCGAACTTCGAATCCGAAAAAGCACACTAGAAACTTATACTTGCTAGTGTCCTGATCGATTCCGAAGTTCGACGGAGCCTGCCATCATGCACTTGCGAACTTCGGAATCGGGACACTAGACGTCAGCTACGGCGTCGCGGCCGCCGTAGTCGGCGCCGCGGCGGCCACCGCCGTCTTCGGCTTGATCTCCAGCTTCCAGGCGGTGTCGTCGCGCAAGTAGGTCTTCGCGGCCTTTTGCACATCGTCCGCCGAGACGCTCTCGAGGTTGGGCTCGGCCGAGCGCAGCGCGTCGAGCCGGCGCGGGTCGGTCTGAGCTCCGGCCAGACCATCCAGCCAGTACTCGTTGGTCGCGGTGGCCTTCTCCAGAGCTTCGATCGCCGGCTTCTTGGCTCGCTCCAGTTCGTCGGCTGTCACCGGCTTGTCGCGCAGGTCGGCGGCGATGTTGGCGATGTCGGCAAAGAAGCCGTCCAGCTTCGGCGGCGGCGCCTCCATCTCGGCGTCGATGTAACCGTAGCGCGGGAACACCGAGCTGGAGACCGCGCCGGCGTTCGGCGAATAGGTGACGCCCTCCTTCAGTCGCAGCGTATCGGTCAGGCGCAGCTGCAGCACCCGGCCAAGGACCCCGTTGACGCGGGCGCCTCGCGGATCGCTCCAGAAATCGGTAGTCGGCCAGGCCACCAGCGCCACGCCCTGGTCAGCGCGGCCGGTGTGGGTCTCGACCACCGGGCTCGCCGTCGGCGTCGGGAAACCGACACCGTGCGCCGGCGGCGCGATCGGCGCGGGATCGGGGCGCTTGGGCAGGGCGCCGAAGGTCTCCGCCACCGCCGCGATCGCCTTGTCGACCGTGATGTCGCCGACGACGACCACCTCCAGCGGGGCGCCGGCCAGAGCGGGACCGATCGCGGCCTTCAGTTCGTCAGGCGTTTCCGCGCCGATCTCGGTCCGGCTGGGGAAGGTCCAGCGGCGATCGCCGGCGTGCAGCAAGCCGCCGAGGTCGCGCGAGAGCACGCCGGTGTCGGTGGCGTCGTACTGGTCCTCAAGGGTCAGGCCGTAGGTCTTCATCCGCTGGAACGCTTCCGGCCGCCAGCCTGGATCGGCGACATAGGCGGCCAGCACCTGCAGCTGGCTGGCGACGTCCGCCGGGCGGGTGACGCCGGAGAGCTCAAAGGCGTCGGCCATGGCGCTGAAGGTGACGCCATAGACCACGCCGGCCAGCGCGCGCTCGCTGTCGTCGGCGCTGATCTGGCGAAGACCGCCCTCGGCGAAAGCGCTGCCGGCCCAGGTGACGGTCTGACGGTCGGGCGGCAGGCTCCCGAGCCCGTCGCCGAAGCGTACCTTGACCAGGATTTGGTCCTCGCGGAACTTGGTCGGCTTCACCGTCAGGCGCACGCCGTTGTCGAAGCGCACGAAGACGCTGTCGAGATCGTTCACATCCTTGCGGTCGACGACTTTGCCGGAGGGGCCGAAGGTCGTGTAGGGCCAATCGACCTGCCGCGGGGCCTCTGGCGCGGTGACCGGTGCGGCGCGGGCGCTGTCGAAGGCGGTGCGCACCGCCGCGAGACCGCCGTCGACCTGCGTCGGCGCCGACATGAACACCAGCGGCCCCGAGCCGGCGAACAGGCCCTTCAGCGTGTCGGACACCTGTGCGGCGGTCAGATCCTTGGTCGCTGCTTCGAACAGCGCGAGGTCGTCGGCGGGGCTGGTTTCGACGTCGTTCTCATCCAGCGTGCCGACGATCTCCTCCGCCATCGCCGGGGTGCGACGAGTGTCGGCGCCGGCCGCGGCAAGCTTCAGGGCCGCGTCGCTTTCGGCGATCTCGCGCTGCAGTTCGTCCGGGCGCACGCCGAACTGGATCGCGCGGCGCGCCTCGGTCTCGGCGGTCGCGAGCGCGGCCTTCCAGCGATCGGGTTGCGAGTAGACCAGCAAGCCGGTCACCTGCTCGGCCCGCAGCTGATCGCCGTGGAATGCTCCGGCGGAGATGAACGGCGGCGCGCTCTCCCGCGCCAGGGTGGCCAGGCGGCGATTCAGCACCGCCAGGGCGAGGCGCTCGACGATCTGGCGCCGGCGCTTGACCAGATCGTCGGGCGACAGATCCGGCGGGCCGACCCAGGCGATCTCGAACGTGGTCGGGGAGCCCGGTTCGACCGCCAGCCTGAAATCGGCGCCGCGGGTCGCAACCTTGCCCAGGTCAGGGTCCGCGCCGGCGGGCCCCTGGCCCCGCCAGTCGCCGAACCGCGCCGTGATCTTGGCCTCGAGCGCCGCCGGATCGATGTCGCCGACGACGACCAGGGTGGCCCGCTCGGGGCGATAGTAGTGGTGGTAGATATCGGCGATCTGGTCGGCCTTGGCGTTCTGGATCACCGGCACGAGGCCGATCGGGAAGCGCCCGGGCGGCCGCTGGCCGGCCATCATGAAGCCGAACCGAGCCTTGAAGATCCGGTACGACGGCGTATCGCGCAGCCGCTCCTCGGACAGGATCGCGCCGCGCTCCTTGTCCATGTCCGCCTGGTTCAGCGACAGGTTGCCGGCGATCTCGCGCAGCAGCATCAGCGAGGTGTCGACGGTCTGGTCATCCGCCTTTGGCAGGTCGAACTTGTACGTCGTGGCGTCGAAGTTGGTCCCGGCGTTGGTGTCGGCGCCGAAGGCCAGACCGAGCCGCTCGAGGTCCTTCTCCATCGTGTAGCGACCCGGCACGTTGGCCGAGCCGTTGAACGCCATGTGCTCGAGGAAGTGGGCCAGGCCCTGCTGGTCGTCGCGCTCCATCAGCGAGCCGACGTTGAAGCGCAGCCGCATCGAGACCTGACCCGGCGGCGTGGCGTTCTTCATGATGGCGTAGCGCATGCCGTTGGGCAGGACGCCGAATCGAATCGCCTTGTCAGCCTTCAGGTCCGAATGCGCCTGTGGCCACTCCGGGCCGCCTGCCGGAGGTTGTGCGAGCGCCGCGGTTCCGAGACCGAGGGCGGCCAGTGCGGCAAACGCCGCACGCTTTAGTTCAAACATCAAGTCTCTCGACACGCCCCGCTGGCGTGCGAACATGCCCGCGACGGAAGGCGGGTTCAAGGCGCGTTCGAGGAGCGTAGGTCGCAGTTTCGACACCCTGTCGCAATCAGCTGAAATCGGTTCGCAACTGGGACGCCACTAATCTGCCGACGGACGGGATCGCCGGTGCATGCTGGATAAAGTGCTGGGGGTGAGTGGCGCCGTTGTCGAAGGCGCGGAGACGCTGACGCATGCGTGCGAGGGCGGAACCCAACTCGACGAAACCGCCCGACTGCTCGAGCCGCTCGGATCCCCGGTCATCGTCTTCAGCGCCTCCCACTCAGGCAGCCGACTGCTCGCCTTGCTGCTGAGTCGGCTAGGCGTGTTCATGGGCTCGCACCTGAACGACAGCGAAGACAGCGTCGATGTGTTCGAGCTTGTCCGCCACCTCGTCGAGGCGCATGCGCCCGACTATTCCAAGCTGTTCTGCGACGGCGATCCGACCCTGCAGCGCCAGGGCGCTCGGCCGCCTTCAGCGCCCACCTGGCCGACCGACCGGCGGGGCAGCGCTGGGGCTGGAAGCTGCCGGAGACCACTCACGTGATGCCTGTGATGGCGCGGCTGTTCCCGGAAGCGCGCTGCATCCACCTGGTCCGCGACGGGCGCGACGTCGCCTTCTCGCCGTTCCTGGCCCCCAAGGCGCCGTTCTGGCGCAAGATCTACTTCAACGACGACCGCATCTACAGCTGGCGCGGCCATCCCATGACCCAGCGGGCCTATCGCAACCACGGACACCTGTTCAACGCGGCGCGCTGGGTCAACAGCGTCACCCTCGGGCGGGCCCACGGGGCGATGCTGGGCGAACGCTATCTGGAGGTCCGCTACGAGGCGCTGGTCGCCGACCCGGTCGCCGAGATGAACCGCCTGGCCGCGTTCCTCGGCGTGGGGGGCCTCAACCCCGATGACGAACTGCTGGAAGTGCGGCCGCAGTCGGTCGGCAAGTGGCGCAACCAGCCGGCCCGGCAACTGGCCGAGATCCGGGCGATCATGGAGCCGACGCTGGGCGCGTTCGGCTACGAATGGCGTGACGACGCCTCGCTCGGGGACACGGCGCGCCGGGTGCTCGACCGGGCGTCCCGGTTCTTCGCCGGGCCCAAGTTCTTCGGAGGGGAGGGGGTGTCGGTCAGGCCGCGCGCCGAGCCCGGGGGGCTGGGGGGGCTGTTCAGGGTCCGGACCCAACGCTGACTGCGCCCCGACCGACGGCTTGGTTGTCGCAGCCGCTTGCGGCGGCGGAAGGACCGGACTTGGGCCGTTTGGCGGCGGCTGTGCCCGTAGCGCTACAGAACCCGGCCCTTTCGTCACATTTCCCTGATCGCCCCTTGCGGCGGACACAAGTCTGATCAAAAAATGGCTGTGATAAGTGCTTGGCGACCGCTTCGGCGGCCGCCGGGGAGCGGGGAAGGCCCGCGCGCGGCCTCTCGAGGGTGTAACAGCCCTCGTCGCGGTGAGCCTTTAACAAGAGCGCCGGCGAGGGCGGTTCCGTTGAGGGACCGCCCTTCTTGCATCTGGACGACCGCTAGTTGGCCGTGACGAACGTCGCGGTGTTGCCGGCAGCGGTGGCGACGCCGTGCACTGAGCGGGCGGCGCCCGTCAAGCCGATCTGGGTGCTGGCGGCGGCGTCGCCGAGGTTGGTCTGGCTGTTGGTGACGTCCATCACGCCGCCGGAGTTGGCGATGCCGGTGACGGAGTTGCCGGCGGCGCTGGAGCTGACGGAGGCGTCGTAGCCGCTGGCGCCCTGGAAGCTGGCGCTCGATTCGACGCCCTGGGCGCCGTTCAGCTGCACATTGTCGAGCGCGAGGTCCGGTCCGACGTTGGCGGCGACCACCGAATTGCCGACACCTTGGGCGTCGACCGTGGCGCCGCCGAAGGCGTACGAAGTTTCGACCGCTTCGGCGTGGACGAAGGACTGGTTGTCCTGGTTCGCCGACACCGCGAGCGAGCCTTCCGTGTTGGCGATCGTGGCGCTGTCGCCCGAAGCGGTCGCGCTGACGGCGGTGATACCGCTCTGGCCGAAATTGGCGAACACCGCCCCCTGGGTCACGGCCCCGGTGTTGGTCTGGCTCACGTCCAGCGCCGCGGACGAGCCCTGACCGGCGCTGGTGAGGCTGTTGCCGGCGCCGCTCGCCGCGAACGATCCCTGGTTGGTGACGTCGCCGAACACCACGCCGCCGTTGGCGGTGACGGTGGACGAACTGGACTGGCTGACGCCGGCGCCCATCGCGCTGTCGGTGGTGACCAGCTGCTCGGTGTTGGCGGCCGCCTGCACCGAGAACGACGCATCGCCCGTTTGAGCGCTGGCGGCGTTGACCTGCGATTCCGCATCGACTGTCGCGGCCCCAGACGTCTGCAGAAAGCTGCCGCTAAAGGCGCCGCCGCCCAGCATCACCGATGCGCCGGCGTTGGCAGTGGCCGACGTGATCGCCTCGGTGGACGGACCGGCATCGGCGGCGACGTTGATCGTCGTCTGCGCCGAGACATCGCCCGACACCGCCTGGCGCGACGTCACGTCCAGCGAACCAGCGACTACCGCGCCGAAGCTGTTGCCGGTCGCGGTGGTGACGGCGCCCGTGTCGCTGGAGTTGGTGACGACGTCGAGCTGCTGCGACGCCGTGACGTTCCCGCCCTGGGACTGCTCGTTCGTGACCTGACTAGTAGCGGTCGCGCACCACGCCACCGCCAGCGGGATCGCTAGCAGGCCCGCGAACGGTGTCGCGGCGATCGTTCCAGCGGTTCGGATCCTGGCGGGTCGCGGCATTGTTGGTTTCCACGTTGTTGTAGGCGGGCACGAAGGCGCCCGTCGGGCCGGTGGTGACGCGATCGCCGAGCGGGTCGGACTGCATGCAGGCCTCGGGGCCCGGCATGCCGTAGAGATTGGCGACCATCTCGGCCGTGGCGCGCTCGATCACCGCGCGGACGCCCAGCTGCAGCGGCTCCTGGCCGCCTTCGCCGACCGAGAAGTCTCCGGCGAAGCCGTTCCAGATCTTGAAGACGCCGACGCCGACCTGGTGGGCCAGGATCTGCTTCTGATACGAGATGACGTCCACGACCTCGAGGGTGCGCGTGTTGATCAGGCGCAGGTCGAGACCGATGTTCATGATGTAGGTCGTCGCGCCCAGGCTGCCCTTGGGATCGGTGGTGTTCGTGCCGCCGGCGTCGACGTTGAGGCCGTTGGACGCGATGTTGAAGTTCAGCTCGGTGATGCCGCCGGCGAGGTAGAAGTCGGAGCCGGGCACCTGGCCGGCCATGATGCGGCGGAACTCGGCGGGCGTCGCGCCGCCGGCGACCGGATGGTCGGAGATCAGCTTCGAGTTGGCGTACTTCAGCTCGAGTTCCGAGACCGAGGTGTCGTAGCGTTCGACCAGCGGCACGCCGGCCTTGGCGAAGGCGCTCATCGCCATCAGCGAAGCGCCCTGGGTCAGCTTGCGGCCCGAGCCGTCGGCTTCGTACTTGCCGGTGTAGTCGGCGATGCGGCCGATCGCGATACGCGGGGCGTTGAGGTTGCGGGCCCGGGCGTATTCGGCCTCGCAGACCAGCGCCGCGGAGTAAGGCGTCGGGTTGGCGACCACCGGCGCATTGCCCGACGGCTGCGCGTAGAGCCCCGAGGGGCCCGCGACCGGGCTGGCGCAGGCCGAGAGCACGAGGCCGCTGGCGCTGAGAAGGGCGGTAAGCCGTTTGCCGGCGCTGAAAGCACTAGTGAGCATTGCTGACACCCCCGCTCAGCGACGAGGACGCGCTGACGTTGCCTGTGTTGGTCTGGGTCGAATTGACGATGACGGTGTTGTTGTTGCCCTGAGTGACAACCACCAGATTGTTGCCGACGGCCGATGCGCCGCTGGACGTGCTGACGCCGGAGGCCGTGTCGAAGGCCCCGCCGGCGCCGAAGTTGGAAAAGACGCTCTGGTCCTGGCCGGCCTGGATCACGCCGTCGACGGCCACGAGGTTGCCGTTGGCGTCGCGAAGGCTGACGTCGACCGGCTGGTTCTCCTGGTCGGCGACGCGGCCATAGCCGGCGTTGTAGCTGGCCGAATTGGCGTTCATCGTCTGGGCGTCGGCTGCGCCCGCGAGGACAAACCCCGCGAGCGCGGCGGTCGCGCCGAGAACCATCTTGCCGCGCGAAGTCAAATCAATCATGAGCTTGGCGCTCCAGGAACAGGACAACAGGCCCGCCCCCAAGCAACCGCTGTGCCAGGGCCCCAGCGCCTATTTCCCTACTTCCGCGCGTCCCGGGCCGGCCAACGGCTCGGGGGTCGGCGGATAAGGAATAGGGTCCTCTCCGCAACGAGACGGACCGAAGTACGTGGTTCAAACCGACAGGCAACCGATCGACGAGCCCCAGCCGCGGCGCGAGCCGATGTTCAATGCGCCGTGGACCATCGTGGCGTTGCCCGCGCTGCTGATTGCGCTCTATGCGGGCCAATCGATGTTTCTCGGCGACGCCCAGGTGGGCCGCTGGGCCTTGACCTGGGCGGCCCTGAAGGTCGGTCGCTGGGAGACCCTGCTGACCTGCATGTTCCTGCACGCGAGCTGGGCCCACGTGCTGATGAACAGCGTCGCGATCGTAGCATTCGGCCCGCCCGCAGCGCGGCTGATGGGAACCAATGGCCGCGGCGCCGCCGTTTTCTACGCCTTCTACCTGACTTGCGGGGCGCTGGCGGGACTCGGGTTCCTCGCCGTGGCGCCCGCCGGCGCGGACGCGGTGGTCGGCGCTTCCGGCGCGGTCTCGGGCCTGCTGGGCGGCGCATCGCGGCTGATCGAGGGACGCGGCCGCATCGGCCCGATCTTCGGCCCCACCGTGCTCGGCATGGCGGCCGCCTGGGCGATCGCCAACGTGATCCTGGGCGTCACCGGCCTGACGCCGGGCGCGGCCGGCGTGCCGGTGGCGTGGCAGGCGCACCTGGCCGGCTACCTCGCCGGCGTGCTGCTGATCGGGCCGTTTGCGCGGCTCTCCGGCGCAAGCGAGGCCGCCTTCACGCAATAGCGCTTTGATTCCTCGCGCATTAGGCGCGACCCTCGCCGCCAATGGGAACGAGGGAGGAAACAACCAGATGCTTGTATCCCAGATACTGAAGCATAAGGGCGACATGGTCTTCACCGCGTCGCCCACCGACAGCGTCGCGGCCGTCGCCGCGTTGCTGCAGGCGCGCCGCGTCGGGGCCATGGTCGTGCTCGACCAGGATCACGACGTCGCGGGCATCGTCTCCGAACGGGACATCGTGCGGATCGTCGCCGAACTTGGCGCGGAAGGTCTTTCGCGGCCGATCGCCGAATGCATGACCCGCGATGTCGTGTTCGCCGACCCAGCCGAGACCGTCGATCAGCTGCTGGAGCGCATGACCGATCGGCGCATCCGCCACCTGCCGGTCTGTCTCGAGGGCCGGCTGGTCGGCATCGTCTCGATCGGCGACCTGGTGAAGAGCAAGATCGCCGAGACCGTCGCCGAGGCGGAGAACCTGAAGGCCTACATCTCGGCTTAAGGGGCGGCGGCCCGCGGTTCGCCGGCGTGGCCGTAGTGCAGCACCTCCACCTGCTCCAGGGTGACGAGGCCGATGTCCTTCAGGCCGAGCAGGGTCTCGGCGAAGGCGCGAAGCTTGTCCTCCGCGTCGACGATCTCGATCACCAGCGGCAGGTTGGCTGACAGATCGAGGATGGTGGCGGTGTGGAGCTGGGCGGAGACACCGAATCCCATCGGACCGCGCAGCACGGTGGCGCCTGCGAGGCCGGCGTCCCTGGCCTTCAGCACGACCGACTCATAGAGCGCCCGGCTCCCGTCGCGGCGACCCTCCTCCGTGTAGATCCGCAGCAGCGCGGCCTGACGGGGAATCTGCATGGCGCGTCCTTCGTGACCCGGCCGGGCTCGGCTGATAGCCTGAGGATTCTGCGCGGGACCGCCGCGCCGGGCAAGGGGAGGGGCCGTGATCACCTACGTCTGGATCGCCCTAGGCGGCGCGCTCGGCAGCGTCGCCCGCTTCGGCTGTTCCAGCCTGGCCGCCCGGTGGTTCGGCGAGACCTTTCCGTGGGGCACGCTGATCATCAACGTGGTCGGCTCCTTCGTGATCGGCTTTTTCGCGACCATGACCGGCCCCGACGGACGCGTGCTGGTGGCCCCGGACGTACGTCAGTTCGTGATGGTCGGCATCTGCGGGGGCTACACCACCTTCTCGTCGTTCAGCCTGCAGACCCTCAACCTGATGCGGGACGGCGATATGCTGCGCGCCGGCGCCAACGTCGTGGGCTCGGTGGTGCTCTGCCTCGTGGCGGTCTGGCTCGGCCACGTGGGCGCCTCGGCGCTGAACCAGAGCGCCGCGGCGTGAGGCAGGCCAGATGACGCTGACGATCGAGGGCTCGGAAGAGGCGCCCATGCCGGCGGCGGCCGCGGTCGGCGGGTTCGGCCATCGCCTCGCTCCGGCTGGTGATCCGCTGGAGGGGGCGTCGTTCGACGCACTCTATCAGGCCAGGATCGAGCCGGAGCTGGTCAAGCGCGAGGCCGAGCGCAAGGCGGCGATGCGCACGTTCTTCGTCGGCCTAGCGGGCGTCGGCGTGCTGCTGTTCCTGGAAAACCTGCTGACGAGGTCGTTCACCAACGGCGCGTCGCAGTGGGTCGATCTGCGGATCCTGTTCCCGACCATCCTGATCGGCGCGGCGATCGCCTATGTGCCGCTGGCGAACGTGGCCAAGCGGGCCAAGGTCAGCGTTATCTGCGCCCTCTGCGAGCCGCTCGGCGTCAGCTATAGCCTCACGCTCGCCGAGGCGCCGTCGTTCGAGCACTTCCTGGCGCTCAACCTGCTGCCCCGTCCCAGCGACAAGGCGTTCTCGGATTCCTTTACCGGGCGGCGGGGCGAGGCCGACTTCTCGATCTGCGAGGCCGTTCTGCACCAGGGCTCAGGCAAGAGCCGGACCCTGGTCTTCAGCGGCCAGCTCATCCGGCTGGTGACGCCGCGCCGTCTCGGCTCGACCACGGTCGTGCTGCGCAACACCGGCTGGATGAAGTCGTTCGAATGCCCCAAGGGCCTGCAGAGCGTCGGGCTGGAGGACCCGAAGTTCAACCAGGCCTTCGCCGTGTTCGGCGCCGACCAGGTCGAGGCGCGCGAGGTGCTGACGCCGAGCTTCATGCAGCAGCTGGTCGACCTGGAGACCTCCTATTCGGGGGGCCACATCCGCTGCGCCTTCAGTCAAAGCGAGCTGCTGATCGCGCTCGAGTGCGCCAACGAGTTCGAAATCGGCGGCATGTTTTCCACCCTGGTCGACCGGTCACGCGTTGAAGGCATCGCCCACAACATCGAACAGGTCTTCAAGATGATCGACGAGTTCGCCGGCGCATGACGAGCCAGCCGCGCATGAAGACGCTGGGCCTGATCGGCGGCATGAGCTGGGAGAGCACGACGCTCTATTACCAGTTCCTCAACCGCATGGCCCGCGACCGGCTGGGCGGCCAGCACTCGGCCAGCCTGGTTCTGGTGTCGGTCGATTTCGCGCCGATCGCCCGGATGCAGGCGGCCGGGCTGTGGGACGAGGCGACCTCGGAGATGGTCGAGGCCGCCCGGCGGCTGGAGCGCGCCGGGGCCGAGGCCATCGTCATCTGCGCCAACACCATGCACCGCATGGCCGACGACGTCGCCGCCTCGGTCGGCGTGCCGCTGATCCACGTGGCGGAGGCGACCGCCGGGGCGATCGCGGCCGCCGGCGTCAAGCGCCCGCTGCTGCTGGCGACCCGCTTCACCATGGAGCAGCCGTTCTATCGCGACCGGCTGCGCCGGCATGGCGTCGAGGCGCTGATCCCGTCCGAGCCCGACCGCGCCAAGCTGCACTCGATCATCTTCGACGAACTGGTGCAGGGCCGCTTCAAGCTGGCGTCCAAGGAGGCGATGGTCGCCATCGTCGAAAGCGCCGTGCGGGGCGAGAGCATCGACGGCGTCATCCTCGGCTGCACCGAGTTCGGCCTGCTGCTGAAGCCCGGCGACCTGCCGGTCCCGATGTTCGACACCGCCGAGCTGCACGCCCGGGCGGCGATGGACTTCGCCCTGGCGTAGAGCACGATGGGTTCAGATCGAACCGATCTGAACCCTGAATCGTGCTCTAACACTTTGAATTTGGAGCGCGTTCGAACCGCAAAAGCGATTCCACTTTTGCTGAACGCGCTCTGGAGCCTCCTCGGTCAGCGCCCCGGCAGGGCTGAAACGCCGAAGATCTGCTGATGGGTCCAGACCAGGGCCGCCCAGGCCGCGACCGCGATGGCGAGGCGCCACCAGCCGATCTCGCCGAGCTTGAGGCTCTGCCTTCGCTGGAGGATGGCGGCGAACGGGATCGCGGAGGTCTGAGCGGCGAAGGCGTCCCACTTTGGCCCAAGCGCCCGGCGCCGCTTGGCGTCGATGCTGAGTGGCCCGAAGACCGAGAGCACGAGCAGCGAGCCGAACAGGATCAGGCTGGCCAGGTCCCCGTTCACCAGCAAATGCCCGCCTGCCCAGAGCGCCACGCCGCTCAGGAACGGATGTCGGGTGATGCGCACGATGCCTCTGGCAACGTCTGGCCGGTCGAGCGTCGCCTCCTGGCGGACGCTGGTCGGGTTGGGCGTCAGCAGGCCGGGCACGGCGAGGAGGAAGGCGGCGAGGGTGACACACAGCTGGATCCACTTGGTCGCGGGCGTCGCGGCCCACCAGGCCGGGTCGGCGCCATGCCGCGCGCTGCCGTAGGCGAAGCCGGCCCAGGTCAGGGTGGCGATGCTGGCCAGGGAGAAGAGGCCCATGTAGGGCCCATCGCCGATCCGGGTCGTTATCGCGTCACGCAGCCGAGTGCCGCTGACGGCGAAATGGATCAGGAGAAACGCCGCCGCGGCGGCGGCAAGGCCGGTCATGAGCGCCTCCTTCGCGGAAGGGCGAGCATGGGCCGAGACCGGTTCAAGTCAATCGGCGAGCTCGTCTTCCTCGTCGTCGTCGAACAGGTCTGCCGGCTGAGGCGGCGGAGCGGAGGCGGGCCTCGCCACGGCCGGCGGCTGCGTCAGCGTCAGCGCGCCGCCACTGCGGCGCAGTAGCGCTTCCACGCGGGCGATCCAGCGGTTGGCTTCCGAGATCGCCTCGCGCGGCTTGGTCGGCGCGCCGCGGCCGACCTTGGCCGGCCACAGCACCAGCTCGAAGTCCGGGTGGCGAGGCTCGTCGAACAGCAGCCGCAGGCGCACCTCGCGCTCGGCGCCGCTGGAGCGGTCGAGCAGCCGGCGGGGCTCGCCGCGCATGGCCCGCGCCGCGACTTCGCCGTCCAGGTCGAGCTCGGCGCCGAGCAGCTCCTCCAGCGGATAGACCATGTGCCAGCCGCCAAGGTCCCAGACGGTGACGATCCGGCGCGAAGCGAGGCTGAGCGCGACGCCTCGGCCCGAGCCGTGGCCGATCAGCGCCGCATCGGGATGCGTCTCCAACGCCAGGCGAAACGTGCGCGCCAGCCGCTGGTCCTCGGCCAGATAGCGGGCAAGGCCCATCGCCAGCAGCGTCACGCCGACGCCGCCGACGCCGATCAGCACCACGAGCCGCAGCCACTCGCTCATGGCGGCGAGGGTAGAGGGAGTCTCGGCCGAAGCGAAGCGGCCGCGCTCAGACCACTTCAGCGCGCGCCGTCCATCGCCAGTTCGGCCACCACCGGCACGTGGTCGGAGGGCTTGTCCATCGCCCGGGCGTTGCGGTGGATGGTGACGCCGGCCAGGCGGTCGGCGGCCTGCGGCGAGAGCAGGAAGTGGTCGATGCGGATGCCGTGGTTCCGCTGCCAGGCGCCGGCCTGGTAGTCCCAGAAGGTGTAGCCGCCCGGCGTGCCGTCCACCTCCATGTAGGCGTCGGTGAGGCCGAGCCACTTCAGGCTCCGGAACGCCGAGCGGGTCTCGGGCTGGAACAGCGCGTCGCCCAGCCACGACGCCGGGTTGTCGGCGTCCTCGGGCTCGGGGATGACGTTGTAGTCGCCGCAGAGCGCCAGCGGCTCCTCCAGCGCCAGCAGCTCGCTGGCGTGGGCCTTGAGCCGGTCCATCCAGCGCAGCTTGTAGGCGAACTTGTCGGTGGTGATTGGGTTCCCGTTGGGCAGATAGATCGAGGCCACCCGCACCGGCTCCGGCCCCGAGATCACCGCCTCGATGTAGCGGGCGTGGTCGTCTTCGTCCTCGCCGGGCAGCCCTTTGCGCACGTCCTCCAGCGGGGTCTTCGAGAGCAGGGCGACGCCGTTGTAGCTCTTCTGGCCGTTGACGGCGACGTTGTAGCCAAGGCTTTCAAAGGCCTCGGCCGGGAACTTCTCGTCGACGCACTTGATCTCCTGCAGGCAGGCGACGTCCGGCTGCGCCTCGCGGAACCAGGCGAGCACCGTCTCCAGCCGCGCGTTGACAGAATTGACGTTCCAGGTGGCGATCTTCATCGCGCTAGTTAAGCCCGCGCCGGGCGATCAACCAAGGGGGCGGCGGGCGACTGCTGACACCCAAGTTTCGCCGGCGTGACCCGGCCGGCCATCGCCTGATGTCCAGATTTCGATCGGCTCGAACGCAGTCTCGCCCAGCAGTTCCTTCAGCGAACGGTGGTTCAGGTCGGTGAAGTGGCGACCGTTCGCGAACCGCTCACCGGTTCCCTGCTTGAACGAGGCGTAGAACACGCCGCCCGGCCGCAACGCTGCGCGGATCTTGCCAAACACAGCCGGCAACTCGGCGGCGCGCAGATGGAGCAGGCTCGCGCAGGCCCAGACACCGTCGAAGGCAGCATCCCAGTCCATCTCGAGAAACCTCATGTGGCGCACCGCGAGCCCGGTATTCGCGGCGGCGATCTCCGCCAGCTTAGCCGATCCGTCGAAGGCGCTGACTGCATAGCCCGCCTTGACGAAAGCCAGCGCATCGCGTCCCGAACCGCAGCCGGCGTCCAGAACCGCTCCGCCATCAGGCACATGCGCCAGGAACTTCGCGCGGTCGACCTCCATCCCCGGACCAAAGGTGCGGGCCACAAACGCCTCGGCGTTGGCGTCGTACCAGTCGATGGAAGTCACGCACGCCCCCCGGGGCCTAGATCGAGAAGCTGACCCCGCAGCCGCAGCTGGACTTGGCGTTCGGGTTCTTCACCCGGAACTCGGCGGCGGCCAGTTCGTCGGCGAAATCGATCTCGGAGCCGTTCAGCAGCGCCAGCGAGACGACGTCGACCAGCGCCGCGGCGCCGTCGCGTTCCACCTTCAGGTCGTCGGCCTCGGCGGCGTCGACCAGGTCGAAGCGGTACTGGAATCCCGAGCAGCCGCCGCCTTCGACGGCGACACGCAGCATCATCGGGCGTCCCTCCTCGGCGGAGATGGCCTTCAGCCGGCGGGCGGCTGAACTGGACAGGGTGACGGCGCTCTGGGTCATGAGTTTTGGGTTTCTTTCACTCCCTTATATGAGAAGCCGTTGCAATTCGGCAAAGGGACTGGAGCAAACATGGCGGGTGACGTGAGAAACCGCCAGCGTGCGCCCTTCGCCGAGGACTGGCGCGCGTCCAAAGGCCGCCGCTACCCGGAGCCGGAAAGCCGCACCCGCACGCCGTTCGCCCGCGACCGCGACCGGATCATCCACACCTCGGCGTTCCGCCGGCTGAAGGAGAAGACCCAGGTGTTCGTCGCCCATGAGGGCGATCAATACCGCACCCGGCTGACCCACTCGCTGGAGGTGGCGCAGATCGCCCGCTCGCTCGCCGCGGCGATCGGCCTCGACGCCGACCTGGCCGAGACCATCGCCCTCGCCCACGACCTCGGTCACCCGCCGTTCGGCCACGCCGGCGAGGACGAGCTGTCGACGCAGATGAGCGGCCTCGGCGGCTTCGACCACAACGTGCAGACCTTTCGCGTCGTGACCGAGCTCGAGAGCCGCTACCCGAACTTCCCCGGCCTGAACCTCACCTGGGAGACGCTGGAAGGGGTGGTGAAGCACAACGGCCCGGTCAGCGGCATGCTGGAGCAACCGGCGTGGCGGCCGATCGTCGATTTCGAGACGGCCTATCCGCTCGAGCTGGGCGGCTGGGCGTCGGCCGAAGCGCAGGTCGCGGCGATCTCGGACGACATCGCCTACAACAACCACGACGTCGACGACGGCGTGCAGGCCGGCCTCTTTCGCCTCGCCGAACTGGAAGACGTGCCGCTGATCGGGCCGATCGTGCACTCGGTCCGCAACGACTATCCGGATCTCGACGAGGGGCTGACCCGGCTGGAAGCAGTGCGGCGGATGATCGGCGCGATGATCGAAGACGTGCTGGCTGAGACCGCCCGGCGCGCCGAGGCGGGCAAGGTCGGCTCGGCGCACGACGTGCGCGGCCTCGGCAAGGCTCTGGTCGCCTTCTCGCCGCAGATGAACCAGGACCTCTCGCGGCTGCGGGCGTTCCTCTACGAGCGGATGTATCGCCACTGGCGGGTCAACCGGACGCGCAGCCAGGCGCGCCGCATTCTGGCCGAGATGTTCCAGCTGTTCTTGCGCGAACCAGACGTGATGCCGAACGAGTGGGGACTGCTCGGTCAGGCGGCGAACGAGACGGGCCGCGCGCGGCTCGTCTGCGACTACATCGCCGGCATGACCGACCGGTTCGCGATCGAGGAGCACCGCAAGCTGTTCCAGCTCGACAACCTTGGCTGACGCTTTGACCAGGGACTGAGGGAAAGGCGGGCGGGCTCTGGCAGGCGGCCTCTAGTAGACTGGCGAGACGCGCGTGATTCGCGAAAGAGCCCTTGCATGTCCGACCACGACCACGGCGCCTACACCCCGCCTTCCGACCGGCTTTCGTTCGACCCGCGCGAGCCGGTGCGCTCCGGCGGTCCGGCCCCGGTGACGCTGATCGTCAGCGGCGTCGTGCTGCTGGCCATCGTCGGGGGCGTGTTCATGCTCTATCGCGGCGGCATCCGCCACAAGGGCGAGGCGCCGGCGGCCGTCGGCGCGCCTTTGGCCCAGATCAAGACCGCCGCGCCGCCTGACGCCACCAACGACGCGCCGCCCGGGCTGACGATCAGCAAGGTCGACGCGAGCAACATGGCCGCCGCCAACGCCACCTTCGCGCCGGCCCCGGAAGAGCCGCTGCCGCGGCCCTTGCCAGTGCAGGCGCCGACGGTCGTCACCCAGACGCCGTTGCCACCGCCAGCCGCCGCGCCGGCCAGCGCGGCGACGCCGGCGCCAACGCCGAAGCCCGCCAAGCCGGCGACCATCGCCAGCCTCACCGACGACGCGCTGGCGCCGAAGCATGTCGTGAAGGCGGCGCCGAAGTCGCCGGCGGTGTTGACCGATGTCCCGGCCCCGCGGGAATCGACCGCCGCTGCGCCGCCGCCCGGCGCCGGGTGGGTGCAGATCGGCGCCTTTTCCTCTTCAGCCCTGGCCGACAAGGGCTGGAGCGATGTCGCCGCGCTGGCGCCGGGCGCGATGGCCGGCAAGGGCCGCAAGGTCGAGGCGCTCTCCAAGGACGGCAAGACGCTCTACCGCGCCTACGTCACCGGCTTCGCCAGCCGCGACAGCGCGCAGGCCTTCTGCGACCGGCTGAAGGCGGCCGGGAAGGCGTGCTTCGTCAAGTGAGCCGGCTCGCCGCCATCTTCGGCTGCGCCGGTCCGCGGCTTTCGAACGAGGAAGCCGCCTTCTTCCGCGACGTGCGGCCCTGGGGCTTCATCCTGTTCAAGCGCAACGTCGAGACGCCCGACCAGGTCCGCGCCTTGACGGGGGCGTTGCGCGAAACGATCGGCGAGGCCGATGCGCCGGTGCTGATCGACCAGGAGGGCGGGCGCGTGCAGCGGCTGGGGCCGCCGAACTGGACCCGCTATCCGCCCGGCCGCGCCTATGGCGAGCTGGCCGGCAACGATCCGCTGTTGCGGCGCGAGATCACCCGGCTGGGCGCGCGGCTGATGGCGCACGACCTGGCGGCGGTGGGCGTCAATGTCGACTGCGCCCCGGTGCTCGACGTGCCAGAGCCCGGCGCCCACGACATCATCGGCGACCGCGCCTACGGCGAGACCTGGGACGAGGTGGCGCTGCTGGGCCGCGCGGCCGCCGAAGGGCTGATCGCCGGCGGGGTGCTGCCGGTGATGAAGCACGTCCCCGGCCACGGCCGCTCGCAGGCCGACAGCCACCTGAACCTGCCGGTCGTTGAAGCCGCCCACGCGGCTCTGGCGGCGCGCGACTTCGCGCCGTTCCGGGTGAATTCCGACCTGCCGATGGCGATGACCGCGCACGTGGTCTTTTCCGCCCTCGATGCCGACCATCCCGCCACCACGTCGCGCCGGGTGATCCGGCAGGTGATCCGCGGGGAGATTGGCTTCGATGGCCTGCTCCTGACCGACGACCTGTCGATGAAGGCGCTGAGCGGCGACTTCACCGATCGCGCCAGGGACGCGCTGGCGGCGGGTTGCGATATCGTCCTGCACTGCAACGGGGCGATGGCGGAGATGACCGCGGTGGCGAAGGGCGCCAGGCCGCTCGCCGGCGCCGCCGCGCGTCGGGCCAGGGCCGCGCTCGGCCGCATCGCCACGGCGCCGGAACCGTTCGACGTCGCGGCCGGCCGCGCCCGCTTCGCCGCCGCGTTCGAAGGGCGGTGGGCGGCGTGAGCGAGGCGTTCCAGCCCGATCTCGACTTCGAGGCCACCCGCGAGGCGGTGCAGAGCGGCGAGGCGCTGATCCTCGATCTCGACGCCTACGAAGGCCCGCTCGACGTGCTGCTGGCGCTGGCCAGGGCCCAGAAGGTGGACCTGATGCAGGTCTCGATCGCCAAGCTGGCCGACCAGTACCTGGCCTTCGTCCGCGAGGCGCGGCGGCGACGCTTCTCGCTGGCGGCCGACTATCTGGTGATGGCCGCCTGGCTGGCGTGGCTGAAGTCGCGCCTGCTGCTGCCCAGGCCGGAACGGGGACCGAGCGAGGAACTGCCGGCCGACGAGGCGGCGCAGCACCTGGCCTTCCGTTTGGCCAGGCTCGACGCCATGCGCAAGGCGGCCGAAACTCTCCTGGCCGGTCCGGTGCTCCAGCGCGACGTGTTCGGCCGCGGCGATCCGGAGGAGGCGACCATCGTCTCGTCGTCGCGCATCGCTGGCGACCTCTACGAGCTGATGGAGGCCTACGTCAGCCAGCGCAAACGCGACGTGAAGCGCCGCTATTCGCCAGCGGCGCCGCAGGCCTATCCGCTCGAGGAGGCCCGCGAGCGGCTGCGCGGCATGCTGCCCGATCTGCAGCGCTGGACCCCGCTGACCGGCGTCGCTCCGATGGCCTGCGCCGACGGCCCGAGCCGCGCGTCGTTCATCGCATCGACGCTGTCGGCGACGCTGGAGTTCGTGCGGGAAGGCGATCTCGAGGCCCGCCAGCTGGAGCATTTCTCCGAGATCTATCTGCGTCGCCGCAAAGTCCCCCTCCCCCTTGCGGGGAGGGGCTAGGGGTGGGGGTGTAAGCTCGATGCCGGACGGGAATATTGCGACGTTGGCCGACGTCATGGACCCAGATGACACCCCCACCCCCGACCCCTCCCCGCAAGGGGGAGGGGAGGTCGAGCGTATGCTGGAGGCTTTGTTGTTCGCTGCGGCCGAACCCTTGAGCGCGAAGGACCTGGCTAGCCGGCTGCCTGATGGCGTCGATATCCCGGCGGGGCTCGAGGCTCTGCAACGCCAATACGCCAGCCGCGGCGTGCAGCTGGTCGAGGTGGCGGGTCGCTGGCGGTTCCAGACCGCGGACGACCTGGCGTTCCTGATGACGCTGGAGCGGGAGGAGCCGCGCCGGCTGTCACGCGCCGCCCAGGAGACGCTGGCGATCGTCGCCTACCACCAGCCGGTGACGCGCGCCGAGATCGAGGCGATCCGGGGCGTGCAGGCCAGTCGCGGCACGCTGGACCTGCTGCTGGAGATCGGCTTCGTGCGGCCCAGAGGCCGGCGCCGCACGCCGGGCCGGCCGGTCACCTACGCCACCACCGACGCGTTCCTCGAGCATTTCGGCCTCGCCAGCCTGGCCGACCTGCCCGGCGCGGCGGAGATGAAGGCCGCCGGCCTGCTCGACCTCGACCTGCCGCCCGATTTCGCCGTGCCCGATCCGTCGGCCGCCACGCCCGACGACGAGCCGCTCGATGACGAGGCGTCCACCGAGTTTCACACCGACTACCTGGGGGCCGAGGCCCCTGAGACTTGAGGTCGCTGCCGCTCTGTTGGCTTAACTGGGGGCAGGGGCCTATATGTTGGCGACGGACTGCGCGGCGGCGCGGCGTTGAACGCGCCTAGCCGACGAGGATTTGGAGACGACCCATGGGCACGTTTGGCCCCATCCACTGGATCATTCTCGGCGCCATCGCGCTGTTGCTGTTCGGCGGCCGCGGCAAGCTCTCCAGCATCATGGGCGATGCGGCCAAGGGCGTGCGCGCCTTTCGCGACGGCCTGAAGGGCGAGGACGACAAGCCCGAGGCAGCGGCGCAGCCGCTGCCGGCGCCCGCACCGGCGCCGGAGAAGGACCAGATCGTCCGCTAACGCGATACGAGCCGACGGCCTGGGCGCGGTCGGCGCCTCCTGAACCCGACGCCTCAGAACTGGGCCAACCCGATCGATGTTTCCCGAAGGCCGGCTCCTCGATTTCGTGATCGTCGGCGCGGTGGCCCTGATCGTCGTCGGCCCCAAAGACCTGCCGATGCTGATGCGCAAGGTCGGCCAGTTCATGGCCCGCGTGCGGGGCATGGCGGCAGAGTTCCGCGCCTCGTTCGACGAACTGGCGCGGCAGTCGGAATTGGATGAGCTGCGCCGCGAGGTGCAGGCGCTGCGCACCTCCAAGCCGATGGACTACGCCGCCCAGGCGATGGGCGTGCAGGACGTGGTCTCCGACATCAAGGGCGATCTCGCCAGCGCCCATGCGGCCCTGACCGCCGACGTGGCGCCCGCCGAAACCCCGCCGCCCGCCGTGCCGCCGGTGACGCCCGAAGCCGCGCCGACCTCGCCCTCGCCGGAAACCGACCCCAAGGCGCCGACGACGTGACCGCCGTCGACGAAGACGAAGCCGAGATCGAGGCGTCCCGCGCGCCTCTGATGGAGCACCTGGTCGAGCTGCGGAAGCGGCTGATCATCTGCGCCGCGGCGCTGGCGGTCGGCTTTTTCGCCACCTTCATCTTCGCCACCCCGCTGATCCGCTTCCTGCTGCACCCGTTCGCGATCGCCGAGAGTTTGGCCGAGGCGCGCAAAGCCGGCGCCGGCGAGGCGGCGGGCAGCCTGCAGATGCTGCAGGCGCTGCTGGGGCAGCACGTGGTCGGCCACATGAAGTTCATCTCCACCCAACCGCTCGAGGTGTTCTTCGGCAAGGTGAAGCTGGCCGGCTTCGGCGCGGTGATGGTCAGCTTTCCGGTATTGGCCTGGCAGCTCTACCGCTTCGTGGCGCCAGGCCTCTACCGGCGCGAACGCAAGGCCTTCCTGCCGTTCCTGATCGCCTCGCCGGTGCTGTTCCTGATGGGCGCGGCGCTGGTTTATTACATCATGCTGCCGTTCGTGCTGTGGTTCTCGCTGAACCAGCAGATCCTCGGCGGCGGACCGGGCGACGTCTCGGTCGAACTGCTGCCGAAACTCTCCGACTACATGTCGCTGGTGACCACGCTGGTGCTGGCGTTCGGGCTCTGCTTCCAGCTGCCGGTGGTGCTGAGCCTGCTGGGGATGGCCGGCGTTGTCTCGGCGAAAATGCTGCGCTCCGGCTGGCGCTACGCCGTGGTCGGCGTGTTCGCGGTGGCCGCGGTGGTGACGCCGCCCGACCCGATCAGCATGCTCTCGCTGGCCCTGCCGATCTGCCTGCTCTACTTCGCCTCCATCCTGTGCGTGCAGCTGATCGAATGGCGGCGGGCGAAGGAAGACGCGTTGGCAAGCTAGGCGGCGCCGTCCTTGCCGCCCCCGGCGACGCGCCTTAAGGGGTGCGTCTCCCCGCTTGCCCCGGCGACCACCCATGCACGACATCAAGGCCATTCGCGACGATCCCGAGGCGTTCGACCGCGCCTGGGCCTCGCGCGGCCTGGGGCCGCAGACGCCGGAGCTGCTGCAGTTCGACGAGCAGCTGCGCGCCGCCCAGACCGCGCTGCAGGCGGCGCAGAATCGGCGCAACGAGGTGGCGAAGCTGGTCGGCCAGGCGAAAGCCAGGAAGGACGACGCGGCCGCCAATGCGCTGATCGAAGAGGCGGAACAGCTGCGCTACCGCATCTCCGTGCTCGACCAGGAGGCAGGCGCTGCCAAGGCCGAGCTGGACCTGCGCCTCGTCGCCCTGCCGAACCTTCCCGCCGCCGACGTTCCGACCGGCGCCGACGAGCACGGCAACGTCGAGGCCCGCCGCTGGGGCGAGCCGTTCAAGATCGAGAACCCCAAGGACCACGTCGATCTCGGCGCAGGCCTCGGCATGATGGATTTCGAGGCCGCGGCGCGGATGTCCGGCGCCCGGTTCGTCGTGCTGCGCAAGGAGTTGGCGCGGCTGGAGCGGGCGCTGGGCCAGTACATGCTCGACTTCCAGACCCAGGAGAACGGCTACACCGAGATCTCGCCGCCGCTGCTGGTGCGCGCCGAGGCGGTGTTCGGCGTCGGTCAGCTGCCGAAGTTCGAGGAAGACCTGTTCCGCACCACCGACGACCGCTGGCTGATCTCCACGGCCGAAGTGGCGCTGACCAATCTGGTCCGCGAGCAGATCACCGCCGAGGAAGAGCTGCCGATGCGGCTCACCGCGCTGACGCCCTGCTTCCGTTCCGAGGCCGGGGCGTCGGGCAAGGACACCCGCGGGATGATCCGCCAGCACCAGTTCTACAAGGTCGAGCTGGTCTCGATCACGACGCCGGAGCAGAGCGAGGCCGAGCACGAACGGATGGTCGAGTGTGCGGAGGCGGTGCTGAAGCGCCTCGAGCTCCCGTTCCGCACCATGCTGCTGTGCACCGGCGACATGGGTTTTTCCTCCCGCAAGACTTATGACCTGGAGGTCTGGCTGCCGAGCCAGGGGATGTACCGCGAGATCAGCTCCTGCTCGAACTGCGGCGACTTCCAGGCCCGCCGCATGGACGCCCGCAGCAAGAAGGCCGGTGAAAAGGGCACGCGCTTCGTCCACACCCTGAACGGCTCCGGCCTGGCGGTGGGCCGCACGCTGGTGGCGCTGATGGAGAACTACCAGGACGAGCGGGGACGGATCGCCATCCCGCAGGCGCTGCACCGGTATCTGCCGGGGCTGACGCATATTGGCGGTGAGGCGTGATGATATCCTCACCCGCAGGGGGAGGGGGACCGCGTAGCGGTGGAGGGGGCGCGCCGCGTGCGCCGTCCTTCCAAATGGTCTCCCAGCTCCGCCATCACCTTCTGAGTACTGCCCCGAGCCCCCTCCACCGCTACGCGGTCCCCCTCCCCCGACGGGGGAGGAGATTCCTATGAGGATCCTGCTCACCAACGACGACGGCATTCACGCCGAGGGGCTGGTGGCGCTGGAGCGGATCGCGCGGCGGCTCAGCGACGACGTCTGGATCTGCGCGCCGGAGTACGAGCAGTCCGGGGCTTCGCGGGCGCTGACGTTGTCGGAGCCGCTGCGGATCCGCCGGCTCGATCCGCAGCGCTACGCCATCTCCGGCACGCCGACCGACTGCGTGATGCTGGCCGTCGAAGAGCTGATGAAGGACGCCAAGCCCGATCTGGTGCTCTCGGGCGTCAACCGCGGCCACAACACCGCCGAGGACGTCACCATGTCCGGCACCGTCGCCGGCGCGATCCAGGGCATGGCGCTCGGCGTGCCGTCGATGGCGTTGTCGCAGTCGCTGACCGTGTTCCACGACGACGAGGTCGCTCGCTACGACACGGCGGAAGCCTTTGCGCCCGGCATCGTCCAGCGCCTGCTGGAGGCTGGCTGGCCGGATGACGTGATCATCAACATCAACTTCCCAAACCGGAAGCCGGACGAGGTCGAATCGGTTGAAGTGACCCGCCAGGGCCGACGGGAAATGCACAACATGAAGGCCGAGAAACGCACCGACCTGCGCGGTCGGGACTACTACTGGATGGGCTTCACCGCCCGCCGACCGGTCGTGGCCGACGGCACCGACCTGGCCGCCGTGCTGGGCGGACGGATATCCGTCACACCCCTGCACATCGATTTGACCCACATGCCGACCGTTCACGCCTTAAAAGGGGTGCTGGGCGGTCCGCCGCCGAAGCTTCGGGCGAACGCATGACCGAGCCGGCGCGGCAAGCCGACACCCACGAGACCCAGCTGGCGCGCCTGGTTCTGGCGCTGCGCTCTCAGGGCGTGACCGATCCGGCGGTGCTTGCGGCGATCGAGCGCACCCCACGCGACCTGTTCACGCCGGACCTGTTCAAGGAGCGCTCGTGGGAGGACTCGGCGCTGCCGATCGCCTGCGGCCAGACCATCAGCCAGCCGTTCATCGTCGGCTTGATGACACAGGCCCTCACCCTGGAGCCCCGGGCCAGAGTGCTGGAGATAGGCACCGGCTCCGGCTACCAGACCGCAGTGCTCTCGCGGCTGGCGCGGCTGGTCTACTCGGTCGAGCGCTACCGCACCTTGAAGCGCGAGGCCGAGGCCAGGTTCGAGAAGCTGCAGCTGACCAATGTGATCACCAAATTCGGCGACGGCGAACTTGGCTGGCCCGAGCAGGCGCCCTTCGACCGCATTTTGGTCACGGCGGCGGCGCCATCTGAGCCGAAGACCTTGCTGCGGCAGCTCAAGCCTGCCGGCGTTCTTGTCGTGCCTATCGGCAAGGGCCCGGTCCAGAAGCTGATGCGCTACGCCGGCGACGGCGAGGGGGCATATGTGGCCGAAGTCCTCTGCGAGGTGCGCTTCGTGCCCCTGCTGGATGGCGTTGCGCGCGAACTTTGACGATGGCGATCGAGGCGGTGAAGAGACTGGCGGCCGAAACAAGCTTAACCGGGGGGCTTAACCGGTGATTAAGTACGAACCAGCCACTGGTTCGCAGACGCGAGTGAGGATACGCCGATGAGGATTCTCTGGCGGGAAGCGGGCATCGCCGCGCTGGTTTGCGGAACTCTGACCGCCTGCGCCAGCCCGGCCTACCCGATCAGCGAGGACCAGACGCAGGGTTCCTCGCGGATGACGATGGCCAAGCCGGCCTACCCGATCTCCGATGACGCGCCCCAGGCGACACGCCAGGCCGCGCCGGCGCCGAAGCCGACGCCACCCGCGGACGAGGCCGAGCCAGCCGGCCCGCCGCTCGCCGCTCCGGTTGCGCCGGTCGACAGCCAGCCGCTGCCGGCGCCTGGCCCCTCCGCGTCGAGCCTCAACGGCCGCCGGTCGGACGGCGCGATGCTTCAGTATGCATCCCTGACGACGCAGGGCGCGCCGGCGGACGCGCCGGTCACGGCGGCGCCCTCGTCCGCGCCGACGTCGACCGCGCCCGCTGCGGCCACCCCATCGCCGACACCGGTGAGTACGACCCCGACAACAACCGACGCCGCCGCGCTGCCGCCGGCCGCCGCACCGCCGCCGCCCGCCGCTGAACCGGCGATGACGCCGCAGATGGTGGTGCACGACCAGCCAACCCCACCCGGCGCACATCTGCCGCCGCCGGTGCGCGAAGCCGCCGCGACCGCGCCCGACAGGCTGCTCAACGCCGGCCCGAACGGCGAGCCGGGCGTGACGATCGCGGGCGATGTCGTCGACGCCTCGGGCGATGTCTACCAGAACTACGAGGTGCAGCGCGGCGACCATGTCGACGAGCTGGCGCGCGCCTTCTCCACCACCCGGGAGGTCCTGCTCCAGGCCAACCACATCCGCTCGCCCTACACGATCCACCCGGGCGAGATCATCAAGGTGCCAGTGGCCAAGGCCTACGTCGCACGCAGCGGCGATACGCTGGCTGGCGTCGCCAGGCGCTTTGCGGTCGGCGTCGGCGAGCTGGCGCAGCTCAACCACATCTCGGCCCGCAGCGAGCTGCACCCGGGCCAGGAGATCGGCCTGCCGTCCTCGATGCGGGACCGCGGCCCGTTGCGCCAGACCGAAACCCGATACGCCAGCGCCGGCGGCTACCACACCGAGCCGCCGCCGCCGCGCTACTACGGCCAGATCCAGCCTGCGCAGCCGACACAGCCCGCGGCGCGGCCCAGCTACGGCTACCAGACCAGCCAGCCTCCCGGCGCGGTGACGCAGTCCGCGCCGACGCTGTCGGACAGCGACATCGCCCAGGCGGCGCACGGCCGCTTCGTCTGGCCGCTGCGCGGCGACATGCTCGCCAGGTTCGGCCCGCAGGGCGTCGGTCGGCGCAACGACGGCATCGACATCCGCGCCTCGCAGGGCACGGCGGTGAAGGCGGCGGCCTCCGGCGAGGTGGTCTACGCCGGCAACCAGGTGCCGGGCTTCGGCAACCTGGTGCTGATCAAACACGCCGACAATTGGGTTACCGCCTACGCCCATCTCGACGAGCTCGATGTGCAGATGAAGCAGCAGGTGACTCAGGGCCAGCAGGTCGGGACCGTGGGCGCCACCGGCGGCGCCACCGAGCCCGAGCTGCACTTCGAGGTCCGCTACGCGCCGACCCCCGCCGACAAGGCCCGCCCGGTCGACCCGGTGCTGGTGCTGCCGCTGGGGTAGGTGTTTTCCTCACCGTAGGGGGAGGGGGACCACGAAGTGGTGGAGGGGGTTCTGGGACGGTCTCGCTCTGGCCAGCCATGCGACACCGGCCAACACTAACGGAAGCTGGTATCGCTACTTGACGTAACTTGAATCGCGGTGGCCTATGTGA
Organism: uncultured Pseudomonadota bacterium; assembly: GCA_963835495.1. Lineage (GTDB taxonomy): Bacteria > Pseudomonadota > Alphaproteobacteria > Caulobacterales > Caulobacteraceae > Acaudatibacter. The sequence continues at coordinate 1,858,854 of CAWIFQ010000003.1, read as the reverse complement.
GCCGACGCCGGACCCGGCGCCGGTTCTTTGACATCGTGAATTGTGAGCGGGACTACAGCGGCAGCGGCTTGCCAAGCTCGCCGGCCAGGTCGCGCACGAACTGCCACGCCACACGGCCGGAGCGGGCGCCGCGCAGCTGCGACCACTGCAGGGCGCGGCGGTCGAGGTCGGCGGCCATCAGGTCGAAGCGCGCGGCGTAGGCCCGCACCGCGGCGAGGTAGGCCTCCTGGTCCATCGGCGGAAAGCCGATCCACAGGCCGAAGCGGTCGGACACGCTGACCTCCTCCTCGGCGTCCTCGGCGGCGGCGATCGCGCCGCGGCTCTCGACATGGTCGCGCGGCATCAGATGGCGGCGGTTGGACGTGGCGACGAAGAGGACGTTTTCCGGCGGCCCGGAGACGCCGCCCTCCAGCGCCGACTTCAACGCCTTGGCCGCCGCCGCGCCCTCCTCGAACGAGAGGTCGTCGCAGAGCACCACGAACCGCTCGACGCGGCCGCGCAGCTCGTCGAACAGCGCGGGCAGATGGGCGACGTCGTCGCGGTCGATCTCCACCAGCTTCAGCGCGGCGTGATCGGTTGCTGCGGCCATGAACGCCGCCTTGGCCAGCGAGCTCTTGCCGGTGCCGCGCACGCCCCACAGAAGCACATGGTTGGCCGGCAGCCTGGCGGCGAAGCGGCTCAGGTTCTCTCCGAACCGCAGCTTCTGCCGCTCGACGCCGACCAGCAGATCGAGTTGCAGCGCGAAGTCGGGGGCCGGCAGGAACGCCCGCGCCTGCGGGTCGTGGCGGAACAGCCGCGCGGCGGCGAAATCGGGCTGGCTCGGCTTCGGCGGCGCCAGGCGCTCGAGCGCTTCGGCGATCCTGAGCAGGGTGAGGCGGTCTGGCTCGTCCATGCCGCCTCCTTTAGCGAAGGCGCTCGCATTGCCAAAGCCGGGCCGAGTCACTAGCTTCCGCCAACTTTTCGGGGCGCCTTTTTGCAGGGCTTGCCCGCCGCCAGCCTTTCCTCGGAGTCAGAATGTCGTTTTCGCCCGCCCTCGTCCTGGCCGTCGCCGCCCCTGCTGTCGGTGGTGGCGGCTCGCTCCAGGACATGGTGCTGCAGTTCGCGCCGCTGCTGTTCCTGCTGGTCATCGGTTATTTCATGCTGATCCGTCCGCAACAGCAGCGCCAGAAGGAACACGTGAAGCGGATCAGCGCGATCAAGCGCGGCGACACGGTGGTGATGACCAGCGGCATGCTGGGCAAGGTGGTGCGGGTCGAGGAGGACGAGATCGGCGTCGAGATCGCCCAGAACGTCACGGTCAAGGTGGTCAAGGGCATGATCCAAGACATCCGGACCCGCGGCGAGCCCGCCGCCGCCAACGACAAGTCCTGAGCCGAAGGGTCCTTAAGAACCGCAGATGCTCGCCCTATCCCGCTGGAAGATCGCCGTCGTCCTGGCTTCGGTCATCTTCGGCCTCCTGTTCTCGCTGCCGAACGTGCTGCCGGACTCGGTGCTGTCGCAGTGGCCGGGCTTCCTGCCGCACCAGCGCCTGAACCTCGGCCTCGACCTGCAGGGCGGCTCGTCGCTGCTCTACGAAGTCGACACCGACGCGCTCAAGAAGGAGCGCCTCAACGACCTGCAGGAGGAGGCCAGCCAGGAGCTGCGCGACGCCCAGGTGCAGTTCTCGGGCCTCAATTCGACGGCCGGTGTCGTCGCCCTGAAGATCAGCGACCTCGGCCAGATGGACGCCGCCGCGACCGCCCTGGCCAAGGTCGGCGGCGTGGTCCCAGGCGCTGGCCGCGAGGTGGTGGTCACCCATGACGCCGCCGGCGATTTCCAGCTCGCGCTGACGCCCGTCGCGATCCAGCAGGGCGTCCGCAGCGCCGTCGCCCAGTCGATCGAGATCATCCGCCGCCGGATCGACCTGCTGGGCACCAAGGAGCCGGACATCCGCCAGCAAGGCGCCGCTCGGATCGCCATCGAGGCGCCCGGCGAGAGCGATCCGGAGAAGCTGAAGGACGTGGTCGGCCAGACCGCCAAGCTGACCTTCCAGATGGTCGACGAGACGGTGCAGGCGGCGGACGCCGCCACCGTCGTGCCGCCGGACGACCAGGTCCTGCCGTACGAAGAGCAGAAAGGCTCGTTCATCGTCGTCAAGCGCCGCGTCTCGGTCGACGGCGGCATGCTCACCAATGCCCAGCAGGGCTTCAATCCCCAGACCAACGAAGCGGTGGTCGAGTTTCGGCTCAATGGCCAAGGGGCCCACCGTTTCGGCCAGGTGACCACCGAGAACGTGGGCCACCGGTTCGCGATCGTGCTCGACAACAAGGTGATCTCGGCGCCCAACATCATCAGTCCGATCATCGGCGGACAGGGCGAGATCACCGGCAACTTCACCCCCGACAGCGCCAACCAGCTGGCGCTGCTGCTCAAGTCCGGCGCGCTGCCGGCGCCGCTGAAGGTGATCCAGCAGAACAAGGTCGGCGCGGATCTGGGCGCCGACTCGGTGCGCGCCGGCGTCACCGGCCTTGCGATCGGCGCGGCGCTGATCTTCGCCTTCATCATCCTGGCCTACGGCCTGTTCGGCGTCTTCGCCGCCCTCGCGCTGATCGTGAACCTGTTGATGATGTTCGGCGCGCTCTCGATGACCCAGGCGACGCTGACCTTGCCCGGGATCGCGGGCTTGATCCTCACCATGGCCGTCGCGGTGGACGCCAACGTGCTGATCTACGAGCGGATGCGCGACGAGGCGAACGCCGGGCGCCCGGCGATGGCCGCCGCCGACGCCGGCTACCGGCGCGCCTTGACCTCGATCCTCGACGCCAACGTCACCACCATGATCTCGGCGCTGATCATGTTCTCGTTCGGGGCCGGGCCGGTGAAGGGCTTCGCCTGGACGCTGTCGATCGGGGTCGTCACCTCGGTCTTCTCCGCGGTGCTGGTGACCCAGCTGCTGATCGGCTGGTGGTTCCGCGTGACGCGGTCCAAGACCCTGCCGATCGCCTAAGGAAGCACGCATGAGCGCACCCCAGATCGTCAGCGCGCCGAAGAAGAGCTACTGGCCCTTCATCCACTTCGTGCCGCGCCAGACCCACTTCAACTTCGTCGGCCTCGCGCCCTATGCGGCGATCCTCTCGGTGCTGCTGGTGATCGCCTCCGGCGTCTCGATCGGCCTGCAGCAGGTCAACTTCGGCGTCGATTTCGTCGGCGGGACCAAGATGGAGGTGACGACCACAGGCGCCGCGCCGCTCGGCCAGATCCGCGGACTGCTGAAGGGCATGGGCGCCAACGACGCCGAGGTGCAGGGCGTGGGCGCCGGCGGGGCCGCGATCCAGTTCCGCTCGGTGAACGGCCAGGCGGCCGACGTCGCGCCAGCGTTCGTGCAGGCCAAGCTGCAGAGCGACATCCCCGGCCTCAAGGTCACGGGCGTCAGCGAAGTCGGGGCCAAGGTCTCGGGCGAGCTGATCTGGGGCGGCATCGAGGCGCTCGGCGTCGCGCTCGGGCTGACGCTGCTCTACATCTGGTTCCGCTTCCAGCTGCAGTTCGGCCTTGGCGCGATCCTGGCGCTCTTCCACGACATCGTGCTGACCATCGGGTTCCTGTCGATCACCCGGATCGAGGTGTCGATGACCTCGATCGCCGCGCTGCTGACGGTGATCGGCTATTCGATGAACGAGAAGGTGATCTCGTTCGACCGGCTGCGCGAGAACCTGCGGAAGTACAAGACCACCCCGCTGCGGGAGGTGATCAACCTCTCCGAAAACGAGCGGCTCAGCCGCACCATCATCACCGGCACGACGGCCTTGCTGGCGCTGTCCGGCTCGGTGCTGAACCCGGCCTCGGCGCTGTTCTCGCTGACCGCGACGATGGCGTTCGGCATCCTGATCGGCACCTATTCCTCGATCTACGTCGCCCTGCCGGTGATCCTGCTCTGGGGCGTCAGGCGCGACGACGACGAGGCCAGCGCGATCAACTTCCAGACCGCCCGGCGGTAACCTCGTGCGCGAGCCGCCCGCCATCGACGGCTTCGGCGGCGGCGGGTTTCGGGTGGCCGGCGTCTGGAGGCCCGGCTCTCTGCTGATCGTAGCCGACGCGCCGCAAGACTGGCGTCCGGCGGCGATGGCCGAGTTGACGCCGGAGGACTTCCAAGCGGTGATTGCGGCGCCCGCGGGGACGGTCGAATTCGTGCTGCTGGGCGCCGGTCCGACCCAGTCGCTGCCGCCGCGCGACGTCCGCGACGCTCTGCGCGCAGCCGGACTTGGCCTGGAGTTCATGGCCACGGGCGCTGCCGCCAAGCTGCACAATGTGCTGGCCTCGGAGGGCCGGCTTTTCGCCACCGCGCTTATCGCGATCTGAACGCGCCGGCGCCCGGTTTTCAGGCGCCGGGAAACGCCCTATACCCACGTCAACAGGGGCTTAAACGGGAGGGTTTGGCGCATGGCGGCCATTCTCAACAATCTGCGCAACACCATCATCGTCGGGCTGGTGCTGGCGGTGATCATGCTGGTGGCGTTCGCGCAGGTAAGTCCGCACCACTTCAACGACACGGCCTACTGGCAGGCGGTGTTCCGCTGGATGCACGTGTTCTTCGGCGTCCTGTGGATCGGGCTGCTGTACTATTTCAACTTCGTCCAGGCGCGGAAAATGCCGGAGATCCCGGCCGAGCTGAAGCCGGCGGTCAGCAAGTACATCGCCCCGGAGGCGCTGTTCTGGTTCCGCTGGGCGGCGCTGTTCACGGTGCTGGCCGGCATCTGCGTCGCGGCGCTGCGCGGCAAGGAATACGCCGAGGGCGTCTTCACCTTCGGCCTCGCCGGCGGCCTGACGCCCGACAAGTATGGCTACACGCTGATGGGCATCGGCATCTATCTGGCGCTGATCATGTTCCTCAACGTCTGGGGCGTGATCTGGCCGAACCAGAAGCGGGTGCTGGGCATCGTCGACGCCGACGCTGACGCCAAGGCCAAGGCCGGCCGTATCGCGGGCATGGCGTCGAGGATCAACGTGCTGCTGTCGCTGCCGATGCTGACGTCGATGGCGATGTACCAGACGCTGTTCGGGTAAGGCTTGGCCGAGGGCGCGGAGGACGATCTCGATCAGCTGATCCGCCGGGTCGATCCCGACCGGTGGCTGACCAGCCGCTTCATCGCCGACCAGGGGGCGAGGGCCGATGTCCTCGCCCTCTATGCGTTCGACCACGAGCTGGCCCGCGCCCGCCTGGTCGCCTCGACCCAGCTGCTCGCCGAGATCCGCCTGACCTGGTGGCGCGAGGTTCTGGACCAGATCTTCGCCGGCGAGGCGGTCCGCCGCCACCCGGTCGCCGAGGCGCTGCGGCAAGCTGTGCGACGCCACGGCCTGCTGCGCGCGCCGCTGGAGGCGATGATCGACGGCGAAATCGCGGCCCTGGAGCAGGAAATGCTCGACGACGCCGCCGCCATCGCCTGGGCCGATGCGGTCGAGGGCTCGCTCGCCGGGTTGGCCGCGAAGGTGCTGGATCCGGCCGCGTCCGACGAGGCGGCGGCGCCGGCGGGCCGCGCTTGGGGTCTGACCTTGCTGCGACGATCGGGCAGGGCGAGCGACGACGTGTTGCGCCCGTTGCTCGTCTCGGCGATCGAGGCGGCGCGGACGGCGGCCGCCGGCTTGAGCGTTGCGGCGATGCCTGCCGCGTTGCCGGCGCGCCTCACACGTTTCGATCTGGCCGGCCGCTCGCCGGGCCCGCTGCGCAAACGGCTCAGCCTGATCCTGGCGTCGGCGACAGGTCGGCTTTAACGAGGCTGACGGTGGGTGAAACGCCTCGCCGCGGCCGAGCTTCGCGACGAGTTCGGCGATCTTCGCGGCGCGCTTCTGCGGCGACCTCGCCTGGCGCACCCGGTAGAGCACGGCGTAGCGGTTGGCCGCGTTCAGCGTGCCGAAGAACGCCAACGCTGGCGGGGCCGCCTCCAGCGCCGCCTGGAGGTCGTCGTCGGGTGACGCGGTCGCCTGCGATGCATAAGCGGAGTCCCAACGGCCGTCGGACTTGGCTCTGTCGACCTGCGCCAGCCCGCGCGGCGTCATCCGCCCCGCGGCGATCAGGCGCTCAGCCCGCTCGCAATTGATCTGCGACCAGGCGCTCCTTGGCTTGCGCGGCGTGAAGCGGGTCTTGAAGTACTGATCGTCGACGGGGCCAAGTTGCCCGTCGATCCATCCGTGCGCCAGCGCGCAGTCGATCGCATCGGTCTTCAGAATGGTCGCCTGCGCCGCACCTTGCTTGGCGAAACGCAGCCATGCCCCCGGCGATGTGTCCGGCTGTGCGGCGAGCCAAACTTCGAACTCGGCGCTGACCACGAACGTCAGCAGCGGCAGATCGCTCGCGGCCATTGCCGGACCTACGCGACCTGGGCCACGGGGCTCGACCATCCGGCCAGGTCGGCCAGCGCCCGGTCTGCGATCGCCCGCTTCTTGGCGCGCGTGCGGTCGCGCTTGCCGAGCTTGCGGCCGTCTTCGCACCGCGCCGGCGCGTCGATCGGCGGCATCAGGCCGTAGTTGATGTTCATCGGCTGGAACGACCCGGAGCCATGCGCCAGGTGTCCGCCGGTGATGTGGGCCACGAGCGCGCCCAGCGCCGTGGTCGGCGGGGGTGGGCTCAGCGTCCGGCCAATCGCCTCGGCGGCCGCCAAGCGGCCCGCGATGAGGCCGATCGCGGCGCTCTCGACGTAACCCTCGACGCCGGTGATCTGGCCGGCGAAGCGCAGCCGCGGATCGGCTCTTAAGCGCAGCTGGCCGTCCAGCAGCTTCGGCGCGTTGATGAAGGTGTTGCGGTGCAGGCCGCCCAGCCTGGCGAACGCCGCCTTCTCCAGTCCCGGGATGGTGCGGAAGATCTCGCTCTGCGCCCCGTGCTTCAGCTTGGTCTGGAAGCCGACCATGTTCCACAGCGTGCCGAGCGCATTGTCCTGGCGCAGCTGCACCACCGCGAAGGCCTTCACGTCCGGCTGATGTGGGTTGGTGAGGCCCACCGGCTTCATCGGTCCGAACCGCAGCGTTTCGCGCCCCCGCTCGGCCATCACCTCGATCGGCAGGCAGCCGTCGAAGTAGGGCACGTGCTCCCAGTCCTTGAACTCGGTCTTGGGTCCGGCCACCAGCGCGTCGACAAAGGCCTCGTACTGAGCCTTGTCCATCGGGCAGTTGATGTAGGCGGCCGCGTCGCCGCCGGGTCCGGCCTTGTCGTAGCGTGACTGGCGCCAGGCGATGTCCATGTCGATGGTCTCGATGTGGACGATCGGCGCGATGGCGTCGAAGAACGACAGCTCCGCTTCGCCGGTCAGGGCGGCGATGCCCCGAGCCAGGGCCGGCGAGGTGAGGGGGCCGGTGGCGATGATGATGCTGGCCCAGTCCGCGGGCGGCAGGCCGGCCACCTCGCCGCGCTCGACCCGGATCCGCGGATGGCCGTCGACGGCACGCGTCACCGCTTGCGAGAAGCCACCCCGATCGACCGCCAACGCGCCGCCGGCCGGGGTCTGGTGCGCGTCGGCGCAGCGCATGATCAGCGAGCCCAACTGGCGCATCTCGGCGTGCAGCAGGCCGACCGCGTTGGCCTCCCAGTCGTCGGCGCGGAACGAGTTGGAGCAGACCAGCTCCGCCAGGCCGTCGGTCTGGTGCGCGTCGGTGCCGCGCAGCGGCCGCATTTCGTGCAGCACGACCTGGACGCCCGCCTCGGCCGCCTGCCAGGCGGCTTCCGAGCCGGCGAGGCCGCCGCCGACGATGTGGATGGTCCGATCGGTCATCCGCCACCTCCTACGCCGCGGCTTCCCCTCGCGGAAGTGGCGCCGGCGGGCCGAATATGCCTATCCTGGCTTGGCTTGAGGGAGCGGGGAGGGGCGGTGGCGGAAATCGCGATCACCCAGGCGGCGTTCGCCGGGTTCGGTATCCTGCGCCGAAAGCCGTGGGCGCCGCTGGTCTGGTCGTTGCTCTACGCGGGCATTCTCGGCGGACTGGTCGTCTACCTGGGGGGCGCTTTCTTCCAGGTGCTGGGCAAGTTGATGACGATGCGGAGTGGCGGTTCGACGCCGTCGCTGCAGATGCTGCTCGGCTTCTTCGGCGGCATCATCGGCGCCTACTTCCTGATGATCACGCTGTTCTGGGCGTTGGGCGCGGTGATCAACATGGCTGTCGTTCGCGCCGTCATGGAGCCCGAGGCCGGCGCGTTCGCCTATCTGCGGTTCGGTCGCGCCGAGCTGTGGCTGATGCTGGCCAACTTCATCCTGTTCATCCTCTACAGCATCGTCTCGACCGCGATGGCCGTGCCCGTCGCCCTGATGTCGGTGTTCGCCGTGACGATGGCGCCTCGCGACGTCGCGCCGTTCGTCACCTTGCCGTTCCAGCTGGTGACCTGGTCGGTGACGATCTGGCTCGGTCTGCGCTTTTGCATGGTCGCGCCGATGATCTTCGCCGATCGCAAGTTCCGCCTGTTCGAGTCGTGGAGCTTCACGCGTGGCCGGGTTGGGCGCCTGTTTCTGGTCGGCCTGGTGATGGTGGCGGTGGCCGTCGCGATCTATACGGTCCTGGCTGGGATCGGCCTGGCCGTCGGGGTGCCGATGTTCTTCCAGGTCGCCAACTCCATCACCCCAGAGGCCTTCGTCAAACAGACGCCGGCGCAGATCTGGAGCCAGGTCCAGCCGTTCGTGGCGCTCTACATCGTGCTGATCTGGATCGGCTCGACCGTGCTCTTCCCGCTCTTCTTCGCACCCTGGCCCGAGGTCTATAGGCAGCTCAAGGGCGGCGAGCTGGCGGCCACATTCAGCTGACGGAGACTAACGGGGCCATGTCGGAAATCTCGGTCGGTTCGGCGATAGGCGCAGGCTTCCAACTGATCGGACGCCGCCCGATCTCGGTGCTGGTCTGGGGCTTGCTGCGTGTGGGCTTCGTCGTCGCGCTCCTGGCGATCTATGCGCCGGTGCTGCTGGGGCTGGTCGCGGAGATTTCCAGCAAGGCTCATTCCGGCGCGGAGCCATCGCCGGCGGACGTGCGCCAAGTCATGTCGCACATGTTCCTGGTGCAGGGCGTCGCCTACATCGCGCAGTTCGTCGGTCTGTTCGTCAGCAGCATCATCCTCTGCGCGGTGACCCGCTCGATCGTGCATCCCGAGCGGAAGGCTTTCGCGTCGCTGAGGGTCGGCGCGCCCGAGCTGTTCGTGGTGATCCTGAGCTTCGGCGCCGGTTTTGTCCTTGTGCTGGCGATCATGATCTTCGTCATCCCCTTCGCCGCCATCGGGGTCTTCCTGGGGCTGCAGCATCAATGGGCCGCGCTGGCGGCCATGATCGCGATCGCCGTCCTGATCCTGGTGTTCGGCCTGATCTATATCGCCGCACGGTTTGCATTCGTGGTGCCGATGATGGTCGACGACGGACAGTTCCACCTGTTCGACGCCTGGTCGCTGACCAAGGGCAGGGTGGGCAGCATCGTCTTGATCGGAATCTGTCTGATGCTGGTCGCCCTCATGCTGGGCGTGGTCATCGAGGCCCTCTTCATCGGCTTTGGCGCCGCGGCCCTGGGGATGGCGGCCGGCGGGTTCAACAACCTGCAGACCTTCTTCACTCAGACACCGCCGCAGCAGATCATCATCACGCTGGCGCCGTCGCTCATCCTGCTCGCTCTGCTGACGATACCGGTCCAAGGCTGCGCGATGGCGATCTTCTTCGCGCCGTGGGCCAGGGCCTATCGCGACGTCGTGCCGCCGCCCGCGGCGCCCTCGGCGGTGACCGTTCCGCCGAGCGTTCCCCCGATGACGGTCGCGCCCTAACCCGGAGGCGCGAGCCCGCTATTGCGTGTTCACAGTGCATGGGAGACTCAAGCGGGCTCGCCATGACCCGATTCTCATCCGTCGACGCCGCTCTGGAAGGCTTCCGTGTCATCAAGCGCGAGCCGCTGGCGGTGCTGTACTGGATCGCTGTATGGGCCTTCGCGCTGGCGATGATCGCCATCGTCCGGCTGGCCACCGGCTCGCCCACCGCGGCGCACTCGACCGACAGCGCCGGCCTCATCCGCCGCTACGGACCCCTCGCGGTGGTGCTGGCCCCGACCGTGTTGGCGCTCTGGATCATGACCACGGCGACGGTCTACCGCGCCGTGCTGCGCCCTGGCGAGCACGGCTGGCACCTGTTCAAGCTGGGCCCGGACGAGGCCCGCATCGCCATCCTGAGCGCGCTGGAGACGGTCATCTTCGCGGCGCTGGGCGGTGTGCCGGCCTACCTGCTGCTGGTCCTGCTCAACCCGATCTTCGAGGCGCTGCCGAGCCTCAACCGCCTGATCGCCTTCACCGGGTTCGTGCTCACCATCCTGATCGACATGTGGATCGCCGTCAGGCTGTCGCTGGCGCCGGTGCAGACCTTCTTCGAGCGCGGATTTCCGTTTTCGGACTACTGGGGATTCGCCCGCGGTCGTTACTGGCGGGTGTTGCTCAGCTACGTCATCGTCGCCGTCGAGGTGCTGGTCTTTCTGTTGATCTCGGTGGTTGTCGGTCTGGTGTTCGGGGCCCTGACCGAAGCCGTGCTCCGCTGGAACGATCCGACCTTGCTGCGGCGGGTCGTGCTCTGGCTGCTGGTCGCGATCCTGGCCATCCTGACCGCCGTGGTCTGGGTGGTGCCGCTGACGCTGATCTGCGGCTGCCAGGCCTACGCCTACCGCGCCATCGCCGCGCTTCGCGCGCCGCCCGCCGCGACATGAAGACGATCCCGGCCCCGTCGCCGAACTTCGACGCCCGCACCGGTCCGCCGGACATGATCGTGCTGCACTACACCGGCATGCCGACCGGCGCGGCGGCGCTGACCCGGCTGCGCGACCCGGCGGCGAAGGTCTCGGCTCACTACCTGGTCGAGGAGGACGGCGGCGTCTTCGCCCTCGTGGCCGAGGAACGCCGCGCCTGGCACGCCGGCAAGTCGTTCTGGCGCGGCGAGACCGACATCAACGCCCGCTCGATCGGCGTCGAGATCGTCAATCCGGGCCATGAGTTCGGCTATCGTCCGTTCCCTGACGCCCAGATCGGCGCCGTCATCGACCTCCTCGCCGAGGTCCGTTCGCGCTGGAGCATCGACGACGATCGGCTGCTCGGCCACTCGGACGTCGCGCCGGACCGCAAGGAGGATCCGGGCGAGCTGTTCCCCTGGAAGCGGCTGGCCGAAGCTGGCCACGGTCTCTGGGTCGAGCCCGCGGCGGCGCCTGGCGCGCCCCTGACGCTGGGGGACGATGGCCCTGGCGTTTTCGCCTTTCAGGCCGGGCTGACCCGGCTTGGCTACGACTGTGCGCCGAGCGGCCGATACGACGCGGCCACCGCCACGATCGTGCGCGCCTTCCAGCGTCACTGGCGCCAGGAACGCGTCGACGGCGTTGCGGATGGCGAGACGCGAGCCCGGCTGATCGCCCTGCTGCGGCTTGCGGCGGGTTGACCACGCCGCTTTTGTTGCACACCTTCGCGCCGGGCCAGACGGCCGGGCGGTCGCCCTCGAGCTTCGGCGAGGGGGAGGAAAGTCCGGGCTCCACGGTGACAAGGCGGCGGGTAACGCCCGCCGGGGGCGACCCCAGGGATAGCGCCACAGAAAGCAAACCGCCCGCGTGCGCCTCGGCGAAGGCGGGTAAGGGTGAAAGGGTGGGGTAAGAGCCCACCGCGGACCGGGTGACCGGGACGGCATGGCAAGCCCCGCCTGGAGCAAGACCAAATAGGGGTCCTCATGTCCGCCTTAGGCGCTCTCGCGTCTTCGGCGGGCGGCGCCGTCGCCGGCGCTTCGGGGATCCGGGTAGGTCGCGAGAACCGTCCAGCGATGGGCGGTCCAGAGGAATGATCGTCGCTTCCTTCGGGAAGGCACAGAACCCGGCTTACAGGCCGTCTGGCCCGCCTCCCGACCCGACGCCCAGCGCCGCCCTGAGTCTCCGCCGCAGTAGTTCCCTGTATGTTCTGTGGATAACCTTGCGCCGTTAACTATTCGAGTCGCCGAAGACTCTCCGATTCAGCTCCAAAATGGTAATGAGTGTCATTGTGTCCCAATTCATCCCGTGTTAACCCAATCATCTCGCCATAGGCCGATCGACCGTTCCCCGGGGGGTGGCGATGCGATCGGAAGGGCGAGCGGCGGGTCCGTCGGAGCCGTCGGCGCACTTGGTCTTGTAGGGCGGGGCTGGTGTTCATCTCGACGTTCGAGAAGCAGTTGGACTCAAAACGGCGCATCGTCGCGCCGCAGGAGTTCCGCGCCACGGTCGCGCCTTTCGACGGCCTGTTCTGCTTTCCGTCGATCGAGGCGGACTGCATCGAGGGCGGCGGCAAGGCCCTGTTTGACAGCTACGCCGCCCTGATCGACGAGTTCCCGTTCGGGGATCCGACACGCACCGCGCTGGAGACCTCGATCATGGGCGGCATGGTCCAGCTCAGCTTCGACGCTGCCGGGCGCATCACCCTGCCGGAAACGTTCTGCCACCAGCTCGGCCTTACCGACTGGGTGGTGCTGGTCGGCCTGCGCGACCGCTTCCAGATCTGGTCGCGCGACGCCTACCAGGTATGGGCCAGGCGCCAGCGCGATCTGGCCCGCGAGGGGCTGATCGCCCGCGCCAAGCTGCGCTCGCCCGCGCCGATCGCCGCCAATGAGTGAGCCGGCCCACACGCCCGTTCTGCTGGCCGAGGTGCTTGACGCGCTGGACCCCGCGCCTGGCAAGCTGATCGTCGACGGGACCTTCGGCGCGGGGGGCTACAGCCGCGCTTTCCTGGAGCGGGGCGCCGCCGTGGTCGCTTTCGACCGCGATCCGGCTGCGCGACGCTTCGTCTCGGCGCTGGCCGGCGCGGATCAGTTTCGAATGGTGGAGAATCGTTTTTCGACGATGGCGGCCGAGCTGGGCGACGGGGCGGCCGACGGCGTCGCCCTCGACCTGGGAGTCTCCTCGATGCAGCTCGACGAAGCCGAGCGCGGCTTTTCCTTCATGCGCGACGGCCCGTTGAACATGAGGATGGGCGCAGACGGGCCAACGGCCGCGGAGGTCGTCAACGAGGCCTCGGTCAGCGAACTGACACGTATTTTCCGGGTGTTCGGCGAGGAGCCGCAGGGCCGGCGCATCGCCGCGGCGATCGATCGCCGGCGCACCGAACAGCCCTTCACCCGGACGCTGGATCTCGCGGAGTTTGTCGAGCGCGTCCTGGGCGGTCGCCGCGGCGCGAAGGTCCATCCGGCGACGCGGGTGTTCCAGGCGCTGCGCATCGCGGTGAACGCCGAACTCGAGGAACTGGAAGCCGGACTGCTGGCCGCCGAGCGGGTGCTGAAGGCCGGCGGCCGCCTCGCGGTGGTCACCTTCCACTCGCTCGAGGACCGCATCGTCAAAGCCTTCCTGACCGAGCGGTCCGGCAGGACCCCCGGCGTGTCCCGCCACCTTCCGCCGGCGGTCAAGGGTCCGGCGCCGAGCTTCGAGCTGCTGTTCAACGGCGTGAAAGCGCCAAGCGAAGCCGAGATCGCCGCCAACCCTCGCGCCCGCTCCGCAAAGCTCCGCGCCGCCATCCGCACGGCCGCTCCGGTCTGGAGCGCCGTGGCATGAAGGTCTCGGCGATCCTGTTTCAGCGGGTGCGCGGCTTCCGGATCATGGACCTGGCCGCCCTGGTGATCTTCCTCGCGCTGGCCCTCACCGTCTATGCATTCAAGACCAACGCCGGCGCCGAGCGCAGCGACATCGCCGATGTCGAGGACAAGATTGTCGCCGAACGCCACGACGTGCGCCTGCTGCAGGATCAGGTCACCCGGCTGGAGAACCCGAAGCGGCTCGAGGATCGCGCCATCCGTCTCGGCCATCTGGCCCCGATCGCCGCCAAGCAGGAAGTGACGCCGGAGGCGCTGCCCCAGGTGGCCGGACCGGGAGACCACCCGTGACCGTCGGCGGCGCCATCGCCCGGCCGTTCTCGCCGATCGGCCGCTGGATCATGCGCCGGCTATGGTGGGTCGAGCATGCCTTCGAGCGCTCACGGGCCTCGGAGAAGGCGGTGGACGACACCCGCCTGCGCATCTTCTTCGTGCTGGCGCTGTTCGCCGCCGGCTTCGTGACCCTGGCGCTGGGCGCCGGCAAGGTCGCGCTGTTCTCGCCGTTCAACCGCGGCGCCGAACCCTTGACGCTGATGCCGGGCGCGCGGGCCGAACTCACCGATCGCAACGGCCTCGTCCTGGCGCTCGATATGCCGCACTACGGCCTCTACGTCGACGGCGACGATATGGTCCGCAAGGACTATGTCCGCGCGGCGCTCTTGCGGGCGCTGCCGTCGATCCAGCCGGCCAAGCTCGACGCGATCCTGGCGGGCGACAAGCGTCAGTTCGTCATCGGCGCGCTGACCGCCGAGCAGCAGGCCCAGATTCACGACCTCGGTCTGCCAGGGGTCACGTTCGAGGAAGAGAGCGGCCGCGACTATCCGCTCGACGCCCTCGCCGCCCACGTGATCGGCTTCACCTCCAAGGACGGCAGTGGCCTGGCCGGCGCCGAGAAGGCGTTCGACAGTCCCATCCGCAACGACCGCTCGACGCCGCTGGCGCTCTCGCTCGACCTGCGGGTCCAAGGCGCGCTGGAGAACGAGCTCGACAGCGCCGCCAGCGCCTACCAGGCCGACGACGCGGTCGGAATGGTCGTCAACGTCCGCACCGGGGAGATACTCGGGATGGCGAGCTATCCCGCCTACGACCCGAACAATCCGCAGCAGGGCGATCCGCGCAACCAGATCAACCACGCCGCCGCTACGGTCTACGAGCCGGGCTCGGTGATGAAGGTCTTCACCCTGGCGATGGGGATCGACGCCGGCGTCGCCACGCCGGACACCATGTTCGATGTCAGGACCCCGCTGGTGCTGCCGGGCCAGACCATCCACGACTTCGATCACGGCGACGCCAGTCTCTCACTGGCCCATGTCTTCACCCATTCATCCAACATCGGCGCCGCGCGCCTTGGCCTGCTCGCCGGCGCGCCGACCATGGTCAGATACTGGGGCGACTTCGGCCTGCTGAAGGCGGCGCCGAGCGAGCTGGTGGAGTTGGTCCATCCGCTGATCTCGAAGTCGCTGATGTCGCCCAATATCGTCGCCTCGATGTCGTTCGGGCATTCGATCTCGGTGACGCCATTGCAGATCGCCACCGGCATGAGTTCGATTCTGAACGGCGGCGTCTACCGGCCGCTGACGCTGAAGCGGCTGGCGGCTGGCCAGGCGCCGGCGGCCGGCCGGCGGGTGCTGCAGGTTCAGACCTCGCGCACCATGCTCGATCTGATGCGGCTCAACGTCGTCGAGGGCACCGGCGCCAAGGCCGACGCGCTCGGCCTGCGGGTCGGCGGCAAGACCGGCACCGCGACCAAACTGGTCAAGGGCCACTACCAGGAGGGCAAGAACGTCGCAAACCTGGCCTCGTTCGCCGCGATCTTCCCGACCGACGGCGCGCTCGACGCCGACCGCTACCTGGTGCTGATCATGATGGACGCCCCCAAGGCCAACGCCGCGGACAGCGGGATCACCACCGGCGCCTTCACTGCGGCGCCTGTCGCCGGCCGGGTGATCGACCGCATCGCCCCGTTCGTCGGCGTGCGCCGCGTCATCGTGACGTCCGATTTGGGGCCCAAGCGCACGCCGGACACGGCGGCGCTCGGAGTGAACGAGCGATGAGCGGCAAGCGGCTCTCGGAACTCATGAGGCGCGACCTCGCGGTCGACCCGATGATCACGGGCGTCACCGCCGACAGCCGCAAGGTGAAGCCGGGCTACCTGTTCGCGGCGCTCTCGGGCGCCAAGGCCGACGGGCGCGAATTCGTCGCCTCCGCGCTTGCGGCTGGCGCGGCGGCGGTGATCAGCGAGACGCCGCTCGCGACCGCGGCGCCGGTGATCGTGGTCGGCGATGCGCGCCGCAGCTACGCCCTTGCCGCCGCCAACTTCTGGGGCGCCCAGCCGGCCGTCTGCGTCGCCGTCACCGGCACCAACGGCAAGACCTCGGTCGCCACCTTCTGCCGGCAGATCTTCGAGCGGCTCGGCCACAGCTCGGCCAGCATGGGCACGCTCGGCATCCGCGCCGGCGCCGAGCAGGTCACGCCGCCCGGCCTGACCACGCCGGACGCCGGCGAGGTCGCCGAACGGCTGGCGAACCTTGCGTCCCGCGGGGTCACCCACCTGGCGCTGGAAGCCTCATCGCACGGCATCGATCAGCGCCGGCTCGACGGGGTCATGCTGACCGCCGCCGGCTTCCTGAACCTGACCCAGGACCACCTGGACTACCACGGCACGATGGCGGCCTACCGCGCCGCCAAGCTGCGTCTGTTCGAGGCGCTGACGCCGCGCGGCGCCACCGCGGTGCTCAACGCCGATTCCGACGCCTATCCCGCCTTCGCCGCCGCGGCCGTCACCAGCGGTCTGTCCATCCTGTCGGTTGGCGCGATGGGCGAGGGGCTGACGCTGGCGCACCGCGAGCTGTCGCCCGAAGGCCAGCGGCTGCGGATCGGCACCGAGGGGCGCAACTTCGACGTTCGCCTGCCCCTGGCCGGCGCTTTCCAGGCCTCCAACGCCCTGGTCGCCGCGGGGCTGTGCATCGCCGCCGGCGAGGAGACCGAGGCTGTGCTGACGGCGCTGGAGCACATCGAGGGCGCGCCGGGACGGATGCAGCGCGTCGGCGCCGGCCGGCGCGGCGGCGAGGCCTATGTCGACTACGCCCATACGCCGGACGGCCTCAAGACCGTGCTGCTGGCGCTGCGTCCGCACGCCGCCAGCCGCCTGATCGTCGTCTTCGGCGCCGGCGGCGATCGCGACAGGACCAAGCGTCCGCAGATGGGCGCCATCGCCGCCAGCCTGGCCGATGTCGCCATCGTCACCGACGACAATCCACGCTCCGAGGAGCCCGCCGCGATCCGCGCCGAAATCCGCGCCGGCGCCGCCGGCCTGCGCGAGATCGGCGATCGCCGCGAGGCGATCGGCGCGGCCGCCGCGATGCTGCGCGAAGGCGACGTGCTGGTGGTGGCTGGCAAGGGCCACGAACAGGGTCAGATCGTCGGCGCGATCATCCATCCGTTCGACGACGTCGCTGAGACCGCCGCGGCGCTGGGCCTGGAGCCGGCCCATGGTTGAGCCGCTCTGGACCTCCGACGAAATCCTCGCCGCGACCGGCGGCCGTCTGGCTGGCGCGCCCTTCGTTGCGACCGGCGTCTCGATCGACACCCGCACGATCGAGCCGGGCGACCTGTTCGTCGCCCTCGCCGGCGTCCGCGACGGGCATGAGTTCGTCGAAGCCGCCTTGAAGGGCGGGGCCGCCGGTTCGCTCGCCAGCCAGCCCGTCGCGGGTTCGGCGGTGATGGTCGGCGACACGCTCGTCGCGCTGGAGCAGCTCGGCTTGGCGGCCCGCGTCCGCGCGCCGCAGGTCCGCCGCGGCGCGGTCACCGGTTCGGTGGGCAAGACCAGCGTCACCCAGGCGATCCGCGCCGGCCTGGAACGCGCCGGCCGGGCTCACTCGTCGGTCAAGTCGTACAACAATCATATCGGCGTGCCGCTGACGCTGGCGCGCATGCCCCGCGACACCGAACGGGCGGTGTTCGAGATCGGCATGAACCACGCCGACGAGATCACCCCGCTGGTTCAAATGGTGCGGCCGCATGCGGTGGTCATCACGACGGTCGCCCAGGCGCACATCGAGAACTTCGCCGACGGCGAGGCGGGGGTCGCCAGGGCCAAGGCCGAGATCTTCGATGGGCTGGAACCGGGCGGCGTCGCCGTGCTCAACGCCGACAACCCGTGGTTCGACTATCTCAGCGACGCCGCCAAGACGCACGGCGCCGAGGTGTTGGCCTTCGGCTCCGATCCATCCTGCGCGGCGCAGCTCACCGGCTTCAGCCTGGAGGCCGGCGGCGCCCGGGTCGAGGCAACGCTGCGTGGCCAGTCGATCTCATTCACCCTGCGCCAGACGGGGCATCACTGGGGCCTGATGAGCCTGGCGTCGCTGTTGATGATGGAAGCGCTCGGTGTCGCGCAGGCCGATGGCCTCGCGGCGCTCGCCGCCTTCGAACCGCTCGAAGGCAGAGGCGCCGAGCGTCAGGTCCGTCTCGCCGGCGGCGCCTTCACCCTGATCGACGAGAGCTACAACGCCAACCCGGTCTCAGTCGCCGCGGCGCTGCGGACGCTGGGCCTTCGTCAGAGCACCGGCCGGCGCATCGCCGTCCTCACCGACATGCTGGAACTGGGACCCCAATCGGCCGCCTACCACGCCGGCCTGGCGCACGAAATCGAGGCGGCCAAGGTCGATCTCGTGTTCTGCGCCGGACCGATGATGAAATGCCTCTGGGAGGCGCTTCCGCCGACTCGCCAAGGCGGGTACGCCGAGAGTGCGGAGGCTTTAGAGCCCCTGCTCACCCGGGCCGTAGAGCCTGGGGACCTGGTGATGGTGAAGGGGTCGAGGGACAGTAAAGCCAAGGCCTTGTTCGAGGCCCTGCGCGGTCTCGACTCCCGTTCGGGGGAGGCCGCCTGATGCTCTATCTGCTGTACGAGCGGCTGTCGGACAACCACCACTACGTCCCCGTGCTCAACCTGTTGCGCTACCTCACCTTCCGTTCCGGCCTGTCGCTGATCACCGCGCAGCTGACCGTGGTGGCGATGGGTTCGCGCTTCATCCGCTGGATGCAGGCCCGGCAGGGCAAGGGCCAGCCGATCCGAGCCGAGGGCATCGAGCGCCACGTGGTCGAGAAGGCCGGCACGCCGACCATGGGCGGGCTGATGTTCCTGGCCGGGATCGCGGTCGGCACGCTGCTCTGGGCCGACCTGACCGACGTCTACGTCTGGGTCGTGCTCTTGGTGACGCTGGCGTTCGGCTTTCTGGGCTTCCTCGACGACTACGCCAAGGTCACCCGCCAGACCACCGCCGGGCTCTCCAGCATGCTGCGGCTGCTGGTGGAAGGCGGGGTCGCGATCCTGGCCGTGTTCCTGATGATCAAGTACGCCCAGCCGACGCCCGATGACCCGCACCTGGCCACCTCGGTCGCCTTTCCGATCTTCAAGAAGGCGCTGCTCGATCTGGGCCTGATCTACCTGGCGTTCGGGGCGCTGGTGATCATCGGCTCGTCCAACGCGGTGAACTTCACCGATGGCCTCGACGGGTTGGCCACGGTCCCGGTGATGATCGCGGCGGGCGCCTTCGGCCTGATCGCCTATCTCGTGGGCAATGCGCGCTTCGCCGACTACCTGCAGCTCCACTTCGTGCAGGGCGTCGGCGAGGTTGGCGTCTACTGCGCCGCCATGGTCGGATCGTGCCTCGGCTTCCTCTGGTACAACGCCCCGCCGGCGAAGATCTTCATGGGCGACAGCGGCTCGCTCGCCCTCGGCGGCGGGCTGGGCGCAGTGGCGGTGGCGACCAAGCATGAGATCGTCCTGGCCATCGTCGGCGGCCTCTTCGTGCTCGAGACCGTCTCGGTGATGGTCCAGGTCGCTTCGTTCAAGCTGACCGGCAAGCGGGTGTTCCGCATGGCCCCGATCCACCACCACTTCGAGCGGTTGGGCTGGGCCGAGCCGACCATCGTGATCCGGTTCTGGATCATCTCCGTCATGCTGGCGATCGCCGGCCTGGCGACCCTGAAGCTGCGGTAGGGAGGGCAGGCGCACGTCATGATCCCGGTCCGCGGCTTCGAAGGCAAGAAGGTCGCCGTGTTCGGCCTGGCCCGCACGGGCCTCGCCGCCGCACGCGCCCTCGCCGCCGGCAAGGCCGAGGTCGTGGTCTGGGACGAAAACGCCACCGCCCGCGACGCCGCCGGCGCCGAAGGCTTCGTGCTGGAGGACCTGCGCAGCGCCGACTGGCTGAAGCTGTCCGCCCTGGTGCTATCGCCCGGCGTGCCGCTGACCCATCCCAAGCCGCACTGGACGGTCGCGAAGGCCCGGGAAGCCGGCGTCGAGATCATGGGCGACATCGAGCTGTTCGCCCGCACCGTGGCCGCCGCCCCGGCGCACAAGCGGCCCAAGATCGTCGCCATCACCGGCACCAACGGCAAGTCGACCACCACCGCCCTGATCGGCCACGTCTGCCGCCAGGCCGGCCGTGACGTGCGCATCGGCGGCAACATTGGCGTCGGCGTGCTGGGCCTCGAGGATATGCACGGCGGCGCCGTCTATGTGCTCGAGCTGTCGTCCTACCAGCTCGACCTGACCTCGAGCCTCAAGCCCGATGTGGCCATCATCCTCAACATCTCGCCCGACCACCTTGAACGCCACGGCGACATGGACGGCTATGTCGCTGCCAAGCGGCGCATCCTGCTCAACCAGGGCAAGGGCGACACCGCGATCGTCGGCGTCGACGACCCCTGGTCGGCGCACATCGTCACCGAGATCACCGCCGCCAACCGGCGCACCATCGTGCCGATCAGCGCCCGCCGCTCGATGGGGCGCGGCGTCTACGTCCTGCAGGGCATGCTCTACGACGCGACCGGCGAGCGCGTCACCGAGATCGCCGATCTGACCCGTGCCGTGTCGCTGCCGGGTCGCCATAACTGGCAGAACGCGGCCGCCGCCTACGCCGCGGCCCGCGCGCTCGGCCTCACCGATCAGGTCGCCGCCCAAGGGCTGATGACCTTCCCAGGCCTCGCGCATCGGATGGAGCCGGTGGGCGCCATCGGCCGCGTTCGTTTCATCAACGACAGCAAGGCCACCAACGCCGACGCCGCCCGCCAGGCGCTGTCGAGCTATCCGAAGGTCCACTGGATCGCCGGCGGTCAGCCCAAGACCGGCGGCATCGAGAGCCTGGCGGACCTGTTCGGCGGCATCGCCAAAGCCTACCTGGTCGGCGAGGCGCAGGACGCGTTCGCCGCGACGCTCGATCGCCGCGTGCCCTACGCCCGCTGCGGAACAATCGACGCCGCCGTTCGCGCGGCGTTCGACGACGCCAAGGCCTCCGGCGAGGAGGCGATCGTGCTGCTGTCGCCGGCCTGCGCGTCGTTCGATCAGTTCGCCGACTTCGAGGAACGCGGCGAGGCGTTCCGCGCCGCGGTCCACGACCTCACCACGGCGCCGGCCGCCGCCCGGGCGAGGGTGGCGCCGTGACGCAGGCCGCCGCCGGCGAGGATCTCGCCCAGACCCACGCTTTCTCCCGCGCCGACCGCACCAGGGTCGGCGAGTGGTGGTGGACGGTGGACCACTGGCTGCTGGGGGCGACGCTGGCCCTGATCGGGCTTGGCGTCCTGCTCTGCTTCGGCTCCAGCCCCGCCGCCGCGTCGCGGCTCAAGATCGACTTCCCGTTCCATTTCGCCGTGCGCCAGTCGATCTACGCCGTCGGCGGGATCGTGGTCCTGCTGGCGGTCTCGATGCTGCCGTCCAAGGGCGTGCGGCGGACCGCCTTCTTCGTCTACCTGATCGCCATCGCGCTGATGCTGGCCTTGTTCGTCCTCGGCCACGAGGCGAAGGGCGCCACCCGCTGGGTGGAGATCGCCGGCTTCACCTTGCAGCCGTCCGAGTTCATGAAACCGGCCCTGATCGTGCTGGTCTCGTGGATGTTCTCGGAGGGACAGAAGGGCGAGGGGGTCCCCGGCGTCTCGATCGCCTTTGGCCTCTACATCATCGCCGTCGCCCTGCTGCTGGTGGAACCGGACGTCGGCCAGACCGTGCTGATCACCATCGCCTTCGGCGCCGCGTTCTGGATGGCCGGGGTGCCGATGAGCTGGGTGATGGCGCTGGGCGGCATCGCCGTGGCGGGCCTCGGCAGCACCTACTTCCTGTTCCAGCACGTCGCCAGCCGCGTCGACCGCTTCTTCAGCCACGACAAGACCCTCGACACCCACCAGGTCGACCGCGCCGCCCAGGCCATCGCCGCCGGCGGCCTGTTCGGCCGCGGCCCCGGCGAGGGCATCATGAAGCGCGAAGTGCCCGACATGCACACCGACTTCATCTATTCCGCCTCGGCCGAGGAATACGGCCTGTGGTTCTCGCTGATCCTGATCGCCCTCTTCATGTTCCTGACCCTGCGCGGCCTCTTCCGCGCCATGCGGCTGTCCGATCCGTTCGAGCAGGTGGCCGCGGCCGGCCTGTTCGTGCTGGTCGGCATGCAGGCGTTCATCAACGTTGCGGTGAACCTCAATCTGATGCCAACCAAGGGCATGACGCTGCCGTTCATCTCCTATGGCGGCTCCTCGATGCTGGCGAGCTGCCTGACCATGGGCATGGCGCTGGCGCTGACCCGCCGCCGGCCCGGCGCCTACGCCCAGAAGGATCGTCTCGCCCGAGCAGGTAGCTTTGGGGCCGGTGGCTTTGGCTGATCCCAGAACGAAACTGGCGGTGGTCGCCGCGGGCGGCACCGGCGGGCATCTGTTTCCAGCCCAGGCGCTTGCCGAAGTGCTGGTCGCGCGCGGCTGGCGGGTGGTGCTGGCTACCGACGACCGGGCGCACAGCCTTTCCGACAGCTTCCCAGCCGAGCGCCGCATCCCGCTCCCGGCCGCAACCTTCAGGCCAGGCGATCCGGCGGGCATGTTCCGCGCCGGCGCCACCATCCTGAGGGGCGTGACCCAGGCCAGGCGCGAGCTTTCAAGCCTGAGACCGGCGATCGTGGTTGGCTTCGGCGGCTACCCGTCGCTGCCGGCGTTGATGGCGGCGATCAGCCAGCGCCGGCGAACGCTCATTCACGAGCAGAACGCGGTGATGGGGCGCGCCAACCGACTGCTCGCGCCGCGGGTCACCGCCATTGCCTGCGCCTTTCCGACCTTGCTGAAAGCCCCAGCCTCGGTCCAGCGGCGCGCGGTCGTGGTCGGCAACCCGGTGCGCCCCAACATCCAGGCGCTCTACCGCCTGCCCTACGACCCGCCGACGGACGAGCTGCGCCTGCTGATCACGGGCGGCAGCCAGGGCGCGCGGCTGCTCTCCGAACTGGTCCCGCAGGCGGTCGCCAAGCTGCCGGAAGCGCTGCGCAAGCGCCTCAGGGTGCAGCAGCAGACCCGCGCCGAGTCGATCGACTTCGCCCGCAAGACCTACGAGGCGGCCGGAATCGACGCCGAGATCGCCACCTTCTTCGACGGTATGGCCCCGCGCCTCGGGGCTGCTCATCTGGTGATCGGCCGCGCCGGCGCCTCCACCGTCTGCGAGATCGCCGTCGCCGGCCGTCCCTCGATCCTGGTGCCGCTGAAGATCGCCCTCGACGACGACCAGGGCCAGAACGCACGTCTGCTGGCCGAGGCCGGCGCCGCGGAGGTCTTGCGGGAGGACGCGCTGACCGGGGATAGCCTGGCCGCCTTGCTGCAGAGCCTGTTGGAGGACTCCGCCCGCCTCGCCAGGATGGCGGCCGCCGCCAAGGCCGTCGCCAAGCCCGACGCGGCGGACCGGCTGGCGGACGTGGTCGAGGCGACGGCGGCCTAGCCGATCGACCGCCGTCGCGTTCTCGGCACGCTCGGCCTGGCGCTCACCATCCACACTTCGTCCAGGTCTCGCACGTCCGTGGCGATGCGTGTCCGGTTCGGATAGTCGCGCATCCGGGCGTTCCGGGTTAAGCAGCGGCCATGAACAAGCGACCCGTCCCGTTCGACCTCGGGCCCGTGCACTTCGTCGGCATCGGCGGCATCGGCATGAGCGCGATCGCCGAGATCATGCTGCGGATCGGCTACCAGGTGCAGGGATCGGACGCCCGCGCCGGGGCCAACACCGAGCGGCTGGAGAAGCTGGGGGCCAAGGTGTTCATCGGCCACGCCGCGGAGCACATCGAAGGCGCGTCGGCCGTGGTCTTCACCAGTGCGGTCAAGGCCGACAATCCCGAACTGGCCGCCGCCCGCACCCGCCGCATCCCCCTGGTGCGCCGGGCCGAGATGTTGGCCGAGCTGATGCGGCTGCAATATTCGGTCGCGGTGGGCGGCACGCACGGCAAGACCACCACCACCTCGATGGTCGCCGCCATCCTCGACGCCGCCGGCTTCGACCCCACGGTGGTCAACGGCGGCATCATCAACGCCTACGGCGCCAACGCCAAGGTCGGGGAGGGCGACTGGATCGTGGTCGAGGCCGACGAGAGCGACGGCACCTTCCTGCGCCTTCGTCCTACCGTCGCCGTGGTCACCAACATCGACCCCGAGCATCTCGATTTCTACGAGACCTTCGACGCGGTGAAGCGGGCTTTCCAGGGCTTTGTCGAGAGCATCCCGTTCTATGGCTTCGCGGCCATCTGCATCGACGATCCGGACGTGCAGGAGATGGCGGCCAGGGTCGAGAACCGGCGGCTGATCACCTACGGCGTCAATCCGCAGGCCGAGGTGCGCGCCATGAACATCGGCATCGGCGCCGAGGGCTCGACCTTCGACGTGCTGATCAGCGGGTCCGACGGCGGCGCCACGACCGTGCTTGGCGAGATCACGCTGCCGATGGCGGGCCAGCACAACGTGCAGAACGCGCTGGCCGCGATCGCCATCGGCCGCGAGCTCGGCGCGCCGGAGAAGGCGATCCGCAAGGGCCTGGCCGGCTTCGGCGGCGTGCGCCGCCGCTTCACCTTCACCGGCGAGGCGCACGGCGTGAAGGTGGTCGACGACTACGGCCACCACCCGGTGGAGATCTCCAATGTGCTCAAGGCGGCGCGGGCGGTCAGCAACGGCCGGGTGATCGCGGTGGTGCAGCCGCACCGCTACAGCCGGCTGAAGGACCTGTTCCAGGAGTTCTGCCGCTGCTTCAACGACGCCGACGTGGTGATCGTCGCCGACGTCTATCCGGCTGGCGAAGCGCCGATCGAAGGCGTCAGCCGGGATGCGTTGATCGAGGGCCTGAAGCGCCACGGCCACCGCCATGTGCTGCCGCTGACCAGCCCGACCGCGCTGCCGGCCATGATCGCCGCCGAAGCCAAGGCGGGCGACCTAGTGGTCTGCCTGGGCGCCGGCGACATCACCGTCTGGGCCCAGGCGCTGCCGGCCCAACTCGAGGCGCTGGCGGCTTGAGCTGGCGCGATCACCTCCCGCCCGTTCGCGGCAAGCTGCTGTTCGACGAGCCGCTCGCGCCGTTCACCTGGTTCCGCGTCGGCGGCCCGGCGGACGTGCTGTTCCTGCCGGCGGACGAGGCCGATCTGACCGGTTTGTTGCGCCACCTGCCGCCGGAGGTTCCACGCACGGTGCTCGGCGTCGGCTCCAACGTGATCGTCCGCGATGGCGGCGTCGAGGGGCTGGTTATCCGGCTCGCGGGGCGCGCCTTCGGCGAGATCGACGTGGACGCCGAGGCGGCGACCGTGGCGGCCGCGCCCGGCGCGCTGGATGCGGCGGTGGCCAGGGCGGCGGCGCGCGCCGGCATCGCCGGCCTGGAGTTCTACGCCGGGATCCCGGGCACGATCGGCGGGGCGATCACCATGAACGCCGGCTGCTACGGCGCCGAGACCAAGGATGTCCTCAAGGTGGCCTGGGGCGTCGACATGAAGACCGGCGATCAGCGGGTGCTCACGGTCGCCGACCTCGGTTACGGCTATCGCCACAGCGCGATTCCGGACGGGTCGATGATCTGGCTGGGCGCGGTTTTCCAAGGCCAGCCGGAGGATCCGGTCGCGATCCTCGGTCGGATCGACGAGATCACCGCCCGCCGCGAAGCCACCCAGCCGATCCGGGAGAAGACCGGCGGCTCGACCTTCCGCAATCCGCCGGGTCAGAGCGCCTGGAAGCTGGTCGACGAAGCCGGCTGGCGCGGCAAGCCGTTCGGCGGCGCGATGTTCTCGCCGCTGCACGCCAACTTCATGATCAACACGGGCGAGGCCACCGCCGCAGACCTGGAAGGTCTCGGCGAGGCGGTGCGCGCCGATGTGGCGGCCAAGACCGGCGTGCTGCTCGAATGGGAGATCAAGCGTATAGGGCGACCAGCCTGAGCCGAGAATCCGCTTGCCACGGCGACAGCGGCGCCGGAGGTTTCGGCGCGCTCAAAGGAGGACCCGCGGTCCGCCGTCTCACCTCAGTTCTGCTGGCGGTCGCTGCGCTGGGAATGCTCGTCGGAGCGCTCGGCGCCTGCAAGCGCGAGAGCCACCGCGCCGTTTGTCCGCCGGGGGCCCTCTGCCTGCTCTACGGCAACGGGGCCGAGCCGGCGACGCTGGATCCGGCCAAGATCGATGGTGTTTGGGAGGGGGTGATCGTTAGTCAACTGATCGTCGGCCTCACCCAACTCAGCCCCGACGGCAAAGTGATACCGGCCCTGGCCAGGTCGTGGGAGACCAGCCCCGACGGCCTGACCTGGACCTTCCACCTTCGCGACGCCTATTGGTCCGACGGCGTCCCGCTCACCGCGGACGATTTTGTCTTTGGCATTCGCCGCGTCATGGACCCGAAGACGGCGTCCTACTCGGCCTTCCTCAATTACCCCATCAAGAACGCGCAGCCGGTCAATGCCGGCAAGCTTCCTCTGACTGCCCTCGGCGTCGAGGCGCCCGACCCGCGCACCCTGGTTATCCGCCTCGAGCATCCGTGGCTGCTGCTGCCCGCGTACGCCGCCGGCCGCACCATGTGGCCTGAACCACGCCACGTGATCGAGAAGTGGGGCGACGCGTGGACGCATCCTGGCCACTACGTCGGCGACGGGCCTTACACCCTGGCGGCCTGGCGCCTTGGCGATCAGGTGCTGATCCAGCGTAGTCCGAGGTTCTGGGGCGCCGAGAAAGGCTGCTTCACCGAGATTTCGTTCTACCCCTCGCCCGACGCGATCTCCACCGAGCGACGCGTCCGTGACGGTGAGCTCGATCTCACCACCACGGTCCAGTCCAACCGGCTCGCCTATCTGCGTCACACCGGGATGAAGGACTATTTGCACGTCGCGCCGCTCGGCGCCGTGACCTACCTGACCTTCAACCTGCACGACCCGGCGCTGCGGGACGTCCGCGTCCGCCAGGCGCTCTCGATGGCGATCGACCGCGACTTCATCGCCAGGAAGCTGCTGCGCGGCGGCCAGACCCCCGCCTACAGCTTCGTCCCGCCCGGCCTACCCATCTACGGCGGCGGCGCGAAGGTCTACTGGGCCGGCTGGTCGTTCGAGCGTCGCCAGGCCGAAGCCAGGCGCCTGCTTGCCGCCGCCGGCTACGGTCCCGACCACCCGCTGCGCCTGACGATCAAGCACCGCAACAGTCCCGACCCGCTGCTGTTCATGCCTGCCATCCAGTCCGACTGGAAGCAGGTCGGAGTCTTCGTCGAGCTGCAGCAGAACGACGTCCAGGTCGCCTACCAGGAGTACGAGATTCACGATTTCCAGGTCGGCGACGCCGGTTGGCAGTCCCCGGACGCGATCGACTATCTCGACCTGTCCCGCGCCGACGTCGGCGGCCAGAACTACGGTTTCTACAACAACCCGGCATATGACGGCGAACTCGACGCGGCGGTGCACTCGGTCGATCCGGCGCAGACGGCCCTGCACGCCCGCAAGGCCGAGCAGATCCTGCTCGACGACATGCCGGTCGCGCCGATCTACTTCCCGGCGAGCCACAATCTCGTCAATCCAGATGTTACCGGCTGGATCGACAACCCCGGCGACAATCACGGCGCCCACTGGCTGTGTCGCGCTCCGTCGGCTCCGGGCGGCGTCGGGGCCACTGCTTCCTGACTTGTCTGAACTGCAATTAAGCTGTGCCGACAGCCAAGCCGTGCGACCTTTGAGGCTGGTCGAACGATCGGAGTTCGCCATGACCGCCATCGATGCCGCAGAGGCGCCGCTGCATGGCCGGGACGCGGCCGCCGCCGGCGCGCTCGCGGCTGCTGCCGGGCCGTTCGGCCAGCGAGAACCCGTTCGAGCGCCTGCCGCTCGCCGCCTACGAGCAGGGCGTGTGGCGCCAGCCCTCGCTGCTCATGCGAGCCTGGCTGGTCAACGACCCAGCCGGTCTGAAGCGGGTGCTGATCGACAAGGTCGCCAACTATCCGAAGATGCCGATGGAGCAGCGCGCCTTCCGCGCCCTGTTCGGCGAGGGACTGCTCTCCAGCGACGGCGAGACCTGGCGCACGCACCGCCGGATCATGGCTCCGTCGTTCGATCCCCGCAGCGTCGCCGGCTACGCCGCGGCGATGGCCGACGCCTCGACAACCTTCGCCGGCGAATGGGGCCGGCTCGAGGACGGGGCCGAGAGCGACGTCTCGGCCGACATGACGCGCCTCACCTTGGAGATCATCTCCCGCACCATGTTCTCGGCCGACGCCGGCGAAATGACTGGCGTCACCGGCCTGGCGCTGGAGCAGGGTCTGGAGCAGGCGTTCAGTTTCAACCTGCTCGACATCCTGCCGGTGATCGGCGCGATGCGGATGTCGCGGCGCGAGAAGCAGATGCAGCAGCTGTTTGCGCCGATGGACGCGCCGCTGATGCGGCTGATCGAGTCGCGCCGCGCCAACCCGGGCAAGCTCGACCTGCTGGGCCGCCTGGTCGCAGCGCTCGACGAGGAAACCGGCGCCGGGCTGACCGCCCAGGAGGTCCGCAACGAGGTGCTGACCATCTTCATGGCCGGCCACGAGACCACCGCCGCTGCGATGACCTTCGTCTGGTACGTCCTCTCGCAACAGCCCGAATGGGAAGACAGGCTGCACGCCGAGCTGGACCAGGTGCTGGGCGGCCGAACGCCGACAGAGGCGGACTTGCCAAACCTGAAGCTCACTCGCCGGATCGTCGAGGAGACCATGCGGCTCTATCCGCCGGCGCCCGGCCTCTCGGCCCGGGTCGCGGTGGAGGCGGACGAGGTCGCCGGAACGCACATCCCGGCCGGCGGCATGGTCCTGATCGCTCCCTGGGTGCTGCACCGCCACCGCTCGCTTTGGGAAAATCCCAATCGGTTCGACCCGGATCGTTTTCTGGCCGAGCGCAGCGTCGGCCGGCCGCGGCTTGCCTACCTGCCATTCGGCGGCGGCCCACGGGTGTGCATCGGCCAGATGCTGGCGATGAACGAAGCGACCCTGATCCTGGCCACCCTGGCCCAGCGCTTTCGCCTCAGGATGGTCCCCGGCCGGCGCGTCGAGATCCAGCACCGCATCACCATCCGCCCACGCGGCGGCCTGCCGATGCTGATCTCCCGGCGCTGAGGTCCGCCCATCTTGACTTGAAGCCGCCCGGCGCGCACCGCCGAAGCCGACGTGCGGGAGGGGATCATGCGCATCTGGCTGACGGCTTTCATCGCGCTCGCATTGGGCGCCGGCCACGCCGCCGCCGACCCGCTGCGGTCGGGCGCAGAAGCGGTCCGCGACCGGGCGCTCAAGGACCCCACCGCCTACGACTACGTCGAAGCCCTCTCCGTAGAGGTCGGCCCCCGCCTCGCCGGCAGCGAGGCGGCGGCGCGGGCCAGGGACTGGGCGGTGGCCAAGCTCACGTCGCTCGGCTTCGCCAAGGTGCATGTGGAGCCGTTCCCGATCACCGCCTGGCTCAGAGGGCCCGAGGAGGCCGAGATCGTCTCGCCGCGGCCGCAGAAGCTGGCGATCATCGGCCTCGGCGGCTCGGTCCCCACGCCGCCTGACGGCGTCGAAGGCGAGCTCGCGCTGTTCCACAGCTACGCTGACCTGCTCGCCGCGCCGCCCGGATCGCTGACCGGCAAGATCGCGGTC
This sequence comes from uncultured Pseudomonadota bacterium, assembly GCA_963835495.1. Taxonomy (GTDB): domain Bacteria; phylum Pseudomonadota; class Alphaproteobacteria; order Caulobacterales; family Caulobacteraceae; genus Acaudatibacter. The sequence continues at coordinate 1,829,404 of CAWIFQ010000003.1, read as the reverse complement.
GTCACCCAGCCGATGCCGCGCGCCAGCGAAGGCACGGGCTACGGCGCGCTCAACGCCGTGCGCCGACAGGGACCCAGCGAAGCGGCCAAGCGCGGCGCGGTCGGCTACCTGCTGCGCTCGCTGGCCACCGGCGTCAGCCGCGAGCCGCATACCGGCGCGCTCAACTACGAGCCCGACGCCCCGCAGATCCCCGCGGCGGCGCTCTCGACCATCGACGCGGAGCTGATCGATCATCTGGCCGCCCGCGGCGCGCCGCTCCGCATCCGTCTGAAGCTGGCTTCGACCAGCCAGCCGGCCACCGCCTGGACCGTCGAAGGCGAGATCACCGGAACCGAGCACCCCGACGAGGTCGTCCAGGTCGGCGGCCACCTCGATTCCTGGGACCCCGGCACGGGCTCGATCGACGACGGCGCAGGGATGGCGATCGCGGTTGGCGCCGCCAAGCTGGCCGGAACCCAGAACCCGCCCAAGCGCACCATCCGCGTCGCCCTGTTCGGCGCCGAGGAGATGGACTTCGCCCGCGCCGCCTTCGCCAAGGCGCATGCCGCCGACAACATCGTGATCATCGGCGAGTCGGACATCGGCGCCGACCGCGCTTGGGAGGTGCAGCTGCCGGCCGGCTCGGCCAAGACGCCGGAGATGCAGGACTACGCCGCCACGGTCGCACCGATCGGGGTGGTGGTGGGACGCGATCCCAGCCTCGGCAGCGGCGACGACACCGCCGATCTGGTCAGGGCCGGCGTGCCCGCCTTCGCCGTTCACCAGGACGCCAGCCGCTATTTCGACTGGCACCACTCGTCGGAAGACACGCTCGACAAGGTCGACGCGGATCAGCTGAACCAGGCCGTCGCGACCTGGGGCGCGTTCGTCTATATCGCCGCCAATTCCGATATCGACTTCAAGGCGTTGAGGGCTGCGGCGTCACCGCCCAAGCCCGGGCCTTAACAGCGCCCTGCGATTCAGCGACAACCGGAGCCCTAACCGTCCGGAGTTGCCTCAATGACCAAGCCACTCGAGGGCCAGCACGTCGCCGTGCTGCTGGGCGGGCTTTCGCCGGAGCGCGAAGTCAGCCTCGTCAGCGGCCGCGAGTGCGCCGATGCGCTGGAGCGGCTGGGCGCCAAGGTTTCCCGCGTCGACGCCGGCCGCGACATTGCCGCGGTGCTGACCAAGCTCAAGCCGGACGCCTGCTTCAACGCGCTGCACGGCGTCTGGGGCGAGGACGGCTGCGTCCAGGGCGTGCTGGAGACGCTGCAAATCCCCTACAGCCACTGCGGCGTGCTGGCCTCGGCGCTGGCGATGGACAAGAACAAGTCCAAGGCGGTGATGGCCGCCGCCGGGGTGCCGGTGCCGGGCGGCGGCCTGTTCAACCGCTTCGAGGCCGCCCGCGACCACGTCATGCCCCCGCCCTATGTCGTCAAGCCGAACGCCGAAGGCTCCTCGGTCGGGGTGTTCCTGGTGTTCGAAGGCGCCAACTCGCCGCCGCAGGAAATCGTCGCGCCGTCCTGGACCTTCGGCGAGGAGGTGATGATCGAGCCCTATATCCGCGGCCTGGAGCTGGCGGTCGCGGTGATGGACGGCAAGGCGCTCACCGTCACCGAGATCGTGCCGCGCACCGGGTTCTACGACTACGATGCCAAGTACGGGGAGGGCGGCTCCAGCCACGTCCTGCCGGCCCGCATTCCCGACCGCGTCGCCGAGCAATGCAAGCGCTACGCCGAGCTGGCGCACGCCGCGCTTGGTTGTCGCGGAGTTACCAGAAGCGACCTTCGTTATGACGACATTAACGAGGTTCTGGTCCTGTTGGAGGTGAACACCCAACCGGGAATGACACCGACCTCGCTCGCCCCCGAGCAGGCGGCCCACCTCGGCATTGGGTTCGACGATTTGGTACTTTGGATCACGGAGGACGCGTATGCCCGCGGTGTTGCGGGGGGCCGGGCGCAGCAGCGCCAAGGCTCGGAGCAAAAGCTCCGCCAGTCCGACTAAGAGTCGCGCGGCCTCAGCCAAGGCCGCCGCGGCGACGCCTCCGCGCATCCGTTTTTCCCCCCCTCTGATCGCCGCCGCCGCCGGCCTCGCGGTCGTCGGCGTGGCCGCGATCGTGCTGGCCACCGACCACCGCGGCGAGCGGCTGGTTCAAGCTTCGGTCGACGGGTTCTTCAACCAGACCGCCGCCGCCGGCATCCGGCTGCAGACCGTCCGCCTCGACGGGGCGTCGCCGCAATCCAGCGCCGACATCCTTCGCGCCGCCGCGCTCCAGAAAGGCGCGCCGCTGCTCGCCCTCGACCTCGACGGCGCCCGTCGCCGCATCGAGCAGGTCGGCTGGGTCAAGGACGCCCACGTCATCCGCCTGTTTCCTGACAGCGTGTTGATCTCTGTCGACGAGCGAAAGCTGCTCGCGGTCTGGCAGCATGACGGCCGCGCCGGCGTCATCGACGCCGACGGCGTCGTCGCGACGGAGGCCGATCCCGGCCCGCTTCGCCAGCCTGCCGCTGGTGGTGGGAGAGGGGGCCAACACCGCCGCCAAGGCCATTCTGGGTCCGGTGATGTCGCGTCAGCGGCTGGCCAAGCGGCTGGACGCCCTGGTGCGGGTCGACGACCGGCGTTGGGACCTGCGCCTGAAGGACGGCACGATCGTCCAGCTTCCGGCGAGCGACGAAGAAGCGGCGCTGATGCGGCTGGACCAGCTCGATCAGCAGTCGCGGATCTTGGATTTGGGCTTCTCAAGGATCGATCTCAGAGATCCGGAGATGGTGGCGGTGCGGCCGCGGCAATCGTCGGCGGCGTCTTCTTCGGGGGCGAACGGGGTGGGATGAGAACTCGCGATCAGGGAAGACGGCGCCGCGTTTGCGGAAGCCGAGCGTCGGGGCGGGGGCCGCGATGGACTGAAGGTAGGACTTGGCCGTGCGCCGGTCGCGGCGGCGGTGGACCTCGGCGCGTCCAAGGTCGCCTGCTTCATCATGAAGCCTGACGGCGTGCGCCCGGCCGATCGCACCATCACGGCCTGCGGCGTCGGCTACGTCCAGTCCCGCGGCATCCGCGGCGGGGCGGTGGTCGAGGTCGAAGAGGCCGCCAGCGCCATCGCCAAGGCGGTGGAGCGGGCCGAGGCGCTGGCCAAGGTCAGCGTTGGCGGCGTCACCGTCTGCACCGCCGGCGGCCAGCTCGCCAGCCGCCGCCTCACAGCCAATGTCTCTCTCGGCGCCCGGCCGATTGGCGACGTCGACCTTTCCCGCGCCATCGGCGCCGCCGTATCGGGCCTGAAGATGCCCGGCCGTCGGATCATCCATGTGCGGCCGATCGGCTGGTCGGTCGACGGCGCCAAGGGCGTCCGCGATCCGCGCTCGATGTACGGACGCCAGCTCGGCCTGCACCTGCTGCTGGTCTCGATGGACGAGCAGGTGTTCCAGACCATCGCCCACTGTGTCGAACGCGCCCACCTGCAGTTCGACGGCGTGGTCGCCGCGCCGTTCGCCTCGGCGCTCGCCACGCTGGAAGAGGACGAGATGGACCTGGGCTCTATTTTGATCGACATGGGCGGCGGGTCGACTTCGCTGGCGGTCTACGCCGGCGGCAGCCTCACCCACGTCGACAGCCTGGCCGTCGGCGGATCGCACGTTACCCAGGATGTGGCCCGCGGCCTCTCCACTTCGATCGCCGGCGCCGAGCGGATCAAGACCCTGCACGGTTCGGCCATCGCCTCCTCCAACGAGGACCGCGAGATGATCGAGGCGCCGCCGCGCGGCGACGATCCCGGCGCCGGACCGGTGGTCGCGCCCCGTTCGTTACTGAAAGGCATCATCGCGCCGCGGGTCGAAGAAACCCTGGAGCTGCTGCGCGAACGGCTGAAGGCCTCCGACGCCCCCGTCGCGGCCGGCGCTGGCATCGTGCTGACCGGCGGCGCCAGCCAGCTGGCCGGTGTCCGCGAAGTGGCGGTGCGCGTGTTCGATCGCCCGGTCCGTCTCGGCCGGCCACGGCGCGTGCCCCATCTCGCCGACGCCGCCTCGGGCCCCGCCTTCTGCGCCGCCGCCGGCGTGCTGCACCGCGCGGCGTTCGGCCCCCGCGAAGCTGGGCTGCGCAAGACCTCGTCGCAACGCGCCAGGGACGCCAACGGCAACGTCGTCGTCCGCGCCGCGGCCTGGCTGCGCGATAACCTCTAGCGTTAGATTATTCTTGCTGCGTCAAAGCGACTCGCCGAAGTCACGCGGCCAAGCTCCCAAGCTCAACGCCAGCAACGAAAAAATCGGACGGCTCAGCTCGACGCCTCTCCGACTCACAGTATGCAGTTAACGCGCAATTAACGATGGTGGTCGTCCAGTTAATCCCATCGGCAAAGCGGGCCGGCGAGCAATTCGCTGGCCCACATTTCACTGACTGGCATGGCGGAAGGACGCGGGGCTCCGATGACGTTCAAAGTATTCGCACCGGAAACCAAGGAGCTTAAGCCGAGGATCGTGGTCTTCGGCATCGGCGGCGCCGGTGGTAATGCGGTCAACAACATGATCGAAGCCGGGCTCGAAGGCGTCGAATTCGTCGTCGCCAACACTGACGCCCAGCAACTCGCGTTCTCCAAGACCGACAAGCGCGTCCAACTTGGCGTTCAGGTTACCCAAGGCCTTGGCGCCGGCGCCCACCCCGAGGTCGGCATGTCGGCGGCCGAGGAGTCCACCCTAGAGATCGGCGAGCACCTCGACGGCGCCCACATGGTCTTCATCACCGCCGGCATGGGCGGGGGCACCGGCACCGGCGCTGGGCCGGTCATCGCCAAGTGCGCCAGAGAGCGGGGCATCCTCACCGTCGGCGTCGTCACCAAGCCGTTCCACTTCGAGGGCCGTCACCGGATGCGCCTGGCCGACGCCGGCATCGCCGAGCTGCAGCGCTACGTCGACACCCTGATTGTGATCCCGAACCAGAACCTGTTTCGCGTCGCCAACGAGCGCACCACCTTCGCCGAGGCCTTCGCCATGGCCGACCAGGTGCTGCACTCCGGCGTCCGCTCGATCACCGACCTGATGGTCCTGCCGGGTCTGATCAACCTCGACTTCGCCGACGTCCGCACGGTGATGACCGAGATGGGCAAGGCGATGATGGGCACTGGCGAGGCGACCGGCGAAGGCCGCGCGCTGATGGCCGCCGAAAATGCGATCCAGAACCCGCTGCTCGATGAAGTCACGCTCAAGGGCGCCAAAGCCGTGCTGGTCAACATCACCGGCGGCCTCGACATGACCCTGCTCGAGGTGGACGAGGCGGCCAACGCCATCTCGGCCCAGGTCGACCCGGAAGCCAACATCATCTTCGGCGCCGCATTCGACCCGACGCTCGCCAACACTCTGCGCGTCTCGGTGGTCGCCACCGGCATGGACGGCGTCGCGATCTCGGCGATCGAGCCGGCCCCGCGCCGCTCTTCCCGCCGCACCGAGCAGCCGCAATCGATCGCGCCGGAGCCGATCCACGAGCCGGAACCGATCCGCCAGCCGGAGCCGGTGCTGTCGCTCCAGCCGGAGATCGCCCCGGAATCGATGCCGGAACCCGTGCTGGCTTACGAGACTGAGGCGGAACCGCTCTACGAGCCAACGACGCAGGTCGCGGCCCCGGCCCCCGTGGTGCAGACCGCCATGTTCGAGCCGCTGCCCACGGCGAGCTACGCCGCGCAGCGCTCTTCGGTCGAGCCCGAGGTGAAGCGCGAAGCCCCAGCGCCCGAGCCCGTCGCCGCCGCGCCGGAACCCACCGTGATCCAGCCGCAGATCCGCCCTATCGCCCGCATCGTCGACCCGTCGGTCGCCGACGAGGACGACGAAGCCGGGCCGCTGTTCCCGGAATCGTCGCACTACGGCGAGGAACGTCGGCAGAAGGGCGGCTGGCTCAGCATCTTCGGCGGCCGGCCACGACAAGAAGCGCCGGCGCCGAGCCTGCGCTCCACTGGATCGGCCCAGCCCGCGGCTCAGCCCCAGGCCCAGTCTGCGGAAGATCCGGACGACCTGGAAATCCCGTCGTTCCTGCGCCGCCTCGCCAACTGACGGCGCTTCGACAAGCGGCTTGACAATTCACCGCGTTTCGACGATTACTTCCGGTATCGCCGAAATCGCGTCCTGACGCCGGTTGCCTCCGCCGCCCAGCGACTGTAGCGGTCGCTGACCCGCGACGGAGGCGGCGCGCTTGGTTTCCGAGTTCCAGACCACCCTGGCCAAAGAAGTCCGCATCGGCGGCGTCGGCGTACACGGCGGCCTGCCGGCTAACCTGACGCTGCGCCCGGCCGCGGCGGACACCGGCGTTGTCTTCGTCCGCACCGACCTTCCCGGCCGGCCAGTGATCCCGGCGCGCGTCGATACGGTCTGCGATACGCGCCTGGCCACTGTGATCGGCGACGGCGCCGGCGCGACCGTCGCCACGGTCGAACATCTGATGTCGGCGCTGGCCGGCCTGGGTGTCGACAACGTCGTCGCCGAGATCGACGGTCCCGAAACCCCGATCGGCGACGGCTCGGCCGCCGACTTCGTCGCGGCCATCGATGCAGCAGGTCTCGTTCAGCTGGACGCGCCCCGTCGCTACCTGGAGATCCTGCAGACGGTCGAGATCGCGGCCCCGGGCAAACGCGTCGCCCTTACGCCAGCCGATCGGTTCGAGATGTCGGTCGAGATCATCTTCGATGCGGCGGTGATCGGCCGTCAGAACTCTGGAAGTCGCGGTCGACCCCGCGTCTTTTCGCCGCGAGATCGCCGCCGCCTGCACCTTCGGGTTCCTCGCCGAGGTCGAACAGCTGCGCGCCGCCGGCCTCGGCCGCGGCGCCTCGCTGGACAACACCATCGTCGTCGATGCGAACGGAGTGATGAACCCCGGGACGCTGCGCCGCCCGGACGATTTCGTCCGCCACAAGGCGCTCGACGCGCTGGGCGACCTCGCCCTCGTGGGCCATCCGATCCTTGGCCGCTACGAAGCCTCCTGCGCCGGTCACGCGCTCAACAATCAGCTGGTCCGGGCGCTGCTGGACCGTCCGGACGCCTGGAGGCTGACCACCGTCGCGCCGGCGACAACCACAACAATCTAGGGGAGCAGCATGTCCATTCAGATCGACCTTACGGGCCGCACCGCGCTCGTCACCGGCGCCAGCCGCGGCATCGGCCGCGCCATCGCCGTGGCGCTGGCCGAAGCCGGCGCCGACGTCGCCGTCAACTACCGGCGCGACGCGGACGCCGCCGCCGAGACGGTGAGGCAGATCGAGGCGCTCGGCCGCAAGGCCAAGGCCTATTCCGCCTCGGTGGAGAACTGGGACGAAGACCAGGCCATGGTCGCCGACGTGCTGCGCGACTTTGGCGGCATCGACATCCTGGTCAACAACGCCGGCATCGCCAGCCGCGGCCAGAGCGTCGCCGACACTGACCCGGCCGAGATGGAGCGTGTGGTGCGAGTCCACGCGTTCGGGCCGCACTATCTCGCCAAGCTGGTCGTGCCGCACATGCGCGGCAAAGGCCGCGGCGACATCATCATGATTTCCAGCGTGGCCACGTTGGGCATGGGGCCGCGCGGGGCGCCCTACAACATGGGCAAGGCCGCCATGGAGGCGCTGGCCCTGACCCTGGCGAAGGAAGAGCGCGAGCACGGCATCCGCACCAACATCGTCGCCCCCGCTCTGACCGTCACCGAAATGGGCAAGCGCCTCACCAAAGCGACAACCGGCCTCGAAGACATCCACGAACTCGACGCCCGCTCTCCGTTCGGCCGCGTCAGCGTGCCGGAAGACGTCGCCGCCGCCGTGGTCTGGCTGGTCTCCTCCGCCAATCCCTACGCCAACGGCCAGAAGATCAACATCAACGGCGGGGGCTGAGGGAGCTGAGACACTGCGCCGCCCAAGCGCCCTTTCGCCGCCGCCTTTGGGTGGTGTAGAAGCGGGGGCCTGCGTCGCCGGGCGCCTTGAGAAGGTTCCAACGGTTTGTTTCGACTTCCCTACGGCCGCGCCAGCCTGATCGTGCTCCTGGCGGCCTGCGTCGCCGTCTCCGGCTGCCATACCTTCGGCAAGAAGAAGAAGCCCGAGCTCGCCTACGAGGAGCATCCGGTTGACCTGCTTTACAACGCCGGCGCCACGCGCCTCGACCAGCACCAGTGGAGCGAGGCGGTCGACTACTTCCGCGAGGTGGAGCGCCAGCACCCCTATTCGGAGTGGGCCCGCCGCTCGATCCTGATGACTGCCTACGCCCACTACGAGGGCAACAACTATTCCGAAGCGATCGCCGACGCCGACCAGTTCATCTCGCTGTATCCGGGCAACCCGTCGACGCCCTACGCCTACTACCTCAAGGCCATCTGCTACTTCGAACAGATCGTCGACGTCGGCCGTGACCAAGCTTCCACCGCCGCCGCCGGCGAGGCGCTGCGCGAGGTCGCCAAGCGCTATCCCTACAGCGAGTACGCCGCCGACGCCCGGCTGAAGATCGACATGGTGCAGGACCAGCTCGCCGGCAAGGAAATGACTGTCGGCCGCTACTATCTGCGCGCCGGCGATCCGATGGGCGCGATCGGCCGCTTCCGCACGGTGGTCGACAAGTACCAGACCACCTCTCACACGCCCGAAGCGCTCTACCGCCTGGTCGAGGCCTATCTGACCGTCGGTCTGGTCGGCGAAGCCCGCCGCAACGGCGCGGTGCTCGGCTACAACTATCCGGGCGATCCCTGGTATCAGGCGGCCTACACGTTGCTGACCAGCAGGGGCTACCAGCCGGCGGTCGCGCCGAACGCGGGCGGTCGCCGCGGCCCGCACTTCCCGTTCTTCGGCCGCCACGACAAGAGCACCACCCTGCCGCCGCCAGGCGATCAGCCCAACCAGGCGGCGCCGGTGAACCAGACCGCCGACGCCGCGCCAGCGGCGGCGCCCGACACGGATCCCACCGCCGCGCCGGTCGGCCAGGGCGAGCACGCCCAGGCGCCGGCGCCGAAGAAGAACACCGGCTTGGTCCATGGGGTGCTGGGCCTTTAGGCAAGGCCGATTCTGGGTCACCCTGCGGCCATGCTGATTGGCCTCGGCGTCCGCGATGTCGTCTTGATCGAGCGCCTGGACCTGGCGTTCGGACCGGGCCTGACGGCGCTCACCGGCGAGACCGGCGCCGGCAAGTCGATCATCCTCGATGCCCTCGGTCTCGCCACCGGTCGCCGCGCCGACGCTGGCCTGGTCCGCCGGGGCGCCGAGCAGGCGGCGGCCACGGCGATCTTCGCGCCCGGCCCCGGCCATGCCGTCTGGTCGGTGCTTGAGGAAAAGGGGCTCGACTACGCCCCGGACGAAGACCTGGTGCTGCGCCGCACTCTGGCCGCCGACGGCCGCTCGCGCGCCTTCGTCAACGATCAGCCGGCGACCGTCGCCGTGCTGCGCGAACTCGGCGCGCTGCTTCTGGAGGTTCACGGCCAGCACGAGACCGTCGGATTGCTCGACGCCGCCACACATCGCCCGCTGCTGGACGCCTTCGGCGTGCTCGCCCCGGAACTGGCCGCCTGCGCCGAGACCTGGAGCCTGTGGCGGGCGGCGCGGGAGAGGGCGCAGAGCCTGATCGACGCCGCCGGGCGCTCAGCCGAAGAAGCCGCCGAGCTCTCCGAGCGCCTGGCCGAGCTGGACCGGCTGGATCCGCGTGACGACGAGGAAACCGCGCTGGCCGGCGAGCGGGCGTTGCTCGGCGCCGCCGAGAAGACCATCGCCGACATCGCCGCCGCGGCCGAAGGCTTCGGCGCGGGCGCGGTGGCCCACCGTCTGGGCCAGTCACTGCGGGCCCTGGAGCGGGCCAGGGAGCGCGCGGTGGCCTCAGGCGCGGACCCCGAGAGCCGGGCTCTCCACCTGCTTGCCGAGGCGATCGAGGCGGCCGAGCGCGCGCTGTCCGAGATCACCGAGGCGGAGTCGGCGATCGACGCCGCCGCCCAGGCGCTCGATTTCGAGCCCGATCGGCTGGAGCAGGTCGAGGAACGGCTCTTCGCCCTGCGCGCCGCGGCTCGCAAGCTTGGCGTGACCGTCTCCGACCTGCCGGCCGCCCGCGTCGAGATCGCCGCGCGTCTTCACGCGATCGAGACCGGGGAGGAGTCGCTTGAGGCGGCCAAGGCGGCCGCCGCCAAGGCGCGTGCGGCCTACCTGGCCGCCGCCCAGGCCCTCACCGCCGCCCGCCGCGCTGCCGGCGACCGCCTCGCCACGGCCGTCGAGGCCGAGCTTGGCCCGCTGAAGCTCGACAAGGCGCGCTTCCGGGTTGCGGTCGAGCCCACCGCCGAAGACCGCGCTGGCCCCTCGGGGGCCGACCGGGTCCAGTTTGAGATCGCCACCAATCCCGGGGCGCCGTTCGGGGCGTTGGGGGCCATTGCCTCCGGCGGCGAGCTGTCCCGCCTCGCGCTGGCGCTCAAGGTCGCGCTGGCCAGCCGCGGCGGCGAGCAGCCGCTGATGATCTTCGACGAGGTCGACCAGGGCGTCGGCGGCGCGGTGGCCGACGCGGTTGGTCAGCGGCTCAAGCGTCTCGCTGGCGGCGCGCAGCTGCTGGTCGTCACGCACAGCCCGCAGATCGCGGCGCGTGCTGACAGCCATTGGCGCGTGATCAAGCAAGGTGAGGGCGATAAGGTCCGCACCGATGTTGAGGTGCTGACCCCGCCAGCCCGCGAGGAGGAGATCGCCCGCATGCTCTCCGGCGCCGAGATCACCGAAGCCGCCCGCGCCGCAGCCCGCGCGCTGATGCATGCCTGATCCGAAGCCGGGTCGATACGCTCTCGGAGGCCGAGGCGACGGCGGAGCTGACGCGGCTCGCCGACGAGCTGGCTGCGCACGACATCCGCTACTACCAGGAAGAAGCGCCGACCGTCTCCGACGCCGATTACGACGCCCTCAAGCGCCGCAACGCCGAGATCGAGGCGCGCTTCCCGCACCTGGTCCGCGAGAACTCGCCGTCGCTCAGGGTGGGCGCCGCGCGGGCTTCGTCTTTCGCGCCGGTCGAGCACGGCGTGCCGATGCTCTCGCTCGACAACGCCTTCTCCGACGACGATGCGCGCGAATTCGACGCCCGGGTGCGGCGCTTCCTGCGCCTTGGCGAAGATGAGGTCGCCTACACCGCCGAGCCGAAGATCGACGGCCTCTCGGCCTCGCTGCGTTACGAGAACGGCGTCTTCGTCCAGGGCGCCACGCGCGGCGACGGCCGGGTCGGCGAGGATGTCACCGCCAACCTGAAGACCATCGCCGAAATTCCTCACCGCCTGTCCGGCGACGGTTGGCCGGACGTGATCGAGGTGCGCGGCGAGGTCTATTTCGGCCACGAAGACTTCGCCGCGCTCAACGCCGCCGCCGAGGCCGCCGGCCAGCGCACCTACGTCAATCCGCGCAACGCCGCCTCCGGCTCGCTGCGCCAGATCGACCCCAAGATCACGGCTCAGCGCGGCCTGCACTTCTTCGCCTACGCCTGGGGCGCACTCAGCGCGCCGTTCGCCGAGACGCAGTGGGCGGCGTTGGCGGCGTTTCGCAGCTGGGGCTTCACCGTCACGCCGCAGGCGAAGCAGGTGTTCAACATGGAGGGGCTGCTCGAAGCCTACGCCGAGATGGAGCGCCTGCGTCCGCATCTCGGCTTCGACATCGACGGCATCGTCTACAAGGTCGATCGGCTGGACTGGCAGCAACGCCTCGGGTTCGTCTCCCGCTCGCCGCGCTGGGCCATTGCCCGCAAGTTCCCGGCGCAGCAGGCGCGCACCATCCTGAACGCGATCGACCTGCAGGTCGGCCGCACGGGGGCGGTGACCCCGGTGGCGCGGCTGACGCCGGTCACCGTCGGCGGCGTGGTGGTCGAGAACGCGACTTTGCACAATGCCGACGAGATCGCCCGCAAGGACATCCGCGTCGGCGACACGGTGATCATCCAGCGCGCCGGCGATGTGATCCCGCAGATCGTCGGCGTCGTGCTGGAGGAGCGTCCTGCGGGCGCGGCGCCGTTCGAGTTTCCGACTCATTGCCCGTGCCCTCTGCACACGCCGCTGACCCGCGATGTTCAGGGCGTGGACGCGGAGGGCGCGCCGATCCACGGCGTCATCCGCCGCTGCACCGGCGAGTTCGCCTGCCCGTTCCAGCGCATCGAGCACCTGATCCATTTCTGCTCGCGCCGCGCGTTCGACATCGAGGGGCTAGGGATCAAGCAGCTGCAGGCCTTCTTCGACGAGGGCCTGATCCGGGAGCCGGCCGACATCTTCCGCCTGGCTCGGAACGAAGCGGCGCTGGCGGCGCTGCGAACCCGCGATGGCTACGGCGAAACCTCGATCCGCAATCTGGTCGCCGCGATCGAGGCGCGTCGCACCATCGGGCTGGATCGGTTCATCAACGCGCTCGGCATCCGCCACATCGGCGAGACGACTGCGGTTGGGATGGCCCGCGCGTACGGCTCGGCGGCGGCGTTCCTCGAGGCCATGGACAAGGTCGCGGCCGGAGACGCCGAGGCCATCGCCGAGCTCGACGCCGTCGATCAGATCGGCGAGGCGGTGATCGAGGCCGCCGCCGCCTATTTCGGCGAGGATCACAACCGCCGCATCGTCGCGGCGCTGACCGAGCAGCTCACCATCCAGGACGCGGAGCGCCCGAAGACCGACACCGCCATCGCCGGCAAGACCGTGGTCTTCACTGGCTCGCTGGAGCGGATGACCCGCGACGAAGCGAAAGCCCAGGCTGAAAGCCTCGGCGCCAAGGTCGCGTCCTCGGTCTCGAAGAAGACCGACATCGTCGTCGCCGGCCCTGGCGCCGGCTCGAAGCTCAAGACCGCCGCCGAGCTGGGCCTGAAGGTGCTGACAGAGGACGAGTGGCTGGCGCTGGTCGGGTGACTATTCCGCCGCCGCCCGGACCGCGCCGGTCCAACGGCTGTGCTCGGTCGTCATCGCCTTGCGCCATTGGCTGCGCAGGATATCGCGGCGGGCTGGGTAGCGTTCCTCGAGGAACTCGGCCTGGGTGACCCGATCGGTGCGGAAATGGCGGAAGTCCTGTCGCAGCTCGCACCAGGCGGCCAGCAGCCGGACGGTCTCGTAGTAGGCGATCGCAACCGGCCAGACGGTGCGCTCGGTGGCCCGGTCGGTCTCGTCGCAGTAGGTCAGGCGGATCTTGGTCTGGGCGCGGATCGCGGCGCGAGCCTTGGCGACGTCGAAACTGTCCGGCCGGATGCGGTCGCGGCGGTCAGGGGTGGTCAAGGCGCCGTCGAGCAGGAACGGGCGCAGGTGCGAGGGGATCACCGCGCCGATCTTGGCGACGAGGTCGTCCGCCGCCCGGGCCAACGCCGGATCGCCGCGGCCGGCCACCCAGCGCGCGCCCAGCACCACCGCCTCGATCTCGTCCGGGGTCAGCATCAGCGGCGGCATATCGAAGCCGCTCTCCAGCATGTAGCCGATGCCGGCCTCGCCGCGCACGGGGACGCGCTGGGCGATCAGCTCGGCCACGTCGCGGTACACCGTGCGCAGCGAGGTCTCCAGCTCCTCGGCCATGGCTTGCGCGGTGATCGGCGCGCGGGCCCGGCGCAGGATCTGGATGATGGCGAATAGCCGCTCGGTTCGTCGCATGGCGGACATGATGAGCCCTCCGTCCTGACAGCAGGGTGACAGCAGTGAGCGGCGGCGCCAAGTCACAACCCCGCCCTGCATCGCCAATTCTCGCCTCGGCCCTCCTGCGGCGAACTCTCGTTTCGCGGGTGTCGAGGTCTAACATTCACGGCATGGGATGGTGCGGCCCCAAGTCCGGTCGACTAAGCCGCGCCGCTAGTACCAAACTCTAGTGACGCGCGGCGGTTGCGGTCTGCGGTAGCCTTCGCGCGAGGACGACGACAGGGGGCTGCGTCACGCGTTAGTGGAGGGAGCGTGGAGGGGGACGGCGGGGACTGGCCTGCGCGTTGGTTTTCCCAGGACGCTGCGGCGCGTCTGGTGATCGCGCGGGACTTCACGGTGCTGGCGGCGAACGCCAACGCCGTTGCGTTGATCGAATTCAGCGGCGTCGTCAGCCTGCGCGACGGTTCGCTGGCGACCCGCGACCGCCGCTCGGGCGCCGAGCTTCTCGCCATCGTAGCTGAAGCCGCGACGGCTCCTCGTGTAGGCATCGTCGGCGCCGGCGGCCCGTCGGCGCTATTGATCGACGCCTTCGCACTCGGTGAAGAAGCCGACAGCCCGGTGGCCCTGCTGGTTCGAGATCTACGCACCTCCGCCGAGATCGAGTGCGCCGATCTCGAGTCGATGTTCGGCGTGACCCCAGGCGAGCACCAGGTGATCATCCAGCTGGTGAAGGGCTACTCCAGCCGCGAGATCGCCGAGCAGTTCGGCAAGTCGATCCTCACCGTCCGCACTCACGTGAAGCGAGCCTATGGCAAGATCGGCGTGAAGACGCGCGGACAGCTGTTCGCGAAGCTGCTGCCCTACCTCTCGATCCGGTAGCTTAGTGGTGGAGTAGGGTCGCGAGGCCCAGCTTGGCGGTGATCAGCGGCAGGCAGATGGTGATCTCGGCCAGAGCGATCGCATAGAGGCTGCCCAGAACCGGGCGTCCTCGCCGGAAGTTCAGTACGACACCCGCCAGCAACGGCCCGGAGATCGGCCCTGCCAGGAAGAATGGCGCGAGCCGCTTGAATTTGGGACTGAAGCCTACGGCCGCCATGGCCACGAAGAAATCAGCTCGACCGGCGGCTGTCCAGAAGATTTAACGCTTCCTTAACGATGACGCCGTGATTTCGTGTGACACGCGAACTTGCGCCGCCGCCTGCCAGGCGTCCGCGGCCAGGATCGCCGCGGCGATGTCCAGTGACGCTCGGGCGCAGAACGTCACGGCGGCGACGTCGTCTCGATCGAAACCGGCGATGACTTCATCAGCGTAGAATCGCAGCAATTCCTGCGCGCGACGCCGGGACAATGAACCGGACCGGCTCTCGATCGCGCCGCCGCTGTGCCAGTAGGCGAGGGGACCTGAACGCTGCGGCGACATCAGCGATCCTCCGCCGCATCGAGAACGACGCTGAAGCGCCGGCCGTAGATGACGATGTCGGTCCCCAGTTTCGCGCGGTCGAACAGGGTGAGCGCAGGCCGACGGCCGGCGCGGTCGAAGCTGAGCGCGACCGCGCCGTTCGCGACCGACCTGGCGAAGACGCGGCCGAAGTCGGCGCCGCGCGGATCGCCGCAATCGGTCCAGGGCGGATCCTGCCGCGCGTCGGCGATGTCTCGGATAGTGACTGCCATCGGGCCCCTTCCAGTCGGAGCCCAAATGGTGACTATTGGTAATTGTCGCTGTCAAGCGCGACGATACTAACGGTGCGTTCGGTAACGCCGCTCAGCGAATGCGCTTGTATGGCCTGAAGGTCTTCAGGATCTCCAGCGCCTGGGCTCGCCGTTCCTTCGGGATCGCGCGCACGGTGTCAAAGATCGCGGGATCGGCGTCGTCGGGCGCGAAGTTGAGAATGTGGCCCGACATCGTGCTCAGCGCCGCGGCCAGCACGTTCAAGAGCTTCACCGAGAGTTCCATCTCTCCGGACTCCAGCCCAGCGACAGTCTGGACGGCCAGCCCGGATTTCTTGGCGAGTTCAGCCACCGTGAGGCCGCGATACTCACGCCAGGCCCGCAGATTGTTCGTCTTCTGGCCCTCGGCCTGATCTTCGACGTCAGGTTCGGCGTCGCTCTTGGTCAGCCAGGGTTCGCCGAGGCCGTCGAGCAGCCATTCCCAGCGCACCTTGAACTCCCGGGCGAAGTGCTTGGCGTGCTCGTAGTCGAGACGGATGTATTTGGCCGAGTCCGGACCGCGCTCGTAGCAGCGGTAAGTGCCGGCTTGCATGCCGAGCGCTTCGGACGCCGCCATTGCGCTACGAAAGCGCCGCGACCTCGCCCACTTCACCCGCTCCCAAAGCTCCAGGTTCTTCCAGCTGCTGTCGGCCATGGCGCGGCTCCCGTGCGAATTGACACAGGTTACCATATTTCACGATACCGTGTGTAACGATCGCTTGACGGCGAGTAGTTACCGTGAGTACCCATCGTCGCATGACCCATCCCAGCCATTCGATCCTACCTACCTGGACCCCGGAACGGGAAGCTCGGGCGTTGCGGCTCTACCTGCGTGAGGACTTCACCGCGGCGGAGGTCGCCGACGCGCTGGGCTGCGGCTTCAGCCGCGCGGCGGTGATCGGGAAGATTCGCCGACTCGGCTTCCTCAAGCGCGACACGGCCGCGGCCGCCGCGCCGTCCGCCGCCGCGAAGTTCGTCTGCCGGCCGCGGATCGAAACACGCCTGCCGCCACGGCGACCGCCGGCGCCGATGCCGCCGCTCCGCGAGGTCCCTCCCACCGGCGTTCCGCGCCATCTCGCCGGCCTGTCGGCCAACAGCTGCCGCTGGCCGATCGACGACCCGGGACCCGGCCGCATGCACACCGTGTTGTTCTGCGCCGGGACCGCGACCCACGGCGCCTATTGCGCCGCCCACTTCGCCCTGGCCCACGCCCGATGAGCGCCGAGCCCGAACAGGTTGCCCAGGAGGCGATCGCCGAGCTGCTGCTCAAGACCCGCAACGGCGCCGCCGCCTGCGCCGCCCTGGTGCGGCTCGGCGGCCAGGCGCTGGCCCGGCTCACCAGCGAAGATCAGGCCGCCAGCGTCCACGCCCAGCTTGCCCGCCGCCACGCCCTGCGCGCCGCGCGCTGCCGACGGCCGTGAGCTTGGCGGTTGAGTTCCAGGAGTAACGCCATGTCGGACGCCCGCCGCCGCTCTGTTCTCCACGCGCCGGACCCGGAGGCTCTGACCCGCGACGAGCTGCGCCGTCTCGCCAAGGCCGAGCGAAAGCTGGCCGGTCCCGACCCGGTCCAGTCCGCCGCCGGCGTCCGCGAAATCCACGATCTGGAGCGCCGCCACGCCGAGCGCGTCGAAGGCCAGAGCCTGGCCGCCCGCCTCGCCGAGACCTCCAGTCTGGCGCTCTCCCGCGGCGAGGAGGTGAAGACCGAGACCGTGCGCATCGCCGTCGCGCAGTTCGACGAGCATGGCGCGCGGATCGTCAGGCACGGCCTGCCGCTCTATCGTCAGGAAACCCACAGCCGGGTTCGCATCGCCAGCCGCGGCGGCCTGCAGCTGGCGTTCGAGCGCGGCGATCTCGACGGCGGGGCCATCAAGGCCGAGCGTCTGCACGACACCGCCAGGGCCTACCGCTGGGCGTTCGAGACCAGCTGCGCCCTGACCACCCCGGCCCGCAACCTGGCCCCGATCTCCGGCCGCTCGCCGCTGCGGGCCAGCGCCGGGCCGCAGGACGCCGTGTTCGCCGCCGGCGAGATCCTGCGCATCTTCCGCGATGGTCTGAGCGCGCGCCAGATCGCCGTGCTGGACCAGGTCTGCGGCCTCGATCTCACGGTGCGCGCGACCGGCCTGGCGCTGAAGTCAGACTTTCGCACGATCCGCCGGCTGCTGGTCGAGGCGCTCGTCGTAGCGACCGAGAACAAGAAGACTGGCGCCGCGCCGCCCGCGGCCTGAACCGCGTCAGTCCTTCGTCGCCGCCAGGATCGGCCCGCCGTGCGGCGTCTGCACCAGGATCGCGGTGATCAGGCCCGCCTGGCTGGCCGGCGGCAATGTGAGGGTCTCGGCCGCGCCGTTCCAGCCGCCGATCCGCACCAGTTCGCGGACGATGTCCTTGTGCGGCAAGGTGCGTCCGCCGTTCTCGCCGCCCTTGATCGGCACCTGCAGCACGCGGGGATCGTAGCGGACCAGCCAGACGTCGGCGTCCGCCGCCGGCCTGGCGCCAGCGCCGAGCGTCGCCGCATCGGCGGTCAGAGTTACGGCCGGACCCGCGGGGTCCGATGCCCCGGAGCCGACCAGGCGGGCGAAATCGTCCTTCCCGGCGCCGACGCCGTCGTGGCGTCCGTCCACCACGATCTGCGGCGTGAACACATTTCCTCGGCCGAAAGCATGGGCGTAGTCCCACTGCCGGGCGGTGAACTTCGGCTGGGCGAAGGTGTCCTTCCAGCCCTGGCCATCCCAGTAGGTGACCGAGAAATTCAGCGCGATCACGTTCGGCTTGTCGGCCACCGTCGCCAGGTTGGCGTTGGCCGGCGGGCAGGACGAGCAGCCCTGGCTCTGGAACAGCTCCACCACCACCGGCCGCGTCCCGGCCGAAGCGGAGCAGCCACCGATCGAGACGGCGGCGAGCAAGGAGAGCAGGCGCAAGGGCAGGGACGTCATGGCGGCTATTTCGCATCGGCCGATGCGCCGGTTACGGCGGGATCGCAAGAATCTCGTCGCCTCGCAATTTCGGACTTGCGATTCAGCCGCGTTTATGGTGTTACTTTGGGTGTCGACGGAATTCCGCCGGGCCCCACGAACATCCAGCAGCGGGCCAGGCGATGCACCTTCCACGACCCTACGACCCAAGTCACGCCGATCGCGTCGTTGACCTCGCCCGCGGCGGCCTGACCCACGCCCAGATCGCCGTGGAGATCGGCGTGTCCCTGGCCGATTTCGACGCTTGGTCAGCCCAACACGACGCGTTCGCCGTCGCCCTCGCCGACGCCGACACCGCCGCCTGCGCCTTCTGGGACGATGAGGCCAGCGCCGCCCTGAAGACCGGCAAGCCGTTCCGCGCCAACCTCTGGGCCAAGTTCATGGCCCTGCGTTTCGGGAGGCCAGGCCATCCCCCGCGCCGGATCGAAAAAGTCGCCGCCCCGCCCGTCGTCCTCGCCCGCGTCAACATCCCGGACAACGGTCGGCCGAGACGAATCCCAGAAACCCGGCGCGCTGACGCGCCCGTCTTTCGGCCCCAGGACCAGGCCCGCAGAGGAAGTTCTTCAAGACCAAAGCCGACATCGCCATCTACGGCGGCGCGGCGGGTGGCGGAAAGACCTGGGCGCTGTTGCTGGAGGCGTTGCGCCATCGCGATGAGCCGGATTTCTCCGCGGTCTTCTTCCGCCGCAACACGGTGCAGGTGCGCAACCCCGGCGGTCTCTGGGACGAGAGTTTCAAACTCTATCCAGGCTCCGGTGCGTCAGCCTTCGCCGCCGCGCTCGAGTGGAAGTTCCCGTCCGGCGCCAAGGTCAAGTTCGCCCACCTCGAGCACGACAAGACCGTGCTTTCTGCTATGGACCGGCCATCGGGGAGCCGCGCATCGACAAGGCGAACTTAACCCGGTCGTGTCACGACAGGCGCCAGCCGCCGCCTGAGGACTTCGATGCGCCGGATCTGCCTCTTCGCCGCCGCCGTCTGCTTTGCGCCCGCCCTGGCGCGGGCCGACGATCCTCCGGCGCCTGACAAGAGCGGCTACACGCTCTTCGATCCCACGCCAGACGCGCAGCTGCGCAGCCTCTGCACCGACCGGCCGACCAAGTCGACCTCGCCCTGCACCGTCGATGCCGGGCACTGGCAGGTCGAGAGCGACGTCTACAATTACACGGTGCAGACCGACGCCGGGGTCACCACCACCACCCAGCTCTTCACCAATCCCACCCTGAAGCTGGGCCTGACCAACGGCCTCGACTTCGAGGTCAACATCGCGCCCTACGAGCAGGTCGCCGCGCACGATGCGGCGAGCGGGGCCACCTTCACGTCCAGGGGCGTCGGCGACCTCTTCCTGAAGGCGAAGCTGAACCTGCTTGGCGACGATGGCGGCAATGTCGGCTTCGCGCTGGAGCCCTATATCAAGGTCCCGACCGCGCCGGCGGGCGTCGGCAACGGCGCGGTGGAGGAGGGGATCCTCGCTCCGATCCAGTTGAGCCTGCCCGCCAACTGGCAGCTCGTGATCGACCCCGAATACGACGCGCTCGCCAATGCCGTCGGCCACGGTCAGCACAGCAACATCTCGAGCCTGCTCAGCTTCGGTTACCCGGTCAGCAAGACCGTCACCGTGTCGCTGGAAGTCTGGGGCGACGCCAACTTCGACCCGACCGGGACCATCAAGCAGGCTTCGTTCGATCTCGGCGCGGCCTGGATCCCGGCCAAGACGCCCAACTTTCAGCTCGATGGCGGCGTCAATCTCGGCCTCAACCGGGCGACACCCGCCGCCCAGGCCTATCTCGGCGTCTCGCGACGATTCTAGAGCAAGCTCAATTGGCGAACCCTGCCGCGCCCCGCTAAGACGGGCGTCATGGACCTGGCCACCGCCGCCCCCGCCATCGGCGCCGCCTTTGTCGCGTCGACCGTCGAAGTGGTGGAGGCCTTCACGATCGTGCTCGCCGTGGCGAGCGTGCGCGGCTGGCGGCCAGCGCTCTCCGGCGCCGCCGCGGCGCTTGGCGTGCTTGCCGTCGTGGTCGCCGCGCTTGGCCCGCTGCTGAGCCTGGTCCCGCTGCACGCCCTGCAACTGGTCATCGGCGTGCTGCTGCTGCTCTTCGGCCTGGGCTGGCTGAGAAAAGCCGTGCTGCGGGCGGCGGGCCTGATGGCGCTGCATGACGAGGACGCGATCTATGCGCGCGAAAGCAGCCGCATCGGCGACACGGTGAAGTCCGCCGGCGCCGCGCACGGTGTCGCCGCATTGGCCTCGTTCCAGGCGGTGCTGCTCGAGGGACTTGAGGTGGTGTTCATCGTCCTCGCGGTCGGCGCAGGACGCGGCCTGATGGTGCCGGCCTCCCTCGGGGCGTTGGCGGCATTCGCCGCGGTGATGGCGATCGGCCTGCTGGTCCGCAAGCCGCTCGCGAAAGTGCCTGAAAACACGCTGAAATTCGCCGTTGGCGTGATGCTCTCGGCGTTCGGCGTGTTCTGGACTTCCGAAGGTCTCGGCGCGCCGTGGCCGGGTGACGATTGGGCCTTGTTCGGGCTGGCGGGGGCTTTCCTTGCGGTCGCGCTCACACTCGTCGCGCTGGTGCGCCCGCGCGCTGCAACGGTCGTTTCATGAACGTTCTGAAGGAAGTTCTGGAAGAGCTCTGGAGCATGTTCGCCGGCGATCGACGCCTGACCTTGCTCACCCTGGTCGTCGTCGCGCTCGCGGCGGCCCTGGTCGCTCTCGCCAAGGCCACTTTGCTGGCCGCCGTCCTGGTGCTGGTCGGCGCGGTCGCCGTGCTGGCCGACGCCGTGTTCGCGGCGGCTCGCAGGACCCGCGGCTAGGGCAGATCCTTCTTAGGGATGGCCGCGATCTGCTCTGGCGTCAGACGGGTGATCGACTTGACGATCAGCGGCTCTTCGAAGGCCCCGTGGCTGTCGGCCAGCTGCAGCTGCAGATCGAGCGGATCGCAGATCCAGTCTGAGCCGCGGATCTTGCTGACTAGGTGCATATCCGGCTCTTGCAACTGGTTCGATCCGGACGAGAGATCGAGTTCGTAAATTCGGCTCACGCCGACGCGGACGTAGATCACGGTGGGGCTCGGCGACTTCCAGCCTTCCCAGTCGTTGGCCAGGAAGCAGCTGTCGGTCCCGTGGGTCGGGGTGGCGCTCAGCGCCTGGCTGGCGAAGCCCAGCGATCCCACCGCAAGGCAGGCTCCGAGCATGGATAGGCGTTTCAACATCGGGCGACCTCGTCTCCGGCAGTCCCTCTGGGCAACAGATCGGATCGCGGGAGTGGTTTGTCGAGTCCCGACAGCGACGGTTCCGCGCTTGAACCGACTTCGGCCTCGGCGCAACGTCCCTCGGCCAATACAGGGGGGGAACAGATGACCACCAATTCCAGAAGACGCGGTCCGCGCCGCTTGAGCGTCGCGGCCGTGGTGGCGCTGGCCGCCTCGCTCGCATCGCCGGTCCTCGCGGACTGCTACGATATTCTCGGATGCACCGACAAAGACGCCTTCTCCGCGCACTACAGCTACCTGGTCGCCGCGGACGGTCCGACCTGCGACTTCCTCTATACGATGCGCAACCTGATCTACTCCCAGCACGGCTACTGCTTCAAAACCGCGCGAGCGATCCAGGAGATCGGCAATTCAGGTTGCCGTTTCCAGAACATGGCCGACGTCCCGCTCAGTCGGATCGAGCGCAACAACGTCGCCACCATTCAGCGCGCCGAAACGGCCAAGCGCTGCCCGGCCTGAGGCCCTCGACGGACGTGGTGGGTGCAGCAGGGCTCGAACCTGCGACCCGCTGATTAAGAGTCAGCTGCTCTACCTACTGAGCTATGCACCCGCCGTCGCCAGACGGCCGGGGAGGGCCCGGCCGCGAGGGCGCGGAACATACTCAAATATCCCGGCCGCGCAAGGCGAGCCTCAGGCGGCGAGGATCGCCGCGCCCGGCCCGGCGGCGAGCGCAGCGTCGACACGCCGCTTTGGTTCGTCATCGAGCCCGGCGTAGGCGCGCTTCAGCAGCGCCAGGCACTTGGCCTGATAGCCGAACGGCGCCTGGCTGTAGGGGAGGGCGAGCCAGGTCGCGCTGAAGCTGTCGTTCCCCTCCGCCAGCGCTCTTTCGTTCGCGGCCAGGAACGGCAGGTAAAGCTCGCTGGCGAGGGCGCAGATGCCGCTCAGAGCGGCGCTAGGCGCGGCGGCTGGGTCGCGCCACGCGCCTGGTGTCAGCCCGGAAGCGTCATCCAGCGTCTCGACCCAGGTGAAGGCCGCCGGGTAGTCGCGCCGCATCAGGGCGCGCGGCGTCGGATCGCGGGCGAGCTGCGAGAGCTGGCCGTACCAGCCGAAGTCGGCCAGCGAAGGGCGCGCGCCGAAGAGCCACATCCCCTCGGCGACGTGGCGATCGATCAGGCCGAACACCCGCCGCGCCAACTCCTCGATCAGCGGCGCGTTGTGCGGCGTGCAGCCAACCAGCGGCATGCGCCCGACCTGGCGGTCGCACATGTTCTGGGCGGCCCGGTCCACTTGGGCGCGCGGCCGACCGAGCAGAGCTTGCTGGGCCAGGGTGAAGGCGTTCGGCAGCTGATCTTCCGGATAGGCCCAGCGGTAGTGGAACATCATCTTGGTGCCCCACTCGTCGGCGAAGTCCTCCAGCAACCACGCCAGGAAGGCGTCCGCCGGATCATCGGGGGTCAACCGCCGCTCCGGGTGCAGGTCTTCCAGCGACTGGATCATCGGGGTCGAGTTGTTGCGCCAGTCGTCCTCGCTGAAGCGGATCACCGGGATCACCGGGACTTTCACCTTGGCGCGCACCTCGGACTCCAGCGGCACGCCGCACCAGATGTGCGGCAGTCGCCGGTAGCGCATCACCGCCCGCATCTTCAGCGAGTAGGGCGATCCCAGCGCCCCGTAGACCTCGTAGACGTGCTCGCCCATCTCATCTCGCCTCCCCTTCCGGCTTCGTCTAAGCATGGGCGCCATAGGTCAACGCAAGGAAGCCTCTTTGGCGCGGCGCGACATCAAGGGCGTGGTGGATTTCGCCTATCTTGAGGGGTTCGCCGCCGGCGACGACGACCTGATTGACGAGGTGCTCGCCTTGTTCCGCGAACAGTCCGCGATCTGGGGCGCGATGCTCGAGCCGGACCACGAAGGCTGGCGCGACGCGGTCCACACCTTGAAGGGCGCCGCGCGTGGGATCGGCGCGCTTCAGGTCGGCGACGCTTGCGAAGCGTGCGAGGCGGCGGGCGCCGGCGGCCTGTCCAAGGTGCGCGACGCCCTCGACGAGGCGCTGGCCGACATCGCCGCCTACGCCCACGAGCGGGCGTTGAACTCATTGAAGTCGCCGGGCCAAAAGGCGCCAGGACGGGGCGATTGACGCGCGTCCTGCTGATCAAGTCCTCGTCGCTCGGCGACGTGATCCATTGTCTGCCCGCGGTCTCCGACCTCAGCCGGCAGATCCCGAACCTCTCGCTCGACTGGGTGATCGAGGATTCTCTGGCGGATATCGCCCGGCTGCACCCCGCCGTCACCCGGGTGATCCCTGTTCGGCTGCGGCACTGGCGCCGCCACCTGCTGTCGCCTGACACCTGGCGTGAGTTCGGCGCGTTCCACAGGTGCGTCGCCGGCGCGCCCTACGACCGCATCATCGACGCCCAGGGCTTGATCCGCAGCGCGATGCTGGCGCGCCTGGCGAAGGGCGTGCACTGCGGCTACGACGCGCAGAGCGTCCGCGAGCCGCCGGCCAGCCTGTTCTACGATCGCAAGTACGCCGCCGGCGTCACGCTGCACGCGGTCGAGCGCATGCGCCGGCTGGTCGCGCAGTCGATGGGCTACGAAGTCCCGGCGGAGCTCGACTACGGCTTGCGCACGGCCACCGCGCAGCCGGACTGGGTGGGGTCCGGACCCTATCTCGTCGGTCTGCATGCGACGGCCCGCGACGACAAGACCTGGGCCGAAGCGCGGTGGATCGAGCTGGCGCGGCGCGCGGCGGACAAGGGACTGGCGATCGTGCTGCCCTGGGGCAACGAGGCCGAACGCCAGCGCGCGCTGAGGATCGCCGAGGCGTCTCCTTCGGCGGTGGTCTCGCCGGCGCTGGGGTTCGCCGAGCTCGCCGCATTGCTGGCTGGCGCGGCGGCGGTGGTGGGCGTCGACACCGGTCTCACCCACCTCGCATCCGCGGTCGGCGCGCCGGTGGTGGCGATCTACGCGGCGAGCTGGTCCGAGTTCAACGGCGTCATGGGGCCGGGTTTCGTCGCCAATCTCGGCGGGCCGGGCGCGCCCCCGGACGGCGACGCGGTGTGGGCGCAGACGCTGGAGGCGATCAAGAGCGGTCGCCGGGATGGGGCGTGGCGGGCGGATGCGGTGGAACCGGCCCCGGAGTTGGCTGGGCGCCGGCGCTTCAGGCCGTCAAATGCCCGCGCCGTTGTCCATCGCCGCTAGCGCCGCCTCATGCGCCGCCGCCTCGGCGCTGATCCAGCTGACGAACGCCTTCACCTGCGGCAGCCGGCCCTTCGCCTTCGGGTGGACGAGGTAGTAGGCGAAATCGACCGCGGTCGCGATCTGCAGCGGGTTCACCAGGCGGCCAGCGTCGAGGTCGTCCTGCGCCAGGGTGCGCTTGGCCAGGGCGATGCCACGACCGCCCATCGCCGCCTCGATCACCAGGCTCGACTGGTTGAAGCGTGGGCCGCGGGTGCCGTCGACGCCGCGAACGCCGCGCGCCGCCAGCCACATCGACCAGTCCGGGCAGCTCTCGTCGGCGTCGGGTGAGCCATCGTGCAGCAGGATATGCTTGGCGAGATCCTCCGGGCGCTCCAGCGGGTTTTCGGCCAGCAACCCCGGGCTCGCGACCGGGATCACGGTCTCCGACATCAGCCGTTGCAGCTCCAGCGCCGGATAGCGTCCGGCGCCGTAGCGGATGGCGAGGTCGATCTCGCCGGCGGTGAAATCGACGATCTCCATATCGGCGGAAAGCCAGACGTCGACCTGGGGATAGGCCTCCTCGAAGCCCTTCAGCCGCGGCACCAGCCATTTGGCCGCGAAGGAAGGCGGGGCGGTGAGCGTCAGGCGCCGGCCGTCCACGGCGGCGGTGAGCAGGGAGGCAGCCTCGGCCAGACGGTCGAACGCTTCACGCAGGGCGGGGAGGGCGGTCTGCGCCGCGTCCGTCAGCAGCAGGCCCTTCGGCGTCCGCTTGAAGAGCGAAACCCCCACGTAGTCTTCCAGGTTCTGGATCTGCTGGGAGACGGCGCCTGGTGTCACCGACAGCTCGTCGGCGGCGCGGCTGAAATTCAGGTGTCGCGCCGCGGCCTCAAAGGCGCGCAGAGCATTCAACGGAGGGAGACGTCGCCTCGTTTCCATAAGATTTACTGATGACCCCGGCAGAAGACTTCGGTTGCGAAATGGGCGCCGCCTCGCCAATTTGCAATCACCCGAGAGCGCATCGGCCCTTTCGCTAGCGGGTGTCAGCGGGGCGGACCGAAAGGTTCGCCCCGCTATGCCGTTCTCTGAGGCTATTAGAACAGCTAACAAGGTCGCCTAAAGGTACGATGGCCAAGTCACCAGCATCAAAGCGGCGCAGCGCCCTCGTCGCGCTCGGCGGACAGCGGTCCGTCCGGGCTGTGGGCGAGGTGTGGCTGGTCGGCGCGGGGCCGGGCGATCCGGAGTTGCTGACGCTGAAGGCGCTGAAGGCGCTGCAGGGCGCGGACGTCGTGGTGCACGACGGTCTGGTCAGCGAGGCGATCCTGGACCTGGCCCCGGCGAGCGCCCGCCGGCTGTCGGTGGCCAAGCGCAAATCGCGCCATTCCTACGCCCAGGACGAGATCAACCGGCTGCTGGTCGCCTTCGCTCGCGACGGGCTGACGGTGGTGCGGCTGAAGGGCGGCGATCCATTCATCTTCGGTCGTGGCGGCGAGGAGCTGGAAGCTTGCCGAGCGGCCGGCGTGGTCTGCCACGTGGTGCCCGGAGTCACCGCGGCGCTGGCGGCGGGCGCGGCGGCCGGCGCGCCGCTGACGCATCGCGGCGCGGCGCAGGCCGTGACCTTCGTCACCGGCCACGCGGCCACGGACGGCGAGCCCGACCTGGACTGGCCAAGCCTGGCGCGGGCCAACCAGACGGTGGTGATCTACATGGGCGTTTCGACCGCCGCCCCGATCGCCGCGCGGTTGATGGCGGCTGGCCGGGCGGCGTCGACGCCGGCGCTGATTGTGGAAGACGCCAGCCTGCCGACCGAACGCCGGATCGTCACCACGCTGGCCCGGCTCTCAGAGGCCGCGATGACGGTCGAGGGCCCTGCGCTGCTCATTGTCGGCGAAGCGATGGCGCTCGCTCAGGCTTCCCCCCGCCCTGTCGAGATCCCGATGCCCGGCGAGCGGAGAAGGGCTGTGCAGTCATGAAAGCCCTGACCGGCAACAGACTGGATGACGGCGAAGCGGTGTTCCTGGGCCACGACGGCCAGTGGGCGCCCAGGTTCGCGGACGCCGAGCTGTTCGACGACGAGGACGCGGCGCTGGCGGCCGAGGCGCGCGCCAAGAACCAGATCACCGTGGTGGTCGACCCGTATCTGATCGACGTGATCCCGTCGGAGCACGGCTACGCGCCGCTCAGCTACCGCGAACGGGTCCGGGCGCTGGGGCCGACCAACAAGCCGGAGCACGGCAAGAAGACCGAGGGCGGCGAGGCGATCGACGCGCTGCTGCACGCCCACGGCGCGGCCCGATCGACGGGTCGGCTCGACAAGATCAAGCGTTAGAGGAGGCGCCGCGATGTACCAGTACGACGCCATCGACAAGGAAATCCTCGCCGACCGGGTCGCCGAGTTCCGCGAGCAGTGCGAGCGCCGGCTCTCCGGCGAGCTGACCGAGGACCAGTTCAAACGGCTGCGCCTGATGAACGGGCTCTATCTGCAACTGCACGCCTACATGCTGCGGGTGGCGATCCCCTACGGCGCGCTGACCTCGAAGCAGTTGCGCAAGCTCGCCTTCATCGCCGCCACCTACGACAAGGGCTACGGCCACTTCACCACCCGCACCAACCTGCAGCTCCACTGGATCAAGCTGAAGGACGCGCCGGATATCCTCGAGCATCTGGCCGAGGTCGGGATGCACGCCATCCAGACCAGCGGCAACGATATCCGCAACATCACCGCCGACCCCCACGCCGGCGCCAACGCCGAGGAAGTCGACGATCCGCGCATCTGGGTCGAGGCGATCCGGCAGTGGTCGACGTTCCACCCCGAGTTCTCGTTCCTGCCACGCAAGTTCAAGATCGCGGTGACCGCTTCGCCGGCCGACCGGGCCGCGACCAAGATCTACGACATCGGCCTCAGACTGCACCGCAACGACGCCGGCGAGCTCGGCTTCGAAGTGCTGGTCGGCGGCGGGCTGGGGCGCACGCCCTATCTCGGCCCGGTGATCCGCCAGCATCTGCCGGTGCGGCATCTGCTGAGCTACCTGCAGGCGATCCTGCGGGTCTACAATCGCCACGGCCGGCGCGACAACATCTGGAAGGCCCGCATCAAGGTGCTGGTCGCCAGCCTGGGCGCCGAGGGCTTCGCCCGCGAAGTCGAGGCCGAGTGGGAAAGCGCCGACAAGGCCCAGGTCGATCTGCCCGACCTGGAGCTGGCCCGCATCCGCGCCGCCTTCACGCCGCGCAACTTCGAGAAGCTGCCGGCGACGTCAGCCGCGTTCGACGCAGCCAAGGCCGATCCGGCGTTCGCCCGCTTCGTCCGCAACAACGTCAAGCCGCACAAGGTCCCCGGCTACGCCATCGTCGATGTCTCGCTGAAGAAGCCCGGCGAAACGCCCGGCGACTGCTCGGCCGAACAGATGGAGCTGCTGGCCGACCTGGCCGAGCGCTATTCCCAGGACGAGATCCGGGTCCACTACGAGCAGAACCTGATCCTGCCGCACGTGAGGCTGGACGACCTGCCGGCGCTCTGGAAGGCGCTGGGCGAGCGCGATCTCGACACGCCAAACCGCGGCCTGGTCACCGACATCATCGCCTGCCCCGGCCTGGACTACTGCGCCCTGGCCAACGCCCGGGCCATTCCGATCGCCCAGCAGATCGCGCTGAAGTTCGCCGATCCGGCGCTGGCCGAGAAGGTCGGCGAGCTCGGCATCAAGATCAGCGGCTGCATCAACGCCTGCGGCCACCACCACGTCGGCGCCATCGGCATCCTGGGCGTCGATAAGAAGGGCGAGGAGTTCTACCAGCTTACACTCGGCGGCTCGGCCGAGGCGGAAGCCTCGCTCGGCCAGGTGCTGGGACCGGCGGTGCCGGCCAACAAGGTCGCCGACGCCGTCGACAGCATGGTCGAGGTCTATTTGCGCGAACGCAAAGACGGCGAGCGCTTCCTCGATACGTTCCGCCGCACCGGGCTCGCCCCGTTCAAGGAGGCGGTCTATGCCAGCGCTCATTAGGTGGACCGGCCAGCGCGCCGAGGCCGCTGATGACCCCTTCACCACGGTCGACGACGAGGAGCCGATTCCGCGCGGCGACGTGATCGTCTCGCTGCAGCGGTTCCTGGCCGAGGGCCACAGGCTGCTGGCCGAGGGCCGCAACGTCGGCGTCCGGATCGAGGCCAACGAGGCGGTGGAGGACATCGCCGCCGACCTGCCGCGGATCGCCGTCGTCGCCCTGGTGTTCCCGAAGTTCTTAACCGGCCAAGCCTACTCTTCGGCTCGTATCCTCCGGGAGCGCTATCGATATGAAGGCGAGCTGAGAGCGGTGGGCGACGTGCTGCGCGAGCAGGCCGGCTTCATGGTCCGCTGCGGCGTCGACACCTTCGAGCCGGCCGACGGGTCCTCGCCCGACGCCTGGGGCCATGTCGTCGGCCGCTATCGTCACGTCTACCAGCGCGCCGCCGACGGCCGCGCCCCAGCTTTCGTGGAGCGTCAAGCATGACACTCGCCATGGACGACATCGACCGCGCCGAGTTGCTCGCCCAGCGGTTGGACGCCGAGCTGCGCCACGCCCACCCGGCCGAGATCATCAAGGCGGCCTACGAGCTCTATGGCGACGAGCTGGCGCTGGTCTCCTCGTTCGGCGCCGAATTGGCGGTGCTGCTGCACCTCGCCGCGCAGGTCAGCCCGACCATCCCGGTGCTGTTCCTGGATACCGGCATGCTGTTCGGCCAGACCCTGGACTATCGCCAGCAGCTGGCCGCCAGGCTCGGCCTCACCGACGTCCGCGATCTGCGGCCCCGTTTCGAGGATCTCGCCACGGTCGATCCTGGCGCGGACCTGTGGAAGACCGACACCGACGCCTGCTGCCACATCCGCAAGGTGATCCCGCTCGACGCGGCGCTGTCGGGCTTCTCGGCCTGGCTGACCGGCCGCAAGCGCTTCCACGGCGGCGACCGCATGCGCCTGCCGGTGGTCGAGGAGTCCGAGGGCAAGCTGAAGTTCAACCCGCTCGCCAACTGGAACAAGACCGACCTCGACGCCTACATCGCCGAGCACGACCTGCCCGAGCACCCGCTGGTCTCGTTCGGCTATCCCTCGATCGGCTGCTGGCCCTGCACCAGCCCGGTGGAGGAGGGGGGCGACATTAGGTCCGGCCGCTGGGCGGGTTCGCAAAAGACCGAATGCGGCATACATACCGCCCGCGCCCCCGGCGCCGCCCCGTACGTCGGCGGCGATATCTGAACTCGGGCCGAATCCCGCTAGTCACCAAGGATGACGATGACCGACACCACCGTCACGGCAGTCGCGCCGACGAAGGCGTCTGGCGCTTTCTATGTGGAGCGCGTGACCCACGTCGAGCACTGGACTGACGAGCTGTTCACCCTGCGCACCACCCGTGACCCGGCGCTGCGCTTCGCCAGCGGGCAGTTCGTGATGCTGGGGCTGATGCTCGACGGCAAGCCGCTGGTGCGGGCCTACAGCGTGGTCTCCCCCTACTATGCCGACGAGCTCGAGTTCTTCTCGATCAAGGTGCAGGACGGGCCGCTGACCAGCCGCCTGCAGCACGTGAAGGTCGGCGACGAGGTGCTGGTGGGCAAGAAGCCGACCGGGACCCTGGTGCTCGACGGCCTGCGCCCCGGCAAGAACCTCTACATGCTGGGCACCGGCACCGGCCTCGCGCCCTTCCTCTCCCTGGTCCGCGACCCCGAGACCTACGAGCGCTACGAGAAGGTGATCGTCACCCACACCGTGCGCCGCACCATCGACCTGGCCTACCGCAAGTTCCTCGAGCACGATCTGCCGAACGATCCGGACCTGGGCGAGCTCGTCGCCCCCAAGCTGATCTACTACCCCTCGGTGACCCGCGACCCGTTCAAGCACCAGGGCCGCATCACCGACCTGATCACCAGCGGCCAGCTGTTCACCGACATCGGCCTGCCGCCGTTCGACAAGGCCCGCGACCGGGTGATGCTCTGCGGCGGCCCCAGCGTGCTCGCCGACCTGAAGCAGCTGCTGCTCGACCGCGGCTACGAAGAGGGCTCGATCGCGGCGCCCGGCGACTTCGTGCTGGAACGCGCCTTCGTGGAAACCTGACCCCCGGCCCTGGCATGCCATTTCCCGGGGCCTGGAGCGGCGCCACGGGCCGGCGGCGGGGGTGCGAGCCAGGGTACTACCAGTAACGTTACGAATCCGCCGTGCGGGCTCCGCAGGGGGCATAGCGTTGATTGCGGTGTTGGCGGCTTGGTTGGCGCAAAGGCGGCCGGGCGGCGTTCCGTCTCGCCGTCACTGCGATGCGTCCGTTTCCCCCGGTCCGCTCAGATTGCCGCCGACGCGGATGGTGTCGGGGCGGATCGGCGCGAAGTCGCGCGAGGCGACGTCGTCGAGGTTGTCGCCGGTGTTGAACTTGGCGGCCAGCACGTAGTCCTGGCCGTACTTCGCCGCTAGCTTCTCGCCCCAGTCTTCGTAGGCGCTCAGCGCCGGCTCGTCGGCGATCGAGAGCGAGGCTTCCAGGTTGTTGAAGTTGTCGGCGTGGCTGCCCTGGTACGATAGCGAGACCACCGGGTCGGCGGCGTTGCCGCACGACATCAGGCAGTCGGCGCCGTAGCTGCCGCCAAAGCCGCGCTTGATGTCGCCGAAGGTGGGGTTGTTCGGCACCGGGTACTGGTAGCCGCCGGCGAAATACTGCGCGATCGGGAAGCTGCAGCGCTGCGAATAACCGACGATGCCGATGTTATCGATCTTGCCGGCGGTGGCGCCGACGATGATCTGGCAGCCGTCGACCTTGTAGGTGCGGTCCGAGCCGTCGGTGCGGAACGCCGGCCCGGTGATCGTCTCCAGGAAGGCCACGTTCGAGCCGATCACGTCGGGGGTGAAGATCTGGGCGAGCTTGGCGCTGGGCGTGGCGGCCGGCGCGGTGGCCGCGGCGTTCGTGGCGGCGACGTTGGCGGCCGCATTGCCGGCCGGCGCCGCGCCTTTGGAGCAGGCGGCGAGCGCGACCAGAGCCACAAGCCAGATTGACCGCATCGCCACCCCCCGGAGCCTGGCCGCGAGCGTCCGGTTTCCGGGCCGGTTGTCAAGGCGGCCGTGGTGTGAGATCCCCTCAGCTTGAGTTCGATCGCCGACGGCGCCACCACTATGCGGCGAACTGGAGAGCGCGATGACGATCGACGCGCGGCTGGTCGGCAAGCCGCTCACCAACGACGGCAGCCTGCCGGTCATGGAATACGACTTCATGGAGCTGCCGGCGATCTCAGAGGGGATCTGGCACGCGCAGATGGCCGGCTGGCCGCGGATCCTCACCTACGACCACGTCTCCGAGGCGACGATGCGGCGCAGCCAGAAACGATATGCCAACATCGATGCGTCGGGCGTGGTGCGGTCCCGCGAGAGCAGCGCCGACGAGTACCCGTTCGCCTCGACCGTCGAGAACGCCGGCAGCACGTTCATTTCCAACGTGCCCGGCTGGGAGCAGAACACGCAGGGCGGCCTGATCAGCGCCTTCTACGCCAGGCACAAAGACGCGCGGCTGGCCGGCAAGCCGTTCTGGTTCGAAGTGAAGGTGATCAACGCACCGTTCGGCCGCTGATCCACTCGCGCTCGGGCCAGCTCGGCGCCAAGCGTCAGCCTGCTGACATTGAGTGGCGTCCCTGGCGGTTAGGCTGACTTGCATCATCCCACGGGAGCCTTCGCATGAAGAAGCTCGACCTCGCCGCCATCCCCACCGAGAGCGGCTGCAACTACCCGGCGCCGTACGATCGGCCCTGCCTCGGATCGACCTGGAAGCGGCTCGGCAATGCGGTGGGCCTGACCCAGTTCGGGGTCAATCTTTCGCGTCTGCCGCCCGGCGTCTGGTCCAGCCAGCGGCACTGGCACAGCCACGAGGACGAGCTGGTCTATGTGCTGGAGGGCGAGCTGGTCTCGATCACCGATGACGGCGAGGAAGTGCTGCGCGCCGGCGACTGCATCGCCTTCAAGGCCGGCGATCCGGACGGCCACCACCTGGTCAACCGCTCCAGCCGCGAGGCGGTGGTGCTGGAGATCGGCTCGCGCAATCCGGAGCACGATCGCTGCGTCTATCCGGATATCGACATGGTCGCCGAGCCCAGGATCGAGCCCTACCTACACCGCAACGGCACGGCCTATCCGATCAACAAGCCCAGCACCTGGCTGGTCGGCCAGGCGCCGTAGGTTTCACCTCTCCCACAGGAGCCCGGTGATTAGCTGTGCGGGCAGCCCTGGAACACACCGGCTTTCATCACCGTCAGCGTGGCAAGATTGAGCGGCATCAGCGGTGACATCGAGCCGGAGCCGTTGCCGGTGAAGAGATCGATGCGGCCCTTGTGGATCGCCCCGCCGACGTCCGACGCGTACCAGAAGCCGTCGTGCTTCGAGCCGTCCGGCATCGGCAGGCCCACCGTCTCCTTGATGAACAGGATGGTGTGGCGCGGCAGGTCGACCCCGTCAACGGCCGCGGTGCGCATCGCCACCACCTTGCAGCCGAGCGAGTCGAGGGCGCGCAGGCCGCGTTCGCCGGCGTGATAGAGGGTCGCCCTCAGGTAGTAGTCGGCCGAACCCGGCAGCGATCCGGTGATGGCCGCGGTGACCATGTCGCCGAGCGGATCGGCCGGAGTTCGAGTTTGGGCTTGGTCAGGTTTGACCGGAATTGTCGGTGACGCCGGCTCGGCGAATGCCCCGGATGACGCGGCCAGGGCGCACGCCAGCGTGGCGAGGCATGCCAGGAAGTGCTTCATCAGCTCTTACCCTGTTGTTTCTCGTCGCGTTGTGAGGGCATTCGTACAGTCGTCACAAATCGAGGGCAACCATAAACAAGGTCGCATGCATGATCACGATTTACGGCGATCCCATCTCGGGCAATTGTCTGAAGGTCAAATGGACCTGTGAAAGGCTCGCGATTCCATTCACTTGGATCGATGTGAACGTTGTTAAGCGCGAGACGCGCAGCGACGCGTTTCTTGCCATGAATCCCGCGGGTCAGGCGCCTACTATTGTGTTGGAGGACGGCCGTCCGCTGGCCCAATCGGGCGCGATCATCCTGTATCTGGCCGAGGGCTCGCCGCTGATTCCCGCCGATCCCTACCTGCGCGCCAAGATGCTCGAATGGATGTTCTGGGAGCAGTACAACCACGAGCCGACCGTCGCCGTGGTCCGCTATCAGATGAAGTACCTGGGCCGGCCGCGCAGCGAGCTGGATCCGGCGCTGATCGCCAAGGCCCAGGCGGCGCTGTCGCTGTTGGACCGGGCCCTCACGGACGCCGCGCTGGCCGGGCGCGATTTCCTGGTCGGCGAGACTTCTGACGCTGGCCGACATCGCCCTGGTCGCCTACACCCGCTTCGCCGCCGATGGCGGCTTCGACCTGGCCGACACTCCGTCCGTCGAGGCCTGGGTGCGGCGGGTCGAGCAAGAGCTTCCGATTAGGGATCCCAGATGAGAGCAACGCTTGGCGCGGCGCTGACGACGTTCCTGTTGCTGGGCGCGGCCGGGCCGGCGCTGGCCTGGGGTTCGAGCGGTCACCGCATGATCGGCGAGGCCGCCGTCGAAGCGCTGCCAGCCGAACTGCCGCCGTTCCTGCGCAGCGCCGCGGCCGCGACGGCGGTCGGCGAACTCAGCCGCGAGCCGGATCGTTCGCGCAACTCCGGCAGGACCCACGACGCCGACCGCGACCCGGGCCATTTCGTCGACGGCGGCGACGACGGCAAGATCGCCGGCGTGCTGCCGCTTGGCGCCCTGCCGCCGACCCGCGAAGAGTATGAAACGGCGCTGCGCGCCGCCGGCGCCACCAGTTGGAAGATGGGTTATCTGCCCTATTCGATCATCGCCGACTGGCAGCAGCTGGCGAAGGACTTCGCCTATTGGCGAGTTGATGATGCCGGCGCGCGCCACACCGCCAACCCCGACCACAAAGCCTGGCTGGAAGCCGACCGCTCGCGCCGCGAAGGCCAGATCCTGGTCGACATCGGCCTGCTCTCGCACTTCGTCGGCGACGGCAGCATGCCGCTGCACGTCTCGATCCACTACAACGGCTGGGGACCGTTCCCCAATCCGAACGGTTACACGCTGGAACACGTGCATGTGCCCTGGGAGGGCGCCTATGCGCGCCAGGTGGTGACATTCGACGCCGTGAAGGCGGCGATGACGTCGTTCCGCGACTGCGGCTGCCCGATCGAACAGCGAGTTGGCGCCTATTTGAGCGACGACCTGGCGACGACGATCCCGTTCTACGAGCTGGAAAAGGCCGGCGCGTTCAGGCCGGGTGTCGCCAAAGGCGTGGCCTTCGTCACCGGGCGGGTCGCCGCCGGCGCATCGGAGCTACGCGACGAGATCCTGCTCGCCTGGCGCTCCAGCCTCGCCGACAAGATCGGTTATCAGCCCGAACTGAACGTCGGCGACGTCGAATCGGGTAAAGTTGATCCGTACGACAGCCTATACGGCGACGACTGAACCTTTGTCGTGTATAGGCCGGATGCTCGGAATGCGGAGCATCGTCGAGTGTCTGTGCGGGCACAGGACGAGGCCGGAGCACAAGCAAAGCCACTTGCCGCAGGGAGTGCGGGTTGACGCCGCCCAATAAGCCTTTCAGATTTCGCAGAGACTCGACAGCGGGGGTGGTAGCTCCGCTGGCGTCGGGGGGGCGCATGGACGACACGGGCATGTTTCTCCACAGCGTCGAGGCATTGCGTCTCCACGTCGATCGGCGACTTGCCGAGCTGATTCCGTCGCCGGGCGAAGAGCCCGGCCGCCTGGGGGAAGCCGCGCACTACGCGCTGCTCGCGCCGGGCAAGCGTTTCCGGCCGCTGCTGACCCTGCTTACCGCCGAGGCGTTCGGCTCGCCGATCGCCAGGGCGCTCGACGTGGCCTGCTCGATGGAAATGGTGCACGCCGCGTCGCTGGTGCTCGACGACTTGCCGTCGATGGACGATGCGCGGCTGCGTCGTGGCCGGCCGACCACGCACCGGGTCTACGGCGAGGCCGATGCGATCCTGGCCTCGGTGGGTCTGCTGACGCGGGCCTTCGGGGTGATCGCCGCGGCCGACTGCCTGCCGGCGGACCATCGCAGCGAACTGGTGATGTCGCTGGCCGAGGCGGTCGGTTTCCACGGCCTGGTCGCCGGCCAGGCGCTGGATCTGGCCGAGCGCAATCGTCCGCGCACCGTCGCCGAACTCGATGCGCTCAATCACCGCAAGACCGGCGTCCTGATGATGGCCGCGGCCGAGGCCGGCGCGCTGATCGGCGGCGCCGATCCGGCGGCGCGGCGCGAGCTGGGCGAATTCGCCCGCCGCATCGGTTTGGCCTTCCAGATTCGCGACGACCTGATCGATGTCGATGGCGGCGACCAAGTCGGCAAGGACATCGGCAAGGACGCCGGCATGACGACGGTGGTGTCCGCGCTGGGACCCAGGGCCGCGGTCGCCGCGATCGAGGCCCACCTCGACGCCGCCGACGCCGCCCTGGCCAAGGCGGGCTGCGATGGCCGCCTCCGTGTCTTCGCCCGCAGCCTGTTTTCGGGGCGCAAGGCGGCCGCGTGAACGTCGGCCCTTCCGGCCCGATCCTCGAAGTCCAAGCTGTCCGCCACGCCTTCGGCGCTCGCCAGGTGCTGCGGGGCGTCAGCCTGGAAGTGGGGCCGGGCGAGATCTACGCCCTGCTGGGCCCGAACGGCTCCGGCAAGACCACCCTGGTGCGAGCGATCTGCGGGCGGTTGAAGCCGGACAGCGGCGAGGTGCGCCTGGTCGGGCGCGATCCCTTCAGCGATGGCGAGGCCCGGGCGGCGCTCGGCCTGGCGCCCCAGGCCCTGGCGCTCTACCCGCAGCTGACGGTGGCCGAGAACCTGCAGACCTTCGCCAGCCTTGCCGGCCTGAAGGGCAGGGCGGTCGGCGCCGCGGTGGCGCGGGCGATGGCGGTCACCCGCACCACGGAGCGAGCCAGCGAGCTGGTGCGGCGCCTCTCTGGCGGGTTCCAGCGCCGGGTGAACATCGCCGCGGCGATCCTGGCCGAGCCGAAGCTGCTGGTGCTCGACGAGCCGACCGTTGGCGTCGATCAGACGGCCAAGTTGGCGATCGGCGAGGCGCTGACGCACCTGAAGTCCGAGGGAGTCGGCATTCTGCTCGTCACCCACGACCTTGACCAGGCCGGCGCCCTGGCGGACCGGGTCGGCTTTCTGCGCGACGGCGAGAAGGTGCTGGAAGGCGCGCCCGACGCGCTGATCGCCGACGCCTTCGGCGATCAGGTGGAGATCGAAGTCGATGTCGGCGAGGCTGACGCCGCGGCCGCCACCCACCTGGCTGAGGAGGGGCTTGGCCGCGACCCGGACGGCATCTGGCGCCGCCTAGCGTCGGACGGCTATGCGCTCGCAGGTCAACTGGGACAGCGGCTGAAGGCGCAGGGGCTGGTCCCGCGTGAAATACGCGTGCGTCGCCCGACGCTCGAACAACTCTTCGCCATCGTCGCGATGGCCAGGCGGGCCGCGTGAGCTTCGCGATGTTCCGGGTGATGGCGCTGGATCTCTGGCGCGACCGGCCTGCGCTGGTGATGACCTTCATCCTGCCGTCGGTGGTGTTCCTGATCTTCTCGGCGGTGTTCTCTGGCGCGACCGGCACGGACGTGAAGCTGAAAGTGGCGATCGTCGACCTGGTCCACACTCCGGCTTCGTCCCGCCTGACGAAGGCGATCCTGGCAGACCCGGACCTGCGCGCCGAGCTCGGCAGCCCGCCGACGTTCGAAGGCGTGCGCGCTGCGGTCCACGCCGGTCGCGACGACGCCGGGCTAGTGATCCGAGCCGATCCGGCCAGCGTCGGCGCGCCGATCGTGATCCTGGCCGACCCAAGCCGGGCGGTCGCCGCGCCGCTGACCGAAGCCAGGGTCCAGGAAGTGCTTCCCAAGGCGGCGCCCGACTCGCTGATCACGCGCACCCTGCGTGACCTGGCCCCCGCAATCGGGGATCTGACGGCGGACCAGAAGCAGAACGTCGCCATCGCCACCGACCAGGCGGTGCAGGACCCCAAGTCGGTGCCGAAGGCGGACGAGCTGTTCGAGCGTCAGAACGTGATCTCGAAGAAGGGCGGCGCCTCGATCGCCTACTATGCCGGCGCGGTGATGGTGCTGTTCTCGCTGTTCGCCGCCATCCACGGCGCGCTGACCCTGGTCGACGAGCGGCGCGCAGGTATTTCCGACCGCATCCTCGCCGGCCGCGCCGGCATCGGGCCGGTGGTCACCGGCAAGCTGCTGTTCCTGATCGCCCAGGGCGCGGCGCAGGCGACGGTGATCTTCGCCACCGCGCAGATCGTCTACGGCGTGGCGGTCACCGAACATCTCGGGCTTTGGCTGGTCACGACCGCCGTGGCCGCCACCGCGTCGGGCGGGCTGGCGCTGGGCCTTGTCGCGCTCTGTCGCACTCGGGAGCAGGCGCAGATGCTCTCGACCTTCGTCATCCTGATCCTGGCGGCCGTCGGCGGCAGCATGGTGCCGCGCTTCCTGATGCCGCCGTGGCTGCAGGCTGTCGGCTGGTTCACGCCTCACGCCTGGGTGATCGAGGCCTACCAGGGGCTGCTCTGGCGCGACGCTGGCGTGGCGGTCCTTTATAAGCCATGGATCGTGCTCATCTTGATCGGGGCGGCGGGCTTTGCGGTGGCGCAGGTCGCCGCCCGCAGGATTCGGACCTAAGGGGAAATGGCCGCCTTCGCCCTCGACCTCGTCATCTTCGCCGGCGCCTTCCTGTTCATGGAGGGCTTCGCCTGGTTCACGCACAAATACGTCATGCACGGCTTCGGGTGGGTCTGGCATCGCTCGCACCACACGCCGCGCACCGGCAGGTTCGAGCTGAACGACCTGTTCGCGGCGGTGTTCGCCACACCGGCGATCGTCTCGATCTACTTCGGCGTCCACGGCTATCCGCTGCTGCTGCCGATGGGCATCGGGATCACCGCCTATGGCGCGGTCTACGCCATGTTCCACGACGGCCTGGTGCACCGGCGCTATCCGACGCCACTGAACGGCAAGTCGAAGTTCTGGAAGCAGCTGATCCAGGCCCACCGCATCCACCACGCGGTGAACACCAAGG
Organism: uncultured Pseudomonadota bacterium; assembly: GCA_963835495.1. GTDB lineage: Bacteria > Pseudomonadota > Alphaproteobacteria > Caulobacterales > Caulobacteraceae > Acaudatibacter. The sequence continues at coordinate 1,790,783 of CAWIFQ010000003.1, read as the reverse complement.
AGGGCTGCGTCTCCTACGGATTCCTGATGGCTCAGCCGGTCAGGAAGCTGAAGGCGCAGCTGGCGGAGATCCAGGCGGCGCGAGCTGAGCAGATCGAAGCGGGTCCGCTGGAGCGCGAACCGCTCGGCTAGGGCATCTGTCGGCTCAGATCTTCGACCAGAGCGGCGGACGGGGCGCGGATTTCGCGCCGCGGCTTGTCAGCGCCGTCCAGCCGCCGCCCAGCGCCAGCGCCGCCTTCATCGCGCTACTGGCCGAGGCGCGGGTGTCCCAGGCCTTGGGGCCGCGCTGCAGCACGATGATCCCGATCTGGCGGTAGACGCCGCGCGCCGCGGCGATCGCCCAGGCGGAGCGGAACGGCAGCTCGGAGAGGCCGGCGATGGCCGAGGCGTAGTAGGGCTCCGCCTCGGCGAGCAGCCGCTTCACCACTCCGAACACAGCGGCGCGGTGCTTCTTCAGGCCGATCTCGGCCTCCGGCACGCCCGCTTCGGCCAACCACGCCGCGGGCAGGTAGATGCGGCCGTTGGCGGCGTCCTCGATCACGTCGCGGGAGATGTTGGTCAGCTGGAAGGCGAGGCCCAGGTCCTGCGCTCGGCGCAGCGTGGCCAGGTCGTCGGGTTTCACCCCCATCACCAGCGCCATCATCACCCCCACCACGCCGGCGACGTGCCAGCAGTAGTCGAGCGTGTCCTCCAACGTCTCATAGCGGCGCGCCGAGACGTCCATGGCGAAGCCGTCGAGCAGCTCGATGGCGTAGCGCTCCGGGATGTGGCGGCGCAGGGCGACGCGCTGGAACGCCGCGAAGTCGGGGTCGTCGGTCGGCTGGCCGGCGAGGGCGGCGCGGGTCTTTTCGTAGAGGGACGTGAGGCGCTGGTTGGCGCTGGCCGCGTCCGGCGTCGCCATGCCGTGACCGAGCTCCTGGCCGTCGATCACGTCGTCGCAGTGGCGGCACCAGGCGTAGAGCATCTCGGCGTCGGCGCGGGTCTCGGCGTCGAAGAAGGCGGCGGCAGCGGCGAAGCTCTTCGATCCCTTCTGGATCGTCTCGCGGCTGGTCTGGACGAGGTCTGCCGTGGTCAAGCCTGGCCTCCCCACACCTTGCTTTCCGCGTCGGCGATCATCAGCCCGGCGGTCGCCTTGGCCGAGCCGATCACGCCCGGCACGCCGGCGCCGGGGTGGGTGCCGGCGCCGACGAAGTAGAGGTTGCCGATCACGTCGTCGCGGTTGTGAGTGCGGAACCAGGCGCTCTGGGTCAAGACCGGCTCCAGCGAGAAGGCCGAGCCCTGCCAGGCGTTCAGCTCGCGCTCGAAATCTTTCGGAGTGAAGATGCGCTGGGTCACCAGATCGGCTTTCAGGCCCGGAATATAGCGCGCCTCGATCGCGTCGAGAATCCGCTCGGCGTAGCGCGGCCCCTCGACATCCCAATCAATCGCGGCGGTGCCCAGGTGCGGCACCGGCGACAGCGCGTAGTAGGTCGAGCAGCCCTCCGGCGCGAGGCTCGGGTCGGTGACGCAGGGGGCGTGCAGGTAGATCGAGAAGTCGTCGGCGAGTGCGTCCTTGCCGTAGATCTCGTCGATCAGGCCCTTGTAGCGCGGCCCGAACAGGATGGTGTGGTGGGCGAGATCCGGGTGGGTGCGTTTCAGGCCGAAGTGCAGCACGAACAGCGACGGGCTGAATCGTCGCCGCTTTAGGCTCTTGGCCACGGCCCGGCCGCGTGCGTCGTCGGCCAGCAGCCGGTCGTAGGTGTGGACGATGTCGGCGTTCGAGGCGACCGCGTCGAAGGCCTCGAACGCACCGTCCTTGTGCACGATCCCGGTGACCTTGCCGTTCTCGGTGACGATGCGCTGCACCGCGTCGGAGACGATCATCCGCCCGCCCAGGTCCTGCAGCAGCTTGGCCATGGCGGCGACCAGTGCGTTCGTGCCGCCCTTGGCGAACCAGACCCCGCCGTCGCGCTCGAGGGCGTGGATCAGGGCGTAGATCGAGGACGCCGCAAACGGGCTGCCGCCGACCAGCAGGGTGTGGAACGACAGCGCCTGGCGCAGGTGGTCGTCCTTCACGAAGCTCGAGACCTTGGCGTAGACGCTGCGCCAAGCCTCGAGCCCTATCAGCTGCGGCGCGGCGGCCAGCATGTCGGTGATCTTCAGGAACGGCACGCCGCCGAGGCGCTTGTAGCCCTCGTCGTAGACCGCCTCCGAGAACTTCAAGAACCGGCGATAACCATCGACATCGTCAGGATTTCTCGCCGCGATCTGACGGTCGAGCTCGGCCTGGTCGTTGACGTAGTCGAACCGCGATCCGTCCGGCCACAGCAATCGGTAGAACGGACTGACGGGCAGCAGCTCGACATAGTCGGCGCGCTTGCGGCCAGAGAGAGCGAACAGCTCGTCGACGCAGGCCGGATCGGTGATGACGGTCGGCCCGGCATCGAAGGTGAAGCCCTGGTCGCGCCAGACGTAAGCGCGGCCCCCTGGCTTGTCGCGGCCCTCGATCAGGGTGGTGTCGATCCCGGCGCTCTGCAGCCGGATGGCGAGCGCCAGCCCGCCGAAACCGGCGCCGACCACGGCTACACGTCTTGTCATACGCTGGCGGCCCTTTCGGCCAGAAGCGGGGCTTCGGACAGGCACGAGAGCGCCCGCCCAATCGGCACCGGCGGCTTGCCGGAGAGGATGCGCAGCTTGTCGCCCAGCGTCGCCTCGCCGGCGTAGAACCGTTCGATCAGCGGCGTCGGCAGCCGATAAAAACGCTCGAGCACCTTGTAGCGCTGGGCCGGCTCGGCGGCGCGGAACAGCATGCGGTTCAATAGGCGATAGAAGCTGCGCTCCCGCCAGACGGTCTTGGACATGCCCATGATCGCCTCGCGAACCACGGTGGTGGTGAGCCGCGGCAGGCTCGCGATCAGCTCCGCGGTGCGGGCGGCGTCGGGCGACGAGTAGCCGGTGGTCGGGTGGAACAGCGCGGCGCGCATGCCGGCGTCGGCCGCCCCCGGCTTTTCGTCGGCCCAATAGGCTTCGATGTCTCCGGCCAGCGCGATCGGCAGTACGCCGACCTCCTCGCGCTTGGTCTCGACCACCTGCCAGCCCTGGGCCAGCGCATAGGCGGCGATGTCGGCCTCCAGCGCCGCGCGGTCGAGCGCCGGACCGTCGCTGTAGCGGGTGTCCTCGATCAGCATCGTGTCGGCGCTGGTCGGCAGCGTGTAGAGGAAGCGATAGCCGTCGAGCTGGGCCACCGTGGCGTCCATCACGATCGGGCGGGTCAGGCCATGCGGCGCGGCCAGGCGCACTTCCTGGCCGAGGAACTTCTGCCAGCCCAGCGCCAGGTGGTTCGAACGGCGCGCTCCACGTGCGTCGATCACCAGAGGCGCGGCCAACTGCCGACCGTCGACTAGCCGCACGCTGTCGGCCTTGACCTCCTTGGCGTCCACGCCGAGCCAGGCGTCCGGTCCGAGCAGTTCGCTCAAGACCGTGTGCAGCCGGCCGGAGGTGATGGCGCGGTAGTGGGTCGGCAACGTACGACGGTGGGTCGGGAAGCGCACGTCGTAGCCCGCCCAGTCGTGCACGATCAGCGGGCCAAGCCACTCCGAGATCGCCGGCGACACGTCCGTGGCGAAGTGGCTCCAGGTGTGTTCGCCGCCGATGTGCGCTTCTCGCTCCAGCATGATGATGCGCAGACCCGGCCGCGAGCGCTTGAGGCGCAGGGCGATCAGGCTCGACGCCAGCCCGCCGCCCACCAGCAGGACGTCGGCGAGCACCACATCGCTGGCTGTCGGGTTGGTTTCGGGCGGCGGCATGAGGCGCCTCTAACGCGTTTCGGCGGGCGAGCCCAGGGGCGGCGATGCGGCGCGATTGCCTCGGGCGGGCGGCGGGCGTAGGCGAAGCGCGCCAGGCACACAGGGATTCGGATGGCGGCTGAGATCATCGACGGCAAGGTGCTCGCGGAGGGTCTGAGGGCGAAGGTGACGGCCGAGGTGGCGGCGCTGATGCGCGACCATGGGCTGAAGCCCGGCCTTGCCGTGGTGCTGGTGGGGGACGATCCGGCCAGTCAGATCTACGTGCGCTCCAAGGGCGAGCAGAGCCAGGCGGCGGGCATGCACTCGGTCACCCACCGGCTGCCGGCCGAGACGACCGAAGACGCCCTGATCGGGCTGGTGCGCGAGCTCAACGCCGACCGCGCGATCCACGGCATTCTGGTCCAGCTGCCGCTGCCCAAGCACATCAGCGAAGCCAGCGTGCTGGCCGTGCTGGACCCGGACAAGGATGTCGACGGCCTGACGGTGAGCAGCGCCGGGCGCCTCGCCAGCGGCCTGCCGGCGCTGGTGCCCTGCACGCCGACCGGATGCCTGATCATGCTGCGCGAGACGCTGGGCAATCTCGCCGGCAAGCGGGCGCTGGTGGTCGGCCGCTCGATCCTGGTCGGCAAGCCGCTGGCGCAGCTGCTGCTGGCCGCCGATTGCACCGTGACCATCGCCCACTCCAAGACCGTCGACCTGCCGGAGCGCTGCCGCGAGGCCGAGATCCTCTGCGCCGCGATCGGACGCCCGCAGATGATCAAGGGCGACTGGGTCCTGCCCGGCGCGACCGTGATCGACGTTGGGGTCAACCGCGTGCCGTTCCGCGATCCGGTGGCCGCGGCGGCGGGCAAGACCAAGGTGGTCGGGGACGTCGACTTCAAATCGGCCAGCAAGGTCGCCGGCTGGATCACACCGGTGCCGGGCGGCGTTGGGCTGATGACGGTCGCTTGCCTGCTGCAGAATACGGTGACCGCGGCGAAAAGGATCGCCGGGCTGGAATAGGACGGCGCGATGGCCCTTCTGATCGCCTTCGCCGGTTTGCCGGGCAGCGGCAAGTCCACCATTGCCCGGGAGCTGGCGCTGCGCACCGGCGCGGTCTGGCTGCGCGCCGATTCGATCGAGCAGGCGATCAAGGAGTCCGGGGCCGTGCCCGGGGACATGCGCGACGCAGGCTATCGCGCCGCCCAGGCCGTCGCGGCCGACAACCTTCGCCTTGGTCGGGATGTCGTCGCCGACTGCGTCAATGACTGGAAGATCGCCCGCGACGGCTGGCAGGCGGTCGGCCTGCGCGCCGGCGTGACGGTGATGTGGGTGGAAATCGTCTGCAGCGACCCGGTCGAGCACCGCCGCCGGATCGAAAGCCGGACCGTCGACGTCGCGGGCCTGGATCTCCCGGACTGGCAGGCGGTGGTCGATCGGGACTACCATGACTGGGATCGCGAGCGCCTGACGGTCGACACAGCTGGCCGCGACGTCGATGAGTTGCTCGAACCGATCCTGGCGGCTTTGAGGAGACTGTTGTGATCGAGCTGTCCTGCCACTGCGGCGCCGTGCGGTTCGTGGTCGAGACGGCGCCGGACGAGGTGACCGACTGCAACTGCTCGGTCTGTCGGCGCTACGGGACGCTCTGGGCCTACTACCAGGCGCCGCAGGTCCGCTTCGATACGGCGAACGGGGCGACCGACGCCTACCTGTGGGGACGTCGGCAGCTTGAGTTCCACCGCTGCCGCGCCTGCGGCTGCATCACCCACTGGGCGGCGGTGGATCGTCGATACACGCGGATGGGGGTCAACGCCCGCCTGATGCCGCCTGAGGTGCTCGCGCCCGTTCCCGTCGCGCACTTTGACGGCGCCTCGGGTTAGTCTGTGGCGCCGCGGCTTAGAACCGTTCCACCCATGGCCGTAGCTCGATCTCCCAGCTCCAGGCGTTGCGCGGCTGGCGCAGGGCGGCAAGGTAGCTCTGCGCGACGCCGTCGGGATCGAGCGTGCTGTCGGGACTGTCGGCGGGGTCGGGCCGGATCGCGCTGCGCACGCCGCCGTCGATGACGAAGTGGACCACGTGGACGCCTTGCGGGCCAAGCTCGCGGGCCGCGCTTTGGGCCAGGCCCCGCAACGCGAACTTACCCATGGCGAAGGCGGAAGAGAGGGCGAAGCCCTTCACGCTGGCCGTTGCGCCGGTCAGCAGGATCGCGCCGTGCTGTTTGGGGACCATGCGCCTGGCCGCCTGCTGCACCACCAGGAAGCCGCCGAAGGCCGAGATCTCCATCGCGCGACGCACCTCGAGCGCGTCGATGTCGACGATGCGGCCGCGCACCCGGGCGCTGGGATTGTAGACCACAAGATCAGGCGTCCCGATCTTCGCCTCGGCGTCTTCGAACAGCCGCGCGACGGCGTCCGGGTCGGCTGCGTCGGCGGCGAAGGTCGCCGCACCGATCTCGGCCGCCAGGGGCGCCAGCTTGTCCACGTTGCGCGCGGCCAGAGCCACCTCGAGGCCGGCCGACTTGAGCGCCCTGGCCAGCGATGCGCTGATGCCGGGTCCCGCCCCGACGATTAGGGCGGTGGAATAGGGGATATCGGCCATGTCGGCGCGCTCCAGGTCGGTTGCGGTGTCACTTAGTGGCGTTTGGGAACGGACCAAGCAGTGGCAGCAAAATCCCCAGCAAAACAGAGCCTTGTAAGGTCGCCAAACCGGCAAGTAATCCTGACAGGATCGATAGGATAAATTGAAGGGGCGCCGGGATGTGGCGCGGTGGCCGCCGACCTACATCCAGTCTAGCGTATCGCCGCCAGTCCATAGGTCAGAGATGTCCACCAAGATCGCCGAACGGCCGCAAACCGCCGCCGCAACCCCCGCCACCGTCGAAGGGGTGCTGAACTTCGCCGAGCCGAGCGCCGAAACGGCCTACACCTACACTTACAAGCCGCCGGAAGGCGTGAAGGGCAGCAACATCGTTGTCCGCAGCGAGACGGTGACGCTGAAGAATGCGCGCGACATCGAGGGCGGTCTCGACGTGGACGTGCAGGGCTTCCAGATCGTCAGCCACCACACCGCGGTGCGAGATTTTTGGGACGAGGCCCAGACCCTGGCGCTCGGCCACCCGGAGGTCGCGGAACTGGTCAAGGCGGTCACCGGCGCGTCGCGGGTCGTCGTATTCGACCACACCCTGCGCCGGCGCGACACGGGCGTCGCCGATCGCACCCCGGGCCAGGCGCGTCAGCCGGCCGGCCGCGTGCACGTCGATCAGACCGTGGCTTCCGGTCCGCAGCGGGTGCGCGACCTGATGGGCGAGCAGGCCGAAGACCTGCTGACGCGGCGCGCGGCGATCATCAACGTCTGGCGGCCGATCCATCACGAGGCGCGCGACTGGCCGCTGGCCTTCGCCGACGCACGCTCGGTGGCCAAGGACGACCTGATCCCTTCCGACCTGATCTTCCCGCACCGCAAGGGCGAGATCTACGGCGTCGCCTACAACCCCGCCCAGCAATGGCGCTTCGTGCCTGACCTGCAGGTCGACGAGGCGATCCTGATCAAGTGCTGGGACAGCGACACCTCGGTCGCCCAGTTCACCCCACACACCGCCTTTGCCGACCCGACGACGCCGGAAGGCACGCCGCCCCGGGAAAGCATCGAGTTCAGGACGATCGCTTTCTTCGACTAGACCCGCCGCGCGTGGGGTGACGCAGCGCCGTCGCCGCCGCCCTAGCTTCCGCCTTCCTGGTCCACCCAGGCCACCATATCGCCCACCACCTTGGTCGTGGCCTGATCGAACGCCTGGACGATGGCGCCGACGCGGTTGTCGGCGGCGGGCACCTCGGCTTCGAACTCCTTGGCGCCGACGTGGCTGTAGTCGGACTGCCGGTCGAGCGTGGCGCGCACCAGCACGACGACGGTTGGGACCGACGTCGGACCGGAGGGGTAGCGAGCCTCGAACCGGCTGACCACGACGCGCAGACGGTAGTCGGCCTTGCCGACGGACCCCGCGAGCCGGGCGGGGTCGCCGGGGGCGGCGAAGCCACGCGCGACTGCTTGGTCGAACAGCTGATTGGCGGGGCTCGACCAGCGGCCCTCCGAGACGTAGGCGACCTGGTCGCCGTCGACGGTCATGATCCGGTCGCCTGCCGCCGCCGGATCGAACTCGGACATCCCGGTGCGCACGGCAAACGGGCGCGCCGCGCTTTGCACCGGCTGCACGGCCGCGTCGAAGCGGTAGAGCTGCACCGGCTTTTCCTTTGGGAACAGCGTGATGCAGCCGGCCAGGCTGGCGGAGAGGCCCAGGACGAGTCCCGCGGCGGCGAGCCGCGCGGCGCCGGGATGGATCATGGTTTCACCTCGACTGTCTTGGCGGTCGGCTTGTTGATGAAGGCGCGCGGATCGCGCTGAATCTCGGTGATCAGCGCGTCCAGGTGCTTGGTGGCGGTCTCCAGGCTGGCGATGGCGCTGGTCAGCTGCGGCAGGCCGTTGGTGGCGAAGTCGGAGGTCGGGCCCTGCAGCTTGTTGATCATGGTGCGCACGTCGGCCGCGGCCCCCTGGATCTCGTTCGCGGCGTCGCCGACCTTGACGATGGCGCGCTTGCCGTCGCTGTCGACCAGACCCTTGCTCGACGATGCGAGCTCCTTGATCTGGATGGCGGCCTGGTCGGCGTCCTGCAGCGCTTTCTGGGCGTCGGCGATGATTGCCTTGCGCTCGCGCAGCTCGGCCGTCACCGCCTGAACGTCGCTCATGATGGCGGTGAACTTCTGGATGTTCTGGTTCGAGAGCACCTGGTTGATGCGATTGAGCGTCTCCAGGGCCTTCTGGACCATCGTGCCGCCCCCGGTGAGCAGCGACGAGATGGCGCCAGGCGCGGCCTCGATCACCAGCGGCTTGCCGGGCGGCGTCGCGTCCTTCAGCAGCGGCTTGGCGGTCGTGCCGGCGGTGATCTGGATGTAGTTGACGCCGGTGATCCCCTGCGGCTCGAGCGAAGCCTGCGAATCCACCCGCACCGGCGTGTCAGACCGCACCTTGGCGGAGGCGTGGACGATGTTGGGGTCGCTGGCGTCGAGCTTGATGTCGGAGACCTCGCCGACCTTGATGCCGTTGAACTGTACGTCGCCGCCGCGCGAGAGGCCGGTGACCGCGCCGTGGAACACCACGTCGTAGGTGTCGTAGCGCTGGCTGAAGGCGAAGTTGGCCAGCCAGAACAGGAAGACGATCATCGCGATCATCAGGATCGTCGAGATCAGCCCCACCAGGGCGTAGTTGGCGTTGCGCTCCATCTAGTGGGCTCCTTCCCGCGCGATCGATTCGCGCGACGACGCAGAAGCGCGGCCGCGCGGTCCGAGGAAGTATTCGCGGATCCACGGGTGATCGAAATGTTCCAGCTCACGCACCGGGGCCATGGCCACCACCTTCTTGTCGGCGATCACCGCCACCTGGTCGGTGATGGCGTAGAGGCTGTCGAGATCGTGGGTGATCATGAACACGGTGAGGTCCAGGCTGTCCGCGAGGTCGCGGATCAGTTCGTCGAAGGCGGCGGCGCTGATCGGGTCGAGGCCCGCGGTGGGCTCGTCAAGGAACAGCAGCTCGGCATCGAGCGCCAAGGCCCGGGCCAGGCTGGCGCGCTTGATCATCCCGCCGGAAAGCTCCGAGGGCTTCAGCGCGCCTGCCTGTGCCGGCAGGCCGGTCAGTGCGATCTTGAGGTCCGCCAGCTCGTTGATTTCCTTAGCCTTCATGTCGGTGTGCTCGAACAGCGGAGCGGCGACGTTGTCGCGGACGGTGAGGTTCGACCAGAGCGCGCCCTGCTGGAACAGCACGCCCCAGCGGCGCTCGATCTGGGTCCATTGCCGGCGCCGCGCATGCTGGATATCGGCGCCGAAGATGCGCACCGTCCCCGCTTCGGGGCGCTTCAGGCCGATGATGGTGTTGAGCAATACCGACTTGCCGGCGCCGGAGCCGCCGACCACGCCCACGACATCGCCACGCTGGACGGTGAGGTTGAGCCCGTCGTGAATGACGTGGTCGCCAAACGCCGACCGCAGGTTCTTCACCTCGATCGGCGGGGCGTTGTCGTCCAGCTGGTCGTCGGGGCGCGCCATCAGATGTTCAGCTTCATGTAGATGACGGCGAAGATCGCATCGACCATGATGGTGGCGAAGATCGCCTGCACCACGGCCGAGGTTACGCGCCGCCCAAGACTTTCGACATCGCCGCCGACCTCCATGCCCTGCCGGCAGCCGATGGCGGCGATGATCACCGCCAGCACCGGGGCCTTGGACATGCCGACCCAGAAGTGCTTCGGCCCGACGTTGTCGAGAATTTGCTGAGCGAAGAACACCGGCCCAAGGCCGAGCTGGCTCCAGGCCACCACCAGCCCGCCGGCCAGCCCGGCGATGGTCGCGCAGAAGACCAGCAGCGGAATGGTCATCAGCAGCGCGAAGAAGCGCGGGAACACCAGGGCGTCGAAGGCGTCGACGCCCAGCACCTGCATGGCGTCGATCTCCTGGTTCATCTTCATCGAGCCGATCTCGGCGGCGAACGACGAAGCCGAGCGGCCGGCGAGCAGCAGGGCGGTGATCAGCACGTTGAACTCGCGCAGCACCGCGACGCCGATCAGGGTGACGACGTAGACCTGCGCGCCGAAGGTGGTGAGCATGTTGGCGCCCAGCAGACCGACGACCGCGCCGATGAAGAAGGTGGTGAGCGAGACGATCGGGATCGCATCCAGCCCGGCCCGCTCAGCCAGCGAGAAGCAGGCGGCCCAGCGCACGCGCTTGGGATTGGAGATCGCGTGACCGACAGCCACCAGCAGGTGGCCGAAGAAGACCATGGTGTCGAAGGCTTCGAGCCCGAGGTGGATCACCCCGCGGCCGATGCGGTCGAACAACTGATGCACCGAGTGGCGTTCGACGATGCGGGTCGGCTCGGTCTTCACCGCGCGATCGACCAGTTCGAGCAACCGGGTCACCTCGGGCTTGGCGACGAATTTCGGCGGACTGCTCGCCATGCTTGCGGCCTTGAGCAGTCCGTAGGCGCCGGAGGTGTCGCAGCGTCCGATCTGGGTGAGATCGAGCGTGACGTCCGAGAGCCCGCGGAGCGCTGCCTCGAGCCGCTCGTTGGCCTCGCCCATGAGTATGGCGGTCCAATCGCCGGTGCAGAGCGCGGTGCGGCCGCCCTCGCTCTGGCTCAGATTGAAGTCAGCCGGCGACGCCATCTGTCTTCAGAACTCCCCCGTCGCCCCAACCCTAGCAGACGAATCCCCTGAACGAGAACGGGGTTCCGCGAACTGAGGGGCCAACGCCGAAAACTTAGCCGTAGTTCGCCGCAGTTCGGTCGCGACTTACCCGCCACCTCGTCTACCACCGGCGCACGGGAGAACTAGATGAGGACGATCGCGGTCATCGCCCGCAAGGGCGGTTCCGGCAAGACCACGGTGGCCGTGCACATGGCCATCGCGGCGCATCTGCGGGGCAGGCGCACTTTGCTCGCCGACGCCGATCCGCAGCGCTCCTCCAGCACCGTGCTCCGCGGCCGGCGGGCGCCAGGGCCTGATTTCGTCGAGACCTGCGGGGTTGAACTCTGCGGCGTGCAGATGGTGGCGGTGCGCCGTGACCTCGACGCGCTGGTCATCGACACCGCCGCCGGCGCCGAGGACGAACTGGCCCACGCCATCGTGCTGGCCGATCTATCGCTGCTGGTGATTCGTCCGACCTTCCTCGACTTCGCCGCCGCCATCCGCACCGCCGACGTGCTGCGCCGACTGAAGAAGCCCGGCATGATCGTGCTGAACCAGGCTCCGGTGACCCGCAACGGCGCCGAGCCGCCGCTGGTGAAGAAGGCGCACGAGGCGCTGCGGCTGATGCGCCTGCCGGTCGCCCCGACCATCCTGCGCTCCCGCACCGTCTACCAGCAGGCGCTGGAGAGCGGATGCTCGGCGGAGGAGATCGGCGGCGCGGGGGCGGCGGCGCAGGAAGTCGCCGACCTCTGGGCCTTCGTGGAGCGCTTGACCTTCGGGGCGCAGGCGGAGCGGATGCGGGCGTAGCACGCGCCAGATTGTCGGCGCTTACGCCGGATACATTAGCGCGCCGCGATGATAGGTGGTGGCGATCATCGATTTTCGCGGGGGGCGCATGTATCGCCTTTTCTTCCTGTCAGTCGCGGCCGCCGGAGCGCTGGCGGCGTGCTCGAAGCCGACCAACGGCGACCGGCCGCCCGACTCGGCTGCGGCGACCAACACCGCGTCGGCGACGGGCGCTGCGACCGCGCCGGACGCCGCCCAGGCTTCGGGCGACGTTGCGCCCAACAACAATGGACTCCCAGTCTATCCTCATTTGAACAAGGCGGATCTGCTCCAGAGGGACGTCTACAAAGGTGGGATCTATTCGGCCTACAAGCAGGACACCTCGGACTCCCTGGAAACGGTGGAAGCCTACTACCGCAAGGCCTGGCCCGGCGCACAGGAGGGTCCGACCGATAGTCCGTCCGACTACGTCGGCATCAAGCTGACCAAGGGCCAGGACTTCATCGAGATCTACCGCTTCGGCATGATGAAGACGGTGTCGATCGACGCCATGAAATACGTCGGACCAGCCCCGGCGGAATGACTGATGTCGATCGCACAGGTGGCGGGCTTGTCGGAAGCCTGATCGCTGCGCGCTAAGGCTTCACCCTCGGCGCGTGGGCGATCCGCAGCAGGTTCGCGGCGCCGGGCGAGCCGAGCGGGGGGCCGGCGATGATCAGCACGCGCTCGCCGGCGCCGGCGACCCCGTACTCGGCGGCGAGGCGGGCGGCGTCGTTGGTCATGATGTCGATACTGCCCGGCTGGGCGGCGACGCGCGGCTCCAGGCCCCAGACCAGGCCCAACCGACGCGCCACCGTGTCATCCGGGCAGATCGCCAGAACCGGGTGCAGCGGCCGCTCGCGGGCGATCCGCTTCGCAGTTGCGCCGGTGGTGGTGTAGGCGACGATACAGGCGGTGGAGCGCGCCTCGGCCGCCTTGCTGGCGGCGGCGATCAGGGCGTCGACGTCCTCGTCGGCGTCCTCGCCGTGCTCGGCGCGCATCAGGCTGGGCCAGCTGGGATCGGCCTCGACCCGGCGAATAATCGCATCCATCATCACCACCGCCTCGCGCGGATAGGCGCCCGCCGCCGATTCCGCCGACAGCATCAGCGCGTCCGCGCCTTCATAGACCCCGCCGGCCACGTCCGAGGCCTCGGCGCGGGTCGGGGCGGGGTTGGAGATCATCGATTCCAGCATCTGGGTGGCGATGATCACCGGCACGCCGCGGCGACGCGCGGCGCGGACGATCTGCTTTTGCACCACCGGCACCTCTTCCGGCGCCAACTCGACGCCAAGATCGCCGCGCGCGACCATCAGGCCATCGCTCGCATCGAGGATGGCTTCCAGATCGTTCACCGCCGCCGGCTTCTCGATCTTGGCCAAGATCGAGGCGCGCGTCCCGACGATCTTGCGCAGGCCCGCCATGTCGCCGGCGTGCTGCACGAATGAGAGCGCGAGCCAGTCGACCCCGATCCGCAGGGCGAACTGAGCGTCGATCTGGTCCTTGGGCGTCAGCGCCGGCACCGGGATGGTCACGCCGGGGACGGCGAGGCCCTTGTGATCGGACAGCGCCTCACCGGCCACCACCTCGACATCGGCCGACGCCGCGTCGGAGCGTTTGACCTCGAGCCGCACCTTGCCATCGTCGACCAGCAGCAGCATGCCCGGCCGCAGCACCCGGAACACCTCGGGGTGGGGCATGCCGACACGCCGCCGATCGCCGGGCGTTGCGTCGAGGTCCAGGCGAATCATCTGGCCAGGCGCGATATCGATCCGGCCCGTGGCGAAGCTTCCGAGCCGGAACTTCGGCCCCTGCAGGTCGCCCAGCACCGCCAGAGGACGCCCGAGATCGGCTTCCGCGGCTCGCACCGCCTGCAGCGCTGCGGCGTGGTCGTCGTGGGACCCGTGGCTGAAATTGAGGCGAAAGACATCGACGCCGGCATGCGCCAGCGCCGCCACCATCGCCGGGTCGCGACTGGCCGGCCCGAGGGTGGCGACGATGCGCGTGCGGCGCTTGCGGATCATGCTTAGGGCAACCCGTGGCGAGGGCGTTCGGATGCGTGCGAGGGCTCTATCGGTTGCGCATGGCGGCTGCTAGAGCCCGTCGCGAGACGGCGGCGGCCCGGTGGCCGCGCCAGGTGAAGCGGCGGCGCAAGATTTCGCGCGGGAAGCCGGTTGGACCTGGATGCATCGTGCTCTAGGGGGAAGTAATGCGCATCGGCGTTCCCAAAGAGATCAAGACGCTCGAATTTCGTGTCGGCGCGACGCCGGGGCTGGTGCAGCGCCTGGTGCATGAAGGACACGAGGTGTTCGTCGAGCAAGGCGCGGCCGCCGGCATCGGTATCGCCGACGACGCCTACGCCGCCCTGGGCGCGAAGATCCTACCCGACGCCGACGCCGTGTTCGACGCCGCCGAGATGATCGTGAAGGTGAAGGAGCCGCAGGCGATCGAGATAGCGCGGCTGAAGCCGCACCACATCCTGTTCACCTACCTGCACCTGGCGGCCGACAAGGATCAGGCGGAGGGCCTGATGGCGTCCGGCTGCACCGCCATCGCCTACGAGACAGTCACCGATCGCTGGGGCCGCCTGCCGCTGCTGGCGCCGATGAGCCAGGTCGCCGGCCGCATGGCGGTCGACGCCGGCGCCTATCACCTGCTCAAGCCGCACGGCGGGCGCGGCGTGCTGCTGGGCGGCGCGCCGGGCGTGCCGGCCGCTCGGGTGATCATCCTGGGCGGCGGCGTGGCCGGCAAGCACGCGGCCGAGATCGCCATCGGCCACCGCGCCGACGTCACCCTGTTCGACATCTCCGCCCAGCGGCTCGAGCAACTCGACGACCAGTTCGATGGCAGGCTGAAGACCGCGTTCTCGACCCACGACGCCGTGGCGGAGCTGCTGCCGACCGCCGACCTGGTGATCGGTTGCGTGCTGATCCCCGGCGCGGCGGCGCCCAAGCTGGTCACCCGCGCCGACGTGGCGCGGATGCGCGAGGGCGCGGTGCTGGTCGACGTCGCCATCGACCAGGGCGGCTGCTTCGAGACCAGCCACCCCACCACCCACGCCGATCCGACGTTCGTGGTCGACGGCGTGGTGCACTACTGCGTCGCCAACATGCCGGGCGCCGCGCCGCTGACTTCGACCTACGCCCTGGCCGCGGCCACCACGCCCTATGTCTCCGCCCTGGCCGCCCGGGGCGTCGACCGCGCGTTGGCCGACGATCCGGGCCTGGCCGAGGGGCTGAACGTGATGGCGGGCAAGATCATGTACCCGGCCGTGGCGTCGGCGCTGGGGCTCTAGGCGTCCGCCAACGCCTCGAGCGACCGCTTCGCCGCCTGGATGCCGTCTTCCATCATCGCCCCGACGGTCAACGCCGCGGCCTGCGGCAGCACGTCTGCGATCCATACCAGCCGCGCACCCTTGCCTTCAGCCAGCACCTGGAACGAGGCGTTGTGGTGGGCGATGCGCTCGGATCGGACCGAGTAGGCCAGTCGCCGGCGCCCCTCGTCGATGTCGACGATCACCTCGCGGGCGACAAATCCATTGGCGAACGTGACGATCCGGTCCTCGCCATCCATCTTCGTATCGACCACGAAGCCGGGCGCGAAACGCGTGTGCACGGCGCCGATATCGCGAACGACATCCCACACCGCCGCGGGGCTGGTGGTGAGCGTAATCTCTTTGTGAATCGAGGTCATGGGTCGATCTCCTAAGGTTGGAGCACGATCCTATGACGCCGCGCGGCGGCGGTCTGGCGGTATCCGGACTCAAGGTGTCAGATGACCTCGTCCACCGCCTCGATCCAATGGCGCACGGGCGTCGACGACGCCTCGGCGAGGTGCATCCAGCAGCCGATGTTGGCGGTGCAGATCGCGGCCGGATCGTGCTCGGTGAGGGCGGCGAGCTTGTTGGCCCGCAACGCCTTGGCGAACGTCGGCTGCAGCAGCGAGTAGGGCCCGGCCGACCCGCAGCAGAGGTGGGCGTCGCGCACCGGCTGCGGATCGTAGCCCAGACCGCGCAGCAGCGCCTCAACGCGGCCTCCCAGCTTCAGCCCGTGGCGCAGGGTGCAGGGATCGTGCACGGCGATCCGCGGCTCGGCCGGCGGGCGCGCCGGGGCCGGTGGCGCGGCGTCCAGCACCTCGACCGGATCGCGCACCAGCTCGGCGATCCGCCGCGCCTTGTCGGCGTAGGCGGGGTCCTCGGCCAGCAGGTCCGGATAGTCCCTGATGAACGCCGCGCAGCCGCTGGCGGTGACGATGACGGCCGAGGCGCCGGCGTCGATCTCGGCCAGCCAGGCGTCGATGTTGCGGCGGGCGGCGGCTCGGGCCTCTTCCAGCGCGTCCAGGTGGAAGCTCACCGCCCCGCAGCAGCCGGCGGCGGGGTTCTCGGCCAGATCGACGCCGATCTTGGCGAAGACCCGCTCGGCGGCCGCGTTGAAGTGGGGCGCGGCGGCGGATTGAACGCAGCCGGCCAGCAGGGTCATCTTACGCTCAGCCCGCGCGTCTCGGCGGGTTCCGGGGCGACGGGAGGCGCGGCCGCAGCGGCGCCAACTTCGCGCTGCAGCGCCCGCCGGCAGGATCGGCGAGAAGAACCGCCCCAGCGATGCGGCCGCGCGGAACAGGCCCGGCGAGACACGTCACCCGGCGGATCAGGTCGCGCAGCAGCTTTTGCGCCGCTGGCCGGCCGACCTTGGCCTCGACGAACGGGCGGCCGACATCCAGCAGGCGGTGGTATTCGACGCCGGAGGGGCAGGCGCTCTCGCAGGCGCGGCACTCCAGGCAGCGGTCGAGGTGGAGCAGGGTCTCCGGGCCGACCGGTTCCCCCTCCAGCGCGCCCTTCATCAGGTAGATGCGGCCGCGCGGACCATCCAGCTCATCGCCGGTGAGTTGAAATGTCGGGCAGACGGCGTTGCACATGCCGCAGTGGACGCAGGCCCGCAGCACCGCTTCGGCCCTGGCCCCGGCGACAGTATCGGCCAGCGGCCCGATGACCTTGGTCCGCATCTACAGCGCCTCGTACATGCGGCCGGGGTTGAAGCATCCCGGCCGGATCCAGCGCCGCCTTCAGCCGCTGGTGCAGCGCCAGCAGCGCGGGGGCGAGCGGCTGGAACACCTCTTCGCCGCTCGTCGCGCCGCGAAACAGCGTTGCGTGGCCGCCCGGCCGCCGCAGCGCCCTGCCAGAGATCGGCTGGCGGACGCTCCGAGCGCAGCCAGACCTGCGAGCCGGCCCAGTCCCAGGCGGCGACATCGCCGAGCGCGGGGATCGGCGATGTCTGCGGCAGCGAGAGCCGCCACAGCGGTCCGTCGCCGGCGAGGGCAGGGTGGCGCAGGTCGCGCACGTCGTCCCAGAACGCCAGTAGCTCTTCCTCGCCGCCCAACTCGGCCGCCAGCGCCGCGACACCCGCTTCGCCGCCAGACAGGCGCAGGTGCAGCCGCCGGCCGTCGTGGAAGGCGCCGCTGAGCGGGGTGGGGCGGCCCATCAGTTGGCAGATCCGCGTCCTGGCCGCTTCCGACGAGAGCTCAAGCGCCACCGCCAGCTCCCGGCGCGGCGCCGGCGTCACCCGCAGCGAAACCTCCAGGATAACCCCCAGGCATCCCAGCGCCCCGGCCATCAGCCGGAAGGCGTCGAAACCGGCGACGTTCTTGAACACCTGGCCGCCAAACCGCAGCACCTGGCCGTGGCCGTCGAGGATGGTCGCGCCCAGCACGCAGTCGCGCACCGCGCCGGCGAAGGGGCGCGCTGGCCCCGACAGCCCCGCCGCGACCACGCCGCCGATGGTACTGGCCGGCCCCAGCCTCGGCGGCTCGAACGCCAGCCGCTGGCCGCACTCGGCGAGCCGCGCCTCGATCTCCGCCAGCGGCGTCCCGGCCCGCGCCACCACCACCAGCTCGCTGGGATCGTAGTCGATGATCCCGCGATGGCTGGCGACGTGCAGCGGCTCAGCCTCGGTCTGGCGGCCATAGAACGCCTTGGTGTCGCCGCCGACGATGCGCAGCGGCGCCTTCCCCGCAGCGGCCCCGCGGACGCGTTCGGCGAGTTCCCCGGCGAGGTCATGGTCCCCGCCGTCCAGGGTGAGGGACGGATCTGCGCTCGCCATCCCTAGAACCTCGGCAACTCGGGATGGGCGACCTCGCCGTGGTGCACATGCATCGCCCCGAACTCGGCGCAGCGGGCCAGGGTCGGCACGGCCTTGCCGGGGTTCAGCAGGCCAGCCGGATCGAACGCGGCCTTGATCGCCGCGAACGCCTCCAGCTCGGCGGTGGAGAACTGCACGCACATCTGGTTGATCTTCTCGCGGCCGACGCCGTGTTCGCCGGTGATCGTGCCGCCGACGGCCACGCACAGTTCCAGGATCGCCCCGCCCAGCGCTTCGGCGCGGTCCAGCTCGCCCTCGATCGAGGCGTCGTAGAGGATCAGCGGGTGCAGGTTGCCGTCGCCGGCGTGGAACACGTTGGCCACCGGCAGGCAGTACTCCTGCGACAGTTCGCCGATCTTGCTGAGCACCTCCGGCAGGCGGCGGCGGGGGATGGTGCCGTCGATGCAGTAGTAGTCGGCGGCGATGCGGCCCATCGCCGGGAACGCGCCCTTGCGTCCGGCCCAGAGCCGCGCCCGCTCCGCCTCGTCCTTGGCGTGGCGTACTTCGCTGGCGCCGGCGGCGCGGCAGATCTCGGCGACGCGTTCCAGCTCCGCTTCGGCGTCGCCCGCGGCGCCGTCGCACTCGCAGATCAGGATCGCCTTGGCGTCCAGCGGATAGCCGGCCTTGGCGAACTGCTCGGCGGCGGTCAGCGCGAGTTCGTCCATCATCTCCAGCCCCGCCGGCGTGATCCCGGCGGCGATGATGTCGGCGACTGCCTCGCCTGCGCACGCAACGTCCGGGAAGGCGACCAGCAGCGCCTGGATGTCGGTCGGCAGCGGCAGCAGGCGCACGGTGATCTCGGTCACAACCGCCAGCAGGCCTTCCGACCCGGTCATCAGCGCCATCAGGTCGAAGCCGGGGGCGTCCAGCGCCTCCGAGCCGATGACGAGCCGCTCGCCCTCGATGGTCAGGGCCTCGAGCTTGAGGATGTTGTGCACCGTCAGCCCGTACTTCAGGCAATGCACCCCGCCGGCGTTCTCCGCCACGTTGCCGCCGATCGAACAGGCCAGCTGCGATGAGGGATCTGGGGCGTAGAACAGGCCGAACGGCTTGACCGCTTCCGAGATCGCCAGGTTGCGCACGCCGGGCTGCACTCGGGCGGTGCGGGCGACGGGGTCGATCTGGAGAATCCGGTTCAGCTTGCCAAGGCCGAGCAGCACGCAGCCGGGAAAGGGCAGGGCGCCGCCGGAGAGGCCCGTGCCGGCGCCGCGGGCCACGACCGGCGCGCCCAGCTCGCGGCAGATCTTCAGCACCGCCGCCGCCTCGTCCGCGTCGGCCGGCAGGGCGACGGCGGCGGGCAGGCTGCGGTAGGCCGCCAGCCCGTCGCTCTCGTAGGGCCGCATCGACTCCGCCGACGCAATCAGCCGATCGCCGGGCAGAACCTCGCGCAGCCGGGCGATCAGCGTCTCGCGGTCGAGGAGACCGAACGCGCCGTCGAGCTTGGGGTCGAACCGATCGAGCATGCGCCTTCTTAGACCGAAGGCTGGCCGGGGCAACGCCGCCGCGTCGACGCAAGCGTCGCTGTCCGTTAGTTTCGCACCCGGTCGATCAGCGGGAGCAGGGCATGTCGAGGATCATCGCAGCGGCGCTGACGGCGGCCAGCGGCCTGGCGTGCGCGACGCCGCTCTTGGCGGCGACAGTGCATGCCGATGTCTTCCTCGCCGCGCCGACCGGCGTCGGCGGCCCGGCCGGCAGGGTGGTGTTCCGCGATAGGTCCGGCGGCGCGAGGATCACGGTCCGCCTCTACAGGCTGCCGCCCGGCCAGCACGACTTCCACGTCCACCAGAACGCCTCGTGCGGGCCGGCGGAGGTCAACGGCGCGCCGACGCCCGCCGGGGCGGCCGGCGGCCACTACGACCCGATGGGGACAGGCAGGCACAGGGGCCCGCATGGCAAGGGGCACCTTGGCGATCTGCCCTACCTGACCGTCGACGCCAACGGCACGGATCACGATACCCTGTTCGCGCCGCGCCTCACCAATGTCACCCGGCTCAAGGGCCACAGTGTCGTGATCCACGCCGGCGGCGACAACTATTCCGACAAGCCCGAGCCCCTGGGCGGCGGCGGCGGCCGGATCGCCTGCGGGGTCATCCGGTAGCGCCACACCCGTCGCGCGGGTCCTACGCGAGCCTCACGTCTTGAACACGTCGCCGTAGGTGCGGCGCAGTTCCGCCTTCAGCACCTTGCCCATCGTGTTGCGCGGCAGGTCCGCGACGAAGAACACCCGCTTGGGGCACTTGAACACGGCCAGTTGGGTGCGCGTGGCGGCGATCATCGCCGCCTCGTCGCCCTCGCCGGCGACCACGGCGACCACCGCCTCGCCAAAGTCGGGGTGCGGGCAGCCGATCACTGCGCTCTCGACCACCCCAGCCATCTCGTCGAGCACCAGCTCGATCTCCTTGGGGTAGACGTTGAGTCCGCCGGAGATGATCAGGTCGCTGGATCGGCCCGAGAGCCAGAGCCGCCCGGTCTCGTCCAGCCGGCCGATATCGCCGGTGATGAAATAGCCGTCGGCGGTGAAGGCCTCGGCGGTCTTCTCCGGCTTGCGCCAATAGCCGGTGGTGACGCTGGGGCCTTTGATCTGCAGGATACCGTCATCGGCGATCCGCAACGCCACGCCCGGCAAGGCGTAGCCGACGCTGCCGGCGATCCGGTCGCCCACCAGCGGGTTGGTGGTGATGATCGCCGCCTCGCTCATGCCATAGCGCTCGAGGATCGGCTGGCCGATCCGGTCCTCGAAATCGGCGAAGGTCGAGGGCAGCAGCGGAGCCGAGCCGCAGATGAAAAGCCGCATGGTTTCCGCGGCTTCCCGCGTGAAGTTGGGGTTGGTCAGCAGCCGCGTGTAGAAGGTCGGCACGCCCATCATCACGGTCGACCGGGGCATGGCGGCCAGCACCTCGGCCTCGTCGAACTTGGGCAGCCAGAGCACCTTGGCGCCGGAGAGGAAGACGCAGTGCAGGGCGATGAAGAGGCCGTGCACGTGGTAGATCGGCAGGGCGTGCAGCAGTACGTCGGCGCTGGTGAAGCCCCAGGCGTCGGTCAGCGCCTGACCGTTGGCGGCCAGCGCCGCGTGGCTCAGCATCGCGCCCTTGGAGCGGCCGGTGGTGCCGCTGGTGTAGAGGATCGCGGCGAGGTCTTGCGGCGCCGCCTGATAGACCTCGTCCAGGGTCGCGAGGCGCGCCGCCTCGGCCGCGAGCGCCACGGCGTCGGTGACGAAGAGGGCCGGCTCGGCGTCCGCGACGAAATAGTCGATCTCGGCCTGGGTGTAGGCGGTGTTGAGCGGCAGGAACACCGCGCCGACTTTCAGCGCGGCCAGGTAGAGCATCACCCCTTCCGGGCTCTTCGGCGCCTGCACCGCCAGGCGGTCGCCCGGGGCAAGTCCCTTCGCCTTGAGCAGCGCGGCCAGCCGTCCGGCGCCGGCCTCCATCTCGCCGTATGTGATCCGCCGCCCGTCGAACGTCTCCAGGAACAGCCTGGCTGCGATCCTGCGGGAAGCGCGAGGCGATCAGGGCGTAGAGGTTGCCGTTCATGCCCCTGCGGTTGACGGGAGGCGGCGGCGGTTGTCAACGTCGCCGCGCTCTTCGAGGGATGCGCGATGGACGCGGTGGCGATGGATCTGGGCGTCGAAAGACTGATCGGCCGCAAGGACGGCGCGATCGGCTGGATGATCTTCAACAATCCGGAGCGCCGCAACGCCGTCTCGCTCGACATGTGGCGGGCGATCCCCGACGTGCTGGCCGCGTTCGAGGCCGACCCCGAGGTGCGGGTGGTGGTGTTCACCGGCGCGGGCGAGCGCGCGTTCGTCTCCGGCGCCGACATCTCCCAGTTCGAGGCCGAGCGCAGCGATGCGAGCGCCGAGGCGCGCTACTCCAGCGCTTCGGCGGCGGCCAATGTCGCCATGGCCGGCATCTCCAAGCCGACCATCGCCATGATCCGCGGCTACTGCATCGGCGGCGGCCTCGCCGTCGCGCTGACCTGCGACTTGCGCATCTGCTCCGATGACTCGCGCTTCGCCATTCCGGCCGCGCGGCTGGGCCTCGGCTACGGCTTCGGCGGGGTCAAGGCGCTGATCGACGTGGTCGGACCGGCGATCGCCAAGGAGATCCTGTTCACCGCCCGCCAGTTCTCCGCCGAGGAGGCGCTGCGGATCGGCCTGGTCAACCGCGTCGCGCCGCGGGACCAACTGGAGACTCTGGTGCGCGAATATGCCGGGATGATCGGCGCCAATGCCCCGCTCACGGTGCGCGCCGCCAAGATCGCCGCCCGCGAGGCCCTGCGCGATCCCGAAAAGCGCCGCCTCGCCGAGGTCGAAGCCGCCGTCGCCGCCTGCTTCGACAGCGCAGACTTCAAGGAAGGCCGCACCGCCTTCATGGAAAAGAGGACGCCGGCGTTCCGGGGAGCGTGAGCCGCCCGGAGTGCCGGGCTACTTCCGACGCTGTTTCCTGGCCGCGTACCGCGCGTCTCGAGCGGCCTTTTGCTTGGCGCGCAGCTCCAGCTCCATCGCCTCGGCGATCTCGGCCTCGAGAGCCTGACGCTCGGCCTGCTTCTTCGCCGACTTCGTGCCGCTTGGCCTCGCGCTCGGCGGCGCGCTGGGCGCGCAACTCCTCCAGTTCGATCTGGCGGGCGAGGCGGCGCTCCTCGAATTCCGGATCGACGATGGTAGGCTTAGGCTTGAATTTGGCCACAAGGGCCTTCTTCGCTTCCGCGGAGTGCGCTTGGCGCTCGGCGTAGCTTCCTAGTTTTGGTGGCTTCATGGTCGAGCGCCTCATAGCCACCCCGGCACGCTTAAGCCAAGCGCAAAATCGTCTTAGATGACCCGATCGGTGCGCATTGCGGCGATCTCGTCCGGCTTGTAGCCGATCTCGGCCAGCACGGCGTCGGTGTCGGCGGGCGCGAGCGGGGCGACTTGCCGCACGCCAGTCTCCAGTCCGGCCATGTTGATCGGGGTGGCGACCATCGCCGTTTGGCCCAGCCTGGGATGGTCTACCGGCGTCGCCATGCCGAGGTGTCGGACCTGCGGATCGGCGAACATCTGGTCGATGGTGAGGATCGGCCCGCAGGGAATGCCGGCCGCCTCGAGCCGTTCGACCCACCAGGCGGCGGGGCGCTTGCGGGTCTCCTCGGCGATGGCGGCGTTCAGCGCCTCGCGGTGCTCGGTGCGGCGGCGGGCGCCGGAAAACCGCTCGTCCTCCAGCCAGTCCGGCCGTTCGGCCGCCTCGCAGAAGCGGGCGAACTGGGCCGGGGTCGAGGCGGCGATGTTGATCGGCCCGTCGGCGGCGGGAAACACGCCCATCGGGCAGATGGTCGGATGGTCGTTGCCCATCTGGCCTGCGACCTCGCCGGCCATCAGCCAGCGCGCGGCCTGGAAATCGAGCAGGAAGATCTGCGATTCCAGCAGCGAGGTGTGCACGTAGCGGCCCTCGCCGGTGCGCTGGCGCTCGTACAGCGCCATCATGATCGCCAGCGC
Source organism: uncultured Pseudomonadota bacterium (assembly GCA_963835495.1). Lineage (GTDB taxonomy): Bacteria > Pseudomonadota > Alphaproteobacteria > Caulobacterales > Caulobacteraceae > Acaudatibacter. Next base: position 1,767,366 of record CAWIFQ010000003.1, on the reverse strand, counting down.
CAGCAATGTACCGGCGGTGACGTCGGAGATGGCGATGCCGGCGCGCATCGGCCCGCGCCCGGGTTCGCCGGTGATCGACATCAGGCCGCCGAGGCCCTGGGCGATCTGGTCGACGCCGGCGCGCTCGGCATAGGGCCCGTCCTGGCCGAACCCGCTGATCGAGCCATACACCAGGCGCGGATTGATCGGCTTCAGGTCCTCGTAGGCGATCTTCAGCCGCCGCTTCACCGGCGCGCGCATGTTCTCCACCACGACGTCGGCGCGCGCGGCGAGCTTGAGAAAGGCGGCGTGGCCGCGCTCGGTCTTCAGGTCGAGGCTGATGAAGCGCTTGTTGCGATGCAGGTTCTGGAAGTCGGAGCCGTCGCGCCCGATCACGTCGCGCCCTTCGCCGGGCGGCGACACCGCGATCACGTCCGCGCCCCAGTCCGCGAGGTGCCGCACACACGTGGGTCCGGCGCGGGCCAGCGTCAGGTCGAGGACCCGAAGGCCGGCGAGGGGGAGTTGGCTATCGGGCATCGGGACGCCTCTCTGAGCGACGCCGGGAGCATACATCGCCGAGCGGCTCGGACGAGACCCAAGCGGCGGCTTTGGACTGGTGGCCGGCGCGGCTAAGCTCTGCTCGGCCTTCCAGGGGAGTGGATGACATGATCGGTTCGAAGCAAGTCTGGCCGGCGCTGACGCTGGCGGCCGTGTTGCTGTCCGGCGCAGCGGCCGCCGATCCGATGGGCGACATGCCCGGCATGCAGCAGGGCGGCATGCTGATGGTGGGGCCGATGCCGTCGGTCTACGCCGGCGAAGCCGACAAGCCGGGCGCGCCGGTGTTCCAGGGCCTGGGCGACCACAAGCACCCGATCTCGACCAAGAACCCGCAGACGCAGGCCTTCTTCGACCAGGGCGTCAACCTGCTGTTCGGCTTCAACCACGCCGAGGCGATCCGCTCGTTCCGCGAGGCCGCCCGGCTCGATCCGGACTGCGCGATGTGCTGGTGGGGCGTCGCCGAAGCGCTCGGGCCGAACATCAACCTGCCGATGCCGCCCGACGCCGTCGCGCCGGCCTGGGCGGCGCTGCAGAAGGCGAGGGCGCTGGCGCCCAAGGCCAGCCCCGAGGAACGCGCCTGGATCGAGGCCCTTGCGGCCCGCTATTCGGCCGACCCGAAAGCCGATCGCCACGCACTCGACGAGGCGTTCGCGAAGGCGATGGGCGAGCTGTGGCGCGCCTACCCGGACGACCTCGACGCCGGGACCTTCTACGCCGAGGCGATGATGGACACCCAGCCCTGGGACTACTGGGGGCAGGATGGCGTCACGCCGAAGGGGCATGCGCCGGAGATCGTCGCGACGCTGGAGAGCATCATCAAGCGCGACCCGAACCATCCGGGCGCGCTGCACCTCTATATCCACGCGGTCGAGGCGACGACCACGCCGGAGCGCGCCGAGGCGGCGTCGGACCGGCTGCTGAAGCTGATGCCGGGGGCGGGGCACATCGTGCACATGCCCTCGCACATCTACTACCGCGTTGGCCGCTTCGCCGACGCCGAGCGGGTCAACGAGCAAGCCGCCCTGGTGGACGAAGCCTACATCGCCGCCTGCAAGGCGCAGGGCTACTATCCGGCCGGCTACTACGGCCACAACATCCACTTCCTCTGGACCTCTAGCGAGATGTCTGGCCGCTACCAGGGCGCCATCGATGCGGCGCGGCGGCTGGTGAAGGCGGTCGACGCCTACAACCTGGCCAAGGACGTCCCGTCCGCGGAGTTGTACGGCTTCACGCCGATCGCCACCCAGCTGCGGTTCGAGAAGTGGGACGCGGTGCTGGCCGAGCCGCCGCCACCGAAGGCGCTGGTGATCGACCGCGCGTTCAACCTCTATGCCCGCGGCGTCGCCTTCGCCGCCAAGGGCGACCTGAAGGACGCCGAGGCCGCCCGCGGCGAGCTCGACGCGGTGATCGCCGTCTCCGACTTCAGCCGCTATGACGCCTTCGCCATACCGGCCAAGCCGATCGCGACGCTGGGGCTGAAGCTGCTCGACGCCGAGATCGCCCGGGCCAAGGGCGACAAGGCCGATGCGGTGACGCAGTTCCGCGCCGCCTACGTGCTGATGCGGAACCTGCCCTACACCGAGCCGCCGTGGTGGCATCAGCCGGTCAGCCATCTGCTTGGCGCGGCGCTGCTCGACAACCACCAGCCGGCCGAAGCCGAGGCGGTCTATCGCGAGAGCCTGAAGACCTACCGCGGCGACGGCTGGGCGCTGTTCGGCCTGGCGCAGGCGCTCGACGCCCAGGGCAAGCACGCCGAAGCGGCCGACGTGCGACATCAGTTCGAGACGGCCTGGGCTCGCGCCGACGTGAAGCTGTCGAGCTCGCGCTCGCCGTCCTGACCGCGTCAGCTGTCCGACGCCGGCCCGGGCTGCGGCAACAGCAGCCTGAACGCCGCGCCGCCGCGCGCCGCCGGCACATGTTCCAGCCGGCCGCCATGCGCCAGCGCGATCTGACGGGCGAGGCTCAGGCCGATCCCTGAGCCGCCAGGCTTGGTGGTGAAGAACGGTGTGAACACGGCTTCAGCCTGCGCCGGCGACAGTCCAGGCCCATTGTCGACCACGGAGATCGACACCAGGCCGTTCTCGCGCCCGCAGATCAACCGCACCCGCCCGTGGGGCCGCCCCGTGACCGCTTCGAGCGCATTCTTGAGCAGGTTGAGCACCGCCTGCTCGACCAGCTCGGGGTCGGCCAGCAAGGTGAAATCGGGCGGCTCGACCACGCTCTCCCAGGCGACGCCGCGTTCGGCCGCAAGGCCCCGCATCAGCGTGTCCGGGCCGGCCACGAGCGCGGCGGCGCCGATCTCGACCCGCTCGGGCGCGGGCAGGTCGGCCAGCCGGCGATAACGCTCGACGAAGTTCATCAATCCAGCGCTCCGGCGGGCGATGACCTCGACCGCCTCCCCGACACCGGCGTGGTCGTCGTCCGGCGCCAGGGCCGTCAGGGACTCGGCCAGCGAGCAGATCGGTGTCAGCGAGTTCATCATCTCGTGGGCGAGGATGCGGGTCAGGTCGCGCCAGGCCTCCTGCTCGACCGCGTCAAGGTCGGCGGCCAGGCCTTGCAGGGCGATCAGGCGCCGCGGCCCGTCGGCCGAGGCAAACGCGCCGACCGAGGCGAGGGCGCGCTGGCCGTCGGCGAGGGTGATCATCAGGCGAGAGCCGAGCGGCGCCTCGGCGAGCCGCGCCGCGGCATCGCCTCCGAGCGCAGCCAGCTCGCCGAGCTGCGCCGCCTCGCCAAGGCGGCGCCGCGCCGCCCGGTTGGCGAACTCCAGCCGCCCGCCTGCGCCCACCACCAGCACCGACGCCGGCACGGTGTCGATGAGCGCGCCCAGGTAGTCGAGCCGCCGCTCGCGCTCGGCGCGAACGCGGGACAGCCCATCCAGCGCCCGGTCGATGGCCGCGCCGAGCCGGCCCGCGCCCGGCTTGCGGCCCGGCCGGTCGTAGCCCTCGGCGAAGAGGCCATCGACGAACTGGGAGAAGGTGCGATCGGACGCCGACGTGATCCGCGCCAGGTCGAGCGCGACGAGCAGCGCGAAGCCCAGCAGCACGGCGGCGCTGGCGTAGTAATGGCGCCAGCCGGCCAGCGTCAGCGCCGCGAACGCGAGCGCGCCGATGATCGCCGCGCGGGCCGCGACACCCGCGGCGAAGGGCAGGGCGCGGCTAAAACCCATAGCGGGCCATCCGGCGATAGAGGGCAGGGCGAGTCAGGCCGAGCGCCGCCGCGGCGTGCGAGACGTTGCCGTCGTAGATCGCCAGCGCCTTCTCGATCGCGCGTCGCTCGAGGTCCTCGAGGTTGAGCGCGGTCGCGTCGGCGCGCAGCCGCCGGGTGAGCGCGGCCGCGTCGACCATGATCGCGACCAGCGCCGCGTTGCGCCACGGCTTGAGCACGAAGTTGGCGGCGCCGCGGCGAAGGCCCTCGACCGCCAGCGCCACCCCGCCCCAGGTGGTCATCAGCACCACCGAGAGCGCCGGGTCGCGTTCGCGCAGCGCTGTCAGCGTGGCCAGACCTTCGTCGCCGTCGCGCGCGGCCGGCGCGAAGTTCATGTCGAGCAACACCGCGTCGTAGCGGCCCGGCTCCGCCAGGCCGAGCAGCTCATCGAGGCTGCTGGCGGCGTCGATCACCGCGCCGCCTTGTCCCAGCGCCACCTCGGCGGCCCTGAGCACGTCCGTGTCGTCATCGGCGACGAGGAGGCGGGCGTCGGGCGGCATGCGGGCAGTCTAAGGCGCGGCTCCGATGGAGCAAGCGCCGGGAGTCGGGACCGTCGCGAAGTGTCCGAAACCGGACAGGCGCCGCGCGGCGCGAGGGCCAGAATTCACGTAACTCTATGAAAGCATGTAGTTTCCACAAAGGAGCCGCCGGCTCGATACTGCTGTCATGACCATCGGCATGGACCGCCGCATCGAACGACCCGTCTGGCGACGGCGACCCGTGCTGATCGCCGGCGGGGCCGCGGGCCTGCTCGTCGTCGCGGTAACGGCCGTGATCTTGCTGGCCGGAACGGCGGCGGGCGTGCGGGTGCCGGTGGCCACCGTCACCGTCGACGCGGCGCAGTCGGAGGTGTTCCACGACTTCGTGCCGCTGAAGGGCAAGGCCCTGCCCAAGGACGAGGTCTATCTCGACGCGCTCGACGGCGGCCAGGTCGCCGAGGTGCTGGCCCGCAGCGGCGATCAGGTGGCCGCCGGCCAGCCGCTGGTGAAGTTCCGCAACACCGCGCTGGAGCTGGACGTGCTCGACCGCGAGGGGCGGCTGGTGGAATCGATCACCCAGCTGCAGACGTTCGAGAAGCAGCTCGAGGAAACCCGGGTCGCCAACGCCAAGACCGCCGCCGAGATCGACTACAACGTGCTGCGCCTCAGCCGCGAGGCGCAGCGCCGCGACGTCCTGCTGGCCAGGGGCTTCTTTCCGCGCGAGCAGGCCGACCAGCTCCACGACGAGCTCAACTACCAGCAGCGCCTGCTGCCGATGCAGGACGACAGCAACCGCCGCCAGGAGGGGCTGCGCCAGGCGCAGCTGCCGCAGATCGAGGCCGAGATGGCGACGCTGCGCGAAAGCCTGGCCGTCACCCGCAGCAAGCTCGACAGCCTGGTCCTCAAGGCGCCGGTCGCCGGCAAGCTGACCGAGAACGATCTGCAGGTGGGGCAGATCCTGAAGCCGGGCGACCGGCTGGGCGAGGTGGTGCCGGGGACCGGCTTCAAGGCCCAGGCCGACATCGACGAATACTACCTCGGCCGCGTCGCCATCGGGCAGAACGCGGACGTCGACGGTCGACGGCAAGAGCTACGCCATGCTGGTCACGCGCGTCGATCCGCAGGTGAAGGACGCAGTCTTCCAGGTCGAGCTGGCGTTCAAAGGCGCGGCTGCCGGGGGTCTGCTGCCTGGCGAGGCGCTGGAGGGCAAGCTGGCGGTGGGCGGCGACCGGCAGGCGCTGGTGCTGCCGGCCGGGCCATTCCTGGAGCGCACGGGCGGCGACTGGGTCATGGTGGTCTCCGCGGACGGAGGCCACGCCGAGCGCCGGCGGATCCGCCTTGGGGCCCGCAACTCGATCAGGTCGAGGTGCTCTCCGGGCTGAAGCCCGGCGAGCGGGTGATCACGTCGGACTACGCCGCCTTCGAGAAGGTGGACCGCGTGGACCTGACCAAGTGAGGGGAGAGGCGCGATGCTGAAGCTTGAGAACGTCTCCAAGGTCTACCGCACCAGCGAGGTGGAGACGCAGGCGCTGGGCGAGGTCTCGCTGGAGATCGCCGACGGCGAGTTCGTCGCCATCATGGGCCCGTCCGGCTGCGGCAAGTCCACGCTGCTCAACGTGCTCGGCCTGCTGGATAGCCCATCCAGCGGCGCCTACTGGTTCTTCGGCGAGGACGTCGCGCGCCGTTCGGAAGCCGCAGCTCACCAAGCTGCGGCGCGAGCACATCGGCTTCGTCTTCCAGAGCTTCAACCTGATCGACGACCTGACGGTGGCCGAGAACGTCGAGGTGGCGCTGCTCTACCGCCGCGTGCCGGGCGCCGAGCGCAAGCGGCGGGTGCGCGAGGCGCTGGAGCGGGTCGGCATCGCCCACCGCGCCGGCCACCGGCCGCAGCAGCTCTCCGGCGGCCAGCAGCAGCGCGTCGCGGTGGCCCGGGCCCTGGTCTCGGCCCCGCAACTGATCCTCGCCGACGAGCCCACCGGCAACCTCGACACCGCCAACGGCGAGGCGGTGATGGCCCTGCTGACCGACGCGGCGCGAGGCCGGGCGTCACGGTGGTCATGGTCACCCACTCGCTGGCCCACGCCGCCGCCGCCGCGCGCACCATCAAGCTGCTCGACGGCCGGGTGGTCTCCGAGACCCTGCTGGCCGCCTGAGCGGCGAGGAGACGCCATGTTCCAGCAACTATCTCGCCGCCGCGCTGCGCAACCTGGCCCGCAACGGGCTCATACGCCGGCATCACCATCGCCGGCCTGGCCATCGCCTTCGCCGCGGCGATCCTGATCGGCCTCTATGTGCGCGACGAGCTCAGCTACGACAGCTGGGTCCCCGGCCACGAGCGGGTCTTCCTGATCCGGCAGAAGCTCACCGGCGCGTTGTCCAAGCCGATCGATCGAGGATCAGACGCCCGGCGCGCTGGCCGACCTGCTGAAGCTCGACTTCCCGCGAGTTCCAATACGTTGCCCGCTGATCGCAGCTCGGGCTATCCGCCGGCGGTGCGGCGAGGCGATGTCAGCATCGCCGAGCGCGCGTTCGATCTGGGCCGATCCGGACTTCTTCAAGATCATGCGCTGTCCGCGCCCGTGGCCGGCGATCCGGCGACGCGCGCTCGAACGCGCCCGACGCCGCTCGTGCTCACCCGCATGCGGCGGCCCGCAAGTACTTCGGACGCGACGCGCCGATCGGCGGGGTCCTGCTGGTCGACGGCACGCCGATGCGCGTGGCGGCCGTCGATCGAAGACTTGCCGACCAACAGCAACATCTCACGGGCGACGGTGTTCGGCTCGTCGCTCGCGCCGCATTCGCTGACCCTCGACCATTCGACCAAGGCAGGCTTCCTCTCGCAACACGTTGCGAAACCTTCGTGCAGCTGAAGCCCGGCGCCTCGACGCCGGCATCGATCGACGCCGCGCTGCCGGTTTTGTCGCAGCGCCGAATGATGCCGAGCGTCAACGCGCTCGCGCCGAACGAGCATCTCCGCATCGCAGATGTGGCTGGAGCCGATCACCACGATCCACCTCGACCCGGTCCGCCGCCAGCTTCGACGCCGGAGACCGATCCGGCGGTGGTGGCCGGCCATCGGCGTCATCGGCGGCTGATCGTCGTCGTCGCCGCGATCAACTTCGTCACCCTGATGACCGCCCGCGCCTCGCGCCGCGCGGTCGAGGTCGGCGTGCGCAAGGCGCTCGGCGCCAAGTCGGCGCGATCTGTTCGTCCAGTTCATGGGCGAGGCGCTGGTCTACGTGGTGGTCGCGCTGGTGGTGGCGGTCGCGATGGCCGAGATCGCGCTGCCGGGCTTGAACGCCGCGCTGCAGCGGAGGATGGCGTTCGACTACCTGGGCGATCCCGCGCTGCCGGCGACCATGGTGGCCGTGGCGGTGGGTCGTCGGGCTGCTGGCCGGCGTCTATCCGGCGCTGGTGCTCTCGGCCTTCCGTCCCGCCTCGGTGCTGAAGGGCGGGCCGTTCGAGCGGTTCCGGCGGCGGGCGGGCTGCGCCAGGCCCTGGTGGTGACGCAGTTCTGCGTGCTGATCGTCGCTCCTGCTGGCGGCCATCACCATCGCGCGCCAGACCGCCTTCGCCATCAACGAGGGCACGCACGTCAACCAGAACGGCGTGGTGGTGCTGTTCGCCTCCCCCTGCACCGACACGCTGCGCGATGCGGTGAAGGCCGTGCCGGGCGTCGAAAGCGCGGCCTGCTCATCTCCCGGTGCGCTGGCGCTCTGCCAACAGTATCCATCAACGTCACCGCCAACGGGCGCAGGAGGAACCTGACCATCGCGCCCGTCGATTTCGGCTTCTTCGAGCTCTACGGGCGTGCGGCCGCTCGCGGGGCGGGTCTTCGCCGCGGACCGCCCGGCCGACGACGGCGCGAACCATACCGACGATGCGCCGCCGATCGTCGTCAACCAGTCGGCGGTGCGCGCGCTCGGCTTTTCGTCGCCGCAGGCCGCCGTGGGTCAGGCTGGTCGAACTGGCACTACAGGCCCGCTGCTAGCATTGCCAATTTCGACGCCAGCGTCCGCCGCCCTACCGCCCGTCGCAGATCATCGGCGTCGTCCCGGACTTCACCTTCGGCTCCGTCCGCGACCGTCGATCGAGCCGTCGTTCTTCTTCGTCGGCCAAGAAGGTCGACCTGCTGACGTCGGTGGCCCTGAACATCCGGCTGGACCCCGCCCGCATGACCCAGACCCTGCCGCGCATCGAGCGGGTCTGGAAGGACGTCAGCCATGGCCAGCCGCTGCAGGAGGTGCTTCGCCAGCCAGTTCATGCTGCGGCTCTACATCGACACGATCATCGCAGGGCGCCTTCATCGCCGTCTGCGCGCTGATCGCGGTGTCGGTCGCCTGCCTCGGCCTCTTCGCGCTCTCGGCCTACACCGCCGAGCGGCGCACCAAGGAGATCGGCGTGCGCAAGGCGATGGGCGCCAGTTCGGGCGACATCCTGAAGCTGCTGCTCTGGCAGTTCCTCTGGCCGGTGCTGGCCGCCAACCTGATCGCCTGGCCGATCGCCTTCCTGGTGATGAACTGGTGGCTGCAGGGCTTCGCCTACCGCATCGACCAGTCGCCCTGGACCTTCCTGGCCGCCGGCGCGGCCGCCGTCGTCATCGCGCTGGCCACGGTGTTCTTCCAGGGCCTGCGGGTTTCTCGGGCCAAGCCGGTCGCCGCGCTGCGCTACGAGTAATCCAGCGGCCGGCCCGCGGCGCCATTTGTGCACCGCATCGGGAAGCTGGACGGCAGGGCGTCCCATCATATAACGGAAAGCGTATGTCAGCTTCCTTCGACGTCGCCGCGATCGGCAACGCCATCGTCGACGTCATCGCCCCGGCCGACGAGGCCTTCCTGGTCGACAATGCGCTGACCAAGGGCTCGATGATGCTGATCGACGAGCCGCGCGCGCACGAGCTCTACGCGCAAGATGGGCGCCGCGATCGAAGCCTCCGGCGGCTCGGCGGGCAACACGGTGGCCGGGGTCGCCAGTCTGCGGCGGCCGCGCGGCCTATGTCGGCAAGGTGGCCGCCGACCAGCTGGGCGACGTTTTCGCCCACGACACGCGCGCCAGATCGGGGTCCATTTCCAGACCGGCCGCTCAACGGCGGCGCCGGCGACCGGCCGCTGCCTGATCAACGTCACGCCGGACGGCGAGCGCACCATGTGCACCTTCCTGGGCGCCTCGGTCGAGCTGACCGCCGCCGACGTCGAGCCCGAGGTGATCATGGGCGCGCAGATCGTCTACCTGGAAGGCTACTTGTTCGATCCGCCGGAAGCCCGGCGCGCGTTCGCCAAGGCCGCGGGCCTGGCGCGAGCCTCCGGCCGCACCATCGCGCTGACGCTTTCGGATTCGTTCGTGGTCGAGCGGCACCGCACCGCCCTGCGCGAATTCATCGAGACCGAGGTCGACCTGCTGTTCGCCAACGAGGCCGAGCTCACCGCGCTGTTCGAAGTGAGCGATTTCGAAGAAGCTGCGCGCGCCATCCAGGGCCTGACCAAGATCGCCGCCGTCACCCGCAGCGAGAAGGGCTCTGTCGTGATCACGCCCACCATCCGCCACACGGTCGAGGCCTTCCCGGTGGCGAAGGTGGTCGACAGCACCGGCGCCGGCGACCAGTACGCCGCCGGTTTCATGCTCGGGCTCGCCCGCGACAAGCCGCTCGACGTCTGCGCCCGCCTTGGTGGTCTCGCCGCCGCCGAAGTCATCTCCCACTATGGCCCCCGGCCGCAGGTCTCGCTCGCCGAGCTCGCCGCCGCCAACGGCCTCGCCTGATCAGTTTGAGGACCCACCTCCGATGAGCCACCGCACCAGCTACCTGTTCACCAGCGAAAGCGTCTCCGAAGGTCACCCGGACAAGGTGGCCGACCGCATCTCCGACGAGGTGGTCGACGCCTTCCTGGCCGCCGATCCCTACGCGCGGGTCGCCTGCGAGACCATGGTCACCACCAACCGCATCATCCTGGCGGGCGAGGTGCGGGGGCCGGCCGGCGTGGTCGAGAGCCTGGAGGACAAGGTCCGCGCGGCGGTGAAAGACATCGGCTACGAGCAGGAAGGCTTCCACTGGAAGACCGCCGACTTCGCCTGCTACCTGCACGCGCAGTCGGCCGATATCGCCATGGGCGTCGACGCGGCCGGCAACAAGGACGAGGGCGCAGGCGACCAGGGCATCATGTTCGGCTACGCCACCAACGAGACGCCGGAGCTGATGCCGGCGACGCTGCAGTACTCGCACAACATCCTGAAAAGCCTGGCCAAGGCCCGCCACTCCGGCGAACGGCCGGAGCTGGAGCCGGACGCCAAGAGCCAGGTCACCCTGCACTACGAGAACGGCAAGCCGGTGCACGCCGCGCACGATCGTGCTCTCGACCCAGCACCGCGAAGGCCTGACCCCCGCCGACGTCGCCGAGCTGGTGAAGCCCTACATCCTGAAGGTCTTCCCCGATGGCCTCGTCACCGACGAGACCGAGTGGCACGTCAATCCGACCGGCAACTTCGTCATCGGCGGGCCGGACGGCGACTGCGGCCTGACCGGGCGCAAGATCATCGTCGACACCTACGGCGGCGCTTCGCCCCACGGCGGCGGCGCCTTCTCCGGCAAGGACCCGACCAAGGTCGACCGCTCGGCGGCCTACGCCTGCCGCTACCTGGCCAAGAACGTCGTCGCCGCCGGCCTGGCCTCGAAGTGCACGATCCAGATCGGCTACGCGATCGGCGTCTCCAAGCCGCTCAGCTTCTACGTCGACCTGCACGGCGGGACCGACGTCGACGCCGAGAAGCTGGAGAAGATGCTGCCGGAGCTGATCGGCGGGGCGACGCCGCGCGCGATCCGCGAGCACCTCGGCCTCAACCGCCCGATCTACGCCCGCACCGCCGCCTACGGCCACTTCGGCCGCGCGGCCGAAGCCGACGGCGGCTTCTCCTGGGAGAAGACCGACCTCGCGGACGAGCTGAAGCGCGCGTTCGCCTAACAAGCTCGCAAGCGTCTGCATACACACGTCATCCCCGGGCTTGTCCCGGGGATCCAGGCACACCGCGCCTCGACTGCGTCCATGGATGGCCGGGACGCGCCCGGCCATGACGTTGGAACGTGTGGCGTGGCGCAGCATCGTCGTGGCCTGCTAACCTGTCCCGATGAGCGGGACCGACACTTGGCGTCTGCCCGAGCCGGTGTCGGTCCGCGAGATCGAGAACGTCTGGGTCACGATGGCCGACGGTGTCCGGCTCGCGCTGTCGCTCTGGCTGCCCGAGACCGGCGCGCCGGTTCCGGTGGTGCTGGAGACCACGCCCTACCGCAAGCGCGACAGCAGCCGCGCCTACGGCGTCTACTGGGGCCGGCAGCTGGCCAGGCGCGGCGTCGCCTTCGCCCGCCTCGACGCGCGCGGTTCCGGCGACTCCGGGGGGCTGCTGCTCGATGAATATCTGTCGCAGGAGCAAGACGACGCCGCGGCGGTGATCGCCTGGCTGGCCGCGCAAGACTGGTGCAACGGGGCCGTCGGCATGCGCGGCGTCTCCTGGGGCGGCTTCATCACCCTGCAGACCGCCGCCCTGGCCCCGCCGGCGCTGAAGGCGATCATGCCGATGTGCTGCTCTGACCGGCGCTACACCGACGATGCCCACTACATCGGCGGCGCGTTCGCCCTCACCGGCCTGAAATGGGCGACCAGCTTCAAGTCGGTGATGGCCGGGCCGCCCGATCCCGAGGTGTTCGGACCGGACTGGGAGGCGGCCTGGATGGCGCGGCTGGAGGCCGCCCCGCCGATCGCCGCGCAGTGGCTGTCGCACCAGCGCGAGGACGACTTCTGGCGCCAGGGCTCGGTCGGCTTCGATCCGGGCGCGATCCGCTGCCCGGTCTATCTCGTCGGCGGCTGGGTCGATCCCTACAACGAGGCGATCCCGCGGCTGCTGGAGAGCCTCGAGGTGCCGTCCAAGGCGCTGATCGGCCCCTGGACCCACGGCTACCCGCAGCCGGCCGCGCCCGGGCCGGGGCTCGAATGGATCTACGAGGAGGCGCGCTGGTGGCTGCACTGGCTGGCCGGCGAGGCCACCGGCGTGATGGACGGGCCGCGCGTCTGGGCCTTCCTGCCCGAGGCAGCGCCGATCGAGGTTGCGCCGGACCCTCTGCCGGGCCGCTGGCTCGCCGAGCCGCGCTGGCCGCCGCCAACCACGGAGCTGGCGTTCGGCCTGGCGCGGGGACGCCTCACCGAAGGGGCGGGGGAGGCCGTCCTGGCTGAGCTGGACGGCGAGGCGGTGGTCGGGCTGCAGACCCCCGAGTGGGTCCCGTTCGCGGCGCCGCAATACCCCCAGGAGCAGTCGGCGGACGACGAACAGGCGCTGACGTTCGACAGCCAGCCGCTCGAGGCGCCGATCGATCTGCTGGGCTCGCCGATGATCCGGCTGCGCATCGCCGCCAGCGACGCAGTGGCCAAGATCGCCGCCCGGCTGACCGAGGTGACGCCGGATGGACGTTCATGGCTGGTCAGCTACGGCGTGCTCAACCTCACCCACCGCGTAGGCCACGCCGCGCCCGAGGCGCTGATACCGGAGCGGTTCTACGACATCGAACTCCCGCTCTATCTCGTCGGCCGCCGGCTCCGCGCCGGTTCGCGGGTGCGCCTGGGGCTGAGCGAGAGCCTGTGGCCGTTGATGTGGCCGTCGCCGACGGCGGTGAAACTGCAGGTCGACCTCGGCGCGGCGTCGCTGCGGCTGCCGCTGCGCGATCCATCCGATCCCGAACCGCCATTCCCGATCCCGATCGTAACGCCGCCACTCGGCGCCGGCCGGGGCGACCCCGAGATCAGGCGCGACGTGGCGGCTGACGGCAGGGCCCAGTTCGACGAGCATTGGCCCCCAAGCGAGGGCCGCATCAGCGCCACCGGGACGACGATCGAGCGCAGCGGGGCCAACGTCGAGGCGCGGCTGACGCCCGGCGATCCGAACTCCGGCCGCTGGCGGGTCTGGCAGAGCGTCCGCTATCGTCGCGGCGACTGGGACTGCCAGGTCGAGAGCGAGGTCGAGCTGACATCGACCGTCACCGATTTCGAGGTCCGTGAACGCCTGACGGCGCGCCGGGAAGAGCGGGTGGTGTTCGACCGCGAGGATCGGACCGTGATCCCTCGCGACCTGATGTGAGCCTCAGCGCACCCGCTGGTAGCCGAAGTTGTTCAGGAGCAGGGTGGCGCCGTCGATGTTGCAGGCGATGGCGACGTTGAAGCCGTTGGCGAAACGCAGCACGAGGCTGCCCTTCTTGATCTCATAGGTTCCGTAACCGCGGGCCGGGAAATAGGGCATCACCAGTTCGGCGCCCATCGTCACGTTGACGCCGTCGGCCGCGAACATGCCGTTCTGAGTGAGGACGATCGCCTGCCCGCGCAATCCTGGGTCGTTGGGCCGCACGAAAACCCCCTCCAGGCGCACGCCGTCGGCCAGGCGCCACGGATTGTACTTCACGCCGCCGCCTTCCAGGGAGGCCCCCGCGATGCTCAGCACCTCGGGCGCGGCGTAGTTCCAGTTGATGCTGATGGTCTGGCCCTGCTGGCTCCAGTGGCCGAAGCCGCCCTGGCCGACGACGCTCGGGTCGGTGACGTCGAGGGTGGCGAAGCCCTCCGCCTGGTGGTGGCCGGCCAGGTTGTCGCCCATGATGTCCGACTTAACCGCCACGCCGTTGGCGTAGAGGATCAGCAGCTGCTGCACGGCGTGCGAGCCGTAGGACGAGCCGCCGACGCCGGCGTTGACCGCCCCGAACGCGAAGCCGGTCATGAACCACGCGCCCTTGATCGGGATGTCGCGATCGGGCGGCAGCTGCGGACGCGGCTGCATGATCGGATCGCCGGGCCGCGGATACATCGGCTGCGGCGCCGCGCCGAGCGGCGGGATCAGCGCCATCAGCTGGGCCCCTTCTGCGGGGCTCGGCATGGCGGCCGGCGGGCTGGCGGGCCCAGCCGGGCCTTGGGCCTGCGTCTGCGGTTGCGCCGTGACGTCGAAGTGCGCGGCCTGCAGCTGCTCGAGATAATTCGAGACGGTCTGCACCCGCGGGTCATTCTCCGCGGTGCTCGCCGGCATCATGACGACGGTCATCTGGAAGCCGTGGGGCGAGGCATAGCCGACGAACACCGACCGCAGCTCGCGGCCGTTGGCGGTCATTTTCACCGCCCGGCTGAGCATCGCGCCGTCGACCTGCGTCTCGGTCGCGCCTTCGACCTTGCCGAAGCTCTGGGCAAGCGCCAGCGCCTGGTTGCCGAACCAGTCCTTCAGCGGCGCCTGAGGCTGCGCAACCGGCAGCAGGGTCAGGACGACGCGCTGCGCCTGGTCGGGCTCGGGCGACATGACCACGAGGCCGCCCTGCACCGGGCCGGCGAGCCAGCCAGCGGGGCGGCGGGGGCGGCGGCTGCGACGCCTGGGACGGCGCAGAGGCCGCCGCTGAGGGGCTGGGTCCGCAAGCTGTCATCGGCAGCACCAGAAGAAGCGTCAGGACGCATAGGAGCCGCATCGCCCTGTCCCCCGTTCTTTGGAGCGTCACAAGGCGACCGCCCCCCGCCGAACGAAGTTGTCTGCGCCGTAACAGCAGTGTCAAGGTTGCAATGCTTGCCAAGCCAAGACGCGGCGCCTCACCATCGCGGCATGGGGCTTGGCGCGTCGACCTACCTGATCCTGAAGTATCTGCACGTGCTGGGCGCCGTCGTGGTGCTGGGGACCGGCGCCGGCATCGCCTTCTTCATGCTGATGGCCGACCGCAGCCGCGATACGGCGTTCATCGCCCGCACCGCCGGGGTGGTGGTGCTGGCCGACACGGTGTTCACGGCGACCTCGATCCTGGCGCAACCGGTCACCGGCTACCTGCTGCTGCGGCAGACCGGCGGCGCCCTGGGCGAGCCCTGGATCATCGCGTCGCTGGCGCTCTATGCCGTCGCGGGGGCGTTCTGGCTGCCGGTGGTGTGGATGCAGATCCGCATGCGCGACCTGGCCCGCGCCGCCGTCGCCGCCCAGGCGCCCTTGCCGCCCGCCTATCATCGCCTGTTCAGGCTCTGGTTCGCGTTCGGCTTCCCGGGCTTTGGCGCGGTGATGCTGATCGTCTGGCTGATGATCGCCAAGCCGGCGCTATGGACCTGACCAGGCCCCCGAGGATCGCGGTGCTGGGCGCCTCCGGGCTGATCGGCCAAGGCGTCGCCGAGACGCTGATCCGCGGCGGAATGCCCGTCGTGGCGGTGGCGCGACGCTTCACGCCGGCGCAGTCCGCAGCCTTCGGCGACGCGGCCGTGGAAGCACCGTTCGTCGCCTTCGATGCCGATCACCTGGCGCAGCTGTTCGCTGAACGCGAGGTCGACGTCGTGCTCAACTGCGTCGGCGTGTTGCAGGACGGGCCGCGGGGCCGAACCGGCGACGTGCACGCCGGCTTCGCCGCCCGCCTGGTCGCCGCGCTGAAGGCGCAGCCGCGGCCGATGCTGCTGCTGCACGTCTCGATCCCCGGCGCCGGCGCCGACGAGACCGCGTTCAGCCGCTCCAAGCGCGAGGCGGAGGCCGTAATCTCCGCGTCGGGTCTTGCCTACGCCATCCTGCGCCCCGGCTTCGTGATCGCGCCTGTGGCCTTCGGCGGCAGCGCCCTGCTGCGCGCGCTGGCCGCGCTGCCCATCTCGCTCGATGCGGCGACCGAAGGCCGGCCGTTCGCGGTCACTGCGCTCGACGATATCGCCGCGACGGTGAAGGCGGCGGTTGGGCTTTGGCGGGAAGGTTGGGCGGGCGGCTGCATCTGGGACGTGATGGCGCGACATGGGTCGACCGTGGGCGAGGTTATCGCCGCGTTCCGGTCTCGCCTCGGCGGAGCACGGCCCGTGGCGCGTCTGCCGGCCTGGCTGCTGGGACTGGGCGCGATGGCCGGCGATGCCGCCGCCTGGCTTGGCTGGTCGCCGCCGATCCGCAGCACCGCGCTGAAGGAGTTGAGGCGCGGAGTCTCGGGGGACCCGTCGGGCTGGATCGGCGCCACCGGCGTCGAACCGGCCACGCTGGCGGCGGCGCTGGCGGCGGTTCCGGCGAGCGTGCAGGAAGCTTGGTTTGGCCGCCTCTACCTCGCCAAGCCGCTGATCCTCGCGGTGCTGGCCCTGTTCTGGCTGATCTCGGGCGCCGTCGCCCTTGGGCCCGGCTACCAATCGGCGGTCGCGGCGCTGACGGCGCGGTCGGTGGCGCCAGGCTGGGCGATGGGCCTCACCCTGTCGACAGCGCTCTTGGACGTGGCCGTCGGCCTCGGCATCGCGTTCCGCCGCAGTTGCCGTACTGCGCTGCTTGGCGGCCTCGGGCTGGCGTTCGGCTACATCGCGGCGGCCTCGGCGATCGCGCCGGACCTCTGGGTCGATCCGCTCGGCCCGTTGGTGAAGGTCGGGCCGGTCCTGGCGCTGATGCTGGTCGCACTGGCGATCCTGCCGGAGCGCTGATGACCCGCCGCTAGCTGGTCTTGTTGTACGCGTAGTCCTCGCGGCCGCCCGGCGGGCCGCGCAGGCCGCCTGGGAGCGGCGCGCGGGTGGCGTTCATCTTGGCGTGGGCGTCGAGCGCCGCCTGATCCGACCAGAGTTCCAGCAGGATCAGCTTGTCCGGGTCGAGGGCGCTCTGGAACACCTCGAACTGTTCGCAGCCAGGTTCGGTCATCACCTCCTCGCACCGACCCCTGAGCGCCTGCAGGAACTCGCCGCCTTTGCCGCTGGCCGCGTTCAGGGTGATGATCAGCCGGATCGCCATTCTCAGTCTCTCCTCGTCGTGGGCGCGGTTGTCGTAAGCGGGGCAGGGCGGTCCTGTCGCCCCATTTTCCGACCGCGCCGCGCGCAGGCCCGCCGGCCGCGAACAAAACGCTTGGCGCGCCGGGCGCCTTGCGGCGAAGCTCGCGCCGCAATGGATCATGCCACAGCGGGGCCGATGGCAGCCGACGCGAACGAACTCACCGTCGGCAGATCGGCGCTCGCCAAGGCCTCGTGGCGGCTGCTGCCGCTGATCGCCCTCGGCTATGGCGTCGCCTACATCGACCGCGTCAACATCAGCTTCGCGGCGCTGCAGATGAACCGCGACCTGCACTTCGGGGCCGCGGTCTACGGGCTGGGCGCGGGGCTGTTCTTCCTCACCTATTCGCTGCTGGAGGTGCCCTCGAACCTGCTGCTGGTGCGCTTCGGCGCGCGGCGCTGGATCTCGCGGATCATGCTGACCTGGGGCGTGCTCGCGGCCGGCATGCTGTTCGTGAAGACGCCGATGCAGTTCTACATCATGCGGCTGCTGCTCGGCGCGGCGGAGGCCGGGTTCTTTCCTGGCGTGATCTACTACCTCTCGCAGTGGTTTCCGACGGCGCAGCGGGGCCGGGCGATCAGCCGGTTCTACGTCGCCGTGCCGCTGAGCACGGTGGTCATGGGCGTCGTCGCCGGCGCTCTGCTGGATCTGCAGGGCAGGCTGGGCCTGGCCGGCTGGCAGTGGCTGTTCCTGGCCGAGGGACTGCCGGCGGTGCTGCTGGGCGTCGCGGTCCTGTTCCTGGTGCCGGACAAGCCGCAGGAGGCGCGCTGGCTCACCGCGCAGGAGCAGGGCTGGATCGTCTCGCGGCTGGCCGAAGAGCGGGCGAAGCCGGGGCTGGAGCGGGGCCATGGGGTGCTGCGCGCCCTGCTCGACCCGGTGGTGCTGCGCTTCGCGGCGGTGAACTTCCTGTTCCTGGGGCCGCTCTACGCCTTCAATCTGTCCGCGCCCACGTTCCTGGACGGCGTCACCCACCTCGGCGCGACCAAGGTCGGCTATCTCATGGCGGTGGCGGGCCTGCTCGGCGCGGCGGCGATGCTGTTGAACGGCTGGGCCTCGGACCGGCGCGGCGAACGCTACATCCACCTGGTCGCGCCGCTGGCGACGCTGGCGCTCGCCTACGGCGTCATGAGCCTCACCGCCTCGCCGGCGATCGTCGTCGTCGCCTATTTCGTGGCGGTGATGAGCAACATGGCGATCAGCCCGGTGATCTGGCTAGCGCCGGGCGAGGCGATCCAGCCCAGCACCTCGGCGGCCAGCATCGCGGCGATCAACTCGGTCGGCCAGTTCGGCTCGTTCGTGTTTCCGTCGCTGTGGGGCCTGGCCAGGGACCAGACCGGCAGCTTCCACCTTGGCCTCACCCTGCTGCCGGTCCCGTTCCTGATAGCCGCGGCGATCGTGCTGTCGGCGCGCCGCCGGGCGCGGCTGATCGGCGAGGCGACTGCGCCGGCGCTTGCCTGATCGCTCGGATTTCCCAAATCACGTCATTGCCGGCCGGAGCGCGAAGCGCGGAGTGTCGGCAATCCATGAACACCGTCCCCAGTCGTGTTCATGGGTGGCCGAGACATGCTCGGCCATGACGTGGTGGGAGGTCGGTCCAGCTGACTTAAGCCGGCTCTAGCGCACGCCCAGCACTTCCACCTCGCCGCCGCCGAGGTTGACGACGTCGCCGACCTCCCGGCCCATCAGCGCCCGCGCCAGCGGCGAGACGTAGGAGATGCGGCCCGCGGCCGGGTCCGCCTCGTCCTCGCCGACGATGCGGAACGCCTGGCGGCGGCCGTCCTCGCGCTCGACCTCGACCGTGCGGCCGAACTGGACCTGGCCGGCGACGGGTTCCGGCTCCGACAGCTGGGCCGTGGCCCGCCGGGCAGACCAGTAGCGCAGGTCGCGCGTCGCGCGGGCCATCGGCGTGCGATCGGTGCTGATGTCGCCGGCGCCGCGGGCGGCCGCATAGGCCGCGTTCGCCTCCGCCAACGCCTGTTCGATCGCCGCCAGGCCGCTGGCCGTCACCAGGTTCGGGTGCGGCGAGATCGGCCGGTCGGGCAGGTCGGCGGCGCGGAATTCGAGGTCTTCCTCGCGGGTGAAGGCGACGGACATCGGTGAAACTCCGTGGGCGGAAGTGCTAGCCGCCGCGCACATACTGCAGGAATTCCTGCCGCGTGCGAGGATCGTCCCGGACCACGCCCAGCAGCGTGCTGGTGGTCAGCGCGGAGCCCGGGGTGTTGACGCCGCGCATGGTCATGCAGCTGTGCTCCGACTTGATCACCACCCCGACGCCGCGCGGCTGCAGCACCTCGCAGATCGCCTCGGCGATCTCGGCCGTCAGCTTCTCCTGGATCTGCAGCCGCCGGGCGAAGCCCTGCACCACGCGGGTGAGCTTGGAAATCCCGACCACGCGCCTGTCCGGCAGGTAGCCCACCGCGGCGCGGCCCAGGAACGGCAGCATGTGATGCTCGCAGAAGCTGACCACCGGAATGTCGGTCAGCACCACCAGCTCGTCATAGCCGCCGACCTCCTCGAACGTGCGCTGCAGATAGTCGCGCGGGTCGGCGCGATAGCCGGCGAACAGCTCCTCGTACGAGCGCACCACGCGCGCCGGCGTCTCGGCCAGCCCCTCGCGGTTGGGATCGTCCCCCGCCCACTGGATCAGCACCCGCACGGCCGCCTCGGCCTGTTCGCGGGTCACCGGCCTTGTCGCATCGCTCATCGCATCTTCCTCGTCGCGCCGTCGCCACGCCGGCGGGCACGAGCCGAACGTACGAGAGCTGAAGCTGATCCCATAGCGCGAGCGCGCCGGCGGCCCGTTTGACAGCGCGCGTCGTCTCCTGTTCGTGGACCGGATCGGACCTGCCGCGAAGAACGGCGACCAGACGATCCGAGCGGAGGGCCCGGCGCGTGCAGGAATACGACCTTATCATTGTCGGCGGCGGCATCGGCGGCTCGGCCCTGGCGACCGTGATGGCGCGGGCCGGCAAGTCGGTGCTGCTGCTGGAGCAGTCGCTGGTCTTCGAGGACAAGGTGCGCGGCGAGTGGATCGCGCCTTGGGGCGTGGCCGAGGTGAAACGCGTCGGCCTGTACGATCTGCTGATGAGCGCCGGCGGCCACCACATCACCCGCCACATCACCTACGACGAGACGCTCGAACCGGCCGCGGCCGAGGCATCGGCGCTGCCGCTGGGCGCGTTCATGCCCGGCGTGCCGGGGCCGCTCTGCCTGCGCCACCCGGTGCACTGCCAGACCTTGTTCGACGCCGCGGCTGCGGCCGGCGCCGCGGCGCTGCGCGGCGTCAACGTGGTCTCGGTCGCCGTCGGCGATGCGCCTGGCGCGACCTACGAGCTCGATGGCCAGACGTTCCAGGCCAGCTGCCGGCTGCTGGTCGGCGCCGACGGGCGCACCTCGCAGGTGCGCGAGGCGGCCGGGATCGCGCTGCATCAGGACAAGCCCCACCACTGGTTCGGCGGCCTGCTGGTCGACGGCGCCGAGGGCTGGGCCGACGACGTGCAGGCCATCGGCACCGAGGGCGATTTCGGCTTCCTGGCGTTCCCGCAGGGCGGCGGGCGGGTGCGGGTCTACGGCGGCTACGCGCTGGAGCAGAACCAGCGCTTCCGGGGTCCGGACGGCGCGCGCCGGTTCCTCGACGCCTTCGCCATGAGCTGCAGCCCCGACAACCGCCATCTCGTCGCCGGCCATCCCGCCGGACCGCTGTTCAGCTATTTCAACAACGACTCCTGGACCGACCAGCCGTTCGCCAAAGGTGTGGTGCTGGTGGGCGACGCCGCCGGCTGGAACGACCCGATCGTCGGCCTTGGCCTTTCGATCACCTATCGCGACGTGCGCATCGTCTCCGAGCTGTTGCTGGGCGACGACGACTGGGCCGCGTTGTCGTTCGCCAGCTACGCCGAGGAGCGCGCCGAGCGGATGCGGCGGCTGCGCTTCGCGGCCAGTCTGCAGGCGGCCATCGACATGGAATTCGGCGAAACGGCCAAGGCGCGACGGCGGCGGATCTTCGAGAAATCCGCGACCGATCCCAGCCTGCGCGCGCACGGCTTCGCGGTCATGGCGGGTCCCGAGGCGTTGCCGCCCGAGATGTTCACCGAGGAACACCGCGCCCGCGTCCTGGGCGCCTGAGAGGCCGCCGCCATGAACCTGGAAGAGATCACCCGTTACAACGCCGACTGGCTGCAGGCCTGGACCGACAAGGACGTGCCGCGCCTGCTGCGGTTCTACGCCGAGGACTGCGTCTACAAGGACGCCCAGACCGCGGCCGGCCTCACCGGACACGCGGCGCTCGGCGCCTATCTCACCGGCCTTTTCGGCGCGACGCCGGCCATGACCTACACGCCGGACGAGGTCTGGCCGATCCCCGGCGGCTTCTGCGGTCGCTGGTACTGCGAGATGGCCGGCGTCGGCCGGATGCGGGGCTTCGACCTGGTGATCCTGGACGGCGACCGGATCGCGCTCAACGAGGTCTATGTGCATCAGTTGGGCGCATGAGCCTGCGGCCCGACATCCGCCGCCCTGGGGCGATCGATGCGGCCTGGCTGACCGGGGTGCTGCAGCAGGGCGGCGTCGATGCGCTGGTGAAGAGCTTCACCGCGGCCAACGTCGGCACCGGCCAGATCGGCGATAGCGTCCGCTTTCGGCTCGACTACGCCCGCCGCGGCGACGATGCGCCAGCGTCGCTGGTCGGCAAGTTCCCGTCGGCCGGCGAGGAGAGCCGCGCCACCGGCGTCGCGCTCGGCAACTATCTGCGCGAGGTGCGCTTCTACCAGCAGCTGGCGCCCACCGCGCTGATCCATACCCCGCGCTGCTACTTCACCGACGTCGACGAGGCCACCAGCGAGTTCGTGCTGATGATGGAGGACCTGGCGCCGGCCGAGCAGGGCGACCAGCTGCGGGGCGTCACCCTGGAGCAGGCCCGGCTGGCGGTGATCGAGGCGGCCAAGCTGCACGCCTCGCATTGGGGCGACGAAGGCCTCGACGAACTGCCCTGGGTCTCGAACACCAAGGCCGCGCCGCCCAGCGCCGCGACCCCGGGGGCGGTCGCCAACCTCTGGCAAGGGTTCAAGCAGCGCTACGGCCCGCGCCTGCGACCCGATTGGATCGACGCCGGGGAGCGGCTGACCGCGCGTTTCGCCGACATCGCCCAGCAGCACGACGGCCCGCGCTGCCTGACCCACAACGACTACCGGCCCGACAACATGATGTTCGGCAGCGCCCGCAGGGCGGCTATCCGCTGACGGTGCTGGACTGGCAGTCGTTCGCCTACGGCGCCGGCCCGACCGACCTCGCCTACTTCCTCGCCGGCGCCTTGGCCCCGGACGTCCGCCGCGTGCACGAGCCGGAGTTCCTCGCGCTCTACCTCGCGACGCTGCAGCAGCACGGTGTCTGCGGCTACGGCATAGCCGACCTCAAGCGCCACTACGGCCAGGGCGGCTACCTGCTGTTCCTCACCGCCTTCTTCGCCTCGATGATCGTCACCCAGACCGACCGCGGCGACGAGATGTTCCTGCAGATGATCGGCGGGTCCGTGGCGCACATGCTGGATCATGGGGCGCTGGAGGGCTGAGAGCAGCGCCAGCGGGATCGCCCCGGCGCGTTTGCAGGCTCTCGTCACCACCAGGAATGTTTCACGTGAAACCGCTAACGCCCGATAATATCGGTCCCTGGTGTGTGGCGCGGCGCGTCTCG
Source organism: uncultured Pseudomonadota bacterium (assembly GCA_963835495.1). GTDB lineage: Bacteria > Pseudomonadota > Alphaproteobacteria > Caulobacterales > Caulobacteraceae > Acaudatibacter. The sequence continues at coordinate 1,744,714 of CAWIFQ010000003.1, read as the reverse complement.
CCAACCTCTAAAATCCGATCGATGTGTCCGGCGCCAGGGCATGGGAGATCCTTTCGGCCAGAAACATCACTATCGGTAACTGAATCGGTCAATACCCTCGTTGGTGGATCGCCGTTCCGACGCGTCGAGGCTTCTAGGTCGCGGACTTCGGCGCCAGGGGCCGGGCCGGATTGCCGACCACGGTGACGCCGTCGGGCACGTCGCGAACGACGACGGCGCCGGCGCCGTCGTTCGCCCGGCGGCCCACGGTCACGCCGTTGATGACCACCGCGCCCAGCCCAATGAAGGCGTCGTCGCAGATGGTGACCCGGCCCGCGGTATGAGCGCCCGGCGCGATCGAAACACCGTCGCCCACGATGTTGTCATGATCCACCGTGCAGGCGGTGTTGAGCACGCAGAAGCGCCCGATCCGGGTGTCCGACTGGACGATGACGCCGGCCGAGAGGATCGTGCCGACGCCGATCGTGGCCGTGGTCGAGACCGTCGCCGCCGGATGGCGAACCACCGGCAGGCCGCCGCCACGTTGCAGGATCTTCTCGAACAGCGCGCGGCGCCCAGCGCCTTGCACCGACACGACGAGCTCGAACGCATCCAGGAAGCTCGGATCGTCGAGCCGGCCTTCGTCGCCGAGGCGTCTCAGCGGCGGCGTCGGCGGCTGCGGATCATCGCCCACGTCCAGATAGCCGGCGAGCGGCGCGCCGCCCGCGGCGACGGCTTCAGCGACAATGCGGGGCAGCGACCCCGGCCCGGCGCCAACCATGACCAGTGGCTTCATCGCCGCCGGCCCGCCGCCTGGGAATGCGCCAGCTCGAGCCGCCTCAGACCGTCAGCGCCTTGGCCCCGTAGCGGTCCTGGAACGCCGCGGTCTCGATCTCCTCCAGCAGCGTCCGCCCGGCCAGCACGTCGGCCTTCCAGGCCTCATGGGCCGGGATGTTGGCGTGGAACTCGGGCATCACCTCCTCGGCGAACAGTTCGAGGCTGTCGCAGATGTCCTGGTGGGTGTTGCGGCCGGCCTGGTTGAGCAGGATCACCTGGTCGATGTGCGAGGCCTCGAACTTGCGCAGCTTGCGCCGGATGGTCTCGGGGCTGCCGATCAGGCCGCCGGAGAGCGCGCGTTCGGCCTGCTCGGCGTTGGCGGCTTTCCACTTGCCGTACTCGTCCCACATGTTGACCGCGCCAGGCGGCGGGCGCGAACGGTCGGCGCTGTTGTAGTAGCGCAGGCAGAACTGGAAGAACGTGGCCCCGTCGGCCTTGTGGCGCGCCTCCTCGTCTGTCCTGGCGCACATGAACATCGAGACCAGCGCGATGTTGGGGTTGGTCGGATAGTCGGCCAGCTTTGCCAGCCGCTTGGTGATGCCGTTGTAGTAGGCGTGGACCCAGGCATGGGCGGCGTCGGCGCTGACGAACTGGAAGCCGAGCGCGCCGATGCCCTTCTCGCCGGCGTAGGCGATGGTCGGCAGCTGCGAGCAGGCGGTCCACAGCGGCGGGTGCGGCTTCTGACGCGGCTTGGGCAGCACGTTTCTGAGCGGGAAGTCGAAGTGCGGGCCGTGGTATTCGACGCCGCCGTCGCCGAACATCGGGATCAGGCAGCGCACCGCGTCTTCCCAGATCGCCCGCTTGTCCTCGAAGGCCACCTTGAACGGGGTGAGTTCGGTGATCGAGGCGCTCTCGCCCATGCCGAGCTCGACCCGGCCGTTGGAGATCAGGTCCAGCGCCGAGACCTTCTCGGCCACCTTGGCCGGGTGGTTGGTGGTGAGCTGGAAGATGCCGTGGCCCAGACGGATGCGCTTGGTGCGCTGGCTGGCGGCGGAGAGGAACACCTCCGGCGCGGAGGAGTGGGAGTATTCCTCCAGGAAGTGGTGCTCCACCTCCCAGGCGTAGTCGTAGCCCAGCGCGTCGGCGAGCTCGAGCTGGGAGAGGGCGTCCTGGTACAGCCGGTACTCGCTGTCCGGCCCCCAAGGCCGCGGCAACTGCAATTCATAGAAGATGCCGAACTTCATCCTCGCGTCCTCCCACCTGCTTTTCGTGCGGCTCTGACGGCCGGATTGAAGCCTAGTCCAAGGTTCGCGGCAGGCAAAGCGCGCCGCCTGACGGCTCCTGCGCGATGTGCTAGCCCTTGCTCCAGGCTCGGCCGGGGAGGGGTGTTTGAGTCACGACGTCTTTGTCAGTCACAGCTCGCTGGACAAGCTGGCGGCCGATGCGGTCTGTCACGGGCTGGAGGCCAGGGGCATCCGCTGCTGGATCGCTCCGCGCGACCAGGTGGCCGGCCGGGCGTATGGCGAGCAGATCACCGCCGCGATCACGTCGGCCCAGGTGATGGTGCTGGTGTTCTCTGACAACGTGAACAACTCGCAGGCGGTGCTCAACGAGATCAACATCGCGGTGGGCGCCAACGTCACCATCGTGCCGTTCCGCATCGCGAAGGTCGACTTCAGTTCCGAGGTCAACTTCTACCTCGGCCGGATGCACTGGCTGGACGCCTTCCCGCCGCCGGTCGACGCCTATATCGACACCCTGGTCGATACGGTCCGGCGCAACCTGAAGCCGCTGGCTGGCGAGGCGGCGGCCCCGGCGGCGCCCGCCACGCCGCCAGCTGCTTCGGCGCCGCCGCCGATCGGCCTCGTAGCGTCGCACCCGCCGGCACAACAGCCGGTCCCGCATCAGAGAGGCGCCCACGCCGGCTTGATCGTCGGCGGCATGCTGGGTGGGCTGCTGCTGGTCCTGCTGATCGTCATCGCCTGGCCCCGAGCGCCGAACCCGGCCGCGGCGCAGGCGGCCAACACGGTGATGCAGGCGGTGGCCAATTCGATCGCGAGGAGCGCGGACGACAGTGACGACGACACCGGCGCCGACAAGGCGAGCGAGCCGCCGGCCGCCTCCAACGGGGTTCAACGATAGCATCCCCGCCATTGCGTCCTCGCGCTGACGGCCTGATCGACGGCGACGTTCTGCCGGCGTTTCCGCTCATGGCCCCGCGGCTCCAAGGGGAGCTCGCGCCCGACGGAACGCTCCGGCTCGCCATCTGGGGGGCGGGCGACGTCGGGAACCTGCGGATCGCCGGCCTTGAGGGTCCGTTCGTGCTCGCGCCGAACCGCATCGTGGCCGCCAGCGGGGCGGGGGTGTGGGTCGCCCAGTCGGCGCCGGTGCTGGCGATCAAAGGGGCGCGGCCGGAGCGGGTGCATCACGGCGATGCGGGGCGCCTCGAAGTCGCGGCCAGGCCGGAGGGCTGGGTGGTCGCCGCCGGCATGGACGCGGCCGAGGCGGCGCGCGGCCTGTCGCTCGACATCGCCCAGATCGTCTGCGAGGCCGACGAGCACGCGGCGCGCTGCGATCTGATGCCGGCGGCCGATCCGACGCTGCGCAGCATGGTGATCCAGGGCGCCCACGCCGCGCTGTCCAGCGTCCGCGGCCACCCAGGCGGCCATTTCGCCGGGCTTTCCGCCGGCCTGGCCTATTCGACCCCGGCCCGCACCTACTTCCGTGACGGCTACTGGACGCTGCCGCTGCTCGCCCGTGTCGCGCCGCAGGTGGTCGCCGACGAGATCGACCTGCTGGCGACCTGCGTCCAGTCCGACGGCGAGGCGCCGAGCGGCGTGATCGTGCCGGGGCCGCACTCGGCGGTGTTCGAAGCCTACCGTCTGGCCGAGCCGGCGCTGGTGGGGGTGCACTGGCGGCCCGGCGAATGGTGGAGCGACCACTTCGACAGCCCGCTGTTCTTCGTCATCGCCGTCGGCGACCACGTGGCGGCGACCGGGGACAAGGACATGGCGCTGCGTCATTGGCCGAGGCTGCTGGCGGTTTTCGACCGCTACATGGCGCTGCGAGGACCGGACGGCCTGCCGGTGAAGCCGCACAACGACCGCGACTGGGCCGACAACGTCTATCGCCAGGGCCTGGTCTCCTACGACCTGGGGCTATGGGTCGGCGCGCTGGAGGTGCTGTCGCGTCTTGGCGCGACGCTGGATCCGCGGATCGCCGCTCGGGCGACGGCGGAAGGCGTGGCGGCGCGGGCGGCGATCGACCGGCTGCTGCGGCGCGACGGCGTCTTCGTCGACTACCTGCGCAGCGACGGCTGGGCCGAGCCGCACCTGGCGCTGGACGCCCTGACCCTGCTGCGCTTCGACGCGGTGGCCGACGAACGGGCCCAGGTGATGCTGGAGCAGGCGCGGGAGCGGCTGGAGAGCCGGCGCAATCCCGACCAGCCCTACGGCGATTTCGGCATGCTGTGCGTCTGGCCGCCTTTCAGCGACCGCGCCGCGCTGCGGGCCAAGTCGGCGTTTCCGTATCGCTACCACAACGGCGGCGACTGGCCCTGGCTCGACGGGCTCTATGCCGGCGAACGCCTGCGCCGCGGCCTTGGCGGCTGGCGCTATCCGTTGCTGCGCTGGTGGGAAGCCTGCCTGGAGCGCGGCTGGGCAGGGGCGGTGGAGCACTTCTCGGCGCCCTATGGCCGAGGCTCGCTCTTGCAGGCCTGGTCCAGCCTTCCAGCGGCCGTGGCGCTGACCTATGCCGACCAGGTGCTGGCGGGGGATCCAGGCGAGGCTTGAAGCTTAGCCGCAACAAGCCTCGCCGGATCGATCCGGCGCTATTTCTTCAGGTGCTTGGCCAGGTGCTTGTTCATTTCGAACATGCTGACCTTGTCCTTGCCGTCGAACACCGGCTTCAACTTGGCGTCGGCGAGGATTTCGCGCTTGTTCGCCGGGTTCTGCAGGTTGTTCTTCTTGATGTAGGCCCAGATCTTCGAGACCACGTCGCCGCGCGTCACCTGGCCTGCGCCGACCACAGCGGCGAGCTGTGGCGAAGGCGTCAGCGGTTGCTGCAGGGCGTTTGCTTTCTTTTCGGCCATGGTTTTGTCGGCTCCTGTGGGACGCGACGCCGCCGCCCGGCCCGGCCGGCGGTGAGTCGCTGATCTGGAAGCTAGAGGGGCGCGCCCCTGCTGTCATCTATTCGTATTGTTTACTGCCCGCCTCAGTTGCGACCTAACGACCCTGGAAGTTCGCGGGACGCTTTTCCATGAACGCCCGCATGCCCTCGGCGGCGTCCTGGCTGCGCATCAGCGGCAGCAGTTGCAGGAACACGTGGTGGACGTGGTCGTTGAAGCCTTCGCCCAGGCCCATCCGCATCATCTTCTTCGATGCCTGCACCGCCAGCGGCGCGTTGGCGGCGATCTCCAGCGCCAAGGCGCGGGCGGCGCCGGCCAGGTCGGCGTCCGCCACCACCGACGAAACCAGCCCCATCTCCAGGCACTGGTCGGCGGTGAGGGTGCGGCCGGTGAAGATCAGCTCGGCGGCCTTCGACCAGCCGATCAGCCGCGGCAGGAACCAGGTGCCGCCGCTCTCGGGCACGATGCCGCGCTTGGTGAAGGCGGCGGCCATCTTGGCGCTCTGAGCCATGATGCGGATGTCGCAGCCGAGCGCGGTGTCCATGCCGTAGCCGGCGGCCGAGCCGTTCAGCGCGCAGATGGTGGGTTTGCCGAGGTTGAACAGCACGGTGGGCGGCGTGTTGCGCAGGTCGAGGTCGGTGAACCCGCCCGAGCCGGTCGAGGTGATGCCGCCCGGCGCCCCGGGCCGGGTGATCTCGGTGAGATCCAGCCCGGCGCAGAAGGCCCGGCCCGTGCCGGTCAGCACGATCACGCGCACATCCTTGTCGGCCTCGGCCTCAAGCAGCCGCTCGGTCAGCTGGCGCAGCATCGGCCCGGAGATTGTGTTCATCCGCTCGGGCCGATTGAGGGTGATGGTCGCGACGTGGTCGGCCGTGGCGTAGAGCACCTCGGCCGCCTCGGCCTCCGGCTTTGTCTGGACTGCACTGGCCATGATGGACGCGCCTCCCTTGCGCTGTGGTTAGTCCACTAGCGGAAGGGAGGCGCGCCCGCCTTGTCAATGCTTTCGCAAGGTCAGGCGGCGCCTCGGCCGCCGACCGCGACCGCGGGATCAGCCCGTCAGTCGCGCGGTCGACACCGCTTTCAGGAACAGGGTCTGCAGGGCCGCGGAAACGTCGCCGTCGGTGGTGATCTCGTAGTAGAGACCGGTCGAGGCGCATTGCTGCGCGGCCAGCGACATCGGATCCCCGGGGTTCGGCGTGGACGTGGGCAATCCAGGGGGGAGGCCGGTCGGCAGACCTGGCTGGACGTGGCCCGTATACCAGCTGCCGCCGCTGCCCGCGATGTACTGGGTGTAGAGCACCGCGATCCGGATGCCCCGCGCCTTGATCGCCGAGCACGTCGTTCCGTTCCAGTCCATGGGAGGATAGGCGCGCGGAGAGCCCTCGTCGTTCAGCCCGTCGGTGACGATGAACAGCACTTCCTGCGGCGTATCGCCCGCGTTGTTGGTGCCGTTGCCTGGAGTGGGCAACAAACTCGTAGTTGTATTCAAAGTAGACAGGTCACGGTCCAGGTAAGTATCCATGTCGCCGTTGCTGCTGTCGCCGCACACCAAGTCATTGTTGATGCACATCTCGAGCGAGGCGATGCTGGCCGCCTTGGACTTCGCGTCGGCCAGATTGCTGGTCAGCGGCTCCAGCGTATAGAGATTCAGGTCATTCGCCGGGTTGGCCTGGTTCACATCGGTCTCGTAGATCGCCATCCTGTAGGCGGCGTGATTGCTCGCCTCGGTGGTGGTGGCGGTGTCCATCAGGTTCTGCGCCGCGGTGTTGAGCAGGTCGATCCGCAGCGTGACTCCCGTGCAGCGCGACAGGTCGTAGAAGTCGCGACCGGTCAGCGGGAAGGTGCTGGACGAGGTGAAGGCCGTGTGGTCGCTGTAGGTCCCCGAACTGGTGCAGGGGATTTTCTGGGCTGACGACGTCACGAACTGGCACGCGGTCGTCATCAGACCAGTCGCCGGGTCCCTGTGCGACGGGGCGTTGCTGCACGATGTGAGGGGCGTCGCGTTGCTCTGGTGGCAGCCAAACGTGCAGTTCCTGTCCGATGAGTTGACGTAGCCCGTGTCGGCGGACAGGGTGTTCAGGCCGGCGGTCGTGGCCGCGATCTCCATCGACGGCGAGGTGTCGAGCATCAGGTAGAAGTCGATGTTCGGCGCGCCGCCCGATGTCGCCGACGAGTTGCCGCCGATCTGGAAGGCCGGCAGCCCCAGGACGCCGGCGAAGACGTTCGGCGAGAACGCCTTGTAGGTCAGGGTCACATTGCGGGTGATCGTCGCGCCGAAGGGCGTGTCGGTCACGGTGACGGCGACGTCGCCGGCCGAAACCGTGGCGCCGGAGACGTTCTGCACCTGGTCGAGGAACAGCGTGGTCGCCCGCGCCTGGGCGGTCGCGGTCGACTGCATCATCATGGCTGGCGTCACCGCTCCGAGTGTCGCGGAGTCCGCCATGCCGTTGATCTGGTCCTTGCGGTTCGACGCCATGGTGTAGTCGTAGGCGAGACCCAGCGCGAACGTCATCGGGACGATCAGGAGGGCCGTGATGATCGCGACGGTGCCGCCGTTGTGGCGCCAATTGCGGAGCCGGCTTAGAGCGACGCGCATGTAACGGTCGAGAGGGCGCTTCATAGTGGCCTCAACAGTCGCTGCAGGGGATTGAGGCGGCGTCCCTCGGCATCATGAAGCTTTGGTTGGAGAGGGTCATCGGCGCCATGAAACTGCCGGCGATCACGGGCGTGTAGGCGAAGGTCGACATGACGACGATGTAGCTAGAGTTCGGCGTCACGAATGACGGCGGCGCTTTGGGAGGCGTTGTCAGCGGGTTTCCCTGGAAGGGGACGCCGTTGAGATAGGCTTCGCTCCAAGTAACCGACGCCTTGCCGCTGCCGTCTATGCTTATTTCGGACACCACAAGCGCAAGATCGCCATTCGAAAACGGGCTCATGGTCTGCGACGACGCGTTCATGATCGTGGCGAGGTCGCTCTTCGAGACCTTCGTGTACTGGGACGTCAGGCTGGCGAGCTCCGCCGTCGTATCGGTCAGCTTGCGGTTCACCGTCGCCGCCTGGCAGACCTCGAACCCGACCGCGTAGAGCAGCACGAGGACCGGGAGGATCAGGGCGAACTCCACGGCGGCCACGCCGCGAGTGTCCGTGATCGCGCGGTTCCAGAGCCGACGAAGAGACCCACGCGTCATGACGGGAAGGGCTCGTTCTTGAAGACCGTCACGGCGACCAGCAGGTGCGTGCCGTTTGACTGATCTGCGAGGCCGAGCCCGGCGGGACCGAACACCGGCCAGTTGTACATGACCTTGACGATGACGACCTGGTCGGCGGCGCCAGGGCTCCAGGACCACACGTTCGTCACCTTGCCGTTGGCGTCGTAGGTGATCTTCGGAGGCGCTGTGTCGACGGCCGCGAACGAGCCGGCCGACTTCACGTCGATCATCAGGTTGCTGCAGTTGAACAGCGACGAGATCGGTCTGCAGACCAGCTGCCCGAATTGCGCCGCCGACATGCCCGCGGTCTGAGCCTTGCCGGTCATCAGTTGCCGCCCGGCGTCGGTCGTCGCCGATTGCAGGATCTGGCCGGCGAAGAAGAACACCGAGAGCTGCAGCGCCGCCAGGACCAGCCCTAGAAACGGGATGGAGACCAGGGAGAACTCCACCGCCGCGGCGGCGGTCTCGTCCTTCCCGAGGGTGCGCAGGCGACGGGCAAATCTCGTCAACATTTCACGATCACCGCCGTCGACGCCGGCGCTGCCCTGCAGGCCAAGGCGAATTGTCGCGCCCTGCCGAGATCGACGATCGCCGTCGGCTCCGGCCGCGGCGCCAGCCCGATCAGGCCGCACTCGGCGGCTGACGCCCGCGAGCCGTCTTGTACGGGACGCTCGAGGGTCGGGTGTCTAACGCGCGAATCCCGCGTCGCAACAGTGTTCGCCAATATTGGCATAGAATTTGCGAGCTGCCCCAGCGTAGTTGACGGGCAGTTTCAACGCAGGAACGATAATGTTCGGTGCATGAACAAGATGAACGCGCGCTTACGATATTCTAGGGCCTCTTCAGAGGTTTACCATGGGCCATCAAGTGGTCCCGAACCAGCCGCCGTTACCCAACGGCCCCGCTTTATGCGGCCTTGCACACGATCTCTAAACCATCTCTGGGCTACAGGGATCGCGCGAAGATCGCAAAGCCTCGGTTACGGGGCGGCGCAGGGGCGCAACGACAACACGACTGGGCAGACCGCGACATGAGATCCGCCTTCCAACGACTGCTGACGCTGAAGCGCGACGAACGCGCCGCGACGGCGGTCGAGTTCGCGCTGCTGATCACGCCGCTCATCGCGCTGATCCTGGCGTCGCTGCAGCTGTCGATCATCTTCTTCGCCGGCCAGCAGCTGCAATCGGCGGCGATGGCCTCCAGCCGCGAACTGATGACCGGCACGGCTCAGCAGGCCAGCAAGACCAAGGCGCAATACCACACGGACGTCTGCAACAAGGCGCCGACGCTGTTCACCTGCGCCAACATCATGGTCGATGTGCAATCCGGCTCGACGTACAGCGCGATCAGCACGACGCCGCTGACGCTCACCTACGACGCGCACGGCAACGTCACCAACACCTTCTCCTATTCGACCGGCAACCCGGGCGACATCATCGTCCTGCGGGTGATGTACAACTGGCCGGTGGTCGGCGGCGGGCTGCTGCCCGGACTGTCTGATCAGCCGAGCGGCAACCACCTGCTCGTCGCGACCAGCGTCTTCAAGACCGAGCCCTACTGATGAACTGGTTCTCAGATCTCAAGACCTGGAGCCACAGGTCGTTGCGCGACCTGCTGAGCCACACCGGTGGCGTAGCGGCGATCGAGTTCGCGCTCGTGGTTCCGCTCGTAATCATCGTCTACGCGGGCGGCTTCGAAATCGTCCAGGCGGCGACGGTCAACCGCAAGCTCACCGACACCACGGTGCAGCTGGCCAATGTGACGACCCAGTACACATCGCTGGCGGCGACCCCGGACCTGAACAACATCTTCGCGCGCCTCGTCGCAGATCATGGCGCCCTATCCGACGTCGTCGCTGAGCATCGTCGTCACCGAGGTGCAGACCGACGCCAGCAGCCACGGCACGGTGGCCTGGAGCCAGGGTTATCCCGCGGCGACGCCGTGCCTGGCGAAGAATTCGGCTGTCGCCCTGCCGGCCGGGTTCGCCAGCCCCAGTTCCTACTACATCATGGTGCAGACCAGCTATTCCTACGCACCGACGATCGGCAGCGCCTTCGTCCACACGATCCCGATGTCGGACAAGATCTTCATGGTGCCGCGCCAGTCGACCTCCATCCCCGCCACCGGCACTAGCTGCTGAGGATCAGACATGACCCTTCAGTTCAAACTCCCGCCGTTCGGCCGGCCGAAAGGCCTGCCCCTTTGGAACAACAAGGCCGGCAACATCGCGATCATCACCGCGCTGATGATGATCCCGCTGACCTTCGCCTTGGGGATGGCCTACGACTACACCATGGCGCAGGCGCGCCAGGACCAGATCAACGGCATGGCCGACGTGGCGACGCTGGCCGGCGTGACGCCGAACCAGATGGCCAACAACTACACCGTGGCGCAGACGTTCTCGGCGAACCTGTTCCTTAGCCAGATCGCCACCGTCAACGGCGTCGTCAGCATGACGCCCGACTGGACCACCTGCGGCGGCGGCGACGCTGCTTCGGGCGTTTCCGTCGATCGGACCATGTGCGTCACCTACACCGCGGCGTCCCAGAACGTGTTCGCCAACCTGCTTGGCATGAGCACCTTCCCGCTGCAGGGCAGCTCGACCGCCACATCGAGCACCGCGCCGAACATCGACTTCTATCTGATGATGGACACCTCGCCGTCGATGGAGATCGCCGCCACCTCGGCCGGGATCAATACGATGGTCGCCAACACCTCGGCCCAGGGCACCTGCGCCTTCGGTTGCCACCAGAGCAACCCAGGCGACCTGCCCGCCTTCGCCAACTCGAGCGGCCACCAGATCGTGTGTCCCGTCGCCGGCAGATACGCTGACGGAACCGCCTTCGCGGCGAACAGCAAGTTCCCCACCACTGGGCGCGACAACTACGACCTGTCCCGTTGCCTGAACGTTACGCTGCGGATCGACCTGCTCAACACCGCGGCGCAGAACCTGATGGACACCGCCGCCACGACGGCGACGAACGATCACGCGAGCTATCGGATGGCGATCTACCTGACCGACTACAACCAGGCCAACCCCGCCAACGACCTCAATCTCTACGCCTTGCAGCCGCTCACCAGCAATCTGGCCACGGCCAAGACCGCGGCGGCCAGTATCGTGCCGCTTGAGATGTACAACAACAACCACCTCGTCAGCGGCGACAGTAACAGCGACATGGACACATTCCTGGACGCCGACCTCACCGCGATGAACCAGACCTCGGTGATGCCGAACCCGGGCACCGGCACCAACAATGTTGGCGACAAGCCGCAGGAAGTGCTGTTCATCGTCACCGACGGCCTGAATGACGAGACGCCGGCGCGCGGCTATCCGCCCATGGACTGGAGCGGGGCGAAGTGCTCGGCGATCAAGGCGCGGAACATCCGCATCGCGGTGCTCTACACCACCTACGTCAACGGCAGTGGCGGGAGCTGGTACACGGGGCACGTCCAGCCGGCCTTGCCGACCGGGCTGCCGCCCCTGCTGCCGAGTTCGACGCCGGTCGGGACCGACCCGATGGCGCTGGCCGCGCAACAGTGCGCGACAACTGGGCTCTACTATCAGGTCAGCACCGACGGCGACGTGTCGGCGGCGCTGATCCACCTGTTCCAGGAAGCCGTCGCCCAGGCGCGCCTGCTGAAGTGACCCACAGCCGGCGCCGGCCCATATGGGCCGGCGTCCGCACTGCGCGTCGCCACCTTCGCTCTGACCCTTGCGGACGCCATCGCCACGCCGCGGCTTGACGCAGTTGCGTCGTTCCGCGCCAGTTCACCCAGAAGCGTAGCCGCGGGAAGGTTTGCGCGGGAGTGGACTGATGCCGCGCAGGTTGGGTGTGTTCGTGACCGCCGCCATGGTGCTGGGCGTGCTGCTCGGCCTGGCGGCGAACCAATGGCTGACGCCTGCGGCCGCCAAGGACCTCGCGAGCAATCTCTCGATCGTCACCGACCTCTTCCTGCGGCTGATCAAGATGATCATCGCGCCGCTGGTGTTCTCGACGCTCGTCGTCGGCATCGCCCACATGGAAGACACCGCGGCGATCGGCCGGGTAGGGGTCAAGACCCTCGGCTGGTTCGTTTCGGCAGGGGTGGTCTCGCTGAGCCTTGGCCTGTTCATGGTGCAGCTGTTGCGTCCGGGCGAAGGCATGGCGCTGCCGCACGCGGCGCTGGCCAGCGGAACGGTCGACGCCGGCGGCTTCACGCTGAAGGATTTCGTCACCCACCTGATCCCCACCTCGATCGCCGACGCCATGGCCAGGAACGAGATCCTGCAGATCGTGGTGTTCTCGGTGTTCGTCGGCTCGGCGATCTCGGCGCTGGAAGACCGCGCCCCGGTGCTGCTGCAGGCGGCCGAGCAGCTCTCCGCGGTGATGCTGAAGGTGACCGGCTACGTGATGATGTTCGCGCCCTTCGCGATCTTCGCCGCGCTGGCGGCCACCGTGTCGACCCAGGGCTTCAGCGTCCTGATCAGCTACGCCAAGTTCGTCGGCGAGTTCTACCTGTCGCTGCTGCTGCTCTGGGGCATCCTGATCGGCGCCGCCTCGTTCGCCGTCGGCCGGCGCACGCTGGCGCTGGTGAGGACCATCCAGTCGCCGATCCTGCTGGCGTTCTCCACGGCAGCCTCCGAAGCCGCCTATCCGCTGATCCTGGACGGGTTGCAGAAGTTCGGCGCGCCGAGGCGGATCGTCAGCTTCGTCCTGCCGCTCGGCTACTCGTTCAACCTCGACGGCTCGATGATGTACTGCACCTTCGCGACCCTGTTCATCGCCCAGGCTTACGGCATCCATCTCAGCCTGGCGCAGCAGGTGACCATGCTGTTCCTGTTGATGGTGACCTCGAAAGGCATGGCCGGCGTGCCGCGCGCCTCGCTGGTGGTGATCGCCGCCACCTTGCCGATCTTCCACCTGCCCGAGGCCGGCCTGCTGCTGATCCTGGGCGTCGACCACCTGCTCGACATGGGGCGCAGCGCCACCAACGTGGTCGGCAACTCGGTCGCCGCGGTGGTCGTCAGCCGCTGGGAGCGACAGCTGGGCTCGGGGGCGGTTGCGGAGGTCGAGGCGACCGCCTGAGCCTAGAGCACGACGCGCTTTAGCGTCCGCTGAACGACAGCATGGCGATGTGCTGGGCCGCCGGGTGGGTCTCGTCGGCCGCGCTGCACCAGTCGAAGCCGTCCGGCTGAGCCGCGACGGCCAGGCCTTCGTCGATCAAGGTCCTGGCCGGATCCAGGCCGTCGAGCGTCACGTGCGCCAGGGTGCGGCCGTAGTTGTCCACCCCGCCGGTCGGCGTCACGACGACGTCGCGGACTCGCCGGGTCAGGTCTTCCAGCCGCAGCTGCGCTTGCCGCGATGCGACCGCCTCTGCCGCGCAATGCGCGTCGGGCGCAGCCTGGGGCGCCGTCAGGTCGGCCAGGCGCAGGTGACGCCCATCGACCACCAGCACGTCGCCATGCAGCACCTCGATCTGCGGAACCGGCCCGCTGACAGCGACGTTCGACGTCTGGACGAACAGGCTCGACGAGGCGGGCCGCGAACAGGCCGATAGGCCCAGCAGACCGACAAGGATGGCGGCGAGAACGAGCGGAGGAAGCTTTGCCATGGCGGGACTCTAATACAGGCCGGCCGCTAACCGGCCGTATACAGGAGGACGCCGCCGCCTCGCCCGATCCGACATCGGGATCGCAAGCTGAGCAACGGCTCACTCATCTGGGCGCCGCCGGGCAGGTTTCAACCGCCCGCAGGGACCAACCGCAGGTATCGGGCCTCCATTATTTCTGAACGTCCGATGAGTTTCCGGGCGGCCGTCGCGCCCGATCTAGGCCCGCCGCCCCGCTGTTCGGGCATGGCGCTCGTTCAGCTGCGCATAGTAGGCGCTGACCATCCAGCAGGCCTCGTTGGTGATCTGCTCTTCCAGCTCGGGCGACTCCAGCGCCATCTCGATCGCGCCGTACATCATCTGCGTCGAGACCCGCGTCGCCGCCAGCAGCTGGGCGCTGGTCAGGCTGGGATACTGATCGCGCACGGCGTCGGCCAGATGCTGGGCGACGTCGTCGCGCGACTCTGTCTGCACCGCGTGCAGGATCGGCGCGGCGCGCAGCGCCCGCATGATCCAGATGCCGCCGGGATGGTCGCGGGAGATGGCGATCACCTGGGTCTGAATTCGCTTGTAGCTGGCGACCGCTTCTTCCTGCGTGGTCGTGGCCAGGCCCCCGGCGTCGATCCAGGCGAACACCGCATCGTCCTGGGCCTTCATCAGTCGCCGGCCGAGCTCCTTCAGCACCGCATACTTGTTCGGAAAGTACCGATAGAGCGCCGGCGGCGTCATGCCTGCCCGGCTGCAGATCAGGTTGGTGGAAAGGCTCTCGAAGCCGACTTCACCGAGCAGGTCGCCGGCGGTGGCCAACAGCGCTTCGAAGGTGGACACCCCGCCGGCCCGCGACGGGACAAGCTTGGTGTCGAGCGGCATGGCCGCCGCCTTGGCGGACTGCATCTTCGCCATCGTGGTCAGGATCGCCTCTTTTCGGGGAAGGGCTGCTTTTTCCGACGCAGACATGGGCTGATGCAATTGACTTGTCCAGGACTTGCGGTAGCAGTGGCTACTGTAACTAACCGACGCGTTGACGCCAAATCGCACGGGTTGGAGAATCGGGACGCAGGTCCCGCTTGTTGATACCGCGGCGCGCGAGCATCGGTGAAGCGAAGACGGGGCGTCGAACCCAAGCTTAGCTGCGGAGCCGACAATGACGATCTCCAACACCCGGGACAAGGCGCTGCGGCAGCGCGCCGAAGCGGTCATCCCCGGCGGGATGTACGGCCACCAGTCGGTGGGCATGTTGCCGGACGACTATCCGCAGTTCTTCGCGCGCGGCGAGGGGGCCCACACCTGGGACGTCGACGGCAACCGATACCTCGACCTGATGTGCGCCTACGGGCCCAACCTGTTCGGCTACGCCAACGAGGGCGTCGACAATGCGGCGATCGCGCAGATGCGCCGCGGCGACCCGCTGACCGGGCCGGGCGAGGTGATGGTGGAATTCGCCGAGCGCATGGTCGCGCTGGTCGCCCACGCCGACTGGGCCATGTTCTGCAAGAACGGCACGGACGCCACCTCGATGGCGCTGGTGACCGCCCGGGCGCACACCAAGCGCAAGACCATCATCCGCGCCAAGGGCGCCTACCACGGCGCCGCGCCGTGGTGCACGCCGCGCCCCACCGGCACCACGCCGGAGGATCGCGCGCACCAGATCTTCTGCGACTACAACGATGTCGCCAGCCTGGAAGCCGCGGTGCGCGAAGCCGGGGACGATCTCGCCGCGATCTTCGCCGCGCCGGTCAAGCACGATGCGTTCATCGACCAGGTTCCGCCGGACCCGGCCTACGCTCGCCGGGCGCGCGAACTCTGCGACCAGCATGGCGCCTTGCTGGTGGTCGACGACGTGCGCGGCGGCCTGCGCATCGCCCGCGACTGCTCCTGGTCGGTGGTCGGCGTGCAGCCGGACCTGTCCAGCTGGGGCAAGTGCATCGCCAACGGCCACCCGATCTCGGCGCTGTTGGGATCGGACAAGGCGCGCGCCGCCGCGGCGAAGATCTTCGTTACCGGCTCGTTCTGGTATGCGGGCGCGCCGATGGCGGCGGGCCTGGCGACGCTCGATCTGGTCAACCACACCGACTACCTCGAGAAGATCGAGGGGCTTGGCGAGCGCCTGCGCCATGGTCTGCACGAGCGCGCCGCGGCTCAGGGATTCAGCCTGCGCCAGACCGGCCCGACCACGATGCCGCTGTTCCTGTTCGACGAAGATCCTGACATGCGCATGGGCTTCTGCTGGTCGAGCGAGATGCTGAAGCGCGGCGTGTACGTGCACCCCTGGCACAACATGTTCCTCTGTGCGGCGATGACCGAGCAGGACATCGACGACGCCCTCGCGGCCGCCGAGGGCGCCTTCGGAGCGCTGAAAGCGCAGCGCGCGTCGCTCGAGCCGGTGCCGAAACTGCAGGCGATCTTCGGCTAGCGTCACCTCTTTCGCACACATCCCGGCCGCACGTTCGTCCGGCGACGGATAATGCTTGCGCCTGATGTAGCGAAGACTATCGTTCCCTTGTCGGCCGGACGGGGGGACGGACATGCGACTCTCTGCACACTCGATGAGGACCGTCGGTGCGCCGGACAGCGCGGCGCCGCCGGGCGTCCGGTGGCCGCCTGCGCCGCAGGACCCGATTTTCCACGGGTTTGACGCAAGGTCTTGTCTGCGAAATGCGCTGCCGCCAGGCGGCCGCGCGCCACGTTCGTGCTCAGAAGCGCGTCGCCGCCGTGGCAAACTCGATACATATCGTAATCTGTCGTCGCGCTGGTTGATTTCTCGCTTGTCATCGCAAGCGGACAGCCTTTCACTCTGCTGTCTTAGTTCCGGTGAGCTTGCTGCTGAAATCCGCCAAGGCATTTAGGGCGACGAAACGGGGGATACCAAGATGAAATCAAGTGACACGCCGTGCGGCGCGATCCGCTCTACTCGCCACTGCTGGGACCGCGGCTCTGCTACTCGCGGCCCAGGCCGCCCAGGCCGACACGGCCGCCGCCGACGCAACTGCGACGGGGCCGACGACGAGTGTCGGCGAGGTTGTCGTGACCGCCCAGCGGCGCAGCCAGAATATTCAGGAAGTGCCCGAATCCGTGCAGGCGATCTCGAGCCGGCAACTGATCGCGGCGGGTATCAAGAGCACGCAGGACCTTGGGCAGATCACCCCGAACGTCACCATCATCAGTCCCATCGGCGCGGGCAACCAGCCCCTGATCACGATCCGCGGGATCGGGCTGAACGACTTCGACACCAACAACGCCGGGCCGAACGGCGTCTACCTCGACGACGTCTACCTCAGTGCGCCGGGCGTGCAGAACTTCTCCATGTTCGACATCGCGCAGGTGCAGGTGCTGAAAGGCCCGCAGGGCACGCTCTACGGCCGCAACACCAGCGGCGGCGCGCTGCTGTTCACCTCGAACCGGCCGACCGACTACTTCACGGCCGACGTGCACGGGGAATACGGCGACTACAACACGCTGCAGTTGGAGGGCGGCGATCGGCGGCCCGATCGCGCCGGGCCTCACCGGGCGCATCGCCGCGGTGTTGAACCACTCCGACGGCTACATGCACAACTTCCTGACGGGCCAGCCTTACGACAACGTCCAGAACGAAGCGGTGCGGCTGCAGCTGCAGTACGAGCCCAATGACCGGCTCAAGCTCTATTTCAACAGCAACATCCTGTACGTGCGCAATCATCCGCAGCCGTACGGCCACATTGGTGTGTTCGTACCCGGAACACAGAACACGCCTGCGCCGACCTTCTGCACGCCGGCCCAGGCGTTCGCCGGTGGTTGCGTCGACCTTTATGGCTACGGCACGCCGCCGCAATGGCAGGGCGCCTTCGCCCAGACCAAAGACCTGACCAACCTGGCGGCGATCACGCAGTTCCGGGCGGACTACAAGGCCGGGCCGATCACGCTGACTTCCATCACCTCCTGGCAACACGACGACAAGTTCCATCCGGAGGATACGGACGGCGACCCGCTGAACCTGATCCGGGCGACCTACAAGGTGAACTCCGACACCTACACGCAGGAATTCCGCGCGGCGCAGAGCGAGAAGAACTTCAACTGGGTGGCAGGGCTCTACTACCTCCACGAAGATCTCAAACAGAACCAGCCGCTTTCGCTGTTCTTTGACGGCGACCTGGGCGGCGGCTTCGGCATTCCGCCGGGTCCGGGCGCCTTCGACGGCATCGCGACGTTCCTCTACGACAACAGCAAGCAGACCTCCGACAGCGCAGCCCTATTCGCGCAAGGCGACTACACCTGGAACCGCTTCACTCTGACGTTGGGCGGACGGTACACCTGGGAACGCAAGACGTTCGACTACGCACAGTCCTCCCAGGTGCAGGTCGGCGGCGACGGCAACTACGGACCGATCACGCCGCTATGCGCGCCAACCAGTCCTGCAGGAGGCTGTGATCCGTTCCCTAGAGTCGACGCACGACGGCCTCGAATTTCACCTATCGCGTCGCCCTGAGTTACCACGTGAGCGACCAGAGCCAAGTGTACGGAAGCATCGCGACGGGCTTCAAGAGCGGCGGCTTCAACGGCAGCTTCCTGAGCAGCGATCCGAACGTGGTGACAGCCCAGTTGGCCCCAGTCAAGCCGGAAGAAGTGACAGCGTATGAAGTGGGCGAAAAGACAACCCTGTTCGATCACCGCCTCGTTCTGAACGCCGCGGTATTCTATAACGCCTACCGCAACGAACAGGTTTTCGCCAGCATCACCGAGCCAATTACGCTCGGGGGAGTGGTGACGACCATCTCAGGCCAATTTCTGGCGAACGCGCCGGCTTCCCACACCGAAGGCGCAGAGTTCCAGATCACCGCCGTGCCTGTTCGACGGCCTGACCATCGACCTCGAGCCGGCCTTGCTGCGCACGCGCATGGACAATGGCGGATTCCCGGGCGGGTTCTCGCTGACGGGCAAGAGAGTTGTCGAACGCGCCCCAAGTTCACTTTCACGGCGGTGATCGACTATCGCTGGACGCTGGCCAACGACGACGACATCAATTTCCGCTGGAATTCGAACTATCGCAGCCACTACTGGTTTGACGCGACCAACGACCCCTATATCCAGCAGAACGGCTATTGGCTGCATAACTTCAACATCGACTATGAAAGCCATCAGCATTGGGTCGCCGGCGTGTTCATGCGAAACGTCGCCAATGAGAAGTACAACCTGACGTCAAGCGACATCTCCAATCCGTTCGGCTTCCTGGAGCCGGTCGAAGGGCCGCCGCGCACGTTCGGGGTGGAACTGTCGTATCACTACTGATCACGGCAGGGCGCGGCCGGGCAGGGTCGGGCTAGTCCCCCCTTGCCCGGCTCTCGCGCTGGCTAACCGGGCCGAGCGAGGGAACCATGAGAAAGGCGGCTGCGGCGCGTGCAGCGGTGGTCGTGACCGAGCCCCGACGACCGTCCCAGCAGCGCAGCCGTCTGCGGTTCAAGCTGTTGCTGGACGCGGCCGACGCGTTGTTTAGCGACAAGGAGACGACCGACGTCGGGCTCTATGACATTGCGGGCGCCGCCAAAGTCCCGCCGGCATCAGTCTACCACCTGTTCCCGACCAAAGAGGCGGCGTTCGTCGCGCTGGCCGAACGGTACCTCGTCGGCCTGAGCAGCCACATCACCAGACCTGTACCCGCCGGACAGCTGCAACGATGGCAAGACTTCATCACGCTCGAGATTCACCGGGCGATCGAATACTACAACGCCAACCCAGTCATGTCGAAACTGTTCTTCGGCGCCAACGTAATACCGGATGTCCGGATTCTGGACGTCAAGAACGTGGAAGCGGCGTCAGCATCGACTTACGGCCGCATGAACAGCGTGTTCGAGATGCCTTACCTCTACAGCGCCGAGACGAAATTCGCCGCGCTCATCGGGATCTACGACGGCATATGGATGACTTCGTATGCGCGCCATGGGCGGATAACCGCCGATTTCGCCAGGGAGTCGGAATTGGCCGGAATTGCCTACTGTCAGACTTTCCTGCCCGCCGTCATTCCACTGCGGGCGCCGGCAGGATCGCAGTAGGGCAGGTCGCACCGTCATGAGAGCGCTGAGCGGATATGACCTTGACGGCGAAGCGCCGCACAGCCCCTTATTCGATAACAATCGAGTCTGCCGACAGGCGGGACTCCGGGACGATGTCGGTCGATCGCCATAGTGACTGAGGCGCCAGAATGAGCAATCAAGACCCACTGAAAGCGCGCGCGCAGAAAGTATTCCCGCGCGGGATCTATGGACACCTGTCGACCCGGACGATGCCCGAGAACTATCCGCAGTTCTTTACATCCGCAAAAGGCGTCCGGATGACGGATGTGGATGGC
Source organism: uncultured Pseudomonadota bacterium (assembly GCA_963835495.1). Classification (GTDB taxonomy): domain Bacteria; phylum Pseudomonadota; class Alphaproteobacteria; order Caulobacterales; family Caulobacteraceae; genus Acaudatibacter. The sequence continues at coordinate 1,724,715 of CAWIFQ010000003.1, read as the reverse complement.
AAGGTGTACATCGACTACATGTGCGCGTTCGGCCTGAACCTCTTCGGCTATGGCGACGAGGAGATCAACGGCGCGTTCATCGAGCAGATGCTGAGGATGGACACAGTAACCGGCGTCTCCCCGGTCATGGTGGAGCTGGCCGAACGCTTCACCGGGATCGTCACCCACGCCGACTGGGCGGTGTTCGTCAAGAACGGCACCGACGCGACCACCCTCGGCGCGATGATCGCGCGGGCCCACACCAAGCGCGACAAGATCATCATCGCGGAAGGCGCCTATCACGGCATGTCTGCCTGGAGCTCCGGGTCTCCGGGCACGACCGCGGGGGAACGCGCCGGGACGGATTTCCTGCACCTACAACGACGTCGAGTCGCTGGAGCGCGCGGTCGCGGAGGCCGGCGACGATCTCGCGGCCATCTTCGCCACGCCGTTCAAGCATGACGTGCTGATCGACCAGGCGGAGCCGAATGAAGCCTATGCGCGCCGCGCTCGCGAACTCTGCGACAAGACCGGCGCGCTGCTGGTGGTCGACGACGTGCGCGCCGGATTCAAGCTCGCCCGCGACTGCAGCTGGGCGACGGTCGGCGTCGAGCCGGATCTGTCGGCCTGGGGCAAGTGCATCGCCAACGGCCATCCGATTTCGGCTCTGCTGGGATAACGAGAAGGCGCGCAAGGCCGCCGCGCAAGTCCGCTACACCGGGTCGTTCTGGTTCCAGTCGGGCCCGATGGCCGCCGGGCTGGTCACGCTGGATCGCATCATGAACACCTCGTACCTGGAACATATCCGCTCGCGCGGCGGGGCCCTGCGCGAGCGGTATGGCCGCAATGGCGGACGAAGCACGGCGTCGGACTGCGCCAGACCGGTCCGGTGACCATGCCGATGTTCCTGTTCGACGACGATCCCGATCTTCGCAAGGGCTACCGCTGGTGCGCCGAGATGGTGTCGCGGGGCGTCTACATGCATCCATTCCACAACATGTTCATCTCGGATGCGTTGACCATGGACGACATCGCGCAGACGCTGGAAGCCGCCGACGGGGCGTTCAAGGCGCTGGCGGCCGCCGGTTCCGAGCTGGCGCCAAACACGCGTCTGGCCGCATTGTCAGCCTGAGGGCGACGTCGTAGCCGCCGGAAATCACGCCGCAGGATTCGGAGAAGCGCTTGGCCGCCCTTGAAGACGTTGGCGCCGCGCCGGGCGAGGTCGGGGCGCTCGGCTATAAGCAGGAGCTCAAGCGCGCGCTGAGCCCGTTCGACCTCCTGGTCTACGGCCTGGTGTTCATCGTCCCGATCGCGCCGTGGAGCTCGTTCGGCTTCGTCTTCAACGCCAGCAACGGCATGGTGCCGCTGGTCTATTTCGTCGGCCTGGTGGCGATGGTCTTCACCGCCCTCAGCTACATGACCATGTCCGCCGCCTTTCCGGTGGCCGGTTCCGTCTACGCCTATGCCGGGCGCGGGATCGGCGAGAGCGCGGGCTTCCTCGCCGGCTGGGCGCTGTTGCTCGACTATCTGCTGCTGCCGACGCTGATCTACGTCATCTGCGCGGTGTCGATGCACGCGTCTACCCGGCTGTCCCCAAGGCTCTGCTGGTCGACCGCCTTCCTCGGCGCTCAACACCACCGTCAACCTGTTCGGCATCGAAAGCACCGCGCGGCTCAGCATGGTGCTGCTGGTGTCGCAGCTGATCCTGCTGGCGCTGTTCATGACGCTGTGCGTGCTCGGCGGTCATGCACGGCGTCGACGGCGCGCACCTGGACTGTCACGCCGCTGTTCGACGCGCACCGCGTAACGCCCTCGCTCATCTTCGGCGCCCTCTCGCTGGCGGTTCTGAGCTTCCTCGGCTTCGACGCCATCTCGACCTTGACCGAGGAGGCCAAGGGCGGTGCCAAAGCGGTGGGGTGGGCGACCATGCTGTCGCTGCTGCTGGCGGCGGGGCTGTTCATCGCCCAGACCTAGCTGGCGTCGCTGTTCGTGCTGGACCGCACCCAGTTCAAACCTGGCGACGAAACCACGACGGCGTTCCTGATGATCGCCAGGCTGATCGGCGGCGACTGGTTCCGCTTCGTCGGTGTCGATCGTTGGCGTGCTGATTTCCGGGCTGGCGGGCGCGCTGACGGCGCAGGCGGCCACCGCGCGGCTGGTCTACAGCATGGCCCGCGACGGCATGCTGCCGCGGGCGCTGGCGCACGTCGGAGCCAAGCGGCAGGCGCCGGACCGGGCGATCCTGCTGATCGCGCTGATCACCTTGACGCTCGGCGTCGTCATGGTCGACCAGATCGAGCTGCTCACCTCGATGGTCAACTTCGGCGCGCTGACCGGATTCATGGCGCTGCACGTGTCCGTGGTGTTCCATTTCATCGTTCGCCAGCGCAGCCGGGACTGGTTCCGCCATTTGATCGTGCCGACCCTGGGCTTCCTGATCGTCGGCTATGTGCTGGTCAACGCTGAGCTGAACGCCAAGGTCGCCGGCGCCTGCTGGATGACGGTCGGCGTCGTCGCGCTTGTCCTGATCAGGCGGATGGGCAAGCGACCTGGCTTGCTGCTGGACGAGGAGCTCTGACCGCCAAGTCGCCGGCCTGGGTCCGGCCCGGCGCGGCGATGCCAATAGGGATCAGGCTGTGCGGCGCTCGCCGCGGTCTGCTGGCGGGCAAAGAAACCTGGCAGCTCGGCTGGAAGCGAACCCTCGACCACCCCATGTGCCTGCGTGCTGGGGGGCGGCGCTGGTCCTGCCCCCGCATTCACCCGAGGCTTTCAAAATCATGTCGCTTTCAATGTACGACGCGTCTGTCCCCGTTCTGGTGCGGGGGCTGACCAACCTGTCCGCCATCCTCGACAAGGGCCTTGCCGACGCCGAGGCGCGCAAGATCGATCCGGCGGTCTTCGTCTCCGCGCGGCTCGCGCCGGACATGCATCCGCTCAGCAGCCAGATTCAGACCGCGTCCGACAGCGCCAAGGGCGCCGGCGGGCGCCTGACGGGAACCGACGCGCCCAGCTTTCCCGATACTGAGACCACGTTTCCGGAGCTGCAGGCGCGGATCAAGAAGACCATCGACTACCTGCAGTCCCTCAAGCCCGAACAGTTCGAAGGGGCCGACACGCGCGAGGTCACGCTGAAATTCCCCAACGGGGAGATGAAGTTCACCGGCCAGGCGTTCCTGTTCAGCTTCGTGCTGCCGAACTTCTTCTTCCACCTCACCACCGCCTACGCGATCCTGCGCCACAACGGCGTCCAGATCGGCAAGATGGACTACCTCGGCGCTCGCTGAGACCGACTGACAAGTCATCCCGGAAACTCGCGTTAGCGAGTTGTCCGGGACCTTGTTCAGCCTAGTGGTCGGAAGGTCCCGGACAGCCCGCGACGCGGGCTTCCGGGATGACACGGTTGTGTAGGCTTACACCCGCTCGATGATGATCGCCGGGGCCATGCCGCCGGCGGCGCACATGGTGACCAGGCCGCGCTTGAGGTCGCGGCGCTCGAGTTCGTCGAGCACGGTGCCGATCAGGATCGAGCCGGTGGCGCCGATCGGGTGGCCCAGCGCCATCGCCCCGCCGTTCACGTTCACCTTCTCGCGGTCGAGCTTTAGATCGCGGATGAACTTCTCGGCGACGACGGCGAACGCTTCGTTGATTTCCCACAGGTCGATGTCGTCGACGGTGAGGCCCGCCTTGGCCAGCACCTTGCGCGCCGCCGGAACCGGGGCGTTGAGCATCAGCGTCGGGCTGTCGCCCATGTTGGCCATGGCGACGATCCGCGCGCGCGGCTTCATGCCGTGTTTCTCGGCGTAACCCTTCGAGGCCAGCAGCACCGCCGCGGCGCCGTCGACCACGCCCGACGAGTTGCCGGCGTGGTGGATGTGCTCGATCTTCAGGTCCGGATAGACCTGACGGATCAGGCCACCGAGGGTGGTGCCCTTGTCGTCGATCGGGACTTCGGCCATCGCTGCGAACGATGCCTTCAGGCCGGCGAGGCCCTCCTTGGTGGTCTGCGGGCGCGGAAACTCCTCCCGGTCGAGGGCCAGCGTGCCGTCCTCGTGGTAGACCGGCACCAGGCTCCGGTCGAAGCGGCCTTCGCCGATGGCGACCGCGGCGCGCTGTTGGCTGACCACCGCCAGGTCGTCGACCGCATCGCGGCTGATGCCTTCCATCGTGGCGATCGCGTCGGCGCAGACGCCCTGGTGCGACTGCGGGTGCTTGGCGCGCAGGCGCAGGTTGCCGCTGTCGAGCAGGCCTGGCGAGTTGGGATCGGCGGTCGACGACGTGTACGACATCATCTCGGTGCCGCCGGCGATGACCAGGTCTTCCATGCCCGACATGATCGAGGCCGCGGCCATGTTCACCGAGGTGATGCCCGAGCCGCAGAATCGGTCCAGCGTGGTGCCGCTGGCCTTGGTGTCGAACCCGGCGTCGAGCAGGGCCATGCGGCCCAGATCGCCGCCCTGCTTGCCGCGCTGCGAGGAGGTGCCCCAGATCACGTCGTCCACCTCGGCGGTGTTGACGTGATTGCGCTCGGCGATGGCCTTGAGCACCGTGGCGGCAAGCTGCTGCGGGTGGATGCCCGCCAGAGCGCCCTTGCCAACCTTGCCGATGCCCCGGGGGGTGCGGCATGCGTCGATGATGTAGGCGTCGCCCATGGTATGTCTCGCTATGTGATCGAGCGGTCCGGCGCGGGCGCGCCCACCTGCTCACGCCGCAATCCTTGCACCCTTGACCCGGCGTCCGCCTAGTCCGGTTGATAACGACGGGCGACGCCCGCTGGGGCCGCGCGCCGGAGCATGCTTAATCGCGCCTTTACCGGAGCGGCGCAGCGTCGGCGGCCATGGTCCAGGATCACATGAAATCGCCGCTCGCGGCGCTGCTCGCAGGCGACGACGCGGGGGCGGTCGCCGGCTACCGCGCCCAGATCGTTGCGTCGCCCGCCAACGTCGAGGCCCGCTACGGCCTCGCCAGCGCGCTTGCCGCCTCCGGCGACGGCGCGGCCGCCAGTGTCGCGCTGGAGGAAGCCCGGATGCTGCAAGGCCTGCTGCTGGCCAAGGACGCCGGCGCGGATCTGACCCGCATCGAAGCCGACAGCGACTATGCCGCCGCCGTGGCCACCGAGCTCTACGCCGCCCACCATGTCGCCGCAGCATCGGTGATCTGGGGGCGCGCGATCCTTGCCGGCCACCGCAGCGCCAGCGGCCTGCTCAGCTACGCGCTTTCGCTGCAGCATCAGGGTCGCGCCGACGACGCGATCGGCGTGTTCCGCGCCGCGGCCCAGCTCTATCCCAGCGCCCAGGTCGAACAGTTCGGCCTCTTCCCGCACTTCATGGTCGAGAACGGGCCGGCGCGATATGCCGCCGCCGCCCGCGCCTGGGCCGAGCGCTGGACCCCCGAAGCCGAGAACCCGGTGTTCGCCAACCCGCCGAGCGAGGGGCGGCGCTTGCGCGTCGGCTATGTCTCGCCCGCGTTCGGCGCGCTGCAGGTGCGCCAGTTCATCACCCCGATCCTCGAAACGCACGATCCGGCGGACGTCGCGGTGTTCCTCTATCCGGCGACCGAAGAGCACGAGAAGAACTGGCCGGACCACATTGCCGTCCGTCCGATCGGCCAGCTTGACGATGCGGCCGCCGCCGCGCTGATCCGCGCCGACGGGATCGACGTGCTGATCGACTGCTGGGGCCACTCCGCCGGCAGTCGACTGGGCGTCTTCGCCCGCAAGGCCGCGCCGGTTCAGGTCGCCTGGATCAACTTCGTCCAGTCCACCGGCCTGAAGCGCATGGACTATGTGCTGCACGCCGACACCATGGCCGCGCCCGGCACGGCCGAGCTGTTCACCGAACGGGTGGTCTCGATGGGCGAGGTGATCATTCCCTACCGCCCCCACAAGGATCGGCAGCCGGTCGCGCCGACGCCGGCGCTGGCGCGGGGCACGATCACCTTCGGCTCGTACAACCATCCGGCCAAGCTGAGCGACGCCACCGTGCTCGCCTGGAGCCGCATCCTGAAGGGGCGTCCGGGTTCGCGGTTGCTGCTGAAATACCGCTACTTCATCGATCCGGTGCTGCAGTTGGTCACCCGCGCCCGCTTCGCCGCCGAGCGGGTCGATCCGGGCCGCATCGACTTCCAGGGCCAGAGCGAGGGCGCGGAGTATCTCGCCTCGTACGACCAGATCGACTTGTTCCTCGATCCTTCGCCCTGCCCGGGTGGCACCACGACATGCGACGCGCTCGCCGCCGGCGTCCCGGTGCTGACGCTGAACGGGCCCGACTTCTATTCCCGGATCGGCGTCCACTGCCTGCTGCCAGCCGGCCTCCCGGAGCTGGTCGCGCAGAGCTGGCACGACTACGTCGAGCGCGCGGTGGCGCTCACAGCCGACGCCGGCGCCCTGGATCGTCTGCGTCAGCGAGTTCGGCCGGGATTCGAGGCGTCCGCGCACCGCGACGAAGCCGGCTTCACGCGGCGGTTCGAGTCCACGCTGCGCCAGCTCTTCGACGAACGGCGCGGCAGCGCGGAACGCACCGCGGCCTAGTGCGTGGATTGACGATGGCTGTTGAGGTTGATGGGGGAACGGCGATGGCCGGCAAGAGTTGGCTCAGGGTGATAGACGCCGCCGACCTGGACGCGGAGGCGCTGCGCCGGCTGGTGCGCGCCGAGATGGCGGACACCTGTGTGCTGCGGCTGCGCAACGCCAAGCCCACCGGCAACCCGCTGGATTTCTGGCGCGCCGTCGGCGAGGTGGTCGGGACCTCTTCCGACGTGGTCGAGGACAGCGCGACCGGCCAGCTGAAAATCGTACCCGGGGCCTGGGAGGATGTGCGCTTCGAGCCTGACCGGGCCGATACCTATCGCCACCACAAGGTCGGCCAGCCGCTGCACTCGGACGGCGCCTATGTGCCGCCGGCTTACGCCCAGGAGATCGCGCTGTTCTACCTGGAGCGCCAGGCCCGGTCAGGCGGCGAGAGCCTGTTCACGGACGCCGCCGCGGTGGCTGAGCGCGCCCGCGCCCAGAGCCCGCGGCTCTACCAGGCGCTGACGACCCTGCCGGTGCATTTCGGCAAGGCCGGGTTGCCTGGTCGCACCACGACCGTCCTGTCCAGCAGGGATGGCCGGCTGAAGATCAACTGGAACTACTTCCGCGTCCTGCCTGGCCAGGGCGAGGCGGTCGACGCTCTGCGCGAAGAATTCCGCCTGTTCCTCGAGCAGATGATCGAGGCGGGCGCGGTGGAGAGCTTCCGGCTGGGGGAGGGCGACGCCGTCTTCTTCCGCGACGAGGAGGTGCTCCACGGCCGGCGCGACTTCGCGGCCGAGCAGAGCGGCGACCGGCTGCTCTGGAAGACCTATTTCATGCCGACGACCGAGGCGGCGTAGGTGCGCGTTCCGCGCCGGGCGTTCGGCCGCGCCGGCGCCGAGCTGAGCGCGCTGGCCTTCGGCACGATGCGGCTGACGGCGCCGAAGTTCGACGCCGCCAGCGCCCTGGCCCTGCTGCTCCACCTGTCCGACCACGGCGTGACCAGCTTCCACGTCTCGCACGAATACGACAGCTACGCCTTCGTCTGCGAGGCCATGGCGGCGTTGCGGCGGGCGAGGCCGGCCGCGCCGGTCGAGCTGGTCGCCAAGATCGCCTCGCCGCACTTCGACGAAACCGGCTTCTCGGCCGAGCGCCTGCGCGAGCGCATCGATGCGCTGCTGTTGCGGCTTCCGGCCGAGCGCGTCGACGTGGTGCAGTGGATGGTGCGCCATACGCCCAACGAGGATGCGCCGCGCCTGGCGATCCTGCAGCGGGATCGCCACGCAGTGGCCGAGGCGGCGGAGCGGCTGAAGGCGGAAGGCAAGATCGGCGCGTTCGCCGTCTTCCCCTACAGCGAGCCCTTTCGCCGCGCCGTCCTGCCGGAAAACTTCGTCGATGGGCTGGTCGACTACCTCAATCCCCGTGAGCTGGAAGCCGTCCCCTGGCTGGATGCGCTTCAAGCACGCGGGCAGGGCTTCGTGGCTATGCGCCCGCTGTTCGCCGGGGAGGTGTCCCGCAACCCGGCCAGCGTGGACGCCGCCCTGCGCTTTCCGCTGCTCCATCCAGCCACGGCCGCGATGGTGGTCAGCTTGTCTGACGTGCGCCAGGCCGACCAGGCCATCGCCGCCGCGGCGGAGACCCGCCCCGACCTGGACGCCTTCAGCCGCGCCGCCGCCAGCTACGCCTGAGCGCCTTCAGCCGCGATAGGCGGGGAAGAAGCCTGCGTCAGGACGGCCGGCGGCGAGCGCCGAATAGCGCGTGCGATCGAGGATCGCGCCGCAGAGCAGCGCTTTGGTCTCGGCGTTGGCGAAGCCGCGCTTGAACGCGGCCAGGCCGTCCTCCGGATCGTCGGCGAAACCGGCGCCGCCGCCGAGGTTCATCACCGCTGCGCCGGCGAAGTGATCGATCGCCGCGCCGTAGAGCGCGAAGTTGGCCCCATTGGCGTAGCCGGCCGCGTTCGAGGCGGTGAGGTGATTGTAGGCGACTGCGGTGTGCTCGAACCAAAGCGTCATCCCCACTGGCTGGTCGTCGACGAACGCCGCCAGCGCGACCAGTTCGGGCGCCTGCGCCAGCTTGGCGAAGTAGGCCGGCGTGAAGTCGGCCGCGCCGCGGATCGCGCGGCGGTCGACCAGTCCAGCGTAGAGCTCGCCCCAGGCGTCCAGGCAGTCGGCCAGGGCTACGCGCTCGACCCTGCATCGGCGCTGGCCGCGCCGCACCCGGTCGCGGTGATGCTTGCTGAACTCGACCCCCTTGGCGGTCTCGACCAGGTAGTGAGTCTTGAACGGGCGGCATAGCTGGAACGCGGCGGCGAGGCGATCCGGCGGCGGGCTGGCGAACGGATCGGGCACGAGCACTAGTGACACCAGGCCGGCGTCGGCCAGCGCGGCGAGGCCGGTTTCGAGGTCGGCGCCCTCGGCGAACGCCGCCATCGGGTAGGCGCCGGTCGCGTCTTCGCCGCCGCCGCCAGGCAGGCGCCTGGCGATGACGAAGCTGCCCCAGGCCTCCACTCCGACCGCCCGACCGACGTGCGCCAGGGCCTCGGCGTAGAGCGCGGAGGCGTAGAGGTGTGGTCGGTTCAGTCCGTCCATGTCAGGCGATGGGCCTGTGGCGGCGGCTCGAAGCTCCACTCGTCGCGCAGCAGGCCCCAGAACTCGACATCCTCGCGCCGGCCGCCGCGCTGGTAGGCCTGGCGCATGGCCCCTTCGCGCACGAACCCCAGCCGCTCGTAGAGCCCTTTCGCGCGCTCGTTGGACGACAGCACCTCGAGCCCGATCCGGTGCAGGTCCAGCGCCCGAAAGCCGTAGTCGAGGATCAGGGAAACGGCGACCTCCCCGATCCCGCCGCCACGGCTCTCGCGGTCGCCGACGTAGACCCCGAGCATCGCGGTGCGCTGCACCCAGTCGATCATCTGCAGCTGGGCGATGCCGACGATTTCGCCGCCGCGCCGGATCGCGAAGATGACGCGGCTCTTGAGGTTCTGCTCCGTCATGTTGCGGATCCAGTCCTCGGTGCTCTCCAGCCGCACCGGGCCGCGGAAACCCATGATCAGGTCGCGGGTCTCGGGATCGTTTTGCCAGGCGTTCAGCTTGTCGATATCGCGCGCCTCGATCGGCCGCAGCGCGATGCCCGCCCAGTCGAGGTCCCGGCTCACCCGCCGTCCCGCTCGCAGATCAGGAAGATGCTGGCACAGAGCTCGGGATACTGCATGCCGAGCTGGTAGCAGCCCTCGATGTAGGCGTCGGAGATGATCTCGGCCTCGAGCGCGGCGTCGAACTGGTAGTTGGCCAGCGCCTTGAAGATCAGGCCGCCGCGATGAATCGCGGCCAGGCCGCCGTCCCGCGCCGCCCGCTCGAGGGTGTCGAACGAGAAGGTGTTGCGGTGGCCGTTCTTCCACTCCGCCTCGGTGACGGCGGCGTTGTGCGAGATCAGGCCCATCTTCACCGCGATCTGGCGCGAAGGCGCCTGCGCATTCGGCACCAGCAGGAACAGCCGCCCCTTCGGCGCGAGCCAGCCCCGGATCCGGCGCAGCACGCCGACCGGATCGTCGAGGTGCTCCAGCGTATTGATCAGGAAGATGGCGTCGAAGGTCTCGTCGAGCTGGGCGGCTTCGAAGGTCGAACAGACGAAGCGCACCTTCGCGCCGAAGCGCCGGCTGGCGGCCTCGACCAGGCTGGGCGCGGCCTCGATCACCGTCAGGTCGTCGTAGCGCCCAACCAGCCATTCGGTCGACTTGCCCAGATAGCAGCCGAGTTCCAGAGCGCGGCCGGTCGGCAGGAACGGCTCGAACGTGCGCATCATGTAACCGCGGACGCGCGCGTCGAAATCGTAGTTGTATTTGCGCTCGCCGAACTGGCCGGCTTCCTGGTCGTAGTCCCTGGCCGCGGCGCTCATCCCTGGTCGGCCTTGTAGAGGCGCCGCTCACGCGGCCGGTAGAACTCCTCGTACGACGTCGGCGTCATCGCCTCGTAGCCCAGCAGCTGCCGCAGATCCGCCGACGCGCGCTCGCCGTAGGCTTCGCCGAGGAAGCGCGGATAATCCATCTGCTGTTTGACGAACGCGCGGCTGAAGCTGAGCGTCAGGGCGCACCGCAGCTGGGTGGACGCATTGCGCCCCGCCGCGTGCCACAGGTTGGAGTTCGAACAGCACGATGCTGCCGGCCGGGCCGACCAGCCGCTCGGACTTGGCCCAGAACAGATCGGGGTCCGGTCGCCGCGGCTGGCGGTGAGAGCCGCTGAGCACGTGTGTCGCGCCGTTTTCCAGGGTGAACGGGTCGACCATGACCAGCATGTTCAGCAGCAGCCGGAACTCGCCGGCGTGGGTGCGCACGTCGCGGTGGATGTTGTGCAGGTAGCTCTCGCCCTGCGGCGCGACCAGCGCGGGATTGAACGCGTGCAGGATGTAGGGCGCGCCGGCGAAGTATTCGTCGATGTGGCCGTGTAGCCAGCGCCGCTCCAGGAAGGCGTCGAGCGCCGGGTACTGGCCGACCGAGTGATGGGCGGTGCCGTCCGGGACCGAGCAGGCGCCGGAGGCGACCTGGCGGCGCCCGCAATGTTCGACGCTCGCCAGCACCGCCTCGCGGATCGGGCCGAGATCGTCGGGCGAGATCATCGCCGGGAACAGCACCCAGCCCTGCTCGGAGAGGCGCTGGGCGGCCTCGCGGAGCGAGGGCTGCGGTTCAAGCATGACAGCGTTTCAGCTGCACGAAGAGCGCCGGCCCGGCCTGGAAGGCGGCGGCGACGCGATCGGCGTTCGACTTGCAGAAGTCGTCGGCCACGTGGCGCGGCCCGTCGCCAAACGCCCATTCGTAGTCGTCGAAGATGATCCAGCCGCCGGGCGCCACATGCGGCGTCCAGAGCGCGCAATCCTTGGCGGCCTCGTCTTCGGCATGGTTGCCGTCGATGTGCAGCAGCGCGATGTGGCCGGCGTACTCGGTCGCGCCGAAACTGGCGGTCTTGGCCGTCAGTCCGGGGCGGTACAGCGCCGCCGCCGCCTCCGACTTAAGGCGCAGGTAGTTGAGGCGGCCGTCGGCGAGCGGCGCGAGATTGATCTCGAACATCCTGAGCGCTTCCTCGGTGTCGAGGTTCACGCTGGTGGAATCCAGCAGCGCGTCGCCCTGGATCATCACCTCAGGACTCCAGGGATCGACGCACAGCACGCTGCCGATGTCGAAGCGGCGCGCCAGCAGGACGAACAGCGCGGCCGATTTTCCCCACCAGGAACCGATCTCGACCACGTCACCGGCCGGTGCGTGCCGCATCGCCTCGATCGTCGCGTGCATCTTGGCCTCGCCGCACATCCCGGGAATGGTTTCGACCAGGCGGATCAGCCCGGCGCGCTCGATGACGCTGAGCGGCGGCTTCGGCGGCAGCGCCGGCCAGAACGCTGGCGCCCGAGTTGCCGCCACGCGCTCGCGCAGCTGGCGATACGCGCGTTCGCTGTCCTCCGGCCGATCGGCGCCGGACAGCTGTGCGCCAGGGGCGATCTCGCCCAGATGGTCGGCCAGATGCCGCCAGACCACGAAGTGCGGGGTGTGGATCGCGCCGACCCCGTGGCGCCTGACCACCTCGGCCAACGCCTGGTCGAAGCCGGGGTCGTTGACGTAGGGCAGATGCTCCCAGGCTTCGTAGCCGCTCTCGGCAGGGTCACGCTCCAGCGAAGAGGCGCCGACGACCCGAAGGCCCATCGACTTGGCGCGGTCGCGGAAAGCGAGCCCCTCCGGCATGCCGGCCGGAAAGACCAATACAGCTTCACCCATGCGCCACCCTCAGAGCTTCGTGCAGAGACTCGATGATTCGCCCGCAATCGTCTTCATCGAGGTCGATGAAGTAGGGCAGTCCAAGTGTCGCGGCCGCCAGGCGGTCGGTGACCGGTAGCGGCGTTCGCGGGCAACTCGCGAAAGCCGGCTGGCGATGGCAGCCGGCGCCCCACCAGTCGCGGCTCTCGACGTTCATCGCCGCCATCGCCTTGGCCATCGCAGGGGCGGCCCCGTCCGGCGCGCCGACGACACAGACGCTGGACACCCATTCCGAGCCCCACCCAGGCTGGAACGCGATCTTGGGGGTGAGCGCCAGCGCCGCCCGCAGCCGCTGGGCGGTCAGCGCGAAGCGGGCGCGGTCGGCCGGCCAGGCGTCCAGGCTCGCGAGCGCGACGGCGGCGGCGTACTCGGACATCTTGGCGTTGGTGGCCGGCATCCGCGAGATGCGCGAGCCCGAGAAGCCGAACGCGGCCAGCGCGCGCACCTTTTCGATGAAGGCGTGGTCTTCGCAGGCGATGTAGCCGCCCTCGCCAGCGCCCACGCTCTTGGTCGCGTGCAGGCTGACGGTGACCGGCACCGGCGCGTTGCGCAGCCCGTCGAACGCCGCGGCGCCGTCGACGATCACCGGCAGGGCGGTTCCATCGGCCACGTCGCGCCAGGCGGCGAGGTCGGGCACGCGGCCGAACGCGGCCACCGGCATCACCGCGCCGACCTCGGCCGGAGCCGCGGCGATCGCGGCGCAGGTCGCGCCCGGATCGAGCATCCAGGTCTGCGGATCCACATCGACGAAGTAGGGGGTCAAGCCGGCGGCCATCGCCGCATGGGCGGTGGCGACGAAGGTCCAGGCCGGCATCAGGCAGAGCGTGCCGGGCTTCGCGTCTGCGGCCTGCAAGGCCAGCGTCAGGGCGACGGTGCCGTTGGCGACGGTGGCGACCAAGGCGCGCTCGCCCAGCCGTGCGGCGAGCCTCGCCTCCAGTTCGCAGACCAGGGGCCCGTGGTTGGCGTACCAGCGCGCCTCGTCGATCCGGTCGAGGTAGGGGACGATCGCCGCGCGGGTCGGCAGCCGTGGCCTCGCGATTGGCACCGGGGCCTGTGACGGCGCGAGGGCCGGCAGCGGAGCCGCATGCGCGGCGGGCTTGCGCTTCAATGCGCCCATGTCGTGGCGACGACCTTCCCCAGTCGAAGCCCCCACCGGAACACGGCATGGTTAAGGTCACACTAAGCCGCACCAGCCTGCGGCGCCTTGACCATGCAAGGTCGGGTGCGGGGCGCAGCCCGTAGTTCGCGGCGCAGCCTCCCGGCGGCGGACGCGGCCTCCTATCTCTGCACTGGACACGCCTTCTCGACGGGAGCGACGCCGATGACCGCGCCAGCGAAGATATTGCTGCAGACCACCATTCCGACGACCGATGACGATTGGTCGATCGAGCGGTTCGGCCTGTTGCGGGACTTCCTCGCCCGGCTGCGCGACGAGGATGGCGCGCCGCTGTTCGAGGTGACCGCCAGGGACCGCGGACCGCTGGGCGCCGCCGATCCCGTGCTCTCGACGCTGGATGGGTCGGACTTCCAGGCGCTCTGGCTGTTCGCCGTCGACACCGGGGACGGGCTCACCAGCGACGACTGCTTGGGGATCACGCGCTTTCGCCAGCGCGGTGGCGGCCTGATGGTCACCCGCGACCACATGGACCTCGGATGCTCGGTCTGCGACCTCGGCGGCGTCGGCGCCGCGCACCACTTTCACACCCGGAACCTCGATCCGGACGAGCGCCGCCGTCGCATCGACGATCCCTTCACCCCGACGATCCTGTGGCCCAACTTCCATTCGGGCGCCAACGGCGACTTCCAGGCCATCACCACGGCCGGACCCCTGCACCCGGTTCTGACCGATCCGCACGACGCGGAAGGCCGGGTGCGGTTCCTGCCCGCCCATCCACACGAAGGGGACGTCGGGGCGCCGGAGGACGACCCGACGGCGCGGGTGATCGCCCACGGCAAGAGCAAGGTCACCGGGGCGGCGTTCAACATCGCCGTCGCCTTCGAGCAGTCGGAGGCAGGAGGGCGCGCGATCGCCCAGTCCACCTTCCACCATTTCGCGGACTACAACTGGGACCCCCGTCGCGGCGCCCCGAGCTTCGTCACCGAGGCGCTGGGAGATGGCTTGGCCGCATCCGCGCAGGCGCAAAGATCGATCCGCCAGTACGTGAAGAACGTCGCCCTGTGGCTGGTCGGTCGCCCGCTGGACGGGCCCAGGCGGCGGCTGGATGAAGCCCTCGACGAAGCGCTCGAGGAAAGCTTCCCGGCCAGCGATCCGCCGGCGATCGTCTGAGGCCGACCCGCGTCAGGGCTCGTCCGGCGGCAGCCAGCCGCGCTGTTCCAGCCAGTCGTCGCGGATGTTCTCGAACCGATTGAGCCTCAGCTTGTCGAGGTCGGCGAAACTGCAGCGGCCGTCCAGCACCAGGTCGCGCACGGCGTGGCCGCTCGCCGGCGAGAGGCCGAAGCCGACGCTCGACATGGTCGCCACCACCAGGTTCTCGGGGTCCGCCAGACGGTCCAGCACCGGGCGGCCATCGGGGGTGTTCTCGATCACCCCGGCCCAGCTGCGGATCAGCCGCAGGTGCGCCGCGCCGGGCATCAGCTCGGCCACACGGCGGGCGAGGTTGCGGGTGAGGGGACTGGTCGGCCGCGCCACGGGGCCATCAGCCTCCAGCTCGATCCATTCATGTGGGCCGCCGCCGAAAGCGAGGTTGCCGCGCAGGGTCTGGCGTCCATAGAGGCCGTTGCCGTCGACACCGCCGATCTTCATCAGCGGGGCTGGCTCGGTGACGATCATCTCGGCGCGGCCGAAGCCGAGCGGCAGGCGCAGGCCGACCTTGCCGAGCAGCATGCCGGTCTGCGGCCCCGCGGCGATCACCAGTGCGTCGCAGCCGATCCGACCGGCGGGGGTCTCCACCGCGATCACTCGTCCGCCCGCCTCGACGATGTCGGTCACCGGCGTGTGCTGGGCGATCCGCCCGCCGAGGTCCTGCAGCGCCCAGGCGTAGGCCTGCACGGTCCGCTGCGGATTGGCGTGGCCGCCGTAGTGCAGATGGACGCCGCCGAGGTTGGCCTCGCTGGCCATCGGCACGAGTTCGCGCACCTGCCGCGGGTCGAGGTCGCTGACCGAGTAGCCGAGCTTGCGGCCCTCCGCGGCCATGCCCGGTAGGCGGCCAGGTCGCTCTCGGTGAGCGCGAAGATCACCCGCTCGCGCTGGTATTCGGTCGGATAGCCGAGCAGCCCGTCCATCAGCGGCCACAGGCGCTGTTCCTCGTGGAACAGGGGGCTGTGGTAGTGCGAGGCGCCGCCGCCGTTGCGTCCCGACGCCTCCCAGCCGACCACGCCCTTGTCGAGCACCAGCACGTCGACGCCGGAGCTGGCCAGCCACCAGGCCGCGCTGAGGCCGGTGACCCCGCCGCCGATCACGACGACCGCCGCCCCGTTGGCCGACCCCTGCACCGCCATCGCTCAGCCCTCGCCGCCGAACGGGGTGACGAACTCGCGCTCGGTGCCGATGTCGTCGTAGGCGGCCCACTGGCCGGGGATGGCGAACCAGATCTCCCAGCCCTCGGTCATCGCCGGCGTCTCGTTCCAGTCTGCCATCACCTTCAACGGCAGCGGCCGGACCGGTGGGCGATGGAAGGCGAGCGGCACCTCGGCGGGCGAGACGCCGGCCGCCTGGGCCAGCGTCAGCGCCACCTGTTCGCGGCAGCGCCGGCCCTGGCAGGGGCCCATGCCGGCGCGGGTCAGGCGCTTGACCTGATCCTGGTTCGGCGGCCCGTCGGCGATCAGCGAACCCAGATCGCGCGCCCTGGCCGCAGCGGTGGGGTCGCCCAGATAGCGCGGCGCGCGGACCTCCAGCAGGTCGCCGCGCGTCACCGCCTCGCACTGGCAGACGATCAGGGACGGATCCGCGTCGCGGGTGAGGGCGTCGTGCCAGGCGCGCTGGTAGGCCCAGGCGTCAGGGCCACGGCGCGGCCCGCCCTTCGCCGCGCCGCCCATCGCCTGCCGCGCCGCCTGTCGACCCTGCTCGGCCGCCTCGGCCTCGCTTCCAGCCAGACCGGCGCAGTCGCCCGCGGCGAAGACGCCCGGCAGCGATGTTGCCCAGCCGTCGAGCGCCGGCGCATGGCCGCCGCGTCGGCCATCGGGGACGATCCGCCCGCCCGCGGCGTTCAGCAGCTCGATCGCCGGCGCGAGACCGAACGCGAGGCAAACGGTGTCGCACGCGATCGTCGTCTCATCGCTCTGAGCGTTCGTCAGCTTCAGCCGCTCGACGCCATCGCGGCCGGTTTCCGCGAGACGCGGCGTGTGGCCGGCCAGGACCGGAATTCCGGCCGCCTCCAACTCGGCCAGCCGCTCCGGCGACGCCGGCGAACGCTCCAGCACCTCGACGACCGCCGCGACGTCGTGCCCCCGACGTTGCGCGGCCAGCGCGGATAGGACGCCAATCTCGCCTGAGCCCAGGACCACGATGCGCCGGCCGGTGAAGGCGTCGTAGCGCTGCAGCAGGGCGTGAAACCCGGACGCGCCCACCACGCCCGGCTGGTCCCAGCCGGGAAACGCCAGCGCTATGTCCCGCGCGCCGGTCGCCAGGATCAGCCGGTCGAAGCCGCACATCCACGAGCGGTCTTGGTCCGCCAGGCCGACCATCGGCGCCGGCAGGCCGCGCAAAGCCGGGCCGTTCACGTAGAGACCCCAGGCGGTGACGCCGAGGCGCACGTCGACGCCCAGCTCGGCCGCTTCCTCGATCAGCGGATTGGCCGCCATCAGGTTCTCGATCAGCCGCCCGCCCCGCTGCACCGCGCCGCTCATCCGCCCGCCGTAGAGCAGCGGCGTATCGAGGCCCATCAGCTGCGGGTCGACCGGGTTCTCGTCGACCAGCACGACCCGCGCGCCCAGTTTCGCCGCCTCGATCGCCGCCGCCGCGCCCGCTGCGCCGGCCCCGATGACCAGCAGCTCGGCGTGCTCCTCCGGCGGCGCCAACTTGCCGTCGATGGCGCTGTGATCGGTTGGCCGCGGCATCAGACCTTCTCCAGCGCCTGCGAGAGATCGGCGATCAGATCGTCCGGATGCTCAAGGCCCACCGACAGACGCAAGGTGGATTCGGTGACCCCCGCCTCCTCGAGCCGGTCGCGTGCGATCGGGTAGTGGGTGGTGCTGGCCGGGTGACAGATCAGGGTCTCCGAGCCGCCGAGGCTGACCGCGAGCCGCAACAGTTCAAGCGCGTCGAGCAGCCGGAAGGCGGCCGCTTCGCCGCCCTTGATCCGGAACGAGAAGGTCGAACCGGATCCGAGCGCCTGGCGTTGCATCAGCGCGTGTTCGCGCGATCCGGGCTCGGCGAGGCCGACGAAGGTGACGCCGGCGACTTTCGGATGGGACGCGAGAAAGCGCGCGACGGCCAGGGCGTTGTCGCAGGCCCGGGCGGTGCGCAGGTGCAGGGTCTCGAACGAGCGCAGCAGCAGCCAGGCGGTGTGGGCGTCCATCGGGTTGCCCAGCCAGGTGCGGAGCGTGCGCAAAGGCCCGATCAGCTCGGCCCGCCCGCTGACGCCACCGGCCAGCAGGTCGCTGTGGCCGCCGCAGTACTTGGTCAGCGAGGTCATGCACAGATCGGCGCCGAGGGCGAGCGGGCCCTGCAGGAACGGGCCGAGGAAGGTGTTGTCGACCGCCACGAGCGGGCGAAGGCCTTGGCGCTCGGCCAACTCGCCGGCGACCTGCACCGCCAGGCCGATGTCTACCACAGCGCCGGTGGGATTGGCGGGCGTCTCCAGCCAGATCATCCGCACCGGCCCGGCCGTCGCGGCTTGCTCGGCCGCTCGGCGGATCGCGGCGGCGTCCAGGCCGTCGGCGAAGTGGAACGCCTTCACGCCGAACTGGCTCAGCACCTGGCCGATCAGGGAATCGACGCCGCCGTAGATCGGCAGGCTCTGCAGCACCACGTCGCCCGGCCGCAGGTGGGCCAGCAGGATGGTCGAGGCGGCCGCCATGCCGCTGCAGAAGCCGGCGGCGGCCTCTGCCTGGTCCAGCGCCGCCAGCCGCCGTTCGACCATGTCGAGGTTGGGATGGCCGAGCCGGGCGTAGATGTGGGCGCCGGTCGCGGTGTCGCCCTGGCTGGGGCCTTCGAAGAAGACGCGGTGCGCGTCCTTGGCCTGCTGGGCCGAGCCGTAGACGAAGGTCGAGGTCAGGTAGAGCGGGGGCTTGGCCGCGCCGCCGGCGCTGGCGGGATCGTAGCCGTGGCCGACCGCCAGCGTCTCCTTGTGCAGCCTGCGGACGTTATCCTCAGCCACGCCGGCGCTCCAGAAAGTCGCGCGCCTTGGCGCAATACCAGTCGGTGAAGCGCATGGTCAGCGCCTCTGCGTCCGCGCAGTAGGGGCCGGGGCGGTAGCCGGGAGATTCGACGCCCTGCTGGTTGTTCTCCACCAGCGCCAGGTCCTGCTGGTTGGTGCGGTTCCACAGCTCGGTCAGGTGGGCGAGATCATAGTCGACGCCTTCCCGCGCGTCCTTGTGCACCAGCCACTTGCTGACGATCAGCGTCTCGTTGGGCGACAAGGGCAGGGCGCTGAACATGAACAGGAAATCAGCCGTCGCATGCACGAAGCTGTGCGGCTCGATCGACCAGCGCAGCGAACCGATGTCGCCGTCGCCGGCCTCGACCATCAGCCTACGGACGGCCGTCTTGCCGTCGATGGTCATTGAGCGGCAGCCCTCGTTCAGCGGAAATCGGATCGCCTGCCACCAGTCGCCCTCGTGCGGCCCGACCTCCAGCCCGACCGCCGCCATGCGGGCGTTGTAGGCCTCGTGCCGGCGCGCCTCTTCGCCATAGTCGAAGTTGCCGGAGACGCCGGTCGGGAAGGTGAGCGCGAGTTCCGGATGGCCGGTGGCGCAGTGGTAGCACTCGCGGGCGTTCTCCATCGCCAGCTTCCAGTTGCCGCGTTCGATCAGGGTGGTCTCGTGGGCGAGCTTGGCGTCGGCGAGGCGATGGGCGCCAGCAGCGGCGTCAGAGCCGACCGGAAGGGCTCGAACGGCGGCGCGTCTTCGGCCAGGCAGACGTAGACCACGCCGGCGCAGGTCTCGACCTGGATGGGGCCAAGGCCATGTTCGCAGGCCGCGAAGTCGTCACCCATGCGCGAAGCGTGGGCCAGTTCGCCGGTCAGATCGTAGGTCCAGCGGTGGTAGGGGCAGACCAGCCGCGCGGCCTGTCCCTTGCCGTCCGGCAGGATGCGCGAGCCGCGGTGGCGGCAGGTGTTGTGGAAGCCGCGCAACGCACCGTCATGGCCGCGAACGACGAAGATCGGCGCGCCGGCGATGGTGAGCGCCATGTGGCTGCCGGCGCGCGGAAACTCGATCTCGAACCCGATCAGAATCCACGACCGACGATGGATCGCCAGCTGGTCGAACGCGAACGCCTCGGGGTCGACGTAGAGCGCCTGCGGCAGGGCGTGGCCCGGCCGCCGTTGCTCGAAGAGTGACGCCATCGCGGCGAAATCGACCATGAAGCCTCCCGGTGCGGCCATCATGCCATGGCGAGCCTCGCGCGGCGAAGCAACGTCTGAGTCTGGCGCCTGCGAGTGCGTTGCGCTTGTGACACACGCGCGGCCTCTTCGAGTCCGATTCGAAATGAGGGGGTTGCGCCGGAGGTGGGCTGGCAAAAGACTGGCCCGGCGACTTTGAGGGTCAGCCGGGCCAGGGGACTACGGGGAGCGGGGGGACGCGCGCCCGCAGCGCCCAACTGCGAGGCTCCGGGGGGATGAGGCGCTCGCAGCGACACACATGTGTGGCTGCGAGCGCCTTTTTCAACACGACCAGCGATAAAATGACTGTCGAGGAGCGGACCTTCGCCGTCGGGCTTCGCGAACGACCGCCGTCAGCTGCGGCGCACGATCAGATCGCAGATGAAGCCACCCTTCTCGTCGAGCAGTTCCGAGCGGGTCGTCCCGGGCAAGAATCGGGCTTTTGTGGCCTGCTTGATCGCCTCTGCGTCGTCAGCCGCTTCCAACACCAGGGAATGGGTCACGTCGTCAGGCTCGGAAGGAGAGCCAAAATATGATTTACGGGTGTACCAAGGCATCCCAACACCTCTGGATTTAGCTTGGTGCGAGCGCGGTCGACTGGCAGGTTTTTAGCTTCGCCGGAAGCGCGCATATACCCTGGGGGACTATGTTATCAAGGGGCGATCTGATGGGGCAACACGTTGCCAACGAGAAGGTCAAACTGCTCAACCGCCTCAAGCGCATCCGCGGCCAGATCGAGGCGATCGAGCGGGCGGTGGACGCTGACGCGGAGTGCGCCCGCGTGCTCCAGCAGGCGACGTCGTGCCGCGGGGCGATGGACGGCTTCATCGCCGAGGTGATCGAGGACCATATCCGCGAGCACATGGTCGACCCGGCGGCTGGCGAGGACGACCCGCGCCGTCTGGCGGCCGAGGAACTGGTCGGCATCGTGCACGCCTACCTGACTTGAAGCGCCTTCGGGGAGGAGGCGAGGCGACGGCCGGCTAGGCTGGGGTAGGGGCGCGGTCCTTGGCGAAGGCCGGGATCAGCTCCCGGCCTGCAATCTCCAGGCTACGCGTGATGGCCTCATGGCTGAGCGAGCCGTACTGCATCATGCACATCATCCGGTCGACGCCGATGTCGCGATAGTCGTTCAGCTTCGCCGCGCAGACATCCGGTTCGCCGATCACGACGCAGTCGAGCGCCTCGAGGGTTTCGTGCGCCTCCTCGTGGCTGACGGTCTGTCCCTGCGCCATTCGCTTGAGCAGGACCAGCACGGGCGGATCGTCGGCCTCGATCACCGTCTCCTGCGGGTCTAGGTCGGCGCGCGCCTGGGTGGCGGCGGCCGAGTTGGGGTGCAGGCCGGCCTTGATCATGTCGTACCAGACCCGGCGCGGCACCTTGAAGGTGACGGCGGCGGCGTTGACGTACCAGAGCGCCGACCAGGCCGCGCCGTTGCGGATCGCATCGGCCCGGCTCTCGGCGAGGTGCACGAAGGTGAAGGCGCCTTTCTGGGGATTGACGGTCAGGCCCGCCGGCCTTGCGCAGGCGGCCAGCCCGCGATCATGCTCGCGCATCATCCCGCCCAGCACCGCCACCGGGCTCAGCAGGGTGGTGCCCAGCGCGCCGACGCCCATCTCGCCGGCCATGTAGAAGCTCTCGGGCGAGCCGCAGGTCTGCCAGAGCCGCGGGTGCGGCTTCTGCAGCGGCCGCGGCACAACCTCGCGCGGCGGGATCGTGATCAGCGGCGATGACCAGGAGAACTCAGGGTCCGTCCACATGCGCGGAATCATCCGCATCGCCTCGCCGACCTCGTCGCGCGCCGTCTCCGGATCGACGCCGAACGTCTCCCATTCCTTGCCGCCGGACTTTGCCAGGCCGAGCTCGAACCGGCCGTTAGACAGGATGTCCAAGGTCGCCGCGCGCTCGGCGACCCTGAGCGGGTTGTTGATCCGGAACGGGGCCAGCACGCCAGCGTGACCAACCCGCAGGCGCTTGGTCGCCAGCGCGATCGCGGTCAGCATGATCTCCGGCGCGGCGGAGTAGCTGAACTGCGGCGCGCCGTGGTGCTCCACCTGCCACCAGGTGTCGAAGCCGGACGCGTCCGCCGTGCGTGCCTGATCCACGGTCTCCCGAATCAGCGACGCCTCGTCCTGGCCGTCAGCCCAGGGGAAGGGGCGCTGGATCTCGCAAAACACATCGAACTTCATGGGCGTTTCCTCGCGCCTTCGTCAGGCGGCCGTCGGCTTGTCGTTGCGACGATACATAACGCATGTTACGTTTTCAAGCGAACCCGCGAGGGGACGCGTGCTAAAATTGGCTCAGCAAGCCACCGTTCGCATATCGGACGTTACGCAACACCTTTTCAGCGACAAAACGGGTGTTATGCTCAAGTCAAAAGCCGGGGGGCGAGCGCGCGCTTCGGAATAATATCGGGAGGAGCGTCGCCGTGGCCATAGTCACCCGTCTGTTTGCATCTGCATCGGTCGCATGCGTCGCAGCCGCCATGGCGGCTTCGGCGGCCGGCGCGGCGCCGCTTCCGCCTGAGACGGCCGGAGGCGGGGCGCACGACCAGGCCGCCA
The DNA here is from genome assembly GCA_963835495.1 of uncultured Pseudomonadota bacterium. Classification (GTDB taxonomy): domain Bacteria; phylum Pseudomonadota; class Alphaproteobacteria; order Caulobacterales; family Caulobacteraceae; genus Acaudatibacter. The sequence continues at coordinate 1,702,374 of CAWIFQ010000003.1, read as the reverse complement.
GTCAATCCGCGAACGCGGTCGGCGAGCTGATCGTGACAGCCGAACGGCGCGAGGAGGCGATCGGCCGGGTGCCCATCGCGGTCAGCGCCCTCAGCGGGCACAGCCTGGAAGTCCAGGGCGTGGTCGGTTTCGCCGACCTGAGCCTGCGCGTGCCGTCGCTTCGGTTCGGCGCCGGCGTCACTGGCGGTGAGAACGTCATCACCCTGCGCGGCCTCGGCAGTCAGAACACCACGCCCGGCGGCGACTCGCCCGTGGCCTACAACGTCAACGGCGTCTACGTGCAACAGACGACGGCGATCGATCCGGAATTCTACGACGTGCAGCGGGTCGAGGTGCTGCGCGGACCGCAGGGCACGCTCTATGGCCGGAACTCGGTCGGCGGCTCCGTCAACGTGATCACCGAACAGCCGAGCAACGTCTTCGGCGCTTCGGCCGACGCGATGGTCGGCAACTATTCCGCCCGAACCTTCCGCGGCTGGATCAACGGCCCCCTGATCGACAGTGGCGACCTGCAGGTCGACGGGCGGCTGACCGCCGTTTCCGCAGAGCATTCGGCCTATGCGACCAATCTCTCCACCGCGCCCACCGCGACCCACACTCAGGACGGTGAGGACTACTGGATGGTGCGCGGGCAACTGAAGATCCAGTTCTCGCCCAAGGTGAACCTGCTGCTGTTTGCGGACTACAGCCAGGGCAATGACCCGGCCGCGACCAACACGGCCTGGTGGGAAACGCCGGCGCGCTACGTCACCCCGCCGCTCGGGATCCCGACCGGCTCGGCCTGCGACTTCAGCACCGCCGCCAAGTTCAATCCGCGCGTGTTCTGCCACGACGGGCTGGAGACCGCGACAAACACCACGCAGCTCTATTCGGGCACCCTGAACTGGGAGCTGCCGTTTGCCGATTTCACCTCCGTCACCGCCTATGAGCGCGGTTCGGTTGCGCAGATCAGCGACGGCGACGGCTCTAACCTGCCGCTCTCGGTCGGCGCCCCCTGGACGATGCGCAACTCGCAGTTCTCGCAGGAGTTCAGGCTGGCCTCGCGGGACTTGGCCAGCCCGATCCGCTGGCTGGCCGGCTTCATCTACTTCTACGCCAACGACTACGAGGACTTCGGCTACACCGACACCGGCTTCAACGACACCTTCCCGCTGCCCGGCATCTTCGACGAGTTCACCTTCCTCAGCCACGGCTACACCAAGACGTCGTCCTGGGCGCCGTTCGGTCAGGTCGACTTCGATCTCGCCAAGACCCACCTGGGCGTGCCGCTGAGCTTCACGCTCGGGCTGCGCTACAGCCAGGATCGGAAATACGGCTACAACTACCTGAACTACGAGCTGCCGATCGCCTGCGGCGGCTCCTGCTCCATCGTGCAGGGCCCGTTCTCGAAGACCTGGGGCCAGCCGACCGGCAAGTTCGGCGCGCAGTACCAGATCAACGACCGCACGATGGCCTACGCCTCCGTCTCGCGCGGCTATCTGGCCGGCGGCAACATCATCGGCCTCGCCCACATCTACGGGCCGGAGACGCTGTGGTCGTATGAAGCCGGCCTGAAGACGCGGTTCCTCGACGATCGCTTCCAGCTGAACATCGCCGGGTATCACGAGGACATTCAGAGCCTTCAGGTCTTCGTCCAGAGCTCCACCCAGTCGGGCATCAACAACGTCAATGGCGTCACCGGCGTCAACGGCGTGGAGACCGAGATCAACTACAATCCGGTCGACGATCTCCACCTCAACGCGGCGATCACCTTCACCGACGCCCACTACGGCACCTACATCACCACCGACACGCGGTTCGGCGGCCCGGGTCCGGGCTGCAACGCGGTGACTCTGCTCTGCAACTTCAAGGGCAACGATCTGAACCAGACGCCGCCCTATACGGTGGATCTGGGCGCGGAATACGTCTTCCACACCGCGTTCGGGACGATCACCCCGCGGGTCGACGCCTTCTTCTCAGGCAAGGTCGAGTTCCTGCCCGACAACTTCGCGACGTCGTCGCAGCGGCCCTACCACCTGACCAATATCAGCCTGACATGGGACAGCCCCGATCAGCGCTATCGCATCGAGGCGTTCGGCAAGAACCTGGAGAACGCCAACGTGATCTCCAACGATGGTCTGCAGTCAATCAGCCTCGGCCAGCAGATCCAGGAGCCGGACAACTTCGTCTACTATCCGCCGCGCACCTTCGGGGTCCGCTTCGCGGTGAAGGTGGGCGGCTGAAGCGCGGGTGGCGCGAGGGCCCGGCCCTCGCGTTCAGCCGGCGTACACGCCGCCGTCGATCACCAGTTCGGCGCCGGTCACATACCGGGCGGCGTCCGAGCATAGGTAGACGACGCCCTCGGCGATGTCCTGCGGCGCGCCGGCGTGGCCCATCGGCGTGAACCTGGCCGAGGCCGACCGCGTCCGCTCCATCGCCGTCTCGTTGGAGTTGGTGTCCGCGGGCAGGACGCCGTCGTTATGCATCTTCACCCAGATCGGCGTCTCGATGGCGCCGGGGTGGATCGAGTTGACCCGCACGCCGTTGCGCGCCTGGGCGCACTCCAGCGCCACCGCCTTGGTGAAGAGCCGGACGCCGCCCTTGCTGGCGCAATAGCCGGAAAGTCCCGCGACGCCCTTCAGCCCGGCGACCGACGAGATGTTGACGATCGAGCCGCCGCCGGAGGCCGCCATCAGCGGCAGGCACGCCTTCACCGCCAGGAAGACGCCGTCGAGGTTGACCGCATTCTGCCGCCGCCAGGCCTCCAGGCTCATGTCGAGCACCGGCGCGCGGATGCACAGGCCGGCGTTGTTGACGAGGATGTGCAGAGCCCCGCCGCGCTGGCGCAGACGATCGACTATGCCGGCCCAAGCGGCCTCGCTCGAGACATCGAGCGCCACGACTTCGGCGCGGCCGCCGGCCTCGGCGATGAGCCGGCGCGTCTCCTCCGCGCCCGCCAGATCGACGTCGGCCACGATCACATCGGCGCCTTCACCGGCGAGCGCCGCAGCCGTCGCGCGTCCAATGCCGCTGCCCGCGCCCGTAACCAGCGCCACCTTGCCATCCGCTCGCTTCATCTGCGTCTCCTTGAACCATCGGACACCGAGACCCGCGGCCGCGGGGGCGTCAAGCCGTCGCTGCAGCGTACATATCGCGCGTTATGGACGCAACGCGCCCGCTTGCCCGCCTACCATTCCTTCGCCATAACGTCCGTTATGTAGATTGCGATTTTGGCCGGAACGAAAGCGGGCTTTGCCATGGCGCCGAGCACATCGGACGACACGACGAACGCGAGACCCGTCGAGGCATACGACGTCGTCGTCATCGGCGCGGGCTTCGCGGGCCTCTACGCAGTGCAGCGGCTGACGCAGCTGGGCCTGAAGGTGCTGGCGTTCGAAAAGGGCGGCGACGTCGGCGGGGTCTGGTACTGGAACCGCTATCCTGGCGCCCGCTGCGACTGCGAGAGCTACTACTACAGCTACTCGTTCTCGAACGAGCTGCAGCAGGAGTGGGACTGGAGCCTGCGCTACTCCGAGCAGCCTGAGATCCTGAGCTATCTCGGCCACGTGGCAGACCGCTTCGGCCTGCGCGACCACATCCGCTTCGACGCCGCGGTGACCCGCGCGAGCTTCGACGAGACGACCTCACGCTGGCGCATCGAGGCCAGCGACGGCAGCCGGGTCGAGGCGCAGTTCGTGGTCTCGGCCGCCGGTTGCCTCTCGCAGATCCAGTGGCCCGACATCCCCGGCCTGGACCGGTTCAAGGGCAAGCTGTGGCACACGGCCGCCTGGCCGCACGACGGCGTCAATTTTAGCGGCCGGCGGGTCGGGGTGATCGGCACTGGCGCCTCTGGCGTGCAGGCGATCCCCAGGATCGCGCAGCAGGCCAGCCACCTCACCGTCTTCCAGCGGACCGCCAACTGGGTGCTGCCCGCCGCGAACCGGGCCACAAGCCATGAGTTCGACGCCTGGGTGAAGACCAACTACGAGGCCATCCGCGAGCAGTGCTCGAATTCGGCCGGCGCGGTGCCGTTCGACCTTCCGACGCGGTCGGCGCTGGAAGTGAGCGAGGCCGAACGCCGCGCGCGGTACGAGTTGCTGTGGGCCATCGGCGGGATGCGATTCTTCACCGCCTTCACCGATCTGTTCACCAGCCTCGAAGCCAACGAGACGGCGCAGGCGTTCGTGCGCGAGCAGATCCTGGCGACCGTCAACGACCCCGAGGTCGCCCGCAGGCTGGTCCCGTCCGACCACCCGATCGGCGTGAAGCGCCCTCCGGTCGACGACGACTATTACGCCACTTTCAACCGCGACAACGTCACCCTCGTCGATATCCGCAAGGCGCCGATCCAGGAGATCACCGCGGACGCCGTGTTCACGACGGAGCATCACTACGAACTCGACGATCTGGTGCTGGCGACCGGGTTCGATGCGCTGACCGGGGCGCTGCTGGCCATCGACATCCGCGGCCGCGGCGGCGTCAGCCTGCGCGAGAAATGGGGCGACGGCCCGCAATCCTACCTCGGCCTTGGCGTCGCTGGCTTTCCGAACCTCTTCACCGTCACCGGGCCGCTGAGCCCGTCGGTGCTCGCCAACATGCCGACCGCGGTGGAGCAGCACGTCGACTGGATCGCCGACTGCATTCTCCACATGCGCGAGCGTCAGCTCGACACGATCGAGGCCACCGAGGCGGCGGAAGGGGCGTGGGTCGCCCATTCCGACGAGGTCGTCTCGGGCACGCTCTATCCGCGGGCGGCGTCCTGGTACTTCGGCGCCAACGTGCCGGGAAAGCCGCGCAAGTTCGGGGTCTATCTCGGCGGGTTCGCCGCCTACCGCGAGCGCTGCGAGGCGATCGCGAAGGGCGGTTACGCCGGCTTCCGGTTCGGCGCGCCGGCGAACTGACCCAACATCACAAGGGAGGCTGCGAATGGCCGAAAACGGCTGGGCTCTGACGAACCTCTATCACACGGTGATCAACTGCCGCGACCTGGACGAGTTGATCGCCTTCTATCGCCGGCTGGGCTTCGACGTACTGGACGACCGGCGCAACGTCGAATGGCCCGGCTTCGTCGCGACGTTGTTCGGCCTCGACCGGGCGCAAGGCCGGGGGGTGTTGATGGTCCTGCCGCAGGACCCCGACGGGCCGATGATGGACCTGATCGAGTGGGTTACGCCCCGCGCCGCCTTCCCGGATCCGGCGACGAGCGGGGCCACGGTGCCGCGCATCATCGCCTTCCGCACCCGCAACCTGCCGCAGGCGATAAGCGACCTGACGGCGGCCGGCGTGCCGTTTGTCAGCGCGATGCACGAACCGGGCAAGGCGCTGGGCGTGCTGGGCTCGGTCTGCTGCCGCGACCCGAATGGCAACCTGATCGAGTTGATCGAGCTTGCCCCCGGCGTCCGGCATTCGAAAGCGAACCAGGCGCTGGCGAGCAAGCCGTCGTGACCGCGATCGCCCACGGCTATTCGTCGGTCCCGTAGACCTCCTGCAGCTTCGAGGTGGTCAGGCCCGGCTCGAGCTCGATCAGTTCGATGATGTTGCCGTTGGGATCGTAGACCGCGCCGACGGCCAGGATGCCCGCCGCAGCATTGCCGGTATAGGCGTCGGCCGTGGTCGTCCGGTAGCCCTTGGCCTGCATCGCCTTCAGCGCGCCCTGCACGTTGCGGGTCCTGAACGCCGTCACCCGCGGCACCGTCATCGGCGAGATGTCGTTGAAGGTCGCTTCAGGTTCGAGCCACTGGATGATGTCCAACATCGGACCGTCGGGCGGCGGATCGTCGGGCAGGGCCATCAGCGTACCTCCGCGCCCCTTGGTGTCGGGGATCAGGCCGAACACCACGCCGCCGCCCGGCGGCCAGGTCATCCGCCGCCGGTCCCTGACGATCTCGAAGCCCAGCGCCTGGTAGAAGACGACGGTCTCGTCGATGTCCCGGGCGTTGATGATGGTGTGGTAGAACCGTTCGAGCCGCCAATCGCCCGCCATGAGCGCCCTCCCGAGCATCCTGTTCGCCGCGCGAGCCCCTAGCGGGCGCTCGCCTTGAGGCGACCTGGTTTTCGCGCCGCCGCCGGCTTGACCGCGGCTTCGTCGCCGCCGATCGGCTTCGATCTCACCGTTTCGAGCCACAAGTCGAACATGGCCCGCTGGCGCGCGGCGGGAATGCGCTGCACGCCCAGCAGAACCTCGACGCCGATGCCGTCGACCAGGGCCACGAGGGCGTCGGCGGCCTGGGCGATGTTGACCCCCGGCGCGACGTCGCCTTCTTCCTGGGCGCGCTGCAGCAGGCGCGCCAGTCGCTGGCGCCATTCCTGGTAGCGCAGCCGCATGGTGCGGGCGACCTCGTCGTCGTAGCTCGACCGCTCCCAGAACCCGACCCAGATCCGCCAATAGCTGCGGGTCTCGGCGGTGAGCGGCAGCGCCAGCGCCACCACCCGCCGGATCGCCTCGACCGCCGGCACGATCGACTCCGCGCGCGCCATCCGTTCGCGCACCAGCCGCGCCGATTGTTCGGAGGCCTGGACCAGCAGCTGGTCCTTCGACTGAAAGTAGTGGGTCAGGGCGCCGGTGGTGTAGCCGGCCTCCTGGGACACGCGCCGCACGGTCAGGCCCGCGATGCCGTCCTTCATGATCACCCGCAGCGCCGCTTCGGCGAAGATCTCGCGCCGTTCGGCGTGATCGACAGATTTGGCCATGACGTCGCTTCGTTCTCCCGCGCGCGGCGATATCCCCGTTTTATCCGAGCTTGCGCAACCCCGGCGACCTCATTTCGTGGAACATCCGTTATGAATGCCCGGTCCGATGCAGAGCCCGAGGCGCCGAGACTTGACTACAACCCGCCGTGAAAATACGTAACATACGTTATGTCGCCGCGCCATCGTGTGCCGGGGACCCGATGAGCGGGAGGCGCTGCGCGTGACCGAGGCGTCTGAGCTGCAAGTGCTGTTCGACTCCGTCAACAACTGGGGTCGCTGGGGTCCCGACGACGAACGGGGCGCCCTCAACTATCTCACCGAAACCGAATTGAAGGCCGCCGCCGCCCTGGTGCAGATCGGGCGCACGGTCAGCCTGTCGCGCAACTTCCCGACGCAGCCGGGTCCGGAAAACCCCTGGCCCGCCCACCACCACATGGTCATCGCCGGCGACGACCCATGCGTGCCGGGCGTCGACGGTCTGGAGGTCTCGACCGACTATATCGGCATCGCCTTCCACGGCATGGCGTCGAGCCACCTCGACGCGCTGTGCCACGTTTTCCAGAGCGGCCGGATGTACAACGGCCACCCGGCGACCGACGTGAAGAGCACCGGCGCGCGCCGCAACACGGTGATGACACTGAGGGACGGTGTCGCGGGCAGGGGGGTGCTGCTCGACGTGCCGCGCGCCCTGGGCGTTCCCTTCATCGAACACGACCGGATGATCGGCGCGGCCGACCTGGAACAGGTCGAGGCTGCGCAGGGCTGCAGGGTAGGGAAGGGCGACATCGTCCTGATCCGGCTCGGCCGGGACGAACGGCGCAAGACCCACGACGATCAGAACGTCCCCGGGCTGGATCCCGACGTGGCGCTCTGGCTGCACCAGCGGCAGGCGGCCGTGCTCGGCGGCGACGGCGTGCACGATCCGATCCCGGCGGCGAGGGTCGCGCCCGACTGGCCGATGCCGATCCACATGATCGGCCTGGTTTCGATGGGGCTGCACCTTCTCGACAATCTCGATCTCGAGCAGGTCGCCCAGGTTTGCGCCGAGCTCGGGCGCTGCACCTTCCTGCTCACGCTGGCGCCGCTGAAGATCGAGGGCGGCACGGGTTCTCCGCTCAACCCGATCGCGATGTTCTAGCGTCAGCCGGGCTCAGCCGCGTCGATCACGGCCCCAGGCGGACCCCACCTCGGCGGTCTCGACGATCAGCGCGCAGTTCTGGGCGAGGGCGGCCAGCGCCTGGCGCTGGGTTTCTCCGCCGTAGGCCGCTGTCGCATCTGAGACGACGAACACGTTGAAGTCCCGATGGAAAGCGTCGCGGGCGGTCGCGTCGACGCAGCAGTTCGTGGTCAGGCCTACCAGGATCAGGGTGTCGACGCCCCGCTGGCGCAGCCGCAGGTCCAGGTCGGCGCCATGGAAGGCGCTGAACAGCCGCTTCGACACCTCGATCTCTCCGGGGAGGGGGGCGACGCGGTAGAAGTCGCAGCCGCGGTCGCCTTCACGGCAGAGGTCCAGCGCGTTTGGGGCCAACCCCTTTCGGGCGTTGAAGTTCTTCAAGGCTGCGGAGTTGGTCTGCGGACTGGTGATGACGCGGGCGAAAGCGACGCAGGCTCCAGAGCGGCGGGCGGCGGCGAGCAGGGTTTCGACATTGTCGAGCACCGCTTCGACCCCGCCCAGGTCGGCGCCCATCCTGGCCATGGCGCCGGTAGGGCTGGCGAAATCCGCCTGCACGTCGATGACTACCAGCGCGCTGCGCGCCGGAGCGATCATCTCGGCCAGCTCGGACGCACTCGGAATCGACATCGGGCCGCCGTTGCAAGGTCCGCCGGGCGGACGCGGGTTGGGACGAGCTGCCGCCCATGCTAGCGCCTCGCGCCGGCTTGCCGCAATTTGGCGGCGCCGGCAGCCGGAGGCGACATGAGCTCGATCACCGTCACGCCGCTGACGCCGCGGATCGGCGCGGAAGTCAGCGGCGTCGACCTCAGCCAGTCCCTGAGCGCCGGCGATGTCGCGGCGCTGAAGAGGGCGCTGGCCGACCACCTGGTGCTGTTCTTCCGCGACCAGCCGATCGATCACGAGCGGCACAAGGCGTTCGGCCGGTTGTTCGGCGAACTGGCCTTCCACTCGGCGGTGCCGGGCCTGGAGGACCACCCGGAGATCGTCGCCATCCATGCCGATGCGGAGTTGAAATACGTCGCGGGCGAGGATTGGCACTCGGATCTGACCTGCGACGCCGAGCCGCCGCTCGGATCGATCCTCTACCTGCACACGGTCCCCGAGATCGGCGGGGACACCCTGTTCGCCAGCATGTACGCCGCCTACGAAGCGCTCTCGCCGCGCATGAAGGCCTTCCTGGAAGGCCTGACCGCCGTCCACGACGCCGACCACGTCTACCGGCCGCTGTTTCCGGACGTGGATCGCAAATATCCCTGCGCGGTCCACCCGGTCGTGCGTACCCATCCGGTCACCGGGCGGAAGCTGCTGTTCGTCAACGCGTCCTACGTCACGCGGATCGTCGAGCTGCCGGCCGGCGAGAGCGAGGCGGTGCTGAAGTTCCTCTACGCCCACATGACCAATCCGAACTTCCACGTGCGCTTCCGCTGGACCCCGCACGCCATCGCGTTCTGGGACAATCGCTGCACCCAGCACCTGGCGACCTGGGACTATTTCCCCCAGGTTCGGTCCGGCTTCCGGGTGACGGTGGCCGGAGACCGTCCGTTCTGAGAGGATGCCCGCGCCCTCTGAACGAGGGCGCAAGCGAAGGACGGAGCCGCTGACCCCCTCGGCGCAGATTGCGACTGACGTCAGGCCCGCGCCGCCGGAAGGCATGCGGGCGTGGCGCTTCTCGACCAGCAGCTACCCGGCGTCCGAGCGCCGGGTCGCCTGGCGCGAAGTGCTGACGCGGTTGGGCCTGCCGCACGGCGAGCCGTCCGAGGACGAGGCGTTCGAGGGCGAGGTCTCGTGCATGGTCTCGCCGCTCGGCATGGACTTCGCGCTGATGTCCGGCAGCCCGCAGGCGATCTCGGGCCGCAACCCGAACCAACCGGCCGCGGTGTGGCTGGTCGTGCTGCTGCGCGGCGAGGCGACCTTCTTCGACGGAGAGACCACGGTCGCGCTCGAGGTCGACGACATCATCTACGGCCCCACCGGCATGAACGCCGCGCTGCGGCTGACGACGCCGTTCCGCGTGCTCTTCATAAGCGCCCCCAGGGTCGCGCTGGACCACCGCCTGATCGCGCCGCTGTCGTTGCGGGTCGGGCGGCTGCGCGGCCAGAGCGGGCTTGGCCACATCTTCTCCGGCCTGCTGCGTGCGACGGCCGATACGCTGGGCGACCTGACCGCCGAGCAGTTGCGGCCGGTCGAACTGGCGCTGACCGAGTTCCTCGTCGCCAACCTCGCGGCGGAGGGTTCGCCGGCGTCGCAGGGCGGGGCGGGCGCGGCCAGGGCGGCGCACCTGCATCGGGTCTGCCAGACCATCGAGACCATGCTGGCCGACCCGGAACTGACGCTCGAGCAGGTCGCCAGTGCGGACGGGATCTCGGCGCGCTCGCTGCAGAAGCTGTTCGCCGCCGCGGGCCAGAACTTCTCGACCTACCTGCGCATCCGGCGGCTCGAACGCTGTCGCCTCGACCTGACCAGCCCGATCTTCGCCAGCCTCTCGATCTCCGAGATCTGCTTCCGCTGGGGCTTCAACGGCTCGGCTCATTTCAGCCGCGCCTTCCGCGACCGCTACGGCGTCTCGCCGCGCGACTATCGCCGCGCCCAGTCGAGCGCGGTGACCGCCTAACCCTTCACGTCATAGCCGGGCTTGTCCCGGCTACCCATGAGCGCGACAGCCGATGGTGTTCATGGGTTGCCGGCAATCTGGGTCATTGGCGAGTTCTCGACAAAACCAGCCCGAACCGCTTGACAGGCGCCGCGCCGCGTGGCGGTAATTTCACTCATCGTATCCCTATTCCGGTCAGCGTAACAACTTGCTCGACATCCTGGACCGACCTCAAACCGCCGGCGGATCGGATCTCGAGTCCGTCGACCTCATCCTGCGCCTGCTGGAACTGCTGGCCCGGTCGCGCGAGCCGCGCGGCGTCAGCGACGTGGCCCGGGAGCTTGGCATCACTCGGCCCCGCGCCCACCGCCATCTGCGGGCGCTCGTCCAGCGCGGCTACGCCTGCCAGGACCCGCGCAGCGAGGGCTACGAAGTCGGGGTCAAGGTGCTGGCGCTTGGCGAAGCGGTGCGCGACCGCTTCGACATCGTCCACGCCATCCGGCCGCAGATGGGAGCTTTGCGCGAGGCGACAGGCCTCGCCGTGACCGCGACGACGCTGATCGAAGGCGCGGTGACGGTGGTCGAGATGCTGCAGGGCCGCACGCTGATCGAGTTCACGGTCCGCCCCGGCGCCCGGCTCGACTTCCACGCTTCCGCTCACGGCCTGATCGCCCTGGCCTATGGCCCGCCGGACCTGGTCGAGCGCGTGCTGGCCGCGCCGCTAACGGCCTGGACCGACCGCACTGTCACCGACCCCGCCGCGGTCCGCGCTAGCGTAGCGCAGGTGCGCCGCCAGGGCTGGGCGACGGCGGTGGACGCGGTCCAGATCGGGGTCAACGCCCTGGCCGCGCCGGTGTTCGATCACAACGGCGACTGGCGCGGCGCGATCGCGCTGGTCGGCGCGACCCAGGCCATTCCGGAGGTTCCATCGCCGGAGCAACTCGCGCTGGTGACCGGCGCCGCCGAGGCCGCCTCACGCAACCTGGGCTGGGGGCCGCGGGCATGAGCTACTCCCTCGCGGTCGACATCGGCGGCACCTTCACCGACGCGGTGCTGCGCGGCTCCGATGGCTCGCTGTTCGTCGACAAGACGCTCACCACCCACCACGACTTGCTGGAGGGCTTCTTCCGCAGCGTGGATCTCACTTTGGCGAAGGCCGGCATCACGGCGGACGCGGTCGACGGTGTGGTGGTGCACGCGACCACGGTGGTCACCAACGCCCTGATCGAGCGCAAGGGCCAGCCCACGGCGCTGATCACCACCAAGGGCTTCCGCGACGTGCTGCCGATCCGCAACGAGCATCGCTACGAGATGTACGACCCGCAGATCGAGTTCGCCGCCCCGCTGATCCCGCGCGAGCTGACCTTCGAGGTCGACGAGCGGATGCTGGCCGACGGCGAGGTGCTGCGCCAAGTCGACGCCGCCGAGGTCGAAGCGCTGATCCCGCAGTTGCGCGCCGCTGGCGTCACTTCGGTCGCCATCTGCCTGATCAACTGCGTTCCGCAACGGGGCCAACGAGCAGGCCATCGCCCAGGTGCTGCGGGAGCAGGTCCCCGATATCTACCTGTCGCTCTCGTCGGTGATCGCGCCGCAGATCCGCGAATATCCGCGCGCCTCGACCACCGCGATCAACGCCTACACCACGCCGATCACCGAGCCCTATCTGCGCGGCCTGGCCGCCGGGCTCGCCGAAGCCCGCATGCCGAACCGGCCGCTGATCATGCTCAGCAGCGGCGGCGTGATCGGCGCCGAGATCGCCGGGCGCAATCCGGTGCGGATGATCGAGAGCGGCCCCGCGGCCGGCGCGCTGGCCGCGGCCTTCTACGCCGAGCGGCTGGGCCTCGATCGCCTGCTCTCGTTCGACATGGGCGGCACCACCGCCAAGGCCTGCCTGATCGAGAACCGCAAGCCGCTGGTCACCGGCAGCTTCGAGGTCGACCGCAAGTACCGCTTCTGCGAGGGCAGCGGCATGCCGCTGACCATCCCGTCGATCGACATGATCGAGATCGGCGCCGGCGGCGGCAGCATCGCCTATGTCGACGACCTCGGCCTGCTCAAGGTCGGGCCGCAGAGCGCCGGCTCGGAGCCGGGGCCGGCCTGCTACGGCCGCGGCGGCCGACAGCCGACCGTGACCGACGCCGACCTGGTGCTGGGTCTGCTCGACGCGGACAACTTCCTGGGCGGCGACATGCCGCTCGACAAGCCGGCGGCCGAGGCGGCGATCGATCGCCTGGCGGCCTCGCTCGGCGTGAGCCGATCGCAGGCCGCCGCCGGCATCTACCGCGTGGTCGCCGAGGCGATGGCCGGGGCGGCGAGGGCGCACGCCACCGATCGCGGCGTCGACCACCGCGGGCTGCCGCTGCTGGCGTTCGGCGGCGCCGGGCCGGTGCACGCCTGCGCCGTCGGCGAGCTGCTGCAGAGCGTGGCGGTGATCTTCCCGCCGCAGGCCAGCGTGCTCTCGGCGTTCGGTGCGCTGGTGACGCCGGTGCGGCTCGACCTGGTCCGCAGTGCGCTCAGCCCGCTGGAAACGCTGAACTGGGACGAGGTCGCGCCGCCTGATCGCGGAGATGACCGTCGAGGCGAAGGCTGCCCTGGCCGAGGCTGGCGCGGCGCCGGACCAGATGCGCCTCAGCGTCGGCGCCGACCTGCGCTACTTCGGCCAGCAGAACGAAGTCACGCGTCACCTTCGACAACGACCCCTCGCTTGGCCGCGACGCCGAGGCGGTGCGGCGCACGTTCGAGGACGCCTACTTCGCCCAGTACGGCGTCAACCCCTCGCACGTGCCGATCGAGGTGGTGAGCTGGCGGCTCACCGCCCAGGGTCCCGAGGATCGCGGTCAGGAAACCCTGGTGGCGTCGGGCGCTCCGGGCGTTCCGAAGCGGACGCTCGAGACGCCGCTCTGGGCCAAGGCCGGTCCGGCGCCGGTCTACGACCGCGCCAGCCTGACCCGCGGCCAGAGCCTGAACGGCCCGGCGGTGATCGAGGAGCGCGAGACGACCATCGTGCTGCCGCCAGGTTGGCGCGCGGTGGTGGACGATATCGGCTGCATCACCGCCACGCGGATGGACGAGCCGGAGAGCGACTGAGGTGGGAGCGACTGAGATGGGAGCGACTGAGATGGACGGTATCGAGCTCGAAATCCTCTGGTCGAACCTGATCGGCATCGTCAGCGAGCAGGCCAAGGCGCTGCAGCGGATCGCCTTTTCGCCGATCGTGCGCGAGGCCGGCGACCTGGCCAGCGGCCTGTTCGACGCCCGCGGCCGCATGGTGGCGCAAGCCAACACCGGCACGCCCGGCCACATCAACTCGCTCGCCGCGGCCGGCCAGACCCTGGCCAACCTGTTCCACAACCAGCTGGTCCCTGGCGACATCATCATCACCAACGATCCCTGGATGTCGGCGGGGCACTTCTTCGACATCACGGTGCTCTGTCCGGTGTTCTGGGACGAGCGGCTGATCGGCTACATCGGCTCGACCATCCACCACACCGACATCGGCGGCTACGGCATCGGCGCCGGGGCCCGCGACATCCACGAGGAAGGCCTCTGGATCCCGCCGCTGAAGTTCTACGAGGCGGGCAAGCCCAACGCGACGCTGCACGACATCATCCGCAGCAACGTCCGCACCCCCGATCACGTGTTCGGCGACCTCTCGGCGCAGGTTTCCAGCGGCCGGGCCGGCGGCGAGCGGCTGATCGCGCTCTGCAAACGCCAGGGTCTGGACGATATCGAGGCGGTGTCCGACGAGATCATCGGCCGCTCCGAGGCGGCGACGCGCAAGGCGATCCGCGCGCTGCCGGCCGGCACCTGGCACGGCGAGAGCCGCTTCGACGTGCCCGGCGGCGACGTCATCACGCTGAAGGCGGCGGTGACGATCGACAACCAGGCGGGCGAGGTGACCATCGACTTCGACGGCAGCTCCGGCGCCAGTCCGATGGGCATCAACGTGGTGATGAACTACACCCACGCCTATTCGACCTTCGCCGTGCGCAGCTGCCTCAATCCCGAGCAGCCCAACAACCAGGGCTCGCTGGCGCCGATCAAGGTCGTCGCGCCGAAGGGCTCGATCGTCAACGCCGCAGTACCCCGTCTCGGTGAACGCCCGCCACGTGGTCGGCATGTTCGTGCCGATGCCGATCCTCAAGGCGCTGCACCAGGTGATGCCCGACCGGGTGCTGGCCGAAGGCTCGGGCGCGGTCTGGACCGTGCAGATCCAGGGCAAGCGCGCCAACGGCGAGGCGTTCACCTCGTCGATGTTCAACTATTCCGGCGGGATGGGCGCGCGGTTGACCAAGCCCGGACCCAGCGCCACCTGCTATCCGACCGGCGTGGCGGCGGTGCCGGTCGAGATCCTGGAAGCCTCGATGCCGATCGTGTTCGACCGGCGCGAACTGCGTCTCGGCTCCGGCGGCAAGGGCCGTTCGATCGGCGGCGACGGCCAGATCATCGGCTTCCACATGCGCACCGACCAGCCCTGGCTGCTGAATGCGGTGCCAAGCCGGCTCGACGAGGGGCCGGAAGGGCTTGACGGCGGCGACAACGGCGAGGCTGGACGTTTTACGGTCAACGGAAAGCCGATGTCGGAAGGCAAGAAGATGATGATGCAGCCAGGCGACGTGGTGGTGCTGGAGACCCCCGGCGGCGGCGGCTATGGCGCGATCTGAAGGCGGACCCGCAATGAACATACATTCGATCGACTGGAATGCGGCGCCTTGGGAGCCGGTGCGCGAAGGCGTCGAGCGCAAGGCGTTCTCCGGCGAGGGCGCGACGGTGTCGCTCAACCGGCTGCAGCCCGGCCACGAGCCGCGGCCGCACGACCATCCGCACGAGCAGATCGTCTACATCCTCGCGGGGCAGATCGACTTCCACATCGGGGAGACGGTCACCCGCCTCGGCGCCGGCGGCCTCCTGGTGGTGCCGCCGAATGCGCGCCACTGGGGCGTGGTGGTGGGCGACGAGCCGGTGCTGAACCTGGACGTCTTCACCCCCAAGCGCGCCGAATACGCCAACTGAGAAGCTGCGAGGAACGCCGATGACCACGACTCCCAACACCCTGATCTTCGTCGACCTGGCGTCCGACGATCCCGCCGCCGCCGGCAAGTTCTACGCCGAGGTGTTCGGCTGGCGCGACGACGACCGGCCCTACGGCGTGTTCCACCGCATGGTGCCCGGCGGCAACTTCCCCAATCCCGACGGCTCGGAGAGCCAGATCGGCAACCTGCACCTCGGCATCTTCGACGCCGCCAACGCCCGGCCGCATCCGAACCCGGACGGGGTCGAGCCGCGCACCCTGGCCGGCGAGGGCCGCAAGGCGCGGGTCTGGATCCTGGTCGGCGACGGCCAGTCCTACGAGGACATCCTGGCCAAGGCGATCGAGCGCGGCGCGACCGAGTTGTGGCGCAATCATTATTGGAAGGAATTCAACGGCTTCAACCACGCCTTCCGCGACCCCTGGGGCAACGAGATCGTGCTGTGGGGCAAGGCGGGTCCCGATCCCAAGATCCCCGACAACTACACGCGCGAATAGCCGCCCTCCGTGCCCCATGCCCCCCTTAACCGCTGGCTGACCTTCGCCTCGCTCGGGCTGATCTACTTCGTGATCACGGCCGGGGCGTTTTCTTCGTTGGGCGTGGCCCTGCCGGCGATGGTGAGGGAGCTGAATTGGAATTGGCAGCAGGCCGGCCTGGGCTACACCCTGCTGGGCGTCGCCTGCGGTCTGGGGAGCCTGTTCCCGGCGATCCTGATCCGCCGGATCGGGGTGCGCGGCACGATGGCGGCGGGCATGGCGACCATGCTGCTGGGCTTCGGGACCATGGCCCTGACCCAGTCGGTGTGGATGTATCTGGCCGCGACCACCCTGGTCGGCCTGGCCTTCTCGCTGGTGAGCACCGTTCCGGCGACGCACGTGCTGACCGACATCTTCAAGAACCGCTCGACCGCGCTGGGCGCCTACTTCGCGATCGGCACCCTCGGCGGGTTCGCCGGCCCGCTGATCTACGTGGCGATCGAAAAGCTGACCGGCGGCTGGCGTCCTTACTGGTGGTCGTACGTGGCGATGACGCTGGTCGCCGGAACGTTCGCGATCTTCGCCACCCCGGCCCGGCACGACGAAGCCGCCCACGCCACCGGCGCGCCGGAGCAGCTCGGTCCGGAAGAAATGGTCGTCGGCCTGAAGGACTGGACGGTCCGCCGTGCGCTGATGACGCCGCAGTTCTATGTGATCCTCGGGGTCTACACGACCTACCTGCTGATCAACACGACCGCGCACGCCTTCGCCACCGAGCACCTGATCGAGCGTCACGTCGCCAAGAGCGACGCCGCGCTGATGCTCAGCCTGGAGGCCCTGATCGGGGTGGCCGTCTCGCTGATCGGCGGCCGGCTGGGCGAGCGCCTTTCCAGCAAGATGCTGATGCTGGTCTGCATGGGCGCGGTGGCGATCGGCCAATTCGCCCTGGCCGAGGCGAGCGCCTGGGGCCTGATGAGCGTCTTCTCGGTCGGCGTGGGGATCGGCTACGGCCTGTCCTTCACGCCGCCGACGATGCTGCTGCTCACCTATTTCGGCAAGCGCGCCAACCTCGAACTGTTCTCGATCATGTGCCTGCTGTCGACGCTGGCCGCGGCGGGCCCGGCCTTCGGCGGCTGGGCGCGCGACACCCTGGGCAGCTTCGAGGGCATGTTCCTGCTCTGCGGCGCGGTCACCGTGGCGATGTTCTTCGCCACCCTGTTCCTCAGTCCGCCGAAGTTGGGCGGCGCCGCCGACACGGACGTCATCAGGGCGGCGGCCGAATGACCGACCTCGCTCCCCCCATCGCCGCCGACCTGCTGATCGAAGGCGCCACGATCATCACCATGAACGACCAGCGCCACGTCATCTCCGACGGCGCGCTGGCGATCGCCGCGGACAGGATCGTCGCCGTCGGCAAGCGCGAGGCGCTGGCGCGGACGGTCTCGGCCAGGCGCACGCTCGATGGCCGGCGCTTCGTGATGACGCCAGGCTTCGTCGACGCCCACATCCACATCACTGGCGATCCGATCACGCGCGGCTTCGCTCGCGGCGGGCCCGAAGACAGCTGGTCCGACCGGATGTCGCGCTGGGTGATCCCGATCTTCCTCGCCCAGACGCCCGCCGACGAGCGGATCTCGGCGCAATGCGCGGCGCTGGCGATGATGCGCTACGGCACGACCTGCTTCCTCGAGGCCGGCACCGTCGTGCACCTCGACGCCGTGATGGAGGGGCTGGCCGACACTGGGATCCGAGGCCGGGTAGGGCAGTGGGTCGAGGGGCGCGCGCGCAATCCGGAAGACCAGGCGCGCAAATCGGCCGAAGCGATCGCCGTGCTCGAATCCGAGATCGCGCACTATCCGGACAACGGCGGCAGGCTCGCCGCCTGCCCGGTGCTGGTCGGCCATTCGACCAATTCCGACGATGTCTGGCTGGCGGCGAAGGCGCTGGCCGACCAGCATGGGCTGACGCTCTCGGCGCACATGAGCCCGCGCACCGGCGACCCCGACTGGTACCTCGCCAACTACGGCCGCCGACCGCTGGAGCACCTGGCCGACCTCGGCGTGCTCGGCCCCAATGTCGCGCTGACCCACCTGGCCCAGATCGACCGCAGCGAACTGGAGATCCTGCTGGCGTCCGGCGCCAGCGCGATCCACTGCCCGCACGCGGCGTTCCAGGGCGGGTTCGGCCTGTCGCAGGGCGGCTTCTATCCGGAGATGATCGACCGCGGCGTCAATGTGATGCTGGGCACCGACGGCATCGCCGCCGATATCCTGTCGTCGGCGCGCCTGATGGCCAGCGTCTTTCGCGACGCCTGCGTCGACCAGGACATCTTCCCGCCGTCGACCATGCTGGAGATGGCGACCCTGAACGGCGCCGCGGGCCTCGGGCTGCAGGGCCAGATCGGTTCGCTCGAGGTGGGCAAGAGAGCGGACATCGTCCTCCACGACACCGACCTGACCGAGTGGGGACCGGTGTTCGACGCGCCGGCGCAGCTGGCGCTGAGCGCGCCGCCCAGCGGCGTCCACAGCGTCTGGATCGACGGCGCGCAGGTGCTGGACGGCGGTCACGCTACCATGATCGACGAAGAGAAGTTGCTGGCCGACGCGCGTCAGGCCGGCCTGGCGCTTATCGCCAGGACACAGTTGCCGAACAGGACGTCATGGCCGGTGCTCTAGACGATACCGGCGCGGGCGGCCCCAGGTCCCACCAAGCGGACTGCGATGCGCCGACCTCCGCGGAATGGCGCGCCGCGATGGGCTTCTTTCCTTCCGGCGTCACCATCGTCAGCACCTGGGATGGCGAGGAGCCGGTCGGCTCGACCATCAACGCCTTCTGCTCCGTTTCGCTTTCGCCGCCCATGCTGCTGATCTGCGTCGGCCTGGCCAACCCGATCCGCGAGGCGCTGGAGCGCGCCCGCATCTTTGGCGTCAACATCCTGGACCATGAGTGCCGGCACGTGGCGCGACGCTTCGCGACCGAACCTCTGACGGGCCGATTCGAGACCTTCCCTTATCGCGCGGCGCCCGGCGGCGCGCCGCAGTTGGATCTCGCCCCGGTGTTCGTCGACTGCGCGGTCGAGCATATCCACACCGCCGGCGATCACCTGATCGTGGTCGGCCGCGGGGTCAGGATCGAGCACACCCCGACCGCCACGCCCTTGCTCTACCACAAGGGGCAATACCCCAAGCTCGGCGCCGCTGACTGACCGCGCGGGGCGTTGCGGCGCCGGCGCCGAATTGGCGGTGCCGCCAGAGCAAAACGATCGTGCGCCTACGGGCAAGTCGGGCTTCGGCCTCCGTGTTAGCGTTTGCCGGCATTCGGTCGCTGCAACGGCCCTGGGCTTGGCCAAGTCCGCGAGGGAGAGAACATGGCGACACAGGGAACTCACTCGGTCGGCCCGCGGCGGTCCGTCTGGACCCACATCGCCCTCTGCGTGAAAGACATCGACGCGTCGATCGCCTGGTACGAGCGCTTCACCCACCTGACCTTGCTGCAGCGCGGCGAGGACAAGGACGGCAAGAACGCCTGGCTCGGCGATGCGACCCAGGCCGACTCGCCGTTCGTGCTGGTGCTCGGCCAATTCTACGAGGGCCACGATCCGTTCGCGCCCGCGGCGCACCTGCCGCTCGGCCCGTTCGCGCATATCGGCATCGAGCTGCCGACCAAGGAAGCGGTCGACGAGGTCGCCGGGCGCGCCAAGGCTGAAGGCTGCCTGGGGCTCGGACCGATCCAGCTGCCCAAGCAGATCGGCTACGTCTGCTTCGTCAAGGATCCGGACGGCAATACCATCGAGTTCTCTTTCGACCAGGGCGTCTACGAAAAGGCTCGTGAGGTCTGGGGACGGGCGGAAGCGTCCGCCTAGGCCTTCACCAGCAACGCGCCGCGCTTCGGGGGCGGCGTCGCAGTAACAAAGTAATCAACGAGGCGGCTTGCAGCCGTCTCGTTAGCCATGTGAGACACTCGCCTAATTGCAACGGCGAGCATGGCTGAATCTGTCCAGCATAAAATCACCCAAGTTGCGCATCTATAGTTGCAGCGCGCACGAATGCAGACGTTGCTGCGTCTCCGTCATCTCGGCAATGATGTCACACTTGCTCATAATATTGTCATATATGCCCACATCAGATTAACATATTGGCGATTTGCTGCCCTACTAGGACGGACGAGTCGGGCCGCGAGGCGCCGCCTCGCCTTGAGCGTAAGATCAGTATCAAGAACCAACGAGTTCGAGTTACTAAGAGGGGGCTATGGCTAACTTGTCGCTGCGTCTGAAACGCAATCTGATCCTTTCCAGCTGCCTCGTCGCGGCAAGCGCCTGCATCGCGCCGATGGCGTACGCGGACACCGCGGCGGCGCCATCCGACAAGGCGGTCCAGACCGCGGCCGACGCCGACGCGGCTTCGACCGTCCAGCAGATCACGGTCACGGCCGAGCGCCGGGTGCAGGATATCCAGAAGGCGCCGATCGCGATCAGCTCGGTGTCGGCGCGGCAGATCGACCAGTCGTTCATCACCAACCTGGCGGGCCTCAACAGCACGATTCCCAGCCTGCAGATCACCAAGGCCTCCGGCTTCGAGAATCTGGTCACCATCCGCGGCGTCGGCTCGGAGACGCCAGAGAATTCGCTGACCACGGTGCCGGGCGTCTCGGAGTTCGTCGACGGCGTCTACATCGCCAACACCATCTCGCTCGACCAGACGCTGTTCGACATCGACAACGTCCAGGTGTTGCGCGGGCCCCAGGGCGCCCTCTACGGCGAAAGCTCGATCGGCGGGGCGATCCTGATCAACACCAAGCAGCCGAAGCTCAACACCTGGGACGGCCAGGCGGACTTCAGCATCGGCACCTACGACCTCTATCGCGAGCGGGCCGAAGTGAATATTCCGCTCGGCGACCAGTTCGCGCTGCGCCTTTCCGGGCAGAAGTTCGACCACACCGGCTACACCCAGGATGCGGCGATCCCCGGCTTCGATCTTGACGACCAGCACGACGTTAGCGGCAAGGCCGCCCTGCTCTGGAAGCCCAACGACGCCTTCAGCGCCATCCTCACGGTGCAGGGCTACTACGCCGACCAGCACGGCGACGCCCAGAAGAACATCAACGAGACGAATCCCGACCCGCGCACGGTGTTCCAGGATTTTCCGGCGCACTTCCGGCTGCAGAACGACCTGGTCCACCTCAATCTCGAGTGGGACCAGCCTGGCTTCATCGTCAAGTCGGTGACCGGCTACCAGTACCTGGCGCACCAGCAGCGCGAGGACTCCTCGCGTAGCGCCTTCTCGATCATCGGCCAGTACGACGACGTCGCCGCCTGGGACACCTGGGTGCAGAACTGGACTCAGGAATTCGACGTCCAGTCGCCCGCCGGCCAACGGCTCGAGTGGACGGCCGGCGTCTTCTACATGAACCAGGTGAGCCACCAGTTCGTGGAGGAGTTCGAGTGCACCAATCCGGCGATCTTCGGCGGGTGCGCGCCGCCGCCGACGGGGGCTAGCCTGCCGCCGCCGGCGCCGTCCAATCCGCTCGCCCCGCCGCCCGGCCTGCAGGTGCCCGGCGCGACCCAGCCGTCGAACCTGTCGTACGGCAACGACTCGCGCGCGGTGCACTGGTCGGCGGCCGTGTTCGGGCAGGCGACCTATCACGTCAGCGACGCGTTCCGGGTCACCGGCGGCGTCCGCTACAACCACGACTTCGACCAGGATCCGAGCTACAATTTCTCGGCCTTCGGCCACAGTTTCCTCAACAACAAGATATCGACCGATGAGCCGACCTGGCGGGTCGAGGGCGACTACGATCTGTCGCCGAACAACATGGTCTACGCCAGCGTCGCGCGCGGC
The DNA here is from genome assembly GCA_963835495.1 of uncultured Pseudomonadota bacterium. Taxonomy (GTDB): domain Bacteria; phylum Pseudomonadota; class Alphaproteobacteria; order Caulobacterales; family Caulobacteraceae; genus Acaudatibacter. The sequence continues at coordinate 1,680,598 of CAWIFQ010000003.1, read as the reverse complement.
TATAAGCCGGGCGCGGTCAACGGCTCGGCCGGCTTCATCCTGCCACTGGTTGCGCAGCCCGAGACCAACGATGCGTTCGAGGTCGGCTCGAAGAACCTCTTCCTCGACAACACGCTGCGCTTCAACGCCAGCGCGTTCTACTACATCCATCGGAACTTCCAGTATATCGAGACCGACCCGATCCCGTTCGCGGCCGGGCTTGCCAACGTGCCGCGCGTCGACGACTACGGCGTCGAGCTCGAGAGCAACTACGTCTCGCCCGACGGACGGCTCAACATCAACGGCACGCTCGCGCTCGAGCACGGCCAGGTGGTCGGTCACTTCAGGACGCTCGACTCGACCATCGCCAACTCGCTCGAGGGGCCGAACTTCACCGGCGGATTCTCCGGACCGTGCGCGTTCTTCGCATCGTTCGGGTCGGCGACCGCCCCGACCCCCGGCAACCTCACCTGCTGGAACGCCGTTCTGGCCGCATCGAGCGACCTCAACGGCAAGCAGCCGCCGGATATGCCAGAGGTCTCCGGCTCGTTCTCGGCTTCCTACCGCTTCGACACCGAGATCGGCACGCTGACGCCGAGGGTCGAGGTCGTCTACCGCGGCAGCGAGTGGGCGCGGATCTTCAACGAGCCGGGGCTGGACAAGGTGCCGGACTACACGGTCACCAACATCAACGTCGACTTCGTCCCGAAGGGCAACTCGCATTGGCGCGTGTCCCTGACCGGCACCAACGTGTTCGACGTCGCGGGCATCACCTCGCGCTACACTGACCCGTTCGGCACCTTCACCACCAGCAACCAGTACATCCCGCCGCTGCAGATCATCGGCACCATCGCCTACAAGTACTAGGACCCTTGGGGCGCCGCCGCCCCGCTTACCTGCTGGGCTGGGGATGACGTCGTTCGAGCGCCAGTCCGCGATCGCGATCGCCGCCGAGGTCGGCGCGGGCCGGCGGCGCGCGGCCGACGTCGCCAGCGAAGTGCTGGCGCGCGTCGCGGCCTACGAGGCGGTGCAGCCGGCCGTCTGGATCGTCCGCCGGCCGGACGCCGAGGTACTCGCCGACGCCGCGGCGGTGGACCGTCGCGTCGCGGCCGGCGCCGTCCTGCCGCTCGCCGGCGTCCCCTTCGCGGTGAAGGACAATATCGACGTCGCCGGCCTGCCGACCACCGCGGGCTGCCCGGCGTTCGCCTACGGGCCAGCCGAGACCGCGCCGGTCGTGCGGCGCCTGATCGAGGCCGGCGCGGTGTTGATCGGCAAGACCAATCTCGACCAGTTCGCCACCGGCCTCGTCGGCGCCCGCAGCCCGTATGGCGCGCTGGGCGCGGTCTATAACCGCGACTACGTCAGCGGCGGTTCGAGCTCCGGCTCGGCGGTGGCGGTGGCGGCCGGGCTGGTCGCCTTCGCGCTCGGCACCGACACCGCCGGGTCCGGACGCGTGCCGGCGGCGTTCAACCATCTGGCCGGCTTCAAGCCGACGAAGGGACGGTGGAGCACGCGCGGCGTCGTGCCCGCCTGCCGCACCCAGGACTGCGTGAGCGTGTTCGCCTCGACCGCCGCCGAAGCGGCTGTGCTCGACGGGGTGCTGACGGGGTTCGATCCCGACGACCCGTTCTCGCGGCGCGCACCGGCATCCGGCGCGGCGATACCCACGACCCGGTTCCGGCTTGGTCTCCCGCGCCCCGACCAGCTCAACTGGTTCTCGGACGCGCAGTCCGCGCGGCTGTTCGAGCGCGCCGCCCAGCGCCTGGTCGCTGCCGGGGCCGAGCCGGTCGAGGTGGACATCGGACCATTGCTGGCCGCCGCCGCGCTGCTCTACCAGGGGCCATGGGTGGCCGAGCGGACGCTGGTCGCCGAGCATCTGCTGCGCACCAGGCCCGGCGCGATCGAGCCGACCGTGCGGGCGATCCTGCAAGGCGGCTTCGCCATCTCGGCGATGGACGCGTTCAGGGCCGAGTACGAGCTGCGCGCGCACCAGCGCGCCGCCGAGGCGATCTGGGCGCAGGCGGACGTGCTCGTTCTGCCGACGACCGCCACGACCTATCGCCTGCGGGAGGTCATCGCGGAGCCTTTCGCGCTCAATGCCAATCTCGGGCTCTATACGAACTTCGTGAACCTGCTGGACATGAGCGCCGTGGCGCTTCCGGCGGGCTTCCGCGACAACGCCACCGCGTTCGGCGTCAGCCTGATCGGGCCGGCCTGGGCCGACCGCGCCCTGCTGGAGCTGGCGCGCCGCTATGAGGAGATCGCCCCGATGCCGCAACCGCCGCCGATCGACACCGCCGGCGTCAAGCCAGGCGTGCAGCTCGCCGTGGTCGGCGCGCACCTGGCCGCCATGCCGCTGCACTGGCAGCTGACCTCCCGCGATGCGCGCCTCGTGCGCCGCTGCAAGACCGCGCCGGCCTACCGGCTCTACGCCATGGCCGGATCGACGCCGCCGAAACCCGCGCTGGTTCATGTCGGCGAAGGCGGCGCGGCGATCGAGGTCGAGGTCTACGAGCTGGGGCTGGAGGCCTTCGGCAGCTTCGTCGTCGATGTGCCGCCGCCGCTGGCGATCGGCACGGTGACGTTGGAGGATGGCGCCGAGGTGAAGGGCTTCGTCGCCGAACCCCGCGCGCTCGACGGCGCCTCGGATATCACCGCCCTGGGCGGCTGGCGGGCCTATATCGCCAGCCTCGCGCCGGCCGGATAGTCGGCCAGCCAGCCTTGCAACCTTTGGGGCGCGATAGAGCAAGACGCTCGGGAGGCGCGGGCGCTAAGCTGACCCTACTCTCCCGGTCAGTTTCATCCAGGATTTGAGGAAGACCGCTGTGCGTCCAGAGCTACTGACCGACGGCTTTTTCGACAGTTTCGAGACGTCGCTGGGCGGGCTCGATGTCGCCGAAACCCTGCCGCCGGCCTGCTATACCGATGCGAGCTTCTACGAGTTCGAGAAGGAAGCGCTGTTCAATCACGAATGGCTCTGCGTCGGCCGCGCCGACTGGGTGAAGGCGCCCGGGCGACTATTTCACCACCCAGATCGTCGGCGAGCCGATCGTCGTGGCGCATGCCCGGGACGGCGTGATCCGGGCGATGTCGTCGGTCTGCCAGCACCGCGCGATGCTGGTGGCGGAGGGCAAGGGCAACGCGCGCGGCTTCGTCTGCCCCTATCACCACTGGGTCTACGGCCTGGATGGGCGGCTGGTGAACGCGCCGGCGATGGAGCGCACCTGCGGCTTCGACAAGAAGGCGGTGCGCCTGCCCGAGTTCAAGGTCGAGACCTGGCTGGGCTTCCTGTTCATCAACTTCGACCCCGACGCCAAGCCGCTGGCGCCGCGGCTGGCCCGTGTCGCCGAGGCGATCGCCTGCTACGACCTCGGCAACGCCGAGAGCGCCCAGACCATGACCGGCCAGTTCGGCTGGAACTGGAAGGTGATGTTCGAGAACAACAACGACGGCTACCACGCCTCGAAACTGCACCAGGGGCCGCTGCACGACTTCGTGCCGAGCGAGCTGGCGACCTTCCCCGAGTCCGATCCCACCGACGCCGGCTTCCTGCGTTTCAACGGCACGCTGCATCCCGACGCCAGCTTCAATCCGACCCAGCGGGCGGTGCTGCCGGTGTTCCCGAAGCTGTCGGAGGTCGACCGCGGCCGGATGACCTTCGCCAACGTGCCGCCGACGCTGTCGCTGGTGCTGACCAGCGACCTGGTGATCTATCTGATCCTGCGCGCCACCGGGCCGGAGACGATGGAGCAGGACACCGGCATCCTGGTCGCGCCCGGCGCGATGGACGATCCGGCCTTCCCGCACCGGCTGGAGATGATCATGACCAGCGCGGGCAAGATCATCGCCCAGGACATGCACGTCGATGCGCTGGTGCAGCAGGGCCTGCGGTCGCGCTTCGCCCGGCGCGGACGCTACTCCTGGCAGGAAGGCGCCCAGGGCCAGTTCAACCACTGGCTTGTCCCGCGCTATAGAGCGGCTTGGGCGGCGCGGAAGGCAGGCGCGCTGGTGAAGGCGGTGGAAGGCGTGATCGGATGAGCCAGACGATGCCGCTGGTGTTCTTCGGGCACGGCAGCCCGATGATCGCGCTGGAGACGAACGCGACCAGCCAGGCCTGGACCGAGATCGCCGCCGGCATCCCGACGCCCAGGGCGATCCTCAGCATTTCCGCGCACTGGGAGACGCGCGTCACCGCGGTGACGGCCATGGCGCGGCCCCGCACGATCCACGATTTCGGCGCGTCGTTCCCAAAGGCGCTGTTCGACATGGAATATCCGGCGCCGGGCGATCCGGCGCTGGCCCAGCGCGTGGCCGACCTGCTGCAGCCGACCCAGGTGTGGCTGGATCAGACCGAGTGGGGCCTCGATCACGGCACCTGGTCGGTGCTGGTCAAGGCCTTCCCGCGCGCCGACATACCCGTGGTGCAGCTCAGCCTCGACGTCACGCTGACGCCGGCGCAACGCTTCGACATCGGCCGCCGGCTCTCGCCGCTGCGCGACGAAGGCGTGCTGATCATGGGCACCGGCAACATCGTGCACAATCTGCCGGCGATGAACTGGAGCGACCGCGACTGCGCGCCGTTCGACTGGTCCGCGCGGTTCCTGGGCGAGATGCGCGAGGCGATCCTGCGGGACGAGCCGCAGCGGGTGATCGACTTCGCACGCCTGGGCGACGACGCCAACCGGGCCGCGCCGACGCCGGAGCACTTCTGGCCGCTGCTCTATGTGCTCGGCGCGCGCCGGCCGAGCGACCGGGTGCGGCTCGTCAACGACCGGATCGAGCACGGCTCGCTCGGCATGACCAGCCTGGTGTTCGACGACGCCGTCGCCGACCGCGCGGCGGCCTGACCGCAGTGCATCGAACCCGGCTGCCGGGCTGGGCCAGGACGCGCGGCGCGGCGCTGAACGACTTTCCGGCGCTGACGCCCGGGCGCACCGCCCTCGTCAATATCGACATGCAGAACGTGTTCCTCGCCGAGGACCAGGTGTTCGGCAACGCGCACGCCAGGGCGATCGCGCCGCACGTCAACGCGCTTTCCCAGGCGATGCGCGGGGCAGGGGCGCCGGTGATCTGGACCCGGCAGACGCACACCTTCGCGCCGCCGTTGGCGCCGGCGGACTGGCAGTACGACGCCGGCAAGCCCGGCGTCGCCGAGGCCGTCGCCGCGCTGCAGGCCGGGACGCGAGGGCACGCGCTCCATCCCGCCGTAGAGACTTCTCCGGCGGACCTGGTCATCGACAAGCACCGTTACGGCGCGTTCAGCTGCCCCGGCGGCGAGCTGGCGAGGTCGCTTGAGCGCCTTGGCGTCGAGATGCTGGTCGTCACCGGCACGCTGACCAACGTCTGCGTGGAGAGCACGGCGCGCGAGGCGAACATGGCCGGCTACAAGGTGATCGTCGTCGCCGACGCCACCGCCGCGGTGACCGACGCCGAGCACAACGCGGCCCTACTGAACCTGCGCCTCAACTTCGCCGATGTCCGCCGCACGCGCGAGGTGCTGCGGATGGTCGCCGCGCTCAGTCGTCGAAGCCGGTCGACAGGGTGAGCTGCGCCCACTGCCCGATCTCGGTCTGGAACGCCGCCAGCTGGCGCGTGGCGTAGAGCATCGCGTCCGCGCCGAGCAGCAGCTGCAGCGGCGGCTCGGCGGCGCCGGCGATGGCGAGGATGGCGGCGGCCACCTTGGCCGGGTCGCCCGGCTCGTGGCCGGCGTGGTCGCCAAGGATCCGCTCGGCGTTGCGGGCGGCGCCGTCGTAGTCGGCGATCTTCCGCTCACTGACGATCAGCGAGCGGCCGGCGTAGTCGGTGCGCATGCCGCCCGGCTCGACGTTGGTCACCTTGATCCCCAGTTCGGCGACTTCCTGCGCCAGGGTCTGGGTGACGCCCTCGAGCGCGTGCTTGCTGCCGCAGTAGACCCCGGTGCCGGCCCACGCGGCGACGCCGCTGACCGAGGTGATGGTGATGATGTGCCCCGCGCGGCGCTTGCGGAAATAGGGCAGCACCGCCTGGATCGTCGCGATCGGGCCGAACACATTGACCTCGAACTGCGCGCGGATCTCCGCCAGGCTCGATTCCTCCACCGCGCCGATCAGGCCATAGCCAGCGTTGCCGACCAGCACGTCGATCCCGCCCAGCTTCGCCTCCGCGCCCTCGACCGCCGCGTGGATGCTGGCTTCGTCCAGCATGTCGGCGAGGAAGCCGTGGGCCCGACCCGGGGAGAGCGCCTCGAAGGCGGCCAGATCGGCGCCCTTGCGGACCGTTCCCGCGACCCGGTCGCCGCGCGCCAGCGCCGCCTGGGCGAGCGCGCGGCCGAGCCCGCCGGAAACTCCAGTGATCAACCAGTTCATCGGCGCCTAGTACGGCTTGTCGCCGCGCACCCAAAGCCGGTGCATCTCGCGGAAGTACTTGGTGTCGTCGTACAGCGTGCCGGTGTGCAGCGTGCAGCGGTTGTCCCACATCAGGATGTCGCCGACGCGCCACTTGTGGCGGTGGACGAAGCGATCCTGGATCGCGAAGTCGACCAGCTCCTGCACCAGTTCCAGCCCCTGCGGGTTCGGCATCCCCATCACCTCGAGCACCGTGCCCGTCGAGGGCCAGAGCGCCTTGCGCCCGTCGGCCGGGTGGGTGCGGACCAGCGGGTGGAAGACGTCCGGGTTCTGCGCCTTGAGCTCGTCGCTGAGTTCGCGCGCGCCGTACTCCCGGGTCGCCATGAAGTGCTGGTAGGAGTGGTGCAGCACCAGCCCGTCCAGCGCCTTTTGCCGCTCGGGCGGCAGGGCGTTCCAGGCGGCGACGCAATCGGCGAGCAGGGTGTCGGATCCCTCGGGCGGCACCTCGACAGCGTAGAGCATCGTCGCCATCACTGGCTCGGGCTTGTAGGAATAGTCGGTGTGCCAGCCGACGCCGTCGTTGTGGGCGCCGATCGGCTTGCCGTCGACGACGCGGTTGGAGAGCCGGTAGACCTTGGGGAATCCCTCGACCGTGAACTCCTTCAGCGTGTGATCTTCCGGCTCGCCGAACCGGGCGATGAAGTTGGTCAGGTCACCCGGCGTCATCACCTGGTCGCGCAGCAGGATGGCGCCGTGGCGGTGGAAGGTCGCGACCACCTCGTCCAGCATCGCTTCGTCCGCGCGCCGCAGGTCGACATCCAGGATCTCGGCGCCGAAGCCCGGCCGAAGAGGGCGGGTGCGAAGCTCGACCGCTGTCTGCATGTGCAATGTCCCGACGAGGCTCAACGTGAGCGTCCCGCGCAGACTATTCGGTCGCGGCGAAACGGTCTTGCACCTGTGCGCCCCTTGATTTGCGCGGCGCTGGGGGCGCTGTTTGCGAATTGAACAGGGCGCCCAGAAAATCGACGCACCTGCGCCAGCCGGCGCCTTCGGCGCGTCTGGGCAGGCCATCGGCGACGCCCAGCCTTAGCTATGGGTCACCAAGAACAGAAACGGACGCTTCCCATGCCCTTCATCTGCGACAACGGCGCCGAACGCCCAGACACCGCGCCCGGCGCGCTGCATCACCTCAAGGCGACGCCGAAGACCGTGCACTGGGGCTACTTCGACGCCGCGCTGGCGCCGGTCCTGACCGTCAGGAGCGGCGACCTGATCCAGGCCGAGGCGATCACGCACCACGCCGGCGACGCCCCGGACCTGATGATGGACGAAGGCGTGCAGGCCATCTTCCGCGAGATCCCCGAGGGCGACCGCAACCCCGGCGTCCACATCATGACCGGGCCGATCTACGTCGAGGACGCCCGCCCCGGCGACATGCTGGAGGTGCGCTACCTGCGCATGGCCCCGCGCTGCAACTACGGCTCCAACCTCGCCGCCAACTGGGGCTACCTCTACAAGGAGTTCGAGCGAGCACGAGCGCGTGACGATCTACGCGCTCGATCCCAACGCCGAAGTCGCCGAGGCGCTGTACGCCTACGATTTTCCCGGCAAGTACCTGATCCCGGGGACCATCACCCACTGCCCCGCCTGCGACCGGCAGCCGGCGCTGCAGGGCATCCGGGTGCCGGCGCGGCCGCACCTCGGGACGGCTGGCGTGGCGATGGACGTCGCCGGCCGCGTCAGCACCATCCCGCCCGGCGCGCATGGCGGCAATATCGACAACTGGCGCATCGGCGCCGGGGCGGTGATGTACTACCCGGTGCAGGTGGCCGGCGGCCTGTTCTCGATCGGCGATCCGCACGTCAGCCAGGGCGACGGCGAGATCTCCGGCACCGCGATCGAGTCGTCGCTGAACGTGCTGTTCCAGATCGTCCTGCGGCGGGACTTCCGCTTCCCGGGTCCGCTGCTGGAGACGCCGAAGTGGTGGATCGTGCACGGCTTCGACGAAGACCTCAACGTCGCCACCCGCAACGCCGCCAGGGACATGCTGACCCTGCTGCACGAGCACGTCGGGCTCAGCCGCAACGACGCCTATTCGCTGATGAGCGTCGCCAGCGACTTCGCGATCACCCAGGTCGTCGACGGCCGCCAGGGCGCGCACGTGCGGATTCCGCGATCGATCTTCCCCAGGAAGTCCCCTCCGGCGTAAGACCCGCGGCGGAGGGCCGCCATGACAGCAGCGCAGATCGTCGTCGTCGGCAGCTATAACCACGACGTCAGCTTCTCGGTGGCGCGACTGCCGGCGCCGGGCGAGACCTGTCTCAGCCTCGGCCGGCTGGATTCGCCCGGCGGCAAGGGCTCGAACCAGGCGATCCAGGCGGCGAGGTGCGGGGCGGCCACGGCGATGATCGCCGCGGTTGGTGTCGACGCCGCGGGCGATCAGGCGCTGGCGCTGTGGGCGATCGACGGAATCTCGACGCAGCACGTGGCGCGGCTGGCGGGGCGCCCTACCGGCATGGCCACCATCCTGGTCGACGCCGCGGCCGAGAACGTCATCGTGGTCGACTCCGGCGCCAATGCCCATCTCGCGCCAGCGCACATCGAGGCCGCGAGCGCCTTGATCGGGGCCGCGCGGGTGGTGGCGGCGCAGCTCGAGACGCCGGTTGCGGCCACGGTCCGCGCGTTCGAAATCGCCCGCGCCAGCGGCGTCGCGACGCTGCTGAACGCCGCGCCGGCGCCCGAGGCGATCGAGCCGGGCCTGCTGGCGCTGACCGACGTGCTTGTGGTGAACGAGGGTGAGGGCCGCGTCCTCTCGGGACACGATTACGCGATGCAGATCGGCGAAGCCCTGCTGGGCCGGGTCGCCAAGGCGGTCGTCGTCACGCTGGGGGCGCAGGGCGCCGTCCTGTTCGAACATCACCGTCCGCCGCTCAAGGTCGCGCCGCCGAAGGTCGAGGTCGTTGACACTACCGGCGCGGGCGACGCCTTCACCGGCGCCTTCGCCGCGCGGTGGGCGACGAGCGACGACATGGGCTCGGCCCTGATCTGGGGCGTCGCCGCCGGCGCGCTGGCCTGCACCCGCAAGGGCGCCGCCGCCAGTTGCGCCGACGCGGCCAGGATCGCCGAGCTGCTGAACTTGCACCGATCCGCGACCGGCGACCTGGCGTAGGGCGACCGGGTCTGCCTGGACAAAAATCGCAGCAGTGATCACAGAGAGAAGCGCCTCGGCTCTTGACGGACGTCGAGTGTCCGCAAGAGAGTGATCACAGAATGGCGGGGGTCACGGCGTCGGCGCGGCCGCCGCGCTGACTTGCGCGAGGAGCGCTTAGCGCCGATGGGAAAGGCCGCCGTCACCAACGTGTCCGGATTGCCCGCCTCCGCCACCGCCATCGCCGATCCAGCCGAAGTGCGGGCCTTTCTCGAGGCGCACCCGCAGATCGAATTCTTCGAGCTGATCTTCACCGCCATGTCCGGGGTGCCGCGCGGCAAGCGGCTGCGGCGAAGCGAGATCGCGGCGGTCTACGAGAACGGCCGCTTCCTGCCGGGCTCGATCCTGGTCTGCGACATCACCGGGCAGGACTGCGAGGACACCGGCCTGGTCTGGGCCGACGGTGACGCCGACCGGGTGGCCTGGCCCGCGCCCGGGACACTGGTCCCGGCGCCCTGGCTTGGCGACGACGTCGCCCAGCTGATCACGTCCCTCTACGAGCTCGACGGCACGCCCAACGACCTCGACCCGCGCCACGTCCTGCGCCACGTGGTGGAGCGGTTCACGGCCGACGGCCTGACCCCCGTGGTCGCCTGCGAGATCGAGTACTACCTGGTCGACGGCAAGCGCACGGCGGCGGGCGGGATCGAGCTGGCGGCGGTCGGCCCCGGCGGCGAGCGGCCCAGCCTGCACGGCGTCTACGGCCTGCGCGAACTGGAGGACGTCAGCGGCTTCCTGCGCAAACTGTGGTCGGCGGCGGACGCCCAAGGCGTGCCGCTGGAAGGGGCGATCTCGGAATACGCCCCTGGCCAGCTGGAGCTGACGCTGCATCACGGGCCGGACGCGCTGCGGGCGGCCGACGAAGCGGTGATGTACAAGCGCATCGCCAAGGGCGTGGCCGCGGCCTGCGGCTGCGAAGCGACCTTCATGGCCAAGCCGTTCGCCGAGCGCTCAGGCAGCGGGCTGCACCTGCATGTCAGCGTCAACGACTCCGAGGGGCGCAACATCTTCGCCAGCGACGATCCGGCCGGGGCGCCGCCGCTGCGCCACGCGGTCGGCGGGCTGATGGCCGGCCTGGCGGAGGGCATGGCGATCTTCGCGCCGAACGCCAACTCCTACCGCCGCTTCCGCGCCAACTCCTACGCCCCGGTGGCGCCGACCTGGGGGGTGAACAACCGCACCGTCTCGCTGCGGGTGCCCGCCGGTCCGCCGGCCGGGCGGCACATCGAGCACCGCGTGGCCGGGGCGGACGCCAACCCCTACCTGGCGCTGGCGGCGCTACTGGCCGGCGTGCATGCCGGGCTGACGCAGAAGCTGGATCCCGGGCCGCCGGTTCTCGGCGACGGTTACGAGGCGGCCGCCAAGATGGGCGTGCGTCTGCCGGCCAACTGGTTCGCGGCGGTCGACGCCTTCGCCGGGTCGGCCACGCTGCGCGACTATCTCGGCGCGCGGTTCGTCGAGATGTTCACCATCGTCAAGCGCACCGAGCAGGACCGCTTCTTCGCCGAAGTGCCGCCGCTCGACTACGACTGGTGCCTGAAGAATGCCTGAGGCGGCCCTCCGGTGAGGCGGGCCTCGCGCCGCTCGCTGCTTGCAGGGCTAGGCGTCGCCGCGGCCGGCATCAGCCTGACCGGCTGCGCGGAAAACGCGCCGCTCGGCCGCAACGGCGAGGAGGCCAAGCTCAACTTCTACAACTGGGACACCTACACCGGCGAAACCACCCTGGCGGACTTCAGGGCCGCCACCGGCGTCGCGGTGAAGATGAGCCTGTTCGCCACCAACGACGAGCTGTTCTCCAAGCTGCGCGCCGGCAATCCCGGCTTCGACCTGATCGTGCCGTCCAACGAGTACGTCACCCGCATGGTCATCTCCGACATGCTCATGCCGCTCGACCACGCCAAGATCCCCAACGTCGCCAACCTGCTGCCGGCGTTCCAGAACCCCGACTTCGACCCCGGCCGCCGCTGGTCGATGCCCTACACCTGGCTGGTGCTGGGCATTGGCTATCGCAAGTCGAAGATCGACGGCGTGCCCGACAGCTGGAAGTGGGTGATGGATTCCGACCGCTACAAGGGCCGGATCGGCCTGTTCTCGGAAGCCGACGACCTGATCGAGCTGGGCGCCAAGTACATGGGCCACTCGGTGCGCAACATCCCCGCGCCGATGATCGACCAGGTGGCGCGGATGTACATCCGGCAAAAGCCGAACATCAAAATCTTCCACAACGACGAGGGCCAGGACCTGCTGCTGTCCGGCGATATCGACATCGTCATGGAATACAACGGCGACATCGCCCAGGTGATGCAGGAGGATCCCGACCTCGACTTCGTGGTGCCGAAGGAAGGTTCGATCCTCAACTCCGACTGCCTGTGCATCCCCAAGGGCGCGCGGCGGCCGGACAACGCCCACCGGTTCATCAACTTCATGCTCGACGGCAAGAACGGCGCGGGCATCTCCAGCAAGATCCTGTACCCGACGCCGAACGCCGCGGCGCTGGCCCTGATGCCGGACAGCTACCGCGCCAACAAGGCGATCTTCCCCCCGCCCGAGGCGATGGCGCGGTGCGAATACGCCCAGTTCGAGGGCCTGAAACGCGCCCAGCTCTACGACGAGACCCTGACCCGGATCTTCGCGGCATGAGGGGACGCGCTGCCTGGAACCCTCCCCCCCGAGGGGAGGGTGGCCGCGAAGCGGCCGGGTGGGGGGTTCTGTCCGCCACCGCGGCGGCTGAAGCAGCCCCCCACCCCCTGACCCCCTCCCCTTGGGGGGGAGGGGGAAATCCAGCTCGGGGGCGCCGCCATGGATGAAAGCTGGACGCGCGCAAAAGGGGTGTTCGCGACGTTGCTCGGACCGCCGGTGGTCTGGCTGGTCGCCTTCTTCCTGGCGCCGCTGGCGATCATCTGGGCCTACAGCTTCGGCGAGAACAAGAACCTGGTCGAGATCGCCATCGACGGGACGTTCTCGAACTACGCCCACGCCCTCAACCCGCTTTACCTCGGCATCATTCTCAAGTCGGTCTGGTTCGCGGCGATCACAACGGCGCTGTGCCTGGTGGTCGGCTTTCCGGTGGCGGTGGCGATCACTTTCGCCTCCGAGCGGACCAAGATCTGGCTGCTGTTGCTGATCATGCTGCCGTTCTGGACCAACCTCCTGATCCGCACCTACGCGCTGATGGCGGTGCTGCGCAGCGAGGGCTTCATTAACGCCGGGCTGGGCGCGCTCTGGAGCGGGCTCTCGCACCTGACGGCGCTGACCGGCCACCCGCTCGGCGCGTTCCAGCCACTGCCGCTGCTGCACAACAACTTCGCCGTGGTGTTCGGCCTGGTCTACGTCCAGCTGCCGTTCATGGTGCTGCCGCTCTACGCGGCGCTCGACCGGCTGGACCGTTCGCTGCTGGAAGCCAGCCTCGACCTCGGCGCCGGCCACCTGGCGACGTTCGGCCGGGTGGTGATCCCGCTGGCGATGCCTGGGATCGTCTCCGGCGTCGTCATCACCCTGATCCCCTCGATCGGCGCCTATCTGACCCCGGACCTGCTGGGCGGACCGGAAAGCATGATGATCGCCAACATCATCGAACGGCAGTTCAAGACCGCCGACAACTGGCCATTCGGCGCCGCGCTCTCGTTCCTGCTGATGTACGCGACCTTCCTGGCGATCGGCGTGCAGGCGATCGTGGCCCGAAGCCGGGGGAGGGCGCAGACGTGAGCGGCCTCGCCAATCGCCGCGCCCCGCCTGCGCCGCTGGAATACCTGCGCCGCTGGCCGATCCGCGCCTGGCTGGTGATGGTCAGCGTGTTCCTCTACGCGCCGCTGGTCACGCTGATGGCGTTCAGCTTCAACGACTCCAAGCGCAACATCGTCTGGCGCGGCTTCACCCTGCACTACTACGACGTGGCGCTGCACGACACCGACCTGCTGACCGCGTTCGGCAATTCGCTGACCATCGCGGCGATCTCCACCTTTGTCAGTCTGGTGCTGGGAGCGATGACGGCGCTGCTGCTATGGCGGTTCCGCTTTCCGTTCAAGCCGGTGTTCGAGGGCGCGCTGGCGCTGCCGATCGTGGTGCCGGAGATCTGCATGGGCGTAGCGATGCTGGTGTTCTTCACCCAGGTCATGCCCTGGCCCACGTCGCTGCCGTGGCCGCTGAACCTGGGTGCGATCATCATCTCGCACATCTCCTTCTCGTTCAGCTTCGTGGCGATCGTGATCCGGGCCCGGCTGGCCTCGTTCAACCGCGAACTCGAGGAGGCGGCCCGCGATCTCGGCGCCGGCGAGTGGCGCATCTTCCGCGACATCATCGCCCCGCACATGACGCCCGGCCTGGTCGCCGGCGGCCTGCTGGCCTTCACCCTCAGCCTGGACGACTTCGTGATCACCTTCTTCACCTCGGGGCCAGAGACCACCACCTTCCCGATCAAGGTCTATTCGATGGTCCGCTTCTCGGTGACGCCGGAGGTCAACGCCGCCTCGACCATCCTGATCGTGATCACCGTGCTGCTGACCTTCATCGCCCTGCGCCTGCAGGGCACGGACGTCGCCCGCAACGCCGCCGGAGGCGCCTGATGGCCGAGCCTCCCAAGACCATCATCCGCCTGGAAAATGTCACCAAGCGCTTCGGCAAGGTGGTGGCGGTCGACGACGTGAGCCTGTCGATCGAGGAGGGCGAGTTCTTCGCCCTGCTGGGCCCCTCCGGCTGCGGCAAGACCACCCTGCTGCGCATGGTGGCGGGGTTCGAGACGCCGACCGAGGGCCGCATCCTGATCGACGGCCAGGACGTCAGCCGCATCCCGCCCAACCGGCGGCCGGTGAACATGGTGTTCCAGTCCTACGCGGTGTTCCCGCACATGAGCGTGGCCGACAATGTCGGCTACGGGCTGGTGGTCGACGGCGTCCGCCAAGGCCGAGCGCGATCGGCGCGTCGAGGAGGCCCTCGCCCTGGTCAAGCTGGACGACTTCGGCGCGCGCAAGCCCGACCAGCTGTCCGGCGGCCAGCGCCAGCGGGTCGCCCTGGCCCGCGCCCTGGCCAAGCGGCCGCGGGTGCTGCTGCTGGACGAGCCGCTGTCGGCCCTCGACGCCAAGCTGCGCGAGCAGATGCGCTCCGAGCTGACCCAGCTGCAGGAGAAGGTCGGCGTCACCTTCCTGATCGTCACCCACGACCAGGACGAGGCCCTGGCGATGGCCAGCCGCTGCGCGGTGATGAACCGCGGCCTGCTGCAGCAGGTCGCCACGCCCAGCGACCTCTACGAGTTTCCCAACAGCCGCTTCGTGGCCGACTTCATCGGTCAGGTGAACCTGTTCGAGGGCACGCTCGAGCGTCGACGAGCGCGACCACGCGGTGATCGCCTCGCCGGAGCTGGAGGCGCCGGTGTTCCTCGACCACGGCGTCACCGGCGCCCACGGCGCGGGCCTTTGGGTCGCGATCCGGCCGGAGAAGATCGAGATCCACAAGCGCGTCCGAGGGCCAGCCGCGCGCTGGCGATGGAGGATGCGCCGCGCAGGCCACAACGTCGTCGCCGGGCGTGATCCGCCACATCGCCTACCTCGGCAGCGAGTTCGATCTACGACGTCGAGCTGACCGAACGGCCGGCGGGTGCGGGCGCTGCGCTCCAACCTGACCCGCCGCGACCAGGAGGACTTGGCCTGGGACGAGCCGGTCTGGCTGGCCTGGCACGCCTGCTCCCCGGCGGTGCTGCTGTCATGAGCGCCCGCCCCGTGCTCGGCATCACCTGCTGCACCCGCACGGTCGGGACCGAGCCGGCGCAGGCGGTGATGAACCGCTACGTCGTCCACGCCCTGCGCTATGCCGACGTCGCCGCCCTGCTGGTGCCGGCCCTGCCGGAGCTGATGAGCGCCCGCGAGGTCGCCCCGCGCCTCGACGGCCTGCTGCTCACCGGCAGCCCCTCGAACATCGAGCCGGGCCGCTACGGCCAGGCGGACGCGGAGGACGCCGAGGGACCCTTCGATCCGGGCCGCGACGCGATGACCGCCGACCTGATCGCGGCGATGCTCGAGCTCGGCAAGCCGGTGTTCGGCATCTGCCGCGGCCTGCAGGAGATCAACGTCGCCTTCGGCGGCACCCTGCGCCGCGACACCAGCCGCACCGACGACCTGATCGCCGCACCACGCGCCGGACGAGGCGGCCTTCGACGCCATGTTCGCCCACGAGCATCGCGTGGCGCTGACGCCCGGCGGTGTGCTGCAGCCGGGGCCTCGGCCGCGCGTCGCTGAAGGTCAATTCGGTGCACTATCAGGCCATCGATGCGCTCGGCGCGGGCCTGACCGTCGAGGCCACCGCGCCCGACGGCGTCGTCGAGGCCGTCTCGGCGCGGGTCGGCGACGCCCGGTGCTGGCCGTGCAATGGCACCCGGAATGGCGCACAGAGCGCCAACCCTGACTCCCAAGCCTTTTCCGACTGCTCGGCCGCGCCCTGCGCGGCGAACCGGTCCAGCCCGACGAAGAGGACGCCGCCATGACCCTTCGCAACTACGACATCGCCGAGCTGCGGCGCCTGGACGTGGCCCACCACCTGCCGGCGCAGCAGGACTACAAGCTGCATGCGGGAGCTCGGCGGCAGCCGCATCATCACCCGCGCCGAGGGCTGCACCATCTACGACGGCGACGGCGTCGCGCTGCTCGACGGCATGGCCGGCCTCTGGTGCGTGCAGGTCGGCTACGGCCGCGAGGAACTGGCCAAGGCGGCCTACGACCAGATGCTGGAGCTGCCCTACTACAACACCTTCTTCAAGACCGTCGCGCCGCCCACCGTGCTGCTCGCGGCCAAGGTCGCCAGCCTGATGGGCGGCGACCTGCAGCACGTCTTCTTCAACAATTCCGGCTCCGAGGCGATCGACACGGTGGTCCGCCTCGCCCGCTACTACTGGCAGGCCAAGGGCGAGCCGAACCGCAACATCATCATCTCGCGGGTCAACGGCTATCACGGCTCGACCATCGCCGGCGCCAGCCTGGGCGGCATGAAGCACATGCACGTCCAGGGCGGGCCCTGGCTGCCCGGCATCGAGCACATCATGCAGCCCTATCAATTCAACGAGGGCTTCGGCGAGGACCCGGCGGCGTTCGGCGAGCGCGCCGCCAAGGCGCTGGAGGACCGCATCCTGGAGGTCGGCCCGGAGAACGTCGCCGCCTTCGTCGGCGAGCCGGTGCAGGGCGCCGGCGGGGTGATCATCCCGCCGCACGAACTATTGGCCGCGGATCGAGGCCATCTGCCGCAAGTACGGCATCCTGCTGGTCTGCGACGAGGTGATCTGCGGCTTCGGCCGGCTGGGACGCTGGTTCGGCTTCCAGCACTTCGGGGTGAAGCCCGACATGGTCTCGATGGCCAAGGGCCTGTCGTCCGGCTACCTGCCGATCTCCGCGGTCGGTGTGGCCGACCACATCGTCGAGACGCTGCGCGACGGTCGGCGGCGACTTCGTCCACGGCTACACCTACTCCGGCCATCCGACCGCCGCGGCGGTGGCGCTGAAGAACATCGAGATCATGGAGCGCGAGGGGCTGGTCGAGCGCACCGCGACCGATTCCGGCCCCTATCTGGCCAAGGCGCTGGCGGCCCTCGCCGAACACCCGCTGGTCGGCCAGACGCGCTCGCTGGGCCTGATCGGCGCGGTCGAGATCGTGGCCAGGAAGGGGACCAACGAACGCTTCTCCGGCAAGGAGGGCCCGGCCGGGCTGATGGTGCGCGACCTGTGCATCAAGTCCGGGCTGATGGTGCGGGCGATCCGCGACACTGTCGTGATGAGCCCGCCGCTGGTCATCAGCCACGCCGAGATCGACCAGCTGGTGGGGACCATCCGCGGCGCGCTGGACGAAGCAGCCCCCGCGCTAAAGGCGCTGAAGGCCGCGGCCTGACTCGGGCTCGGCGATGGCCTTTGCCGACGCCTGGAGGCCCCCTGCAGCCCCGTGGCGGGGGTTCCCGCTAGGGTACTACTAGTAACGTTACGAATTGGCCGTGCGGGCCTCCCAGGCCCCGTAGCGTCGATCCGCTCTTGGAAGGCGCCGGCGTCCGCTTCCGGGCGCTTGGCGAACATGCCCTGAAAAGAGATGCGCCCGATACCCGCTCAGACCGCGTCGTCGCCGGCCATCTCCGAGACGTCGAACTTAACGCCCTGCGCAAGGGGCAGGGTGCGCCCGTAGTTGATGGCGTTGGTTTGGCGACGCATGTAGGCCTTCCAGCTGTCCGAGCCGCTCTCGCGGCCGCCGCCGGTTTCCTTCTCGCCGCCGAACGCCCCCCCGATCTCGGCGCCGGACGTACCCATGTTGACGTTGGCGATCCCGCAATCGGATCCGGCCGCGGAGAGAAACTGCTCTATCTCGCGCATGTCGGTCGCGAAGATCGACGAGGACAACCCCTGAGGCGCCGCGTTCTGGAGCGCGATGGCCTCTTCGAGCGTGTCGTAGCTCAAGACATAGAGGACGGGGGCGAAGGTCTCTTCCAGCACGCAGTCGACCTGGCGCTCGATTTCGACCAACGCCGGCCGCGCGTAGAAGGATCGAGGGCCGTTTATATCCACCCGTTCACCGCCGTGGACCCGGCCGCCCGCCGCAGTGGCGGCCATCAGCGCCTTCTGCATCGCCTCGAAGGCGGGCTGGTCGATCAGCGGCCCGACGAGCGCGTCGCTCGTGAGCGGGTCGCCGACGCTGATGCTTTTGTAGACCGAAATGAGCTTCGGAACGATGCGGTCATAGACATCGCGATGAACGATCAGGCGTCGCAGGGTGGTGCAGCGCTGGCCGGCCGTCCCCATGGCGCTGAACGCGACCGCGCGCAGCGTCAGCTCGAGATCCGCTGACGGGGTGACGATTGAGGCGTTGTTTCCACCAAGTTCCAGGAGGGAGCGGCCGAAGCGGCGGGCCAGGCGTTCGCCAACCACCCGCCCCATCGCCGTCGAGCCGGTGGCCGAGATCACCGGCACGCTCGGATCGTCGACGAGAATTGCGCCGATCTGTCGATCGCCAATGAGAAGGGACAGGAGGTTGCTCGGCGCTTGTTCTCCGAACTTTGCGGCGGCGCGGTCGACCAGCGCCTTGACCGCCAACGCGGTGAGCGGCGACTTCTCGGAGGGCTTCCAGACGACGCTGTCGCCGCAGACGAAGGCCAGCGCGGCGTTCCAGCTCCAGACCGCCACCGGGAAGTTGAACGCTGAGATGACCCCAACCGGGCCGATCGGGGCCACTGCTCGGTGAGACGGTGGGACGCACGCTCCGACGGCATGCACAGGCCGTAGAGCTGTCGCGACAGGCCCACCGCGAAGTCGCAGACGTCGATCATCTCCTGGACTTCACCCAGCCCCTCGGAGAGCACCTTTCCGACCTCGATCGACACCAGCCTGCCAAGCGCAGGCTTGTTCGAGCGCAGGGCCTCGCCGATCAGCCGTACGAACTCGCCACGCCGCGGCGCCGGCACGTCGCGCCACCGCAGGAACGCTGCCTGCGACTCCGCGATCAGCGTCTTCGCCTCCTCGGGCGTGGTCTCGCGGATCGCGCCGATGACCTCTCCGGTGATCGGGGAACGGACTTCGCGGGGTCCATCTTCGAAGACCCGAGCGGGGACGCCAAGCTCGGCGAGAAGGTCGCCGGTTTCTTGGCGAAGCGATGCGGCCATGTTCGCCTTCCTTGTCAGCGATCTTGGAGGTCTTCTCGATCAGCCCTACCTCAGCCGCCGCCCTCCCGGCGCGCGCTCGGCGCCGCGGCCCAGTTGCTGCGGCCGATCAGGCCCATGCCGTCGGCGATGTCGGAGGCGATGGCCTGGCGCAGGGCGTCGGGGTCGCGAGCCTCGATCGCATCGAGCGCGATGCGGTGCTGGTCGACCAGGTTGGCGGTGCCGACGCGGCCGTAAACGACGCGCATGAACGGGCCGAACTGCAGCCACAAGGCCTCGATCAGGCGGTTCAGGATCGGCCGCTCGTTGGCGCGGTACATGTTGAAATGAAACGCGAAATTGTTTTCCATATAGCCGATGACGTCACCGTTCTCCATGGCGGCGTCCAGTGCGGCGTCGATCTCGCGCAACTGCTTCAGCCGGGCCGGGGTGATCTGCGGCAGGGCCAGCACCGCGGCCTCCGGCTCCAGCATCAGCCGGCACTCCAGCAGGTCGCCGAACCGCTCGGCGGTCATCGCCGGCACCTCGATCCGGCGCTTGGAGCGGATCACCACGGCGCCCTCGGCGGCCAGCCGGCTCAGCGCGTCGCGCACCGGCATCTGGCTGACGCCCATCTCGATCGCCAGGCCTCGGGTGGAGAGGCCGACGCCGGGCGTGATCTTGCCGGTGATCATGCGCCGGCGCAGCTCTTCGTAGATGCTGGCCCGCAACACCGGCTCGGCCTCTGCCGCTGGGGCCGCGGGGCTGGTCGCACGGTTCGAGGTCGCGGCCTTCGGCATGGCGCCCAGATCTCCTGCGAGACCCGGCGGCGTCTCGCTTGCCTCGACTATAGCTGCGATCTCACCGAGCTGGAATTGTGCTCTCGAAGTCGGCGCGCCTCCGCCGCATGGCCCCTGAATTCGCCCGCCGTTGCTTGACGCCGCCACGCGTGCGGGGCGATCCTACTGAGATCACAAATCCGTCCCGGCAGGGACGAAAGGCCTGCATGTCCGACCTGAAGACCTGGATCGAAGAGCGTCGTATCGGCGAGGTCGAGTGCCTGGTGCCGGACATGAACGGCGTGCTGCGGGGCAAGGTGGTGCCGGCCGCCAAGCTGGTGCAGTCGGCGCGCGACGGCTCGCTGCGCCTGCCGTCCAGCGTGTTCGCGCTGACCGTCACCGGCGAATACGCCGACGCGGAGGACGAGGAGGCCCACCAGGACCCGGACATGGTGCTGCGGCCCGACCCGGCCACCCTCTGCGTGGCGCCCGGGTTCAAGACGCCGACCGCCTATGTGTTCGCCGACGCCCTGCACCGCGACGGCTCGCCGTGGGCGTCCTCGCCGCGGGAGGTGTTGAAGGGCGTGATGGGCCTCTATGCGGCGCGCGGCTGGCGGCCGGTGGTGGCGCCCGAACTGGAATTCTACCTGACGGCGCTGAATCCGGACCCGGATCTGCCGCTGACCCCGCCGTCCGGCCGCTCGGGCCGGGCGGAGACCTCGCCGCAGCCCTACGGGCTGGAGGCGATCACCGAGTACGAAGACCTGATCGAGATGATCTACGAGTACGCCGAGACCGCCGAGGTCAACGTGGACACGATGATCCACGAGTCCGGCACGGCCCAGCTGGAGATCAACTTCCTGCACGGCGATCCGGTGCGGCTGGCCGACCAGGTGCTGGTGTTCAAGCGCATCGTGCGCCAGGTGGCGCTGCAGCACGGCGTCTATGCGACCTTCATGGCCAAGCCGATGGAGCACCAGCCGGGCAGCGCCATGCACCTCCACGTCTCGGTGGTCAGCGAAGGCAACGGCGACAACCTGTTCGCCGACGCGAGCGGCGCCGACAGCCAGATGTTCCGGCACTTCGCCGGCGGCCTGCAGCACTACCTGCCCGAGGTGATCCCGCTGCTGGCGCCCAACGTGAACTCGTTCCGCCGCATGCGGCCGGGCCACAGCGCGCCGATCAACGTGCAATGGGGCTACGACAACCGCTCCTGCGGCCTGCGCGTGCCGATCTCCGATCAGCCGAACCGGCGCGTCGAGAACCGCATCCCCGGGGCCGACGCCAGTCCCTACCTGGCGATCGCGGCCACGCTGATCTGCGGCTACATCGGCATCGATCAGGCGGTCGAGCCGATGGCCCAGACCAGCGGCAACGCCTACCACGAGCCACGCACGCTGCCGCGGACGCTGGAAGACGCGCTGGAACGGTTCAAGCGCTGCGAGTCGGTGCGCGACTACCTCGGCGCGGACTTCTGCCGCGCCTTCGTGCGGATCAAGGAAGCCGAGCTGGAAGCCTTCCAGGGCGTGATCAGCTCCTGGGAGCGGGACCACCTGCTGCTCAAGGTCTAGTGTGCTGGATTTGAAGTTCGCCACCTCCTTGGATCAGGTTCCCAGCGAACTTCAAATCCAAAAAGCACACTAGATACTTATACTTCCTAGTGTCCTGATCAATTCCGAAGTTCGAAGGAGCCCGCCATCATGCGCTTGCGAACTTCGGAATCGGGACACTAGCGTGCTCATGGAGTTCAACGCCGGGCTCAACATGGCCGGCTCCTACTACGCCGCCACGGCGGCGCCGTTCGCGGCCTGCCCGCCGCTGGCCGGCGAGACCGAGGCCGATCTGGTCGTCGTCGGCGGCGGCGCCACCGGGCTCTCGGCGGCCCTGCACGCGGCGAAGGCCGGACTCTCCGTCGTCCTGCTGGAAGGCGGACGCATCGGCTGGGGCGCTTCGGGCCGCAACGGCGGGCAGATCATCCCGGGGCTGCGCAAAGGCGCGGCGGAGCTCGTCGGCCCTCTACGGGCCGGCGCGGGCCAGGGCGTTGTTCGAGCTGGCGCAGGCGGCGCGGGACCTGGTCGTCGCCCTGATCGCCGAGCACGCCATCGATTGCGATCTGAGGCTGACCGGCCACCTGCTGGGCGCGGTCAAGGCGGCGGACATGCGCCACTTCGAGGCCGAAGTCCGCTGCCTGGCCGAGGCGATGGACTACCCGGACGCCGAACTACTGGACGCCGGCGCGGCCCGGGCGCAGGTCGACACGCCCTACCATGGCGCCTTGCTCGACCGGCGCGGCGGGCACATGCACACGCTGAACTACACCCTCGGCCTTGCCCGCGCCGCGGCGGGGGCAGGGGCGTCCCTGCACGAGCAGTCGCCAGCGGTGTCGCTGGAGCAAGGCCGGGGGCGGGTGCGCGTCGCCACCGCCTCCGGCGCGGCGGTGCGGGCCAGGCACGCCGTGCTGGCGGGCGACGCGCTGCTACAGGGTCTGTGCAGTCGGGCGAACAGCCGGATCATGCCGGTGGCCAACTATGTGGTCGCGACCGCGCCGCTGGACGACCCGCGAGCGCTCATCCCCAACGACGTCGCCGTCTCCGACAGCCGCTTCGTGGTCAACTACTACCGCCTGACCGCCGACGGGCGGCTGCTGTTCGGCGGCGGCGAGCGCTATACGCCGGACCCGCCGGCCGACATGGCCGCGTTCGTGCGGCCCCACCTCGAGGCCACGTTCCCGCAGATCCGGGGCGTCGACATCGACT
This sequence comes from uncultured Pseudomonadota bacterium, assembly GCA_963835495.1. GTDB lineage: Bacteria > Pseudomonadota > Alphaproteobacteria > Caulobacterales > Caulobacteraceae > Acaudatibacter. Next base: position 1,657,961 of record CAWIFQ010000003.1, on the reverse strand, counting down.
TCGCCTGGGGCGGCCTGGTCTCGATCACCATGAGCCGCCTGCCGCACGTCGGGCGCGACGGCGAGGTGCTGTTCGCCCACGGCTATTCGGGCATGGGCGCGGTGCTCTCGACGCTGGCCGGAAAGCTGCTGGTCGAGGCGATCGGCGGCGAGACCGCGAGGTTCGACCTGTTCGCGGGGATCGAGCCGGCGGCGTTTCCCGGCGGGACGAGCTTGCGCGGCCCGCTGCACGTGCTGGGCATGCTCTGGTACGCGCTGCGCGACCGGGTCGGCTGACGGGCCGGGCTTGACCCACACATGATCGCCACGGAATCTGAGATAGCAGTCTGGTGAGGTTGGGATGGCAGGACGTCGGCGCTGGAACGATCGGACGCTCGGCATGGGCCGGCCGATCGACCGCAGGGATTTCCTCAACGGCGTGGCGGTGGCGATTGGCGCGATCGGCGCGCCCGGGGTCGGCCTCGCGGCGGATCCGGCCTCCTCCTGGCCGCAGGACCAGCCGGGCTACTATCCGCCGGTCCTGAACGGTCTGCGCGGCAGCCATGCGGGCTCGTTCGAGAACGCCCACGCCCTGCGCGACGGCGACTTCTGGTCTCAGGGCCTGGCGCTGCAGGACACCGGCGAGCGCTACGACCTGGTGGTGGTCGGCGGCGGCATCAGCGGGCTTTCGGCGGCGCACTTCTACCGCGCCGCCAGGCCGAACGCGCGAATCCTGATCCTCGACAACCACGATGACTTCGGCGGCCACGCCAAGCGCAACGAGTTCCACCTGGACGGCAAGCTGCACCTGCTGAACGGCGGCACGCTGGAGATCGACAGCCCGCGACCTTATTCCGCCGCCGCCGACGGCCTCTTGAAGACCCTCGGCATCGACCCGCCGGCGCTCAGCAAGGCGTGCGACAAGGATGAACTCTATCCAGGCCTGGGCATGGGCCGCGCGGTCTTTTTCGACAAGGAGACCTTCGGCGCGGACCGGATGGTGGCCGGCGCGCCGGGCCGCAGAGGCGGCGGAGCGCCGCTGACTGGGCCGCGTTCGCCGCCCGCACGCCGCTGAGCGCCGCCGGCCAGGCCGACGTCGTGCGGATCAACACCGGCATGGACGACTACATGCCCGGCCTGACCTCGGCGGCGAAGAAGGACGCGCTGTCGCGCATGAGCTACCGCGACTACCTCGCCAAGGTGGTGAAGGCGGGTCCGGAAGCGCTCGCCCTCTACCAGAGCGCCACCCAGGGCGAGTGGGGCGTGGGCATCGACGCGGTCTCGGCGCTCGACTGCTGGGGGTTCGGCCTCGCCGGCTTCCAGGGGCTGAAGCTCGAACCGGGATCGGCGCCCCGGATGGGCTACACCCCGGCCGGCTACGCCGACGGCGGCTCCTACACCTTCCACTTTCCGGACGGCAACGCGACCATCGCCCGGCTGCTGGTGCGCGAGCCTGATCCCGGCGGCCGTGCCTGGCCAGGACTGCCGCGACGTGGTCGGCGCGAAGGTCGACTATGCCCGGCTCGACCGGCCGGACAATGCCGTGCGCATCCGGCTTTCCAGCATCGTGGTCCGCGCCCGCAACCTCGGCGATCCGGCCGCCGCCAGCGGCGTCGAGATCGCCTATGTCCGCGGGGGCAAGGTCTTCACGGTGCGTGCGAACCAGTGCGTGCTGGCGTCGTGGAACATGATGATCCCCTACCTCTGCCCGGAACTGCCGGAGGCGCAGAAGGCGGCGCTGCACTCGCTGGTGAAGACGCCGCTGGTCTACACCAGCGTCGCCCTGCGCAACTGGACCGCCTTCCACAAGCTGGGCGTGGCCGGTTTCCAGGCCCCCGGCGGCTATCACAGCTACGCGGTGCTGAACCCGGCCGTCGACATCGGCGGCGGTGACGGCGGAGCGGTCGCCTGACAAGCCGATCCTGCTGCACATGGTGCGCACGCCCTGCCAGCCAGGCCTGCCGGAGCACGAGCAGAACAAGGCCGGCCGGGCCGAACTGCTGGCGACGCCGTTCGAGGTGTTCGAGCGCAACATCCGCGAACAGCTCGGCCGCTCGCTGGCCGCGGGCGGCTTCGATCCGGCGCGCGACATCACCGCCATCACCGTCAATCGCTGGCCGCACGGCTATGCGCCTGAATTCAATCCGCTGTGGGAGCCGGACCTGCCGCCGGCGCAGCAGCCGAACGTCGTCGGCCGCGCCCGCTTCGGCCGCATCACCATCGCCAATTCGGACTCGGGCCGCGCGGCCTACACCGACTCGGCGATCAACCAGGCCCGCCGGGCGGTGGACGAGTTGCTGGCGCTGCAGTCGGCTTGAGCGTTGTCCCGCGCGGCGACGGGGGTGGTGCGGACGGCTTGACCAACGCCTGACCCGCGCTGCGGCGCCTGTCACCGGTCGGCCAGCATCGCGATCTATGTGATCACAGATGCTTGACGCTTTCCCGGACACGGACGAACGTCACCGAACGAAGAAGGGGGATCTTTCAACATGGCGAAGTCTTTCGGCGGCCGCCGATCGCTGCTCCTGACCGCGGCGGCGCTGCCGCTGCTGATCGTTAGCGCCGCCCAAGCTGCGACGGCGACGGACACCGCCCCGGCCGGCAGCGTGGCCGAAGTGGTGGTCACCGCCACGCGGCAGAGCCAGGCCATCAGCAAGGTGGCCGAAAGCGTCAGCGCGTTCCCGGCCAGCCGGCTGGAGGTGCTGAACGTCAAGTCGTTCGCCGACCTGGCCAAGTTCACGCCCGGCGTCAGCTTCGATGCGGACCGGCACGACGTCTCGATCCGCGGCATCAACTCCAAGGCCGGATCGGGCACCACCGGCATCTATATCGACGACACCCCGATCCAGGCCCGCGCGCTGGGGCTGAACGCGAACAACACCCTGCCGGTCGTGTTCGATCTGCAGCGGGTCGAAGTGCTGCGTGGACCGCAGGGCACGCTGTTCGGCGCCGGATCCGAGGGCGGCACGGTGCGCTACATCACCACCCAGCCCAGCCTGACCAGCTTCAGCGCCAACGCGCACGCCGAGGTGGCGACCACCGAGAACGGCGCGCCGAGCTATGAGTTCGGGGCCGCCGCGGGCGGTCCGATCATCGAGGACAAGATCGGCTTCCGGGTGAGCGCCTGGGCGCGCCGCGATGGCGGCTGGGTCAATCGCAACAACAGCGGCGACGTCGGCGGCGTCGAGAACAACGCCAATCGCGTCGACACCTACGTCCTGCGCGGCGCGCTGACCTTCGCGCCGATCGACAACCTGACCATCACCCCTTCGATCAACTACGAGAACCGCCACCAGCACAATCACGACGAATACTGGGTCGGCATCTCCAACCCGTCCGCCGGCAGCTTCCTGAGCGGCACGCCCGAGCTGATGCGCGACACCGACCGCTTCCTGCTGCCGGCGCTGAAGATTGAATATGACGCCGGCCCGGTGCGGTTCATCTCCAACACCGCCTATTACGACCGGCTGGAGCACGTGAACGGCTACTCGGGCACGCTCTACAACCTGTCGTATTTCCAGCACTTCACCAGCAACACCGACCCCGATCCGATCGACGACGGCACGAACGTGCTCCCGGGCTTCCCGCCGAACCCGGTCGATCCGCAGTTCAACACGCCGGCCGGCTGCGGCCCGGCGCCGACGGTCAGCACTCCCGGCTGCATCCTCGGGAACCTGCTGACGCCCACGGGTCTCAACCTGCAGGGTTTCGGGCCTTACGTGTCTCAGAACCTGATCACCAACTCGCAGCGGAACATCACCCAGGAGTTCCGCGTGCAGTCGGCCGACCCCGCGGCGCGCCTGACCTGGACCGCCGGCGTGTTCTACGCCTTCAACACCCAGCGCAGCACCGAGGAGATCCGCGACCCGCAGCTGCCGGCCCTGACCCAGTACCTGTGGGGCGAGGACATGATCACCGCCTGGGGCATGGACCTGCTGCCCAACGGCGACGACTACATCAACGACACCCGGGCGCACGACCAGCAGATCGCGCTGTTCGGCGACGCCGCCTTCAAGATCACCGATCAGCTGAAGCTGGAAGTCGGGCTTCGCTACGCCTGGACCCACTTCGACTTCACCAATCTCAACAACGGCGCCCAGGACCTGCTCGACAACGGTGGGGTCGCGGCCACCGCCAGCGGCCACAAGAACGAGACCCCGTTCACGCCCAAGGTGGGGCTGACCTATCAGGTCACGCCCGACGACATGGTCTACGCCACCTATTCGGAAGGCTACCGTATCGGCGGCGCCACGCCGCCGCTGCCGATCCCCGCCTGCGGCGCGAATCCGTTCCCGACCTCCTACAACTCAGACAGCCTCGACAGCTACGAGATCGGCACCAAGGACCGTTTCCTCGACCGCAAGCTCTACGTCGCGGCCAGCGCCTTCTACGTCAAATGGAACAACATCCAGCAGGCGATCTACGTGCCGCAGTGCGGCATTCAGTACACCACCAACGTCGGCAAGGCGGTCAGCCAGGGCTTCGACCTGGAGGGCCAATGGCGCTTCACCGACGCGTTCGAGATGGACCTCGCGGTCGGCTATACCGACGCGCACTACACGGCCGACGCGATCGACCCGAATTCGGGCGCGGAACTGGCGGCCAAGGGCGACGTGCTCGATGTGGCGCCGTGGACCGTCTCGCTGGGCGCGCAGTACGACTTCAACCTGATGGACCACGACGGCTTCGTGCGCGCCGACTACGAGTACGCCAGCCGCCGGACCCGGCCGATCCCGGCGGAAGATCCGGCGACAACCTACTTCGACGGCGGCCTGGTCCCCAATCCGGCGACCAATCTGGTCTCGATGCGCGCCGGCATGACCTTCACCAAGTTCAACGTCGCCGTCTTCGTCGACAACCTGCTCGATTCCCACCCGCAGCTCGACCTGCAGCACCAGGACGGCGGCACCGCGCTGTTCGAAGCCACCACCTTCCGCCCCCGCACCGTGGGCGTCGCGGCGGACTACAAGTTCTGACCGGGGCGTCGGCCTGGCGCCGGCGCTTCCTGATTGGATCAGAAGGCTTCCGAGCAGCGGCGCAGATCCAGCTCGAGGGGCCAGGGGCGGCGGTGTTGGCCTTCAGACGCCCTTCAGTTCGTCTGCCCGGTCGTGGACGACGCGAGGTGCGCAGTTCCGTATGCGCCCCCATATCGGCTCCATGGTTCCGCTGTCCGTTCTTGATCTCTCGCCCGTCGTAGAAGGCGGCGACATCCGCCAGGCGCTCGACAACAGCCTCGATCTGGCGCGTCACGCCGAACGCCTTGGCTACCGCCGCTTCTGGCTGGCCGAGCATCACAACATGCCCGGCGTCGCCAGCGCCGCGACGTCGGTGGTGATCGGCCATGTCGCGGCGGGCACGCGCACCATTCGCGTCGGCGCCGGCGGGATCATGCTGCCCAACCACGCCCCCCTCGTGATCGCCGAGCAGTTCGGAACGCTCGAGGCGCTGTTCCCCGGGCGCATCGACCTCGGGCTCGGCCGCGCGCCGGGATCGGACCAGCTGACCGCGCGGGCGCTGCGGCGGACGCTGGTCGGAGATGTCGACCGCTTTCCCCAGGATGTGATCGAACTGATGGCCTATTTTCAGCCGGCGCGCCCCGGTCAGCCGATCCAGGCGGTGCCAGGCGCCGGGCTCGTCGTGCCGGTGTGGATCCTCGGCTCGAGTCTGTTCGGCGCCCAGCTCGCCGCCGCGTTGGGCCTGCCCTTCGCGTTCGCTTCGCATTTCGCGCCGGCGCAGATGAACGAGGCGGCTGACCTGTATCGCGCCCGCTTCGAGCCCTCGGCTCAGCTCGAAAAGCCCTATCTGATGCTCGGCCTGAACGTCGTGGGGGCGGAGACCGAAGCCGAAGCCAGGCGGCTCTTCACGTCGCTGCAACAGGCGTTCCTGAACCTGAGGACCGGCCGGCCGGGCCGGCTGCCCCCGCCGGTGGACGATATCGAGGCGCGGTTCGCCGCTTCGGGCTTGTCCCCGGACATGCAGGGCGCGCTGTCCACTGCGGTCGTCGGGGACAGACAGCAGGTGAGGGCCGGACTTGAGGCGTTCGTCGCCAGCACCCAGCCCGACGAGATCATGATCACCGCCCAGATCTACGACCACGCGGCTCGGGTGCGCTCTTTCGAGATTGCAGCTCAGGGCGAAGCGATCGCTATGTCTTCGGACGAACTGGCCTCAAACGAGGGGGGAAGACATGCCTGAACCGCCAGCGAACGCGGCTGCGAAACTCTGCTGGGGGCTGAAGCAGAGTTTCCGCGCTTACGTCGAGGCCGCGGGCGGCGCGATCGAGATCGGAGAGGGCGCCGCGCGAGCTGCCGACGGGGCGTTCACCTTCGCGGCGGGCCCGGGCGAGGGCCTGAAATTGGGCGTCGACGGTAAGCCGGAAGGCGTCGGCAGGTTCGTCGGCGAAGTGCGATGCAAGGCGCACGGCGGGATGCTCGACGTCTTCCTCGCTGACCCCAGCGTCGAGATCGGACCGGCGGGCGCCGTCATCGCCGTGGCCGACACCGGCGCCCGCGACCGCCGCGTCGAACTGGCCCAGCTCGACCTCGCCGCGGCGACGCTCTCGGATGACGGCGAGTGGGTCATCCCGGCAAAGCTCGCCCAGGACGGCTGGCGCGTGCTCGGCGACCACTACCCGCCGTCGACGCCGCTCGATCCCGTGCGCCTGAAGCTGCAGCCCCGATAGCGACGCGACTTCCGGGCGGGGCGACAACGCCGCGCTTGGCGGCGGACGAAGTGGTGGACGCGGCAGGGATTGAACCTGCGACCCTTCGCGTGTGAAGCGAATGCTCTCCCGCTGAGCTACGCGTCCGCCTGGTCGGGAAGGACCGGCCTAATAGCGGCCCTCTGCTCCGCGAGCAAGCGGCGGGCGATGGCGGGCAATTCGGCGAAGCCGTCGATCACCGCATCGGCGCCCAGCTCCGCGGGCGAAACGTCGCTGTAGCCGAAACTGACGGCGACCACCGGGACGCCGGCGGCCTTGGCGGCGCCGACGTCCGAGCTGGAGTCGCCGATCATCAGGGCGTGGCCCGGCGAGCCGCCCGCGGCCTGGATGGCGAACAGCAGGTGGTGCGGATCCGGCTTGGCGGCGCCCGCCTTGTCCGGGCCGACCACGGCCTCGAAGCGGTAGGTGAGGCGCAGCGCATCCAGCAGGGCCAGGGAGAGATCGGTGCGCTTGTTGGTGCACACCACCAGCTTGGCCCCGGCGGCGGCGAACTCGTCCAGCACCTCGACCACGCCCGGATAGGGCCGGCTCGCCATGTCGATGCGCCGCCGATAGAGCTCGATGAAGCGGTCGAACAGGTGGTTCATCTGCTCGGGGCCCAGGGTTTCGCCCACCGCCTCGAACCCGCGCATCAGCATCGCCCGCGCGCCATGGCCGACCACCGTGCGCGCCGCATCCAGCGGCAGGCCGTGGTGGCCGTGCTCGGCGAGGATCATGTTGAGCGTGCCGATCAGGTCGGGCGCGGTGTCGACCAGGCAGCCGTCGAGGTCGAAGGCGATTGTCGCGCCGGTCAGGTCCTTGGCCGAGTTCAAAGGGCGCTCCGGTCGATACAGGCAGCGCCGTTTCGGCTAAAGCCGGGGCGATGACAAGCGCGCGATTCCCTGGAGAGTTTGGGAGGCCTTCATGACCGAACGGGCCGCGGTGATCCTGGCGGCCGGCCAGGGCACGCGCATGAAATCGCCGATCCCGAAGGTGCTGCACAAGGTCGGCGGCCGCGCGCTGATCGACCACGCCATCGACGCCGCCCAGGGCGCCGGCTGCAGCCGGATCGTGGTGGTGGTCAACAACGCCAGCCCCGCTGTCGCCGCGCACGTGACCGCGCGGCTGGGGCAGGGGTGCACCGCCGTCCAGGAGCCGCCGCTCGGCACCGGCCACGCGGTGATGGCGGCGATGGGAGCCCTGGCGGGCTTCGCCGGCGACATCGTCGTCACCTACGCCGACGGCGTGCTGCCATCCTCGGCCATCGCGCCGCTGTTCGAGCTGCGCGCCGCCGGCGCCGACGTGGCGGTGCTCGGTTTCGAGACGCCGAATCCGGGCGCCTTCGGCCGGCTGGTCATGGGCGAGGGCGATGCGCTGGAAAAGATCGTCGAGGCCAAGGACGCGACGCCGGCCGAGCTGGCCATCACCGCCTGCAACTCCGGCATCCTCGCCGCGCCGGCGGACCGGCTGTTCGGGCTGCTGGGCAAGGTCGGCTGCGACAACGCCAAGGGCGAATACTACCTCACCGACATCGTCGAGCTGGCGCGCCGTGCGGATCTGACCGTGCGCGTCGCCTTCGCGCCGGAAGACGCCTTCCAGGCCCCGAACTCGCAGGCCGAGCTCGCCGAGGCCGAGGCCGCGTTCCAGCGCCGCCGCCGGCTGGAGCTGATGGAGAGCGGCGTCACGCTGGTGGCGCCGGAGACTGTATTCCTGTCGTGGGACACCCAGATCGGGCCCGGCGTGCTGGTCGAGCCGAACGTGGTCTTCGCCCCAGGCGTCGCGGTGGAGAGCGGCGCGGTGATCCGCAGCTTCAGCCATCTCGAGGGCGCGGTGGTGCACGGCGGCGCGATCGTCGGTCCCTACGCACGGCTGCGGCCCGGCGCCGACATCGGCGAGGACGCCCACATCGGCAACTTCGTCGAGGTGAAGAAGGTGGTCGTCGGCAAGGGCGCGAAGGCCAACCACCTGGCCTATCTGGGCGACGGCTCGGTCGGCGCGGGCGCCAACATCGGCGCCGGAACCATCTTCTGTAACTACGACGGCTTCGACAAATTCGAGACCCACGTAGGGGACGGGGCCTTCATCGGTTCCGACACCGCGCTGGTGGCGCCGGTGAGCGTCGGCGCCGGGGCCTACACCGGGTCCGGGTCGGTGATCACCAAGGACGTCTCGCCGGACGCCCTGGCGCTCGCCCGGGGCCAGCAGGTCGAAAAGCCCGGCTGGGCCGCCGCGTTCCGGGCTCGCAAACTGGCAGAGAAGGCCCGCAAGACGTGACACCGGACGATCAAAGGCGCGCGGTCGGCGAAGCGGCCGCGGAACTGGTGGACGAGAGCGTGCACGTGATCGGCCTGGGCACGGGCGCCACCGCCGGCTATTTCGTCGAGGCGCTGGCGCGGCGGCTGACGTCAGCCGGACTGACACGGCGCACCTGCGTCCCCACCTCGCTCGGCACGGCCGGGCTCGCCCGCTCGCTCGGCCTGACGCTGGTCGAGCTCGACCAGGCCGGCGCGATCGACCTCACGGTCGACGGCGCGGACGAGATCGGGCCGGGCTTGGCGCTGATCAAGGGCGGCGGCGGGGCGCTGCTGCGCGAGAAGCTGGTCTGGGAGGCCTCGCGGCGCGTCGTCGTCATCGCCGACGCCAGCAAGCGCGTCGCTATGCTGGGCCGCTTCCCGCTGCCGATCGAGGTGGTTCCGTTCGGCCACACCACGACGGTGCGCCGCATCGTGGCCGGACTGGCCGATTGCGGCGTTCCCGCCAGCCCGGTGCTGCGGCTGAAGAACGGCGCCCCCTTCGTCACCGACGGCGGCAACCTGATCTACGACGCCGCCTGCGGGGCGATCCTCGACCCGCCCGGTGTCGAAGCGGCGCTGAAGAGCATCACCGGCGTCGTCGACCACGGCCTCTTCCTCGGCCTCGCCGGCACGGCCCTGATCGGAACCGACGAGGGCGTCGTGACGCTGAGCGCGTGACCCTCCCCCTCGAGGGGAGGGTGGTCGCGAAGCGACCGGATGGGGGGCTCTCGACGCCGCCGCATTTCGGCAGGCAAACCCCCACCCCCAACCCCCTCCCCTCAAGGGGGAGGGGCTTTTTCGTGCGAGTTCACTATCTAGAAGCTTCGCATTCGACAGAGGACCCCCATGGCGCGCACCTTCGACTACGACCTCTTCGTCATCGGCGCGGGTTCCGGCGGCGTACGGGCGGCGCGGCTGGCGGCGATGTCGGGGGCCAAGGTGGGCGTCGCCGAGGAGTATCGGGTCGGCGGCACCTGCGTCGTCCGCGGCTGCGTGCCGAAGAAGTTCATGGTCTACGCCAGCGAGTTCTCCTCGGCGTTCAAGACCGCCGAGGGCTACGGCTGGTCGCACGGCGAGGCGAAGTTCGACTGGAGCGCGTTCCTTCGCGCCAAGGACATCGAGATCGCGCGGCTGTCCGGCATCTACGTCACCGGGCTGCAGAACGCCGGCGCCGACATCGCCCACGCCAGGGCCGAGCTGCAGGATCCCCACACCCTCAAGCTCGCCGACCGCGACCGCGCCCTGTCGGCCGAGAAGATCCTGGTCGCCAGCGGCGGCCGTCCGACCCTGCCCGACAACATTCCCGGCATCGAGCACGTCATCACCTCCGAGGAGGCGTTCCAGCTGCCGCAGCTGCCGAAGCGGATCCTGGTGGTGGGCGGCGGTTATATCGCCGTCGAATTCGCCGGTATTTTCAAAGGCCTCGGGGTCGAGACCTCACTGATCTACCGCGGCGCCAATATCCTGCGCGGGTTCGACAACGACGTGCGCAGCCACCTGACCATCGAGATGGAGCGGCATGGCGTCCAGATCATGACCGGCTGCGAGCACGCCAAGATTGAGAAGACCGCGACAGGTCTGAAGAGCACGCTGAGCAACGGCCACGAATTCGAAACCGACATCGTCATGTACTGCACCGGCCGTGCGCCCCACACCAAAGGCCTGGGCTTGGACACCGCTGGCGTCGAAATCAACGACAAGGGCGCTGTGGTCGTCGACCGTTACTCGAAGACCAACGTCGACAACATCTGGGCGGTCGGGGACGTGACCGACCGGATCAACCTGACGCCGGTGGCGATCCGCGAGGGCGCGGCGTTCGCCGAGACGGAGTTCTTCAGCCGGCCGACCACGTTCGACCACGACATGGTCGCCAGCGCGGTGTTTTCGCAGCCGCCGGTCGGGGCGGTGGGCATGACCGAGGCAGACGCCAGGCACAAGTTCGGCAAGGTCGACATCTACCGCGCCGTGTTCAGGCCGATGAAGTCGACCTTCTATGGCGGATCCGACCGCATGCTGATGAAGCTGGTGGTGGACGCTGCGACGGACAAGCTGCTGGGCTGTCACATCGTCGGCCCCGACGCGCCGGAGATGATCCAGATGGCGGCGATCGCCCTGAAGATGGGCGCCACCAAGGCCCAGTGGGACTCCACCTGCGCGGTCCACCCGACCGCCGCCGAGGAGCTGGTGACGATGCGCGAGAAGTACGTGCCGCCGGAGCTCGGCGGGATGCCGACCTGACCTCGCTTCCCAGAACTCTGCCTCGGTCTATAAGAGCGTTCTTGGCTGTGTTCGCGGGGGCGCCGCGGCCTGTCGCATCGCCGGCGTGTGGGGCTCGCATGTCCAAGCCGTTCCTATGGACCGCAGCGATGGCCGCCTGCCTCGTGCTGGCGGCCGGGTCCGCTCTGGCGGCGGGCGTCCAGGTCAGCCCCGAGATCCAGCGCCGGCTCGGCGTCGTCACCCAGCGCCTTTCCGTCGCCCGCCAATCGACCGAGATCGACGCGTTCGCCAAGGTGCTGGACCCCGCGCCGCTGGTGCAAGCCGACACCGACCTCGAGACCGCGGAGGCCGCCGCGGCCGCCTCGGCCGCCCAGGCGAAGCGCTCGCAGGCGCTGCACGCGGCCGACGGCAGCATCGCCGCCAAGGACGTCGAGGCCGCGGTCTCGCAGGCCCGCCAGGACGCGCTGAAAGTCGTGCTGCTGCGCCGCCAGCTGGCGCTGGCGTGGGGCCCAGGCGTGGCGCGGATGAGCAACGCCGCCCGCGGTCGGCTGGTTCGCGCGCTGGCCGCCGGCACGGCGGCGCTGGTCCACGTCGACACCCACAACAACGACGGCCAGGCCGGGGCGCGGTTCGTGAGGGTCGATATCGGCGACGGCTCGGTGCGAGGCCCGGTGATCGGTCCGGCCCGCGCCGCCGAGCCGCGGCTGCAATCGTCCGGCCTGATCGTCGAAGTCACCGGGCCGCAGGCGATGCTGCTGTCGGTCGGCCTGACCCAGAGCGCCCATATCGAATCCAGCACGCCGCAGAGCGGCGTCATGCTGCCCCGCGCAGCCGTCGTGCGCTTCCGCGGCGCCGACTGGGTCTATGTCCGCACCGGTCCGGGCGGCTTCGACCGTCGGCTGGTGCAGGATCCCGCGCCAGAGGCCGACGGCCTGTTCGTCGCCCAGGGCTTCAACGCCGGCGACGAGCTGGTGGTGCAGGGCGCCCAGGCGCTGTTCGCCGCCGAGCAGAACGGTCCCGCGCCGGGGGTTCCCTGACCGATGCTGGCCCGGGTCGTCCGCTGGTCGCTGGAACGGCCGAGACTGATCGCCTGGGCGTGCCTCTGGTTCCTCGCCTGGGGCGCCTTCTTCATGCGCGACGCCAAGTTCGAGCTGCTGCCAGAGCTCGCGCCGGCGCAGACCAGCATCCAGACCGAGGCTCCCGGCCTGGTCGCCGAGCAGGTCGAGACGGTGGTCACCCAGCCGCTGGAGAGCGCCCTGATCGGCTCGCCTGGCGTGGCGGATGTCCATTCCGAGTCGACCCAGGGCCTGTCGACCATCACCGTGCGCTTTGCCCTCGGCGCCGATCCGTACCACGCCCGCCAGGCCGTGGCCGGCAATCTGACGGCGCTCGCCAGCGCGCTGCCGGCCGGCGTCGCCCCGCCGCGCCTCGCGCCGCTGACGCCGCTGGGCGCCGATGTGACCAAGCTCGGTTTCACCAGCGCCAAACTGGATCCGATGGCGCTGCGCGATCTGGTGCAATGGACGGTGCGGCCGCGCCTGCTCAGCGCCGCCGGCGTCGCGCGGGTGGCGGTCTATGGCGGCCAGACGCGACGGATCGAGGTGCGGGCCAGGCCCGGCGACCTTTCCGACAGCGATCTCGGCTTCCTCGACATCCTGAACGCGGTCAGGCGCGCCACCAGCGTCGCCGGCGCCGGCTTCATCGATACAGCCGGCCAGCGGGTGCTGATCGAGCCGCATGGTCAGGCGCTGAGTGTCGACGACGTCGCCGCCGGCCAGATCCAGACGCCGGGCAGCGCGCCGGTGCGTATCGGTGACGTGTCCGACGTGGTCGAGACCGCGGCGCCGGCGTTCGGCGACGCCTTGATCGACGGCAAGCCCGGCGTGCTGGCGGTGGTCGCCCGCCAATATGGCTCCAACACCCTCGACGCCACCCACGCTGTGGAGCGCGCGCTGGCCGTGCTGGCGCCCACGCTGGCGGCGCAGGGCGTCACCGTGCGGACCGACCTGGACCGGCCCGCCAGCTTCACCACCCGGGCCATGCAGGGCATCGCGTTCGACCTCGTGGTCGGCGCCGCGCTGATCGCCCTGGTGCTGGTCGTCTTCCTGCGCGATCCGCGCGCCGTGTTCATCTCGCTGGTCAGCATCCCGCTGTCGCTGCTGGCGTCGGTGGTGGTGCTGAAGGCGTTCGGCTGGACGCTGAACTCGATGACGCTGGGCGGCCTGGCCGTGGGCCTGGGCGTGGTGATCGACGATGCCGTCATCGGGGTCGAGAACGTGGTCGCTCGCCTCCGCGAAGCCGAACACGACCACGTCTCCGACCTGGAGGCGGTGCTCGCCGCCTCGCTCGAGGTGCGCGGACCGGTGATCTACGCCACCGTCGCGGCCATCGTCGTCGTGGCCCCGCTGCTGGCGCTGGGCGGGCTCCAGGGCGCGCTGCTGGCGCCGCTGGCCGCCGCGGTGATCACGGTCTCGCTGGCCTCGCTGCTGGTGGCCACCGTGGTGACGCCGGCGCTGGGCCTGCTGTTTCACCAGCACGAGGGCCCGCCGGCGGAACCGCGGCTGTTGCAGCGGGCGAAGCAGGCGCACGCCGCCTGGCTCACCCGGCTTTGCGCGAACACGACCCTGGTGGTGTTGATCGCCGCGGCCGCGGTCGCTCTGGTGGTGGGCGCGCTGGTGTTCTGCCGCTCGGAGCTGCTGCCCAGCGTGCAGGACAACCATCTGACAGCCGATATCCAGGCGCCGCCTTCCACCTCGCTGGAGGCGATGCGCGACTATGGCGCGAGGATCAGCGCCGAGCTGAAAGCGCTGCCCGGCGTCGTCTCGGTCGCCGAGCGGATTGGCCGCGACGCCACCAGCGACGACAGCTGGGGCCTGGAGCGCGCGGCGTTCGATCTGGAGCTGTCGCCGAGCCTCAGCGCCGCGCGGCAGCAGGACCTGGCGCGCCGGGTGATGGACGACATCCAGCGGCATCCCGGCCTGCACCCGGCGGTCCGCTCGCGCTTCGACGCCGGCCAGCAAGGCGCGCTGGCCGCCGCGCCGGTGCGGATCAGCCTGTTCGGCCAGGACCTCGACGCGCTGGACGCCACCGCCGACCGCATTGCCGCGGTGATCGGCGCCTTGCCGGACGCACGCCGGGTTCAGGCCGAGGATCAGGCGCGGGCGCCGGTGGTCCGGATCGATCTCAACTTCCCGCGGCTGGCGCTCTACGGGCTCTCCGCGGCGGACGTGCTTGATACGGTCCAGGCCGCGTTCGCCGGCGAGCGCGTGGCGCAGATCTACCAGAACGGCCGGGTGATCGACCTGGCGGTCAGCGCCCAGACGAGCCTGAGGCGCGATCCCGAAGCGGTCGGCGACCTGCTGCTGCGCTCGACCTCGGGCGTTTCCGTGCCGCTGAAATCGGTGGCCAATGTCTACCTGACCGATGGCCGCGCCTCGATCGCCCACGACGACGGCCTGCGCCGGCAGGTGATCACCGCCGATCCCCTCGATCCGGAGCGATTTCTGGGTCAGGCGCGCGCGGCGATCGCCGCCCACGTGCCGCTGCCGCCGGGCGCGTTCGTCGAATATGGCGGGTCGAGCCAGGCGGTCGCCGACGCGCAGCGCGACATGCTGATCAACTACGGCTTCGTGGTGTTCGGCATCCTGGCGCTGCTGGCCATCGCCTACGACGCCAGGACCGGGGCGCTGATCATGCTCTCCAGCCTGTTCTCCTTCGTCGGCGGCGCGGTCGCGGTGGCGCTGATGGGCGGGGTGCTGTCGCTGGGCGCCGTGGTCGGCTTCATCGCCCTGTTCGGGCTGTCGATGCGCAGCGGCATCCTATTGTTCAGCCGCCTGGAGGAGCTGATCCTCTCGCACCAGGCGGCCTGGTCGCGCGAGACGGTGGTGCGGGTGACCGGCGATCGGCTGACGCCGTTGTTGATGACGTCGCTGCTGGTGGCGCTCAGCCTCATGCCGTTCGCGGTCCAGGCGGGCGACGCCGGGCGCGAGCTGCTGGCGCCGATGGCGATCGTGATCCTGGGCGGCCTGGTCACGGGGACGCTGGCCGGCCTGTTCGTGCTGCCGGCGATGATCCTGGTGTTCTGGCGTCCCGCCTTCGCCCGCCGCGCCCGCCGGCACGGCCACGGGACTTCGCCGCCATAGTCGCACTCCAAGAGTCACGTCATTGCCGACCGGAGCGCGTAGCGCGGAGTGCCGGCAATCCATCGAGGGGTGGCGTGCATGGGTGGCCGGGACAAGCCCGGCCATGACGTGGCGGATGCTGGCCTAGTTCTTGTCCGTGAGCGCCGCCGCGTTGCCATTCCACCAGCCGCCGCCCAGCGCCTGGAACAGCGCCGCGACGTCGTCGTAGCGGCTGGCCTCGGCCTGCAGGGTCGCCAGATGCGACTGGCGGTCGGCCTGCTCGGCGCTGAGCACCGCCAGCGCGGTTCCCTGGCCGGCGGCGAGTTGGCGGCGGGCGATGTCGAGGCTCCTGCGCGCCGCCTCGTCCGCCGCCTCGGCCGTTCGCAGCGCCTCGCCATCGCTCCAGATCGCCTGCAGGGCGTCGGCGGTGTTCTGGAACGCGCCGACCACGGTTCCCTGGTACTGCGCGGCGGCCTGGTCGTACGCCGCCTCCGCCGCGCGCTGCCGATGCCGCAGCGTCCCGCCATCGTAGATCGGCTGGGTCAGGCCGGCTGCGAGGCTCCAGAAGTCGCTCGCCGAACCGAACTCCGGCGCCAGCGCCAGCGCCGCGCTGCCCACGGATGCGCTCAGCTCTATGTTCGGCAGCCGCGCGGCCTTGGCGACGCCGATCTGGGCGCTGGCGGCGTGCAACTGTTCCTCGGCGATCCGCACGTCCGGCCGGTGTTCGACCAGCTGCGCCGGCAGGCTGAGCGGCAGCCGATCGGGCAGGGTCAGCGACGTCAGGTCGAAGCGCACCTCGACCGGCTCGCCCGGCGTGCGGCCGACCAACGCCGCCAACAGGTCGCGGTTGACGCGGAACGCCTTTTCCAGCGGCGGCAGCGCGGCCTGCGCCTGGGCCAGCGCCGCCTGCTGCGCCGCGAGATCGGCGCTCGACGCCTGGCCGGCCGCGAGCTGCCGCTCGAACGAGGCGACGGTCTTGCGGTTGTCGTCGACGATCGCGCGGGTCTCGTCGATCTGCGCGCGCAGCAGCGCGTCCTGGATCGCCGCGACGACGACGTTGGAGGCCAGGGTCAGCCGGGCCGCCTCGAGCTCGAAGCGCTGCTGGTCGGCCTGGGCCTGCAGCGACTCGACCGCGCGGCGATTGGCCCCGAACAGGTCCGGCGAGTAGCTGACGGCGACCTGGGTCGTGGTGAGGCTGAAAAGCTCCTCATTGTTCGCCAGCGGGCTGGCCAGGGTGTTGGCGAACTTCTGCCGGCTCGGCTGCAGGCTGGCGGTGATCTGCGGATAGTAGGCGCCGCGCTGCGCCCGCACCTGCTCCTGGGCGGCGCGGAGGGCGGCCCGGGCCGCGTCGAGGGTCGAGTTGTGCTTGAGCGCCAGCGCGACCAAATCGTCCAACTCGGCGCAGTGGTAGACCGCCCACCACTGCGCCGGCACGTCCGCGCCGGCGACGAGGGTCGGGTCGGCGTTGGCGTCGGTGGGCGGCGTGGCGGCGGAACCGAACCCGGCGGTCGGCGTCAGGGTCGGGCGCTGATAGTTCGGCCCTACCGTGCAGGCGGCCAACAGCAGCAGCGCGATCGGGGCGGCGGCGCGGGAACAACTTGCGGATCTGGCCAACCCATCCTCCCTCGACGCAGCGATCTTCCCCGGTAAAGCGCCGCCGCTCAACCGCGGAAGATCGCTTGCGTAATTCATAAGTAAATGCTTATCATTCTGGCATGTTCGAATCGGAAGTGTTCCGGGCCCTGGGCGATCCGACGCGGCGGGCGGTGTACGAGCGTCTCACCGCCGGCGAGCGGAGCGTCTCGGAGCTGAGGGACGGGTTGCCGATCTCGCAGCCGGCGGTCTCGCAGCACCTGGCGGCGCTGAAGGCGGCCGGGCTGGTGGGCGAACGGCGCGAGGGACGCAAGGTGTTCTACCGCATCGAACCGCAGGGCCTGGCGCCGCTGATCGACTGGCTCGGCCGCTACCGCGCCTTCTGGCCGCAGCGGATCGAACGCCTCAAGGATGTGCTGAAGGAGATGGACCAATGAGCGACGATCCCGACGCACCCAACCCGGACATACTCACGTTCGAGGCCGAACTCGATGCGCCGCCCGACAAGGTCTGGCGCGCGATCGCGACGCCGGAGCTGCGCGAGGCCTGGCTCGGCGAGCCTGAGGCGGGTCCCGCCGAGATCGTGCGCGCCGATCCGGGCTCGCGGCTCGACCTCGCCTGGCCGACTCGCGAGGGCGACAGCCTGGTCAGCTTCGAGATCGGGCAAGGGGAGGGCGGCGGAACCCGCCTGACCATCGTGCACCGCGCGCTGGCGCCCAATGTGTTCGCACTGGCCCCGCGCCGCCGCGTCGTGGCGAGCGCCTGCGCCTGGAGGATGGCGGCATGAGCCCCAAGACCCTCAGTCCTCTGATCATGGGCCTGGTGCCCATGGTGGTGGAGGAGTCCAGCCGCGGCGAGCGGGCGTTCGACATCTTCTCGAGATTGCTCCGTGAGCGGATCGTGTTCGTCACCGGCCCGGTCGAGGACGACATGGCGGCGCTGGTCTGCGCGCAGCTGCTGTTCCTGGAGAGCGAGAACCCGAAGAAGCCGATCGCCATGTACATCAACTCGCCCGGCGGCGTGGTGACCTCGGGCTTCGCGATCTACGACACCATGCAGTACATCTCGAGCCCGGTGCACACGACCTGCATGGGCTTCGCCGCCTCGATGGGCTCGTTCCTGCTGATGGCCGGCGAACCGGGCCAGCGCATCGCCCTGCCCAACGCCCGGATCATGGTCCACCAGGGCTCAGGCGGCTTTCAGGGCAAGGTCTCGGACATCGAGCGCCACGCCAAGGACGTGCTGGAGACGCAGCTGAAGATCAACCTGCTCTACGCCAAGCACTGCGGCCACACCCTCGAGGAAGTCCGCGCCGCCCTCGACCGCGACACCTTCATGGACGCCGAAGAAGCCAAGGCCTGGGGGCTGGTGGACATCGTCCAGGGGACGCGGGAGGAGACGTAGCACTCCCCGCTTGACCGCGACTCACCCACATGGATCGCATGAGCCTGCGACGCCTCTTCGGCGCCGGGTCTTTGACATCGTGCATCGTTAGAAAAGCTACGGCCGGCGCATCCGCCGCCACAATTGGGCCGCCGTTATTATCGGTCGTTATCGGTGATGTTTTACGTGAAACACCGAGAAAAACTGAACGGTCTCATCCGCTTTTGGGGGGCCAAGACCCGATTTCGTCGTCTTCCAAGGGTTTGTCATCCCGGACGCAGCCGCGAAGCGGCGGAGGTCCGGGATCTACTTTGCGCAGGCGGTGAAGCAGATCCCGGACGAGTCCGCTGCGCGGCTCTCCGGGATGACAAACTGTAGTGTCGAGCAGGAATCCTAGACCAGATCCCCGCCCGCCGCCGCGGCCGTGGTGCCGTCGGCCTGGAACGCCTTGATCACGTTGCGGCCGACCGTCCAGCGGTGGACCTCATCCGGACCGTCGACCAGGCGCTGCGAGCGGATGCCGGTGTACCAGCGGGCCAGCGGCGTATCGAGCGAGTAGCCGAGCGCGCCGTGCAGCTGGATCGCGGTGTCGACCACGTGGTGCACCATGTTGGCCAGATAGACCTTGGCGATCGAGTTCTCCTGCCGCAGGTCCATGCCCTTCTCGGCCTTGTAGGCGATGTGCAGCAGCATCAGCCGCGAGATGTAGAGCTGGGTCGCGCACTCGGCGAGCATGAACTGCACCGCCTGGCGCTCGTGCAGCGGCTTGCCGAAAGTGGTGCGGCTGGTGACGCGGGCGGTGGCCATGTCGAGCGCGCGCTGGGCCATGGCGACGTTGTGCATGCCGTGGCGCAGCCGGCCGTAGGCGAGGCGGTGCTGGCCCATGTTGAAGCCATTGCCCTCGCCGCCGAGCAGGTTCTCGGCCGGCACCACCAGGTCCTTGATCTCCACTTCGGAGTGGCCGCCGCCCATGATGTGGCTGAGCGGTCCCTCGACGGCCATGGTCGGGATGTCGCGCTTGATGTTGTAGCCGGGGTTCGGCAGCTCGACCAGGAAGGTCGAGAACTGCTGGTGGCGCGGCGCGTCAGGGTCGGTCTTGGCCATGACCAGCGCGATGTCGGCGGCCGAGGCGGCCGACGAGAACCATTTTTCGCCGTTCAGCACGTAGTTCTCGTTGCCGTCCTTGACCGCGCGGGTCTGCATCCCGGTCGCGTCGGCGCCGGCAGCCTTCTCGGTCATCGAGTAGCAGATGCGCTTCTCGCCGTTCAGCAGCGGCTTGAGGAACTTCTCCTTCTGGAAGTCGGTGCCGTGCGTCAGCAGCGTCAGCATGGTCGCGTCGTCGGGTCCCTGCGTGTTCATCGAGAGCGCGCCGAGGTGGCTTTCGCCCAGCTCCATCTGCACCAGGGCGTTGGCCAGCGGGCCGAGCGCCATGCCGCCGTATTCCTTGGGGATGAAAGGGCACCAGAGGCCCTGCGCGCGAGCCTTCGTGCGCAGCTCCGCCAACGTCGTCTTGTAGTCCGCGCCGTCGATCAGCTTCTTCTCGGCGGGGATGCACTCGTCGTGCACCCACTGGCGCACGCGTTCGCGGATGGCCTTGGCCTCCGGCGGGATCTCGAAATCGATGGCCATGGGGGTGGTCCTTCTGGGCGGGGTCTAGTTGGGGAGGTCGAGCCGGTAGACGCGCTTGGCGCTGCCGGCGAAGAGGTCGGCCTTCTCGGCGGCCGAGTAGTCCTTGGCGAACACCTTGAAGGCGTTCCACAGCGTCGGGTAGTCGCAAGAGCCGAGGTCGACCGGGAAGTTGCTCTCGAACATGCAGCGCGAGGGTCCGAACGCCTCGATGCA
This sequence comes from uncultured Pseudomonadota bacterium, assembly GCA_963835495.1. Lineage (GTDB taxonomy): Bacteria > Pseudomonadota > Alphaproteobacteria > Caulobacterales > Caulobacteraceae > Acaudatibacter. Next base: position 1,637,833 of record CAWIFQ010000003.1, on the reverse strand, counting down.
GGTTTCCAGGTAGGGCCTCCAGTCGGCGGCCAGCTGGGTCGAGGACGCCGGCGGATCGGCCATGAACGAGGGGAAGTTGCAGAACGCCATCGCCAGGCCGCCGAGCTTCACGTTCACGTGCGGCAGGTCGGCCAGCTTGCGGATGTTGTCGCGCCAGATCCCGAACCGCTCTTCGCGTTTGCCTTCGTAAACGCCGAGACCGAGCGGCGTACCGACGTGATCGAGCACCACCGGGATATCCGGCTGGCGCTTCACTAGGTCGATCAGTTCCGGCAGCTGTGGCTCGAGCAGCCAGGCGTCGAACGACATCCCGTACTTGGCCAGCCGCGCGTAGCCTTTGCGGAACGCGTCGCTGAGATAGAGCCCAGGCGTCTGGCGGGCGAGGGGACCCAGCACGTTGGGATCCGGGTCGGACGAGCAGCTGTGGCGGATGCCGCGGAAGCGGTCCGAGGCCTTCAGGTGCGCCTCGAGCGTTTCGTCGATCGCCTCGCCCAGCGTGCAGTCGGCGTGACCGACGATGCCGGCGCAGGCGCGCACGTCGCCGTAAATCCCGCTGGCGGTCATCGCCGCGACGCCGTTGACGAACTCGGTCTCGCCGACCGGCTTCAGCGCTTCCGGTCCATCGGCGCGGTACATCGCGCCGCACTGGACGAACACGGTGGCGATGACGTTGTGGCCGCTGCGCAGGTCGACCAGCAGCTCGTCGAGCAGGTAGCGGGGGCTGCGGGCGACGACCTGGGTGAACGGGTGCACCGGTCCGGGCGGCTGCGGCGGCAGCGGACTGCGCGCCCCGCCCAGCCGGTCCCACAGGTGATGGTGCGGATCGACGATCGGCAGCTCGGGTTCGAGGATGACTTCCGGCATGGCTCGCACTCCCTTGCACGGCGCGCATCTGGCGGCGCGTCCCTGGGGATAAGTCCATGCATCCGTGGGCGACGGCGCGCAACGGCGCCGCGAGGGAAAAGGCGCTCAGGCGCTCTCGTCGTCGTCGCCTTCGCCGTCGTCCTCGAGCGCCGGCGCATTCGGCATGACCCGCGCTCGCTCTTCGGCGTACCAGGCCATCAGACCGTCGTCGTCCCAGCCCATGGCGTCGTCGTCGCTAATCTCAAGCTCCGCGGCGCTCGCCTCGATGTCGCCGGCTAGTCGCAGGGCGTGGGCGCGGGCCAGGTGCAGGAAGGTCTCGTCGACCGCGGCGCCGCCGTTGGCCGCGATCAGGGAGAGCGCACGGTCGACGTGGCTCACAGCGTTGGCGGGGTCGCCCAGCACGTTCGCCACCAGCGCCTCGAGGTAGTGCCCGCGCGCGTCGTTCAGCCAGTCGCCGCACTTGAGCCAGAACTCGTGGGACGCGGCGGCGGCGCGCAGCATGAGCTCGGCTTCCGCACCGGTCCGCGACGGCGCTTCCAGCAGCTCGGTGGCGAGGTTGTTGCTGGCGACGGCGATCGCCCGGCTCGGCGCCGCCTCGCCGAGGGTCCGCGCCAGGTCGAGCGCCCCCTGGTAGATCGCCGCGCCCTCGGCGGCGCGTCCGCAGCCGACCAAGGCCGCAACCAGCATGAACTTCATCTCGACGATCGCCGCGCGGAAATCCGCGCCAAGGCCGCGGCAAAAGGCGATCTCGGCTTGCGCCGCGCCCGCGACGTCGCCGCACAGCATCGCCGCGACATAGAGGTGGCCCCAGGCCCGGGCTGTCTCGGCGTCGGGCGTGCGGTCGTGCAGCAACCGGCCCGCCAATGTCCTGGCGCGCGGCCATTCGCCGAGGTGTTCGCCGATGGTGTGAACGCCGACCTTGGCGAACTGGACGAGATGCTTGGCCGGCACGTCGGCCTCGGCGGCGGCCTCGAGCTCGGCGGCGTAACGCGCGCCATCCGAAGCGTGGTCGCCGAAGCCGTCGTACAACAGGATGTCGAGCAACTGAGCCTCCCGGCTATGCCGCCCGCTAGCGCGGCCAGGGCGGCGCGCCGGGCTCGTAGCTGGGGCCGATGCTGAGGGCAAGCGTTCGGCTGATGGCGTTGAGGTCACGGCCGGACTGCTTGCTCCAGGCGTTGAACGCGTCCTGCACCGCCTGGAGGTCCTTCCGGTTCTTCGGCGGCGCCGAGAGCACGCCGGCCTCGACCAAGGCGGCGGCGACGTCGCGGGTGGTGATGAACGCCGGCTTGCCCATGCGGCGCAGCAGCCGCATCGCGGTTTCGCCGGCGCAGCGGGCGGCGCGCTTCTTCATCACCTCGAGCAGCCCGACCAGGTCGCTGTCGGGCCAGTCGGCGAAGAACTTCGCGGCGCTGCCATGCTCTGCGGCGAGGTCGACCAGGAACTGGGCGTTGGCCCGCACCGAGGCGATCTTCTGGCCGTTGCGGACGATCCGGGTGTCCTTGAGGTGGGCGTCGAACTCGTCCTCGCTCATCGCCGCGTTGAGCCTCGGGTCGAAGCCGTGGAAGGCCGCCTCGAACCCCGGCCACTTGTTGTCGATGACCCGCCAGTTGAAGCCGGCCTGGAACACCGAGCGGGTGATCTCCGCCAGCCAGCGATCGTCGGGCGTGGCAGCCAGCTCGGCGTGGCTCTTCGGCGGCCACTCCGCGATCATCGCCTCCAACGCCGCCGCCCCGCCTTTCCGGGCGGCGGCGCGGTCGAAGATCTGGTCAAAGCTCTGCATCCGGTTCCTCAGAAGTGCGCGCGCAGCATCCTGCAACCAAACCAACATTGTCATCCCGGAAGAGCCGCAAAGCGGACTGTCCGGGATCTACTTCGCCCGGCCGGCGCAAAGTAGATCCCGGCTCTGCGCCACTGCGCGGCTCCGGCCGGGATGACATTGGTGGTTGGTGTTCGGCGGTTCGTGGGTTCGTGGTCCGTTCTTAGACCGCTCCCGCCTCCCCAGCGCCGGCCGGCGTATCAACTTGTGGCCTTCGCTTCCCATCTAAGCTAGAAACCGCGCCCTTCGAAGCAGGCCCCTGATGACTGAACGCTGGACGCCCTCGTCCTGGAGAACTCTGCCCGCCAAGCATGTGCCGGACGACTACCCGGACGTGGCGGCATTGGCGCGCGTGGAAGCCGAGCTTCGCCGCATGCCGCCGCTGGTGTTCGCCGGCGAGGCGCGGCGGCTGAAGCACCTGCTGGGCCAGGTGTCGGACGGCAAGGCGTTCCTGCTGCAGGGCGGCGACTGCGCCGAGAGCTTCAAGGAGTTCTCCGCCGACAACATCCGCGACCTGTTCCGCCTGATCCTGCAGATGGCGGTGATCCTCACCTTCGCCGGCGGCAAGCCGGTGGTGAAGGTGGGCCGCATGGCCGGCCAGTTCGCCAAGCCGCGCTCGGCCGAGACCGAGACCATCGACGGGGTCACCCTGCCGTCCTACCGCGGCGACAACATCAACGGCATGGAGTTCACGCCCGAGGCGCGCCGGCCCGATCCCGAGCGGCTGCTCAAGGCCTATGCCCAGTCGTCGTCGACGCTGAACCTGCTGCGCGCCTTCGCCGGCGGCGGCTACGCCGACCTCTACAACATCCATCGCTGGACGCTGGGTTTCGTCGAGGGATCGCCGCAGGGCGCGCGCTACCGCGAACTGGCCGACAAGATCTCCGAGACGCTGACCTTCATGGCCGCGATCGGGGTCACGCCGGAGACCCAGCCCGACCTGCACCGGGTCGAGTTCTTCACCTGCCACGAGGCGCTGCTGCTGGGCTACGAAGAGGCGATGACCCGCGTCGATTCCACCTCGGGCGACTGGTACGACACCTCGGCCCACCTGGTCTGGATCGGCGAGCGCACCCGCCAGCTCGACGGCGCCCACGTCGAATACTGCAAGGGGATCAAGAACCCGATCGGCGTGAAGGTCGGCCCGACCCTGGAGCCGGACGAGCTGATCCGGCTGATCGACGCGCTGAACCCCGAGGACGAGGCCGGCAAGCTGACGCTCTACGGCCGCTTCGGCGCCGACAAGATCGCCGCGCGGCTGCCGATGCTGATGAACGCCACCCGCCGCGAGGGCCGCCGCGTGGTCTGGGCGATCGATCCGATGCACGGCAACACGCTGGTGGCCAACAACGGCTACAAGACCCGGCCGTTCGACCGCATCCTCTCCGAGGTGAAGAGCTTCATCGAGATCGCCGAGGCCGAGGGCGTGCACCCCGGCGGCGTGCACCTGGAGATGACCGGCCAGAACGTCACCGAATGCCTCGGCGGCGCCCGCGCGCTGGCCGAGGGCGACCTCGGCGACCGCTACCACACCCACTGCGACCCCCGCCTCAACGGCGAACAGGCGCTGGAGCTGGCGTTCCTGGTCGCCGAGAAGCTGAAGGCCGACCGGCTCGCGGGGCTGAGGGCGGCGGAGTAGGGCTGGCCGGCAAGGGGATGGCCTTTGCCGGGGCCTGGAGCGGCCGTGGAGCCCCTCGCGTGAGGGTCCTGGTGGGGTACTACCAGTAACGGTCTAAATCGGCCCTGTGGCGTTCCTGGAGGCTTGGCGCGATGACTGAGCTTGATCGCAACTTTGGCCGCCGGGCCTTCGGTTCGGATCCGGCGAACTACGACGCGGCGCGGCCCGACTATCCGGACTGGGTGTTCGAGACCCTGTGCGCCGACTGTGGCCTGGCCCCCGGCGCCGCCGTCTTCGAGATCGGCCCTGGCACCGGGAAAGCGACCCGCCAGCTGCTGGCGCTGGGCGCGGCGCCGCTGGTCGCGATCGAGCCGGACCCGAGGTTGGCCGAGCATCTGCGCCAGACGATCGACAACCCAACGGCAGAGGTGCTCGCAGAGCCGTTCGAGGAGGCTGTGCTCGCGCAAGCCAGTTTCGACCTCGGCCTGGCGGCTACGTCGTTCCACTGGCTCGAGGAGGTCGCCGCGCTGGCCAAGGTCGCCCGTCTGCTGAAGCCCGGCGGTTGGTGGGCGGCGCTGTGGAACAATTTCGGCGACGACGCCTATCCCGACCTGTTCCACGACGCGACCCAGGGCGTGTTGAACGGCCCCGCCAGCCCGGGTGGTGGTCCGACGCCTTTCGCGCTCGACGCCGCGGCGCGCATTGCGGCGATCGACGCGACCGGCGCGTTCGAGCGCGTGCTCCACCAAACCAGCCACTGGCCGCTGGTGCTGACCGCCGACGAGACCGTCGCCCTCTATGCGACCTATTCCAACGTCACCGCGATGCCGGATTCCGCCGGGGCTCTGGCGGAGCTGCGCCGCATAGCCAAGACCCAGTTCGGCGACCGCGTCACCCGCAACATGACCACCATCCTCTACCTGGCCCGCCGCCGCGCTTGACCGCGCCGCCACTTCGAGGTGGCGCGCGAGTGGCGGTCCCATCCGCTCCAGCCGGCCTGAACGGCTTGCTCCGCCCGGGCTTCTCGTCCAGATTCCGCGCCTAACTCCATGGGTGAGAGACGATGAGCGGCGAGGCCGCGGTGGCGGCGTCGCCTGCGGCGCCGTTGTCCCGTTCCATCAAGGCCGACCTGGCGCGGCTGGCGAAGCTCGCCACGCCAGTGGTGGCCTCGCGGCTCGGCGTGATGACCATGGGCCTGACCGACACCATCGTCACCGGGCGCTATTCGGCCGAGCAGCTCGGCTTCCTCGCCCTGGGCTGGGCCGGCGCGAGCACGGTGCTGGGTTCGGCTATGGGGCTGCTGTCCGGCGTGCAGGTGATGGCCTCGCGGGCGATCGGGGAGGGGCGGCCGGACCTCACCGGCGCGGTGCTGCGACGGGGCCTGGTCTACGGCCTGCAGGTGGGCGTCGTGGCGGCGCTGGTCATGAGCCTCGGCGGACCGCTGCTGTTGGCCTCGTTGGGCCTGAAGGGCAATCTCGCCGCCGGCGCCAGCGGGCCGCTGGTGATCCTGGCGCTGTCGATGCCCGCCTTCGCGATGTCTTCGGCCGCGGCGTCCTGGCTGGAAGGGCTCGGACGAATGACGCCGCCGATGGTGATCATGTGGGCCGCCAATATCCTGAACCTCGGCGTCGACTTGGTGCTGGTGCCAGGCGGCTTCGGCCTGCACGCGATGGGCGCGAACGGCGCGGCGCTGGCGACCGCCTCCAGCCGCGTCTTCCTCACCATCGGGACGCTGGCCTACGTCGCGCTGATGCCCGACGCCCGCGCGCTTGGGGTCTTCGACAAGCCGGCGCGTTCCAGGCCGGCAGAGATCGAACAGCGGCGGATCGGCTATGGCGCGGCGGCCTCCAGCTTCTTCGAGATCACCGCCTTCTCGGCGATGAACGTGATCGCCGGCTGGATCGGCCCGCTGGTGGTGGCCGCCTGGGCGGTGACGCTGAACGTGCTGGCGCTGGTGTTCATGGTCCCGCTTGGCATCTCGACCGCGACCGGGGTGTTGGTCGGTCAGGCCTACGGCGCGAGCGACGCCAGGAGTCTGCGCCTCGCCGCCGGCGTCGGTTTCGCGGTTACGGCGGCGTTCGGGGTTGTCATCGGCGTCGTCATCTGGCCCACGGCCCACGCCATCGCCCCGCTCTATACCTCCGATCCGGCCGCGATCGCCCTGGCCGCCGCCGCCCTGGCGCTGTCGGCGGTGTTCTACCTGCCGGATGGGATGCAGGTGGTCGTGGCCCAGGCGCTGCGAGCGCGCGGCGACGTGCTGGTCCCGAGCTGCACCCATCTGGCCAGCTATGTCGCGGTGATGCTGCCGCTGGCCTATGTGCTGGCGATCCCGCTCGGCTGGGGCATCACTGGCATCCTCACGGCCGCGATCATCGCCGCCTACGTCTCGGCGGGCCTGCTGCTCGGCCGGTTCTGGATGCTGGCGCGGCGGGACTAGGCCCCCGAACGCCGGAGCAGGTTCGGATGGGATAGAATTTCATTTTTCACGTCATTGCCGGCCGGAGCGCGAAGCGCGGAGTGTCGGCAATCCATGCACGCCTCTGGTAGCTGTGTTCATGGATGGCCGAGACGAGCTCGGCCATGACGTGCTGAGAGCATGCTTCGCCTGATTTGGACGTGCGTTAGGCCCCCAGCACCCAGCCTTCTTCGCGCTCGGCGTCGACCAGCACGTCCGCCGCCACACTCTTGGCTGGCCCGAACGCCGCGCCGAGCCTGCCGGCCTCGTCGAGTTCGGGCGAAATGCTCCGCGGTCGTGCGCACCTGGGCCAGATCCTTCGCCTCGCCGGGCAGCGGCTTGACCTCCAGCAGCGACGGATAGACCTCGGCCGCGACCACATCGACGCCGGCGAGGTCGGTCTCGGTCAGCGCCTTCCAGCCGGTCTCGAACGGCCAGACCTTCATGGCCTCGCCCCTGGCTAGCTTCAGCCGCCGCACCATCGGGATGCCAAGGATCGCCTGGCCGCCCACCGAGCCCTGGTAATAGAGCTTCCAGACCGGGCTCGGGCCCTTGGCCGCCAGTTCGGCGTGGCGGAACTCGGGGATGTCGCCCGGGCCGTGCGCCCGCGTCTTCTTTGGCTGCAGCGTGGTCAGCGCGTCCTTCGGCGGCACGCCCCAGAACGGAAACGGCCCGCCGGTGAGCCGCCGGTTGATCTCCGAGCCGACGCCGAAGCGGTTGTTGGTGTTGTCGGCCTTGTCCTTCACCATCCGGTCGATCTGGTTCCAGACCGCCAGCCACGGCGGCGTCTCGGCCGGCAGCTTCAGCCCGGCGGCGAGGCCGCGGGGAAAGCCGAGGTTGAAGTCGAAGCCGATCAGGGTCCGCTCGCTGCGCTTGGCCCGATCGTCGAGGATGCCGCCGATCAGCTTCTCGGCCTCGGCGCGGGTCGCCGGATTGTGCGACTCGAACGCCATGCGGAAGCGCACGTCGCGCTTCAGCACGCCGACCCAGATCGAATCCGCCCCGGTCGTCGGCTTCGAGGCCGCGCTCCAGTCGACGATGACATAGGCGTTGAACAGGCGGGCCACAGGGACGCTCCGGGAATGCCCCGCCTTCTAGCCCCTTCCCAATGAGGGCGTCGACCGCGAACGGGTCGCAACTAGACCAAGCGTCAGCCGAGCTTCACCAGCATCTTGCCGAGGTTCTCGCCCTTGAACAGGCCGAGGAAGGCGGATGGCGCGTTCTCGATGCCTTCCCTGACCGTCTCGTGGCTCTTGAACTTGCCCGCCGCGACCCAGCCGGCCAGCTCCTGAGCAAAAGCCGCCTGCATGTCGGCGTGGTTGGAAACGATGAAGCCGCGCAGGGTCAGGCTCTTGCCCACCACCATCACCAGGCCCCGCACGCCTTTGCCGAGGTCGGTGTTGTTGTAGTCCGAGATCATGCCGCAGAGGGCGAAACGGCCGAACGGCTTGGCGGCCGTCAGCGCCGCCTCCATGTGGACGCCGCCGACGTTCTCGAAATAGACGTCGATGCCGTCGGGGGCCGCGCGCATCAGGGCGGCGGTCACGTCCGGCTCGGCCTTGTAGTCGATCGCGTGGTCGACGCCGAGTTCCTTCAGGAACGCGACCTTGTCGGCGCCGCCGGCCGAGCCGATCACGGTGTGGCCCTTCAGCTTGGCGATCTGGCAGGCGACCGAGCCCACAGCGCCGGCCGCGCCGGAGACGAATACGACGTCGCCCGCCTTCATCTCGGCGATCCGCATCAGGCCGACGTAGGCGGTCAGGCCTGGCATCCCGGCGTAGCCGAGGAACGCCTGCGGCGGCAGGCCGTGGGTGTCCAGCTTCTGCACCGCGCCGGCCGGGGCGTTGAACGCCTCGCGCCAGCCGAAGAAGCTCTGCACCAGGTCGCCTTCCTTCAGCGACGGATCGTTCGACTTCGCGATCACGCCGATCGCGCCGCCCTGCATGGCTTCGCCCAGCTGGAACGGCGGCGAGTAGCTCTTCACGTCGTTCATCCGGCCGCGCATGTAGGGGTCGACCGTCATCCAGGTGTTCTGCACCTGCACCTGGCCGGGGCCGGGATCCGGCAGGTCGACGCTGACCAGTTCGAAGTTGTCGGCGGTCGGCATGCCGCTTGGCCGGCTCTTCAGGCGAATCTCGCGGGACTGGGTCATGGTGGTTTCCTCGTTGGTTGGCGCATGAAGGCGCCGCTTCCCCGGCGTTTGGCAAGGGCTACGCGCTACCCTTCTCTCCGGTCTGAACAACTTACGCCCGGCCATGACTGAGGGAGGGTACGGGCTGGCCGAAACCAGAGAAACAAACCGCAACACTCCGTCGCTGGCGGCGCAGCTTCCTGGGTGCTAGGCGGCCCGCGAAAGTGAGTGACGAGATGGGTCAGGTCCTGCGCGCCGGAGTGATCGGCGCGGGTGTTTTCGGCGGCTACCACGCGGGCAAGTACGCCGCCCTGCCGGGCGTGACCCTGGCCGGGGTCTACGACCACCATGCCGTCCACGCCGAGGCGCTGGCGGCGAAGCACGGCGGCCAGGTGTTCGCCAGCGAAGCCGAGCTGATCGCCGCGGTCGACATCGTCTCGATCGCCACGCCGGCCATCTGCCACGCCGCGCCGGCGCTCGCGGCGCTGGCGGCCGGCAAGCCGGTCTATATCGAGAAGCCAGTCGCGACCTCGGTGGCCGACGCCGCGCGCATCGTCGAGCTGGCGCGGGCCAGGGGCCTGGTCGCCGCCTGCGGGTTCCTGGAGCGGGCCGGGCTGGGGGCCATGGGCCTGTTCGATATTCCCGAGCGGCCGAAGCTGCTCGAGGCGGTGCGGATCGGCCCGCCCAATCCGCGCAATCTCGACGTCTCGGTGGTGCTCGACCTGATGATCCACGACCTCGACCTGGCGCTGGCCCTGACGCCGGACGAGCCGATGAGCATCGAAGCCGACGGCGCCTGCGTCGCCAACCGCACGCTCGACCGGGTCGATGCGGAGGCCGAGTTCGAGGATGGCTTCGTCGCCCGCTTCCGCGCCTCCCGCGTCGCCGAGGTCCGGGAGCGGACCATGCGGATCGTCTATCCGTCCGGCGAGGTGCGGGTGGATTTCCTGACCCGCGCCTTCACCAACACGACGCCGTTCCCGCTGGCCGCGGACTTCGCCGACACCGCGGCCGGCCGCGACGGCCTTGGCGCCAGCATCGGCGCGTTCGTCGCCGCGGTGCGCGGCGAGCGGCCCGCGCCTCTGGCCAGCGCCCGCGACGGCGAGCGCGCCCTGCATCTGGCGCTGGCGGTGGAAGAAGCTATGGTCCAGCAGGGCCTCGTTTGAACCACACGCAGGAAGCCGCCGATGTCGAACGCCTATGACTTCTCCTTCACCAGCATCGACGGCGAGCCGCTCCCGCTGTCGAGCTTCAAGGGCAAGCCGGTGCTGGTGGTGAACGTCGCCTCCAAGTGCGGGCTCACCCCGCAGTATGAAGGCATGGAAGCGCTCTACCGCGACTACCGCGACAAGGGCCTGGTGGTGCTGGGCGTGCCCTGCAACCAGTTCGCCGGGCAGGAGCCAGGGACGGAAGGCGAGATCAAGGACTTCTGCGCCACCACCTTCGGCGTCGACTTCCCGATGACCGCCAAGGTCGACGTCAAGGAAGCGGGGCGACATCCGTTCTACGCCTGGGCCGAAGACAAGCTGGGCGAGCCAGCCGTGCCGGTGTGGAATTTCCACAAGATCCTGATCGGCCCCGACGGCGACGCCATCGCCGCGTTCGGCCCGCGCACGCCGCCGCAGGACCCGACCATCGTCGAGGCGGTCGAAAAGGCGCTGTAGGCCTCCGCGCCGATGCACCGCCTGGCCGGCAAGGTCGCCATCGTCACCGGCGCGGCGGCGCGTGGGGAGGGGATCGGCAACGGCACGGCGACCGCCATCCTGTTCGCCCGTGAAGGCGCCAAGGTGGTGCTGGTCAACCGCAGCGCCGAGCGCGCCGAGGCGTTGGCGGAGACCATCCGCGGCGAGGGCGGCGAGGCGTCTGCTTTCCCCGCTGACGTCACCGACCCCGAAGCCACCGAGGCGATGGCCGCGTTCGCGGTGGAGCGCTACGGCCGGCTCGACATCCTGCACAACAACGTCGGCGTCGGCGCCGCGGGGAACACCGTCACCCAGTCGTTGGAGGACTGGGGCCGCCTGATCGAAACCAACCTGACCTCGGCCATGCTGTGCTGCCGCGCCGCCATACCCCGGATGCGCGAGAGCGGCGGCGGGGCGATCATCAACGTTTCATCGACCGCCGGCGTGCTCGGGCTCTCCGGCACGCCGGGCGCGGTCGCCTACACCGCGACCAAGGGCGGGTTGCAGGCGCTGACCCTCTCGGTGGCCGCGGACCACGCCGCCGAGGGTATTCGCGCCAACTGCCTCGTCGTGGGTACGGTCTACACGCCGCTGGTTGCGGCGCTCGGCGAGGAAGGTCGCGAGCGCCGCCGCCAAGCCGTGCCGCTGCAAACGGAGGGGACCGGCTGGGATGTCGCCCACGCCGCCGTCTACTTCGCCAGCGACGAGTCTCGCTGGGTCACCGGCGCAATGCTTTCCATCGACGGCGGCTTCCAGGCGATCCGGCCGTGGCCGCGGTGAGCGGCGGGTAGGACTCCCCGCGGCCAGCATTGGGAGCTTGCGAACAGGCGTTTGAAGTCGCAACGTGATCCAAAACCAGATGGGAGGATCGCGTGACGGACACGCAGCAAGCCAACACCGCCGAGCCGGAAATGTCCGGCGACATGCCGCAGTCGTACTACGACTCGATCAAGGCCCGGTTCGCCGACGCCCGCGACCTGCGGCTGAAGTACCGGCCGCAAGGCACCGCGCAGTACACCTCCGACTTCGACGGCGATCTGGCCAAATACGCGATCGACCCGCACGCCGAGCCGGCGCCGGATCGCGACCCGATCACCGACGAGGTCGAGGTGCTGTTCATCGGCGGCGGATTTTCGGCGCTGCTGACGGCGGCGCGGCTGCGCGAGCGCGGCGTCGAGAGCATCCGCATCGTCGAGCGCGGCGCCGACGTCGGCGGCACCTGGTACTGGAACCGTTACCCGGGCGCGGCCTGCGACGTGCCGAGCTACGACTACCTCCCGCTGCTCGACGAGATGAACTACGTGCCCTCGCGGCTCTACGCGAAGGGTCCGGAAATCTACGCCCACTGCCAGGCGATCGCGAAGCGCTACGACCTCTATGACCTCGCCGTGTTCCGCACCACGGTGCTCCGGACCACCTGGAACGACACAGAAAAGCATTGGCTGATCGAGACCGACCGCGGCGACCGGATGCGGGCGAAGTTCGTCATCTGCGCCAACGGCACGCTCTCCAAACCGAAGCTGTCGAAGATCGCCGGCATGGAGAGCTTCGCCGGTCACTCGTTCCACACCTCGCGCTGGGACTACGCCTACACCGGCGAGAACCTCGAGAACCTGTCGGACAAGGTGGTCGGCATCATCGGCACCGGCGCCTCGGCGGTGCAGGCGATCCCGCGGCTCGGCAAGGCGGCGAAGGAACTCTACGTGTTCCAGCGCACGCCGTCGGGCATCGACATCCGCGGCGATCGGCCGACCGATCCGGAGTGGCAGGCCAGACTGAAGCCCGGCTGGCAGCAGGCGCGGCGGATGAAGCACATCCGCGGCCGCGAACTCGACGACGCCAAGAAGGCCGAGCTGGCCGCGGTGTCCCGCGAGGAGAAGATCCGCCGCCAGGAGAACGCCAACATCGACCACATGATGCGCATCCACAAACGCATCGACGAACTGGTCCATGACCCGGCGACCGCCGACGCGCTGAAGCCCTGGTACATGTTCATGTGCAAGCGGCCGTGCTTCGACGACGACTACCTGCCGACCTACAACCTGCCGAACGTCCATCTGGTCGACACCAAGGGCAAGGGCATCACCGAGATCGCGCCCGAGGGGCCGGTGTTCGAGGGCCAGACCTACCCCCTCGACCTCCTGATCTACGCGACCGGCTTCGAGGTGCAGAAGACCGGCATCTACAACGAGATCCGCGGCCGCGACGGGCGGGAGATCAACGAGACCTACGCCGACGGCATCCGCACGCTCTTCGGCGTGCACACCCATGGCTATCCGAACCTGTTCATCATGGGCGGCTACCAGGCCTCGTTCCAGTTCAACCTCACCTTCATGCTGCAGACCCAGGGCGACCACATCGCCGAGTGCATCAAGCTGGCCCGCGATCGCGGCGCGGCCGAGATCGATGTCTCGCCCGAGACGGAAGAATGGTGGGTGCAGGAGGTGATCGCCCACCGCGGCAAGACCAGCCGCAACGCCGACTGCACGCCCGGCTATTACAACTTCGAAGGCGAGTTCAACCGTCGCCAGGACGGCAACTACAACGGCGGCTTCCTGCAGTACTTCACCCACATGCAGTCGATCCGCGGCGAACTCGCCAAGCACTTCCTGTTTGCCTGAGGGACCTGAGCTCATGCCCATCGACCCCCAGATCGCCGAGGTCGTCGGCCCGATCGACTTCGATCCGGACGAACTGCACGCCAAGTACCTCGCCGAGCGCGACAAGCGCCTGCGCGAGGACGGCATCGGCCAGTACGTCGAGGTGAAGGCCGAGTTCTCGCACTATGTCGACGACCCCTACGTCGAGCCGGGATTCACCCGCGAGCCGGTGTTCGACGACGTCGAGTTCGCCATCATCGGCGGCGGATTCGGCGGCCTCTTGATGGGCGCCCGGCTGCGCGAAGCGGGGTTCGACAAGATCCGCATGGTCGAGAACGCCGGCGACTTCGGCGGCACCTGGTACTGGAACCGCTATCCTGGCGCGATGTGCGACGTGGAGAGCTACTGCTACCTGCCGCTGCTCGAAGAACTGAACTACATCCCCAAGCACAAGTACTCGTTCGCGCCGGAAATCCTCGAGCACAGCCGCAACATCGCGCGCCACTACCGGCTTTACGACGACGCCCTGCTGCAGACCGGCGTCACAGAGCTGCGCTGGGACGAGGGCGCCAAGCGCTGGATCATCTCGACCACCCGCGGCGACCGCTTCACCGCCCAGTTCGTCGCCATGGCCAACGGGCCGCTGAGCCGGCCGAAGCTGCCGGGTATTCCCGGCATCAACGAGTTCGAGGGCCATACCTTCCACACCAGCCGCTGGGACTACCGCTACACCGGCGGTGATTCCACCGGCGGCCTGACCGGGCTGAAGGACAAGCGCGTCGGCATCATCGGCACCGGCGCCACCGCGATCCAATGCGTGCCGCACCTGGGCGAATGGGCGAAGGAACTCTACGTGTTCCAGCGCACGCCCTCGTCGGTCGACGTGCGCAACAACGCCGAGACCGATCCGGCCTGGGCCGCTTCGCTGACGCCTGGCTGGCAGCGGCGGCGGCAGGACAACTTCAACATCCTGGTGGCCGGCGGCGACCAGGACGAGGACCTGGTCCACGACGGCTGGACCGACATCTTCCGCAATGTCACCGGCACGGCGGCCAAGCAGATCGCGCGGCAGCTAGGGCGTCCGCTGAGCGGCCCCGAGCGCGGCGAGGTGATGGCGCTGGCCGACTACCGCAAGATGAACCAGGTCCGCGCCCGGGTGGACGCGATCGTCAAGGACCCGGCCACCGCCGCGGCGCTGAAGCCCTGGTACCGCCAGTTCTGCAAACGGCCGTGCTTCCACGACGAATACCTGCAGACCTACAACCGCCCGAACGTCCATCTGGTCGACACCAACGGCAAGGGCGTCGAGGCGCTGACCCGGACGGGTGTGGTCGCCAACGGACGCGAGTACGAGGTCGACTGCCTGATCTTCGCCACCGGCTTCGAGGTCGGCACGTCCTACACGCGGCGCGCCGGGTACGACATCGTCGGGCGGGGCGGCCGCACGCTGTCCGAGCACTGGGGGGAGGGGCTGCGCACCTTGCACGGCCTGACCAGCCACGGCTTCCCCAACTGCTTCTTCCTCGGCTTCACCCAGACCGCGATCACGATCAGCGTGCCGCAGGCGCTGCGCGAGCAGGCCGACCATGTGGCCTACATCGTGACGGCGGCGCGGGAGCGCGGCGCCGCCGCGCTGGAGCCGACGCCCGAAGGCGAGGACGCCTATGTGCAGGAAGTGCGCAGCCTCGCCCGCATGGGTCAGCGGTTCTACATGGAATGCACGCCCGGCTACTACAACAGCGAAGGCGCCACGGGTAACCGCAGCGGCTTCTTCTCCGACATGTACGGCGCCGGACCGCTGCGCTTTTTCGAGAAGCTGGCCGAGTGGCGCGATACGGGCAAGCTGCCGGGAATGGCGCTGACGTGAATATCCTCCCCCGCAGGGGGAGGGGGACCGCGGAGCGGTGGAGGGGGCCCGAAGACGGGCTCGATTCCGCGATGTTCGCGCGCTGCAACCGGCCCCCTCCACCCCTTCGGGGTCCCCCTCCCCCTATGGGAGAGGATTGGGTCGCCCTGGGTTCGAACGTGGAGAGTTGCGAGTGCTGAAGCGCGTCCTGATCGCCAATCGCGGCGAGATCGCCATCCGTATCGCCCGCGCGGCCGATGCGCTGGGCGTCGAAAGCGTCAGCGTGCACGCGCCAGCGGACGCTCTGGGCCTGCACACGCGGGCGACGACCGAGACCCGGGTGATCGGCGCCTCGGGCGGCGATCCGATCAAGGCCTACCTCGACATCGAGGTGCTGATCGAGGCGGCGCGCGAAAGCGGGTGCGACTGCGTCCATCCCGGCTACGGCTTCCTCTCCGAGAACGCCGAGTTCGCCCGGCGCTGCCTCGCCGAGGGCCTGACGTTCGTCGGGCCGAGGCCAGAGACGCTCGAGCTGTTCGGCGACAAGGTGCAGGCCAAGGCGCTGGCGAAGGCCCACGGCGTGCCGACCATCCCCGGCAGCGATGTGTCGCTGGCGAGCGCGGAGGCGGCGCAAACGGTTGCCGCCGAGCTCGGCTATCCGGTGATGCTCAAGGCCGCGGCGGGCGGCGGCGGACGCGGCATGCGGCGGGTCGATGCGCCGGCGGAGATAGCAGCGGCCTTCGCCAGCGCGACCCGCGAGGCTGCGGCCGCGTTCGGCGACGGGTCGATCTTCCTCGAGAGGCTGATCGAACGCCCGCGGCACATCGAGGTGCAGATCCTGGCCGATGGGGCAGGGGAGACGGTGCACCTGTTCGAGCGCGACTGCTCGGTGCAGCTGCGCAACCAGAAGGTCGTCGAGATCGCGCCGGCGGCCGGGCTCGATCCCGCGCTGCGCCAGCGCATCCTGGATGACGCTGTGCGCCTCGCCAGGGCCGCCAACTACGTCAACGCTGGCACGGTCGAGTTCCTGGTCGATCCGGGTCTCGGCGCGCACTTCTTCATCGAGTGCAATCCGCGCATCCAGGTCGAGCACACCGTGACCGAGGAAGTCACCGGCATCGACCTGGTGGAGGCCCAGTTCCGTATCGCCGCCGGCGAACGGCTGGCCGACCTCGGGATCGACGGCCAGGCGGCCATTCCCGCGCCGCGCCGGTTCGCGGTCCAGGCCCGCGTAACGGCCGCCGGCGCCGGGACCATCACCGCCTACAAGGAACCGGCCGGGCGCGGCGTGCGGGTCGATTCCTGCGGCTATCTGGGGCTGAGCCCGCCGCCGCAGTTCGATCCGATGTTCGCCAAGGTGATCGGCGCCTCCAACTCGACCGGCTCGCTGGCCTCGGCGCTGGAGCGGACCGCCCGCGCGCTGGCGGACTTCCAGATCGACGGCCTGCCCACCAACCTCGCCTCGCTGCAGGCGATCCTGGCCCGGCCCGAGCTGGCTGAGGGTGACGCACGGACCACCCTGCTGGCCGAACATCCCGGGCTGAGCGCCCCGACTGGGCCGGCGCCCGCGTCCGGGGCCAAGTCGTTGCTGGGCGAGCAGGCCGCGGCGCTGAACGGCGGCCGCTCCCCGCTGATCCAGGCGCTCACGGCCGGTCCGTCGCTCGACATCCGCGCGGGCGACGCCGGGGTCGAGTGCCCGATGGGCGGCGCGGTGGTCGAAGTCACCGCCCGCGCCGGCGCCACTGTGGCCGCCGGCGACACCCTGATGATCGTCAGCGCGATGAAGATGGAGACCGCGGTCACTGCCCCCTGCGCCGGCGTGGTCGCGGAGTTGGTGGCGATCGAGGTCGGTGGTTCGGTCGGCGCTGGCCAGATCGTCGCCACGATCACCCCTTCCGAAACGGCCGACGCAGGCCCGCGCACCTATGGCGAGGACAGCTGGGCGCCGACGCTCGAGGCGGTGAAGACGCTGCAGGCGCTCGCCCACGCCCGCCTGGCGCCCGGCTCGACCGACCCCGGGGTGGTGCGTCAGCGCAGCCGCGGCAAGCTCACCTGCCGCGAGCGGATCGACCTGCTGCTCGATCCCGGCTCGTTCCGCGAGATCGGCAGCATCGCCGGGTTCGCCAGCTACGACGCCGATGGCCAGATCGCCGACTTCACCGCCGCCAGCCATGTCGGCGGCTGGGGCCGGATCGACGGGCGCACCGCCGTCACCTGCGCCGACGATTTCACCTCCCGCGGCGGCCACGCCGACGGCGCGATCGGGGCCAAGAGCGGCTACATCGACCGGCTCTCGCTGGAATTCAAATGCCCGTCGATCCGCCTGCTCGACGGCTCCTCCGGCGGCGGCAGCGTCGCGGCGATGGTGCCGAAGCAGCAGGCCGCCGGCGAGAGCGCGGCCAAGGAAAGCTCCGGCGCGATCACCGCCGGCCGGCCGCGTGTCTCCGGCGGTGGCGGCTCGATGCTGCCGGGCCACCTTGGCTCGTCGATGTTCGCCGATCAGCTCGCCACCGTGCCGGTGGTCAACGTGCTGCTGGGCAGCGTGGTCGGCATCGGCGCGGCCAAGGCGGTGCTCGGCCACTTCTCGGTGATGGTGCGCGACATCGCCCAGCTGTTCGTCGCCGGGCCGCCGGTGGTGGCACACGCGATGGGATACGACATCACCAAGGAAGACCTCGGCGACTGGCGCATCCATTGCCTCAACGGCTCGGTCGACAACCTGGCCGAGACCGAGGAGGAGGCGGTGGCGCAGACCCGGCGCTTCCTCTCCTACCTGCCGTCGTCGGTCTACGAGGCGCCGCCGGTGATCGCGACCAGCGATCCGTCGGACCGCCGCGAGGAGGAGCTGTTCGGCCTCATTCCGCGCAAACGCACCACCACCTTCGACATCCGCCGCGCCATCCGCCTGATGGCCGACAGGGACAGCTTCTTCGAGCTCGGCGCGCTC
Organism: uncultured Pseudomonadota bacterium; assembly: GCA_963835495.1. Classification (GTDB taxonomy): domain Bacteria; phylum Pseudomonadota; class Alphaproteobacteria; order Caulobacterales; family Caulobacteraceae; genus Acaudatibacter. The sequence continues at coordinate 1,619,874 of CAWIFQ010000003.1, read as the reverse complement.
TGGGGCACCGACCAGGTGGTGGGTTTCGCGCGCTTCAACGGCCACCCGGTCGGGATCCTCGCCTCGGACAGCCGGCACGTGAACGGCGGCGCGCTGACCGCCGACGGCTGCGACAAGCTCAAGCGCCACATCGACGTGTGCGACCTGTTCCACCTGCCGATCCTCAACCTGATCGACAACCCGGGCTTCGCGGTCGGGTTGGAGCACGAGCGGGCCGGGACAATCCGCAAGGGCGGCGAGTGGATGATCGCCTTCGCCCAGGCCAGCGTGCCGATCTTCACCGTGATCATGCGCCGCTCGTTCGGCGTCGCCGGCAACAACTTCGCCACTCCCAAGAGCGGCGTCTCGGCGCGCGTGGCCTGGCCGGCCGCCGACGTCGGCGGCATCCCGCCGGAAGGGGGCATCGAGGCGGCCTACAAGCGCCAGCTGGCCGAGGCCGCCGACCCCGTCGCCCTGCGCGCCGAGATCAACGCCCGCATCGAGAGCGCCCGCGGCCCGATTGGCCCGCTCAACCGCTTCCAGATGGAAGAGATGATCGACCCGCGCGACACCCGCCGCTGGATCTGCGACTGGATCGAGACGGCCTGGAAGATCGTCTCCCAGCCCGCCCGGCTAGCGCCGCGGCCGCTCGGGTTCAGGCCTTAGGGGTTCACGGACTTCGGGATTGCGGGTCGGTCGCACCCGGACCGCAGCCGGCGACCACCGCCGGGGCGTCACTTGACAAGTTGGAAAGTGAGCGTAACTTTCCAATATGGAAAGCGAAGGAATCCCCCATGTCGATGCAAGCAGATGAAGCCGCCGCCGCCCTGAGCGCAATGCAGGAATCGCGGGAGAGACTGGCCGCCGCTGCGAACTGTCCGCCGGCGCGGCATCTGGCCTTCGCCGGGCTGATGGGCGGCCTGGTGGCCTGCCAGGCTGCGCCCAGCCCCCTGGTGCTGTTCTTCGAGGCGCTGTTCATCGTCGGTGTCGCTCTGGTGATCGCCTGGGACCGCCGCCGCACCGGCATGTTCATCAACGGCTACCGCGCCGGCCCTACGCGGCCGCTGACGCTGAGCCTGCTGGCCTTCACCCTCGCGACCCTGGCCCTGTGCGACTGGCTGAAGTTCGAGCGCGGCGTCGGCTGGGCGCCGCTGGTCGGCGGCGTCGTGGTCGCGGTGGTCGCCTATTTCGCGAGTTCGATCTGGCAGCGCATCTACCTGCGCGATCTGAGGTCGGCGGCCTGATGGACGGGGCCTTCGACCCGGTGATCCACGCGCCGGCGAGGCTGCAGATCATGGCGGTGCTGGCCGGGGTGCAGGACGCCGAGTTCAGCCTGCTGCGCGACACCGTGCAGGTGAGCGACTCCGTGCTCTCCAAGCACCTCGCCCAGCTGGCGGAAGCGGGCTACGTCAATCTGCGCAAGGCGGCGCTGAGCGGGCGACAGCGCACCTGGGCGTCGCTGACCAGGGACGGCCGCCGCGCCTTCGCCGCCCACGTCAAGGCGTTGCAGGCTCTGGCCCAGATCACCGACCGGATGGCGGCCGAGTAGCTTCTACCCGGCCGCCACTTCGGCGGGTCAGTTCGCCTTGCCCTTGCCGAGCTGCGCCATCAGTTCCTGTTTGCGGGCCTTCAGCCGCTCGCCCATCGCATCGAGATCCTCGTCGCCGCGCTTGGCCTGGGCGAAGATGCCGCCCGGCTGTTCCTCTTCCTTGACGTGGTGCTTGATGTACTCGCCCAGCACCTTGACCTTGGCATCGTAGTACTCGTCGGCCGGCTTCATCGCCTCGATCTCGGCGATCAGCTTCTTGGCGCCGGTGTGCTCGACGTAGGCCTCGTCCAGCATGTCGTCTTCCACCTCGCCGCGCTCCTCGGGGTAGAAGATTTCTTCCTCGATCGTGGTGTGAACCTTCAGGGCGAGGGCGATCTTGCTGAACAGCGCCAGCTTCTCGGCGTCGCCCTCCAGCTGCTCGTATTCGTCGAACCAGCCTTCGACCTCGCGGTGATCCTGCTTCAGCAGGGTGACGGCGAGGGGATCGCGCCGGCCGGTCCGCCGGGTACGGCGGGCCTTGCCGGTTTTGGCCGAGGTCTTGGTCGTGGTGGTGGGCATCCAATCCTCCATCAAAGGTGTGGAGGCTTGAACCCGCGCCCGTGACGCTGGTTCCGACGCATCTGCGCGGCGTGCAAAACGAAAGCGGGGGCCCCGAAGGACCCCCGCTCCCCACGCTTAGGCCAGGAGGAACTAAGGCTTAGCCCTGGACGACCTCGCCGTGGAGGTTGATGTCCAGGCCCTCGACTTCCACGTCCTCGCTGACGCGGATGCCGATGGTGTACTTGAGCACCGCCAGGATGACGAAGGTGCCGAGGCCGGACCAGATGAACACGGCGGCCACATCGACGAATTGCAGCCACATCTGATGCCAGTTGCCGTCGATGAGCGCCCCTTTGCCGAGCGAGTTGATCTTGTTCGAGGCAAAGAGGCCGGTCATGAGCGCCCCCAGAGCTCCACCGATCCCGTGCACGCCCCAGCAGTCGAGCGCGTCGTCGTAGAAGCCCAGCATCTTCTTCAGGTGCACGGCTGCGAAGTAGCAGACGAGACCCGCGGCGATGCCGATGATCAGCGCGCCGGTGGGGTTCACGAAGCCAGAGGCCGGCGTGATGGCCACCAGACCAGCGACCGCGCCGGAAGCCATGCCGATGACGGTTGGCTTCTTGGCGATGATCCACTCGATGAACATCCAGGACAGCGTCGCGGCGGCGGTGGCGATCTGCGTCGCCGCAGCCGCCATGCCCGCCGCGCCGTCGTGGGCTTCGACGGCGGACCCGGCGTTGAACCCGAACCAGCCGACCCACAGCAGCGAGGCGCCGATGACCGCGTAAGCCGGGTTGAACGGTGCGAAGTTCTCGGTGCCGAGGCCCTTGCGCTTGCCGAGCATCAGCGCGGCGACAAGGCCCGCGGTGCCGGCGTTCAGGTGCACGACGGTGCCGCCGGCGTAGTCGAGGGCCCCCATCGCGCCCAGCCAGCCGCCGCCCCACACCCAGTGAGCCACCGGGCAGTAGACCAGGATCAGCCAGAAGAACATGAACAGCAGGAACGCCGAGTACTTCATCCGGTCGGCCAGCGCGCCGGCGATCAGCGCCGGGGTGATGATCGCGAAGGTCATCTGGAAGAACATGTAGACAGTCTCTGGGATGGTCGGCGCCAGAGGGCTCGCTATGTTGATGTCGGCGTTGAGTGGAGCGAGCAGGAAGTATTTGAAGTCCCCGATGTACGGCTGCATCCCGGTCGTCCCGCCTCCCGTGAAGGCGATCGAGTAGCCGATCACCATCCAGGCGACCGCGATAACCGCCGTCGCGCCGAAGCTCTGGGCGATGGTGGCCAGGATGTTCTTCTTGCGCACCATGCCGGCGTAGAACAGCGCCAGACCCGGGATGGTCATCATCAGGACGAGGACCGAAGAGGTCAGCATCCAGGCGTCGTCGCCCGAGTTGACGCTGTCCTTGGAGTAGTCGTGGGTCGCGTCCGGATTGCCGGCCGGCGCGGGCGCGGCGGCCGCCGAGTTGGTGGCGTTCGTCGCGTTCGTTGCGTTGGCGTCCGCGGTGTTGGCGGCGGCCGGCGCGTTGGTCGCGGCGTTAGTCGTGTTCTGAGCGGAGGCGGCCAGTGGCGCGCCTATGATCATCGCGGCGATGGCAAGCCCTGCCAATCGCTGCAAACCGAGTAGCTTCATGTGAACTATCCCCTTGTCCCGATGTTAGAGCGCGGCGGCGCCGGTCTCGCCGGTGCGGATCCGCACGGCTTCCTCGACGTTCAGGACAAAGATCTTCCCATCGCCGATTTTGCCGGTGCCGGCGGCCGCTTTGATCGCGTCGACCGCCCCCGCGGTCGCCGCGTCGTCCACGACGGCTTCCAGCTTCACCTTCGGCACGAAGGTCACCTGGTATTCCGCGCCGCGGTAGATTTCCGTGTGGCCCTTCTGCCGACCGTAGCCTTTGACCTCGGAGACCGTCAGGCCCTCGACTCCGGCTGCGACCAGGGCCTCTCGGACCTCGTCGAGCTTGAAGGGTTTGACGATTGCAATAATGAGTTTCATCCGCCTCGCTCCCACGCGTCCGACGGTAGGCCGTCGGCGCGCGCGCCTCGTTGAAATTGTTATCCCCTACCGACCAGCAGGCCTTTCCCTCGAAATTCGAGGGCCCCACACGCCGACGCGGTGACGCTAGTAGCGGGCGCCTCGAAAGCGGGCGTTCCCGGTAAGGTTCTGGCAAGAAACGGGCGAATGCGCCCAAATATCGCGCACACACCTAGCCGGGCGCCTAGTTTGGCGGCGCCAACGACGCAGCAGCGGCGCGCTGGCTGTGGACGGGGAACGGAACCCGGCGCCGCCGGCCCGGCTCGTTGTCGCCGTTTTCGGCCGGCCTGACCTCCGCAAGCGCCGCCGCCTGCCGCCGCCGATCGTCACAGGCGCCGGCAGGCCGCACGCGTGGTTCGCCTACGCGAAACGCCGACCCAGCGCGAAAAGGCGGGCGAACGCGGCGCCCGAGGCAGGCGAGTCCGATTGACGGGAGGGCGCAAGGCTTAATAAAGCGTCGACCATGGGACGCCGGGTGGGGTCCTGCAGCCGAGGACGTCCATGCACCTGATCCGCTTCGCCACCACCGCACTCGCGGCGGCCACGATAGCTCTTCCCGTCGCCGCCCTGGCCGCGCCCGGCGACGCTCCGCCGCCCGCCGCCGCCGCCCCGGCCGCTCCTGCCGCGCCCGCGGCGCCAGCCTTGCCGAGCATTCCGAAGCTGACCCCTGGGCCCGACATCTACACCACCCTGAAGACGTCGGGTCAGTTCACCATCCTGCTCAAGGCGGTGGACCAGGCGGGCCTCGCGCCGGTGCTGCAGAAGTACCCCAACCTTACCTTCTTCGCGCCGACCGACGCGGCGATGAACGCGCTGCCGCCGGACGTGCTGACCAAGCTGATGGCCCAGAACGACACCAGCGCCAACCAGCTGCAGCAGATCCTGAAGTACCACCTGATCAATGCGGTGGTGGATTCCAGCAAGCTGAGCGGACACAGCGGCCCGATCGCGACCGTGGAAGCCACGCCGGTGGTGATCGACGGCAGCAATCCGAACGACGTGCTGGTCAACAACGCCAACATCATCCAGGCGGACGTGAAAGTGGCGAACGGCGGCGTCATCAACGTGATCGACAAGGTGCTGATCCCGAAGGACAGCCCTTACGCGGCCCCGCCGACCGCGTCCGCCTCGGCGGCGCCCGCGCCCGCCGGGACCTAAGCGCACAGGCAGGGCCTGGGAGGAACCTTCAGCGGGGCTTTGCGTTGGCTTGAGCGGTGCGGTCATGAGGCCGCCCGCAACAGGATTGCAAGTCATGCCCCTCGTTCGTTCCGCCCTGATCGCGACGGCGGCGTGCCTCTTTGGCGCGGCCGCCTACGCCCAACCCTCCTCGACCGACCAGTCGGCCCCGCCGCCGCCCGCGTCGTCCGACATGAATTCGCCGGCGCCGTCCAGCGCTCCGCCCCCGGCCGCCAGTCAGACCCCTGACGCCGCGCCCGCCACGAGCGCCGCGCCCGCCCCGTCGACCGCGCCCGTCGGCGCCGCGGCCAACACCTCGACCACCGTCGGTCCCAACGGGACTGAAGTGATCGCCAGCGCACCTGTGCCGGACACCCCGGCCAACCGCGCCGCCTATGGCGCGCCGCTGTCGCACGCCGGCAAGCACACCGCCCCGAAGGGCAACTAGCCTTCCGGGCTGCCCGTAGCGGGCCGGTCAGCTTGAAGCAGAGGTCGGTGGGCCCTATAGGTCCGCCGACCTTTTTTCGCGTCCGCGACTTCAAAAAAAGCCCTCTCCGATGGCCGCCGCCCCGCCCTTGTCGTTCCAGGGACTGATCCTTGCGCTCCACGACTATTGGAGCCGGCAGGGCTGTGTGATCCTGCAGCCGTACGACGTGGAGATCGGGGCGGGGACGCTGGCGCCGGCGACGGTGTTGCGGGCGCTGGGGCCAAAGCCCTGGCGCGCAGCCTACGTCCAGCCCTCCCGCCGACCGGCCGATGGTCGTCACGGCGAGAACCCCAACCGGCTGCACCAGCATCACCAGTACCAGGTGATCCTGAAGCCTAATCCGCCGGACATGCAGGCGCTTTATCTCGGCTCGCTGCAGGCGGTGGGGATCGATCCGGCGCTGCACGATATCCGCTTCGTCGAGGACGACTGGGAGAACCCGACCGTCGGCGCATGGGGCCTTGGCTGGGAGGTCTGGTGCGACGGGATGGAGGTGACCCAGTACACCTACTTCCAGCAGGTCGGCGGGCTGGATGTGTTCCCGGTGGCCGGCGAACTGACCTACGGGCTGGAGCGGCTGGCGCTCTACGTCCAGGGCGTCGAGAGCGTGTACGACCTGGCCTACAACGACCCGCAGAGCCCTGACTTCATGACCTATGGCGACGTCTTCCTGGAGAACGAGCGCCAGTTCTCCGCCTACGAGCAGGAAGCGGCCGACGTCGGGATGCTGAAGAAGGAATTCGAGGACATGGAGCGCGAGGTTCCACGCCTGCTCGCCTCGAAGGGTCGCGCGGGCCAGCCGCTGGTGCTGCCGGCTTACGACCACGTGCTGAAGGCCTCGCACCTGTTCAACCTGATGGACGCCAGGGGCGCGATCGCAGTGGCCGAGCGCCAGAGCTACATCGGCCGCATCCGCGACCTTTGCAAAGCCTGCGCGGAAGCCTGGGTCGCCGACCAGGGCGAGAACGCCGGGGCAGGGGTCTAGCCGATGCCCCAGCTACTGCTCGAGCTTCTCTCCGAAGAAATTCCGGCGCGGATGCAGCCGGGGGCGCAGCGCGATCTGGAACGGATGGCGCACGAGCGGCTGGCCGCGGCGCAGCTGCCGTTCGACCGTATCCGCGCCTTCGCCGGCCCCAGGCGGCTCACGCTGGTGGTCGACGGTTTGCCGGCGGCGCAGGGCGACCGCACAGAGGAGCGCAAAGGTCCCAAAGTCGGCGCGCCCGAGCAGGCGTTGGCCGGGTTCCTGCGTTCGGCCGGCGTCGCCCAGGATCAGCTGGTCGAACGCGACGGCGCCTGGTTCGCCACCATCGCCCACACCGGCCGCCCGACCGCCGAGATCATCGCCGAGATGGTGGAGGAGATCGTCCGCGGCTTCCCGTGGCCGAAGTCGATGACCTGGGGGCTGAGCCGTCTGCGCTGGGTCAGGCCGCTGCAGCGGATCCTCTGCGTGTTCGATCGCCAGATCGTGCCGCTGAACGTCGAGGGCTTCGAGGCCAGCGACATCACCGAGGGCCACCGCTTCATGGGCGAGGCCCAGCCGTTCAGGGCGCGCGATTTCGACGAGTACCGCGAGGCGATGGCGGGGCATTTCGTCGTGCTCGACGCCGACGAGCGCCAGCAGCGCATCCAGTTCAACGCCAGCGCGCTCTGCCGCGCCCACGACCTGGACTTCGTCGAGGACGACGACCTGCTGATCGAGGTCGGCGGCCTGGCCGAATGGCCGGTGCCGCTGCTGGGCGAGATGGACCCGGCGTTCCTGGAGCTGCCGCCGGAGGTGATCCGCACCTCGATGCGCACCCACCAGCGTTACTTCGCGGTGCAGAACCGAACCACCGGCAAGCTCGCCGCGCGCTTCGTGGTGATAGCCAACATCGAGGCGGCCGACGGCGGCAAGCTGGTGACGGCCGGCAATGCGCGGGTGCTGTCGGCCCGGCTGAAGGACGCCCAGTTCTTCTGGGACGAAGACCGCCGCGCGGGCTTCCAGGTTTGGCTGGAGAAGCTGAAGGGCGTCACGTTCCACGCCAAGCTCGGCACCATGGCCGAGCGGGTGGCGCGGCTGGAAGCGGTGGCCGAGATGCTCGCTCCAGCGGCCGGCGCCGATCCGAAGCGGGCTCGGGAAGCCGCCCATCTGGCCAAGGCGGACCTGGCCTCGGCGATGGTCGGCGAGTTCCCCGAACTGCAAGGGGTGATGGGCGCCTACTACGCCCGCGACGCCGGCCTGCCCGGGCCCGTCGCCGAGGCGATCGGCGAGCAATACCGGCCGGCGGGCCCGTCCGACGACGTCCCCGATACCCCGCTGGCGATGGCCATCGCCATGGCCGACAAGCTCGACACCCTGGTCGGCTTCTTCGCGGTCGGCGAGAAGCCCACAGGCTCGCGCGATCCCTACGCCCTGCGCCGCGCCGCGCTGGGCCTGATCCGCATCATGCTGAAGTCGGATATCCGGCTGCCGATCCGGATCGCGGTGAAGGACTGGTATCGGGCGCTGAAGACCTACGCGGCGCCGGGCAGGGCGGTTTACGCCTCGGCGGCCCGCACCACCGGCTGGCTCGGTGTCGGCTGGGACGCCCCGGGCGGGGCGATGGAGACCTATCTCGACGAGCTGGAGATCGCTCTGACCAGCGAGGCGGCCTACGTGATCGCCGTCGACGAGGATCGCCCGGTGGCGTTCGACCGCACCGCCATCGTCGCCCGCGCACCGAGCCAGCCAATCATCTACCGCTTCCGCGCCGCCCGCGAGGTGGCCGAGGAGGTCACCGCTTTCCTGGTCGAGCGGCTGAAGGTGCTGCTGCGCGAGCAGGGCGCGCGCCATGACCTGGTCGACGCGGTCTACGCGCTTGGCGACGACGACCTGGTGCGGATCATGCGGCGGATCGAGGCGCTGAGCCGGTTCCTGGCCACCGTCGACGGCGCCAACCTGCTGGCCGCCTACAAGCGCGCCTCGAACATCCTGGCCGCCGAAGCCAGGAAGGGTCCGATCCCGGTTGGCACGCCTGTTGCGCAGGTCGACGCCCCACGCGAGGAGACCGATTTGATACAGGCTCTTTCCCAGGCGCTGCCAAAGGTCGAGCGAGCGCTGGAGGGCGAGGACTTCGCCGCCGCCATGCGCGCCCTCGCAGCGCTGCGGTCGCCGGTCGACGCCTTTTTCGACAAGGTTCTGGTGAATTCCGACAAGGCCGGCGAACGTGAGAACCGGCTGAAACTTCTAGGCGAGGTGCGCGCTCTGATGGGCCAGGTGGCGGACTTCTCTCAGGTTTCGGGATAGGATTGGTCATGGTCCGAGACTCTGGCCCGCAAGGGTTTCGTCTACGCCTTCGGCGGCGGCGGCGCGGATGGCGACGCCTCGATGAAGGATCTGCTGGGCGGCAAGGGCGCCAATCTGGCGGAGATGTCGTCGCTCGGCCTGCCGGTGCCGCCAGGCTTCACCATCACCACCGAGGCCTGCACCCACTTCTACGCCAACCAGCGCCGCTATCCGGCCAACTTGCGCGAAGACGTGGCGGACGCCCTGACGCAGGTCGAGCGCCTGACCGGCAAGGCGTTTGGCGATGCGGCCAATCCGCTGCTGGTTTCGGTGCGCTCCGGCGCCCGCGCCTCGATGCCCGGCATGATGGACACGGTGCTCAACCTCGGCCTCAACGACCAGACCGTCGAGGGTCTGGCCAATCTCGCCGGCGACCGCCGCTTCGCCTTCGACAGCTATCGCCGCTTCATCCAGATGTATTCGAACGTGGTGCTGGGCATCGACCACCACATGTTCGAGGAGATCCTCGACGACCATAAGGACGCGCTGGAGATCTCGATCGACACCCAGCTGACGGCGGAGAACTGGCAGGCGGTGATCGGCGACTATAAGGCGCTGGTCGAGCGCGAGCTGCGCGCGCCGTTCCCGCAAGAGCCGGCCGAGCAGCTCTGGGGCGCGATCGGCGCGGTGTTCGACAGCTGGATGAACGACCGGGCCAAGTTCTACCGCCGCATGCACGACATCCCCGAAAGCTGGGGCACCGCCGTCAACGTGCAGTCGATGGTGTTCGGCAACATGGGCGACACCAGCGCGACCGGCGTCGCCTTCACGCGCAACCCCTCGACCGGTGACAAGACCCTCTACGGCGAGTTCCTGATCAACGCCCAGGGCGAAGACGTGGTCGCGGGCATCCGCACCCCGCAATCGATCACCAGAGCCGCGCGCGAAGAGATGGGCGAGAAGGCGCCGTCGATGGAAGAGGCGCTGCCGGAGGTGTTCGGCGAGCTGCGCGGCGTCGTCAACCGGCTGGAGCGGCACTACCGCGACATGCAGGACATCGAGTTCACCGTCGAGCGCGGGCGGCTCTACATGCTGCAGACCCGCAACGGCAAACGCACCGCCAAGGCGGCGCTGCGCGTGGCGGTCGATCTGGCCAACGAGGGTCTGATCACCCGCGAGGAGGCCGTACTGCGGGTCGAGCCGGCGTCGCTGGATCAGTTGCTGCACCCCACCATCGACCCCGGGGCCGATCGCGACCTGATCGCCGTCGGTCTGCCGGCCTCGCCTGGCGCGGCGACCGGCAAGATCGTCTTCTCCGCCGAGGAGGCCGAGCGGCTGGGCACGACCGGTGAAGACGTCATCCTGGTCCGCGAGGAGACCAGCCCTGAGGATATCCGCGGCATGGACGCGGCGCGCGGCATCGTCACCGCGCGCGGCGGCATGACCAGCCATGCGGCCGTGGTCGCCCGCGGCATGGGCCGGCCCTGCGTCTCTGGCGCTGGCGAGATTCAGATCTACGAAAAGCAGGGCGAGATGCGCGCCCGCGGCCGCCTGTTCAAGGAAGGTGACGTCATCACCATCGACGGCGGCAAGGGCGAGATCCTGTTCGGCACGGCCAAGATGATCGAGCCGGAGCTGAGCGGCGACTTCAATACCCTGATGGGCTGGGCCGACCAGGTGCGGCGGCTGAAAGTGCGCGCCAACGCCGAGACGCCCAACGACGCGGCGGTCGCCCGCCAGTTCGGCGCCGAGGGCATCGGCCTTTGCCGAACCGAGCACATGTTCTTCGACGACGCCCGCATCGCCGCGGTGCGCGAGATGATCCTGGCCGACGACGAGCAGGGCCGGCGCGCGGCGCTGGCCAAGATCCTGCCGATGCAGCGCGGCGACTTCGTGCAGCTGTTCAACATCATGGCCGGCCTGCCGGTGACGATCCGCCTGCTCGACCCGCCCCTGCACGAGTTCCTGCCGCACACCGAGGAGGACCTCGAGGCGGTCGCCGCGGCTACCGGCCTCGACGCCGCCAAGCTGATGCGCCGGGCCCGCGAGCTGCGAGAGACCAACCCGATGCTCGGTCACCGCGGCTGCCGCCTCGGCGTCTCCTATCCCGAGATCTACGAGATGCAGGTGCGCGCGATCATCGAGGCGGCGCTGGAGGTCAAGGCGTCGGGCAAGGAAGCGCCGTGCCCCGAGATCATGCATCCGCTCGTCGCCAAGGGCGAAGAGATGGACTACCTGCGCAAGCTGACCGAACGCACCGTCTCGCAGGTGCTGGCCGAGCAGGGCGCCACGCTCGAGTACACCGTCGGCGCGATGATCGAGCTGCCGCGGGCGGCGATCTGCGCCGACGAGATCGCCCCGCACGCCAGCTTCTTCTCGTTCGGCACCAACGACCTGACCCAGACCACCTACGGCATCAGCCGCGACGACAGCGGCCGCTTCCTCGCCGCCTACATCGACAAGGGCATCTTCGAGCGCGATCCGTTCGTCTCGCTCGACCAGAGCGGCGTCGGCGCCCTGGTGCGCATCGCCGTCGAGCGCGGCCGCAAGGTCCGCCCCGACGTGAAGCTCGGGATCTGCGGCGAGCACGGCGGCGACCCGGCTTCGATCGCCTTCTTCGAGGCGGTGGGCCTCGACTACATCAGCTGCTCCCCCTATCGCGTCCCGATCGCCCGGCTGGCCGCGGCGCAGGCGGCGCTGCAGGGCAAGGCGTCCAGCAACGCCTGAACTCGCTGCCGCCTTCAATCTGACGCTCAAGTCAGGCAAACAAGCGGGGTCGCGGTCAGGGGCCAGCCATGTCGGATTCACCGCTCGAAGAGCTCGAGCACCACGAGCACGCCGAACACGCCGTACACGCCGCCGAGAGCGGCGACTCGCTGATCTCGCAGGTCACCTTCACCATCGCGGTGCTGGCGGTGGTCGCCGCCATCGCCGCCAGCCTGGAGACCACCGAGAGCGACGCGGCCCTCACGGCCAAGAACGACGCCGTGCTGGTGCAGGACCAGGCCACCGACCAGTGGGGCTTCGCCAACTCCAAGAGCCTGCGCAAGAAGGTCTACGAGATCGCCGCTGACGCCGGCGGGGCCAAGGCGCCGGCCTACCTCAAGACGGCCGCCAAGGAGGGCGTTGACGAGAAGACCGCGCAGGCGAGCGCCAAGGCGCTGGAGACCAGGCGCGAGGCGTTCCTGGCGCAGGGCGAGCAGCACGAGGTTCACCATGGCAGGCTGACCGTCGCCTCGACCCTGCTCCACATGGCGATCGCCATCGCCACGCTGGCGATCATCCTGCACCGCAAGTGGCCCTGGTACTCCGCCCTGGCCCTCAGCGCCGCGGGCCTGGCGGTGGGGGCGTGGGCCTACCTCTAGCGGGCGACCTGCTCATCGTGTCGGCAGTTTTTCTGGCGCGCGATGTTTCACGTGAAACCGCTAACGCCCGTTAATAACGGACCCCTCCCTGGAAATGCGCGTGCTTGGCCACGCGCCAGCGTCAGCTTTTCTATCGTCCACGATGTCAAAGACCCAGTGCGCAGGAGGCGTCGGCGGCGAGCAGCCCAAGCGATTGAATCCCGGTCAAGCTCGGGAGCGTTCCTGCCTGCGAGAGGACCATTGCATCCCGCGCTTCGAATGGTCGCGCCGCGGCTCAAGCAAACTCATATCCGCGAGTTCGAAGCTGCGATCAGTTCCACCATATCCATACTATAGATGGATAACTGAAAGTGTACATCGCCAGAGGTTGAAGTATTCACTCCGGCTTAACCATCCGTCTTAATTGCGACGAAAGCGACGTGGGCGCGTTCTGGTAGGCGTAGGAGGTTCTATATGCCGCCAAGAACACGTTCGGCGCGTCGGTGTTGCATCGCTTTGGCGATTTCCGCCTCGTTCGCTGCAGTCGCGCCGGCGCTAAGCGCAGACCAAGGTTCCGTGGAAATCCTGGCGATCGCGCCCGCCTTTTGCCGGATCACGTCGATGCCTCCGACGCCCGCGCCGGTCGGCGGCGTAGCGGATTTCGGGGCGGCTCGTCGCGCCTGCAACACCGTCAACGACGCGCAGATCACCGCCCAGGTATCCAACCTGGCCGGCGGGCTGCTCCGGCTCGGCAGCACCGACATCGCGGTGTCCGCAAGCGGGGCGGTGACGCTCTCGGCGGCGCAGTTGGCCGATCTGTCCGACCTGCATCTCGTAACTGCGAAGTCTGCCGGTGCTCAGGCGCCGGTCGCCGTCGAGTTCACCATCACGCCGCAATAGGCCGAGCCTGAGCGCCCACACGGGGCCGACGTCGGGGCTAGAAGTGCTGGGCGGTGATCTTCGTCCCGACTTTCACAGCGTAGTCGATCGGCAGTCCCGGTTTGATCGGAACACTCCAGCTTACCCCGGCGTAGAGCCGGTGGCCGGGCAGCGGCGTGCAATGCCGTTGCGGATCGCACTGTTGTCCCTGGAACAGCTCGACGTTGGTATTGCCTGTGTTCTTCAGCGTCAGGGTGTCGCCGGCGCGCGAGGCGACGATCGACGCCTCCGGCTTGGCCGGCCGCTGGATCACCAGCAGGTCGTAGCCGATCAGGATCTTGAGACCCGTTTCGCCCGACTTCACTTCGCCGGTCACCGGTTTGACAGTCACCCGATAGATCCGGTCCGCGTCGCCGGGCGGCAGTAGCAGCGCGATGCGCACGAACTTGCGCTGGCCGGGCTCGAGCACCAGCCGGTTCGGCGTCGCCAGAAGGCCGAGCGCCTGCGGATCCGCCAGGCGGATCCGCTTCTCACCCGCGTCGCCCGGATCGTCTATCCGCGACGGCTCGACCACAACATAGAGCGTCTCCGTCCCGTCATTGAAGAGCTCGATATCGGTCCGCGGCGGTTGGTTCGGTTGCACGTCGACGATCACAGGCGCGACCGATAGACCGGCCCGCGCCAGGGTCGATGTGGCGACCAAGAGAAGGGCAAGGCCGGCGCAGGACGAGCGGGTGAGCAGGCGCGGCGTCAGCCGGCGGTCGTGAAGGCTTTGCATGGACGTCCTCACGGCGGAGCAGGGGCGCTGGCGCAGACAAGGTTGCCCAGGCCAGCGTAGCCATTCTGTGGCGTCGATGCGGGCAGCGAGATGCGACAGGCGCCGGCGGCCCCGTGCAGGGTGAGCGTCGCGCCCGCCGCCACCTCCACCTGGAAATAGCCCTGGTCATCGGTTTCGGCCGGCTCGCGCGCCCCTTCGATCGCCGCGCTGCCGATCGGCCGCCCGCCGGCGTCAAGCGCCCTGGCGAAGACCGCCATCACCGGCGTGACCTTCCAGGTCAGCGTCTGCACATTGCCCGGAAACAGGCTGACCCGCCGGTCGCGATCGTCGAAGTCGATCGCCGGGCCGCCCACCGGCTGGACGGTCACCTGATAGACCCGATAGGGCGGCAGGAAGATCGGCACGCTGCGGTTCGCGCGCAGCCTGGCCATCGGCGCGCCGTCGACCAGGACATCGACCAGGACGTCGGCTGACGCGCCATCGAGCCTGACGATGATCCCGCTCGCACTGACATTGGCGCCGCCGTAGGCCACGCCGCCCGAACTGACGGCGACGCTGGTGGCGAAGTTGCCGGCGTAGCGCGTCACGGCCCCTTGAACGCCGCCGAAGTCCTCCTCCGCCTGGGCGAGATAGTCGCCGTGGGCGCCGCGAAGCTCGACGCCGCCGCCGACCAGGTTTTCGTCGAGCGCATGGCTGGCGGTCGCGGTCAGCGTCAGGTCGCTTGCGAGCACATTCGGCAGGATGTCGGTAGCTGTGACGCTGCCGACGGGACCGGACCGGCGACCGGTCGTCGGACTGTTCTCAGCCGCCAGGCCGGCGTCGGCGAGGACGGCGAGACGTCCTCGGTAGAGCTGCAGGCGCACCGCGGCCAACGCCTGGAACCCGTCGTTGGACTTGCTGAAGCTCAGCCCGAAGGTCGCGACGGCGTTGCCGCCCTGCCAGAACGGCCAGGTCAGCGACGGACCGTACGAGTAGCTGCGCGAGTCTCTTCGCCTTGAAGTAGGTGGCGGTGAAGTTGAGCTGCGCGCCTCGATAGACGTAGGTGATGTTGCCGGTCGCCTCGAGCGAGTCGCCGTTGAGCAGGTTGGTCTGCGTCACGGCCGAGAACGTGTCAACTCCAGGGCCGCCGAGCGCTGCGAGACCGGGCCCCCAGGTCTTACGGACATTGGCGCTAAGCACCAGGTTGGGAAGCCCCGTGACGGCGCCGTCGAGCAGCACGCCGTAGTTTCCATCCGACGAGCCGAGCACCGCGGCGTGCAGCTGGACCAGCTTGTCGAAGTGCGTGAGGCCGACCTCGCCGAGCACGATCCGGCCCAGCAACAGGGTATTGGCGTCGACGGCGGTCTGCGGGTTCAGCCGCCGGGCGTAGCCGGCCTCGATCAGCAATTGGTTCCCGGCGGACGGCAGCCCACCGCCTGTGTCGGCCGCCAGCGCGCCGACCTCGACGAAGAAGCCCGGCGCGTCAGGCGGCGGCATGGCCTGGCTCTTGACGAAGAACCGCTGCATCTCGTGGGTTGTCCCATCGACGTCACGGATGCGCAGGGTGACGTTGTAGGCGCCTTGGGGCAGATAGGCGGTGTCGAGCGTCTGGTTGCCGGCGTCGTAGAAACGCGAACTCAGCAGCCGCCCGTCCCGCAGGATATCGACCTGGGACCGGCGCGGCAGGAAGACGATCAGCGGCGCGCCGGCGACCTGGTCGGCGTCCGCCCGGCTGTCGAGCTGCGAGCCGAACCCAACGCCATACATGCGGCTCTGGCCGGTGAAGTCGAACGCCGGGGTCCAGAACAGGCCTGCCTGGTAGCGGACGCCGGGTCGGTCAACCGACGCGGCGAGGGTCTGAACCTGGAAGCCGACGTCGGTGGCGGCGGCTATTTCCGAGGTGAACCGCGCGTCGCGATAGGCGACGATTGCGCGGTTCTGGATGCTGAAGCTCGACCCGCCGCTGCTGGATCCTGAAGCGGCGCCGCCGATCGAGTCGACCAGGGCGAGGCCCGCCGTCGGCTCCGGCAGGTAGCGCGGGCCCTGCGCCCGGCTCACGGCCAGTTCCCTCGGGTTGACGAACACCTCGACCTGGAACCGGCTCTCGTCGAATATCACCCCAGCGACCTCGGGTGTGAGCTGCCCACATCCAGCGGGCGCGCCGTCGTGGCAGACAAGGTCGGCATGCGTCGGCAGGTCGCCGCTAAGCGCCGCGACGACGGCTGCCAGGTTCAGCAGATGCGGCAGTAGCGCGGCCACCGCGGCCGGATCGTCGAAGCGCAGGCGGCCCGGCTGATAGGTCGCTCGAACGACGCCAACCCTCGCTCCGCCGAAGTAGACGTCGACCAGGGTCTGCTGGGGACGCAGCAGGTCGGCGAAGTCGGAAGGGGGCTGCGCGGTCAGCGCGAGCGACGTCGGGCTGGCATTCTCGGCCCTGACGCCCGGGGCGATCGCGAGCAGGCATGCCGCCAAGAGGAAGCTCCAATCCCTGCGTCGCCCCTGCGGGATATCGGGGGTTTTGCACCGCTGCATGCAACATCCCCGGTCACTCAGGCGCGATCGTCAGAGAGAGCGTGCCTGTGTAGGAAACGCCCGACAGGGCGGCCTGCAGGTCGCTGGTGCGCAGGATCAGGATCAAGCTCGCGCTTGCGGTGACCCCCGTCTTGCAGGTGGTGTTCGTGGCGGTCGACTTCTGCCCGGTGAGTGGCGCGCCCACCGCCAGGGCCGTCCCGCTCGAGCTGCCCGCGGTCGGACTCCACTGCACCGAGTAGGGCAGCGTCGGAAAGGACCCGCCGGCCGACAGCGTGAACGCGGAAGCTGCGCCAGAGCCCCGCGCCGTGACGTTGTAGCCGCGGGTGACCGTGTTGCTGAAGACGCAGATGCTTTGCGCCCGTGTCGCATCGACCAGCGGGTCGAGGCTTGTGAAGGCGGCGTCCTGCAGGCCGGTGATCTGGACGCTCGCCGCGCTGCATGGCGCGGCGACGACGAGCGTGGCCAGGATCGCCAGCGCAACCGTCCGCGCGCCGTGCCCGCCGCCCCGCACGGGATCAGGTCGGCGTCATCAGCAGCGTCAGCGTGCCAGTGTAGGCCGCTCCCGCCAGCATCGCTTCCGCGTCGGCGCCGGTGATCGCGACGATCAGCGTCGCGCTGCCGCCGCCGCTGCAGCTGCTCGTCGTGGCGGTGGAAACGAGTTTCGACGACTTGGTCGCCGCCGTCAGCGCCGCGCCGGTGGTCTGGCCGGTCGATTGCGCCCAGCTCACCCCATAGGGGATGACGGGGTTGGTCGAACTGGCGAGGGTGAACGCGTTCGCCGCGCCGCTGCCGCTGGCGGTGATGAAGTAGCTGCGGTCGGCGTTGTTGCTCCAGGCGCAGACGTTCTCGGTCTTCTGAACGCTGTTACCGGTGCCGATCACGGGAGCGAAGTCCGAGTCCGCGAACGTCAGGTCGGTCAGGTTGCTGATGCGCACGCGGGCCTGGATGCTGGCGTTGATGACCACAGTTCCAGTGGACGTGGTCCCAGCCGTACCTTGCGTCGCCGCCTGAGCCGCCGTGCAAAGACCAAGGAAACCGATGCCGCCGGCCAGAATACCGGCCGTCAATTTCGCCCTAAGACCGTAAATTCTCATGAGAAGCCCCGCTCCAAATTCAGAGGAATCGTTAACCAGGCTCCAAATAACAAGCTTCTCAACTACAGCGAGCGCGCAGATTGACGCACACCTTTTTGTATATGTAAAACTCGCGTTGCGCCTTGGCCAGAGCTGCGCTGTGGGTCATCTGCACAGGGCGGCGCGAAGTCGGCGGGGACCTGCGACTATCTGGCAGAGGAGCTCGAGCGGCTCTGGGTCCGGATCACCGCCGCCGCGTTCCATCTTCGAGGTCGTCCCCGAACCGGGCTCGACATCGGGGGCGGGGATGGCAATCTCGTCCGACAAGCCAGCGCTAGAGGAGCCCAGACCCATGTACGTCGCCGGACTGGTCATTCCTGTCCCCGAGGACAAGATGGACGCCTATCGAAAGTGGGCCGAGAACGGGGCCAAGATCTTCAAGGACTATGGATGCCTGGAGATCGTTGAATCCTGGGAGGACTTTGTTCCCGACGGCAAACAGACTGATTTCCGCCGCGCGGTCGCTGCGAAAGACGGCGAGAAGATCGTCTTCTCCTGGCAAGTCTGGCCCGACAAGGCGAGCTTCTATGCAGCCGAAGCGAAGATGCACGAGGACGCGCGGATGGATACGTCCGGAGAGCCGCCGTTCGACGCAAGGCGCCTCATCCTCGGCTGTTTCCAGCCGGTCTTCTCAATGGGCAGGGACTGATGTCCCCTGACCGCGAGGGACAGCGCCATCAGGTCAGGACCTCGAGCAATCGCGCCCGTAAGCCGCCGACGTCGCCGAGCGTGGGGTCGCCGCCGAGAATGCGCGCAACCGCCGACCAGAGCGCCGCCACGTCCATGGCCTGCATCTTCAGCGCACCGTCCCGAACCCGCACCATGACGTTGGCGAAGTCTTCCAGCACCACTTCTATCGCCTCGCTGGCGTCGAGACGCTGGGGGGAGCGCCATTCCGCATCCAGGGCGAGAAAGCTCGTTACCGTGTTGCTGTGGTTGGCCGAGTTGGGAAAGGAAGCGAGGATCGGCGCCCATCGCTTGGCCTCGTATCCGGTCTCCTCGACAAGCTCGCGCCGCGCGGCCTGTTCGGTCTTGGGGGCATGGTCAGAGCCGTCTATGGCCTCGACGCCGCCACTGACGAGCCCGATCATCACTTCGCCGACGCCGTGCCGATACTCGCGCACGAGGACCAGCTGGCCGGTGCTCGTCAGCGCCACGACGTTGATCCAGTCCGGGCGCTCGATGACGTGATAGGGGCCGATCTGATGGCCGTCGATCGCGACGCAGTGATCGCTGCGAAGCCGTAGCCACCGATCTTCGTACGTCGTCTCGCTCGACAGCACCGTCCAGGGCGCCATGACACCGTCGCTCACGATTCCCTCCTAGGCCGATGATGGAGCGCCTCAGTCGCGCAGCAGCGGCAGCGATAGCCCTGACGCCGGACGCGCCGCCAGTAGTTCCCGCCGGAAGCGGAACAGTTCGGCGGGGCGGCCGCCGGTTTCGACGTCCATCCGGCCCAGGCCTTCCACCAGGCCGGTGCGCTCGACCACACGGCGGAAGTTCTGCTTGTGCAGCGCGACGCCGCTGATCGCCTCCACGGTCCGCTGCAGGGCCGAGAGCGTGAAGGCCTCGGGCATCAGCTCGAAGATCACCGGGCGGTATTTCAGCTTGCCGCGCAGACGACCCAGGCCGGTGGCTAGGATACGCCGGTGGTCGGAGATCATCGGCGCGCCGAGGCCGATCGCCGCCGGCTCGGCCGGCTCGCCGCCGGAGGCGCGGGCGCGGTCGCGGGCGGCTTCCGGCGCGAGGCCCGCCTCGTAGAGCAGCTCGTAGCGGTCCAGCACCCGTTCCTCGTTCCAGGGCGAGCCGTCGAGGGCGAACAGCAGCCGCACGCGGGCCATCCGGGTTTCCCAGCGCCCGGCCCACGCGGTCAGCGCCGGCACGATGCGCTCGTCGACGATCTCCGGGCGGCCGCGGCGCCAGTCCTCCCAGGGGAAGAAGTCCAGGAACGGCGACCAGGCGCTGGCCGGCGCCTCTGTTTCCACCGCCAGCGGCGCCAGCGCGAGGTAGCCGACCGAGATCACGCGCGCGGCGCCGGCGCCGACGTCAGCCAGCGGCGCCTCGCGGCCCTTGTCGCCGAAGGTGTAGAGCTGCTCGACGAAGCCGAGCTCGAACCGGGTCTGGCGGGTGACGAACTCGCGCAGAGCGATCTCGAAGGTGCGGTGGCCGTCGGGATCGAACGGCCCGAACGGCAGGCCTTCGAGCGGCGAGGTCTGGCCGTGGTCGCGCGGCCGCACGGTCAGGGCGGCGGCCTCGCCATCCTTGATGGCGATCACCACCGCCGACAGCCCGATGACGACATCGGTCGACATCGATCAGTGCCGCGCCGGCAGGTCGAAGGGAACGCCTTCGGCGGCGAAGCCGTTGCCCCCCATGGCCTCCACGGCTTCCAGCATCCGCCCGCGGCGATCCAGGATGTCGTCGGCCAAGGCGACGATGCGGCGGTTGGGGAGGGCCGTCGGGGAGGCTCTGCGCATGGAGAGCGCGATCTTGAGCTCATCGGTGTGCGGATTGCGCTCGCAGGCGATGGCGAAGGCGCTGGCCGTGGAGCGGCTGATGCCGGCCCAGCAATGCACCACCATCGGCGCGCGCTCGTCCCAGTCCTGCGCGAACGCCAGCACCCGCTCCACCAGGGCGGCGTCCGGGAAGACCAGACCTGTCTGCGGGATGGAAATATCGTGCACGCCGAGCCGCAGGTGCCGCTCGGGATCGAAGCCCGCAGGCGTCTCGATCAGCTCCTCGGGGCTCAGCAGGGTGATGATGTGCGAGGGCGCCCGCTCGGCGATCACCTCCGGCAGCAGTCTCAGCGGCGTGACGACGAGGACCATCTGCCTACTCGGTGTTGAAAGCCTGCGCCGCCGGCGCATAGCCCGCCGCTTCGGACAGCAGCTGGTAGCGCTCAAGATAGCGCGCTTCGGCGACAGTCGCCGCCATCGGCTCGACCGTCAGCGCATAGCCCGGCGGCGGCGCGCCGAACAGCTGCAGGCTTTCCTCATGCCCGAAACCGGCGATCTGGGTCGCCTCGAAGAAGGCGCAGGCGCGGTCGGCGGTCTTGATCAACGCCTTGATCGGCGCCGGCACCCGCGCCGGCAGGCCGAAACGGTGATGGATCGCCGCCTCCAGCCGCTCCTCGAAGCTGTGATAGTCGAAGCCCAGCGCCGCCTTGAACGGCGAGATCATGTCGCCGATCACATATTCCGGCGCGTCGTGCAGCAGCGCGGCCAGGCGCCAGCGCGGTTCGAGCCCCGGCCGGATGTGGGCGGCGATCTCCTCGACGACGAACGAGTGCTGGGCGACGGAGAAGGCGTGGTCGCCGACGGTCTGGCCGTTCCACCGGGCGACGCGCGCCAGGCCATGGGCGATGTCCTCGATCTCGATGTCGAACGGGGAGGGATCGAGCAGGTCGAGCCGGCGCCCGGACAGCATCCGCTGCCAGGCGCGCGGCGCCTCGATCTTGCGGGTACGGGCGGATGGGGTTCTGACCACGGCCCGTTACTTCGCCCGCCACACCCTTGGCGCCAAGACCGATCGCTTGACAAATATCAAAGCACGGCGCCGCGTGATGGGGCGTAGACACTCATAGCGGAGGACGCGATGGACTGGGCCAGGATCATGGCGCCGCTTTCTGGCGGCGAGGCTGATCGGCACGTGATAGCCGCCGCCGTGGCGGTGGCCGAGCCGTTCGGGGCCGAGGTGGTCTGCGTGCACGCGCCGCCGGATGTGGCCGACCTGATCCCCTGGATGGGCGACGGCTTCATGGGCGGCGTGCAGGCCAGTGCGGTCGATGCGATCCGCGACGCCGCCGCGGAAGGCGCCAAGGCGGCGCAGGCGCTGGTCGACAGCGTGCCCTACGCCAAGAAGAGCTTCCGCACCCTGACCTCGCCGGTCTGGGCCGCGCTGGCGCTGCAAGGTCGGCTCTCGGACGTGGTGGTGTTCGAGGATGGTGCGGCCAAGGGCAAGGGGCCGCTCGCCGAAGTGTTCCAGCAGATCGTCGCCGACGAGCAGCGTCCGACCCTGGTGGCGCGGCCTGGCTTCAAGGTGGGCGGCGTGGTCGCGGTGGCCTGGGACGGCGGCAAGGAAGCCAGCCGGGCGGTGCGCACGGCGATCCCGCTGCTGGAAAAGGCCTCGAAGGTGGTGATTCTCACCGCGCCCGCCGCCGCGTCGCGCCAGTTCGATCCCACCGGCCTGCAGGCCTATCTCGACGCGCGCGGCCTGAAGTCGGAGATCCAGACGCTGGACGGCGCGGGCGACGCGGCGCCCCGGCTGCTGAAGGCGGCGTTGGAAGTCGGCGCCGACCTGATGGTCGCCGGCGCGTTCGGCCACCCGCGCTTGCAGGAATTCGTTTTCGGCGGGGCGACGCGGACCTTCCTCACCGCCGCCGCCCCCTCCATGTTTATTTCGCATTAGGACGCCCGCAATGGCCGACGGATCCCGTAACAACGTCTTGCTCTCGCGCATTGTCATGCGCCTGGCCCGCAACCCGGGCACCGAATTCGCCGACGGCGACGACCATCGCGGCTATTCGCTGGTCGCGCCGCTGACGCCTGACGGTCATCTCGACGGTACGGCCTACGCCAAGGCCAAGGCCGCCTGCGCCGTGCGCCGCTTCGCCCCGGACGAAGACCCCAGCGACGGCAAGCTCGTCCGCGTCGGCCAGCGGTGGTACTTCGACTACGACAACAGCGAGGACACCGGCGAGGAGCCTGGCTTCCGCCTTGGCGAGCACCGCTTCGCGGTCGGCGAATACGTCAGCATCACCGACGAGGACGGCCGCCTGCTCACCTACAAGGTGACCGACGTGACGCGGGCCTGAGCGGCGCCGATCGTCGCACCGTGGTTGAACGTTGCGGCCGCCTGGCGGATATCACGGCGATGCCCGAGCCATCCGCCGCCGCGCGCCGCGCGCATTTCGCCGAGTCCGTCACCCGCGAAACTGGCATCGACGAAGCCATGATCGAGCGGCTGATCCGCGCCTTCTATGCGGATGTTCGCGCCGACCGGATGCTTTCGCCGATTTTCGCGGCCGTCATCGAGGACTGGGAGCCACACCTGGCGCAGATGTTCGCTTTTTGGTCGTCGGTGATGCTGATGAGCGGGCTCTATCACGGCCAACCGATGCAGAAGCACTTCCCGCTGCCCATCGGCGGCGTCCACTTCGACCGCTGGCTCGAGCTGTTCGAGCGCGCGGCGCGGCGCGAGTGCCCGCCAGCGGCCGCCGACGCCTTCATCGAGCGCGCCCACGCCATCGGCCAGAGCCTGGAACTTGGCATCGCCGCCCAGCGCGGCCAGCTGCTAGGCCTCGGAGAGCGACTGGCGGTCCCCGCCTAGAGCGGATCGAGATACGTCGGACCCCACGTCACATCATCGCGGGATGCAGGGCTGCGCGGCCGAGTTCGAGTTTGCTCCCGCCAAAGCCCGACGACGACCCCGACCAGGCCGCCGACGGCGATTATGGCGAGCGCCGCGCGCGGCAGGCCGTCGGTGGTCGGCGCCGCGAAGATCGGGCCAGCGGCCCACCAGCCACAGAGCAGGCTGATCGCGAGGGTGAAGCCAAGCTCGATGCGCCGGGTGAGCGGCCGCCAGCGGCCTTGTCGCGTCACCACGGCGTAGAGCAGGAAATGGCCGGCCCACAGCGGCGGCAGCCACAGCGCCTTCCAGCGCAGGAACGCCGGGTCGAAAGCGAAGATGCGGGCCAGCGGTTGCGGGCCGTGCGCGGCGACCCAGGGCAGGGAAAGCACAATCCCGGCGCCGACGAGCCATGCGGCGAGTCCCAGCGACAGGAGGGGACGGTTCACCTGATCCGGATCGACCACGTGACGCGGCGCCCATTCGGCGTGGCTTGGCCAGCGCTGCGTGATCCAGCCGGCGATGATGGCGATGGTCACCAGGAACCCCGGCCACCAGAAGGCGCCGAGGCCACCGGTCAGCCACCAGCTCCCGAGCCGTACCGTCGCCTCGTCGGCGGAGGCCGCTCCGAGGAACACGCCGGGTAAGGTCAGGGCCCACTGCAGCCCGAGCCCGCCGAGGCAGAGCAGGGCGAAGCCGGGCGCGGCCTGCGGCTGGACGATGCTGAAGCCGCTTGGCCGGTAGCGGTCGGCGACGTCCGCCGGCGCGCCGAATCCGCGCAGCAGCGCCAGCGCCATCGCTTCGTCTGGCTCACGGCCCGCCTCACTCGCGCGGCCGGCCAGTTCCTCGGTGAGCAGCGCGCGCAGCTCGAGGGCGACGTCCGCGCGCAGGCGGCGCGGCAGACGACGGGCCACGTCGTCGACATAGCTTTCGATCAGGGTCTTGGGGTCCATTTCAGGCTCCTTCGCCAATCAGGCGATCCATGACGGCGTTGAGATCGCGCCAGCTGACGGTCAGTGCGCTCAGCAGGGCCGCGCCGGCGGCGTTGAGGCGGTAGTAGCGACGGGGCGGCCCGTCCTCGATGCGCCACTCGCTGGCGAGCGCGCCTTGGCCCTCCAGCCGGCGCAGCAGCGGATAGAGCGTGCCTTCCTCGATCGGCATGCCGTTGGCCGCCAGCGCCTGGCGCAGCGAGTAGCCGTATTGCGGCTCGCGCAGCTGGGAGAGCACCGCCAGCACCACCACGCCGCGGCGCAGCTCCTGATCGAGCTTTTCGACGCCGTCCGGCCGTTTCGCGGTCATCGCACCTACCATGCGAGCGACAATACATCGAGTCACACAGTATGCAAGCGTAATCTTCCACGATCACCCGACCAGGCGATCCAGGGATCGCTCGGGAGCGTCGCTGCTGCGTCGTTGGCTAGAAGTTGGCGCGCTGGGTGATCCCGCCGTCGACCACCATGTTGATGCCGGTGGTGAAGGCCGAAAGCGGGCTGGCCAGGAACACGGTCGCCGCGGCGATCTCCTCCGGCGTGCCCATGCGGCCGGTCGGGTTGCGGGCGATCATCATCTTGAAGAAGTCCGGCGCGCGTTCCTGGGTCACGCCCCAGACGCCGCCCTCGAACAGCACCGTTCCGGGCGATACGACATTGCAGCGCAGATGCCTGGGCGCCGCCTCGCGCGCCACGCCCTTGGCGAAGTGGATCAGCGCCGCCTTGATCGCGCCGTAGGCGCCCGGCGCGCTGGCCTCCGCCGCCGACACCGACGAGGTGATGATGAAGGCCGCGTCGCCGTTTTCCGCACCGGCCTTCTCGAGGAACGGCCGCGCCGCTTCCAGCGCCCGCACCGCGCCCATCAGGTCGACGTCGTACATCCTTTGCCAGTCTTCCTCGCTGGCGCCGCGGGTCAGCGCGCTGGCGTTGGAAACCAGCACGTCGAGGCCGCCGAGGCGTTGGGCCGCTTCCGTGATCCAGTTCTTCAGGGCCGCGCCGTCGGCGATATCGACCGCCGCGCCGAACGCCGTCACGCCCTTGGCTTTCAGCGCGCCCACGACCTCATCGACGCCTGCCTGGCCGCGGGCGCAGATGGCGACATCGCAGCCCTCCGCCGCCAGGGTCTCGGCGATGGCGCGGCCGATGCCGCGCGAGGCGCCGGTGACGATCGCCTTCTTGCCTTTGAGCTGCAGGTCCATGATCTCGCCTCTCCCTCGGCCCGATCGCCGACGGCGTGACTTAGGGGAGGGGGCGAGCGGCGCCAAGCGCGCAATACGCCGGCAACCAAGCCGATTTACGTGACCCTGCGGCCACAGCCGTGTCGCAACGCACAACGGCGAGGAACCAGCGCCCTAATCTGGCGCTTTTCGCCCCGCCACTGGCTGTTGCGAGTGACGGAAGAGCCGAGTGGGGGCTCACGAAGGCCGGCAAGTCCGGTGCGCTTTGGAGTATGTACTCTCATGAAATTGTTCAGCTTTGTTACGAACGCCCTGTTGGGCGCGAGCGGACTTGCGCTCGTCGCCGCGCCGGCCATGGCGCAGCCAGACAACGGGACGGTCGACTGGAGCGGGGTCTACGTCGGCGCCAACGCCGGGTGGAACAACTCGGCGACCCAGGTCCATCCGTCCACGGCGACGACCAATCAGCTCACCGGCCTCAGCAACGGCGCCGGGACCGTCGCCGTGCCGCCAGCCACCTTCCCAACCTCGCAGATGGACTACTCGGACCAGGACTGGGCCGCCGGCGGTCAGGTCGGGATCAACAAGCAGGTTGGCCACATGGTGTACGGGGTCGAGGGGGACATGGACGCGCTCGGCGGCCATTCGAGCCAGTCCAGCAACTACGCGCTGCCAGCGACCGGCCTGACCACAGGCAGCACGGTCTCGATCGCTCGTCGCACCGATCCCAACTGGACGGCCTCTGTCCGCGGCCGGGTGGGCTGGGCGACCGGGCCGTTCCTGCTCTACGGCACCGGCGGCGTAGCGTTCGCCGACGTCCGTCAGAGCGCGCTCTATGGCTATACCCCCACCGCCGCCGCCGGCGTGGCCGCGGCCAGCCCAGGCGCCAACCTCGGTCCGTTCGCCAACGGCGCGAGCTCCGACAACACCTTGGTCGGCTGGACCGTCGGCGGCGGAGCCGAGTATGCGATCAACAAGCGGGTCAGCATCGGCGCCGAATACCGCCACTCCGACTACGGGACGTCGACCTTCGGGTTCGTCGCGCCGGGCGCCGGCGCGACCGAGGAGAACGTGCCGGTCCACTTCGCCGACGACCAGGTGCTGGCGAAGGTGAACTTCAAGTTCATGGGCGGCCTGTTCTAGAACGCGAAAACGCGAGGGCGGAGAAATCCGCCCTCGCGTCGTTTCGTGTGTGGCCTGAAGGCCGGCCCTACATCTGACCGGGACGGGCTCCAGAGCCTTCGCGGCGGGCGAGGAAGGCCAGTCGTTCGAACAGCTGCACGTCCTGCTCGTTCTTCAGAAGAGCCCCGTGCAGCGGCGGGATCAGCTTGGTCGGATCCTTTTCCCGCAGCGACGCTTCGTCGATGTCTTCGACCATCAAGAGCTTCAGCCAGTCGAGCAGTTCGGACGTCGAGGGCTTCTTCTTCAGCCCCGGCACCTTGCGCATGTCGTAGAAGATGCGCAGCGCCTCGGCGACCAGCTTCTGTTTGATCCCCGGATAGTGCACGTCGATGATCTTGCGCATCGTCTGGTCGTCGGGGAAGCGGATGTAGTGGAAGAAGCAGCGGCGCAGGAACGCGTCCGGCAGCTCCTTCTCGTTGTTGGAAGTGATGATCACCACCGGCCGGATCTTGGCCTTGATGGTCTCGTCGGTCTCGTAGACGTAGAATTCCATCCGATCGAGCTCCTGCAGGAGGTCGTTCGGGAACTCGATGTCGGCCTTGTCGATCTCGTCGATCAGCAGCACCGGGCGCACGTCCAATTCGAACGCCTCCCAGAGCTTGCCGTGCTTGATGTAGTTGCGGACGTCCTTGACCCGCTCGTCGCCGAGCTGCGAGTCGCGCAGCCGGGTCACCGCCTCGTACTCGTAGAGGCCCTGCAGGGCCTTGGTGGTGGACTTGATGTGCCAGGTGATCAGCGGGGCATTCAGGGCCTTCGCCACCTCGTAGGCCAGCACCGTCTTGCCGGTGCCGGGCTCGCCCTTGATCAGCAGAGGCCGTTCCAGCGCCACAGATGCGTTCACCGCAATCTTCAGGTCGTCCGTGGCGACGTAGTCGGCCGTGCCTTCGAAACGCTCGCTCATTCACCGCTCCAGGCCCCAAACGGGCTCGAACAAATGTTCAAATCGCCCCCCACCCTAAAGGGCCGGACGCGACATTCAAGCGGCTTTGGCGGAGCGCGGCGTCAGATCGCGGTGGATGACTTAGTCGGCGCCGGGGTTGATCGGGATCGGATCACTGGCGGGGAAGGTCTCCTCGAGGCCGATGTCGCGCTCCCGGTCGGCGCGTGATTCCAGCGATGACGGCCCCGTCCGGTCGGCATCGCCCCGAGCGTCGAAGTCCTCCTCGGTGAGGTCGGTCGGCTCCATGTCGGCGATGCTGAGGTCGTCGGTGGCGACGAGATCGGCGTTGTCGCGCGCGAAGCTGCGCGGCTCGTCAAGGTCTTCCTCGGCCATCACGATCTCTTCCAGCTCGGCCTCGTCGGCCTGATCGGGATCGAAATCATCGTCCGGTTCCAGCGCCTCGTTGGCGTCCTCGTCGGCGCTGGTGACGTCGAACACGTCGCGCTGCAGGTCGGAGGTGGCGATGTCGAAGCCGTCCTCGGTGATGTTCTCCTCGTCGAACACCTCGGCGAGGTCCTGGTCGTCGGGATCGAAGTCTTCTGGATCGGGCATCGGCGTCGCTCTCCCTCGTAGGAGAAGAGAACCCGCGAACAAGGTCTGCCGTTCCGGCGCTTCAGCCCTCGGCCAGCGCCGCCGCCACCTCCGCCATCGTCGCTTCCCACTGGTTGAAGCCGGGCGGATTGAAAATGCGCGCTTGCGGGTACCAGGGCATGTGGTCGGTGCCGAGTTTGGTCCAGGCGCCGGGCACGGAGATGATCCACGTTGGCGCGCCGCACGCCGCGGCGATGTTGGAGGTGGCGTTGGCGAAGCCCAGCGTCACGTCGAGCGCCGAGGTGAGGGCGCCGATGTCGTCGAGGTCGTTCTTCAGGTCGATGCCGGGCGGGGTCCAGATCTCGACCCCAAGCTCGCGCCTGGCCCATTCGATCTCGGCCTCGCACTCGCCGTACTGCAGGTTGACCATCGTCGTGCCGGGCGTCTCCAGCACGGGGCGCCACAGCTGGAAGGGCGAGTAGTAGCGGGCGCGGACGGCGTCGAGGCGCATGCTCTTCCACAGTATGCCGACCTTGCGGCCAGGCGGGGCGGTGTTCAGCACCTGGCGCCAATGCTCGATGCGCGCCGGATCGGCGATCAGGAATTGCGCGCGGGCCGGGAAGTCTTCCAGCCGCCGGCGGAACCGCCGCAGCAGCGACGCCATCGGGACCCACAGGTCGAAGCGGCTCATGTCGCCAAGCGCCGGGGCGGCGCGGTGGTTGCGGCCGAGCTGCAGAAAGGTGAGGTGAGGGACCACCTCGACGGTCGGGAACGAGCGCTGGAATAGCGGAACCAGCCGTTGCTCGAGGGCCAGCGTCAGCTTGCCGGTCGGGCCCAGGGCCTCGATCACGTCCGGCAGCATGTTGGCGAACAGCACTTCATCGCCGAGGCCCTGCTCACCCATCACCAGCAGGTGCTTGCCCTGAAGCGAGGTCTCCGGCGTCCACGCGGGCCGGTCGATCAGGAAGACCGTCGCCCCGGAGAACAGCGGCGCCAGGCGGGCCTCGTAGTCGTCCCAGCCCTCGCCGATGAGCCCGAGGCCGATCTTTATGGTCGAGCGCGCCAGCTGCATCATCAGGCGGTCGTCTTCGGACGCGGCGATGGTGACGGCGGTCTCGCAGTCGGCGAGCGCGGTGGCGGCGTCGTTCAGCTCCAGGAAGGCGCTGGCGCGATTGTAGCGGGCGTGGGCGTGCCGAGGATCGAGCCGCAGCGCCTCGTCGAAGAAGATGACCGCGGTCTTGTGGTCGCCCTGCTCGGTCAGGATGGTGCCGAGCGTGTTCCACAGGTGCGGATCGCTCGGGCGCGCCTTCAAGGCGGCCTTGAGGATGTCGATCGCCTCGCTGGCGCGGCCCAGGTCGCGGACGCAGGACACCAGGTTGTTGAGCGTGCCCCAGTCGTCGGGGTGCGCCTCGAGGTGGCGGCGAAACAGCTGCTCGGCGACGTCCTTCATGCCCATCCGGAACGCCAGCCGGCCCAGGTCGTTGGCGACGTCGGAATGGTTGGGCAACAGCGCCAGCGCCGATTGATAGGCCTGCAGCGAGGTCTCGAAATCGCCGGCCTTCTCGCGCGCCACGGCGAGCACGTACCAGGCCATGCCGGAGCGCTCGTCGTGGTTCAGGGCTTTCAGCGCCCACTCGGTGCCGGTCTCCGCGTCGTTGGCGCGCACGGCGTCGATCGCCCGGCGCAGCATCGGCACGATCGCCAGCGCCTTCAGCTCGCTCAGCGCCCCTTCCAGCTTGTTCAGCGCTGCCGGCGAGGCGGCGTCTCCGGCCAGCGGCTCGTGCAGGGGGCGCCCGGCGCCGGCGGCGCTTCGGCGAAGCCCATCGCGGCGGCCGAGGCGGACGTGCTGATCTTGGACTTGGCGGACATGTGCGCTCGGGCGAATCGGGGCGCGAGAGGATCGCGCACGCCCCTGATCGCGCGCCGGCGCTTAAGCGGGCGTAAACGCTGGCGGGCCAGCGGCAAGCCGCCGTTAACCATGTCGCTTTAGCGTGCCGAAAGCTTCGGAGGGCTAAGACCTGTCCGCGATCCGGAGCTGAGCCCCGTTGCCCAGAGTCCGGCGGAGACCTGACGATGCCTCTTAAACTGTCGCTGAAGCCGGGCGAGAAGTTCGTGCTCAACGGCGCGGTGGTGCAGAACGGCGATCGTCGTAGCTCGCTGCTGCTGCAGAACAAGGCTTCCGTCCTGCGTGAAAAAGACATCATGCAGGGCGATCAAGCGGTCACCCCGGCGCGCCGAATATACTTTCCAGTAATGATGATGTATCTCGATCAGGTCGAGGGGCAGTGCTTCCACGACGAATTCATTCAAAGATTGTCTGAATTCATGGGAGCCGTGGGCAATCCTGACATACTCACTGACTGCGTCAATATTTCGCGGCATGTGATGATAAAGGAGTATTACAAAGCCCTGATGCTATGCCGCAAGCTGATCGAATACGAAGACGAGAGGTTGGGGAATGTCGCTTCGCGCCTATCAGCAGGCGGCGCAGCGGGCTGAAACGCCCAGGGACGTCGAATACCGCCTGTTCGCGCAGGTGACCCGTGCGCTGCTCGACGTGAAGTCGACCCCTCGGGAGGACATCCGCGCCTGGATCGATGTGCTGCACTGGAATCGTCGCGTCTGGGCCGCCCTGGCCGACGACTGCGCCCAGCCCGCCAATGCGCTGCCTGAGCCGACGCGGGCGCAGATCATCTCGCTCAGCCTGTTCGTGCACCGCACCACCAGCCAGGTGATGCGCCGCGAGGCCGACCTCGACGTCCTGATCGATCTCAACCGCACGATGATGCAGGGCCTTTCCGGCCGGCCGGAAGCGGCCTGAATTTTCCCGGCAAGATCTGCCGGCCCGGCCGCCTGACGGCAAAAACTGCCGAACAGGCCGCGTGACGGCCTCCCACATAATCGAAATAAAACAGCATCTTACCGACCGGCGGGGCCGCGGCCCGCCACTTGCTCTCTTTCCGTCAGGCAAAACGCCCCCGGCTGTCAAAACGACGTCGGACATCCTGATGAAAAGGACCTGTGACCATGCTTAGCGTCAATACGAACGCTGGCGCCCTCGTGGCGCTCGAAAACCTCAACAACACCAGCCAGCAACTCGCCAACGCCCAGAACATCGTCTCCACCGGCCTCTTGGTGGGGAATGCGAAGGACAACGGCGCGATCTGGTCGATCGCCCAGACCGAACGTTCCGACGTCGCCGACCTGGACGCGGTCAAATCGTCCCTGCAGACTGGCCAGTCGATCATCGACGTCGCCAACTCCGCCGGCACGACCGTGTCGAACCTGCTCACGCAGATGTCGCAGAAGGCCCTGGCCGCCTCCGACACCTCGATGGACACCGCCAGCCGCCTGGCGCTGAACAACGACTTCGTTGCTCTGCGTAACCAGATCACGTCGACGGTGCAGAACGCCAGCTTCAACGGCGTCAACCTGCTGGACGGCAGCATCACCAAGGTCACCTCGCTGGCCAACGCCCAAGGCACCTCGGTGCTGACGGTGCTTGCGGAAAATCTGTCCGTGGGCGGCTCGATTGTCACCCTGTCGGCCACCGCGACGATCAGCACGGTCGCCTCCGCTCAGGCGGCGATCACCGTGGTCAACGTCTCGCTGCAGAACGTCGACACGGCCCTGGCCACGCTCGGCACCTCCTCCAAGGCGCTCGATACGCACCTGAACTTCGTGTCGACCCTTCAGGACACGCTGACGACCGGCATCGGCAACCTCGTGAACGCCGACCTCGCCAAGGAAAGCGCGACCCTGCAGGCCCTGCAGACCAAGCAACAGCTCGGCATCCAGGCCCTCTCGATCGCCAACTCCGCCTCTTCGGCGCTGCTCGGCCTCTTCCGCTAGGGTCGGAAGGGCCGGCGGCCGACAAAGTCCGCCCCAGGGCGGCGGGAGCCAAGCGCTCTCGCCGCCTCTGGCGCTGGCCCATTCGCGCGCCGGACCCTACCGCGCCCTTCGCCCGATCTCCGGTGTTGTCCGAGGTATGGATCGATGATCCGCGCCCTGAAGACCACGGCTGATCCTCCCGCAAACCGCGGCGCCGCCTCGCCGTGGTCGAAGCCGCTTGGGTCCACGCCGGCCCGGCTGGCAGCGGCGAACCGACAATGCGCCTGGCGCCGAGTCGCCAAGCGCTCTCGCCGCCGCTGGCGCTGTCCCACTCGCGCAGACCCTGCCGCGTCTTCGCCCCGCCTCTGCTGTTGCGCGGGGTATGGACCGACGCTCCGTACCCTGAAGACCGCGGCGGATCCTCCGGCGGACCGCAGCGCCATCGCCGTGGTCGGCGCCGTCTGCGACCATCCTGCCCTGCGGCGCCGTGGGGCCCCGCCACCGCGCCCAACCCCGACCCCGACCCCGATCCCGGCCGGCGATCCCGGACGGGCGCGGCGAGGCGTACGAAGACGCCGGCGGCCCAGCGAGGCGCTATGGGGTCAGCCGCCGCCAGGTCCGCTCGTCCTGGGTCGTGGCTGCCAGTTCTGCGATAGCTGGCCGCGGCCCGGCCGCCACCGCCAACCATTCGCCTGCGGTTGGACGCCGCCGCCGTGTGACGGCTCGGTTCGTGGTGAACAAACACTTGAGATTTCGCGGGCTCGCGGGGCGATTGACGGCAGACCCGTTGACCTCTGCTTCGCTCGACTTGCGCCGATCGCCCGGCAGAATTTGCCCTAGGCGCCGCAGCTAGGCAGAAACTGCCGGGCAGAACACGCCTAATGGGGAATTAATACAATAAAATCAATAATTTGTACCTTATTGCCGGGCGGCTAAGTTGGCCCGGCATTTGCTTCCTGTTCAGCGGGCAAAACGCCCCCGGCCTCAAAACGACGCCGGACACCTAGAACGAAGGAAGTAGAGCTCATGCTCAGCGTAAACACCAATGCGGGCGCATTGATCGCCCTTGAGAACCTCAACAACACCGCCCAACAACTCTCCAAAGCCCAGAACATCGTCTCCACCGGTCTCGCGATCGGCTCGGCGAAGGACAACGGCGCGATCTGGTCGATCGCCCAGACGGAACGGTCCACCGTTGCGTCCCTGGACGCGGTGAAGTCGTCCCTGCAGACTGGCCAGTCGATCATCGACGTCGCCAACTCCGCCGGTACGACCGTGTCGAACCTGCTCACGCAGATGTCGCAGAAGGCCCTGGCCGCCTCCGACACCTCGATGGACACCGCCAGCCGCCTGGCGCTGAACAACGACTTCGTTGCTCTGCGTAACCAGATCACGTCGACGGTGCAGAACGCCAGCTTCAACGGCGTCAACCTGCTGGACGGCAGCGTCACCAAGATCACCTCGCTGGCCAACGCCCAAGGCACCTCGGTGCTGACGACCAACGCCGAGAAGCTTTCTCTCGGCGGCTCGATCGTCACTCTGTCGGCCACCGCGACGATCAGCACGGTCGCCACCGCTCAGGCGGCGATCACCGTGGTCAACGTCTCGCTGCAGAACGTGGACAACGCGCTTGCCACTCTCGGCACCGCGTCGAGCGCGCTCGATACGCACCTGAACTTCGTGTCGACCCTTCAGGACACGCTGACGACCGGCATCGGCAACCTCGTGAACGCCGACCTCGCCAAGGAAAGCGCGACCTTGCAGGCCCTGCAGACCAAGCAACAGCTCGGCATCCAGGCCCTCTCGATCGCCAACTCCTCGTCTTCGGCGCTTCTGGGTCTGTTCCGCTAAGGCCAATCGGCAGGCGGGCGCTAACCCGCCCGCCTGCCATGGGAGCGGCGAGGGCCAGTTAGGTCCTCGCCGCGCTCGGCCGTTCGGGAGACGCCGGTCCAACCGGCCGGCGGGAAGGAGAGATGAGCAACACCGCACCCATTTCTGGAATCACGCCAGACGTCACGCCCGCGCAACCCGCGCCGGCGCCGACCCCGGCTGCGACCGGAAATAGCCAAGCCCCCCCCACGCAGCTCGATGCGCAAGCCGATCTGCGTCTGGTCATCGAGGAAGACAAGGCCTCCGGATCCTACGTCTACAAGACGGTCGATCCGATCACCGGCAAGGTCATTTCCCAGATGCCTCGGGAGCAGCTGCTGAAGATGAGAGAGCAGGCGGACTATACGCCGGGCTCGATCGTCGACTTGCGCAGCTGACGGCGCCTTGGCGCCAGACATAGGCGGCTAGCCCGCCCCAGGTCGCCGCCGCGACCACACCGCCGACGTCGCCCCCCGCGACGGCGGCATTTCGGCGTGGAAAGCGTTAACCATAAGCTCACCATCTACGCCCTAGCCTCGCGATCGAATTAGCAGGGCCGCCAGAAGGCCGCCCAGCACCTTGTAGAAGGCTAGGGGCGCCAGATGAGCATCAGCATTCAAGGTTCCGCCGCCGCGCAACTCGCGACGTTGGAATCCCTCACCAACCAAGCAGGGAAGCCAGCCGGGTCGGGAGCGATGTCGCTGCTGGACGCGACGGCGCCCCAGACCCCGACATCCTTGATCATCGATCTCAGCGGCGGCTCGGCTTCGGCGGGCGGCGTTTCCTCGGGCTTGGCGACGTCGGCGTCGATCGCGGACGCCGCGGTCGCGGCCGGTACGACGGTCGAGAGCCTGCTGGCTCGGATGCGCCAGGATGCGACCAGCGCCGCAGACCCTAGCCTGGACAGCAGCGGGCGCACGGCGCTCAACACCGACTTCAAGGCGAATCTCGCCCGGATCCAGCAGGCGATCGCATCCGCGAGCGTCGGCGGGGTCAACTTGCTCGACGGGTCGGTCAATGGCGCCGCGAGCGGCTCGGCGGCGACGCTCACTGGCGTCAACCTGTCTCTCGGCGGTCCGCTGATCGGCGTCGGCGCCGACGCCAGTCTGGCGGATCCCGCCAGTTCGGCCGCGATCGCCAGCCAGCTCGGCACGGCGATCGACAAGGTCGGCCAGGCGGTGGACCAGATCTCGGCGCAGGGCCAGGCGATCGAGAGCCATCTCTCGGTGGTCGCGCAGGCGAGCCTCGCCATGCTTCCGGGCGTCGCCGGCGGCGTGAATGGCGGGCTGGACGCGGACGGCGCGCGGCTGGCGGCGCTGCAGGTGCAACAGCAGCTTTCGCTCAGCGGCGGGGCGGTCGCGAACCAAGCTCCGAACGCCATTTTGTCGCTGTTTCAGGCCAATTGATTCGGCTCTGCCTTAACCCCCTGTAAGCCGCGAGAGCGGCATAGTGCCGGCTGGGCGATCGGGCCCAAATTGAAAGTAGGTTTCACGTGGCCGGGGCTATCGGCGCCAGCACGCTGCTAGGCTGGTACCAGTCCTTCTTCGGCGGGACCGGGACCGACCCGAACGCCGCGCTGAATCCGGCCAACTCGGCCAATTCGTCGAGCTCCGGCGCGCCGAGCACGACCTCGATCACCGACAGCATTCTCAGCGTCCAGTACGCCCCGACCGCCCCCTGGAACCAGACCACCCAGCCGTCCCAGAGCCAGCTGGTCAAACACGCGATGGCTGGCGCCAAGCTGTTCAACCCGGCCGCGGCGCAGCTGGACATGCAAGGCGCCAGCGCCGACTACAAGAACCTGTTCGCGCTCTATTCGGGGCTGAACACGCTCTATTCGATCGCCACCGAAGCGGGCGGCAAGAACGTCTCCAGCATCCAGCTTGGCCAATTGTCGACCGCCTTCGACAACGGCATGACCCAGCTGTCGAAATACCTTGGCCAAACAAGCTTCTCGAGCCTGAAGCTCACGCCAGGTGTCACCCAGCAGAGCCAAACTTCCACTGCCGCGACGCCGCAGCAGCAGACCAGCTACAAGACGGCGCCGCTGAACACGACCGGCGATTTCCACCGCGCCGGTTCCGGCGTTCCAGGGCAATGTCTCGTTCAACGTCGCCGTCCAGCTGGGCGGGGGCGCGTTGTTGAACGTGCCGATCAACCTCGCCGACATGGGATCGACCCCGCGAACCATGGGCGCCGTCGTCGCGTTCATGAATGGACAGCTGAGCGCGGCCGGCGCCCGCGGCGTCAGCTTCGCGTCCGTACCGGTCGCCGGAACGCCCGACACCATCCAGGTTGGCGGCAAGACCATCACCGAGGCCGCCGCCAAGCCGGCCTGGGCGCTGCAGCTCAGAACCAATCCGGCGGAGACCGTCACTCTGTCGGCGCCGAGCGCGGGTCCGGCGATCTACATCGGTCAGACTGTCGGCAACACCTCGTCCAGCACCAGCGTCACCGGCCAGAAGGTCGCCGCCGACGCTCAGAACCAGCTGCTGAAGTTCGACGCCAGCGGCGCCAGTTTCGTCGGCCCGACGCCGCCGCCGCACGCCGCGCCGGACCAGATTTCCACCGCGACCCTGGGTTCGAGCGTCAGCTCGGTGCAGGCCGAAGCGGTCGCGCCTGACGGTTCGCTCTATGTGCTGGCCAATGTCACCGCCAAGGCCGATGGCTCGACGCCCGCAGGCGGCCAGGATGTGGCGCTGCAGAAGTACGACTCGGCCGGCAAGCTGGTGTTCTCGAGCGACCTTGGCTCGGTGTCCAGCGCCAGCGGCCTCTCGCTCGCGATCTCGGCCGACGGAACGCAGGTGGCGATCGCCGGCCAGGTGACCGGCTCGCTCACCGCCAACAACAAGGTCAACGACCCGACCGGCGCCAACAGCTTCGTCGCGGTCTATGACAGCACGGGCGCCCAGACCTGGGTCAGCCAGAACGACGGCCTGACGCCGAATCAGGCCAATGGAGTTGCCTTCGGCGCCGACGGGTCGGTCTACGTCACCGGCTCGGCCCAGACCACGACCACGCCGCAGGGCCCGCAGGGGCCGAGCAACAGCTTCCTGCAGGTGTTCTCTCCCACCGGCGTGCGGGTCGCCAACACCCAGATCGCCAGCGGCGGACCCAACAGCAGCAACGGCATCGCGGTCGACGGGACCAACGTCTATGTCGCCGGCGTTCAGAACGGCGATGCGGTCGTCAATGAATACGACCTCAGCAATC
Organism: uncultured Pseudomonadota bacterium; assembly: GCA_963835495.1. Classification (GTDB taxonomy): domain Bacteria; phylum Pseudomonadota; class Alphaproteobacteria; order Caulobacterales; family Caulobacteraceae; genus Acaudatibacter. The sequence goes on along the minus strand of CAWIFQ010000003.1, from coordinate 1,583,137 downwards.
CCAAGTCGCCGACGCTGGTCGCCTCGCGCGACCTGGGCAGCCTGGGCGGCGGCACCATCGCCGGCGTCGCGGTGCAGAACGGGACCGTCTACGTCGCCGGCAACACCCGCAACACCTCGCTCAGCGCCGGCACGGTGACCAGCGCGGCGCCCGGCAGCGGTCTCACCGCCTTCGCCGCAACCTTCTCCCCCGGTCTGGCCCCGTCGTCGTCGGACGCCATCGCCTACTACGGCGGCGCGAGTGGCGACACCAAGGCGACCGGCATGACGGTCGCCAACGGCGATGTCTATCTGACTGGCGCCGCCACCGGCGACTTGCCCGGCGAACCGGCCATCGGCGCGAAGGACGGTTTCGTCGCCGCGCTCAATGTCGGGACCGGCGCGGTGGACTACGCCCAGCGCTTCACCGGGCTCGACGGCCAGGTGGCGCCGACCACGATCGCCGTCGCCGCCACCGGCGCCAGCGTCCTGGACCAGCTTGGACTGCCGCAAGGCGTTGTCGACGGCCCAGTGTCCAACCTGGTCACCGGGACCACGAGCGTCGCGGCCGGCGACAGCTTCAAGATCGCGGTCAACGGCGGCTCGCCGGTGACGATCACGGTGCAGGCCACCGACACCATGGCCTCACTGGCCAGCGAGATTTCCAGGGCGACCGGCTTCATCGTCAACGCCACCACCGCGCCGACGGGCGGTGGCGGCACGGGGCTGGAGATCAAGGCGGCCAACCCGGGTTCGACCGTGACGCTGATTGACGGACCGGCCGGCAGCGACGCGCTGGCCGCGCTCGGCCTGAAGCCGGGCGTGGTCGCCGACACGGGCCATAAGAACGGCGCGACGGTGCTGACGGGCAGCAACAAGCCGATCTTCAGCCTCGGACTGCCATCCACGCTCGACCTGTCGTCGGCGGCGGACATCAAAACCGCGAAGGTGCAGCTCGCCGGCGCGGTCAGCGTGGTGGAGAGCGCCTACCAGCACCTCAAGAACGCCGCGACGCCGGCCAATGTGCTGGCCTTGCAGAAGGCGCAGACCAGCGGGACGACGCCGAAGTATCTGACGAACGAGATCGCTAACTATCAGAGCGCGCTGACGCGCCTCACCGCCGGCCAGAACTCCTCCAGTTCCGCGACGGGCCTGAGTTCGCTGTTCTGATCATTCCGGCGGCGCTTCGCCGAGGGCGGCCGAGAGGCGTTGCTCCAGCTCGGCGCGCTTTTGGGCGATCAGCCGCCGTCGCTCGGGCTCGGGCAGGCTGAGCGGCAGGCTGAAGTTGCCGGCGTGCAGCCAGTCGCCGACCCACTCCAGCCGTAGTCTGGCCTCGCCGTCCGCGCCGATCGGCTCGTGCCGGACGCCCAGGTCCGCAACGTCTCCAGATTGCAGATGGCGATAGAGGGCGAACCAGTTCGCGCCGCCGGTGTCGAGCCCCGCGGCCCAGTCGAGCGAGAAGTTCAGCGCGCGGAGTTCCACCGCGTCGAAGGGAAAGAAACAGAACCCGGCCCAGAGGTACCAACGCCCGTGACCGTCGCTGCGATCGCGCACCTGTCCGGCGACAACATGATCCCGCAGCGGCGCGAAAGGGTCGGTCGGGCGCATCGGGAAGATGTCGTGGTCGATGAAGCCGAACGCCGCCGGCCGCGCGGGCCGCAGCAGGTTGCGCCAGACCCAGGACATGGCCAGGCCATGCGAGCGGCCGCCTTGCTCCGGCTTCAGCCACGGCCCGGGCGGCAACCTTAGATAGTCGCTTCCTGTGGCTGCCGCCGCCGCTTCGATCTGCGCGGCCGCCGCCGCGTCGGTGGAGTTGTCGGCGACCAGGTGGACGCAGTCCGCCACGTTGCGCCCGACCAGCGCGACCTGCCGCGCGACGAAGCCGGGATCGTTGAACGCGATCGTGACCAGCACGCGCCGGCCGGCGATCCGCGCCTTCAGCGCCGCCGGATCGCCGCCTGCAGCGGGCTGGCGTAGCCGATACGCCATCTGCAGCTGATAGCCGGCGTACTTGTAGCGCTCCACCAGCGGCCGAAGGCGGGTCCACTCGCGGATCGAATATTCCGACCATGGACGTGGCACGTGCGGGCGGCTCCGGGCGCGTGATTCATTAACCATGCCGCGCCCAGGCTGGCGCGGACGAGTCATTCCTTGCGGAAGCCCACGTGCCCGAACCCGCGCGCAGCGTCGAGCCTTCCAGCGCCAAGTCGCCCTGTGTCGAGTCAGCCAGCGTCGAACCACCTTGCGTTTCGGCCCTGCTGGAACGGGCGAGGGGCTTCGCCCGGACCGCTGATGACGAAGCGGCCAAGCACGCCTATCTCGACGTGCTGCGCCGCGATCCGACGTCGCTGGACGGATTGCTGGAGCTGGCCCGGCTGGCGCTGCGCGGCGGCCACCGCTCGGCCGCCCGGACGGCCTATCAGCAAGCGATCTTCTGCCACCCGGACGACCCGGCCGCGCGGGTCAATCTCGCCAACCTGTTGATCGAGAGCGGCGAATTCGACGCGGCGAGGGCCGAGTTCGAGGCGTCGCTCGCGGCGCAGCCGCAGCTCGCCGCCGCGCACCAGGGCCTGGCGCGAGTGCTGACGGCCCTGGGCGAGCCGCAACTGGCGGCCGAACACTGGCGCCGGGCGCTTGGCGCGGGGGGCCTGGCGCCGCAGCCGTTCTTCGGCGAGGGCGCCGGCGTTCCGGTGCTGCTGCTGGTGTCGGCCAACGGCGGCAACATCCCGACCCGATCGCTGCTCGACGACACGGTCTTCGCGGTCACCGCGCTCTATGCCGAGCATCACGACGCCGCCACGCCGCTGCCGCCGCACGACTTGATCTTCAACGCCATTGGCGACGCCGACTTGTGCGACGAGGCGCTGCGCAAGGCCGGCGCCATCGTCGCCCGCTCCGCGTCGCCAGCCGTCAACGCACCGCAGCTGGTCAGCCAGACCGGCCGGGCGGCCGTGATGCAGCGCCTGGCCGGCCTGAGCGACGTCGTCGCCCCGCGGACCACCCGGGTCCGCCGCGCCGACCTGCTTGCGGACCCGCCGGCGTTTCCGCACCTGTTCCGGTCACCCGGCTTCCACACCGGCCAGCACTTCGTGCGGGTGGAACGACGCGAGGACCTGGCTGCGGCGATCGCGGACCTGCCGGGCGAGGAGCTGCTGGCGATCGCACCGCTCGACGCCCGCGGCGCCGACGGCCGCTTCCGCAAATACCGCGTGATGCTGATTGGCGGCGCGCCCTATCCGCTGCACCTGGCGATCTCGGCGCACTGGAAGGTGCACTACTTCACCGCCGACATGGCGACGGACGACAGCCATCGCGCCGAGGAGGCGGCGTTCCTGGCCGACATGCCGGGCGTCATCGGCCAGCGCGCCCTCGCGGCCCTGAACGCGATCGCCGCCGAACTGGCGCTCGACTACGCCGGCGTCGACTTCGCCATCGCCCCGGACGGCCGGCTGCTGCTGTTCGAGGCCAACCCCGGCATGGTGATCTCTCCGCCGGGGCCCGAGCCGATGTGGAACTATCGCCGGGCGCCGACCCAGCGCGCGATGGCGGCGGTAAAGGCCCTGCTGCTCGCGAGAGCGAGAACACCTCAGTAGGCGCGCACCTGGCCGGTCTCGCCCGCGACGTCCATCAGGCCGGTGAACCGGGTGTTGGCGTAGGCCGGCCCCTCCGGCGCCAGGCTGACCAGCATCAGATGGTCCATGGTGCCTGGGCCGTTGCGCTGCCGGATGCCGCCGGTGGTGCCCATGTTGATGTAGTCGTGGCCGTCGAACTCCTCGTGAGTGAAGTAGTGGGTGTGGCCGGCGAACACCGTGTGCGGGCGTCCCGCCAGCATGGCCTGCACCTTGGCGAAGCTGGCGCTCTGCATCTTCCAGGCAGGCTTGTGCAGCACCACGAAGGTCCAGTGCGGATGCGGATGGCGCGCCAATACATCGCGCACGAAGCCGAGCTGGCGGTCGCTGAGGTTGACCACCTCCAGGGCGCTGTATTCGCCTTTCTGGCCGGCGATGCTGGCGGCGATCCGCGCCTCGACGTCGCGCTCGGCCGCGTCCGGGTCGGTCTGCATCTGCCGCACGCGTTCGTAGAACGCCGCCGCCTGCGCCGGCTTCATCGGCGTCGGCGTATCCTCGGTGTTGAGGATCACGAACAGCGCGCCCTTGTAGAGGAAGCTGAAGTAGCCGGGGCCCCGCCGTTCGCGCCACGCGTCGAAGGTCTCGGCGTTGTCGACGTCGTGGTTGCCCTGGACGAACACGAACGGGCAGCCGGCCTTGGCGACCGAGGCCTCGACCGCGTTCCACTGCCGCGCGATTTCCGTGCGATCCTCGGTGTAGCCCTCGATCAGGTCGCCGACCGAGAGCACGAAATCCGGCTGGATCCAGCTGATCTGCTTCATCGCCGCGTCGAACACGCCCGGCCGACCCACGCCGGTATGGTCGCCGATCACCGCGAACCGCAGCGGCGAGGGTCCTGGCGTCAGCGGCCGGGTCCAGGGCCTGGCGCCGTCGCCGCCGGCCTCCGACCAGAACCCGGCGCCGCCGGCCTGGATTGACGCCTTGGCGAAGCCGGGCAGGGCGGCGCCGGCGAGGGCGCCTCGCAGCAACTGGGCGCGGGAGATCAGCATGGCTCTGGTCTTTCCGAGGCTGGCGCCCAGAGTGTGAGCCGGGTTTGTGACGGTTTCGCCCGCGTCGAGCCTTCACCCCGCCGCGGCCGCGGCGCGATCGAGATCGGCCATCAAAATGCTCCGGGCCTGGGATTGTGGATCGCCGCGGCCTTGGGCGCTCCAAGGTCTCAAGGAACCCAGGCGTGCGGCGGAGCTTTGCGCATGTATTGTGACGGTCTCTCACGCGGCGGTCGGCGCCGTACGTGGCGGCGGCGAGGTGGACGGATTTGCTGAAGGACCGGCGCTTGATAGTTGTCGCCGGCGCAGGCCTGGCGCTGGTGGCCGGTCTCGTCCTCGCCTGGCTGGTCTTCTCGCGAAGCCAGAAGCCGGTCCAGCCGCCGCCGGCGTCCCAGGGTGGGCTGACCGTCGTCTCCGGGCGCGATGACGACGTGAAGCTCGATCCGAAACGTCCGCTGCGCTGCTTCGTCGGCGGCCAGTTCGTCGGCGAGCTGCCGCTCGCGGTCTGCGCCCAGCGCAACGGCGTCGCCACCGGCTCGCTCGACGTGGGGCTCGACCAGGCCGGCGCGCTGGCGGCCACCAACGGCGCCGGGGCGACCCTGACGCCGCTGACGCAGCAACCGGCCCAGTCGCTGCCGACGGTCGAAACGACTCCCCCGGACCAAAGCGGCGATCTGCCGCCGCCGCAGGTCCAGGCCAACGCCGCCGGCGGCCAGGCCTGCTGGCGCTTCGGCGGCGCGGGCTGGCGCGAGCTGCCGGGGCCGATGGCGCTGCAGCAGTGCGTCCAGGCGGTGTTCGCCGGCCGCTGCCCAAGCTCGGACGACGCCTTCTACGGCCGCTGGGGCGACCAGACGCTGCGGCTGCAGGACGGGCGGGTGGAGGTCTCGCCCGACGGCCACGACTACGCCCCGCTGGTCGATCCGTGGCCGCCCTGCCAGACGGCGCCAGGCTGAGCCTGGAGGCCCGGCGATTGCCGTTGTAAGCTTAGCGCATGGCCCGATTTTCTCTCCTGCCCATCGCCGCCGCGGCGCTCGCCCTAACCGCCTGCCGGGCCCAGATCCAGCCGCCAGGGGATCCCGGCACCTGCTACCATCTGGCGGCGATCCAGGACGGCAAGCCGAAGTTCAACGTGCTCGCCAGGTCGGTCCCCAACATGGAGACCTGCGCGGCCAGCCTGGAGGCGATGCGCAGCCGCTTCCTCTCGCTGGGCGGCTCCAACCGCGACATCGTCGGGGCCTACCAGGCCAACTTCCTGTTCCTCGGCGATGAGGGCGTGTTCACCGGCGCTACCTACGAGGGACACCGCTATCCGTTCCTGGTCCGGAGCGGCGGCCAGCTGGTGCCGGTGGGCTCCGCGCCGCCCTGACTTGCCCACAGCTAGTTGGCGGCCGGAGTGAACAAAAGCGGAACAAACTGCTTGCGCCGCGTTGGGAGTCGGACTAGCTTCGGCGACGGATGCCGGCGCGTTGGGTCGCCGGGCGATCAAAGGGAGCCGCGACATGTCCGGCAGCGTCAACAAAGTCATTCTGGTGGGTAATCTCGGGCGCGATCCCGAAATCCGCACGCTCAACTCGGGCGACCGGGTCGCCAATCTTTCGCTCGCCACCTCGGAAACCTGGCGCGACCGCACTTCGGGCGAGCGCAAGGAGCGCACCGAGTGGCACCGGGTGGTGATCTTCAACGACAACCTGGTGAAGGTGGCCGAGAACTACCTGCGCAAGGGCTCGAAGGTCTACATCGAGGGCCAGCTTTCGACCCGCAAGTTCACCGACCAGTCGGGCGCCGAGAAGTACAGCACCGAGGTGGTGCTGCAGAAGTTCCGCGGCGAACTGACCATGCTCGACGGCAAGGGCGAGGGCGGCGGCCGCGAGGAAGGCGACTTCGGCGGCTATTCCGCCGGCGGCCGCACCCAGTCTAGCGGCCCAAAGGAAACCTTCTCCGCCGACCTCGACGACGAGATCCCGTTCTAGGCGGGCCCTGACACCGCGCATCCCGAAAGGCCGGGATCCAGGCAAGAAGGCGTTGCGAGGGCCTGGACCCGTGTTTGCGTCCGCCAAAGGCTGTAAACCGGTCACTCGCAAGCGGTAAGCTGTCGCCCACCGCACCCGCCGTGGAGTGTTTCCGGTTGTTCAGTGTCTCGGGCTTCGAGACGAGGGTTCTGGGCGATGCCGACGGCATCGAACTTGACCGGCTTCACGTCCGTTGCGCCGAGTTTGTGCGTCCCGCCGAGGGGCGAAACCCCGCGCCGGGTGACGGGCTGGCCTTGCTCCACGACAAGCCGCCCAATCTCCCGCCCGCCGACAAGATCGTCGTCGGGCTCTTCGACGGACAGAGTTTGGCCGGCGTTGTCGAACTGCTTCGAAACTATCCGTCGCCGGCGAGCTGGTATCTCGGGTTGATGATGCTCGAACCAAAGCGACGCGCCGGTGGCGTCGGCTCGTCGTTCTACGCCGCCGTCCGCGACTGGATCGCCGCGCAAGACGGCCGAACCGTCAGGCTGATTGTCCAGTCGCAGAACGCCCCGGCGCTCAGGTTCTGGACGCGGCAAGGTTTCAAGATCACAGGAATGACCTCTCAGGAAGCCGACACAACGGCAAAGCTTCAACGCCTGAGCCAGTCGTCGAAACGTGCGCCCAACGCCCCTCAGATGGCACTGGGCGTGAAGAGCACTTCCAGGCAGGTGCCATGATCGTTCAGTTGTTTGGCCGCGGCCGCCTGCAGTAACTCCAAGTCCCGACCGAGCGCCTCCACAGTCCCGTCTCGCGCCAGAACGCTCATGCTGTAGCCCATGGCTACCAGTTCGTTGGCGTACCATGCTTCTGGATAGGCGAAGTGGTATTCGCCGATGATCTGGGGGCGGGTTCTGGCGATCAGTTCGCCAGCGCCGCGGAACGCCGATCCTTCCCGACCCTCGATGTCGATCTTGATCAGGTCGACGCGGTCGAGGTGCGCCAGCAGGCTGTCGAGTGTGTCGGTGGCGATGGGCTCGAATTCGTAGTTCTTGGAGTCAGCCGTCTCGGCGCGCACGAACTTGTTGCTGCCACCGTAGTCGACCGAAATGAATTCGACGCCCTTCTTGTCGGTCACGGCGACCGGCAGGATCACGGTGTTGGCAAGCTTGGAGTTGCGGACATTGGCCAGGATCACCGCCGCGTTCTCGATGCTGGCCTCGACCGCGTAGACACGTCCGCCGTCGCCCACCAGCGCCGCCCCCAGCATCGTCAGGACGCCGGTGTTGGCGCCAATGTCGATGAAGACCGAGCCAGGCCTTAGAATCCGCCGCATGGCGCCGGCAACCCAGGTCTCATAGTCCCAACCCTGGGCCGTCCCCCAATGCACCCAGTCGTTGGACGGCACTAAGACATTGACCCCGTTGGCGACGGCGGGCGTGAGGGAGTCAGCCATCGGCTTTGGGGTGAAGCTTGGATGCTTCATGACGAACTCGGGGGTCGAACAAAGCATCGACGCCGCGGCGCTGGGGCTATTGACGGCCAACATCGCCGCGACCTCTTCGTCGGCGGGCGTGCGCAGCATCAGCGCGGAAAATAGAAACCTGAAATTCTCATCCCGGGATGACCGATCGCCCGTCTCAGCCTCTAGCTGCGACACCTCAATGGTGACGCGGACAATGTCGGCGCGCACCCCCGGCGCACAGGCGAGCCGCACCTCGCAGGCGGAATACGGAACTGCCAGATCTGCAGACAACTCCAGAGGCTGGCCCACCGGAACGGTGCTGAGCTCGATGGCGCGCGAGGCCAGCACTAGACATCCCTCGGCGAGCAAATCGATCGTGACCTGACCCTTGGCCGGTCCGTCGAGGAAGACGCGCGCGACGCAGGGGCCGGAAGGGAGGTCCACGTAGGGCCCGAACAGCCCAAATCCGGCTGCGGCATCGAGCCGGATGACGCCGCCGACTTTCTGGCCGACGGCTGTGTGGATGCGTTGATCCGACGCCGAGAACTGCATCAGTGCGGCCGCCAAGCTCACTCCTCGCAACACTGCTGGTTCGAACCGCGGCCGATCGTGGTTCACCAGAAAGTTGATCACACGGGATAGTCAACCGGCTACAGGGTCTTTGCTCATTCGGCCGTCCGCCGCAAGCGGGAAGCGAACCTAATCCCGCCCCACACACGGAGTCGGCGTTCGTCCCGCAAATGGTGGCGCGGCGGGGTCGCGGATGCTAACCATGGCGCCTATCTAAGCGTCTGATTCACAGCGACTGATTCCCCAAGTTGACCGACGAAACCCAACCGCCCGCCGACGATGATCGGCGCGGCGCCGTAGCCCCCATCGCCATCGAGGAGGAGCTGCAGCGCTCCTATCTCAGCTACGCCATGAGCGTGATCGTGGCCCGCGCCCTGCCGGACGCGCGCGACGGGCTGAAGCCTGTGCACCGGCGCATCCTGTTCTCGATGAACGAGCAGGGGCACTCGTCCGACCGTTCCTACGTGAAGTCGGCTCGCGTGGTCGGCGACGTGATGGGCAAGTATCACCCGCACGGGGACCTGGCGATCTACGACAGCCTGGTGCAGAATGGCGCAGCCCTTCTCGATGGGCCTGCCGCTGATCGACGGCCAGGGCAACTTCGGTTCGGTCGACAACGATCCGCCGGCGCAGATGCGCTACACCGAGTGCCGCCTGACCAAGGCCGCCGAAGCGCTGATGGCCGACATCGACCTCGACACGGTCGATTTCCGCGACAACTACGACGGCAAGGAGCGCGAGCCGGTCGTGCTGCCGGCGCGCATCCCCAACCTGCTGGTCAACGGCTCCGGCGGCATCGCCGTCGGCATGGCCACCAACATCCCGCCGCACAATCTGGGCGAGGTGGTCGACGCCTGCCTGGCGATGATCGACGACCCGTCTGTGTCGCTCGAAGCGCTGACCGAGATCGTGCCGGGGCCGGACTTTCCGACCGGCGGCGAGATCATCGGCCGCACCGGGGCGCGTCAGGCGCTGCTGACCGGCCGCGGTCCGGTGATCGTGCGCGGCGCGGCCGAGATAGAGACCCTGCGCGCTGGCCGCGAGGCGATCATCATCACCTCCTTGCCCTATCAGGTGAACAAGGCGGTCGCGATCGTAGAGCGGATCGGCGAACTGGCCCGCGAGAAGCGGATCGAAGGCATCTCCGAGCTGCGCGACGAGAGCGATCGCCAGGGCATGCGCGTGGTTGTCGAGCTCAAGCGCGACGCCTCGGCCGAGGTGGTGCTGAACCAGCTCTACCGCTTCACCGCCCTGCAATCGTCGTTCAACGTCAACGCCCTGGCGCTCGACCATGGCCGCCCGCAGCTGATGAACCTGCGCGACATGATCTCGGTGTTCGTGAGCTTCCGCGAAGACGTCGTCGTCCGGCGCACCAAGTTCGAGCTGGCCAAGGCGCGCGACCGCGGCCACGTGCTGGTTGGTCTGGCCATCGCGGTGGTCAACATCGACGAGGTGATCCACATCATCCGCTCGTCGAAGGATCCGGCCGAGGCCCGCGAGCGCCTGGTCGGCCGCGACTGGCCGGTCGGCGACATGCTGCCGCTGATCGAGCTGATCGCCGACCCGCGCACCGCTCTGATCGAGGGCTCCCGCGTCCGGCTCACCGACGAACAGGCCCGCGCGATCCTGGCGCTGACCCTCTCGCGCCTCACCGGCCTCGGCCGCGACGAGATCTTCGGCGAGGCGCAGGGCCTGGCCGACACCATCCGCGGCCACCTCGACCTCTTGTCGTCGCGCGAGAAGATCATGGCGGTGGTCCGCGCCGAGCTGGAGGAGGTGAAGGCCTCGTTCGCCGTGCCGCGCCGGACCATCTTCGTCGAAGGCGACGCCGACCTCGAGGACGAGGATCTGATCGCCCGCGAGGAGATGGTGATCACCGTCACCCACGGCGGCTATGTGAAACGCACCCCGCTCAACCTGTTCCGCACGCAACATCGCGGCGGCAAGGGCAGGGCGGGGATGTCGACCAAGGACGAGGACGCCGTCACCCGCGTCTTCTCGGCCTCGACCCACACGCCGATGCTGTTCTTCTCGTCGGGCGGCAAGGTCTACAAGCTGAAGGTCTGGCGCCTGCCGATCGGCGCGCCGACGGCCCGCGGCAAGGCGTTCATCAACCTGTTCCCGATCGAGCCGGGCGAGACCATGACCTCGATCCTGCAGCTGCCCGAGGACGAGGCGGCATGGGAGGGCATGGACGTGATGTTCGCCACCCGCTCCGGCGGCGTGCGCCGCAACCGGCTCAGCGACTTCGTCCAGGTCAACAAGAACGGCAAGATCGCCATGAAGCTGGACGAGGGCGACTCCATCGTCGGCGTTGCGCTCTGCCAGGCCAGTGACGACGTGCTGCTGACCACCGCCGCCGCCCGCTGCATCCGTTTCCCGGTCGACGACGTGCGGGTGTTCGCCGGCCGCGAGTTCGACCGGCGTGCGCGGCATCCGCCTGGCCGAGGGCGACAGCGTGATCTCGATGGCGATCCTGCGCGCGGTCGGCGCCACGCCGGCCGAGCGCGAAGCGTACCTCAAGCACGCCGCGGCGATGCGAAAGGCGACGGGTGAGAGTGCGGATGATGAAGCGGGCGAAACGACTCCTGCCACCGATGAGCCAGAAGAAGGCGCCGCCGACGAGGTGGCGCTTTCGATCGAGCGGATTGGCGAACTCGCCGCTTCGGAACAGTTCATCCTTACCGTGTCATCGGAAGGCTACGGCAAGCGCTCGTCGGCATATGACTACCGGCGCACCGGTCGGGGTGGACAGGGCTTGATCGCTTTCGATCTAAGCCGCGGCGGCCGACTGGTCGCCTCCTTCCCCGTCGAGGACTCGGACGAAATCCTCCTGGTCAGCGATCAGGGGCAATTGATCCGCGTGCACCCTGGCCGCCTTGATCCCAAGACCGGCCGGCCATCGGTGCGAATCGCCGGGCGCAACACTCAGGGCGTGACCATCTTCGACACCGCTGATGGCGAGCACGTGGCCTCGGTCGAACGGATCGAGGGTGGCGCGGCCGAGGAAGACGAGGCCGATGAGGCGCCGGACGCGCCGGAAATACCCGACGCGCCGACGGAGAGCTAGCCGGGCGCCGGCTCAGGTCGCCGTCGCCAGCTTGTCTTGGGTCTTGGTCTCGAAGTCGCTGGCGTCGTGGCGCTCGTGCAGCTGGCCGGCCGGGTCGCCCCAGGCGCGGTTGACCATGATGCCGCGCTTCACCGCCGCGCGTTCGGCGATGCCGTCGGTCCAGCGCCGCAGGTTCTTGTATTCCTCGACCGCCAGGAATTCGCCGCCGCCGTAGAGCAGGCCCTTGGCCATGGCGCCGTACCAGGGCCACACCGCGATGTCGGCGATCGAGTAGTCGTCGCCGCCGAGGTAGGGGGAGTCAGCAAGGCGGCGATCCAGCACGTCCAGCTGGCGCTTCACCTCCATCGCGAAACGGTCGATCGCATATTCGATCTTGATCGGGGCGTAGGCGTAGAAGTGGCCAAAGCCGCCGCCGAGGTAAGGCGCGCTGCCCATCTGCCAGAACAGCCACGACAGCGTCTCGGCCCGCGCCTTGCCGCTGGCGGGCAGGAAAGCGCCGAACTTTTCCGCCAGGTGCAGCAGGATCGCGCCCAACTCGAACACCCGGAACGGCTCCGGTCCGCTGCGGTCCATCAGCGCCGGGATCTTGGAATTCGGGTTCACTGCCACGAAGCCGCTGCCGAACTGCTTGCCGTCGATCAGGCTCAGCCAGGCATCGTATTCCGCGCCCTTGTGCCCCGCCGCCAGCAGTTCCTCGAACATGATCGTCGCCTTCATGCCGTTGGGCGTCGCCAGCGAATAGAGCTGGAACGGATGCTTGCCGACCGGCAGTTCCGCCTCGTGCGTCGGCCCGGCGATCGGGCGGTTGATCGCGGCGAAGCGGCCGCCACTCTCCTTGTTCCAGGTCCAGACCTTGGGCGGGACGTACTCGGGCGTGTCGGACATTCGTTGAGCTCCAGGCATGTTGCGCACCCGATGTGGGTAGCACGGCGTGGCTTCACCAGTCGCCGCGATCAACTCCGATACGTTGACGCCAGGCGGACCTTGAACCAAGCGCGCGGTAACGCGTTCTGCCGCCGGCTGGGGACGAACGCCGTTCGGCGGCGGGAACGCAATCGCGCCAGCTCCGTTACTGAGCGTAGCTATCATGGAGACCTGGCTAATGAAATTCGTCACACCTATCCGCGCCCTGGCCGCGGCCGCACTGGCGGGCGGACTGTTCGCCGCGTCGGCCGCCTCCGCCGAGCCAGACGCGACCATTCACTTCGGCGGTGGCTCGGTGGCCTTCCTCGCCTCGATCAACTGGGGCGGCGGCACGCTGCATTTCCACGGCCGGAGCATCCCGCTGCGCGTCAACGGCATCGGCGTCGGGGCCATCGGCGCGGATAAGTTCAACGCCGAGGGCGAAGTCTTCCACCTGGAGCATGCCCGCGACATCGAGGGCGTCTACACCGCCGTCAACGCCTCCGCGACAGCCGGGGCGGGTGAAGGCGAGATCGACATGCGCAACGACAAGGGCGTCGAGATCCGGGCCCATTCGACCTCGGCCGGCCTCAAGCTCTCCCTCGCCCCGACCGGCGTGGAAATCCACTTCAAGTGAGTTGTCGGGTTTGGTGGGCGGGCTGGATGTCCGCCCACCGGGCCAAAGCTCGTGCAGTGGCGCGCATCGAGCCGCTGTTTGTCCACGAACGACACGAAAGACACGAACGCCGAGTTCAAGATCAGAGCACAAGACGCTCGACGCGCGCCTTCGGCGCGCATCCGAAATTCACCAGCAGGCCCAGCTTCAAATTGGTGCACCGCAAGTAGTTCAGCACCTGCGCGCGGTGTTCCGTAGTGAGTGCCGCCAGGGCTTTCAATTCGACGATGATGCGATCGAAGCAGATGAAGTCAGCACGATAGCTCTGGCTTAGTGGTCGTCCCTTGTAGGCGAGAGGCAAAGCGACGTTGGCTTTGAAAGGAATGCCGCGGGCCGCGAACTCAAGCGCCAAGCATTCTTGATATACAGCTTCGAGGAACCCCGCCCCCATCTGCATGTTGACCTCGAAGACGGCGCCCTGAATTCGATAAGCCTCCTCGGCATGCAGAATCCGTTCGTGAGATTCGTGTTGTTCGTGGACCATTTCTTCAGTCGTGGCTTGGGCCTGTCGGAACGTAACAGGAACACACATTGCGTGACAATGAAAACGACGCCCGCCGCCGATTGACTTCGGGCCGTTTTCCCCGTCGAAGCTCGGGCGGCGCCGCGGGCAGCGCTGTCTTGGAGTCCTCGATGATGCGCGTCGGCCTCTACCCGGGCAGCTTTGACCCGATCCACAACGGGCACCTCGACATCATCGGCCGTGCCGTGAAGCTGGTGGACAAGCTGGTGATCGGGGTGGCGGTCGACACCGGCAAGACGGCGCTGTTCAGCCTCGAGGAGCGGATGGAGATCGCCCGCGAGGAGACGGCGCATCTGCAGGCCCAGGCCGAAATCGTGGTGCACGGATACTCCGGCCTGACCATAAACGCCGCCAGGTCGCTTGGGGCGCAGGTGCTGGTGCGGGGCCTGCGGGCTTTCTCCGACTTCGAGCACGAGTTCCAGCTCACTTCCATGAACCAACAGCTCGACCGCGAGATCGAGACCGTGTTCCTGATGGCTGACCCGCATCACCAGGCGATCGCCTCGCGGCTGGTGAAGGAGATCGTCAGCATGGGGGGCGATGTGACGCCGTTCGTCTCGCCAGGCGTGAACCGCCGGCTGCTGGCGAAAGCGGGCCGCGGCTGAGGCGCTTGTCGCGCTTCGCCCGCCGCGTTAGCCAGGGCGCATGAAGCTCGCGCCACTCTCCGCCCTCGCTGTTGTGATTCTCGCCGCCGGCCCGGCGCTCGCCGCCAAGCCTCCGCCTGCCGCCGCGGCGGCCACGGTCGCTCCGCCCACCGACGCCGACATGCGCATTCCCGACCCCAAGGACCTGCTGGTGATCGAGACCACCAAGGGCCGCGTGCTGGTCGAACTGAACGACCTGGCGGCGCCGACCAGTGCGGACCGGGTCCGCACCCTGGCCCGCCAGGGCGTCTACGACGGCCGGGTGTTCTTCAGGGTGATCGACAACTTCATGGATCAGACCGGCGATCCGGTCGACAGCGGCGTCGGCGCTTCGTCGCTGCCCAATCTGCCGCCAGAGTTCACCTTCAAGCGCGGCGCCGACACCCCGTTCGCGCTGGTGTTCAAGACCAACGGCGTGGAGGAGGGCTTCCTCGGCAGCCTGCCGGTGATCAGCCAGACCATGGACCTTGGCCTGCTCACCGCCGACCACCGCGTGCAGGCCTGGGGGACCTATTGTCCCGGCGTGCTCGGCATGGCCCGCTCGGACCAGCCGGACAGCGGCAACAGCCAGTTCTTCCTGATGCGAACCAACGCCAGCTCGATCGACCACGGCACCCACGCGCTCGACAAGAACTACACCGCGTTCGGCCGCGTGCTGGCTGGCCAGGACGTGGTCGATGCGATCAAGACCGGCGAGCCCGTGGCCCCGCCGCAGGACAAGATGATCAGCGTCAAGGTGGTGGCGGACATGCCCGAGGCCAGCCGGCCGAAGGTGCGCGTGGTGGATCCGGCCAGCCCTTGGGCCAAGGCGGCGATCCAGCGCGCGATGGCCGCCTCCAACCCGATCGACTTCACCGTCTGCGACGTGAAGCTGCCGGTCGAGGTGAAATAAGAAATCCCGCCGCCGGGAACCGGCGACGGGATTTCGATCAGGCGCGGTATCGAAACGCCGTCAGAGGGCGCGTCGGCCGATGAGCATGTGGTAGAGCCACAGCACCACCACCGCGCCGACCACAGCGACCAGCATCGAGTAGATGTTGAACCCGGTCACGCCGACCGCGCCGAACATGCTGAACAGAAAGCCGCCCACCAGGGCGCCGACGACACCCAGCACAATATCCATCAGTAAGCCCGAGCCGGTGTGATTGACGATCTTGCTGGCGATGAACCCGGCGATCAGGCCCAGCACGATCCATGCGAGGATACCCATTGTCTTTTTGCTCCCATTTGTCGCCGCGCTTGGCTTGGCTGGATAAGACAACGCGGCAATCGCGTTTGGGGTCCACGCTTGTCCGTTCCGCCTGCACTATCCTTAGGCTGCCGGCCGAAGGCCCCGCCAGGGCGTCTGGAGGGCTCCTGGAGCCCCTCGGCGGGGTCGTCGGCTAGAATACTACTAGTAACGTTACGAATCCCGTGTACGGCCTCCCTGGCGGCCTTAGCGTCGATCGGCGCTTTCGGGCCGTCCGGATGGAGACGGAAGGTCGTGACGTCGGCTCTCAGACCTGATCGCGATGACGAGTTTCGACCCAAACTGGCCATGCCATCGAGCGTGCTTTAGCAGCGCAACGAGTCAGCGCTCGGACCAAGCCCAGGAGACGATCCGCCACTGGCCAGCGGCCTTCTGCAAGGCGAAGGTCCAAACAGATCCAGCCTCGACGACTTTGGCGCCTCTCTTCGTGTAGGTGAAGGTCGCAGGGACGACAGCGTAGGCATGGTCGCCGTCGACCTCGACACGCCACGGCTTGGCCAGCGCTACGGTGTCGTTCGTTACGACGTTCTGCTTGGTCCAGGTGGCGTAGTCAGCGAACCATCCGACCATGGCGTCAGCGCCCTGCCAGCTGTACGGCGCGAACTCGTCGGTGATCGAGAGTTGGGGCGAGCAATCGGCGGCCGCCGCCTTCTGGTCGCCCTTGTTGATCGCGGCATTGTAGTCCTTCACCACCGCGAGGACGTCCGTCCCGTCCGAAGCCCACGCTGCGGCGGCGGTCAACGACGCAGCCGCAACGGCGATGGCCACTATGGTATCGCGCATCTGTCCCCCCCTTGCTCGCAGCGTCGTTGGCAGGGCTGCTGGAACGAGCGTAGCCTCGGAAGCCGACGGTCGGCAACGACGATGGGGTCCTCGGCAGGGGCAGCGTCCACGATATGAGCCCCGCCTGATTTGTCGCAACGCGCCTCGTCCACCGGACGACGACCTTCTAGAATCGAGGAGATCGTCCTATGGACTTCTCGGTTTCGACGAAGGCTCATCGACATGCGAGTACGGCGCGGATAACCTGCCTCCGGGCTGGTCTTGTAGCGCACGTAAGCCGCTGCCGGCACATCGTCAGGGGGGAAGGTGGCCGGCATAAAATCGTTCTTGATCGGGAGTTGCGCGTTAGGCGCTGCGGCCTGCCTCATGGCGGCCCCGGCGTCGGCGCGTCCGCAGACCGGAACGTTCAACCGAATAACTTTCGAACATACTGACGGTCGTGTCGGTTACCATATGCATGCGAACGTCGTGGTGTTCGACAACGACACGCCGAACGGCGATGCTGCGGCGTGTGCCCCTGGCGCCACTGACACGACCGTCGTCGGCGACCTGCCGCCCGGCCTGACGCTCATGGCCAACGACTTGCCCGGCAATGGAGGCTTGCACGGCATCGATGGCACCCCGGGCCAGCCGGGGGATTGGACGGTGCGCGTGGTGATAGCGCATGTCGAATGCGCCCAGGGGCCGGATACGGCCGACTACGGCCCGAAGACGGTGATAGTGAATTTCCACATCGTGCCCTGACCGCCTTTGAGTTGATTGGGGCCGACTGGAAGGGGCGGGACGGCGCTTCGAGCCTGAGGATCGTCCCAAGAGCGGGTGTTCGCTGTGTTGGCTCAGCTCGGGTCGCTCAGCGGCTCTTGTTCGTCAAGCTGATGATCCGGCGACCGCATGGGGAATGGTCGATGCCTGCCGAATTTCCGCTGCGCACCCGGGGACCATTTGCCAAGTTCGGGTCTTGCTCGAAGTGCATGCGCACGTCTTTTCTTGTGGCGCTGGGGACCGCGGCGCTCGCCGTCGCCGTGACGCTCGGTGCGTTGGGCATGGGCCGGTTCTGGGTATCGGCGGCCAGTTGGGTTGTCGCCTTCGTCGCTACCGCCCTCTGGATTTCTCACTTGGCCGCTTACGCGTTGCGAGAGGCCAAGGTTGCCGCGGCGAACCCAGCGGCGTCGCTATTCGGCGGGCGATCTTCGCGCGCTGAGACTGCGCCAAGGCCAAGGCGTGCGTTCCTGTTGTTCTCGATCAGAGCGTTCACATTCGCCGCGATGGCCACAATTCTGCCCGGCGCGATCGCGTTCGCGCAGACCTCGGGCGGCGGCAACTGCAAGATGATAAACTGCTGGAGCCAAGACTGCCGTTGCCAATATCCGACTCCAGTCTGTGTGACCTGTCCCGCTAGAAACGAGTCCGGCTGTGCGCCGGTGAACCAGATACCCTGCTGTAGCCCAGCGGCCTTCTGGCTCTGTCCGAGCGGAACGACTTGCAACGGGGACGGCTCGGAGACGCCATACTGTCGCTAGGCGCGGCGGCCGGAACTGTAGGTGACGCAGCGCGGCAGCACCTCGTCGCGCAGCGTGTCGTCGAAGCCGTGCAATTCGCGAACATCAAAGTCGAGTTGGACCCGGCCAACTTCTTCCAGAACGGCAAAACGCAATCCTGACCTCTGCGAATGGCCGTGTCTGGCTCCGGGCCAATGGCAGCTCTCCACCTAATTTCCCCGTTCGGAACGGCGGCTTGCCGGAAGATTCGCCCGCCGAGTCCGCCCCCTTTTGACCCGCCCGGCCACCCGCGCTGATCAGGACAGAACCTACGCCGGTTCCAGGCTGAAGGTCTGGTCCGCTTCGTCGTAGACGAACAGTTCGGCGAAGCGGCACCAGGAGACGACGGCCTTGAGGGTGTCCTCGGCGTAGTCCTCCGACATGAAATCCTCCAGCTCCTCGGAGAAGCGGGCGGCCCGGGCGCGGTGGTTGGGGCGCTCGTCCAGCACGCGCTTGATCAGGGCGGCCAGCGGCACGTAGGCGATCAGGTGCTCGGCGAACAGGCGCTTGCGCTCCTCCAAATCGCCATCGGCGAACCTCCGGCCCGCGGCGGTCAGCTGGATGTCGCCCTGCGCCACCTCGGCGAAGCGCAGCAGCTGCAGCGTCTCGGCGATCGGGAACAGGTCGTCGACCTCGAAGTTCAGCTCGTCGGCCAGGGCCGGCAGGTCGGCGCGGCCATCCGGGGAGCCGGAGAGCGTCTCCATCAGACCGGCCAGCTCGTTGGTCGACACCGGCGGCAGCGACATGCCGACGCCAACGCCCGGGAAGCCCTGGCCGCCGCGCTCGCCGCCCCTGTCGCCGCTGATCCGCGCGGTCATGCGGCTGTAGATGTCGTCGACCTGCTGGCGGAAGCGCGGATCGTCGCGGTTGCGAGGATGGGGCAGGGCGATCTTGATCTCGGCGATGATCCGCCCTGGGTTGGACGAGAGGATGAGGATGCGGTCGCTCATCAGCACCGCTTCCTCGATGTTGTGGGTGACCATCAGCACCGAGCGGATCGGCAGGCGACCTTCGATCCACAGGTCGATGATGTCGGTGCGCATGGTCTCGGCGGTGAGCACGTCGAGGGCCGAGAACGGCTCGTCCATCAGCAGCAGCTCGGGGTGGACGACCAGGGCGCGGGCGAAGCCGACGCGCTGGCGCATGCCGCCGGACAGCTCCTTCGGATAGGCGCCTTCGAAGCCGCCGAGGCCGATCAGGTCGATGGCCTCGCTCGCGCGCCGGGTCCGCTCGGCCAGCGGCGTGCGCAGCGCCTCCAGGCCGAGCTCGACGTTCTCCTCCACGGTCAGCCAGGGAAACAGCGCGAAGCTCTGGAACACCATGGCGACGCCCGGGTAGGGTCCGTTGACCGGTTCGCCCTCCCACAGGGCCCGTCCGTTGGTGGGCTTGAGCAGCCCGGCGATGACGCGCAGCAGCGACGACTTGCCAGAGCCGGACCGCCCGAGCAGCGAGACGATCTCGCCTTCCTCGATGTCGACGTTGACGCCGTCGAGCACCAGCGGGCCCTTGCCCTCTGCGCCGTAGGCCATGCGCACGTCCTGGACTTCCAGCAGCCGGCGGGCGTGGGGGGGCTTGGGCATGGCGAGGGCTCCTTCAGTCGAACCGGAAACGCCGCTCGGCGAGACCGTAGAGCGGCCGCCAGACGGTGCGATTGATCGCGACGACGAACACCGACATCACCGCCACGCCCAGCACGACGCGGGGCATGTCGCCGGCCGTCGAGGCGTCGGCGATATAGGCCCCGAGGCCCGCGGCGCGCAGGTGCTTGTCGCCCCACGAGGCGACCTCGGAGACGATGGCGGCGTTCCAGGCGCCGCCGCTGGCGGTGAGCGCGCCGGTGACGAAATAGGGCAGGATGCCGGGGCCGATGACGGTCCGCCACCATTGCCAGCCCTTCACGCCGAACGAGGCGGCGGCCTGCTTCAGGTCGGTCGGGAAGGCCGAGGCGCCGGCGATGACGTTGAACAGGATGTACCACTGGGTCCCGAGGATCATCAGTGGGCTGAGGAAGATGTTCGGGTTCAGGCCGCCGGCGATGATCCCGGAGACCACCAGGCCGTAGAGCAGGTTGACCGGGAACGCGGCGAGGAACAGGGCGATCGGCTGCCACGCGCTCGGCGATCTTCGGGCGCAGCCCGATCCAGACCGCGACCGGCGTCCAGACCAGCGAGGCCAGCGCGATCAGCACCATCACGCGCGTCAGCGTCAGGAAGCCGAGCTCGACCGCGTGCGCCAGGTCGCCCCAGCTCAGCGTGCGGGCGACGAAGTTGAAGATCTCCCGGGCGGCGAAAAGCGTCAGCACCAGGATGAGCGCGATCCAGACCACGTCGAAGGTCCGCCGCGCCCCCTCGCTCAGAGCCAGCGCGCGGGGCGGGGCGGGCGTCTTGATGCGCAGCGACGCCAGCGAGCGGACGATGTCGCCGAGCGGACGGCCGACCCGGGCCATCAGCCGCGTGCGCCGCAGCACGTCCAGCACCCACGACCGCGGCGGATCGGCCGAGGCGGTCAGCTCGACGTGGAACTTCTCCGACCAGGCGACCAGGGGGCGGAACAGCAACTGGTCGAACAGCAGGATGGTCACCGCCATGGCCAGGACCGCCCAGGCGATCGCCGAGTAGTCCTGCTTGTCGTTGGCGGCGGCGATATAGCTGCCGATGCCCGGCAGGTTGACGTTGGTGACGCCGACCGTGAACGCCTCGGAGGCGATCACGAAGAACCAGCCGCCGGCCATGGACATCATCATGTTCCAGATCAGCGCCGGCGCGCCGAACGGCGCTTCCAGGCGCCAGAACTTCTGCCACGGCGTCAGGCCGAAGGCGCGGGCCGCCTCGTCGAGGTCGGCCGGAATGGTCTTCAGCGACTGATAGAAGCTGAAGGTCATGTTCCAGGCCTGGGCGGTGAAGACCAGGAACATCGAGGCGAACTCCGCGCCCAGCACGCTGTTGGGGGCGAGCTTCATGAACCAGGCCAGCGTGATGGTCAGGAACGCCAGCACCGGCACCGACTGCAGGATGTCGAGCAGCGGGATCAGCACCATCTCGGCGTGCCGGCTCTTCGCCGCGAGCGCCGCATAGCCGAAGGTGAAGACCAGCGAGGCGACCATGCCACCGATCATCCGCAGGCTGGTCCGGATCGTGTATTCGGGCAGCCGCGCCGGATCGAGGCTGATGGGGTTCTTGGCCAGGCTCTTCAACGGCGCGAAGGTCTCGTGCGCGCCGTGGGAGAAGGCGATGAAGACGCCGACGATCAGCGCCAGCGCCACCAGGTCCCAGACGTTGAATGGCGCGCGCAAGACAGGGTGCGCGCGGCGCAGCACGGGCTCTGACACGCGGCGGGCTCCCTCGGTTCGGCGAGCCTCCTATCAAGGCTCGAGGTGACAGACACGTGACAATCGCCGCGTGCGGACGACTTCTCCGGTTTGGCTATCTTGAGGTGCGTTCCAGCAACGCGTGGCCGCCGCGTCGGTATCGTCAGACGCGGCGGCGCTCTGTGTCGCTGGTTTCGGCGAGCGTGATCGCTCACCCGCCGCGGCTGCGTTCAATCCGCTTCCGTAACGCCGAGGCCCTGACTCGGCGGATCGATCACCTTCAGCGCCCCGCCCGGCCGGTCTTGCGCCACCACCTCGGCCGCGCCGCCGCGCCAGCGGGCGAGATGCGCCAGCCGTCGCGCGCTCGCCACCGCGTCGGTGCGGGTCTCGAAGGTCTCGCCGCTGTCGGCGTCAGCCAACAGCCAGCCTCGAATCGTGGCGAACACGCCGAAACGGCGTGTCGGCCTGGTTTCACGCGGCATGCTGGAACTCCCCGGCGTACACCCCGCCAGGGAGATTGCGTAGCACCCCAACGTGGCTGTCGTGAGACAGCCGTGGGGCGCTACGCTATCGAACCGGCTATTTCGCCGTGAGGCTGATCGAGGCGACGCCGGCCGCCACGTTCAGGCCGGTGAGGCCTTCGATGCTGACCGGCTGCAGCGAGACGTGATTGTCGCTGCCGCCTACCAGCGCGTTGGCGCCAGCCCCAACACCGACAGCGCCGCCGGCGGTGACGCCGCCGTAATTGCCTGCCAGGGAGCCGGGCGCAAGGTCGCCAGTCGGCGCGAACACCGCCCAAACGATCACGCCGCCGTTGTGGTAACCGATGTCGACGCCGTACTTGTTGATCGTGCCGGCGTAGTGCTCCTCATGGTTCGTGCCGCTCTCGAAGGTGCAGTTGAGATCTTTCGACGAACCGAAGATCAAGCCCCAGCCGCTGCTGACGTTGCAGGTGAGCACACCCGCCTTGACCCCGCCGGGATCGGCATGGGCGCTCGCGGCGAAGGCGAGGGACGTAGCGGCGGCGAGGCCGAGCATAAGGGTACGCTTCATAAGCACGCTCTCCTGTCTCTGTCAGAGTCGAAGTAACCTTAACCGCTGTATGGGCAGGCGTCGACAACCTGAACGCAGCCGACCCGCGGACGATGATCCTGCTTAGCACGTCGGCCGCGCTGGTCACGTCCTGAATGCGAGCTTCGCTGCTTACGCCGATGCAGACGTGTTATGGGCCGGGCGAACGAGGGACGCGGACTTTCCAGGAGACTTCATTGCAGTCGATTTCCAGGCCACTCGCAGGCATCGTCCTTGGCGCGGCGCTCGCGGCCGCCGGCGCGGCCGTCGCCCAGCCCACCGTGATCAACATCCAGCTGTCGGAATACAAGTACGCGCCGATGCAACTGACCCTCGAGCATGGCCAAGCCTACGTGCTGCACGTGACCAACACGGGCGGCAAGTCGCACGACCTCAGCGCCAAGACCTTCTTCCAGTCCGTCGCCCTCGCGCCAGGCGCGGCGGCGAAGATCAAGGACGGCGATGTCGATCTCGACGAGGGCGAGAGCGCCGACATCGCGCTGACGCCGCAGAAGCCCGGAACCTACGAGATGCACTGCACGCACCCGTTCCACGCGATGCTGGGCATGAAAGGGCAGATCGTCGTCCGCTAGGCGCCGGCGACGCCGGGCGCTACTCGGCGGCCATTCGGGTTGCGGCTGACGCGTCAAGTTGGCGGCGGATCTCGGCGGCGAGCTTCGGGCCAGGGTCTTCCCAGCCATCGGGCTTGATCACCTTGCCGTCGCTGGCGCGGTGGCGCGGCCGGCCGTCTGGCCAGAGCTTGGCCATGTTGGCGGTCTGGACGATGTCCCACAGCGGCCCCGGCTGCACGCCGAGGTGCACCAGACCGCCAATCGCGAAGTAGATCACGTCGATGAAGGCGTCCGCCTGCGCCTCGATGGTGGTGGCGTCGCGCAGCTCCTGCGCCTCTTCCTCGATCCAGGCGGCGCGCCGCTCGGCGGCGAGACCCTCGAGCAGCGTCGGCGCCTCGGCCACCGGATGGCCGAAGGCGGCGTGAAAGGCGCGGACGTCTTCCCAGGCGCGGTCGATGCTCATGTCGGGCTCCGGAGCTTTGCTCCGCCCATCAACATCGAGATTCGGCGGTGGAGTCGACGCCGACCCGGAGGCCGCAGTCTCAAGTAGAGTTGATCGGCGGAACTCCCAGACTTCCCGCAAACTTATCACAGTGGGAGGAATACTGAGATGGCGCACAAGTCGTCGCTGCCGCACCTTCACGGCCATATCCCGCCCGCGATTGTGGAGGTGGCCATTTTCGTCTTCAGCTTCCTGGCGATCGCCGCGCTCGCGGGTCTCGTGGCGCATCTGCTGCCCTGGAGCTGACCGCACGCCTCAAGTGGAGGGCTGCGATCGGTGGCGGCCCCCGAGGGCCGTCCGGCTAAGGCTGGGGTTTGGCGGGCGGCGGTGTTGGATCGAGCTCGGCGGCTGCGTGTTGCTTGGCCATGTCCAGTTGCGCCTGGTCTGCGGGCGTCAGCGCGCCCTTGTCGAGCACCGGCCGCCAGGCGGTCACGACCTCGCTCCAGCGCACCTTCGCGCCGGGCAGGGCAGCCAGCATGCTGAGCTGGTAGATCGACTGCCGTTGCAGGGTTCCATCCGTGGGATCGGCCTCCGCCAGCTTGCGGTCGATCGCGAGCGCGGCCTCGAATTCGCCCTGGGCGGCCGCGTAATCCTTCTTCGCGAAGCTGGCCAAGCCGGCCGTCATCAGGCCGCGCGCAAGAACGCCCTGAATCGCAGCGTCGCCCGGATTGGCGCCTGCCAGACGGCGCGCCGTGGCGATCGCCTCGTCGGCGACCGCGTATCCGTTTGCGAGGTCGTCCTGGCGGATGAGCAGGCTTGCCTCGGCCTCGAGGTCAGTCGTCAGCGCCAGTCCGACCGCAGCGTTGGTGGGGTCGGTGGCGGCGTTCTTGCGGCGGACTTCGATCGCCTCGCGGGTTGCGGCCAACGCGCCGGCGCCGTCGCGGCTCGCCATCATCATTCCAACCGAGGCCTCCAGGGCGCCCGCGAGCGTCTGCATCGCGTCATCGCTAGGCGGAACCGCCGCCGCGAGTTTGCGCGAGACGGCGACCGCCTCATCTTCGGTCTTCCGCGCCAGCTCGAGATCGTGTTGGACCGCCATCAGCCCACCGAGCGTGTCGAGCTCGAACACCAGTTCCTTCTGCAGGCGGATGTTGGTGGAATCGGCGGCTGCAAGGACCCGCAACCCATCAACGGCCGCCTGCTCATCCTGGCGCGCGTCCGCCAGGTTCTGCTGCGCGGCCAGCACGGCGCCGAGCCTCAATTGGTTGAAGGCGATGTAGTACCTGTATTGTGGGTTGGCGGCGTCGGCGACGACCAGCCGGCGGCTGATGTCGAGGGCCTCCGTGAAAGCCGCCTTCGCGGCTGTAAGATCGCCGGCGTGGTCCGCGAGCCCGCCGATCTGATCGAGCGTGTCGATCATCGCGACCTGCCGCGAAATGTCGCTGGCGTCCGCTGCGGCGATACGGCGATTGGCGCGGAGCTCCTCCCCATAGGCGGCGCGCGCACCGGCGAGGTCGCCCTGTAGCGCATCGAAATGGCCAAGGTCGGCAAGGGCGGCGGACAGGTACCGCTGGACCATCTCGTTGTCCGGCATGGCGCTCGCCATCGTTCTCAGATCCGCGATCGCCGCCTCGGCGGCCGTTCGCGCCTTCGCCAGATTTCCCTGGGCGGCGACCACGTCGGCCAGGCTGATGATGTCGCCAATCTCAATGAGCGCGGCGTCGCCGTTCGCAGCGTTGGCGCCTGACAGCTTCGACGCGATCGCCAGGCTGTCCTTGAAGGCTTTGTAGGCGGCGGCGTGGTCGCCCCGCGCCTCCGCCGTGGTCCCGACCTTGGTCAGGCTCACCGCGAGGCTGCGTTGGATCTGGGGATCGGTCGGCGCGGCGGCGGCGAGCCGTGCGTCGATTTCCTCCGCCGCCTGGGCGGCCTTGGCGGCGCCGGCCATGTCGCCCTGTTCCCTGAGCACGTCGGACATCGCGTCCAACGCCACCGAGCGGTCGAAATCCGAAGCCGCGGTCGCCGCGGCCTGATCCGCCGCCTTGCGCGAGTCGGCGAGGCGCCCGGCGACCCGGTAGAGGCGGCTGAGGTTGACCCAGTCGAGGTAGACCCCGCGATCCAGCGCGACCACGCGCTCGAAGAGAGCGATCACCTGGGCGACGCTGACCTTGCCGCGCTGCTGAGCGTCCAAGGCGAACTGCGCTTCGTCGCGGCGCCCGACGGCCTTCTGGATGTCGGTCGCCTTCTGCAGGGCGGCGTCCTGGGCGTCGTTGATCTGGTCCATGATCGCCAGCGCGCCCACTTCGTCGCCGGCGTTGAACTTCTGCAGGGCCACGAGGCCCTCGGGCGTCTCGGTGATGTGGGTCACCGCCCCGCGAAAGGCGGCGATCGCGGCCGAGTAAGCCCGATCCTTCGCCGACAGCTGGGCCACGAATTCGTCCTGCGCCGCCGTAAGCTCCGCCTGCTTGGCCTGCCCAGCGCGAACCTTGGCGGCGAGCGTCGCGATCTCGGCGCGTTGCGCGCTGATCTTGGCGTCGGCCGCCCGCTCTACCGCAGCCTGGGTGGCGGAGGCGGCGAAAAGCGCTGCGGCGACCTCCGCATGCTGATCCACGACAGCGACGGCCGCCCGGGCGGTCAGGCCGCCCGTCAGCACAACGGCGAACGCCACCAGGGCCAACACGCGGCGCAGTCTGGCCTGCACGCTGGTCCAGGCCGCGCGTGTTGCGCCGGCGTTGGCGACCACATCCGAGCAATCCTGCGCGCCCGCCGCTACCGGAGCCGCCAGAACCGCCGTTATCGACAATGCCAGGTTTGGACGCCGCATCGCTCCCCCGCGAAGGCTGCCGAACCTTAGCCGAAAACCGATCGAGCGTCAGAGCGTAGCCATGCCGTTTTGGCCGACCGCAACCTGAGCTGGCCGGGGGGCGGCTTCGGCGTGGGATTGATGCCGCGCCTAAGCGCTGGATTCTAAAAGGAAACTGGTGCCGTCGCAGGGATTCGAACCCTGGACCTCAGCCTTACCAAGGATGCGCTCTACCCCTGAGCTACGACGGCGAAGCCCACGCTCCTTGAGGAGGCTGGAGCGGGAGGGCGGGTTGTTAGCGGACACATCCTTCGGTGTGAAGTGGAAAAGCCGGCGCCGGCGCTTGCGCCGCGGCGCTGGCGACCCGTCGCGACTACAGACTATCGTCCGTTGGCTTGTGGGTGTCGTAGAACTGCGCCCGCATCCGGCGCAGCAGGGCGATGATTGCGTCGGGGTTGGCCCGCTCGCCGCTGAGCATGGTTTCGACCGCCAGGCCCCGCAGCGCCACCAGGATCAGTCGCCGCTCGACCGCCGCCTCGCCCAGGTCGTCGCGCAGGCCGCTGGCCTCGGCGAAGCGATGCGCGCCGCGCACCACCCTGGCTTCGAACTCCTCGGCGAAGTCCGGGATGCGGTCGGCAAGTTCCGGGTCGTGCCGGGTGGCGATGATGATTTCCAGTAGCGCGCGCGATTCAGGCAGCTGGTAGGCCTGCCAGGTCACGTCGATCGAGCCGATGTAGCGCTCACGCCCAACCGGCAGCTTGGCCAGGCCCGCGCGGATATAGTCACGCTGGCAGTTGGTCACGTGCTGGGCCACGGCCAGGATCAGGTCGATCCGGGTCGGGAACTGGTGCAGCAGCGAGCCGCGCGCGACATTGGCCACCGCGGCGACGCGAACGGTGCTGGTCTGAGCGTAGCCGAAGTCGTTCAGGCATCGGACGGCGGCGGCGAGGATCTTGTCGTGGGTCGACGCGCGCCGCTCGGCGTTGGGGCCGCGTGCGCCGCGGATCCGTCGCACCTCGTCAACGGCCATGGTTGAACGGGCCTCGCCGCGGGGTCGCCATACTGTAGGTCGCCTTAAACCGGGCCGGTTCGTCAAGCACCGTCGCTCGAAAGCCTTGACGTGTCCGGGCCCTTTGCTAGCTCCGGGGCGTGGACGATGACGAAGAAAAGCCGCCGAAGACACCCAAATCGGCGCCGGACGAGCGCGAGGCGCGGCTCGCGGCGGCGTTGCGGGCGAACCTGCGCCGGCGCAAGGGGATCGTCCGAGAACCGAAGGGTTAGGAGCGCGCCAGACGGCTGCCGCCGGGCGTGCTTTCGATCCCCCTTATCGAGCGGCCGGACCTTAGGATATGTAACACGTTCGGGTGTGCGCCGCCGTTGCGGCGGACCGGCCCCTGGGAGGCGCTGAATGGACCGCATCGCCATTACCGGCGGCGCCCGCCTGGAGGGGGTGATCCCGATCTCCGGCGCCAAGAATTCCGCGATCAAGCTGATGGTTGCGAGCCTTCTGACCGACCAGCCGCTGCGGCTCACCAACATGCCGCGGCTGGCCGACACCCGATTCCTCGGCCGCCTGCTGCAGCGGCTGGGCGTGGTGGTCGAGGAGGCGGAGGGCGAGGCTGGACCGGAAACGACGCTGACCACACCGGAAATCGTCTCGGCGATCGCGCCTTACGAACTGGTCCGGCAGATGCGCGCCTCGTTCAACGTGCTGGGCCCGCTGGTGGCGCGCACGGGCCAGGCCAAGGTGTCGCTGCCGGGCGGCTGCGCGATCGGCGCGCGGCCGGTCGACCTGCACCTGATGGCGCTGGAGGCGTTGGGCGCACGGATCGACCTCTCCGAGGGTTATGTCTACGCCCAGGCCCCTCGGGGCTCTGGGGCGCCGACATCCAGTTTCCGCAGGTCTCGGTCGGCGCGACCGAGCACGCGCTGCTTTCGGCTGTGCTGGCCCACGGCGAGACGGTGATCGGCAACGCCGCCTGCGAGCCGGAGATCGCCGATCTGGCCGAGTGCCTGATCAAGATGGGCGCCAGGATCGAGGGCGCCGGCACGCCGGTGATCCGCGTCGTCGGCGTGGCGCAGCTGGGCGGCGCGACACATCGTGTGACGCCCGACCGGATCGAGACCGGCACCTACGCCCTGGCCGCCGCCATGGCCGGGGGCGAGGTGCGCCTCACCAACACCAGCGCCGACATGATCGAGTCTCTATTGCTCAAGATGGAAGAGGCGGGCGTCGGCGTTGAGCGACTCAACGACGGGGTGACGATTCGGCGCAACGGCGCGCGGCTGAACGCGGTCGAGGTCACCACCGATCCCTATCCCGGCTTCGCCACCGACCTGCAGGCCCAGTTCATGGCGCTGATGACCCTGGCCGACGGCGAGAGCGTGATCCGCGAGACGATCTTCGAGAACCGCTTCATGCACGCCCCCGAGCTCACCCGGCTGGGCGCCGAAATCTCTGTCTCGGGCGGCGAAGCGCGGGTGAGGGGGGTCGACCGCCTGATCGGCGCGCCGGTGATGGCGACCGACCTGCGCGCGTCGGTCAGCCTGGTGATCGCGGCGCTGGCGGCCAAGGGCGAGACGACTGTCAACCGCGTCTACCACCTCGACCGCGGCTTCGAGCGGCTGGAAGCGAAGCTCTCGGCGGTCGGCGCCGATGTGCGTCGGATCAGCGACGGCGGCTTCGAGGACGCCGAATGACCAAGCATGAGCCGCTGAGGCTGCTGGCCGAGGATCAGGACGACCTCGAGGTCATCTCCGCGGCGTTGCAGGACGCGATCGCCAAGGTCGGCGACATCGAGTGGGACGCCAAGGGCCGCCGTTTCACGTTGGCGCTCAATCGTTATCTCTGGGAGGTCCCAGGCGGCCTGCTCGGCAATCGGGTGAGGGCCGGGCTGCAGTTCGGCTCGGTGCTGGCGGTGAAGTCGCGCAACCTGCGGCGCGATCCGCCGGACGCGGTGATCGAACTGCTGGCCGTGCGCTTCGAGCCGGGCGAATCGCCGGGCGGCCGGGTTCGTCTGGCCTTTGCCGGCGGCGGCGATCTGGAGCTGACCGTCGAATGCGTCGACGCGGCTCTGGCCGACATCTCCGCCCCTTGGCCGACGTCCAGCACGCCGGCGCACGAGGAGTAGGCCGCCACAAGCCCCTTGAGTTTCTGCGCCGAGACGCCACAAGCGCGCCATGCGCCGTTTTGCGATCACCGACCCCGATTTCGAGACCGAGTTCGACGCCTTCCTGGCCGAGCGCCGCGGGATGCCGGCCGATGTCGACGAGGCGGTGGCGGCGGTGCTGGAAGCGGTGCTGACAGAGGGGCTGGACGCGGTGCTGCGCTACACCGAGCGGTTCGACCGGGTGCGCCTCACCGAGGACAAGCTGCAGGTCACGCCGCGGGAGATCCAGGCCGGCGTCGACGCCTGCCCTGCCGAGGTGCGCGAGGCGATCGCCTTCGCCGCCGACCGCATCCGCCGCTATCACGCGCTGCAACGGCCGGCGGACGCCAAGTTCACCGACGAAGCCGGCGTCGAACTCGGCTGGCGCTGGACGCCGATCGAGGCGGTCGGGATCTATGTGCCGGGCGGCCGGGCGGCCTATCCCTCGACGGTGCTGATGAACGCAGTGCCGGCCCGCGTCGCCGGCGTCGACCGGATCGCCATGGTGACGCCGCCCGGCAAGCTGCAGCCGGCGGTGCTGGCGGCCGCGCGGGAGGCGGGGGTCACCGAGATCTGGCGCGTGGGCGGGGCGCAGGCCTGCGCCGCGCTGGCGTTCGGGGCCGGACCGATCCGGCCGGTCGACAAGATCGTCGGCCCCGGCAACGCCTACGTCACCGCCGCCAAGCGGCGCCTCTACGGCATCGTCGGCATCGACGCCCTGGCGGGGCCGTCCGAGATCGTGGTGGTGGCCGACGACGCCAACGATCCCGCCTGGATCGCCGCCGACCTGCTCTCGCAGGCCGAGCATGACCCGGCCGCCCAGTCGATCCTGATCACCGACGACGAGGCGTTCGCCGCAGCGGTGGTCGCGGAGCTGGAGCGGCAGGTGGTCCTGCTGGCCACCGGCGCCGACGCCGCGGCTTCCTGGCGCGACCATGGCGCAGTGATCATCGCCCCGCTGGAGGCCAGTCCCGGCCTGGTCGACCGCATCGCGCCCGAGCATGTCGAGTTCGCGGTCGAGGCGCCGGAGCAGCTGGCGGACCGTGTGCGCCACGCCGGCGCGATCTTCCTCGGCCGCTACGCCCCGGAGGCGCTGGGCGACTATGTCGCCGGCTCCAACCACGTGCTGCCGACCAGCCGCGCCGCGCGGTTCTCGTCGGGGCTGTCGATCTACGACTTTCTGAAGCGCACCTCGATCATCTCCTGCGGCCCCGCGGCGTTCCAGGTCCTGGCCGGCCCCACCGAGACCCTGGCCAACGCGGAGGGCCTGCCGGCGCACGCCAGGTCGGTCAGCATCCGGCGCAATTCTCCTCACCCGTAGGGGGAGGGGGACCGCGTAGCGGTGGAGGTGGCCTGAAGACGAGCTCGCCTTGGCCGACGAAGGCGCCCTGCAACTAACCCCCTCCACCCCTTCGGGGTCCCCCTCCCCCTACGGGTGAGGAGAAGGGCTCGCGGCTCCCGAGTTGCTGGGTTATCTGTCGTCTATGGGCGGTGATCGTAAAACGAGCGAGAGGATCGGGCGGGGCGCCTGCCATCCCGCGCTGCGCCTCCCACGGCGCCAGCCCCCCACCCCCGGCCCCTCCCTTCGAGGGGGAGGGGGGCGGTGAGCGGTCCGCAACGCCTGCAGACGGTCGAGCTCGACGAGGAATCGCTGTCGGCGGCGTCGCGCGATCAGGAGCAGGAACGGCAGATCGCCATCTTCGATCTGCTCGAGGACAACCACTTCACCCCGGAGGGCGCCGAGGGCGGACCTTATGACCTCCGGATCTCCCTGATCGACAACCGCTTGGCGCTGGATATCAGCGGCCCCGGCTACCAGCGCCGCCACATCCTCTCGCTGTCGCCGTTCCGCAGCGTCGTGCGCGACTACGCCATGATCTGCGAGAGCTACTACCAGGCGATCCGCAACGCGACGCCGCAGAAGATCGAGACCTTGGACATGGGCCGCCGCGCTCTGCACAACGAGGGCTCGGAACTGCTCAAAAGTCGACTTGCCGGCAAGGTCGAGACCGATCACGACACCGCGCGGCGTCTCTTCACGCTGATCTGCGCGCTGCACTGGCGGGGTTGAGCGCGCGCCATGGTCGATGAGTCGCCCGGAGAGCTCGCCCGGGACCTTCCGGGAGCGGTGCTGTTCGCCTGCAACCACAACCGCGTCCGCTCGCCGATGGCCGAGGGGTTGCTGAAGCTGATGTTCGGCGACCGGGTCTATGTCGACAGCTGCGGCCTCAGGCCCGACGAGGAGGACGAGCCCGACCCCTTCGCCGTCGCGGTGATGGACGAACTTGGCGCCGACCTCAGCAGCCACCACGCCAAGACCTTCGACGATGTCGAGGAAGGCGCCTTCGACCTGGTGATCTCGCTCACGCCGGAAGCTCAGCACCGCGCCGTCGAGCTGGCGCGCCACCGCGCCGTCGACATCGAGTATTGGCCGACACAGGACCCCACCCTGACCATGGGCTCGCGCGAGGCGGTGATGGAGGCCTACCGCGAGACGCGCGATGGCCTCGCAGCTCGCATCCGCGCGCGTTTTGGCAAGCCCGCGACGTTCGGGGGATGAAGCCTGCTTGCACTTGCGTATATTGGCGCCTTGGCGCGGCCGGGCCTCTTGAGTCTCGAAACCGGGAGGCGGCCGTGGCGTTGAAGGGCGCGTCGCCCAAACCTGAGAGGCGCAATGGCGAAAGAAGAGCTTTTGGAGTTTCCGGGCACGGTCAGCGAGCTGTTGCCGAACGCCACCTTCCGCGTGAAACTGGACACTGGAGACCACGAGATCATCGCCCACACCGCCGGCAAGATGCGCAAGAACCGCATCCGCGTGCTGGCCGGGGACAAGGTGCTGGTGGAAATGACACCATATGATCTCACCAAGGGCCGCATCACCTACCGATTCAAATAGCCGTGCGGCGCGCGCCGCGGCCGTGGCCGCGCCAGCCAAACCGCCGCTGATCCTGGCCAGCGCCAGCCCGCGCCGGCTCGAGCTGCTGGCCCAGATCGGCCTCGCCCCCGACCTGATCGACCCCGCCGAAATCGACGAGACGCCCCTGCCTGGCGAGACCGCGCGCCTGCTCGCGCTGCGGCTCGCCCGCGCCAAGGCCGCCGCGGTCGCCGAGCGCCGCGCCGGCGCCTTCGTGCTCGCCGCCGACACCGTGGTCGCGGTCGGCCGCCGCCTGCTCGGCAAGCCGGAGGATGCGGCGGACGCCCGGCGGATGCTGGCGCTGCTGTCGGGCCGCGCGCACCGGGTGCTGAGCGCGGTCGCTGTCGCGGGGCCGAAGGGTCGATCCGCCGCGCGCCTCAGCGAGACCCGCGTGCGCTTCAAGCGCCTCACCGCCGCCGAGATCGAGGCCTATCTCGCCAGCGGCGAATGGGCCGGCAAGGCGGGCGCCTACGGCGTCCAGGGCCGCGCCGGCGCGTTCGTGATCGCTCTGAATGGTTCCTACACCGGCGTTGTCGGCCTGCCGCTCTATGAGACGCGGGCGTTGTTGATTGGACTTGGGTTTCCCGCATGACCGAGCGCCGCACCTATCTGGACGTGGGCGTCGGCGAGACGCGCGGCGTCGTCACCTTGGACGGGCGGCCCGAGCGGCTGCTGATCAGCCGTGAGAACGACATCGCCTGCCAGGTGCTGGGCGCCGAGGTGGTTGGCCGCGTGCGCAAGGTCGAGCGGCAGCTGGCGCTGGCCTTCGTCGACCTGGGCGAGGGGCCGGACGGCGTGCTCAACCTGCGCCCGGACATGGACCGGCTGGTCGAGGGCCAGGCGGTGCGCGTCGAGATCCGCAGCGAGGCCCGCGCCGGCAAGGGCGCCTCGCTGCGGCTGGTCGGCGAAGGGGAGGGGCCGCCGCGGCTGCTCACCCCCGCGCCGAGCGTCGAGGACGAACTCGCCGGGGTCGCGACCCGCGCCCAGGTGGTCACCGGCGGCGTGGCCCGAGCGATGGCCGACGGCGCCGAGGCCGAGGCGCTGGAGACGGTGTTCGCTCTGCCTGGCGGCGGCAGCGTCGCGATCGAGGCGACCCGCGCCCTGATCGCCGTCGACGTCGATCTTGGCGAACGCGGCGGCTCGGACGCCAAGCGCGCCACCCGCGCCGCCAACTTCGCCGCCCTGACCACGGCCGCCCGGGTGCTGCGGCTGAAAGGCGAGGGTGGCCTGGTGGTGGTGGACCTGGCGGGGCGCGGCCACGACGGCCCGGCGCTGCTCTCCGGCGCGCGCCTCGCGTTCGGCCCCGACAACCCTGGTGTCGCGTTCGGTCCGATCAGCCGCTTCGGGACGCTGGAGCTGACCGTCCCCCGCCGGCGGCGATCGGTCGCCGAGCGTCTGCTGGACGCGGCCGGCCAGCCCACCGCCCAGACCCTGGCCCTGCGCCTGGTCCGGCAGATCGAGCGCGCGGCCGGCGCCGACCCCGGCGCGCGCCTCGAGGCCCGCGCCGCGCCGGATGTCGTCGAGGCCGCGCAGCCCTATCTGAAGGTCCTCACCGACCGCTTCGGCGCGCGCCTGGCCCTGGTGGCCGATCCGGTGCGCCCGCGCGCAGATCTGGAGGTCCGGCCTGCATGACCCAGCGCAAGTGCCCGATCTGCGGCCGCCCCGCGGAGGCGGACCACCGCCCGTTCTGCTCCAAACGCTGCGCCGACGTCGACCTGCAGCGCTGGTTCCGCGGCGCCTACGCGGTGCCGGCGGCGGAGGCGCAGACCGAGGACGACTCCGTGCCCGAGATCGATCCCTACGAGGAGTGAGCCCCGCGCGCCGCTTCGCTGGACAGCGGCGGCGCCGCTCACTATAGACACCGCTCCTTTGGCCAGGGCCAAGCGCCTGGGTAGCTCAGTCGGTAGAGCAGCGGATTGAAAATCCGCGTGTCGGTGGTTCGATTCCGCCCCCAGGCACCACTTCAGTTCCGGACGCTCCAGGCCGCTCCTGCCGCGATTTTGACAGGCGCTCAGTTAGAACGTATGGGGAACGGAATTGAGGAGGCCCAGATGAGTCCTATTCGAACGCTGCTGCGCGCCGGCAGGAACGCACATCTGGTGCGGGTCGAGGGGCGCGGGATGGCGCGGTTCTATGTCGACGGGCCGGACGCGCGCGAGCGGCGGGACTTCTTCGACCTGACCACCGCGGTCGCGCTGTTCGAACGCGTGGAGCGGGAGGGGCAGCTGCAACGGCTATAGCGGCGGTGTCTCGCCTGCGCTCGCCTTCGCCAGATGTCGCAGCGGTGAGAAGACGACGAACAGCGACGCGGCCGTGACGCCGGTCGCCGCAATCAGCAGAGTTTCGCGCGGACCGATCGCCGCGCCCAACGCCCCGCCGGCCAGCGCTCCGGCCACGCCGGCCGCCGCGGCGCCGGTTGCGAAGGCCCCGCCCGCGCGACCGAGCTGGTGCGGCGGCAGCACCGTCTGGCGCAGGCTCGCCGAGCCGATCGCCGAGACGGTCTGCAACCCGTCGCCGATCAGCTGCGCGGCCGCCAGCATCGCCATGGCGGCGAGGGGAGGGCCGGCGGCGAGGGGAATAAGGAACAGGGTCGCGCCGCCCGCCAGGCCGGTCAGCAGGATGGTGATCCCGGCGCCCAGCCGGCGGGTCAGCCACGGCGCCAGCGTCGCGCCCGCCAGGCCACCGACGCCGCCCATGGCGATGGTCAGGCCGAGCATCGGCGTCGAGAGCCGCAGCACATCGAGCGCCAGCAGGATGTAGAGCGCCGCGAAGAAGTTGCCGAAGAAGCTCTTGCCGACGTCGGCCAGCCAGAGCGGACGCACCAGCCGGTTCGCCAGCACGAGCCGGAGGCCGGCGCCGAGGTCGAGACGGAACGGCTCGGCGTCCGACGCCGGCGCACGCGGCGCATCGCCGCGGATCCGGCTCAGGAACAGCGCCGAGACAAGATAGGTCAGCGCGTTGAGGCCCACCGCGATCGGCGGCGCCATCACGGCGACAAGCACGCCGGTGAGGGCGGGGCCGCCGACTTCGGCCACCGCCTCGGTCGCCGACAGCTTGGCGTTGCCCTCGGTCAGGTCGGCGGTGTCGATCAGGCTCGGCAGGTAGGCATGATCGGCGACATCGAACACCACGTTGGCCGCGCCCAGCAGGACGGCGGCGAGGTAGATCTCGGCCAGGGTGAGCCGGCCTGTCAGCGCCGCCACGGGGACCGCCGCCAGAACGACGGCCCGGGCGAGGTCCGCGGCGATCAGCAGCCGACGCTTGGGCAGGCGGTCGGCGAGGGCGCCGGCGAAGAGGCCGACCGCGGCCTGGGCGCCAAGGGCGAGGGCGGCGAAGAGGCCGAGCGCCTGCGGCCCTGCCTTCAGCGTGATCACCGCGGCCATCGGCAAGCCCTCGCGAGCGATGCGCGCGCCGAAGCTGGAGACGGCCTGAGCGCCCCACAGCCGCATGAAGTCGCGGTGGCCCCAAAGGCCGCTCGTCCCAGTGCTCATCACGCGCGCCCCCAGCGCCCTGCCTAGCTTAGAATCCCTTCAAGCGCCCGCCCGCTATGTTGTTGGCGTGCGGATGAGTATTGCGCGGGACTGCAAGCTACTCGCCAGCGAGGCGAGCGCGGTTTACCGGTCTGTGGCCGCCGGCGCTGGCCAACCTTTTGACTAGCCGGTCCAATCTTTCCTCTGCCCCTGGCCGGAGAAGTTCTTGGTTGAACGCAGGAAGATTTCGCCAGGGCCGCGCCTAAGCCTCTCTGCTGCGATGCAACACAGCGACGTCGGATCGAGCCCAAAATCGAAGAACTGGTTAGCGAACAGGCGATGCTGCGTTGCAAACAGACCGCGGATTTAAGTTTTCTGTCGCCAAACAGCGATCTGCGGCGCCCCCTTGACGCTGAGATGAGGGGTTGCCAAAGGACCCGAGCCGCAAGTCTAACATTGCGGTAAGGAGTTGCCGCGGCCCACGCCGACGGCGGGTCCCTGAGCGCCTCGAAACGCGAGCTTCTAAAGGCCGGCGAATGAGAATGGATCGGAGCGTGGCGGGACGGGCGTGGCGACTATGGCTTTGGACTTGCGAGGTCGCCGGTGGCGAGTTCGCGCCAGGCCTCCACCAGCTAGGGCGGACAGGCGCCCCGCGCGACGATCCCTTCGGGTCCTAGGGCGAGCAAAGACCAAGCAGGAACTGGCGAAACGATGCTTCACACCAAAAGAACCACTCCCCTTCTCGCCCTGGTCGGCGCGCTCGCGCT
The DNA here is from genome assembly GCA_963835495.1 of uncultured Pseudomonadota bacterium. Classification (GTDB taxonomy): domain Bacteria; phylum Pseudomonadota; class Alphaproteobacteria; order Caulobacterales; family Caulobacteraceae; genus Acaudatibacter. The sequence goes on along the minus strand of CAWIFQ010000003.1, from coordinate 1,546,682 downwards.
GCTGACAGCTGCGCCGGCGATAGCGCAGAACACGGCTACACCCGCGGCGGCCACCGCCCCGGCTCCGGCCGCGGCGGCTCCAGCGCCGGCGGCCAGCGACACTTCGGCTCCAGCCGACGCGACTCCCACCAAGGTAGGCGGCGCCAATGCCGGCCACCTCGGCCCGTGGGAAATGTTCATGGACGCCGAGATCCTCGTTAAGGTCGTGATGGTCGGCCTCGTGATCTGCTCGCTGCTGTCCTGGACGATCCTCATCCTGAAGATCTTCGAGTTCAACGCGATGAACCGGATCACCAACCAGTTCCTCGAGACCTTCCGCGGCGCCAAGTCGATCACCGACATGGGCAAGATCGCGGAGTCGGATGAATTCGCCGGCAACCCGCTCGCCGACATGGCGGCGGCCGCGTCTGCGGAGGTGGAACTCTCGCGCCAAGCTGGCCTGCACGTCGCCGGCGAGCACCGCGACACCACCATCATGCGCGCCCAGAGCGCCGTCGGAGCGGTCCAGGCCTCGCTTGCCCGCCGCCTTTCCAGCGGCATGCAGTTCCTGGCGACGGTCGGTTCGACCGGTCCGTTCATCGGCCTGTTCGGCACGGTCTACGGGATCATGCACTCGTTCATCGGCATCGCGAACTCGAACACGACCAACCTCGCGGTCGTGGCCCCCGGGATCGCCGAAGCCCTGCTGGCGACCGGCCTCGGCCTGTTCGCCGCGATCCCGTCGGTGGTGTTCTACAACTACTTCCAGACGATGATCACGGCCTACGGCTCGCGCACGGAAGGCTTCGTCGCCGAACTGATGAACGCGATCTCCCGTCAGCTCGACAAGGGGGTCTAGCCCCATATGGCCGCCAAAATCGCAGGAGCCGGCGGCGGCAAGTACGACGTCGAGCTGAACAACGAGATCAATGTCACGCCCTTCGTGGACGTGATGCTGGTGCTCCTGATCATCTTCATGGTCGCCGCCCCGCTGGCGTCGGTCAACGTCAAGGTCAACTTGCCGCCGGCCAACACCAAACCGGTGACCAAGCCGCCGCAGATCATCTACGTCTCCATCAAGGAGAACGGCGACCTCTATGTCGGTGACAACCAGGTCGATCTCACCGAGCTACCCGACGCGTTGAAGCTAGCCGCAGGTCCAAGCCATGTCGGCCTGCGCATCTTCATCCGCGGCGACCAGAACATGGAATACGGCAAGTTCCTCGATGTGATGAACACGATGCAGGACAACGGGTTCTACAGCGTGGCCCTGGTGGGTGAAGATCGGTCGGGCGTGGGAGGGGGTGGACATAAATGACCGACATCGACATCGGCCACCCATCCCACAATCCGTTCGATGTGCCGCGGCGTGACAAGAACGCGGCGCGGACCTTCACCATCGCGGTATTGGTCGCGATCGGGTTCCACGCGGCGGTCGGCTATTACGTGTGGAAGGCGAAGTTCAAGCCTAACTACAAGAACTACTCGGAGCAGAAGGAGGAGGTGAACATCCTCCACCCGCCGCCCCCGCCGCCACCCCCGCCGCCGCCCCCGCCGCCGCCGAAGGAGGTGAAGCCGCCTCCGATCCAGCCGCGGCCGCCAGCGAACGTGCCGCTCAACATCCCGGCCCCGCCGCCGCTGAACATCGCGCCGGTGGAGCATCCCCAGCCGCCGCCGCCGGCGCCGCCGGTGGTCGCGCCGGAGAAGCCGCCACCCCCCAGGCCGACCGTGATCAGCAACCCGGACTGGGTTCGCCGGCCGAGCGGCGACGAGATGGCGCAGTACTATCCCGAGCGGGCCAGCCGAATGGCCGTCAACGGCCACGCGACGATCCAGTGCACGGTGAACGTCAACGGCACGGTCAGCGAATGTTCGGTGCTGTCCGAAACGCCTCCGGATCAGGAGTTCGGCACGGCGGCGCTGAAGCTCTCGAGGCTGTTCAAGATGCGGCCCCTGACCCGCGACGGCGCGCCGGTCGCGGGCGGCAAGGTCACCATCCCGATCGGGTTCCAGGTCCCGAAGGACTGACCGGTCTGGTCGACCACCCTCCAAAGGCCCTGGCGTTCGCGCCGGGGCCTTTTCCTTTGCCGCCGCTGGCTTGATCGGAAACACGCGCGCCTCTAAACGAGACCCCTTCGTGATACGCCGCCTTAGCTCAGTTGGTTAGAGCGCCAGATTGTGGCTCTGGAGGTCCCCCGTTCGATCCGGGGAGGCGGTACCATCGCAGGACGTGACGGCTCAGGTCTCCTCGCGTCCGCGATCGCCGGAGCCAAGCATGCCGGAGCCGACCGTCCCGTTGCCCCAGACCTCTGCGCCCGCGCCTTTGCTTGGCCCCGCCTGGCGCGCCCTGCTGCGTCAGGAGTGGTTCCTCAGCGTCAGCCTGCTGACCGGTCTGGTGTTCCTCGTTCAGGGGCCGGCGCTGCTCGCGGCCCTCTCCAATCCGGTGATGCTGGGCGTGGTGTTCGTCTGGCTGTTCGGCGTGGCGCTGGGCTCGATCATGGCGGTGGTGCGCCACGCCGACCTGCTGGCGATCCGGCTGGGCGAGCCGTTCGGGACCCTGATCCTGACGCTGTCGGTGGTGGCGGTCGAGGTGGTCAGCATCTCGGCGGTGAGCCTGCACGGCCACGGCGATCCGACGCTGGCGCGCGACACGCTGTTCGCGGTGATGATGATCCTGCTGAACGGCATGGTCGGCCTGGCGCTGCTGGTCGGCGCCTGGCGGCATCACGAGCAGCAATACAATCTCCAGGGCGCCAACGCCTATCTGGGCCTGATCCTGCCGCTGGCGGTGCTGAGCCTGATCCTGCCCGACTTCACCCAGACCACGCCGGGGCCGATCGTGTCGCTCGGGCAGACGGCGTTCCTGATCGTGATGGCCGCCGGCCTCTACCTCGGCTTTCTGGCCCTGCAGGCGGGGCGGCACCGCGGCTACTTCATGCTGAGCGACGTCGACGAGCCGCCACACGCGATGGCGGCCGGCGAGCCGCCGCCTTCGCTCGGCCGTCATGCGCTGTTCCTGGTCCTCTACATGGCGCCGGTGGTCTACCTCGCCGAGCAGCTGGGCAAGCCGCTCGACCGCCTGATCGAGACCGCGGGAGCGCCCAGCCAGATTGGCGGGCTGGTGATCGCCGCCCTGGTGGCGACCCCAGAGGCGATCGCGGCCGTGCGCGCGGCCTTCGCCGACCACCTGCAGCGCGCCGTGAACATCGTCCTCGGCTCGGCCCTGGCCACGATCGGGCTCACCGTGCCGGCGGTGCTGGTGATCGGCATCGTCACCGGGCGCAGCGTCGTGCTGGGCTTGGACCATACCGACTTCGTGATGCTGCTGCTGACGCTGGGGGTCAGCATCGTTACCTTCGCCAGCGGCCGCAGCAACGTCATGCAAGGCGCCGTGCACCTGCTGCTGTTCGCGGCCTATCTGCTGCTGATGTTCGAACGGTGAGCGCGCGCGGCGCCCAGCTGCTGATCGTCGGGCCGAGCTGGCTGGGCGATGCGGTGATGATGGGCTCGCTGGTCGCCCGCCTGAAGGCCGGCCGCCCGGATCGGCGCATCACGGTGCTGACGCCGCCGCACCTCGAGGCGCTGGTGCGGCGTCTGCCGGGCGTGGACGACACGCTGATCAACCCGTTCGCCCATGGCGCCCTCAAGCTAAGCGAGCGAGCGCACTTCGGGCTGGCGCTGCGCGGCCGCTTCGACGAGGCGATCGTGCTGCCGCATTCATGGAAGTCGGCGCTGGTTCCGTTCTTCGCCGGCATTCCCCGGCGCACCGGCTTCATCGGCGAGGCGCGCTATCTGCTGCTGAGCGACGCCCGCCGGCTCGACGAGGCCGCCGTGCCGCGCATGGTCGATCGCTTTTCCCTGCTCGCGGACCCGCCGGGCGCGACCCAGCCGGCCGAGACGCCAGCGCCGACGCTGACGGCCGATCCGCCGTCGGTCGCCGCGACGCTGGCGAAGTTCGGCCTTGGCGGCGATCGTCCCGCCGTCGCGCTGTGCATCGGCGCGGAGTATGGCCCGGCGAAGCGCTGGCCGCCCGCCCACTTCGCCGCGCTAGCGCAGCGGCTCGCGGCCGAGGGCTACGCGGCCTGGGCGCTCGGCGGTCCGGGCGACGCGGCGATCGGCGACCAGGTCGCCGCCCTGGCCGCCGACGTCGTCAATCTCGCCGGCCGCACGAGCTTGCCCGAGGCGATCGACCTGATCGCGGCGGCGCGCGCCGTGGTCAGCAACGACTCCGGCCTGATGCACGTCGCCGCCGCGCTCGGGCGGCCGGTGATCGGGCTCTACGGCCCGACCTCGCCGGTGTTCGCACCGCCGCTGAGCCCGGCCGCGGTGATCCTGGACCTCGAGATTCCGTGCAGCCCCTGCGGCAAGCGCATCTGCCCGCTCGGCCACCACAAATGCCTGAACGATCTTGCGCCTGAGCGGGTGCTGACCCTGCTGAGGCCGATGCTGGGCTCGGCCGCCTGATGGCCCGGCGCTCCGCTTGCCGCCGGCGCAGACCCGCGCTCTAAGGCCTCCGATGGCCCACGCCCCGACCCCCGCCATGCTGCTGCGCGCCGACGTGCGCCTGTTCGGCGACATCCTGGGCCGGGTGCTGAGGACGGAGGAAGGGGAGGCGGTGTTCGAGGCGATCGAGCAGATCCGCCAGGCCTCGGTCGCCTACCACCGCGATGGCGCGCCAGAGCGCGGGCTGAAGCTCGACAGCCTGCTGCAGGCGCTATCGCTGCCCGACGCCTTGCGCTTCGCCCACAGCTTCGTGTGCTTCTCCCAGCTCATCAACATCGCCGAGGACCAGGAGGCGCGGCGGCGGCTGCGCGCCGGGTCCGACGCCGACCGCTCGCTGGCGGGGGCGGTGGCGCGGCTGCAGGCGGACGGCGTCGGCGCCGAAGCCATCGGCCAGGCGCTCGGCCGCGCGCTGGTGATGCCGGTGATCACCGCCCACCCCAGCGAGGTGCGGCGCAAGAGCGTGATCGACCGCGTCAGCCGCATCGCCGAGACGTTTGACGCTCATGATCGCGCAACGACCGAGGCGCGGCCGGCGATAGAGGCCGAGCTCGCCCGGCAGATACTGATCCTGTGGGCGACCCGACAGCTGCGCCCCACCAGCCTGGGCGTCGCCGACGAGATCGAGAACGCGGTCTCGTTCTTCGAGCGCACGTTCATCCGCGAGCTGCCGAGGGTCTACGCCGACCTGGAGGCCGCGCTCGGCAACTCCGTCGAGGCGCCCAGCTTCCTGCGCATCGGCTCCTGGGTCGGCGGCGATCGCGACGGCAATCCCAACGTCACCGCCGAGACGCTGCGGCTGGCGTTCCTCACCCAGTCGCGCCTGGCGGTCTCGCACTATCTGGAGGAGATCCACGCCCTCGGTGCGGCCCTGTCGCTCTCGGTGGAGCACGTGAAGGTGACGGCGGCGCTGGCCGCGCTGGCCGACCGCTCCGGCGACGACGCCCCGCAGCGCCGCGACGAACCCTATCGCCGCGCGCTATCTGGCATCTACGCCCGCCTCGCTGGCGCCGCGCCGGACCTGACCGGTGCGCCGCCGGCGCGTCCGTCGCCGATCGCCGGCGCGCCCTACGCTTCGGCGGACGAGCTGAAGGCCGATCTGCAGGTGATCCAGGATTCGCTCGTCACCCATCACGGCGAGACGTTCCGCCACGGTCGGCTGCGCGATCTGATCCGTGCCGTCGACTGTTTCGGCTTCCATCTCGCCACGCTGGACATGCGGCAGAACTCGGACGTCCACGAGCGAGTGGTCGCCGAGTTGGTGCAGGCGGTCGGGGTCTGCCCCGACTATCTCGCGCTGCCTGAAGATGCCCGGATCGCGCTGCTCGCAAGCGAGCTGACGACCCTGCGTCCGCTCTCGTCCCCGCTCGCACGTTATTCGGACGAGACCTTGAAGGAGCTCGGGGTGCTGCGCGCCGCCGCCGCCGCCAGCGCCCGCTATGGCGCCAAGGCGATCGACACCTACGTCATCTCCAAGACCACCGCCGTCTCCGACCTGCTGGAAGTCTATGTGCTGCTCAAGGAGGTCGGCCTCTACGCGCCCGGCGACCCGGCCCGCTCGCCGATCCTGGTCGCGCCGCTGTTCGAGACCATCGCCGACCTGGAGGCCGCGCCAGCCACCATGCGCGCCTTCCTCGCCTGTTCGCCGCTGCAGGGCCACCTGGCCGCCCGCGGGGCGCAGGAGATCATGATCGGCTACTCGGACTCCAACAAGGACGGCAGCTACCTGACCTCGATCTGGTCGCTGCACGAGGCGCAGCGCGAGCTGAAGTCGGTGGTCGAGGACGCGGGCGTGGCGCTGCAGTTCTTCCACGGCCGCGGCGGCGCGGTAGGGCGGGGCGGCGGCTCCAGCTTCGAGGCGATCCTGGCCCAGCCCGAGGGCACGGTCGCCGGCCGCATCCGCATCACCGAACAGGGCGAGGTGGTCGCCAACAAGTACGCCGACCCCGCGATCGGCCGCGAGAACCTGGAGACCATGACCGCGGCGACGCTGCTGGCCACGCTCGGGCGGCGCAACAACGACGAACACGCCGCCGGCGCGGCCGTGATGGCCGAGCTTTCGGCCGCGTCGATGACCGCCTACCGCGCGCTGGTCTACGACACGCCCGGCTTCGCCCGCTTCTTCCGCGAGGCGACGCCGATCGGCGAGATCTCCAGCCTCAACATCGGCAGCCGTCCGGCCTCGCGCACGCCGTCGCAGCGGATCGAGGACCTGCGCGCCATTCCCTGGGTGTTTTCCTGGTCGCAGGCGCGGGTGATGCTGCCGGGGTGGTTCGGCTTCGGCTCGGCCGTCGCCGGCCATGACCTCGCCGAGCTGGCCGACCTGGCGGAGGCCTGGCCGTTCTTCGCCAGCGCGCTCGACAACATGGAAATGGTGATGGCCAAGGCGGACATGCGGATCGCGCGCCGCTACGCCGCCCTTGTCGCCGACGCCCCGTTGCGCAGCCGGGTGCTGGGCGCGATCGAGGCCGAATTCGAGCGGACCAGCCAGTCGCTGCTGGCGATCCGCCGCGACGTCCCGCTCTCCGAGCGCAACCCGGAACTCGCCGCCCACATCCGCTACCGCCGGCCATATCTGGAGGCGCTGAACCATCTGCAGATCGAGATGATCGGCCGTCACCGCGAGGGCGATGAGGATCCGCAGGTGCGCGAAGGCATCCTGCTGACCATGAACGGCATCGCCACGGGCCTGCGCAACAGCGGGTAGGGAGGTGAGCGCGACCGCGAAGGCGCCGAGTGATGGTCGACGCCTGTAGTATTGAGCTTCCTCACGCGGGGTGGGTTGTAGAATAGGGCGAGATTGTGGCAGCTAGAACTACCCTAGACGGCAGTCGATGGTGGCGTGAAGGAGGCCGATGACTCACCGGAATCAGTAGTCCGCTCGCCGATATCCCATCGCTTCTGCGAAGAAAGTGCTTGTTAACGGTAAATACTAAGCTGCCGTTAAGCTTCGCTGCGACATTCTCCGCCCATGACGCGCTTGACTTTCACCTATGCGGAGACGCCCCGGCGCGGGCCGAACTGGCTGAAGTTCGGGCTGCAGATGACGCTGACGCTGGCCGTGCTGGCGTTCTGCGTCGTGGTGCTGGGCCGCTAGCCGCTTCATCCGCCGCTCACGCCTGCGGAACGTTGGCCTCCAGCTCGGCCAGCCAGGCCGCCGCATTGCCGTCCGACGGCGCGCGCCAGTCGCCGCGGGGCGAGAGCGAGCCACCCGACGAGATCTTCGGGCCGTTCGGCATCGCCGAGCGCTTGAACTGGCTGAAGGCGAAGAAGCGGGTCAGGAACACGCTCAGCCACTTGCGGATTTCGGCCAGATCGTAGGCGCGGTGGGCCGCGTCGGGGATGTTGCGCGGCCAGTCGCCCGCCGCCGCGTCGGCCCAGGCGTGCTCGGCCAGGTAGGCGACCTTGGACGGCGCGAAGCCGTAGCGCAGCGTGTAGTAGAGGTTGAAATCCTGCAGCGCGTAGGGGCCGACGATCGCCTCGGTCGACTGGATCGCCCCGTCCGCGCCGGCCGGCACCAGCTCCGGCGAGATCTCGGTGGCCAGGATCGCGTGCAGCAGCCGCGCGGTCTCCTCGTTGACGTCGCCGCTGGCCGCCACGAAGCGGATCAGGTGCTGGATCAGCGTCTTCGGCACCGACGAATTGACGTTGTAGTGGCTCATCTGGTCGCCGACGCCGTAGGTGCACCAGCCCAGCGCCAGCTCGGAGAGGTCGCCGGTGCCGACCACGATGCCGTGGTGATGGTTGGCGAGGCGGAACAGATAGTCGGTGCGCAGCCCCGCCTGCACGTTCTCGAACGTGACGTCGTATAGGGGCTCGCCCTTGGCGAACGGGTGGCCGATGTCGGCCAGCATCTGGCGCGCGGCCGGCCGGATGTCGATCTCGCCGGCGGTGGCGCCGATCGCCTGCATCAGGGCGACGGCGTTGGCCTTGGTCGAGTCCGACGTGGCGAAGCCGGGCAGGGTGTAAGCCATGATCTGGCTGCGCGGCCGGCCCAGCAGGTCGAGCGCCCGGGCGCAGACGATCAGGGCGTGGGTGGAATCGAGCCCGCCGGAAACGCCGATCACCAGGGTCTTGGAGCCGGTCGACTTCAGCCGCGTGGCCAGCGCCTCGACCTGGATGTTGTAGGCCTCGTAGCAGTCCTGCTCGAGCCGGGCCGGGTCGGACGGCACGTAGGGAAAGCGCTCGACCTTGCGGCTGAGACGGACCGGCTCGGCGGGGGCGTCCAGAGCGACCGGCACGGTGCGGAACGGGCGGTCGGCGCGCAGTTCGGAAACGGCGTTGTCGTTGAAGCTGCCGACGCGCATCCGCTCGGCGCGCAGCCGGCCGACATCGATGTCGGCGGTGATCAGCTGATCGGCGACGAACCGCTCGGCGGCCGCCAGCTGGACGCCGTTCTCGAAGATTTCCGCCTGGCCGTCCCAGGCGAGGTCGGTGGTGGATTCGCCGGCGCCGGCGGCGGTGTAGAGGTAGGCGGCGATGCAGCGCGCCGACTGGCTCTCGCACAGCAGGCGGCGCAGGTCGGCCTTGCCGATGGTGATGTTGCTGGCCGAGAGGTTGATCAGCACCTCGGCGCCGGCCAGCGCGGCGTAGCTGGAGGGCGGGATCGGGGTCCAGACGTCCTCGCAGATCTCGACGTGGAAGGTGGCGGCGATGTCGCCGGCGCTCTCGAACAGCAGATCGACCCCGAACGGGACCTGCGCGCCCGCCAGCCTGATCGTCTCGCCGCGCACGCCGGCGCCGGGCGCGAAGTGCCGCTTCTCGTAGAACTCGCGATAGTTCGGCAGGTAGGCCTTGGGGACCACGCCCAGCACCTGGCCGCGATGGATCACCACCGCGGTGTTGTAGAGCCGCGCCTTGTGGCGCAGGGGCGCGCCGACGATCAGCACCGGGAACAGCGACTTCGACGCTTCGGCCAGGGCGGCGATCTGCGCCTCCACCGCGCCAAGCAACGCCTCCTGGTGCAGCAGGTCGTCGATGGCGTAGGCCGAGAGGCTGAGTTCCGGGAAGACCACGATCGCGGCCCTGGCTGCGTCGGCCTCGCGCGCCAGCTTCAGGATCGCCGCCGCATTGGCCGCCGGATCGCCGACGTTGGCCTTGGGCGTCGCCGCGGCGAGGCGGACGAAGCCGTGGGCGTAGAGGCTGTGGAAATCCTGCTTCACCGTTCCTCCCTTATGCTGAAACTGAGCATAAGTCGTAAACGATATAGTCCCTGTTGCTCGCCGGAGCTAGGGTGCGACGCGAAGAACGGAGGCGGCGGAGAGCTTGAGGCGGTCGGCGCAATTTCGGGTCGCGCTGATCGGCGGGACCTCGCACGCTGGCAAGTCGACCACGGCGCGGGCGGTGGCGGCGAGGCTGGGCGGGGAGGCGATCTCCACCGACAGCCTGGCGCGGCACCCGGGCCGACCGTGGCCGACGCCGACCTGGGTCGTGCCGGACCACGTCGCCGAGCACTATCGCACGCTGACGCCGGACGAGCTGATCGCCGACGTGCTCGCCCACTACGGGCGCATGTGGCCGATGGTGCGCGAGCGGATCGAGGCGCGGGCCGTCGACGAGCACGCGGCGCCGCTAGTGCTGGAGGGCTCGGCGCTGTGGCCGGAGCTGGTCGCCGAGCTCGACCTGCCGGCGGTGCGCGCGGTCTGGCTGACCGCCGACGACGCCGTGTTCGACGCCCGCATCCGCCGCGAAAGCCGCTTCGACGAGGCCGGGCCAACCGGGCGCCAGCTGATCGAGAGCTTCGCGGCCCGAACCCGGCTCTACAACGCGATGATGATGGCCCACGTACGGCGGCTCGGCCTGCCGCTGGTCGAGGTGACGGCGGCGATGCTGCAGGACGATGTCGCCGAGGCGGCGCTGGCGGCGCTTTGTCCTCACCCGTAGGGGGAGGGGGACCGCGTAGCGGTGGAGGGGGTACGATGACGGGCGCCGTCGTCGCCAGGTAACGCGAGACTAAACGCGGGCAGCCGCTCGCTGCAACATACCCCCTCCACCCCTTCGGGGTCCCCCTCCCCCTGCGGGGGAGGATACCGCGCTAGCGCGCTCCGGGCCGGAACGATAGGTTCGCGCCGCGGGGAATCGTCGAGGACATGCGATGGGTTATGCGGAGCGCGTGCTGCAGCCGGGCGAGACCATCGCCTACCGCGCCTCACTGCACTGGATCATCTACTTCGTCGGCCTGGTGCTGATCCTGGCGGCGATCGGCTTCGCCGTTGCGGCGATGCTGCTCAAGACCGAGGCGGTGCGGCTGGGCCTGATGCTCGCGGCGCTGATCGCGCTCTTTCTCGGCCTGTTCCAGCTGATCCGCGCCTGGATCGTAGCGGTGAACACCGAGATCATCGTCACCACCCGCCGGGTGATCTACAAAACCGGCTTCATCTCGCGCAACACGGTGGAGATGAACCTGGACAAGGTCGAGAGCGTGCTGGTGCAGCAAGGCATCCTCGGCCGCATGCTCGACTTCGGCACGGTGATCATCCGCGGCGTCGGCGCCGGCCTGGAGCCGGTCGACAACATCGGCGCCCCGCTGGAACTGCACCGCCACGTCGGCGCGCCGCTCGCGCCGAACTGACCTGCTGTCAGCGTCCGCATTCGCCGGCGCTTGCGCTGCGATATGGCCCCAAAGTCGCTCGGCCACCGGGCCGTGGGCGACGTCGCGGCGGCGGGCGGCGACGATCTCGGCGCGGCCGCCGGCCAGGCCGGGACCCGAGAGCGCGACCAGCCGACCGGCGCCCAGGTCGTCCTCGATCAGGTAGCCGGGGAGGTGGCCCCAGCCCATGCCCTGGACGATCAGCTCGCGCTTCATCAGCTGGTCGCTCACGGTCAGCTGGCGCGCGCCTTCGACCAGAAAGTAGTCGCGCGGCTGCGAGTGGCGGGCGGTGTCGCGGATAACGCACTGCACCTTGGACTTCAACCGATCCGCAGCCTCGCTGGCTGGCGCATCGACGAAGCCGGGCGCCGCGACCGGCGTCAGCGTCACCGCGAACAGATCGATGAATTCCAGCCGCGGGTCCGACTTGTCGATGTGGTGCAAGATCAGGTCGGCCTCGCCATCGAACAGCCGCTCCCAGGGTCCGGAAATGGCCTCGAAGTGCAGGTGCAGACGCGTGGCCGGGTGGTCGTCGAAGAACCGGCGAAGCAGGGCCAGCGTGTCGGGCAGCGGGCTGAGGTCGCCGACGACGACGCGCAGCTCGCTTTCCTCGCCCAGGCTGAGCTGGGCCGCGTGCCGCTCCAGCGCCTGCAGCTCGTGCAGGAACGCCTGGGCCTTGTCATGGAACGAGCGCCCGGCGTCGGTCAGCCTGGCGCGATAGCCGCTGCGGTCGAACAGCGCCAGGCCGAGCTGCGCCTCCAGGTTGCCGACCGCGGTGAACACGGTCGGGTGGGTGCGCCCCAGCCGTGCCGCGGCGGCCTGGAACCCGCCTTCGCTGACCACGGCGTCGAAGCACTGCAGCTGCTGCAAAGTGAAGCCGCTCATTTGAGAAACCCGATAGTCTTGGTCGGTTCTTTGTAATTTCTAGCGAGAAGGATCCGTGCTGGATAGCGCCCGCAACCCCGAGGCGCCGCGATGATCCTGCTTCACACCTTTGGCCCGTTCATGGGCGCGGCGGATCCGAGTTCCGTTCGTACTGAAGACGATGGCGCTGCTGCGGATGGCGGCCGCGCCTTACCGGACGGTGGTCGGCAACCCGCTCACCGCGCCGCACCGGTTGTTGCCGATGATCGAGCACGACGGGGTCAGGACGGCGGACTCGGCGCTAATCCGCGCCTGGATCGAGGACAAGCATGGGTTCGACTTCGATGCGGGCCTGACGCCGAGCGAGAAGGCGGTGGCGCTATCAATGCAGCGCCTCTGCGAGGACCACCTCTACTTCGCGATGATGCACGCGCGCTGGTGCGACGACGAGGTGTTCGAGCGGGGGCTCGGCCGGCACATGTTCGGAAGGTTTCCGCCGCCACTGCGGCCGCTGATCAAGGCGATGCTGCGGCGCTCGAACACGGCGCGGCTGCGCGGGCAGGGGATCGGCCGCCACGGCGCCGAGCAGGTCGCTGCGTTCGGGGTGCAGGACATCGACGCCCTGGCGGCGTTCCTCGCCGACAAGCCGTTCCTGATGGGCGCGGCCCCCTGCGGCGCCGATGCTTCGCTGTTCGGCGTCGTCGAAGCGATCCTGACCCCGCCGCTTCCGATCGCCCTGCGCGCCGCCATGTCCGGTCACGCGAACCTGATCGCCTACCGCGACCGCTTCGCGCGCCGCTACTTCCCGGAGCTGTTCGAGGCGAAGCTGAAGGTCGCCGCCTAGCAGTGGCGACGCGATGGATGGCCGGGACGCGCCCGGCCATGACGAGGCTAGTGATCAGAAGAACGCCGGATAGAGATCATTCCAGGCGGGGTTTTCGCGCTCGATCAGGTTGATCTTCCAATCGCGCTGTATTTCTTGAGCGCCTTCTCGCGATGGATGGCCTCGGAGATGCTCTCCCACTGCTCGTACCAAACGAGGCGCTTCAGGGCGTAACGCTGTGTGAAGCCCGCAATCTCGCCGGCGCGGTGTTGGGTCACGCGCGTGATGAGATCGCTTGTGACGCCGATGTAGAGCGTTCCGCGCTCATGGTTGCTCATCATGTAGACGGCGATGAAGCTGTCGCGGCCGACCATGAGCGAGGATCACGTCGATGGATGGGCGGGACAAGCCCGGCCATGACGTCAGGGAGGTGGTTTTTGCTCGCCTCGCTCTGTTACAACCATGGTCCCAGCCACGTCATGGCCGGGCTTGTCCCGGCCACCCATGGTGACGCATTCACCGATGGTCGTGGACCTGGGCAGTGTCACGGCGGGCCGATGGATGACCGGGACGAGCCCGGCCATGACGTGTTTGAGAGGGTGGCCGAGCCTTAGGCCGGCTCGACCGCCTTTTCGCCCTCCAGCGCCGCGGCCACCGCGTCTTCGACCTTCTCCAGCCAGATGAACTCCAGCCGGTCGCGGGCGTCCTTGGGGATCTCGTCGTAGTCGCGGCGGTTGCGGGCCGGCAGCATCACGCGGGTGAGGCCGGCGCCGGCGGCGGCGACCACCTTCTCCTTGATCCCACCCACCGGCAGCACCAGGCCGCGCAGACTGATCTCGCCTGTCATCGCCGTATCCGAGCGGATCTTGCGGCCCGTCATCAGCGAGGCCAGCGCCATGTACATGGCGACGCCCGCCGACGGACCGTCCTTGGGCGTCGCGCCGGCCGGGACGTGCACGTGGATGTCGTGCTTCTCGAACAGCACCGGGTCGAACCCGAGTTCGGCCGCATTGCCCTTGACTAGGCTGAGCGCGGCCTGGGCGCTCTCCTTCATCACGTCGCCCAGCTGACCGGTGAGGATCAGCCGGCCGCCGCCCGGCGTGCGGGCCGCTTCGATGAACAGGATGTCGCCGCCGACCGGCGTCCAGGCGAGGCCGGTGGCCACGCCGGGCGTCGAGGTGCGCATGGCGATCTCGTTCTCGAAGCGCGGCTGGCCGAGGATCTCCGACACCTGCGCCGGGCCGATGTCGACCTTGGTCGCCTTGCCCTCGGCGATGTCGACCGCCGCATGGCGCAGCACCCGGCCGATCTCGCGCTCCAGCGAGCGGACGCCGGCCTCGCGGGTGTAGCCCTTGATGATGTCGGCGATCGCGGCCGCGTCGATCGTGGCCTGGCCGTCCTTCAGCCCGTTGGCGTCGAGTTGGCGGCGGACCAGGTAGCGCTCGGCGATCTGCAGCTTCTCCGCGGCGGTATAGCCGGCCAGGGAGATCACCTCCATCCGGTCGCGCAGCGGGCCGGGGATGGTGTCCATCTGGTTGGCCGTGGCGATGAAGACCACGCGGCTCAGGTCGAACGGCACCGCCAGGTAGTTGTCGCGGAACGAGTTGTTCTGCTCCGGGTCAAGCACCTCCAGCATCGCCGAGGAGGGATCGCCCTGGATGCCCGAGCCCATCTTGTCGATCTCGTCGAGCATCATCACGCAGCCACGCGAGCCGGCCTTGCGGATCGCCTGGATGATGTTGCCGGGCAGAGCGCCGATGTAGGTGCGGCGGTGGCCGCGGATCTCGGCCTCGTCGTGCACGCCGCCGAGACTGGCGCGAACGAACGGGCGGCCGAGCGCCTTGGCGATCGACTGGCCGAGCGAGGTCTTGCCGACGCCGGGCGGGCCGACGAAGCACAGGATCGGGGCCTTGCCTTCGGGCGCCAGCTTGCGCACCGCCAGGTACTCGACGATCCGGGTCTTGATCTTCTCCAGGCCGTAGTGGTCGGCGTCGAGGATCTTGCGCGCCTCGGCGATGTCGATCGGCGGGATCTCGGGCGCCTTCCACGGCAGCTCGATCAGCCAGTCGAGATAGGTGCGGATCATGCCGTATTCGGCCGAGGCGTCGGGCATGCGCTGCAGCCGGCGCAGCTCCTTCTTGGCCTGGGCCAGCACCTCGTCGGGCATGCCGGCTTCGTCGATCGCCTTTTCCAGCTCGGCGATTTCCTGGGCGTTGCCGCCGTCTTCGCCCAGCTGCTTCTGGATCGACGCCATCTGCTCGCGCAGCAGGATCTCGCGCTGGCGCTCGTCGATCGAGGCCTTGGTCTGGGCGCCGATTTCCGCCGACAGCTTCAGCACCTCCAGCCGGTGGGCCAGCAGCCGCGAGACCCGCTCGAGCCGCGCCGCAAGATCGGTGGTTTCGAGAATCTCCTGCTTCTCGGCCGGGGTGATATCCATGTAGGCGGCGGCGAGGTCGGCCAGCGCCGCCGGCGACTGCGCCCCCTCGATCGCCATCCGCAGCTCCTGCGGCGCCTGCGGCAGCAGCGACAGCACCTCGAGCGACTGCTGGCGCAGCAACAGGAACCGCGCCTCGATGTCAGAGCTGGTGGTCGTCGGCTCTGGCAGGTGCAGGCCGCGGGCGACCAGGTAGGGGAAACCGGGCACGAACTCGGTCACGCGGAAGCGCTGCACGCCCTGGCAGATGATGTGGTTCGATCCG
The DNA here is from genome assembly GCA_963835495.1 of uncultured Pseudomonadota bacterium. Lineage (GTDB taxonomy): Bacteria > Pseudomonadota > Alphaproteobacteria > Caulobacterales > Caulobacteraceae > Acaudatibacter. The sequence continues at coordinate 1,531,228 of CAWIFQ010000003.1, read as the reverse complement.
TCCGGCGCGGTGACATAGCGCAGGATGTTGGCCACGGCGCCGACGCCGTGCATGTCGGCCGGGCCAGGTTCGTCGACGCTCGCGTCCTTCTGCAGCAGGATCAGCACCTGGCGCTGCTCGCGGATCGCGGCCTGCGCGGCCTGCACCGACATCGCCCGGCCAATGGTGATCGGGAACACGATCTCCGGGAACAGCACGGTGTTGCGCACGGGCACGACGATCATGGCGTCGGCCGGCGCGCCGCCGGGCCCCCTGGCCTCGACCTTGGCGGCTTCGATCTTCGGGGCTTCGGCGGCGGGGGTCTGGGCCTCGGCCCGGACGGGTTCGGCCGGCGGAATGGTGGTGGCGTCTTCGGGGGTCATGACTATTGCGCCTTGGAAAGACTGATGACGAGGCAACCGTGGGCCTCGGTGCGGCGGACGTCGGAGTAGCGCCCGGCGGGTAACGGCACGCGCCGCTCGAAGCGGCCCTGTGGCAGTTCGAGACGATGGATGATCGCGGTGCGGAGTTCCGGCGGCACGGCCCGCTGGCCGGCGATCACCAGCACCCCCCCCTCGATGACGGCATGCACCTGGCCGACATCGACGCCGGGAAGGGCGGCCAGGACGAGCACGGCGTGCTCGGTCTCCAGCACGTCCACCGGCGGCTCCCAGGAGATCTGCGCGCGGTGGCCCACCGGCTGGAACATCTGCTGATGCATTCGTTCGGCCTTGGCGAGCATCGAGAGCGCCTCGGACCACATCCAGTCGTGCTGATCGTTCGCCATGGCGTCCTTTCCTCGTTCCGAGTTGATCGCCCGGTTCTCCCTTGGCCTTCGCATATGGTGACGGCGTGCGACACCCTGAAGGCTTGTCCATCGTTCGAATTCCATCTAATTAGACGTCCTTCGAACTACAAGATGCGCGCCAATGTCCTCGTCCGATCTCGCCACGCTGCTCGCCTTCTTCAAGGTCATGGCCAATGAAAGCCGCCTGCGCATCGTCGGGTTGCTGGCGGAGCGCGAGCGCAGCGTCCAGGAACTCGCCGAGCTCCTGGAGTTGAAGGAGCCCACCGTTTCCCACCACCTGGCGGCGCTGAAGGCGCTGGGCCTGGTCACCGCCCGTTCGGAGGGCGTCACTCATTGGCACGCGCTGAAGCTGGAGACTTTGACCCGGCTCAATCGCGGTCTGCTCGATCAGGCGGGCGCCGTCGCGGTCACCCAGGAGGTCGCCGAACGGCACGGCGGATGGGAGGCCAAGGTGCTGGCGACGTTCCTCGACGCCGGCGGCCGGCTCACCGCCATCCCCGCCAGCCGCCGCAAGCGCCAGATCGTGCTGAAGTGGCTGGCCGAGCAGTTCGACGAGCACCGCCGCTACCGCGAAGCCGAGGTCAACGAGCTGATCCAGCGCCGCCACTGGGACTGCGCCACCCTGCGCCGCGAACTGATCGGCAGCGGCATGATGGCTCGCGAAGGCGGGATCTACTGGCGCTGCCCGGAGGCGGACTGGAGCACGGCGCCGGAAGCAGCAGGGCGGGGATGACCGGCGAACGGCCGCTCCGTCGCGGCCTACTTCGGCGGCAGATGCACCACACTGCCCGTGCCGCCGGAGACGATGCCGTTCACCAGATCGTCTGACGTCGCCTGCGAATCCACGGTCGAGGGTGTGTTGTCGGTTCCGCCGCCGGCAAAGTCATCGCCGCGCGTATCGAGGATTTGGGCGCACTCGGGTTGCTTGGCGGTCGGCGCGGTCGGATCGCAGCGATCCTGTCCGACGATCGCCGAGACTTGCGTATTTCGCCCCGCGGCCGGAGCGGCGATCTGCGTGGACGCGGCCGGGTGGGTGGGTGTGGCCAGTTGGGCCGTCGACGCCGCGCGTGAATCCCGGGAAGACGCCGATATCTGGCCGGAACTCGATGCTGCGGTTCACGCCGTCGACCTGGCTTATCTGCCCCTCAGCCGCCCGAGGTGGGCGCGGCGCCGCGTTGTCCGCAGTGGTCTTGGCGGCGTTCGAAATGGCGGGATCCGCCTCTGCAGGGCTGCTGACGACGAAGAGAGCAAGGAGCGCCGCCACGCCCACGGCCAAGATGGAGTCGGCGCCGGCCATCAATGGCCCGGGCCCGTCTGCAGGATGCTCACGCTCATGCCGCCCGTCTGGGTCACTCCAAGGTCCGGCAGATTGCTGCCGATCTGAACGTAGGATGCGTTGTTGCCGGCGCCGGTCTGCACGATGCTCTGAGTGTCGCCGCCGCCTATCTGCGTCTGAACCGCGCTGTTGTGGTCGCCGGACTGAACGAGGGACGCGGAATTCCGCCACCCGGTCTGGCTCACGAACGCAAAATTGCCGCCGTTGATCGCCGCGCGTTGATCGAGGCTGGCTTGATTGCCGGAACCGACCTGTGCGAGCGCCGCCTCGTTCTGAGGGCCGGACTGCGAGAGGCTGACGCCGTTGTCCTGGCCGGACTGGGTCAGCTGAGCGCGCGACGCGGCGGCATCCGACTGCGACACGGCCGCCCGGTTGCCGTCGCCGCTCTGGACCAGCGTGACGCGGCCGCCGCCGACAACCGTGGCGCTATTGCCCGTTCCGCTCTGATCCACGGTCACCCGGGAGAGGTCGCCGATCTGCTCGACATCGGCCGCCGAGTTGCCTGCCGCCCAGGAGGTCCCAGCGGTCGCCAGGATCGCCGCGAGCGCTAGCGGAAGACTGAGATGGTTCATGTGCTCGGCCTGAAGAAGGGGCCGGCGCCCTTTCGGACGCCGGCCCGACGCATCACTGGTGGACGTTCGCGGTGTTGAACGAACCGCCTTGCGAGATCGACGACGTGGCGTTGGCCCCGAGTTGGGAAACCAGCGCCGTGTCGTTGTTGCCGGACTGGTTGACCGTGGAGCTGTCGCCGCCGCCGCTTTGCGAGACGCTGGCGTAGTCTCCGCTGACCGACGCACCTTCAGTGGCGTTATCGTCGGTGAAGCCCTGCTCGATCTTCGACGTCTCCGACCCGACTTGCGACGAGTAGGCCTGGTTGGAGACACCGTGCTGCCAGATGGTCGAGTAGCTGGAGCCGGCGCCTTCCTGGTCGATCGACGCGATGTTGAACTGACCGTCCTGGAACATCACGGCGTCCGATTGCACCATGCCGCCGCCCTGGGTGATCGAGCCGGCGTTGAAAGCCCCGCCGGCGTCGTTGCCCTGCGCCACGTCGGCGAAGTTCTGGAAGCCGGACTGGCTGATCGAGCCGCTCTCGTTCGAGCCGAGCTGGTCGACGAAGGCGCCGACCGGACCGTAGACGGTCTGGCCCGACGACGCGCCCGGCAGCACGGAGTCGCCCGGCACGTTCTCGTTCCAACGGAGGTTGCCGCCACCGCTGACGGAGCTGCTGCTGGGGACGTAGACGCCGTTTCCGGTTCCGGCCTGGGCGATCACGGCGGAGTTGCCGTTGCCCAGTTCCTGGTTGACCATCGCCAGCTCGGCGTTGCCGTTCTGGTTGATGTTCGCCGCATCTGAGTTGCCGGATTGACCGACCAGCGCGTGCTCGTTCGCGCTGCCCGAGCTCTGGCTGATGGTCGAGGTGCTGTTGCCGACCTGAACCACCGTCAGGCCGCCGTCTTGGCCTTGCTGGTTCGAGTTCGAAACATTGCTCGGATTGGTCACGGCGCCGAACGAGCCATTGCTTTGGGTGACGGCGGCTTGGTTGCCGGCGCCGCCCTGAGTCACGTTGGCGGAATTGTAGGAGTCCGACTGAGTAACGGTCGCGACCCCGTCGGAGGCGGAGCCCGTCTGGTCGACCGCGGCGTTGTTGAACGTGCCGATCTGGTCGATGGTCGAGCTGTTGCCGGCGGCGAACGCGCCGCCAGCGGCGAACAGGGCGACCGCCGAAACGGCGCCCATGAGAAACGTCTTCATATGCGTTGCCTTCCCGTTGCGTTCGCGGGCTCGCTTACGAGCCCACTGTTGAACGGTGAGGACCCCCCTCACCGAGTTGTCGGCGGCGCCAAGAGCGCCGTCGTCTCTCCCGCGGCCGAAGCGGCCATGGTTGAATTGCTCGAGGGTCCGCATTCCAGGGGCGCCTCGACGCCCTTGGCGCGACAGGCCGCTGGACCGGACGTCGCGCCGAAAAGCTCTGGCGAGCGGGCGCGAGCCGTTCCGGCTGACGGCGTCGGCGGCGGTGGTGGCTCGGCTGAAAGCGGCGTGCGCGCATGCGCCCGGTGGTCGCGGCGCTCCGCGTCCATCACCTGCTCGGCGTTCAGCAGGCCGTCCCGCTCCTGATTGTAGCGCCACTGCGACGGCCATCCCGCCGTCGGGTCAGCGAAGTTCCACAGCTTGAGATCGACGCCCTCCATGATGAGGCCGTAGACGGCCTTGTCGATCGCCTGCTGCAGCGCGACGAGACCCGGCTCGTTGGTGGTGAAGCCGTTCTCGGTCTGCAGGAGGGACGTGATCCCGACGTATTTGAAGACGTTGACGTCGACGGCGTAGGAACTGATGGTCTTGGATGAGGTGACGGTGGTCAGCACCTCGCCGGTCTTCACCGACACCGCCCGGAGCGAAACGGTCACGGTATCCTGCTGGTATTTGGCGTCGCCGCCGATGCCGAGTTCCGATGCGCCGATACCACCGGTCACCGTGTTGGTGTCGTATCCGATCACACCGCCTTCGAGGATCACGCCAGCGAACAGCAGCGGCGGCAACGCCTGTGGATTGACGGTCTTCTCGCCGAGATATTGCGACCGCATTTCGCGGATGATCTGCCGCTCGTTGAGCAAGTCTTTCAGCTGCTCGCGCTCGACGATGGTGAACCAGGACCGGTTTCCGGCCCCTTCGAGCGAGCGCACCAGCATGGCGCTGCCGCCCTGGCTCACGGCCCGCGACAAGGTCTGCGTCGCCGCCAATGGCTTGAACTGCCCGGTCTGGTCGGTGAAGCCATAGACCGCGACAGCGATCGGGTGCTCGGGCGGCGGCAGCTGCTCGAGCATCGACTCGGTCGCTGTCTTGGTTGGATAGACCGCCTGCTTGGACATGACGGCAGGTTTCGGAACGTACGCGCATCCTGAAAGCGCGGCGGACGCCAATATGGCGGCGGCAAGCGCGGGCCTGAACCTGAGCATCAGCCCCCCGAGGGGCTGGCGCCACCCGGGGTGGGCAGCGTGATGACCGTCGTAGCGCCAGCGGCGTCGGTGATGTTGACGGTGATCTCACCCAAGGTCCGGACGAACGTGACCGTTTCCCCGCCAAACGAGAAGGTGCCGGAGGGCTGGGCGTTTGGCCCGAATATCGCTTGCGCAACTTGGTTGGCGAGACCCGCAAGAAGTTCGGATTGCAACTGCTGCGCAAACAACTGCGCGTCTGTTAGATTCTTGGTGGATCCGCTCAGTTTATACTGATTCTGAGCACTGGCGTCCGCTTCCAACTGTGTCGCGTTGAACGGATTGCCGCCGAACGCGGGATTTATGGGCGTGTAGACCAGTTGCTGTGCGCTAGCGGCGCCAACAATAACCAATGAGGCGCTAAGAATTGCGCCGAATACGACGATTTTGTACATCGTTCCTCTGGCCGATAGCTCAAGGAAGCGGTTCCCTGGCGCCGGTTGACTCGGAATTTACTGGAGCAGTGCTCCGGAATTAGTAGCTTGTTAGGCCTATGAACGCCGGACGGTCAAGCCATGATTGTGGCGTAAACCAACCATAATGACGCAGTTTGACTGCGATCACTCCCTTATTTGGCGAGTGCTCTCGGTAGGGGCGTGCATTTTATTTCAAAATTGTCAGATCAAGCCAAGTATTGGGCCGCTACTCCGCCCGAACCGGCGGCACGACCTCTCAAATCGCCTGCTGATACGCCCGCAGCCACGCGCAGAACGCCGCCACGCCTTCGCTCAGCGGCGTCGCCGGCCGATAGCCTGTCAGCGCCTGCAACAGCTCGGCGCCGGCGAAGGTGAGCGGCACGTCGCCGGCCTGCATGGGCAGCTGGATCTGTTCGGCCGTCTTGCCTAGCGAGGTCTCGATCGCCGCGATCAGGTCGGTCAGCCGCACCGGCTCGCCGCGGCCGATGTTGATCACCCGCCACGGCGCGACCGGGCTCAGCGAGTCAGCGGGGCCGACTGGCGCGCCCTTGGCCGGAACCGTCGGGATCAGCCGGACGATCGCCTCGACCAGATCGTCGACGTAGGTGAAGTCGCGCCAGATGTCGTCGCCATCGCCGTACACCTCGATCGGCTGGCCCGTGTCGATCGCTTCGGCGAAACGCCACGGCGCCATGTCGGGCCGGCCCCAAGGGCCGTAGACGGTGAAGAAGCGGAAGGCGGTGGTCGGCAGGTCCCACAGGTGGCTGTAGGCGTGGCTCATCAGTTCGCCGGCCTTCTTGCTGGCGGCGTAGAGCGTGAGCGGATAGTCGGCGCGGTCCAGCTCCTCGAACGGGCGCTTCTCGCTGGCGCCGTAGATCGAGCTGGTCGAGGCGAACAGCAGGTGGCCGACCTGGGCGCCGCGGGCCAGCTCCAGCACGTTGAACGTCCCGACCAGGTTGGCGTCGACGTAGGCGCGGGGGTTCTCCAGGCTGTAGCGGACCCCGGCCTGGGCGGCGAGGTGGACCACCGCCTCGGGCTCGGCGCGCTCGAACGCGGCGGTCATGCCCGCCATGTCCTCCAGCATCAGCCGCTCGAACGAGAAGCCGTTGTGGGGCGCCAGTTGCGACAGCCGCGCGTCCTTCAGCGCCGGGTCGTAATAGGCGGTCATCCCGTCGACGCCGGTCACCAGGTGGCCATCCGCCAGCAGCCGCCGGCAGAGATGAAAGCCGATGAAACCGGCGGCCCCGGTGACCAGGATGCGCATCGGCCAAGCTCCTGCGCTGCGTCGCGCGGGCTGTCCAGCCGCGATGCCGGACCTAGATCTTCGCGACGGCGCTCAGCGTCGCCGGATCGCCGTGCCAGCCCTGCCGCGCGGCGGCGTCGTCCCGCGCCGCTTCGGATTGGCCGAGCGTCCGTTCCGCGCTGGCGGCGATCGCCAGCGTCACCGGGTCGAGTTTCCAGGCCCGCAGCACCGTGGCGGTCTCGCGCTCGGCTCCGGCCGCGTCGCCCTTGGCCAGCCGCGCCGCGGCGAGGCTGCGGCGGACCGGATACCACCAGGCCGGCGGATCGCTGAAGCGGCCGAGGCTGCTCTCCTGAAGCTTGGCGGCCTCGGTGAAGGCGTCGATCGCCGCGTCGGGCTGATGATCCAACAGATCCGCATCGCCCTCGAGCGTCAGCCGCGCGATCCTGACGATCGCGGCCTGCACCGGGCTCGGCGCGTTGAACAAGCCCGACGGCAGACTGATGCGGGCCGCTTCGGCGCGGACGTCCCTGGCCTGGCCGAGCCGCAGGTAGGATTCGCCGCGCGCATAGTGGCGCATCGCGGCGATGAACGGCTTGGCCCCGACAGGCGCCGGGGCGTCAAGCACCGCCTGCGGCGCGGCGAACCGGCCGAAGGCGGCGTAGGCCCGCGCGGCGGTGGCCTCGGCGGCGGAGGCGTCCGCGCCCGGGAAATCGCGGTCGAACCGGCCCAGCAGCTTCAGCGCGATGTCGCCGTCGCCCGACAGCAGCGCCGCGCCGAGCCCGAACGAGAGGTCGTGGGCGTGATAAAGCAGCTGCCCGAGCGGCGTCGGCGCGTCGGTCTTCTCGGCGTAGGCGCGGTCGGCGTCGAGGGCGGCGACGTTCGCCAGCGCCGCGTCCTCGTACCGGCCGATCCGGAACCAGGTGTGCGACGGCATATGCACCATGTGGCTGGCCGACGGCGCCAGCGTCGCCAGCTTGCTTGCGTAGGGCGCCGCGAGCTCCGGCACGCCGGCGTCCTCGGTGGCGTGGACGTAGAAGTGGATCAACCCGGTGTCGTCGGGATGCGCGGGCAGCAGCGGCCCCAGCACCTGCACCGCGCGGGTCGGGCCGGATGGATCGTTGTGGTCGTTCTCCATGATCAGCCACGCCTCGGCGTCGAAGATCGCGACTTCGACGTGGTCGGGGTGGGCGCGCTGCAGCGCATCGAGATCGCGCGCATAGGCCAGATCGCCGCTGGGCCCGCCATAGCGGTCAACCAGCGCCGCCTCGAGCGGCCGGATCGGGCCAGGGGCGTCCGCCGGCGCCAGCGCCTGCGCCTTCTTCGCCAGCGCGAGCAGTTTCGGCATGGCGTCGGGCTTCGGGCCGAAGTTGATATTCGGGCCGCTGGCCCAGGCTTCGCCCCAGACGCACATCGAGCAGACCGGATCGGCGGCCTGCGCGCGCTGGAACGCCAGCACGGCGTCGCCATGCTGGAACGAGCGGCCCAGCGTCAGGCCGTAATCGAACCACTGCTGCGCCGCGGCGCTGCGGGTGTCGGCCGCCATGTGGTCGTTGCCCATGCCGGGCAGCATGACCAGCCGATGCGGCCCGGCGATCGAGGGGGGCGCTTCGCCATGGCAGATCGGTCCGAACAGGCGCGGCTGGTCGGCGACCGAAGAGGCCGACGCGGGCAGGGCGATCAGCAGGGCGGCGAGAACGAACGAGCGCATGGGCGAATCCGACGGGCGAGCCGAGCCGTCAGCATAACCCCGCCGCGTCCGGCGCGAACCCGTCGTCAGACGACTTCCTTGATCGGCTTGCCGTCCTTCGAAATCAGGATCGCCAGCCAGCGGGCGCCGTCGAACTCGGCGGCGATGGCCATCACCGTCACGGTCAGCGGCGTGGAGAGCAGCGCGCCCGGCGCCCCCAGCATCACACCCCAGAAGCCGATCGAGACCAGCACCAGCAGCGGATCGATGTTCAGCTCGTCGCCCTGCAGCTTGGGCATCAGGATGTTGTCGACGAGGAACACGGCCACACCCAGCCCGGCGAGGATGATCGCGGGCTTGGTCGGGTCGCCGAATTGCGCCAGCGCCACCAATGCCGGGATCAGGGCGCCGGCGAACGCCCCGACGATCGGCACAAACGCGAAAAGGAACACCAGGAAGGCGACGAACAGGGCCGAGTTGACGCCGAACCCCATCATCACGGCGAACGCGATCACGGCAATCAGCACCGCCTTGAAGGTGACGAGCCGCACATAGTCTTCGACGGCGTTGCGGATCGAGTTGAACACGCGCCTCGCCTGTTCGCGGTGGTGCTCGGTGTCGTAAAGCTGGTCGAGCTTGTGCGAGAAGGCCGAGCGCGAGGCGAACAGGAAGCCGAGGTAGATCATCACCAGCGCGGCGAACGTGGTGGCGCTGCGGGCGGTCTTGAACGCCTCGCCGAAGATCGCGGCGGGGTCGGCGCCGCGGAAGATGTCGCGCACGGTGATCGCGCGCTGGCCAACCATCGTCGTCGCCTCGGCCAGGAGCCGGTTGACGCTGGGCTCGATCGCCACCAGCTGGAAGGCGAAGGGGGGCCCCTCGAACACCAAGAGCAGGATCACCGCGGCGAAACCCGCGACGATCAGCGTGCCGGCGGCGATGCCCCGCGCCAGCCGAGGCGCCTTCGGGAACCGGCTGTCGAGATCCTGCCCGAGGCTGTCGATCAAGAGCAGCAGGAAGGTCGCCACCATCAGCGGCGCCAGAAATTCCTGGAAGCGCCAGACCAGCGTGCCGGCGACCACCACCGCCACGAAGATGATGGCGGCGCGTACGGCGGAAAGGCCGCCGATGCTGGTGAGCGGCGGCCCGGCGGCTGGCTTGAACAGCTTCACGCGGCGATGAGGTGAGCGGGACGCCGCAGCTCGGGCGCCAGGCCCTCGCCCATCAGGTCGATGAAGTTGTCCGTGTAGAACCGCTCGATCGCGCGCGGCGGCAGGCCGTCGAGCGCGTCGTTGAACCGCTTGAGCGGGTTGCGGCCGCCCTCGACGTGGGGGAAGTCGGAGGAGAACAGCAGCATCTCCTCGCCGGAGTTGCGGATGATCCAGCCGGTGTCCTCGTGCGGGTAGGGGGTCACGCGGACCTGGCGGCGGGCGATCTCGCTGGGACTGGCCGACAGCTTGGCGAGTCGCTCCTCGTTCTTCAGGAACGCCGCCGCGGCCGAGTCCATGAACCGCATCCAGCTCGGGACCCAGGACGCGCCCAGCTCGATCGCGCCGAACTTCAGGCGCGGGAAGCGGTCCATCACCCCATCGATGATCAGGCACGCCAGGGTCTGCATCACCGAATTGGGGATCGGCATGAAGCTGACCGAGGTGAAGTTTTCTTCGCCGCCGTGGAAATCCTTCACTCGCGGCAGGCCGTTCTCGAAGTAGTCGGGGTTGAGCTTCTCCTCGCCGCCGACGTGGAACAGGATCGGCAGGCCGGCTTCCTCGGCCTGGCGCCACACCGGATCGAAGCCGACGTGGCTGGGCGAATGGCCCTTGGGACAGCGCGAGGCGATCAGGATCGCCTTGGCCCCCAGCTCGATCGCCTCCTTGGTCGCCGCCGCGGCGCGTTCGAAGTCCATGAACGGCACGTAGCCGGTCGCCAGCAGACGCCGATCGACCGAGCAGAAGTCGGTCATCATTCGGTTGTGGGCGGTGGCGGCAGCGTAGGCCAGCTCGACGTCGTCGCCGTACTCGAGCTGGAAGTTGCCGAGGCAGAAGGTGGTGAACACCAGCTGGCTGGCGAAACCGAGGTAGTCGACCGCCCTGGGCCGATCGTCGGACCGGAAGGCGCCCAGCGCCTGCTGGTTCTTGCGTAGCAGGATGTTGGCCTCGGCGCCGGCGCGGAACTCGGGGTCTTCGTGCTGAGCCCGGGCTTTCTCGACCCAGCCTGGGGCGCCCTTCAGCTTGTGCGCGAAGATCGGCAGGGCGTGGTAGCGCTCCAGCATCGGGCGGGCGAAATAGGGATCGAGACAGTCCGGCAGCTCCATCAGGTGGCTGTCGGCGTCGTGGATGATCCGTCCTTCGACGTAGGGCATGGGCAGGCGTCCTCTCTTCGCGCTGATTTCAGCCCCGATCCGCGCGAAGCACAATAGCGTTGGGCTCTACTTGCCGGCCAACCAGCGCTCGGCGGCGTCGAGGCCGGCGTGGAAATCGGCGCCGGTGTCGAAAAAGGCGAGGCCGAGGCGATTGCAATCGTCCTGGAGCCGCCCGCTGAAGCGCTGGCATCCCTCCAGATACCGGGCCACGTAGTCCGGCCCCATGCGGTTCAGCCAATCGTTCGGCTGTCCGGCGTGCGCCTGCACGTGAACCGCCTTGGCCGCGGCGGCCAGGCCGGGGTAGCCGAGGAAACAAGCCCGGATCTGACCTTCGCTCTCGTGCATGAAGGCGGCGACGGTGTCAGGGCGCAGATTCACGCCTTCGACCAGATAGTCGCGCCCGTCGAAAACCAAATTCTCGACGAGGCCGCGGACGATCGGCCACATGCGATCGGCGGTCTCCAGGTCGTCGTGTTCGGGATGCACGCCCAGTTCCGGGGCGCCCAGATAGAGGCCCATCTTCAGGGCGTCGAGCGGGAACCAGGGCACGCCGTGGCGCACCCGCATCCGTTCGGCCAAGGAAGACTTGCCACTCCGGCTGCAGCCGCCCACGAGGTAAAGCATGCGCGAATCTAGGCTTGGCCGTCGCGTGGCGGCAAGACGGGGTGGCTGGATGGTCGCCGTGGCCCTGGCGGCGGCAGCAGGAAATGCCGCCGCGTCGGCCGAGGCGGGCGAGTCGGCGTTCGCGCGCGTTTCGGCCCTCAATGCCGATCTGCTGGCCCACGACAGCGCCACCGAGACGTTGCGGCGATGGTGCGTCGGCCGCCACCTGGAAGATCCGGCGAAGATCGTCGCGCATCGGGTTCTAGGCGTGGACAAGCCAGCGAGCGCGGAGGTGCGTCGCCTGTTGCACGCTGCGCCCGGCGAGACGATCCGCTATCGCCGCGTGGCGCTGGCCTGCGGCGACCACGTGCTCTCCAACGCCGACAACTGGTATCGGCCCGGCGCCCTCACTCCACAGATGAACGCTGAGCTCGAGGCGACTGACCATCCGTTCGGCGCGGTGGTGCGTCCACTCGATTTCCGCCGCCGCACCCTGAGCGCGACAGTGCTCATCGGCGCCCGCAACCGGCGTGTCCCCGCGGCCCTGATCCGGCACAAGGCGGTGCTGGAGACGCCCGACGGACGTCCGTTCAGCCTGGTGGTCGAGACCTATACGAGAGCTGTGCTGGACGATGGCTCAGCGCGGCAGCAGGTCGAGCCACAGGCTCCGTAGCGGGACGACGCTCCCGTCGCTGTCGGTCATCCGCCAGCTGGAGACGAACGAAAGTCCCGCCTTGGAGCCGCGGCGCCAGGCGGTCTTGGCCCGGTGCAGGAACGCGTGCCGGACCACGATCAGGAACGGATCGGGCGGCAGGGCGAGGTCGGACAGCACGATAAGAGCGCCCGTCTCAGAGAGATTGCGGATCGAACAGTCGGCGGTGAACGAGCTGTCCGGCGAGGCCAGCTTGCCGGCGAGCAGCACCCGCAGGCGCGGTTCGGCGCGGCGGTCGCTGAGACGCACCACCGCATCGCTGGGCTGGCCGGTTCGGTCCATACGCGCACGACTCCCTGGCTGTCCCGCACTTGGACGACGCAACACAGGCGAGCAAGACGGGCGCCTAGCTTTGCGGCGCCGGCGGTGGTGAAGCTGCGCGGGCGATGCGGCGGGCGGTAAGCGCGCCTAGCAGCAGCAACACCCCCAGCGCCAGGAACGAGCCGGCGCGCACCACGCCGGAGAGGCTGGCGGTGTCGACGATGAACACCTTCAGCGTGGTCAGCAGCAGCAAGGTGAGCCCCGCCCGCAGGAACAGCCGCCCGCCGCGGCGGCTGTAACCGACGAAGCCGAGACCCATCACCGCGCCGACCGCCGAATAACTCCATGTTTCCAGCTCACTCGCACCGATGCTTAAGGTGAGCGCAGTCCCATGGAAGCCGGCGCGGACCACGAGACCGGCGAGGACCAGGCCCATCAGGATCGCGGCGTCGGCGGCCAGCTCGGCCTCGCGTAGCTTGCCCGCTCGGTGTGCGTCCAACGCCAGGACGGCGAACAGGACGACGATCGCGCCGTAGCCGGCCAGAACAGCCGCGAGCGCGCCCCATCCGCCGACCGTCCGCTCCGCCGCGCCCCAGCTGGGGTTGGACCAGAGTCCCGCCATCAACAGGGCGAAGCCGGTCGCGATCCAGCGGAACAGCGTCGTCACCTGGGCGATGTCCTGGCGCAGCGGATGGACCGGCGCCCCGCCTTGCGGACGGATGCGGGCCGCCAGCGCTGCGAGGCCCAGCAACACGAGGCTGCAGCCGACCGCCTCCGCCGCGCCGATGGTCAGGCCGCCGCCGCCCAGGTGAGGGCCGTGCGCAAGGCGGCGGATCTCGAGGAAGGCCCAGGTGACGCCGGACAGCAGGGCGATCACGGCGTAGGTCCGCGCCGCCGGCCGCTGCTGGCGGTAGATTCGCGCCGCCGCAAGCCCGAACACCAGCGCCGGCGCCGCGAAGGCGATCGCCACGCTGTCCAGCAACGGCGGACCGCTCGGGACGTCGCCGAACAGGCCGAAGCGCGGGTTGAACAGCATCACCTGGAAGAAGAAGCCGTGCAGCGCCGCCGCGCCCATCAGCAGATGGCCGCGCCAGCGGGCGAAGGCGCTGCGCTCGGCCGGCAGGCGCACCAGGCTGGCGAGGCCCGCGTCGGCGATCAGGAAGGTGCGGATCGACGCCTCGGTCAGGCCGTCCATATGGGTCGCCCCGCCGCCGGCCGCCCAGCGCAGGAACACGAACGCCCCGATCAGCGCCGCCAGCGGCGAGATGGTGCGCAGCGCCTCCGCCGCGGCGGTCTCATCGGCGACGATCCGGGCGGCGAAGAAGCTGACGACGGCCACGAGCAGCGCGACGCCGAGGAAGAAGCCGGCCTCCCAGCCGTGGCCAAGCGCGTGGCTCAACATCGCCGGGGTCAGCAGCGAGGCCAGCGCCAAGCCCGCGCCGGCGGCGGCCGAGCCGCCGATCGCGCGCCACCTCAGCCGCCGGGCGAGCAGCGCAAGCCCCAGCGCCGCCACTGCGAAGCCGATCGCGGCCCAGCGCCAGGAAAGGCCGAGCGCGATCGTCGCCAGCAGCGCCGCCGCGCTGCCGCCGCCCCAGATCTCCAGCGCGCGCTGGTCGACCGGTCTGGAGCGGTCGGTGGCGAGCCTGGCCGCGCCCAACGCCAGCGCGATGCAGGCGATGGCGGGGCCAAGCGGCGCCAGCGAGCCGACGCCGATACCCGCGCCGGCCACCAACGCCAGGGCGAGCGAGCTCAGCGCGCCGACGCCGCTCATCGCTCGCCGCTCGCTTCCCCAGGCGGCCCAAAGGCTGGCGACGTCCAGCGCCAGCACCTGCAGGCACCAGATCTCAGTGAGCGTGAGCGACTGTAGCCCTGTCAGGCGCACGGCCGCGGCCGCGAGGGTGAAGGCCGCGCCGGGGATGACCAGGATCCACGCAGGCGCGTCGCCGCGACGCTGCAGCGCTGCGGCGAAGGCGGGGAGGGCGATGGCGGCGATCACACCCTCGAGCAACGGGTGGCCCTGACTGTAGGCTATCGGCAGCGCGATGAAGCCTGCGCAACTCGCGACGATCACCGCGCCGGGGCCGACCAAGCCGCGCAGGGCGCGGGGTCGCACGTATGCCAGCACCGCGATCGCGGCCAGCGGCTCGAGCCCGAGCAGCAGCGCTTTCAGGCTCTCCTGCTGAATTGTTCCCAGCAACGACCACACCGCTGCGCCGGCGATGGTGGTCCAAAGTGCGGCCGGCCAGCTGCGCATCCAGCCGACCGCAACGCCCGCGACGATCAGAATGCCGAGATAGACGGTCAGCGCGTCGGTGTTCCACGTCCCGCCGCCCGAGATCAGCGGCACGATGAACGCGCCGCCGATCGCCAGCACCGCCAGCGCCTCGCCGTGGATGAAGGCCAGGCCGAGCAGGCTCCAGGCGATGATCGCCAGCAGGCCGGCGCAGACCCCGCCGTTGATGAAGCCGTAGAGGTCGAACGCCGCCCAGGTCGTGCCGTAGAGCACCGCCGCGCCCGCGCCGGTGACGATCCCTGCCGCCAGCCGGTTCTCGCCAAAGCCGGCCAGTTTGCGCCGCCGCAGCAACTCGCCGACGCCGATCAGGGCAAAGCCGAGCGCCGCGGCGGCGAAGATCCGCATCTGCGGCGTGAAGAAGCCCTGCTGCGCGGCGTAGCCGACCAGGAACGCGCCGCCGACGACCAGCGCCGAGCCGCCGATCCAGGCCAGACCCTTCTCGGCCATCCATCGCTCGACCGTGGCTCGGGTCGGCGGCGGCGGCGGAGGAGGCGGTCGGCGCGGCATGAGCGGCGGCGGCGATGGTCTCACCGGCGCGAATTGGCTCACCTCAGGCGCCGGCTCGGCGATGGCGACCGCAGGGGCGGGCTCGGGTGCGACTGGCGCCGCCGCCTCGGCCGCCACGCGCGCCGCAGCTTCCATCGCCGGGGTGATGCCGCTGGCGGCCGTCGTGGGTGGCGGGACCGGTCCGGCCAGCCGCTTGCGCAGCAGGGCGACCTCGCGCTTCAGCTCGCCCAGGCTGTTCTGCTGGACGATCAGCCAGACCCCCAGGCCAATCAGCACTAACCAGACCATGAATCCGCCCCCGCGGCCGGGAGCTTAGGTTGAAGCCCAGCGGGGCGCCACCCGCAAAGGTTGGCGTCAGGCCGGGTCGGCGTAGGCGGGCGCGCGCTTCTGCAGGTTGGACATCACCGCCTCGACCTGGTTGGGCGAACCGATCAGGTGACCCTGTTCGACCGACTCCATCGTCAGACCTTCGCGCGCCGTGCACATCACCGCGGCGTTCAGGATCCGCTTGGCGGCGCGGATGGCGTCGGGGCTCTTGGAGGCGATGTCACGCGCGGTCGCCAGCGCTTCGGCTCTGGGATCGGCGCAGACGCGGGTGGCGAAGCCGTACTGGAAGGCCTCCTCGCCGCTGAAGATGCGGCCGGTGTAGGTGAGCTCGCGGACGATGTCCTCGCGGGCCAGGTGGCGCATCAGCTGGGTGCCGGCCATGTCGGGGACGAGACCCCACTTGATCTCCATCACCGCCATCCGGGTATCGGGCGCGACGTAGCGCATGTCGGCGCCAAGCGCGACCTGGAAGCCGCCGCCGAACGCGACGCCGTGCACCGCGGCGATCACCGGCACCGGCAGCTCGCGCCACACCCAGCAGGCGTACTGCGCCCGGTTGGCGTCGCCGTGGGTGCGGGCGCCCAAACTGTCGTCGGAGCGTCTCTGGTCGGAGCGTTCGGTGGTGGTCGATTGCCCGCGCGGACCCTCGGCCATACGCCCGAAGTTGCCCATGTCGAGCCCCGCGCAGAAGGCGCGGCCCTCGCCGGAGAGCACCACGGCGCGCACGCGCTTGTCGGTCTTCAGCTGTTCCCCGGCCTCGACCAGGGCCTCGAACATGGCGTTGTCGAGCGCGTTCATCTTGTCGACGCGCACCATGCGCACGTCGGCGACGCCGTCTTCGATGTTGATCGTGACGCGATCGTTCATGGCCTGCTCCTCCGCTCTGTCCGCCAACGTTGCGCGGCGGACGTAGGGGAGGGCAAGGGCGAAGCGACTAGAACTCGCGGCCGAGCAGGGAGCTGACGTTGAGGCGCGTGCCGGACAGCGTCGGGCCGATGTGCTTGGCGGCCTGGCGAATGCCGACCGGATAGGCCTCACCGCCGCCGGCGATTTCCTCGGCGAGGGCTTCCACCACTTCGATCGCGCGGATGAAGTCCTGAGCGTGGACGCGGGCATGGCCCGCCGCCTCGTCGCGCAGGCGCTTCATCTTGTCGGCGATGGATTCAACGTTGTTCAGCTTGAAAGCGGTGACGGACATCTGACGAACTCCATTGGCGGTCCGCCCTAGGTTCCCAAGAGAGGGGGTTTCCCAAGGCGGGACGTTTCGTCAGCGTGCGTGCCAAACTCGTGCCGCAGGCGAGTTAGATCTCGGCCATGTCGAACTGCGCCTTGGCCATGGTGCAGTCCGGGCACACCCAGTCGTCCGGGATGTCGGCCCAGCGCGTGCCGGGCGGAAAGCCTTCATCGGGCAGGCCCGCCGCCTCGTCGTAGATGAAGCCGCAAGTGCCACACTGGAACGTCTTGAACGGCGCCGCCACGCCTACGCCCCCATGCCGCTCGGCTTTCCGTCGACGATCTGGTCGAGATATTCGGACAGCCCGTAACCGACCAGGTCGCCGCAGCGGTACTCGGTCATCCCCTCGGTGATGCGGGTGTTGAGTTCGCTGCCGTCGGGCCCCTTGCGGCGGCTGCGCAGCGGGATCAGCGAGAGCACCTTGCCGCTGACCTCATAGCTCTTGCCGCCGCGGGTCTTCACCTTGGCGCGCAGGGCGGTCTGATAGCCGTGCTCGTCCCAATCGGTGTCCATCTTGCATTCGGAGATCAGGTCGTAGGCGCCATCGGCGAACACCATGCCCCCTTCGTGCGGCGTCCCGTCGGCGCCGGTGACGATCGAGAGCATCATGCCGAAGTCCCGGCCGAAGTTCAGCGGGCACCAGCGATACCAGTTGATCGCCGACCAATGCCTTGGGCCCCACGACTTGTCGCGCAGGCCGAAGCCGTCGATCTGGTGGGTCTCGCCGGCGACGGTGAAGCTGCCCTTCGCGGCGACGTGCTGCTCGTAGTGGGCCTTGGCGAACGACTTCTCGGGGTCGATCTCGCGCGGAACGCCGTCCTCGCGAACCGTCTCGCCGCCGTACATCGGGCTGACGCCCTCGTAGTCGAGCTCGATCTTGCAATCGACCTGAGGATTGTCGCGGAACGCCTTGGAAGGATTTGCCATATCGAACGGACGGTCCATCAGGCACACCTTGCCGTCGTAGGTCAGCCGCAACCTCTTGAACGGCTCGACCACCTCGATCTTCAGGCCGCCCGCGTTCATCTCGTCGTTGTTGGCGATCTTCGGCCGCCCGAACATGAAGCCGACCCGCCCGCCCGGCAGATAGAGGCAGACGCTCATCTCGGCGTAGCCCTCGTTCGGCCGGTTGCCGATGCGGAACCAGCCGCCGACCTGGGTCCGGTGATCGAACACGTTGAAGTACATGCTTTCATTGTAGTTCGAGGCCGCGTCCGGGGTGTGGGTGTACTCATCCTCGGGCAGCAGGCGGGTGATCAGCTTGGGGGCGTCGTCAGCCATGGCGATGTTTCCTCAGACAGTCGCGTGGGCGCGTTCGACCGCCCGCGAAATGGTTTCGATGAAGATGTCGTACAGCGCCGGCGGCAGGTCGTGGCCCATGCCGGGCACGATGCGCAGTTCCGCGCCGGGAATGTTGTCGGCCGTGTCGCGGCCGCCGGCGGCCGGCACGAGCGGATCGTCAGCGCCGTGCAAGACCATGGTCGGGGCCTTGATCGTCGCCAGCTTGGGTCGCCGGTCGCCGCCCGCACGGATCGCCGCCATCTGCCGCTGCACGCCGGGCGGGTTGAACGCCCGGTCGGCCTCGGCCCTGGCCCGCGCGGCCAGCGCGCCGGGCGGCCACGGAAAGGCCGGGCTGCCGATCGCCTCGGCCCGCGCCACGGTGTCGGCGATGAAGTTCGGGTCGCTCGGGTCGAGCGGGCGGGCGTTCAGCAGCTCGACGTTCGGCGGCGGCGCGTCGGGATTGCCGGTGTTCGACATGATCGATGTGAGTGACAGTGTCCGCGCCGGGTAGTTGGCGGCGAACACCTGGGCGATCATTCCGCCCATCGAGACGCCGACGATGTGCGCCTTCTGCTTGCCGACCGCGTCCAGCACCGCCGCGCCGTCGGCGGCCATGTCATCGACGCTGTAGCTCTGGCCCTCGCACCAGGTGGAAAGCCCGGTGTCGCGGTTGTCGAAGCGGATAGGGAACAGGCCGCGCCCCACCAGCCGGTCGCAGAACGCCTCCGGCCAGCGCGTCATCTGCGAGCCGAGCCCGTTGATCAGCAGCACAGCCTCGCGCGCCGCGTCGCCGAACGTCTGGAATTCGATTTCGACCGCGCCGTTCCTGGCTCTCGGCATGGCGACCTCCATTGGATTTCGCCGATTTGCGCGCCGGCTGGGCGGCCATGCAAGGCTGTCGTCGCGGCACGGCGAGGCTCAGAACGTCCACTGGAACGCCGCGTAGTAAGTGATCGGGTCTTTGATCGCCGCGGCGTCGACGGCGTACGACAGGCCGCCGCGGCCGGCCGAGAACAGCAGGTGGTAGTGGTCGGTGAAGTCGTACTGCCCGCCGGCGCTGAAGCCGGTCGAGCCGCCGCGGCCTACCATGCTCGAGGTCTGGTGGAAGACCTCGACGCCGAGGGCGAGCTTGTCGGTGACCTGGCGCTGCAGCAGCCAGCCGGCGAACCAGTAGTTGCGATTGCCAGGCCCCGGATTGATCCAATAGCCGCCGCCGCCGTAGGTGGTCCACTTGCCGAAATCCTTCTGCACCCAGACTGGCAGGAAGGCCGCCACATACCCGCCGCCGAGGTTGCGCCGGGCGTTGCCGGTCGGGACCTCGACCAGCGGGAAGACGCCGACCTGCGGCCACCAGTCGTCCTTGCCTGGATTGATCAAGCGGTACTTCACGCCCAGTTCGGTGTCGCCGAGCCCCATCACCGCCGGTCCGCCGGCGGGGTCGTCGTAGGCGACGTTGCCGATCACATGCAGCTGCAGATTCGACGCGGCGCCGTAGTTGACCTCGATGGACGGCCCGAACCCGCTGGCGTCGCCCTTGCCAACAGCGCCGGCGGAAAAGGCGTAGACCTCCCAATGCCCCAGATCGACCGGCTCAGGGTCGTCGGTGACGAACGGCGGCCCGGCGCGCGCCGGCAATGCAGACAGGAGGGCCAGAGCCATCAGGCCCGCGCCGAACGCCAGAAGCCGGGGTCGGGCCGGCGGCTCGGTACGCTGCATCAGCCGCGCGCCGGCTTGGCGCGGACCAAGGCCAATAGGGCGATGGAGCCTGCCACCCCCGACGCCGCGCCCAGTAGAAAGACGGCGCTGTGGCCGACGCGATCCCAAATCAGACCCGCTGCTAGGCTCGCGGCGAGGCCCGTCAGCCCCACCGTGGTGCTGTACCAACCGACGCCGCCGGCGCGCAGTTCCTCGGGCGAGAGGTCGCTGGCCAGCGCCTTGCCCGCAGATCGGAAGATCCCCTGCGACAGGCCGTAGAGGCCGAACAGGAAGCCGATGACAGCTAGGCTGCGGGTGAGCGCGAAGCCAAGGTAGGCAGCCAGGAACAGCGCGAACGAGACGAGCAGGACGTTGCGCCGGCCAAGCCGGTCCGACAGGAAGCCGGCCGGATAGGAGATCAACGCGGCCACCAGGTTGAAGCCGGCGTAGATCAGAATGGTCGTGGTCAGCGAGGCGCCGAGCGCCCTGGTCTGCAGGATCAGGAAGGCGTTGCTCGAGTTGCCGATGCCGAAGATCGCTGTCACCAGCAGATAGGTCCAATAGGCCTTGGGAAACCTTCCGGTTTTGAGGCCCATCTTCGCGTCCGGCGCGGCGGAACGGCCCTCGGCGACCAGCGTGATCATCGCGAACGCGAGCAGCCCCGGGATGACCGCGACATAGAAGATCAGGCGGATCGGAACGTGCAGGACCGATAGCAGCAGGACCGCCAGCAGCGGCCCGAGGAACGCGCCGGCGTTGTCGCCGACGCCCTCCAGGCCGAACGCCTTGCCCCGGTTCTCTTCGTCGACGGAAGCGGCGATCAGGGCGTCGCGCGGCGCCGAGCGGATGCCGGTGCCGAGCCGGTCCAGGAAGCGGCCGCCGAGGACGCCCTGCCAGACGCTCGAAAGGCCGATCAACGGCTTGCCGAGCGCCGCCAGCGCGTAGCCAGCCATCGCGATCGACTTTCGCTTGCGCAGTTTGTCGGAGAGCGAGCCGGAGAAGCCCTGGACGATGTTCTGGGTGGCGCCGGCGACGCCTTCCACCAGGCCGACGATGCTGCCGCTCGCCTTCAGCGTCTGGATCAGGAACACCGGCAGGACCGGATAAAGCATTTCGGTCGAGATGTCGGCGAACAGACTGGCGAAGGTCAGCAGGACCGTGTTGCGGGTGATGCCGGAGAAGTATCGCCGCGCCATCGAACCCTCCTCGCCGGCCGGACCAAGCCCGTCCCCAACGTCCCGCCGCTTGTAGCGCGATCGTCGTGAATCGAGGCGAGGGAAACCGTTTTGCCCGCTGTCGATGCGACGGATTCGCCTTCAGCCGCTTTTCAGCGTCCTGCCGCTTCTTTGATCGGTTTGTGCGCAGACGCCGCGGTTCGCCATTCAAACCAGGCCGTCGGACGGCTGCGGCGCTGGGACACATGTTGATAACTACGGCGGGGCCTTCTCCTTGGGGCAAGAAGGCGAGACTATAGTTTCGTGATTCGATTGTGACGCTCTTCTCGAAGTAACCGCACCGGCGGCGACGTGCTCTCCGCCGGCGGCCTGCGAGAGATCGTATATCGTACGTCCTAGTCGGTATGACGGGGAAGCGATGAAGTATTGCTGCAACGGCCGCGAATACAACGCGCAGGACCTGTCGCGCACATTCACTGGTCGACTTCTACAATCAGCCGCCGCCACACCTGCTTGGCGCGCCATCGTTTCGCCCTTCCACGCCAATGCTTTGACGCGCTGTGACAGCGCCGCTCGCCACACCTGTCTCCTCCAGATCTGACGGTAGACCCGATGAATATGATGACCCCCGCCTCCGACGTTTTCGATCTCTACTCGAGCCTGTTCGAGAGCCGACGGCAGACCGAAATGTCGCTGCGCGACTATCTCACGCTCTGTCGCGAGACGCCGACCACGTTCGCCAACGCCGCCGAGCGGATGCTCGCCTCGATCGGTGAGCCCGAGGTGATCGACACTTCGACCGACCCGAGGTTGGGGCGGATCTTCATGAACCGCTCGATCAAGCGCTATCCGACCTTTTCCGACTTCTTCGGGATGGAAGAGACGATCGAGCGGATCGTCGGCTTCTTCAAACATGCGGCGCAGGGTTTGGAGGAGCGCAAGCAGATCCTCTACCTGCTGGGGCCGGTCGGCGGCGGCAAGTCATCGCTGGCCGAGCGGCTGAAGTCGCTGATGGAGCAGATGCCCATCTATGCGCTGAAGGCCGGCGACCAGATCAGCCCGGTGTTCGAATCCCCGCTGGGACTGTTCGATCCGGATCGGCTGGGGCCGCTGCTGGACGACCGCTACGGCATTCCGCGGCGTTACCTGACCGGCCTGATGTCGCCCTGGGCCGTGAAGCGCGTGGCCGAGTTCGACGGCGATATCTCGCAGTTCACCGTCGTGCGGCTGACCCCGTCCAAGCTCAACCAGATCTGCGTCGCCAAGACCGAGCCGGGCGACGACAACAACCAGGACATCTCGTCCCTGGTGGGCAAGGTCGACATCCGCAAGCTGGAGTTCTTCGGCCAGAACGACGCCGACGCCTATTCCTATTCCGGCGGCCTCAACCTCACGACCCAGGGCCTTCTCGAGTTCGTCGAGATGTTCAAGGCGCCGATCAAGATGCTGCACCCGCTGCTGACCGCGACGCAGGAAGGCAACTACGTCGGCACCGAGAGCATCGGCGCCATTCCCTATCAGGGCGTGGTGCTGGCGCACTCCAACGAGTCGGAGTGGCAGAGCTTCAAGAACAACAAGAACAACGAGGCGATGATCGACCGCATCTGCGTGGTCAACGTGCCCTACTGCCTGCGCACCAACGAAGAGACGGCGATCTACACCAAGCTGCTGCAGTCGAGCGATCTGGCGGAAGCCCCGTGCGCGCCGGCGACGCTCGACATGCTGTCGAAGTTCTGTGTGCTCTCGCGCCTGAAGGAGCACGAGAACTCCAACCTGTTTTCGAAGATGCGGGTCTACAACGGCGAGAACCTGAAGGACGTCGATCCCAAGGCCAAGTCCATGCAAGAGTACCGCGACATGGCGGGCATGGACGAAGGGATGAACGGCGTCTCGACCCGCTTCGCCTTCAAGATCCTGGCCGAGACCTTCAACTTCGACAACGAGGAGGTCGCCGCCGATCCGGTGCACTTGATGTATGTGCTCGAGCAGTCGATCCGGCGCGCCCGCTATCCCGAGGCGACCGAGAAGGCCTACATCGAGTTCATCAAGACCGAGCTGGCGGCCCGATACGCCGAGTTCATCGGCAACGAGATCCAGAAGGCCTACCTGGAGAGCTACGGCGACTACGGCCAGAACCTGTTCGACCGCTACGTCGCCTACGCCGATGCGTGGGTCGAGGACCAGGACTTCAAGGATCCCGACACCGGCGAGCTGTTCGACCGCAAGATGCTCGATCAGGAGCTCTCCAAGATCGAGAAGCCGGCCGGCATCGCCAACCCGAAGGACTTCCGCAACGAGGTGGTGAAGTTCGCGCTTCGCGCCCGCGCGGCCCACGGCGGCAAGAACCCTTCCTGGACGTCCTACGAGAAGATCCGGGAGGTGATCGAAAAGCGCATGTTCACCCAGGTCGAAGACCTGCTTCCGGTGATCAGCTTCTCCACCAAGGGCGATAAGGAAGCCGAGAAGAAGCACAACGACTTCGTCGAACGGATGGTCAGCCGCGGCTACACCGCCCGCCAGACCCGGCGCCTGGTCGAGTGGTACATGCGCGTCGACAAGGCCGGCTGACCGGCATGAGCTTCAACGTCATCGATCGCCGGCTCAACCCCAGCGGCAAGAGCCTGCCCAACCGGCAGCGGTTCATCCGTCTGGCCAAGGCGGCGATCAAGGACGCGGTGTCCCGGTCGATCCGCGAGCGCGCCCTGGGCGACGTCGAAAGCAAGGAAGTCGTCAGCATCCCGATGAAGCGGATCGCCGAGCCGCGGCTGCGCCACTCTTCGCAGGGCGGCGACCGCGACCAGGTGCTGCCCGGCAACAAGGAGTTCGTCCGCGGCGATACGCTGCCCAAGCCGAAGTCGGGGGAGGGCGAGAAGGGATCGAAGGGCTCGCCCGACGGCGAGGGCGAGGACGAGTTCCGCTTCACCATCAGCGCCGAAGAGTATCTCAACGCGCTGTTCGAGGAGCTTGAGCTGCCGGATCTGGCCAAGGCGCAGCTGAAGGACACGGCGGTGGTGCGCTATCACCGCGCCGGCCATAGCGCCAGCGGCTCGCCGACCAATCTCAATCTGGTGCGCACCCTGCGCCACAGCCTGGCCCGGCGGATTTGCCTCGGGCGGCCGAAGGCGGTGGATATCGCCGCTTTGGATACAGAAATCGCCGAGTTGAGGGCGAAGGACGACTGCAGCGTGCTCTACGAAGCGCAGATCGCGGACCTCCAGGCCCGCCGCCGAGCCTTGCGCGCCAAATCGCAGCGCGTCGCCTACATCGACCCGGTCGACCTGCGCTACAACCGCTTCGAGGCCGTGCCGCAGCCGAGCGCCCAGGCGGTGATGTTCTGCCTGATGGACGTGTCAGGCTCGATGACCGAGGACATGAAGGACCTCGCCAAGCGGTTCTTCCTGCTGCTGCACCTGTTCCTCAGCCGTCAATACGAGCACGTCGACGTGGTCTTCATCCGCCATACCTCGCAGGCCAAGGAGGTCGACGAGGATACCTTCTTCAACAGCCGGGAAACCGGGGGCACCGTCGTTTCCACGGCGCTGGCCGAGATGCGCCGCGTGATCGAAGACCGCTATCCGGTCGATGAGTGGAACATCTACGCCGCCCAGGCGTCCGACGGCGACAACTACTCCAGCGACAGCCAGACCTGCATCCAGCTGCTGACGGAGGAGATCCTGCCGATCTGCCAGTACTTCGCCTACGTCGAGGTCTACGACCCGCGCCAGGAAGAGATCTTTCTCTCCAGCCTCAACGTCAGCGAACTGTGGAAAGACTACGCGACGGTCACGCGGCCGAACTTCGCGATGAAGCGCGTGTTCAGCAAGTCCGACGTGTTCCCGGTGCTGCACCAACTGTTCGCCAAGACGCGCAAGGCCGCGTGAGCCTAGGGAGGCGTCGTCGCCATGAGTGGCCTGCTGTTCGAGACCGGCGAGTGGACCTTCGATACGCTCAAGCGCACCTATGACGCGATCCAGGAGATCGCGGTCGGCGAGATGGGCCTCGATCCCTATCCGAACCAGGTCGAGCTGATCAGCTCCGAGCAGATGCTCGACGCCTATTCGTCGATCGGGATGCCGATCTTCTACCACCACTGGTCGTTCGGGAAGCGCTTCGCCCGCGACGAGGCGATGTACCGCAAGGGCTACTCGGGCCTCGCCTATGAGATCGTGATCAACTCCAATCCCTGCATCTCCTACATCATGGAAGAGAACACCATGACGATGCAGGCGCTGGTGATGGCGCACGCAGCTTTTGGCCATAACCACTTTTTCAAGAACAACTATCTGTTCAAGGAGCAGACCGACGCGGGCGGCATTCTGGACTACCTGAACTTCGCCAAGAGCTATATCGCCCACTGCGAGGAGCGGCACGGGATCGCCGCGGTGGAGCGCGTCCTCGACGCCGCCCATGCGCTGATGGACCAAGGCGTCAACCGCTACGGCCGCCGCGCGCGGCCGAGCCTGGTCGAAGAGCAGGCCAGGGCCGAGGCGCGCCAGACCCACGCCAGCGACAGCTACAACGACCTGTGGCGAACCTTGCCGCCGACCGCCGGCGGGCGCGGGGGCGCGAAGAGCGTCGGCAAGGCCGACGCGCCGCGTGGCGCGCCGCAGCTTCCAGAGGAAAACCTGCTGTATTTCCTGGAGAAGTTCTCACCTCAGCTACGCGACTGGGAGCGCGAACTGCTGCGCATCGTGCGCAACATCGCCCAGTACTTCTTCCCGCAGCGGCAGACCAAGGTGATGAACGAGGGCTGCGCCACCTGGGTGCACTACAAGATCATGAACCGGCTGTACGACCTGGGGAAGATCAGCGACGGGTCCCTGCTCGAGTTCCTCACCAGCCACACCGCGGTGGTGTTCCAGCCCGACTTCGACGATCCGCGCTTCTCCGGCCTCAACCCCTATGCGCTCGGCTTCGAGATGATGTGCGACATCGAGCGGATCGCCACCGATCCGACCGAAGAGGACCGCCAATACCTGCCGGAAATCGCCGGCTGCGGCGATCCGCTCGGGGCGCTGAAGAACGCCTGGGCCAACTACCGGGACGACAGCTTCATCGCCCAGTATCTGAGCCCGCACCTGATGCGGAAGATGAAGCTGTTCAAGCTCGAGGACCGGGCCGCCGACAGCCACTACAAGATCGCCGCGATCCACGACGAGCGTGGCTACAAAGAGGTGCGCCGCGCTCTGGCCAGCCAGTACGACCCGGGTCCGCGCGATCCGAACATCCAGGTGACCGCCGCAGACCTGGCCGGCGACCGGCGGTTGCAGCTCACTCACCGCATGCACAACGACGTCCCGCTGGCGGAGAACGACGCCAAGGCTGTGCTGGGCTACATCGCCGACCTCTGGGGCTTCGAGGTCGAGCTCCGCGGCGTCGGCGCCGACGACGAGGTCCGCTACAGCTACGAGCTAGGCTCGAGCCACCCGGCCGCATCGCCGGTGGCAGCGTAGGCGAGCCGGCGTCAGCCGGAATCCGTTCAACGTCATGGCCGGGCTTGTCCCGGCCACCCATGGCCGCCAACACGCGATTGCATGCGTGGATTGCCGGCACTCCGCGCTTCGCGCTCCGGCCGGCAATGACGTGAAGTATCGTCGAGAACCGATGAAACCGCTTTAGGCCTAGCCTCAACTCGCCAGCGCCTTGGCGAGGAACGGCAGGCTCTCGTCCATGCGGTAATCGACGGCGCTGTGGTTGTCGGGGAACTCCTCGTAACGGTGCGCGATGCCCAGCTCGTTCAGCCGTCGCGTGAAGCGCCGGGCGCCATAGAGCAGGTTAAACTGATCGTTCACCCCGCAGTCGATGTAGAGCGCCTTCAGGCCGCGAAGGGAGTCGGCCTGGCGCTCCAGCTTCACCACCGGATCGTGCGCGAGCCAGTTGGCCCAGCGCTCGGCGATGACCTTGCAGGTGTCGAGGGTCACCGGCAGGCGCAGCCCGAGGAACTGGGTCGGATCAGGGTCATAGTGCGCGGCCATGGCCAGGATGTTGACCACTTTCATCGCCCCGTCCGACGGCTTGGGCGCGGCCTCCAGCTTGGTCCACCAGGCTTCGATTGAGCCGTCGCCACCGCTCGCCTGGTTGCGGGCCAGCGCGCGCAGCACGTCCGGCATGTCGGGCAGATAGCAGAGCTCGAACGCCATATCGCCGGAGTGGCACGCCGCGGCGGACCAGACGTCCGCGTGGTCGAGCGCGTGCACGATCGCGCCGTAGCCGCCCGAACTCTTGCCGAAGACGCCCCGCCGCCCGACGCCGCCGCAACCAAATCGGCCTTCGACCGCGGCCAGCATCTCGGTGGTCAGGAAGTCGGCCCAGGCGCCGGTGGACGCCGAGTTGACGTACTGGTTGCCGCCCATCCGGGTGAAGCAGTCGGGAAACGCCACCACCACCGGCGGCATGAGGCCCTCGCCGATCAGCCGGTCGAGCCGTTCGGGCACGTTCTCGCGGAACGCCTGCCAGTTGGTGTGCGCCGGCCCGCCGGCGGTGAACCCCACCAGGTCGACCAGCAGCGGCAGGCCGACGCCATCGCTTCCAGCGGGCACATAGATGTCCACGCGCCGCTCGGTCGGGTCGCCGAGCATGTTGGCGCGCAGCACCTGGCTCTCGACCACGAGCTGGTGAACGGCGCCCTGCGGTTGCTTTGACTTTCTCATGGGCCGGACAAACGCGCCAGATCGGCTGCCCGTCAAGGCCGGGCACGCGCTGCATCGGGGCGATGACCGCTCTCACACCCAACCGCGGGCCTGCTGCTGAGGGTCGGCGGCGCCGAGCTGACCGCCAGGCCCGCTAGCTGAAGTCGGGCGTGAAGCGGATGTTGCCGGCTTCCAGGCCCTTGAGCACGATGTCGACGCCGCCGGACTTCATCATCCATTCCAGCCGGTGGTCGCGGTATTCGCGCTTGAACAGGCCGGCGGCCACCGCTTCGGCCACGCCGGAGCCCTCGGTGCTGAAGCCGCGAGCTTCGCCGACCGTCTCGGCGACCGAGGGACGCGCCAGGGCCCGGGCGAGCCACGCCGCCACGGCGCTGCCCTCCGGCGCGCGGAAGCCCATCGCGGCCGACGAGGCGACGTAGGGAACCACCGCCAGGTCGCCCCAGCCGAAGCTCTCGCCGTTGAACCAGCTGCGCGCGCCCAGCTGGCGTTCGAGCCAGGCCAGGAAGCCGGCGGTCTGGCGCCCGGCGGTGGCGATCAACGCCTGGGCGGCCTCGCCCTCGGCGCGGCGGAACCAGTTGATCTCGCCCATGGCCCAGTTGATCGCCTCGTAGTGGGTGTCCATCACCTCTTCGATCATCCGCACCCGCGCCCGCTCGGCAGGCGTGGCCGGAAGCATGGCTGGGGCGGGGAAGCGATCTTCCAGGTATTCGAGGATGATGGTGGAATCGAAGATCCGCACGTCGCCGTCGATCAGCACCGGCACCTCCGCCCTGGGATTGGCCTCGGCGAACTCGCCTGCGGCGCCGCCTGCGCCCAGGCCGCCGGGCAGGGCGAGTTGGAACGGAACGCCCTTCTCCCGCAGCGAGATGCGCACCTTCTGGGCGTAGGGCGAGAGCGGATGGTCATAGAGGGTGATCATGGCTGGGTCCTCCCTGCGGACGGCTTTTCCACCGCTTATGACCACGCCCCGGAGAAAGCGAGCCTGACCGCGCGTCAGCCCTTCCACCATCGCGGGCGTTGCTCTATCTGAGCAGTGTCAACATTGGGCGAGGGACCGTCATGGCGGATAGGGGTACGGTGCTGGTCACCGGCGGTTCGGGCTACATCGGCGGCTGGTGCGTGATCGGGCTGCTGCAGCAGGGCTACCGGGTGCGCGCCACGGTGCGAAATCTCAACCGCGAGGGCGAGGTGCGCTCCGCGCTTGGCAAGGCGGTGGAGATCGGCGATCGGCTCAGCTTCCATGCCGCCGACCTGATGTCGGACGCCGGTTGGGACGACGCTGTGGCCGGCTGCGACTACGTGCTCCATGTCGCTTCGCCCCTGGGCGTGGCCGAGCCGAAAGACCCGAACGAATTGATCATTCCCGCCCGCGATGGTGCGCGCCGGGTGATCGGCGCGGCGATCAAGGCCGGCGTCAAGCGGGTGGTGCAGACCTCGTCGGTCGCCGCGACCAGCAAGCCGACCGGCAGTCCCGACAGCGTCAGCGACGAGACGCAATGGACCGACCTGACGCTGCCGCGCGTGAGCGCCTACGCCCAGTCCAAGACCATCGCTGAGAAGGCCGCGTGGGAGCTGATCGGGGCGGCCGGTGGGGCCACCACGCTGGCGACCGTCAATCCGACCCTGGTGCTGGGCCCGGTGCTCGGCCACGATTTCTCGGAGTCGGTGCAGGTGGTCGAGCGGCTGGTCTCGGGCCGCGTGCCCGGGCTGCCTCGGCTCGGCTTCAACATCGTCGACGTGCGGGACGTCGCCGACCTGCACATCCGCGCCATGACCGCGCCGGAGGCGGCCGGCCAGCGTTTCATCGCCGCCGGCGCCTACGCGTGGATGGCCGATCTCGCCACATTGCTGCGCGAGAAGCTGGGTCCGGACGGCGCCAAGGTGCCGACGCGCAAAGTGCCCGACTTCGTCATCCGCCTGGCCGGCCTGTTCGACAAAGACCTCGGCTCGGTGACGCCGGGGCTGGGTCTCAAGCACGACTTCACGTCCGCGAAAGCGCAGCGGGTGCTCGGCTGGAAGCCGCGGCCGACCGAGGAGACCGTGCTCGACTGCGCCCGCAGCCTGATCGCCGAGGGCGCCGTCTAGCCGGCGATCACTTCACCGCGGGAAGCTGGCCGCGGATCTCGCCGCCTGGGTTCGCCGCGGTGTGGATGTTGAAGTACCACTTACCGGCCTTGAGGTCGGCGATCTGGCCGTCGTCCAGCGTCGCGGTTCCAACCATCGGGCTGGCGAGACTAGACGCCGGCACCGGCACCACCGGCGGCGCGTTAGCCCCCGCCGCGGCGGGGCCGTGGAAATGCGCCATCGTCGCCGCACCGGTCAGGCCGGAGTAGGTCACTTTGTAGCTGAATTTCTTCGTCGCGGTGTCGAGGCTGGCGCTTACCTTGCCGGTCCCCGCCACGGCGTGCGGTGGAACCTCCTCCGACCCCTTCAGGGCGGTGGTGAAATGCAACGTCGCGGCGCCAGCCGAACCCGCCGCGAATAGGACCGCCGCAGCCGTCCAGCCGATCAAACTTGCACGCATGTGGGTTTCCTCCCTGTTCCCAAACCGACGAGACGCCCCAAACACAGCAGTACGCGTGAAGCCGGTTGGTTCCAATCGCTCCTGACATGATGGACTTTTGGGCGATGGGGCCGTGGCGGTATAAGACATCATGCGCCTGTTCATCGCCTTCGCCGCCGCCCTCGCGCTGCACTCGATAGCCTGGGCCGCCACGCCCTTCACGGCTGGCGAGCGCCATCTTTCAACCACCACCGGCAGCGCCGCCGTGCGCAATCATGGCGACGGCAAGCTGCGGATCACGCTGTGGTACCCGGCCTCGGCGCCAGAGCAGGAGGTCGACATCGGCCCTCCGGGGGCGCCGATCTTCATCAGCGGCCGCACCGCCGCGGATGCGGCCTTCGCTGACGAGGCGCGCCATCCGCTGATCCTGGTCTCGCACGGCTTCGGCGGCACGGCGCGGCAGATGACCTGGCTGGCGACGGCGCTGGCCCGCGCCGGCTATGTCGTGGTCGGTGTCGACCATCCGGGCACGAACGGCATCGACGGCGTCACCGCCGAGGGCGCCGCAGCGCCGTGGGAGCGGGCCGGGGACCTCAAGGCGGCCCTGGACGCGGTGTTGGCTGATCCGGCGCTGGCCGCGCATATCGACACAGACCGGATCGGCGTCGCCGGCTTCTCGCTGGGCGGCTTCACCTCGTTGCTCGAGGTCGGGGCGCGGGCCGACTTCGCGCATCTGCGCGCCTTCTGCACGGGCCCCGACCGGGACGCGATCTGCGACCCGCAGCTGGAATATCCGCACCCGGTGCAGGCCGATCAGACGGCCGCGGAGCGGGCGATGGCGCCGCTGATCGCCCGGCAGCACGACGACTTGCGCGATCCGCGGGTCAAGGCCGCGTTCCTGATCGCGCCGGCGGTGATCCAGGGGCTGGACGCGGCCAGCCTGCGCCACATCGACGTGCCGATCGCGATCGCGCTCGGCGACGCCGACCCGATCGCCCCGCCTGGTACGAACGGCGAGCTGGCGGCCAAACTGGTCCCCGGCGCGACGATCGACATCCTGCCCCACGTCGGCCACTACGACTTCCTGTCGGAGTGCGGCGCGGCCGGCCTGGCCAACGCGAACGCCTACTGCGCCGATCGGCCCGGCGTTTCGCGGACGGCGACGCACGAGCGCGTCGAGCACGACGCAATCACGTTCTTCGACGCTCACCTGCGGTAGAGCCGCCCGCGGTCTCGCGACCGCGGGCGTAGACTTTACGGCGCTTCGTTCGACCAGATGATCGTGCCGGACGCGCCGAACATGCCGCCAACGCCGTGGCTGACCGAGATCTTCGCGCCCGGCACCTGGGCCGGGGCGATGCCGCGCAGCTGCCGCAGGCTCTCCTGCATCGCGTACATGCCGTACATGCCCGAGTGCATGTAGGAGAGCCCTCCGCCGTTGGTGTTCAGCGGCAGCTTGCCGCCGATCGCGGTGTTGCGCTCGCGGATGAACCCGGCCGCTTCGCCCGGCTTGCAGAAGCCGAGGTCTTCCAGGCCGTAGAGCGGCAGGTGGGCGAAGGCGTCGTAGATCATCAGGTGGTCGACGTCGGCGTGGCTGATGCCTGCCTCGTCGAACGCTTTTTTGCCCGAGACGCGGAAGGCCTTGGAGGAGCTGAAGTCCTCCATCTGGCTGACCATCGGCGTCTCGACGCTCTCGCCGGTGCCCAGGATGTAGACCGGCTTCTGCGGGAAATCCTTGGCCCGCTCGGCGCTGGTCAGGATGATCGCGCCGCCGCCGTCGGTGACCAGGCAGCACATTAAGAGCGTGAACGGATAGGCGATCATTCGCGCGTTCAGCACATCGTCGACCGTGATCGGGTCCTTCATGCTGGCGCGCGGGTTCTTGGCCGCCCACTCGCGCTGGATCACGGCCACATTCGCAAGATCTTCAACGGTGTAGCCGCGGGTCTTGAGGTAGCGCAGCACCGGGATGGTGAACATCGACGGCGGGCCGACCGGGCCGTAAGGGGCCTCGAACTGGCCGGGCAGGCTGGAGCCGCCGCCACCTCCGCGGAAGCCGCCGCCAGTTCCGACGCGCGAGCGGCCGCTCTCACCGTGGGTGATCAGGATGGTCTTGGCCAGCCCCTCGTTGATCGCCGCCGCCGCGTGACGGACGTGCAGCATGAACGAGCAGCCGCCGACGCTGGTGCCGTCGGCCCAGGTGGGGGTGATGCCGAGGTAGTAGGCCAGCTCGGTCGGGCTGAGGCCCGCGGTGGCGACGCCGTCGATGTCGGACGGCTTCAGGCCGCAGTCGGCGAGCGCGTTCAGCGCGGCGTCCGCATGCAGCTGAATCTGCGACATGTCGGTGATCTTGCCGAGCTCGGTGGTTTCCGCGAACCCGACGGCCGCGACAGTTTTCTGCTTCATGGCGCTCAGGCTCCCGCCGGCTTGAAGAAGGGCAGGGTGATCTCGCCGAAGTCCTGGAACTTCACCTCGACCGGCATGTCGAGCTGCAGCGCCTCGGGCGTCTGCGGGCAGTCGACGATGTTGGTCATCATCTGCGGCCCTTCATCGAGCATCACCACGGCGATCGAGTGCGGCTCGGTTCCCATGTCAGGGCGCGGGCGGTGATTGATCACGTAGCTCCAAAGCTTGCCCTTGCCGGTGGCCTTGAACACCTCGACCTTGCGCGAGCCGCACTTGGGGCAAAACGGGCGGGGCGGGAAATAGCTTTTGGTACATTCGACGCAGCGCTGCAGCAGCAGCTCGCCGGCCTTGCAGCCGTCCCAGAAATGCTGGGTCTCCGGCGTAGGCTGTGGAAGAACACGATCCATCGCTCTGAAAGTTCCCTCATGAAAGTCGTCAATGCGCGACCTTCATGGGCAAGCCGGGCGGGCTTGTCGAGGCGCTACGTCGGGGCAATTCGGGTCGGTTGCGCGCCGCCGCCGCAGCCGTGATAGGTTTTCCCCATGTACGATCTTCTCAAAGGGCTGACCGTCGTCGAGGCGGCGGCGTTCATCGCCGGGCCGACCTGCGGGCTCTACCTGGCTCAGTTCGGCGCGCGGGTGATCCGCATCGACCAGCTCGGCGGCGGGCCTGACTTCCGCCGCTGGCCGCTCGCACCCAACGGCGAGAGCCTCTACTGGGAGGGGCTGAACAAGGCCAAGCAGTCGGTGATGATCGACCTGGCGAGGCCCGAGGGCCGCGAACTGGCCCAGCGCCTTGCCGCCGCGCCTGGCGAGGATCGCGGTCTCTTCGTCACCAACTTCCCGGTGGAAGGCTTCCTCTCCTACGACCGGCTGAAGGCGATCCGCGAGGACGTGATCTGCGTGCGGGTGATGGGCTGGGCCGACGGTCGCCCGGCGCTCGACTACACCATCAACGCCTCGGTCGGCGTGCCGTGGATGACCGGTTTTGCGGACGATCCACGGCCGGTCAACCACACCTTCCCGGCCTGGGACTTCATCACCGGCGCCTATGCGGCCTTGTCGCTCGTGTCGGCCGAGCGGGCGCGGCGCGAGGGGCGCGGCGGCTGCGAAGTGCGCATTCCGCTCTCCGACATCGCCGCCACTTCGCTCGCCAACTTCGGCCTGCTGGCCGAGGTGATGCAGACCGGCGCCGACCGGCCGCGCCAGGGCAACGACGTCTACGCCGCGTTCGGGCGCGACTTCGCGATCGCCGATGGCCGCCGGCTGATGGTGGTGGCGATCACGCCCCGGCAATGGCGCGCGCTGGTGAAGACCCTCGACCTGGAGGCGCCGATCACCGCGTTGGAGACCGAACTGAGCGTCTCGTTCGGCGGCCACGAAGCGGTGCGCTACGAACACCGCGACCGGCTTTACCCGATGTTCGAGACGGCGTTCGCGCAGAAGACCGAGGCGGAGCTGGCGCCGGCGTTCGAGTCGGCGGGCGTGTGCTGGTCGACGTATCGCACGCTGTCCGAGGCCGCCAAGGACGACAGCCTGTTCGCCGCCAACCCGGTGTTCGGCCGCGCCGCCCAGCCCAGCGGCCTCGATTATCCGGTGCCCGGACCGGCCGCGACCCTGGCTGGCGAGCCCCGCAGCGCGCCGGTCCCCGCGCCACAGCTCGGCGCGCACACCGACGAAGTGCTGGCCGACCTGCTCGGGATGTCCAGCGGCGAGATCGGCCGGCTGCACGATGCGGGCCTGGTGCGGGGGCCTGGCGCCAAATGACCGATCTCGCCGCCTGGATCGGCCGCACCCGCACTGAAACCGCCGTGCTCGATCCCGAACTCGCGCGCCGCTACGCCGCGGCGATGGGCGTCGCCCTCGACGTCGAAGCGCGGTTCCCGCCGCTCGGTCACTGGGCCTACTTCAACGACGCCGTGCCGCCTTCCGAGCTCGGCCCCGACGGACACCCCAAGCGCGGCCGCTTCCTGCCGCCGGTCGAGCTGCCGCGGCGGATGTTCGCCTCGGCGACGTTCGCGTTCGCGGCCCCGCTGAGCCTCGGCGAGCCGGCTCGGCTCGACCAGACCATCGCCGACGTGCGCGAGCGATCCGGCCGCACCGGCGCGCTGGTGCTGGTCGATGTCGAGCGGCGGCTCAGCCAGGGCGGCGCGCTGAAGCTCACTGAGACCCAGACCATCGTCTATCGCGAGGCCGGCGAGCCGACCCCGGCGGTCGCCGACATCGGCGCGGGCGGGGCGGGCGAGCTGTGGCTGCCGGGCGCGGTCGACCTGTTCCGCTATTCCGCCGCCACCTACAACGGCCACCGCATCCACTACGACCAGAGCTATGTGCGCAGCGAAGAGGGCTACCCCGATCTCGTGGTGCACGGCCCGTTCACCGCCGCCAGGCTGTGCGACCTCGCCGCTCGGACGGCCGACGCGCCGCTCAAGGGGTTCAGCTTCCGCGCCCTGGCGCCGCTGTTCGTGAACCAGCCGGTGCGCCTGCGCCACGGCGACGAGCCAAACAGCGTGATCGCCGTGCGCTGCGACGGCCAGACGGCGGTCACGGCGACCTTCGAGGCTTGACGGCGCCGCTTTGGCGCGGCCTCTGCCGCCCATGTCCGGCCGCTGGTCAGTCCTGGGCGTCGAGAACGCCGGTTTCGCCTACAACAAGGGCTATGTGTTCCGGCACATCTCCTTCCTGTTGGACGAGGCCAAGACCGCGCTGGTCGGCGAGAACGGCGCCGGCAAGTCGACGCTGCTCAAGTGCCTCTCCGGCGAGCTGGAGCTGGACGAGGGCCACATCGTCCGCTCGCGATCGACCAAGGTCGGCTATGTGCCGCAGGAGATCCCGGCCCACTTCTTCGAGCTGACCGTGCGCGAAGTGATGCAGCGGGCGCTGGCAAGGGGCGGGGCCGAAGGCGAGGATTGGCGTATCGACATCATGCTGGAAGATATCGGCATGGACGCCGGCGTCGCCGAGGGCGACTTCCGCGCCCTCTCCGGCGGCTGGCAGCGGCTGGTGCTGGTGGCCTGCGCCGCGGTGCTGGAAGACCCCGACATCCTGGTGCTGGACGAGCCGACCAACCACCTCGATCTCGCCAATATCGCCACCCTCGAGCGTTGGCTGACCGAGGTGATCAAGCTGCCGATGCTGATCGTCAGCCACGACCGGGCGTTCCTCAACCGGGTGACGACCCGCACCCTGTTCCTGCGCGCCGACGGCGCTCACTCGTTCAAGACCCCGTTCTCGGTCGCGCGGCAGTCGCTGCTGGCGCGCGACGCCGCCGACGCGCGCCGGCGCTCGCTGGAGGAGAAGGAGATCAAGCGGCTGGAGGAGACCTGCGCGCGCTACAAGGTCTGGGCGCAGAAGAACGACGAGTTTGACAAGAAGCGCAAGATCGTCGAGCGGCGGATCGAGCGGATGGAAGGGGCCAAGACCAAGGTCTACGTCGCCCGCGAGCGTCGCCTGGAGCTGGGCGAGAGCGAGATGGAGGCCAAGGTCGCGCTTCGGGTCGAGGGCCTGACCGTCAGGACCCCCGACGAACGGGCGCTGTTCAACATCGAGCGTCTGGCCGTGCGCGCCGGCGATCGCATC
The DNA here is from genome assembly GCA_963835495.1 of uncultured Pseudomonadota bacterium. Classification (GTDB taxonomy): domain Bacteria; phylum Pseudomonadota; class Alphaproteobacteria; order Caulobacterales; family Caulobacteraceae; genus Acaudatibacter. Next base: position 1,495,179 of record CAWIFQ010000003.1, on the reverse strand, counting down.
GCGCTGCTCGGCGCGAACGGCGCCGGGAAGTCGACGCTGCTGAGCGCCCTGGCCCGGGAATTCGCCGCCAAGGACGCTCACTATGACGGCAAGGCGCAGGTGCGGTTCAATCCGGGCGCCAGGCTGGCGGTGTTCGACCAAGCCATGGCCGACCTGCCGCTGGACGCCAGCCTGATCGAATACATGACCGAGGTGGACGGGGTCGGCGAGCGGGAGGCGATCCAGGCGCTGATAAAGGCCGGCTTTCCGCACCGACGGATGGAGCAGGCGATATCCCTGCTCAGCTTCGGCGAGCGCGCGCGGCTGAAGTTCCTGCGGCTTAAAGCCGAGCGGCCCAACTTCTACCTGCTCGACGAACCGACCAACCACCTCGACATCGAGGGCCAGGAAGACCTGGAGAACCAGCTCGCCGAGGCCGACGTCTCCTGCGTGTTCGTTTCGCACGACCGCTATTTCACCCGCAGCGCCGCCACCCGATTCCTGGAGATCCGCCGCGGCAAGCTGGTGGAGGTCGAGGATCCGGACGAGTTCTTCGACGCCGCCCAGGCCTGACCTGACGAGGATTGCCACGAGACCGGCCGCGCGGCAGGCTGACGCGGCAGCCAGGGAGGCGAGGGCATGGGTCAGGTGCAGGTCGGCGCGGCGATCGGGGCCAGCTTCCGCTTCATCGGCGAGGCCTGGAGCAAGGCCTGGGGCATCATGCTGGTTCTGGTGTGGTTCACCGCCGCGCTGGGGATCATCGAGGTGCTTCGACCCACCTGGGTTTTGGTGTCCTTCCTTGGACTGATCGCCTCCATCTTCGTGACGACCGCCGCGACCGGGGCCCTCTACCGCCTGAAACTCGCGGGCGATCATCCCGGAGACGACCAGTTCGCCGCGCACGCCGCGGGGCTGCAGTGGGGTGGGCTCGAATGGCGCGTGCTGGGTGCGAACCTGATGGTCGGCCTGGCCATCGGCGTCCTGGCCTTCGTCGCCTTCATCATCTGGGCGATCATCCTTGGCGTCACGGTCGGCAGCAGTCCGGGCGACCTTCAGGCGTTGGAGAGTGGCGGCGAGGCGGACAAGCTCGTGGCGCTGCGGCACATCATGCTCGGCCCCGCGGGCATACTGACGCTCGTCATCATCGGCCCGATGATCGTCGCGCTGATCTATCTGATCGTCCGGCTGTCCATGTTCGCGCTGCTGGCGGCCGATGCGCGCTCGTTCGATCTGGGCAAGGCTTGGGCGCTGGCGCGCGGCGCGATGCTGGCGCTGTTCCTCGGCTCGCTGGTGATCTTTCTGATCGAGGTGCTCGTCGGCGCGGTGACCGGCGGAATCACGGGCCTGGCGGCAGGGATCATCGGCCAACAGGGCCGCATCTGGGGGGGCGTGGCGGGTCAGGTGGTCGGAACCGCGATCAACGCGCCGCTGTTCGCCGGCCTGGTGCTCTACGTCTACCGCATCCAGCGCGGCGACGCCGGCGTCGCCGCGACGTTCACCTAGGTTGCGGGCGACTAGCCGCGGCTGGCGGCGGCGATGATCTCGTGGTGGCGGATTACTTCGGTGACCAGGAAGTTCAGGAATTTCTCGGCGAACTCGGGATCCAGGTCGGCCTCGGCGGCGAGGGCGCGCAGCCGGGCGATCTGTCTGGCTTCGCGCGCCGGATCGGCGGGCGGCAGGCCCTCGCGCGCCTTCAGCTCGCCCACCTTGCGGGTCTGCTTGAATCGTTCGGCCAGCAGATGGATCAGCGCCGCATCGATGTTGTCGATGGAATGGCGGATTTCCAGCAGTTCGGGGGGCGTTTGGGCAGGCATGGCGCGCCCTGTTGCGAGGGATCGCTCGTCAGGTCAAGACCGGAAGGGCGCCTCTAGTCGCTCCCACGCCAGTCCAGGTAGGCGGTGGGGCCTGCTGGCTCGTAGTCCGCGCGCACTTTCGCCTTCGATGCTCGGCCGGGCCAGAACAGCAGCGGGATCGCCGCCGCGGCTTGCAGCATCGCCCAGCTGCCCTCGATGACGCCAAAGCTGTCGGGGTGCAGCCGGCTCAGCGGCTCCAGCAGCACCGTGTTGATCACCCAGAGCGCGGCGAACAGCGGCAGGATATGCACCGGCTCCAGACCCATGTCGCGCAGTCGCCGGCTCGCCAGGGCGAAGCTGGACCACAGCACCAGCAGCACCACCACGATCGTCAGCCAACGGCTGGCTTCCTCGTAGTCGCCGAGGCCGAACGGCCGCACCAGGGACAGACTGACAGCGGCGCCGCCAAGCGCCAACGCGACGATGCCGATCACCACGGCGACCGAGCGCCAGAAGTAGCCGAGCCGGCTGATCCGACCTTCGAAACCGAATAACTCGCCGATCGCGCCCATCGCCGGGCCCTCACGCCAGAAGGCGGAAAGCTTTGATCAACAAAGGTTAAGCGTCGGCTGAGAAACGCGGTGAATCGCGGCGGTGTCAGTTGGCTACGCGCCGGTGGACCGCGGTCAGAGAGCCGAGGGGCAGGCCGTACAGGCTGACGTCCGCACGCTTCAACGCCATATCGGGGGCGAGCAGCGTGAAGCGCGAACGGAAGCGCGGCGAGAACGCACCGGCCGCGCGCCCGACCGGACGTCGGAAAGCCAGCAGATAGTCGCCGTCGCGCAGTTCGCCGGTGATGCCGGCCCCGGCCTTGGCTTCGGCCGCCACATAGCGGCCCTCGCGCCCGGCCTGCATGACCCAACGCCAGACTTCGATCTCGCCGTCGTCGTAGGTGAAGGTCTCGTCGAAGCGCACGGCGCCGTGCGCGGCGCTATAGGCGCCCTCGGTGTCGATGTGGCAGCGCCGCGCGATGCGGCCGAACGGGTCTCGAACCACGCCAGCGCCTACGGTCTTGCCGAGGAAGAAGGACTCCGGCGCGAACGACAGCGCGATCGGCGGGCGCGGGGCCGCGGCCGCTTCCGGCGCCGCTACGTCAGGGCTCATCACATCGGCGGAGGTCGCCATTCTCATCCCATCCCTGGTTCGCGAGCCTGAATAGCCTCAGATGATGAGGCGAGCGTATCTGGAAACACTCAGGAGGCCGGTTTGATCTGCCGACCGGCTGCGTCATTGCGACACAGGAGCCGGACGGGATGGACGTCGGCGTCGTTGTCGACCCAGCCCGTGATGTGCGGGCTGACCAGGTTGAGGCTGACTCCGGTGTCGATGGGGGCGATGACGGCGTCGTCGAGGATCATCTGCTCGGCCCTCGCCATGTAGCCGGCGCGCTTGGCGGCGTCTGGCTCATTGTCGGCGGCCTTCAGCAAGGCGTCGTAGGCTGGCTTCTTGTAGTCGCCGTAGTTCTGCTGGCCGGTGTCCGACTTCATCAGGTTGAGATAGGTCATCGGGTCGTCGTAGTCGGCCACCCAACCGGCCGCGCCGAGCTGGAAGTCCCGCAGGTTGAACGACTCGAAGACCACGGCGCCGTCTTCCTGGCGGAAGGTCACGTCGATGCCGACGCTCTTGAGGTCGGCCTGGATCGACTGGGCGGTGACGAGGCTGCCGCCGTTGTTGAAGGTTTTCAGCTCCAGCTTCAGCGGATGGGCCGGGCTGTATCCAGCCCACGCCATCAATTGCCGAGCCGCCGCCTGACGGCGTTCGATCGTCCAGCTGCCCCACGCAGGCTGGGGATGGGGGCCGGCCTTCGGCAAGTAGCCTGCAATGCCATACGGCACGTAGGACGGCGCAGGCACCTGGCCGGCCCGCAGCAACTTGTCGGTGATGAAGGCGCGGTCGATCGACATGGAGATGGCCTGGCGGATGCGCCGGTCCTTCAGCGGCGCGATATCGCGGATGTTGAAGATCAGATAGCCGGTGCTGAGATAGGGATAGGTGTGGACGAACGGGGCCGCCACCGGATCGGCGCGCAGCTTCGGCACCCGGTTCGATTGGATAGAGTTGTTGATGTCCAGTTCGCCGCGGAGCACGCGCCGCTCGGCCGCGATCGGATCGCTGGTCGGTGAGAAGTCCACACGGTCGAAGCAGACCTGATCAGCGTTGCGATAATGCGGGTTCTTCTCCAGCCTCACGTAGTCGCCGAGGCGCCATTCCTTGAACGTGTACGCGCCGTTGCTGACCATCTTGCCCGGGTCTGCCCAGTGGTCCTTCAGCACCTGCACCGAGTGCGCTGGGATCGGGAAGAACGCCTGGTGCTTCAGCAGCTGCGGCAGGTAGGAGGCGGGATGTTCCAGCGTCAGCTGCAGCGTGTGATCGTCGAGCGCCTTCGCGCCAATCGCCTCCGCCGGCATGGCCCCGGTGTTGACCGCCTGGGCGTTCTTCAGCACGTAAAGCAGATAGGCGTAGGACGAGCCGGTCTTAGGATTCAGCATCCGCCGATAGGCGTAGACGAAGTCGTTGGCCGTCACCGGCGCGCCGTCCGACCAGACCTCCGGGCGCATATGGAAAGTCCAGACTAGGCCGTCGGGACTGGTCTCCTTGCTGGTGGCGATGCCGAAGATCGGGCCCCCATCCGGCCCGTCGGTGTACATGCCCTCGAACACCTCGCGCAGGATCGCCGCTTCGCTGGTCGTCGTCGCAACCTGCGGATCGAGCGAGTTCGATTCGGTGGTGTTGCCGTACTCCAGGCAGAGCTCGCCGGCCGGGCACGGCTGTCGGGCCACCCTTTGCGGCTGGCAGGCCGTCAGGCTAAGTCCAAAGAGAAGAATCGCCGCGAGAGCGAAGAAGGGGCGGCTCGCCATGTTGGGGCCTTGACTATAGGCAGGCCGGACCGAACGCCAGATGGGAGATGAACGATGACGCCAACCCTCGCCCCGCTCGCCGAGGCGCTCGCCGCCGAGCTGAAAGCTAGGGGGCAGACCATCGCGGTCGCCGAGTCCTCGAGCGGTGGGCTGATCTCGGCGGCGCTGCTCGCCGTGCCAGGCGCTTCCGCCTACTTCCTTGGCGGGGGCGTGATCTATACCGGCAAGGCGCGGATGGCCCTGCTGGGCCTTCGCCGCGAGGATGTCGCCGGCGTCCGCTCTTCCAGCGAGCCGTACGCCCTGTTGCTGGCTAGGACCGTGCGCGAGAACCTGGGCGCCGACTGGGGGCTGTCCGAGACCGGCGCGGCGGGGCCGACGGGCAACCCATATGGCGATGCGGCCGGTCACACCTGTGTCGCTGTTTCAGGGCCGCGGGAAATGGCGTTCACGCTCGAGACCGGCAGCCCAGACCGGGCCGCGAATATGGAAGCATTCGCGGCGGCGGCGCTCGAACTGCTGCGCTCCGCGCTCGCCTGAAAATCGAACCGCCAGGGAACGAAAGGGCGCCCCGCATGGTTTGAAAGGGCGCGCGGCCGAAGATTGCCGCGCGATATACCCAGGAGAAACGCATGCGCAAGTTCTCGATCCTTCTTACGGCGGCCGCGATCGGCGTGCTGACTGCCGGCTCGGCTCAGGCTCAATTGCTGGGCGGTCGCGCCGGCGCGGTGGGCGGCGTCGCGGGCGGCGTTACCGGAACTGTCAGCGGCGCGAGCCACATTCCCGACGCGACGACCACCGCCTCTGGCGACGCGTCGAGCGCGACCGACGCCCGGAAGGCTGGGCGCGACACCTCGGTGACCACCAAGGGCCACGCCAAGGCGGGCGCGAAGACGGCGGGGGTTTCTGGCTCAGCCGCCGACACGACGAGCGCTGGCAAGAATGGCGTGGATGAAGCGGCCGGCGCGACGGCGGCCGGGGCAGCCGCTAGCACAACGACTCCCGGCGACGGTCACTAGCCTCGGTCACGCTGAGGCCGTCGGCGAGACGGGCCTCGCCGACGGCTAGCCTCGGAGCGACCTAGGCTGCGGCGCGGGCCTTGCGGGCCGGGACCAGGCCTTCGGCGACGGTCAGCAGCGCACGCCGCGACTCGCCGTCGGAAATCTGGGCGAACGCCGCCAGCAGCTCGGTCGCGCCCGGCGTCGCCAGTTGCGCGTAGATGATCGCCTCGACCGGCGCCTGACCGTCTTCGCCGACCAGGGCGGCGACGGTGGTTTCCAACTTGGCGGCGATCTTAACCAGCATTGAGGCCGACACGCGGTTCGCGCCTCGCTCGTATTTCTGCACCTGCTGGAACGTGATCCCGAGCGCGGTGGCGAGCTGGGTCTGGCTGAATCCCAGCCAGCGACGACGGATCCGGACACGCGCGCCGACGGCGACGTCGATCGGGTCAGGGCCTTGGCGCGTCATAGCCATCTGATTGAGTCTCCTCATGCTGAACGCTAGGGTGCACTAACGCCATTTATCTTGTGAAGCTAGTGTGTCAGTGAGGTCGCGAACATTCGCCGCAGTCCTGCAAACAGGAACGGCGCTCGACTCACTCGCTAATCACTCAGTTACCATATTTCATGACCGCAAGGAATTCAGCTTCCGGAGGCCAAACGCCGGCACTTACTCGGGGTAAAGCGAGCAGAAACGGTGTTGTTACCGTCGCGTTGCTCGCTTCGGCGGCGAAAACTCGCGCCTCGCGTGCGTTTTGCGAGCTTGACTGACCTAGCGGCGACCGCCTCTAGGTTAACGGCGATAGCGATCCTTACTGTCAAACCCCGAGACGGTCCATGCCTGTCAGTGCGACGATTCCGGAATCCACCGCGCGGGCGGTGATCGACCCCAACGCCTACGCCGATGGCGTCACGGCCCGCGACGCGTTCGCCTGGCTGCGGGCGCACAACCCGCTCGGCAAGGCCGAGCTCGCGGGCAACTTCCCATTCTGGGTTGTCACCAAACACGCCGACATCCTGGAGATCTCGCGCCAGAACGAGCTGTTCCGCTCAGGCGACCAGTCGACGACATTCACCACGATCGAGGGTGATGCGCGCGTCCGTCAGATGACCGGCGGCAGCCCGCATCTGGTGCGCACCCTCGTGCAGATGGATGCGCCGGACCATCCGAAGTACCGCCTGCTCACCCAGTCCTGGTTCCTGCCGCAGAACATCCGGCCGCTCGAAGAGCGCATCCGCAAGATCGCCCGCGAGCACGTCGATCGCATGGCGCAGATGGGCGGCGAGTGCGACTTCGCCCGCGATATTGCGCTCACCTATCCGCTGCGGGTGATCATGGAGGTGCTGGGCGTGCCGCCCGAGGACGAGCCGCGCATGCTGCGCCTGACGCAGGAGCTGTTCGGCGCGGCCGACCCCGAACTCAATCGCTCCGGCGCGGCTCAGGGCGACAACCCCGATGCGATGGCCGACCTGCAGGCGATCATCGCCGACTTCTTCATGTATTTCAAAAAGATCACCGACGATCGCAAAGCCTCGCCGAAGAGCGATCTGGCCAGCGTGATCGCCAACAGCCAGATCGACGGCGCCCCGATCAGCGACTTCGAGGCGATGAGCTACTACGTGATCGTCGCCACCGCCGGCCACGACACCACCTCGTCCTCCACCGCCGGCGCGATCTGGGGCCTGTGCCAGGCGCCCGGCGAATTCGCTAAGCTGAAGGCCGATCCGTCGCTGATCCCGGGTCTGGTCGACGAGTCGATCCGCTGGACCACGCCGGTGAAGCACTTCATGCGCTCCGCGACCGCCGACTACGAGCTGCGCGGCCGGACCATCAAGACCGGCGACTGGCTCTGGCTCGCCTATCCGTCCGGCAACCGCGACGAGGAGGTGTTCGACGATCCGAACGCGTTCCACATCGACCGCAGCCCCAATCGCCATCTCGCGTTCGGCTACGGCGCGCACCTGTGCCTGGGCCAGCACCTGGCCAAGATGGAGATGCGGATCCTCTGGGAGGAGTTGCTGCCGCGCCTGCAGTCGCTGGAGCTGGCTGGCGAGCCGAAACTGTCGGTGGGCAGCTTCGTCGGCGGCCCGAAGCACCTGCCGATCCGCTACAAGCTGACCTGAGCCGCGCCGGGCTGCCGCGCGCTGACGCCCCCCTCGCAGGGCAGGATCGCCCTGGTGATCCAACGCGCGTCCCACCTTGACCAACCGCGGCGGAGCGGGTGGAAGGCGCAGGAATGACCGTCTCGCACACCATTGTCGTCGCCGGCGCCGGCGCGATCGGACGCACTGTCGCCTATGTGCTGGCGCGCGCCGGTCACGCGGTGACGGTGATCGATCCCGACCTGGAAGGCGCCAATGCCTCGCGCATCGCCGCCGGCATGCTGGCGCCCGCGTTCGAAGCGTTGTTCGACGGGGGTAGCTACCCTTTGCTGCGCGAGGCGCTCGGCCTTTGGCCGGCGCTGGCGCGGGAGATCGGCCTGCGCGTCGCCTGGGACGGCGCCATGGCGGTCGGAACCAGGACCGAGGCGGAGGTCTGGGCTTCGGATCTCGCCACGCTGGGCGCCGACGCCGAGCTGCGCGATCTAGGCCAGGACGTTTGGGCCGCGTTCTGCGATGAGGACCGACAACTCGACCCGACAGCCGCGCTGCAGGCCCTGCGCCAGGCGGCGGAGTGGCGGGGCGCGACGTTCGTCGCCGGTCGCGCGGTCGGCTTCGCCGAGGGCGAGGTTCAGATCGAGGGTGGGTCGCCCATCGCGGCCGACGCACTCGTCATCGCCACCGGCGCGGGCCAGGATCTTGCCGCCATCGCGCCGGAACTGTCGGCGCTGGCGCCGATCAAGGGGCACATCTTGCGGGCCGCCAACGCCTTTTCCGGCATCCCGGTGGTGCGCAGGCCGGGCGTCTACGTGTGCCGCACCGCCGAGGGGACCTTCCTCGGCGCGACCATGGAAGTCGGGCGCGCCGATACGGATGTGGAGCCGGCGGTCGTCGATACGTTGATGACCCGGGCCAGCGCCCTGGCCGGCGGTCTCGCTCGCCTAAACTGGACCGCCGCGGCTGGCGTGCGCGCTGCGACGCCCGACGGGCTGCCAATGATTGGCGAGGCTAGGGCGGCTGGCGTGATCCTCGCGGTGGGCGCGCGCCGCAACGGATGGCTGCTCGCCCCGATGATCGCCGAGGTCGTGCTTGGGGCCGTCGAGGGGCGGCCGAAGAGCCCGATCGCCGAACTCTTCGATCCTGGCCGCTTCTAGTGTCCCGATTCCGAAGTTCGCATGCGCCTGATGGCGGGCTTCGTCGAACTTCGGAATCGATCAGGACACTAGCAAGTATAAGTATCTAGTGTGCTTTGTTGGATTTGAAGTTCACTCGCAGCCGATCCAGAGAGCAGACGAACTTCAAATCCAGCACACTAGCCAAGGCTGAAGCGGATCGGGATATGGACGCTGGCGCCGTCCACCGGCGCGCCGTCCTTGGTTTGCGAACTCATGCGGAAGAACGGCGCGAGCTTCTTGGCCGCATTGCCGAAGCCGACGCCCTGCGGCGTCTCCGCCAGCACCCCGCAGTCGCGTACTTGGCCGGTCGCGGTGACCACGCACGCGAGGGTGACCGATCCGCCGAGGTTCTGGTCTAGCGCCGACGAGGGATAGTATTTCGAGAACTCGCTCGCGCCCGGCATCGCCAGCCAGTGGGGCGACGTAATGACGCTGGGGACCGGCGGCGACGGCGGAGCGGTGATCGTCGGGACGGGCGGCGGCGCGATGGTCGGCGGCGTCGGATCGGCCAGGGTGAGCGTCCGCGGCGGCGGCGTCAGGGGCAGGGTCCTGACCATGGACGGCGCCTGCAGCACCGGACGGCGCGGGGCAAGCACATGCGGCGGCGGCGGCGTCAGCGGCTTGACCGGTTTGGCCGGCGGCGGGAGCTTGGGCATCACCGTGACGATCGGCGGCTGGGTTTCGGTCGCCGGGGGCGCGGTGGGCGCATACTTCGCCTCGTAGATATAGAGCCCGACGATCACGTGCGCGGCGATGGAAGCGGCGATAGCGGCCGTGGCGATGCGAGCGCGCTTTTGTCCGTCGGGGGAGACGCCGTCGATGGCGCGGACCAGAGCCGGCTGCAGGGTGGGATTGATGACCATGGCGTTGTCCTCGGTGGGGTTATGTTTCCCCAAGTTTACGCAAGGTCAATATAAGGTCACGGCGACGCTTCCGCTACGGGAACTCTTCCCGATTTGCACAGCCAAGGTTCCGCATTCACGCCGGCAAAGCTCTGGGCGCTCGCGGGCGCGTTAAGACACGGTTAACCACGAATCTCATCCAACTGGCCGCATGTCGGTTCAATCGATCCGCGGAGTTGTCGAGGCGGCGATCCAGCGCGCCTCCAGCGCGACCGGGGTCGACTTCGGCTATCTGATGGGCGCCGCCAAGCGGGAGAGCGGCTACAACCCCAACGCCAAGGCCAAGACCTCCTCGGCGACCGGCCTGTTTCAGTTCCTCGACCAGACCTGGCTGGCGACGCTCAAGCAGCACGGCGCCAAGTACGGCTACGCCCGCTACGCCGACCTGATCCAGCAGGGGCCGAGCGGCCACTACTATGTCAACGGTTCCGAGGCGCGGGCCATGGTGATGGATCTGCGCTTCGATCCGCACGCGTCGGCGCTGATGGCCGGCGAACTGGCGGCCGATCACGCCGCCTACCTGCGCGGCCGGGTAGGGCGCGAGCCGACCGCCGGCGAACTCTATGTCGCGCACGTCCTGGGCCCGCAGGGCTCGGCCAAGCTGATCGACGCCGTGCGCATATCGCCGACCGCGAGCGCGCCGGCGCTGTTTCCCGACGCGGCCGCCTCCAACCGCGGCATCTTCTACCGCTCCGGCCGGGCCGCGACCGTCACCGAGGTCTACGCCAATCTGACCGCCGGTCCGGGCGGCGGCCCGGCGCAAGTGGCGCCGCCCGCCAACACCAACGCCGACCAGGGCTTCATCCAGTACGCGTCGGCGCGGCGGCAGGAGCGGCTGCAGCAGCAGCAGGAAATGGTCGACCTGATCCTGCGCGGCCCCGAACCGGTCGATGACGTGGGCCTGAGCGTCCAGACCGCCAACAGCATGTTCTCCACCGAGATGCTGCGCGCGCTCTCACTCGCTTCGGGCAAGACCCGGCAGAGCTAGGTCGCGGCCCCTTGCGCCACCAGGCGCTCGATCTCGTCCGCCGCGTAGCCGGCCTGGGCCAGCACTTCGCGCGTGTGCTGGCCGAGCTTCGGCGCGGGACGTTTGGGGCCATCGTCGGCGCCGGGAAAGCGGGCGGGGGAGGCGGGCTGGCGGAAGGCGACGCCATCGGCGTCGACGACGTCGACGAAACAGCCGGCGGCCTCGGCCAGCGGATCGGCGGCCGTGTCTCGCGGATAGTTCAGCGGGCCCCACACCATGTCCGCCGCCGTTAACCGCGGTCCGACCTCCTCCAGCGTCAGCCGCGCGAAGCCCTCGTCCAGCGCTTCGACCATCGCCGCGACGTTCTTGGTGCGCGCGCCGTGCCTGGCGAAGCGCTCGTCGGCGGCCAGATGCTCGACGTCCAGCACCTTCAGCAAATGGGCGAAGTCGTCGCGGCCATCGCGGGGGAAGATGCCGACCCAGCGTTCGTCCTTGGTCTTGAAGTAGTTCTGGATCGGGTCGAACACCTCCTTGCGGGTGCGTTGCGAGCCGAGCCGGCCCCACTTCAGCTGGATCGCCATGTCCCAGCCGATCGAATAGACGCCGGTGCGGATCAGCGAGGTCTCGACCAGTCGTCCGCGTCCGGTGCCTTGCCGCTCGATCACCGCCGCCAGGGTCGCGGAGATGGTGGCCAGCGCGCAGGCGGTATCGCCCATCGCCGGCCGGCACAGCGGCGGCTCGTGCCCCTTCGGCGTCAGCGAGCCCGCGACGCCGCCGCGCGACCAATAGGCGGCCTGGTCGAACGCCGGCAGATCGGCGCCTTCGCCTTCCAGGCCGTAGCCGGTGACGCTGACGTAGATCAGCTTGGGGAGGGCCTCGTGCAGGCTGTCGTAGTCGAGCTTCGCACGCTTCAGCGCGGCCGGCCGCACGTTGGTGAGGAAGACGTCGGCGTCCTTCAGGATGCGCAGCAGCGCCTCGCGCCCCTCTGGCTTGGCGATATCGAGCACGATGCCGCGCTTGCCGTGGTTCTCCAACTCGAACACCGGGTTGCCTTCGAGGTGCGGCAGGCTGGCGAAAGTGCGGCGGGTGGGATCGCCGCGGCCGCTCTCGACCTTGATCACGTCGGCGCCCCAGTCACTCATCACCGCCGCGGCGCTAGGCGCTGCCACATAGGTGGCGAACTCGACGATCTTCAGTCCTTCCAGCACGCGCGTCTCCTTGCGTCTCTCTCGCCCCATTCTTCGCGGATTAAGCAGTTGGCCGCTAGCCTCGTCGCCGACTCAGGCGCCGGAACCCGCACCTCATGACCCTCGCCGCGCCCGACCGCGCGCCGCCGCTGCGCTTTGGCGCCCTCAGCCGCGCCGACTGGCTGACCGCGAAACGGGCCCGCGCCTGGGGCTGGCTGTTGCTGGGCGTCACCGTGGTGATTGCCGCGGCCTGGGTCGCAACCGCGCGCGGCGGCCTCGATCTCGCCGGCCGGCCGTTGGGAACCGACTTCACCAGCTTCTGGACCGCTTCGAAGTTCGCCCTGGCCGGGTCACCTGCCAGCGCCTACGACGTGGCCGCCCACCACGCCCAGCAAGTCGCGATCTTTGGCCGCGACACCGGCTATGCGGCGTTCTTCTACCCGCCGATCTTCCTGCTGATCTGTTTGCCGCTGGCCGCGTTGCCCTATTTGGCCTCGCTGGCGGCGTGGCTGACCGGGACCGGCGCGCTCTATTGGCGGATGGCGCGGGCCTGGCTCGGCGAGGCGTTCGGCGCGATGCCGATCTTCGCCTTCCCGGCGGTGCTGAGCAACATCGGCCACGGCCAGAACGGCTTCCTCAGCGCGGCCCTGTTTGGCGGCGGCGCACTGTGGCTGCAGCGGCGGCCGATCCTGGCGGGCGTCTGCCTCGGCGCGCTGGCCTACAAGCCGCACCTGGGGATCATGATCCCGGTCGCCTTGGCCATCGCCGGCCGCTGGAAGACCTTCGCCGCCGCCGGCGCGACGGTGATCGCGCTCGCGGCGGCTTCCTACGGACTGTTCGGCGCCGAGAGCTGGCGCGGGTTCCTCGCCGACTCCAGCCTGGCGCGCGGGGCGCTGGAGCACGGCCTGGTGGGCGACGCGAAGATGCAGAGCGCCTTCGCCGCCGTGCGGTTGTGGGGCGGCGCCCTGGGCTTCGCTTACGGTCTCCAGGCGGCGGTCGCGGTCTTGGCGGCGGCCGGCCTCGTCTGGCTCCAGCGTCGTGCGCCCAACAGTGGCGCGGAGGGACCAGCGATGATCGTCGCGGCGCTGATCGCCAGCCCGTTCCTGCTCGACTACGACCTGATCATCCTCGCCGCGCCGCTTGCTTGGGTGCTGCGTGAAGGCGCCCGGGGCGGCTTCCTGAGCTGGGAGAAGACGACCTTGCTGGCGGCCTTCGTGCTGCCGGCGGTTTCCAGAATGCTCGCCACGGACGCCAAGCTGCCACTCGCGCCGTTCGTGATGGCGGCGCTGTTCATCGCGATCCTGCGGCGGGGGACTACTGTTTCATTCATCCAAACCGTCACCCCGGACGGAGCGGCGCAAGCCGCGTAGATCCGGGACCGGACGGGCCGCCGCCACGCTGGAATTCGTATGAGCGCCGGCGCATCCGGCCCCGGCTCTTCGCTGCGCTGCGGCCGGGGTGACGGGCAGGTTGGCGCTAAGCGGCCGCCGCCTTCTTGCGCGAGGCCATGGCCTCGGCGATCGCGCGGGCGACGCCGGCGACGGAGACGGGCTTGCGCATCACCGCGTCGGCGCCAGCGGCCTGGCAGGCGCCGGCGTCCTCGGCTGCGTCGCCGCCGATCACGGCGATGATCGGAACCAGGCCCACCGGCGCCGAGAGCTCGCGGATGGCGGTGATCGCCGCCGGCGTCGCCATCTCCGGCATGCGGCCGTCGAGAATGATCAGGTCGAAGCCGACCGCACGCGCGAGGTCGACCGCGCGGCGGCCGTTCTGGGCGTGCACGACCTGGTGGCCGAGCTGCTCGAGGATGGTGCGCAGCATGGCGGCGTTAAGGCCGTCGGCCTCGGCCATCAGCACCCGCAACGCACCGTCTTGCACCGCCGCCAGCTGGATAGGCCGCTCGCGCACGTCGGCCAGGACCGTCCGGTCGAACGGCAGTTCCAGGGTGAAGCAACTGCCGACGCCGACGGCGGAATCGGAAATCAGGCTGGCGCCCATCAGGGTGACCAGGCGCTTGGACAGCGAAAGGCCCAGGCCCGCGCCCGGCACGCCCGCCGCGGTGCGCTCCACCCGCCGGAACGGCTCGAACGCCTCGGTCAGTTCCTCGGGCGACAGGCCGGGACCGGTGTCGGCGATAGCGATGGCGATGCGGTCGTCGCCGCGCCGCTCGATCCGCGCCTCGATCCGGCCGCGGGTGGTGTACTTCACGGCGTTGCTGAGCAGGTTGGACAGCACCTGCTTGACCCGGGCCGGATCGGCCATGGCCTGGCCGGCGTCACGGCCCTCCAGCTGCGGCTCGACGAAGATGTTCAGCTCCAGCCCCTTGGCCGACGCCTGAGGCCGGAGCTGAACCGCCAGTTCGCGCACCATCCGCACAGGATCGAACGGCGCGCGGCCGACCGAAAGCGTGCCCGACTCGGCGGTCTCCGAATCGAGCGTCGCGTTCAGCACCGCGATCAGGTCGTTGGCGGCGGCCAGCGCGGCGGCCGACTGTTCGCGTGACGGCTGCGATCGGCCGCCCTGGCCGGCGGCCGCGGCCAACACGTGGGCGACCCCGGTGAGGCCGTTGCGGATCTCGTGCGAGAGGGTGGCGATCAGCGCCGACTTGGAGCGGGCGAGCCGTTCGGCTTCCTTGAGCGAGGCGCTGCGCTCGCGCGTCAGCTGTTCGCGCTCGGCCGCCAGAGCGTACTGGCGGCGCAGGTTCTGATTCAGGATCAGCGACAGCATCGAGGCCAGCGCGAACGCCGCCCAGGCCATCTGCGCCAGGCTCGAAGTCTGCGGTCGCGCCAGCAGCCCAGCCAGCGGCCCGGCCATCGCCGCCGGCCCCACCAGCATCAGGCAGGGCAGGTAGGGCGTGGTGAAGAAGAGGCAGATCACCGCCGCGCCGACGGTCAGGACCAGCAAGGTGTCACGCGCCGGTCCGGCGTGGTCGGCGAACGCCGCCATCTGCCAGACCGCGACCGACCAAAGCAGGCCGCAGAGGATATGGATGCGGCCGCGCCGGCCGACGTTCTGCATCTCCGGGCGCCGCAGCTGCTGCACCGCGAAGTAGAACGCGCCCCAGTTGATGGCGAAGATGGCGAAGCTGGCCGACATCCAGGCCGCGTCGCGGGCGAACGATCCAGCCCAGACATAGATCGGCAGGCAGACGGCGAACACGCCGAGCGCCTGCGGCAGCAAGGCGGCCTGAGCGTCCAGCGACTGTTCGGTGACCGAAGCGCCGTCGCGAAACGAAGCGCCATCGAGGGCGGACGCGCCCTGAAATAGAGGGGCTTGGGCTGTGAACATCGGACCGATCCTAGCGAACGGCGGCCAGCCTAGCGGGGCGACGGTTGTGCCCTGGTTACGATTCAGCCTTAACGAGGCATGACGGCTCGAACCAAGCGTTAAGCTTAGGGGCGTGTAATCAGGGGCGAATCCTCCATCGACCTGGCTGGGAGCCCGACCGGCGTATGACTACCACCAGAGCCGCGCTTAGCGATGCGGACATCCGCCTCTTGGTTAAGGGAACCGAGCCGGAAGAACGCGCAATGGTCGCGCACCGCCTCTGCCGCCATATCGACCGCGCCGAGCTCTCCGACGAGGAACGGGCCGAAGCGCACCAGATTCTTCGCCTGATGGCGCACGATGCGGCCGAACAGGTGCGCCGGGCCCTGGCGGTGACGCTGAAGTCCTCGCCTCTGGTGCCGCGCGATGTCGCCAACCGCCTGGCGCGGGACATCGAAAGCATCTCGGTGCCGATGCTCAACTTCTCGCCTGTGTTCAGCGACGACGACCTGGCCGAAATCGTGCGTATCGGCGGCCCGGTGCGACAAAAAGCGGTCGCCCAGCGGCCGGTGCTCACCGAAACGGTCACCGACGCCATCGCCGAACACGCCGAATCGGACGCGGTGCAGACCGCCAGCGCGAACAAGGGCGCCGCCTTCTCCGAGCACGGTCTGCAGACGGCGATCGACCGATTCGAAGCATCGGAGACAGTTCTCGCCTCGATCGCGCTGCGCAACGCGCTGCCGGCCTCGGTCAGCGAGCGGCTGGTGACGCTGGTCACCGGCGAGCTGCGCGAGCACCTGATCAGCGGCCATGGCGCGACGCCGCAGACCGCGCTGGCGGTGGCGATCGGCACGCGCGAACGGGCCAGCCTCGATCTCGTCGAACAGGCGACCCGAGCTTCCGACCTGCCGGGATTTGTCGCCCACCTGCATCGCGGCCACCGACTGACCGCGTCGCTGCTGCTGCGGGCGCTGGCGTTCGGACACATGGGCTTCTTCGAGTGGGGGCTCTCGGAGCTTTCCGGCGTGCCGCATCACCGCACCTGGCTGATGGTCCACGACGCCGGCGAGCTTGGCCTGCGGGCGATCTACGAGCGGGCCGGGCTGCCCACGCGCCTCCTGCCGGCGTTCCGCGCCGCGGTGGATGCGTTCCACAGCCTCGATTTCGACGGCGAGCATGGCGACATCGCCCGGTTCCAGCGCCGCATGCTGGAACGCTTCCTCAGCCAGCCGCAGGCGATGTCGCGCGAGGACGTCGACTACCTGATCGACAAGATGGACCGGCTCTCGACGAAGGAAGCGGTCGGCGCGGACGAGTTGCAGGCGGCCTGAGGGCCAACCTTCAGAACAGCCCAGCCGCCAGGTTGATCATCGTCGCCAGGATGGCGGTGTTGAAGGCGAATGAGATCAGGCTGTGGGCCGTGGCGATGCGGCGAAGTTCCTTGGACCGGATATTGACGTCGGCGGTCTGCGACGTGGCGCCGATGCCGACGGCGAAATAGAGGAAGTCCCAGTAGTCGGGCTCTTCGTCGTCGGGAAACTCGAGGCCGCAGCGGTGCGCCGAGTCGGCGCCTTCCTCGCCCAGGTAGTAGACGTGAGCGTAGTGGATCGCGAACACTAGGTGCACGAAGAACCACGACAGCGCGATCGTGCCGGCGGTGAGGGCGACGCTGAACGCCTCGAGCAACTGCTCGCGCCCCTTTGCGCCCGATAGCTCGGTGACGATGGCGGCGACGCTAGCCGCCGCCGCGACCATGGCCAGCGCCAGCATGAAATGGCGGCCCTCGTCGTGGGCGATCGCCCGAGCCCGCATGCGCTGGTAGTCGCTGTCGCGCATCGAGTTCAGCGAGAGCGCGACGAAGGCGAGCACGCCGCAATCCCAGCCCACGAGGCCGCGGGTCATGATCCTGTGGATCACCGAGCCGGTGAAGGCGAACACCAGGACCCCGACCAGCGCGCCGATCACCAGGTGAGGGCGTGAAGTTATGGGCTGGAGCGCGCGGCTCCAGGCGTTCTCCGACGCCGCCATGGGTGTGTTCCGATCCTCAGCGGGCGGCCCAGTCCCTGCCGCTCGCCTGTTGGTAGATCGGCGTTATTCCGCGGTCCAGCCGCCGTCGATCGAGAGGATCGCGCCGGTGATCGACCTGGCGGCGTCGGAGGTGAGGAAAACGGCGTAGGCGGCCACTTCCTCGACGGTGACGAACTGCTTGGTCGGCTGGGCGGTCAGCAGCACGTCGTTGATGACCTGTTCGCGGGTCATGTGCCGCGCTTCCATGGTGTCAGGAATCTGCTTCTCCACCAGCGGGGTCCAGACGTAGCCGGGGCAGATGGCGTTGGCGGTGATGCCGAAGGTGGCGCCCTCCAGCGCAACGGTCTTGGTGAGCCCGGCGATGCCGTGCTTGGCGGCGACGTAGGCCGACTTGAACGGCGAGGCGACCAGAGCGTGCGCCGACGCGGTGCTGATGATCCGGCCCCATTTCCTGGCCTTCATGCCCGGGAATGCCGCGCGAATGGCGTGGAAGGCGGCCGAGAGGTTGATCGCGATGATCTGGTCCCACTTCTCGACCGGGAACTCCTCGATCGGCGAGACGAACTGGATGCCGGCGTTGTTGACCAGGATGTCGACGCTGCCGAGCGACTTTTCCGCCTCGGCGACCATGGCGGCGATCTCGGCGCCCTTGGTCATGTCGGCGCCCGAATAGAGCGCCTTCACGCCGAAGTCGGCCTCGATGCCGGCGCGCTCCTTCTCGATCGCGGCGGCGTCGCCGAAACCGTTGATGACGACGTTCGCGCCTTCCTTGGCGAGGGCCCTGGCGATCGCCAGACCGATGCCGCTCGTCGACCCGGTGACCAGCGCGACCTTATCTTTCAGCACAGCAATCCTCCTGACAGGCAAAACGTATCCGCCGTCGCCGCACAATACGGCGACGCTCTTCGACGCAGGGGTGAAGTATTAATGACATCTTGGCCTTTGCCTGGGCATGTCACAAGGCCATCGCGGAGAGGCTCTTTACAGTAGGCACATGGACGGATCGCTTCCAAACACCGCCGCTTCTCTTGGCTGGCGCCCCGACGGCTGCGGCCGCGTCGCCCTGGTTCTGCAAGGCGGCGGGGCGCTCGGCGCCTACCAAGTAGGCGTCTACGAGGCGCTGCACGAAGCAGGCGTCGAGCCGGACTGGGTGTCGGGCGTCTCGATCGGCGCGGTCAACGCTGCGCTGATCGCCGGCAACCCGCCCGAGCGGCGCCTCGAGCGCCTGATCGCGTTCTGGGAGCGGATCACCGAGCGCAAGGTCTGGTTGCATACGCCCGACGGCGACGTTTTCCGCCAGGCGCGCAACATGACGAGTTCGATGATGACGACGCTGATGGGCCAGCCAGGCTTCTTCGCGCCGCATCCGGTCAATCCCTGGCTTGCCCCGGCCGGCGCCAGAGCGGCGACGAGCTACTACGACAATAGCCCGCTGCGCGAGACCTTGCTCGAGTTCGTCGATTTCGACCTGCTCAACTCCGGTGTCTGCCGCTTCTCGGTCGGAGCGGTGAACGTGCGCTCC
Source organism: uncultured Pseudomonadota bacterium (assembly GCA_963835495.1). GTDB lineage: Bacteria > Pseudomonadota > Alphaproteobacteria > Caulobacterales > Caulobacteraceae > Acaudatibacter. Next base: position 1,476,340 of record CAWIFQ010000003.1, on the reverse strand, counting down.
GGCAATTTCGTTTTCTTCGACAACGCCACCACCGTGATCGAGCCGGAGCACATCATGGCCTCCGGCGCCCTGCCGCCGGCGTTCCAGACCGTGAAGATCGGCACCGACTTCTATTGGGACGGCGGCTTGGTCTCCAACACGCCCCTCGCGCACCTGCTGGCGCAGGACGACGACGTCAACGCCCTGGTGTTCCAGGTCGACCTGTTCAGCGCCCGCGGTCCGCTGCCGCGCACGATCCAGGACGTGATGAGCCGGCAGAAGGACATCATGTACTCGTCCCGCACCCGACAGATCACCGACAGTTTCCAGCGCCTGCAGCGATGGAAGAAGCGGGCTTATAGCGCGCTGGTGAAGGTGCCGGACGCCGACCTCACCGAGGAGGAGCGGGCCATGCGCGACAAGCTCGCCAACCTGCCATGCCACAGCATCGTCCAGCTGATCTACCAGCAGCAGGACTATGAGGGCGCGGCGAAGGACTACGAGTTTTCGGGCACGTCGATGCGCGAGCATCGTCTGAGCGGGCACGAGGACACCAAGCACAGCCTCGGCCACAAGCACTGGCTGGCGATGCCAGAAAGCGGCCTGGTCACCCACGACGTGCACCGCGACCGCGATATCTGAGGCGCTGGCGGCTTTGCCGCCCTAGCGTCAGGGGTCTAAGCTCGCGGCATGACCGACAAGCCCGCCGTCCCCATCCTGCCCGCCGCGACCATCCTGATGCTGCGCGACGAGCCCACCTTCGAAGTGCTGATGGTCAAGCGCCATCACCAGATCGACTTCGCCGCCGGCGCGCTGGTGTTTCCCGGCGGCAAGACGCACGCCGGCGATGACGACTGGCGCTGGGAAGAGCGCTGCCTGGGCTGGGGCGATTCCCTGCCGCACAAACGGGCGCTGCGCATCGCCGCGATCCGCGAGGCCTATGAGGAGGCCGGCATCCTGCTGGCGCGGCACCTCGGGGGCGCACCGTTCCGCGGCGACGAGCGCGCGACGGCGGCGCGCGAGGACGTCGGCAAGGATCGCCGCGAGTTCATCGACCTGATCGTCGAACTCGATCTCTATCTGGACCTCGAGGCGCTGACCGTCTTCGCGCGCTGGATCACGCCGAACATCATGCCGCGCCGCTTCGACACCTGGTTCTACGTCGCCAAGGCGCCGGAAGAGCAGCTGGCTGTCTGCGACGGCTCGGAGACGGTGGATGCGGAGTGGATCGAGCCGTCCGAAGCGCTGCGGCTGGGCGAACTTGGCCAGCGCACGGTGATCTTCCCGACCCGCATGAACCTGCAGCTGCTGGGCGAGGCGAAGAACGCCGAAGACGCGATGCATCGGGCCAGGGCCCGCGAACTGGTCACCGTCGAGCCGAAGGTGGGCGAGCGAAACGGCGAGCGCGTGCTGATCCTGCCGCCGGACGCCGGCTATGGGGCGGTCTTCGAACCGATGTCGCGGGTGACCTAGGTTTCGCGCGGCTAGCGTTAGCCGGCGAAGTCCTTCACCTGCTGTTCCAGCTCGGTGACCAATGCGGAGCCGAGGGGATGGGTGTCGGTCTGGATGCCGCCTTTGACGGCGGCCTTGATGGCGTCGATGTGCGCGTCGACCAGGATCATCGGCGCCGAGGCGCGCTTGCTGGGCTCGTCGATCAGCTTGCACAGCGAACCGGCGATGCGGGTGACGAGCGGATACTCGTAAGTGGCGCCGAGGCCCTTCAGGTCGTGGCCGCGCAGATAGAGGTTTTCCGAGGCTTCAGGGGTCAGGCCTTCGGTCTTGATGCGCTGGCGGGCGGCTTCGAGTTTGGCGACCTCGTCGGCCAGCCACTCCGCGAAATTGCCGGACAGGCTCTTCAGCGCCGCCTCCGCCTTGGCGATCGCCGCGGGATCGATGGCCCCGAGACGGCCGCCGACCTTGAGACGCAAGGTGTTGGGGACCTGGATCATCTGGCCCGGATTGTTCTCGCTCACCGCAGATGTCTCCCACGCGCCGATTAGCCTAAACACGGTATGGGAAAAGGCTTAACGGTCCGTGATTTAGCGCGGATCAGACGGTGAACTGCTCGGCCAGGACCCGCTCCTCGAGACTGCGGCCGGCGTCGAACAGGACGGTCAGGCTGACGGACCGGTCCTCCGCGACATCCACTTGAATTACATCGCGAACTTCGACGTTGTCGGCCACCGCGCTGACCGGACGTTTCTCCGGCTCGAGGATCTCGAACGTGACCTTGTCCTTGTGCGACAAAAGCGCCCCGCGCCAGCGTCGCGGCCGAAACGCGCTGATCGGCGTTAGCGCTAGCACCTGGCCGCTGAGGGGGATGATGGGGCCATGGACCGACAGGTTGTAGGCGGTCGATCCGGCTGGCGTCGAGACCAGCACGCCATCGCAGATCAGCTCGGCCATGCGCACCTTGTCGTCGATCAGGATGCGTAGCTTGGCGGTCTGGTAGGTCTGGCGCAGCAGCGACACCTCGTTGATCGCGATGGCCTCGTGTAGCGCCCCGGCTGCATCGCGGGCGCGCATCATCAGCGGATGGATCACGGCCTGCTCCGCCGCGGCGATGCGCTCCAGCAGGCCTGCCTCGTCGTAGTTGTTCATCAGAAAGCCGACCGAACCGCGGTTCATGCCGTAGACCGGGCGGCGGCTGGGCAGGTTGCGGTGCAGGGTCTCCAGCATGAAGCCGTCGCCCCCTAGCGCCACGACCACGTCGGCCTCTTCCTCCGGCGCTTCGCCGTAGCGGCGAACCAGCGCGTCGCGGGCGGCGTTGGCTTCGGGGCGGTCAGCCGCGAGGAAGGCGAGGCGAGGGGCCATGCCCGCAGCAAAGGCCTTGGCGACAGGTGTTTGTCAAACCGTGGAAACGGCCTGGCGGAAGGCGCTGGCGGCGATATCGGCCGAGAACGGACCAAACGCGCTGACGGCGCGGCGGGCGCCTTCGGAGCCGCCGCCGGGCAGCCCATCGTTGCACTGGCGGACCAGCTCGAGGATGGTCGGAAAGACGCTGCGGTCGAGGCCGATCGCGGCCAGCGCCAGCGCGACCAGCTCCGGCCGGTCGGGGCTCATCACTGCCCGGTGCACTTCCTCGACATGGAATCCGCCGAGCTTGGCCAGCGCGGCCTCGAACAGGCCCAGCTGATGCTCCTTCAGCACCCGCAGCAGATAGCCGGGCTTCAGCTGGTCGGCGGCGGCCAGCTTTTCCACCAGCTTGATCTGCGAAGTGTCGGGGCCGCTGCGTTTCGGTCGCGCCTTGCCGTCGGACATCGACGCCGCCAGCGACGCGTCGAGGGCGGCGACGTCGACGTCGAAGCGGTCGACGATCGCCCGGCGCAGCGACTGTCCGACCCACAGATAGAGCGCGGTGGCCAGTTCGCCGCTGAGCCGCGGGTGCATCGAGAGCGGCCCGCCCATCGCGGTGATGGTCTTGGCGTATTCGACCATGCGCGCCATGCAGGGCTCGTTGATCTCGGCCGTCGTGTTGCCGGCCAGCGCGGTGAGCACCGCCGGCTCGGCCTTGTCCAGGGCCGCCTCGACCACCGCCGCCGAGAGGCGTGGCCGCTGCGCCACCTCGACCCGGTGCGCCAACGTCGCCTCGGTGATCAGCCGGATCAGCGCCTCGTCCTTCAGCAGCGGACTGGCGGCGATGACGGGCCGGGCGACTTCGATCTCGTCGTTGGCGAGGGTCTCGATCAGGCGTCGCGGCGCCCATTCGGCGCGGGCCAGCCGCTCGGCAAGGCGGGCGCGGATGTCGCGCTCGGCCTCGGCGACCAGGGCCAGGAACACCGCCTCGATCTCGGCGGCCGCCTGGGCCGCGGCATCGGTCTCGGCGCCGGCTTCGCAGATGTCGACCAGCCGCGCCAGCAGCCGCTCGCGATCACCCGGATCGCGGCTGCGCGCGAGCGTCAGCAACGGCTTGGCTTCAACCAGGAATTCCACGCGCGTCCTTCGTGTCGGCGGCTCTCGGACCAAATAGTTACAGAGGCTAGGTTAAGAACAGGCTTAGGCGAAATTCAGTTCAGCCGGGCGCGCTTGACGCAGACCGCGCGAAGGCCGAGTCTTCGCGCAAACCGGATTTCTGATCGGGAGAGAGGCTCCATGGCTGATGGTTCGCTGGCGGGTTCGGTCTCGCTGAAGGGCAAGGTGTCGGAGGAAGAGTGGCAGGCGCGGGTCGAGCTCGCGGCGCTCTACCGGCTGGTGGCGCTCTACGGCTGGGACGACATGATCTACACCCACATCTCGGCCCGCGTGCCGGGGCCCGAGCACCACTTCCTGATCAATCCCTACGGCGTCTGGTTCGGCGAGATGACCGCCTCGGCGCTGGTGAAGATCGACACCGAGGGCAACATCCTGCAGGAGACGCCCTACTTCGTGAACGCGGCGGGATTCACCATCCACTCGGCGGTGCACATGAACCGCGAGGACGCCCACTTCGTGATGCACCTGCACACCGACCAGGGCGCGGCCGTCGCCGCCCAGAAGGAAGGGCTGCTGCCGCTGACGCAGCACTCGCTGATCGTGCTGCCGAGGCTGTCCTATCACGACTACGAAGGCATCGCGCTTAACCTCGACGAGCGCGAGCGGCTGGTGAAGGACCTCGGCCCCGACAACACGCTGATGCTGCTGCGCAATCACGGCACCCTGTCGGTGGGCGCGACCGCCGCCGACTGCTGGACCGGGATGTTCTACCTGGAGCGCGCCTGCAAGATGCAGGTGATGGCGCTCTCGGCCGGCCGCGACAACGTGCTGCTCTCGCCGGCGCCGGCCGTCGCCGAAGTGAAGGGCCAGACTTCCCGCGGCGTCGGCGGCGGTCTCGCCTGGCCGGGCGCCCTGCGGCTGCTGGAACGCGAGAGCCCGGGTTACGACGCTTAGGTATTCACCTCTCCCAAAGGGAGAGTGAGGGGTTACGACGCCAAGACTAAGGCGCCGGACTCGTCTGCACCTTCAGGAAGGCCACTACGTCGCGGCGGTCGTTCGCGTCGGGCATGCCGATGAAGGTCATCTTGGTGCCGGGGAGCACGGCCCTGGGGTTGGTGATCCACTTGTCGATGCGGTCGGCGTCCCAGATCCAACCGGCGTTCTTCAGGTCGTCCGAGTAGGTGAAGCTGGCCTTCGAGCCGGCCTTGCGCCCGTAAATGCCCCAGAGGTTCGGCCCGGTCATGTCATCGCCGCCCTGCGCGGTGGTGTGGCACGAGCGGCAGAGCGCGAACTTGGCCTCGCCGTTGGAGAGATCCGCGGCCTGGTAGGCGGCGGGCAGCTGCGCGACCAGCGCCTTCTTCTGGGCGTCGGTCAGGGTGGGCGCGGGCGCCGGCGGGGTCGTCGCCGCCGTGGTGTTGGTCGCCGATCCGCCGGAGGGCCCGCAGCCGGCGAGGGCGAGCGCCAGAGCGGTGGCAAGGCCGAACAGCGACGTCGTACGGATCAAGTGTGGTCTCCTCGAGAAAGCCGGGCGAACCTAGCGGCGCGGCCGAGCTTGGCAATGGCGGTCAGTCGAACGGGCGGGCGCGGTTGGTCTTGATCGCGCCGCGCTTCTTCTTGTCGTCCACCCGACGCTGGCGCGAGGCGTAGGTCGGCTTGGTCGGTCGGCGCGGCGTCGGCGCGTGCGCGGCCTGGGCGATCAGACCCACCAGCCGCTCGACCGCATCGGCGCGATTGCGTTCCTGGGTGCGGAAGCGGTTGGCGGTGATCACGATGACGCCGGCCTCGGTCATCTTGCGCCCCGCGACGCGGCGCAGCCGTTCCTTCACCGCCGGCTGCAGCGATGGCGAAGCGGCCACGTCGAAGCGCAGCTGCACCGCGCTGGCCACCTTGTTGACGTTCTGGCCGCCCGGCCCAGAGGCGCGGATGAAGCTCTCCTCGAGTTCGTCCTCGGCGAGGCTGATCTGGTCGGTGACGGGAATCATGCGGATGCGTTGGCTTTCGACGCCCCCTGTGCTCCAACCCGCGTGCGATTGGAAGGCGAGGGCGCGATGGCGATCACCGAGAACGACTACCTGGCGCAGGACGCGATCGGACTGGCCGGCCTGATCGCCGGCGGCCAGATCACCGCCGCCGAGGCGCTGGAGGCGGCGCTGGCGCGCGCGGCCAAGGTCAATCCGAAGATCAACGCCATCACGCTGGACCTTTCCGAACGGGCGCGCCGCGAGGTGGCGGCCAGGACGCCGACCGGCCCGCTGGCGGGCGTGCCGTTCCTGCTGAAGGACCTGGGGCCCAAGCTCGCCGGCACGGCGACCACCGATTCATGCAAGCTCTATGCGGACGACGTCGCCGAGGCCGACAGCCCGCTGACCAGCCTCTACAAGGCCGCGGGCCTGACCATCTTCGGCAAGACCAACACGCCGGAGCTGGGGCTGGAGCCGGTCACCGAGCCGGCGATGTTCGGGCCGACCCGCAATCCGTGGGATCTCAGCCGCACGTCGGGCGGTTCGTCCGGGGGCGCCGCGGCGGCGGTGGCGGCGGGGATACTGCCGGCCGCCCACGCCAGCGACGGCGGCGGCTCGATCCGCATCCCGGCCTCCTGCTGCGGCCTGTTCGGGCTGAAGCCATCGCGGGCCCGCGTCTCCGCCGCGCCGAAGGATGAGGGCTGGGGCGGCTTCTCCTGCGGCCACGTGGTCTCCCACTCGGTGCGCGACAGCGCGCTGCTGCTCGACATCGCCGGCCAGCCCATGCCGGGCGATCCCTATTGGACCGCGCCGCCGGCCGAGCCGTTCCTGACCGCCGCCGGCCGCGATCCCGCCCCGCTGCGCATCGCCTTCACCACCGCCGCCTTCTCCTCGCCCGGGCTCCAACCCGAGTGCGCCGATGCGGTCCGCGCCGCCGCTAGACTCTGCGAGAGCCTCGGGCACCGCGTCGAGGAAGCCGATCCGCCGATCGACCGCGGCGCCCTGGCGTCGGCTGGCGTGGTCATCTCGGCCAGCGTTGCGGCCGACCTCGACACCGTGGCCCTCAAGCGCGGCCGCCCGATCGCCGAAAACGAGGTCGAGCCGATCACCTGGTCGAGCTACCAGCGCGGCAAGACCATCACCGGCTCGGCCTACATCCAGGCGCTGCGGATCGCCCATGGCCTCGGCCGCACCGTCGCGGACTTCTTCCGCGGCTACGACATCCTGATCTGCTCGACACTGGGCTCGCCTGCCATTCCGATCGGCTACCTGCGCGGCGAGCCGCTGGACCTGGCGGGCTACGCGGACCGCCTGTTCGCCTTCATGCCCAACACCCAGGCGTTCAACGTCACCGGACAGCCGGCGGCCAGCATCCCACTGGCGATGAGTTCCGGTGGCCTGCCGATCGGGGTGCAATTCGTGGCGCGGCAAGGCGAAGATGCGCTGCTGCTCAGCCTGGCGGGGCAACTGGAGCGCGCTGCGCCGTGGGCGGGGCGGCGGGCGAGTCTCTAGCCGCCGAGCGCCTTCATCGCGGCCCCAATTTCCGCTACGGCGCGGCGCGAGGCGACCGAGACGTAGGTCATGCTGGCGAAGCCGTGCGGCAGGCGCGGATACTGGAGCAGCGTCACCGGCATCTTCGCCTCGCGCAGCCGCTCGGCCAGCCGCAGGCCTTCCGGCCGGCAGGGGTCCAACTGTCCGCCGACGGCGATCAGCGTCGGCGGCAGCGGCGTCAGGTCGATTTCGGCCAACGACGGCGGCGGCGCATCGAGCCGCAGCTGGTAGCGGATGTAGCCCAGCGTGACGCGGCCGACGATCCGCGAGAGGGTGGAGAGGCTGGCGGCCCAGGCCGGGTCGTCGAGCACCAGCAGCGGATAGATCAGCAGCTGGCCGGCCACGGCGCCGGGGCGCTCGGCGTTCAGCTTCGCGGTCACGGCGACGGTCAGATAGCCGCCGGCCGAATCGCCGCCGACCAGCAGCCGCGCCGGGTCGATCTGCAGCGACGGGGCCTCCACGATCGCCCAGCGCAGCGCGGCCTCGGCGTCTTCGAGCTGGGCCGGGAAGGGCGCTTCGGGCGCGAGGCGGTAATCGACAGACAGGATCCGCATCCCGGCGGCGTCGGCCAGGCGCCGGCACAGCGCGTCGTGGGTTTCGATGTCACAGATCACGAAGCCGCCGCCATGGAAGAACACCAGGGCGGGGCCGCTCGCCGCGGCCGCGCTCGGCCGATACAGCCGCGCCTTCAGCGGTCCGGCGGCCGTGGGAATAGTCACGTCGCGGGTTTCCATCACCGGCGAGGTCCGGTCCAGTCGGCCGCGCGACGTCGCCATGGCCGAGCGCACGCCCTGCAGCCCGCGCAAATTCAGGGCGTCGGCGTCGTCGATCAGCCGCTGGGCGGCCTTTGATCTCACGACCATCTAGGTCGAACCCCCTCAGGCGAACTTCGGCGTGCCGGTTGCAGGAATCGAACCCGCGACCTTCTGATTACAAATCAGCTGCTCTACCGTCTGAGCTAAACCGGCGCGCGGGGCGGTTATGCCAAAGCGCGCGCGGCGCGGCGAGGGCCTTGGCAGCCAGGGCGGGGCGTCCTATGTGGCGACCATGGTCAGGTGCTGGACATCGAGTATCGGGCGAATGCCCGCCGGATGAGGGGTTAAGCCGCCTTCTCCGGTCGACCTGCCGCGCCCACAGGCCACCGCCAACCCCTCGTCCGTGCTTCAGTCCGCCTTCGCGATTGCGGAGGGGACGAACGGCGTCCAATCGTCTAGGGGACCATCGCCATGGCCCGTATCCTCATCACCTCGGCCCTGCCGTACATCAACGGCGTCAAGCACCTCGGCAACCTCGCCGGCTCGCTGCTGCCGGCGGACGTCTTCGCCCGCTTCAAGCGCTCGCAGGGCCACGAGACGCTCTACATCTGCGCCACCGACGAACACGGCACGCCGGCCGAGCTCGCGGCTGCCGCGGCGCATCAGGACGTGTTCACCTACTGCGAGGAGCAGCACCGCCTGCAGCATGACATCGGCCGCGCCTACGGCCTGTCGTGGGACTGGTTCGGCCGCTCGTCCTCGCCGCAGAACGCCCGCCTCACCCAGCACTTCGCTGACGTGCTGGAGGACAACGGCTTCATCGAGGAGCGGACCGACAAGCTGGTCTATTCCATCGACGACGGACGCTTCCTGCCGGACCGCTACATCGAGGGAACCTGCCCGCACTGCGCCTATCCGAAGGCGCGCGGCGACCAGTGCGACAACTGCGGGCGGCTGCTGGACCCGATCGACCTGATCGAGCCCTATTCGGTGATCTCAGGCTCGAGGAACCTCGAGGTGCGCGAAACCCGCCACCTCTACCTGCAACAGACCAAGCTGGCCGGCCCGATCCGCGACTGGCTGGAAACCCGCACTGATTTCCCCAGCTTCGCCAGGTCGATCGCCCTGAAGCACCTCGACGAGGGCCTGATCGACCGTGGCATCACCCGCGACCTCGCCTGGGGCGTCCCGGTGACCCGCGGCGGCCAGCCACGCACGGGCTTCGAAAGCAAGGTGTTCTACGTCTGGTTCGACGCGCCGATCGAGTACATCGCCGCAACCCAGGAATGGGCGGACCGCACCGGCGAGGACTGGCGGCGCTGGTGGCGCACCGACGCGGGCGCCGACGACGTCCGCTACGTCGAGTTCATGGGCAAGGACAACGTCGCCTTCCACACGGTGAGTTTCCCGGCGACCATCCTGGGATCGGGCGAGCCGTGGAAGACGGTCGACGTGCTGAAGGCGTTCAACTGGCTCAACTGGTACGGCGAACAGTTCTCCACCTCTCGGCGGCGCGGCGTCTTCATGGACACGGCGCTGGAGCTGGCGCCGGCCGACACCTGGCGCTGGTACCTGACCGCCGGCTCCCCCGAGCACTCGGACAGCGCCTTCACCTGGGAGCTGTTCCAGTCGGCGGTGAACCGCGACCTCGCCGACGTGCTCGGCAACTTCGTCAACCGGATCGCCAAGTTCTGCGAGACGCGGTTCGAGGGGATCGTGCCGGCCGGCGGCGAGCCGGGGCCGCGGGAGCAGCAGCTCTTCGCCGATGTCGCTGCGCAGCTGGCGGACATCACCGCCCAGTTCGAGGCGATCGAGATCCGCAAGAGCGCCCAGGCGCTCAGGGCGCTGTGGGTGCTTGGCAACGAGTACCTGCAGGAGGCCGCGCCCTGGACCGCGATCAAGACCGATCCGGCGCGGGCGGCGGTGGTGGTGCGCACGGCGCTGAACCTGGCGGCGCTGTTCGCCCGCGTCTCGGCCCCGATCATCCCGTTCGCATCGGAGCAGATCGCGCTGGCGCTGGGCGAGCCGTTCCCGCCGGTCTGGCCGGGACGCGATATCGCCGCCGAGTTGTCGCGGGTGCCGGCCGGCCGCAAGATCGCGACGCCGCCGGTGCTGTTCCGCAAGATCGAAGATGCGGACGTCGCGGCCTGGACCGAGCGGTTCGCGGGGGTGGAGGCGGGAGAGGGGTGACCTTCCGCCGCGCCGCCTAGAGGCCGACCGCCTTCAGCCAGCCCAGCTGATGCACGCCGTCCCACACCATGTGACCGGAAACGAACAGCACGACGGCCAGGCCGATGTAGCCGATCCACGGCATGCGCTGCAGCAGCCTGGCGACCAGGGAGGCGGCGAAACCGGTCAGCAGCACCGACAGGCCAAGACCGGCGAACAGCACCCAACGCGGTTGGTCGCGCACCGCGCCGGCCACGGCCAGCACGTTGTCGAGCGAGGTGGAGATGTCGGCGATGAATATCTGCACCAGCACGCCCCTCAGCGTCCGCGGCTTCGTCGTCGCGCCCGCCTCGTGCTTGCGGCCCATGCCGCGCAGATCCCGCCACATCTGCCAGCAGATCAGCAGCAGCAGCAGGCCACCCGCCAGCACCAGGCCTGGACCGCCGATCTCCAGCAGCTTCACGGCGAAGAAAGCGAGGGTGCAAAGCAGCACGACCGCGAAGCCCAGCCCGATCATGATCGCCCGGCGCCGCAGCGGCTGCGGCAGTCCCGACGCGGCCATGCCGATCGCAATCGCGTTGTCGCTGGCGAGGCTCAGGTCGATCAGCACGACCTGAGCGAAGGCTGCCAGAAGGCCCGCCCAGTGCATGCTTCAGAGGCCGCCCTGCAGCTCACTCATCGTGGTTGGTTTGGCGTGAAACGCCAGTGAAACACAAGAGCCGACGTCAGCGGCGCGTCCGCGTCGCCTCGTAAAGGGCGACCGCAGCGGCGGCCGAGACGTTCAGACTCTCGAACCCGCCGGGCATCGCGATGCGGGCCAGGGCGTCGCAATGTTCGCCGACGAGCCGGCGCAGGCCTTCGCCTTCGGAGCCCAGCACCAGCACTGTGGGCCGCTCGTCCAGCACCTGGTCCAGCCGCTCGGCGGCGTCGCCGGCGAGGCCCACCGCGCGCCAGCCGAGGCGATCCAGCTCGTCCAGCGCGCGGGCGAGGTTCACCACCCGGGCGTGGGGGACGACATCGAGCGCGCCGGCCGCGGCCTTGGCCAGCGCGCCGGTGAAGGCGGGTGCGTGGCGATCCTGCACGATCACGCCGCGCGCGCCGAACGCCGCCGCCGAGCGGAACACCGCGCCGACGTTCTGCGGATCGGTGACGTGGTCCAGCATCACCAGCACGCCGTGCGCCGGGCTGGCCAACTCGGCGAGGGCGAGCGGCTCGATCGGCGCGGCCTTGAGCGCCACGCCCTGGTGGGCGGCGCCGGACGGCAGCAGCTGGCCGATCGCGGCGGCGTCGAGGATATCCGGCGTGGGCAGCGCAGGGCGGCGCGCCGCCAGTTCCTTGGCCCGCTCGGCGGTCGCCACCAGCCGCTTGGCCGGCCCGCGCGATGGATTGGCCAGCGCCGCCAGCGTCGCATGCCAGCCCCAGACCCAGTCCGCTGCGGCGGAGGCGGGGCCGTGCTTCAAGGCCGGGCGGCCGCCGCGGGCGGGCGACCATCCGCCTGGGCTCTTGGCCTCGTTGCGCCGGGGATGTCGGGCCACTATAAGACGCCCTCCGATTTTGGGGGCCTTCCTGAAGGCCTCCGGTCCGCGCGGTCTTAGGCTCATCGCCGAGGAGCGCAAAGGCGATCGGTTCTGGCGGCCGGCTTGGGGGAATGTCCCGAGTGGCAAAGGGGGCGGACTGTAAATCCGCTGGCGTACGCCTTCGTAGGTTCGAGTCCTACTTCCCCCACCACCGGCCTGCCAGGCGCGACGAGACGAGAGGGCCAGGTCCGAAAGGGCCGCCCTAGCGGGTATAGCACAATGGTAGTGCAGCAGCCTTCCAAGCTGAGGATGTCGGTTCGATCCCGTCTACCCGCTCCAGTCTGTTCCGCCCCCTAGGAGCAACGATGCCCAAGAGCGATTACGCGGCGTTTCACGCGCTCGATCCCTTCTTCGAAGTGGTCATGGAGGGTCTCTCGCCGTTCGTGGATGGCGAGCACTATTTCGACACCCTCGCCGACGACGTGCTGTTCGAGTTTCTCTATGAAATCCCGGGCTGGCCCCGGGAGACGCAGGGCCGCGACAACCTTGTCGCGCTCTATTCGGGGTACGGCCGCAACATACGGCTCCACCGAGGCGACGCGTTGAGCGTGCATGCTGCGGACAACGGTCGCGTCGTGACGCTCGAATACGAAGTGCATGGGCAGGTGCTCGCCAACGGCGCGGCGTATGACAACCGGTTCGTCTCCGTCGTTACGATCGAGAATCGCAAGATCGTGCGCTGGCGGGACTACATGGACTCGCTCGCGGCTTGGACCGCGTTGACCAAGCCCGCCTCCACATGAGCCTGCCGGTCATCGACATGTCGGCCCTGTTTGGCGACGATCGGCCCGCGCGAGCCGCCGTGGCCGCGGCGATCGCCGCGGCCTGCGAGGACGACGGCTTCTTCTACGTGATCGGGCACGGCGTCGCGCCTGGCGCGCTGCAACGGCTGGAGGCCGAGGCGCGCGCGTTCTTCGACCTGCCGACGGCCGAGAAGCAGACGATCGCGATGGCGCAGGGCGGCGCGGCCTGGCGCGGCTGGTTTCCGCTTGGCGGCGAGCTGACGTCGGGGCGGCCGGACAACAAGGAAGGTCTCTATCTCGGCGAACAGCTGGGCGCCGACGACCCCAGGGTCGCCGCCGGCTGGCCGCTGCACGGCGCTAACCTCTGGCCCGCCGCCGCGCCGGGTCTGAAGCCGGCCGTGGAGGCGTTCTTCGACGCCGCGACTACGGCGGCGGCGGGGTTGATGCAGGGCGTGTCGCTGGCGCTAGGCCTCGACGACCAGTACTTCGCCCGCCACTACCTGCAAAAGCCGACCCGGCTCTTTCGCATCTTCAACTATCCGCCGACGCCGCCGGAGGCGTGGGGCGTCGCCGAGCACACGGACTATGGCCTGCTGACCCTGCTCGCCCAGGACGACGCCGGCGGGCTGGAGGTGCGCGCCCGCGCCGGCTGGCGAACCGCCCCGCCGATCCCGGGCGCCCTGGTCTGCAACATCGGCGACATGCTCGAGCGCCTGACCGGCGGCCGGTTCGTCTCAACTCCGCATCGGGTGGTCAACCGCAGCGACCGCCCGCGGCTGTCGTTCCCGTTCTTCTACGATCCGGACTTCACCGCCGAAATGACGCCCGTCCCGGGCGCGCGGCCGTCGCGAACCGCTGACGAGCGGTGGGACGGGGCCGACGTTCACACCGTCTCGGGGACGTACGGCGAATATTTGCTGACGAAGGTCGGGCGCGTCTTTCCCGGCCTCGGCGCCGAGGTGCTGCCGACCTGATCGCCCAAATCGGCCCGTCGGTGCTAGGCGCTGGCGGCGTCCAGTCGCATAAGGCGGGTCGCGTGCGGGTTGCAGGAGGACCTACTGATGCCGGCTTTTCTGAAGGCTTGTCGCGGCGCCGGGCTAAGTTCGCTCGCGCTTGGCGTTCTGCTTGGTCCAGCCGCGCTTGCCGCGACGGCGGCGGTTTCGCCGCCGGCGCTCTTCGATGTCGCCGACCGGGCGACGGTCCTGGTGGCGCACGCCGAGGGCGCTCAGGTCTACCAATGCCAGCCCGACGCCGCTGGGCGCACGGTGTGGACCTTCCGCGAACCGATCGCGACGCTGATCGGTGGCGACGGCAAGACGATCGGTCGCCATTTCGCCGGACCGTCGTGGGTGCTGGACGACGGCGGCGGCGTGAAGGGCAAGCAGCTGGCGAGCGCGCCGGACGCCGACCCTGGCGACATCGCGCAGCTGAAGCTGACGGTCTCCGAACACCTGGGCGGCGGCGCATTGACCGCGGCGACCCTGATCCTGCGCATCAACACCCATGGCGGCGCGCTCAGCGGCGCGTGCGCCGTCGCGGGCGAACTACGCGCCGAGCCTTATTCCGCCGACTACGTCTTTCTGCGCTGACCCTGCGCCGCAGAGCGGGGGCTGGGCGGGATCAAGCCGATCCCTGCAGGAGTTCGTCGCGGCGCTTCGTCAGCGCTGCGAGCTGAGCCTCCTGCTCCGCGATCCGCTCCGACATGAGCTCTTCGCCCGCCGCGCCGGAATAGGCCGCGGCCTGCTCGACCAGATCGCGCAGGTTGTCGCGGACGACAGACAATCGCTCGTCGACCTCGGCGAGGCTCAATGGCTGACCTGTCACGTGCGCCTCCTCGAACGACTTCCGGCGACTTATCGCGCGCTGTCGCCCGCTTTGGCTAGTGAGGCGCGCCCATTCGGTTCGGTTCGTCGCCGGAATGTGCGCCAAACCGCAGCCGGCCGCCGCCACGCTCATTCCTTGCAATGACGCAAAATTAAGCTGCCAAGGCGCCCGGCGCTCTCTAGGCTCCGCTTCACATCGAGGAGGGACCGCGATGCGCCGGCTACTGGGGGCCATGGCGTCGGCGGGCGGCGTTTGCGCGGCCTCGATCGCCGCCGCGGCCCCGTCGATCGACATCAACAACGCCGCGGTCCGCGTGACGGTCTCGCCGGAGCCGCGCTCCGATATCCGCGTCGATATCTTCAAACCGGACCGTCGCCTGCCGCTCCGGGTCTGGAACTTCGGGGGCCGGACATATGTCGACGGCGGCCTCTGGGGCCGGCTGCGCGGCTGCGGGATGCGCGCCGGACAGCCGGTGGCCAGGGTGGCCGGCCTGCCCGACATCCCGGTCGCGGCCCTGCCGTTGGTGGTGGTCCGCACGCCGATGGATGTCCACATTTCGGTCGGCGGCGAGGTGTGGGGCCAGGGAGGGCGGAGCAATTCGTTCGAGCTTGGCAACAGCGGCTGCGGCGGCTGGGCGCTGGGCGACGTGCGCGGGAGGCTGAGGGTTGGTCAGGCCGGCTCTGGCGACACCCGCACCGGCGCGGCCGGCGCCGCTGACCTTTCGGCCACCGGCTCCGGCTCGATCACCACCGGCGCGATCGGCGGCCCGGTCGTCGCCATGAATGTCGGATCGGGCGACATCAACATCGCCTCGATGAATGGGCCGCTCAACGCCCGCATCGCCGGCTCGGGTAGGGTGCATGTGGCCGCCGGGCGGGCGACGTCGATGCAAGCGTCGATCGCCGGCTCGGGCGGGGTCACCCTGAACGGCGTCGCCGGCTCCCTGAAGGCGACGGTGATGGGATCCGGCGACGTCCGCGTCGCCAAGGTCACTGGCCTGATCAGCAAGTCGGTGATGGGTTCTGGCGTGGTGCGGGTCGGCTCCTAGAGCGCGTTCAGCAAAAGTGGAATTGCTTTTGCGGTTCGAACGCGCTCCAAATTCAAAGTGTTGAGCACGATTCAGGGTTCAGATCAGTTCGATCTGAACCCATCGTGCTCTAGGCTATTGCTGGTTCCTCGGCGACGCGTGGGCGTCGGCGCCCGCCTTGGCCGCCGCGGCTTCGGCCTCGGCTTTCTGACGCGCGGCCAACGCCGCGGCGTGCTGAGCCGCCTGGGCCTGGGCGGTCTGCTGCTGTGCCGCCAACACCTGCGCATGGTGCTGCGCGTCGGTGTTGCCCTGAGCGGCGTGGGCGGCCGCTGCCTGAGCGCCGGCCTGCCGTTGCGCGGCGAGGATCTGGGCCTGGCGCGCCGCCGCGGCTTGAGCCTGAGCCGCCTGCGCGGCCTGCGCCTGCTGCTGCGAGACCAGCAACTGGGCCCGGTGCTGCGCGTCGGCGTTGCCCTGGGCGGCGTGAGCCGCCGCAGCCTGGGCGTTGGCCTGCCGTTGCGCGGCGAGCAGTTGGGCCTGGCGCGCCGCGGCGGCCTGCGCCTGCGCCGCCTGCGCCGACTGCTGTGAAGCCAGCAGCTGGGCGCGGTGCTGCGCGTCGGCGTTGACCTGCGCGGCGTGCGCGGCCGCGGCCTGGGCGCTCGCCTGCCGCTGGGCGGCGAGGAGTTGAGCCTGACGCGCCGCGGCGGCCTGCGCCTGCGCCGCTTGCGCCGCCTGCGTTTGCTGCTGTGAGGCCAGGAACTGAGCTCGGCGCTGCGCATCGGCGTTGGCCTGAGCGGCGTGGACGGCCGCAGCCTGGGCGCTCGCTTGCCGTTGCGCGGCGAGGAGCTGGGCCTGGCGCGCCGCCGCGGCCTGCGCCTGCGCCGCCTGCGACTGCTGCTGGGACGCCAGCAGCTGAGCCCGGCGCTGCGCGTCGGCGTTGTTTTGAGCAGCCTGCGCCGCCGCAGCCTGGGCGTTGGCCTGCTGCTGCGCGGCGATCAGCTGCGCCTGCCGCGCCGCGGCGGCCTGGGCCTGCGCGGCTTGGGCTTGTGCGTTCTGGGCTTCGCTTCTGGGCTGGTAGTTCTGAAGCCCGTCGCCCCGCCCTTGAACGCCCATCGGATTTGGGCGCGGTCCGTTGGGCGGCGGGGATCCGGGAGGCGGACCCCATGCCCGTGGGCCAGGGGGCGGCCCGTTGGCGGCGAGGATCTGCGCCTGCCGCGCGGCGTCGCGGGCGTGTTGCTCCGCTGCGGCGTCGTTGACCTGGCGGGCGAACTGGGCGGCCTCCATTTCGCGCCGATAGCGTTCGGCCGCCCAGTATGCCTGGTCCTGCTGCTGGTGTTGGTCATGGTAGGCGCTCCAGTCCTGGTCGGCCTGCCGAGCCGCCGCCCACCGGGCGCGCTCCTGAGCGACTTCCTGGCGACGCGCGGCCCAGTTGGCCTCGGCGACCGCTTCGCGCCGATTGCGCTGGGCCGCCGCCAGCATCTCCGCCGCCCGGGCGAGGATGCGACCGGCGATGTCGGCGCGACCGCCAAGTTGGTCGGACTGCAGCAGGCGTCCGTCCGGTCCGTAGACCGCCACGAGCGCGCCGTTGTCGTAGCCGTAGCTATAGCCGTCGTCGCGGACCAGATAGGGATCCGGCGCGCCCGGCTCGTAATAGTAGTAGCGGTCACCGCCGTTCGGCAGCGGCTCGGCGATGCGGGTCGATTGATCGTCCGCGCGCCAGACCCACGGGCGCTGCCCGCCGCCGTAGTCGAAGGTGTAGTCAGGCGGCGCATCGCCGAAGCCGGCGTTCATCGCCTCCGCCCGATCGGCAAAGGCGTAGGCCTGGCCCGGGTCGGCCAGTCGGCCGATGTTCGCCGGTCGAGCGGACGGCAAGGCCGTGGCGGCCGGCGCCGGTGCGATCGCAGGTGCGGCGTCCATCGCCAGCGGCAAGGCCGCCAGCGGCGCGGGCGCGGTGGCGTTTGCGGCCGGCGGCGCGGCGGCCTGATTGCACGCCGCCAGCGCAAAGCCGGCGGTGGCGGCGATGAGGGCCAGACGCGAGGCCCGGCCGAACAATCCTGAACCAGTCATGGAGTTTGTTTCCTGTTACAGCATCGACATCGACGCCGGCCACGCCGCGTCCAGGTGTGGATAGCTGGCGCGAGATGTCGCTGACATGAACGGACAAGCCGGGCGCTCGTTCATCCGCGGCGATCACTTCTAGGCTGAGACAATCTCAGGCGCGCGCCAATGCGGCGCTATTCGTAGGCCAACGCCCAGCCAGGACCGCGCGCCCAACAGATCTCGGCGGGCACGTCGGAGGTCCGGTGGAGGCGTCTGACCTTGTCCGCGCCGCCGCGCTTGAACCCTTCGGCGAGGCCTGCCGCGGACTCGGCGTCCTGCACCCCGATGCACGGGTAGATCGCCGTGGCCGAGCGCCACTTCGCGTCGTAGGCCTCGCCGCGACGCTCGATCACGAAGATGCCGCCGCGGGTCCCGGCCAGGCCGTTCGGGCCGTTGTAGCCGACCGCCAGCGGCACGATCAGCCGTCCGCCGTCCTTGAGCGCATCCAGCCAGACGTCGGCCGGGCGCGCCGCGCCGGCGTTGACCAGAATGACGTCAGCCGGCTCGAGCGCCATCGCGCCGCCGTCGCCCTGCAATGCGCGCACCTGCGAATAGCCCGCGAGGTTGGCCTGGGCGCGGGCCGCCAGCGCCGGCTCATACTCGATCGCCGTCACCTTGCCCTGTTCGCCGACCAAACGGGCCAGGAAAGCGCTGTAGTAGCCGACGCCCGCGCCGATATGGACTGCGTGCTCTCCCTCGGCGACACGGCCCAGCGAGATCAGAAAGGTCAGGAACGACGGCACGCCATTGTTGAGTTCCTTCTCGGGCATCAGGCCCACCAGTGCGTCGTGGTAGAGCCACATCGGGTCGGCGTCGGGCGTGCGGCGGTAGGTCGACGTCGGCCCCGGGCCCATCACCGGCATGTCCCAGGGGCCAGGGCCAAGGAAGTCCTCGCGGCGCACTTCGGCGAGGCAGGTTTCCAGCCGTGGGTCATCGGCGTTGGATGCGAAATAGACGCGCCGGGCGTAGGCCTGCCGCAGGATGGCGAGTTCGCGTTGATCCAGCATGATCAGGCCGCCGCCGCGGTGGCTTGCGAGATCAGCCGGGTGACAGCTTCCAGGCGCTGGCCGGGATCGCGCGTCTCCAGCAGCCGCTGCTTCTGCGGGATGTCGAGGTCGAGGTGGGCGGCGATCAGGTCGGCCAGCACGCCGGGAGAGCGGATCTCCGCGAGGCGCTCGGCGACGCCAGGCTTGAGCAGGTTTGCGCGGCCGGCGGCATAGGCCTGCAGCGCGGCGAGCGCCGAGCGCGCCAGGTCCGCAGCTCCCGAAACCTCGAGGCGTACCGCGGGCTCGAGTCTCGCGTCGGCCGTGCGAAAGCCGCCTGCCTGGCCGAAGCGCACCACCGTGGCGCGTTGACGGCTTCGGACCAGCAGCTTGATCTCGCCCGCCGGCAGCACGGTGCGCTCCAGCACATCGGCGACCACGCCGACCCGGTAGATCGCCTCGGGTGGCGGATCATCGTCGGCGCGATCTTTCTGCGTCACCAGCAGCACTTCCTGCTCGCCCTGATAGGCGTCCGCCAGCGCCAGCTTGGACATGGCGCGGCCAACGAAGACCGGGACTGTCTGCTTCGGGAACACCACGATGTCGCGCAGCAGCAGCGCCGGGCCCGACCAGAGCGGCGGTTCCGCCGTCGCCCGCTCGGACGGACTGGCCGCCTCGATCAGGGCGGCCATTACCTGCCAGTCCTTCAGCCCGAAGCTTCGGGCGATGAGTTCCAGGCAGTCGGTGTGGGTGAGGGGCACGCCCTGCTGGGCCAGGGCCTCGCGCAGTCGGCGCGCCATGGCTTTGGCGTCGCGATAGTCACGCATCGTCGATCCTTTGCATGAGCGAACGAGACGTCAGGCGCTTGCATTGCTGACCCGTCCGCCCACGGCAGAGGAGGCAGGTTCGTTGCGACACGTTCGCCAATCCCGAAGGCGCAAGCGGCGGGTCGTGTCCACCCAGCGCGGAGGTTGAGCCGCGCTCGGACGGCTGTCAATTGGCCGCGATGCGCTGGCGTTTGCGGGTCGGCGCGCAGCGTTGCACGAACCGGAAGACGCCCAGCCACTGCTCGTAGCGGAGGTCGGCGCGCAGGGCGTTCTGTGCGATGCCGAGGTCCTGCGAGAGGCGCCGCCATTGCAGATTGCTGACGAACGGCCGCAGGGCCCTCCAGGCGTCCGGTTGCGGCCGTGCGAGGGCATGGCGGATGAAGGCGCGCCAGGCCTCGGCTTGCGGCGCCGCCAGGTCGGGCGGTGACTTCCGGCGGATGCGCAACAGCGCCACCTCGACGTTCGGGGCCGGGACGAAGTCGTGGCGGCTGAACGCGCTCGAGACGCAGAGCTCGAACCACGGACGAACCGCCAGCGAAGCCGAGGCCTGCCGGACGCCGCCCCACTTCTCTGCCGCCTCGCGCTGCAGCACGATCGCTGCGGCGTCGGGCCCCGACCCCTGCGTCAGCAGTCGCCGCAGCAGATCGGCGGTGACGTTGAACGGCGGATTGGCGACGACCTTGAACGGCGCGGTGAAACGCACGTCGCGCAGGTCCGCCTCGATCACGGTCACCGGCGCTGCGTGGAAGCGCGAACGCAGCTTGCGGGCCAGGTTCGGATCGCGCTCGACGGCGACGATGCGGACGCCGGCCGCCAACAGCGCGGCCGTTACCGCACCGGTCCCGGCGCCTAGGTCATAGACCAGGTCGCCAGGCGTCAGATCGGCGCTGGCGACCAGCCGTCTGGCCGGCCGCTCCGAGGCGAACAGGTTCTGGGCGAGGCGAAGCCGCGTGCGTTGGCCGCTCACGGCAGGTCAGCATGAAGTTGGTCATGGTGCTCCCTTGTCGAGGTTGATGTG
The DNA here is from genome assembly GCA_963835495.1 of uncultured Pseudomonadota bacterium. Classification (GTDB taxonomy): domain Bacteria; phylum Pseudomonadota; class Alphaproteobacteria; order Caulobacterales; family Caulobacteraceae; genus Acaudatibacter. The sequence continues at coordinate 1,455,917 of CAWIFQ010000003.1, read as the reverse complement.
ATGGCGACGGAGGACGCGCCGCATGGCGGCGCCAGGTGTTTGCGGCATCGCGCCCGGTAGGCGGCGACGCGCGCCGCCGTGACCGGCGGGCTCAGAATGGGGCGACATGGAATTGTTCCGAGACAGCCGCGCCAGAGGCGCGCGCCGGATGGCTGGGGCTAGCGGAAGGTCAGCGTTCGCCTAGCGAATGCGGCTGCTGTTCCAGCAACTTGTCACGGAAGGACTCCCCGGATGGTCCGCGATTGACCGTGCGCCCTGGTAGCAAACCCTCCCAGGCCTGTCACGCGTGGCGCTGCAGCAGAGGGGCGAGCAAGGCGGCGATCTCGGCCTGTCCGGACGCATCCGCGATCAGGTCCTGGCGCACTTCGAGCTCGAGGTAATCGAGGCCGGCGGCGATCGCGTGGCGGGGCACGGTGTAGTCGGTCCCGTCCATGCGGTAGGGCTCGTTGTCGCCGACCAGGTCCGCGCCCAGCGCGGCGCGCAGGGCGCCCAGCACCGCCTCGCTGAAGCGCGAGCGGCCCATGTGCAGCACGCCGAACCGCCAGGGCCGCGCCGCGCCGGCCATCACCGGGGTGAAGGAGTGCAGCGCCAGCAGGGTCGTAGGCCGCGCCGCGGCGGTCCGCGCCGCGATCTCGTCGGCGATCCGGGCGTGATAGGGCGCGAAGATCTCGGCGGCCCGACCGGCGCGCGCCCCACCCGAGAGACCGGTATTTCCCGGCACGGCGACCCCGTCGCTGATCTCCGCGATCGAAGCGGGGTGACCCGGGTCGCGGTTGCAGTCGATCACCAGGCGCGAATAGCGCTGGGCGATGAAGGTCGCGCCGAGGGCGTCGGCGAGGCGCGCGCCAAGGCCGGCGACGCCGATGTCCGAGGCTATGTGCAGGTCCAGCGCCGCGTCGGGCAGGCCAAGCCGACCCAGCGAAGCCGGGATATCTCGGCCGGCGTGATCCCCCACCAGCAGAATCGGCGACGAAGCGCCTGCGCTTTGCACAGTGAAGGTTGTGGATTCCCCTGCGCCCAGGAGCCGCGTAGACCCGCCGGCGGAATTGGCTGAGCTATTTGCCAATGCCGATCGTCTCCATCCGCCACCGGACGAGCTACCGGTACCGCACCCCGGTCGCCTTTGGCGAGCACCGGATGATGCTGCGTCCGCAGGAAGGCTTCGACCAGCGGCTGGTTGCCTACGAACTCGACATCTCGCCACAGCCATCGCTGCTGCGCCACCTGCACGATCTTACCGACGCCGGGGTGGCGATCGCGCGTTTCGACGCCCGCGCCGACGCCCTGGTGGTCGAGAGCCGGACCACGCTCGAGCATCTGCCGCACGCGGCGCTCGACCTGGAGGCGGCAGACGCCGCGATCGGCGCCGGCGCGTTCAGCTACGACGCCGAGGAGCTGCCTTTGCTGGCCGCGTCGATGCATCCGCGGCATCCCGATGCTGGCACGGTCGAAGCCTGGGCGCGGCGCTTCCTGCGTCCGGTGGGCCGGACCCGCCTGTCGACCGTGCTCTGCGACATGACCCACGAGGTGCGGGCGAGCTTCGCCTACGAAGTGCGCGAGGCCGGGGCGCCGCAGACCCCGCAGGTCACGCTGGAACGCCGCCGCGGCAGTTGCCGCGACTTCGCCGTGCTGATGATCGAAGCGGCGCGCCGGCTCGGCCTCGCGGCGCGGTTCGCCTCCGGCTACGTCTACGGCGGCTCTCTGAAGGGCGGGGGAAAGGCGGGGGGCAGCCACGGACACACCCACGCCTGGGTGCGGGTCTATCTGCCCGGCTGCGGTTGGGCGGACTTCGATCCGACCAACGGCATCGTCGGGTCAGCGGGACTGATCCGGGTGGCCTCCGCCGCCGACCCGCGCCTGACACTGCCTCTGCACGGGGCCTGGCGCGGCATGCGTTCGGACTTCCTGGGCATGGACGTGGAAGTCGACATCGGCGTGGAGGCCGAGCCGGCGACGCAACCGGCCACGTTCCTGAGAGTTGCTGGAGCAGGATAACCGCGAAGGTTAAATGCGTATCAGGGCCGGCTACCGCATCGTCTACGACACGCCCGCCCCGATCCCGATGCTGATGATGCTCAGCGTTCGGCCTGAACGCGCCCGCGACCTCGAGAAACCCGACTGGATGCAGACGGAGCCCTATGTTCCGATCCGCACCTACGTCGACTCGTTCGGCAACACCTGCACCCGTCTTGTCGCGCCAGCGGGCCGCACGACCTTTCACACCGACTTCGTGATCCGCGACTTGGGCGAGCCCGACCCCATTCCCTACGGCGCGCGGCAGGAGCCGGTCGACGAGCTGCCGGACCATGTCGTCACCTACCTGCTGCCCTCGCGCTATTGCGACGTGGAGCTGCTGAGCGACCTGGCCTGGAGGCAGTTCGGCCCGACCGACCTCGGCTGGTCACGCGTTCAGGCGGTGCTCGACTATACTCATGAGCGGATCCGCTTCGGCTACGAGCACGCCAGGGCCACCAAGACCGCTCACCAGGCGCATGAGGAGCGGGCAGGGGTCTGCCGCGACTACGCCCACCTGGCGATCACGCTCTGCCGCGCGCTCAACATCCCGGCGCGCTACTGCACCGGCTACCTGGGCGACATCCGCGTCGAGCCCGTGCCGGGCCCGATGGACTTCAGCGCCTGGCTGGAGGTCTGGCTCGGGGGCGCCTGGCGCACCGCCGACGCCCGCCACAACCATCCCCGCATCGGCCGCACCTTGATGGGCGTCGGCCGCGACGCCGCCGACGTCGCCATCGTCACCAACTTCGGCCCCGCCGACCTGGCGGAGTTCACGGTGTTCACCGACGAGTTGATCTGAGCTGCGCCGTCGCCTCAATTGACGGTGTGCGTCGTGCTAGATGGAGCCGCTCGGCTCAGCGTGGCCGACGCCGAGAGAACCCTTCAATGGAGATCCTGCTTTTCACGGCCTGCCTCGCCGCCGGCGCCGCGCTGCTCTGCGCCTGTTCGAAGCCGGCGGTGTCGTCCGGGGCGGCCGAGGCGGCGGAACCAGGAACCGCGGCGGCGATCGCCACGACGTCCCGCAAGCCCTGCGATCTCCTGAGCCAGGCGGATGCTGAGAACGCGTCAGGCGCGCCACTACCGCAGAACTCAACCGACCTGCACTCGGCAATGCGGCTTCACCTCCGCCGACTTCAGCGAGGGGAACTGACCGTGAACGACTGGGATTCCATCATGAAAGCAGAGGAGCTTGGCGACCAGCGGCGGCAGCGGCCGGCGCCGATCAGAACCGAGTCGGCGACAAGGCGCTCTAATTCAGCCGGCACAGTATTCCGGCGCTGGTCCGCTTCACGTCCGCCGGGCGGCAGGGTTTCCCGCTTGGTCCTCAACGGCGCGAAGATCGATCATCTGCGTGGCGCCGACGCCCTGGCCGCCGAGCAGGCCCTGGCGCAGAAGATTGTCGCCCGGTTCTAACGACGCGGGCGGGGCGCACGCCGTGTTGACTTTGCGCCTTCTTCGCGCGTATCAACCCGCCTCCTTTTTGGGGCAGGGTTCGCGCCCGCTCCGATAGACGTAGCGTCTCATCGTCAAGAGCCGCTGGCGCGCCGCAACGCAGGGCGAACTGCGTTTCGGCGCCGTTTCGTGTTTATCGGAAGCGGCGGTTCCGTGCGTCAGAAGCCAACGTTTGGAAGCCGAAGAGTAAGAATGCCGACGGTCAACCAGTTGATCCGCAAGCCGCGCGCCAACAAGGTCGCGCGCAACAAGGTGCCGGCCCTGAAGGGCTCGCCGCAACGCCGGGGCGTCTGCACCCGCGTCTATACGGTGACCCCGAAGAAGCCGAACTCGGCGCTGCGGAAGGTCGCCAAGGTGCGCCTGACCTCGGGCATCGAGGCGGTGTGCTACATCCCCGGCGAAGGCCACAACCTGCAGGAACACTCGGTCGTGCTGATCCGCGGCGGCCGGGTGAAGGACTTGCCGGGCGTGCGCTACCACATCCTCCGCGGCGTTCTCGACACCCAAGGGGTGAAGGACCGCAGACAGCGCCGTTCGCTTTACGGCGCGAAACGACCGAAATAGGCCTGATAGAATGTCCCGTCGCCGCAGAGCAGAAACCCGTAAGGTATTGCCGGACCCCAAGTTCGGGGATCTCGTCGTCACCAAGTTCATGAACTACGTGATGTACGAAGGTAAGAAGGCCGTCGCCGAGAGCATCATGTACGGCGCCTTCGACATCATGGAATCCAAGCGCCGCGACATCGGCCCGCTGGAGACCTTCCACGCCGCGCTCGACAACGTCGCGCCGTCGGTGGAAGTGCGCTCGCGCCGGGTCGGCGGGGCGACCTATCAGGTGCCGGTGGAAGTGCGCCCCGAGCGCCGCCGGGCTCTGGCGATTCGCTGGCTGGTGGGCGCGGCCCGCTCGCGCGGCGAGAACACCATGACCGAAAAGCTGGCCGGCGAGCTGCTGGATGCGTCCAACAATCGCGGCGCGGCGGTGAAGAAGCGCGAAGACACCCACAAGATGGCCGAGGCCAACCGCGCTTTCTCGCATTATCGCTGGTAGCGCCTATATAGGGCGCTTCCCCAGCCTCACCCTTTCACGCGCGGGCGGTTTGAGTTAAATCGCCCGCGCCGTTTGTCACCACCGTTTTTGACCGTTCCGGCAGAGCCACCCCATGCCCCGCACCACCAAGATCGAGGACTATCGTAACTTCGGCATCATGGCCCACATCGATGCCGGGAAGACGACGACCACGGAGCGGATCCTCTACTACACCGGCAAGAGCCATAAGATCGGCGAAGTCCACGACGGCGCCGCGACCATGGACTGGATGGAGCAGGAGCAGGAGCGGGGGATCACGATCACCTCCGCGGCCACCACGGCGATGTGGAACGGCAAGCGCCTGAACATCATCGACACCCCCGGGCACGTCGACTTCACCATCGAGGTCGAGCGTTCGCTGCGCGTGCTCGACGGCGCCGTCGCGGTGCTGGACGGCAACCAGGGCGTCGAACCGCAGACCGAAACCGTCTGGCGTCAGGCCGACCGGTACGACGTGCCGCGCATCGTGTTCGTCAACAAGATGGACAAGATCGGCGCGAGCTTCGAGGACTGCGTCGAATCGATCCGCGATCGCCTGGGCGTGAAGGCCGTACCGATCCAGCTGCCGATCGGCTCGGAGTCGACGTTCAAGGGCATCATCGACCTGGTCCGCATGAAGGCGGTGATCTGGGACAACGAGGCCCTGGGCGCCAACTATCACGACGAGGAAATCCCCGCCGACCTGAAGGACGCGGCCGACGAGGCGCGCCATTTCATGGTCGAGAACTCGGTCGAGCTCGATGACGAGGCCATGGAGGCCTACCTCAACGGCGACGAGGTCACCGAGGCGACGCTGAAGAAGTGCCTGCGCAAGGCGGTTCTGAACGGCGCCTTCTACCCGATCCTGTGCGGCTCGGCGTTCAAGAACAAGGGCGTGCAGCCCCTGCTCGACGCGGTGGTCGACTACCTGCCCTCGCCGGTGGACATCCCGCCGACGCCGGGCTTCGACTTCCGCACCGAAGAGCCGGTGACCCGTCAGGCCTCCGATGAGGAAGCCCTGTCGGTGCTCGCGTTCAAGATCATGGACGACCCGTTCGTCGGTTCGCTGACCTTCTGCCGCATCTACTCCGGCAAGCTGGAGAGCGGCATGGGCCTGCTCAACTCCTCGCGCGACCGGCGCGAGCGGGTCGGCCGCATGCTGCTGATGCACTCGAACAACCGCGAGGACATCAAGGAAGCCTTCGCCGGCGACATCGTCGCCCTGGCCGGGCTGAAAGACACCCGCACCGGCGACACCCTGTGCGATCCGAACAAGAACCCGGTGATCCTGCAGAAGATGGACTTCCCCGATCCGGTGATCGAGATCGCCATCGAGCCGAAGTCCAAGGCCGACCAGGAGAAGCTGGGCGTCGCCCTGCAGAAGCTGGCCGCCGAGGACCCGACCTTCCGCGTCTCCACCGACCCCGAGTCCGGCCAGACCCGGCTCAAGGGGATGGGCGAGCTGCACCTCGACATCAAGGTCGATATCCTCAAGCGCACCTACAAGGTGGAAGCCAACATCGGCGCGCCGCAGGTGGCCTACCGCGAGACGCTCGGCCGCAAGGTCGACATCGACTACACCCACAAGAAGCAGACCGGCGGGTCCGGCCAGTTCGCGCGGGTGAAGATCACGTTCGAACCGGTCGAGGCCGGCGTCGGGTACTCGTTCGAGAGCAAGGTCGTCGGCGGCAACGTGCCGAAGGAGTTCGTGCCCGGGGTCGAGAAGGGCCTGGCGTCGGTCAAGGAAAACGGCCTGCTGGCCGGCTTCCCGGTGATCGACTTCAAGGCGACCCTAACCGACGGCGCCTACCACGACGTCGACTCCAGCGTGCTGGCGTTCGAGATCGCCGCGCGCGCGGCCTTCCGCGAACTTCGCGAGAAGGGCGCGCCGAAGCTGCTCGAGCCGATCATGAAGGTGGAAGTGACGACGCCCGAGGACTGGGTCGGCGACGTGATCGGCGACCTGAACTCCCGTCGCGGCCAGATCCAGGGCCAGGACCAGCGCGGCAACGCCCAGGTCGTGATCGCCATGGTTCCGCTGGCCAACATGTTCGGCTACGTGAACACCCTGCGCTCCATGACCCAGGGCCGCGCGGCCTTCCACATGGAGTACGACCACTACGAGGCGGTGCCGCAGGCGGTGGCCGATGAAGTGGTCAAGAAGTACGCTTGATAATCGACCTAGACATCCTCAAAAGACCTAGACAACCCGAAGAGATAGCCCGTCGAAGGGCTGGAGCTTAAGAATGGCCAAGGAAAAGTTTTCGCGGAACAAGCCGCACTGCAACATCGGCACGATCGGTCACGTCGACCATGGCAAGACAACGCTGACGGCGGCGATCACCATGGTGCTGGCGAAGACCGGCGGCGCCACGGCGAGAAGCTACGCATCGATCGACGCGGCGCCGGAAGAGAAGGCGCGCGGCATCACGATCAATACGGCGCACGTGGAATATGAGACGAAGAACCGTCACTACGCCCACGTCGACTGCCCCGGGCACGCCGACTATGTGAAGAACATGATCACCGGCGCGGCGCAGATGGACGGCGCCATCCTGGTGGTCTCGGCCGCCGACGGCCCGATGCCGCAGACCCGCGAGCACATCGTGCTGGCCCGCCAGGTCGGCGTGCCGGCGCTGGTGGTGTTCCTCAACAAGGTCGACATGGTTGACGACGAGGAACTGCTCGAGCTGGTCGAGATGGAAGTGCGCGAGCTGCTTTCGGTCTACGAGTTCCCCGGCGACGACATCCCGATCGTCAAGGGCTCTGCCCTGGCGGCCGTCGAAGACCGCGACCCGACCATCGGCGAGGACGCGATCCTCGAGCTGATGACGGCGGTCGACACCTACATCCCGCAGCCCGCCCGGGCCAAGGACCAGCCGTTCATGATGGCGGTGGAAGACGTGTTCTCGATCTCCGGCCGCGGCACCGTGGTCACCGGCCGTATCGATCGCGGCGTGATCAAGGTGGGCGAGGAAGTCGAGATCGTCGGCCTGCGCCCGACCCAGAAGACCACCTGCACCGGCGTGGAAATGTTCCGCAAGCTGCTCGACCAAGGGGAAGCGGGCGACAACGTCGGCGTGCTGCTGCGCGGCACCAAGCGTGAGGACGTCGAACGCGGCCAGGTGCTTTGCAAGCCGGGCTCGATCACCCCGCACACCAAGTTCACCGCCGAGGCCTACATCCTGACCAAGGAAGAGGGCGGACGCCACACCCCGTTCTTCTCCAACTATCGCCCGCAGTTCTACTTCCGCACCACGGACGTGACCGGGGTGATCAGCCTGAAGGAAGGCGTCGAGATGATCATGCCCGGCGACAACGCCGAGCTGAACGTCGAACTGATCACGCCGATCGCGATGGAAGAGCGCCTGCGCTTCGCCATCCGCGAAGGCGGCCGCACCGTCGGTTCGGGCGTGGTGACCAAGATCGTCGAGTAGGCCTCAGAGCCACCGACCAACTGCAGGCGGCCGCCGGAGCGATCCGGCGGCCGTTTTCTTGTTTGCCCCCTCCCACTTGAGGGGAGGGGAGTCAGGCTACCGCCTCCTTCAGCGCCTCCAGCCAGCCGACCCATCGCGGATCCGGCGCGGTCGGGCTTTCGATCATGGTGTTGCAGACGTAACCGACCGCGACACCGCTTTCGGGATGGGCGAACGCCCAGCGGCCGCCGGCGCCGGCGTGACCGAACGAGCCGGGACCCAGCATCGGCTTCACCGCCGCCGGCAGCTCGTAGCCGAGGCTGAACGGCTGCCATTCGCCCCGCGCCAGCTTCCTGAACTCGCCCGGCGGTCCAAGGCCGCTGGTCCGCGGCGCCCGCGCCCGCTCCATCGCCTCAGCGCTGATCAGGCGTACGCCATCCACGCGCCGGATCAGCGCGGCGTAGATCTTGGCCAGCGCCCGCGCATCACCGATCGCGCCGCCGGCCGGCAGCTCCGCGGCCCTGGCGGCGCGGGAGGTGTTCAGCAGTTCCAGCGCGCCTTCGACCGAGACCACCATCGCCAGGAACGCGCGGATCAGGCGGTCGTCCAGGTCGGCGCCGGCGGCGGTCATGATCGCCCGCCACTGGTCGGCGCTGAGCTCGTTACCGGTGCGGAAGTGCGGCGCCCGGCGCGCCTCCTGATCGGGTGGCAAGCCGAGCCAGAGGTCGATCTCCAGCGGCCGGACGATCTCGTCGGCGATGAAGCGGCCGGGCGAGCGGCCGTCGACGCGCCGGATCAACTCGCCGGCCAGCACGCCGAAGGTGACGAAGTGGTACATGGACGCCGCGCCTGGCTCCCACAGCGGCGCCATCTTCGCGATGGCGGTCGCGGCGCGGTCGGGGTCGAACTGGTCTGCCGGTCCCATGTCGGCCTCGGCGTCGTAGGCCATCAGCCCGCCGGTATGGCTGAGGCACTGCGCGACCGTGATGCGGTCCTTGCCCGCCTGGCCGAACTCCGGCCAGTACCTGGCCATCGGCGCGTCGAAATCGATCAGTCCGCGGTCGGCCAGGATGTGCACGCCGGCGACAACCACGCCCTTCGTGCATGACATCAGGACGCCGATCGCATCCTCGCCATAGGGCCGATCGTTGGCGGGGTCCGAGCCCGCCCAGAGGTCGACCACCCGCTCGCCGCGCCGATAGACGCACAGCTGCGCCCCGCCCGGATCCTCCGCCTGCGCGGCCAGGAACGCGTCCCTGACTGCCTCGAACCCGCTCGCCACAGTTCCGCCGGACGGCATGATCTTGTCGCTCATGCCGTCGAGTTAGATCAGAAACGCGCAGGGCCGATCAAGCGCGGTCGGATCAGTAGATCACCGACGGCAGCCAGGCGCCGTCGGGCTGGTTGTAGAGGCCGATGCTCATCAGGGTCAGGGTCTGGGTGACCTGCAGGCCTTCGCCGAGGCACCAGCGCATCAGCTCGCCGTTGCGCGTCGGGACCAGGAAGCCGGGGCCGACGAACGCCTCGGCGGCGCCGATCAGCGCCTTGAGGTCGTCGTTGGCTTCGCCGACGGCGTGGCTGGCGAAGGCGATCCCGGTCGCGTAGCCGGTGAGGCGTCCTGCGCGCTCCACGACCCGCGCCAAGCCGCGCCCGACGGCGTCGGCCAGTTCGCCGCCGCGGTCGTGGCCGTGCACGTGCAGGCACAGCCGGTTGCATGCGGCCAGGTCATCGCGCGTCGCGGCCCGAACGGCGCAGCCCGGGATCGCCCTGCCGAGAGGCGGCCCCTTCAGGCACGACAGGTGTTCGCGCGCCTCGAAGCCGAGTTTCAGATAGAGCGCCAGCGAGCGGCTGTGGTAGCCGGCTTGCACCAGGCGGATGCCGGCGACGCCGCGCTCCTGCGCGCGCTGCAGCACCGCGTCCATTAGCGCGCGCCCCGCGCCGTCGTTCTGCACCGCCGGATCGACCGTGATCGGCCCGACGCCACTGATGGAGTTGCGCTCGTCGAGGAAGTTGCTGCCGACCAGCTTGCCGCCAGCCTCGGCGACAACGTCGAACACGGCGGGATGGGCGATTAGGCTACCGATGGCGCCGGCTCCGGCCTCGGGGCTCGGAAAGTCGGGCGGAAAACCGTGCGCCTCGGCAATGGTCTTGAACGCGCGATAGCAGATGTCGCCCAGCACGGGCGCGTCCGCCGCCTCGGCCCTGCGCAATTGCACGGTCATTCCAACTTCCCCGATCAAGCCTTCGGCTGGAACCGGGGATCGCCGGTCTGCCAGAGAATGAAGGCGTAGGTGTCGGCGGTCTCGTCGTCGCGCTGTTTGCGGGTCGAGCCGACCCCGTGGCCGGCGTCGGTCTCCACCCGCAGGATGATCGGTCTCTTCGAGCTGGTGGCGGCCTGCAGGCGGGCGGTCATCTTGCCGGCCTCCCAAGGCGCCACGCGGGGATCGTTGGCGCCGGTGGTCAGCAGCACGGCGGGGTAGGGGGCGCCATCCTTGACGTGCTGGTAGGCGTCCATCTCCAGCAGGCCCTTGAAGCCGTCCGGGTCCTTCACCGTCCCGAACTCAGGCACGTTGTCGGGGCCGTTCTCGGAGAACTCGGCGCGGGTGGCGTTGGAGACGCCGACCTGGCTGATCGCCACGGTGACCAGGTCCGGCCGTTCCGTGAGGAAGCGGCCGACCATGATCCCGCCGGCTGACCCGCCCTCGACCGCGATCTTGCCTTTGCCGGTCCAGTGCTCGGCGATCAGGTAGAGGGCGCAGTCGATAGCATCGCGCCAGGTGTTGGGCTTGGTCAGTCCCTTGCCGGCCAGGTGCCAGGCTTCGCCAAGCTCGCCGCCGCCGCGCACGTGGGCCACCGCGAAGACGCCGCCAAGGTCCAGCCAGGGCAGGGCGCGGGCGATGAAAGCGGCGTCCTGGTCGAGGCCGTAGGCGCCGTACGCGTCCAGCAGCAGCGGCGCCTTGCCGTCGCGTTTCAGGTTCTTGGCGAAGAGGATCGACAGCGGCACCATCGCGCCGTCGCGCGCCTTCACCCGCACTTCGACACTGTCGTAGGGCGAAACGTCGATCGCCGGTTTCGGCGCGATGTCGGTGACGGTGACCGTCCCGTCCGGCGCGGCGTGGCAGAGCACCGGCGGGCGCACCCAGCCTTCGATCTGGAACCAGCAGCCGTCGGCCAGCGGATCGGTGGCGATAAAGGCGATCGAGCCCTCGAACGGCAGCTTGACCTCGATCTTCCGGCCGTCGGGCGCAAGCCGGTAGAGTCCGCTGAGGCCGCCATTCAGCGTCTGGACGTAAACCCCGTCGCGGGCCCCGGCCAAGGCCTTGACCACGCTGGGCGCTTCCGGCGCGGCCTCCTTGGCGTTGGCGAACGCGGGATCGGCGGTCGTCGTCCGCAGCACCCGGTAGCGCGGCGCATCCTTGTGGGTCATCAGGTAGAGGTCGGGACCGACCACGGCGATGCCGGTCACGTCGTCGGCCGGATCGCAGACCTTGCGCCACACCGGCCTGCCGGCCATCGCCGGGCCGAGTGGGCTGGCGTAGATGGTGAGTTCGTTCTGCACGCCGGTGGCGACGATGCCGAGCGCGATATCGCAGCCCGGCTGGCTGGCCACGAGCGTGAACGCGATGTCAGGGACGTCGACGGCCGGGTCGAGCCCCTTGCCCAGCACTTTGACATCGCCCGCCGGGTCGGTCCCCACCTTGTGGAACCAGCAGATGCTGTCGAGGTAGTGGTCCGGGTCACCGTGCTTGGTCCCGGCCTTGAGCCGGTTGATGAACACGCCGCTGCCATCGGCGCTCCACTGCGCCGGGCCGAACTGGGCCCGGTCGAGCGATTCCGGCAGGCTGGCGCCGGTGGCGGTCTCGATGAACCGCAGCACCGAGTTCTCCGACCCTGCCGCCGAGGCGCCGTAGGCCACCAGCTTGCCGTCCGGAGACGCCGACCAATAGTCGAGCGAGTAGTGGGTCCCGGCCGTGGCCAGGGTGTCGGGATCGACCAGCAGCCGGTCCTGGCCGCCGACGCCTTCGCGCACATAGAGCTTGAACGTGTTGGCCCCGACCGGGCGCAGCTGCGTGAAGATGTAGGGCCCGGCCGTCTGGACCTGACCGATCGCCGCCAGCGCGCCGGAGACTGCGCCGACCTTCTCGGCCAGCGCGTCGCGCCCCGGGATCGCCGCCAGAACCGCGCGGGCGTAGGCGTTCTGGCCCATCAGGTAAGGCGTCCACTCGGGATCCGCGGGCGTCTCCATCCAGCGATAGCGGTCGGTAATGGTGACGCCGTGCAATGTCTCGGTCACTGGTCGGACGGAGGCCTTTGGCGGTCCCGCCAGAGCCTGCGACCATGCCGCGCGTGGAAGAGCGCTCGCGGCGCCCAGCGCCGCCGCGGATGCCAGGAGACGACGTCGATCGAGCGCCATGCGCGGATTCCCCCATAAAGTGGGCGAACCTAGCATGACGGTGCGGCCGCTCTCCAGAGCGCCCCTTCCGCCGCGATCAGACCGGTTGGGCGGCGCGTGCGTCGACGTAGTGCGCCTTGGGCCGGTCTGGCGCGAAACTGGCGTGGCTGGCGCCGTGCAAGCTGGCGATCGCCGCCTGCCGGGGGCCGGTCAGGCCGTAGATCATCACCGCCCGGACCACCGGCTTGGCGGCGGCCGTCAGGCTCTTGGCGAAGGCGTCGAAGGCGGCGTCCGAGCCCAGGCCTGGCGGCCGCTCGATCGAGACGCCCTGCAGGCCGGCGTCCTTCAGAGCGGCCAGGCCGTTCGTCGGCGCCGTCGAGAGGTGTCCGATCAGGAACAGGCAGAACGGCCGCATCAGCGACGTCACCGCCAGCATCGTGCTGGGCGGCACGCCTTCGATGTCGCAGACTTCGCAGATCAGGCCGCGTTGGACGCTTTCCTGCGCGGCGCGAAAGAACTCCGCCAGCGTCGCGCGGCCACGTTTCGACGACAGGGTGGTGAACGAGACCGGCAGGATCAGGCTGGGCTGACGATCGCCGCCGCCTTCCTGTTCCAGGCGGTTGAGCCCCCGCGCCAAGGTCGCGAAGTCGATCCGTTCGATATCGGCGCTGGTCAGCTTCTGCTGGTCGGCTCGCGACAGCGGCGTCTCGGAAGGCAAGCTGAGGATGCGGCGTCGCAGGCGATAGCCTATCCGCCCGTAAGTCTTCAACTGGAGCACCGGCTCCAGCTGGCAAGAGGCGCGCAGGCGCTGTCCGTCGTGGGCGACGAACGGCGTCCAGCGATCGCTCGACATCACGCTCGCGGCGGCCGCCGCCGGCTGAAGCGCCTTTTCCGAGACCTGCGGCAGGGTTTGGGCTTCGGCCTCGACCGCCTCGGGGTCCAGCGTCCGCGCGCCAATCTGTCCGTCCGCCAACGAGGTGACCTCATGCACCACGATGTCGGCGAGCAGGGCCTCGCCGAGGAAGTAGGTCAGCACGTCGCGCAGGCAATTGAGGCAGGCCGCCTGGCCGGCGACGCGCCCGATGCCGGGCTGGGCGACCAGGAAGTCGGTCTCGGAGACCCGCAGGAAGAAACAGTGCGGACCCAGCGAGCGGCGCATCGACTGTTGCGCGTGGTCGTAGATCCGGTCGCGACGGGCGTCCCAGCGCAGCCCGAGCCGATCGCGAATCGCGTCCAGGCTCATCAGGCAGACCCGGCCCTCGCCAAGGAGCGATGACGCCTGGATCCGCTCGAGCGCCTGCTGCGCGTCAGCGCTGGCCAAGCGCGTGATGGCGGTCGAGGGGCGTCTTTCGCCCGGGTCGGGGTGGGTTTCGACTTGCATCGACCGAACTCGCGACGGGGTCCGACCCGCCACTTGTGGCGCGAAGGGTAGACCAAAAGCCGCTGACGAAGTGTTGCAGTTAAGCTTGTGGTACATCGCCGCGGTTCGCGCTTATGCCGGTTTGCCTCGACGGTTGGTGGGTGATGACCTCTTTCATCGTCGGGTCACGGGCGAGAGGGCGTCGCGCCGACGCGACGGCCGCCGTCTAGGCGACACCCTTCATCGTCACGTTCAGCGGTTGGCTGATCGCCTTGAACGCCTCCAGCGCCTCGCACTGCTCGCCGTGCTCGGCTAGCCGCGGCCAGCGAGCTGGGTCGAACAGGCCGGGATGGGCTTCGCGCGTGAAGCGCAGGGCGCAGGCGGCGGCGATATCAGCGTGGCTGATCCTGTCGCCGAGCCAGAATGCGGACGCGGAGAGCGCGCGATCGGCTTCCAGGGCGCTGAGCACGTCGCCGATCTGGGCGTGGCAGCGATCGATCCAGGTCTGCGACGGCGCCTCATGCAGCAGCCCTTCGTAGAACAGGCTCACCGCCTTGTCGCCGAGACCGGTCGAGAGTGCGCAGACTTTCAGCCCGCGCCGACGTTCCGGGCCGGAGCCCGGCAACATCGCCCGCGCCGGGCCGACCATCTCGTCGAGCGCATCGAGGATGGCGCTGCTCTCGATCAGCACCTCGCCGTCATCGAGCACCAGAGTCGGCACGCGACGCATCGGGTTGATCGCCGACAGCCGGTCCGCATCGGCCCAGACCGACAAGGGCTGATGGTCGAAGTCGACGCCCCAGAGTTCCAGCGCCACCGCCACGCGCCTGACGAACGGGCTGTCATATTGGCCGATCAGGATCATCTTGTGGCTCCGCTTCGAGCGAGGACGGCGGAGCTAGGGGGCGAAGTCGGTTAAGACAAGCATCCGGCGTAGCGGCGATGGTTCAAACTCGGTTACAGATTGCAAGAGTTTGCGTGGGGTGGAGCGATGAACCGTCTGAAGCCAGCCGGCGCGGAGGGGGGCGGACACGATGCGGCCAAGCTCGAAATCGGCCCGCCGGAGCTGACCTGCTACAAGCTGTGGCCGACCTCGCCGGACCTGGTCCCGGCCCGGCCGGACCGCGACTGGATGGACATGACCAGCGAGCGGTACGCCTACCGCTGCATCCCGCTCTCGATCGCCAACTCCAGCGGCTGGGAGCTCAGTCTGCCGTTCGCGTTCGAGGCGGCCTGGTACGGCGGCGATGACATCGGCACGATCCAGTTCCGTTCCAGCGACCCACGGGTGAAGCATCACGTCACCTCGCATTTCGGCCATGGCGTGATCACCTTCCACACCGGCTGGCTGTTTCGCACTTCGCCCGGTTGGGCCTGCTGGGCGCGCGGCGCGCCAAACACGGTCAAGGACGGCGCCGTCGCGCTCGACGGCCTGGTCGAGACCGACTGGCTGCCGTTCCCCTTCACCATGAACTGGAAGTTCACCCGGCCTGGCGTGATCCGCTTCGAGGCCGGCGAGCCGTTCTGCTTCGTGACGCTGGCCCCGCACGGCCTGATCGACGCCGTGCAGCCCAAGCTTGCGACGCTGGACGACGATCTGAAGCTGAAGGCCGCCTACGAGGAGTGGAGCGCCAGCCGCGCCGACTTCGGCAAGCGCCTGGCCGAGCGCGAACAGGGCGCCGTCGCCGAGAAGTGGCAGCGCACCTACGTCCAGGGCCGCGGCGGCGTCGAGGACGGCGCGCCGACCTATCACCTGTCCAAGCGCCGGCTGAAGGCGCCGCGCTAGGCGTCGCTAGAGCCCGCCCACCGGCTGCAATCCCGCGCCGAGCCGCTTCCAGCCCAGCCGAGCGGCCAGCGCTCGCGCTTCATCGGCGTGTTGCGACGACAGATGGAGCTTCTGGTAGCGGCCGGCGGCATGCAGCCTGGCCCAGGGACTGAGCTCTGCCTCGCCAGCCAGTTCGGGCTCGAGCCGCGCCAGCACGCTTTTCCAGAAATGAGGCCGGCTGCCGTCGACGTCGGTGAAGCCGTATTCCTCGGCCAGGTCGGCGGTGAAATAGGCGCCGCCAGCCTTGGCGCGCAGGTTCGGATCGGCGGCGAGCGCAGCGACCGCGCGGCCGACATAACGCGGAGACTCGGACTCGGCGAAGTCGGGATCCTGCGCCACGCCGTCTCGCCAGTTGACCTCGGCGACGCCGAAGCGCTCCAGCATCGCCTCTGAGCGCAGGAAGCCGGGCGAGAGCGCCAGCGCCGTCACCCGCGTCGTCGCCAGGTCCCAGGCCATGCCGTAGGCGAGGCGGACCAGGCCAGCCTTGATGAAGTCGTAGAGCAGCGTGCCGCGATAGCCGGGATCCGAGCCGTCGGTGACCTCGACGATCAGGCCGCGGTTCGCTTCCACCATCATTGGCGCAATGTAGCGGGCGCCAATCCAATGGCTGAAGAGGGCCTGGTCGACCAAGCCGCGCATGGTGGCGATGTCCTGCTTCCAGAACGGCGCGCCCCAGTCGATCAACTCATCGCCGCCCCAGATGTCGTTGACCAGGATATCGAGGCGGCCTTCGTCGGCCTGGATCCGCGCCGCCAGCGCCGCGACCTCGGCTTCCACCGTATGGTCGACGCGGATGGCGACGGCCCGGCCGCCCTCGGCCACGATCAGCTCCGCGGTCTCCTCGATGGTCTCTGGACGCCCCGGCGTCGCCGGGGCGGCGCGGGTGCTGCGGCCGGTGCAGTAGACCTTGGCCCCGGCGGCCGCGAGCTCCTGGGCGATGCCGCGGCCGGCGGCGCGTGTGGCGCCAGCGACCAGCGCGACATGTCCTTCGAGTGGTTTGGACATGCGGTCTCCTCAGCCGGCGTTGGTTTCGGCGTCGGCCAGGCAGCTCCACGCCGCCAGCACCGCCAGCTTCTGATCTTCCGTCCAGGGCGGGCCGAGCAAAGCGCCGATGGACTTGAGCCGCTGCTGGAGCGCGTCTCCGTCGATGCGCAGCAACTGGCTAACCTGGCTGGGCAGGTCGCGTTCGACCACGCGGCGCACCTCCAGCCCGAGGTTCGTGCAGGCGGCCGCCACGACGCCACGATAGAAGTCGCCCTCCGCGGCGTGCATGTGCGAGTGCGACTTGATGGTGTCCTCGACCTTGTCCGGGTGTTTGGCGCGGCCGATCGGGACCACGGCGACGCCGAGGGCAACGCCGGCGCCCGCGAGGTCCTCGATCAGCTGGCTGAGGCCAAGGCGTGTGTCGGCTTCGCAGGCCGCCCAAACCCGGGCGATCCAGGCCTCAGCCTCGTCCGCCGCCATCGTCTCCACGCGGTGGTAGACCGAGCGCTCGTCGCCTGACGCGAAGTCGATACGGCGCCGCTGGATGACGTCCGGTGCGTCCGGATCGCCGGCCAAGGCGACCGCTGCGGTCCAGTAGGTATGTGGCCGAAACCCCAAGACAGCGGACGTCGCTCGCATCTCGCACCCCCTGTTCATCCGCTATAAATGAATGTACATTTATATTCAAGCATGGCGCGGACCAAGACCATCAGCGACGAGGCGGTGCTGGCCGCGGCGGCCACCGTGATGTTCGCCAAGGGTCCCTCGGAGTTTACCTTGGCCGCAGCCGCGAAAGCGGCCGGAATAGCGCCGGCGACCCTGGTGCAGCGGTTCGGCGACAAGCATGGCCTGGTTGTTGCGGCGATCGCGCAGGACAACCGCACCTTCGAGCGCTTTCTGAACGAGCTGCCGCCTGCGTCAGGGGTGGAAGCGGTGATCGATATCTTCGCGCGGATGTTTCCGGACGTGGCGGACGACGTCGACCACTTCGCCGATCAGCTGCTGTGGCTGCGCCAGGACATGCGCGATCCCGACCTCAATCGCCTGGCCCGCGAGCGCTTCGCCACTCTGCGCGCCGCCGTCGCCGCGAGAATGCCGCCGCTGCCGATCCCAGCGGAAACAGCTGCGGAACTGGTCGAGGCCCAGTGGCAGGGCGTCCTGTTGCAGTGGGGCATCTTCCGGCAGGGCCGGCTAGCCGACTTCGTCTGCGAGCGGTTGCGCGCCTGGCTCGACCTGGCGGCGCGGCCCTGACGGCCATCCCTCCGGCCCGCTAGCTGGCCAATCCAGCCCCTTTGCAGCCGTAGTAGGCCGCGCCAGGATCGTCGGCGCCTCCGTCGACGTCGGCCCACAGAACCTGGCCGTGCTTGATGGCGACGAAGAACCAGGCGAAGCCGCGAAAGCCACCCGTCTGGTCGCGCGAGTTGTACTGCCCACAGACGACCGAGACCGGCCCGGCGATTCGCTCCCCGAAGTCGCCGTGCTTGACCGACGTCGCCTGGGTGACGCCCTCGCGACGAAACTCGACGCTTGCCGGGTCGGCGAGGCCCTGCCTGATCGTGTTTTCGGCCTGCCTGCGCACCCCGCCGGGCTCGCGCGGCGCCGGGGCGTCGAGGCGCAGCTCTCCGTTGGGCGACGCGTTGTCCTGAGCGCCGGCCGCCCCGCCGATCGCCAGCGCCAGGATCAGTGCGCGCAAGCCGCCCCCCGGTTCCCCGCGTCCAGCCTCACTCCGCGTACAGTTTCGACGAGGCCTTCATGTAGCGCAGGTACATCAGCATCGTGCCGACGTCCTCGCCGGTAGCCGGATCGGCCGCCCAGGCGCGGTACCAGACGTTCTCGGTCTTCGGGCTCTCGGTCAGCGCCAGCACCTTCGCCCGCACCTTGTAGGGCGTCTCGGCGCGCAGCGGGCCGTTGATCTGTTGGATCTCGATCGCGCCGAACAGGCCGACCGCGGGCCCGTCGGTCTTGTAGAGCTGCTCCTGAGCGCTGCCGCGGAACAGCTGGACGACCATCGACGGCGGCAGGATCGCCTTGTCGCCCTGATAGACCGGCAGGGACTCGGTGATGTGCTCCAGGCGATGGTCGAGCGCCTCGCGGCTGACCGTGACCTCGAGTCCGGTCGTCTCGTCGCCGATCTTGACGTTCTTCAGGATGCGCAGGGCGTGCGGCGCGTCCTGGCTCTTCATCAGGTTCTCGACCGCCGTGCCTTCGTCGTGACCCTGGCAGCTGGCGGTGCCTTCGGCGATCAGCGCGCCCGACTCGTTCTCCATCCATAGCCGCCCGTGCGGCTCGCCGGACTTGCCGAACGCCCGCACCGGCTCGCGGTCGACCGTCGCCTGGCGGAAGTAGAACGACATGTTGCCGCGCTTCCACCAGTCGTCGCCGTAGAGCTTCAGCACGACCGGCGCGAACTGGTCCATGTGGATCGATCCGGCGACCGTGCCGCCCCGGAAGCCGAGCTTCGAGGCGGTGGCGTCATCGTGGATCGAGCCACGTTGCTGGGCGGCGGAGTTCACCGGGATACGCAGTTCGCCGGTGACGTCGACGGCAGCGGTGGCAAGGCTCATCTGGATTTCCTCCTGGCGCCTTCGCCTCTGACGGGCGGCTTGGTTGGCGGGTTCCGCAAAACCATAGTCCGGCGCGGGGAGGGGTCAACGCTGCTCACCGATTCGTCAGCCATCGCCATCGTCACCCCGGACGGCCCGCTGGGCCGATCCGGGGCCGGACGCGCCGGGTCCAAGACGAACTTCCAGCTGGGCGGCGGCCGGTCCGGCCCCGGCTCTCCGCGGCTGCGCCGCTGCGGCCGGGGTGACGAGGCTCGGGTATGCTTTTCGCCTTGCGCATCGCGCGCGCCGTATGGTCCCGTTTGCCCATGAGCCAACGCTTGATCGCCGCCATCGACCAGGGGACTACCTCCTCGCGCTGCATGCTGTTCGACGCGGCCGGCGCCATCGTCGCCGTCGCGCAAAAGGAGCACCGGCAGATCTACCCGCGCCCGGGCTGGGTCGAGCACGACGCGGAGGAGATCTGGGCCAACGTACAGGAGGTCATCGCCGGCGCGCTGGCCAAGGCCGACGCCCGCGCGGCCGACGTCGCCGCGATCGGCATCACCAACCAGCGCGAGACCACGGTGGTCTGGGAGAAGGCGAGCGGGCGGCCGATCGCCAACGCCATCGTCTGGCAGGACACCCGCACCGACAAGCTGGTCGCCGAACTCGGCGGCGAGGTCGGGCAGGACCGCTTCCGCGAAGCCTGCGGCCTGCCGCTCGCGACCTACTTCTCCGGCCCCAAGGTGCGCTGGCTGCTGGACCATACCCCCGGCGCCCGCGCCGCCGCCGAGCGCGGCGAGCTGCTGTTCGGCACCATCGACGCCTGGCTGATCTGGAAGCTCACCGGGCGCCACGTCACCGACGTCACCAACGCCTCGCGCACGATGCTGATGCGGCTGTCGACCCTCGCCTGGGACGACGGCCTGCTGGAGGCGATCGGCGTGCCGCGGGCGATGCTGCCGGAAATCCGGCCGTCGTCGGAGGTCTACGGCGCCGCGCGCGGGTTGCTGGAGGGCGTGCCGGTGGCCTCGGCGCTGGGCGACCAGCAGGCGGCGCTGTTCGGCCAGACCTGCTTCGAGCCCGGCGAGGGCAAGTGCACCTACGGCACCGGCAGCTTCCTGCTGGTCAACACCGGAACGCGGCCGGTCGCCTCGCGCAGCGGCCTGCTGACCACGGTCGGCTACCAGATCGCCGGCGAGGCGCCGGTCTATGCGCTGGAGGGCTCGATCGCGGTGGCCGGCTCGCTGGTGCAGTGGGTGCGCGACAACCTCGGCCTGATCTCGTCGGCGCCCGAGATCGAGCCGCTGGCGCGCACGGTGGCCGACAACGGCGGCTGCTACTTCGTGCCGGCGTTCGCGGGCCTGTTCGCGCCGCACTGGCGCTCCGACGCCCGCGGCGTGATCGCCGGGCTGACCGGCTACGTCACCAAGGGCCACATCGCCCGCGCGGTGCTGGAAGCGGTGGCCTGGCAGACCCGCGAGGTGGTCGACGCGATGGCCGCCGACGCCGGCGCGCCGCTGACCGCGCTCAAGGTCGACGGCGGCATGACCGCCAACGAACTACTGATGCAGTTCCAGGCCGACGTGCTCGATGTCCCGGTGGTCCGCCCGGCCATCACCGAGACCACCGCCCTGGGCGCCGCCTACGCCGCCGGCCTCGCGGTCGGCTTCTGGCCCGACATCGCGACGCTGAAGTCGCACTGGCGCAAGGACGCCGAATGGCGCCCGGCGATGGCCCCCGAGAGGCGGGACCACGAGTACCGGCAGTGGAAGAAGGCGGTCGAGCGGACCCTGAACTGGGTGGACTAACCCGTCGGGAGCGTGGGCGTCACAAGGGTGTTGGCCGGGGGCGCCGCGCAGCCGCCGGCGCGGGCCTGCACCACGTAGAATAAGGCCCGGCCTTCGGCCGCATGCATGCGCTGCGTCTGCGGGTCCGGGGCTTGCGCGGTCTGACCGCGATCACGCGGACTGTATCGGCTGGGCTCGGGTTGCGAGGTCTGGGCGATCTGCTGGCTCCAGTTAGCCAGGATCGAACTGCAGGCCTCCACCGACGCCTGGGCGACGACATCGGCTGGGTCGCGCGAGGGGGCCAGGACGTAAGACCAGCGGTGGATGCAGTCGTCGAACGCGATCGCAGGATCGGTGCTGGCCACCGGCGCCAGGCCGGCAGCGGCGTTCGTCGCGGTCGCGGCCGCCGGGAACGGCGTGCAGTACTTGCCGCCGGCCAGGGTGATGTTCCCGCCCTCGGTCGCCGCTTGCCGGTTGCAACCGGCCAGAACGGCCGTCGTCATCGTGGCTGCGGCCACCCATGCCATCTTCCCGCGCACCGTTCTCTCCTTGGGTCTTCGCCGCGAGTCGCGGTTTTCCGGACGCAAAACGCAAGACCGGCGGAATGGATGCGAGGCGCTGAAACATGGCGCCACGCTGGAGCCCAATTGCGAGCTGAACGTTGGAGCTTCGACACAGGGACGCTTGAGAGGGCCCTCAAGTGCGAAATCTGCTGAAGATCAACGTCGCGGCGCTGCTGTGCGCGTCGCTTAGTATCACGGCTGCGCCGGCGATCGCCGGGCCCCACGGCGGTGGCGGTGGCGGCGGCGGCGGATTTCACGGCGGTGGCGGCGGCGGCTTCCATGGCGGCGGCGGCTTCGGCGGCGGTGGTGGATTTCACGGCGGCGGAGGCGGCGGCTTCCACGGCATGTCCGGCGCTGGCGGATTCCGCGGCGGTGGGGGCGGTGGGTTCCGCCCAATGGCAGGGGGCGGTTTCCGAGGCGGCGGCGCTGGCGGCTTCCGAGCCGGCGGCGGCCGGGCGTTCCATGGCGGCGGGTTCGCTGGAGGCGGCGCTGGCCGCGCCGGCGGTTTCCGATCCGGGCGGACGTTCGGCGGCGGTCGCGGGTTCGCGGCGTCGTCCCGGGCCGGCGCGGGAGCTGGCGGCTTTCATGGCCGGGGCGCGGGCGGATCGAGGAACGCGGCTTTCGCGTCCCGCGGGCGGCCCGGGTCGCAGTTCGCCGTCGCCGGGAGAGGCGGGCGGTTCGCTGACGCTCGCGGCGGCTTCAACGGCCGGATGGCCGCACGCACGGCGGGCGGCGCGGCGCTGGTCGGCGGCGCGGCGTTCGCCTCACGCGGCGGCTTCGCCGGGGGCTTCCGGAACGGCGGCTGGCGTGGCTGGGGCGGCGATGGCGGGTGGGGCGGCCGGCGCGGCGGCGGCTGGGGCGATTGGGACGATGGCTGGGGCTGGGGCTTCGGCGCGGGTCTCGCCGGCTTCGCGCTCGCGGCGAGCTTCGGCGATCCGTACTGGAGCCCGTACTGGAGCCCGTACTGGGACCCCTACTGGGCCGACGCCTACTGGGGACCCTGGGGCGACGGGGGACCTTGGGGCCCGGACTACGGACCCTATCGGGCGGCCGACTATGGCTACTGGAGCCCGGACTACGTCGCCTATTGGGACGAGCCCTACTACGTCGACTGGGCGCCGCCCTACGACGACGGCTACGACGTCTGGCGTCCGCGCCTCTGGCGCCATTACCGCCGGCCGCTGACCGCCGTCAGCTATGACGTCGCCGCGCCCGCACCGGTCTACACGGTCGCCGTCGCCTACAATGCGCCGGCCGACTGCGGCGGCGCCCACTACGTCTGGGACGACTACGTCGGCGGCTACGTGTTCCGGCCGTACGCCTATCCCTGCTAGCGCGTCGGCGTGGCGCCTAGCCGGGCGGCCGCGCGGCGGCGCAGTAGTCGGCCAGCCGCCGCAGCGCGCCGGCGCCGTCGCCGCGGTACGACGATCCGTGCATTAGCGCCAGCGTCGCCGGCGACAGATCAGCGAGGGCGTGCAGGGTGGCCGCTGTGGCCGGCGCCATGGTCATGGCGTGGAACGCGTCCTCCATCGCGCAGGCCGCGCCGGTGACGTCTGCCTCGGTGATGGCCGGCCCGTCGCCGCCGTGGGTGAGCAGGTCGCCGCAGAACAGCGTCCGCTGGGTCTCCTCGTAGAGCACGCCGGCTTCCCAGCCATGTGGGACGTGCGGGGTGTCGATCCAGCGCACCTTGCGGCCGCCCAGGTCTATAACCTCGCCATCGCCCAGCGGCCGCGGCGGCCGGTCAGCGAGGTCGTTGAGCGACACCTGACAGGCCAGACGGGAATGAACCACCTCGGCCGCGGGGGCGGCGGCGAGCCAGTGATTGAGCGCGCCGCACTCGTCGGCTTCGACATGACCGAACGCCAGGTAGCGGATGCGCGCCAGCGGCGTGACCTTGGCCACCGCCGCGGAGATCGACGGAAAGAAGCCGCGGTGTCCTAGATGGAACAACAGGGGCGTGTCCGCGTCGATGAGGAACTGATTGAAGGTGAACGGTTCGGGGCCGATGCCGGAAACCGCGGTCGAGAAGCGGTAGACGCGATCGGCGATCTCGTCGGTCCTGGTGTCCATGGTCTGCTCCGGCCTGGCGATGCGATGAGCCTAGCATGGGCCAGACCCGCGGAGGTAAGCCTGCAGCGGCGATCCTTGTCCGCTCGTGGCGACGGCGGTAAGGCGGACGGCTGATCCGCAGGGGCCTCATGCCGAAACCCGAAAGCCTGATCGATACCCTCGCGCTGGAGCGGATCGAAGTGAACCTGTTCCGCGGTCACGCGCCGAAAGACGATGGCCCGCGCATCTTCGGCGGGCTGGTGATCGCCCAGGCGCTGCTGGCGGCCTATGCGACGGTGGAGAACAGCCTCTGCCACTCGATCCACTGCTACTTCCTGCGGCCGGGCGATCCGACCATCCCGATCCTCTACGAGGTCGACCGGGCGCGGGACGGCCGCTCGTTCACCTCGCGGCGGGTGACGGCAATCCAGCACGGCGAGCAGATCTTCAACCTCGCCGGCTCGTTCCAGCATCCGGAGGCGGGGTTGGAGCACCAGGACCCGATGCCGGACGTTCCGGCGCCGGAGGCCCTCGCCGATGAGAGCGAGCTGCGCCGCAAGCTCGTCGCCCGCCTGCCGCCGCTGGTCCGCCAGATGGCCGAGCGTCCGCGGCCGATCGAAATGCGCCCGGTCGATCCGTCGAACTTCATGGCCAGCAAGGCCGCGCCACCGTTCCAGAATGTCTGGATGCGCGCCGCCGAGCCGATCGGCGACGATCCAGTCTTCAACCAGGCGGTGTTGGCGTACGCCTCGGACATGAGTTTCCTCTCCACCTCCATGCGACCGCACGGGATGAACTGGCAGACCGGCGGGCTGACGACGGCGAGCATCGACCACGCGATCTGGTTTCACCGGCCGTGCAACTTCAACGACTGGCATCTGTTCGCGCAAAGGAGTCCGTCGGCGTCGGGCGCCCGCGGCTTCAATGTCGGCGAGATTTACAGCCAGGACGGCCGCCTGGTCGCCTCGGCGGCGCAAGAGGGCCTGATGCGCTATCGGCCGCCAGCGGACGTTTGATCGGAGGAGACGGATGGCCGATCTCGGGGAGATGTTCCGCGCGCCGGGCGTACGCTTCTGGCGGCGGTTGCCGGGGCCGATCGAGCGGGTCTGGGCCCACCTGACCGATCCTGCCCGCCTGGGCGGCTGGTACGACGCCGGCAGCCTCATCGAGCCGCGCGAGGGCGGGGCGGTGCGGCTGAACGACGGCCATATCCGCGGCGTGGTCACCCAGTGGCGCCCGCCGGTGAAGTTCGCCCACACCTGGAACGTGTTCGGCTCCGGCGACACCGTCTCGGCGTTCCCGCAATCCTATCTGACGCTGGAGCTGGCGGCGGAAGAGGCCGACGTCGCCCTGACCCTGATCCATCTGCCGGTGCTCGACCGTTTCGAGCCGCAGAACGCCATGGGCTGGGCGACGTTCCTGGATATCCTGGACGACACGGTGAACGGCCGCGCCGTCGGCCCCCGCCGCGGCTACATGGAGCGCAACGCCGCGCTTTACGGGGTCGATCTGGGGAATTTGCAGCGGTGAGGTTGCTAGCGCCGATCCCGACCTCCCGCCGTGTCATCCCGGAAAGCCGCGCAGCGGCTTATCCGGGACCTACTTCACCGACCCTGAAGATGAGACAACGGGCCGATGATGTCGTGCCCCATCAACTCGGGCCAAAGGTCTACCCATTCCGGATTGATCTCTTCGATGAGCCGAAACTTCCACTCGCGTCGCCATCGCTTTAGCCGCTTCTCGAACGAGATCGCGTCGATGGCGTCGCCGTAACCGCGGTACCAGACGAGGCGCTTTAGCCGGTATTTCTTAGTGAAACCATCGAACACACCCTCGCGATGCTGGGTCGCGCGACTGGGCAAGTCCGAGGTCACGCCGGTGTAAAGCACGCCGCGTTTGAAGTTGCTCATGATGTAGACCGCGAAGGCTTTGTCGGACGTCATAGGTCAGCGCTGAGTAGGTCCCGGACAAGCCGCTACGCGGCTTTCCGGGATGACAGCTTTATATAGAGCCACAACTGCTGGTAAGGCCTACCGCCCCGGGGCGACCAGGATCTTGATCTGGCTCTTATCCGTCTGTAGGCGGACGAAGGCGTCGGGCGTTTGGTCCAGACTCACCACTCCGGTGATGATCTCGTTGTAGCGCGTGCGGCCTTCAGCGAGATTTTCCAACGACTTGGCGAACTCTTCCCGCGAATATCCGAGTACGAACCGAAGCTCGATCTGCTTGGTGATGAACAGCAGCGGCTCGATGTGATCGCGCTCCATGCAGACACCGGCGACGACGATGCGCGAGCCGCTCGGCGCGGCCTCGGCCACCGCCTGCAGCATGCCGGGCGCGCCGACACATTCGAAGATCAGCGGCCGCTTCACCGACTGGCCCATGGCCGCGGCGATCAGGCCCTCGCCAGCGTTGGCCGGCACGCCGAGTTCCTTCCAGGACGCGTGCGGCGAGACCTGGGCCGGATCGACGATTTGGTCGGCGCCCATCCGTTCGGCCGCGGCGCGGCGCTCGGGCGAGTAGTCCGCCGCCACCACCGGCCCCAGACCGCGCGTCTTCAGCGCGGCGATCACCGCCAGGCCCACCGGTCCGCAGCCGATCACCAGGAACACGTGGTCGCTCTGCGGATCGGCCATCGCCACGGCATGCTCGCCCACCGCCAGCGGTTCGGTCAGCGCCGCGTGCTCCGGCGAGAGCCCGTTCGGCACTGGCAAGGTCAGCGCCTCGGAGATCAGGATGGTCTGCGCAAACGCGCCAGGGATGTCGCTGGAATAGCCGATCGTCGTGCCGCCCGTTGCGCTGATCAGCACCGGCATCGAGACCACCACGTCGCCGGCCTTGAACGCGCCGCCGCCCTCCAGCACCTCGCAGCAGAACTCGTGGCCGAACACCGTGTCGGTATTCTTGCGCATGCCGTCGAACCCACCGAGGCGGCGGCCGAGGTCGATCATGTGGTCGTAGTGGTCCAGCGCGTGCAAGTCGGAGCCGCAGATGCCGCAGACCAGGCTGCGCGCCAGCAGCTGGCCTGGCCCCGGCGTCGGGGCCGCCATCTCGTCGACGACCAGCTTGCCGTCCCGGCGGATGACTGCGCGCATCGTCCTACTCCGCCGCCGGCTCGGTCTTCAGGCCCATCATCGCGGCAATCATCGGGTTGATGTTCTCCGCGCCCTTCTCCTGGGCGTGCTGCATGATGCGCGCGCCGACGGCGACGCGGGCCTGAGCGGTGAAGTCGTCCTTGTTCTCCTTCACCCACTCCATCGACGCTTCGCGGCCGACGTTCAGGCTCTGGAACTGCGGCGCCACGTAGCGGGCGAACAATTCGTACGACTGCTTGGTCGCGCCCCAGTTGGCCCAGTTGTGGGCCATGAACAGGAAGGCGCCGAAGCCGCCCGACTGGTCGACCAGGGGCTGGATCTTGGCGGCCGCGTCGTCGGGCGTGCCGACGACCGCCATCGGCATCGCCAGGAACGCTTCGACCGGGTCGCCGTCGGTGTCGGGCACGATCGGCAGGTTGGCGATCTTGCTGAAGTAGAACAGCCACTTCTCCAGGCCGAAGCGCACGTCGGCCATCGCCTTTTCCTTGGTCTCGGCGATGTGCATCGGGCCGACCAGGCGCCAGGCGGCGCGGTTCATGGTCTGGCCGTTGTCCTTGGCCAGGTCCTCGGCGATCGCCCAGTTGGACGCGAGCGCGTTGAAGCCGCCGTCGGAGGTGGCCCCGATCGAGAGCAGGCCGAGGCCGTGTTTCCCGGCGGCGCGCGCGCCGGTCGGCGAAACCTGGCTCGCCACCGCGATCTCGACGCTCGGCCGCGAATAGGGGCTCATCTGCAGCCGCGCGCGGTTCAGCTTGAACCAGTCGCTGTCGTGGCTGACTTCCTCGCCGCGCAGCAGGCGCACCAGCACCTCCAGCGCTTCGTCCATCATGTCGCGCTGACGGGCGATCGGGATGCCCATCATGTAGGCGTCGGACGAGAGCGCGCCGGGGCCGACGCCGAACATCACCCGCCCGCGGGTCATGTGGTCGAGCTGGTTGATGCGGTCGGCCAGCATGAACGGATGGTGGTAGGGCAGGGACGAGACGCCGGTGCCCAGCCGGATGTTCTTGGTGCGCTCGGCCGCCGCGGCGATGAACACCTCCGGGCTGGCGATCAGCTCGTAGGCGGCCGAGTGGTGCTCGCCGATCCAAGCCTCGTCGTAGCCGAGCTGGTCCAGCAGCTCGACCAGCTCCAGGTCGCGCTGGATCGCCAGCGTCGGGTTCTCGTCGATCGGGTGGAACGGCGCGATGAAGGCGCCGAAGCGCAGGCGTGCGGGCAACATGGATGTTTGGGTCCGGCTATTGGGTCAGCCGGACCGTAGGGGTTAGCCCGCGCAGGCGCCAGTGTGACGCACCGGCAGTTCGACGACTTGTTACGAGTACCAGCTGCGCACGGCGGCTGGATCGCGGCGCGCGTACATCTTCTGCGGTCCCTCTTCGGTCCAGCCGTGGATCAGGTCCTGGCCCAGCAGCCGCGCCAGCCGCGGGTCGTTGGCGCCCTCGAGATAGCCCTCGGGGATGTTGCGGCTGTAGTCCTCCTGCGGCTGCAGGTACTCGCGGCAGAAATAGCAGCTGAGGTTGACCCGCAGCCCCGGGACCTTGCGCGGAAACGAGCCGTGCCAGGTGGCGCCGTGCCAGACGATCGCGCTGCCGGCGGGGACCTCGATCGGGATCACCCCGGCGTTGCGGCGACCGCCTTCGAGCCCGACCTCCCAGCGCGTCGGCTGGCGCAGGTTGCGGTGGCTGCCCGGCACCATCGCCAGGCAACCGGTCTCCTCCGTGTAGTCGGTCAGCGCGTAGTTGCAGTTGGCGACCTGGGCGTAGGGCGTGAACGGATCTGGCGTATTGTTGCCGGTGTCGGAGTGCAGCAGCAGGCCGTTGCCGCCCGGCCCCTTCAGGTGCGAGCCGAGGCTGGAGAGGATGCAGTGCCGGCCGAGCAGGTAAGTGATCAGCGCCAGCGGCTTCGGGTTCATCAGCCCGACCTTGAAGATCGGGTCCTTGAACAGCAGGAACGGGATGAACGAGAGGTCGGTGTAGTCGCTCTCGGCGCCCAGATCGAGTTCGCGGCCAAGGCGGGCCTCAGAGATCTCGATGATCTTGTCGCGCGTGGCCTCCACCTCGTCCGGCGACAGCGCCCCTTCGATGACGGTGAAACCGAACGCCTCCAATTCGGCGAGGTTGGTTTCCAGGCCCAAGTCACGGATTTCGCGATAGATCTCGCTCAAGTCCGGCGTCGCCGCCCAGTCGCCGATCTGCATGCCATCCTCCGGTGCGCCTTGTTTTGCGCCATTGTCGCCGGTGGCGCGGGCGGCGCAAGCCTGCCGGTCAGGTCTCGGCGAGCAGCCGCAGCAGCGCGCGCTCGGCCGCGTCGGCCTCCCTGGCCAGGCTGGGCGCGAGCTGGCCGGCCTCGAACGCCTCGAACACGGCCGGGTGGATGTAGGAGGCGCGGCAGACGGCGGCGGTGTTGCCGAGCAGGCCCGCGACGGCCCTCACGCAGGTGTTGACGGCCTGCTTCGGGTGCGCCGCGCCGTCCGCAGTCTGGAGGCGGAGCGCGCGGGCGGCGGCGAGGGTGGCGGCCCAGGTGCGGAAGTCCTTGGCGGAGAAGTCCTCGCCCATCGCCTCGCGCAGGTAGGCGTTGACGTCGTCGCTGGCCACGCAATGGCGCGCGCCGGTCTCATCGACGTACTGGAACAGCCGCTGGCCTGGCAGCTCCTCGCAGCGGCGCAGCAGGCGCGCGAGGCGGCGGTCGCGAAAGCCGGTCCGGTGCGCCTTGCCGGACTTGCCCTTGAACTCGAACACCACGCCGGCGCCGGAGAGGGTGACGTGCCGCTTGCGCAGCGTGGTGAGGCCGAAGCTCTTGTTGGCGCGGGCGTATTCGTCGTTGCCGACGCGGATCAGGGTGATTTCGAGCAGGCGCACGGCGCCGGCCAGCACCTTTTCGCGCGGCAGGCCCTTGCGGGCGAGGTCGCCCTCGATCCGTTCGCGCAGCCGCGGCAGCGCGCGGCCGAACGCCAGCATGCGGTGGAACTTGTGCTCGCCGCGGGCCGCGCTCCAGTCGTCGTGATAGCGGTACTGTTTGCGGCCGCGCGCGTCGCGACCCACCGCCTGGATGTGACCGCGCGCATCGGGGCAGATCCAGACATCGGCCCAGGCCGGCGGGATCGCGAGCTTGCGGATCCGCGCTAGCGCCGTCTCGTCGCGGACCGGCTTGCCGTTCGGGTCGACGTAGCCGACGCCGCCGCGGCTGGCGATGCGGCGAATGCCTGGCTCGTGATCGTTGACGTAGGTAAGCCCGGCCGACTTCGCCGTCGCTTCCCCCAACTCGACCGAATCACGCGCCATGAGCCGCTAACGCGGCGTGCGACGCCACGTTCCGCGGCCGATCAGGCGGCGAGCATCGCCCGGAACGCGTCGAAGATGCGCTCGATCGCCGGGTTCTTGTGCGCCAGCACGCCGTCGGGCGTTTCGGGGTGGACCAGCATGGTGGCGTTGGCTTCGAACAGCAGCACCTGGCCGTCCGGCAGCAGGCTGAAATCGGCGCCGGCGTAGTCGAGGCCCATCGCCGCGCCGACCTGCCGCACCGCCCCCCAAGCCGCGGCGCCGATCGCGGCGGCCGGGTCCTTCAGGAACCGCGTCTCCTCGTCGAGGCGTTCCTGGTGGTCCTGTGTGCCGGAATGCTCGTAGTGCACCAGCCAGTTGGGGGCGATCGCGAGGTGATAGGGCAGGGTCTGGCCGCCGACGAAGATCGCGCGGTACTTGCGATAGAGCCCGTCGGCGCTGCGGAAGTTCTCGAATGCGGTGAGATAGTAGGCGCCGGCGGGGGCTAGCGGTTCGTCCGGCGCGCCGCCGCCGAACAGCACCAGCCCCTTGCCGCCGTGCGACCCGATCGGCCGCACCAGGAAGGGCTCGGCGATGCCGGCGCGCGTCGCCGCGGCTCTGATTCCCCCGTTAGCGACCTCCGCCGCCTCCACCCGCACCGTCTTCGGAACCTTGACGCCGGGGATGGCGCCGAACAGCTCGCCGGTGAGATCGCGGCGGGTGCGGGCGATCTTCACCGGCGGGTTCAACAGGCGCGTCGGGCAGAGCTCGGCGAAGCGCGCGGCGTTGGCGGCGGTCGGCCCGGCGAGGTCTTCGTCGCCGATTGCGTTGAAGGCGAGATCGTACGCGGGGAGGTCGCTCATCTGCGCTTCGCTGGCGTATTCGACGAACCAGAGCAGCCGCGTGTAGTTCGCCGGCGGGATCAGGTATCGATCCGGCGTATTACCGCTCTCCGTCGTCGATAGAATGAGCACGCTTTTCAGCGGGTGGGCGGCGGTGCTGATCAACAGGTTGCGCTCGGCGTAGGCGTGGTCGCGGTGGGAGCGCGCTTCCTCGGGGCGTTCAGCCTCGGCCATCAGCGCGGCCAGGTTCTGGTGGGCGCTCATCAGGTTGGAGTTCGATCGCCAGCGCCCGCTGCGCATGCGCCGCCGCCTGCTCCTTGCGGCCGGCGAGGTAGTAGAGCGAGCTGAGGTTGGCGTGGGCCGTGGCGCTGATGGGGTCCAGTTCCAGCGCGCGGTGCAGGTGCCCGGCTGCTTCCGGCGGCTGCTCCAGCTCGATCAGCGCGAGGCCGAGGTTAAGGTGCGCGTTGCTGCGGTTCGGATCCAGCCGCAAGGCGTGCTCGAAGGCGTCGGCCGCTCCCTTCGGATCGTGCAGCCCCCGCAGCGCCGTGCCGAGCGCCAGCCAGGCGTCGCACAGGTTGGGATCGATCGAGAGGGCGCGCAGGGCGGCGAACTTCGCCGGCTCCGCCTCGCCGGCGTCGGACATGGCGAGCGAATAGCCGACATGGGCCGCGACCATCCCCGGGTTCAGATCGGCGGCCGCGTCGAAAGCCTCGGCCGCCTTGCGCACGTCGCCCAGGCCCCGCCAGGCGGCGGCCAGCGCCACCCGCGCATCGGCGGCCTCCGGCGTTTGGGCGACCGCCATCTCCGCCGCAACTAGCGCCTCGGCGTGCTCGCCGCTCTCCGCGAGCGCTCGGGCGATGCCGACGAGGCCGGCGGCGTGCGTCGGTTCGATTTCCAGCACGCGGCGATAGGCAACGATGGCCCCTGCGCGGTCGTCGCGCCAGTGGCGGATGCTGGCCAAGGTGAGCTGCGCCTGGGCGTGATCCGGCCGCAGGTCGGCAAGGTGCTGGATCAGCATCTCCGCCTCGGCGGCGGCGCCGGCCTCGAAGCGCGCCAGTCCCAGGAGGTAGAGGGCCGTCGGGTTATCGGGCTCGAGCGTCAGCGCCTGGCGGAACGCCGCCTCGGCCCCAGCGGCGTCGCCGGCGGCGTGCCGCGCGACGCCCGCCTCAAGCAGGCTGTCAGGGCCGTCCGGCTCGGCGTTGGCGGCTAGGGCGGTCATGGCGCGACGGTGACGATCATCTGGACACCCATGATCGCTGATTCTTGATATCGCGTTGCCTTCCGCCATGGCGTTTCCGGCGGGGCGTGTTATGCTGCAGTGCAACATGGCTTGGCCATCTGGCCGGCCGCAGCTGAAGAGGAGTGTGGCTCGATGGCATTGTCGCAGGAGTTCCCAGGCGCGGCGGCGGCCGGCGAGCGCGCCGAACGCGCGATGCGTTTCCCCCTCGGCGTCGCGTCGCCTTTATGGGCCATGTACGGCGCCGCAGCAGGAGCGGGACTAGCCTATTGGTGGATGACCAGCTGGGCCCGCGCCGTGAACATCGAGGCGCTGTCGCCGTTCGCGTCCGCCCTGTCCGCCCCGAAACCAGTCGCAAAGCCGCAACCGGTCGAGATTGTCGCCGAACCGGAACCCGAACCGGTCGCGGCGCTCGAGGCGGTGTCAGAGCCGGTGACCTCGCTCGCGCCGGCGACGGTCCTCGCCGAAGCCCCGCCAGTGGCGGAACCGGTAGTCGACGAGCTGACCCGCATGACCGGCATCGGGCCAAAGCTGTCGGCGGCCCTGGCCGAGCGTGGCGTGACGCGTTTCATGCAGATCGCCGCCTGGACGGCCGCGGATCTCGCCAAGGTGGACGCCGAGCTTTCGTTGAAGGGCCGGGCGGTGCGCGAGGCATGGGTGGCGCAGGCGAAGCGCCTCGCCAAGGGGGACTAAGGCCGCGTTGGTTTGGCGCAGCCTGGCTTGAACCCGCGCGAAATCAGCGCCGCAGGGCCCGATTCACCACGTTCGTAAACGAATGATTTACATCATCTAAGTCAAATCGTCGCAGGGCTATCCGCGGGGGCGGATTTGCGACTGGCGGCCAGATGACCGACGCCGACCCATTCAGCGACCCGCGCCCCGGCGCCGAAGGCTCAGCCTGCCGCGCGACGCACGGTGCGCCGAGCCGGACGGGCGGCGCCCGGCATTTCCGGCAGATAGCGCTGGAAGTCCCTGGGGTGGACGAACTCCTCACGGAACCACGGCTGGTCGGTGGAATTGAACACTTCCATCAGCCAGTCCTTGACCAGCTTCACGCGCCGTTGGTTCTCGATCATGTGCCGGTGGCGCAGGAACAGCCGCGGATGGCTGAGCGGCTCCAGGTCGAGCATCACCAGCTCGGGCGCGAAGGTAAGCACGAATGTCGGCAGGCCGCCGATGCCGGCCCCCGCGCGGATCGCCTGCAGCGTCGTGGCGCTGGAATTACTGACGAAATGCGGATTGGTGAGCGTGCTGATCGCCACCGCCTTGGGGTTCCAGCGCGACTTCTGCTCATGGTGGCCGGCGAAGCGCACCGAGCGATGCGCCGTCATCTCGGCATAGGTTTTCGGCGTGCCGTAGAGGTCGAGATACTCCCGCGACGCGAACACCGCGTAGTGCAACGTGGCGATCGGGGTGGAGACCAGATCCGACTCGTAGCTGTCGGACATCTCCAGCGCGAGATCAGGCTCGGACTCGAGCATGCTGCCGATCCACAGACCGCAATCGATCGACAGCTGCACTTGCGGGTTGGCCATTTGGAACTTCGACAGCTGCGGCGCCAGCAGGAAGCCGGAGATGCCGTCGGGTGCAGTCATGCGCACACGGCCCGTATCACTGTTATCGTGGCCGGCGACGTCGCGCATGATCGAACCGCCGAGCCGGGCCATGCTCTGGGCGAGGTCGCGGACCATCAATCCCGGCTCGGTGAGCATCACACCCCGCGAAGTGCGTTCGAACAGCTTAGCTTTGAGCCGGTACTCGAACTCCTCCATCCGCCGACTGATGGTCGGTTGAGTCATTCCAAGCAGTTTAGCCGCGGCGTTGAGACTTCCACACTCTGCCACGGCGAGGAACGTGCGGACGTCGTTCCAGTCGAGCCGGCGCCACAGTTCTTGGTCGTCTTCAGGGGCTTCAAACATCGGTTTGGGACGTCTCGCCAGAGGTCGACAGCACGAAGCTTACATCATCGCGACCGAATGTCAGTCCCAGTGAGACAACTTCGCCCGCCCCCCAAGCAAGCACCACAATGCGGCGTTCAGTTGGCGCATCCGCGCATAGGCGTTCTACGCACTTCGCTGAAGCGACACCCAGACGCCGCAGCTACGCTTTCGCGCAGCCCGACTCTGGAGCGCTCGACATGATCACCGAAGCTGACATCCCCGAAGCCATCGACCGCATGGACGGCGAAGGCATGCTGGCCATCGGCCGCGAATTCGGCATGGCGCCGCCGACCGAGGCCGAGTTGCCGGAGGCGCGGGCGCTGGCGCAGAAGCTGATGGACCACAAGGTCGTCGGCATCGAGACGCTGGTCGCGGTGCTGAGCATCCAGCCTGCGTCATCGCTCGTCTACAAGGAAGACGGACGAATCACCGGCGTTTCGGGTCAGCTGATGCTGACGCCGGAAGCCTTCCGCGTGATGCTGGCCGGCCAGTTCGACGCGACCGACGTCGATGTGAAGCTGCTCGCGCGGGAGGGCGACCTGGTTTCCCTCGGCTACGGCTGGGGCATCGCGGCGTCGACCAAACCGGCGGCCAACGCCGTCTCCTGGGTCGGGCGCACGATGCGGCTGCGGCTCTACCCCAACATCACCGGCTTTACCCGCGCGGTCACCGAGGTCGGCAGGCACATCGCGTTGAACCGCTACGGCTACCAGCCGCTGCGCCACGCCGACGACGATCTGATGATCAGCTTGCCGAAAAAGGTCGCGGTGGCGGCATGAGCGCCAAGATCAAGCTCGCCGAGCCATTCGAGCCGGTCGCGCTGCCGAAGGCGGCCGTGACGGTGAGCGTCGCGCATACGCTAGACGACCTGATGCAGGCGATAGCCATCCGGTCCGTCGTCTACATGGGCGAGCAGCTGTGCCCCTACGACGAGGAATTCGACGGCAACGATCTGGCCGGCGCCACCCACCTGATCGCACGCGTCGGCAGCCAGCCGGTCGGCGTCATCCGCCTGCGCTGGTTCTGCGACTTCGCCAAGCTGGAGCGGCTGACGGTGCTGCCGCACTGCCGCGGCGGCGCGGTGCCGCGCGCGCTGCTGGAAGCGGCCTTCGAACTTGCAGCCAAGAAGGGCTACCGCAAGATCATGGGCCATACCCAGGTCCGCCTGGCGCCGGTGCTGATGCGGCTGGGCAAGGTCCGCGTGCGGCCGGGTCGGGCCAAGTTCAAGTTCTCCGACCACGAATACGTCGAGACCATCCGCGACCTGGAACCGCCGGAGGACGCCGTCACGATCGACAGCGACCCGCTGACGATCCTGCGACCGGAAGGCGCCTGGGACCGCCCAGGCGTGCTCGACCACTCCGCCGCCCGACCCGCCACCAACCCGCACATTAAGCCCGCAAGCCCGTCATGCTGACCTCTCCCGCCCCGCGCGCCGAAGCGCGCAGATCGTGGCTGATCTGCCTCGACCTGCAGCGCGACTACGTCGTTCCCGGCCGTCCGCGCTATTCGATCGCCAACACCGAGGTCGCCGCCACCTGCGCCAGGGTGTTGGGCATGGCGCGCGAAGACGGCTGGCGCGTGGTGCACAGCCAGTATCGCGCCGAGGCCGTCGCGCCTTGGCCGCGCGAGCTGTTCGGCGCCCCGATCGAGGGGCTGCGGCCGCTGGTGAGCGAGCCGGTCTATTTCCGGCGCGGCCTCTCGGCCTTCGCCAATCCCGGTTTCACCGCGGAACTGCGCGCCGCACGCGGCGCCGATGTCTACCTGATCGGATTCTCCCTTTCAGACACCTGCCTGGCCACGGCGCTCGCCGGGGTCGACGAGGGGCTGTCGCTCACCCTGGTCGAGGACGCGGTGGGCGCAACCGAGGAGCTGGCCGCGGCGGATGTCGCGCGCATCATCCTCAAACCCTTCGTTCAACTAGCTTCAAGCCGCCGGCTGATCGCGCGCCGGCTGGAGGTTGTTCACTGATGCAGAAACGCGAAACCCCGGCCACCGTCCGCCGCGAGACCCTGGAGGCGTTGCCTGCGACGCTGACCATGCTGCGGCGCCTGGTGGTCACCTCGTTCGAGGCGGGCGACCCCGAGATCGACGAGCTGAAGCGCATGCTCGAGGCCTGCGTGGTGGGCGCCCACCGCCTGCGCCTCCGCGAGCAGATGCGCGCCAGCGAAGCCCTGGAGCACGGATGATCTCCAAAAGCACAGATGCGATCGAGTTCGACGAGCTGCGGCCGCGCCTGAAGGCGCTGCTGGAGCTGCACCGGGCGGCGCAGACCGAGGAGGCGCGCGCGGCGCTGGTCGGGATGTTCGAGGACGCGTTTCTCGCCACCGCCTGGCACGTCGCGCATGACCTGCTGGAGCACGGCTGGGCCCCGAGCCAGATGCCGGACTCGCCGCGCGAGTCTGGTCATTTACGGGTGGTCCGAGGCTCGGACGCCGCCTAGTCCCGCGAAGGCGGGAAAAGGATTGTCCACGAACGACACGAAAAGCACGAACGGATCGGGCGCTGATCGTTGAACTGGCGCTCGTGAGGTTCGTGTCGTTCGTGGACAGACCGTGTGGTCTGTAAGGCACGCTGACGCGGCCGATCGAGCCCAGAAGCGCGCACTGAGGTCAGCCAGGCGCCACTAGCAGCGTGCTCGCGGCCCAGGACCGACGGGTGAGCTGGGCGCGGCGGGCGAAGATCTGCATCGCCTCGCTGGTTGGATCGCGGGAGGCCTCCCAGACGCCGTGGCCGGCGTATCGCGTCAGCAGCAGCAGGCGCTGGGCGCCCGCCTCGGTGTCCGCCGGCGTGACGCCAGCGCGGAACAAGCCGAAGATCTGAGTGTCGAACTGGGCCTCGAAACGCTCCCAGCCGCGGCCCGAGAGTTCGACGAACTCGTCGGCCGCGCCGGCATCGACCTCGAACCACCGGTGCACGTAGATGCCGCCGGCCTTGGGAATGGCGTCGTCCGCCGGGCGCAGGGTGGGCGTCAACAGCTCGCTGATGGCGTCGGCGATCAGGCCCGGCGCGTCGAGCGGGCGGGCGGCCTCGTCGTCTGGACGGCGCAGCAGCACCGCCGCCTCGTTGCCCGCCCAGCCGAGCTGCGGCGCGAACTGGCCGACGACGTTGGCCGTACCGCGCAGGAAGGCCGCCAGCGCCTGGTGCGGCGCCGGGACCCGCGCCAGAGTCAGGCGAACGTAGTCGTAGATCACGCCGCCTCGCCCTGGCTGTAGCCCAGCTCCTCGTTCAGCGCCTCGAGCACCGCGATGGCGGCGTCGGCGATCACGGTGCCGGGCGGAAACACCAGCTTGGCGCCGGCCGCCTTCAGCGCGTCGATGTCGCCAGGTGGAATTACGCCGCCGACCACGATCATGATGTCCTCGCGGCCGAGCTTCTTCAGTTCCGCCTGCAGCTCCGGGACCAGGGTCAGGTGGCCGGCGGCGAGGGAGCTGGCGCCGACGACGTGGACGTTGTCGGCCACCGCCCGGCGCGCGGTCTCGGCCGGGGTGGCGAACAGCGGCCCGGGATCGACCGCGAAGCCAAGGTCGCCGAAGCCGGAGGCGATCACCTTCTGGCCGCGGTCGTGCCCGTCCTGGCCCATCTTGGCGACCAGGATCGTCGGCGGGCGGCCGTCGGCCTCCCGGAACGCCGCGACCATCATCCGCGCCCGGGAGATGGCGGGGCCGGCGCCTGCCTCGGCCCCATAGACCCCGGTCAGCAGTTTCGGCTTCGCCTCGTGGCGGTCGAACACCTTCTCGATCGCCAGGCTGATCTCGCCGACCGTCGCCTTCGCCCGCGCCGCGTCGACGACGAGTTCCAGCAGGTTGCCACCGCCGCGGGCGCCTTCGGTGAGCGCCGACAGCCGCCGTTCGACCTCGGCCGGGTCGCGCTCGGCCTTCAGCTGCGCCAGCTTCGCCAGCTGCTGGCGCAGGACCTCGGAGTTGTCGACTTTGAGCAGCGGGATGTCGTCCGGCGCCTCGGGCAGGAAGCGGTTGACGCCGACCAGGACCTGACGGTCGCTGTCGATCCGCGCCTGGGTGCGGGCCGAGGCTTCCTCGATGCGCCGCTGCGGCAGGCCCTGGCCGATCGCCGCGGCCATGCCGCCCAGCGCCTCGACCTCGGCGATGTGGTGCAGCGCCCGCGCCGCCAGCTCGTAGGTCAGGCGCTCGACGTAGAAGCTGCCGCCCCAGGGGTCGATGGTGCGGGTGATCCCGGCCTCGTGCTGCAGGAACAGCTGGGTGTTGCGGCTGATCCGGGCCGAGAAGTCGGTCGGCAGGGCGATGGCTTCGTCGAGCGAGTTGGTGTGCAGGCTCTGGGTCTGGCCGCCGAGCGCCGCCATCGCCTCGACCGTGGTGCGCGCCACGTTGTTGAACACGTCCTGCGCCGCCAGGCTCCAGCCGCTGGTCTGGGTGTGGGCCCGAAGCGCCAGCGAGCGGCCGTCCTTCGGCGCGAACTCCTCGCGCACCAGCTTGGCCCACAGCAGCCGCGCGGCGCGCTGCTTGGCCACTTCCATGAAGTAGTTCATGCCGGCGTTCCAGAAGAACGACAGCCGCGGCGCGAACACGTCGACCGCCATGCCGGCCGCGACGCCGGCGCGGACGTACTCGATCCCGTCGGCCAGGGTGTAGGCCAGTTCCAGGTCGAGCGAGGCCCCGGCCTCCTGCATGTGGTAGCCGGAGATCGAGATCGAGTTGAACTTCGGCATTTCGCGCGAAGTATATGAAAAGATGTCGGAAACGATCCGCATCGAGGGCCCGGGCGGGTAGATGTAGGTGTTGCGGACCAGGAACTCCTTGAGGATGTCGTTCTGGATCGTGCCCGAGAGGGCGGCGTGCGGGACGCCCTGTTCCTCGCCCGCGACGATGTAGAGCGCCAGGATCGGCAACACGGCGCCGTTCATGGTCATCGAGACGCTCATCTTCTCCAGCGGGATGCCGGAAAAGAGCGTGCGCATGTCGAGGATCGAGTTGATCGCGACCCCGGCCATGCCGACATCGCCGCGCACCCGCTCGTTGTCGGAGTCGTAGCCGCGGTGGGTGGCGAGGTCGAAGGCGACCGACAGCCCCATCTGCCCGGCGGCTAGGTTGCGGCGATAGAAGGCGTTGGATTCCTCGGCGGTCGAGAACCCGGCGTACTGGCGGATGGTCCACGGGTTGGTGGCGTACATCGTGGGGTACGGGCCGCGCAGATAGGGCGCGAGACCGGGATAGCCGCCGGTGAAGTCGAGGCCAGCGGTGTCGGCCGCCGCGTAGCGCGGCTTGACCGCGATGCCTTCGGCCGTGGCCCAGGGCTCGGCGTTGCTGGCGGCGGTGGGCGGCGAGGCGTCGTCGTAGGCGAGCCTGGCGAAATCCGGGAAGACGCTCATGCCAGGTCCTCCAGCCGGATCGGCGATAGCGGCGGGCAATGGCCGTCCGGGCCGGGCAGGCGAGGCGAGGGCGCGTTCGCGGCGTGCGCGGATGGCGACGCGACTTCCGCAGGCTTCAGATCCTCGGCGGCGAAGTCGGTGACGCCGACGAGCTTCAGCTCGCGACGAGCCAGGCGCGCGGCCAGTTCGGCTCGGTCGGCGGCGACCAGATCGGCGATCCGTCCGCTCTCGAGCGCCTTGACCACGCCGCCGGCGCCCTCGATCGCCTGGAACTGGGCCCAGCCGGCGCGGGCGAACTCGTCGCTCAGCGCCTCGACGTAGCCGCTGCCGGCCGCCGGATCGATCACCCGGCCGAGGCTGGCTTCTTCCATCAGCACGAGCTGGATGTTGCGTGACTGGCGCCGGGCGAAGGCGGTCGGCGGCCCCAGCGCGTCGGTGAAGGCGCCCAGCAGCAGGGTGTCCGCGCCGCCGACGGCGCCGCCGAACGCCGCGGCGGTCAGCCGGATCATGTTGGTCCAGGGATCGGCGCGGGTCAGCATGCGGCCGGACGAGCGCGCCTCGATCCGCGCCTCGGCGTCGGCGCCGCAGGCCCCCGCGAGCCGCGCCCAGATGCGCCGCCCGGCGCGCAGCTTCGCAACGCCGATGAAGGGATCGGCGTCGACCGCAAGGCCGAGTACGATGCGGCCCCACGCGTCCGTCATCGGCAGGCCGGCGCGGACCAGCGCCTTGGCGTAGGCCAGCGCGCTCGCCGCCGCGAAGCCCAGCTCCAGCGCCTCGCCGCCGCCGGCCTCGTGCGCCGCCCGGCCGCTGGCCAGGAACAGGTTCGCCTTCGGATAGGTCTCAGCCAGTCGCGCGGCGACGGTGGCGGCGGCGATCAGATGCGCCTCGATCGGGCCAGGGCTGACGCCGGCGCTCGCCAGCGCGCTCAGCGGGTCGAGGTGGAACGACAGCTGCGCGGCCGGCGCGCCCTTGGCCGCCGCGCCCAGCCAGTCGGCCGCCTTGGGGCCGAGGAAGCCGGCGTCGAGCGCGACCGGCGCCACGTCGAGCAACACGCCCTCCAGCACGCGCGCCACATCGTCGGCGTCGCCGGCCGCCACGCCGTCCTCGCCGGTGGGATCCAGCCGCAGCAGCAGCGAGCCGGCGCCCTGGGCCAGCTCGGCCAGAGCGTCGGCGTTGGCGAGCGCCGGGTCCGGTTCGCGGACCAGCGTTCGCACATCCCAGCCCGGAGCGGTTCGCACGATCGGCTGGGCGTCCGTCGCCGCTTCGTACAGAGGCTCGATCGCCAGCCCCTCGAGCGTGCGTCGCCGCAGGCTCTCCAGCGGCGCGCCCTTTAGGGTCTTGTCCACCAGCGCCAGCCAGGCCGTGCGGTCCGGCTCGGGAAAGCCGGCGGCGAGCGGAATGATGTCCGAGGCTGTGGTGTTGACGGCGGAAGTCATGGGCCGCCGTTGCAGCCCATGCCGCAGGGGTCGTCAAGCAGGGGGCGCCAAGAGACGGCTGGTCCGCCGATGCCCGCTAGGCGGCCGTGCGCGGCTCCAGGCGGCGAAGCACCGTCAGTCCGCTGCACCACGGCCAGTGCTCCACCAGGAAGCCGGCGGCGATGTCGACGAAGTAGGTGTCGGCGTCGTAGTTGCGGCCGAGCCGCTCTTCGATGGCGCGGATCACGCCGCGCTCGTTGTCCCAGCCGCGGCGCACCTGGCCGTCCAGGCTGCGGTACCAGGTCGCCATGTTGGTGTCGTGGAAGATCATCGCCCCGCCCGGCGCCAGGCGCGGCAGCCAGCGGTCGATCTCGTCGCGGGTGTGTTCGTAGAGGTGGGAAGTGTCGACAAAGATGACGTCGGCCAGCGGCGGCAGTCCCCTCGCGGCGCAGAACCGCTCGAACGGCTCGCCGGCGAAGGCGACATCGTCACCCAGCTGAAAATGCCAGCGGCTGCGGAAACGCGGCGGGATATCGACGCCGGCGCAGTCTTCGATATCCACCGAGAGCACCGGGGCGTCGGCGACCTCGGCCGCCGCCAGTAACGCCAGGGTGGAGATGCCGCCGCGGGTGCCCAGCTCGACGATCAGGCGCGGCGCGGCGCGCACCGTCTCGGCGAAGATCGTTCCCAGATGGTTGTGGATGTCGCTACGGCCGTAGGCCCATCGGCCCAGCGCCTCGGCCAGCACAGGATGTGGCGTCGTGGCGCGCCAGCGCTGCTGCGGCAGGCTGTTGAGCCAGGCGCGCGGCTTCCACGACCAGTGCCATTTTCGAATCATCGACATCCTCAGAACCTCGGCGTCGGATCTCCGCCCCGCCGGCAATCCTCGGACGGCTTTTTGGCCGACAACCGGCGACTTGCAAGCCCGCGAGCGTGGCCGTGGCGATGAACCGTCACTGAACATCGCGGCGGCCATGCCGTTCAGGTCGCCAGTCCTAGGGTCCGCACATCGTCACTTCCGACGATGCTCTCGACCCAAAGGACTTCGACTCCCATGAACCTCCGCAACCTTCTGATCGCCGCCGTTGGCCTGACGATGGCGGCCGGCGCGGCCGGCGCGGCTTCCGCCGGCACCCCTTGGCAGAACCATCACCCTCGCCGCGTCGAGGTGAACCATCGCCTCGCCAACCTCAACCACTCGATCCGCGAAGAGCGGCGCGAGGGCGATATCGGCCGCTTCGAGGCTCGCCGCCTGCACGCCCATGTGCACATGGTCCGCCGGCAGGAGCGCTTCTACGCCCGTCGCGACGGCGGCCACCTCACCCGCGGCGAACAAGCCCGGCTGAACCACGAGGAAACCGGCGTCCGCCACCACATCCCGGCCTAGACGGTGGGATCAATCCGCCTTTCTCCCCGCCGGCTGTTCGGTGACCGCCGAACCGCCGCGCGGGGAGGGGGCCCCGCGCCGCTTGACAGTGTCAGCCAGCGCTGAGTTCAGCCTCGGTCAGGGCGGGGAACACCGGCAGATCCGGCAGGGCCGGAATGCCCGGCGTTCCCTGGCCGCGCCAGATCGCGCAGACGATGGCGATCAGCTCGGCGCCCTCGCCGCGCAACAGACCCGCGGCGTCGGTCACCGCTCCGCCGGTGGTGATGACGTCCTCGACGATGACCACCTTGCGCCCCGCCACGTCGCCGCCCTCGACCGCGCGGCGCGTGCCGTAGCTCTTCGGCGCCTTGCGCACGAACATCGCCGGCAGCCCGCTCTCCAGCGACATCGCGGTGGCGATCGGCACCCCGCCCAGTTCCAGGCCCGCCAGCACCTCGGTCCCGGCCGGCAGCAACGTCAGCATCCGCCGCGCCACGCGCCGCAGCAGGTCCGGATCGGCCTCGAAGCGATACTTGTCGAAGTAGTGCGTGGCGGTCTGGCCCGAGCGCAGCACGAACGAGCCCTCGAGGCGGGCGACCGCATTGATCCGTCGGGCAAGGTCATCTTCCATCAGCGTGTCCTGCGGCAAGAACAAAATAAGAACAAATCGCTTGCGGCCGCTTCGAACTAGCGCGAAGGATCGGCGTCCAGCAACAGGGAGCCTTGCGCCATGGTCCAAGTCCGCCGCCACGGCCTCGGCGATCCGAAGGCCACGTTCAACGAGCTGCGCCCCTACCGCGAGCGGCTGATCGCGCTGATGGGGACCTGCCGTCCGTTCCAGGCCGACTTCCTGATGCTGCACGCCGCGCAGAAGGCGCTGGACGCCGCCGCCCACTACTTCACCGGAGATCCCTATTTCTACGGCCTCGCCCCCGAGCAGTCGAAGCACAGTGAACCGCCGCGCTGAGGCGTGTAAGCAAGGCGCGATGGCGAACGGCTGGCTGATTGGGGTGATGGTGGAGGTGGCGGGCGAACCGCTCGCATTGCGCCATTTCTTTGCGGTCGGTCACCAGGACCAGGCGAAGGCCGAGTGGAGCGCCGTCGACCAGGCGCTGCTGATCGGCAGGGTGGCCACCAGCCCGGTCGGCGGGCTGGAGCCGGTGCACGCCGTCAGCGAGCTGTCGGCCAGGACGGTGGGTCAGCTGGCGCTGAAGCCCAGCGAGGTGCGCGCCCTGGGCTGGCGCTGGCCCCGCAAGTGGATGTCGCTCGAACCCAGGCCCCCGGACTGAGCCGGGAGCGCTTGCCTGCCGCAGCGTTGGGTCGCAACAATCGGCGTGGGAGAAGACGTCGATGGAAAAAGACCAGAGTGGCCGCGCGGCGCTCGGCGGCGTGCGGGTGGCCGAGTTCGGAACTGGCCGCGCGCTGGCCTATTGCGGCAAGCTGTTCGCCGACTTCGGCGCCGACGTAGTCAAGGTCGAACCGCCGGGCGGCGATCCGGACCGCCGGATCGCGCCGCTGGTCGACGCCGGCGACGGCCGGCAGGAGAGCGCGGTCTTCGCCTGGCTGAACACCAACAAGCGCAGCGTCGTCGCCGAGCCGGGCGATGCGGCTCGGCTGCTCGAGATCGCCGGCGCCGTCGACGTACTGATCGATGCGCGGCCCGGCTCGTGGGACGACAGCGGCCCCGCCGGCCAGCCCGCTCTACGCGCCGCGTTCCCCGGGCTCACGATCGTGTCGATCAGCTGGTTCGGCGAAAGCGGCCCTTACAAGGACTATGCGGCGAGCGACAGCGTGGTGCGGGCGTTGGCAGGCCTGGTGCGCGGCGTCGGGCCGGTCGAGGCGCCGGTGATGCTGTCCGAGCATCAGGCCTATGTCCCGGCCGCGCTCAGCGGCTTCACCGCGGCGCTGAGCGCCCTGATCGGGGGCGGGCAGGGGCGGCGGTTCGAGATCAGCATCCACGACGCCAACGTCCTGGTCGGTGAATTCCAGGACGCGGTGACCACGCAGACCGGCGCCGAAG
Source organism: uncultured Pseudomonadota bacterium (assembly GCA_963835495.1). Taxonomy (GTDB): domain Bacteria; phylum Pseudomonadota; class Alphaproteobacteria; order Caulobacterales; family Caulobacteraceae; genus Acaudatibacter. Next base: position 1,411,944 of record CAWIFQ010000003.1, on the reverse strand, counting down.
AGCAGCGCTGGGGCCGCAACCACTTCTTCCCGGTCTTTCCGACCGGCGTCTATCCGACCAAGCAGGGCTGGCTCGGCGTCACCGCCTTTTCCGCCGACCAGTGGCGCGGCTTCTGCGAGATGCTGGGCGTTCCGGAACTGGTGAACCGGACCGGCTTCGCGACGGCGCCGGAGCGCCTGCTGGTCGGCGAGGAACTCGACGCGATCGTCGAGGCGCGGCTTGCCAGCCGCACCGCCCGCGAATGGGCCGACGAGGCGATCCGCCGCCGCGTGCCGCTGGTGGTGGCGCCGGACATGGCGACGCTGCTGGCCACCAGCGTTCACCGCGACCACGGCGCGTTCGGCGAGGTGCGGGTCGGCGAGGCTGCCTTCGAGGCGCCGGTGCTGCCGCAGCGGCTGACAGCGACACCGCCGGCGGCGGTGGGAATCGCGCCGCTGGCCGGTCAGCATACGCAGAGCTGGCGGCCGTCGCCGGCCGCGCCAAGGCCGGCCGCCGGCGTCACGGCCGGGGAGCTGCCGCTCGCGGGCCTGCGCATCATCGACCTCACCATGGGGTGGGCCGGGCCGGTCGGCACGCGCCAGCTCGCCGATCTCGGCGCCGAGGTGATCAAGATCGAGGGGCGCGGCTATCCGGACTGGTGGCGCGGCGCCGACTACAGCGACGAGGCGATCGCCGCGTTCGGCTACGAACAGCCGCTCTACTTCAACTGGGTCAATCGCAACAAGATCGGCATCACGCTCGACCTGACCAGCCCGCGCGGCGTCGAGCTGCTGCTGGGCCTGGTGCGCACCGCCGACGCGGTGGTGGAGAACTACGGTCAGGGCGTGCTGACCGGCTTCGGGCTCGACGACGCCGCCTTCCGCGCCGAGCGGCCCGATATCGTGACGATGTCGATGCCGGCGTTCGGCGCGGCGTCGCCCTGGGCGGAGGCGCGGGCCTACGGCTCGACGCTGGAGCAGGCCGCCGGCCTGCCGTCGGTGACAGGCTGGCCCGACGATCCGCCGACCATGAACCACATCGCCTATGGGGATCCGATCGGCGGGCTGTCGGCCTGCCCGGCGCTGCTGACGGCGCTGCTGCATCGTAAGCGCACCGGCGAGGGTCAGTATATCGATCTCAGCCAGGTGGAGTGCCTGTTCCCGCTGGTCGCGCCCTGGCTGATCGAGCAGGCGGTGACCGGCCAGGTCGCGCCCCGCACCGGCAACCGGCATCCGATCTTCGCGCCGCATGGCTGCTTCCCCTGCGATGGCCATGACGCCTGGGTGGTGATCGCGGTGACCGACGACGCGGCCTGGCGCGCGCTCTGCGGGGTGATCGGACGCACGGACCTCGCCGCCGATCCCGCAGCTGGCCACCGCCAGCGGCCGGCGCACCCGCGAAGACGAACTGGAGGCGGCGATCGCGGCCTGGACCCGGCAGCGTTCGCCGGACGAGGCGATGGAAGCCCTGCAGGCGGCCGGCGTCGCCGCCGGCGCGGCGCGCGGACTGTCCGAGATGGTGCTCTACGAGCCGCATCTGCTGGCGCGCGACTACTGGCAGGAGGTGGAGCGGCCGCACATGGAGTGGCTGCAACAGCCATCGCCGGTGTTCCGCGAGGAGGGACGGCCCTATCCGATCCGCCGCCCGGCTCCGACGCTCGGGCAATCGAGCCGCGAGGTGCTGAGCCGCATCCTCGGCCTCGCGGCCGCGGATCTCGACCGCCTGGAAGCCGATGGCGTGATCGGCGAGACCCCGATCCCCGCCAGCCAGCGCAAGCCCCGCAGCGCCGCCGTGCTGCACGACGCGGCGGCCAGGACGGGCGCGGCTAGGGGCTGACTCCCGGCGCGACGGCTACCACACCGACGCATTTAATGGCGCGAGCTCGCGGCGCTCCGTCCGTGATTAAGTGATCGCGCGCCAATGTGACTTCTACTTACAGATTAAGATAAGGTCATAATCTGTATTTATGAAGCAAAGTTAAGATGAACTAAGTTGATAGCCGAGCTACACAAGCTGTCGAGCTTATGAGGACAGGCATAGGAGCTTCAGCATGTTGCGCTCTCAACTCATCATCGCGCTTGGAGTTTCGACCGCGCTCGTCACGTGCGGCGCCGCCTCCGCCGAAGGAGTCGCCGCAAGCGACGGCGAGGCGACCTCGGTCGTTGTCAGGACCGATGACGTGAATCTGCACACGGCCGCCGGCGCGCAGCTGATGGCGCTCCGCATCCGCAACGCCGCGGCGTCAGCCTGCGGCGGCGAGGTCGAGCCGGTGGCGATCCGCTTCAGCGACGGCTTCGTCCATTGCCGCGAAGCGGCCGTCGACCGGGCGGTCCGCGACCTGAACGCGCCGATGGTCGCGGACGCGCTGGACCGCTCGCCCCAGAGGCTCTCGCGCGGCGACTGAGCTGGCTAGGCGACGGCAGCCGGCCCGCGCTTCAGCGCCGGCCAGGAGCGCTCATCGACCGGACACGCGCGCCGCCCATGCCTTCGTGGCCTGGCAGGTTTCCATGGCGCGCTGGTAGGCTTCGCGTCCGCTGGTGCGGGCCACATAGGCCTGCTCCGCCTCGCCGAGGGCGAATCCTACGGCTCTTTGCGCCAGCTCCAGGGCGTAGGTCACCGAAATGTCGGCGGCGGTGAACCGTTCGCCGGCAAGATAGAGCGAGCGCGCAAGCTGGCGCGTCACCAGGCCCAGCCGGGTCTCGAACACCTCCAGCGCCTGGTTGGCGCTCCAGTTATCTCGCTCGGATTCGGGTGCGAAATTGCGCGCGCCGTTGACGAAGTAGATCGACGCCGCGAGGCCGGCTTCGCCGAGGTGAAGGAACTGCTGGTATGCGGGGAAGGTGGGATCGCGCGGATCCGGCGCGAGCGGCGTCGGCCCGTGGCGGGCCATCAGATACTCCATGATCGCGATCGACTCGACCATGGTGACGTCGCCGTCCTGGATCGCCGGGATGAAGCCGGCGGGATTGATGGCGAGGAACTCCGCGTCGTCCTCGACGCCGACCAGCAGGTCCACCGGCCTCAGCCGGTAGGCAAGCCCCATCTCCTCCAGCAGCCAGACGACCCTGAATCCTCTGCCTTCGCCCCAGACGGTGATCATGTTTCGCGGCTCCTTCGTTGACGCGGTTCAATTCAATCGCTCGGCGCTCTCGAGCGCAAACCTCTTACGGCGCGGCGTCGGGCAGCTCTCCGCCGGCGAGCCAGCGGGCGCAGTCCGGGGTGAGATTCTGCAGCGCGACTTCGTCGCAACGGGCGATCTCGGCTGGACTGAGAATGTCCCGCCAGCGGCCGTTGACCCCCTTGTGGAAGTTCGGGTGATTGTTCGCGCCCTCCCGCATGTAATCGAAGCTGCAGTGCTCGACGACGGCGGGAAGCGTCGCCTCGTCGATCGCGATGGCGAGGAACTTCGCGATGCGGCGAATCTCGCGCCGCAGGTCGGTCTTCAGGTCGGCGTAGTGGACCAGCAGCACGTTGGGCAGGCCCCGGACGTTCCACCATCCCTGGACGTGGGGCCAGAACGGCTCGAAGCCGAAGCCTGGCAGGTCGTCGTGCTCGAGGAAGTGCAGGTAGTAGTCGCGGATGTCGCGGTCGGGTCGCGAGACCAGTGCGCCTGGGCGGCCTGGCGGACCGTTGAACAGCGCCAGAACCTCGTCGGTGTTCAGGCTCTGGTGGTTGTAGGCGCTCCAGACCATGTCGCGCGCGTCGCGGCCGACGACGACGTACTTGGCCGTTGGGCTGAAGACGAGGGCGTCCAGGGGCAAGTGGGTCTTTATGATGCGACGGTCGGTCTGGGCGTCGTAGGCGTCGACGATCGGCTTGAAAGGGGCGATGCGCATATCCAGCCACGCCACGTTCCGCAGACCGTCAACCCCAGGCGGACCGCCGTGCACGAGCTGCCATACGATCTGCTGTGTCCAGTTGGCGCCCACCTTCGGGTACGTCGCAATGACGACATCGCCCTCTCGGAACTGGAAGTCGTTCCAGCGGGCGGACTCGAAATAGGCATCGTTGATTTCGCGCGTCTTGACCGGCCAGATGATCGAATCCGCCATCGCACACACCTTCCGCAGACGCAGCGCGCGGCAAAAGTCGCATGGACGGGGGCGGCGATACAATGTGTTGACCACCGCGGCGGATGACCAGCACCGCACCGGCCGGTCCGGGATCCTCCTTGACAATGACCTAAAGTGACGTTACTAGCGGCCCCGGAATTCCGCCGGCCAACTGGGCCGGCGCCAGGAGACGACGGCTATGGCGGAGGGAGCAGGCGAGGTGGCGACGCCGCGCGATACGGGTGGGCGGTTTGCGGCGGGGAATCCGGGGCGCAGGCTTGGGTCGCGCAACCGGGTCTCGAAGCGGGTGGCGCGGGCGATCCTGGAAGATTTCGAGGCGAACCAGGGCGAGCTGCTGGTGCGCACGCGCCGCTGGTTCCTGCCGCAATACCTGCAGCTGATCCGGGGGCTGTTGCCGCGACAGAGCGAGGACGACGGGCTGGCGTTGGAGACGCTGGAGCGGGATGAGGCGCTGGCGGTGGTGGCGGCGGTGCGGGCGGCGGCCGATCGCTACGAGGCGGGCGAGGGGTCGATCGAGGCGCTGGAGGCGGCTTTGTTGGGGGCGGGAAATGCGGACGGGCAACCGTAGTTTACGGTGATCTACGGTTTCACGTGAAACATTCTGGTCGTGGGTGTCAGGAAAAGCGGCCGCGGAAGACCGAGAAGAGTTGGCCACGGAAAACACGGAAATGGGTGTGGGGCGCAGGTGGCGGTGATGGCAGAGGGCCCATACGCCCGAGACTGAGGCCCCGCTCAGACGTCGAGCGCGTAGCCTGCGGAGCGGACGGTGCGGATGGGGTCGGCGGTTTCCTCGCTGGTCAGGGCACGGCGCAGGCGGCCGATGTGGACATCGACCGTGCGGGTCTCGACGTAGACATCCGAGCCCCAGACGGCGTTCAGCAGCTGCTCGCGCGAGAAGACCCGGCCAGGGTGCTGCATGAAGTAGTCCAGCAGGCGAAACTCGGTCGGGCCCAGGTGCACGTCCTTGCCGGCCCGCTTCACCCGGTGGGCGGAGCGGTCGATGACGATGTCGCCCTGGCGGATGCGGTCTTCGGCGAGACCGGGACGGATCCGGCGCAGCACGGCGCGCACGCGGGCGGAGAGCTCGCTCATCAGGAACGGCTTGACGATGTAGTCGTCGGCGCCGGTGTCGAGGCCGCGCACCCGGTCGGTTTCCTCGCCGCGGGCGGTCAGCATGATGATCGGCAGGTTGCGGGTGACCGAACGCTGGCGCAGGCGCCGGCAGACCTCGATGCCGGAGACCGAAGGCAGCATCCAGTCGAGCACGACGAGGTCGGGCAGCTTCTCGTCGATGCGGATCATCGCCTCCTCGCCGTCGGCGCAGAGGTCGACCCGGTAGCCTTCCTTCTCGAGGTTGTAGTGGAGGAGGGTGGCCAGGGCCTCTTCGTCCTCGACCACCAGGATATAGGGCAGGACTGACAACTAGCGCTCCAGCGAGTCGAGCTTTGGCCTCTGGTCGGTGATCTGCTCGCCAGTCACCTCGTAGAGGATGATCTCGGCGATGTTGGTGGCGTGGTCGCCGATGCGCTCCAGGTTCTTGGCCACGAACAGCAGGTGGGCGCACGACGTGATCGTGCGCGGATCGGCCATCATGTAGGTCAGCAGTTCGCGGAAGATGCTGTCGTAGTGCTCGTCGACCTCGTTGTCGCGCTGCCAGACGGTGCGGGCGCGGTCGATGTCGCGGGCGGCGAAGGCGTCGAGCACGTCCTTCAGCCGGGCCGAAACCAGTTCGCCCATCCGCTCGATCGAGCGGGTGAGGGGGGTGATGGGATCGGATTCGGCGATCACCAGCGCGCGCTTGGCGATGTTCTTGGCCAGGTCGCCGCAGCGTTCGAGGTTGCTGCTGATCTTCAGCGCCGCGACGGTCCGGCGCAGGTCGTCGGCGACCGGCTGGCGCAGGGCGATCATGCGGATGGCCCGCCGCTCGATCTCGGCCTCGATCTCGTCGAGCCGGGCGTCGTGGCCGATCACCGCCTGCGCCAGCGCCACGTCGCGCCGGACGATGGCGCGCACGGCGTCGCCGACTTCCACCTCGGCCAGGCCCCCCATGCGGGAGAGCTCGGCGGTCAGGCCTTCGAGCTCCTCGTCGTAGGCTCTCAGCGTATGATCGACCATGTCGCCCCGCCTCCCTTAACCGAACCGGCCGGTGATGTAGTCGCTGGCGCGCTTGGTCGCCGGCTTGGTGAACATGCTGCCGGTCTCGCCGAACTCGACCAGTTCGCCGAGGTACATGAAGCCGGTGTAGTCGCTGACCCGCGCCGCCTGGCCCAGGTTATGGGTCACGATGACGATGGTGTAGTCGCTCTTCAGCTGGGTGACGGTCTCTTCCAGCTTGGCGCTGGAGATCGGATCGAGCGCCGAGGTGGGCTCGTCCAGCAGCAGGATCTCCGGCTTCACGGCGATGCCGCGGGCGACGCACAGCCGCTGCTGCTGGCCGCCGGAGAGGCCGAGGCCGGACAAGGCCAGCTTGTCCTTCACCTCTTCCCACAGCGCCGCGCGGCGCAGCGATTCCTCGACCCGCGCGTCCATGTCGGCCTTGGAGAGGCTCTCGTAGAGGCGCACGCCGAAGGCGACGTTGTCGTAGATCGACATCGGAAACGGGGTCGGCTTCTGGAACACCATGCCGATGCGGGCGCGCAGCATCGAGAGGTTGGTTCCCGCGCGCAGGATGTCCTCGCCGTCGAGCATGATCTTCCCGGTCGCCTTCTGGCCGGGATAGAGCGCGTACATCCGGTTCATCGCCCGCAGCAGGGTGGACTTGCCGCAGCCGGATGGGCCGATCAGGGCGGTCACCGACTTCTCGGCGACGGGCATGGAGACGCCCTTCAGCGCGTGGTTCTTGCCGTAGAAGAAATCCAGCTCCTGGACGTCGAGCTTGATCGGCTTGTCCGCGATGCGGGCGACCGAGACGTCGAAGCTGTCGGGGGCCAGCGTGTTCATGGGGCGACCGTGATCATGGGACGATGTTGCTCATGCGCTTTTCTGCTCGCGGGTGAGGACGCGCGCGACGATGATGACGCCGAGCACCGAGGCCGAGACGATCAGCGCTGCGGCCCACGCCAGGCGCTGCAGTCGTCGTAGGCGGACAGGGCGTCGTTGAACATCACCACCGGCAGGTTCGCCACCTGGTCGCTCATGTTGCTGAGATACTGGTTGCCCAGCGCGGTGAAGAGCAATGGCGCGGTCTCGCCGCTGATGCGGGCGAAGGCGAGCAGGGCGCCGGTGAGGATGCCGCCGGTGGATGCGCGCCAAAGGATGGTGCGGATCACCGTCCAGAACGGGGTCCCCAGCGCGACGCCGGACTCACGCAGGGAGGTCGGCTGCAGGCGCAGCACGTCCTCCGTCGTGCGCGTGATCACTGGAATGGCGATCAGCGGCCAATGCGACCGACGCCGGCGATAGCCGGTGAAGTGGTGGAAGACGTTCGCGACCAGCAGGTACCAGACGAACAGGCCGACCAGGATCGACGGGGCCGAGAGCAGCACGTCGTTGATGAACCGCACGGCGCTGCCGTACCGGCTGTCGCCAGCGTATTCGGCCAGCCAGGTGCCGGCGAGGATGCCGAAGAAGAGGGCGATCGCCATCGCCAGGCTGCAGAGCATGATCGAGCCGACGATGGCGTTGCGAAGACCGCCGCGCGACCCGGCGGGCGGCGTGTCCATGGTGAAGATGTCGAGCGACATCCCGGCGAGGCCCTTCTGGAGCAGCGTCCACAGCACGGCGGCGAGAAACACCAGGGCGATGGCGGTGACGAAGCAGCAGAAGCCGACGAACACGCCGTTCTGGGCGCGGCGCACGGCGATGCGGGCGGAAGAGGCGGCCATCGTCCTACACCTGCGGCCGGCCGAGCATCATCCGCGCCATCGCAAGGACGACGAAGGTGATGACGAAGAGGACGAAGCCCGACGCGAGCAGAGCGGCGGTATGCATGGCGCCCGACGCTTCGGCGAACTCGTTGGCGATGGTCGAGGCGATGGTCGAGCCTGCGTCGAACAGGCTCTTGGGGAAGTTGTGCGAGTTGCCGATGATGAAGGTGACCGCCATGGTCTCGCCGAGCGCGCGACCCAGTCCCAGCATCACCGCCCCGATCGCGCCGCGCCGGACATAGGGCAGCGTGACCTTCATCACCACCTCGCCGGTGGTCGCGCCCAGGCCGTAGGCGCTTTCGCGCACCTGGGCCGGCACCGTCAGCAACAGCTCGCGCAGGGTGGCGGCGATGAACGGCAGCACCATCATCGCGACGATGATCGAGGCCGCCAGAATGCCGGTGCCGTTGGGCACGCCGGTGGTCAGCTTGTCCCAGATCGAGCCGGGAGGCGCGGCGTTCATCAGCGGCTGCTCGACCAGCTTGGCGAAAACCGGTCCGAAGACGAAGAGGCCCCACATGCCGTAGACGATCGACGGAATGCCCGCCAGCAGCTCGACCGCCGTACCGATCGGCCGCCGCAGGAACGTGGGGCAGAGCTCGACCAGGAAGAACGCCACGCCGAACGCGATCGGCACCGACATCAGCAGCGCCAATGCGGCGACCAGCACCGTGCTGACCATCAGCGCCGCCACGCCGAACTGGGCCTGCACCGGATCCCACGTCGAGGTGGTGAAGAACGAAAGGCCGAACTTGGAGAACGCCGGCCAGCCACCGACGACCAGCGAGACCAGAATGCCTCCCAGCGTCGCCAGCAGCATGGTGGCCGCGGCAAAGCACAGGTACTCGAACCAGATCTCGAAACCGGCGCCCTTGGGGCTGGTGCGCGCGCGTCCCCTGGTCGAGCCTGAAGTCTGCAAGGTGGCGTCGGTCATTGCAATTTCGGCCATGAGCCTGTCGCTGGCGAATGTCGAGGGCGGCGGACGTCCAGGACCCGGAGGCGTCCGCTCCCGGCGCGAGCCGGCGGAACGGACGCCAGACGGGATTTCAGGCCTCAGGGATAGACCGGCTTACCGTTCGGTCCGAGGATCGTGCTCCACGACTTGCGGATCAGCGCCTTCACCGAGTTCAGGCAGCGCCACGTAGTCGAGGCCGGCCGCGGCTGGATTGCCGTTCTTGTAGCACCAGTCGTAGAACGCCAGCACGTCATGCGCCGCCTGGGCGTTGGTCTGCTTCTTGTGCATCAGGATGAACGTCGCGCCGCTGATCGGCCAGGCGTTGGCGCCGGGCTGATTGACCAGCAGCAGGTAGAAGCCAGGCGCGGCCGTCCATTTGGCGCCTGCGGCCGCCGCGGCGAAGTTGTCCGCGGTTGGCGCGACCCAGTGACCGGCCTTGTTCAGCATCAGGGCGTAGGTCATGTGGTTCTGCTTGGCGTAGGCGTACTCGACATAGCCGATCGCGCCTTCCGTCTGCCGCGTCAGCGCCGCCACCCCGTCGTTGCCCTTGCCGCCGATGCCGACCGGCCAGTTCACCGAATCGCTGGCGCCGACCTGCTTGGCCCACGACGGGCCCATGATGCTGAGGTAGGTCGTGTAGATGAACGTGGTGCCGGAGCCGTCCGAGCGGTGGACCACGGTGATCTTCTCGTGCGGCAGCTTCACGCCCGGATTGATCGCGGTCAGGTGCGGATCGTCCCAGTAGGGGATCACGCCGCGATAGATGTCGGACAGAATGCCGCCGGTGATCTTGATGCCGCCGGGCGCGATGCCCGGCAGGTTCACCACGGGCACCACGCCGCCGATGACGGTGGGGAACTGCTGCAGGCCGTTGGCTTCCAGATCTTCGGGCTTCAGCGGCTTGTCGGAGGCGCCGAAGTCGACGGTGTTGGCCTCGATCTGCTTGATGCCACCGCCAGAGCCGATCGCCTGGTAGTTCAGTTGGTTGCCGGTTGCAGCCTTATAGGCTTCCGCCCACTTCTGGTAGATGGGCGCCGGGAAGGTGGCTCCGGCGCCCGAGATGTTGGCGGCCAACGCAGCGACGCCGACGGCTGCGATCGCGACGCCGGCGATCCCAGCAGCGATTCTCTTCAACATGGTGTTCTCCTGGATGGAGCGCCCCGTTCCACGTCGCTCCTGCGGCAGTCCTTAGCCACGGTGGTTATCGGTTTTGTGACACCGTGGCGCCGAATCCTCGTCATGGAACTGTCACGTCACTGTCGGCTCACCGTTACACGGCGGCGCTAATCCCAACCGCGATCGGACTTGCCGGACCGCCGCAAGCGGACGGTGGTCGTACGCAGGGGGACCCCTCAAATGATGATAAGAACCTCGCTTTTCGGCGGGGCCGCGCTTGGCGCGTTGCTCGCCCTGGCTGTCGCGCCCGCGGCCGACGCCAAGACCAAGCACCACCACCATGCCGCCGCACCCGCGAGCGATGGCGTCAAGGGCGAACTCGAATCCCTCAAGGCCGAGGTGCAGTCCCTCGAGTCCTGGAAGGACCAGGAAAGCGCCGCCCGCGCCCAGACCGCCGATCAGGTCACGGCCCTGCAGGGCCAGCTCACGGAAGCCAACGCCCGCGCCGAACGCGCCGAGCAGCAGGTGCAGGCGCAGATCCAGACCATTCCCGGGCAGGTCGACGCCGAAGTGGCCAAGACGAAGCCCAAGACCGACGCCCTCTACATCAAGGGCATCAAGTTCACGCTCGGTGGGTTCACGGCGTTGGAAACGGTGACGCGCGACCGGAACATGACTTCGGACATCGCCACGAACTTCAGCGCGCTTCCCTATCCGGATATCCCGCAGTCGCACGCCAGCGAAACCCGCTTCACGGCGCGCCAGAGCCGGGTCTCGGGCCTGGCGCAAGCCGATATCAACGATCACATCCACATCGAAGGCTGGGGCGAGTTCGACTTCCTGGGCAACGCCCAGACCGGCAACTCGAACCAGACCAACAGCTACAACCCGCGTATCCGCAACCTTTACGGCACCGTCGACTGGAAGATGGACGACGGCAACACCTGGCACGTGCTGCTGGGCCAGAACTGGTCGCTGGCGACGATGAACGCGACCGGCATCATGCCCCGGACCGAGGCCCCGCCCGCTTCGATCGACGCGCAGTACGTCACCGGTTTCGTGTTCACCCGCCAGCCGCAGATCCGTCTCGCCTATGACTGGCACAAGGAATTCTGGGCGGCGATCTCGCTGGAAAACCCGCAGACCACCTTCGCCGGCGGTTCCAACGTGTTCCTGCCGGGGATCACCGTGATCAACACCTCGCTGGCTGGCAACGGCACCGGGGGCTCGCTGTTCTTCAACGACACTAGTTTCTCGCTGAACGACGTGCCGGACGTGATCGGCAAGTTCGCGGTCGACGAGACGCCCGGTGGCCACAAGTTCCACGCCGAAGCCTTCGGCATGGCGCGCAACTTCTATGAGCGGGTCAACGTCGGCGGCACGGCGGCCACCACGGGCACGCCGGCCAACCGCAGCACCGAGGGCTGGGGCGTCGGCGGCAGCGTCGAGTACCAGGTCATGCCCAAGGTGCTGGATGCGCAGGTGTCGCTCGCCTACGGCGACGGCATCGGCCGCTACGTCACCTCCGGCCTGCCGGACATCGCCTTCAGCCCCGACGGCAACATGCACCCGATCGCCGAGCGGGCCATCATGGGCGGCGCCACCTGGCATGCCACGCCGCAACTCGACATCTACGTCTACGCCGGCGGCGAATGGGAGGATCGCACGTCGTTCGACATGCAGGCGACGCCCGGCGGCGCCTTCACCCACGGCGGGTTCGGCAACCCGTTCTTCACCAACAACACGGGTTGCATGATCGAGACGACCGCCGTTCCCGCGGCCGGTTCAGGCTCGGCGATCACAGGGGTGCCGGGTTGCAACGGCCAGACCCGCTACACAGACGAAGGCACCATCGGCTTCTGGCACAAGCCCTACTCGGGGACGTTCGGCCGCTTCCAGTGGGGCCTGCAGTACAGCTACATCGAGCGCGCGGGCTTCCCGAGCTCGACTGCGGCGGCCTTCGGCTCGGTGCCGGCCCCGCACACGGAAGAAAACATTCTTATGAGCAGCTTCCGCTACTATCCGTTCCAGTAGCGGTGCGCGCGGACGGTTGGCCCGGCCCAACCGTCCGCCGCCCTGACCTCCCAAGACGGGCCGCCCCCCTGGAAGGGCCCGTCCAACTTGCCGCCTGGCCGGGCAGAACCTCGGCCGGGCGGTTTTTGCGTGACGGCGCGCGCGTCGGCGGCTTGAAGGGGGCATGAACACCCTAGCGCTTCGCCGTCTCAGCTTTCGCCAGGACGACAGCCGCCTGGCGCTGGCGGCGCTGGTGTTCGGCGCGCTGGTGATCGGCACGACGCCGATCCTCGTGCGTCTGGCCGCCTGCGGACCGGCGGCGGCGGGGTTCTGGCGTCTGGCCTTCGCGACGCCGCTGCTGGCGCTGATGGCGGCCGGCCGGACGGACGCCGCCATCGGCCGGCCGTCGCCGGCGATCTGGCTGGCGGGAATCTTCTTCGCCCTCGATCTCGCCTGCTGGCATTACGGCATCCGCTACACCTCCGTCGCCAACGCCACGGTGCTGCCGAACCTCACGCCCGTGCTGGTGACGCTGGCGAGCTGGGTGTTCTTCAAGGAGCGGCCCAGGCCGATCTTCCTGGTCGGGCTGGTCGCGGCGGTCGGCGGGGCGGTGTTGATGGCCGAGTCGGCGCCCGCCGCGGCCGATCCCGGGGCGCTGCCGCACATCGGCGATGCGCTCTCGGTCTCGACCGCGGTCTGGTACGGCCTCTATTTCATGTCGGTCCGCGCCGCGCGGCTGGCGCGCTCGACGCTCAGCGTGATGCTGTGGTCCTGCCTCGTCGGCGCGCCGCCGTTACTGCTCACGGCGCTGGCGATGCGCGAGCAGGTGCTGCCGGCGACGATCCTCGGCTGGAGCGCCGTGGTCGGGCTGGGGCTGGCGCATGTGTTCGGCCAGGGCTCGATCGCGTGGGCGCTCGGCCGCCTGCCGGCGTCGACCGCCTCGGTCACCGTGCTGGTGCAGCCCGTCGTCGCCGGTTTGCTGGCCTACCTGATCTTCAGCGAAGTGCTGACGCCGCTGCAGGCCGCCGGCGGCGCGCTGGCCCTGCTGGGCGTCGTCGTGGCGCAACAGGCGCCGGCGCGTGCGGTCAAGCCTGGTCAGCCAACGCCCTAGCGATGATCGCCTCGACCACCTCGCCTTTGGCGTTCGCGTAGTGCTGGACGTGGCGCCAGACCTGGCCGGCGAGCGCCTGCTTGGTCTCCTGGTAGAGCTTCAGCTCGTCGGGATGGCTGCGGCAGCGGTCGCGGAAGCCGACCATCCGCGTCAGTTCCCGCGAGCCGACGGTGAAGACGTGAAGGTTCACCATCGGATCGTCGCCCTTCATCACCCGATGCTGCTCCCACTCGGGTTCGCGCAGGTGCAGCCGGTAGCCCTGGGCGGTGAGGGCGGGGACGTAGGCGTCTTCGTCGGATGAGTTGGCCACGCACAGGATGATGTCGATGATCGGCTTGGCGCTGAGGCCGGGGATCGACGTCGAGCCGACGTGCTCTAACGCCAGCGCCCGATCGCCGAGCGCGGCGCGGATCTTGGCCGCCTCGGCCTCGTACTGCGCCGGCCAGGCCGGGTCGTACGGCGCGAGGTAGATCTGGGCGTTGTGCGGGCTCACCGTGCCGCTGACGCGGATGGCGGCCATCTCCTCGTCGGTCTCGGGCTTCTTGGTCATCTTCGCCTCGTTGAAGGCGGCTGCAGATAGCACACCGGCGCCCCTGGACGCACGCCACAGGCGGCGCTTGCATCCGCTTGATTTATTGTTAGTTAGGTAGCCTAACTATATCGTCCGGTTGCAGATGAACGCGTTGATTCCCACCGAAAAGGACATCCTGCCGCTGGTCGACGCCCTGCGGCCGGCGCTGCTGAAGGTCTCCCGCGCGCTGCGTCGCGAAGCGCAGCGGGCCGGGGTCTCGGCGCTGGACGCGCAGCTGCTGGGCGCGGTGAAGAAGAACGCCGGCATCGGCGTCTCTGACCTCGCCGAGCGCGAGCAGATGACCCGCGCGTCGATGAGCGGGCACGTCAAGCGCATGGAGGCGGCCGGCTGGATCGCCCGCTCGGCGCCCGACGACGACGATCGCCGGCGCGTTGGCCTGACGCTGACCGCGAAGGGCGGCAAGGCGCTGGACGCCATCCGCCGGCGCCGCAACGACTGGCTGGCCGCCAAGCTGGCCAAGCTGAGCGGGGAGGAGCGCGCCGCGCTCGCCGCCGCCGCCGGGCCGCTGCTGCGCCTGGCGGAGGATCGCTGATGGCCGACGTCGTCCTCGCCAGGAACGGGCTCGAGGCGCAGCGCGAAGCGGAGGCGGAGCTCGCCGCGTCGCTGGAGGGCGAGCCGAGCGCCGAGCCGCTGGCGCTGGCCGAGCCGGAGGACAAGCCGTTTTCCAGCCTGGTGCCGGCGATCATCGGCGCGGCCAACCTGATGATGACGCTCAGCGCCACGGTGATCGCCAATGCGCTGCCGTCGATGGCGGTGACGCTGCACCAAAGCCCGATCAGCCTGAACACCACCATCACGGTCTACCTGCTGGCGCTGGCGATCTTCCTGCCGGTAAGCGGCTGGGCGGCCGACCGGTTCGGGGCCAAGCGCGTGTTCCTGATCGCGATCGGCCTCTACGCCGCCTCCTGCGCCGCCTGCGGCTTCGCCAACAACCTGCCGGAACTGCTGCTGGCGCGCTTCGCCGAAGGCGCGGCCGGGGCGCTGATGGGCCCGGTCGGACGGCTGGTGCTGCTGCGGACGACGCCCAAGCACGACCTCGTGCGGGCGATGTCGGTGCTGACCATGCCCTCGCTGCTAGGCCCGGTGATCGGCCCGCCGATCGGCGGCTTCATCGTCACCTACCTGTCCTGGCGCTGGATCTTCTTCCTCAACATCCCGATCGCGATCATGGGCGTGATCCTCGTCACCAGATACATCAACGACATCAAGGAGGAGGACGCCGGCAGGCTCGACTGGGTGGGGATGATCCTGACCGGCGTCGGCCTGGCGGCGGTGGTCTATGCGTTCGAGAACCTGGGCCGCAGCAGCTTGCCCGCCTGGGCCGCGCCCAGCCTGCTTACCGGCGGCCTGGTGCTGCTGGGCGTCTACGCGGCGCACGCCCGGCGCACGCCCCACGCGATCCTCGACCTGAAGCTGTTCAAGATCCCGACGTTCTTCGCTTCGATCGTCGGTGGGGCCTTCATGCGGATGGGGGTGGGCGCGACGCCGTTCCTGCTGGCGCTGCTGCTGCAGGTGGCGTTCGGGATGTCGCCGTTCCAGGCCGGACTGATGACCTTCGCCAGCGCCGCGGCGGCCCTGGTGATGAAGACCAGCGCCCCACCGATCCTGGCCCGCTTCGGCTTTCGCAACACCCTCAGCGTCAACGCGGTGATCGTCGGCCTGACCTTCATGAGCTACGCGATCCTGACCAAATCGACGCCGCACTGGCTGATCTATTTCATCCTGCTCACCGGCGGCTTCTTCCGCTCGTTGCAGTTCACCGCGCTCAACGGCCTTGGCTTCGCCGACATCGACAATCCGCAGATGAGCCGGGCCTCGACCATGTCGGCGATGGGCCAGCGGCTGGCGCAGAGCATCGGCATCGGCTTCGCGGCCACCCTGCTGCGCCTGTTCCAGGGCCCGGCGCACAAGGTGACGGTGGCGACCATCTCGCCCACCTTCCTGATCATCGGCGCGGTGGCGCTGATGTCGGCGGGCTTCTTCGCCGTGCTGCCGAAGGACGCTGGCGCGTCGCTGAACGGGCGACCACAACGCGTACGAGCGTGAGCCGCCGAGTGTAGTGCAGGTTCGTGCGTGCATAATGGCGCCGCTTGACGCTCACAAGCCAGCAACGCTTCGATTAAACTCGACTATATGATGTAATATGAAAGCGGAACGCTGTCGTGTGGCGTGCGTTTCTCATCTCGGTTGCTGGCATAGCAATCGTCCAAACCTAAGAGTGAAGGGATCTCGATCATGAGACACGCCTTGATCGCGCTCGTCGCGGGGGGCGCTTTGGCTGCGGCGGCGATGCCGGCGCTCGCCCAGAGCTACGACGTCAACACCGCACAACGCGAAGACAACATCCGCAGCCGGATCGATCGTCATGCCGACTCCGGCGACCTGAGCTACGGCCAGGCCACCCGCCTGCGCCGCGAACTCAGCCAGATCGTCGACCTCGACCAGCGCTACCAATCCGACGGCATGTCCGATTGGCAGGTTCGCGACCTGAATTCGCGCCTGTCGCTGCTGTCGTCGCGCGTCAACTACGACGTCAACGAGGGTCTCGACGACGGCGACTGAAGTCACGGACCGCGACGCGGCCCAGGGGCGGCTCTTCGATCAGGAGGGCCGCCTTTCGCTTGCGCCGATGGGTCGCGAGCGGTCGCGCGAGACCGCCGCAAATCCTGCCGCTATAGACGCGCCTTCGCGCCCGCTGGGCGAGATTCGAGGAGCCTGGCATGGCCGAGTGGTGGCGCGGCGCAGTGTTCTACCAGATCTATCCGCGCAGCTTCCTGGACTCCGGCGCCGACGGCGTCGGCGACCTCGGCGGCGTGCGGCGCGGGCTGGACTATGTGGCCTCGCTCGGCGTCGATGCGATCTGGCTCTCGCCGTTCTTCAAGTCGCCCATGAAAGACTTCGGCTACGACGTCAGCGACTACCGCGACATCGATCCGCTGTTCGGCACGCTGGAGGATTTCGACGCCCTGCTGGCGGAAGCCCACGCGCGCGGCCTGAAGGTGATCATCGACCAGGTCTGGTCGCACAGCTCCGACAAGCACCCCTGGTTCCTGGAGAGCAGCGCCGCCCGGGAGAATCCGCGCTCCGACTGGTATGTCTGGGCCGACCCCAAGCCGGATGGCACGCCGCCGAACAACTGGCTGGCTTCCTTTGGCGGCCCGGCCTGGACCTGGTCGGCCAAGCGGCGGCAGTACTACCTGCACAACTTCCTGCCGGAGCAGCCTGACCTCAACTTCTGGAATCCGGAAGTGCAGGACGCCGTGCTGGACATCGCCCGGTTCTGGCTGGACCGCGGCGTCGACGGCTTCCGGCTCGACGTCGTCAACTACTATGTCCACGACCGCAATCTGACCGACAATCCGCCGGCTCACCGCAACCGCACGCCGCTGATGGCGACGGACATGCAGCTCCACAAGCGCGATCGCTCCCAGCCCGAGAACCTGCTGTTCATCAACCGCCTGCGCCAACTGATGGACAGCTATGCCGGCGACCGGATGACCGTCGGCGAGATCGGCGACGAGCCGCCCCTGCCGCGCCAGCAGGAGTACACGCAGCCGCCGGACCGCCTGCACACGGCCTACAGCTTCTTCCTGCTGTCGGGCGCCGAGGGAACGCCGGGGCTTTTCCGCACGGCGCTGGAATCCTGGGAGAACGACGCCGGCTGGCCGTCGTGGTCGCTGGGAAATCACGACGTCACGCGCTTCCCGACGCGAATGGCGCACAACGACCCCGCGCGCGCCAAGGCGCTGTTCGCGGCCCTGATCGCCATGCGCGGCACGATCTTCGTCTACCAGGGCGACGAGCTGGGCTTGCCCGACGCACATGTGCCGTTCGAGCGCCTCCAGGACCCGTTCGCGATCGCCGCCTATGCCGGCGGACCTGGCCGCGATGGCTGCCGCACGCCCATGCCTTGGACCAGCGCCGTGCCGATGGGTGGTTTCACCGTCGCGGCGGACGCCTGGCTGCCGATGGATCCGGCCCACCTGCCGCTGTCGATCCAAAGCCAGGAAGCCGACGACGGGTCGGCGCTGCATTTCGCCCGCCAGGTGATCGCGACCCGCAGAGGCTCGGAAGCACTGAAGACTGGCGCCTGCATCCAGCTGGCGACCCCGGACAACGTGCTCGGCTTCGAGCGCGTCGCCGACGCCGAGCGCGTCCGCTGCTTCTTCGAACTGGGCGGCCTGGCGACCAGGATCGAGGATCCCGTGCTCGCGCAGGGCGAGCCGCTGTTCCTCAGTGGCGGCGCCGCGCTGGACAAGCTGGGCCTGGAACTGCCGGGCGCCGGAGTTGCGATCGTTCGGGTCTGAGCGCGCGTGACGGGGCCAACTTATCCGCGATAAGCTGACGTCGCGCCGGCGCCCGTCCGGCGAGGGAGAGACACCGATGGACGCGCGCCTGCGTTACAGCCGCGAGGAGCTGCTGGAGAGTCACGCCTACGCCCGGCCACACGAGGAAGCCGGCTACAAGCTGCACGGAGGCTTTCTGGCCGACGGCAGCTACTGCTCGCCGCGCACCAAGGTGCGCTGGCCGGCGGTGAAGGCCTGGCAGGCGGCGCTGAAGGCGCGCGGCTGGCCGATCATCAGCGCCGATCGCGAACTGCTGAAGCGCGGCGGTTACCCGAACGAGGCGCAGCAGAAGCTGCTGCTCAGCGAAGGCTTCGGCCGCACCATGTGGAACTCGCTCTCGATCACCGGGATCATCGAGGCCCGGGGCCGCGCGCTCTGCAACATGCCTGCGCCCGATATGCAGAAGCTGGTGGTCGAGGAGGTCGCCGAGACGGCGATCGGGCACCTGGGCGGTGGCCTGCTGTTCGCGCATGGCGCGGACGAGGGCGGCGATCCGGCCGCGCCAGGCCTTGGCGCACACGATGCGATGTGGTTCGCCGCCCGCGACCTTGTGTTCGGCAAGGACCGCTATCCGATTCCGGTTCCGCCGGAGAGCATCGCCCGGCCGGACGAAGGTCGGCTGATGCCCGACATCGCCGAGCCGTTCGAGAACCTCATTCGGATGCTGATGAACGTGCTGATGATCGAGGTCCGCGCGGAATCGGGCTTCGCCTTCAACATCCGGGTGTTCCGCGACCCCGAGAACTTCCGCGACTGCCGCGCCGAGGCCGATCTGGCGGCCACCCTGGTCGAGCGTATCCGCACCGACGAGGCGATCCACGTCGCCTACCTCGCCACCACCATCTCCGAACTGCGCAGCTTCACGCTGAAGCGCGCCGGCGGCGGAACGATCGCCGGGACCGAGCTGATAGATCCGGTGTGGGCGAAGATGGTCGACTGGCACGGCCGCGAAGAGCGGCTGCTGGCGGCGAAGCGCACGCGCGAGACCATCGAAGCCCAGCTGATCGAAGAGCGTGGCGAAGCAGCGAGGGGGCTCTTGGCGCGGTTCGACGCGCTGGCGGACCCCGACTAGCCGGCGATCACCGCCTGGAACATGTTCCAGGTCGCATACACGGCGCCGGCCAGGAGGCCGGCGAGGACCACGATGAACACGTAATTGACGGCGGAACGGGGCCCCATGCGGCTCTCCTTCTGATGACGGCTCCGCCCCGATCGGCGGCCCGGCGGTCTCTACCCCGACTCTGCGCTGCTTGCGACTCCGGCCCTTGCGACTTTGTCCGGGGCGCCCGAATAGGTGACGCGGCGCGAACGAGGCGCTGGCGGCGTCGGGAGATGGTGATGGCGAGGTTTGCAGCGGTCCTGATGGCGATCGGCATCGCGCTCTCGGCGTCGGCGCCCGCGCCGGCGGCGGATCTCGAGTTCTTCACCGGCGAAGGTCTGAGCACGCAATGTGCGGCCAAGCCGGGCGACGCGGACTTCGCCAGCAAACAGGGCCGCTGCGTCGGCTACGTGGTCGGGGTCAGCGACGCCCAGCAGGCGGGACAGGGCCTCGGCGCCGCGCAACGGGTCTGCTTCCCGGCCGGCGTGACGGCCACGCAGATGGTCGCGGCGGTGAGCGGCTTCCTCGCCGCGCACCCTGAAAAACGGCCACTGGCGGCGCAGGACCTCGTGGTCGAGGCGCTCGCGGCGCAATATCCCTGCAAGTGACAGATCGACCGACGCCCGAGGCCTCGACACTCGAGGCCCCGACGTCCTGGTCTCTATTCGCCACCTTCTTCGCGATCGCGTTGTCAGGCTTCGGCGGCACCCTGCCGTTCGCGCGCCGCACCCTGGTCGAGCGCAAGGCGTGGCTGACACCAGAAGATTTCACCGAGACCCTCTCGCTTTGCCAGACGCTGCCGGGGCCTAACATCGTCAACATGTCGATCGTCGTCGGCGCGCGGGCCTGCGGCTGGCGCGGTTCGATCGCCGCCTCGCTCGGCCTGGTGGGGGCGCCGGTGATCATCGTGATCACGCTGGGCATGCTCTACAGCCGCTTCGGCGGTCTCGAGACCGTCAGGAACGCCTTGATTGGCCTTGGCGCGTCGGCGTCAGGGCTGATCGTCGCGACCGCGGCGCGGATGGCCGAGCCGCTGCTGCGCAGTCGCCCGTGGCTCGCCGCGCCGTTCATCGTCACCGCGTTCGCGGCCGTGGCCATCCTGCGCTTCCCGCTGCCGTACGTGTTGATCGCGCTCGGCCCGATCAGCATCGGCGCGGCCTGGTTCTGGAAGAAGAGCCGCGCGTGAAGACCTCCGACACCCTCATCGCCCTGGCCGTCCAGTTCACCAGCCTGTCGCTGGTGGCGTTCGGCGGCGCTAACGCGGTGATCCCGGAGATGCATCGCCAGGCGGTCGACGTGAACCACTGGATGACCAATCAGGATTTCGCCGCCCTGTTCGCCATCGCCCAGGCCGCGCCCGGACCCAACTTTCTGGTCACGACGCTGATCGGCTGGAAAGCCGCAGGGCTCGCCGGCGCGCTGGTGGCGACGGCGGCGATGTGCGGCCCTTCCTGCGTGCTCACGTTCTGGGTCGCAAAGGCGTGGGACAAGTACCGTGAAACCGCCTGGCGCTCGGCCATCGGCGCCGGTCTGGCGCCGGTGACCGTGGGCTTTGTCTGCTCCAGCGCCTTCGTGCTCGTGCGCGCCGCTGACACCGGTTGGAAGCTGATGATCGTCACGGCCGCAACGGCCGGCGTGGCCTATTTCACCCGGCTGAACCCGCTGTGGTGCCTGCTCGCCGCGGGCGCCCTGGGTGTGTTCGGGGTGTTCAGCTAGGGCTGGCCTCGCCAGCTGTCGGCGCTGCGGACATCGGCCGTTCGGGCGCTGGCGCCGCGGCGACCGGCGTCTTCCGTCTCGGCCGCAATCCAAGCGCGATCAGCACCACCATCAGGATCCCGACACCTCCCGCGACGAGGCCAAGCAGCAGCGAAAGCTGATGCGTGCGCGAGTCGCTGGCCTGCAGCTGGGTCTGCAACTGGCCGATCAGGGTCTTTTCGTCGGTTATGGCGGTTTCGTCGGTCTTCAGCCGGTCGTCCAGCATCTGGATCGAGGCCGGCACGCAGGCGCCGGTGACGAAGTTGGCTCGCACCTGGGCGTCGGCGAGGAACTTGGCCAGCACCGTGGATTGGCTGGCGATGAACTGTCCCTGCGGGGCGGTCACCTGGCCGTCGTCGCCGAGCTGGGAGCCGGCGCCCCAGGTGTTGACCCCGATCACCCGGCCGCAGGCGTCGATCAGCGGCCCGCCGGAGTTGCCGGGGTTGATCGCCGCGGTGTGGAAGATGGTGTCGATCCGCCCGCCGCCGGGCGCGATCGACGAGAACAGGGCGATCGAGCCCGAGGTCACGTACGGCTCCTGCGGGCGCAGGATCTCGGTCAGCGACATGTTGCGCACCTGATCGGTGACGCCGGGATAGCCCAGGGCGCGGACGATGGCCTCCTTGCCGGGTTCGACCTGGGCGATGGTCAGGGGCGGGGAGGAGAGGCCGGGGACCGAAAGCAGCGCGAGATCGGCGTCGGCCCAGGTCTGGCTGACGGACGCCTTCTGCGACTGGCCGCCAGCGTCGCGTTCGGGAATGACGAAGGTGTCGATCTCGACCGCCTGCGCCGCGCCCTGGACCACGTGGTGGTTGGTGACGACCAGGCCGGGCCCCACGGCGAAGCCGCTGCCGGTCTCCAGCGCCATCGGCTCGCCGAGCGCATCGAGAGAAACAGTGACGACACGGACCACCGAACGCTCGGCGTCGTGCAACGGATCGGCCGAGTCGGTGACGTTGACGACAGGCGTGTCGGCGACGCCCGGCGCCGTCAGTGCGAGCGACGCACCCAGCGCCAGCGCCGCCAGCCCATACCTCGTGGCGATCCCACGCATCGCAAACTCCGTCCCCTCGGGACCGCCGCCTAACTACCATCATCGCCGCCGGCGTGGAATTGGCGAACCGTCGCGCGCGGCAAAGCTGGCGTAGCGCGCTCAATTGTCCCAATTTAGCGGTTGGATCGGCGATCTGCGGGAGCAAGGCCCATGGCCACGAGCACCGATAAGCCGCCCTATCTGGACGTCCGTCGCCCGGTGGAGGCGCGCGCCGCGGATCTGGCCTCGCGCCTGACGCTGGAAGAGAAGGTCGCCCTGATGGCGGGCGCGGCGGCGTTCACGCTGGAAGGCGTCGAGCGGCTGGGCGTGCCCCGGGTCAACGTCACCGATGGCCCGACCGGCGTGCGCTCCAACGAGGGCGAGCCGGCGACGGTGTTTCCGGTCGGCGTGGCGCTGGCCTCGACCTGGAACGTCGACCTGGCCCGCGAGGTCGGCGCGGCGATCGGGCGCGAGGCGCTGGCGCTGGGATCGCGCGTCGTGCTGGCGCCGACGATCAACATCATGCGCACGCCGCTATGGGGGCGGAACTTCGAGACCTACTCCGAGGACCCGTTCCTCGCCGGCCGCCTCGGCGCGGCCTACGTCGAGGGCCTGCAGGGCGAAGGCGTCGGCGCCTCGCTGAAGCACTATGCGGCCAACAACCAGGAAGAAGGCCGCATGACGGTCAGCGTCGAGATGGACGAGCGCACGCTGCGCGAACTCTATCTCTCGGCCTTCGAGCATGTGGTGAAGACCGCCAACCCCTGGACGGTGATGGCCTCGTACAACCGGGTCGACGGCGTCTACGCCACCGAGAGCCGCAAGCTGCTGATCGACATCCTGAAGGGCGAGTGGGGCTACGACGGCGTGGTGGTCTCCGACTGGGGCGCTGTTCACGCCACCGCGGCGGCGGCCAACGGCGGCACCGACCTGGAGATGCCGGGGCCGGCGCTCTGGTTCGGCGACAAGCTACTGGCGGCGGTGAAGGCGGGCGAGGTTCCCGACCGCGCAGATCGAGGACGCGGCGCTGCGGATGTGCCGTCTGATCGTGCGCACCGGGGCCCTTGACGGCGGTCCGCCGCCGATCGGCGAACTGCGCACCGCGCGGCACCGACGGATCGCCGAGGACGCGGCCGTTGAAGCGGTGGTGCTGCTGAAGAACGACGCGGATCTGCTGCCGCTGGAGCCGGCCACGCTGAAGCGGCGTGGCGGTGGTGGGGCCGAACGCGGCGGCCCGGCGCATCCAGGGCGGCGGCTCGTCGCAGGTGCGCACCGATCGCCGCGTCTCGATCCTGTCGGCCATCACCGACCGCCTGGCCGGCCGCGCCGAGGTGCTGCACGCGCGACGGCGGCGACAACGAACCGGTTCCGCCCGCCGCGCGGCCGGCGATGTTCAGCCCCGACGAGGGGCGCGGCCAGGCCGGGGTGCTGTGCGAGTATTTCGCCGGCCGGGGCTGCGACGGCGAACCGACTACGTCGCGGCAGGAGCGGGCGCTGGGCAAGCTGGTCAGCCACAACATGGGCGCGGGGCAGCCGGCGGCCTATGGCGCCTTCCGCTGGAGCGGCTGGTTCTGGCCCGAGCGCGACGGCCGTCACGAGTTTTCGCTGCGCGGCCCTGGCGAGATGCGGATGTGGCTGGACGACGCGCCGCTGATCGACGAGCGGACCCCGGGCCAGCCGGACAAGCTGGATGTCGGCGGACGCCTGGTGGCGCGCAAGGGCGCGGCGCTGGAGCTGGCCGCCGGCCGCGGCTATCCGATCCGGGTCGAGTACGTCCGCGCCTTTGCAAGCCGCGACGAGCAGGCCGAGGTGGGCGGCGGCGCCGAGGGGCTGGCGTGGGAGTACGTGAGCCTGGGCGTCCGCCCGCCGCGCGGCTCGATCGCCGAGGCGGCCGAGTTGGCTTCCTCCTGCGACGCCGCCATCGTGGTGATCGGCTCGGCCTCGATCAGCGAGGGCGAAGGCTACGACCGCGGAGACCTCGACCTGCCAGGCGACCAGAACGCGCTGGTCGAGGCGGTGCTGGCGGCCAACCCGCGCACAGTCGTCGTGCTCAGCAACGGCGCGCCCTACGTGCTGCCCTGGGTCGATCACGCCCCGGCGCTGATCGAAGCCTGGATGGGCGGGGAGGCCGGGCCAGACGCGGTGGCGCGAATCATCCTGGGCGAAGCAGAGCCCTCAGGCCGGCTGCCGGTGACGTTCCCCGCGGCGCTGGAGGACAGCCCGGCCCAGCGATTCTACCCTGGGGGCGATACGGTGACCTATGGCGAGGGCCTGCGGGTCGGCTACCGCCACTTCGATTCCGGCAACGAGCCGCCGCTGTTTCCGTTCGGATTCGGCCTGACCTACACCCGGTTCAAGTACGCCGACTTGCAGGCGCCCGAATCGGCCCGGGTTGGCGAATCGGTGTCGGTCAGCTTTTCATTGCGGAATGTCGGCGAACGGACAGGCAAGGAGACGGCGCAGTTGTATATTCGACCGCGCGGTCCGTCAGTTGAGAGACCTGTCAAGGAACTCAAAGGCTTCTGCAAGGTTGCGCTGGAGCCACTGGAGCAGAAAATCGTGCGAATGGACCTCGACGCCCGGGCTTTTGCCTTTTACCAGCCGTCCTCAGGCAAGTGGATTGCCGAGCCCGGCGCCTACGATCTCCTGATCGGCGGCTCTGCTGCGGATATCGAGTTGCAGGCGACCGTGAGGCTCGAGGCCGCCGACTGACCCAACAGAAGCGGGAATCGTCAGGCGCCGCATGAAATCTGATCGAAAGAATTTCTTCTATAACCAAACCCTGGGAGACGAAGGCGTCGCGCGTTCCGGCGCTGGCGTGTTGGCTCGGGTCGCCTTAATTATGCCGACGCTTGGCATGACTGGACGGCCTAGGCGTGATCCTGCGAGGGGGCGGCGCTAGAGGAATGGGCAGTTTGGCGATGGGTCACACGGCGCTGCGCGCTGCTCGCGACAACGGCCCGGACGCACCTTCGTCCGTGACCGGAGAACAGCGGGGCTTCGAAGCGGCGGGCGTTGTCGCCGTCGCCGGCAAACCGGAGGGCGGGGATCTGCGCGAGCTGCTGGAGCGCGACGGCGTCCTGATCATAGACACCGAGCCCTTCCGTCTGACCGCTGACGAGCTGGAGCTGATCGAGCGGCACTGGAGCGACGGCCGCTCGAAGAACTCTAGCTACAACCCGAACACCCGCGAGATCGACGGCGTGATCGGCGCGGAAGACGTCGTCAGCGGCCTCAGAGGGATCATGGCGCGGTACGCCGGCTGGTCGCGCGATCTGATCGCCGAGTTCTTCCCGCCCTATCTGGCTGAGCTCGAAGTGGGCCGCACAAGCCTGCGCCGCCGCTCGGTGCAGGACGAGCCGCCGCTCAGCCGCCGCAAGGACGACCGCAGCCTGCACCTGGACGCCTTCACGTCGCAACCGGTGTCCGGGCGACGCATCCTGCGCGTTTTCAACAACGTCGATCCATCCGGCGCGGATCGCGAGTGGGCGATCGCCGATGGCGGGTTCGAGGGCTTCGCCGAGCGCTTCCGCCACCGCGCCCGCCGGCTGCTGCCGGGCGAAGCGGCGCTGCTGGAGAGCCTGTCGCTGACCAAGTGCCGGCGCACCGACTACGACCAGATCATGCTGGGCATGCACGACGCGGCCAAGCGCGACCGCGGCTATCAGGCGACCGCGCCGCGCCGCTACGTCTCGTTCCCCGGCGGCGCCACCTGGCTGGCCTTCACCGACCAGACCCCGCACGCGGCGGTCAGCGGGCAGTGCGCGCTGGAGCAGACCTTTTACGTACCGGTCGAGGCGCTGGCCGAGCCCGCCTCATCGCCGCTGCGCATCCTCGAGCGCCTCTGGGGCGCGGCGCTGGTCTAGCCAGCCTTCGCGAAGATCACCACCGAGACGCCCCGGGCGCCGGCGCGCGCATCCAGGTTCTGATAGGCGTGCGGCAGGCTGCCGGGAAAGGCCAGCACGTCGCCCGCTTCCAGCACGAACCGCTCGCCCGCGACGCCGAGCGAAACCTGGCCATCCAGGCAGGTGAAGTACTCGCGGCTACCGGGCAGATGCGGCGTGCCACGCATGGCCCCGCCGGGGCTGAAGCGCATGATGGTCATGGTCTCGTCCGGCGCCGGTTCGGGGACGAGGGGCCTGATGAAGACGCCGTGACCGACGCGCTGCTCGGCCACCTCCGCCGTCTTCCACTGCCGCACCCGGGCGCGCGGCGCCGACAGCAGCTCGTCGACCGGCGCGCCGAGCGCGGTGGACACCTTCACCAACACGGCCAGTGACGGGTTGCCTTCGCCGCTCTCCAGGTTGGCGATGGTCGAGCGTGGCAGGCCGGCGGCCTTGGCCAGCGCGTCCTGGGTCAGCCCGCGGCTGTGGCGCAGCTGGGTGAGGTTGCGGGCGAGGTTGACGCCCGGGGCCTGACCTTCGTCCATCGAATTGACCTTCCGTCATGAAAGCGGACACGCTGTTTCGCGGGCGGGCCAGAGCGCCGATCTGGCGATCAAGTCAAGTACGCCGGGACCGGGGCCGCCGGGTGGTCAGCTTGACCGGCGCCGGTCGCCACGCCACTGCTTCGCCAACCACGAAGGGATGCGACGATGGCGATGGACCTGTTTTCACTCGAAGGCCGCACGGCGCTGGTCACCGGCGGCTCGCGCGGGATCGGCAGGATGATCGCCGCCGGCTTCATCGAGCAGGGCGCGAAGGTCTACATCTCCTCGCGCAAGGCCGCCGATTGCGACGCCACCGCCGAGGAACTCTCCAAGGGCGGCGGGACCTGCATTTCGCTGCCGCAGGACATTTCGACCGTGGCGGGCTGTCAGGCGCTGGCGGCGCGGATCGGAGAGCTGGAGCCGTCGCTCGACATCCTGGTCAACAACGCCGGCGCCGCCTGGGGGGCCGACTTCGACGAGTTTCCCGAGAGCGGCTGGGACAAGGTGCTCGACCTGAACCTGAAGTCGCCGTTCTTCCTGACCCAGGCCCTGCACGGCAAGCTCAAGGCGGGCGCTTCGCAGGACCGGCCGGCCAAGGTGATCATGATCGCCTCGATCGACGGCATCCGCCTCAATCCGCAGGAGACCTACTCGTACCACGCCTCCAAATCGGGCCTGATCTACCTGACCCGGCGCATGGCGGCGCGGCTGGCGAAAGACTGGATCGTGGTCAGCGGCATCGCCCCAGGCGCCTTCGCCTCGCAGATGAACCGCGACGCGCGCGACCGCGGCGACGAGGTCGCCAAGCGGATCCCGATGCGCCGCATCGGCCGCGACGAGGACATGGCGGGGGCGGCGATCTATCTGGCCTCCCGCGCCGGCGACTATGTGGTCGGCGAGACCATCGCGGTGGACGGTGGCGTGGCGCTGGCGAACTAGCGCTCAGGCGTAGCTGAGCTTCGGATTGAAGTCGCCGCGGCCTTCCGGGGTATAGTCGAGGGCGTTCCAGAGCGGCCAGATCTGATCGATGTGGCGCGGATTCTGGCCCGGATCCGTCGGCGCGAACGCCAGTTCGCTGGCCCAGACGTGCCGCAGTTCGCCGCCGCGCCGCGAGAAGACGTTCATGATCGGCCGCTGCGAGCCGTCCGCGGTCTCGCTGTGGTAGTCGCGGTGGTAGCTGTTGTTCGCCGAGGAGATCAGGCGAAGGTTGCGCCAGCCGCGCTCGGCGCCGGCGGCCCGGACCCGCGCGATCGGCGAGCGGGCGACCACGGCCAGGGCGACGCGCTGGGTTATGTGCGGGGCCTGGCCATCCAGGCCGTCCAGCATCGACGAGCAGGACGGGCAGGGCCACTCCATGTTCGGGCCGTACATGTAGCTGTAGAGCAGCAGGGACGGCTTATCGCCGAACAGTTCCGAGAGCTTCACCGCGCGCCCGTCTTCGCCCTCCTCGAACACATAGTCCTGCGCCAGTCCGCCGGGCGGCAGCGCCCGGCGCAGCGCCGCGACCCGCTCGTCGTGCCGGCGCAGCTCCAGTTCGGCCAGCAGCAGCTCGTCGCGCGCCCTGCGATAGGCGGCGTCCTCGCCGGGGAAACGCTTGTCGTGCAGGCTCTTGGCGACGTCATTCATGGTGCGGCGGCTCCCAGGGATTTCAGGGCGGCGAGTTTCGCGACGATCGTGCCCCAGCCATGTTGGTGACGTCCGGCGCGCTCGGCGTCCGGCAGGCCTTCATGCTCCACCTGGACGCGGACGCCGGTGGCGATCGGGGTGAAGGTTACGGTGACCAGGGACAGGCGGTGGTCGGTGCCGTCGGAGATCCAGGTAAAGATCAGGCGGCGCGGCCGGTCTATCAGCACGTAGCGCCCCTCGTGCTCGAAGCGCGCGGCTGGTCCCTGCATCGCGAGACGAAAGACGCCGCCTTCGCGCGGGTCCATCTCCAGTTCGACCACTGAAGTCTCGCCGGCGGCGAAGAATTGAGCGGCGATGGCGGGGTCGAGCCAGGCGTCGAACACCGCCTCCGGCGATGCGGCGATCTCGATGCTGGCGTGCGCCTTGTAAAGCGGGCGCTCAGCCATCGTGGCGCTCCAACAGCGCCTTGAGCGCCTGCAACCGCTCGCGCCATTCGCCGGAGCGGCGCTCGACCCAGTCGGCGACGTCGTCGAGGCCGGCGCGGCTGGGGCCGATGAAGTGATCGCGTCCGACGATCCGGCGCTCGACCAGCCCAGCGTCCCCCAGCACGCGCACATGCCGCGACACGGCCGGCAGGGAGATCTCGAACCGGGCGGCCAGTTCGGTCACGCGGGTCGGGCCGTCGCGCACGATGTCCAGCAGCTCGCGCCGCACCGGGTGGGCGAGGGCGGATAGGGTCTGACTGAGGGGATCGTCGCCGGCGCGACGATCCGTGACGCTGTCCAAGGTGTTGTCTCTCGTTGACGCTTAACATGTACGTTAAGTATCTAGACTGGCGCAACCCGTGTTCTTGAACCTCGGGGAGACAGACCGCGTTTCCGTCGTTAGAACGCCGGAACCTGAACACCGGAGGCTGCATGTCCGACGCTGAGAACACCCTGATCATGACGCTGGAGAGCGGTCCGGTGACGATCCGGCTGCGTCCCGATCTCGCGCCGGGCCATGTCGAGCGGATCAAGCAGCTGGCGCGGGAAGGCTTCTACGACGGCGTGGTGTTCCACCGCGTGATCGATGGCTTCATGGCCCAGGGCGGCGATCCGACCGGCACCGGCTCGGGTGGTTCGACCAAGCCGGACCTCAAGTCCGAGTTCTCCCGCCAGCCGCACGTGCGCGGCGTGTGCTCGATGGCGCGGACCAGCAATCCGCACTCAGCCAACAGCCAGTTCTTCATCTGCTTCGACGACGCCACCTTCCTGGATAACCAGTACACCGTCTGGGGCGAAGTGACGGAAGGCATGGAGAACGTCGACGCCCTGCCGAAGGGCGAGCCGCCGCGCGCGCCCGGCAAGATTGTTTCGATGCGGGTCGCCGCCGACGCGAAGGCCTGACGTTCAGCCACCAGTCAGCTTCAGGCGCGTTAGTTGATCGCGTGAATGCGTGGGACAGCGTTCTTCGGAGAAGACAATGCGAAAGACTCTCGCGGCGGCCGTAGCCGCAGCGGCCCTTGTGGGAGGCGGCGCGGCCACCACAAGCGCACAGGCGCAGCCGATCTACGGCGCCGATTCCTACCTGCAGCCGGCGCAGTATGGCGCCTACTTCTGGGGTGGTCGTCACTACTGCTGGTACTACGACGGCTGGCGTGGACCTGGCTGGTACTGGTGCGGCTATCCCTGGCGTCGCGGCCTCGGCTGGGGCGGCCCCTGGGGCTGGAACGAATGGGTCGGACCCGGCGGCGGCTGGTGGGGCTGGGGCCGCGGGCACGGCTTCCATGATTGGCGCGGCGGTGGCGGCTGGCACGGCGATGGTGGCTGGCGCGGTGGCGGCGGTTGGCACGGCGGCGGCGGCTGGCATGGTGGCGATGGCTTCCACCACGGCGGCGAAGGCTTCCATGGCGGCGGGGGCCGCGATGGTGGGTTCCACGGCCAGGGCGCCGGCGGTTTCCACGGCGGTGGCGGTGGCCACGGCGGACATGGCGACGGCGGTGGTGGTCATCACCACTAGCCCCGACCTCTGATCGCGCTCCGGCGCCGCGCCTCGGCGGGCGCCGGAGTTTCGCCTGGCTGTGATGATGGCCTATGTGGGGGCCATGCGCCTGGCCGACTTCGATTTCGACCTGCCTGAGGCCCGGATCGCCCTGCGGCCGGCATCGCCGCGGGACTCCGCGCGCCTGCTTGTGGTCGGCAAGGACGGCGCGCTGGCGGATCGGCAAGTCCGCGATCTGCCGGGGCTGCTGCGCCCGGGCGACGCCCTGGTGTTCAACGACACGCGGGTGCTGGCGGCGCGCCTGAGAGGGTTGCGTCGCCGCGACGAGGGCGTGGTGGCCGTGGAGGCGACCTTGCATCGCCGTCTCGGGGCATCGCGCTGGAGCGCCTTCGCCAGGCCCGGCCGACGGCTGGCGGTCGGCGACCGGATCGTCTTCGGCGAGGCGCACGACCGGGCCTGCCTGCTCGGGACGCTCGAAGCGACAGTGGCCGACAAGGGCGATGGCGGCGAGGTGACCCTGGCGTTCGATCTCGCCGGCCCCGATCTCGACATCGCGGTCGCCGCCTGCGGGGCGATGCCCCTGCCGCCCTACATCGCCAGCCGCCGGCCCGAAGACGAGCGCGACCTGACCGACTACCAGACCATCTACGCCCGCGAGGACGGTTCGGTCGCCGCGCCGACGGCCGGGCTGCACTTCACGCCGGACCTGATGGCGGCGCTCGACGCGCGCGGCGTCTCGCGGAACTTCGTCACCCTGCATG
The DNA here is from genome assembly GCA_963835495.1 of uncultured Pseudomonadota bacterium. Classification (GTDB taxonomy): domain Bacteria; phylum Pseudomonadota; class Alphaproteobacteria; order Caulobacterales; family Caulobacteraceae; genus Acaudatibacter. The sequence goes on along the minus strand of CAWIFQ010000003.1, from coordinate 1,381,207 downwards.
TGGGCGCCGGCACCTTCCTGCCGGTCAAGACCGACGATGTGGCCGACCATCGGATGCATGCCGAGACCGGTGAAGTGTCGGCCGAGACCGCGGCTGCGCTGAACGACGTGCGCCGGCGCGGCGGGCGGATCGTCGCCGTCGGCACGACAGCGCTGCGGCTGCTGGAGAGCGCCGCCGACGAAGCTGGCGTAATCCATCCGTTCAGCGGCGAAACCTCGATCTTCATCACGCCGGGCTACCGGTTCCGTACCGCCGAGGGTCTGGTCACCAACTTCCACCTGCCGCGCTCGACGCTGTTCATGCTGGTCAGCGCGTTCAGCGGCCTGGAGGCCATGCGGGCGGCCTACGCCCACGCCATCGCCGAGGACTACCGCTTCTATTCCTACGGCGACGCCAGCCTGCTGTGGCGGGCGGACGCGTGAGCGCGCTGGACTTCCGCATCCAGGCGAGGGACGGCGCGGCGCGGACCGGCGTCATCGCCATGGCGCGCGGCGATATCCGCACGCCGGCGTTCATGCCGCTTGGCACCTCGGCCACGGTCAAGGCGCTGACAGTCGACCAGGTGCGCTCCACGGGCGCCGATATCATCCTCGGCAACACCTACCACCTGATGCTGCGCCCGACGGCCGAGCGCGTGGCGCGGCTGGGCGGCCTGCACGCCTTCATGCGCTGGGAGCGGCCGATCCTGACCGACTCCGGCGGCTTCCAGGTGATGAGCCTGTCGAAGATATCGAAGGTGACGGAGGAGGCGGTCACCTTCAGCAGCCACATCGACGGCGCGCGGCATGTGCTGACCCCCGAACGCTCGATCGAGATCCAGGCCGACCTGCTGGGCTCGGACATCGTCATGCAGCTCGACGAATGCGTGGCCTGGCCGGCCGAGGCGGCGCGGGCGGCGGCGGCGATGCGGCTCTCGGGCCGCTGGGCGGCGCGCTGCAAGGCGGCGTTCGGGACGCGCGAGACCCAGGCGCTGTTCGGCATCCAGCAGGGCTCGACCTTCGAGGCGCTGCGCCGCGAATTGGCCGAGCGCCTCGCCGAGATCGGCTTCGACGGCTACGCGCTCGGCGGGCTCGCGGTCGGCGAAGGACATCAGGCGATGTGCGAGGTGCTGGACTTCGCGCCGGCGATGCTGCCGGCCGACCGGCCGCGCTACCTGATGGGCGTCGGCAAGCCGATCGACCTGGTCGAGGCGGTCTGGCGCGGCGTCGACATGTTCGACTGCGTCCTGCCCACCCGCTCCGGCCGTCACGGCCAGGCCTGGACCTGGGAGGGTCCGGTGAACCTGAAGAACGCGCGCTTCGCCGACGATGCCGACCCGCTCGACGGCGACAGCGATTGCCCGGCGAGCCGCGACTATTCGAGGGCCTACCTGCACCACCTGGTGAAATCCGGCGAGATCCTCGGCCAGGTGCTGCTCTCGTGGCACAACGTCGCCTTCTTCGAGACCCTGATGGCGCGGATGCGCGATGCGATCGCCGCGGGGCGGCTGGAGGCGTTCCGGCGGGACTTCAAGGCCGGACTGCGGGCCGAGCCGACGCCGGATTGATCACCGCCTCGCGGCAACCTTCAGCCCGGCAGGGTAGGGCTTCCGCGATCTAGCGTGGCTGAGTAGAGAGCCGTCATGAGCTCTGCGCAGACCCTATCGATTCCCCTTACGCCCACCGCCGCCGGACGCTGGCGCACCATCGCTGGACCGGAGTGGAGCAACCCTGGCGGCGGACTCTGGGGCGGGTACGCCATTGGGCTTTGCATCCGGGTGCTGGAAGCCGAGCCAGAGGCGGTGGGCGAGGCGCTGTCGCTGACCTTGACCTACGCCGCGGGATTGCCCGCGGGCGAGCTCGACATCCGGACGCGACGGCTGCGCCAGGGCGGCTCGGTCGGGGTCTGGGAAGTCGAGCTGCTGGCGGCCGGGTCGGACCAGGTCAGCGTGCATGCGATCGTCACCACGGCGCGGCGTCCGATGACGCCGGACTTCGCTTTCGCGAAGATGCCAGCGGCGGCCGATCCGGAAAGTCTGCCCAGCCATGAGGCGCCGGGCGACGTCGCGCGGCACTACGGCGCTTCGGCGTTCGAGCGGCGCTCACTCGAGGCTTTCCCGCCAGCGCCAACCGGGGATTTGCGGTCGCTGGCCTGGGTGCGCTCGCGGCGCGGGCCGCTGGACAAGGCGCTGCTGGGCATGATCACCGACAATTCGGCGCCGCGGGCGATGTACGCGCTGGGGCCGACGATCATGACCACCACCCTCTCGCTCACCGCCTATCTGCACGCGACCGTCGAGGAGCTCGCCGAGGTGGGCGACGACTTCATCCTGGTGGAGTGCGAGGGCCGGGTTGGGGGCGGCGGCGCCTCGGACGAGCGCTCCAGCTATTGGCGGCGCGACGGCAAGCTGCTGGCGACCAGCGAGCAGCTGGCCTGGTACCGGGAGCTGCGGCGCAATTCGCCGGAATAGCAGGGTCTAACGGGAGGGCGTCAGTTGGCCTTCGCGCCGCCGCTTTCGGCCATGCTGACAGGATGGGCGAGGTGGCGCGGCACGTCGGGCGGCATGCACTGACGCATTTCGCCGAGGCCCTTGAGGTAGGCCCGCCGAATTGCGCCGGCCTGGATCGCGGCCATCACTAGGTGATCGTGCCGGTCGGCGCCGGAGAGCACGCGGATGAAGCCGTCGAACGGAATTTGGCTCTGCGCCTCGGAGCGCATCGCGTCCAGCGCCGCCGTTTTCGCGCCCCGCTCGCCGCGCGTCAGCACGCCGGGGTGCTCAGTGGAGACCGGTTCGTCGAGATCTGGCCCCAGCGCGATGTTGAGTTGGGTCATATCGGCGGCGATGCCATCGCAGGAGGCCGGCGACGGTCGCGCATAGGGGTCAGCCATCGCTGCGATCAGCACCGGCGGAATCTTGCTGCGCACCAGGCCGAAATCACGGAACGGCTGTTCGAGCACACCCTTGGCCATGCCCTGGCGGCCGGTCTGCTCCGGAGTCAGCAGGCGATCGTCGGAGTTCGGCTTCGCCGGGCTGGCAGTGGACGATTGCGCCGCCGCCAGCGAGGGCGACAGGAGCGAAACGGCCGCGAGGGCCAGGAGAGCGGCTCGACGCATGTAGAATTTGTAACCTAGGCCGAGCTTCAGCGCCAGAGCCCTTTGAATAGAGATACTTAACGCCCCCAGTCGGGGCGCAGGCGTAAGCCGGGTGGGGGTCGAACCCGCGACCACTCGATTATAAGTCGCGACGGGAGGTTTCGACCCCCGAAGCGGACACCGCGGGGCCGCACCAATCAGGCGCCGGGTCGCCGCTAGCCTCGTGGGCCTTGGGCATGCAGCCTTCGACGCACGAGGAAAATCCGAACGAGGCTCGCGACGCTCAAAGCTGCGAAGACGGCCGCTTGCCAATCGACGTCGCCGAAGGCGAGACGAAGGGCGGCGACGATGCCGCAGCGAGCCTCCACACGGGGGGCCGCCAGCGCACAATTCCGACAAAGGCTCGGACGTCTGTGTTATATGGCCATGCGCGTCGGGGTCGCGGCCAGTGCGCCCATTTTCATTGATGGACACGATTTCAGCCGTCGCCAGCGCGTCGGTTGATCTGCCTCAAGGCGATGTCGGCCCTCCGCCGCAAATGCTCCAGCGAGCGGCTCGGCGCTCGGAGGGGTGAGGTACGGACCATGCACACCTTCAAGGTTGTCAGGGAAGAGTTCGGTTGGGCGGTGCGGCTGGGCCCAGCAATGACGACTCCGTTCTGGACGCAGGCCGCCGCGCTCCGCGAAGCCAACGCCTTGTGCGAGGGGCTGCGCAGCCACGGGGTCGCCGCACAAATCGTGGTGGTGGAGGACGAGGGCGCTGAGCCTGACGCCGCCTCGAGGCGCGGAACAACGCGCGCTTCTGCAGGCGCCAATCATGGTCGCCCCTGAGGCCTCCGCGAACGCAAGAACGCGGCCACAACCGCCCTGGTCGAACACCTGGGGCCGTAATACCTGGACAAGAGGGACATCGTCGGGCCGGCTCGCGGGGTGGCTTCGGAAACAAGCGTCGTCGCTCTGGAGCGACGACCCGATCCGCGGCGAGCTGTTCAGCGTCGAACGCCTGGAGGAGCACGGGCGCAGCCTCGCCCTAGCTCACCCGATCGCCGCCGGCCGCCGCGGCGACGCTCGGCTGTTCCGTCGACTGGCCGACAACGAGGCGACGTTGGTTGCCGCCTATCGCGATGTCGCCGACGCGATCGAGCAAGGCGCGGCCATTACGCCAGCCGCCGAATGGCTGATCGACAACTTCCACGTGGTGGAGACGCAGCTTCGCAACATCCGTTCTGACTTGCCACAGGGTTACTATCGCCAGCTGCCCAGACTGGCTGGCGGCGCGTTTTCAGGCCTGCCGCGCGTGTTCGGCCTCACCTGGGATTTCGTCGCCCACACCGACAGCCTGTTCGACCCAGACGCCCTGCGACGGTACGTGCGCGCCTATCAAGATGTTCAGCCTCTGGTCATTGGCGAGCTTTGGGCCGTCGCGATCACGCTGCGGATCGTCCTGGTCGAGAACCTGCGCCGCATCGCCGGCAGGGTCGTGGCCAGCCGGGAAGGTCGCCGGCAGGCGGACGCCCTTGCCGACCGCCTGCTGGGCGCTGGGGGCCTAGTCGCCGAGCCGGCGGACGCCGTGCTTGGGGATCAGGACCCGGCGCCGCGCTCAGAAGCGTTCTTCGTTCAATTGGTCCAGCGTCTGCGGGACCAGGATCCGAGCATCGCCCCGGCCCTTGCCTGGATCGACCAGAGCTTGGCCGCCCGGGGCTTGACCGCTGACGGGGTCGTCCAGGCCGAGCACCAGCGTCAGGTCGCGGGCAGCATCAGCGTGCGCAACATCATCACCAGCATGCGCCTGATCTCGGACGTCGATTGGTCTGAGCTGGTCGAGCGGTTCAGCCTGATCGACGAACTGCTCGGCGGCCAGACGCGCTTCGCCGAGATGGATTTCCCGACCCGCGATCTCTATCGCCGCGCGATAGAGGAACTGGCGCGCGGCTCCGGACGCGAGGAGCTCGATGTCGCCCACGCGGCGCTCGCGATCGCCGCGGCGACGCGGCCGGCCACCAGCTCGACCGGGGACGAGCGCCTTGCCGATCCCGGCTACTACCTGCTGGCCGGCGGCAGGCGGCGGCTGGAGGTCGCGATCGGCTATCAGGCGCCGATCAGGGACTGGCCTAGCCTTCTCTACCGATCCATGGGGATTGGCGGATATGTCGGCGCCGGCGCCGTTGTCGCCGCGCTGTTCCTGGCGCTGCCTCTGATATGGCTGGGCGTCAACGGGTTGGGCTGGCCCTGGCTGCTCGGCCTCAGCCTCGTCGGCCTGGCCCCCGCGGTGGACCTGAGCGTCGCGCTCGTGAACCACGTAGTGACGCGGGGTTATCGCGCGACGCTGCTGCCTGGATTTGCCCTTGAGGCCGGCGTACCCGATGGGCTGCGAACGCTGGTCGCGGTCCCGACTCTCCTGACGTCGTTGGATGCGATCCACCGACACATAGAGTTGCTCGAAATCCACCACCTGGCCAGCCTGACGGGCGATCTCCACTACGCCCTGCTGACGGACTGGACTGACGCCGATGGCGAGCACGCCGATGGCGACGAGGCTCTGCTCGCTGCCGCGCGCCAAGGCGTCGCCGAGCTCAATCGGCGTTATGGTCCGGCCGCAGCGGGCGATCGCTTTCTGTTGCTGCACCGGCGGCGGGTTTGGAACGAAAGTGAGCGGCGCTGGATCGGCTGGGAGCGCAAGCGCGGCAAGCTTGTCGAACTCAATCGACTGCTGCGGGGCGCGAAGGATACCAGCTATCTCGATCCCCCGCCGATCCCCGAGGGGGTCCGCTACGTCATCACCCTGGATGGGGATACGCGCCTGCCGCGCGAGACCGTTCGCCGGCTGATCGGCAAGATGGCCCATCCGCTCAATCGCCCGCGCCTCGATCCCGAGCTTGGGCGCGTCGTCGAAGGGTACGCGATCCTGCAGCCGCGGGTGACGCCCTCGCTGCCCGTCGGGCAACACGGCTCTCTTTTCCTGCGTGTCTTCTCCAGCGCCACTGGGATCGACCCCTACGCAGCCGCCGTATCCGACGTCTACCAGGACCTCTTTGGCGAGGGTTCCTATACCGGCAAGGGCATCTACGACATCGACGCGTTCGAGGCGGCGCTCGAAGGTCGCGTGCCGGAGTCCCGCCTGCTCAGCCACGATCTGTTCGAGGGGATATTCGCGCGCGCCGGCCTCGCTTCGGACGTCGAGGTGGTGGAGGATTTTCCGGCTCGGTACGACGTCGCCGCGTCCAGGCATCACCGCTGGGCGCGGGGCGACTGGCAGCTGCTGCCCTGGATGCTGGGACTGGGCCGCAGCTCCGGCCGCGGGCGGCGAGGCGACAGCGTGCCGATGATCGGCCGTTGGAAGATGCTCGACAACGTGCGCCGGTCCCTGTCGGCGCCTTCGATCGTCGCGGCCCTGGTGGCCGGGTGGGCGGCGCCGGCGGACAGCGCGCTGGTGTGGACCGCCTTCGTCCTGACCACCATGGCCGTGCCGCCGTTGCTGCCGGTGCTGTCGGAGATCGCGCCAAGCCGGCCTGGCGTCGAGCTGCGCAGCCACCTGCGCGATCTCGCCGGCGATCTTCGGCTGGCGTTTATGCAGCTCGTCCTGATGTCGGTGTTCCTCGCGCACCAGGCTTGGCTGATGGGCGACGCCATCCTGAGGACCCTCGCGCGGCTGGTGACGAGGCGTCACCTGCTGGAGTGGACTCCGGCGGCGCAGGCCGCACACGGGCGGCGGCTGGAGCTCTCGAGCTTCTACGGCCGTATGTTCGGCGCCGTGGTGATCGCGGCGATCGCGATCGGGGCGGCATGGATTGGAGGCGGCTACGCGTGGCCTTTCGCCCTCGGCTTCAGCGCCCTTTGGGTATTGTCGCCCGCCGTCGCGCTTCGGGCCAGTCTGTCGCCGCGCGTGGCCGGCCGCGAGCCTCTGCCGGCGGCCGAGACCCAGACCCTGCGCCTGGTGGCGCGGCGAACATGGCGGTTCTTCGAAACCTTCGTGACCGACGCCACCAACAGGCTTCCCCCCGACAACTTCCAGGAGACGCCCGAGCCGGTCGTCGCGCCACGCACCTCGCCAACTAACATCGGGCTCTATCTGCTCTCCGTCGCCAGCGCCCGGGACTTCGGCTGGATCGGCGACCTCGAGGCGGTGGAGCGGCTGGAAGCCACCCTCGCGACCATGGCGGGCATGGCGCGCTTCCGCGGCCACTTCTACAACTGGTACGACACCGGCGACCTGCGGCCGCTCGATCCCAAGTATGTCTCGTCGGTCGACAGCGGCAACCTCGCCGGCCATCTCATCGCCCTGGCCGGGGCGTGTCGGTCGTGGGCGCAGGCCTCCGCATCCAAGGTCGCGCGTATCGCCGGGGTGGGCGACCCCCTGCTTCTTGCCCGGCAGGCGGCCGCTGACCTGGGCGGCGCGCCTTCGCCAGGCGCCGCGTTGACCGGGCTCATCGCAGAGCTCGACGCACTGCAACGCGTCCTGGAAGACGGCGGTTGGGGGGGCTGGGCCGATCTCGCGCCCGGGTTCGAGCGGGTCGCCGATGCAGCGCGTCAGGTCGCGATCGACGAGGGCGAGGACGCCAGCGCGGACATCATCTTCTGGACGGAGGCGATGCGGCGTTCGATCGAAAGCCACGGACGCGACCGGGAGCCCGACGTCGATCTTCGTCGTCGTCTCGAAAGCCTGGAGCGACAGGCGCGGGAGCTGGCGCTGGCGATGGACTTTCGCTTCCTGCTCGATCCCGACCGCCTGCTGCTCTCGATCGGCTATCAGACCGACGACGGGACCCGCGACCCCAGTTGCTACGACCTGCTCGCCTCGGAGGCGCGGTTGGCCAGCTTCCTGGCGATCGCCAAGGGCGACGCGCCGGCCAGACATTGGTTCCGTCTCGGCCGCGCGGTGACGCCGGTCGACGGCGGCGCGGCGCTTATCTCATGGTCGGGTTCGATGTTCGAATACCTGATGCCGTCGCTGGTCATGCAGGGACCGACCGAAAGCCTGATCGAACAGACCAACCGGCTGATCGTCGAACGGCAGATCAACTATGGCCGTCGCCTCGGCGGCCCCTGGGGCGTCTCGGAGTCGGCGTTCAACGCCCGCGATCTCGAGTTCACCTACCAGTATTCCAACTTCGGGGTGCCCGGGCTCGGTCTGAAGCGGGGGCTGGCCGACAACGCGGTGATCGCGCCTTACGCGACGGCGCTGGCGACCATGATCGATCCTCACGCAGCGGTCCGCAACTTCCAGGTCCTGGTCGATGCAGGCGGCCGCGGCCGCTACGGTTTCTACGAGGCGCTCGACCTCACGCCGTCGAGAGTGCCCGATGGCGAGCGCGTGGCCGTGGTGCGGGCTTTCATGGCCCATCACCAGGGCATGTCGATCGTCGCCATCGCGGACACGCTGCTGGACGGCTTGATGCGCGAGCGGTTCCACGCGGATCCCATCGTGCGCGCGACGGAGCTGCTGCTGCAGGAGCGCGTGCCGCGTGACGTCGTCGGCACGCCGCCGTCCGTGGCGGAGACGGCTGCGGCGGTGCGGGACCGCGCGTCGGACAGCCGTGGTTGGCGCCGGGCGAGCGTCTGGAGCTCGACGCCGGACACGCAGCTGCTCTCCAATGGCCGTTACTCGGTGATGATCACGGCCGCGGGTTCCGGCTACAGCACCTGGCGCGACGCCGCCATCACCCGGTGGCGCGAGGACGCGACCTGCGATGACTGGGGCGCCTACATCTTCCTGCGCGACATCCGCAGCAACGAAGTCTGGTCGGCCGGGTTGCAGCCGACGGGGAACGCCGGCGACGACTACGGCGTGGTCTTCAACGAGGACCGGGCCGAGATTTCCCGACGCGACCGTGGGATCGCCACGACGCTCGAGGTGCTGGTGTCGACGGAGGACGACGCCGAGGTGCGCCGGGTCACTATCTCGAACGGCAGCCAACAGACGTGCGAGATCGAGGTCACCTCCTACGCCGAGCTCGTGCTGGCGCCCGCCGCCGCAGACACCGCTCACCCGGCGTTCTCGAAGCTGTTCATCGAGACCGAACATCTGCCCGGGACCGGCGCGCTGACAGCGCACCGCCGCCGACGCTCGCCGGACGAGCCCGAGATATGGGCGGCTCACCTTGCGGTGGTCGACGGCGCGGCGACGGGCCAGCGCGAGTTCGAGACCGATCGCGCTCGCTTCCTCGGTCGCGGAGGCGGCGGCGTGCGAGCCGCGGCGGCGATCGTCAGCGGCCGCCCGCTCTCCGGCGCCACCGGCGCAGTGCTCGATCCCATCTTCGCCCTGCGACGCCGGGTCCGGCTCGAGCCGGGGCAGACAGCGCGGATCGACTTCTGGACGATGGCCGCCTCGACACGTGACGAGATCGTCGGCCTGATCGACAAACACCATGACGCCGGCGCCTTCGGCCGCGCGACGGCGCTGGCCTGGACCCAGGTCCAGGTGCAGCTACACCATCTTGGCATCAGCCACGGCCAGGCGGGCCAGTTCCAGCGGCTCGCCAAGCATTTGATCTTCGCCACGCCGACGCTGCGGCCGGCATCCGAGACCATCTACGCCGGCCGCGGCGGCCAACCGCTGCTCTGGAGCCTCGGGATCTCGGGGGACCTGCCCATCGCGCTGGTCCGTATCTCGGGCCTCCATGAAGTCGACCTTGTCCGCGAAGCGCTGCTGGCGGTCGAATATTGGCGGATGCGCCGATTGGCGGTGGACCTGGTGGTGCTCAACGAACGGGGCGCGTCCTATGTTCAGGATCTGCAGATCGCTTTGGAGACGCTGGTCCGGGCCAACCAGTCGAGGCCCCAGATCGGCGATGAGCGTGGTGCGGGCCACATCTTCCTGCTGCGCGCCGACTTGATACCCGATGATGTGAGCGCCGTGCTGAACGCCGTCGCCCGGGTCGTCCTTGTTGGCGAGCGTGGTCGGCTCGAGGACCAGATGGAGTATGCGCCGGACGTCAAAGCTCCGGCCCATGGCATCACGCGGCGAGCCGCGGCGGCCTCCGAGCTGCAGGTTTCGCGGCCGGCGCCGGACATGGAATATTTCAACGGCCTTGGTGGGTTCGCGGATGGCGGCAAGGAATACGTCACCATCCTCGGCCCGGGGCAGGTGACGCCCGCGCCCTGGGTCAATGTGATCGCCAACGCGGATTTCGGCTTCCAGGTCTCCGCAGAGGGCGGCGGGTATTCCTGGGCCGTGAACAGCCGCGAACGCCAGCTCACGCCATGGTCGAACGATCCACTCACCGACCGGCCGTCGCAGGTGCTGTATGTCCGAGACGAATACACCGGCGAACTGTGGACCGCGACCGCCCAGCCGTTGCGCGAGGAGGGCGCGACCTACGTCGCCCGCCACGGCTTCGGCCACAGCCGTTTCCAGCACACCTCGCGGGGGTTGGCGCTCGATCTGCTCGAATACGTCGCGCCCGAGGATCCGGTCCGCATTTCCCGGCTCAGCCTGCGCAACACCACCTCGCGCCGGCGCCGGCTGTCCGTGACAGCCTACGCGGAGTGGTGCCTCGGCGCATCGCGCCAGGTCTCCGCGCCGTTCGTCACCACCCAAATGAATGGCGACGGCGCCATGCTTGCGTCGAACCAGTGGAACCCTGTCTTCGCCGAGCGCACGACATTCTTCGACCTGGGCGGCCGCCAGACCAGCTGGACCGCGGATCGCCGCGAGTTCCTGGGCCGCAACGGCTCTCTGGCGGCGCCGCTGGCCTTGGTGGAGCGGACGGCGCTCTCCGGCCGCACGGGGGCCGGCCTCGATCCGTGCGGGGCGCTGCGGACGATCGTCGACCTGGCGCCAGGCGAGAGCATCGAAGTTCCTCTCTTTCTTGGCGACGCCGTCAACGCGGAGGAAGCCGGGCGGCTGGTCACCCGCTATCGCCAGGCCGACCTGGACGCGGTGCTCGCGGACGTGCGTGGCCGCTGGGAAGCCATAGCCGGCGCGGTCCAGGTCAAGACGCCCGACCGTACGATGGACCTCATGCTGAACGGTTGGCTGATCTATCAGACCCTGTCAGCGCGCATCTGGGCGCGGGCGGGCTTCTATCAGGCCAGCGGCGCCTATGGCTTCCGCGACCAACTGCAGGACGCGATGGCTCTGGCGGTGGTGAAGCCGGCGATCACACGCGCGCACCTGCTGCGCGCCGCCGCCAGACAGTTTCCGGAGGGCGACGTCCAGCACTGGTGGCTGCCCAACACCGGTCAGGGCGTCCGCACTCGCTTTTCGGACGACCGCGTCTGGTTGCCCTACGCCATCGCGCAATACGTGGACGTGACCGGCGACGTCGCCGTGCTCGACGCCGAGGTTCCTTTCATCGAGGGTGACCTGCTCGAGCCTGGCGTGAGCGAGCGGTTCTTCGAGCCGTCGATCTCGAGTCAGACCACCAGTCTCTATGACCATGCGGCGCGGGCGCTTGACGCGAGCCTCGCGACAGGAGCGCACGGCCTGCCGTTGATCGGGGGTGGCGACTGGAACGACGGGATGAACCGGGTCGGCCTGGAGGGCAGGGGCGAGAGCGTCTGGCTTGGCTGGTTCCTGATCGCCAATCTGCAGCAGTTCGCGCCTTTCGCCGAGGCGCGCGGCGAGACTCAGAGGGCGGAGGCCTGGCGCGCCCACGCCGAAGCCCTGCGCCTGGCCGCCGAGCGGGACGCCTGGGATGGCGAGTGGTACCGCCGCGGATGGTTCGACGACGGCGCGCCTCTGGGTTCGTCGGCCAACGACGAGTGCCGCATCGACTCCATTGCGCAGTCCTGGGCGGTGCTCTCCGGCGCCGCCGCCCCCGACCGCGCCGCGCGCGCCATGGCGGCGGTGGAGCGGGAGCTGATCCTGCCGCAGGAGGGGCTGGCGCTGCTGTTCGCGCCGCCGTTCGACCACACAACGCACGATCCAGGCTACATCAAGGGTTACCCGCCTGGCATCCGCGAGAACGGCGGCCAGTACACCCATGCCGCACTCTGGTCGGTGATGGCCTACGCACGGCTCGGCGAAGGCGACATGGCCGCCGCGCTGTTCTGGATCCTCAATCCGATCAACCATGCCCGCACGCGTAGTGACGCCTATCGCTATGTGGTGGAGCCCTATGTCGTGGCGGCCGATGTCTATGCTGCGCCCGGCCGGGTCGGCCGGGGTGGTTGGACCTGGTACACCGGTTCGGCGGCCTGGATGCAGCGCGCGGGCCTCGAGGCGATCCTCGGCGTGCGCCTTCATGGAGGCCAGCTTGAAGTGGACCCCTGCATTCCCAAGTCGTGGCCCGGCTTCGAGGTATCCCTACAGGTCGGCGCGACGCGCTACGAAATCATCGTCACAAATCCGAATGGCGTCTCGCGTGGCGTCGTGCACGCCCAGTTGGACGGCATGGCCATCAATGGCCGGCCGCCGCGATTCGACTTGCAGGATGGCGAGCACCACCGTCTCGAGGTGACCCTCGGCTGACGTCGTCGTCGGCCGCCGAACCGATCTTCCTCAGTTCGCCACCCACATTTCGAGAAATACGGTCTTGCCTGACCCCCAAGGCGCGTCCAGCGTCAGTACTAGAGGGTCAGAGACGAGTGATATGAGATTCGTAAGACCGTCACCTATCGGCTTGCGCTGGTAGATGTCCTTGTCGGTGGTGAAGCCTTCGTCGTCGCCGATGTTGATGTCCGGCGGCAAGAGCCGCATCGCCTTTGGTTCCATTGGGGGGCGGCGACTTCATAGTCGGGGATGCGCCGGCGCTGACCGTCCGAGTGCTCTGACGCCGCGATGGGAAGATGACAGGACATCTTGCGGAAGCGATGGTGGGCCGCGCGCGAATCCCTGTCGGGCGGCCAGCGCCAATCCACTGACAGGGCGTGTCACCCAATCTGTTACCCGCGGCCGAGTCGTCGGGCCGCTTGGCCGATCTCGATCTGAGATAAGTTGCTGAAAACATATGCGTAGGCCGGGTGGGGGTCGAACCCACGACCACTCGATTAAAAGTCGGGTGCTCTACCACTGAGCTACCGGCCCATGCTCGGCGAGACTGGCCCGGCGAGACGCGCGCGGAACCTAGAGGGATGGTCCGAGCGTCGCAAGCGCGCGTGCCGGACGCCGGGCCTGACTGCTATCTGTTGACCGTGTGGCTCGAAGGGGTTGGGACAATCGATGCTGAGCAGACTGACGCGCTATGCGCACTGGCTGGACCTGTGGCTGCACAAGCACATCGGCCGGCTTTACGAATTCATCCTGTCGATCGGCCTTGGCCTTTCCATCGTCGCCAGCGTGACCACGCTGGCGCACATCGTCTCCGCCGGCGGCGCGGCCTTGCAACGCGATGTGATCGAGACCGTGGGCGTCGTCGTGTTCCAGGTGCTGCTGCTGATCAACCAGCTGGCGCAGCTCGACGAGCGCCGCGCGCGCCGTCGCAGGCGTCGAATAAGGGCACATGATAAAGGGCGCGTTGCAGCGGCGGGCGCCGAACGATAGGTTCCGCCCTCTTTTCCCCGGCCCCTCCTCCGTAAGGGCCTCGTCCGGAGTCCGCATTGGTCGATCTATTCGACGAGGTCGAAGAGGAGCTCCGCTCCGATCGATATCGCAATCTGCTGCGCACCTACGCCCCCTGGGTGACCGCGCTCTTCGCCGCCGTGCTGTTGGGCTACCTCGGTTTCTGGGGCTACACCGTCTGGCAGGATCGCAACCTCGCCGCTGCGGCGCTCTCCTATCAGAAGGGCGTCGACGCGCTGAGCGCCGGCGACACCAAGGCCGCGCTGGATGGGTTCGTGGCGGCGCAGAAGGCCGGCGCCCCCGGCTACAAGGCGCTCGCGCTGATGCAGCAGGGCAACCTGCGCCTCGAGCTGAACAAGCCGGACGAAGCGGCCAAGCTGTACGATCAGGCCGCCGACGCCGCGCCCAACCAGATCATCGGCGATCTGGCCCGGCTGAAGGCCGCACAGGCGCTGCTCGACACCGCACCGCTGCCGCAGCTCACCACCCGGCTGACGCCGCTGATGGACGCCAAGCGGCCCTACGCCATCTTCGCGCGTGAGACTTTGGCCATGGCCAAGCTGATGGCCGGCAAGAAGGATGACGCGCGCAAGGACTTCTCGGCGATCCAGCTCAGCCTCACCGCGCCGGAGGACATGCGCCAGCGCGCGCAGTTGGCGATCGCCGCGATCGATTCCGGCGAAGCCGCCACCGCCGTGTCGGCGGTGAAAACAGCCGCCACAATGCCGCCGCCGCCCGCCTCAATGGTTGGAGCGCCGCCGACGGCGACTCAAGCTCCCGACGCGGCCCAATCACCTCCTGCCGGAGCCGCCCAATGACGCCTCGACGCCACGCCAGCGTCATCGCCGCCATCGCCGCCGCGAGTTCTCGCGGTCGCCGGCTGCCACAGCATTTCCAACCCGTTCGCCAGCAAGCCGAAGGTGTCCAAGGCGGCGCCCGGCCAGCGCATCTCGCTGGTTGAACTCAACGACCAGCTGAAGGTGTCCGACGCGTTGAAGGGTCAGGACTTCTTCCTGCCCGCGCCCGCCCCGCAGGCCGAGTGGCCGCTGGCTGGCGGCAACCTTGAGCAGTCGGTGGAGAACGTTGACGCGGCGCCGGATTTCCGGGTGGCCTGGAAGCGGAATTTCGGGCTGAAGTCGGGCGCCCACGCCCACGTGATGGCGCCGCCGATCATGGCTGCGGGCAAGGTGTTCGTGATGGACGCCGGCGCGACCGTCTCGGCGCATGACGCCCAGACCGGCGCCCCGCTGTGGCGCACCAACCTGAAGCCGGCCAAGCCCAAGGGCAAAGGCAAGGGCAAGAACGAGCCCGACCGCGACGCTTTCGGCGGCGGCCTGGCCTTCGCCGACGGCAAGCTCTACGTGGCCTCCGGCTTCCGCCTGGTGGCGCAGCTCGACCCCAACAGCGGGCAGGTGAATTGGGTGACGCGCACCGACGCGCCGCTGCACGACGCGCCTACCGTGGCCGACGGACGGGTCTATGCGGTCGACGTCGACGACGAATTGCTCACCTTCGATACAGCCACCGGCACGCCCGACTGGACCCACCAGGCCCTGACCGAACCGGCGCGGATGCTGGTCGCCTCGAGCCCGGCGGTCTCCAATGGAACCTTGGTCGCCTCATTTGCCTCGGGCGAGCTGGTGGCGATGCGCTCCGACAACGGCACCGAGCTTTGGAACCAGCCGCTGTCTCGCACCACGCGCACCAACGCCCTGTCCGAGATCCGCGACATCGCTGGCAGGCCGGTGATCTACAAAGGCGACGTCTTCGCCATGAGCCATGCCGACGTGCTGGCCGACACCGACCTGCGCACTGGAAGCGTGCGCTGGCAGCTGCCGCTCTCGGGCATCACCAGCCCGTGGCCGGCCGGCGACGTGGTGTTCGCGGTCGGCCTCGACGGCACCGTGGTCTGCGCGGCGCGGGATTCCGGCCAGCTCTATTGGACCACGGACCTCAACGCGCCGGGCGAGGCGAAGAAGGGCAAGAAGCCGCCCAAGCGCTCGCGCGCGGTCTGGTCCAGCCCGATCCTGGCCTCGAACCGGCTGATCACCGTCTCCGATAGCGGCGAGGCGGTGGCGATCAACGCCAAGACCGGCGAGATCGAGCATCGGATCAAGATCGGCGACGACGTGCTGCTCGGCCCGATCGCCGCCGGCGGCACGATCTATGTCGCGACCCAGCAGGCGGACCTGATCGCCATCCGCTAGCGGAGGGGCTAAAGGCTCGTCATGGTCAAAATCGCCATCGTCGGGCGGCCCAACGTCGGCAAGTCGACCCTGTTCAACCGACTGGCGGGGCGCAAGCTCGCGCTGGTGGACGATCGGCCGGGCGTGACCCGCGACCGCCGCTTCGGCACCGGCCGGCTTGGCGACATCGATCTGGAGATGATCGACACCGCCGGCTTCGAGGACGTCGAGGGCGAGAGCCTGGAAGCGCGCATGCGCCGGCAGACCGAACTGGCGCTGGACGACGCCGAGCTCGCCCTGTTCGTGTTCGACGCCCGCGAGGGGGTGACGCCGATGGACCGGGTGTTCGCCGAGCTGCTGCGCAAACGCGGCAAGCCGGTGGTGCTGGTCGCCAACAAGGCCGAGGGCAAGGCGGGCGACGCCGGCGCGCTGGAGGCGTTCGACCTCGGCCTCGGCGAAGCGGTGGCGATCTCGGCCGAGCACGGCGAGGGCATGTCCGACCTGTTCGACGCCATCGACGCCGCCCGGCCGGTGGAGGACGAGGACGAGGCCGAGCTGGGCCCGTCGCCGCTGAAGATCGCCATCGTCGGGCGGCCGAACGCCGGCAAGTCGACCCTGGTCAACCAGCTGGTCGGCGAGGACCGCATGCTCACCGGTCCCGAGGCGGGCATCACCCGCGACGCCATCTCGGTCGACTGGGACTGGAACGGCCGGCCGGTGCGCCTCGTCGACACCGCCGGGCTGCGGCGCAGGGCGCGGGTGATCGAGGCGCTGGAGAAGCTCTCCACCCACGACGCCATCCGCGCCATCACCTTCGCCGAGGTGGTGATCCTGGTGATGGACGCGACCCATCCGTTCGAGACCCAGGACGTGCAGATCGCTGACCTGGTCGAGCGCGAGGGCAGGGCGCTGGTCTTCGTGCTGGCCAAGTGGGACCTGGTCGAGGACCCCAACGATCGGCTGAAAGCCTGCCAGGAAACGGCCGACCGCATGCTGCCGCAGCTAAAGGGCGCGCCGATGGTGGCGCTCTCGGCCGAGACCGGGCGCGGGCTCGAGCGGCTGATGCCGGCGGTGGCCAAGGCGCACGCCGACTGGTCGACCAAGGTCAAGACCTCGGACCTCAACACCTGGCTGCGCCTGGCGGTCGAGCGCCATCCGCCGCCGCTGGCGGCCGGGCGGCGGGTGAAGCCGAAATATATCGCCCAGACCAAGGCGCGGCCGCCGACCTTCATGCTGTTCGCCAGCCGCGCGGCGTCGATGCCCGACAGCTATCGCCGCTACCTGATCAACTCGATACGCCAGAGCTTCGATCTGCCGGGCACACCGGTTCGGCTGACAGTGAAGACCAGCGATAATCCCTATGCGACCGACAAGGCGGAGGCGCGTCGGGCGTCGCAACCGGCGCCTAACGCGCAGCGGTCGAAGACCGCGCCGTCCAGGCCCAGGACCACGACCGGCAAGCTCGGCGCCGCGGGCGGCAAGACCGGGGTGAGGTCGGTCAAGCCGAAAGGCGCGCAGCCCAAGTCTCAGCCGCTCAGGTCTAAGGGGCCGTCGCCCCGGCCTTCCAGTCGGAAAACAGCGCCGTCGAAGTCGGCAGGCCGAGGTCCGCCGCGGCCGCCAGGGCGACGATCATAGGGCCGATCTCTGACGGGTGGGGCAGGGTGTCCGGGTCCTCGCCGGGGAAGGCTTCGGCGCGCATGCGAGTGCGCATCTGGTTGGGGTCGACCAGCACGGCGCGGACGTTGGTGTGCTCGATCTCGTCGGCCCAGCACCGCACCAGCGCCTCCAGCGCCGCCTTGGTGGCGGCGTAGGACCCCCAGAACGCCTTCGGCCGCACGGCGCGGCCGGAAGTGAGGAACAGCGCCCGGCCAGCCTCGGCGCGCCGCAGCAGCGGCTCGGTCGAGCGGATCAGGCGATAGGCGCTGGTGAGATTGGTGGCGACGACCTTGTCCCAGAGCCTGGGGTCGATGTGCGCGACCGGCCAGAGTCCCCCAGCATCGCCGCGGCGTGGACCAGGATGTCGAGATGGCCGTGCCGCGTGAAGATCTCCTGGCCGAGCACGTCGATCGCCTCGCCCTCGGTCAGGTCGAGCGGGACGAGGGTGGGGCGTTGCAGGTTCAGTCCGGAGATCTCGTCGTCGAGTTCCTCGAGTGCGCCTTGGGTGCGGCCGACCGCGATCACGTGCGCGCCGGCGGCGGCGAGGGCGATCGCGCAAGCCCGGCCGATGCCGCGGGTCGCGCCGGTGACAAGGGCGATCTTGCCCGTGAGGGGCTGCTGTAAGGTGTCAGTGGCCTGCATGGCGGGCTTCTAACTCAGGACGGCCGCGCGGCATACCGCTGCGCGATCACCGCGCAGGCCATCAGTTGCAGTTGGTGGAACAGCATGACCGGCAGCACGATCAGGCCGACGCTGGCGGGCGGGAACAGGATGCTGGCCATAGGCACGCCGGTGGCGAGGCTCTTCTTGGAGCCGCAGAAGACGATGGCGATCTCATCCTCCTTGGCGAACTTCAGCCAGCGCGAGGCATGAGCGGTGGCCGTCAGTACGATCGCCAGCAGCGCGCCGCAGATCACGGCCAGCCACAGCAGCTGGATCACGGAGACCTTGCTCCAGATGCCTTGCACGACGGCCTCGCTGAAAGCCCCATAGACCACCAGCAGGATCGAGCCGCGGTCGACCAGGCCGACCAGCTTGGAATGCCGGGTCATCCAGCCGGCGATCCAGATTCGGGCGATCTGGCCGGCGACGAACGGCAGGAAGAGCTGCACCGCGATCGACTTGGCCTCCTCGAGCGGCGAGCCGGCGCCTTTGACGCCGAGGGTCACGGCCACCAGCAGCGGAGTCAGGAAGATGCCGAACAGATTGGAAGCCGATGCCGCGCACACCGCCGCCGCGACGTTGCCGCGCGCCACCGAAGTGAAGGCGATCGAGGACTGCACGGTGGACGGCAGGCAGCAGCAGAACATCACGCCGGTCGCCAGGGTGGTCGGCAGGATCGCCGCCGGCAGCCGTACGGCGATCAGGCCCAGCAGCGGGAAGAGCACGAACGTCGCCGCCACGATCATCAGATGCAGGCGCCAGTGGGTGATGCCCGCGATGACCGCGTCGCGCGATAGCTTGGCGCCGTGCAGGAAGAACAGCAGGGCGATGACCAGCTTGGTGAAGACCGAGAAGTCCGCCGCGACGACACCGCGTACGGGCAGCACGCTGGCGACGCCCACGGTCGCCAGGATCGCCAGCACATAGCGATCCGGCGCAAGAGTCTTCAGCCAGTTCACGAGATCAAGCGTCGACCAGGAACGAGAGCTGACGCTCCACCTGCTCGTTGCGGCCTTCGGCGATCTCGCGGTCGAGCAGGCGGGTGGGATAGTCGCCGGTGAAGTAGTGGTCGGTGAACTGCGGGCAGCTCGGGTCGCGCGGACCGGCGCCCATGGCCCAGTAGAGGCCGTCGACCGACAGGAACGCCAGGCTGTCGACGCCGAACTGGGCGGCCATCTGCGGCACGCTCATCTGCGCGGCGATCAGCTGTTCGCGCTCGGGCATGTCGATGCCGTAGAAGTCGGGAAAGCGGATCGCCGGCGAGGCCGAGCGCAGGTGGACTTCCCTGGCGCCGGCGTCGCGGACCATCTTCACCACCTTCACCGTGGTGGTGCCGCGCACGATCGAGTCGTCGACCAGCACCACGCGCTTGCCGGCCAGCACGGCGCGGTTGGGGCTGTGCTTCATCCGCACCGACAGCTCGCGCGCGTCCTGGCTGGGCTGGATGAAGGTGCGGCCCAGGTGGTGGTTGCGGATGATGCCCATCTCGAACGGGATGCCGGAGGCCTGGGCGAAGCCGAGCGCCGCGGGCACGCCGCTGTCCGGCACCGGCACGATCACGTCGGCGGCGACCAGGCTCTCCTCGGCCAGGCGCCGGCCCATGCGTTTTCGCACGTCGTAGACCGAGCGGCCGTTCACCACCGAGTCCGGCATGGCGAAGTAGACGTACTCGAACACGCACGGCCGCGCCTTCGCCGCCGGGAACGGCTTGATCGACTCCACGCCGTCGCTGGAGATCACCACGATCTCGCCGTGCTCGATGTCGCGCACGAACTTCGCGCCGACCATGTCGAGCGCGCGGGTTTCCGAGGCCAGCACCGGCTTGCCGTTCAGATCGCCCATCACCAGCGGCCGGATGCCGAGCGGGTCGCGCGCGCCGATCAGCTTCTTGTTGGTCAGGCCGACCAGCGCATAGCCGCCCTCGATCTGCGAGAGCGCCTCGATGAAGCGGTCGATGAACCGCAGTTTCCGCGACATGGCGATCAGGTGGATGATCACCTCGGAATCAGAGGTCGACTGGAAGATATGGCCCTCGGAGACCAGCCGCTCGCGCAGGGTGAGGAAGTTGGTCAGGTTGCCGTTGTGGGCCAGCGCCACGCCGCCGGCCTCCAGGTCGGCGAACATCGGCTGCACGTTGCGCAGCACGCTGGCGCCGGCGGTGGAATAACGGGTGTGGCCGATCGCGTAGCTGCCTGGCAGCCGCTCGGCGAGGTCGGCGCCCGAGAACGCGTCGGCGACGTGGCCCATGTGCCGCTCGGTGTAGAAGCCCTGACCGTCGAACGAGGCCATGCCGCAGGCCTCCTCGCCACGGTGCTGCAGGGCGTGCAGGCCGAGCGCCACCGTCTGGGCGGCGTTGGGGGTGTTGAAGACGCCAAAGACGCCGCACTCGAGCCGCAGCCGATCGTCGTCACGCCAGGGTTCAGTCACGGCGTCTTCTCCACGCGCAGGCTGGACGGTCTGGCGCCGAGCGCGTTTGTCTGGGGGTCATTGTAGTCGCGATTCTGGCCGTCGGCGGCGCCGGCCTCGTTGTCCTGGCCGCCGCTGGTGATGGCCTTGCCGACCACCGGATAGACCTGCTTGGCGAGGTTCACGCCGTGCGGCGCGAACGTCTTCAGCGCGGACGCCGAGAGGGACGAGACTGGATAGAGCATGGCGCCGGAGATCCAGGTCGGCATCCTGTCGGCCGGCATGATGGCGTTGATGGTCAGGTTGACCAGGCCCAGCAGCACCAGCGCCCGCGCGGCGCCGAAGCCCGCGCCGACCAGGCGGTCGACGCCGCCAAGGGTGCTGGTCTGGTGGATCCGCCGGGTCAGCGCCCCGGCGACTACGCGCAACAGGATGTAGACCGCCGCGAACACCACCAGGATGGCGGCGATGTTGGCCAGCCAAGGCGTGTGGATCGCATGGCGCGCGACCGGCCCGGAGAAGCGCAGGGCGAACAGGGCGACGATGGCGGCGATGATCAGCGCCGCGACGGTCGCCACCTCGCGCGCCGCGCCCCGGATCCACCCCACCAGCACCGAGACGATCAGCACCAGGCCGGCGGCGAGGTCGAACAGGCTCATCGGCAGGGATCGTCCCACGCCTCGCCTCCGATTCGGGCGACCGCGTCGGCGAGCCGGGCGACAGGGACCTGGCGCACGCCGGCGGTCTCGGCCCCTCCCTGCGGTCCGAGCGCCCGCGAGAAGCCCAGCTTGGCGGCCTCCTTGAGGCGCATCTCACTCCTGGCCACAGGCCTGACGTCTCCCGAGAGGCTGATCTCGCCGAACACTACGCAATCCTGCGGCAGGGCCGCCTCCAGGGCCGAGGACACCAGCGCCGCCGCCGCGGCGAGATCCGCCGCTGGCTCGGTCACCTTCAGGCCCCCGGCGACGTTCAAGTAGACGTCGCGGTCGCCAAATCCAACCCCGCAACGGGCCTCCAGCACCGCTAAAATCATCGCTAAGCGCCCGGAATCCCAGCCGACCACCGCGCGGCGGGGTGTTCCGTAGGCGGAGGGCGCCACCAGCGCCTGGAATTCCATCAGCACCGGCCTCGAGCCTTCGATCCCGGCGAACACCGCCGCGCCCGCCGCCCGCTCGCCGCCTTCGCCGAGGAACAGCGCTGACGGGTTCTTCACCTCGACCAGGCCCGCGTCGCTCATCTCGAACACGCCGATCTCGTCGGTGGCGCCGAAACGGTTCTTAGCCCCGCGCAGAATGCGGAACGGATAGCCGCGCTCACCTTCGAACGAGAGCACGGCGTCGACCATGTGCTCGACCACGCGCGGCCCGGCGACCTGGCCGTCCTTGGTCACGTGGCCGACCAGGATGATCGCGACGCCGCGGCGCTTGGCCAGCCGCACCAGCTCGGCCGCGCAGGCGCGCACCTGGGTCACCGAGCCGGGACCGGCCTCGTGCATGTCGCTCCAGAGCGTCTGGACCGAATCGATCACCACCAGGTCGAAGGCTTCGCGCTTGAGGCCGTCGATGATGTCGCGCAGCGCGGTCTCGGCGGCCAGCCGCACCGGGGCGGCGGCCAGGCCCATGCGATGGGCGCGCGAGCGGATCTGCTCGATCGCCTCTTCGCCGGAGATATAGGCGCAGGCCGCGCCGCGCTTGGCCGCTTCGCCGCAGACCTGCAGCAGCAGGGTGGATTTGCCGACGCCGGGATCGCCGGCGATCAGGATCGCCGAGCCCGGCACCACGCCGCCGCCGCAGACCCGGTCGAACTCCTCCAGGCCGGTGACCAGGCGTCGGGCGGGCGCGCCCTCGCTCTCCAGACCTTCGAACACCAGTCCGCGGGTCTTGGCGCCGCGGGCAGGGGCGAGCGCCCCGGGCGGTCGACTGGAGACCTCCTCGACCATGGTGTTCCAGGCGCTGCAGGCCACGCACTGCCCCGCCCACTTGGCGCTGACAGCGCCGCAGGACTGACAGACATAGATCGCGCCGTCCTTGGCCATCGAAGCTCCGACTCGCCCGTGCGGGGGATAGGCGCCAGCATATAGGGTGCGCTTACGCCCGCGCCGAGCGCGACATAGCCGCCGACCTTCGCCGACTTTGGCCGTGGGAAGATTGATCTTGCTCGCCTATGCGGTTCGGCTAGCGTCCCCCGACCAAGTTCGACCAGGGGAGACCGCGATGAGTGTCGTCGAGACGCCGAGATCGCAGGGGCTGATCGCCCGGGTAATCAACATCGTGATGCATCCCAGGACCGAATGGGAGGTGATCGCCACGGAGCATGCGACGACCCAAGGCCTGATCCTGGGCTATGCGGCGGTGCTGGCGGCCATTCCGGCGATCGCCCAGTTGATCCGTGGGCTGATGCCGCATTGCTTCTTCGTCGCCTGCTACACCCCCAATCCGATCTTCGTGGTGGTCGGCGCGGTCGTCTACTATCTGCTGGCGCTGGCGAGCGTCTTCGTCATCGGCCTGATCATCGAGGCGCTCGCGCCGAGCTTCGGCGGCGAAAAGAGCCAGGTCCAGGCGATGAAGGTCGCCGTCTACAGCTGGACCGCCGCCTGGCTCGCCGGGATCTTCATCATCATCCCCTGGGTCGGCTGGCTGCTCACCTTCCTGCTCAGCCTCTACAGCCTCTACCTGCTGTACCTGGGCCTGAGGGGCGTGCTGAAGTCGCCCGAGGACAAGGCGGTGATCTTCACCCTGGTGGTGGTCGTCATCGCGTTCCTGGTCTTCCTCGTCGCTGGCCTGGTCAGCGCGCCGCTGGCCATGATCGGCGCGATGAGCGGCGGATCGATGTCGGCGGCGGCGCCGGGCCAGCTCTCCGGGACGCTCCATCTGGGCAACGGCAGCATCGACCTCGGTAAGCTGCAGTCGGCGACCCGGCAGGCGGAACAGCAAATCAGGCAGTCGCAAGAGGCCGCCCAGAACGGCAAGATCAATGCGGTCGACCCGAACGTGCTGAAGGCGCTGCTGCCCGACAACGTCGCCGGCGCCCCGCGCACCGAGATCTCGGCTGTCACCGCCGGAGCCGCCGGCATGGGCGGATCGGACGCAGAGGCGACCTACCAGAACGGCGACACCCACATCACCCTGAAGGTGGCGGACATCGCCGCCGCCGGCGGCCTGGCGGCGCTCGCCGGGGCCGTGAACGTGCAGGAGGATCGCGAGACGGCCACTGGCTACGAGAAGGTGCAGACTATCAACGGGCGCCTGACCACGGAAAAATACGACAACCAGGACAAGAGCGGCGAGTACAGCGTGATGGTCGCCAGCCGCTTCCTGATCAGCGCCGAGGGCAGCGGAGTCACGATGGACGCGCTGAAGGCGGCGGTGGCGTCCGTCGGACCCGACAAACTCGAGGCGCTCGCCCACGGCTGAAATAGCGCCGTTCATGTAACAACGGCTCGTCAGACTCTGTGAGTTGGGCTAGCGTCCCCGCCACCTAAAGGGATTCTGGAGGGCGGCATGTCAGTTGTTGGAGGTTCTGCGAGCACCGGGCTGGTCCAGCGTGTTCAGAACATTCTGTTGAAGCCCGCCGCTGAGTGGGAGGTCATCGCCGGCGAACCGGCCACCACCCAGGGCCTGTTCATGGGCTACGCCTGCATTCTTGCAGTGCTGCCGCTGATCGGGACGCTGGTCGGCCGGGTGCTGTTCGGCAGCATGTTCGGCGGCGGCCTCGGCATGATGACCGCGCTGGTCGCCGGCCTCGTGATCGGCATCGTCGGTTACGTGCTGAACCTGGTGCTCGTGTTCGTCGTCGGGCTGATCATCAACGCCCTGGCGCCGAGCTTCGACGCCAAGTCCGACTCGATCCAGGCGATGAAGGTGTCGGTCTACGCCGGCACCGCGCTCTGGGTCGCGGGGATCGTCAGCTGGTTTCCGGTCATCGGCTGGCTGATCGGCTTGGCGGCGCTCGGCTACACTTGCTACCTGCTGTACCTCGGCGTCAGCCGGGTGATGAAGCCGCCGGCCGACAAGGCGGTGGTCTACACGGTCGTGATCATCGGGGCGCAGATCCTGCTCTACCTGATCGTCGGCTGGATCACGCTGATGGTCGGCGTGATGGCAGTTGCGGGCGCCGCGGTCACCGGCGCGGCGGCGGTCGGGGGCCAGTAGCACTGGCCTCCGCTACCTCCGCTCGTAGCGGTCGTCGCGGGCGAGGTTCGAGAACTTGGTGATGTTCTCGTCGTAGTGCAGCTTCACCGTGCCGATCGGGCCGTGACGCTGCTTGCCGATGATGATCTCCGCCTCGTTGCGAATCTGGTCCATCTTCTCGGTCCAGGCGAGGTGTTCCTCGGTGCCTTCGCGCGGTTCGGTCCGGCTGAGGTAGTAGGACTCGCGGTAGATCGACATCACCACGTCGGCGTCCTGCTCGATGGAGCCTGACTCACGCAAGTCGGAGAGCTGCGGGCGCTTGTCCTCGCGGTTCTCCACCTGGCGCGAGAGCTGAGCGGCGGCGATCACCGGCACCTTCAGCTCCTTGGCCAGCGCCTTGAGGCCCTGGGTGATCATGCTGACTTCCTGCACCCGGTTCTCCGGCTTGCCATTGCCGGCGGTGATCAGCTGCACGTAGTCGATCACGATCAGGTCGAGCCCGGTCGTGCGCTTGAGGCGACGGGCCCGGGCGACCAGCTTGGCCAGCGAGATGCCGCCAGTATCGTCGATGAACAGCGGCGACTCCTGGATTTCGGTGGCCGCATCGCGGATCCGGCCGAACTCCATCGCCGAGATCTCGCCTTTGCGGATCATGTCCGAGGGCACGCCGCTCACTTCCGCCAGCAGGCGCATGGCCACCTGCGCGCCCGACATTTCCAGGGCGAAGAAGGCGACGACGCCGCCGTTGACGGTCTTGCGCGTGCCGTCCGGCTGCGGCTCCCAGGCGTAGCGGCGGGCGACGTTGAAGGCGATGTTGGCGGCCAGCGACGACTTTCCCATCGAGGGGCGCGCGGCCAGGATGATCAGGTCGGAGGGGTGCAGTCCGCCCAGCTTGGCGTCGAGATCCGAGATGCCGGTCGAGAGGCCGGACAGGCCCCCGTCGCGATTGTAGGCCTCGGCGGCCATCTCGATGGCGTGGGTCAGCGCGACATCGAGGCCGAGCAGGCCGTTCGACGACGCGCCGGTCTCGGCCAGGGTGTAGAGCTGCTGCTCGGCCGCCTCGATCTGATCGCGTGCGGTGGTCTCGTCGTCGATGACGGTGGCGGTGTGGGAGATCTCGCCGCCGATGCGGATCAGCTCGCGGCGCAGCGCCAGATCGTAGATCGCCCGGGCGTAGTCGGCCGCCCGCGCCGCCGGCGGGGCGCGGTCGACCATGTCGGCCAGGTAGCGCACGCCGCCGAGCTCCTGGAACGCCAGGTCGCTGTGGAACTGCTGCGGCCAGCAAGGTCGGGTCGGCCAGCTGGCCGCGGCGCACATTGGCCTCGATCGCCGCGAACAGGCGCCCGTGGAACGGCTCGAAGAAGTGCTGCGCCTGCAGGCTGTCGTTCAGCCGCTCATAGGCGCCGTTGTCGTACAGCAGCGCGCCGAGCAGCGCCTGCTCGGCCTCCACATTGGCAGGGGCGTGAGCCGGCGCGGGATCGTTGGAAGCGGGACGAAGGTCCAGGGCAGGAGCGAGGGCCATGAGCTTCTGATAGCCTAACGTCAGCGCCGGGGGGATGCGGTCACTTCGCCGCTCCACAGGTATTCGTCAGCGCCTGTGGAAAGCTCGTCCCGCGACGACCGTTCAGGCATTATAAGCCCGCTCTCCGTGGTAGGTCAGGTCGAGGCCTTCCTGGATCTCGTCGTCGCGGGCGCGCAAGCCAACCAGGGCGCGGGTCACATAGGCGAGAACGAACGTGGCGATGCCAGACCAGGCGACGGTCGCGACGATGCCCAGCGCCTGCACGCCTGCCTGACCGGCCATGTTGCGGGCGAGGCCATAGCCAACGCCGCCGAGTCGCGGCGCCGCGAAGACCGCGACCAGCAGGACGCCGAGGATGCCACCGACACCGTGCACCGCAAACACGTCGAGCGAATCGTCGATCTGCACCCGGTTCTTGATCAACTCGACAGCGAAGAAACAGACGACGCTGCCGGTCGCGCCGAGCGCAAACGCCCCGAGCGGTCCGACAAACCCCGACGCCGGCGTGATCGTCGCCAGGCCCGCGACCACGCCGGTCACTGCGCCGACCATGCTTGCCCGCCCGAAGCGGAGCCGCTCCAACAACGCCCACACCAATCCCGCCGTGGACGCCGAGGTGTGGGTGGCCAGCAAGGCCATCGCCGCCGATCCGTCCGCCGCCAGGGCGCTGCCGCCGTTGAAGCCGTACCAACCTACCCAGAGCATACCCGCGCCCATCATGGTCATTCCGGGATTGTGCGGCGGATGGAGGTCGCGCGGAAACCCGTCGCGACGACCCACCACGCCAGCGAGCACGAGGGCCGAGACGCCGGCCGTGGCATGGACGACCAGCCCGCCGGCGAAATCCATCACCCCCCGCTGCTGCAACCAGCCGCCGCCCCAAACCCAGTGCGCGACGGGCGCGTAGACGACGAGGAGCCACAAGCCACTGAACAGCAGAACTGCGCCGAACCGGATCCGCTCGACATAGGCGCCGACGATCAGCGCCGGCGTGATCACTGCGAAAGTGAGCTGGAAGAGACAGAAAGCGGTCTGCGGAATCTTTCCGGTGACGTCGTTGCGACCCACGCCGAGCAGAAAGACCTTGGACAGGTTCCCGATCAGCGGTCCCCCGCCGGAGAAAGCCAGACTGTAGCCGAGCGCGAGCCAGAGCACCGAGGCCAGACAGGTGATGGCGACGCAATGCAGCATCACCGAAAGTGCGTTCTTCTGGCGCACCAGACCGGCGTAGAAGAGCGCCAGACCCGGCAGCGTCATGAAGAGAACCAGCGCACTGGCTGCGAGAATCCAGGCCGTGTCGCCATGGTCGATCGCCGCGGTCGCCGCCCACGCCGGCGCCGGGGCGGACGCCAGGAAAACACCCCCCAGCGCGAGGCCAGCTATCGCACGAAGTTTCACCAACGCTCTCCCGGCTCCGACCGATCAGGCTTGGCTATAGCGAACCGCAGCCGCCAAGGGCGCCCAGATTCCAGGCGAGCCTGCGGCCGAACGGCGCGGCGAAGGGCTTCGACGGACTAGCTTTCCTCGCGGTCCGGCGCCTGCGTACCGGCGCCGCCCTCGAGCATGTCGGCCATGGCCTCGGCGTCCGCGGCGCGGTCTTCTTCGAACTGGGAGGTGATTACGTTCTCGCCGCGCGCCTGGCGTTCGGCCTCATCCTGGCTGCGGGCGATATTGATATTGACCGTGATGGAGACTTCCGGGTGCAGACGCACCTTCACCGGGTGCACGCCGAGCGTCTTGATCGGCTTGTCCAGCACCACCATCGAGCGGTCGACCTTGCCGCCTTCGGCGGTGACGGCGTCCGCCACGTCGCGGCCGGAGACCGAGCCGTAGAGGTGGCCGCTTTCGCCCGCCTGGCGGATCATAATGTAGGACGAGCCGTCGAGCTTGTCGCCTGACTTGGCGGCTGCTTCGCGGGCCTTGGCGTTGCTGGCCTCGATGTCGCCGCGGCGGCTCTCGAACACCTTCATGTTCTCGGCGTTGGCGCGCAGGGCCTTGGAGTTGGGCAGGAGGAAGTTGCGGGCGAAGCCGTCCTTCACCGTCACCACATCGCCGAGCGCGCCCAGGCGCTCCACGCGTTCGAGCAGGATCACTTTCATCGGGGGCGCTCCTACTTCACGACGTAGGGGAGCAGGGCGAGGAAGCGGGCGCGCTTGATCGCCTTGGCCAGTTCGCGCTGCTTCAGGGCCGAGACCGCGGTGATGCGGCTGGGCACGATCTTGCCGCGCTCGGAGATGTAGCGCTGCAGCAGCTTCACGTCCTTGTAGTCGATCTTCGGGGCGTTGGCGCCGGAGAACGGGCACACCTTGCGGCGGCGCATGAAGGTGCGGCGCGGGCCGCCGGCGGCGGCTGGGGCTTCGGGAGCTGAAAGGTCGGTCATTTCGCTATCTCCTCCGCCTAGACCGGAATGTCGTCGAAGCGCGGGCGGTCGCGATCGCGCTCGCGGTCGCGGCGGGCCAGCACCGGCGAAAGCTCGAGGTCGAGCTCGTCGACGCGCAGGGTGAGGTAGCGCAGCACGTCCTCGTTGATCGAGAGCTGCCGCTCCATTTCCTTCACTGCGTCAGACGGCGCGTCGATGGCCAGGAGCGAGTAGTGGCCCTTGCGGTTCTTCTTGATCCGATACGAGAGATTGCGCAGGCCCCAGTACTCGATCTTGGCGATGTGACCGCCCAGACCTTCGATCAGCGCCTTCAGCTCTTCGTTCAGGGTTTCGGCTTGTTGCGGCGAGATATCCTGCCGCGTGATGAGCACGTGCTCGTAGTACGCCATGCGTTCCTTCTTCCGGCTTGGAGGCGGCGCGGCCCGGTGGCGGAAGACGCCGGGCGACGATGGTTCCAGTCGCGGCGGCCGGGATGGTCCCAGACCCTTTTACGCTCCGCGAAAAGACCGCTCTCCGTTGGGAGGCGCGGTCTCTAGGGGAATGCGGGCGAGAAGGCAAGCGCCGGCGGGCGGCGCGCCGGGTTCAGTGCGGGTGGGCGGCGCGCCACTTGGTGACGGCGTCAAGGGTCTTGGCGACGTGCTCGTCCGGCTTGAGTTCCGAGTAGGCGAGGATGACCTCGTCGTTCGGCGCGATCACGTAGGAGGTGCGATCGGACCAGCCGGGACGGAGCGCGAGGGTCGCCTTGTAGCTCTTGGCGATGGAAAGGGTCGGGTCGGCGGCGACCGGAAACTTGCCCGAGCAGTGCTCGGTCTCGGTCGAGAAGGCGGCCAGCTGGTCGATGTTGCCGGCGGTGACGCCGATCACGGTCGCGCCCTGTGCCTTGAACTTGTCGATCGCGTCGGCGAACAGGTGCGCCTCGATATTGCAGCCCGAGGTGTGGGCGGCCGGGAAGAAGTAGAGCACGACCGGCCCCTTCTTCAGCGCTTCGGACATCGAGAACTTCAGCGGCTGGCCGCCCTGGTAGGCGTCGGCGTTGAACTCGGGGGCCTTCGAGCCGACGGGCAAGGCGGCGAAGGCGGGCGCTGAAATGAGCGCGGCCCCGAGGCAAGCAACCCCGGCGGCGATCGCAAATTGCTTCATGTGAAATTCTCCCTGAGCGCGATTGTCCCTCAATTCGCCCCCTTAGTCCCGCCAGCGCGGCCACGCCAGCGCAATCGCCGCCGCTTGAGCGATGCGCCGTCTTGACCTAACCAAGCGCGCTTCAACCCGCTGGATTCCTCGCATGAGCCTCGCCTTCATCTTCCCCGGCCAGGGCAGCCAGACTGTCGGCATGGGAGCCGATCTGGCCGAGGCTTTCGCCGCGGCGCGCGAAGTGTTCCAGGAGGTCGACGACTCGCTGGGCGAGAAGCTGTCCAAGCTGATGCGCGACGGGCCGATCGAGACCCTGACCCTCACCGAGAACACCCAGCCGGCGCTGATGGCCGTCAGCGTGGCCGTCGCCCGCACGCTCGAGCGCGAGTTCGGCGTGCCGATCGAGAAGGCGAGCTTCGTCGCGGGCCACTCGCTCGGGGAGTACTCGGCGCTCTGCGCGGCGGGGGCTCTGACGCTGGCGGACACCGCGCGGCTGCTGCGCCGTCGCGGCCTGGCGATGCAGCGGGCGGTGCCGGTGGGCGAGGGAGCGATGGCGGCGCTGATCGGGCCCAAGAGCGACGTCGCCCTGGCCGAAGCCGCGGCCCTTGCGGGCGCCGAGGTCGGGGTCTGCATGGTGGCCAACGACAACAACGCCGGCAACGTGGTGATCTCCGGAACCGCGGCGGCGGTGGCGCGGGCGAGCGAAAAGGCCAAGGAGCTCGGCGCCCGGGCGATCCCGGTCAACGTCTCGGCGCCGTTCCACTGCGCCCTGATGCAGCCGGCGGCCGACGAGATGGCCGAGGCGCTGGCGGAGGTGGCGATCTCCACCCCCCGCACCTTCCTGGTCGCCAACGTCACCGCGCGGCCGACCAACGATCCGGAGGCGATCCGCCGGCAGCTGGTGGAACAGGTCACCGGCCGGGTGCGCTGGCGCGAGAGCATCGAGTGGCTGGCCGGGGAGGGCGGCGTCAACCGCTTCGCGGAGCTGGGCGCCGGCAAGGTGCTGACCGGCATGGTCAAGCGCATCGCGCCCGACGCCGAGGGCGTGGCGCTGAACGCGCCGACCGACCTCGAAGCCTTCGCCAAGAGCCTCTAGGAGCGCGTGATGTTCGACCTTTCCGGCAAGATGGCGCTGGTCACCGGGGCCAGCGGCGGCATCGGCGGGGCGATCGCGCGGGCGATGCACGCCCAAGGCGCCCATGTGGTGCTCTCCGGCACCCGCGAGGAGGCGCTTGCGGCGCTCCGACACGAATTGGGCGAGCGCGCGTCGATCGCGCCGGCCAACCTCTCCGAGGCCGAGTCGGTCGACGGGCTGGTGGCGTCGGCCGAGGCGGCGTCTGGCATGGAGCTCGACATCCTGGTCTCCAACGCCGGCGTCACCAAGGATGGGCTGATCCTGCGCATGAAGGACGAGGACTGGCGCCAGGTGATGACCGTCAACCTGGAGAGCTATTTCCGCCTCGCGCGCAGCGCGCTGCGCGGCATGATGCGGCGTCGTCGTGGGCGGATCATCGGCATCACCTCGGTGGTGGGGGTGATGGGCAACGCCGGTCAGACCAACTACGCGGCGTCCAAGGCCGGCATGATCGGCTTCACCAAGGCGCTGGCGCAGGAGATCGCCAGCCGCGGAATCACCGCCAATTGCGTCGCCCCTGGTTTCATCGAAAGTCCGATGACCGACGCGTTGAACGAGGCGCAGAAGACCGCGATTCTCGGCAATGTACCGCTGGGTCGGCTGGGCGTGGGGGCCGACGTGGCGTCCGCCTGCGTCTATCTCGCCAGCGACGAAGCGGCCTACGTCACCGGCCAGACCCTGCACGTAAACGGCGGCATGGCGATGATCTAGAGGTCGTCGCGCGGCTTTTGCTGAGTCCCCGAACGTCGTTCCACGTCATGGCCGGGCTTGTCCCGGCCACCCATGCACACCGCCGTCTCAGAAGAAGCCAGGGTAAAGATCAGCCCACTCGAGATTCTCGCGTTCAATCAGATTGATCTTCCACTCGCGCTTGTACTTCTTCAGCGATTTCTCCCGATGAATGGCCTCCGAGATACTCTCCCACTGCTCGAACCAGACCAAGCGGTCGAGGCCGTAGCGTTGGGTAAAGCCCGGTATCTCGCCAGAACGGTGCTGAGTGACGCGCGTGATCAGATCGCTGGTCACGCCGATGTAGAGGGTGCCGTGCCTCTGGTTGCTCATCATGTAGACGGCTATGAAGCTGTCGCGGCCGACCATAGGGCGAGGATCGCGTTCATGGGTGGCCGGGACAAGCCCGGCCATGACGTGGGAGTTGCAAAGACGGGGCCGCACCGGAGGCCGATCGGAGGGAATTCCGCGCCGCTGGCCTCCCCGAATGGAACATGATAGCCAGGACGCCGATTTTGCTAAGCCAGTATTGGCGCGCCGTGCGGCGGCGCCGTAAAGGGTGACTACATTTTCTGCGCGACGGCGGAATGGAGCCGCTGGGCCGCGCGCCCAATCACAACGAGGGACTTGGAGCTGAATGTCCGACATTCTCGAGCGCGTGCGTAAGATCGTCATTGAGCACCTCGACGCCGACCCGGAAAAGGTCACCGAAAAGGCCAGCTTCATCGATGATCTGGGCGCCGACAGCCTGGACAACGTCGAACTCGTCATGGCCTTCGAGGAAGAGTTCGACATCGAAATCCCGGATGACGCGGCGGAGCACATCCAGACGGTGGGCGATGCGGTGAAGTTCATCCAGGAGCGCCTGGGCGCCTGAGCCGGCGCACAGCGATGAGCTGCATGGCCGCCGCGCCGCGTCTGCTTGGGACGCGCGCGGCGGCTTTCTATTTTGACGGCTTTCTGTTTTGCCCGTTGTCCTTTGACTGGGCGCGCAAGCGTCGCCACATATGCGCCAGCCAAAGCGGACCACGCGCAAGGCGTCTGCTAGGTAGAAGGTTCGAGGAGACGGGATGCGCCGCGTAGTCGTCACCGGAATTGGCATGGTCACGCCCCTGGCGTGGGGGGCGGAGAAGACCTGGGCCGCGCTGCTGGCTGGCAAGTCGGGCGCCGGCCGAATCAGCGCCTTCGACGTCACCGACTACGCCTGCCAGGTGGCGTGCGAGGTGCCGCGGGTCGACGGCCGCGGCGGCGGCGGGGCCGATGTCGACGGCTCGTTCGATCCCGACCAGGTGATGAGCCCCAGAGAGCAGCGGCGCATCGACGACTTCATCCTCTACGCCATGGCCGCCGCGGACGAAGCGGTTAAGGACGCGGGCTGGACGCCCGAGGACGAGCATGAGCGGCGGCGCACTGGCGTCATCATCGGCTCCGGCATCGGCGGCCTGGCCACCATCGCCGAGACGGCGATCGAGCTGCACCAGAAAGGCCCGCGCCGGGTCAGCCCGTTCTTCATCCCCTCGGCGCTGATCAACCTCGCCTCGGGCCAGGTCTCGATCCGCCACGGCTTCAAGGGACCGAATCACGCGGTGGTGACGGCCTGCGCCACCGGCGCCCATGCGGTCGGCGACGCCTCGCGGCTGATCATGTTCGGCGACGCCGACGTGATGATCGCCGGCGGGGCCGAGGCGGCGGTGTGCCCGCTCGGCATCGCCGGCTTCATTGCCTGCCGCGCCATGTCGACCAACTTCAACGATACGCCGCAGCGCGCGTCGCGGCCGTACGACAAGGACCGCGACGGCTTCGTGATGGGCGAGGGCGCCGGCGCGCTGGTGCTCGAGGAGCTGGAGCACGCCAGGGCGCGCGGCGCGAAGATCTACGCCGAAGTGGTCGGCTACGGCCTAGCGGGCGACGCCTACCACATCACCGCCCCGGCCGACGACGGCGACGGCGGCTATCGCGCTATGGAAGCGGCGATCGGCCACGCGGGGATCGACCCGGCCGACATCGACTATATCAACGCCCACGGCACTTCGACGCCGTTGGGCGACGAGATCGAGCTGGGGGCGGTGGAACGGCTGCTGGGCCAGGCGGCGGGCAAGACGGCGATGTCGTCGACCAAGTCGTCGATCGGCCACCTGCTGGGCGCGGCCGGCGCGGTCGAAGCTGCGTTCACCGTGCTGGCGCTGCGCGACCAGATCGCGCCGCCGACGATCAACCTCGACAATCCGTCGGTCGAAACGCCGCTGGACCTGGTGCCCAACAAGGCCAAGCCGATGAAGATCGACATCGCGCTGTCCAACAGCTTTGGGTTCGGCGGCACCAACGCCTCGGTCGTGTTCAAGAAGGCGCCGTGAGCCGAGGGCCTGCCCGCCGACCGAAAAAGGGCGACGCCCGAACCCGCCGCCGGTTGATGACCGCCTACGGCGCACTGGCGACGCTAGGCGCCGCGTTGGCGCTGGTCGCGATCATCGCCCTGTTTGTCTATTTCGGTCCCGGACCTGGCGCGCCGGGCTCGACCGTGGTGCTGGCGCCTGGCGCAGGCGTGACCGAGATCGCCAGCGATCTGCGCCGCGCCCGGGTGATCGGCTCGAACACCCAGTTCATGCTGGCGGCGGAACTCACCGGCGCGGCGCACAAGCTGAAGGCCGGCGAATACGCCTTTCCCGCCCACGCCTCGCTGCAATCGGTGATCGCGCAGATCGCCGAGGGTCGGGTGGTGCGCCACTTCGTGACCATCCCCGAGGGGGTGACCTCGCAGGTGGTGATGGAGACCCTGATGCGGGCCGATTTCCTGACCGGCGTCGTCGCCGCGCCCGCGGAGGGGGCGGTGCTGCCCGAGACCTACGAAGCGCGCCGCGGCGACGATCGCTCGGCGGTGCTGCGACGGATGATGGACGCCCGCGACAGGGAGCTGGCCACGCTCTGGGCCCACCGCAAGCCGGATCTGCCCTACCACTCGCCGGAGGAGGCGGTGATCCTGGCTTCGATCGTCGAGAAAGAGACGGCAAAGCCCGATGAACGCCCGCGAATCGCCGCGATCTTCATCAATCGCCTTAAGGCCGGCATACGGCTCGAAAGTGATCCGACCACCATCTACGGCCTGACGGGTGGGCGGCCGCTCGGCCACGGCCTGCGGGTGTCCGAGCTGCAGTCGCAGACGCCGTACAATACCTACGTGATCGCCGGCCTGCCGCCGACGCCGATCGGCAATCCGGGCCGCGCCTCGCTGGCCGCCGCGCTCGATCCGGCCAACACCAGCGACCTCTACTTCGTCGCCGATGGGACGGGCGGACACGTGTTCGCCACGACCCTGGCCGAGCACCAGCAGAACGTCGCCAAGTGGCGCGCGATCGAGGCCAAGCGGGCCTGCCAGGCGGCGACCCCGCCCGGAAAGCCCGCCGCGTGCTGAAGCTCTCCAGCATGACCGGCTTCGCCCGCGCCGAAGGGGCGATGGGGCCGTGGAGCTGGGCGGTCGAGGCGCGTTCGGTCAACGGCCGCAACCTGGAAGTCCGCTTCCGCGGGCCGCCCGGGTTCGATGGACTGGAGCGGATCGCCCGCGAAGCCGGGCAGGCGCGGTTCCAGCGCGGCCAGGTGAACGTCACCATCACCGCGCGCAGGGCCGAGATGGCGGGCGCGGTCAGGATCAACCGCGAGGTGCTGGAGCGGTATCTGGGGCTGGCCGACGAACTGACCGGCAAGGGACATGCGCTGACGCCCTCCGCTGACGGCCTGCTCGGCCTGCGCGGGGTGCTCGAGATTGGCGAGGCGGACGAGGCGCCCGAGGCCCGGGCCGAGGCCGAAGCGGCGATGGCCAGGAGCCTCGCCGATGCGCTCGACGGATTGAAGACGTCGCGGCTGGCGGAAGGGACGACGTTGGGCGTCGTGCTCTGGGGATTGGTCGATCAGGTCGAGGCGCTGTGCGCCGAAGCCGAAGCCGAGGCCGCTGCGCAGGGGCCGGCGATCCGCGACAGGTTCGCCAAGCGGCTCACGGAACTGCTGGGCGACGCCGCGCCGGCCGATCGCATCGTGCAGGAAGCTGCAGTCATGGCCACGAAGGCCGACGTGCGCGAAGAGCTCGACCGGCTCGGCAGCCATGTCGCCGCCGCCCGCGCGCTGATGGCGGAGGACGCCGCCGCCGGCCGCCGGCTCGACTTCCTGACCCAGGAATTCATGCGCGAGGCCAACACCCTGTGCAGCAAATCGGCGACCACCGGCTTGACCCGGGTCGGCCTTGCCCTGAAAGCGGCGATCGATCAGTTCCGCGAGCAGGTGCAGAATGTCGAGTGAGCGACAGCGGCGGGGCTTGATGCTGGTGCTCTCGAGCCCGTCGGGCGTCGGCAAGACCTCGCTGTCGCGCCGCCTGGTGGCCGACCACCCGGACCTCGATCTATCGATCTCGATGACCACGCGCGCGCCGCGGCCCGGCGAACATCACGGCCGCGAGTACTTCTTCGCCAGCGAGGAAGAGTTCGACGCGAAGATCCAGGCGGGCGAGTTCCTGGAGTGGGCCCATCTGCACGGCCATCAACGCTCGGGCACGCTCAAGGCGCAGGTGATGGATAGCCTGGCGTGCGGCCACGACGTGATGTTCGACGTCGACTGGCAGGGCGCGCGGGCCATCGCCGCCGGCGCGCCCGAGGATACGGTGCGCATCTTCATCCTGCCGCCGACGATGGCCGAGATGGTGCGGCGTATTCACGCCCGCGCCGGGGATTCCGACGAGATGATCCGCCGGCGGCTGCAAACCGCGCGCGAAGAGTTCACCAAGTGGGGCGAGTACGACTACGTGATCGTCAACGACGATTTCGACCACGCCTATGCCGAGCTGGCCCACATCTACCACGCCGAGCGGCTGCGCCGCGCGCGCAACCCGTGGCTGGACGCCTTCGTTACCGGGCTGATCGAACAAGCGCCGGATGCGTGATGACAACGACGTTTTCGCTCCGCGCCGCCGACCTCGAGCCGGTCTACGGCTGGCTGGAGCAGCATGGCGACGTGGAAGCCGAAGTCTGGGGCCTGGAGAACGGGCGACGCGCCGCGTTGCTGGCCTATAGCGATGGCTCGCCGGACGGCTTCAGCTGGAGCAACTGGGTCTCCGCCGTGAACCAGGATCCGAGCACAGCCCTCGATCTGTTCCCCGACCTCCAAATCGCACTCGGTACGGAAGGCGCAGCGAGCGATCTCAAGAACGCGTTCCCCGCGGTTCTGAGCGACGTCGCGAGCGCCTAGCGCGCCAACGCCGCTGGAGCAGGATCATGGCCGTCATCCTCGCCATCCACGCCCATCCCGACGACATCGAGACGCTTGGCGCTGGCGCCTTGGCGTTGCTCGCGCACCTGGGGCACCGGATCACTATCGTCACCGCGACGGCGGGCGAGGGCGGGGCGACCGAGACCAGTCCCGAGGAGACGGCGCGCATCCGCCAGGCGGAAGCCGCCGCGGCGGCGGCGATCATCGGCGCGGACTACCGCTGCGCCGGCTTCGGCGACCTCGCGGTGTTCAATGACGACGCCTCGCGCCGGCGGATGACCGAGCTGATCCGCGACGCACGCCCGGACATCGTCATCACCGCCTCGCCCGTCGACTACCACCCGGACCACGAGGCGGTGAGCGTACTGGCGCGCGACGCCTGCTTCGCCTCGTCGGTTCCGAACTATCGCACCGGCGCCGCCGCCGCCCTATCGGCGATCCCACACCTCTACTTCATGGATGCGATCGGCGGGCGCAGCCGCGAGGGCGAGCGGATCAGGCCGGATTTCGGCGTCGATATCGGCGATTTCCTCGAAACCAAGCGGCGCATGCTGATGGCCCATGAGAGCCAGGTCGCCTGGGTCGCCCGCCACCACGGGATCGCGGACTACGCGGGCTCGATGGTCAGCTGGGGCGAGCGGCGCGGCAGCGACTTCGGTGTCGCTTACGCCGAGGGGTTTCGGCAGTATCGCCATCCGCCCTATCCGGCGACGCCGGCGCTGCAGGAGCTGCTCGGCGAGGCCGTGCTGCAGCTGGCGAACTGGCCAGGTTAGCTGCGACGCTGGTTAGCGCCGGCAGATGCGCTGGTGATGCACGATCTTGCAGTGAACGGCGTGGCGGCTCATCGCCATTTCGCGGGGATGCGAGCCGGTCGGACCGCCGCAGTGGACACCGGCGAGGCACCTCGGCGGCAGCGGCTGGGGGTTCAGCGCAGAGGCGGCGCCGGCGATCGACAGACCGGCGGCGGCGAGGCAGGCGAGCGCGAGGAGCTTGGTCACGGTGATCTCCCGCAACCCGGGGCCCCGAACGGCGCCCGAGCGCATCCTGACTCTGCGAGCGTGGCTCGCCAGCGTCAATCGACGAGCGGCGGCGAGCTACTTCGACTTTGCCTTGTCCAGGTCCGGCGTGTGGCCGCCGGTGGTGGCGGTGGCGGCGCGGCGGGTCTCGGCCAGCGCGGCTGCGGCGCGCTCGTTGCTCATGATCTTATGCATGATCGCTTGGCCGGCGCGTTCGAACGAGTTCGCGGTGCTCGACCACGTACTGGCGCGAGGTGCGGTAGCCCTCGAGCAGCCCGTTGATCTCGGGCACCACGTGGCGCGCCACGAGGTCCCAGCTCCTGAGGGTATTCTCGCGATTGGCCCAGTCGTGGGCGAAGCCGATCACCGTGCCGAACCCGCCGCTGATCTCCTGCAGGCGGCGGATGCTCGCCACCAGATCGTCGGGGGTGCCGATGACGCTGGCCGCGCCCTCGACGAAGGCGGTCTTGTCCACCGCCTCGTCGGGGGAGCCGTAGGCCACCGCGCCTGGGCGCATCAGGGTGCCGACGTTGTACTCGTTGTGCCACCGCATCAGCCCTTCCCGGGCCTGGGCGCGGGCTTCCTCGCGGGTCTCGGCGATGTGCCAGCTCATCACCACGCGCCAGTTGCGGCGGTCGACGGTCTGACCGTGTTTGGCGGCCGCTTCCTCGGCGAAGCTCCACTGCGTCGGCAGGGCGAACAGGCCGGCCGTCGTCATCGAACCGATTGAAAGCACGCCCGCGCCGTACTTGCCGGCCAGCGTCATACCCGACGGGCTTATTTGCGAGGCCACGGCGAACGGCATCTCCTCCTGCAGGGGGAACAGCTGCAGCCGCGCATCGCGCAGCGTGAACCAGTCGCTCTCGTGCGTGACCCGTTCGCCGGCGAACAGCCGCTTGATCACGCCGATGGCCTCGTCCTGGCGGTCGCGCTGCGTCATCGGGTCGATGCCGAGCATGTAGGCGTCGGAGGGCAGCGCGCCTGGTCCGGACCCGAAAATCACCCGGCCGCCCGACATGTGATCGAGCTGGACCATGCGCTGGGCGACGTTGAACGGGTGGTGGTACGGCAGGGAGACGACGCCGGTGCCGAGCCGGATCCGGTGCGTCTGTTCCGCCACGGCGGCCAGGAACAGCTCCGGCGAGGCGATTACCTCCCAGCCGGTGGAATGGTGCTCGCCGACCCAGAACTCGTCGAAGCCGAGCTCGTCCAGCCGCTTGGCGAACGCGATGTCGCTGCGAAGCTGCAGCATCGGATGCTCGCCGATCGGGTGGTGCGGCGCGAGGAAGCCGCCGAATTTCACGCGAGACATGGCCCTGGACTCCCCTTGGACGCCCGCGCGGACCGCGGTGCGGCTCTGTGTTCCCACGGACTTATCAACGAGCAGCGGCCGCCCGCAACTGAATGCGCCGCCGCCTCGGGCTAGTCCGCCGCCACCGGACCGCCGCCGCTGATGGAGCGACGGGTGATCCAGACCAGCGGGATCATGACGATCGAGAGCACGCCGAACAGCCAGAACAGGTCGAGCGCGGCGAAGGTGGAGGCCTGGTTGACCGCCTGGTTCGCCAACGCGCCCAGCGACTGCTCCGCGGTGAGCCCGGCGTGGTGCAAGGCGGACAGGGCCTGGCTCCATTCGTTCAGCCGGGCGGTCTGATCGTCGGCGAAGTGGGTCTGATGCAGCCGCTCGCGGCGGTCCCAGAACGCGGTGGTGAGCGAGGCGGCGAACCCGCCGAAGGTGATGCGGGCGAAGTTGGAGAGCCCGCTGGCCGACGGGGTCTGCTGCGGCGGCACATCGCGCAGCTGGATCGTGATCATCGAGACGAAGAAGGTGCTCATGGCGATGCCTTGCACCAGCTGGGGAACCACCAGCACGCCGAAGCTGGCGTCGGGCGGCCAGGCGGCGCGCATCAGGAACGAAACGCCGAAAGCCGCCAGCGCCATGGTCGCGGTGAGGCGCGCGTCGAGCCGGCCGGTGTAGCGGGCCATGATCGGCGTCAGGAAGACGGCGACGGCGCCGCTGGGCGCCGCCACCAGTCCCGCCCAGGTGGCGATGTAGCCGAGCCGGGTCTGCAGCCACAGCGGTTGCAGCACGTTGCCGCCGAAGAAGACGGCGTAGGCCAGGCAGAACACCAGCGTGCCGAAGGCGAAGTTGCGTGACTTGAACAGCGACAGGTCGACGATCGGATTTTGCTCGGTCAACTCCCAGATCAGCCACGAGCCGAGGCTGATCGCCGAGACGATCGCCAGCACCACGATCAACGGCGACGCGAACCAGTCCTCGTCGGCGCCGCGGTCGAGCATCACCTGCAGCGCGCTGACCCAGACCAGCAGCAGCAGGAAGCCGACCTTGTCGATCGGCCGGCGGTAGGTCGGCGTCTCGCGCGAGATCAGGCCACGATAGCAGGCGATGGCGCAGAAGATGCCCACCGGCACGTTGATGAAGAAGATCCAGCGCCAGGTGGTGTTGTCGGAGATCCAGCCGCCGAGGATCGGGCCGCAGATCGGCGCCACCAGCGTGGTCATCGACCAGATCGCCAGCGCCAGCCCGCGCCGGAACGGCGGGAAGATCGAGAGCAGCAACGCCTGCGAGCCAGGGATCATCGGACCGGACACCGCCCCCTGCAGAATGCGGAAGAACAGCAGCGAGGGCAGGTCCCAGGCGACGCCGCAGAGGAACGAAGCGGCGGTAAACAGCGCGACCGAGACGGCGAAGGTCTTCACGACGCCGTAGCGGCCCATCAGCCAGCCGGTCAAAGGCACCGAGACGCCGTTGGACATCGCGAACAGCGTGATCACCCAGGTGCCCTGGTCGGCGCTGACGCCAAGGTCGCCGGAGATGGTCGGGATCGAAACGTTGGCGATCGTCGAATCCAGCACCTGCATGAAGGTGCCGAGCGCCAGGGCGATCGACATCAGCGCCAGCGGACCGCCGTGCAGTGGCGCAGGCGCTGCGGCTTGGCCGGAGGAAGCGGGTCCCGCCATCGGAATCCTCGAACTGACGCCGGGCGCTTGGACCGGAAACTGGGGGTGGTCACGGCCCGGAGAAACGGACTGAACCGGTTAGATGGTTAGCTAAGGCGCTGGCGTCCATGTTCCCGCGCTTGCAGTTTTATTGCATCGCCCCTGTCGGAATCTGGCCTGGTCCGTCGTCATAATGGCGCGACTACGTTCCAAGCAGGGAGGACCACCCGATGGACGCCAAGACCGAGACCCTGATCCCGGCCGACAAGCTCGCGAGCGAAGGACCCATTCGCGTTCCAGGCGAGAGCGCCGAGTACCGCGCCGCCCGCATCGCGCTGCTGGCCGAGGAGATCGAACTGCGACGCCACATCGAGCGCGTCGCCGCCCAACGCCGCGCGCTGCCGCCAGGCGCCCCGGTGACCGGCGACTATCGCTTCATGACCGAGACCGGCGAGACCGACCTGGCCGGCCTGTTCGGCGACAAGCAGACCCTGGTCACCTATAGCTACATGTTCGGGCCTCAGCGCGAGCGGCCGTGCCCGATGTGCACCAATCTGCTCGACGCCTGGGAAGGCAACGCCGACGACATCGGACAGAGGGTGTCGCTGGTGGTCGTGGCCCGCTCGCCGATCGAGCGGCTGACCTCCTGGAAAGCGGCGCGCGGCTGGAAGAACCTGCGCCTCGCGAGCGATCTCGGCGGGAACTACTTCAGAGACTGGTTCGGCCTGACGCCGGACGGCCAGGAAGTCCCGGCCCAGAACGTGTTCACCCTTCGCGATGGGACGCTGCGCCATTTCTGGTCCGGCGAGATCACGACCTCCGACCCCGGCCAGGACCCGCGTGGCGCCCCGGACCCGGCCCCGCTCTGGGCCGTGCTCGACCAGACGCCGGAAGGACGCGGTCGGGACTGGTATCCGAGCCTCAGCTACGGCGCTTGACGCGGAATCACCCAGGCGCCTGTCTGGATCTGGCCGCGGCGCCAGGTCTTTGACATCGTCAACGAACGAAAGTTCCCCTGACGCGCCCCAGCGCGCAAGGTCTTGCCTATGGCCCCCGATGTCACCACCGATATCTACGGGTTTGAAAAGTTATCCACAGGGTTCGCCGGCAATATTCTACCCGGCGCCCGAGAGGCGCTTCGACATCAGGATGTCGGGCTTGCCGAAGCCGTTGGCGTCCGGGATGAGGCCGACCGGCTCGTAGCCGAGCCGGCGGTAGAAGAAGAACGGATGGCCGAGCGGGGTGGGCTGGATAGCCGCCAGCTTGGCCAGGGCGTCCGGGAACGCGTCCGCCCCGAACAGGCTGGTGCCGCCGACCTCGTCGTCC
Source organism: uncultured Pseudomonadota bacterium (assembly GCA_963835495.1). Classification (GTDB taxonomy): domain Bacteria; phylum Pseudomonadota; class Alphaproteobacteria; order Caulobacterales; family Caulobacteraceae; genus Acaudatibacter. The sequence goes on along the minus strand of CAWIFQ010000003.1, from coordinate 1,339,204 downwards.
GCGCCGAGGTGGATGGCCAGGTAGCCGTCCGCCTTCGCCCGCGCTTCCAGCGCAGCGACCAGGGCGCGGCCGACGCCGTGGCGCTGCGAGGTGGGATCGACCACCAGCGGGTGCAGCTCGAGCGAATGCGAATAGCCCCGCACGCCGCCCACCCATCCCAGCAGCCGCTCGGCGTCGAGCGCGGCCAGCGCGAAGCGTTCGGGGTTCTGGCCGAGAAAGCTGGCGACCTCCGCCTCAGCCTCGCCCGCACCTTTGTAGGAGGGTCCGGCGATGGCTTCGCGCAGGATGCGAGCGGCTTCGGCGGCCTGGTCCGCGCGTAAGCTCGCGAACCAACATCGCCGTCAGATCGCGACGCGCGCCGCCGCCAGAGGCTGGCCGGCGACCTCGACCCGGGTCCGGTAGATCGACCCGCAGTTCTCCTCGGGACCGCCGTCGGAGCCGGTGACGACGTACAGGTCTCTGAGGTCGTTGCTGGCGAAGCAGAGGCTGGTGACCATTGGCAGCGGCACGGCGATGTCCGTCCGGTGCGCGCCATCCGGCTCGAACACCGCCACCCGCCCGCCGCGGGCGTCGGCCACCCAGACCGAGCCGTCCGAGGCGACCTTCAGTCCATCGGCGACGCGGCCTTCGCCCAGGGTCGCGAACTGACGCCAGGGTCCGACCGAGCCGTCCGCCTTGACGTCGTAGACCCGCACGAGCCCGGCGCGGGCGTCGGAGTGATAGAGCCGCTGACCGTCGGGCGAGAACCCGAGGCCGTTGGTGAGCATGACGCCGTCCGACAGCGTGCGCATCGAGCCGTCGAGGTCGATCACGTGCAGGAAGCCGGGCTTGGGCGGATCGGCGAAGACGCGGTAGGCGAGCGAGCCGACGTAGATGCGCCCCGACGCGTCCGTCGTCAGGTCGTTGAAGCCGATCGCGCCGGGGATCGCGGCGGGGTCGAGCAGCACGCGGGTCTCGCCGTCGTCGCCCACCCAGGCGACGTTGCGGCCGCCGACGACAAGGCCACCGTCCGCGTGCAGCGCCATGCCGCCGACGCCGCGGCGCTTCGGGATTACTGGGTCGATGTGGTCGTCGAAGCCCAGCCGGTAGACCCCGCCGTTCAGCACGTCGCTGAAGTAGAGGCCCGCCTCGTGGCTCCAGACCGGCGCTTCGACGAGGCCATAGCCGCCCGCCACCTTGTGCATGACTGTCCTCCCGGCTGCGCGGCGTCTTTGGTTGGCGCGCGCTTCGGCGGACCATACAGTGGCCCAGCAAAACCAAGGAAGGAAACCGCCATGCGTTCGCCCGACTTCCTCACCGCCGTCGGCATCGGCGTCGCCGATCTCGACCGCTCGACCCGCTACTACGAGGAGGTGCTGGGCATGACCAAGATCCGCACCTTCGAGGTGGAGTACATGGACGAGGTGATGCTGGCGCACGAGGGCCGCAACGCGGTCGTGCTGATGCACTACACCGACGGTTCGGTGCGCAACTATCAGGACAATCCGGTCAAGCTGGTGTTCTACGTCACCGACCCGGCCGCGATCGCCGCCAAGGTCAAGGCCGCCGGTCTGGAAGTGACCCGCGAGCCGGCCCCGATCGAGAGCCTGGGCGGCGCGGTGGTGTGCCTCGCCAAGGACCCGGACGGTTACACGATCGAGCTGATCCAGAATCCGGCGATGACGGAAACGGCCAAGACCGACGCCGCGATGACGGCCTGAGCAGCGATCAGGCGTCCAGCTTTTCGGTCATCCGGACGAACTGCGCCACCGTCACCTCCTCGGCGCGGAGGCTTGGTTCGAGCCCGATCGCCGCGCAGAGGGCCTCGCCGCCCAGCGGTTTCAGGCTGGAGCGGAGCATCTTGCGGCGCTGGCCGAAGGCGGCGGCGGTCAGGCGCTGCAGGCGCTCGACGGTCTGGTCGGACGGCCGGTCGGGTCGCGGGGTCAGCTGGACGACGGCGGAGGCGACTTTCGGCGGCGGCGTGAAGGCGCGGGCGGGCAGGTCCATCACGACCTTGGCCTCGCACAGCGCCTGCGCCAGCACCGACAGCCGCCCGTAGGTCTTTGAACCAGGCGTCGCGGCGATGCGGTCGGCGACTTCCTTCTGGAACATCAGGGTCATCGACCGCGGTTTCAGCGGGCCGGTCAGCCAGCCGATCAGCAGCGGTGTGGCGACGTTGTAGGGCAGGTTGGCGACGATCGCCGCGCCGGCGGGGAGGGCGGCGGTCAGGGCGTCTTCGTTGATCACCTGCAGGCGGCCAGGCGCGTGGGCGGCCAGGTCCTCCAGCAGCGGGACGAAGCGGCGGTCCTTCTCGACCGCGATGACCTGGGCGCCGGCCTCGAGCAGGGCGCGGGTCAGGCCGCCGGGGCCGGGTCCGACCTCGATCACCCTATCCCCGGCCGCAATTCCGGCCAGGCGGACGATCTTGCGGGTGATGTTGAGGTCGAGCAGGAAGTGCTGGCCGAAGCTCTTCTTCGCCAGGATTCCGGCCGCCGCCAGCGTCTCCTTGAGCGGCGGCAGGTCGTCCAGGCTCACGCCGAGACCAGCGCGGCCCGGCGTTCGGCGATCTCGTCGGCCAGGCGGATGGCGGCGATCAGGCTGTCGGGGCGGGCAAGGCCCTTGCCGGCGATGTCGAAGGCGGTGCCGTGGTCTGGCGAGGTGCGCACGATCGGCAGGCCCAGCGTCAGGTTCACCCCGCCCCAGAAGTCGAGCATCTTCACCGGGATCAGCGCCTGGTCGTGATAGAGGCACAGCGCCGCGTCATAGGTCTTGCGCGCGGCGTCGTGGAACAGGCTGTCGGCGGGCAGGGGGCCGGTGGCGTCGACGCCGGCCGCGCGCAGGGCGGCGACCGCGGGCGCGACGATCCGCACCTCCTCGTCGCCGATCGCGCCACCTTCGCCGGCGTGCGGATTGAGGCCGGCGACCACCAGTCTGGGCTTGGCGATACCGAAGTCACGGACGAGCGCTTCGGCGACGACGCGGCCGGCGGCGACGATCTTGGCCTCGGTCAGCAGGCCTGGAACCTGGGCCAGTGGGGCATGCACGGTGACCAGCGCAACCCGCAGGTCCCTGGCGGTCAGCATCATCACCGGGCCGCGCGCGCCGGGCATCGCCGTCGCCGCAGTCAGCGCGCCGATGAACTCGGTGTGGCCCGGATAGGCGAAGCCGGCCTCGTAGAGCGTCGCCTTGGCGATCGGGGCGGTGACGACCCCGCCAGCCTCGCCGGCCAGCGTCAGGGCGACAGCTTTCTCGATCCAGGCGATCACCTGCGGCGCGGCGGCCGAGGTCGGCTGGCCGGGGGTCACGGGCGCGGCGAGGGGGAGGTCGAGCACCGGCAGGGCGCCGGCGAACGCCGCAGACGCCTCCCTGGCGGCGGAGATGCGAACAACGGCGCAACCCGTGGCGGCGATCGTCGCGGCGTCGCCGATGACAAAGAAGCCGGGGCCGGTCTCGCGCAGCGCTCGCCAGGCCGCCGCGACGATCTCTGGGCCGATGCCGGCGGGATCGCCGAGGGTGATCGCTAGCGGAGCGCCGCTCAACTCCCCGCCTGGCTTTCGCGCACCTCGATGCTGGCCGAGTTGCGCAGGTCGCGCAGGTAGCGCTTGTTGATCATCTGCAGCTGCTCGCCCATCAGCTGGTTCTCGATCTGATCGTGGTTAAGCCCTTGGGCCGCGCTGCTGCGCTTGCTGCAAACCACCAGCAGGTGCAGGCCCTGGTCGCTGCGGATCGGCTCGGAGATCTGACCGATCGGCAAAGTGGTCGCCGCGTCGCGGAAGGCGGGGGCGAGATCCTTGGCGTCGGCCTCGCCGAGATCGCCGGCCAGGACGCCGTCGACCTTGCCGGCGACGGCCTCGAAATTCTCGCAGCCGTGCAACTGGCCGCGCAGCGTCTCGAGCTTGGCTTTGGCGGCGTCGACCTGGTCCTGCGGCGCGCCGGCCGGCAAGGCGATCGCCGCCTGCTTCAGGTTGATCAGCACGGCCGAGCCGCCGGCCTGGCGGTCGCGCAGGTAGACGATCCAGATGCCGTCCTTGGTCGGGATCGGCGCCGAGAGCGAACCTGGACGCATCTCGTCGACCGCGGCGCGGACTTCTGGGTCGAGCTCGCCGGCGGTGACCCAGCCGGCGTCGCCGCCGTTGGCCGCGGTCGAGGCGTTGGAGAACTGCCGCGCGACATTCTGGAACGGCGCGCCGCCGTGCAACTGGGCGATCAGCTGGTTCGCCTCGTCAGTGGCCTGGGTCTGGCCGCCGGCCTTGTCGAAGTCGATGTAGACCTCGGACAGCTGGTACTTCGGCTTGTTGGCCTCGGCGGCCATCCGCGCCTGGAACGCCTTGATCTGGTCTTCGCCGATGCGCAGCCGCGAGCCGTAGCGGCCGCGGATCCAGTCCTGCCAGCTCTCTTGCGCCTTCAGCTGCGAGCGCAGCGTGTCGGCGCCGATGCCTTGCTGGGCCAGTGAGGCCAGGAACTGGTCGGTCGTCATGTGCGAGTTCTTTCGCCATGTCGGCGATGACGTCGTCGACCACCGAGTCGGTGGCGATGATGTTGGCCTTCTGCTCCTTCTCCTCGCGCTTCAGCTCCTGGATCTCGAGATGCTCGTCGATCAGGCTGGACAGGGCGTAGCGCTGCAGCTCCGGCAGGTCGTTGCGCGTCGGCTGGATGCCGGCGGTGACCACCAGCAGCCGCATCCGCTGCAGGATGTCGTAGTTGGTGATGACGTCGTCGTTGACCGAGGCGACCACGCTTTCCGTAAGGGCCGAGGCCGGGATCGCGGCATCGGGCGCCGCCGAGACCGGGGCGGCGGGGGCGGGGCTTGCCGGCGCCGTATCCTGCGCCCCAGCCGGGGCGGCGATCAGCAAGGCCAAGCTCAGGCCCAGCGCGGTTCCCACGCTGGAGCGTGCGTTCAATAAAAGCGACCGCATGCCGGCTTTGCTTTCGTCCTTTTCGCTGGGCGCCTGTCGCCTAGGGGGCGGGCGTGTCGGTTTCGGGGCGGGCATAGACTGAATTGCTCAATGTGGCGAGGGAAAGACGGAAGCCGATACCTTGCGATGGGCCCAGCACGCCGTTGAAGGTGTTGTCGCGGCGGTACACGATTTCGACGCGGATACACTGGTCCTTATACACGATGCCGAAGTCCTGTTCACGCCAGACCCCTGTGGTGAATTCGCGCGCGCCGTAGGCCGTGAGCCCCCAGTTCTTCAACACGAAGAACTCGCCGTGGAAGTCCAGGTCCTGCACGCGCTGGCCCGTGGGGTCCTGCGCCTCCTGCAGGTAGCGCACCTGGCCGTCGAAGCGGGAGGTGATGAAATCGGCGCCGGCTTCGATGCGGTTGATGCCGCCGGTCCGCGAATCGAGCCGCAGGCTGGTGAAGAGGTTGACCCCTTTGATCGGCGTCGCGTCGGCCGCGACGATCCAGTCCGAGTTCGAGCCGGCAAGACCGGTGCTAGCCGGAATATTGGGATCGGGCTCGGCGCGGAAGCTGCGGCCCACCAGCACGCTGCCCGAAAGCCCGTTGTCGCTCATCACTGTCGCGCGGCCCCCCACGTTGAGGCGCTGGCCGCTGTCGAGGATGTCGAAGCCCGGCGACTTGTCGATCTGGAAAAGGTTGGTCTGGTCGAACTCGAAGTCGATGCTGTCTTCGTTCGGGATGCGCGGATCCTGTTTGACGACGGGCGAAAGCGCGATCTGGGCGATCGGCTCAAGCACGATGGTGAGATCGCCCTGGCGCTTGACGAAAGGCCAACTCACCGTGGCGCCGGCGGTCTCGATCGTCCGCGCGATCGTCGCGTTTTTCGACCCCGGCGTCGGCGGGGTGGTCTGCGGCAGGTCGCCCAGGCTGTACACGTCGGTGCGCGCATCGAGGAATGGATCGATACGGATGCCTGGCCCGACGATGAACGTCCGCTGCCAGTTGGCCTCGATCGTGCCGCGCCGGCTGTCGATGCCGGGCTGGGTCGGATCGGTGGGCGACGAGTTGCGGGTGAGGGCCACGCCGCTGCCGTCGATCCGCAGGCGGCCGCCCAGAATCGCTTGGTCCGGCTCATATCGCGCCTCGATCAGCGGCGCGACGATCGGGAAGGTGGAGTTGATGTCGGTCGAGCGCAGGCCCTGCACGTCGATGGCGGCGATCGAGATGAACGAATTGGAGTTCCTGGCGGACGGTGAACAGCTGAGAGATCAGTCGCCGGTCGTCGGAGGCGTATAGGCCGCGCTCGATGAACGGGTCGGCCACGCTGTAGCGGTCGAAGATCAGCGGGTCGGAGGCGCGCTCGGCGGTGAAGCCCCAGTTCCAATTGTTATCGATCGCGAACAGGCCCTTGGCCAGGATGTAGCTGCGCGAGGTCGCGTTGCCGAGCTTGTCGCCGCTGGAGTTGAAGTCCTGCTCGTAGGTGTAGCCCGCGCGCACGTCGATGGCCCCGGAATAGAACCGCTTGCGCCAGTCGACATTGAGGAACGGATTGACCTTGGTGTTCAGCTGCGGGCTGATCACCAGATCCTCGGAGGGCGAGATCACCTGCAGGTAGGGCTGTTCGTAGGAAAGGCCGCGCAGGCTGGAGACGTTGATTTGCGGCACCAGCAAGCCGGATTTGCGCTTCACCTCGGGGTCCGGCACCGACATCGCCGGGATGTAAGCCACCGGGACGCCATGGATCTCGATGACGGCGTCGCGGAAGTAGATGGTCTGGCGTTTCTTATCCTGGATCACCTTGCTGGCGTGGATCGACCAGGTGGGGTGCGGGTTCTTCGCGCAGACCGGGCAGGGGGTGAAGATCGCCTGGTTCAGTTCCTGGACGTCGGCGGACTTGCGCGCGACGCTGCTGGCGGCGATCGAGATGTTGTCCTTCAGCCGGCTGGAGAAGGCCATCGCCACGCCGACCGAGAGCTGGCGGTCCAGCACGGCCGACTGCGAGAACTCCGAGGTGCCGTCCGCATTGATGATCGCCACATCGCCCTTGGCGGTGACGATGCCGGTGGCGGAATCGTAGGTGATGTCATTGGCCCGCACGACGCGGCCCTGATAGCGGGCCTCGACCTGGCCGTGGGCGCTGATCAGGTGGTGCGACTCGTCGTCGACCAGCTGGTTGGCCTCGAGATAGAAGCCGCCGCCGTTCAGGCCGTCGTCGGGCTGCGCCAGCGGGGTCGGCCGCGGTGGCGCCGGTCCCATGTGCGGCAGTGGCGGCAGCTGGGTTTCGCGGGGACTGGCGTTGGCGGCCGGGGGCGCGAGCAAAGGCGCCACGCCAATCGTCATCGCCCCCGCGAACAGGGCGAGCTTGCCGCGAATACCCGCGCGGTTGCTGATGCGCGTGACCAAGCGTCCCCCTCTTGCCATCGCCCGCCTCAGCCATCCTCGGTGTAGCAAAGCAGGGTGAAGCCGGCGAGGAGCGCGATCACCGGCGGTGTCCATCCGGCGATGATCGGCGGAATCACCTCGGCGCCGCCGAGCGCGCCACATAGCTGGTTGAAGAAGAAGATCGCAAATCCGATTGCGACGCCCGCGCCGGCAAGGCCAGCCAGCCCCCCCAGGCGCATCAGACGCAGCGAGAAAGCGGCGGCGAGCAGCGACATCGCCGCAAACAGCACCGGCGTCGCCAGCAGCTCCTGGAAGCGCAGGCGATAGGGCGCGGCGGAGAAGCCGGCGGTCTCCGCGCGCTCGATCGTATCGGGCAGCCGCCAGAAGCCGATGGCGTCCTTGGCGGCGAACTTCTCCATCGCCGTGCGCCGGTCGAGCGTGGACGGGATCGACAGCGTCTCCGAGCGCACCGAGCCGGCGCCAGGCGTCGCCTCGCGCACCTCGCTCAGGCGCCAGAAGCCAGGATCGAGCCGGGCTTCGGCGGCCTCGATGCGGCGGGTGAACTGCAGCGCGCCGCCCGAGGTGACGTTCTGCAGGAACAGGGAGACGTGCTGCAGATGGACGACCCCGCCTTGCATGTCGTGCGAGCCCGCATGGATGACGATCTGGGTGTGCTCGTCGCCCTGCCGCAGCCAGACCGCGGAATTGCCCTCCTTGCCGGCCGGACCCTCGTCGATCGCGGTCTTGGCGTCCTCGTATCGGCCGTTCAGCTCGGCGGCGATCGGGTTGAGCACCGTCACGTCGGCGATGCCGATCAGGAACGCCGCACCGGCGGCCGGAAAGATGAAGCGCCAGGCCGAGACCCCGGCGGCGCGCATCGCGATCAGCTCCGAGCGGCGGTTCAGGGTGACGAAGGCGGCCATGGTGCCGAACAGGAAGATGAACGGCAGCAGCAGCAGGATCACCGAGGGCGCCTGCAGCAGCATCAGGTCGACCAGCCGCACGAAGCCGACGTCGCTGCGTCCGCCGTAGGCCCGCGACAGCTCGACGAAGCTGACCAGCATGACCGTCGAGGCGATCACCACCAGCGCCCCTGCCAGCCCGGCCAGGGTCCGTGTCAGCACGTAGACCTGCAGCCGGCCCAGCATCAGGCCGGGCTCGCGACGGCTTGGATCGGCGGCGTCGGCGCGCGGCGCGGCCCCCGCGCCGGGTGCTGGCGCAGTACGATCAGCATGCAGACAATGAAGCAGAGCAGCGGCGGCGTGTACTGCAGCAGATTGAGGGCGATGTTGCCGTTGGCGGCCGCCCCGGCGACGAAGCCGAGCACGCGAATGCCGAGCCCCGCGCCCCCCGCCACCGCGATCCGCGCGCCATAACCAAGCCGGCTGTAGGCCCCGCCCAGCACCGCCGCCAGCGCCAGCGCCATGAAGGCCAGGTCGTACAGCGGGGTCGCGATGCGCCCGTTGCCCTCCGAGATCAGCTTCTTGTAGTTCTGGCGCTCCCACGAGCGCCGCAGGTCCGGGAAGAACAGTTCGTGCAGGTAGCGGTCGGAGGGGTGGTAGAGCACCTCGCCCTCGATCGCCAGGAACGGCTTCAGCGGCAGCACGTTCTCGTCGAACGACAGCACGTCCAGCACCCCGGTCTTGGAGAATTGCTGGATCGAGCCGGCATGCAGGACCAGCACCGGATCGCCGTTGCGCTTCGCGAAGCGGCCCTCGGCGGCCATGTAGGTGGTGGAGGCCCCGTTGGCGGAGGCCTTGTCCAGGAACAGGTTCTTGATCTCGCCGCTCTGGTCCATCGTCTGGGCGAAGACGGTGAGGCCGGGCGTGGGGTGCGTGAATTCGCCTGGCCGGATCAGGGTGGTGGCGATATCGGCGCGCACCGCCATCAGGATCGTGCGCATCTCGCGATAGCAGAGCGGCTGGACCCAGAGATTGATCACCAGGTTGATCACGGTGATCACGCCAGCGAGGCGGATCGCTGGCGCGGCGACCCGCCAGCGACTCATGCCGCCGGCGAAGCAGATCACGATCTCCTGCTCGGTGTGCAGGCGATTGAGGCCGACCAGCCCGGCGACGCAGACCGCCAGCGGCAGGATCATCGCGATGATCTGCGGCGTCGCCAGCAAAGTCACCTCGGCGAAGATCACCGGGCTCTGGCGGTCGCTGACCAGGATGTCGAGCGCCGAGAGGCTGGCCGTCAGCACGGCGACTCCCGTCAGGGCGGCGGTGGCCACGACCGTATGGCCGAGAAGCTGACGGAAGAGGTAGCGTTGGATGAGGCGCATGGCCCTCAGCGGGCATTGATGAAGGCGACGAGGCGCGAGCGCCTTCTTACACACGCCCCGACCTTGGCGACAACAAGACCTGCGCCGCCGAGCGGCGGTCTGCTGACGAAATCAGATCGGCGGCGGCGCGTCCGCCACAGGCCCGAAGATCTCGACGAACGCCGCCTTCAAGGCCGAGTCGGCGTCGGCCATGCCAGCGGTCCGCCCGAGATCGGCGAGGCTGGTGACGCCATGCGCCGTGACGCCGCAAGGCACGATGCCGCCGAAATGGGAGAGGTCGGGATCGACGTTGAGGCTGACGCCATGGAAGCTGACCCAGCGCCGCAGCTTCACGCCGATCGCAGCGACCTTGTCCTCTCGCCCCAATCCACGTTCGACCCAGACGCCGACTCGGCCCTCGCGCACCTCTCCGTCGACGCCGAGCCTGTCCAGCGCGTCGATGATCCAGCTCTGCAGCGCCTGCACGAAGGCTCGGACGTCGCGCCCCCGCGCCGACAGGTCGAGCATCACATAGGCCACGCGCTGGCCGGGTCCGTGGTAGGTGAATTGCCCGCCGCGTCCGCTGCGGAACACCGGGAAGCGGCCTGGGTCCAGCAGATCCGCCGGCTTGGAAGAGACGCCAGCGGTGTAGAGCGGCGGGTGCTCCAGCAGCCACACCAGCTCGCCGGCCTGGCCCTCGGCGATCGCACCGGCCCGCGCCTCCATCGCCGCCTCGGCTTCCGGGTAGGGGACAAGGCCCCTGGATGTCGCCCAGCCCGCAGCGGCGGCGTCAGGCCGCAGCAGAGTTGGCCACCGAGTGGCTGAGCTTAACGAGCGGTCAAGCATAGCGGCTCAATGTGGGCGTCGCGGCGCAGGAAAGAAAGCGCCGGCGCGTCGAGGGTTATGAGCTCAGTGAGTCAGATCAACGCTGTCAACGTCGAGATTTCGGTGGTGCTTGGCCGCTCGACCTTGCCGATGCAGCAGCTGCTGCGCATGGGCCGCGGCGCGGTGATCCCCCTTGATGCGAAGGCAAGCGACGAGGTCTGGATCCTCGCCAACAACCATCCTGTCGCCCGCGGCGAGATCATGATCAGCGACGAAAAGATCTCGATCGCGGTCACCCGCGCGGCCAATGTCTACGACTTCATGGCCGGCGGAACCTAAGCGCCGCCAGGACCTTAGGACCCGCGTCGAAAAGGCGAAGGTCCGCGTGCTTCACAAACCGAAGTCGCTCTGCTAACCCCCGCGCCTCACCACGGGCGGTCGTGGCGGAATTGGTAGACGCGCAGCGTTGAGGTCGCTGTGGGGCAACCCGTGGAAGTTCGAGTCTTCTCGACCGCACCAACCAAACCAGGAAGCGCGCAAGCCGTCCAAGAACTCTGAAGGGGCGCCCATGAGCGGGGAAACCGATCTCTCGCAAGTGACGCGTCCCGACGCGGCCCCAGAGGACCTCGAGGATCTGGCCCTCGACGAGGACTACGCGCTCACCTCCGAATTCGTAGACATGGTCATCGACGCGGCCGACCGTGGCGACGGCGCGCGGCTGGCCGAACTGGTGGGCGCGCTGCACCCCGCCGACGTCGCCGACCTGATGGGCTTCCTCACCGCCGACTACCGTGAGGAGATCGTCCCGCACATCCCGCCGGAGGCCCTGGCCGAGATCCTGTCCGAGCTCGAGACCAACATCCGCGAGGAGGTGCTGGAGATCGTGGCGCCGGCCACCCTCGCCAAGGCGCTGGAGGAACTCGACTCGGACGACGCGGCCGACGTCGTCGACGACCTCGACGATGCCAAGCGCGAGCGGGTGCTGGCGGCGATGCCGGCGCATGAGCGCACCGCGATCGAGGCCAGCCTCGCCTACGACGACGAGACCGCCGGGCGGCTGATGCAGCGCGAGGTGGCGCTGGCGCCGCAGTTCTGGACCGTCGGTCAGGCGATGGACCATCTCAGTCGCGAGAGCGACACGCTGCCGGAGCTGTTCTTCGATCTCTATGTGGTCGATCCGGCGATGCGGCCGGTCGGCGCCGCGCCGGTCAGCCACCTGCTGCGCGCCAAGCGCGACACCCCGCTGACCGAGATCATGGAGCCGGTCACCGAGATCCCGGTCGATATGGACCAGGAGGAGGTCGCCTACATCTTCGACAAGTACCACCTGATCTCGGCGCCGGTGATCGAACCTGGCGGCCGGCTGGTGGGACAGATCACCGTCGACGACATCGTCGGCGTCATCCAGGACGAGAGCGAAGAGGACATGCTGGCCCTGGCCAACGTGTCCGACGCCGGCCGCGACGCCAGCGTGTTCGGCATCATCCGCTCGCGGATCGCCTGGCTGGTGGCGAACATCTTCACCGAAGCGGTCGCGGTCTCGGCGATCGCGTTCTTCTCCAGCGAAGTCGCCAAGGTCGTCGCCCTGGCGGTGCTGATGCCGATCGTCTCCTCGGTGGGTGGCAACGCCGGCACCCAGACGCTGGCCGTCGCCGTCCGCGCCCTGGCGGCGCGCGAACTCAACGCCGCCAACGCCTTGCGCATCTTCTGGCGTGAGATGGGGGCGGGCCTGATCAACGGCGTGGTCTGCGCCGTGGTGATGGCCGGTGCGGTGGTGGTGTTCTACCACGACTGGCGCCTGGCCCTGACGGCGGCCCTGGCGCTTGTGGCCAACATCTTCACCGCCGCCGCCGCCGGCCTGCTTGCGCCGCTGATCCTGGAGCGGATGGGGCGCGACCCGGCGGTCTCCTCGTCGATCATCGTCACCTTTCTGACCGACCTGATGGGATTCTTCGCGGTGCTTGCGATTGCCGCGCTCATCCTGGTGTAGTCTCGACTGGACAGATCGGCCCTCATCTTGCGGGGCGCCGGACAGCGATCTTGGCGCTGTGTCAGAGTGGGTCAGGGAGGTCCATGAGACCGAGACTTTCCGTCTCCAGGTCGGCGGTCGAGCTGATCAAGGCCTTCGAAGGGTTCCGCGCTCACTCGGCGCGGCTCGACGATGGCCGCTGGACCATCGGCTATGGCCACACCCTAACCGCCCGCGAAGGCGCCGAAGTCACCGAGCCCGACGCCGAGGCGCTGCTGCTCTACGACCTGATCAACGCCTCTCACGCCGTGAACGAGTATGTCTTCACGCCGCTGACCCAGAACCAGTTCGACGCGCTGGTCTCGTTCGTCTTCAACATCGGCGTGCGCGCGTTCCGCGGCTCGCCGACGCTGCGCCGCCTCAACGAGGGCCGACCGCTCGACGCGGCCATGGCGATGGAGCTCTGGCGCAAGGCCGACGTCGAAGGTGAGCGGATCGTGGTCGACGCCCTCGTGCGCCGCCGCGCCGCCGAAAAGGCGCTGTTCCTCAGGCCGACCGACGGCTGGATGCCGGCGCCCACGCCCGTCCTGCCGCCGAAGCTCGACTATGACGCCCTCGGCATGATCCCGCTGACCAGCCCGGTGGCGGCCCGCACCGCGACCGCCGGCGATCGCATCTATGCCGAGCGCACACCCGAGGACGCCGCGCCCGTGCTTCCAGACGAGCCCACCGCCAGCGAGGCCGCCGCGGCCGCGGTGATCGAGCGGCTGGAGTCGATCCTCTCCGAACCCACCGTGGCCCCGGCCGTGGCCGAGACGCCGCTGATCGATCCGGTCAGCGCGCCGTTCGACCTGCCGAGCGCCAAGCACGAACCGTCGGAGGCGCCGTCGCCGCGCGAAACCCGCCACGAGCTGCCGCCGATCACCTTCCTCGAAGTGAAGACCGGCCGCCGCAGCTGGATGAGCGCTTTCACGCTGGTGATCCTCGGCGCGATCGGCGTCGGATTGCTGGCGCTGGCGGCGATCCTGGGTTTCCAGCCGAGGGGCGTAGACGTGCTCGGTCTCGCGCCGCGCACCGCCGGCCTGGCGGTCGGCCTCGTCGGCATCGCCTGCTTCTCGGTCGCGGCCTACTTCCTGCTGGAACGCCTCGGCTTGCCACGCGACCGGCGCGCTATCTGACCAGACCCACGCCTCGCCGAATGGCGGCGACCCCAATATAGTTGGTGTCGCCAGTCAGATGTCCGAGGCGAAGATGGACGAGACGCCTGTTTCCGGCCGCCGGTTTGGCCTCACCGCCGACACCCATGACGAGCTGGTCGACTGGCCGGCGATCCTCGCCAGCCTCACCGCGGCCTGGGGCGAGGTGGATGGGGTGCTGCATTGCGGCGACCTCACCTCGGCGACGGCGCTGGAAAGCCTGGCTCGCCTCGCGCCGGTCTACGCCACGCGCAGCGATGGCGATCCGCCGGCGGCGCCGCCGACGCTGAGCGAGGGGCCGCGGGTGCTGAACCTCGGCGGCCCGCGCATCGGCCTGACGTTCAATCTGCCGGAGGAGGCTAAGTCGCCCGATGGCGCGTCCAGTCTGTTCGAAGGGCCGGTCGCGGCCTGCATCTACGGCGGCACGCATCAGGCCAGCCTGGACGAGATAGACGGCGTGCTGTTCGTCAACCCCGGCAGCCCGTCGCTGGCCAAGCGGCGCACCGCGGCGATCCTCATGGCCGAGGCCGGGCGCGTGTCCGCCGAGATCGTCGACATCGGGTAGCTGCCCGGAACGGCGCTGGCGTGTTAGGCGAGGGGCATGATCCCGAACCATGGACCGATGATGGATTTCGGCCTCGGCGAGACCGCCGACGCCATCCGCGAGACCACCGCGCGCTTCGCCGCCGACAAGATCGCCCCGATCGCCGCGCAGATCGATCTGGACAACACCTTCCCGCGTCAGCTGTGGCCGCAGATGGGCGAACTGGGCCTGCACGGGATCACGGTCGAGGAAGACTTCGGCGGCCTCGGCCTCGGCTATGTCGAACACGTCGTGGCGATGGAGGAAGTGAGCCGCGCCTCGGCCTCGGTGGGGCTGTCCTACGGCGCCCACTCAAACCTCTGCGTCAATCAGCTGCGCCGCTGGGGCTCGGACGAGCAGAAGCGGCGCTATCTGCCCCAACTGATCAGCGGCGAGCACGTCGGCGCGCTGGCGATGAGCGAAGCCGGCGCCGGTTCGGACGTGATCTCGATGCGCCTGCGCGCCGAGCCGCGTGGCGACCACTACGTGCTGAACGGGACCAAGTTCTGGATCACCAACGGCCCCCACGCCGACACCCTGGTGGTCTACGCCAAGACCGAGCCGGAGGCCGCTTCGCGCGGCGTCACCGCGTTCATTGTCGAAAAGGACTTCCCCGGCTTCAGCTGCGCCCAGAAGCTGGACAAGCTGGGCATGCGCGGCTCCGACACCGGCGAGCTGGTGTTCGAGGACTGCGAAGTGCCGGCCGACAACGTGCTGGGCCCCGAGAACGGCGGCGCCGGCGTGCTGATGAGCGGTCTGGACTATGAGCGCACGGTGCTGGCCGGCGGCTCGCTCGGCATCATGCAGGCCTGCCTCGACGTCGTCCTGCCCTACGTCCGCGAGCGCCGGCAGTTCGGCAAGCCGATCGGGACGTTCCAGCTGATGCAGGGCAAGATCGCCGACATGTACGTCGCCCTGAACTCGGCCCGCGCCTACGTCTATGCGGTCGCCAAGTCCTGCGACGCCGGCCGCACCACCCGCTTCGACGCCGCCGGCGCGATCCTGCTGGCCTCCGAGAATGCGGTGCGCGTGGCGCTGGAGGCGATCCAGGCGCTCGGCGGCGCCGGCTATCTGAGGGACTACCCGGTCGAGCGCCTGCTGCGCGACGCCAAGCTCTACGACATCGGCGCCGGCACCAACGAGATCCGCCGCTTCCTGATCGGCCGCGAACTCGTGGGAGAGGGGTAAGGGCTCGCGCGGGGCGTGCAGCTTGCTAGGCTGCAAGTCTGCGAAACCGAATCGGGAGCCCGTGATGCGCCGCCTTCTGCCCCTCCTGGCCCTCAGCGCGGCCGCCCTCGTCGCTACCAGCGCCGCGGCCTCGCCGATCGCATGCTCCGCCGGCCTGCACCGGGCGATGACCGCGGAACTCTACTTCGGCCGCAACATCCAGGACAACGGCGAGGTCTCCAACGCCGACTGGGGCCAGTTCGTCGACGCCGAGGTGACGCCGCGCTTTCCCGACGGCCTCTCGGTGACCGACGTCTACGGCCAATGGCGCAACCCGACGGGCGGCTTTGTGCGCGAGCAGTCCAAGGCGCTGTTCCTGGTGCTCAGCGGGGCGCCAGACGAGCGGCAGAAGCTCGAGCTGGTCCGCAACGCCTACAAGGCCAGGTTCCACCAGGAGTCGGTGATGCTGGTCGAGCAACAGGCTTGCGTCGGCTTCTAGCCGGGCCGCGCTACATCGCCGGATCGAGCTGGCCCAGCACGGCGACGCTCGCCAGCGCCCCCACGCCCAAAGCCTGCTCCAGCACGATCGTCCGCCGCAGCGCGCGGCAGGCGCGTTCGGGGTCTCGCCCCACCTGTGGCGTCAGCCAGAACCGATTGACCGCCGCCACGCACAGCAGCGCGAGTACGAACGTAAGTTTCACGAACAGGGCGGCTGCGTAGGCCGACCCCAGGCGGCCGCCAGCGGTGGCCACGATGAAGATCAGGGTTCCGACGCCGGTCGCCACGACCGTGGCGACGCAAACCGCGCCGACCGCGGCGAAGCGCCGCAACAGCGCCGACGAGGCGGCGCTCCCTTGCGCCAAAGCCAGGTAGAGCCGGGGCAGGGCGCCCAGCCAGGCGGAGACCGCGAGCAGATGCCCGGCCAGCAGGAGAACGCGCAGGTCGCCTTTCAGGCCGCTGTCATCGGCGCCGTGGCCGACGAACGCCAGCGCGGCCGTCGCGATCCCGCTCACGATGAGTCTCGCCCAGCGGAACCGGGGCGACGCCGGCGTCAGCACCAGCACGAGGGCGGCGAGCTGAACGACGGCCAGCGCCTGGCCGAAGCCGGTGCCGGCGTAGAGGTCTGCAACCAGCCCTGGCGCGGGCCAGCCGGGATCGCCGCTCGCCTCGCGCGCCAGCAGCACGACATAGCTCAGCGCCGCCAGCGCCAGCAGGGCTGACGTGACTCGCCGGCCGTGGGCTGCTCTGAGCCGGGGCGGGCTCGCCGGCGCGTAGAGGTCGAACGCGGCGGCGCCGCAGAGCAGGATGGCGAGGCCGAACGTCGCGAAGCGGGCGGCGACGATGGCCAGGTCCGGCGCCTCGCTCACGGCCGGACCTGAAAGGCTGAAGTCGCCTTCGGTCACGTGGGTGTCGACCGAGAGCACGCGCCAGCGCACCACGTAGCTCCCCGGTGGCGTTGGCGAGCGCAGGTCGACAACCAGGCTCTTGGGATCGCCGGGCGCGGCCCGCGCCGGTCCGGCGCCGCCGAACCCGGCCGGCCCGGTCACGCTCACGCGGCAGAAGACGGCTTCGACGCCCTGGGTGAACGTCAGGCGAATCGAGGTCGGGGCCTTCGACACCACCGAGCCGACGCGTGGGTCGGCCCGGTCGAGAAAGGCATGCGCCTGGACGGCTGTGGACAGGCAAAGCGCCACGCCAGCGCTCAGCAACAGGTGTGAGATGCGCATGGCCCTACCAGATCGGCTTGCCGAGCGAGCGGGGAAACAGGTCGTCCAGGAACCAGTGCACCTGGAAGATCGCGCCCACGTTATGCCCGCTCGCCGAATTGATCGGGATCATCGCCTCCAGCCCCAGCTGCATGTGCTGGCCGGACCAGATCACGCCGGGATTGATCGTGCCGGTGGACGGTGTGCGGCTGACGTCCAGCGGCGTTTCGAGTTGCACCTCGACCAGCGGGGTCATGCCGTTGACGAACGACGGCAGCCCGATGTCGCGCACGTGGCTGGAGAGGTAGCGCAGGCTGTACTCGAGCGCGAAGCCGGTCTCCAGGCTGCGCGTGGCGTCGTGCTGCAGTGGAGCGGCGTAACCGATGACGCCGGTGAGGGCGAACGGCCGCGCCCAGGCCAGGCCGCTCGGCAGGTCGCCCGCGCCCTTGCCGAAATAGAGCGTCGGCGTGAGCGTGGTCGTGCTCTCGGCGCCGACGCGCGCGTCGCCGGTCCCGCCCCATTCGACCTCCAGCCCCACCGAGACCATCAGCTCGTGCGGGACATCGGTTGCGGCCAGGTACTTGAACGTCGTGCCGAAGTTCTGGAACCCGCTGATGTCGCCGCCTGGCGTCTTCAGGTCGGTCCAGGCGCCGTCGAACGACACGCCGAAGCGCGACGTCAGCCGCTTCGACCATTCCGCGGAAATGTCGGTCTGGCTGTCGGGCGGATCGTCGCCGGTCTTGAAGGTGTCGATGGTCGGCAGCGACAGTTCGTCCGCCACGGCCGGATCGTCGGTGATCAGGGTGGCGGGGAAGAAGCGGTCGCCGACGATGCCGTGGGCGGCGGCGGCGTTCGTCCAGCAAAGCGGCGCGAGCGCAAGAGCGCCTAGCGCGGGCAATTTCGAGATCATGGTTCGCGGGTCCTCGGGCGCGGTTTCGCGCCGGGCGATTGGGACGCTGGCCAGTTGGCCGGCGCGTCGGCTCAGATCGTCGAGGCGGCGACGGGGGGCCCGCGTGCGTTGGGACGGCGGTTGGGGACAGCGGCGGGCGCGTCGATATTGCGCCGCGCCACCAGCTCGACCCGGGCGCCGCAGGCGGCGGGGGTCAGCAGGGGCAGGGGCGGCGCTCCGCCCGCCAGGCCAGCAAGGGCGCAGGCGGCGGCGCAGCAGTCGTGCGAACGGTCGTGAGCGGGATCGCGCTGGTGGCCGCCGCCCAGGTCGTGCGCGGAGCAGATTGGCAAGCCGAAGGCGTCGCGCGGCATCGCCTCGGCCTGCGCCGGGGCCAGCCCCTGCAGAGCGAGCGCGATCAGCAGCCATGGCAGGGCGATCAGCCGCCCGAGCCCGCGCATTGCAAGTCCCTCTTACAACCCCGTCGGCTTATAGACGGCGGGGCGGCCTCGTCTATTCCCGCGCGGAAAAACGGGGGCAGCGAAAAGGGCCGCCCCTCGCGGAACGGCCCTCCATCGTCGTGACCGCGGTTGGTCTAGGGAGGTGATCCCTGCGCCGCGACCTATAACCTAAAGCGTCAAAGCGCTGTCAGGCAGGAACCTCGGTCTTGGGGCTCCAGGTCGTTTGCGACCGCGGTTGGAGACAATGAGACACTGGACCACCTCCTTTCAGCTGTTGGACAGGAGCCGACAATATGGGCCGCTTCGGCGGCGCCTGCAAAGGGTCGCTCTCGCGGCAGCGGCGATTCGGCGCGGATGACGCATTTTCAGCGCACCTGCGCCGCCCGTTGACAGGCAAAACCGCCGGGTGGAAGCTCCGAGGGTTCCTGTAGGGCGCATCGGCGATCAGCCGAAAGGGCGAGGCCCGCCTACGAAACCTCAGTCAACCAACCCGCGCCCCATGCCCACGCTCGAAACCTTGAAGAAACAGGCCAAGCTGCTGGTCCGCTGGCATGGCGAGCGCCTGTACACGGTCGCCCAGCGGCTGCGGGGCGGCCTGCCGCGCTTCGCCGGCCTGACCGATGCGCAGGTGCTGGACCAGCCGTTCTCGCTGGTCGACGCGCAGACTGTCATCGCGGCCGAGCAGGGGTTCGCCACCTGGGCGGCGCTCAAGACAGGACTTAGACCGATGGCTGCCGCCAAAGCCGCTCCGCCCCTTCCGGCGCCTCGTCTGAAGCTCGTCGAGGCGACCCTGTTCGTCTCGGATCTGCGCGCCTCGTGCCGCTTCTTCGAGGAGGTGCTCGGCTTTTCGACCGTGTTCACCTACGGCGAGCCGCCGTTCTTCGGCCAGGTCGCCCGCGACGGCGTGCCGCTGAACCTGCGCTACGTCTGCGAGCCGGTGTTCGCTGGCGACATCCGCCAGCGCGAGGACCTGCTCTCAGCGACCGTCGGCGTCTCCGGCGTCAAGGCGCTCTACGAGGAGTTCAAGGCGAAGGGCGCTGTGTTCCACCAGTCGATTAAGCGTCACCCATGGGGCGCGATCGACTTCGTGGTCCAGGACCCCGACGGCAACCTGATCTCGTTCGGTTGGGGGAGCGCGGACGAGGCCTGACACCGTCCGGCCGCGCTTGAGGCGCGGTGAGGGGGTCCGCGACGCTGTGGCCGCAGGTTGTCAGCAGGGCTGGCGCATAGGTCGGACCTCAGCCCGAGGAGACCGACAATGAAGAAGACCTATCACGGCAGCTGCCACTGCGGGGCGGTGCGCTTCGAGGCGGATCTGGACCTCGAGGCCGGCACGGGCAAATGCAACTGCTCGATCTGCACCAAGGTTCGCAACTGGTCGGCGCACGGCAAGCCGGAAGACCTGCGTGTGCTCTCAGGCGAGACCAACCTGGCCGACTATCAGTTCGGCTCGAAGCAGGGCCACCACCTGTTCTGCAAAACCTGCGGCGTGCGGCCGTTCGCGCGCGGCTACGTCGAGCAGATCGGCGGCGACTATGTCTCGATCAATCTGGGTGCGCTGGACGACATCGATCCGGCCGAACTCGCCGCCGCCCCGGTCCGCTACATGGACGGCCGCAACAACAACTGGTTCGAGCCACCGGCGGTGACGAGCTACCTTTAGCCGATTTCGCCGTGCGTCGGTTAAGCTAAGTTGTGCGTGGCGAGGGGGACGCATATGCCGAGCGCCGAGCAACAGTGCCTGATTGACGCCCTGCACCGCCTCCTGGAGGCGGAGACGCGCGTCGAGGCGGCGTGGCTGGCGGGGAGTCTCGGACGCGGTGCGGGCGACGAATTCAGCGATGTGGACCTGCTGGTCCTCGTCGAGGAAGGGGCTGCCGCGAGTGCGTCGCCAGCGATCGTCGAGGGGCTGGGTGCGGTGGTCAAGCCCGTCCTGGTCAACCGACTGTACGGCGGCAGGATCATCAACGTCGTCACCGACGACTGGCAACGATTCGACCTCAGCATTGTCGAGGCCGCCGATCTGACGCGGTACAATCCGGCCGAGCTGACGCCGCTGTTCAACCGCGGCGACCGCGCGCCGCCGGTGCAGCCCGACATTCCCTACCAGACCGCGCCCGACGCCTTGCTGCAACTGGTGCGGGAGTTCCTGCGCGTGCTCGGCCTGCTGGTGGTGGCGGTCGGCCGCGAGGAGTACGAGCTGGGTCTGCGCGGCGCCGACCTGCTGCGTGGCATGACCCTCGACCTAATGCTGGAAGAGAACGCGGTCGCGCCCTCGAAACGCGGCGGGGCGCTGCGGCGCCGGCCGCTCCTGACCGCCGACCAGCTGGCCGGCCTCGCCGCCATTCCGCCTCAGGCGGCGACGCGGGCCGGTGTCATCGAGCCTAACCTGGCGATCGCGGCGGTTTTCCTGCCGCGCGCTCGGCGACTGGCGGCCAGGATCGGCATGGAATGGCCGACCGAGTTCGAGAGCGCGACCCGCCGCCACCTCAAGCGCCGGCTGCAGCTCGACATCTAGCAGGCGGGCCAGGCCGGCCGCCTCGCCTTGACATCGGGCGAGGCTCATGCGCCCTTCCGCGCCTCCTAAAAACAGCCCCTTCCGAGGCCTCCGATGCACGCCTATCGCACCCATACCTGCGGCGCCCTGCGTTCCGCGGACGTGGGCGCCAATGTGCGCCTGTCGGGGTGGATTCACCGCAAGCGCGACCACGGTGGGCTGCTGTTCGTCGACCTGCGCGACCACTACGGCCTGACCCAGCTGGTCGCTCATCCGGGCGAGCCCGGCTTCGAGGTGCTGGATCGCCTGCGCGCCGAGAGCGTGGTGCGGATCGACGGCGAGGCGGTGGCGCGCTCGGCCGAGACCATCAACCCGAACCTGGCGACCGGAGAGATCGAGGTGCGGGTCCGTGGCGCGGAGGCGCTGTCGGAGGCGGCCGAGCTGCCGCTGCCGGTGTTCGGCGAGCCGGACTATCCGGAGGAGATTCGGCTGAAGTACCGCTACCTCGACCTGCGGCGCGACAGCCTGCATCGCAACATCGTGCTGCGCTCGAAGGTGATCGACTCGATCCGCCGACGCATGGTGGGCGCCGGTTTCACCGAGTTCCAGACGCCGGTGCTGACCGCCTCGTCGCCAGAAGGCGCGCGAGACTACCTGGTGCCGTCCCGCATCCACCCGGGGACCTTCTACGCACTGCCGCAGGCGCCGCAGCAGTTCAAGCAGCTGCTGATGGTGGCCGGCTTCGACCGCTATTTCCAGATCGCGCCCTGTTTCCGCGACGAGGACGCCCGCGCCGACCGCTCGCCCGGCGAGTTCTACCAGCTCGACCTCGAGATGAGCTTCGCCACCCAGGAGGACGTGTTCCGCACGATGGAGCCGATCCTGCACGGCCTGTTCGAGGAGTTCGCCGACGGCAAGCCGGTGACACCCTATCCGTTCCCGCGCATCGCCTACCGCGAGGCGATCGCCAAGTACGGCACCGACAAGCCCGACCTGCGCAACCCGCTGGTGATGCAGGACGCCTCGGAGCACTTCCGCGGCGGCGGTTTTGGGCTGTTCGCGCGGATGCTCGAGGACAAGAAGAATGCGGTCTGGGCGCTGCCGGCGCCGGGCGGCGGTTCGCGCGCCTTCTGCGACCGGATGAATGCCTGGGCGCAGGGCGAGGGCCAGCCGGGCCTGGGCTACATCTTCTGGCGCGAGGGCGAGGAGGGCGGCGCTGGCCCGATCGCCCGGAACATCGGACCGGAGCGGGCCGAGGCGATCCGCGCCCAGCTGGGCCTGGCAGTCGGTGACGCCGCCTTCTTCATCGCCGGCGATCCCAAGGCCTTCTACAAGTTCGCCGGCCTGGCGCGCACGCGAACCGGCCATGAGCTGAAGCTGGTCGACGAAGACCGGTTCGATTTCTGCTGGATCGTCGATTTCCCGATGTTCGAGTTCAACGAGGAGGCCAACCACGTGGACTTCTCGCACAATCCGTTCTCGATGCCGCAGGGCGAACTGGCGGCGCTGGAGAGCAAGGACCCGCTCGACGTCCTGGCCTACCAGTACGACATCGTCGTCAACGGGGTGGAGCTGTGCAGCGGCGCGGTGCGGAACCACCGGCCGGAGATCATGGTCAAGGCGTTCGAGATCGCCGGCTATTCGGCCACCGAGGTCGAGCGGCAGTTCGGCGGCATGCTGAACGCGTTCCGCTATGGCGCGCCGCCGCACGCCGGCATGGCGCCGGGCATCGACCGCATCGTCATGCTGCTGGCCGGCGCCGAGAACATCCGCGAGGTGATCGCCTTCCCGCTGAACCAGCAGGCGCAGGACCTGATGATGAACGCCCCGTCCCCGGTCAGCGACAAACAGCTGCGCGAGCTGCACATCCGCCTGGCCCCGCCGCTGAAGGGGTAGCGGCGGCTAGGGCCCGTCCAGGTCGACGATGTAGCGGGGCGCGCCGGCGTGGATCGGCGTGGTCGAGCGCAGGATGATCACATTCCCGACGCCCGGCTTGCAGGTCTTGGCGACGAGGCCGGCGGGCAGGCGGGTCGAAGGGCCGCCGCAGGCCTGATCGATCTGGGCCTGGGTCAAGCCCCTGGCCTGGGACAGGTCGGTCGAAGCGATATTGGTGTGGGCGAAGTTGGCGCCGGTGAAGTCGGCGCCGCCAACGCTGGCGGCGGCGAGGTTCGCGCCGACCAGGTTGGCGTTCTTGAAGCTGGCCCGCTCGAAGTGGCCCTGGGTCAGGTTGGCGCCGAACAGAGTGGCGCCGGCGAACTGAGCGTCACGCGCGTTCACCCGGGCCAGCTCCGAACCCAACAGGTTCGCGCCGCCCAGATTGGTTCGGGTGAGATTGGCGCCCATGAAGTTGGCGCCGTGGCCGCGGACGCCGGAGAGATTGGCTTCGGTGAAGTCGGTGTTGGTGAAATCGGAGCCGAACAAGGTGGCGCCGTGCAGGTCGGCCTTGGCGAGGTCCGCCCCGTTGAAATTGGAGCCGAAAAAGGCCGCGCCATGCAGGTCGGAGCCGACCATCGACGCGCCGGCGAAGTTGGCGCCGATGAACTTCGCTTCCGGCAGCTTGCGGCCGGAGAGCTCGCAGTTGACGCACATGCCGCCGAACGACAGCAGACGGGCGGTGTCTTCGCCGTCGTCGGCCGCCCAGGCGCGGGTCACGGCAACGGTGGCGCCGAGGCTGGCCATACACAGGGCCAGTGCGATGCGGGACAGAAAGATGGCGGGGGAACGGGACAAAGGCGATGCGATCCTCTGCGACGCGAACAGCCTGCGGCGCCCCGTTGTTTTCAACGACCCAGCCCCCAATCGCTACTTAAATCGCAGTAATGGCGTAGCTTAGCCGCAGCTGCGCAGGCGAAGACCATGCGGCAGCGTGGTCGAATCGTCGCCGCACGCCTGGTTGAGCTGTCCCTGCGTCAGTCCCACCGCGCGGTCCATCTCGGCGCCGGAGAAGTTGACGCCGGAAAGATTGGCGCCGCGGAAGTTGGCGCCTTGGAGATAGGTCCCGACGAAGCTTGCGTTGGTCAGATTGGCGCCGGCAAAGCTGACGCCGGTGAACACGGCGCCATAGGCGTTGACGTCGCGAAGGTCGGCGCCGGCCAGGGTGGTGCGGTTCATTACCGCGGCCGACATGTCCGCCTGGCGCAGGCGGGCGCCGGCGAAATCGCGGTTCTTCAGTTCCAGATTGGAGAAATCGGCCTGGAACAGGTTGCAATGCGGGCAGCTGGCGCCGCCCCGCGCGTGCTCGATCTGGGCGACGTTCTGGGCGCCGGCCTTCTCGACCACGACGAAGATGACGGCCAGCGCCACGGCGGCGACGGCGACGAGTGTCAGCGGTTTCATTTCGGCACGAGCCTCTGGCGATGGAGCCGGTTCCTCGTCCCACTCGCAATCGCGGGGCCATCCAGGAGAAACTAGCCGACCTGGGGCGCGCGCTCTCCGCAGGTCTGGCAGATCAGCGACTGGCCCTTGCGCACCAGCGCCAGATCGCCGCAGGCCGGGCAGACGTCGGCCGCGCGCGTCGTCGGCCCACCGCCACCGTTCTTGGCGATCGGGAGGAACACCAGGTTGTCGGGCGCCGCGCCGCGCGAGAATCCTTTGGAAATGTAGCGGGCGACGGCCTGCGGTTCCGGTTCGTCGGCCTTGCCGCGGCCAAGGCCATCGGCGTTCAGCCCCTGCGGATCGACGCTGGCGAGGTCGTCGCGCCCCAGATAGCTGACGCCAAGCTCGCGGAACACATAGTCGAGGATCGATGTCGCCGAGCGGATCGCTTCGTTGCCTTCCACCTCGCCGGCGGGCTCGAAGCGGGTGAAGACGAAGGCGTCGACGAACTCCTCCAGCGGCACGCCGTATTGCAGGCCGATCGACACCGCGATGGCGAAGTTGTTCATCAGCGAACGGAAGGCGGCGCCCTCCTTGTGCATATCGAGGAAGATCTCGCCGAGCTCGCCTTCCTCGTATTCGCCCGTGTGCAGATAGACCTTGTGTCCGCCGACGGAGGCTTTCTGGATGTAGCCCTTGCGCCGGTCGGGCAGCTTGCGCCGCGAGCGGTCCACCTCGATGAACCGCTCGACGATGCGCTCGTGCTGCGGCTCGGCTTGAGGCTCCGACGTGCGTCCGGCGCGAGGCTGAATGAGGTCGAGCGAAAAAGTGGCCGGCGCTCCAGCGCGCAGGAGCTTCACGGCGCGCACGCCCGTCGCCGCCACCTCCGCGATGAGCACCAGCGCGTCGTCGGGCGTCGCATCGAACGGCAGCGCCAGCGTCGCCACCGCGGGGGCGCAGACGGCGGCTTCGACGGCGCGGATCATGGCCAGCCGCGCCGGCAGTCCGATTTCCTCGGCGCCGGCGAGAGCGGCGGTCAGGGACGGCGGCAAGTTGCTGGAATTCAGCGAGACGCGTCCCATAACGAAGCCGTCGGCGGCGGCGATCTCTTCGGCCGTGAAGCCGGCGTGCGCCAGGGTGTCGAAGCCGGGGTTCAACAGCGCTTCGTCCGACGCCCCGAGCACATCGGCGACGAAACCGGCGCCGATCACCGCCGGGGCGAACGCTGCGGCCAGGTCGGCGGCGCCGGGCAGCGCCATTTCCGCGGCGGCGATCTCGTGCGCGGTGAAGCCCCTGGCGGCCAAGGTCTCGGGATTGACCGCGGGCGCGCCAGCGAGCGCGCCGTGGCCGAGCAGCGCGGTCCGCAGCGCGTCGGCGTCGACGCCGACGGCCTTGGCGGCGGCGAGGGCGGGTTCGGCGACGGTGCGGAAGATCGCGCCATCCGCCGTTTCGGCGAGGGCGACCGGACCGGTCCAGGGCGTGGGGCCGAGCGTCAGGCCGCCCAGGCGCAGGCCGATCTCGGGATCCGCGTAGGCGCAGATGTTCAGCGCCTGGTCGCCGCCTAGGGCCATCCCGACGGCGCTTGCGGCCGCGAGCGCCTGGCGGTGCAGGTCGGCGGCCAGGTGGCGGGCGGCGTCGCCGTCGAAGGCGTTGGCGCGGGCGACGTTCAGTTCGGCGACGCCAGCAAGGGCGAGCGCCACCGGCCGCGCATCGGCCCGGCGGTAGGCGGCGGCGGGGTCCTCCAGGAAACCCGCACGGCCCTCCAGGTCCAGCGCAAGGAAAGCCAGCTGGACCGCTGTCTCGAAGCCGACACCGTTGAAACCATCCGGCCCCTCGAACGCCAGCACGTTGACCGCGCCTTTCGGCGCGCCGGCCAACAGGTCCAACCTCGCCGCATCGTCGTCTGCGAAGGCGAGGGTGAGGGACGAGGTTTCCCAGGAGAGATCCGCGGCGGCGCGGGCGGCGGGTGACATCGCCATCAGCTCGGCGCGATCGGCGACGGCGATCAGGCCGGGGAGGGCGTCGGCGCGAGCGCGCGGGTCGAGCTCCAGACCAGCGCGCCCAAGGGCGACGGCGTCGGCGATCGCAGCGTCGGAGACACCCGCCTCCTTGGCCGACCAGGCGGCGCGGGCGAGGGCCTGATTGCCTTCCAGGCTGGCGCACGCCTCGGCGTCGCCCTCGCAGCGGAGCACCGCGAGCGGAACGGTCGCCAGTCGCCTGGCCGCCGCGTCTGAATAGCCAGCGGTCAGGCCTCGCGCAGCGCGCAGCCGCTGAGCCGCGCCGCCGAACGCCTTGCTGGCGATCCGCGGCAGGCAGGGCGGCGGCGGCGTCGCCGGATCGGGGGCGAGCGGGTTGACGCGGACGCCGAAGGGCAACTGGCGTCCGGTGGCGATGATCCCGGCGGCGAGGGCGGCGAACAGCTCGTCGCGGAATACGATCGCGGCAGCGGCGTCCTCGAACACCCCCAGCGCCAAGCCCCAGGCCGCAAGCCGGCGGGCGTAGCGATCGGGGCCGCCGGCCAGCAGCCGGTCCACGCCGGTCTCCAGGGCCAGCGTCGGCGGCGCGCCGGCGGGGACGTCGAGCGGCAGGCCGTCGGCCCAGTCGAGCCAGGCCTCGACCCTGGCCGTGGTCCAGGACGGCGGCGCGGCCACTTCCGCCAGCTCGGCCGCGCGCTCCACCCAGCGTATTTCGGGCGCGAACGGCAGCGGCGCGGCGGAGAAGCGACGG
This sequence comes from uncultured Pseudomonadota bacterium, assembly GCA_963835495.1. Classification (GTDB taxonomy): domain Bacteria; phylum Pseudomonadota; class Alphaproteobacteria; order Caulobacterales; family Caulobacteraceae; genus Acaudatibacter. The sequence continues at coordinate 1,312,342 of CAWIFQ010000003.1, read as the reverse complement.
TCGAGGCGCATCGGGTACCTGAATGGCCGTTCGTACAGCATTGCGAGGCTAGGCTGCGTCGGGACTTGCTCGCAATAGATGTTGCGGGCCTGCTGCGCTCTATCCCCAACATCTGGCGCCTGCGCCGGTCGCCACGGCCTGGCGACGCTCGCTGGACGATGAAGTGCGCCGCACCTATAAGAGCCAGCGACTGCGGCGAGCGGAGCCCCCGTGCTGAAATCGATCTTCACCTGGTGGAACGGCGCCACCATCGGCATCCGCTTCACCGTCGCGCGCCATGGCGTGTTCGTCGGGGATGACGAGTACGGCAACAAATATTACGAGGGGCGCGACGCCCTCGGCAGCTACGACGGACATAAGCGCCGCTGGGTGATCTACCGCGGCTACGCCGAGGCCTCCAAGGTGCCGGCTGAATGGCATGGCTGGCTGCACCACACCTTCGACGAGCCGCCGACGACCGATCCGCTGAAGCGCCGGACCTGGGAGCTGGACCATCAGCCGAACCTGACCGGCACGATGTGGGCCTGGCGGCCGAAGGGCGCGATCTCGCGCGGCGGCGAGCGCGCCAAGGCGACCGGCGACTACGAGGCCTGGAGGCCGGAGTGAAGCGTCGCGTCAGTTGGGCGATCGGGCTTTTGGGGGCGCCGCGATCGCGGTTGCGGCTGGCCTTGCCGTTGTGGCCCAGCCTTCTGGGAACCAGGCCTCCGGCTCAGGCGATTCGTCCAGTTCGGCCGGGCCGCCCGGCGTGCCGGTGATCCAGGCGCCGCCCGAGGTGACCCCTCCGGACAACGGAACGTCCGACGACAACAGCGACAACAGCGACACTGGGAAACGAGCCCCCACCAACAGTCTCGCCGCGAAACCAGCGGCGCCTGCGCCCGCGGTGGGTCCCAAGCCGGTGCGCAGCCCGGCGGCGGTGCTGCAGGCGCTGGACAAGGTGACCGCCGAGACCATGCGGTTCGCCGCGCCGGTGGGCCAGCCGGTGCGCTACAAGAACCTCGTGTTCGTGGTGAAGGCCTGCGAAAGCACCGGCCTTGGCGGACCCTCGCCGCAGGAGTCGGCCTACGTGGTGATCGACGTCGCGCCGCTGCCGTCGGAGGGCATCGCGCCGCCGCCGCCCCGGCGGGTGTTCAAGGGCTGGATGTTCGCCAACTCGCCGGGGCTGAACCCCTTTCAGCACCCGACCTACGACGCCTGGCTGATCACCTGCATGGCCGCCGCCCCGCCGCCCGCGTAGGGGTCCATCCGGCCGAAATCGGCATCCACCGCCAGGGCGGCGGCAAGCTGCTTGACGTATTCGGCCTTGGGGATTTCCTCGGCCCCGAAGCCCGACAGGTGCTCGGTCAGGAACTGGGTGTCCAGCAGCCGGAAGCCGCCGACCTTGAGCCGGGCGATCAGGTGGGTGAGCGCCACCTTGCTGGCGTCGCGCTCGATCGAGAACATGCTCTCGCCGAAAAACGCGCCGCCGAGGGCCAAGCCATAGAGGCCGCCGACCAGCCGGCCGCCCAGCCAGGACTCGACGCTGTGGGCGACGCCGCGCTCGAACAGCGCCTCGCACATCTGCTGGATCGGCTCATTGATCCAGGTCTCCATCCGTCCGATGCGCGGTGCGGCGCAGGCGGAGACAACCGCGCTGAACGCCGAGTCGACGCGCACCTCGAACCGGTCCGAGCGGACCGTCCGGGCCAGGCGACGCGATACGTGGAAGCGATCCAGCGGCATCACGCCGCGCCTGGCCGGCTCGACCAGGAACACTCGCCGGTCGTGGCGCGCGTCCGCCATCGGGAAGACGCCGCGCCGATAGCAGTCGATCAGGTCGTCGATCGAGAAGGAATCCGAAGCCGGCCCCGTCAGCGGTTCCCTTTGAGCCAATCTTCGAGCCAGTGGATATGGTAGCGGCCCGCGAGGATGTCAGGCTCGGCCATCAGGTCCTGGAACAGCGGGATGGTGGTCTCGATGCCGCCGACGACCATCTCGCCCAGGCAGCGCTTGAGCCGCGCCAGGCATTCGGTGCGGTCGCGGCCGTGGACGATCAGCTTGCCGGCCAGGCTGTCGTAGTAGGGCGGGATCGTGTAGCCGGCGTAGATCGCCGAATCGAGCCGCACACCGAGGCCGCCGGGCGCGTGGAAGTCGGTAATCAGGCCGGGCGAGGGCGCGAAGGTGCGCGGGTTCTCGGCGTTGATGCGGCATTCGATGGCGTGACCCTCGAACTGCACTTCGGCTTGCGTGAACGACAGCGGCAGGCCGGCGGCGATGCGGATCTGCTCGCGCACCAGGTCGATGTCGGTGATCGCCTCGGTGACCGGATGCTCGACCTGCAGTCGGGTGTTCATCTCGATGAAGAAGAACTCGCCGTTCTCGTACAGGAACTCGATGGTGCCGACGCCGAGGTAGCCGAGCTTGGCGATGGCCTTGCGGACCACCTCGCCGATCCGGTCGCGGGTGGCGGCGTCGATGGCCGGGGAGGGGGCTTCCTCCATCAGCTTCTGGTGGCGGCGCTGCAGCGAGCAGTCGCGCTCGCCGAGGTGGCAGACCGAGCCGAACGCGTCGGCGATCACCTGAACCTCGATGTGCCGCGGCGTCGACAGATAGCGCTCCAGGTAGACCGAATCGTCGCCGAACGCGGCCTTGGCCTCGGAGCGGGCGGTGGAGAGCGCCTCTGGCAGCTCCTCGCGGGTGCGGGCCACCTTCATGCCCCGCCCGCCGCCCCCGGCCGCGGCCTTGATCAGCACCGGAAAGCCGATCAGCTCGGCCGCCTCGATCGCTTCCTCCTCCGACTGCAACGCGCCATCCGAGCCGGGCACGACCGGGATCCCGGCCGTCTTCACCGCGACCTTGGCGGCGATCTTGTCGCCCATCATGCGGATGTGGTCGGGCTTGGGGCCGATGAAGGTGTAGCCGTGCGCCTCGACGATCTCGGCGAAGCGGGCGTTCTCCGAAAGGAAGCCGTAGCCGGGGTGGATCGCCTGGGCGCCGGTGATCTCGCAGGCGGCGATGATGGCCGGGATGTTGAGGTAACTCTTGGCGGCGGGCGCGGGGCCGATGCAGACGCTCTCGTCGGCCAGGCGCACGTGCATGGCGCCGGCGTCCGCTTCGGAATGCACGGCGACCGTCGCGATTCCCATCTCCTTGCAGGCGCGGTGAATCCGGAGCGCGATCTCGCCCCGGTTGGCGATGAGGATCTTCTCGAACATGAAGCCGCGTTACCCGATCACGGCCAGCGGCTCGCCAAATTCCACCGGCTGGCCGTCGGCGACCAGCATCTCGAGGATGCGGCCGGCCCGCGGCGCCGGGATGGGGTTCATGGTCTTCATCGCTTCGATGATGAGCAGAGTCTGGCCTTCGGACACGGTGTCGCCGACCCGCACGAACGGCTGGGCGCCCGGCTCGGGCTGCAGATAGACGGTGCCGACCATCGGCGAGTTGACGACATCGCCCTCGTGCTCCGCCTCGGCCGGACGGGCGGCCGGGGCGCCGGCAGACACGGGGGCGGCCGCCGGCGCGGCGTAGAACGTCGGCATCGGCGCGACCGGGCCGTTGCGGGCGACCTTGATCCGCAGGTCGCCGCGCTCGACTTCGATTTCGGTCAGGCCCGTGTCGTTAAGGATCGCCGCCAGCCGCCGCACCAGCCGTGCGTCGATAGGGTCGGCGGCCGGCGCCTTGGGATCGGCCATTCAGGGTAGCACCTCGGTTGCGCTGCTGGGCAGCTAACGGTTCAGTCGGCCGCCAGGCCGCAGGCGGCCTCGACGGCCAGTTCATAGCTCATGGGGCCGAAGCCGGACACTACGCCTGTCGCTGCGGTGGACACGAAGGACTGATGTCGGAAGGACTCGCGCGCCGCGGGATTGGACAGGTGGCAGTCAATTACCGGTATGGTCAGGGTGCGCAGCGCGTCATGCAGCGAAACGGACGTGTGGCCGTAGCCGGCCGCGTTGATCACGACCGCGCAGGCTTCCTTGCGCGCCTCCTGCACCCAGTCGATCAGTTCGCCTTCGCGATTCGATTGGCGGAACACGATCTGGCGGCCCTTCGCGGCGGCCCTGGCCTCGCAGAGCGCCTTGATGTCGTCGAGCGTGGCGCGCCCGTAGATCTCCGGCTCCCGCTCGCCCAGGAGATTGAGATTGGGGCCGTTCAGCACATAGATCGGTTTCGACATCCGGCCCGCCGCCGTTGAAGTCGGGCGCTTTTAGCTGTGTCGGCGTGGGGTCACAAGCACGCCAGCCGAACGGCGGTCGCCGAGCTACCGGCCGGGGAGAGCTGAGTTCGATCGGAATCCCATTTCACGTCATGGCCGGCTGGAGCGCGAAGCGCGGAATGCCGGCAACCCATGCACACCGGTGGCTGTCGCGTTCATGGGTGGCCGGGACAAGCCCGGCCATGACGTTGAGAGGGGTGCTCGATCTGAGCTCAGCCCGCTTCAGCGCTTGCGAAACTTGGCGGCGTCGGCCGCCAGCTTCGAGGCCCAAGGGTCCGGGCTGTCGTCCTCCGGGAGGTGCGGCAGCCGCCCCGCGACGCCGTGCAGCGCCAGCCAGAGCGCGGGCCCCAGCTGGCGCAGCATCCGCAGCGGCCGGCGCTTGTCGTCGGTGACGTCCCAGCCGGCGGCCTCGAAGGCGGCGACCTGGTCACGGGGCTCCAGAGGCTCGATCTGGTCGAAATCCGCCGGCCGCTCGGCCGCCTCGGCCTCGTCCGCCGTGAGATCGAACAGCGCCTTGGCGCAGGCGTCGATCTCGGGATAGTCGGCGCGGTTCTCGGGCGCGGCATAGGCCGGCTTGAGCAGCGCTTTGTATTCGAGGTCGGCGACGCCGGGCAGGTCGACCAGGCGGCGCAGCGCGGGCGAAGCGGCCACGTCAGCCCTGACCGGTGGTTTCGGGCAGGCCGAGGATGCGCTTGGTGATGATGTTGTTCTGGATTTCCTGCGAGCCGCCGTAGATCGAGCCGGCCTTGCCGGCCAGCCAGCCGCGGACGGTCGACAGCTCCTCCTTCTCGAAGCCCTCGCCATCCCAGCCCAGCCCCTGGCTGCCCATGATCTCGAGCAGGATCTCGGAGCGGTCCTGCATCACCTTCATGCTGACGTTCTTCATGATCGAGGTGGTGGCGCTGGGGCTGTTGGCGCCGCGCGCCTCGGCGGCGGCGCGGCGCACCGTCTGGCGGAACGCCTGCTCCTCCATCTTGAACACCGTGAGGCGGCTGCGCAGGTCGGCGTCGGCCAGGCGGCCGCTCTCATCGACCCCGACGTATTGCTTGGCGGTGTCGACGAGGGTGTCGGCCTGGACCGCGCGCGGATCGCCGGTGCGGTTGCCCATGCCGTTGCGCTCGTGCTGCAGCAGCCGCTTGGCGATGGCCCAGCCGCCGTTGAGCTGGCCCATCAGATTCTCCTTGGGCACCTTCACGTCGGTGAAGAAGGTCTCGCACTGGCCCGACGCGCCGGAGATCATCTTGATCGGCCGCGCCTCGACACCCGGGCTGTGCATGTCGATCAGCAGGAAGCTGATGCCTTCGTGCTTCTTGGCCTTGGGATCGGTGCGGACCAGGCAGAAGCACCAGTCGGCGAACTGCGCGCCGGAGGTCCAGATCTTCTGGCCGTTGACCAGCCAGTGATCGCCCTTGTCCTCAGCCTTGGTCGAGAGCGATGCGAGGTCGGAGCCTGAGCCGGGCTCGGAGAAGCCCTGGCACCAGCGCAGCTCGCCCCGCACGATCGGCGGGAAGTGCTTCTGCTTCTGCTCTTCGCTGCCGTACTCGAGCAGGGTGTGGCCGAACATGCCCGGGCCCATGCCGACGATCGGGTTGCGCGCGCCGATCCGGTTCATCTCCTCGGCCAGCACGCGCGCCTCGGCCTGGCTGAGGCCGCCGCCGCCGTATTCCTTCGGCCAGGTGGGCGTGCCCCAGCCCTTCTCGCCAATGCGCTCGCGCCAGAGCTCGGCCGCCTCGCTCGGCTTCAGCCCGCCCTCCATCTGCTCCATGGTGGTGTCGGGCTCTTTGCGCAGCTGCGGCGGGAAATTCGCCTCCAGCCATTCGCGCGCTTCCTTGCGGAACGCCTCGGTGTCCGCGGCGCCAAAATCAGCCATGTCAAACTCCCGTCTCAAATTGGCGGGCCGGCCCGCCGTCGTTTTCAAAATGCTCGATGCGCGATTGTCCAACTCGCCGCGCGGGGGTGTCAACGCGTTCGCGCGGCTGGCTTGAGCTTTGCAGTCCGCGACCCTCGATGGCCGGACCCGCCCTGATCCACACCAAGTTCGAAGCTCGGGCGCTGCGGCGGCCGGGGGCGCTGGCGATTTCGAGCCACGACGGGTCGTTGACCTATGCCGAGTTGGAACAGCTGTCGCGTCGCCATGCGGGGCTGGTGGATGAGGCTGGGCTCGGCCGCCGGGACGTCGTGGCGATCCTCGCCGAGCGCGGCGCGCGGGCCGTGGTGGCGGCGCTGGCCTGCGCCAGGGCCGGCCGCCCGTTCGTCATCCTCGATGTGGCCTATCCGGCGCAGCGGCTGGCCGCGCTGATCGAGCACTGCCGGCCGAAGCTGCTGCTGTCGGCTGGGAAGGCCGCGGGGCTGCGGTGCGATCTGCCGTCGATCCGGGTGGATCTCGATGCACCCGCCGGCGCGAGCGCGATCTTGCCGCCCGACATCTCGCCGGACGATCCGGCCTATCTGCTGTTCACCTCCGGCAGCACCGGGACACCGAAGTGTGTCGCCTGCTCGCACCGGCCGCTGGTCAACTTCGTCGACTGGCAGGCGCGAACCTTCGACCTGACCGAGGACGATCGGTTCACCCTGCTGTCGGGCCTCTCGCACGACCCGATCCTGCGAGACATCTTCACGCCGCTGAGCCTCGGCGCATCGATCCACATCCCGGCGCAGGCCGCGCTCACCGCGCCGGGCGAGCTGTTCGACTGGTTTGTCCAGACCCGGCCCTCCGCGGCGCACATGACGCCGCCGCTGGGCCAGCTGCTGACCGCGGTGAAACCGGGCCGCGAGGAGCCTTTGAGCGATCTGCGTTATATCTTCTGGGGCGGCGACGTCTTGCGGCAGAGCCTCGTCGAGGCCGTCGCGGCGCTGGCGCCGGCGTGCGAGAGCGTCAACTTCTACGGCGCGACCGAGACGCCGCAGGCGGTGAGCTGCCACCGCGCGCCAAGGACCGGCGGCGAGGCGCGGGCGCCGATCGGAACCGGCGTCGACGGCTTCACGCTGGAGCTGCGTGACGAACAGGGCCGGGCGGCGCGCGGCGGCGAGATCGGCGAAATCGTCGTCCGCTCGAAGTTCCTGACGCTGGGCTACGTCAAGGACGGCCGGTTGCCCGACGCGCAGCCGTATGGCGAGGAAGGCTGCTACGCCACCGGGGACATCGGCTATGTCCGGCCGGACGGGCAGGTGGCGATCCAGGGTCGGCGCGACGACCAGGTCAAAGTGCGCGGCTATCGGGTCGAGCTGGCCGAGATCACCGCCTGCGCCTTGACCTCCCCTGATGTGCGGCAGGCGATCACGCTCAATCTCGGCTCGGCCGACGACGTGCGGCTGTGCTGCTTCTTCGAACCGAGGCATGGCCACCTCGACGTCGAGGTGCTGCGCCGTCGCTTCGCCAGACGCCTGCCGGCCTACATGGCCCCGGACCAGTTCGTCGCGGTCCCGCGGCTGCCCCTGCTGCCCAACGGCAAGATCGACCGTCAGGCGCTGATCGCGAGCCAGGATGCGCCGCCCGCCGAGCCAACTCAGCTGGCGGCGCTGACCAGGGTCGAGGCGGCGTTGGTGGAGGGCTGGCGCGCGTTCTTCCGCCGCGGCGAAATCACCCCGGCCAGCAGCTTCGCGTCGCTCGGCGGCGACAGCCTGTCCTACGTCAGCGCCTATCTATCGCTCGAAGAGGCGCTGGGCCGGGTCCCGGACAACTGGACCACGATGACGATCGCCGAGCTGGCCGCCGTCGCCGAGCCGATCGCCAAGAAGAGCCGCTTCATCGAGATCGAGAGCGCGATGCTGCTGCGCACCGCGGCGATCGCCGTGGTGGTGGGCAGCCACTTCCAGCTGTTCTTCTCCGGCGGCGCGGGGACCAGCGCGCTGCTGTGGGTCTCGGGCTGCATTTTCGGCAATCTGCAGCTGCGCGAGATGGCGCACGCCGGCAGCTTGAAGCCGGTCTGGCGGCTACTGAAGAGCATCCTGCTGCCGCTCTATCTGATCGAACTGCCGCAGTTCGCCATCAAGCTGGCGACGCACTACCACCCGCAGCTTTCCAGCGTGTTCCTCTATACCGACCTGATCGACTACGCCGGCATGCCGCTGTCAGGGCCGGACGCCTACCGCGGGCACGAGTATTTCCTCTGGTACATCCACGCGGTGGTCCACATCGTCCTCGCCTACGCGGCGCTGATGCTGGTGACCAAGTACGTGCTGAAACTGCGTCATCCGGCCATGGTCTCGGCGTTCGCGGCGGTGGCGATCGGCTTCGCTGGCCGCTTCCTGCTGCCGACGCTGGCCGCGCCTGGCGTCTGGGCCACCGGCGTCAACCCGGTCTCGTACTTCAACCATGCGCCGACGACGCACCTAGCCACCTTCGCCCTGGCGGCGCTCTCCGGCCTGATGAAAGGGCGCTGGCGGGTCGCCATCCTGGCGGTGACGCTGGCCTATGTGGGTCTCAGCCTGCCGATCTACGGCGCCGCCAACTCCCTGCCGATCGCCGTGGTGGCAGGCCTGCTGTTCATCGCGCCGAAGTTGAGCGTGCCGCGTTTCCTCTCGACGCCGATCTACCTTGTCGCGGGCGCTTCGTTCTTCATCTACCTGCTGCAGTTCAAGTTCCTGCTGGTGGCGACCCACCTGCACCTGCCCAACTTCATCGCCTGGCCGCTCGCCATCGCCGGCGGCGTGGCCGCCTGGAGCGCCTGGACCTGGGGCTCGCAGCGTTTCGCGGCGGCCTGGAGCTCGATCCGGGCGCAGCCGCTCCGCTTCTGGCGGCTGGACCAGCAGGGCGTCTGAGCTTTCGCGCCGGTCTTGACGCTCCCGGCCCCGGGCGTAGATTGCGCGCTTCTCCGGGGAGTCCTGGCAAGGGACTGAGAAACCGCTGAATTCTGCGCGGTGACCCGCTGAACCTGATCCGGGTCATGCCGGCGAAGGGAGAGAACTGGGCCGCCCAAGGGTCCTCTTTTCATCCGACGTCCGGCCCAGCCCGGCTCTTTGGAGCCATAGGATGCGGCTGTTCGTAAACGGCGAAGCGAGGGACGTGGCCGCCGCGACGACGATCGAGGCGCTGGTCACGCTGCTCGGCCTCGACCGGCGCAAGCTTGCCGTCGAGCGCAACCTGGAGATCGTGCCGCGCTCCGCATTCGCCGTGACGGCGCTGTCGGACGGCGACCGGATCGAGATCGTCGCTTTTGTTGGCGGTGGTTGAAGGCGGGAGCCTAAGGAGAGACGGATGGATGGATCGCAAGTCGCCGCCGACGACACCTGGAGCGTCGCTGGACGGACCTTCAGTTCGCGGCTGATCGTCGGCACCGGCAAGTACAAGGACTATGCCCTGAACGCCGCCGCGGCCGAGGCGGCGGGGGCCGAGATGGTGACGGTGGCGCTGCGGCGGGTGAACCTCTCAGATCCCAGCCAGCCGATGCTGACCGACTTCGTGAGTCCCGACCGCTTCACCTATGTGCCCAACACCGCCGGCTGCTTCACCGGCGAGGAAGCCGTGCGGACCCTGCGGCTCGCCCGCGAGGCTGGCGGCTGGGACCTGGTCAAGCTCGAGGTGCTGACCCGCACGGCGCACCTCTACCCCGACATGGTGGAGACGCTGCGCGCGCTGAAGCTGCTGATCGACGACGGTTTTTCGGTGATGGTCTACGCCACCGACGATCCGGTGATGTGCAAGAAGGCGGAGGATCTCGGCGCCGCGGCGATCATGCCCGCCGGCGCGCCGATCGGCTCGGGGCTTGGTCTGCAGAACCCGCTCAACATCCGCCTGATCGTCGAGCAGTCCAGCGTGCCGGTGTTGGTCGACGCCGGCGTCGGGACCGCCTCCGACGCGGCGCTGGCGATGGAGCTCGGCTGCGACGCGGTGCTGATGAACACGGCCATCGCCGAGGCTAAGGACCCGATCCGGATGGCGCGGGCGATGAAGCACGCGGTCATCGCCGGCCGCGAAGCGTACCTCGCCGGGCGGATGGGCAAGCGGATGTACGCTGATCCGTCCTCGCCGCTGGCCGGATTGATCTGATGGCCACGCCTCGCCCGGTCGATCAGGTCTGGGAGCGGCGGGTCGCCGAACTTTGGGCCGCGTTCGACGACCGGGAACCGGCGATTTTCCTCGCCGACATGCGCTCGCTGATCGCCGAGGCGCCACTGGACCATCCGGCGGCGTTGTTCGAACTGGCGTCGGCGCACGATGCGCTAGGCCAGGAGGCCGAGGCCGAGCCGCTCTATCGCGCCGCGCTGGAGGGCGGCCTCGACACGTTCCGACGCCGCCGTGCGGTGATCCAGCTCGGCAGCACCCTGCGCAACCTTGGCCGCGCCAAGGAGGCGGTGGCGCTGCTGCACCACGAGCGCGGCGAGCCGCCGGACGAGCTCGACGAGGCGGTCGCCGCGTTCCTGGCGCTGGCGCTCGCCGACGCCGGCGCGCCGCGCGAGGCGCTGTCCGTGGCGCTCGGCGCGCTGGCGCCGCATCTGCCCAGATACGGCCACTCGCTGGCCAACTACGCCAAGGCGCTGAGCTAAGGAGAGGTCAGTCGAACGCCATTCACGTCATTGCCGCCGGGAGCGCGCCTTAACCGGCGAGCAGCCGGGCGGCCAGCGCGAGCAGCAGCGCTGGCGGCATGACGATCGCGCCGGTCTTCAGGAACCGCCAGGCGGAGACGTTCTCGCCCTCGCGGCGGATGGCCGCCAGCCAGAGGATCGTCGCCAGCGAGCCGGTGACCGACAGGTTCGGGCCGAGGTCGACCCCGATCAGCAGCGCATCGACGATCTTTGGCGGCGCATGGGCCTGGGCCGTGACGGCGCTGGCGACGAGCCCGGCCGGCAGATTGTTGACGAGATTGCTGACCACCGCCAACGCCACGCCTGCCGCGCCGCCGGTGGCCGCAGTCCCGAACTGGGTGCTCGCCTGGCGCAGCAACGCGCCGAGCATCGCGATCAGCCCAACTCGCCGCAGCGCCTCCACCATCACGAACAGGCCGGCCACCAGCGGGAGGATCGACCACGAGATGTGGCGCATCAGCGGAGCCGGCGAGGCGCGGCGGGCGATGGAGACGACGGCGACGGTCGCAACCCCCATGATCGCGGTCGGCAGGCCCAACGGCCGGTCCAGCGCCGACGCCGCGAGCAGGGTGATGATCGTGCAGCCGAGTCCTCCCAGCGCGACCCAGCCGCCGCGCGAGATCGGCAAGGCCGGGACGGCGGTCTCGCAGGCGGCGTTCAGGTCCCCGCGCTCGGCCCAGGCCAGCGCCGCGAACGTGGCGGCGATCGCGGCCGCGGAGGGCAGGGCGAAGCGGGCGAGCCAGTCGATCAGCGGCGGCGTATGGTCGGCGTAGAGCACGAGGTTGGCCGGATTTGAGATCGGCAGCACGAAGCTGGCCGCATTGGCGATGAAGGCGCAGGCGAACAGGTGCGGCAGAGGCGCCGTCTTCGCCCGTTTTGCGGCGGCGAACACCGCCGGCGTCAGCACCACCGCTGTCGCGTCGTTGGACATGAAGATGGTGACCGCCACGCCCGCCGCGTAGACCAGGGCATACAGTCGCCAGGCCGAGCCAGCAGCCCGGTTGACAGCAAAGGCGGCGACGGCGTCGAACAGCCCCTCCCGGCGGGCGACCTCGGAGAGCAGCATCATACCGGCCAGGAAAAGATAGACGTCGCCGCCCGCAGCGATGGCGCGCCAAGCGTCGGCGAGGGGCAGCAAGCCCAACAACACCAGCAGAACGGCCCCGCCCACGGCCCACACGGCCTCGGCGGTGCGCCAGGGCCGCGCGAGCACGCCCATCGCCGCCACGCCGACGATCGCCGGGACAAGGACGCTCGCTCCTTCCGACATCATCCGATGGCGCGCCTCGCTGCTCGTCTGGCGCAATTGGCCGCCGGGGTAAGCCGGCCGAGCCAGAGAGGTTCCGCCGGGGAGAGCGTGCCCGCTTGCCTCGGCCAGGGGGTCGCGCTCATACTGCCTCTGCCGATGACTACCTTGATTTGACCTCCTAGCGCCAAGCGCGCGCCTCGCCGCGACCGCCCGAAATTCGCGGCGCTCGTCAACTTCTCCTGGCTCATCGGCCCTTTTGAAATGGCATTCTTCGGCAACGACGCCGTCAACCGGGTCAATTTCCACTACGGCGTCCAGGCCGTGGCGATGAACGCCGGCGGGGTGTTCATCTTCACCTACATGCTGCACGCCGGCGTCTCGGTCCCAGCAACGCTGGCGTCGTTCGCGGCGATCCTGGCCGGGCGCTTCTGCCTGCGGCCGCTGATCCTGCCGCTGGGCAAGCGGTGGGGTCTCAAGCCGCTGGTGATCGTCGGGACGCTCATCGTCGCCTGCCAATATCCGCTGCTGGCCGAGGTGCATGGACTCAACGCCTGGTTCTACGCGCTCTGCATGACGACCGCGGTCGGCGACACGCTCTACTGGCCGTCCTATCACGCCTACTTCGCCGCGCTCGGCGACGCCGAGCACCGCGGCCAGCAGATCGCAATACGCGAAGCGATCTCGGCGATCGTCGGCATCGCCGCGCCACTGGCGGGCGCCTGGGCGTTGGTGACCGCCGGGCCGAGAACTCGCGTTCGGCGCCGTCGCGCTGGTGCAGGCGCTGTCGGCCCTGCCACTGCTGGGCGCCCCGAACGTGAGGGTGAAGGCCGTCGCGACGGGCGTCTTCCGCGCCGTCCAGGCCGGGTTCGCGCTGTTCGTCATGGATGGCTGGATGGGCGCCTGTTTCTACTACGTCTGGCAGGTCGCTCTGTTCATCTCCCTGGGCCGCAGCCTGACCGGCTATGGCGGCGCGATGGCGCTGGCAGCGCTGGTCGGCGCGGTGGCCGGCCTGGTGATGGGGCGGCAAATCGACCACGGCGCCGCGCGTCGCGCCGTGATCCTGGCCTACAGCGCGACCGCGGCGCTCTCGCTGCTGCGCACGCTCAGCATCGGATCGCCCTGGCTGGCGGTGGCGGCCAACGCCCCAGGCCCGTTCGTCGCCGCCCTGTTGCTGCCAGCGGAAATGACCGCAGTCTACAACATGGCCAAGGCCTCGCCGTGTCCGCTGCGCTTCCACATCCTGACTGAGGGCGGCTGGGACCTGGGCGCGGCCGCGGGCGCGCTGATCGCCGCGGCGCTGGCTGCGTACGGGCAGTCGCTGGGCATTTCGCTGGCGCTGACGATCCCTGGCGCCGCGGTCGCCGGCTGGGTGCTCTGGCGCTACTACGGCGCCCACCCCGGCTTGCGCGGGGTCGATGTTCCGGTCGAGCTGCTGACCGAGCCGCCGCATCCGCCGTGACGATTAGGGCAGCAGGCGATAGCTGAGACTGGCGTAGCCGCCCGGCTGGCACCAGGTGGTGAAGAAGCACTGCGACATCGGCCGATCCGTGCCCCCGTAACGCGCGTCAAGGCTGAAGCGCCGCCAGGTCGCCGTCGCGCCGACGTCCCAGGCGTCGTAGTTGCGATCGGCGCCCCGGGCGGCGAAGAAACGGCCGGCGTGACCGCTGAACGACAGCCACGGCGCGACGGCGTAGGCGGCGCTGGCCTTCACATGCCACTCCTGGCCGCCGCCGGACATGCTGGTCTCCCAGCCTACGAGCCCGCCGAGCGTCAGGCGTCTGAAGCTGCGCGAAGCCTCGATCTGCGGCTCGATGATGTCGTAGCTGGGACCGGGCGCCCGCTTGTCGGGGAACGAGGCGTAGAGCAGCTCGGCGGTGACCTTGGCGCCGCGCCATTGCACCTGACGCCCGACATACCAGTCAGCCTCGAGGTGGGTGCGCGGCGTGTCCTCGAAATCGATTCCGGTGAGCGTGGTTCCGGCGAAGAAGCCGTCGTTGCGGTAGCAGTAGAGCGTGGCCTGCCACGTCGAATGATGGTTGCTCTCGCTGAAGCCGTCGAAGCGATAGTCGCTGAGCGCCGCCGCCGACACGTAGACGCCGGCGCAGGGTCCGATCGGCTTTGGCGTCGCGGGCGCAGGATCAGCCACGGCTGCGCCCGCGCTGAACGCCAGGCTCGCCGCGGCGATGATGGTCGTCTTCATGTGTCCCTCCCGTCTTGCCGGGGAAGGGACTAGCCATCCAATTGAAACCCAGATACTGAATACGACGCATGAGTGATATCAACCAACTCGATATACGACGGATCGACGGCGGTCTGTTGCTGGTGTTCCGCGAGCTGTGCCGGCGCGGACGGACCACGGCGGTGGCCGCGCATCTGGGGCTGAGCCAGTCTGCTGTGAGCCACGCCCTCGGCCGGCTGCGCGACCTGTTCGGCGATCCGCTGTTTCTGCGAAAGCCGCACGGGCTCGAACCAACTCAACGGGCGCTCGAGCTGGCGCCGCGGATCGAGGCGCTGATCGACATGATAAGCGCGGCCGTTCGTCCTGAACCCGGCTTCGAGCCCTCGCTCAGCACCCGCTGGTTCAATGTCGCCGCGACCGTCTTCGCCCAAGAAGCGATCGGCGGTCCGCTCGTGGGCCGGCTGCGCGAGGCGGCGTTCGGCGGTGGATTCACCTTCCAGTTCCTGCGTGGCTATCTTGCCCTCGACGCCCTGCGCCGTGGCCAGATCGACGTCGCCCTTGGGCGGTTCGAAGCCCTGCCGGCGGGCTTCGTCGGGCAGACGCTCTACGAGGACACCTATTGCGTCGTCGCGAGGCGCGGCCATCCGAGCATCGACGGTCAGATCAGCCGGCAGCAGTGGGCGAGCGCGGGCCACGTGTTTGCAGGGTCGATCTCGCCGACCGACGACGTGATCGGGCCGACCATCGGCGAGGATCCGATACCCAGCCCCACCGATGTGAAAGGCGTCGCCATCGTGCCTCGCTGGGAGATGGCCTTGGCGATGGTCGCCGCCTCGGACGCTGTCGCCACCGGCCCAAGGCGCCTGGCCGAGCAGCAGGCGGCGCGGTTGGGGCTGCAGGTGCTCGACCCGCCCATGCAGCCCGCGCCCTGGACCGTTTCCATAGTCCGCCGCGAGGGCATTGACGCCGGTCTCGACTGGTTCTGCGATCAGGTGCGCGCCGTCGCCTGATCGGCCCTTCGCCGTCGCCGCGCGCGGGACTAAGGTGGCGCCAGACGTTAAGGGGCGGCCATGGCCTTCGCTCAACTTTCCAGGGTTCGAACTCGAGTACTTCCAGCACGGCGAGGGGCCGGAGCGGGTGGTGCTGATCCACGGCTTCCAGGCCTCGGCCGCGATCTGGCGGCTGGTGCAGGAGGCGCTGCCGGCCGACCGCTACACCTCGATCGCGATCAACAACCGCGGCGCCGGCGGCTCGGAAGCGCCGCCGCGGGAGGAGGACTTCAGCGTACAGATCTTCGCCAGCGACGCCTTCGAGCTGGTGAACGCTCTGGGCTGGCGCGATTTCACGCTGGTCGGCCATTCGCTGGGCGGCGCGACCGTGGCGCAGTTCGCGGTGGACCATCCGGGCCTGCTGAAGGGGCTGGTGTTGCTCGATCCCTCGGACCCGGACGGGGCGCAGCTGCCTGATGACGGCCCGAGTCTGGAAGAGCTGATCGAGGCGCGGATGTCGGCGCGGCGCGCGCAGCAGGCGCGGGGCGGCGCGGGGGACGGGATCGACTCGGCTGCGCTCGCCGCCGCCTCGTCGGAGATCGTACGCGTGGTGGCGGCGGACATGCGAAACGCCCCGGAGCGGCGCCTGCGCGGCTCGATGCGCTCGATGTTCGAAATCAGGATCGGCGACCAGGTGAGGGCGCTGCCGATGCCGGTGCTGGTGGCGGGCGGCGACGCCGACGAGCTGATCCCGGTCGCAGCCATGCTGGCGACCTGGGCCAAGTATCCGCCCGGCACCGGGCTGCACTTCTGGCATGGCGTCGGCCATTCGCCCAATCTGGACGCGCCGACCGAGGTGGCGGCCCTGTTGCAGCGCTTCGTCGAGAAAACCATACCTGCCCGCGCCAAGGCGGCCGCGGCCTGAACCCACGGGAGAGACCCATGCCTCAGCGCGACGTCGCGGTGCTGGTCGGCAGCCTGCGCAAGGGCTCCTTCAATCGAAAGATGGCGTTGGCGCTGGCGCAGCTGGCGCCTGCCACGCTGAAGCTGGGCATCGTCGAGATCGGCGCGCTGCCGCTCTACAACGAGGATCTGGAGGGCGCCGAAGCGCCCCAGCCCTGGATCGACTTCCGCGCCGCGGTGCGTCCCAAGGATGCGGTGCTGTTCGTGACGCCGGAGTACAACCGCTCGGTCCCGGGCGGACTGAAGAACGCCATCGACGTCGGCTCGCGCCCCTACGGCCAGAGCGTCTGGTCGCGAAAGCCCTGCGCGGTCGTCAGCGTCTCGCCTGGCGCCATCGGCGGGTTCGGCGCCAACCACCATCTGCGCCAGTCGCTGGTGTTTCTCGACATGCCGGTGCTGCAGCAACCGGAAGCCTACATCGGCGGCGCGGCCAAGCTGTTCGCCGAGGATGGGACCATCGTCGAAGAGAAGACGCGGACGTTCCTCGTCGGCCTGATGGACGCATTCGCGGCCATGATCGAGCGGGTGGCCGGCTAGGCCTTCCTCTCCGCCGCCGCGATCGCCGCGGTCAGGCCATCGTAGTCCTCGCCGTGGATGACGGTGTCGCCGACGATGAAGCCGGGGGTGCCGTTGATGGCGAGCTTGGCCGCCAGCTTGGCGACGTCGTCGATCTGGGTCTGGTCCTTGGCCACGGCCGCGGGCGCGTTCATCGCCGCGACGTCGACGCCCTTGGCGGCGGCGAGGCGGTCGATCGCGTCGTCGGTGAGCGGCCGGGCGGCCATCATCGCCTCGTACAGTCCGACGTAGTCCTTGCCCTGCGCCTTGGCGGCCAGCGCGGCGCGGGCGGCGTGGTCCGAAGTCGACCCGAAGATGGGCATTTCCTTGAACACGAAGCGCACCTCGGGGTGCGCGCGGATCAGGCCGACGATCTGCGGCGCGATCTCGATGCAGTGGGGGCAGCGGTAGTCGTAGAACTCCGTCACCGTCACCCTGCCGTTCGGATTCGCCACGAAGTCCCTGGGATCGCGTTCCAGCGCCGCGCGCAGGACGGGCAGGGCGGCCTTGGCCTTGGCGTCGGCGGCAGCCTCCGCCTTCGCCTCGTTGGCGTCGTCCGTCGCCTGCATGTTCTGGATGGCGGCGCGCAGGACGTCGGGATGCGCCATCAGGTAGGCCTTCACCTTGGCGTCGAACGAGGCGCCGTTCTCCGGCGACGGCTGGCAGGCCGCCAGGCCAAGCGCGGCGGCGACACTGAACACAATGAACGGCCTCATCCCTGCGAGCCCAACAGCCGCAGATCGTCAGCCGAGGGATTGGACGTCAGCACGATGTCGGTGGCCCGGTTCCATTCCGGCGTGCCCCGCTTCAGGAACCCACGGGCGCGCATGGCGAAGGCGCGGGCGTCCTTCATCTGGCCCAGGTGGAAGTCCTGCTCGGCGGTCGCCAGCCGCGCCATGCCCTCGTCGCCCTTGGCGTCGTAGGCCTGCGACAGCCACAGCCACGGCATCGGGTTGTCCGGCTCGACCACGAGCGAACGGTTCAGGGTGGCGATGGCGTCCTGCAGCTTGGCCGGATCGTTCTCGGTGATCAGGTCCTGGCCGAGCAACAGACGCAGCAGCGGCGCTTCGGGGTTCAATTCGACCGACTTGCGCAGCGGCGCCTCCGCCTCCCGGGCGCGGTCGCTCTCCATCAGCGCCTGGCCCTTCAGCTCGTAGAGATACGGATCGTCTGGCCGTTCGGCGATCAGGGCGTCGATCTCCTTCAGAGCCTTCTCGGTGTCCAGCTCGCGATAGTCGGCGATGGCGCGGGCGTAGCGGGCAGGGAAGGATTTGTCCGTGTCAGGATAGTCGACGTAGGTCTGGAACGGACGGTTGGTGAAGGCCTTGATCTTGGCCTTCATGACCTCGAACTGGGCGATCATCTCCGGCGTGTCCTTCACGCTCCAGTGCGGCTGCGACTTGGCGCGCACCGTGATCGCTTCGATCCGGTCGTCGGTCAGCGGGTGATCGACCCAGAACGGATACTTCTTGGCGTCGGAGAACACTTCTTCGTATCGGAAGTTATCGAAGAAATCGACGATCCCCGCGCCGGAATATCCTGCCTTGTCCAGGTAGGTGATGGCCGCTTCGTCAGCGCGGGATTCGTCGTCGCGAGAGTAAGCCAGGCCGTTCAATTGGCCGAAGTAGCTGCCGGAATAGATCAGCGCAGCCGCCGCATCCGGCGCGCCGGCGAGGGCCGCCAGAATGCCGAGGCCCAGACCGATGATCATCGGTCCGACAACGCCCTTCTGCAACTCGCCAACGCGGGCGACATCGCCCCGCTCCATGTGGCCGGTTTCGTGCGCCAGCACGCCCTGCAGCTCGTTCGGGTATTTGCACTGCATGATCAGGCCGCTGTTGACCACCATGCGGTAGCCCGGCAGCGTGCCGGCGTTCAGCGTCGGATCGGCGACGAGGTAGAGTTCCACCCGCTTGGGATCGATGTTCGCCGCCGAGAAGATAGGATCCATCTCCTGGTGCATGATGGCTTCGATCTCGGTGTCCCGCTCGATGCCGGCGCCGAAGTACTCACCCTGGGCGTGAACGGCGGTCGCAGGCGACGCCAGCAAGGCGGTGATCGCCGTCACGGCGATCCCGCTTCGCAGCCAGCGTAGAGGCGAGAACGTGCGGGGACTCAAATCCATTGCTCCGGATCAGTTCTGGCGCGCCCCTGCACGATCGATCTTAGCGCTTCACGCCCCCCGACGCCACCAACCGCGCTTTGGCGTGGCGGGCGGCGCGACGATTTCGTTGGCGTCGACCGCGCGCGGCGGCGGGGCTGGTTCGTTGACGCTCGCCAGGACCGGCGCGGCAGGCGCTGCGGCGACCTCGGCGACCGGTTCTTCGGCGACGGCGACGGGCTCCGACGCCGCCGCCAGCTCTGCCACCGGCTCCGCTTCCGGCGACGCCGCAGCGACGGTTTCAAGGGCCGGCTCGGCGGGCAACTCGGCGGACACCGGCTCGGCGACGGCGGCCCTGCCGCGACCGCGGCGGGCCCGGCCCTTGCGCGGCGCTTCATCGGCCGCCGGCAGTTCGACCCACACGTCGACGCTGGCGCCGTCGTCGGCGATCGGCGGCTGTAGCGCGGCGTCGAGCATCTCGACCGGCTCAGGCGAGGCCGCGACTGGCTCTGGCGACGAGACCGGCGGCGGGGCTAGCTGAGCCTGGACTGGGCCGCGCCACTGATAGGCGTCATCGCCGACCGGCCTCGAGGGCCAGGACCAGGCGTAGACGTCGCCAGCGCGTGGCTCCTCGCGCATGCGCCGACCGCCGCGCCGACCGCGTCGACGCCGCCGTCCGCGCTCGCCATCGCCTTCGCCCTCGACCTGTTCGTCGCTCGCCGGCCGGACCGGCTGCGGCGCCTGCGCCTGGGCCGGACGCGGCTCGTCGCCGCGGCGCCCGCGCCGACGGCGCCGTCCGCGGCGCGGCCGCGTGTCGTCGTCCTGATGCGAAGCGGCCGGACGGCGCTCCTCGTCGTCCTCATCCGCGTCGTCGGTCTCGAGTTGGACCGTCTGGTCTTCGTCCTCGTCTTCCTCCTCCTCGTCGACCTCATCGACGAGATCATCGTCGGCCTCGTCCGGCTCATACGGCTCGGTGGCCGGCGCCTCCCAGGTGCGGGCGCTCGTCGGCGGCGCTTCGCTGGAGATACGCTCGATGCCGTGCTCGGCGGCCGCCAGGGCATCATCGAGGGCGACATTGACCCAAAGCCCGTGGGTCTGGCGCAGGCGCATCAGGTAGTCGCGCTTGGCGTTGAGCAGATAGAGCCCGACGTCGCGCGGCGTGCGCAGCACGATCTCGCCGCCGCCGCGCAGTCCCTCCAGCTCCACCGCGCGCAAGGCCGAGAGCGCGCTCGAACTCGACCGAGCGGACGCGTCCGGCGCCCGCGCAATGCGGGCAGACGTGGGTGGTGCCTTCGAGGATGCCGGTGCGGCGGCGCTGGCGGCTGAGCTCCATCAGGCCGAACGACGAGATCCTGCCGATCTGGATCCGCGCGCGGTCGTCCTTCAGGCAGTCCTTCATCCGCTTTTCGACGGCGCGGTTGTTCTTGGCCTCCTCCATGTCGATGAAGTCGATCACGATCAGGCCGGCGAGGTCGCGCAGACGCAGCTGGCGGCAGGCCTCCTCGGCCGCCTCCATGTTGGTCTTCAGCGCCGTCGCTTCGATGTTGCGTTCCTTGGTCGCGCGACCGGAGTTCACGTCGACGGCGACCAGCGCCTCGGTCTGGTTGATCACCAGGTAGCCGCCCGACTTCAGCGGCACGACCGGCGAATAGATCTGCGCGAGGTGGTCCTCGATGCGGTGGCGCACGAACAGCGGCGTCGGCTCGCGATAGGCGATCACCTTCTTGGCCTGGGCCGGCATCAGCACGCGCATGAACTCGCGCGCTTCCTTGTAGCCGGCCTCGCCTTCGACCCAGATCCCTTCGAGATCCTTGTCGTAGAGGTCGCGGATCGCCCGCTTCACCAGGTCCTCTTCCTCGTAGATCAGGGCCGGCGCGACCGAGTGCATGGTCGTGTCGCGGATATTCTCCCAGGTGCGGATCAGGTAGTCGTAGTCGCGCCCGATCTCGGCCTTGGTGCGCTTGGCGCCGGCGGTGCGCACGATCAGCCCCATGCCGGCGGGCGTCTCCAGACCCTGGACGATGGTGCGCAGGCGCTTGCGGTCGGTGGCCGAGGTGATCTTGCGGCTGATGCCGCCGCCGCGGTCGGTGTTGGGCATTAGGACGCAGTAGCGGCCGGCGAGCGAGAGGTAGGTGGTCAGCGCCGCGCCCTTGTTGCCGCGCTCTTCCTTGACGACCTGCACCAGCATGATCTGCCGGCGACGGATCACTTCCTGGATCTTGTAGCGCTTGAGGATGCGGCGACGGCGACGCTCGATCTCTTCGTCGGCCTCGACCTCGTCCTCCATGCCGCCGACCGAGTCGCCCTCTTCGTCGCCGTTGGCGGCGCCGTTGTGGTGGCCGTTGCCGTTTTCGTCGTCATCGCTCTCGGCCACTTCGCGCATCAGCGCTTCGCGGTCGGCATGCGGAATCTGATAGTAGTCCGGGTGGATTTCGTTGAAGGCGAGGAAGCCGTGGCGATTGCCGCCGTATTCGACGAAGGCCGCCTGAAGACTGGGCTCTACCCGGGTAACCTTGGCCAGGTAGATGTTGCCGCGAAGCTGTTTGCGGGCCTGGCTTTCGAAATCGAACTCTTCAACACGAGTCCCGTCCAGGACGACCACCCGCGTTTCTTCCGCGTGGGCGGCGTCGATCAGCATTTTTCTCGTCATTACGAATTTCTCCGCGGCGCGCGGCGGGCACGTGGCCCGGGCGCCTGCTTATGTGTGGCGCGCCGCATCCCAAAGGTTCGCCGCCAGCTTCGGCTGCGGAGGCGATCTTCGCTTCGGGGAGGAGGGCGCTGCCCATCAGGTTGTTGTTCCAAATACGCCGCCCTCACATGGGAAGCGTTCGTTCTTCGGGCGCGTCGTCGCGGTTTTGCGCGCGGGCCCGACGCCAGGCCTTGCGCACCCAAAGATGGTCCGGCGTCGGACGCCTGGGCGCGCAACGCACAATGTAGCAACATAAGGTCGCGAATGGAAAGCGCGGCGGTTGCTTTCCCTCGTGCTTAACGGTTTTGCTACGCGGGGCGCCCAATCTGGGGCAAACAGCGAAAATGCTGGGTGTGTGGGCGCGAAGGTGATGCGCGGGCTGTCGGCTGATGGGCTGAAGGGACGTTGGGGGCGAGCCGCACTTGGTCTCGTGTTCGCCGCCGCTTGCGCCGCCGCCGTCGCCGCCGGCGCCCGCAAGCCCGCGGATCCCGACGTTGTCGCGGTGCGGCTGGGCGGCGATGCTTCGACGACCCGGATCGTGGTCGACCTGCATCGGGCCGTCAGCGGCGAGCTCGACCCGGCCGACGCCTCCGCGACCCAGCTGGCCGTAATCCTGAAAGGGGCCTCGACGCCCGGCGTGCTTCGGGGCGAGGGCAGGGGTCTGGTCAGGCGCTGGGTCGTGGCCGACGCGCCCGGCGGCGCGCGCCTGACGCTCGACCTCGACCAGAAGGCCGAGATCTCCCGCCGCTTCCTTTTGCCGCCGGCCGATGGCGTCACCAGCTACCGCTATGTCGTGGATATCGTGGCGCACGGCGATGCTGGCCCAACGATGGCGACGGCGGCTCTGCGCGGTTACCAAACCGCCGAGTCCGCGCCGGCGCCGCAGATCAGGGCGCATGTCCGCAAGATCATCGTCCTGGACCCCGGCCACGGCGGCAAGGACTCTGGCGCCGTCGGCGCGTCCAGCTACGAGAAGACCGTCACCCTGGCCGAGGCGCTGGCGGTGAAGGCGCGGCTGGAGCGGACTGGTCGCTACCAGGTGGTGATGACCCGCGAGTCGGACGTCTTCATTCCGCTGGAGCAGCGGGTGCAGATCGCCCGGCAGGCCGGCGCCGACCTGTTCCTGTCGCTGCACGCCGACTCCGGCGCCGATACGGCTATCCACGGCGCCAGCGTCTACACGCTGTCGGAACGCGGCCAGCAGCGCGTCGGCTATGTGCTCGGCCGCAACGAGTGGTTCCTGCAACAGGCCGCCGAGAGCGACGACCACGCGGTCGGCCAGATCCTGCTCGACCTCACCCAGCGCACCACTCGCAACCGTTCCGCCAGCTTCGCCCAGGGGCTGATCGAGCGGGTCGGCGACCGCGCGGCGCTGCTGCCGCGCAGCCAGCGCGACGCCGGCTATTTCGTGCTGCTGGCCCCCGACGTGCCGGCCGCGCTGCTCGAGATGGGCTTCATCACCAATCCGAATGACGAAGCGCGCCTCAACGATCCCGCTCAGCGCGGCGCGCTGGCCGACAAGATCGCCCAGGCCATCGACACCTACTTCACCAGCCGGACCAAGTTGGCGGAACGGTAGGTTCCGAGCGAGCGGCTCGGTCCGCCTCGAAATCAGTTGCTCATCGACGATGGCGCGCCGCCGCATTGGCGCCCGACGCGACGCACGCTAGACGGTTCGCGGGGCGTCGCCCTTCGAGAGGGAGTCTCGGTTGATCTCGATCGGACGTTGGTCCGCTTTCGCCGGCGTGGTCGTGCTGAGTCTGGTCGCGATCGCCGGGCTGAGCCTTGCGATCTATATGGCGTGGCTGTTCCACGACATGCCTAACGCCTCCGAGCTGGTGGACTACCATCCGCCGACGGCGACGCGGGTCTACGCCTGGGACGGGACGCTGATCGGCGAATATTCCACCGAGCGGCGCATCTACGTGCCGTTCGATCAGATCCCGCCGCAGGTCTACAACGCCTTCCTCGCCGCCGAGGACCACAACTTCTTCACCCACGGCGGCGTCGATGTCGGCGGCGTCGGCCGCGCGATGTTCAAGGACGTCTTCAACGTGCTGCAAGGCCGCCGGCCCGAGGGCGGCTCGACCATTACCCAGCAGGTGGCCAAGACGGTGCTGCTGACCAACGAGCAGACGCTGAGCCGCAAGCTGAAGGAGGCGATCCTCGCCACGCGCCTGGAACAGGCGCTGACCAAGAAGCAGATCCTTGAACTCTATCTCAACGAGATCTGGCTGGGCCACGACAGCTATGGCGTCGGCGCGGCGGCCTACAACTACTTCGGCAAGTCGCTGACCGACCTCTCGCTGGCGCAGTGCGCCTTCCTGGCGTCGCTCCCGAAGGGCCCGGACAACTACAATCCCGCCCGGCACATGCAGGCGGCGCTGCAGCGGCGCAATTCGATCCTCGAGGCGATGCTGCAGCTTGGCACCGCGAGCGCGCCCGACGTGCAGGCGGCGCTGCAGGAGCCGATCGTGGTGCAGCCGCCACAGCGCGCGAGCTACCACGACGCCGACTATTTCGTCGAAGAGGTGCGCCGCCAGGCGCTGGCGCAGTTCGGCGACAAGGTGAACCAGGGCGGCTACTACATCCGCACCACGCTTGATCCCCGGCTGCAGACCGCGGCCCGGATCGCGCTGATGGACGGTCTGGAGACCTACGACCATCGCCACGGCTGGCGCGGCGCCTGGGGCCGGGTGGCGATCGAGCCCGGCTGGGAAAAAGCCGCCCTGACCCACTCGCCGCCTTCCGAGCGCAGGAAGTGGCATGTCGCCGTCGTGGAGGAATCCTCGGGCAGTCAGGTCAAGGTGAAGGTCGCGCAGGACGATTCCGAGGGCTATATCCTGCCTGCCGATGTAGCCTGGGCGAGGGCCGGGAAGGGGGGCCTGAACGTCGGTGACCTGATCTTCGTCGAACCCGAGGACACCGGCGGGCTGCACCTGCGCCAAGTGCCGATCGTCAACGGCGCGATGGTGGCGATGGACCCCAACACCGGACGGGTGCTGGCGATGGTCGGGGGCTATTCGTTCTCGCTGTCGAACTTCAACCGCGCCACCCAGGCGTGGCGCCAGCCCGGTTCGTCGTTCAAGCCGTTCGTCTACGCGACCGCGCTCGAGAACGGCTTCACGCCCGCCAGCATCGTCTCCGCGGGCCCGATCTCATTTCCGGGAGCGACCCCTGGCTCGGTCTGGACGCCGGAGAACTACGAGAAGAACTTCCCCGGGCCGCTGATCTTCCGCCGCGGGCTCGAGCTGTCGCTCAACACCATGACCGTGCGCATCGCCGCGCAGGTCGGGATGCCAAAGATCGTCGCCAACGCGATCAAGTTCGGCGTGGTGCCGAAGATGGATCCGGTGCTGGCGATGGCGCTCGGGTCGGGCGAGACCACGCCGTTCCGGATCACCAGCGCCTATTCCGCCTTCCTCAACGGCGGCCGCAAGATCAATCCGCACCTGGTCGAGCTGGTCGAGGACCGCGACGGCAAGAGCATCTTCCGCTCCGACGTCCGCGAGTGCCGCGATTGCAGCCGTGACTTCACCGGCGATGACGGCCCCGATTTCGCGCCGGCCGGGCAGCAGGTGGTCGATCCGATCACCGCCTACCAGATCGTCCTCATGCTGCAGGGCGTGGTCCAGCACGGCACCGCCATCCAGGCGCGCGAGCTGAACTGGCCGGTCGGTGGCAAGACCGGCACCACCAACGAGTTCCGCAGCGCCTGGTTCATCGGCTTCACGCCCCAGATTGTGGTCGGGACCTTCGTCGGCTTCGACGACAACCGTTCGCTCGGCCACGGCGAAACCGGCGCGGTGGCCGCCGTGCCCATCTTCATCGAATTCATGAAGGAGGCGCTGAAGGGGATGCCGAAGCTGGACTTCACGCCGCCGCCCGGCACCGTCTTCGCCCAGGTCGGTCCCAACCGCGAGGCGTTCCAGCCGGGAACCCAGCCGTCCGCCCGGATCTCGGTCCCGACGCTCGGCGGCGACCACGTCGAGCCGGTCACGCCGTTCAACCCGATCGGCGCCCCGCAGCCGCCCAGGTCCGAGCCGACGCTGACGCCGCCGCGCCCGAAGCCGAGCAAGCCGCCAAGCGAGCTCAACGGATTGTTTTAGAGCGTGTTGAAATTAGATAGATCACCCTCTCACCACGTCATTGCCGACACTCCGCGCTGCGCGCTCCGGCCGGCAATGACGTGAGTAGGGATTCCAACCAATCCCAACCCGGGTCTTGCAACGCGCCGCATTGTTTTGGCGCTCCGGCCCGCCTATCTCGGCCGTCTGCGAGGATCTGATGAGAGCTGACATTGACGCGGCCGCGGCCGAAATTGAGCAGTCGATCGCACTGCTGAGGAGGCGTCTTTGACTGGGATAACGCCCTCCGCAAACTCGATGAGCTGAACGCCCGGGTCGAGGATCCGACCCTCTGGGACGACGCTGAGGCCGCCCAGGCGCTGATGCGCGAGCGCACCCGGCTCGCCGACGCGGTCGGCCGCGTGCGCAAGCTGGAGCAGGAGCGCGCCGACGCGCTCGAGTTCGCCGAACTCGCCGAGGCCGAGGGCGACGAGGCCTCGCTCGACGACGCGGCGAGCCAGCTCGCCCTGCTGAAGGACCTCGCCGGCCGCGCGGAGCTGGAGGCGTTGCTGTCCGGCGAGGCCGACGGCAACGACTGCTATGTCGAGATCAACTCCGGCGCCGGCGGCACCGAGTCCAACGACTGGGCCAACATGCTGCTGCGCATGTACACCCGCTGGGCGACGGCCCACGGCATGGAGGTCGAGTTCGTCGAGGAGACCAACGGCGAGCAGGCCGGAATCAAGTCGGCGACGATCATGGTCAAGGGGACCAACGCCTACGGCTGGCTGAAGACCGAGGCCGGCATCCACCGCCTGGTGCGCATCTCGCCGTTCGACTCCAACGCCAAGCGCCACACCAGCTTCGCCTCGATCTGGGTCTATCCGGTCGTCGACGACAAGATCGAGATCGAGATCAATCCCAGCGATGTGCGCACCGACACCTATCGCTCATCCGGCGCCGGCGGCCAGCACGTCAACAAGACCGACTCGGCGGTGCGGCTCACCCACATCCCCACCGGCATCGCCGTCGCCTGCCAGAACCAGCGCTCGCAGCACCAGAACCGCGAGGAGGCCTGGAAGATGCTGCGCGCCCGCCTCTACGAAGCGGAGCTGCAGCGGCGCGAGGCGGTGGCGGCGGAGGTCGAGGCGAACAAAAGCGACATCGGCTGGGGCCACCAGATCCGCTCCTACGTCCTGCAGCCCTATCAGATGGTCAAGGACCTCAGGACCGACGTCGAAACGTCGGACACCGCTGGCGTACTCGACGGCGACCTCGACCCGTTCATGGCCGCCTCGCTGGCGCAGCGGGTCGGGGCGACACGGGAGACGGCCTAGGTTTCGGCTCGGCGATCGCCAACCGAGAGGCGACATGGCGTCACGCGCGGTGGCGGGTGAGGATGCTGCCTCGGCGCTCAACTCGCGCTGACGCACAGAGCCGGTCCACAATCAGATTTCTCGCCCAGCTGATCACCCGGACATCGTCAGCGCTTTGAACGACGACGTTGGACATCTCGCGCCCCTTCGCGTCGAACAAACTCACAAAGTAGCTTAGGGGCCCTGCGATCAACGGTCTGTTGCTGTCGCATGCCGGGACATTGTCAGAGTTGCAACCCCTGGGAGCCCCGCCGCCGGCTCGACCGTAGAGTTCCGCGTGGAGATAAACCGCGAGGGCGAGCCGCTACTAAGTTGAGACAACCGTTGTTGCTCTCCAAAAGGTAGAGAAAAGCAGTCTTTCGACGAAATCTCCGTGCATATTACTAGCGCGGGGATCGTCAGGAGCCAAGGCTACTGGATCGAAGTTGGCTAGGGATCGGAGTGGGCCTGGTCGATCTCGGCGGTGCCACGGCGCGCCGGAGTCAGGCTATTGCAGCGTCGCGAGCAACGCGCGTGGGCCGTTCATGTGCCCGCCGGCAGGATCGAGGCGGTAAATCAGTTCATAGTCCGCGCCGTAGTTGCTGGCGTCGAGCTCCTCGGGATGAGGTCTTGGCGCGCCGAGGACGACGACCAGGTTCAACCGTTTGCACTCGGGTTCCGCCAACGCATCCAGGAAGTGCTTCACGTTGTAGCCGCCGGCCGAAAATCCGTAGATCGCGGTGACGCTCCGATCGCTGCGGAACTCGGCCAGAGCCATGTTGGTCTGCGCGCTGTTCACCTTGGCCACGCCCGCGATATCGAGCACCTCGCCGACGTAGCCGCGGCGCTGCGCATATTCGAGCGCGGCTGGCTCGTCGAGCGCGCCACGGGGCCAGTCCTTCCCGCCGTAGTGGCCGGCTCTTCCGCGCAAGATCAGCATCGTCATATCGCTGCTCCCCACTCAGGGCGCGCAGGATAACAGTGATCGCTATCTCCGAGGAGACCACGGTCTGTGGGGATTTTGGGGTGGCGGTCAGCCCGCGGAGGGGCCCTCCACTTGACCGCGACTCAACCGCATGGGTTGCTCAACTCGGCGCGTCGCCCCGCGTTTGGGTCTTTGACATCGTGATTGTTAGAAAAGCTGGTCAGGCCGCCACGGTCCCAATGCCGAATTCAGGGCGTGGGACCGATATTATCCGGCGTTTGCGGTTTCACGTGAAACATTGCGCTTCAGAAAAACTCTACGGCCGTCCTCAGCGATGGACCCGGTCCGTGTTCAGCAACGCCAGCAGGCCCTGCAGCAGCGCGGTTGGCGAGGGCGGGCAGCCGGGGATGCGCACGTCGACCGGGAGCACCGCCTCGACGCCGCCAGCGCAGGCGTAGCCGCCGGCGAACAGACCACCGTCGATGGCGCAGCCGCCGACCGCCACCACCCACTTCGGCGCGGGCGTCGCGGCATAGGTGCGCTCCAGCGCCTCGCGCATGTTCAAAGTGACCGGGCCGGTGACCATCAGCACGTCGGCATGGCGGGGGGAGGCGACGAACCTCAGACCAAATCGCTCGAGGTCGTAATAGACGTTGGAGAGCGCGTGGATTTCCAGCTCGCAGGCGTTGCAGGAGCCGGCGTCGACCTGGCGGATCGAGAGGCTGCGGCCGAGCCGCCGCCGGGCCGCCTGCTCGAATGCAGGCCCCAGTTCGGCGAGTCCAGCGCCCTGCGGCGCGGCTTCGGTAAGCGGTCGCCGGAACAGTCCCTCGGCAAGCAGCCTCGGCATGCTCATGTCAAAGATCGACCCCCGCGTAGGAGCAGTTGAACGATTTGTTGCAGAGGGGGAAATCGGCGACGATGTTCCCCTCGATCGCCGCTTCCAGCAACGGCCACTGGAACCACGACGGATCGCGCAGATAGACGCCGGCGATCGCTCCGGCTTCCAGTTTCAGCCACACGAAGATGTCGCCGCGAAAGCCCTCGACCAGTGCGGCCGCTGCGCCCGAGCCAGCGGGAAGCGCCGCGCAGACCGCGCCATCGGGCAGGCGATCCAGCAACTGCTCGATCAGCCCGAGGCTCTGGCGCACTTCTTCGATGCGGACCCAGACCCGCGCGTTGACGTCGCCTTCGTCGCGGGTCGGCACGTCGAAGTCGAGCGCGTCATAAGGCGGGTAGGGGAACGCCTTGCGCGCGTCGAAGGCGCGTCCGCTGGCGCGCCCGACAAAGCCGCCGGCCCCGAAACGCGCGGCCAGCTCGGGCTTCACGACGCCGGTTCCCACCGTGCGGTCTTGCAGCGAGGCCGTGTCGTCGTAGAGCCCGACCAGCCGCTCGAAGCGCGGGCGGACGGTTGACGCCAAAGACCGTATCGATGCGGCGCCCTCCGCGGTCAGGTCCGATGCGACGCCGCCTGCCACGACGCAGTCCATCATCAGCCGGTGGCCGAAGGCGGTGTCGGCGGCCCGCAGCACCTGTTCGCGCAGCGCGCCGCAATGAGCGTGCATCAGCGCGAAGGCCGCGTCGTTGCACACCGCACCGATGTCGCCGAGATGGTTGGCGAGGCGTTCCAGCTCGGCCATCAGGGCGCGCAGCCAGACGGCGCGGGGCGGCGCCTGCACTCCAAGCGCGGCTTCGGCGGCGCGGGCGAAGGCGACCGCGTAAGCGACCGTGGAATTGCCGGAGGCTCTTCCGGCGAGTCGCGCACCGCGCTCGAGGTCGGCGCCGAGCATCAGGCCCACCAGCCCACGATGAGCGTAGCCGAGCCGCTCCTCCAGCCGCACCACCGTCTCGCCGGCGGCAGTGAAGCGGAAATGTCCCGGCTCGATGATCCCGGCATGAACCGGGCCCACGGGGATCTGGTGCAGGCCCTCGCCTTCGGACGGCAGGAAGGGGTATGGCGAGGGTCCGGCGCTCGGCCCCGAGTCTCCCAGAGGATGGCGAACCGCCCAGCGGCCGTGGTCGAGCCAGGGGCGGACGTCGAGGGCGCCTTCGCCAACCAGCCCGGTAAGGTCGCGGAGGGCGCGTTCGAGCCGGATCGCCGGCGCATGGTGGGCGCCAACCGAAGGAAAAACTCCAGCCGGGCAAGCCAGCTCGAGGATTCCGGCCTCCCCGCCGCCATGCGTGGCCATGCGCACCGCGCCTGGTTCGCCCCACAGGCCAACGAGGGTCCGCCGGCCGCTCGCCACGGTCTCGATCGCGCGACGCCAGTCGTCGGTCTCGACTTTCAGGCTCGCCCACGTCATCCGAGCAGCCTCGCCACGTGCTGGAACCACTGCGTGATCAGCGGCGGGAAGAACACGCCGGCCGCCAGCACCAGGGCCAAGTGTCCGAACATCGGCAGGTACGACGCCTTCGTCGGCGCCACGCCGGGACTTGGCTCGCCGAACGCCATGGCCTGAACCCTCATGAGTAATGCGCCG
Organism: uncultured Pseudomonadota bacterium; assembly: GCA_963835495.1. Lineage (GTDB taxonomy): Bacteria > Pseudomonadota > Alphaproteobacteria > Caulobacterales > Caulobacteraceae > Acaudatibacter. The sequence continues at coordinate 1,282,073 of CAWIFQ010000003.1, read as the reverse complement.
AAGGCGATGATCAGTCCGAACACGAGCGGCAGCGCCAGCAGCGGCTGTCGTGCGAACGTGGAGCTGACCACCAGGAACTCCGACGTGAAGATGCCGAACGGCGGCAGGCCGGCGATCGCCATCACGCCCGCCACCAGCGTCCAGCCCAGGATCGGGTGGGTGACGGTCAGGCCGCGGATGTCGGCGATGCGCTGGGTGCCCTTGACCTGGGCGATGTGGCCGACGGTGAAGAAGATCGCCGACTTGGTGAGGCTGTGCATGGTCATGTGCAGCAGGCCGGCGAAGTTGGCCAGGGGGCCGCCCATGCCGAAGGCGAAGGCGATGATCCCCATATGCTCGATCGACGAGTAGGCGAACATCCTTTTGATGTCCCGCCGGCGATAGAGCATGAAGCCGGCGAAGATCAGCGAGACGAGACCGAGGGTCACCATCAGCGGGCCTGGCGCGATCGCCCCCGGATTGGCCGCCAGCAGCATCTTGAAGCGCAGCACCGCGTAGAGCGCGACGTTAAGCAGCAGGCCCGACAGCACCGCCGAAATCGGGGTTGGGCCCTCGGCGTGCGCGTCCGGCAGCCAGGCGTGCAGCGGCGCCAGGCCCACCTTGGTCCCGTAGCCAAGCATCAGGAAGACGAAGGCGAGGTTGAGCAGCGCCGGGTCGAAGGCGTGGGCGTTGGCGATCAGCGTGGTCCAGACCATGCCCGCCAGCCCTTCGCCGACGACCGGCTTGGCCGCGACATACACAAGGATGGTGCCGAACAGGGCAAGGGCGATGCCGACGCTGCCGAGAATGAAGTACTTCCACGCCGCCTCGATGGCTTCGTGGGTGCGGTAGACCGCGACCATCAGCACCGTGGTCAGCGTCGCCAGCTCGATCGCCACCCACATCAGGCCGATGTTGTTGGCGATGAGGGCGAGGTTCATCGCGAACATCAGCACCTGGTACATCGCGTGATAGAACCGCAGGCGGGCGGGCGTCAGGCGGCCCACCTCCACCTCGTGAGCGATATAGCTGGCGGAGAAGACGCTGGTGGTGAAGCCGACGAAGGCGGAAAGCACGATGAAGACCGCGCTGAGGTCGTCGACGCGCAGGTAGAGGCCGCCTGCCGGCCGGACGAAGAACAGCGAGGCGGCGACGCCGAGCGCCGCCAGGCTCGCCAAGACGTTCAGTGCGGCGGAGAGCCGATAGCCCGGAATCAGCGCGAGCACGCCGGCGGCGATGGCCGGGATCAGCAGCAGCGCGTTGAGCGTGGTGAAGCCGTTCATTGGCGACCGCCGCGAAACCGGTCCAGCGCGGTCACGTCCACGGTCTCGAACCGCTCGCGGATGCGGAACAGGAAGACGCCGATGACGATGAAGGCGATCAGCACCGAGAAGGCGACGCTGATCTCAACCACCAGCGGCATGCCCTTCGCGCCCGTCGCCGCCAGCACGAGCCCGTTTTCCAGGGACATGAAGCCGACGATGAGGCCGACGGCGTTGCGGCGCGTGACCATCATCAAGAGGCCCAGCAGGACGACCGAAAGGGCGAATGCGAGATCCTCGCGCGCGAGCCGATCCGCCTCCGAGGTCACCCCAAGCATGACGACAAGCGCCAGCGCGACGAGACCGACGCCCGCGAGCATAGTCGGTCCGACGCTCACGACCTGATCCATCTCGCGGTGGATGCCGAGCCGCTTGATGATCCGGTGCAGCGCCACAGGGATGATCAACGCCTTGAAGACGAGGGCGATGAGCGCGGTGATGTAGAGGTGCGGCGCGTCCTGGACGTAGGCCTGCCAGGCGACCGAAAGCGCCAGCAGCAGCGCCTGTGCGGCGAAGACGTTGATCAGCGCCGTCAGCCGATCCTGGTAAAGCATCAGCAGGCTGATCAGCACCAGGCCGCCGGCCAGCAGGTGGGCGATGTCGAAGTCGAGACCGCTCATCGCAAGCCCCCGCGGGAGACGAACAGCAGCAAGACGCCGAGGATGCCCAGCATGAACGCGGCGCCCAGGAAGGTTGAAACCCGGAACACGCGCATCTTCGCGATGGCGGTCTCGAACGCGGCCAGCAGAACGCCGGCGGCCGCGAGCTTTCCGAGATAGGCGAGCGTTGCGAGCAGGTGAGGCAGCGGTCCGGCGCCGACGGGCGCAAGACCCCAGGGCACGAATACGCAGGCGATCAGCGACACGTAGAGCAGGAGCTGCAGCTGGCTGGCCAGCTCGATCACCGCGAGGTGGCGCCCGGAATACTCGAGCACCATGGCCTCGTGGACCATCGTCAGCTCCAGGTGCGTGGCGGGATTGTCGACCGGAATGCGGGCGTTCTCGGCGATCGCGACCATGATCAGGGCGACCAGCGACAGCGCCAGCGTCACCCGAAGTCCGACGTTGGACGAGAGCATGTAGCTGGCGACGGTGGAAAGCTGGGTCGATCCGGCCAGCAGCGCCAGCGAGAAGACGATCATCAGCAGGGCCGGCTCGGCGAGCGAGGCGATCATCACCTCGCGCGACGAGCCGATGCCGCCGAAGCTGGTTCCAACGTCCATGCCGGCCAGCGCCAGGAAGAAGCGGGCGCTGCCGAGCAGGGCGATGATGGCGATGAGATCGGCCGACCAGGAGAACATCAGGCCGGTCGCGAAGGTAGGGACCAGGGCCGCCGCCACCCAGGTGCCGGCGAAGATCAGATAGGGCGCCGCGCGAAACAGCCAGGAGGATGACTCCGCCAGCACCACCTCCTTGCGCATCAGGCGCCAGAGGTCGCGATAGGGCTGCAGCAGCGGCGGGCCCTGCCGGCGCACGAGCCTCGCCTTCACCTTGCGCACGAAGCCGGTCAGCAGCGGCGCCAGCGCGAGCACGAGCGTCATCTGGACGCCCTGGATCGCGAGGGGCCCGATCAGCTCCACAGCGCCAGCACCAGCAGAAGGCCGACCAGAGCCAGGAAGACCAAGGTGAGATAGAGGCGGATGGTGAGGAACTGCAGCTTGTTCAGCCGGTCCGCCGCATAGCCGACGAGGCCGGCGACTGGCGCGTAGAAATAATCCCAGATCGGATCTCGGATCGTGACCTCGTAGCGTGCGGGCCGCAGTTCTCCCGGCCCCGGCATGTCGACGCTCTCGCGTACGCCGAGCAGTAAGGCGCCGAACACGCGTCCGATCGGCTGGGCGAAACTCAGCGCCGTGTACTGCGTCGCCGGACTTGGGTCCGGCGCGCCGCAATCCCAGGCCGGCGCGCGCCTCGCCCGGCGCGAGGCGAACTGATGGATCGCCGTCGCGCACAACGCCGCCGACATCGCCGTGAACACCAGCACCAGCAGGCCGTTGTAGGAACTCCTGGCCTCGGTGATCGGCACGATGGAGAGCCACGCTTGGCTGGCCTGCGCCGGCGCTTCGGCGCCGACCGTGGTCCTGACCGCCGGCCCCAGCGCGTCGATCACGTATCCGGGCAGCACCCCGGCCAGCAGGCAGAGCCCGACCAGACCGAACATCGCCGAACGCGAGAACCAGTCGGTCTCCTGGGCTGACGCGGAGGCTGTCGAGCGGGGGCGGCCAAGGAAGGCGATGCCGAAGGCCCTGACGAAGCAGGCGGCCGCCAGGGCGGCCGCCAGGGCCATCAGCGCCCCCACCGCGGGGACCAGCAGCTTGAGCGCCCAGGAGTCGAGTTTGGGGCTCAGCAGGACCGCCTGGAAGGTCAGCCATTCCGACACGAAGCCGTTCAGCGGCGGCAGCGCCGAGATCGCCAGGCACCCCGCCAGGAAGGCGAAGGCCGTCTGCGGCATCCGGCGGATGAGGCCGCCGAGCTTGTCGAGGTCGCGCTCGCCCGTGGCGCGCAGCACCGCGCCCGAGCCGAAGAACAGCAGGCTCTTGAACAGCGAATGGTTGAAGACGTGGAACAGCGCCGCCGTCATCGACAGCGCCGCCGCCAGCGCCATGTGCTCGGCCTTGAAGGCAAGCGCCAAGCCAAGGCCGATGAAGATGATCCCGATGTTTTCGACCGTGCTGAAGGCGAGCACGCGCTTGAGGTCTTGCTGCATCATCGCCTGCAGCACGCCGAGGAAAGCGGTCGCAGCGCCCAGCGCCAGCACGGCAACGCTCCACCACCATACCGGCGGCCCGGCTAGGTCGAACACGATCCGCACGAAGGCGTAGACGGCCACCTTGGTCATCACGCCGCTCATCAACGCCGAGACGTGGCTTGGGGCGGCGGGGTGCGCGAGCGGCAGCCAGACGTGCAGGGGAACCAGCCCCGCCTTCGACCCCGCGCCGAGGAGCGTCAGCGCCAGGACGAGCGCCGCGGTCGCGCCGTCGAGTTGGCTGGGCCCGCATCGCGGCGAACGCGTAGCCGCCTTGTGGCCCGGCCAAGAGGCTGAAGGCCAGCAGCAGGCAGAGCGCGCCGAAGCTCGCCATCACCAGGTAGACATAGCCGGCCCTGGCGTTGCCGGGCTCGCGGTGATGGGCCATCACGAGCGCCCAGGAGGCCAGCGACATCACTTCCCACGCGATCAGGAAGGAGAAGGCGTCGGACGCCAGGACCACAAGGTTCATCCCGGCCAGGAAGGCGGGATAGAACGGCAAGACGCGCAACGGCTCGTGCTCGCCGCGGCCGTATCCCAGCGCGTAGAGACTGGAAAACGCACCGCCGAGATTGATGACGACAAGGAACACCGCCGCCAGCGGGTCGAGGTGGAACCGCGCCCCGATCCACGGCAGTCCCAAGGGCAGCGTGACGTCGGCGACGCCGCCGGCGAGCCCGAGCAGGCTGAACAACGCAACGCCGCCCGCGGCCGAGCAGACGGCAATCGCCCCGCCATAGGTGATCCATCGTCCAGACGGCAAACGCCCCAACCCGAGTGACAGGGGCGCCAATGCCAGGAGCGCGCCGACCGCAGCCAGGAGCATCTGCAGGGCGTTCACTTCAGTCTTACGCCCCGGCCGCCGGACGGGCTCGCCGCGCCATCCCCGATCAGTTCGACGCCGGCCGCGTTGAGCGCGGCGGTGAGCTTCACCAGCGAGTCGACGTTCCCTCGGATCACGCCTTCGCTCGCCTCCATCCGCTGGATGGTCGGCACCGATAGACCGCAGAGCTCGGCGAGCCGCTTTTGATCCAGCCCGGCGAGCGCCCGCGCGGCGCGAAGCTGTGCAGCAGTTATCATGTCTCAAACATGAGTTTGCATTGATTATACCAGTTAGATTGAATCCGGCGGGTGAAGCAAGGGGCGCGCGCGAGCGCTCTGACCCGCCGACCAGCCGTTCAATCGCCGGCGTCCAGGAAGCTGACAATCCGCCAGCGGGGAAGACACGTGGCCGCGTCGCCATGGACACCGCCGCCGGCTACGTCTAGCCGGCCCGCTCATGAGTTTGTCGACGAGAACAATGGGCTGGGCGGATTTCCTCGCCGAAGGGCGGGGCGCGCGGCTGGCGCTGATCTGCCTCGGGGTCTGGTTGAACGCGGCCGACAGTCTGGTCACCTCGACCATCATGCCGACCGTGGGCCGCGAACTCGGCGGCTACGCCTACTTCAGCTGGGCGACCGCGGCCTACATGGTGGGCGCGATCCTCTCCGGCGCCACGGCGGCCAGGCTCTCGGCCCAGTTCGGCCTCCGCCGGGCGATGGTCGCGGCCGGCATCGTGACCGCGCTTGGCTGCGTTGTCAGCGCGATTGCGCCGGACATGATCGTGCTGGTCGCCGGGCGCTGGGTGCAGGGCCTGGGATCGGGCTGGATCGTGGGGGCCTGCTACGCGGCGATCGGCGCGATGTTTCCTCAGCGGCACCTGGCCCGGATCTTCGGCGCGATGACCGGGGTCTGGGGCGTGGCGACGGTGCTGGGCCCGCTGGTCGGTGGCGCGTTCGCGGAGGGCGGGCATTGGCGGGCGCTGTTCTGGGCGTTCGCCGCCCAGTGCATCGCCTTCATCGCCGCGGCGATCTGGCTGCTGCCCGAGGACGCCCCGCCGGCCGCACAGCGCACGCCCTGGGTTCAGCTGGGGCTGGTGCTGCTGGGGGTCGGCCTCATCGGCGCGGCGGACCTGACCGGAAGCGTCTCGCTGGCTTCCGCTCTCTGCATCGCCAGCGTCCTGATCTTTGTCGCCGCGGTCAGGATCCATGGCGGGGAGGGCGCGCTCTTCCCCCGCGCCGCCGGCGATCCCGCCAGCGTCATCGGCGCGGCCTATCTGTCCTATTTCGCGCTGACGGCGGCGGCGATGTGCTTCAGCGTCTACGCGCCGGCGCTGTTGCAGAAGCTCTACGGCCTGTCGCCGCTGGTCGCGGGCTACGCGGCCGGCCTCGAGGCGCTGGGCTGGACGGTGGCGGCGCTGGCCGTCGCCGGCCTCGGCGAACGCTGGCACGGTCCGATCATCCGGTTGGGCGCCGTCTGCGTCGTCGCCTCGCTGGTGGCGCTGACCGTGGTGATGAAGGCTGGGCCGCTCGCGGCGATCCTGGTCGCGGCCACGGTGATGGGCGCGGGCTTTGGCTTTTCCTCCGGGTTCACCGGCCGGCGCGTGATCGCCGCAGGGGCGGACGAGGCGGAGCGCGAACTTGCTTCCGCCGGCATCAACAGCGTCCGCCAGGTCGGCAATGCGGCGGGCGCCTGCCTGGCGGGGATCGTCGCCAACCTGCTGGGCATGTCGACCGGCTTCAGCCTGGCGTCGGCGCAGGCCTCGGCGGTCTGGCTGTTCGCCTTGTCCGTGCCCGTGGCGCTGTTGGGCGCGCTGGGCGCCTGGCGCGTCGCCGGAGCGACGGCCGAGGCGCCCTAGCCGCCGGTCTAGGCCTGGGCCGCGGGAGCCGAGGGCTTGCTCGCAGCGCCGTTAGCGGAATCGCGCGGCGCCGACGGGTTCCGGCTTGGGCGGGGCGGCCGCGGCGGTCGCGGCCGCGGTCGTCGGACGTTGCAGACGCAGACTGCGGCCCTGGAAGAAGGCCCCCGTCTCCATCGCCAACTGCTCGTGGGTGATGTCGCCGTCCACATGGCAGGCGCCGTAGAGACGGACCTGCTTGGCGGTGATCGAACCGGAGACCTTGCCGCGGACCTCGACGATCTCGGCGTAGATGCCGCCTTCGACCGCGCCGCCGTCGCCGACGGTGACGTGCTCGACGCGGACATCGCCCTTGATCGTGCCTTCGACCTGGATCTCGCCGCCGCCGGAGATGTCGCCCTCCAGCACCATGTCGCCGCCGATGATCGACGAGCCTTTCGGCGGTCGGGGCGCGGGACGCGCCGGCTCCGGCGTGGGCGCGGCCATGGTCGGCGCGGGCGTTGGCGCGGCCGTCGGTTGCGGCGTGGGCGTCGCGCCCGGGGTCGCCGGCGTGCCGGGTTGCGGGGTGCTAGAATTTGGTTTGCTGAACATAGTCACCGGCCTTTACGAAGCGGAGGGGGTTTTCGGGGCGGCCGTTAACCCACACTTCGTAGTGCAGGTGCGTGCCGGTTGAACGTCCGGTGGACCCCATCGCGCCGATCCTCTGACCGACGGCGACTTGTTGGCCCACGACGACAGAGATCGCGGAAAGATGGCCATATCGGGTCTTGAACCCGTGGCCGTGGTCGACTTCGACCGTATTGCCGTAGCCGTTGCGCTCACCCGCGAACGACACCACGCCGGGCGCGGTGACATAGATCGCGCTGCCGTAGGCGCCGGCGAAGTCCTGGCCGGGGTGATAGGCCGGCTCGCCGCTGAACGGGTCCGACCTGGCGCCGAAGCCGCTGGTTTCGCGGACAGCCGGGCCGGTCGGGTGCGCGAGCGGGATGGCTGTCTCGGACGACGACAGCGTCTGCATGTCGGAGAGGTCGGAGACGGCGTGCTGCAGCCGGCCGGCGAAATCCTCGTCGACATCCAGCACCGCGGCCAGCGCCCTGGGATCCTTGCCGTCGATCAGCGGGCCGCCGAGGCCGTCGCCCGCGCCGGTGTAGGCGGCCGGATCCAGGCCGGCGAGGCGGAACGCCAGCTTCAACCGGTCGGCGCGGTTCTTGGCGAACACCTCGGCCGCGTCGATCAGCCGATCCTGGTCCTGCTGCACGGTCTGGATGCGTTGCGCAGGGGAGGCCTGTGCGGGGCTGGCCACGGCAAGCGCCGGCATCAGCGCCTGCGCCGCGCCGGGCGCGCCCCTGAGGTCCGTGAGCAGCAGGGCCAGGGCGGCGTGGCGCTTCTCGACCGTGTTGGCGAGGTCCTGGTAGGAGCCGCCGCTGGCGCTCAGCTGGGCGACGGCGCTGGAAAGGCGCGCGTCCCGGTCGGCGATCCAGCGCTCGTAGCGCGCCTCGGTCTTGGCGACCTCCTGGTCGCCCTTGGACGGCGCCAGGATCGACACCACCGTGGCGGCCGTGGTGACGCCCATCCAGAGCGCGGCGGCCGCGACGCCGGCGGCGATCAGAAGTTGCCGGTCGGTCGACAGGACAAACCCGCGCATCTCGCCGCCCGAGCGCAGATAAATGTGGCGTTCCGGAAACAGCTCTTCCAGCCAAAGCGCAAGGCGCGCGAAGCGTCGTAGGCTCATGGCTTCCGGGGCCCCTCGAAAGTCCGACGGCTGCGCGATATGCGCTCATCTGAAGTGGCGTTGCAACCCACCTTGCGTCGCTTCAGGGTCCGCGGCCAAGGCGCCGCATTTCCAACACAAGTTGGCCACCGCCTCGCACGCGTATTCATCTGCCGGCGGGAAATAATCGCGGCAGGGTTGCTGGTGCGAAAGACTGACGCCAGCGCTTTGCACTTGTCACGACTGGCGAGACCGTCCAGGGCCGCGCGACGTTTCGCCTCGGCTCGGATTGCGACTCTGCTCAAGCCGAGGCCGTGGCCTTCGCCGCCTCCAGCACCTCGGCGACGTGGCCCGGCACCTTTACCTTGCGCCAGATGCGGCGGATGACGCCGTCCTTGCCGATCAGGAAGGTGGAGCGGTCGATGCCCATGTACTTGCGGCCATACATGCTTTTCTCGACCCATGCGCCATAGCGCTCGACGATGTCGTCGTCCTTGGCCGAGCCGAGCGTGACGGCCAGGTCGTATTTGGCCTTGAACTTGCCGTGGCTGGCCGCCGAGTCCTTGGAAACGCCGACCACCACCGCGCTCGCCTTGGCGAAGTCGCCCGCCGCCGCGGTGAACCCCTGCGCCTCCGCCGTGCAGCCCGAGGTGTCGTCCTTCGGGTAGAAGTAGAGCACCACGGTCTTGCCCTTCAGGCCGCCGAGTGACACGCGGCCGTCGGCGGTGGGCAAATCGAAGTCGGGCGCTTTGTCGCCGGCGGAGAGGGTCATCGGGTGGCTTCCTTGCGTTCGAAGCCATCTACCAGGGCGCAGCGATCTGGCGCTAGGGTCGCCGAATGTCGGAGGGACAAAGGCTTCATCGCGGTCTACATGCTGGCGAGCCATCGTCATGGCACGCTGTATGTCGGCGTGACGAGCGAGTTGCCGGTGCGGATTGCGCAACACCGCGAGGGGACGCTGGACGGGTTCACGAAGCAGTACAGCGTGAAACGGCTCGTCTGGTACGAGCAACACGACATCATCACGTTCGCGATCCAGCGCGAGAAAGCGATCAAGAAGTACAAGCGGGATTGGAAGATCAACCTGATCGAGCGGGAGAATCCAGAGTGGGAGGATCTCTACCCGCGCGTGTTTCTCTAACTGACGCCAAGTCTACGGTCATCGCCGGGTAAGTCCCGGCGATCCAAGAACGCGAAACCTCGGGGTGGCCGCGCCGGGCGCGGCCACGGTCGGTCCGGTGTGCATGGATAGCCGGGACTTACGCCCGGCTATGACCGAGGGAGGGGTGGGCGCCTACCCCTCAGACCGCTTTGATCAGCACGATCTTCTTACGGCCTGCGGCCAGCTTGACCACCCCATCCGCGTTGAGGTCGCGCAAGGTCAAGGTTCGCTGGCCGTCGGTCTCGACCGCGTCGTTGACCCGCAGGCCGCCCCCCTGGGCCAGTCGGCGCGCCTCCGACCGGGACGAAGCCAGGCCCGCGTCGGCGGCCACCGTCGCCAGCGCCACGCCGGCCTCGAACTGGGCGCGCGAGACCTCGATGGTCGGTAGGTCTTCCGACAGCCGGCCCTCCTCGAACGCGGCCCTGGCGGCGGCCGCCGCTGCTTCGGCGGCCGCATGGCCGTGGAGCAGGGTGGTCGCCTCGTTCGCCAGCACCTTCTTGGCCTCGTTGATCTCCGCGCCGCCGAGCGCCGCCAGCTTGGCGATCTCGTCCAGCGGCAGCTCGGTGAACAGCTTCAGGAATTTGCTGACGTCGGCGTCCTCGGTGTTGCGCCACATCTGCCAGTAGTCGTACGGGCTCAGCCGGTCGGCGTTGAGCCAGACCGCCCCGCCCACCGTCTTGCCCATCTTCTCGCCGGACGCGGTCGCCAGCAGCGGCGTAGTCAGGCCGAACACCTGGCGGCCGTCCATGCGCCGGTTGAGCTCGACGCCGTTGATGATGTTGCCCCACTGGTCGGACCCGCCCATCTGCAGCGTGCAGCCGTAGCGCTGGCCGAGCTCCCTGTAGTCGGTCGCCTGCATCAGCATGTAGTTGAACTCGAGGAAGCTGAGCGGCTGCTCGCGCTCGAGCCGCAGCTTCACCGAGTCGAACGCCAGCATGCGGTTGATGGTGAAGTGGACGCCGAACTCGCGCAGGAACTCGACATAGCCGAGCTTCTCCAGCCAATCGGCGTTGTTGACCATGATGGCGTCCGAGGGCGCTTCGCCGAAGGTCAGGAACTTCTGGAACGTCCCCTTTATGCTGGCCAGGTTGGCGTTGATCACCGCGTCGGTCAGCAGCGGGCGCTGCTGGTCCTTGTCGGTGGGATCGCCGACCTTGGTCGTCCCGCCGCCCATCAGGGTGATCGGACGGTGACCGGCGCGCTGGAACCAGCGCAGCATCATGATCGAGATCAGATGACCGATGTGCAGGGAGTCGGCGGTGCAGTCGTAGCCGACGTAGGCCGTCACGACGCCCGCTCGCAGCGCCGCGTCAAGCGCGTCGGCGTCGGTGATCTGGTGCAGATAGCCGCGTTCCTGCATCACGCGCAGGAAGTCGGACTTCGGCTTGAACGGTTCGTCGGCGGGCATTGGGACGGAGCTCCTTAAGGCTGGCTTTCGGCCGGAGACCGTCTCTTGGCAAGAGCCCGACGCCGACCTCTATTGGCGGCGGGGCGTGATGAACCGGCCGCTCGCTAGTTGGGCGAGCGGTAGTAGCGGCGGCGAAGGCTGGCGCGGTCGGTCATCGGCGCGCTGGCTACAGCGCCTGGCCTATGGCAGTCAAGCCAGCCATGCGCGTCCTCGGTTTCATGACCGGCACCTCGCTCGACGCCGTCGACATGGCGGTGCTGGAGACCGACGGTGAGGAAATCACCGGACTCGGCCCCGCCGGCGAGAAGAAGCTCGATCCGGCGGTGCGGGCGCTGGTCGAGCACGCCATCGCCGACGCCCTGCGGCTGAAGCCTGGCGATCCGATCCCCGCCAGCTTCGCGCCCGCGGCGGCGGCGATCGCCGCCGAGCACGTCGCGGCGGGCGACGCGTTCATGCGGGAAAACCGCATCCTGCCGGGCGATCTCGAGGTGATCGGGCTGCAGGGACAGACTGTGCTGCATGCGCCGCCGGGACCGGATCGCGAGGCTGGCCAGACGATCCAGCTGATCGACGCCGGCGGCGGTGGCGCGGGGTCTCGGCGTGCCCACCATCTACGACCTGCGCTCGGACGACGTCGCCGCGGGCGGGCAGGGCGCGCCGCTGGCCCCGGTCTATCACGCGGCGCTGGTCCGCTTTTCGGGCCTGCACACCCCGACGGCGGTGCTCAACCTGGGCGGGGTCGCCAACGTGACGCTGGTGCGCTCGGACGGCGAACTGGAGGCGTTCGACACCGGTCCAGCCAACGGCATGATCGACCTGCTGGTGCAGGAAAGGACCGAGCGCCGTTTCGACGAAGACGGCGCGCTGGCTCGCGCCGGGCAGGCAAACGAGCGGGTGCTGAGCGCGTACCTGGATCATCCGTACTTCCGGATCCGCGGCCCGAAGTCGCTCGACCGGTTCGACTTCCCGCTGAATCGCGTGGTCAGCCTGTCGCTCGAAGACGCCGCCGCTACGCTGACCGCGTTTGCCGCAGAAGCGGTCTGGCGGGGCCTTCAGTCCTGTTCGGAGATCCCGCTGCGGCTGGTGGTCTGCGGCGGCGGCCGCCTGAACCCCGCCCTGATGGACGCCATCCGCGAGCGGGTCGCGCTGCCGATCCTTACGGCGGAGGAAGCGGATTGGCGCGGCGATTCGATCGAGGCCGAGGCCTTCGCCTATCTGGCCGCGCGATCGATGCTGGGCCTGCCGATCTCGTTCCCCGGCACGACCGGAGTCCCGGCGCCGATGACCGGCGGCCGGATCGTGATGCCTTAGGCCGGTTCGGCCGCCAGGCGGCGGTCGAGGTAGGCGCCGACGCGCTTCTCCACTTCCGGCAGCTGGTTCTGCCAGAAGTGGCCGGCGCCCTCGACCAGGTCGTAGTCGATGACGATGCCCTTCTGGGTGCGCAGCTTGGAGACCACCCGCTCGACTTCGATCGGCTGGGTGATGGTGTCGGCCGAGCCGTGCAGGATCAGGCCCGAAGCGGGGCAGGGGGCCAGGAACGAGAAGTCGTAGGTGTTGGTCGGCGGCGAGACCGAGATGAAGCCGTCGGTCTCGGGCCGGCGCATCAAGAGCTGCATGCCGATCCAGGCGCCGAAGCTGTAGCCGGCGACCCAGCACTGGGAGGCGGTGGGGTTGGTCGACTGCAGCCAGTCCAGCGCCGTCGCTGCGTCGGCCAGCTCGCCGATGCCGCTGTCGAACTCGCCCTGGCTGCGGCCCACGCCGCGGAAGTTGAACCGCATCACCGAGAAGCCGCGCTTCATGAACAGGTGGAACAGCTGCACGGCGACCGGATTGTTCATGTGGCCGCCCGCCTTCGGGTGCGGGTGCAGGATCAGCGCGATCGGCGCAGTCTCTTCCTTGCGCGGCGAATATTGGGCTTCGATCCGGCCGGCGGCGCCGGTGAGAACCAACTCGGGCATGACATCCTTCAGATAGGCGCGGCGGAATAGTTGACCACGGCGCTAGGTTTTCCTACATGCCCCCGGGAGGGCGCATTGCAAGGCCCCGTCCCCAAAGTCGTCTTCGGGCGAGGGCGGCGGCTTTTAGCAAAAGCGGTTCGGAAATAGCGAGAAAATAGCGGCGGACGGTCAGATGCAACTTTCGACCAAAGGACGCTACGCCGTAATGGCGATGACCGATCTCGCCGGACGAGGCGGCGATCGCGCCGTATCCGTGGCCGAGATCGCCGACCGCCAGCAGATTTCCCAGGCCTACCTGGAGCAGCTCTTCGCACGTCTGCGCCGCCGCGGCATCGTCACCTCCCACCGCGGTCCAGGCGGCGGCTACCGGCTGGCGCGGCCGGCGGCCGAGACGACGGTCGCCGACGTGGTGATCGCCGTCGACGAGCCTTTGCGCGCCATCCGCTGTGGCGGCGGCAAGACCGGCTGCATGAAGGACGGCGCCCGCTGCCTGACCCACGACCTGTGGGAAGAGACCGGGCGGCATCTGCGCGACTATCTGGCCAGCGTGTCGCTCGCCGACGTGGCCAGCGGCAAGCTGCGGCGCGCCAGTCGGAGGCGGCCGCTTGAGCGTCTATCTCGACTACAACGCGACCGCCAAGGTGCGCCCTGAAGCGGCGGCCGCGGTGGCGCGCGCTCTGGAGATCGGCGGCAACCCGTCGTCGGTGCATGCGGCGGGACGCGCGGCGCGGGCCATCGTCGAAGGCGCGCGCGCCGATGTCGCCGCGGCTGGTCGGCGCCAAGCCGGAGAGCGTGGTCTTCGTCAGCGGCGGCACCGAGGCCAACGCGCTGGCGATCGAGAGCGCCGGGCAGGCGGGCGTGCGAGCGGATTATCGTCGGCGCGACCGACCACGACGCGGTGCTGGAGACCGCCCGCGCCGCGGGCCTGCCGCTGGATATCTGGCCGGTCGACGGCCGCGGCGTCGCCGACCTGGGCTGGCTGGCGAACAGCCTGCGGCGGACGCCTCGCGCGCTGGTCTGCCTGATGCTGGCCAACAACGAGACCGGCGTGATCCAGCCGGTCGAGGCGGCCGCCCAGCTGGTGCGGGAGGCCGGCGGCCTGGCTGCACGTCGATGCGGTGCAGGCGGCGGGCAAGATCGAGATCGACTTTGGCGCGCTGGGCGCGGACACGCTGGCGCTGTCGGCGCACAAGCTCGGCGGACCGCAGGGCGTCGGCGCCCTGATCGCTGGGACTCGGGCGATGCTGTCGCGGCGGTTGCACGGCGGCGGCCAGGAACGCGGCCGGCGGGCGGGCACCGAGAACGTCCCCGGCATCGCCGGCTTCGGCGCGGCGGCCGTCGCGGCGCTGGAAACGTTTCCGGCCATGGACGCGCAGGCCGCCTGGCGCGAATGAACTGGCCGCAGAGTTGAAGTCCGCGGGCGCTGAGGTGCTCGGCGACGGCGCGCCGCGGCTGCCGCAGACGCTGTGCTTCGCCGCGCCAGGGTTTGCCGCCGAGCTGCAGGTGATGGGGCTGGACCTCGCCGGCGTGATGGTCAGCGCCGGCGCGGCCTGTTCGTCCGGCAAGGTCAAGCCGAGCCAGGTGATCGAGGCGATGGGCCGCCCCGACCTCGCGCCCTGCGCCATCCGCGTCAGCGGCGGCTGGGCGACCACCGCCGCCGACTGGGCCCGCTGCGGCGAGGCCTGGACCGAAATCTTCGCCCGTCACCAGGCGCGCCGCCGCGCGATGGCGGACGCGTAGGGAACCGTCATGGCCGCCGTCAAACAGACCGTCGATCAAGTCGAGACGCTGGAGCGCTACAAGCACGGCTTCGTCACCGACATCGCCCAGGACTTCGCGCCCAAGGGGCTGACCGAAGCCACCGTCCGCTTCATCTCGGCGCAGAAGAACGAGCCGGACTGGATGCTGGAATGGCGCCTGGCCGCGTTCGAGCGCTGGCTGGCGCTGGACGAGCCGACCTGGGCCCGCGTCGGCTATCCGAAGATCGACTATCAGGACGCCTACTACTACGCCGCGCCCAGCCAGAAGGCCGGGCCGAAGAGTCTGGACGAGGTCGATCCTGAGCTGCTGGCGACCTACGCCAAGCTGGGCATTCCGCTGAAGGAACAGGAGGTTCTGGCCGGCGTCGAAGGCGCGCCGCGCTATGCGGTGGACGCGGTGTTCGACAGCGTCTCGGTGGTCACCACCTTCAAGAAGGAACTGGCGGCGGCCGGGGTGATCTTCTGCCCGATCAGCGAGGCGATCCGCGAGCATCCGGAGCTGGTGCAGCAAGTACCTCGGCACGGTCGTGCCGGTGTCGGACAACTACTTCGCCTGCCTCAACAGCGCGGTCTTCTCCGACGGCAGCTTCGTCTACGTGCCGCCGGGCGTGCGCTGCCCGATGGAGCTCTCCACCTATTTCCGCATCAACGCCGCCGAGTCCGGCCAGTTCGAGCGCACGCTGATCATCGCCGACAAGGGCGCGTACGTGTCCTACCTGGAAGGCTGCACCGCGCCGATGCGCGACGAGAACCAGCTGCACGCCGCCGTGGTCGAGCTGGTCGCGCTGGACGACGCCGAGATCAAGTACTCGACGGTGCAGAACTGGTACCCCGGCGACGCCGAGGGCAAGGGCGGCATCTACAACTTCGTCACCAAGCGCGCCGACTGCCGCGGCGACCGCTCCAAGGTGTCGTGGACCCAGGTCGAGACCGGCTCGGCGATCACCTGGAAGTACCCGTCCTGCATCCTGCGCGGGGAGGGCTCGTCCGGCGAGTTCTACTCGATCGCCATCACCAACAACCGCCAGCAGGCCGACACCGGCACCAAGATGATCCACCTGGGCGCCAACACCCGCTCGCGGATCATCTCCAAGGGCATCTCGGCCGGCCACTCGTCCAACACCTACCGCGGCCTGGTCTCGGCGCACCCGAAGGCCAAGGGCGCGCGCAACTTCACCCAGTGCGACTCCCTGCTGATCGGCAAGCACTGCGCGGCCCACACCACGCCCTACATCGAGGCGCGCAACGGCTCGGCCCGGTTCGAGCACGAGGCGACCACGACCAAGCTCTCCGAGGACCAGCTGTTCTACGCCATGCAGCGCGGGCTTTCGCAGGAGGAGGCGGTGCAGCTGCTGGTCAACGGCTTCGTCAAGGACGTGCTGCAGGAACTGCCGATGGAGTTCGCGGTGGAGGCGCAGAAGCTGGTGGCCATCTCGCTCGAGGGGAGCGTGGGATGATTTTATCCTCACCCGTAGGGGGAGGGGGACCGCGGAGCGGTGGAGGGGGTGCGCCCCAGGCTCCGCCTCTGGAGGCTCTCCCAGATTGCTCCCGCTGCGCTTGCGCCCCTTCGGGGTCCCCCTCCCCCGATGGGGGAGGAGAATCATGACGCTCGAGACCATCGATCACGTGCAGGTCGCGATGCCGGCCGGCGAGGAGGCCAAGGCGCGGGCGTTCTACCAGGCGCTGCTCGGCCTGCCGGAGCAGCCGAAGCCGCCGGAGCTGGCCAGGCGCGGCGGCTGCTGGTTCGAGAGCGATCGGGTGAAGGTGCACTGCGGCGTCGAGACGCCGTTCAGCCCGGCGAAAAAGGCGCACATCGCGTTCCGCGTCGACGACGTGGCGGGGCTCGCCAGTCGCGCCAAGGCGGCCGGCTACGAGGTGATCGACGACGATCTCCTGCCCGGCCACGAGCGCATCTACATCTACGACCCGTTCGGCAACCGCCTCGAATTCCTGAGACCACTGTGAGTTCAATGCTTTCCATCAAGAACCTCTCCGCCGCCATCGATGGCAAGACCATCCTGGACGGGCTTTCTCTGGAGCTGCCGGCGGGCGAGGTGCACGCGATCATGGGGCCGAACGGGGCGGGCAAGTCGACGCTCGGCTACGTGCTGACCGGGCGCGACGGCTATGAGGTCACCGGGGGTGAGGTGCGGCTGAACGGCGAGGACCTGCTGGCGCTGAGCCCGAACGAGCGCGCCGCCAAGGGCGTGTTCCTCTCGTTCCAGTATCCGATCGAGATCCCCGGCGTGCCGGCGCTGACCTTCCTGCGCACGGCGCTGAACGCGCAGAAGAAGGCGCGCGGCGAGGCCGAGGTCGCGCGCGCCGGCGTTCCTGAAGCTGATCCGCGAGCAGTCGGCGGCGCTGAAGATCGATTTCGAGATGCTGCGCCGCGCGCTGAACGTCGGCTTCTCCGGCGGCGAGAAGAAGCGGATGGAGATCCTGCAGATGGCGGTGCTGGCGCCGCGGCTGGCCATCCTCGACGAGACCGACAGCGGCCTCGACATCGACGCGCTGCGGATCGTCGCCGAGGGCGTCAACGCGATGCGCGCGCCGGACCGCTCGATGCTGGTGATCACCCACTACCAGCGCCTGCTGGACTACATCCGCCCCGACCGCGTGCACGTGCTGGCCGGCGGCCGCATCGTCGCCTCCGGCGGCCCGGAGCTGGCGCACGAACTGGAGCGCGAGGGCTACGACAAGTACGCCGCGGTGGCCGCATGAGCCTGGCCCGCGCCATCGAGACCGGCGATCTCGCCGAGCTGCCGTCCCGCCGCGACGAGGACTGGCGCTGGACCGACCTGCGCGGCCTGATCCGCGAGATGCCGGCGGCGTCCGCCGGCGTCGCGGGCGAGATCGCGGCGGGACCATTCGATGATCTTGCCGGCGCGGTCGTGCTCATCGTCAACGGCCGCCGTCAGCCGGGCGACGCGTCAATCCGCGGGGTGACGGCGTTGCGGATCGTCAACCGCGGCGACGGCGCCCACGCCGCCAGGCATGCAATCTCCGTCGCAGGCGGCGAGACACTCATCCTGTTGGAGAGCTACGAAGGGCGGGGCGACCACATTTCGGAGTTCGACCTGGCGATCGCCGTCGCCGAAGGCGGCAGGCTTGAGCGGATCGTGCTGGCGGATGAAACGGCCGGCGCCGTTCTGGTCTCCCGCGCCGAGGTGACTTTGGCGCCAGGCGCGCAATTCGCCCAGACCGTCATCACGTCCGGCGCGCGGCGGCAGCGGATCGAGACCCGTGTGGCGCATCCCGGCGGCGGCGCCACAGCACGGCTCGACGGCGTCTATCTGCTGGCCGACCAGCGCCACGCCGACATCACCACTGTCGTCACCCATGACGGTATGGGCGGCGCGACCGACCAGTTGACCAAGGGCGTGGTGCGCGACCAGGGGCGCGGCGTGTTCCAGGGCCGGATCGTGGTCGCGCCGGGCGCGGACAAGACCGACGCCCGGATGGGACACCACGCGTTGGTGCTGTCCGACCGCGCCGAGGTGGACGCCAAGCCGGAGCTGGAGATCTTCGCCGACGACGTCGCCTGCGCTCACGGCAACACGGTCGGCGCGCTGGACGAGGACGCGTTGTTCTACGCCGAGCAGCGAGGCATCCCCGAGGATGCGGCGCGGGCGATGCTGACCGAGGCGTTCGTCGGCGAGGTGGTGGATCGGATCGAGCACGAGGGCGCCCGCGACGTCGTCCGCGCCTGGGTGGCGGAGCGCCTGCGATGAATATCCTCACCCCAGGGGGAGGGGGACCGCGAAGCGGTGGGGGAGGCGCGCCCCAGGCGCAGCTAAGCTCCAGTTGGCTCCGCGCCCGCTCTCTGTATTCCGCGCGCTGCAACATACCCCCTCCACCCCTTTTGGGTCCCCCTCCCCCTACGTCGGAGGAGACTCATGAGCTTCGACGTCGAAAAGGCCCGCGCCGAGTTCCCCATCCTGCGGCGGCAGGTGAACGGCCAGCCGCTGATCTATCTCGACAGCGCGGCCTCGGCGCAGAAGCCGCGGGCGGTGATCGAGGCGATGAGCGGGGCGATGGAGCATTCCTACGCCAATGTTCACCGTGGCCTGCACACGCTCGCCAACGAAACGACGGAAGCCTATGAAAAGGCGCGCGAAAACGTTCGTAGCCTGATCAATGCCGCCGACGCGTCGGAAATCGTCTTCACCAAGGGGACGACCGAGGCGATCAATCTGGTCGCGTCATCGTTCGGCCTTTCGCTCCGGGAAGGCGACGAGATCATCCTTTCGGTGATGGAGCACCACGCCAACATCGTGCCCTGGCACTTCCTCCGGGAACGGAAGGGCGTCGTGCTGAAGTTCATTCCGGTCACGGACGCCGGCCAGCTCGATTTGGCCGCCTACCGCAATCTGCTCGGGCCGCGCACGAAGATGGTGGCGGTCAGCCACATGTCCAATGTGCTGGGTACGGTGAATCCGGTGGCCGAGATCGTCGCCGACGCCCATGCCGTCGGCGCCTTGACCCTGATCGATGGGGCGCAGGCGGTCGTGCACGGCACGGTCGACGTCCAGGCCCTGGACGCAGATTTCTACGCCTTCTCCGGCCACAAGCTGTACGGGCCGACCGGCATCGGCGCCCTTTATGGCAAGGCCGAGCGACTTGACCAGCTGCCGCCGTATCAGGGCGGGGGCGAGATGATCGGGCGGGTCGCTCTGGCGGAGATCACCTACGCCGACCCGCCGCACCGGTTCGAAGCCGGAACGCCGCCGATCCTGGAGGCGATCGGCCTCTCGGCGGCGATCGAGTGGTTGCGCACGCTGGACCGCGACGCCGTCGCCGCCCACGAGCACGCCCTCTACGACCGGGTGAAGGCGCGGCTCAACGGCGCCAATTGGATCAGCGAGATCGGCCGCGCGCCGGGCAAGGGCGCGATCTTCAGCTTCACCATGGAAGGCGCGCACGCCCATGACATCGCCCAGATTCTGGACCGCTATGGCGTCGCCGTGCGCGCCGGCACCCACTGCGCCGAACCGCTGCTGGCGCGCTTCGGTTTGACGTCGAGCGCCAGAGCTTCTTTCGCCTTATATAACACCCTCGAGGAGGCCGACTCCTTCGTCGACGCCCTCGAAAAGACCAGGACCTTTTTCAGCTGATGGACGACGCAAGCATCGCCCCAGAGCCTAGCGCTCTTCAACCGCCGCCCTCCGCCTTGAGCCAGGCGGAACTCGACGCGCTGACCGACAAGCTAGTCGAGCAGCTGAAGACCGTGTTCGACCCGGAGATCCCGGTCGACATCTATGAGCTAGGCCTGATCTACAAGGTCGACGTCTCGGACGACAAGGACGTGGTCATCGACATGACGCTCACCGCCCCGGGATGCCCAGTCGCCGGCGAAATGCCGGACTGGGTGCGCGACGCGGTGATGGCGATCGAAGGCATCAAGTCCTGCACCGTCAACCTGGTGTTCGACCCGCCGTGGGATCCGTCTTTGATGTCGGACGAGGCGAAACTCGAACTCAACATGTTCTGACCCCATATACCCAGCATGGAAACCGAACTTCAGCCCCGTGCCCGCCGTCCGCGCCCTAAGGTGGTGACGCTCACCGAGCGCGCCGCGGGGCGCGTGAAGGAGATCATGGCCCGCGCCGAGAAGCCCTACGTCGGCCTGCGCGTCGGCGTGAAGAACGGCGGCTGCGCGGGGCAGGAGTACGTGCTGGAGTATGCCGAAGCCGCCGCGCCGCTGGACGAAGTGGTGGAGGACAAGGGCGTCACAATCCTGGTCGATCCAAAGGCGGTGCTGTTCCTGATCGGCACCGAGGTGGACTACGAGGTGAACCGCCTGGCCGCCAAGTTCACCTTCAGGAACCCCAACCAGACCGACGCCTGCGGTTGCGGCGAGAGCGTCACCATCGAGCCGGCGAAGGCGCTCGACTGACGGCGCTACGCCGCCGCGCAGGCGCCCCTAGGACAACGTTAAGCTAAATCTTCGATTGTCTGGACCTCGTCCACGCGGGAAAGCGTGGCTGGGGAGGCGGCCCTGACAGAACAAGTCGAAAAGAGCGCCCAAACGGCGCCGCTCGATATGATCCTGCGCCTTGCCGCGCGCAGCGGCGGCGCGCCGGCTCAGCTGTGCATTTTCGACGGCCCCAACAAAGGCTCTCGCACGACCGACTCACGGGCGCCCGACGTCAGCGATGTCGCCCGCGAGGCGGTGGCGCGCGGCCGGCTGACCTGGGAACTCAAGAACTTCGCCGGCCAGACGTTCGACGTCGTCGCCCGGCCGGTGTTCGCGGCCGGCGAGCCCGTTGGCGCAGTCTGTCTGTTCGGGGCGCCGACCGGCGACGACACCGAGGACGTGATGGCGGATGTCGCGGTGATGATCGGCCGCGAACTCGACGGTGAGGCCGGAGGCGTCGCGCTGCAGAGCGCCGGCGCAGCGCAGATCCCGCCGATGTTGGCGGCGATGATCGACAGCGTGCCGCTGGCGGTCGCGCTCTACGACAGCGATTTCAAGCTGCTGCGCGTCAGCGAGCGTTGGGGCTTCGACTTCGGCCTGCTCCCCGAGCGCATGCTCGGCCGCCACATGTTCGAGATCGATCCGACCGCGAGCCGGTGGGAGGCGCAGTATCGCAACTGCATGCAGGGCGAGCGGCTGGTCGCGGACCGCGTCCCGATCACCCGCAAGGACGGCAAGACCGTCTACATCAACGCCGTCACCATCCCCTGGCGGCGCACGGACGGCCAGGTCGGCGGCATCATGGGCATGTACCAGGTGCTGATGGACGATCGCGGCGAGGAATATGAACTCGTCAACGCGCAGCGTCGGCTTGAGGCGGCGATCAAGCTTGCCAGCATCCAGATCTGGGAGATGGACTACCGCACCAAGTCGGTCTGGGGCATGGGCGAGGATTTCGTCGAGGAACGCGACATCGTCGGCTTCCACGAGCTGGCGAAGGACGTGTCCGCAGGCATCCACCCGGACGACCGCGAGGCGGCGGCCGCCGAGCTCGCCGCCGCGAGGCGTGAACGGCGCACCTATCGCGGCGAGTACCGACTTTACCGCACCGATCAGCGCGAAGTCTGGGTCTCGGCCGCTTCGGCGGACGTGTATGGCGAGGGCGACGAGATCACTTCGCGCCTGGGGATTCTGGTGGACATCACCCAGCGCAAGCAGGCGGAGCAGGCGCTGATCCACGCGATGGCCGAGGCCGAGGCGGCAAACCGCGCCAAGAGCGACTTCCTGGCCACGATGAGTCACGAGATCCGCACCCCGTTGAACGGCGTGCTCGGCATGGCCCGCGCGATGGCCGGCGACGAGCTGACGCCGACACAGCGCGAGCGGCTGGAAGTGGTGCGCCAGTCCGGCGAGTTGCTGCTGTCGCTGCTGAACGACGTGCTGGACCTATCCAAGGTCGAAGCCGGCAAGCTGGAGCTGGACGTCGAACCGTTCGACATCGAGCATCTCGTGGGCGCGGCGCACGCGACCTTCGAGGGCGTCGCCCAGGCCAAGGGCCTGACACTCGATCTGACCATCGAACCGCGGGCGCGCGGCCACTACCTCGGCGACGCGGCCCGCGTACGCCAGGTGTTGGCGAACCTGATCTCCAACGCGCTCAAGTTCACCGTGACCGGCGGGGCGACCGTCGCGGTCGATCGCACCCGCCGCGGCCTGGTGATCCGTATCAGCGACACCGGTATCGGCATCCCGGCGGACCGGATCGGCAAGCTGTTCCACAAGTTCGAGCAGGCCGACGCGTCGACGACGCGCCGGTTCGGCGGCACCGGCCTGGGTCTCGCAATCTGCCGTGAATTGACCGAACTCATGGGCGGCGAAGTCACGGCGAAGAGCCAGGTCGACAAGGGAACGACCTTCACCGTCGTGCTGCCGCTGCGCAAGCTGGCCGACGCGGCCGCGCCACTGGACGAGGCGGTCCCGGTGGAGACGCGCGACATCGACGCCCGCCCCATCCGCGTGCTCGCCGCCGAGGACAACAAGGTGAACCAGCTGGTGCTGCGGACCCTGCTGAACCAGGCCGGGATCGACCCGCTGATCGTCGACGACGGCAAGGCCGCCGTCGAAGCCTGGGAGCAGGGCGACTGGGATGTGATTTTGATGGATGTGCAGATGCCGGTCATGGACGGACCGGCCGCCGCCAGGATCATTCGCCAGCGCGAGGCCGCGACCGGCCGGGCGATGACGCCGATCGTCGCCCTGACCGCCAACGTGATGTCGCACCAGGTGCGCGACTACGAGCTGGCCGGGATGAACGGGTGGGTCGCCAAGCCGATCGAGGTCGGCGCGCTGTTCGCCGGACTTGAGGCGGCGCTGGCGCTGGGCGCCGAGGTGGCTGGCGTTCAGGCGGCCTGAGCCGCCGCCTTGGCGAACTCGTCCGGCGTCGGCACCAGGATCGAGGGGCGGACCGGTTCGCCGGTCGCCGTCGCGATCAGCTCCTGCGTACGGGCTTCGACCGCGGCTTCCAGCCTGGCCAGGAACTCGGCCCGGGCGAGACCAGGCTCGATCGGATCGAGGAACTCGACGGTCGCGCGCCCGGGGTGCTTCTTGAAGTCCTCCCGCGGCCAGAACAGGCCAAGGTTGGTGGCGACCGGCACGACCGGCAGGTTGAAGTCGCGGTACATGTGGAAGACGCCGGTGCGATAGCGGAACCGCTCGCCGGCCCGGGCCAGGTTGCCTTCCGGGTAGATCAGGATGCGGCGGCCATCGGCGTGGGCGGCGGCGGCTTTCTCGGCCAGCGCCCTGCGCGCTTCGGGCCCGCCGCAGTTGTCGACCATGATCGCGCCGAACTTGCGCAGCACGCCGCGCAGCAGCGGAATGCGTTCGAGATGGTCGCCGGCGACAAACACCAGGTTCTCGACGTGGGCGAACATCACGAAGCCGTCGCCCCAGGAGTGGTGCTTGGCGGCGACGATGTAGGCGCCCGGCGGCAGTCGTTCCTTGCCGGCGACGTCGACCTTGATGCCGGCGATCCAGTGCATCGCCCAGAGCATCCGGCGTGTGTAGAGCCGCAGGGTCCGTGAGAGCGGCCCGCGGCCAGGGAAGAGCGCGGCGAAGGCGCAGGCGATGGCGTAAAACACCGACATCACCCAATAAGCGACGGCGAAGGCGAAGCTGCGCATCTGGTGTGTTCCAGTCTTTGAGAAATTAGCGCGCGAACAGCACGGCTTCGACCGCGGCGGTCATCAGCGGTGCGTGGGCGCTCAGGGGTTCATCGAAACGGCCATAGGCCTTGTTCTGGGCGGTCTGGTTGATCAGTCCGATCACCATCGCCGCGAGGACGCGGGGGTCGGCCGGCGGGATCTCGGCCTCCAGCATCGCTCGCTTCAACAGCTTCTCGACCACCGAGACCGGGTCTCGGCCATCCTCCTGATAGAACGGCAGGAAGTGGTGGATAGAGAGCATGTGGAAGGTGAAGCGTGGCCAGTCCTCGTCGGCGGCCTGGCAATAGGCGCGGACGATGTGGGCGGCCTTGGCGCGGATCCCGCGCTCGCCAGCCGCGGCTTCCTCGACCAGCGCCGACAGCCGACGGTGCGTGGTCATGAACAGCGTCTGCGCCAGCTCGTCCTTGCTCTTGTAGTGGCGATAGATCGCGCCTTCCGAAACGTCCGCCGCCTTGGCGATCAGTTTCGTGGTGGCGGCGTCGACGCCCATGTGGACGAAGAGATTGAGCGCGGCGTCATCGATGCGGGCCTTGGCGGACATGGCGGTTCCTTTCGCGAAGGGAGCTATGCCATATCGGCCCGAGGGATGCGAGTGAGCGCTCACTCACAACTTGGTGAGGACGGGCTTGACTGGGAATCAGCACGCAGCCTTTCTGCCAAAGTCGCTCAGCGACCAGGTCTTTGACGTTGTGAATTAAAGGGACCATGCGCCGCCCGACGGACCGGCGCGCACCGCGTCGCCACAATTCGGGCGCCGTAAATATCGGTGATTTACGGTGCGCGCGACTGGTCCGAAACAAATGCCGCGGGCGTCGCGAAGACTGTCAGGCCGCCGCGGACTTCTTGGTCTCAGCGCACGTCACACGGTTACGGCCGGCGTGCTTGGAGGCGTAGAGCGCGGTGTCGGCGCGCTCCATCAATGAGATCGGCGGCTCGCCCGCGTGCCTTTCGGCGAAGCCGGCCGAGATGGTGACGGCGCCCAGGTCTTCGTTGGTCGAGCGACGCTTCAGGTGACGCGAGCCGACCTCTTCGCAGATTTCGCGAAGGGTCTGCTCGACCTGGGCCATGTCTTCGCGGCTGAAGATCATGGCAAACTCCTCGCCGCCATAGCGGGCGGCGAACCGGGGCGGGGCGCCGACGCGGCCGATCACGCTGGCGACGAACCGGATCACCTGATCGCCGGTCTGGTGGCCCCAGGTGTCGTTGAAGTTCTTGAAGTGGTCGATGTCGAGTACGGCCAGGTGCACCGAGACGCCGCCCGCATCGGCGTCGGCGCAGGCGCGTTCCAGCTCTTCGTCGAAGGACTTGCGGTTGGCCAGATTGGTCAGGCCGTCCGTGGTCGCGTCCCGCCGCACCTGCACCAGGTGGTCGCGCAGGCGGGTCACTTCGGCGGTCGACTCGGCGAGCCGCTGTTCGAGCTCTCGGTTCTGGTTCTGGGCGCGGTTGGTGGCGTTGGCGAGGCCCTTGACCAGCGACTTCAGCTCGCCGGACTCCATGTGCTCGCTCAATTCCTGGGTCGCCCCCGCCAGTTCCTGGCCGTAGGCTTCACTGGTCTCCTGGGCGGTCTGGATCACGCGTGAGACGGTGGCCAATTCCTGGCTCAACTGGTCCCCGGCGTCCCGAATCTGGTCGTGCAGGCGCACCTTCGGCAGGAAGGTCTGGGCAAGATCCTCGGCGACAAAGTCGGTGATCTGCTCGCCGCTGGACAGCAGGCGTTGCAGCTCGAGGGCGAGAGGACCGGTGGGATCGGCCACCAGATGCAACCAGAGCTCGAAGTGGAGGGCGGTGGGCCACACCTTGGCCCGTTCCATCATCTCAATCGCCGCGCGGGCCACCTCGTAGCCCTTCGGGCCACGTAAGGTGAGGTCCACTTCGCCAGGCATGGGAGCTCCCCGAAACTTGGCGGGGATCATAGGGCGCAGAGTTCAAACAGCGCGTTAAGGCTCATCGCCGCTGGCGACGCGGCGGAAACTATTTGCGGTCCGGCAAATTACTTGCGGGCGAGAAATGCCGGTACGTCGGAGCCGAAGCCAATGACGCCGCGATCGTCGTCGTCGCCACGGGGGCGCGCGCCGTTTTGCTGGCCCCGACGCTGTTCGTGACGTGGCTCATGGCGCGGTTCCGGGCGGGACTCGTGCCGCGCTTCCTGGCGGGGCTCCTGCCGGGGCGACTCCGGACGGGAATCGGCGCGCGGTTCCGACCGCGGCTCCGAACGCGGCGCTGGCCGCTCGCCGGCGGCTTCCCGGACCGGACGTTCTCGCCGCGAACGATGCTGGCGCGGCTCACGCGCTGATGGCGCGGGGGCGGCGGTTTCGGAGGCGCTGGCTTGCGGCGCGTCAGGTTCTGAAACCGGGCCGGCCGAGCGCGGCGTCGGCTTGCTCGGCTCCATGGCGGCGACCGAGGTCTCCGAGGCAGGGCGCCCAAAGCCGCGGTCGCGGCGCTCGGGCCGCTTGCGGACTTCGCGGCGGCCGTCGGGCTTGGCCTGGCTCCAGTCGACGTCGAGCTTCAGTTCCTCGGGCGTCTTGCCGATCAGGCGCAGCACCTTGTCGAGGTTGCGACCGTCCGCCGGCGTGACCAGGGTGATCGAAGTCGCCATTCTTGCCCGCCCGGCCAGTGCGGCCGATGCGGTGGACGTAGTCGTCGGCGTGATGCGGGACGTCGTAGTTGAAGACGTGGCTGACATCGGGAATGTCGAGACCGCGGGCGGCGACATCCGAGGCGACCAGGAGCTTCAGTTCGCCCTTGCGGAACGAGTCCAGCGTCCTGGTGCGGACGCTCTGGTCGAGGTCGCCGTGGATCGCGGCGGCGTCGAAGCCGTGCTTCTTCAGCGACTTGGCGACGATATCGACTTCGCTCTTGCGATTGCAGAAGACGATGCCGTTCCTGACGTTGGCCTGGCTCACCAGAGCCCGGAGCGCCAGCCGCTTGGCGGCCTGATCGGTCACCGGCACCCGGAAGATATGCTGGGCGATGTTCTCGGCCGTCGTGGCCGGACGCGACGCCTCGATCCGAGTCGGATCGCGCAGGAACTGCTTGGTGAGGCGGGTGATCTCCGGCGGCATCGTCGCGGAGAAGAACAGGGTCTGCTTCACCGCCGGCGTCAGCTTGAAGATGCGCTCGAGGTCGGGAATGAAGCCCATGTCGAGCATGCGGTCGGCTTCGTCGACCACCATGATCTGCACGCCGGTCAGCAGCAGCTTGCCCCGCTCGAAGTGGTCGAGCAGCCGTCCGGGGGTCGCGATCAGCACGTCAACGCCGCGGTCGAGCTTGGCTTCCTGGTCGCCGAACGAGACGCCGCCGATCAGCAGCGCCCACGAGAGCTTCTGGCCCTTGGAGTAGCGCTCGAACGACGCGGCGACCTGGTCGGCGAGTTCGCGCGTCGGCTCGATCACCAGCGAGCGCGGCATGCGCGCCTTGGACCGGCCCGCCACCAGGCGGTCGATCATCGGCAGGGTGAAAGCGGCGGTCTTGCCGGTGCCGGTCTGGGCGATGCCCAGGATATCCCGGCCCGCGAGGGCGACCGGAATGGCTTGTTCTTGGATGGGGGTGGCCTCGGTATAGCCCGTGGCGGCGACTGCTTCGAGCGTCGCGGAGCTGAGGCCCAGTTTGGAAAAGTCTGTCATGTCTCGATAAAATTGAACTGGCGCGTCTGGTGCGAATCATGCGCGCCACGACCCAGTTCAGGCCGTCGGAACATAGGAAGATAAGGCCCCAAGTCAATGCGCGCGCCGCGCCGCCGGGCCCGGGGCGCCATCGTCGAGGAAGGTCTTTGGTCGGAAAACTTTGCCGATATTCTCGCGTCGGGCGAATATGGCGCCGATTCTACGGCCGGGGGGCAAACGCTGCCCAGATTTTGCCATGACCGGGTTCTAGCGCCGAATGTAGGCGCTCGTGGCGGTCAGGCCCCGAGCCGCAACCATGACTGGCGGGGGACCAGATGAACAAGCAGATGATGATGGCTGGCGCGGCGGTGCTTGGCGCGCTTTGGCTCGGCGGATGTGCGACCCAGGACTACGTCGACAAGCACGTGGCTACGGTTCAGGGCCAGGTCGACGTGGTGAAGGGACACTCCCAGGAGCAGGACGAACATATCGGCGCGGCCGACAAGACCGCGCACGAGGCGCTGGACCGAGCGATCGCCGCCGGGAAGCTCGCC
The DNA here is from genome assembly GCA_963835495.1 of uncultured Pseudomonadota bacterium. Lineage (GTDB taxonomy): Bacteria > Pseudomonadota > Alphaproteobacteria > Caulobacterales > Caulobacteraceae > Acaudatibacter. The sequence continues at coordinate 1,254,060 of CAWIFQ010000003.1, read as the reverse complement.
CAGGGCAAGTTCCTCTACGCGATGGTGCTGACGGACGACGCGACCAAGTTCCCAGTCAACCGCGCCGAACTCTCGGACGAGGCCAAGTCGCGGCTCACCGAATTCGCCAACAAGCTGAAGAGCGACAACCGCAACGTCTACCTGGAGATCCAGGGCTATACCGACTCCACTGGCGCGCCGGCGACCAACCTGGCGCTGGGCCAGCAACGGGCCGAAGCGGTGCGGCTGTTCCTCAACGAGCAGGGCGTGGCGCTGAACCGGATGGCCACGATCTCCTACGGCCAGGACAACCCGGTGGCGCCGAACGACACCCGCGAGGGGCGGGCGCAGAACCGCCGCGTGGTCATGGTGGTGCTGGAGTAGGCCCTACCTGCCTGAGCCCGGAGCACGCTTGAGCGGTCGGATGGTTCCATCCGACCGCGGCGCGGTCTAGCGCTTCATCCGCATCTCGCCCATGAAGTCGCGCTTGCCGAGCGGTACGCCCTTGGAGCGGAGGATGTCGTACGCCGTCGTGGCGTGGAAATAGAAGTTGGGCATCGAGAACGACATCAGGAAGTTCTCGGCGGTGAACGGCATCTTGAAGTCGCGGATCTGGAAGGTGACGTCCGTGCCTTCGAGCGCGTTGATCTCTTCCGGAGTGGTCTTAGCGAGCTTTTCGCGCGTTTCCGCGACCAGGCCCTGCAGTTCGGCATAGTTCAGCGGGCGGGCCTCCGTCGGCGGGCCGAAAGCGCCGTTCTTGACGCCCTCGATCGCGCCAGCCGAGTGATGGGCGACCGAGATCAGCTGGAAGCGGAACGGCAGCATGTCGCCGTAGAGGCGCGTCTCGACGATCTCTTCCGGATCGATGTTGTTGTCGCGGCAGTGAGCCAGCCCGCGTTCCAGGAAGCCGGAAACGGCGCCCAGCGTCTGCAGGTAGGAGGCCACGGTCAGGTCGTAGAGTGGGATCGCCATTGTCGGGTCCTAAGGTTGCTCAAGGCAACCCTATGGGGCCCCCGGCGATCGGGGGCAAGCGGCTAAACGTCCAGGTCGTCCGCTGCGAACTCAGCGTTTTCCTGGATGAAGCGGAAGCGAAGCTCCGGCTTCTTGCCCATCAGCGCTTCGACAAGATCGACGACCGTTTCTTCGGCCCTGGGCAGGCTGATGCGCGCCATGGACCGGGTCTTTGGATCCATGGTGGTTTCCTTCAGCTGCGCCGGCATCATTTCGCCCAGGCCTTTGAAACGGCCGATTTCAGGCTTCTTGCCTTTGAAGACCGTGGCCAGCAGTTCGTCCTTGTGGGCGTCGTCGCGGGCGTACTCGGTCTTGCCGCCGTGGCTGAGACGGTAGAGCGGGGGCAGGGCGAGGTAGAGTTTTCCGGCGCGGATCAGTTCCGGCATGGTGCGGTAGAAGAAGGTGATCAGCAGAGCGGCGATGTGGGCGCCGTCGACATCGGCGTCGGTCATGATCACGACCCGCTCGTAACGCAACGCCTCGTCGCGGTAGCGGGCCCCGGTCTCGACGCCCAGGGCGAGCAGCAGGTCGGCGAGTTCCTTGTTGCCACGCATCTGATCGAGACTGGCGGAGGCGACGTTGAGGATCTTGCCGCGCAGAGGCAGGATGGCCTGGGTGCGCCGGTCGCGGGCCTGTTTCGCCGAACCGCCGGCGCTGTCGCCCTCGACCAGGAAGATCTCGGTGCCGTCGGTGGCGTTGCCGGAGCAATCCGCGAGCTTGCCGGGCAGGCGCAGCTTGCGGGTAGCCGAGGCGCGGGCGACTTCCTTGTCCTTGCGCCGCTTCAGCCGTTCCTCGGCGCGGTCGACCACGAAGGCCACAAGCGCGCCCGCGGCCTTGGGTTGCTCGGCCAGCCAGTGGTCGAACGGATCGCGCAGCGCGGCTTCCACCAGCCGCTGAGCGTCGATCGACGACAGCCGCTCCTTGGTCTGGCCCTGGAATTCCGGGTTGCGGACGAACACGCTGATCATCGCGCCGGCCTCGGCCATCACGTCGTCGGCGGTGATCAGCGCGCCGCGCTTCTCGCCCAGCAGTTCGGCGTAGGCTTTGAGGCCGCGGTTGAGCACCGCGCGCAGGCCGGCCTCGTGCGTGCCGCCCTCTGGCGTCGGAACGGCGTTGCAGTAGGAGCGGATGAAGCTGTCGGCCTCGCCGAAGCCGTCCGGCGTCCAGGTGACCGCCCATTCGACCGCGCCGGCCTCGCCCTGGCGCTCGACCCGACCGGTGAACGGCGCTGGCGTGATGGTGGAAAGGCCTTCCGTGGTTTCGGCCAGGAAGTCGGCGAGGCCGTTCGGAAAATGGAAGTTGGCCTCGGCCGGCGTCGCATCCGAGATCCGCTCGGGTGCGCAACGCCAGCGGATCTCGACCCCGCGGAAGAGATAGGCCTTGGTTCGCGCCATGCGATGCACGCGGGCTGGCCGGAAGCTGGCGTCCTCGCCGAAGATGACGGGGTCTGGCGTGAAAGTGACCTGGGTGCCGTGTTTCCGGCTGGGCCCCAGCTTCTCCAGCTTGGAGGTCGGCTTGCCGCGGGAGAAGGTTTGGCGCCACTCGAAGCCGTCCTTCCAGACCGTGACCTCGACCCGCTCGGAAAGGGCGTTGACCACCGACACGCCCACGCCGTGCAGCCCGCCGCTGGTCTCGTAGGCCTTGCCCGAGAACTTTCCGCCCGAATGCAGCATGGTCATGATGACCTCGAGCGCCGAAAGGCCCGGGAACTTGGCGTGCGGGTCGACCGGCATGCCGCGGCCGTCATCCTTCACCGTCAGCGCGCCATCGGCCGCCAGGGTGATCTCGATCAGCTTGGCGTGGCCGCCGATCGCCTCGTCCACCGAATTGTCGAGCACCTCGGCGAACAGATGGTGCAGCGCGCGCTCGTCGGTGCCGCCGATGTACATGCCCGGGCGCTTGCGGACCGGCTCCAGGCCCTCCAGCACCTCGATGTCCTTGGCCGAGTAGCTCGACGCGCCGCGGCCTGACGCGGGGCGTGGCTCATGCGTCTCGGCCAGCGGCGCGGCTGGCGCGGGATTGAGGGCGTCGTCGAACAACGATGGCTGGGCGCCGGACTTGGGCATTGTCGTCATGTAGCAGCGATTCGAGCGGACCGCCCTAGGCGCCGGGCGCTGGCGGCTCGCCGGCCGCGTCGCTTTCCTCTTCCTTGGGATTGTCCGCTTCGACCAAGTGCTTCAGCGGCGGATCGAGCGGCTCACCAAACCCCAGCAGGATGGCCGCTAGCTGAAGGTTGCCCCGCATCCGCTTTCCGGCGCCCTTGCCAGCGAGCGCCGCCAGTGGGATGGCCGCGACGAAGCAGCCGACTAGCAGGAGTACGCCGATCCAGCCGGCCATCAGGCCTTCTTGGGATGTCCGCCCAACAGGATCCGCGAGGGCGGTCGGCCGAACACGACGGTGCGCGCGCCGGTCAGTGTCGCTGGCTCGATGTAGGAGACGGCCCCCACCGCCGGCCAAGTGAAGGCCGGCAGCGCCGCGGTGCGGCCGTCGGCCATCAGCGCCTGCGCCGCCCCGGCGTCCGGGAAGTAGGCCGTGGTGAACTTGGGGATGACGAAGCTGAGCGCCCCAGCGAACTTGACGACCGCGGCGTTGACCTGCGCCAGCGCCAGGGTGAGGTCGTGGACGTCGATATGGGTCGCGGGCGGCGTCGCGCAGCGCAGTTCGGGGCCTAGCTGGAACGGGGTGCTGTCGAACTCGATCTGAGCGCTGCTCTTCAACACTGCCAGATCCGGCAGGCGGGTTGTCACGATGCCAGCGCGATCGAAGGCGATCGGCGTGCGCGCGCCGTTCGCCCCGACAATCGCCGCCGCGATCCCTGAAACGGGATGCTTGTCCCGATAGGCGCGGAAGGCCAGGTAGAACCGGCTGCGGTCGGCCACTGGCATGGCGAGATAGGCGGAGAGGTAAGGGAAGGCCTTATCGATCGAGATCGTTCTGACGTCTGCGAAAGCGATCCGCGGCGTCGACGCGGCTAGCGCCAGGAAGCCGAGCAATTGACGTCGGCGCATGGTTTATCTCGCGTTGCCCACCTGACACATTGCTAGCTCAAATCGTGACCTTGGGCCACAGCGACGAAAACGCCGGTCACCAGGCGGCCGTACGGAAACGTTGCGGTGTGGTCAGGGCTGCCTAGAATGCTCGAAAAAGCCGAGGGAGGAAGGCGGATGGGTCACATCAGCGCCGTAGACGAGAAGACTGGCCGTAAGTTCTATCTCGATGATCCCGACGAACCGAGGCCGGGCGAGAAGCTCACCTTCATCCTGAACCTGCACGGCGGCGGCTCGGTCGGCGCGTGGCAGAGAGCCTACTTTCCGGCGGCGGACTACAAGAACCAACACCGCCTGATTGTCGCCACGCCATCGGCCGCGACCAAGGAGCCCGCCCGGCGATGGGTTGGCGAGGCCGATGATGCGCACCTGCGCAATATCGTCGGCTACATATTCGAGAAGTACGGGCTGGAGAACATCCGCGCCTTTTGGCTGGCGGGTCACTCGCAGGGTGGGATGACATCCAGCCGGCTGCTGCACGAAGACAAGTTCTTTCAGGACCGAGTCGACGGCTGGCTCAGCCTTTCAGGCGGGCGCATCGGGCCGGCGGAGCGTTCGCCGAACGCGGGGCCGCCGCTGCGGCCCGGCCAGACCCCGCCGGCGAACTACATTCGCCCCGTGCCGCTTGGGCCCCCGCCGGTGGATATGTCGCACATCTTCACGGTGGGCGAGCACGAGATAACCAGCCTGCCGACGACGTCGCCCTGGGCGGAGAAATACGGCGCCGGGCCGCGAGAGCGGCGCCCCGACATCGTCGACACCGAACCGGGCCAGATCTACGACACCGGGCGCGCCGACATCTCGACCAAGGAGTGGGGCCTGAAGCCGGGGCCGGGAACGGCGCAGGTGTGGGTCTATCCGGGCGCCAGGGGCGGCCGCGTCATCGCCGACGTGGTTCGCCTGAACAAAGGCCACACCGAAGGGCTTGAGCCCAAGGTGACCGAGGCGCTGATCGAGCTGATCGTATCGGCGCCGGGCGGCAAGTCGCAGCAGGCCGGAGCGGCGAAGGAGAGGGCGTGACGGCCTGTCAGGGACGTTGCGCAGCGACCGACGGCGTCCGGGGTTTGCTCAGCTGCAGCGGCGCTCCAGGCTGCGAGGTACTGGAAAGGTCTGAATCCTGTGCCCTTCGTTGGCCGCGCTGGGCGTCGCGACGAAGCTGACCGGCACTTCCTCGACCGTGACGGTCTTGAACGGACTGACCACCAGGCGTGCGTGCTCGCCGGGACGCAGGTCGCGGGAGACGGAATAGTCGCCGAAATCCTCGGTCAGCTTCACCACCTGCCCGCTGCCAAGCACATTTTCGACGAAGATCAGGGTGGTCATGAGGATCTCAGAAATCTCTGGGCCGCGCTGCGCGGCCGGGCTGCTTGATGAAGGATGACGACGCGGGGAGGTGGGCTCAGGCGATCTCGCGCCATTGCAGCGCCGGCCCCTGCGCCTCCAGCGTTGGAGACTCGGCGAAGCGGCTGACGATCCGCTCGATTTCCCGGGGCTTCATCGGCGTGTCGCGGCGCCGCGTCGCCATCGGCGCGTGCCCCGCGCAGTAGGAAGGGTGGCCTGAGCGAAGCCGGCCGCAAAAGCCGAAGTCGTCCTTGTCGGGTTCGCCGATCGGCCAGCGGCAGGCATGGGTGGTAAGGGTATGGATCGTCGCGGTCGGCCCGACTTCGAAAACGATGCGCGGAACGCTGATGACCTGCTCGCGCGGCGCCCGGGGCGTCTGGACCCGGCGGGTGCCCCCGGGGGTGGCGCGAACGCGGGTTGGCGGACGGCCGCCGAGCGGCCGGGCAGGGGCGTCGCGTCCGGCGATGCCCAGTCGATGAACCTTGCCGATAACGGCGCTGCGGGAGACCCCGCCTAGCTGGCGGGCGACCTGGCTGGCCGACAGCCCCTCGCGCCACATCCTGGTCAGAGAACTCGATGCGCTCTTCATTCCAATCCAAGGCACAACCCCCAATCGAAGCCAGATCCTCCGGTCACGGCGCCCAAAATAGGTCTGGGGCTCGATGACCAGCGGTATGTCTTCACCGTACTGAGGGGGGTAAACGCGGGCGATGCAACATGCTGACGCAGTGCTTAATCGCGATGGTTAACCAAAGATAAATACAATATTACGGAAGTAAAGAAGTGCCTCTGCGTGCGTCGGAACCGCGCAGCTGGGCGTGTCGTCCAGCACAGTTAACCATATCTGGGGTAGGTGGCCGCACTTGGGCGACGTATAGGTTGAAATGTGGCCAAAAGGGCATAATTTGGACACCAATGGGACCGACCGTAGAACCGTTGAACGTGTGCGCGGCGAGCGCGGTTGTTTTGTTACAGGCGACCCGCGTTAACCACGTTTCTGCCAAGCTAGGTCGCAGTCAGGGTCGCGTCGCTTGTCTAATCGAGACGTCAAGTTTGCATTAGGTGACAGCAAAATCGGGGACCCCAGACCTCGGTTCGTCCGCAGCGCCTTGCTGTTGGCCTTCGCCGAGGCCGCCCGTTCCTTGGGACTCGATCCTTACCACATGCTGCGGCGGGCTGGCCTGCCGATCGCGGCGCTCGAGCACGGCGACTATCAGATCCCAGCCAATAGGGTCCAAGCGCTTCTGGCCGACAGCGCCAAATCTGCGAATAGCGAAGAATTCGGCCTGCTGGCAGGCCGAGCGTTCAAGCTTTCGATGAAGGGCCCGTTGGGTCTGTTGATGCGCGAGCAGGCCGATGTCCGGTCGGCCCTGGACGTGCTGCAGCGCTACCTTCGTTATCAGAACGACAACGTCGAAATTCGCACGGAACCGGTCGGTGGAGGACTGATGGTCGTCCCCGAACTGATCAGTGCCCGGACGAGAACCAGCCGGCACATGATCGACCTCACGCTCGCGATGTACGTCCAGCTCTTTCGCGGCTTTCTCGGCGACAGCTGGATGCCTGCCCGCGTCGCCATGGCCCGCCCTCCGCCCGACGACCCGTCGCCTTATCGGGCGCTGCTGGGCGCGGTGGAGTTCAACGCCTCCTTCACCGGCTTTCTGATGACCAACAGCGATCTGACGACATCGCTCGGCCCGTCGGACCCGCAGATGGCGCGGGAGATCGCCCGTTATATCGAGGCCAGCGGCGCGCCACACGGCGCCAGCACCAGCGAGACCGTCTCGGCCCTGATCCTGCGCCTGCTACCCGACGGGGAATGCAACATCGACCGGGTGGCGCAACATCTCGGCATCGACCGGCGGACCGTGCATCGTCGCTTGGCCGCCGAGGGCAAGTCTTTCAGTCAGCTGCTCGAGACGGCCCGCCGCGACGTGGCGACGTGGCAGCTCAGCCACGGCGACCAGCCGCTGACGGAAGTGACCGCGCTGGTCGGCTTCTCCAGCCTCTCCACCTTCTCCCGCTGGTTCCGGGCGGCGTACGGCATGCAGCCAAGCGAGTTTCGCCGCATGGCCAACAGCTCAGACTAGGCCGGCTGCTCTTACGCCAAAGCGCGCACATCGCTAGATTGGGCCGATGAGCCCGAACGACCTCCCGAGCGGCCAACGGCCGAAGTCCCTGCCAAGCCGGGTCAGCCGCCTGCGGCTCGGCGTCAACATCGACCATGTCGCCACCATCCGCAACGCGCGCGGCGAGGGATATCCCGACCCGGCTCGCGCCGCCGAAATCGCCATGGCCGCCGGCGCCGACGGCATCACCGCCCACCTGCGCGAAGACCGCCGCCACATCTCTGACGCCGACATCGAGACGCTGGCCGGCCTTACCCGCCGACGTGGCAAGCCGCTCAATTTCGAGATGGCGGTGACCGAGGAGATGGAGGCGATCGCGCTGGCGCACCGGCCGCACGCGGCCTGTCTGGTGCCGGAACGCCGCGAGGAAGTGACGACCGAGGGCGGTCTGGATGTGGTCGGCCAGCACAATCGCGTCGCGCCCTGCGTCGCGACGCTAAAGGCGGCGGGCGTGCGGGTCTCACTCTTTATAGAAGCGAACGCGGCCCAGATCGCCGCGGCGGCCGATGTCGGCGCCCAGGTGGTCGAGCTGCACACCGGGGCCTACTGCCTGGCGGTGCGCGAGCGGCGGCCGGAGGCGCCTCGGCTGCTGGCGGCGCTGCAGAGCGGCGCGCGCCAGGCCGCCGCGCTCGGGCTCGAAGTCCACGCCGGCCATGGCATCGACTACGAAACGGTTGGCGCCATCGCCGCCATTCCCGAGATCGCGGAGCTGAATATCGGCCACTTTCTGATCGGCGAGGCGATCTTCACCGGGCTGGAGCCGGCCATCCGCCGCATGCGTGCGTTGATGGACGCCGCCCGGGACGAGGCCGCCGCTTGATCATTGGCCTCGGGTCCGACCTCGCGGACATCCGCCGGATCGAGGCGACGCTGGAGCGCTACGGCGCCCGCTTCGTCAATCGCATCTTCACCGATGTCGAGCAGGCGCGCTCGAACCGCAAAGCCGACCGGGCCGCCAGCTACGCCAAGCGCTTCGCGGCCAAGGAGGCTTGCGCCAAGGCCCTGGGCACGGGCCTGAGGGCGGGCGTGTTCTGGCGCGACATGGGGGTGGTCAATCTTCGCTCGGGCGCGCCGACCATGGCGTTGACCGGGGGCGCGGCGAAGCGGCTCGCGGCCATCACGCCGCCTGGTCTGCATCCGCGAATTCACCTCAGCCTGACCGACGACCATCCTTACGCCCAAGCGTTCGTCATCATCGAAGCGCTGGAGCACGAGGCGATCGCGCGGCTCACAACCTGATCGTCGATCGCGCTCGTTCTTTGCCGCGGAGGCTATTCGCACCGCAAAGCGGCGCCCACTTTGACTGAATGCGGTCCGGCGACGCATGAGCGGGAGTTAACTGGGGAGAAGCTTGCGGGGGCGGTACCGAGCGTCTAGCTACGGCGCCTGCCACCGACCCGAGAGAGCATGACCCAAGCTGCCACTGTCACCAAGCCAGCCAAGCAAGCCAAGCCAGAGAAGAAACTCGGGCTGGTCGGCGAATTGGTCGAGATCGTCAAAACCGTCGTCTATGCGTTGCTGATCGCGCTGGTGCTGCGGGTGCTGCTGTTCCAGCCCTACACCATCCCCTCGGCGTCGGATGAGCCCAACCTCTACCGGGGCGACTACATCATCGTCACCAAGTGGTCGTATGGCTGGAGCCGGCACTCGATTCCGTTCAGCCCGCCGCTGTTCAGCGGCCGTCTGTTGTTCGCGCCGCCCAAGCGCGGCGACATCATCGTCTTCAAACTGCCCTCCAGCGGCCATGTCGACTTCATCAAGCGCCTCGTGGGCCTGCCCGGCGACCGGATCCAGCTGAAGACCGGCCAGCTCTACATCAACGACAAGCCGGTCGCCGAGAAGCCGCTGGGCATGGCGATGGGCGACCTGCCCGGCGTCCCGGGCTGGCAGCCAGTCAAGCTGCAGCAGGAGACCAACCCGGAGGGCCGCAGTTACAAGATCCAAGTATCGCCTGGGTTCGAGAGCGCCGGCGACACCGGCGTCTACGTCGTGCCGCAGCACTGCTATTTCATGATGGGCGACAACCGCGACAACTCGCTCGACAGCCGGTTCGACCCTGGCCTTTCCCCCGACGATCCAAAGCTCGGCGGCTGCGGCTGGAACAGCGGGCTGGACGAGAAGGTGGGCGAACAAGCCGGGGTCGGCTTCGTCCCGGAAGAGAACCTGGTGGGTCGCGCGGCGCTGATCCTGCTCTCGTGGAACACCGGCGCGGACGAACAGCATCCCTGCTGCGCCAGCATCTTCAAGCCGTGGACCTGGTTCACCGACGCCCGGCCCAGCCGCTTCTTCAAGGTGCTGCATTGACGCCCAGGCGACCTGGGTCGGCGCGTCATGGATAGGCGCGCGGCCGCCGTCGCCGAGCTGGAGTCACGTCTGGGCTATAGCTTCACCGACCGCGCGCTGCTGGAGCGCGCCCTGACCCACGCCAGCGTCGGCAATGGCGTGGCCGACTACGAGCGGCTGGAGTTCCTCGGCGACCGGGTGCTGGCGCTGGTCATTGCCGAGACGCTGCTCGCCAGGGATGCGGGCGCCGACGCCGGCCCGCTGTCCAAGCGGCTGCACGTGCTGGTCAGCCGCGAGTCCTGCGCCGAGATCGGTCGCGAACTCGGCGTCGGCCCGGCGCTGCGTCTGCCGGGCGGCGAGACGCGCCGCGGCGCGCGGGATCAGATCCGCTTTCTAGCAGACGCCTGCGAAGCGCTGATCGGCGCCCTGTATCTCGAAGCGGGCCTCGACGTCGCCCGCGATCGGGTTCTCGCCCTGTGGCGTGTGCTGCTGGAGAGCCCACACGACGAGCGCACCGCCAATCCGAAATCGCGGCTGCAGGAATGGGCGGCCGCAGCCGGGCGGGGCGCGCCGGCGTACCGGTTGGTCTCGCGCGCCGGGCCGGACCACGCGCCGATTTTCACCGTGGAGGCCGCCGTCACCGGGGCCGCGCCCGCCAGCGCCAGCGCGGGTTCGCGGCAGGCGGCGGAGAAGGCGGCGGCGCTGGCGCTGCTCGAGCGCGAGGAGCTTGCGCCGTGACCCGCGCCGGCTTCGTCGCGGTGATCGGCGCGCCTAACGCCGGCAAGTCGACCCTGGTCAATCGCCTGGTCGGTTCCAAGGTCACCATCGTCACCCAGAAGGTGCAGACGACGCGTTTCCCTGTGCGCGGCGTGGCCATAGAGGGCGAAAGCCAGATCGTGCTGGTCGACACCCCCGGCATCTTCCGTCCGCGCCGCCGGCTCGACCGGGCGATGGTGCGCGCCGCCTGGGCCGGCGCCGAAGACGCCGACGCGGTCGTGCATCTGATCGACGCCGAGTCCGAATTGGCCGCGGCCGGAGGGTCAGGCAAGGCTGCCGACCGCCGCGCGGCCGAGGATGTCCGCACGGCGACCCAGGGCCTGAAGGCGGCGGGACGCAAGGCCATCCTGGCCCTGAACAAGATCGACCGTGTGCGTCGCGAAGACCTGCTGGCGCTGACCCAGCGCCTGTTCGAGAGCGGCGCGTACGAGGAGGTGTTCATGATCTCGGCGCTGAACGGCGCTGGCGTCGACGATCTGAAGCGCCGGCTGGCCGGCATGATGCCGGAAGGACCGTGGCTCTACCCACAGGACCAATCCGCCGACCTGCCAGCGCGGCTGCTCGCGGCCGAGATCACCCGCGAGAAGGTCTATCTGCGGGTCCACGAAGAGCTGCCCTATGCGGCCAATGTCGAAACCACCGCCTTTGAAGAGCGCAAAGACGGTTCGGCGCGGCTGGAACAGACCATCTACGTCGAACGCGAGAGCCAGCGCGCCATTCTGATCGGCAAGGGCGGGCAGACGCTGAAGTGGATCGGCGAGGCCTCGCGCAAGGAACTCGCCGAGATTCTCGGCCGGCCGATCCATCTCTTCCTGGTGGTGAAGGTGCGGGAGAACTGGGCCGAGGAGCGCTCTACCTACACCGACCTGGGGCTGGAGTATGATGTCTAGCGCCAGCGCGACATCGCTTGGCCGCCGCCTCTGAGATGGAATTCGAAGACGACGCCTTCGTGCTTGCCGCCCGCTCTCACGGCGAGACCGGGGCGATCGTGGAGATGCTGACCAAGCGCCACGGCAAGTACGCCGCCCACGTGGCCGGCGCGGCGTCGCGGAAGATGAAGCCCTTCCTGCAGGCCGGCGCCCGCGTCACCGCCCAGTTCCGCGCCCGCACCGCCGACCAGCTGGGCTCGGCCACGCTGGAGCCGGTAGGCGAGGGGCCTTCGGCGCTGTTCGACGATGGGCTGGCGCTGGCGGGTCTGTCGTCCGCCGCCGCCGTCGCCGCTGGCGCGCTGCCCGAGCGTGAGCCGCATCCTGGCGCGTTTCTCGGCTTCGAAGCGTTCATCGCCGCGCTGGCGGCGCCCGAGATCTGGCCGGCCGTCTATGTGCGCTTCGAGGCGGGGCTGCTGGCGGACCTCGGTTTCGGCCTCGATCTCTCGCGCTGCGCCGTCACCGGCTCGCAGGACGACCTGATCTACGTCAGCCCGCGCACCGGCCGCGCGGTCAGCGCCGTCGCCGGGGCCGACTACAAAGACCGCCTGTTCGTTCTGCCGCCTTTCCTGCTTTCGTCCCAGGGCGGGCTCGGCGCTGGAGACGTCGGCGCGGGGCTGGCGATCACCGGCCATTTCCTCGAGCGCTTCGTGTTCGCCCCGCTCAATCGGCCATTGCCGCCCGCGCGTCACTGGTTGTCCGACCGCCTGACGGAGGGGGGGCGGCTCTAATCTTCAATATCCTATAGAATTTCTAGAGATAGAAACCCTGTGCGGCGACCTTATCTCGTGAGACGATCAATTCCTTCTCGCGAGGAGCCGCCCGATGTTGATCCGCGTGCCCGAATCCCACAGCCGTTCGCTGGTGAAAGCCGTGAGCTGGCGCGTCGTCGGCAGCCTGGACACCTTCATCATCAGCTGGGTGGTCACCGGCCAGCTCAAATACGCCGGGATCATCCTGGGGGTAGAGACCTTCACCAAGATCGCGATCTACTACGGCCACGAACAGTTCTGGGCCTGGTTGCCTTGGTGGCGGCCGGAGAACCAGGAAGCCAAGCCCGCGCCAGTGACCGCGCCAAGCCTGACGCCCGCCCCCTAGGCGGCGGTCCGATCCTTCATCTGCGCCGCCAGGTCGCGCTCGAGGTGATCGAATAGCCGCGCCGCTGCGGCGAGTTCCAGGTGCGACACCGCTGGTGCGATCCGGGTCAGATACTCCGCTTCCCGCGCTTCGACGATCCGAAGACGTCGCAGGCCTTCGTCCGTAAGCTCCAGCAGAGGCGAGCGCCGATGCGACGGATTGCGGACGGCCGCAACCAGGCCAGCTTCGAGCAATTCGTTGACGACCGACTGTATATGCTGGCGCGACACCGACCGCTCGCGCGCCAGGTCCGGCACAGCGCGGCCACGGCCCACTGCGAGCGAAGACATGACCGCGTGCATGCTCGCGGTAATACCAACGCCAGCGTGTATCTCGTCGCCAACTGCCTTCAAGAGCGAATAAAGGCGCGGAATTCGACTTACAATGGGGGCTAAGTCAGGTTGCCAAGTCGACATGACAACTTGAATGTCACTTTGACAATTAACCTGTCAATAACCATTCCTGGACAGCGCACCGGAGTCAGGCGAATCCAGCGGCATGGACGACGCTTCCCTGCCGCCCGGCGGCGGTCCCGACGACGGGGCCGGCCGCATCCTCGACGAGCCGCTGACCGAGGCGCTGTCGCGGCGCTATCTCGCCTATGCGCTCTCAACCATCACCCAGCGCGCCCTGCCGGATGTACGCGATGGGCTGAAGCCCGTGCACCGACGCCTGCTCTACGCGATGCGGCTGCTGCGCCTGGACCCTGAGACGTCGGCCAAGAAGTCGGCGCGGGTCGTCGGCGACGTGATCGGCAAATACCACCCGCATGGCGACGTCGCGGTCTACGACGCCCTGGTTAGGCTCGCCCAGGACTTCGCCCAGCGCTACCCGTTGATCGACGGCCAGGGCAATTTCGGCAACATCGACGGCGATAACGCCGCCGCCATGCGCTACACCGAGTGCCGGCTGACCCAGGCCGCGCAGCTGCTGCTCGACGGCATCGACGAGGACGCGGTCGACTTCCGCGCCACCTACGACGGCGAGGAGGAAGAGCCGGTTGTGCTGCCGGCGGGCTTCCCGAACCTGCTCGCCAACGGCTCGTCCGGCATCGCCGTGGGCATGGCGACCTCGATCCCGCCGCACAACGCCGCCGAACTGATCGACGCCTGCCTGATCCTGCTCGATCGCCCGGACGTGACGACGCCCGAGCTGATGGAAAAGGTTCCCGGTCCCGACTTCCCCACCGGCGGCGTGATCGTCGAGCCGCGCGAGTCGATCCTCGAGGCCTATGAGACCGGCCGCGGCGGCGTGCGCTGCCGCGCCCGCTGGACCAAAGAGGATACCGGCCGCGGAACCTGGCGCATCGTCGTCACCGAGATCCCCTACCAGGTGAAGAAGGCCGATCTCGTCGCCCAGATCGCCGCCCTGATCGAGAACAAGCGGGCGCCGCTGCTGGGCGACGTCAACGACGAGTTGGCCGAGGACATCCGGCTGGTGCTCGAGCCACGCGCCCGCACCGTCGAGCCGGAGCTGCTGATGGAGAGCCTGTTCAGGCTCTCCGATCTGGAGACGCGCTTTCCGATCAACATGAACGTGCTGGACGCGCAAGAGCACGCCGCGGGTGATGGGGCTGAAGGCGGCGCTGCAGGCGTTCCTCGAACACCGGCGCGAGGTGATCGTCCGCCGCGCCCGCTTCCGGCTCGGCAAGATCGAGCAGCGCCTGCACATCCTCGACGGCCTGCTGATCGTCTTCCTCAACCTCGACGAGGTGATCCGCATCGTCCGCTTCGAGGACGAGCCGAAGGCCAAGCTGATGGCCACGTTCGAGATCGACGACGTGCAGGCCGACGCCATCCTCAACACCCGCCTGCGCCAGCTGGCCAAGCTGGAGGAGATGGAGCTGCGCCGCGAGCACGCCGATCTTGCCGAGGAGCGCGACGGCATCCAGGGCATGCTGGCCTCGGACAAGCAGCAGTGGAAGCTGGTCGGCGCCGGCCTGCGGCACGTCCGCGAAGTGCTGGGCCCGAACACCGCGGTGGGCAAGCGCCGCTCGACGTTCGAGGATGCGCCGACCATCGACGCCTCGGCCACGGTCGAGGCCCTGGTCGCCCGCGAGCCGATCACCGTGATCCTCTCCGAGCGCGGCTGGATCCGCGCCGCCCGCGGCCGCATCGACGATCCGTCCGAGCTGAAGTTCAAGGAAGGCGACAGCCTGGGCTTCCTGGTCCCGGCCGAAACCACCGACAAGCTGCTGCTTTTCGCCTCGGACGGCCGCTTCTTCACCCTGGCAGGCGACAAGCTGCCGTCGGCGCGAGGGCAGGGCGAGCCGCTGCGGCTGATGCTCGATCTCGACGACCGGGTCAGCATCCTGGCGCTGTTCGTCTACAAGCCGGGAGGCAAGCGGGTGCTGGCGTCGAAGGCCGGGTATGGCTTCGTCGTGCCCGAGGACGAGGCGGTGGCGATGCGACGCGCCGGCAAACAGGTGCTGACGGTCGACGCCGCCGGGGCCTGCTTCTGCCTCCCGGCCGACGGCGACCACCTCGCGGTGATCGGCGACAACGGCAAATCGCTGATCTTCCCGCTCGCCGAGCTGCCGGAAATGCCGCGCGGCAAGGGCGTCAAGCTGCAGAGCTACCGCGAGGGCGGCCTGCGCGACGGCCTGGTCTTCACCGAGGCTCAGGGCGCCGCCTGGACCACCTCGGACGGCCGCAGCCGCGCCTGGGCCGACTGGCGCGACTGGCTCGGCAGGCGGGCAGGGGCGGGCAAGCTGGCCCCGCGCGGCTTCCCGACCTCCAAGCGGTTCAGGCCGACGTAGTCGCCCAGCTGGCTGGAGCGCGACCTCCGGACATTCCCTGAGTGGCGCGCCATTGCGACGCGCCGCATTCATGCGCATTGAACAGGACGCAAATGTTCTGATATTGATAATCGTTCGCGATTAGAGGTTGGACAGTGCGCCGCTTCAGTGAGTTGGAAATGCCTAGCGCCGCAGACAGCGTCGCCGAACGGCCCGCCGCGACGCCGCTTTCCGCGGCGCGCCGGGGATTTGCCGGCGTCATCGTCGAAGTGCGCGCGCCGCTGGCGACCGGCGGCCTCGGCGGGGCCGAGATCGAGCGCCGGCTGCTGGAGATGGGCTTCGTCGAGGGCGCGCCGGTCCACCTGGTGCACGAAGGCATCTTCGGGCGCGATCCGATCGCCGTACGGTTGGCCGATCGGACCGTCGCGTTGCGGCGCCGGGAAGCGCAGTCGGTGATGGTTCGCCCCGCGCCATGAACGCCGCAGGCATTGCGGCCGCGCCGCAGGAGACAATCGCTGAACCCCGGGCCCTGCGGGTCGCGCTGGCCGGCGTGCCCAACTGCGGCAAGACCGCACTGTTCAACGCCCTCACCGGCGCCCGCCAGAAGGTCGCCAACTACGCCGGAGTCACCGTCGAGCGGAAGGAAGGCGTCCACGCGTCGCCGGACGGCGCGCGGCTGACCATTCTCGATCTTCCCGGCACCTATTCGCTGCGGGCCCGCAGCCCTGACGAAGCGATCACCCGCGACGCCGTGCTGGGCAAGCTGGCCGGCGAGCCGGCGCCGGACGTGATCGTCTGCGTCGCCGACGCCACGTCGCTGCGTGTCGCGCTGCGTCTGGTCCTGGAACTGAAGACGGCCGGCCGGCCGCTGGTGCTGGCGCTCAACATGATCGACATCGCCGCTCGGCAGGGTCTGGAGATCGATGTCGAGGGCCTGTCGCGGGATCTGGGCGTGCCGATCGTCGCCACCGTCGCCACCCGCCGGCGTGGCATCGACGTGCTGGCGGCCGCGATCCAGACCGCCGCGACGACGGTCCCGGTCTCCGCGCCCACCTGGAAGGAGCCCGCCAGCAGCGAACTCCGGGCGCTGCATCGCGAGGCCGAGCGGCTGGTCAAGACCTACGCCAAGCCGCCGAAGCGGCCCGACACCTGGACCGGTCGACTGGACTCGGTGCTGCTGCATCCGGTCGGCGGCCTGGCGATCCTGCTCGTGCTGCTGTTCTTCATGTTCCAGGCGGTGTTCTCCTGGGCCCAGCCGGTGATGGACCTGATCACCGCCGGATTCGCCTGGCTGAGCGTCGGGATCGGTCAGGTCCTGCCGGACGGCCTGCTGAAGAGTTTCCTGTGCGATGGCCTGATCGCCGGGGTCGGCAGCGTCGTCGTGTTCCTGCCCCAGATCATGATCCTGTTCCTGTTCATCATCCTGTTGGAGGACGTCGGCTACATGGCCCGCGCGGCCTTCCTGATGGACAAGATCATGGGCGGCGCCGGACTGCATGGCCGGGCGTTCATCCCGCTGCTGTCGTCCCACGCCTGCGCCATTCCCGGCATCATGGCGACGCGGGTGATCGACCAGCGCCGCGACCGGCTGACCACAATCCTGGTCGCGCCGTTGACCACCTGTTCGGCGCGGATTCCGATCTACACCCTGATCATCTCGGCCTTCGTCCCCAACCACACCCTGTTCGGCTGGATCAGCGAGCAAGGGTTGGTGATGCTGGGGCTCTACGCGGCCGGGATCACCAGCGCGCTGACCGTCGCGTTCGTGATCCGAAAAGTGTTCTGGCGCGGTGCGTCCGAGCCGTTCCTGATGGAGCTGCCGGCCTACAAGCTGCCCGACCCGTGGAACGTCGCCCGCCTGGTGCTGCAGCGGGCCGAGATATTCCTGCGCCGAGCCGGTACGATCATCCTGTCGATGATGGTGATCGTCTGGGCGCTGTCGAAGGTCCCGCTGGCGCCGCCGGGGGCCAAGGACCCGGCGATCGACTACAGCTTCGCCGGCATGATCGGCCATGCGCTTCAGCCGCTTCTCGCGCCGATCGGCTTCTCGTGGCAGATGAGCGTGGCCCTGATCCCCGGCATGGCGGCCCGCGAAGTGGCCGTCGGCGCGCTCGGCACCGTCTACGCGGTCAGCGGCGGCGACAACAACACCGGCGTCCTGGGCGCGGCCCTGGCGAACCACTGGTCGCTGGCCTCGGCGCTGGCCTTCCTGGCCTGGTACGTGTTCGCCCCGCAATGCGCTTCGACGCTGGGCGTCGTGAAGCGCGAGACCAACTCGTGGAAATGGCCAGCGATCATGTTCGGCTACATGATCACCCTGGCCTACATCGCCGCCTTCATCACCTACCACGTCGCCGTGGCGCTGGGAGCGGGGTAGGGCGGCTGACCCGCGGGCTGGTGGGGCGCCTGCTAGAAGATCACCTTCTCCTCGCCCCACCAGAGCGGTGACTTGGGCAGGTCGATGAACTTGCGCTCGTCCTCCAGCAGCAGGCGGCCGGCCTCGGCGGCGGCGGGACCTGCGCGGGCCATGTCCTCGAAGCTGTCCCACCAAAGCTGGGCCACGCCGTCGAAGCCCTCTGGTCCCTGCCGGGCGGTCCTCAGATTCTCGGAAACCTCGGCCGGCAGGCTGTGCAGCTGAGCGTAGCGCTTGATCCGCAGCGTCTCCCTCACGCTGGCCACCAGCGGCGCGTGGGTCTCGAACCAGTATTTCTGGAATGCTTCGCGCGACAGATGCGGCAGCCGAACGAGGCAGAAGGTCAGCTTGATCATGGGGCGGCGGCGCCTTCTGCGAGCTCGAAGCGTTCCTTTTCCACCGATCCCGCGTTGCCGTCGATAGGTATGAGGGCGAACCGCAAGCGGCCCCTTCGACGCGGGGCTTGACGATTCACCGCGTTTTGTAGATTACTCCCGGTATCGTCGAAATCGCGACTTCATTCCTTGACCGGATCAGTTCCGCGCAGCTCGGCGGCGGCGGCCGATTGGCGAAGAGGCATCTGGACATGTTCGCCCGTTACGCGTCAGCTTGACTGAGGGCGACGTGACCTAGCGAAGCCTTGACTTCGTCAGTGCGTCCAACGAAGGGAGCAAAACGGGGTTGAACCGGTTTTGAGCTGCGGGCCACTATGGGCCAAGGTGCTTGTTAGGGCTGGAGGTGCGGCCTGTGAGAGCCAGAAGTGTCGTCGACTGGGCTTCGTCGCGCGCCGAATTCTTCGCCAGGACTGTGTTCGACGCCGCGCCTCGGCTGGTGGACACCACCATGCTCTATGCGCCCAAGAGCGGCGGCGTTAAGCGTTACCTGACCGCCAAGCGGGCATGGTTCGCCAAGTCCAGACCCCACATCCGCCACACCCTGGTCGTGCCTGGCCCGCGCCACGCCTACGACGGCAACGGACGGCTTTCGATCTACGCCGCACCGCTGCCGTTCGGCGATGGCTATCGCGTGCCGCTCGGCAAGACCGCCTGGATGAAGCGACTGATGCGACAGCGCCCGACCTTGATCGAGGCCGGCGATCCCTACACGCCGGGCCTCGCCGCCCAGAAAGCCGGCGAGGCGCTGGGCGTGCCGGTGATCGGATTTTGCCATACCGACGTTGGCGCGTTGGCGGCGCTGCATTTCGGCGAATGGGCCGAGAAGCCGATCCGGCGGCACTGGGGCGAGATCTACCGTCGCTTCGACCTCACCGTCGCGCCCAGCCGGTTCATCGCCGGGCGTCTGGCCGATGCTGGCGTCGAGGATCCGATCGCCCTGCCGCTCGGCGTCGATGTCGAGGCCTTCCGTCCCGACGGCGCCGACCCGGTCGGCCTTCGCCGCCGCCTCGGCCTGTCGGCGCGCCACCGGTTGCTGGTGTTCGCCGGACGGCCGGCGCGAGAGAAGCGCGTCGATGTGCTGGTGGAGGCGGTCGAGCGGCTCGGCGATCCCTACGTGCTGCTGCTGGTCGGCGCGAGAGCGACGACGCCGTCGCCCGGCCGGGTGATCGAGCTCCCCTACGAGACCGAGCCGAGCAAGCTGGCCGCTCTGATGGCCAGCTGCGATGCGTTCGTCCACGCCAACGACAGCGAACCGTTCGGGCTGATCGTGCTGGAGGCGATGGCCTGCGGCCTGCCGGTGGTCGGCGTCGCGGCCGGCGGGGTGGGGGAGAGCGTCGACCAGAGCGTCGGGGAGTTGGCGATCCGCTCGACCGGTCCTGACTTCGCCGACGCGATCGAGGCTCTGTTCGAGCGGGATCTGGCGCGGCTGCGCCGTGTGGCGCGGCAGCGGGCCTGCGACCAGCACGGCTGGGACGCGGTGTTCCGCCGACTTTCGGCCATCTACGCGGAGGTCAGTGGCGAGCCGGCGTTCGCGCGCAACGCCGCCGACTTCGCGCTGGCGAGTTAGTCTTCGGCGCTAAATCGAAATGGCGCGAGTGACGGGACTCGAACCCGCGACCTCCGGCGTGACAGGCCGGCGCTCTAACCAACTGAGCTACACCCGCAACTCCGCGGGGCCGCCGTGGCGGCCCGCGAAAGAGGCGGTCTGATAGGTCCGCACCCGGTTCGCGTCAACAGGCGATCGGGCGTGGGCGCGGCTCAGGAGCAGGAGACGACGAGGCAGACGAGGCCGCGCGGCGTGCGGACGGCGCATTGGCGCAGGGCGCCCAGTTTCGCACCCGCCAGGGTCGTGGTGGTCCAGTAGCCCACCGCGGTCCGGCTGCGGGCGACGCAGGTATGGCGGCGGTAGGCAGTCTGTTGCAGCGCCGGCGCCTCGCTGCGCGGCGAATAGACGCCGTCGTTCAAGGCGCGCGAGGTCTGCGCGCTGCTGGCGCCGCCAATCGCCGCCGCGGCGAGCGCCGCCGCAATCATCACCCGTGTCATCTCGATTCCCCCGACCCTGCAGGCCTGGCGGGGCGCTCGATGCGACCCGTCCGCCTCACATCCGAAATTGTGCGCCAAAAGCGCAGACGAGCAACAAGCTCTGGCGTGCAAGGGGTCGGCCGCGACCGTTGGCCGCGAGCCGCCTTAACCTCCCTTTGAATGGGCGAACGCCATGGGCTAGAAGGTCGCCGACTCCCCTTCGCCTCCCCAGCAAACGGTCCGGAATGAACGCGTACCTGCTGCAGTACCTGCCGATCGTGATCTTCCTCGGAATCGCCTGCGCGCTCGGCGTGGCGTTCACCGTGCTGCCGACGATCATCGCGCCGAAGTCGCCCGACGCCGAGAAGCTGTCGTCGTACGAGTGCGGCTTCAACGCCTTCGACGACGCGCGGATGAAGTTCGACGTCCGCTTCTACCTGGTCTCGATCCTGTTCATCATCTTCGACCTGGAGGTGGCGTTTCTGTTCCCCTGGGCCGTCAGCCTGTTGAACATGCCGCACGCCGCGGCGGCCTACGCTTTTTGGTCGATGATGGCGTTCCTGGGCATCCTGACAGTCGGCTTCATCTACGAGTGGAAGAGGGGCGCCCTGGAATGGGAGTAGTGGTTCCCGCCGGGTCGGCCGCGCGCGCGTCGGTCGAGGGCTATGACGCCAAGATCCACGACCCTTATTTCGACGAGTTCTCCCAGAGCCTCGCCGACAAGGGCTTCATCACCACCGCCGCCGACGACCTGATCACCTGGGCGCGGACTGGCTCGCTGATGTTCATGAGCTTCGGCCTGGCCTGCTGCGCGGTGGAGATGATCCAGACCGCCATGCCGCGCTACGACCTCGAACGCTACGGCTTCGCGCCGCGCGGCAGCCCACGGCAGTCGGATGTGATGATCGTCGCCGGCACCTTGACCAACAAGATGGCTCCGGCCCTGCGCAAGGTCTACGACCAGATGCCGGACCCCAGGTACGTGATCTCGATGGGCTCCTGCGCCAACGGCGGCGGCTACTACTACTTCAGCTATTCCGTCGTCCGGGGCTGCGACCGGATCGTGCCGGTGGACATCTACGTGCCGGGCTGTCCGCCCACCGCCGAGGCCCTGGTCTATGGCGTGCTGCAACTGCAGAAGAAGATCCGCCGCACGGGAACGATCGAGCGATGAGCCTGTGGCGGGTGGACGACGCGGCGCTCGCGGAGCTGGGCGAACGGATCGTGGCCAATTCGGCCGGCGCGGTCGGCGGCTTTCAGGTCGCGTTCGGCGAGCTGACGGTCACGGCGCCGACGCACCGGATCGTCGATGCTCTGACCTACCTTCGTGACTCCACGGACACGCAGTTCCAGCAGCTGATCGATGTCTGCGGGGCCGACTATCCCCAGCGCGAGAAGCGGTTCGACGTGGTCTACCACCTGCTCTCGATGACCAAGAACCGGCGCATCCGGGTGAAGGTCGAGACCGACGAGGATACGCCGGTGCCGACGGTCGTCAGCGTCTATCCGGCCGCCGACTGGTTCGAGCGCGAGACCTTCGACATGTACGGTGTGTTCTTCGAGGGCCACCCGGACCTGCGCCGCCTGCTCACCGACTACGGCTTCCACGGCCACCCGATGCGCAAGGACTTCCCGATGACCGGGTATGTCGAGGTCCGCTACGACGACGAGCTGAAACGGGTGGTGTACGAGCCGGTCAAGTCGGTCGAGTTCCGCAATTGGGACTTCCTGTCGCCGTGGGAAGGCGCCGAGTACGCGCGGCCTGGGCAAGGCTACGCCTACGGGTTGCCGGGCGACGAGAAGGCGCCGGAGAAGAAGGCGGGGGAAGGGGCATGAAACGCTGGATCCGGGCCGCTGCGCCCAATGTCGGCTACGGTATGACCGTGCTCGCCACCCTGTTCCTGGGCAACATCGGCCTGTTGCTGGTGACGCTGTCGCATCCGGAGACCGCCGCCGGCGGTCACTTCGCCCAGGTGCTGGCCTTCGCCATCCTCGGCAGTCTCGCGATCCTCTTCACCGGGCTGAACCTCAACAAGGCCTTTCCGCTCTGGGACCGCTCGGCGGTGCTGTGGATCTGGCTGTTGGGCCTGCCGGTCTCGCGCCGCCTGGCGGAGATCGCGCTGTCGGTGCGCTGGGATGAGAGCCTGATGCTCGAGGCTGCGATGCTCGCCGGCGCCATCCTGCTGGTGATGATGAGCGCCGGACGCCTGGCGCCGGAGAAGACGCCGTGAGCGAGACGCAAGTTCCGGCCGAGGTCTCCACCGAGACGCCGGTCCGCAAGTTCAACATCAACTTCGGCCCGCAACACCCGGCGGCGCACGGCGTGCTGCGGCTGGTGCTCGAGCTGGACGGCGAACTGGTCGAGCGGGTCGATCCGCACATCGGCCTGCTGCACCGCGGCACCGAGAAGCTGATCGAGGCGCGGCCCTACGCCCAGAACATCGGCTACTTCGACCGGCTCGACT
Organism: uncultured Pseudomonadota bacterium; assembly: GCA_963835495.1. Taxonomy (GTDB): domain Bacteria; phylum Pseudomonadota; class Alphaproteobacteria; order Caulobacterales; family Caulobacteraceae; genus Acaudatibacter. The sequence goes on along the minus strand of CAWIFQ010000003.1, from coordinate 1,231,398 downwards.
ACGTCGCTCCGATGAACCAGGAGCACGCCTTCGTGCTCGCCATCGAGAAGCTGATGGGGCTGGAAATCCCGATCCGCGGCCAGCTGATTCGGGTGCTCTATTCGGAGATCGGCCGGATGCTCAATCACCTGCTGAACGTCACCACCCAGGCGATGGATGTCGGCGCCTTCACGCCAAGCCTCTGGGGCTTCGAAGAGCGTGAGAAGCTGATGGTGTTCTATGAGCGCGCGTCCGGCGCGCGGATGCACGCCAACTACTTCCGCCCCGGCGGCGTGCGCCAGGACCTGACCCCGGCGCTGATCGACGACATCGAGACCTGGGCCCATCGCTTTCCCAAGGTGGTCGATGACATCGAGGTGCTGCTGACCGACAATCGCATCTTCAAGCAGCGCAACGTCGACATCGGCGTGGTGTCGAAGGAGCAGGCCTTCGCCTGGGGCTTCACCGGCGTGATGCTGCGCGGCTGCAACGTCGCCTGGGACCTGCGCCGCAACCAGCCCTACGAGTGCTACGACGACCTCGAGTTCGACATTCCGCTCGGGCTGAACGGCGACAACTTCGATCGCTATCTCTGCCGCGTGGAAGAGATGCGCCAGTCGACCAAGATCATCCTCCAGTGCGTCGAGCGGCTGAAGAAGACGCCGGGGCTGGTGCTGGCCGACGACCACAAGGTCTCGCCGCCGCGCCGGGGTGAGATGAAGCGCTCGATGGAAGCGCTGATCCACCACTTCAAGCTCTACACCGAGGGCTATCACGTGCCGGAAGGCGAGGTTTACGCCTACGTCGAGGCGCCCAAGGGCGAGTTCGGCGTCTATCTGGTCGCCGACGGCACCAACAAGCCGTACCGCTGCAAGATCCGCGCGCCGAGCTATCCGCACCTGGCGGCGATGGACTGGATTTGCCACGGCCATATGCTGGCCGACGTCTCCGCCATCCTGGGTTCGCTCGACATCGTTTTCGGGGAGATCGACCGGTGAGCGTACGCCGCCTCGCCAAGGAACAGCCTGCGTCCTTCGCCTTCACGCCGGAGAACCTGGAAAAGGCCCATTGGTGGATCGCCAAGTTCCCGCCCGGCCGCCAGCAGTCGGCGGTGATCGCGATCCTGTGGCTGGTGCAGAAACAGGAAGGCTGGGTGCCCGAGCCGGCGCTGCGGGTCGTCGCCGACCTGCTCGGCATGGCGGTGATCCGGGTGCTGGAGTGCGTCACCTTCTACACCATGTTCCAGCTGGAGCCGGTTGGGACGGTGGCCCACGTCCAGGTGTGCGGCACGACGCCCTGCGCGCTCTGCGGCGCGGATGAGCTGATGGAACTGCTGGAGAAGGAAATCGGGCCGAAGGACCATCGCAGCGCCGACGGCAAGTTCTCGTGGGAAGAAGTCGAGTGCATGGGCGCCTGCGTCAACGCCCCGATGGCGGCGATCAACGACGACTACTACGAGGACCTGACGCCGGCCTCGCTGAAGGCGCTGCTGGACGAATTCCGCGCCGGTCGCACGCCGCCGAAAGGCTCGGCGATCGGCCGCCAGGCCACCGCCCCGGTCGGCGGCCCGCTGACGCTGACCGACCCGACCCTTTACGACGGCTCGCGCGCCCAGCCCTTCAAGCTGCCGAACGCGGCCGAGCCGGCATAGCCCGGTCGGCCATGAACCTCGCCCTCCAGCGCCGCCGGCTGTTCATCACGATGGCGATCACCACCGGATCGCTGATCGTGGCGATGGTCGCCGTCGTCGCCACGTTCGGCTTCCACCTCGCCTGGGGGATGTGGCTGTTCGGCGGCGCGATCGCGGTCGGCTTCGCCTCGCACGGCTGGCTGATGCTGGGCGTGGCGCGGGAGAAGCCGGCGCCATGATGGACGATGCCGGCAGCCTGGATCGCCAATCGGCCTATCTCGAGCAGATCCGCGCGCTCGGCCGTCCGCAGCGCTTCGCCGGCTTCGTCGCCTGCGCGCTCGGCGTGGCGATGATGGTGCTGGCCCGCTACAAGCTGGATAGCGCCCCCTGGCTGCTGTGGCCCGGCGTCGCCGTGGTTGCGGTCGGCTGGATTCTGTTCATCTACGCTCTCGTTCGCCGCCTGACCTGGGTGCGCGCCCATCCCTTCGATCCCAACGCCCAAGAGACTTAACGGTTAGCCCATGGTCGGCATTCTCGAAGACAAGGACCGCATCTTCACCAACCTCTACGGCCTGCAGGACTGGCGGCTGGAAGCGGCGAGGAAGCGCGGCATCTGGAACGGCACGGCCGACATGCTGGCGCAGACGCCGGAGTGGATCTGCGACCAGATCAAGGCCTCGGGCCTGCGCGGCCGCGGCGGCGCCGGCTTCAACACCGGCCTGAAGTGGACCTTCATGCCCAAGGAGGAGGGGCCGCGGCCGCACTACCTGGTGGTCAACGCCGACGAGTTCGGAGCCGGGCGCCTGCAAGGATCGCGAGATCCTGCGCTGGGAGCCACACCGCCTGCTCGAAGGCCTGCCTGGTCGCCTGCCGGGCGATGCGGGCGCACGACTGCTTCATCTACATCCGCGGCGAAAACATCGAGGGCCGCGAGAACCTGGAAATCGCAGTCGCGGAGGCCGAGGCGGCAGGCCTGATCGGCAAGGACAACAAGCTGGGCTGGCCCTGCCGCATCCGCGTCGCCCACGGCGCCGGGGCCTACATCTGCGGCGACGAGATGGCGCTGCTGGAGAGCCTGGAAGGCAAGAAGGGCCAGCCGCGGCTGAAGCCCCCGTTTCCCGGCCGGCAGCGGCCTCTACGGCTGCCCGACCACGGTCAACAACGTCGAATTCGATCTCGGTCGTCGGCGAGATCCTGCGCCGCGGCGCCGGCTGGTTCGCCAGCTTCGGCGCGCCCAACAACGCCGGCGTCAAGCTGTTTTCCGCCTCCGCCCACGTCAACAAGCCGTGCGTGGTCGAAGAAGTCATGTCGATGCCGATGAAGCAGATGATCGACGAGCACTTCGGCGGCGTCCGCGGCGGCTGGGGCAACCTGAAGGCGATCATCCCCGGCGGCGTCTCGATGCAGGTGATCCCGCCCGAGGAGGCCGAGATCGCGCTGATGGACTTCGACAGCCTGAAGCAGTTCAAGTCCGGACTCGGCACCGGCACCATGATCGTGATGGACAAGTCGACCGACATCGTCCGCGCCATCGCCCGCGTCGCCTACTTCTTCAAGCACGAGAGCTGCGGCCAGTGCACGCCGTGCCGCGAAGGCACCGGCTGGATGTGGCGGATCATGGAGCGGATGGTCAGCGGCGAGGCCGATCCGAAAGAGATCGACATGCTGCTCGACGTGGCCAGCCAGATGGAGGGCCACACCATCTGCCTGCTGGCCGACGCCGCGGCCTGGCCGATCCAGGGCCTGTTCCAGCACTTCCGCGGCGAGGTCGAAGAGCGGATCGCCAACTACCGCTCGCGCAAGCCGCACGTGCAGGGCGCGACGCTGCAAGCGGCGGAGTAGGGCGCCCGCGTCGGCGGGGCCGAACTGACGCTTTACGGTTCCGCCTGTTGGCGATCCGTATCAAGATCGCCGCGATGGCGTCTGCCGAACCCGATCAACACCCGGAGCGACCGCCAACCGCTGCCGAGGAGCGGCACTGGCTGCATTCCACCGCTTTCTGGGCGGTCTTGGGTGGCGTGTCCTCGCTGGTGACCGGCCTGACCACGATTGCCGCGGTGATCGTCGGCATCCAGCAGCTGAGCGAGTCGCGGGAACTGTCGCTGCAGAACGCGGCCTACTCCAGTTGGAACGAGCTCAACGAGGCCAGCCTCGCGAACCCCGAACTCGCTTGTCCGAACACCGAAGCCAAACTGCTGAAGCTGCAGACAACGCCCGATCCGAAGTCATCCACTGGGGGCACCTACAACGACCGCTACACCGCCTATGGCAATCTGGTGATCACGACGTCCGAGCAGATGCTGCAGATGGCTCCGAGGGATCCCTACTGGCGGTTCCGAATCGAGGAGCGGATCCGCTGCAATGCCCCAGCTATCCGCTTCCTGCAGCGCCAGGGGACTTACGAGAAGCGATACTCATGCCCGCTGCGCGGCGTGATCGCCCAAGTATTGGGGCAGGCTCAGCCGGTGTGCGAGACGCATTAGGCGTCGCCGGCCATTTCGCGGATGATCCGCCACTCGTCAGGCGTGATTGGCGTCACTGACAGCCGGAACAGCCGCAGCATGGTCATGCCCTTCAGGGCCGGCGTCGCCTTGATCGCCGCCAGGGTGACCGGCTTGGGGAGCGCCCGCACCGGAGCGAACTCCACGGCGGCGAATTGGCCGGCCGGATCGGTCGGATCGACGAACGCCTCGCGCACAACCTTGGCTATGCCGACGATCTCGAGACCTTCCTGGGAGTGGTAATAGAACGTCTCGTCGCCGAGCTTCATCGTGCGCAGGTAGATGGCGGCCTGGTTGTTGCGCACCCCATCCCAGACGGTCTTGCCGTCGCGGACCAGGTCGCTGAAGGCGTACTTCTTGGGCTCGGATTTCACCAGCCAATGAGCGGGCGCTGCTGGCATCGGCTCGAGCTCCTCTGAAGCGGCCAACTGGTTCTTGGCGACCGACGCCGACCGCGTCAACCGGCGCGATCCGAGCCGATCCCCAGCCTGCGACGCCGCAGGTGCGAAAAGGCCTGTTCCTGCGCCGCAAGACGGGTTATCGCCCACCCGCCGAGCCGCCGCCAGACGGCTGCTTCGGTCGCGTCGGTGCGTCCAACTGAGCGGAGTCCATGCCCAAGGCCAAGGTCAACGGCGTCGAGGTCGAGTTCGAGAACGGCATGACCGTGCTCCAGGTCGCCGAGCTGGCGGGCGAGGAGATTCCGCGCTTCTGCTACCACGAGCGGCTCTCGATCGCCGGCAACTGCCGCATGTGCCTGGTCGAGGTGAAGCCGGGGCCGCCGAAGCCGCAGGCCTCCTGCGCGCTGCCGGCCGCCGAAGGTCAGGAGATCTTCACCAACTCGCCGATGGTGAAGAAGGCGCGGCAGGGGGTGATGGAGTTCCTGCTGATCAACCACCCGCTGGATTGCCCGATCTGCGACCAGGGCGGCGAGTGCGACCTGCAGGACCAGTCGATGGGCTACGGCCGCGACGCCACCCGCTACGAGGAGAACAAGCGGGCCGTCGAAGAGAAGTACATGGGTCCGCTGGTCAAGACGGTGATGACCCGCTGCATCCAGTGCACCCGCTGCGTGCGCTTTATCACCGAGGTCGCCGGCGTCCCCGAGATCGGCCTGATCAGCCGCGGCGAGGACGTGGAGATCACCACCTACCTGAACCAGGCGATCACCAGCGAGCTGTCGGCCAACATCATCGACCTGTGCCCGGTCGGCGCGCTGACCTCCAAGCCCTACGCCTTCAACGCCCGCTCCTGGGAGCTGAAGAAGACCGAGAGCGTCGACGTGATGGACGCGCTCGGCTCGGCGATCCGGGTCGATGCGCGCGGACCGGCGGTGCTGCGCGTGCTGCCGCGCACCAACGACGAGGTCAACGAGGAGTGGATCTCCGACAAGACCCGCTACGCCGTCGACGGCCTCTCGCGCCAGCGGCTCGACCGCCCGTTCATCCGCGAGGGCGGCAAGCTGCGGCCGGCGACCTGGGCCGAGGCGTTCGACCTCGTCGCCGAGAAGCTCACCGCCTCCAGCGCGGACCGGATCGGCGTGATCGCCGGCGACCTGCAGGACGCCGAATCGATGAAGGCCGCGCTCGACCTGTTCAGCGGCTCGGGCGTGACCAACCTGGACTGCCGCCAGGACGGGACAGTGCTCGGCGGGGGCCCGCGCGAGAGCTGGCTGTTCAACTCGACCCTGGCCGGGATCGAAGCCGCCGACGCGGTCCTGCTGGTCGGGACCAACCCGCGGCTCGAAGCGCCGGTGCTGAACGCCCGGTTCCGCAAGCTTTGGCTCGCGGGGAAGACCCGGTTCGGCCTGGTCGGCGAGGGCGCCGACCTGACCTACCGCTACGATCACCTCGGCGCCGGCGCCGCGACCCTGGACGGCCTGGCGGGCAGCAACTCGGACTTCGTCAAGGCCCTCAAGGCGGCCGAGCGGCCAGCGATCGTCATCGGACAGGGCGCGCTCGGCGATCCTGCGACGTCTCGCCGCCGCCGCCGCGTTCGCCGGCGCCACGGGCGTGGTCAGGGACGGCTGGAACGGCTGGAACGTGCTGCACACGGCCGCCGCGCGCGTCGGCGGGCTGGATCTGGGCTTCGTCCCCGGCCTGGGCGGCAAGAGCGCCGCCGAAATGGTCAGGCAAGGGCGCGCTGGACGTGCTGTTGCTGCTCGGCGCCGACGAGATCGACCTCTCCAGGACCGACGCCTTCGTCATCTACCTCGGCACGCACGGCGACGCTGGCGCCCACCGGGCCGACGTGATCCTCCCAGGCGCCGCCTATACCGAGAAGAACGGCCTCTACGTCAACACCGAGGGCCGGGTGCAGCGGGGCGAGCGGGCGGTGTTCCCGAAGGGCGAGGCGCGGGAGGACTGGGCGATCCTGCGCGCGCTCTCCGAGCGGCTGGGCGCCAAGCTGCCCTACGACTCGCTCGACCAACTGCGCGCCAAGCTGTTCGCCGATCACCCGACTTTCGGCCAGATCGACTATGCGCCGGGTAGCACGCCGACGACGTTCGACCTCTCCGGCCTCGGCGCCGCCGGCGCGCTGTCCGATGCGCCTCTCGCCAGTCCGATCAAGGCGTTCCACCTCACCAACCCGATCGCCCGGGCGAGCGTGACCATGGCCGAATGCGCCGCGCTGGTTTCCGGCGCCCAGAAGATGGCCGCGGAGTAGCCGCCGCTCATGACCTCCTTCTGGACAACCCCCGCCGGCTGGACCCTGCTCACCTTTGGCCAGATCCTGCTGGTGACCTTGGGTCTGCTGATCTCCTGCGCCTTCCTGATCTGGGGCGACCGCAAGCTCTTCGCCGGCGTGCAGATGCGCAAAGGCCCGAACGTGGTCGGCCCGTTCGGACTGCTGCAGTCATTCGCCGACCTCGGCAAGTTCCTGCTGAAGGAACTGATCATCCCGGCGGGGGCGGACAAGGTCGTATTCCTGCTGGCCCCGCTGATCAGCGTCACGCTGGCGCTGGGCGCCTGGGCGGCGATCCCGCTCGCGCCGGGCTGGATCGTCGCCAACATCAACGTCGGCATCCTCTACCTGTTCGCGGTCTCCTCGCTGGGCGTCTACGGCATCATCATGGGCGGCTGGGCGTCGAACTCGAAGTATCCGTTCCTGGGCGCGCTGCGCTCGGCGGCGCAGATGGTCAGCTACGAGGTCTCGATCGGCTTCGTGATCGTGACGGTGATCCTGCTCTGCCGGCTCGATGAACCTGCGACCATCGTCGAGCACCAGGCCGGCGGCTTCTGGAACTGGAACATCCTGGGCGGCGGCGGTCTGAAGGGCCTGGTGGCCGCGCCCGTGATGATCCCGATGGCGGTGATCTTCTTCATCTCGACGCCTGGCGGAGACCAACCGCCCGCCGTTCGACCTGCCCGAGGCCGAGTCCGAGCTCGTGGCCGGCTACCAGGTCGAATACGGCTCCTCGCCCTACATGCTGTTCTACCTGGCCGAGACGGCGAACATCATCCTGATGTGCGGCTTCACCGCCTCGCTGTTCTTTGGCGGCTGGCAGCTGCCGTTTCCGGTCGATTTCCACGGCTGGAACCCGACGGTCGTCAGCATCTTCGGTTTCCTCGTGTTCGCCGCGAAGACGCTGTTCTTCTTCCTGCTCAACGGCATGGTCCGCGCCGTGGTGCCGCGCTACCGCTACGACCAGCTGATGCGGCTGGGCTGGAAGGTGTTCCTGCCGACCTCGCTGGCCGCCGTGGCGCTCATCGGCGCCTGGCGCGTGTTCTGGCTGACCACCCCATGAAGCGCCTCCTCGTCATCGCCGCCGCCTTCGCCGCCCTGGCCGCCTGCGCCAGCAACGGACCGGAGGGCAATCCCTGGTATTCTCAGGGCGACGTCACCTACGACACCGTGAAAGCCGCCGCTGACGCCTGCAAGGCCAAGGGCGGCGAGTTCCAGCTCAAGCAGGGCGGCGAGCCGACCCACCTGGGCGACTATGCCTGCAACCCCAAGAAGGGAAGCTGATGCTCAAGCGGATCGGCCAGGCCGTTCGCGGCGCGGCGCTGATGGACTTCGCCGGCGCCTTGGGCCTTGGCCTGCGCTATCTGGTCTCGCCCAAGGCCACCATGCAGTACCCGCACGAGCGCAATCCGCAGTCGCCCCGCTTCCGCGGCGAGCACGCCCTGCGCCGCTATCCCAACGGCGAGGAGCGCTGCATCGCCTGCAAGCTCTGCGAGGCGATCTGCCCGGCCCAGGCGATCACCATCGAGGCCGAGCCGCGCGACGACGGCAGCCGGCGCACCACCCGCTACGACATCGACATGGTCAAATGCATCTACTGCGGCCTGTGCCAGGAGGCCTGCCCGGTGGACGCCATCGTCGAGGGTCCGAACACCGAGTTCGCGGTCGAGACGCGCGAGGAGCTCTATTACGACAAGGAACGCCTGCTCGCGAACGGCGACCGCTGGGAGCGCGAGATCGCCAAGAATCTGGAGCTCGATGCGCCCTACCGCTGATGAGCCGGTCGATTCAGCAGGTTGCAGCGAAAACGGTTTCCAGAAGCGCTGAACGCGCTAAGAGACGGGCGCGATTCAAGGGAGCCTGGCCGCTGCGCCGCGCGCCTGATCGCCTTGGCGAATAAGGGACGGGAGTAGCGGCGGCCGATGGACGTGCAGGCGATCGCCTTCTACCTGCTTGCGGCGGTGATGCTGGTCTGCGCGCTGGCGGTCGTCTCCGCGCGCAATCCCGTGCACTCGGTGCTGTTCCTGATCGCCGCCTTCTTCTCCGCCGCCGGGCTGTTCGTGCTGCTGGGCGCCGAGTTCCTGGCGATGCTGCTGGTCATCGTCTACGTCGGCGCGGTCGCGGTGCTGTTCCTGTTCGTGGTGATGATGCTCGACGTCGACTTCGCCGCGCTGCAGGCAGGCTTCGCGCGCTACCTGCCGCTCGGCGGCCTGGTGGCGCGGGATCGCTGGCGATCGAGATGGTGGTCGTCGCGGTCGCCTACGCAAGGCGCGGCCGGCAAGAATCGCAGCGCCGATGGCCAGCGCGCCGGGCCTTACCAACGCCGAGACCATCGGGCGGGTGCTCTACACCGACTACGTCTACTACTTCCAGGCGGCCGGCCTGGTGCTGCTGGTGGCGATGATCGGGGCCATCGTGCTGACGCTGAAGCACAAGCCGGGCGTGCGCCGCCAGGACATCGCCGACCAGGTCGCCCGCACGCCGGCCACCGGCATGCGCGTGGTCCAGATCAAGATCCGGCGAGGGGATCGCGCCATGATCGGCCTGGCGCACTACCTCACCGTCGCGGCGATCCTGTTCACGATCGGGGTCTTCGGCATCTTCGTGAACCGCAAGAACGTCATCGTCATCCTGATGTCGATCGAGCTGATCCTGCTGGCGGTGAACATCAATCTGGTCGCCTTCTCGGCCTACCTGCACGACGTCACCGGCCAGATCTTCGCCATGTTCGTGCTGACCGTGGCCGCGGCCGAAGCGGCCGTGGGCCTGGCCATCCTGGTCACCTTCTTCCGCAACCGCGGCGACATCGCCGTGGACGACGCCTCGATGATGAAGGGCTAGGGCGGGCGCATGACGCCCCAACCTCATCGTCACCATCCTCGTGCTCGCCCCGCTGCTGGGCGCGATCGATCGCCGGGCTGTTCGGCCGCCGCATCGGCGACGTGGCCTCGATGACCGTCACCACTGGCCTGCTGTTCCTCTCCTGCGCGCTGGGCTGGCTGACCTTCTTCAACGTCGTCTGCGGCGGCTGGCAGCTTTCACCGCACGAGCTCGCGCCGTTCATCGACGTCGGCGCGTTCCGGTCGGCCTGGAGCGTGCGCATCGACAGCCTGTCGGCGGTGATGCTGATCGTGGTGACCACCGTCTCGGCCCTCGTGCACCTCTACTCCTGGGGCTACATGGCCGAGGACGACTCCAAGCCCCGGTTCTTCGCCTACCTGTCGTTCTTCACCTTCGCCATGCTGGCGCTGGTGACCGCCGCCGACTTCATGCAGCTGTTCTTCGGCTGGGAAGGGGTGGGGCTGGCGAGCTACCTGCTGATCGGCTTCTGGTTCAAGAAGCCGCACCGCCAACGCCGCGGCGATCAAGGCCTTCGTCGTCAACCGGGTCGGCGACTTCGGCTTCGCGCTCGGCATCATGACCACCTTCTGGGTGTTCGGCACGATCCGCTTCGCCGAGATCTTCCCGCAGGTGGCCGCGCACGCCAAGCAGGGCTGGGAGTTCGCCGGCTATCAGTTCTACGCGGTCGACCTCGCCTGCGCGCTGCTGTTCGTCGGCGCGATGGGCAAGTCGGCGCAGTTCTTCCTGCACACCTGGCTGCCCGACGCGATGGAGGGCCCGACGCCGGTCTCGGCCCTGATCCATGCCGCGACCATGGTGACCGCCGGCGTCTACATGGTCTGCCTGCTCTCGCCGATGTTCGAATACGCGCCGGTCGCCAAGGGCGATCGTGACCGTGATCGGCGCGGTGACGGCGCTGTTCGCCGCGACCGTCGGCCTGGCCCAGAACGACATCAAGCGGGTGATCGCCTATTCGACCTGCTCGCAGCTCGGCTACATGTTCTTCGCCGCCGGCGTCGGGGCCTACCAGGCCTCGATGTTCCACCTCTTCACCCACGCCTTCTTCAAGGCGCCTGCTGTTCCTGGCCGCCGGCAGCGTCATCACCGCCATGCACCACGAGCAGGACATGCGGGCGATGGGCGGGCTGTGGAAGAAGACTGCCCATCACCTACGCGGTGATGCTGGTCGGCACGCTGGCCATCACCGGCGTCGGCATTCCCGACCTCGACCTCGGCTTCGCCGGCTTCTACTCCAAGGACGCCATCATCGACGCGGCCTATACCGCCTCGGCGCACGGCAGCGGCGTCGGCGGCTTCGCCTTCGTCGTCGGCATCCTCGCCGCGGGCCTGACCTCCTTCTACTCCTGGCGGCTGATCTTCATGACCTTCCACGGCACGCCGAAGTGGGCTGCCGACGGCCGGCCACGACGCGCACGGCCACGACGATCACGCCGCCGACGCTCATGAGCCACGACGATCATCACGGCCATGGCTCGATCCGCACGAGAGCCCGCCGGTGATGCTGATCCCGCTGCTGCTGCTGGCGCTGGGCGCCGTGGTCGCCGGCTGCCGTCTTCGCCGCGTCGCTTCATCGGCGAGGGCCGGGCGGAGTTCTGGAAGGGCGCGATCTTCAACCTCGGCGCAACCGCCGCTGCCCGAAGCTTCAAGCCTGCCGCCGCTGGGTGGTCTGGGCGCCGCTGGCCGTCACCGCGATCGGCTTCGCCGCCGCCTGGTGGGTCTACATCGCCAACGAGGGCATGGGCGCGCGGATCGCCGCCCGCGAAGGCCCCGTTTGGAGCTTCCTCTACAACAAGTGGTACTTCGACGAGCTCTACGACGCGACGTTCGTGCGCGCCGCCAAGGTGCTGGGCGACCTGTTCTGGAAGGGCGGCGACCAGAAGATCATCGATGGACTGGGGCCAGACGGCGTCTCCGCACTGTCGTACGAAGTTGGCCGCCGCACCGGCCGGTTCCAGACCGGCTACGTCTACCACTACGCCTTCGTCATGCTGCTCGGCGTCGCTGGCGCTGCTCTCCTACGGCCTGTGGTTCTTCTCGAGGGGGGTTCGCTAGGCGATGGTCGGCATCCTCTCCCTCGTCACCTTCCTGCCGCTCGTCGGCGTCGCCGCGATCCTGGCTGCTGCAGGCGTTCGCGGCCGGACGACAGCGCGGGCCGCCGGCGCGGCGCGCTGGATCGCCCTGGCCACGACGCTGGCGACCTTCGCGCTCTCGATCGTGCTGGTGGCGTCGTTCGACGGCGCCAATCCGGGCTTCCAGTTCGTCGAGGACGCGCCGTGGTTCGCCGGCCTGCACTACCGCATGGGCGTCGACGGCATCTCGGTGCTGTTCGTGCTGCTGACCGCGTTCCTGATGCCGCTCTGCATCCTCGCCAGCTGGACCTCGATCGAGAAGCGGGTGCTGGAATACATGATCGCCTTCCTGGTGCTCGAGACCCTGGTCATCGGCGTGTTCTGCGCGCTGGACCTGATCCTCTTCTACCTGTTCTTCGAGGGCCAGCTGATCCCGATGTTCCTGATCATCGGCATCTGGGGCGGCCAGCGGCGGGTCTACGCGGCCTTCAAGTTCTTCCTCTACACGCTGCTCGGCTCGGTGCTGATGCTGGCGGCGATCCTGGTCATGATCAGCGTGGCCGGCACGACCTCGATCCCCGAGCTGATGCGCTTCCAGTTCGACTCCAGGGGCCCAGACCTGGCTGTGGCTGGCCTTCTTCGCCTCGTTCGCGGTGAAGATGCCGATGTGGCCGGTGCACACCTGGCTGCCGGACGCCCACGTCGAGGCCCCGACAGCCGGCTCGGTGATCCTGGCCGGCATCCTGCTGAAGATGGGCGGGTACGGCTTCCTGCGCTTCTCGCTGCCGATGTTCCCGCAGGCCAGCGCGATGTTCACGCCGCTGATCTTCACCCTGTCGGTGATCGCGATCGTCTACACCTCGCTGGTCGCGTTCCGGCAGACCGACATCAAGAAGCTGATCGCCTATTCGTCGGTGGCCCACATGGGCTTCGTCACCATGGGCATCTTCTCCGGCAACGTGCAGGGCGAGCAGGGCGCGATCTTCCAGATGCTGAGCCACGGGGTGATCTCCGGCGCGCTCTTCCTCTGCGTCGGGGTGGTCTACGACCGCATGCACACCCGCGAGATCGCCTTCTACGGCGGACTGGCGGACCGCATGCCCTGGTACGCGGCGATCTTCATGCTGTTCACCATGGGCAACGTCGGCCTGCCGGGCACCAGCGGCTTCGTCGGCGAGATCCTGACCATGACCGGGGCCTATCGCGCCTCCACCTGGACCGCGATCATCGCCGCCACCGGGGTGATCCTTTCGGCGGTCTACATGCTGACGGTCTATCGCCGGGTGATCTTCGGCGAGATCACCAATTCGGCGCTGACGACCATCACCGACCTGAACAACCGCGAGGTGCTGATCTTCGCGCCGCTGATCGTCGGCACGCTGGTGCTCGGCCTCGCGCCTGGCCTGGTGTTCGAAGTGACCAGCGCGGCGACGCAGTCGCTGGTCGGCGCCTACCACGCTGCGACGGGCCGCTAGACATGGACCTGACCCGCGACGCCATGCTGGCCCTGCCGGAGCTGATCCTCGCCGGCTCCGCGCTGGTCGCTGCTGGTCTGGGGCGCCTTCGCCAAGAAGACTGGCCCGGTCTTCATCCTGGCCGCGATGCTGGCGCTGGGCGTCGCCGCCTTCGCCGCCGCGACGGGCGCAGGGCGGACGGGCGTTCGGCGGCGCGCTGATCGCCGATGACGGCGCGGGCTTCGCCAAGGTGGCCATCTACGCGCGCCAGCGCCGTCGCCATCCTCCTGTGCGACCGCTGGCTCGCCCAGCAAGGGCACGGCGCGCTTCGAGCTGACCGTGCTGATCATCCTGGCCGCGCTCGGCATGGGCATCATGGTCTCGGCCGGCGACCTGATCTCGCTCTACGTCGGCATCGAGCTGCACTCGCTGGCGCTCTACATCCTGGCCGCCTTCCGCGCGACGACGCCAAGAGCTCCGAGGCGGGGCTGAAGTACTTCGTGCTGGGCGCGCTCTCGTCGGGCCTGCTGCTCTACGGCGCCTCGCTGGTCTACGGCTTCGCCGGCTCGACCAACTTCGCCGACATCGCCGCGGCGACCCACGGCGGCGCCCACGTCGGCGTGATCTTCGGCCTGGTGTTCCTGATCTGCGGCATCGGCTTCAAGGTCTCCGCCGCGCCGTTCCACATGTGGACGCCGGACGTCTACGAAGGCGCGCCGACGCCGATCGTCGGCTTCTTCGCCGGCGCGCCGAAGCTGGCGGCCATGGCGCTGTTCGCCCGCGCTGCTGACCGAGGCCTTCCCGGCGGCCAGCCGACCAGTGGCGCCAGGTGGTGCTGATCGTCGGCGCTGCTCTCGGTGCTTCGTCGGCGCCTTCGCCGGCCTGGCCCAGAGCAACCTGAAGCGGCTGTGGGCCTATTCCTCGATCGCCAACATCGGCTACGCCCTGGTGGGCCTGGCGGCCGGCGGACCGGCCGGGCGTGCAGTCGATGCTGGTCTTCATGGTGCTCTACACCATCGACGTCACCGGCTTCTTCGCCTGCCTGGCGGCGCTGAAGCGCGACGGCCGCGCCGATGGAGACCTTCGACGATTTCGCCGGCCTGATGCGCGAGCGGCCGGGCATGGCGCTGGCCATGACCGCCTTCTCGCTCTCGGCGCTGGGCCTGCCGCCGTTCTCGGGCTTCTGGGGCAAGTTCTACGTGTTCAAGGCGGCGCTGGCGGCGGGGCCGTTCGCCACCTGGGCCGCCGTCGCTCGGCGCTGGTCGGCAGCGTGGTGGCGGCCTTCTACTATCTGCGCCTGATCAAGGTGATGTGGTTCGACCCGGCGCCCGGCGTCGACCGACGCGCCGGCCGGCGGGCGCCACGGCGTCGCCTACGCCGCGGCGCTGTTCGCCTTCCCGCGTGGTGCTGGTCGCCCTGATCGGGCTCGACCCGCTGTCGCTGACCGCCGCCGTCGCCTTCATACGCTGACTCCAGCGATGACGCGCTGCCCCCGATCGAGGCGCTCGACGAGATCGACTCCACCAACGCCGAGGCGCGCCGCCGGGCCGAGGCGGGCGAGCGCGGGCCGCTGTGGATCACCGCCAAGCGCCAGACCGCCGGCCGCGGCCGGCGCGGGCGGACGTGGGAGACCGGCGCCGGCAACCTCGCCGCCACCCTGCTGATGCCACACCGACAAGCCCCCCGCCGAGGCCGCCCAGGTCTCGTTCGTCGCCGCGCTGGCCGTCGCCGACCTCGCCAGCGCCTACGTGCCGGCCTCGCTGGTCAGCCTGAAGTGGCCGAACGACCCGATGATCGCCGGCAAGAAGACTGCAGGCATCCTGGTCGAGTCCGGCCCGCATCCCAGCGGCGGCCTCTGGCTCGCGGTCGGCTGCGGCGTGAACCTGGCGACGCCGCCCGAGGACGCCGAACGCCCGGCCACCGCCTTCGCCGAGCACATGCGCGCCCCGCCGCCATCGCCGCTCGAGGCGCTGGCGGTGCTGGCCGAGAGCTTCGAGCGCTGGCGCGACCTGTGGGAGCGGCTCGGGTTCCCGCCGATCGCGCGAGGCCTGGACGGCGAGCGCGCCACGGCCTCGGCGAGGCCTGCACCGCCCGCCTGCCGGACGAGACCGTCGCCGGGCATCGCCGAAGGCCTGGACGCCGACGGCGCCCTGCGCCTGCGCACGGCGTCCGGCGTCGTCCGCCGCATCACCGCCGGCGACGTCTTCTTCGGAGGTCAGTGAGATGCTGCTGGCCATCGAGCAGGGCAACACCAACACCCTGTTCGCCGTCCACGACGGCGCAGGCCTGGATCGCCCAGTGGCGCGCGGCCACCGAAGTCGACCCGCACCGCCGATGAATACGCCGTCTGGCTGTCGCAGCTGCTGACCATGAGCGGCCTGAGCCTCGGCCAGCTCGACGCCTGCATCATCTCCAGCGTCGTGCCGCAGTCGTTGTTCAACCTGCGCAACCTGTCGCGCCGCTACCTGCACGTCGAGCCGCTGGTGGTCGGCGAGAACGCCGACCTCGGCATCGAGGTGCGGATCGAGAAGCCGTCCGAGGCCGGCGCCGACCGGCTGGTCAACGCCATCGGCGCCCACGTGGCCTATCCGGGCGACCTGCTCGTGATCGACTAGCGGCACCGCCACCACCTTCGACGTCATCGCGGCGACGGCGGCGTTCGAGGGCGGGGTGATCGCGCCCGGGATCAACCTCTCCATGCAGGCGCTGCACGACGCCGCCGCCCAGCTGCCGCGGGTCGCCATCCGCCGGCCGACCGGCAACCGCGTGATCGGCGTCGATACGGTCGAGGCCATGCAGTCGGGCGTCTTCTGGGGCTACATCGCCATGATCGAGGGACTGGTCGACGCGCATCAAGGCCGAGTGGGGCAAGCCGCTGACCGTGATCGGCACCGGCGGCATCGCCTCGCTGTTCGAGGGCGCCACCGACGGCGATCGACCATCTTCGACCACGACCTCACCATCCGCGGCCTGCTCGAAATCTACCGCCGGAACACCCATCTGGCGGCTGGATGACAGCTTCCCCGTACCGAGTCTCCCACCCAGAGTCTCTGGCGACGAACTCGTCTTCCTGCCGCTGGGCGGCTCGAACGAGATCGGCATGAACTTCAACCTCTACGGCTACGGCCCGCCCCACGCCCGCAAGTGGATCGTGGTCGACCTGGGCGTGACCTTCGGCGACCAGACCACGCCGGGCGTCGAGATCATCCTGCCCGACCCGACCTTCATCGAGGAGCACGCCAAGGACATCCTCGGCATCGTCCTGACCCACGCCCACGAGGACCACATCGGCGCCGTGGGCTGGCTGTGGCCCCGGCTGAAGGCGCCCCTCTACGCCACGCCGTTCACCGCCTTCCTGCTGCGCGAGAAGCTGCGCGAGAAGGGCCTGCTCGATGAGGCGCGGATCACCGAGATTCCGCTCTCGGGCACGATCAGGCTCGGGCCGTTCGAGATCGACCCTGATCACCCTCACCCACTCGATCCCCGAGCCCAACGGCCTGGCGATCAGGACCCCGCTCGGCACGATCCTGCACACCGGCGACTGGAAGATCGATCCGGACCCGCTGCTCGGCGCGCCCACCGACCAGGACGCCATCCGCCGGCTCGGCGACGAGGGCGTGCTGGCCATGGTCTGCGACTCCACCAACGTCTTCGTCGACGGCGAGGCCGGCTCCGAAGCCGACGTCCGCGAGGTGCTGAGCAAGCTGATCGGCACCCTGAAGGGCAAGGTCGCCGCCGCCTGCTTCGCCTCCAACGTCGCGCGGATGGACTCGATCATCCGCGCCGCCGAGGCCAACGGCCGCCGCGTCTGCCTGGTCGGCCGCTCGATGATCCGCATGGCGGCGGCGGCCAGGTCGGTCGGGCTGCTGGAGGGCATCGCAGCCGTTCGTCACCGACGCCGACGCCGAGCACTTCCCGGACGACAAGATCCTCTACCTGTGCACCGGCAGCCAGGGCGAGCCGCGCGCGGCGCTGGCCCGCATCGCCGACGGCACGCACCCGCACGTCAGCCTGGGGCAGGGCGACAGCTGCGTCTTCTCCTCGCGGGTCATCCCCGGCAACGAGATCCCGATCCGCAACCTGCAGAACAAGCTCGCCGACCGCGGCGTGCGCCTGTACACCGAGCGCGACCACCCCGGCATGCACGTCTCCGGCCACCCCTGCCGCGACGAGCTGAAGCAGATGTACCAGTGGGCGAGGCCCCGGATCGCCGTGCCGACCCACGGCGAGCGCCGGCATCTGCTGGAGCACGTCAACCTCGCCAAGGACCTGCAGGTCTCCGAGGCGCTGGCGCCGCGCAACGGCGACATGGTGCGCCTCGCCCCCGGCCGCGCCGCGATCATCGACGAAGTGCCCGCCGGCCGACTCTACGTCGACGGCGGCATGGTCACGCCGGAGAACGGCGAGGCGCTGCGCGAGCGCCGCCACGCCGCGTTCAACGGCGTGCTCACCGTCGCCGTCGCGCTGGACGGCCGCAGCCGCCTGGTTTCCGGTCCGCAGGTTCGCGCGCTCGGCCTGCCGGGCGATGCAGACTACGACCTCGAGGAAGCGCTGGACGATCTCGCCTCCGAAGCGGAAACGGCGCTGAAGCGGCTCTCAGGCCACGACCGCGACGACGACCAGACGGTGGAGCAGGCGCTGTCGCGGGCGCTGAAGAAGGCCGCATTCCGGATCTGGGAGCGCCGCCCCGTGGTCGAGACGACGGTGCTGCGGGTCTAGCGCCGGCCGAAGCCGGGTCTTGCGCTGCCGCAGCCCGACGTTCTGCGCGCAAGCCCCTCACCCGGCCGAAGGCTACGCCTTCGCTCGACCTCTCCCCGCTACGCGGGGCGAGGGATACCAAGAACCGCGGTCTAGCCGACTGCCCTCCGTAGCATCCCGTCATCGATCACCGCGCCGAACGTCCGGTTCCGCCGGCGGAAATCTACGATCGCCTGGGCCAGGTCGGCGGCGTCGAACTCCGGCCACATGCGGCGGGTGAACCAGAGCTCGGCGAAGGCGCATTCCCAGAGCATGAAGTCGGAGAGCCGCTGCTCGCCGCCGGTGCGGATCAGCAGGTCCACCGGGCCGATTCGTCGCCGGCGATCAGGCGGTCGAGGTCTTCCGCCGAGCCGGCCGGGCCGAGCCGGGCGGCGGCGAGCGCGATGGCTTCGCGGGACGAATAGTCAAGTGCGATCCGTAGGTTCAGGCGATCTCCTGAAGCGGTCGCCGCCTCGATCTCGCCCACCGCCGCGGCCAGGTCGGCGGGCAGGCGGTCGCGGCGGCCGATCATCGACAGGCGCGCGCCGCCCTCGATCAACCGCGGCGCATCCTCCGCCAGATACGACCGGAACAACGCCATCAGCGCTTCGACCTCCTCGGTCGGCCGCCGCCAGTTGGTCGCGGCGAAGGCGAACAGGGTCAGGGTCGTCACGCCGAGGTCCGGTGCGGCTTCAACGGTGCGGCGCACGGCGTCGGCGCCGGCGTGGTGGCCGTCGGAGCGGCTGAGGCCCCGGCGCACGCCCCAGCGGCCGTTGCCGTCCATGATGATGGCCACGTGAAGTGGCGTGGATTGCAGCGGGTTGTCTGGCCGCCAAGTACTTTGCAACGGAAAGCATCCTTCCAAAAAAGGGAGTCAGGCGATCGAGAGGCCGGGCAGGGGGCGATCGTCGGACTGCGCCTTGGCCGCGGCGGCCGCCTGGCGCACGACCTGGTTCAGCACCTCGAGGTATTCCAGGAACCGCGCGCGGCCCTCGGGCGTGATCCGGCACACCGTCTGCGGCCGGTTGCGCTCGAAGCCCTTCGTCACCTCCACCAGGCCGGTCTCCTGCAGCACCGCCAGGTGGCGGCTGAGGTTGCCGTCGGTGAGGCCGCAGAGGCGGCGCAGGTCGCCGAACACCAGCCCTTTCGGGTTGGCGGTCAGCGAGGTGAGGATGCCGAGCCGGGCGCGCTCGTGGATCACCCGATCGAGGCCCTCGTAGGCGAAGGGGGCTGGATCACTCATCCCGCTCTCCAGAAAAACGCAGCACGGCGGCCACCAGGATCTGTCCGATGCCGAACGGTCCGCCCATGGTCCAGGCTGACAGGGCGTGTGGTCCCTGGGCGTAGGCCAGGCAGGCCAGGCCGCTGGCGACATACCAGCCGCCGACCAGCAGCAGGCCGCGCGGCAGGAACCGGCACGAGGCGAACACCCCGAGCCCGAAGGTGATCTGCCACAGCCCCGGCGTCATCCACAGGCACTGCGGCGCGAAGCGGAACAGCACCGCGGTGAGCAACACCCCTGCGCCCGCCGCCGGCAGGAACTGCAGCACGGCGGCCGAGATCATCTCGTCGGCCAGCGCCGAGTGCATCCGCCGCGAGCGGTTGATCATCTCCAGCCCGATCACGCCCGCCGAGACGGCGGCGACCGCGAGCCAGAGCGCGAGAAAGGCGGTGATCCCGGGCGACGGCATCCAGCGCGCCTGGCCGAGCGCGGCGAGCACGGCCAGCACGCCGGTGGAGGCGAACGCGGTCGGTCCCAACCCGTGGAACCGCTCCCCCCGCGCCAGCTGGCTGCGAATCGCGCCGATTTCCGCCAAGGCCCGATCCAGATCCTGCATCGCCTAGCCCCGCCCAAGCCCCATCGCTTTGTAATGCAAAGTATCCCGATCGGCGTCGCGGAGCAATAGGGTTCGCGGGGTGGGGGCAGGATGATGGCGCGCGCCGGACCGCGTTGCCGGAAGTTCAGCTTGGAAGTGGCTAGTTTGTCTGCCAACGCATCTCTATCGCTGCGCGGGCGTTATTGCGACGCTTCGGAGGACAAGAACGCCAATGACCACCCACGATGGCGCGGCCATTCCCTCGCCGGGCGCACAAGCGGCGACCCGTCGCTACGCCCTGTCTGCGATCCTGCTCCACTGGACCATCGCGGTCCTGATCGTGGTCCAGGTCTTCCTGGGCTGGTGGATGAACGAGTGGGTTCCGGATCACACGCCGCAGCAGGATCAGATCCAGAGCTGGCACGTGTCGTTAGGGCTCACGATACTGCTACTGGTGCTCGCCCGGATCGGCGTGCGGCTGGCGCAGCGGCCGCCGCCACTACGGGCCGACACGCCAGGCTGGGAGCGCCTGACGATCAACATGACTCACACGCTCTTCTACGTCCTCCTACTGGTCCTGCCGCTCACTGGCTGGATGTTGGTGTCGCTGGAAACCGACCCGATCTCCTGGTGGGGTGTCATCCCGTGGCCGCGCCTGCCTGGTCTGGGGTTCATGGCGCACAGCCGCCCCCTCCGACATGGGCTGAAGTCGATCCATGCGTTTTGGTTGATTTGGTTGATCATACTCAACCTGGCGCTTCACATCGCCGGCGCCCTCAAGCATCAGTTCGACGGCCATCCGGTGCTGTGGCGCATGTTGCCAGGCGCCCGTGGCCGCGGGGCCGACTGAGCGGCCAGCTCACGCGGACGTTCGATTTCGCGCATCGATCCGAAGGCGGTCCGCCCAGAACATTTCAGGACCGGCGCATTGCGGGACGGGACATAAGCTTGACTATTCGTGACGCGCGCCTCGCGCCGTCCGCCTTTCAATAGTCGGTTCGGCCCGTTGCAGACACCCAAGCAACCGGGCACGCTTCCGAAGCCGCGCGGATACGCGGAAGTCGACGTCAAAGCCGACAGCGCTCCAGCGGTCGCGCTTGCGACCACCTCAGCCGGCTCGCGGCCGCCACCACCGCCTTCAATCGCCGCGGCAACGGTGCTAGGGCTCGGACATGATCGGACGCCTCAACCATGTCGGCATCGCCACGCCCTCGATCGAACAGTCGTGGAAGCTCTATCTCGACGTTCTCGGGGCGACCAAGGTCACCGAAAAGCGCGCGCTGCCGGAGCAGGGCGTCTGGGTCAGCTTCGTCGAGCTGCCCAACGCCCAGATCGAACTGATCGAGCCCTACGGCGACAACTCGCCGATCACCGCCTTCCTGGAAAAGAACCCGCGCGGCGGCCAGCACCACGTCTGCTTCGAGGTGCCGGACATCCTGGTCGCCCGCGACGAGATGCGGGCCAAGGGCGCGACCGTGCTGGGAACCGGCGAGCCTCGGATCGGCGCCCACGGCGTGCCGGTGATCTTCGTGCACCCGAAGGACATGGGCGGGGTGCTGGTGGAGCTGATGGCCGAGCCGCCGAGCACGCATTCCGGGGCTCACGCATGAACTTCGAGACCTCGCTCGCGATCTACCTGATCGTCTGGTGGGTGGTGCTGTTCAGCGTGCTGCCGGTCGGGGTGGTCAGCCATGCGGAAGCCGGCATCAAGACGCCTGGCGGCGGCGATCCTGGCGCGCCGGTCGATCCGAAGCTGAAGCGCAAGTTCATCACCACCACCTGGATCTCGGCGCTGCTGTTCGCGCCGTTCTGGATCGCCGTGCACTTCCACTGGATCTCTCTCGGCATGCTGAGGAATATCGGCTGACGCCGATGAGCGACGAGGCAGCGCCGCCCTTCAGCGCCTGGGAGCGCGAGATCGCCGCCCGCTATCTGCGCGCCCGCCGCGACGAAGGCGGGGTGGCGCTGATCGCGGTGATCTCGTTCATCGCCATCACGCTCGCCGTCTCGGTGCTGATCATCGTCATCTCGGTGATGAACGGCTTCCGCTCCGATCTCAGCAACCTGATCCTGGGCTTCAACGGCCACGACTATGTGGTGATCTCCGGCCAGCCGCCGCCGCAGCGCGCGGCGGCCATCGCACGGATCAGGGCGGTGCCGCACGTCGCGCAGGCGGTGCCCGTGGTCGAGTCCGAGGCCCTGGTACAGAGCCAGAGCGGCGCGGCCGGCGCGGTCGTGCGCGGCGTCGAGCCGGCCGACCTGAAGGCGATGAAGCTGGTCGCCGGCAACATCAAGGACGGCTCGCTGGTCGGCTTCGGCGACGGCGACGACGGCGGCGACCGCATCCTGCTGGGCGCGCGGCTGGCGCAGAGCCTCGGCGTCAAGGCCGGCGACATGGTCACGCTGACCGGCCCGTCCGGCGCGGAGACGGCGCTGGGCACGGTGCCGGTGCAGAAGGCCTACACGGTCGGCGGGATCTTCGAAGTCGGCATGAGCGAGTACGACCAGACCTTCGTCTACATGCCGCTGAAGCAGGCCCAGCTGTTCTTCGCCCGCGGCGACGGCGTCGACTACATCGAGGTCAAGCTCGACGACGTCGATCTCGCCCCGGCGATCAAGCCGGCCCTGGCCGAAGCGGCGGGGCCTGGCGCGGTTGTCAGCGACTGGACCGAGAAGAACCAGGACTACTTCGGCGCCTTGCAGGTCGAGCACAACGTGATGTTCCTGATCCTCGCGCTGCTGGTCCTGATCGCCTCGCTGAACATCATCTCGGCGCTGGTGATGCTGGTGAAGAACAAGGCGCGCGACATCGCCATCCTGCGCACCATCGGCGCGCGGCAAAGCTCGATCCTGCGCATCTTCTTCATGTGCGGCTCGGCCATCGGCGCGCTGGGCACCGCCGCGGGCGTGCTGATCGGCGTGCTGTTCTGCGCCTTCATCGTGCCGATCCAGCACTTCGTCGAGTGGCTGTTCGGCGTGCAGGTGTTCAACGCCAAGATCTACTTCCTCTCCCAGCTGCCGGCGCGGCTGGACCCGAAGGAGGTGGTGATCATCACCGTCTTCTCGCTGCTCTGCGCCTTCCTCTCGACGCTCTATCCGGCCTGGCGCGCCTCGCGGCTCGATCCGGTCGAGGCGCTTCGTTATGAGTGACCCTGTCCTGGTCATCCGCGGGCTGAAGCGGTCCTACGTCACCGGCGAGCGCACACTGGAAGTGCTGAAGGGCGCCGACCTGGAGGTGTTTCCGGGCGAGCTAGTCGGCCTGATCGGGCCTTCCGGCTCCGGCAAGTCGTCGCTGCTGCACGCCGCCGGACTGCTGGAACACCCGACCGCCGGGACCATCGAGATCAACGGCGAGGACTGCTCGACGCTGTCGGACCGCGCCCGCACCCGGATCCGGCTGCGCGACATCGGCTTCGTCTATCAGTTCCACCACCTGCTGCCGGAGCTCTCCGCGCTCGACAACGTCGCCCTGCCGCTGATGATCGCCGGAAAGTCCCGGCGCGACGCGGAAGCGAGGGCGAGGCAGTTGCTGGGCGACCTCGGCCTGGCCGACCGGCTGACCCATCAGCCGGCCAAGCTCTCCGGCGGCGAGCAGCAGCGCGTCGCCGTCGCCCGCGCCCTGGCCAATAGCCCGCGGCTGCTGCTGTGCGACGAGCCGACCGGCAATCTCGACCCGACCACCTCGAAGACCGTGTTCCAGAGCCTGCACGACCAGGCCCGCCAGCGCGGCGTCGCCGCCGTGGTCGCCACCCACAACCTGGAACTGACTACCTTCATGGACCGGGTGCTGGCGCTGAAGGATGGGCGGCTGGAGCCGCAGGGCCAATGAGCCGCATCCGCTGCGTCGTGTTCGACGTCGGCGAGACCCTGGTCGACGAGACCCGGCACTGGGGCGACTGGGCCGACTGGCTGGGCGTGCCCCGCCTGACCTTCTTCGCTGCGTTCGGCGCCGTGGTCGAGCGCGGCTGGCATCACCGCCGGGTATTCGAACTGGTGCGGCCCGGCCTCGATCTGGCGGCCGAACAGCAGCGCCGCGAGCAGGCCGGCTGGCGCTACACGCTCGAGCCGAGGCGACTTCTATCCGGACGCCTTGCCGTGCCTGGCCGCGCTGCGGTCCGCCGGCTTTCGCATCGGCATCGCCGGCAACCAGCCGGAGGCGGCGGAGACGTCGCTGGCCGCGCTCGGCGTCCCGGCCGACTTCATCGCCTCCTCGGCCCGCTGGGGGGTCGAGAAGCCTGATCCGGGCTTCTTCGCCAAGGTCGTCGAAGCCGCGGGCGCGCCGGCCAGCGCCATCGCCTATGTCGGCGACCGGCTGGACAACGACGTGTTGCCCGCCAGGGCCGCGGGGATGCACAGCGTCTTCATCCGCCGCGGCCCCTGGGGCGTGATCCACGCCGCCTCGCCGCAGGTCGCCGAGGCCGATCTGCGCATCGAGACGCTGGCCGGCCTCGCAGAAGCGCTAAGTCGTATCGACTGACACTCGCGAGGCCGCCAAGCTTGCGCTAGGTTGAACGCCGTTACCGAGGGCGTCGGGGATGTCTGGGGTCTTTCTATCCTATTCGCGGACCGACCGGGTCCTGGCGGAGCAGGTCGTGCGGGCGCTGCGCTCGATCGGCGTCGATGTCTGGTGGGACCAGGACATGCCTGGCGTCGACTGGCAGCATGAGCTGGAGCGCCAGGTCACTGAGCTCTCCGCGCTGGTGGTGATCTGGACCCCGGCTTCGATCAACAGCGAATACGTCCGCGACGAAGCCCGGCTGGCGCTGAGCCGGCACAAGCTGGTCAACGCCCTCAACGGCGTCAACGCCCCGCCGTTTCCGTTCGACCGCATCAACGGCCTGCCGATCGACGACTGGAACGGCCGCGACAGCCATGGCGGCTGGTCGCGCCTGGTCGCCACGCTCGAGGAGTTCCTGGTGACGGCCGATGTCGTCAAGCCCGGCGACCTCACCGGCGCGCTGGCCCGCCGCGAGCAGGCGATGCAGGACGCCCAGGACACCGCCGCGGCGGCCGAGGAGGCGTTCCAGGAAGCCAAGGCCCGCGAAGGCGAGACCAAGGAGGTCGCGTCCGCGGCGCGGGTCGCCCTCGACGCCGCCGAGGCGCAGTTCCAGCGGGTCGCCGAGATGCGGGTCAGCGCCACAGTGCTGCACGCTGCTCAGTCCGAGCTCGACGCCAGCCGCGCGGCGATGGAGGCGGCCGACAACGAGCGCCGCGCCGCCGCCGCCGCGCTCTCGGCCGCATCGCGGGCGGTGGCCAAGGCCCGCAACGACCTGGCCCAGATGTTCGAGCGCCCGGCGCCGATCCACGTCGATCCCGGTCCCGCGCCGCCTCCGCCGGCCCCGCCGCCACCACCCGTCTTCGTCGCGCCGCCACTTGAGGTGTCGCCTCCGCCGCCGCCCGTCTCCCCCCGCCGCCGCTCGTCTCACCGCCGCCGCCAGCCGAGGTTTCTCCGCCGCCGCCTCCGCCGCCACCACCTCCGCCGCCGGTCTCGCCGCCGCCTCCACCGCCGTTGGTGGCCACCTTCGACAACAACGGCCAGAAAAAGGGGGCCAACACGCCGCTGATCATCGCGGCGTCGGCGGTTGGCGCGGTGGTGTCGCTGGTGCTGATCGTCGCCCTGTTGAGCGGACACCCGACCAACCACGACGCCGACGCGAACAACACTACCAACGATCTGACGAACACGCTCGACAACGACGCCAACAACGCGGTCGTCGCCCCCGCGAACACAACGCAGCAGCAGACCGCCGACAGCAACGCCGTGTTCGATCCCAGCGGCCCCAATCCGCTGGTGACCAACGACGCCTCGGTGCAGTTCCTCGACGCCGCGACCATGAACGCCAACGCGACCGCCGCCGAGAAGGCCGGCAACGACACGCTCGCCGCCGAGTGGTGGGCGCTATCCGCCGCCAAGGGCGACGCGGCGGGGCAGGCCGGGCTCGGCGTCGCCTTTGCGCTGGGTCACGGCGTCAAGGAGGACGACCAGATCGCGTTCGCCCTGTTCGAGAAGTCGGCCGACCAGGGCAACATGGACGGCGAGGAATGGGAGGGCTCGTACTACCAGCACGGCTACGGCATCCCGGTCGATCTGACCAAGGCCCGCTACTGGTACGAGAAGTCCGCCGCCCAGGGCGACACCTACGCCCAGGACTGGCTCACGAAGAACCCGAACTGAGACGCAAGGCGCGGACTTGACAGGCGGGAACAAAAGGGGAATAAGCGCGACAAGAACAAAACAAGCACGCAGATGGAGTTGTCCCCATGTTTCGGCTGGCGCGCGAAGGTCTGGCCCTTGCCTCGGTGGCGGGGTTTGTTTGGATGGTCTGCCAGGTGGCGAGTCTCGCCGGCTGAGTCGGCAGGTGAGGGGAGGGATGTTTGGCGCGCCTCGGCGAAGGCTTTGTCCACCTGCGCACGCGCTCGGCCTATTCGCTGCTGGAAGGCGCGATCAAGGCCGACGCCATCGGCAAGCTGGCGCGCGGCGCCGGCATGCCGGCCGTGGCGCTGACCGACCGGGCCAACCTGTTCGGCGCGCTGGAGTTCTCGGTCGCGACCAAGGAGGCGGGGGTGCAGCCGATCGTCGGCTGCGCCCTGCCGGTGACCGGCATCGGCGAGGGCCCGCCCGAGCGCTGGGCGCGCATGCCGACGATCGTGCTGCTGGCCCAGAACGAGGCCGGCTAGCGCAACCTCACCGAGCTTTCCTCCGCCGCCTACCTGGACGTCGACGGCGACCGACGAGCCGCACGTGCCCTGGGCGCAAGGTCGCCGAGCACGCCGAGGGCCTGATCCTGCTGTCCGGCGGGCCCGACGGGCCGGTCGATCCGCTGTTCGCCGCCGGCCGCACGGCCGACGGCGCAGCGCGGCGCTGGCCGAGATGCAGCCGGGTGTTCGGCGACCGCTTCTATGTCGAGCTGCAGCGCCACGGCCTGGCCAGCGAGGCGGCGGCCGAGCCGGGGCTGGTCGCCTACGCCTACGAGCACGACGTTCCGCTGGTGGCGACCAACGACGTCTATTTCGCCGACCGGCCAAGACCCACCGCGGCGCACGACGCGCTGCTGTGCATCGCCGACGGCGCCTTCCTCGGCCAGGACGAGCGCCGCCGGGTCACCGCCGAGCACTGGTTCAAGGGCGCCGCCGAGATGCGCCGCGCTGTTCGCCGACCTGCCGGAGGCCTGCGACAACACCCTCGATATCGCCCGCCGCTGCGCCTTCATGGTCAAGAAGCGCGATCCGGTGCTGCCGCGCTTCCCCACCGCCGGCGGGCGCAGCGAGGACGAGGAACTGGCCGCACCAGGCGCGCGAGGGCCTGAAGGCGCGCCTGGCGACGTCCCCGCTCTGCGCGCCGCGAGGCGGCCTACTGGGCCAGCGGCTGGAGCGCGAGATCGGCGTCATCCAGCTCGATGGGCTTTTCCGGCTACTTCCTGATCGTGTCGGACTTCATGAAGTGGGCGGTGGCGCACGGCATCCCGGTCGGGCCCGGGCGCGGCTCCGGCGCCGGCTCGCTCGTCGCCTGGTCGCTGCTGATCACCGGCCTCGATCCGATGCGCTTCAACCTGCTCTTCGAGCGCTTCCTCAACCCCGAGCGGGTCTCGATGCCCGACTTCGACATCGACTTCTGCCAGGAGCGGCGCGAGGAGGTGATCGCCTACGTGCAGGCCAAGTACGGCCGCGACCGGGTGGCCCAGATCATCACCTTCGGCACCCTGCAGGCGCGCGCGGTGCTGCGCGACGTCGGCCGGGTGCTGCAGCTGCCGCTGGGCCTGGTCGACCGGCTGGCCAAGATGGTGCCCAACAATCCGGCCAACCCGGTCACCCTGGCCAAGGCGATCGAGATCGAGCCGCGGCTGCAGCAGGCCGCGCCGCAGCGAGGAGGCGTGTGGCCGAGCTGCTCGACATCGCCCTGCAGCTGGAGGGCCTCTACCGCAACGCCTCGACCCACGCCGCCGGCATCGTCATCGGCGACCGGCCGCTGACCGAGCTGGTGCCGCTCTACCGCGACCCGCGCTCGGACATGCCGGCCACCCAGTTCAACATGAAGTGGGTCGAGAGCGCCGGGCCTGGTGAAGTTCGACTTCCTGGGCCTGAAGACGCTGACCGTGATCGACCGGGCGGTGCGCTACCTCGACCGGCGCGGCGCGGCGCTCGACCTCGGCGCCCTGCCGCTGGACGACCAGAGCCGTCTACGAGCTGATGGCGGCCGGCCAGACCGTGGGCGTGTTCCAGCTGGAAGGGCAGGGCATGCGCGACACCCTGCGCAAGCTGCGGCCCACCTCGCATCGAGGACGTCACCGCCCTGATCTCGCTCTACCGGCCCGGCCCGATGGACAACATCGACGCCTTCTGTCGACGGCAAGTCCGGCCGCAAGCCGATCGACGTGGCTGCACCCGCTGGCTGGAGCCGGTGCTGGCCGAGACCTACGGCATCATCGTCTACCAGGAGCAGGTGATGCAGATCGCCCAGATCCTGGCCGGCTACAGCCTGGGCGAGGCCGACCTGCTGCGCCGCGCCATGGGCAAGAAGAAGAAGGAGGAGATGGACCAGCAGCGCGCCCGCTTCGTCGCCGGGCGCCGAGGCCAAGGGCGTCGCCGTGGAGCAGGCGACCGAGCATCTTCGACCTGATGGCCAAGTTCGCCGGCTACGGCTTCAACAAGAGCCACGCCGCGGCCTACGCCTGATCACCTACCAGACCGCCTGGCTGAAGACGAACGCGCCGGTGGAGTTCTTCGCCGCCTCGATGAGCCTCGACATCTCCAACACCGACAAGCTGGCGGTGTTCTACCAGGACGCCCGCCGCTTCGGGGTGAAGGTGCGCCCGCCGGACGTCAACCGCTCGGGCGCCGACTTCGAGGTCGAGGACGGCGAGGTGCTCTACGCCCTGGGCGCGGTGCGCAACGTCGGCCTGGCGGCCATGCAGCACCTGGTGGCGGTGCGCGAGGAGGGCGGGCCGTTCCGCGACCTGTTCGACTTCCTCGAGCGGATCGATCCGCGCCAGGTCGGCAAGCGGGCGCTGGAGAACCTCGCCCGCGCCGGCGCCTTCGACGCCATCCACCCCAACCGCGCCCAGATCCTCGCCGCCGCCGACGTCCTGATCGCCTACGCCCAGAGCATCGCCGCCGAGCGCGCCTCGGCCCAGGCCAGCCTGTTCGGCGGCGAGCACGCCGACGCCGGCCGCCCGCGGCTGCCGAAGACCGCGCCGCTCGGACCCGCCGCCAGCAGCTCGACGAGGAGCTGGCGGCGGTCGGCTTCTATCTTCAGCGGCCATCCGCTGGACGACGTGGTCGAGGTGCTGCGCCGCCGGCGCACCACCCTCTATGTCGACGCCCTGGCCCAGGCGCGGGCCGGCGCCGAGGCGTTCCGC
The DNA here is from genome assembly GCA_963835495.1 of uncultured Pseudomonadota bacterium. Lineage (GTDB taxonomy): Bacteria > Pseudomonadota > Alphaproteobacteria > Caulobacterales > Caulobacteraceae > Acaudatibacter. The sequence continues at coordinate 1,202,311 of CAWIFQ010000003.1, read as the reverse complement.
ATGGCCGGCGTGGTCCGCCGCCGGCAGGAGCGCGCCGCCTCCGGAAGCGGCGAGAAGTTCGCCTTCGTCACCCTCTCCGACCCCACCGGCGAATACGAGGTGCTGTTCCCGCCCGAAGCGCTGCGCCGCGCCGCGAGGTGCTGGAGCCGGGCGCGCCATTCCTGATCAAGGTGCGCGCCAAGGCTCGCCGAGGGCGACGTGCGCTTCTTCGGCGACGACGCCGAGCCGCTCGACCGGGCGCTGCAGAGCACCGCGGCTTCGCTGCGCGTGCATCTGTCCACCGCCGCCGCGGACGCCTCGGCCCTGCGCCAGCGGCTCAAGACCGCCACGGCCGGCGGCGGGCGACGTGGTGCTGGTCGCCGGCTTCGCCGGCGGCCGCGAGGTCGAGCTGAAGCTCCCCGGCCGCTACGTGCTTGACGCCGCCGCGCGCGGCGCGCTCAAGACCGCGCCGGGCGTGACCTTCCTGGAGGACGCCTAGGAGGCGGCATGCGGCGAGTCGCGCTTGCGTTGATTGCGGCGACGTCGCTCGCTCTGACGGTGTGTTCTGGAGCGGTGCAAGCAGCGCCCGCTGAAGCGGCGCCAGCCCAAACGCCGCCTTGGGAGACCCTGCCGCCACCGGCGCCGCTGCCGCCGTTCGAGTTCGAGGGCCGCGTCGCCCACGACGGCGCGCGCATCTGGTTCGCCGCGTTCGGTCACGGCGCGCCGGTGATCCTGCTCCACGGCGGCGACGCCAGCAGCGACTACTGGGGCGACCAGGTCCCGGCGCTGCTCGCCGACGGCCGCCGCGTGATCGTGATCGACAGCCGCGGCCACGGCCGCAGCACCCGGGACGCCCGGCCGCTCGGCTATGAGCTGATGGAATCGGACGTCATCGCGGTCATGGATGAGCTGAACGTCGACCACGCCGACGTGGTTGGCTGGAGCGACGGGGCGATCATCGGCCTGATCATGGCGATGAAGCATCCCCAACGCGTCGCCCATGTGTTCGCCTTCGGCGCCAACATGGACCTGCGCGGCTTCAACCCGATGGGCGCGATCTCGCCGATCCTGCCGAAGGTGGAGGCGGCGCTGCGCGGCCAACTACGCCCGCCTCTCCGAGACCCCGAACGACTACGGCGCGCTGTCCAAGGCCGTGCTGGCGATGCAGATGCGCGAGCCCAACTACGCGCCGGCAGACCTGGCCGCGATCCGGGGGCCGCAAGTCGCCATCGTCGACGGCGCACACGAGGAGTTCATCCTGCGCCAGCACACCGAATATCTGGCGCGCACCATTCCCGGCGCCAGGCTGATCATCCTGCCGGACGTCAGCCATTTCGCGCCGATCCAGGCCCCGGACGCGTTCAATGCCGCCATGATCGGGTTCCTCGATGGCGCATCTGGCGCTAAGCCGGCGCCGCCAGCGGGCGCGGCGGGGCAGGGGAGCGGCGAGGGAGGAAGCGGCCCATGAGCGAGACCATCACCGGCGGCTGCCTCTGCGGCGCGCTGCGCTACGAAGCCGTCGCCGAGCCGACGTTCGCCGGCTTCTGCTACTGCGGCGACTGTCGCAAGGCGTCCGGCGGCGGCTCGATCGGCTTCATGGGCTTTCCCGCCAGCGCGGTGCGCTTCAGCGGCCCGACGCGCCAGTTCGCCTCGAAGGCGCTCAGGGGCGAAGCGACCCGCAACTTCTGCCCGACCTGCGGCGGCCTCGTGTTCGGCGGCGTCGTCGGCGAGAGCGATTCCCACACCATCTACGCCGGTTCGCTCGATGACCCGTCCCGTTTCCGGCCGACTATGGCCATCTTCAACCGCGACCGACCGGCCTGGGCCCCGATGCCGCCTGACCTGACCGTGTTCGAGACGATGCCGGCGCAGGTGTGATGCCTTGCGGCCCGAAGCTGACAGGAGGTGTCAGTTGGGCCAGGGTAGGGATCGGCGATCGGCGATCGGCGATCGGACGGAGGGGCGGGATGAGCGGATCAGGCGTCAAGGACGATCCCTGGAAGCTGCAGACGCCGCCGCAGACCTCGGAATATGAGGCATGGCGCGACGAGGCGGCTTCTCCGCCCGCGCTCATCGTCCAGGTCGGCGCGACCCGTCTGTCCTACCAACTTCGCGGTATCGCCGACCTGCATGCGATGCTGAAGGCGCGCGGCGACTGGGCCGAGCTGGGCAATGCCGACGAGGGCAAGCCGGTGAAGGAGGGCACGGTGGAGGCCTGGGCCCGCGCCGCCGACAACCCGGTCGGCGGCTACTATGGCCTGCGCAAGGGCTACCGCGGCCGCTTCGCCAACTATGTCACGCCCGTGCTCGAACGGATGGGCCTGGTCGAGCTGGAGCACGGGCCGCGCAACAACCGGGTGCGGGCGAAGTAGACGGTCAGGTCGGCGGGACGTCGGCGATATCGGCTGTTGCGGGTCGCGTCGAGCTCGACCACGCCGCACCGGCCGCGGCGGTGATCACCACGGCGACGCCGGCGATCTGGGCCGCCGCGAGGTGCTGGCCCAGCAGCACCCAACCCGAGAGCACCCCGAATGCCGGCTCCAGGCTGGTGAAGATGGCGAAGGTGCGGGCCGGCAGCCGGGGCAGGGCGTAGAGCTCGAGCGAGAACGGGATCACGGTCGAGAGCAGCGCCACCAGCAGGGCCACCGGCAACAGCGCCGGCGAGAGCAGGGCGCTTCCAGCCTGCGCTATGCCCACCGGCAGCACCAGGATCGCCGCTATGGTGGAAGCCAGCGCCGCCGTCGAGCCGCCGAACGCCGCGCTCGCGGCGCGGCCGCACAGGATGTAGCTCGCCCATGCGACGGCGGCGCAAAGCGCGAACGCCACCCCGACCAGGTCGACGCTCGAGGTTCGGTCGCCGCCGCCGACCAGACACCAGACGCCGGCCGCCGCTAGTGCGGCCCAGAGCAGGTCGATCGGACGCCGGGTGCCGAACACCGCCACGGCCAAGGGGCCCAGGAACTGCAGCGCGATGGCGATGCCGAGCGGCAGCCGGCTCTGCGCCAGATAGAACATCACGACCGCGCCGCCAGTCGCTGCGCCGAGGCCGAGCAGCGGCAGGATCGGCGCTGGGCGCGGCCAGTTGCGCCAAGGCCGCGCGATCGCCAGCAGCATCAGCGCGCCTAACAGCAGGCGTAGCGCCGCGGCGCCTTGCGGGCCAACGGCCGGAAACAGGCTCTTGGCCCAGGCGGCGCCCGTCTGGAAACAGGCCATCGCGCCCAATGTGGCAAGGAGGGGCAGGGCTTTGCCGCCCAGCTTGTTCGGCATCGGCCACAGCTACACTGTCGCTCAGTTTCGCGCACCACGAGGCTGTCGAGCGTCGCTCACGGGTTGGGCGGGCTGAATTCCCGAACCACTTCGTACATGCCGGGATCGAACCGGGCGATGGAAAGCGCCGCTTCGAGAAATGGGCGCGGCGCCGGATCCTGGCGCATGGCCTCGTAGTCGGCGAGGCTGCTCCAGCGGGCGTACATGGTGACCTTGCCGCCGTCCATGCTGCGGTGAAGTGTGGAAGAGACGAAACCCGTCGCCTTGCTGACGATCTCTTCCGTTACCTGGGTCAGTATTTCGATCAGCCGACGCTGATTGGCGGGATCGACATGGAAGACATTGATCAAGACGATCATTTTCACCTCAAGAATCCAGAGGGCATGCCGAACCGAGGGAAGTTGTGACATTCCAAAGGGCGGGGCATCGGACATCCATTGTCTACGCCGGATAGAGATGTCGCGGTTTGCGCCGGATAGAGGTAAGCGTCGGCCCGACCCCACCTTCACGGCGGCTGATGTGATCGCCGAGAGTCCGAGCCGGTTTTGCTTGGTGTGGTGATGATGCCTGGTGATGATGTGCTGATGATGCCTGCGGCGCGTCGGATCGAGGTGTTTGCCGGGCCCGGCGCAGCGGCGGCGCTGGAGCGCTGACGCCAAGGCCCACATTGTCGCTGAGAGCTACGAGACCACGTCGGTCGGCGAGGTCGCTGATCGCTACAGGCCTGGCGAAGACGCAGGTGTTCACCTGGAGGCGCGACGCGAGGCGCGTCGGCCTTCGCGCCAGGTGGTGGTCGATGATCACCGGCGCAGGGTCTGGCGACAGGCGGCGGCGGACGGAGCCTGATCGAGATCGAGCTTCTGGGTGGCGCGGGTGCGGATCGGCCGGGAGCGCCGATGCGCGGCTAACGGTGGCGGTGATCGGCGCCCTGCGGGCTGGCCGGTGATCGGCCCGGCCGGGTCGGTCCGGGTGCTGGTGGCGACCAGGCCGGTGGACTTCCGCAAGGGCGCGGAAGGTCTGGCGGCGCTGGTGCAGGGACCAGATGCAGGCCGATCCGTTCTCGGGCGTGGTCTACGTCTTCCGGGCCAAGCGCGCCGATCGGGTCAAGCTGATCTGCTGGGACGGCACGGGGCTGTGCCTGTTCGCCAAGCGGCTGGAGGACGGTGAGTTCCGCTGGCCGAAGATCCAGGACGGGGTGATGCGGCTGACCGCCGGCGCAGCTCGGCGGCCCTGCTCGAAGGCCTGGACTGGCGGCGCGTGCACCAGGCCCGGCGGACCCGCACGCCGGTCGCGGCGGCGGTGATGTTAGAGCTGCGGCGAGGTGACTCAGGGCGGACGCGCGGGGCGCCTCAAGGCCGTTCTGATGTGCTGTACTCTCGGTCGATGACGGTCCTCGGCCGAGCGCGCCTGCCGACGGACGCCGGCGACGCTGCAGGCGATGCTGCTGGCCGAGCGCGCCAGCCCACGCCGCCGAGGCCGAGCGGCTGCGCCAGATCATCAAGGAGCTGCAGCGTCACCGCTTCGGCCGCCGCGCCGAGACGCCTGCCGCATCGACCAGCTGGAGCTGGCGCTGGAAGAGGTCCAGCAGGCGAGGCGGCCGGCGAGGCCGCGGCCGAGGCGGCCGCATCCCGAGCGGAAGCGCCGAGCGGCCGCCAAGCGCGCGGGCCAACCGCGGATCGCTGCCGGCGCATCTGCCGCGGATCGAGACCGTCGTCGATATCGAGGACAAGACCTGCCCCTGCTGCGCGGGCGCCCTGCACCTGATCGGCGAGGACGTCGCCGAGCGGCTGGACATCGTCCCGGCCCAGTTCCGCGTGCTGGTGGTGCGCCGGCCCAAGTACGCCTGCCGCGCCTGCGAGGACGTCGTGGTCCAGGCGCCGGCGCCGGCGCGGCTGATCGAGGGCGGCCTGCCCACCGAGGCGCACGGTCGCCCACGTGGTGGTCGCCAAGTACGCCGATCACCTGCCGCTCTATCGCCAGGCCCAGATCTACGCCCGCCAGGGGATCAAGCTCGACCGCTCGACCCTGGCCGACTGGACCGGGCCGGGCGGCCTTCCTGCTCCGGCCCGTGCATGAGCGTCTGCTGGAGAAGCTGCAAGGCCTCGACGAAGCTCTTCGCCGACGAGACCACGGCGCCGGTGCTCGATCCCGGGCGCGGCCGGACCAAGACCGGCCAGCTCTGGGCCTATGCCCGCGACGACCGCCCCTGGGGCGGAGCCGATCCGCCGGGCGTGGCCTATGTCTACGCGCCCGACCGCAAGGCCGAGCGGCCGATCGGCGCATCTCGCCGGCTTCAACGGCGTGCTGCAGGTCGACGGCTACGGCGGCTATCGCCCGCTGGCCGAGAAGGGCGAGGTGCAGCTCGCCTTCTGCTGGGCCCATGTGCGCCGGCGCGTTCTACGAGCTGGCCGCCGCCGGCCCGGCGCCGATCGCCAGCGAGGCGCTGGAGCGGATCAAGGCGCTCTACGCCGTCGAGGCCGAGATCCGCGGCCGCTTGCGCCCGACGGCCCGCGCGCCGCGCGCCAGGAGCAGAGCCGGCCGCTGATCGAGGCGATGGAGCCCTGGCTGCAGGGCCAAGCTCGAGACCATCAGCCAGAAGAGCAAGCTCGCCGAGGCGATCCGCTACGCGCTCGCCCGCTGGGAGGGCCTCACCCTCTTCCTCGATGACGGCCGCATCGAGATCGACTCCAACATCGTCGAGCGCGCCATCCGCCCCATCGCCCTGAACCGCAAGAACGCCCTCTTCGCCGGCTCCGACGGCGGCGCCGAGCACTGGGCGGTCCTCGCCTCGCTGATCGAGACCTGCAAGCTGAACGACATCGACCCCGAGGCCTACCTCGCCGACGTCATCACCCGCATCGTCGCAGGGCCACCCGCAGAGCCAGCATCGACGAGCTGCTGCCCTGGAGCTATCACGCCAAGGCCGCCGCCGTGGTCTGAGACGCTCGTTCCGGCCGCGGTCGCCACTCGACGGTTCGCGACCGAGGGTGTGTAAAAACGCGGCCAGCCGGAATTTGACCGCACGAACTTGCCCTCGGTCAGCCGATTTCGGCCGCGTCGCGCAAGCTTAACCCGGCGTTGCTGCCCTGGTAGCAATAGTATTGCGCGCAAAATCGCGGCGTCCACGTTCTTACACAGCCTGGACCCTTAGCGGACCTTTAGCCTTCGAGGCTCAACCTCGTGAGGCGAGGGCATCATGACGCGACCCAAGGATAGCAAGTCGAGTCGGGCTCACCTCGACAGGTGGTGCAAACGCCTGCTCGCCGCCTACACGGGAGACGCGAAGAACGCGGACCGGAGCCGGACCGACGCCAGCATAGAACTCGGCAATCTGGCTATGTTCGAGCCGACGACCTTTTGGGAGTTCATCGAGTACGTGGCGGCCTCGCCCACTGCGGCAGAAAAGTTGCAGGGCCTGGGTCACGGCGGGCTGTACTGGCTGCTCCGCAATCATCCCGATGGCTATGACAAGCGGCTGGCAGCTTTGGTGCGCGACGATGAGCGGTTTCGACACCTGATCCGCGAAGTGGACCCGGACCGCATCGCTCCCGACGTGTGGCGCAAGATCGAGGCGGGCCTTCGAGGCGAGCAGATCAAGGACTAAAGGAGAGGTCTGCTTTCCACCCCCTACGGCAGTTCACAATGTCCGCTGCGGGGTCGTCGCGGTGGGGGCGGCCGTGGTCTAGGAACAGCGCTTACGGATAGAGATGTCAGGGCAGGGCGTTTGGAGTCGGGCGGCGGGCGGGCGCGGAGCCCTCACATCGCGCAGAGCTTGACCGCCGGCCGATGCACGGGCGGTCCAGCTTCGAGCCTTTCTCCGAGCGCGCTGTCAGGCGCGCGAGGCACGTAGAATCGATGCCTACGCTCGGGCCTGCCGGAAGTGATTTTCCAGCCAGTATTCGTTCTGCCAGTCTTCGTAGCCGAGGAGTTTCCCGAAGTGGCGCTCGTGGTCAGCGGTCCATTCACCCGGGGAACTGCGAAGCTGGATCATGGCGTCGATCCGCCATTCTTCGTGCGGCAACGAATAAAGAAATACATGGACGCGCCAACTGGAAGAACGAGTTTTTTCAATGAATTCGCGCTTAACAAATATGCCATTTTGAACATGCCGGTCGAAGAAGCCCAGATAACGCTCCAGAACATCTGATCTTTGTTCGTACCAATCGCTGAATAGAGCTAGGGGCTTTTCCCCTTTGAGCATGAGCCCGAGCTCGCGGTTGGTGTGAAGCCGATAGGGCAGGGTCGCAAGATGCAGCGGTAATTTCATACTTGGGTGGCCCACGGTTCCAGGGCGACCAAGTTAGCAGATCAACCCACACTGAACATGTGCCCGGTCTGATCCCGCCGCTTTGGACCTTTGCGGGTGCGTTGACCGGGAGGCTGGGTCTGTTGGTCTTGGCGGATCAGGGCGAGGAGGCCGCCGAGGCGCTTGTTCTCCAGGACCGCCGTCTCGGTGACGCGCCTCAGCCGGTCGAAGGTCCGGTAAGGCATGCTCCGGCCCTTGTAGCGGACCTCCAATCGTCCATCGGGGAAGTCCACGACCTCGACCCTCTGGCCGATCGCGGCCTGTGCGAACTCGGACGGTTCGATCATGAAGAGGATGTTGTCGTATTGGAGCGTCAGGGACTGCGACAGGGTCCGCTCGGCGCGCCAGGTGAACGCCTCGTCCAGCCGATCCCTGCGGCGTCATGGGGCGGTGGAGATCCTTGTCGTTGAACGGCGCCTTGGCGAAGCGGGCGTTGTAGTCGGCCATGAAGGTCGGCAGGAAGGCGTTGCCGGCCTCCATGGTGCTGACGCCGGCGAGCCTGCAGCTCCTTCACCAGTCGGTCCTGCAGGGTCTTGTTGGCCCGCTCGACGCGGCCCTTGGCCTGGCTGGAGTTAGCGCAGATGATCTCGATCGTTGAGCGCCTTCAGCGCGCGGCCGAACTGGGTCATGCCGTCGCCGTACAGCCCGGCTCGCCTTGTTCGACCCGGAAGACCGCGTGCTTGTCGGTGTAGAACGCCACAGGCTTGCCGTGCGCCTCGATGTATCGCTGCGTGGCGTTGAAATAGGCGAAGGTCGATCTCGGACTGGCACGAACTGCAGGTGCATCAGCCGGCTGGTGGCGTCGTCGATGAAGACGAGCAGGGTGCATTGCGGGCCGCGATCCTCGAACCACCAGTGCTCCGATCCATCGACCTGGACCAGCTCGCCGACGCACTCCCGCCGATACCGGGGCTGGTAGACGCGTCCGCGGCGCTTCACGCCGATCCGCCCAGAGGCCGGCGTCGAGCATCCACAGCCGCAGCGTCTCGCGGCCGATGATGATGCCGTTGACCTCGCGTAGCTTCTCGGCGGCCAGCGTCGGCCCGAAATCCGCGTAGCGCGCCTTGATCAGCTCCAGGGCCTGGGCCTTGATGTCCGTCGGCGTCTGCCGGTTGCTGGCTCGGCCGCGCTTCTTGGAAATGAGGGCGGTGGCGCCGTGTTCCTGGTAGGCCTTCGACAGTCGCAGGACCTGGCGGCGCTCCAAGCCCATCAGATCGCTGGCCGCCGAAACCGTCAGCCGTCCGGCCGTCAGATCGCGCAGGATCTCGAACTCGGCTAAGCTCCTTGTCGCTCATGAAGTGCAACGCCACTTTGGAGGACCTCCCACGCAAAATGAGGGAGGGTGCCATCTCTAACTGGCACGCCGGTGACATTACTAAATGGGCGCTACATCCATTTCGCGCCTAAGGAAGATTATCGGAAATTGGAGATGGCCAATCCAGGCAGGATAAGGCCCCCCGTCGAAATCCGCCGCACCACGTCCACCAGCAGCCCAGGCTCGGCGGCGGTGACCTTGGCTTCGATCGCCGCGGCGTCGTCGCCCGGCGATAGCGGCACCTCGATCGCCGCGATCGGCGGGCCATGGTCGTATTCCCCGTCGACGACATGCACTGTCGCGCCGCTGACCAGCTCGCCGGACGCCGCCACGGCTTCGTGCACGCGCCGTCCGTACATGCCCTGGCCGCCAAACTTCGGCAGCAACGCCGGATGGACGTTCAGCACGCGGCCGGCATAGGCCGCCAGCGTCCTGGGCCCGAGCTTGCGCAGGTAGCCGGACAGCACCACCAGCTCCACGCCAGCGCTCTGCAGCGCCGTCAGGAGCGCGGCGTCGGCGGCGTCTGGATCGGCCTTGGTCGGGATGAACAACGTCGCCAGGCCGTGTGCGGCGGCGAACGCCAGCGCCGGCGCATCGCGGCGATTGCTGACGACGAGCTCAGCTTCCGCGCCCAACTCGCCGGTCTCGATGGCGGCCACGATGGCGCGCATGCCCGAGCCGTTGTTCGACGCGAGGAAACCAAGCTTAAGCCGCTGTTTTTCCACTACCTATCACCGTCCAGCCGCAAATCCACGCGAAGTCCGTCGTAGCCCACGCTGACGCCCTGCGGCAGCCTGGCTGTCAGCTCGGCGAAGTCGAGGTCGATGTGCAGATTGGTCAGGATCGCATGGCGCGGCTGCAGCCGTTCGATCCAGCCAAGCGTGCGCTCGACGTGGGCGTGGGTCGGATGCGGCGTGTAGCGCAGCGCGTCGACGATCCACAGTTCGACCCCCGCCATCGCCTCGAACGCCGCGTCGTCCAGCGCCACCACGTCGCTGGAATAGGCAATCGGGCCAAAGCGATAGCCGACGCTGCGCACCTCGCCATGGTCCTGGTCGAAGGTGACGACCGGGATCGCCCCCGCCGGCCCATCAACCGCCCACGCCTCGCCGTGCGGCGGGATGGCGATCAGGTCGGCGATCGCCGGATAGCCTTTCTCGCCCTGAAACACATAGCCGAAGCGCCGTATCATCGTCTCCGCCGTCGCCTCGTCGACATGCACCGGGATGCGCGCCCGCTGGCGCATGGCGAACGCGCGGATGTCGTCGATGCCGTGCGCCTGGTCGGCGTGGTCGTGGGTCATCAGCAGCGCATCGAGCCGCCTGGCGCCGGCGGCGGCGGTCTGCAGGCGGAATTCCGGCGCGGCGTCGACCACGACCGTGGTCCAGCGCTCGGGCCCCTCCTCCGACGGCCGGCGCACCATCAGCGAGCAGCGGGTGCGGCTGTTGCGCGGATCGGCCGGATCGCAAACGCCCCAGTTGCCGTCGGCGCGCGGCACGCCGCCGGACGAGCCGCTGCCCAGGATGGTCACCTCCAAACCGCTCATGGGCGGGGAATCCGGTCGAACAGGGCGAAGAACGCGTCCGCCGTGCGCGCTTCGGCGTCCGCCCGGTCCCAGCCGCGGATCTCGGCCAGCTTGTCCAGCACCAGCGCCGACATAGGCCGGCTCGTTGCGGCGGCCGCGGTGGGGCACGGGCGCCAGGTAGGGGCAGTCGGTCTCGACGATGATCCGATCGGCCGGCATGTCCCTCACCCGCTCGCGCACGTCCTCGGCGGTCTTGAACGTGGCGATGCCGGAGACCGAGAACCAGGCCCCCAGCGCCGCTGCGCGCGCCAGCAGCTCCGGGCCCGACGTGTAGCAGTGCATCAGCAGCTTGAACGGCCCCGAGGCGAAGCTCGTCCTCCAGCATCTGCGCCATCACCGCGTCCGCCTCGCGGGCGTGCACCACCAGCGGCAGGCCGGTCCGCCGGGCCGCCTCGATGTGCGCCTGGAACACGCTCGCCTGCACGTCGCGCGGCGACAGATCGTAGTGGAAGTCGAGGCCGGTCTCGCCGATCCCGACCACGCGCGGGTGGTCCGCCAGCTCGACCAGCCGCTCGGCGCGCAGATTCGGTTCGTCCTTAGCCTCGTGCGGATGGACGCCGACCGTGTGCCAGATGTCGGCGTGCGTCGCCGAGATCGCCTCGATCGCCGGCAGCGAGGTCAGCTTGTCGCTGATCGTTACCATCAGGCCGACGCCGGCCGCCCTCGCCCGCGCGATCACCGCCTCGCGGTCGGCGTCGAACTGCGGCGCGTGCAGGTTCACGTGGCTATCGATCAGCATACGGATCAGGCCAGCGCGCCGAGGCGGCCGAGCGCGGTGAAGAAGGCGTCGCCGCGGTCGAGGTTGATGCCGTCGACCTCGCCCGGCAGGTCGCTCAGCATCGCCCAGGCCTCCGCCCAGCGGTCGTACGCGCCGCGTCCGTCCAGCGCCGCCGCGGCCGCGCGCTCGTGCAGCGCCGCGGCGATCCGGTCGATCGCCAGACCGAAGCGCTCGGCGCCGGCCGGCCCACGGAAGCCGTCGGCCATGTGCAGCGCCGCGGCGGTGTCGATCGCCGGCAGCTTGTCGACCAGCTCTCGCGCCGCCTTGTCGATCTCCAGCGCGCCGGCGGCCGCGAGCCGCAGCGCCCTCCCCGGCGCGCCTCTGGCCATGCGCAGATAGCCGTGCGCCTCCTCGACGGTCACGTCCGTCTGCGCGCGTCAGCCAGCGCACCGCCTCGTCGGTCGTCGGCGCGGCGAAGACCAGGCGCCGGCAGCGCGACCGGATCGTCGGCAGCAGCGCGCCGGGCCGGCTCGACACAAGCAGCAGCACGCCGCGCTCCGGCGGCTCCTCCAGCGTCTTCAGCACCGCGTTGGCGGCGTTGGCGTTCAGATCGTCGGCGCTGTCGATGATCGCGACGCGGTAGGCGGCGCGGCCGGGCGACTTGGAGAAGAATTCCGGCAGCGCGCGGGCCTCGTCGACCGGGATCGACTTGCGCGTCTTTCCCTCGGGCTCGTCGCGTTCCAGCACCATCAGGTCCGGATGCGCCCGGCCGGCGACCTGGCGGAACACCGGGTCCTCCGGATCGGCGCCCAGCACGCCGTAGGCGGGCTCGGGCCGCGCACCCAGCAGCCGCCGCGCGGCGCGATAGGCGAAGGTCGCCTTGCCGACGCCCTCCGGCCCGACCAGCAGCCAGGCGTGGTGCAGTCGGCCACGCTCCAGCGCGTCCAGGAACGCCTGCTCCGCGCCTTCCAGGCCCTCCAGGCGGGTGGCGTCGCGGGGATGGACCAGCTCGCTCATGGCGCCAGCCGCGCCTCCACCGCCGCCCAGATCGCCGCCTCGACCTGATCGACCGAGGCTGAGGCGTCGATCACCATGCAGCGGTCGGCCTCGACGCGGGCGATGGCCAGGAAGCCTTCGCGCAGCCGCTCGTGGAACGCCGCGCCCTTGGCCTCGAAGCGGGTCTCGGCGTGACTGCGCGCCATCGCGCGGGCCAGGCCCTCGTCCACCGGCAGATCGAGGATCAGCGTCAGGTCCGGCCGCGTTTCGCCCAGCACGTGCCGCTCCAGGGTCTGGATCAGCGAGGCCGGCGCGCCGCCGCCGGCGCCCTGGTAGGCGCGGGTGGAGTCGGCGAAGCGGTCGCTGACCACCCAGTCGCCGGCGGCCAGCGCCGGGGCGATGGTGCGCTCGATGTGGTCGCGCCGGGCGGCGTACATCAGCAGCGTCTCGGTGATCGGGCACCAGCGGTCGGCCTGGCCGGTGACCAGCAGCTCGCGGATGCTCTCGGCGCCTGGCGATCCGCCCGGCTCGCGGGTCACCGCCACCTTGTGGCCGCGCGCGGTCAGCCGGTCGGCGAGGCGCCTGGCCTGGGTGGATTTGCCGGCCCCCTCCCCGCCTTCCAAAGTGATGAAACGACCGTGCGCCACGCGCCCAAATGGGCTGCTTCCCGCCCCTTTGTCCAGCAGCGGCGAAGGCGATAGCGCGGCGCCGGCCTGCCCATTAAGACGGGCGCAAAACCAGGGACGGAAGCATGTTTGAGCGTCAGATCGACATCCCAACGGCCCACGGGGCCACCACCACCTTCATCGTCCATCCGGAGCGCGACGGCCCGCACCCGCCGATCCTGTTCTTCATGGACGCGCCGGCGATCCGCGAGGAGTTGCGCGACATGGCCCGGCGGCTGGCCAGCGCTGGCTACTACGTGATGCTGCCCAACATGTACTACCGCGCGGGGGTGATGGAGCTGGGGCCGCTGACCGATCCTGGCGCGCGCGATCGGATGTTCGAGCTGATGAACAGCCTTTCGATCCCACTAGTGATGTCGGACGCCCAGGCGCTGGTCGATTTCATCGACGCCGACCCGGCGGCCAGACCAGGCGGGATCGGGACGCTGGGCTACTGCATGAGCGGTCAGTACGCGGTCAACGCGGCGGCCGCCTTCCCGAGCCGGGTCGTGGCCGCGGCCTCGCTGTACGGCGTGAGGCTGGTCACCGACCAGCCGGACAGCCCGCACCTGATGGCCAGGGCGACCAAGGCCGAGGTCTATTTCGGCTGCGCCGAGATCGACCACTGGGCGCCGCTGGAAATGGTCGAGCAACTTCGCGAGGCTCTGGCGGACCAGGGCGATCGGGTCGAGGTCGAGCTCTACCCGAAGGTCGAGCACGGCTTCGCCTTCCCGCAGCGCCCGGCCTACAACAAGGACGCGGCCGAGCGGCACTGGGAACGACTGGTCGCGCTCTATCGAAGGAACCTGGGCTGATGGCTTATCGGATCGGACTGCTGGGCGCCTCGAAGATCGCGCGGGGCGCCGTGATCGCCCCGGCCAAGACCAACCCGGACTTCGAGGTGGTGGCCGTGGGCGCCCGCGATGTCGATCGCGCGAAGGACTATGCGCAGACCCACGGCATCGCCCACGTCGCATCCTCCTACGCCGAGCTGGTGCGCCGCGACGACGTCGACGTGGTCTACAACGCCCTGCCGCCATCCGGTCACCTGGAATGGAGCATCGCCGCGCTGGAGGCCGGCAAGGCGGTGCTGTGCGAGAAGCCGTTCGCGATGAACGCCGGCGAGGCGCGGCGGATGGTCGACGCCGCCACGGCGAGCGGCCAGCTACTGATCGAGGCGTTCCACTACCGCTTCCACAGTCTGATCCGCGAGGCCGAGGCGCTGGTGCGGGCGGGAACCCTGGGCGAAATCCGCGGCGGGAGCGCGGTCTTCAACGTCAACATCGCGCGCAGCCCGGACGAGCTGCGCTGGCGGGCGGATCTGGGCGGCGGAGGCCTGATGGACCTGGGCTGCTATCCGATCCACGCCCTGCGCACCCTGATCGGCGAACAGCCAACGGTGCGCTCGGCGAACGGTGTGTTCGAAGGCCGGGTCGACACCCGGATCACGGCCGAAGTCGACTTTCCCGGCGGCGCCAGGGCGACCGTCGGCTGCGCCATGATCACCGAGGCACTCAGCGCGATGCTGGTGCTGGAGGGCGAGCTCGGGCGCCTGGAGATCAGTCCTTTCATCGCCCCCCAGCTCCGCGGCCGCCTCACCACCACGATCGGCGGCGAGGTCACGGTGCGCGAGGCGAGCGGCCCCAGCTCCTACGAGGCGCAGCTGATCCATCTGGGCGAGGTGCTGGCCGGCAAGGCCGCGCCGCTGACCGGGGGCGAAGACGCGGTGGCGAACATGGCCGTGATCGACGCGATCTACGCGGCGGCGGGGCGCCCGGCGGCGTAGTTTGCTTCAGCGCTGCGCGAGCGGCGCGGGCGAATGCGGCCAGCCGGGTTCGCCCCATCGCGCGGCGTTCCTCAGACGCACGCCGCTGGCGTGCAGGCTGCTCTCCCAGACGCCCTTCAGCGGAAGCAGATGCGGCATCACCCGCAATTCCACGTCGGCCGCCTCGAGGGCGGCAAGCAGGTCGCCGACCGGCTCGACGCTGATCGGCCTGACCGTGGTGCGCGAGACCCACATGCCCACGTCGCCGATGTCTTCGAACGGACCCTGTTCGAAGACATAGCGGTAGATCGGCGTCGTCTTCAGCCGACCCAGCCAGGCTTCCTCGATGTGCGCCAGCATCCGCCGCTGGCGATCGCCGCGCCACCAACGGGCGACGTCGTCGTCGGTCGTTGCGTGCTTCCGCCAGAGCAGGATGCGCGGACAGTCGCGCGGGAAGAAGTACATCGGCGCGTGCCAGCCATCGATCGCCCAGACCAGCGGGCCGTTCAGCCACGCCTGCCCCGGCGGCCGAGCCGCCGGCACGCGCACGGGGCGCGGTTCGAACAGCTCGATCGTCGGGTCTTCGCTGAAGTGAAACAGGTGTGGATCGCGCATCGCGGCGGTGTGTCTTGGCGGTGAAAGGGTGCGATAGACAGCGCCTACCCTCCCCTTGCCGCCGATTCCAGCCATGACGTCCAACGCCCAGGACCACCCGATCTTCCGCCTCGTCGAGATCATGGCGCGGCTGCGCGCGCCGGACGGCGGCTGTCCCGTGGGATCTGGAGCAGACCTTCGCCACCATTGCCCCCTACACGGTCGAGGAGGCCTACGAGGTCGCCGACGCGATCGAGCGGGCGATCTGGCCGACCTGCAGGGAGGAACTCGGCGACCTGCTGCTGCAGGTGGTGTTCCACGCCCGCATGGCCGAGGAACAGGGCGCATTCGACTTCGCTGCGGTCGCCGAGGCGATCAACGACAAGATGGTGCGCCGCCATCCGCACGTGTTCGGCCCCCAGGGGCTTGGGGAGATCCGCCACCGCTCGTCGGCGGAGCAGACCGAGGCCTGGGAGACGATCAAGGCCGAGGAGCGCGCCGCCAAGAGCCCTTCCGGGATCGGCGCCCCGACCGCGAGCCTGCTCGACGACGTGCCGGTGGGACTGCCTGCCCTCACCCGCGCCGTGAAGCTCTCGAAGCGGGCGGCGCGCGTCGGCTTCGTCTGGCCGTCGGCGGTCGAGGTGCTGGCCAAGCTGCACGAAGAGGTGGCCGAGCTGGAGGCGGAGGTGGCCGCGGGCGATATCGACAAGGCCCGCGACGAACTGGGCGACGTCCTCTTCGTCTGCGCCAACCTGGCCCGCGAACTCGACGTCGACCCGGAGGCGGCGCTGCGCGGCACGAACGCCAAGTTCATGCGTCGCTTCAAGTACATCGAGGCGGAACTTGCGGCCCGCGGCTCGTCGCCGGAGGCGTCCGATCTGGCCGAGATGGACGCGCTATGGGACGCGGCGAAGCTGGCCGAGCGGTCAGCCTAGGACGCCGGCGCGACCTCGATCCGGCCGGGCGCCAGTGGACGCAGCAGCTCGGGGCGCGGCGTCTCTGAGGTCAGCCACTCCTTCCAGTCGGCCGCTTCGAGGATCACCACCTGGCGGTCGTGCAGCGCGGCGATCTCGGGGCCGGGCTCGCAGGTGAGCAGGGTGAAGCGGTCGTCGCGGACCAGGCCGGCGAAGCAGAACACCTCCTCGCCGGCGACCGTGCAGCGCCATTTGGTCTTCGGGTACTTGGTCCCGGTGAACTCGAAGAAGTGCGTCGCCGGCACGAGGCAGCGGCCGTGGGTGAAGCGCCGGTTTTCCGAGCGGAAGTTGATGATCGGCCCGGCCTTGGGCTTCGGCGGCGGAAATCCCCACCGCAACTGGTCCAGCCGCACCCCGTCCTCGAACGGCCGGATCACCGGCGCCGGATCGGTCGGCCGGATCTCCTCCAGCGGCGCCAGGTTCGGCGCCGCCTCCGGCCACCGGAACGGCAGATTGAGCTGGCCGAAGATCTCCCGCAAGCGGTGATGGGGCGAGTTGTAGCCGTAGCGATTACACATGGGAGTACCGGATTAGTTCGGCCGGCGCGCTTGGGCCAATCCCAAATATCCCGCTCATCCCGGCGAAGGCCGGGACCCAGGAAGGACTCACCGAGGCTCGAACCCTAGCCGGCCAGCAACCGATCCAGATCACCGGTCAGATCCTGCCAATTCGGATTGCTCCGTTCAATGAGCCCTATCTTCCAGAGTCGCTGCCACTCCTTGATCTGCCGTTCTCTCCTGAACGCAAGGTGGCGCTCGGGATGTTCCTCGAACCAGACGAGCTGGAAGACCCCGTATTTTGCCGTGAAACCGCTGAACGTCTTGCCTTTGTGCTTGACCATCCGCCGGATCAGGTCGTCGGTCATGCCTGTGTAGAGCGTGCCGTTGCGCTGACTGGCCAGGATGTAAGTGTAGAACATTGCCGCAGGTGCGTTGGTTCGTCAGACTCTTTCCTGGGTCCCGGCCTTCGCCGGGATGAGCGGAACATGAGCGCGGTTGCTAGCTCTCCACCCTGCCGTAGGCCATCAGCGTCTCGACGTTCTCCCGGGTGAGCCAGCCGCGCCAGTCGCGGTGGGCGTCGGCCCAGGCTTTCTTGTCGACGAAGCCCCAGGCCCAGTCCGGGTTCCAGATCCAGCCGCCGTCTTCGCCCTGGCTGTCGATCAGCGACGTCAGCGCCGCTTCGATGCGACCGTCGACCAGATCGGCGAACGAGCTGGACGGCGTCGGCGCGGCGTCGAACGGCGATGCGTGCTCGTCGGCCGGGTCGTGGGCGGCGATCGAGCGGCGCACCAGCGCCTCCAGCGGCTTGGCCAGGCCCGCCGGCAGCCCGTCGGCCTCGGCGAGCCGTATCGCGCATTTCAGGTCGTAGGCGCCTTCGAGCGACTGAGTCTCGCCCAGCGTTCGGCGAAGGCCGGCCTCGGCGCATTCGAACAAGCTGGGCGGGGTCGCCGCGCGCCAGTGGTAGAGGTGCGCCAGGATTTCCGCGGTCGGGTTGAAACGAAAGCCGTTCCAGCTGGCCGCCAGTTCCTCCGACCAGGTCCACCAGGGCGCGTGCGGCGCCAATCCAACGTCCTGGCCGACGATCGGCCAAACGCCGTTCTCGCGATCGAGCGCGCCCTCCAGCCAGTCAATCGCGCCGACGACGGTCGGGTGATGCGCCGGCGCGCCGACGCGCACCAACATCCGCAAGCCGATGCTGGTGGCGATGGCGGTGGAGGCCGGGCTGCGCGTGTCCGGCTCCAGCCCATGGCCGAAGCCGCCGTCAGGGTTCTGGAACGCGATCAGCGCCACCATCGCCGCCTCGGCCGAGCCCTCGCCCAGGCCATGGCGCAACAGCGCGGCGTCGAGCGGCCGGCCGCTTGTGAGAACGAAATCACGGGCGGCGGCGAAGCGTTCTCGCGAGAGCGTATGGGCCATGTCCGTCTCCCCTGTCCGCCGCCACCTTGCGATCGGCGAGGGAATGCGTCAAGAACAAAAAGAGAACAGATTACTCCGCCGCCGCCGGCAGCAGGGCGCTGGGCCGCAGCTGTTCGAACTGGGCCAATGCCGGAGGGGCAAGCTTGGCGGTGACGATCAGCTCCGAGCCCTCGCCGCCGCGGGTCACCACCCGGCCGTGGCGATAGAGCCAGGCCAGCCCTTCGCCGTCGGAGGCGGCGAGCGAAAATGTCAGCAGCGGGCCCTCGTCGACCAGGGCCGCGAGGCGGGCCGTCAACCGCTCCATCCCTTCCCCGGTCGCCGCCGAGACGGCGACGGCGGCGCTGTCGGAGAGTTCGGTCCGCCTGGCAAGGAACTCACGGCTCTCGGCAGGGAGCAGGTCGATCTTGTTCCAGACCTCGATCACGCGCTGGCCGGCCTCTTCGCCGGCGCCCAGCTCGTCCAGCACCTTGCGCACGTCGGCCGCCTCGGCTTCGCTCTCCGGGCTGGCGATGTCGCGCACGTGCAGGATGATGTCGGCTTCCTTGACCTCGTCCAGCGTGGCGCGGAACGCCTCGACCAGCTCGTGCGGAAGGCTGGAGATGAAGCCGACCGTATCGGAGATGATCGCCGGTCGTCCGCCCGGCAGCTTCAGCTGCCGCAGCGTTGGATCGAGTGTGGCGAACAGCATGTCCTTCGCCACCACCGCCGAGCCGGTGAGGCGGTTGAACAGGGTCGACTTGCCGGCGTTGGTGTAGCCCACCAGGGCGATGGTCGGAAACGGAACGCGGCCACGGGCGCGGCGGGCCAGGGTGCGGGTGCGCCGCACTTCCTCCAGCTCCTTCTTCAGCCGCGACACCCTCTCGGCGATCAGCCGGCGGTCGGTCTCGATCTGGGTCTCGCCCGGGCCGCCCATGGCGCCGAAGCCGCCGCGCTGGCGTTCGAGGTGGGTCCAGGTGCGCACCAGCCGCGAGGCTTCGTAGGCCAGCCGGGCGAGTTCCACCTGGAGCCGGCCTTCGCGGGTGCGGGCCCGGCGGGCGAAGATCTCCAGGATCAGGCCGGTGCGGTCGATCACCTTGACCTGCCAGGCGCGCTCCAGATTGCGCTGTTGCACCGGCGAGAGGGCGTCGTCGACCACCACCACGTCGAGTTCGAGCGCGGCGGCGATCTCGCCGATCTCGCGCACCTTGCCCGAGCCAAGCAGGGTCGCCGGGACCGGGGCGCGCAGCGGCGCGACCATGGTCTCGACCACCTTGAGGTCGAGCGCTTCAGCCAATCCGACGGCCTCCGCCAACCGGGCCGAGGCGGCGCGCAGATCCTCGCGCCGGCCTCGGTCCGAGTGAAGGACCAGGGCCGACTGGATCGGCACGCTTCTATCGATGTGTTTTACGGTCAATCGGCGCTGTCGAGACCCGGTTCGTAAAGCTGTACGGGCTGGGCCGGCATGATGGTGGAGATGGCGTGTTTGTAGACGAGTTGCGACTGGCCATCACGACGCAGGAGCACACAGAAATTATCGAACCAGCTTACCACGCCCTGCAGCTTGACGCCGTTGACCAGAAAGATGGTGAGCGGGGTCTTGGAGCGGCGGACGCTGTTGAGGAAAGTGTCCTGCAGGTTCTGCTTTTTCTCGACGGTGGTGGCGGTGTTCATCGGGTTTTTTCCCCTGTTCTTTCGTCTTCGACGACCGCATTGAGGCGGCCACACATAAGTTCACTCGCGCGAGCCGTCCGCCCCTAGACCGCGGTTCGCCGCGCTTCTTCGATATAGAGTCGCCGCAGCCGTTTCGCCACCGGGCCGGCTTCGCCGCCGCCCACCGGACGGCCGTCGATGCTGACGATGGGCATAACCAGCGTGCCGGCGCCTGTGATGAAGGCTTCCTTGGCCTCCTTCGCCTCTTCCAGCGAGAACGGCCGCTCCTCCAGCTTCAGCCCTTCGCGCGCCATGATCGACAGCAAGGTCTTGCGGGTGATGCCGCGCAGGATGTTGGCCTGGGTGTCGCGGGTCCGCAGCGCGCCCGACTTGTCGATGATCCAGGCGTTGCTGGACGCGCCCTCGGTGACGAGCCCAAGCTCGTCGACGAACCAGGCCTCGATCGCGCCGGCCTTGCGCGCCTGCTGCTTGGCCAGGACGTTCGGCAGCAGGCCGACGGTCTTGATGTCGCAGCGGGCCCAGCGAGTCTCCGGCACGGTAATGACCGCCGCGCCACGCTCGGCCCGCGCCTCGGTCACGGCTCGGTCGACGCTGTGGGCGGTCGCGATCACGCTGGCTGGGACCTCCGGGTTCGGGAAGGCATGGTCGCGTTTGGCGACGCCGCGCGTCACCTGCAGATAGACCAGCCCCTCCCGCACCCGGTTGCGGCGCACGGTCTCCTTCAGCACCACCTGCAGCGCCGCGCGGCCCATCGGCGGGGTGATCGAAAGCTCGCCCAGGCTGCGCTCCAGCCGCTCGAAGTGCCCCTCGGCGTCGCCCAGCGCACCGCCGAACACCGCCCAGACCTCGTAGACCCCATCGGCGAACTGGAAGCCGCGGTCCTCAATGTGCACGGCGGCCTCGCCGTGCGGCGCGAACCGTCCGTTGACGTAGGCGACCCGGCCCATCAGCCCTCCACCTCTTCCAGCGCCCGCGCGCCGCCGAAGCCGAGCGACTTCAGCTTGCGGTGCAGTGCCGAGCGTTCCATGCCGATGAAGGCGGCGGTGCGCGAGATGTTGCCGCCGAAACGCATGATCTGCGCCTCGAGGTATTCGCGTTCGAACAGCTCGCGCGCCTCGCGCAGCGGCAGGGCGATGATCCGCTCGGCGCCCAGGCCGCCGGTCGGCGCCTGCGACATCGCGTCGTTGGGCAGCATGTCGGCGGTGATCGGCTGGCTGAGATCGCCGGGCGCCAGGATCAGGATCCGCTCGATCACGTTGCGCAGCTGGCGCACGTTGCCGGGCCAGGACTGCACCTGCAGCGTGGCGATCGCATCCTCGCCGAAGGTGCGCCGCGGCAGGTTCTGCGCGGCGCCGATGCGCTGGACGCAGTCGCGGATCAGGTCGGGGATATCGTCGCGGCGCTCCTCCAGGCCAGGGACGCGCAGCGGCACCACGTTCAGGCGGTGGAACAGATCCTCGCGGAAGCGGCCGGCGGAAATCTCCTCGCGGAGGTCGCGCGACGACGACGAGATCACCCGCACGTCGACCTGCACGTCGGTGTCGCCGCCGACGCGGCGGAAGCGCTGCTCGACCAGCACCCGCAGGATGCGGCCCTGGCTCTCGCGCGGCATGTCGGCCACCTCGTCGAGGTACAGCGTGCCGTTGTGGGCGCGTTCGAACACCCCGATCTTGGCCGGCCGACCGCCCTCGCCTTCCTCGCCGAACAGCTCCAGGTCCATGCGTTCCGGCGTCATGCCGGCGGCGCTGACCGGGACGAACTCGCCTTTAGCGCGAGGACTGGCGGAGTGGATCAGCCGAGCAGACGTCTCCTTGCCGGCGCCGGCCGGGCCGGTGATCAGCACCCGACTATTGGCCGTGGCGACCTTGGCGATGGTCTGGCGCAGGTGCTGGGCCGCGGTCGAGGCGCCGGGAAACCCGTCCGGCGTCGCACTGAGCGTCCGCAGCCGCCGGTTCTCCCGCCGCAGGCTGGTGGCTTCCAGCGCGCGCTCGACCACCAGCAGCAGGCGGTCCGACTTGAACGGCTTTTCCAGGAAGTCGTAGGCGCCGCGCTTGATCGCGCTGACGGCGGTCTCGATGTTGCCGTGCCCGGAAATCATCACCACCGGCAGGTCAGGGTCGATCCCCTTCACCAGATCCAGCAGCTCCAGCCCGTCCAGCCCCGCGCCCTGCATCCAGATGTCGAGGATCAGCAGCGAGGGTCGACGCGCCCGTATGGCGGCGACCGCCTCGTTGGAGTCACTTGCCGTGCGGACGGAGTAACCTTCGTCCGAGAGGATGCCGGCCACCAGCTCGCGGATGTCTGGCTCGTCGTCGACGATCAGGACGTCACCAGTCATGTCTCAAGCATCCTTCAACGCAGGGGTGGTGGGCTTGGCGGCGCGCGGCGACTTGGCCGGCGAGTTCAGGGGCGGCTTGGGGCGCGAGCGGGAGGCGCAACGTCACCTTGGCGCCCGGCAGGCTGGCGGCGTCGGTCAGGGACAACTCCCCGCCGTGCTCCTCCATGATCCGGTCGACGATGGCGAGGCCAAGTCCGGTGCCCTTCTCGCGGGTCGTTACGTAGGGCTCGGTCAGGCGGTCGCGATCCTTGGCCGGCAGCCCCACGCCATTGTCTTCGATCTCGAATGCAGCCCAGCCGTCGTCTGAGATCAGCCGGGCGAGGATGTGGCCGTCGTGCGGTTCAGCGCCACGGCGCGCCGCGATCGCCTCGCCGGCGTTCTTGAGCAGGTTGGTCAGGGCCTGGCCGATCATCCGCGCATCGCAGAGCAGGGCGACCTCCCGGCTAGGCGCGCTGAGCTCGATCTGGGTCTCCGGATCGGCGACACGCTGAGCGAACACGGCCTGGCGCAGCAGCTCGGCCGCGTCGGTGCGGGCGAACTTCGGCGTCGGCATGCGGGCGAAGGCCGAGAACTCGTCCACCATGCTGCGGATGTCGCCCACCTGGCGGATGATCGTGTCGGTACAGCGATCGAAGGTCTCGATATCGTTCTTGATGTCGCCGCGGTATTTGCGCCGCAGCCGCTCGGCCGAGAGCAGGATCGGGGTCAGCGGGTTCTTGATCTCGTGGGCGATGCGGCGGGCGACGTCCTTCCAGGCGGCGTTGCGCTGGGCGGCGACTAGGCGGGTGATGTCGTCGAAAGTCAGCACAAGGCCGTCCGGGTTGTGACCGACGCGCAGACGCAGCCGCCGCGATTCGGCGCCGCGGACCACGTCGACGTCCTCCTCGACCTGTACGCCGGAGCCGCCCGCTTGCTCGACCGCGCTCTGGAACTCGGGGACCAGTTCGCTGAGCGGCAGTCCAAGCCGCGCCTCGGGCAACTCGAGCAGGCTCGCCGCCTGGCGGTTCACCACCGAAATGCGCCCGGCCGGATCGAGCCCGATCACCCCGGCGCTGACCCCAAACAGCATGGTCTCGACGAACTGCCGCCGTGACTCGGCCTCGGTGTGCGCGGCGACAAGGGCGTTCTGCTGCGCTTCAAGATCGCGCGTCATGTGATTGAACGCACGAAATAAACCGTTGATTTCTTCGATGTTGTCGGACGTATCGACCCGCACCGAGAGGTCGCCGGCGGCGACCTTGCCCGACGCCTGCACCAGCCGGGCGATCGGCGCGGAAATGCTGCTGGCGGCGGCCATGCCGAACGAGACGGCGCCCAGCAGCACCACCAGCACCACCTCGCCATAGACGAGGGCGAAGCCGGCCTGAATCCGCGAGCGGTTGGCCTGGCCCAAGTGATAAGCCGCCAGCGAGGCCTCGGTGTTGCGCAGGTGGGCGAACACGCCCGGCTCGACCGGCCGCACCACATAGAGGTAGGCGTTGGAGAACCCCCGCAGGCGATAAAGCGCGCGCAGCAGGTCGCTTCTCTCGAACGGCCGCGCCTCCACCTCGTCCCCATTCGCCTCGGCGGCGCGGAACGAGGCGGCGGGCGGCGTCAGGAACGGGGGCGCATCGCCCTGCTCGGCGCGCGCCAGCACCCGTCCCT
This sequence comes from uncultured Pseudomonadota bacterium, assembly GCA_963835495.1. Classification (GTDB taxonomy): domain Bacteria; phylum Pseudomonadota; class Alphaproteobacteria; order Caulobacterales; family Caulobacteraceae; genus Acaudatibacter. Next base: position 1,178,599 of record CAWIFQ010000003.1, on the reverse strand, counting down.
CGCCATCGACGACATAGGCGGCCGGGAAGCCGTTATCCGCGGCCGCGTCGGCCAGGTATTGCGAAAAGGCCACCGGCGAATCCGCCAGCGCGGTCGGTCCGGCGCGATTGAGGTCGTGCGACATGCGGCGGATGTGGTCGCTGAGGTAGTTGTCCTGCTCCTCGATGTAGGACCCGGCGACCTTGGCCGAGGCGGTCACCATGTTCTCGACCCACGGCTTGAACCAGCTGTCGACGCCGCGGGTGACCAGGATGCCGAAGAAGAAGGCGACGATCAGGGCCGGGAAGAAGGCGGCCGCGGCGAACAGGGCGACAAAGCGCAGATGCAGCCGCGCGCCGGCGTCCCCGGTCTGTTCGTGGGCCAGCTTCACCACGCGCCAGGCCATCAGCCCGCCCAGCCCGAGGATGACGACGAAGTTGATCCCGAGCAGGGTCAGCACCAGCGGGCTGGCGGGACCTAGCGGACCGGCGAGGCTGGGCGACGAGCCGAGGCCGACGGCGGCGGCGGCCAGGCTAGCCGAGACCGCGAAGCCGCCCCACAGGAACGGCCGTGTCTCCAGCTTGTCCAGCCAGCCCCGGCCAAGCGATAGGCTCGGCAGGCGCGACAGGGCTGAGTCAGAACTCCATATGCGAGAACCTAGGGCTTACTGTGCCCCAATTTCAACAGCCATGTGGCGGTATTACGTCAGCGCCGGCCGCGGGCCATCGAAACCCCGAGCTCCTGGATCTTCTTGCGCAGCGTATTGCGGTTCAGGCCGAGCACCTCGGCGGCGCGCACCTGGTTGCCCCGGGTGGCCGCCAGCGTGAGCTGGATCAGCGGTCGCTCGACGTCTTCGAGCACCCGGTCATAGAGGCCGATCGGCGGCACGCCGTCCGGCTGGTCGGCAAAGTAAGAGGCCAGGTGCCGCTCGACCAGGGTCGACAGCGTCAGCGGTCCCTCGTTGCCGGGCGGCGCGGTCGACTGTTCCGAAAGCTCGCGTTCGACGATCCGGGCGCTGATCATCTCCTCGGCGTAGAGCGCACAGATGCGGCGGATCAGGTTCTCCAGCTCGCGCACGTTGCCCGGCCAGGCGTGGGTCTTCAGCCGCTCGATCGCCCCTGAGTCGATGGTCTTGGCCGGCAGGCCCTCCCGGTTGGCGCGCAGCAGGAAAGCGCGGGCGAGGTCCGGGATGTCCTCGGTGCGCTCGCGCAGCGGCGGCAGCCGCACCGGCGCCACGTTGAGGCGGAAATAGAGGTCCTCGCGGAACAGGCCCTCGCGGATCAGGCCGCGCAGGTCGCGGTTGGTGGCGGCGATCACCCGGGCGTTGGGCTTGCGGCCCGTGCGCGGATTGATCGCGGGGTCGGCGCCGTCGAACACCCGCAGCAGCCGGGTCTGGGAATCCAGCGGCATATCGCCGATTTCGTCGAGGAACAGCGTGCCGCCATCGGCTTCGACCAGCTTGCCGAAATCGCCCTCGCCCCTGCCGAACAGCTCGGCTTCCACACGCTCGCGCGGCACGGCGGCCAGATTGATCCCCACGAACTTGCCGTCGCGCCGTCGGCCAAGGTCGTGTAGGGCGCGGGCGACCAGCTCCTTGCCGGAGCCGGACTCGCCCAGGATCAGCACGGTGAGGTCGGCGCCGACCAGCCGGGCGATGGTGCGATAGACCTCCTGCATCGCCGGCGAGCGGCCGATCAGCGGCAGGCGCTCGTCGCGGATCGCCCGAGCCTGCGCCCTGACGGCCTCGCCGTCGGCCGGTCTGGCCAGCGCGCGCCGGGCGGTGGCCGTCATGTCGTCGAGATCGAACGGCTTGGGGATATAGTCGAACGCCCCGATCTCGGCGGCGTTGACCGCCGTGAGCAGGGTGTTCTGCGCGCTCATCACGATCACCGGCAGCTTCGGCCGTTGCTTGCGGATGCGCGGCAGCACGTCGAACACGTTCTCGTCCGGCATCACCACGTCGGTGACCACCAGATCGCCTTCGCCGTCCGTGACCCACTTCAGCAGCGTCGTCGCGTTGCCGGTGGCGCGAACCTGGTAGCCGAGGCGGCTGAACGCCTGGCTGAGCACGAGCCGGATCGAAGAATCGTCGTCGGCGATCAAGATCTTCTGTGATTGGGCGTTCATCTACTCACCAGGGTTGCGCTCGACGCGGGGACGGCGGGCAGGAGGACGCGGAAGGTGGTGCGGCCGGGCTCCGACTCGAAGTCGATCAGGCCCCCATGGCCGGCGACGAGCTTTGCCACCAGCGCCAGGCCAAGGCCGACCCCGCCCGCCTTGCCACTGACGAAGGGTTCGAACAGATGGTCTCGCAGATGCGGCGGCACGCCGGGACCGTTGTCCTGCACCCGCACCTCCAGCGGCGCGCCCTGGGCGGGCTTGCCGTCGCCGGCGCGGACTCTGACACCGTGGCGATAGGCCGTGCTGATCACGACCTCGCCGCGTCCGTCGCGGCGGCTGTGCGCGGCTTCGGCGGCGTTCTTCACCAGATTGAGGAAGATCTGGATCAACTGGTCTTCCTCGCCCCATACCGGCGGCAGCGACGGGTCGAAGTTCTCCTTCAGCGTCAGCCCCTCGGCGACGCCGTTTGCGGCCAAGGCGCGGACACGGTCGAGCACCTGGTGGATGTTGACCGACGCGCGCTGCGGCGGCGCGTCGTCGGAGAAGGCCTCCATCCGGTCGACCAGACGGCGCACGCGGTCGGTCTCGTCCATGATCAGCTGCGCCAGCGGCACATCGTTCGCCTTGGCGCCGGATTTCAGCAGCTGCGCCGCGCCGCGGATGCCGGCGAGCGGGTTCTTGATCTCGTGCGCCAGCATCCGGCCCAGACCCACGACCGAGCGCAGCCCGGCGATGTCGGTCACCCGGTCCACGCCGAGCGCCCCGCTTTTCACATGCAAGGTAAGCAGCACCGCCCCGTCGCCCAGCGGCGCCGCGGCGCCGTCGGCCGCGAACGTCGGATGGCCGAACAAAGCGATCTCGATGCCGCGCTCGCGCACCGCGCCTTCCTCGGCGTAGGCTCGGGTGATCAGGGAAACCAGCGGCGAGTTGGGCGGCAAGGCGGCTTTGAAACGACCCCGCGCCAGCAGCGCCAATCCCTGGCCGAACAGCGCCTCGGCCGCTTCGTTCACCGCGACCAGCGCCCCTTCCCGATCCACCACCATGGCCGGCTCGGGAATGAGGTCGAAAGCCACGGCTTTCAGGCTGTCCAAAGCCCGTCTGTCGGCCACCGACCGCACTCGACTTTCCGTCATGCCGGGCTCAACCCCCGCGCGTTGCTCATTTTACGTGCACCATCATTGCCCTCTTTCTAGGCAATTGTTGCGGCGCCGTAAAGCCTGGACTTGGGGGCTCGACTGCTGAAGAGAACAGCAATGCGATTCTCAGCCGTGATCGTTGCCGCCGGCGTCGGCGCCAGAGCCGGTCCGGGCGAAGCCAAGCAGTGGCGCCAGCTGGGCGGCAAGGCCGTGGCCCGCTGGTCGGCCGAGGCCCTGCTGGCAGCGGGGGCCGACGAACTGGTGGTCGTCATCGGCGATGGCCAGGAGGAACAGGCGCGTGAAGCCCTGGCCGGACTTGGCGACTATAGGCTGGCGGCGGGCGGCGCGGCGCGCTCGGACTCGGTGAAGGCGGGGCTGGCGGCGCTTACGCGCGACGACGACCAGGTCGTCCTGATCCACGATGCGGCGCGGCCGCTACTGAAGGTCGAGCATGTGCGTCGCCTGCTCGCCGCGCTGGAGACGGCGCCGGCGGCGATCCTGGCCCTGCCGCTCGCCGATACGCTGAAGCGCGACGACGGGACCGGGCGGATCGTGGCGACGCCGTCCCGCGTCGGCCTGTGGCGGGCGCAGACGCCGCAGGGCTTTCGCCTGGGACAGCTCAAGACCGCCTACGCCGCCTGGCCGGCCGGTGAGGAGCCGACCGACGAAGCCATCGTGCTCGAGCGCGCCGGCGCCGAGGTCGCCCTCGTTCCCGGCGATCCGGCGCTCGCCAAGCTGACCTATCCGGAGGACTTCGCCATGGCCGAACTGATCGCCGGGGCGGCGCGGACGATGCGGATCGGCCAGGGGATCGATGCGCACCGCTTCGGCCCGGGCGACAGCGTCTGGCTGTGCGGGGTGCAGATCGCCCACAGCCACGCCCTGGTGGGCCATTCCGACGCCGACGCCGGCCTGCACGCGATCACCGACGCGGTGCTGGGCGCGATCGGCGAAGGCGACATCGGCGACCACTTCCCGCCGACCGATCCGCAATGGCGTGGGGCCGCGTCGGACCGGTTCCTGCTGCACGCCGCCGGATTGGTGGCGGCGCGCGGCGGCCGCATCCTCAATGTCGATGTGACGCTGGTCTGCGAGCGGCCGAAGATCAAGCCGCACCGCCAGGCCATGCGCGAGCGCCTCGCCGGGCTGCTCGGCCTCGATCTGGCGGCCGTCAGCGTCAAGGCGACCACCATGGAAGGCATGGGCTTCACCGGCCGAGAAGAAGGTTTGCTGGCCCAGGCCGTGGCGATGGTCGAGCTGCCGGCGTAGTAAGGCGTTCCGACCGCCGGCCAAGGAGCGCATTTTGATATTCTCCCTCGAGATCGAGACCCTGGCCCGGCTGGTGATCGATGACGCCCGCGGGCGCTCGCTGCGGATCGTCACCGCCGAGAGCTGCACCGGGGGCCTTGTCGCCGGCGCCCTGTGCGCCGTGTCGGGCGCCTCGGACGTGTTCGAGCGCGGCTTCGTCTCATATTCCAACCGCGCCAAGCAGGAGATGCTGGGGGTGAGCGGCGATCTGATCGCCGACCTCGGCGCCGTCTCCGAACCGATCGTGCGGATGATGGCCGAAGGGGCGCTGGAAAACAGCCACGCCCACATCTCGGTGGCGATCACCGGCGTCGCCGGCCCGGGCGGCGGCACGCCGATGAAGCCGGTCGGCACCGTGCACTTCGCGACACTGCGGGCCAACCAGTCGCTCTATCACCGTCAGGAGTTCTTCGACCTCGACAGCCGCGAGGAGATCCAGCTGGCGGCGGTCAAGGTGGCGCTGGAGATGCTGCAGGACCGGCTGCGTTGAGAACGGGCCGCGGGGAGCGGGCTAGCATCAGGAAATCTGACTGCTTGGCCGCGTCAATGTTTCACGTGAAACCGTAATCGGCCGTTGATAACGGCCCCTTCCCCGTTGCCGCGCCCTAGGTTTTCTGCGGGCTGCAATGTCCTGAAGCGAGCTGGAGGCTGTGAGTTTTCGGCGCAGGACGCCAGCCCGGCGACCCTAAATTCGCCCGTAAAGCATCCGCTAACTAAGACGCCCCGCTGCCGCAGGAAAGGCGCCCGCCGTGCGGCGGCTGCTTGGCTATGCTGACGATGTCAAAGAGCATGGCGGCGACCCGGGCCGCCTGGCGAGAACACGAACCCCGTCGAATTGATCGCCGTCAAGAGCTGGTTCAGCGGGCCGGACACGCCGCACAAAGCCGCCGATCCGGAGTTCCGAGAAAGGAGTGGTGGCGGAAGTTCGACAGCTCAAGGGCGCTCAAGCTAAATGTCGTTGATGGCGAGTTCGCGTCTTGAACTGAGATCAGCGGCAACGATCGGCTGGGCGTATGTCCTCGCTCCCTTGCCAGGCTTGACTGGCATTTGGCTGCTTTGGTTCGTGCTCCCCTCCTTACTGAACCAGCGCATCCGGTCAGTCAGATATTCGGATTTTGGATCGCCGTGCTGATGGTAGGCGAACCGATTTGCCTGATAGCGGAGGCAATTGTCGTCACGCCTATCTTGATCGGCTTCCGGCGCTATCGCTGGGCTTGGCTGAATGGGTGGTCGGCTACGGCTATCGGCTTCCTGGTCGGCTTCCTCATCTGGTTTGCTTTCTGCCGCCCTCGCCAGGTGAGTTCGAGACTTCAGGAGGCGTCGTCCATATCGCAAATGGGGTCCGAACGCTCGCGGGCTGGCAGAGCATGGTCACCGCCGCGTTAGGAGCCGGCGCTGTGGGCGCGGCGGCGGCCCTGGTCTTTCGAATCATCGCCGTCCGAAGCGTCAGGCCGAATTTGGCGCTTGTGTAGTGAAGCTCCCCGCCAAGGCGCCGGGCTTCTCTGCGATCTCCGCAGGTCCTCCGCGAACTCTCCGCGAAAACTTGATCGCGCTGCGGTCGCGCCGGCCCCAGAAGGGTTAGCCGTTGCAATCACTGGGTCGCGGCTTTCGCCGGGATGCGCGGGGTTCACGGCCGACGCCGCTAGCGCGTGCTTCCGTACAGCGCCCGCGCGCGGTCCTCGAAGCAGCCCACCAGGCGGTTCACGGCGCGGTGGAAGTTGGCGGCCAGCAGACCGCGCAGCAGGCGCGACTTGAATTCGAAATCGATCTCGAAGGTGAGCTCGGTCCCCTTCGGGTGCGGCTCGAACCGCCAGCGGTTGGCTGAGGCGTCGGAACGGGCCGGAGATCAGCGCGACGTCGATCGCCAGCGCCGGCTGGTCGAGCCGCACCTGGGTCGTGAAGCTCTCGTGGATCACCGAGAAGCCCACCTGCGCCTCGGCGTCCAGCAGGGTGACCCCCTCCCCGTCCGGGCGTCGGTTCCAGGTCCGCAGCCGAGTCACCCACGGCACGAACTCAGGATAGCGCTCGACATCGCCCACCAGCTCGAACAGCTGGCCGGGCTCATACGGCAGGATGCGCGTCAGGCTGTGGCGCAAGCGTCAGGCGGCGGCGGTCTGGGCGCGACGGGCGGCGCGCAGACGCTCGAAGTCCTCGCCGGCGTGGTGCGACGAGCGCGTCAGCGGGCTGGCAGCCACCATCAGGAAGCCCTTCGAATAGGCGACCGTCTCCAGCGATTTGAACTCCTCGGGAGAGACGAAGCGGTCGATCGGCGCGTGCTTGCGGCTGGGCTGCAAGTACTGGCCGATGGTGATGAAGTCGACACCGGCGCAACGCATGTCGTCCATCACCTGCAGCACCTCGTCGCGGCTTTCGCCCAGGCCGACCATCAGGCCGGACTTGGTGAACTGGTCCGGGTCGCGCTCCTTGACCCGCTCCAGCAGCCGCAGCGAGGCGTAGTAGCGGGCGCCGGGCCGGATCGAATGATAGAGCCGCGGCACCGTCTCCAGGTTGTGGTTGAACACGTCCGGCTTGGCGTCGATGGCGATCTCGGCCGCCCCGGTCTTGCGCAGGAAGTCCGGTGTCAGGATCTCGATCGTCGCGGCCGGCGCCGCCGCGCGGATCGCCGCCACGGTCCGTGCGAAGTGGCGCGCGCCGCCATCGTCCAGGTCGTCGCGGTCGACCGAGGTGATGACGACGTGCTTCAGCCCCATCTTCGCCACGGCCTCGCCGACGCGAACGGGTTCGGTCGGATCGAGCGGGGCGGGCTTGCCGGTGGCGACGTTGCAGAAGCCGCAGGCGCGGGTGCAGACCTCGCCCATGATCATCATGGTGGCGTGCGACTTCTCCCAGCACTCGCCGATGTTGGGGCAGCCGGCTTCCTCGCAGACCGTGACCAGGCCGTGCTCGCGCACCACGGCCCGCGTCGCCGCATAGCCGGGCGAGCCGGGCGCGCGCACCCGCAGCCAGTCCGGCTTGCGCAGGATCGGCGTGTCCGGCCGCGCCTGCTTTTCCGGATGGCGCAGCTGGCGCGCGGTGCGGGGCTCGATGACCACGGTCATGCGCCCTAGATCGGCTGTTCGCCGCTCCGGATCAAGCAGGGGCGTCCGCCTGCGACAGTGGCGGCGCCACTTCCTCCAGCGGCTTTCGCTCGGCGTTGACGCCGATGGCCAGCTCGACGACCGCCGCGAACAGCATCAGGCCGCCGCCGAACAGGTAGCCGACGAGCAGGTTGTCGCGCGAGCCGGAGGCGATCAGCGCGCCGAACAGGGCCGGGCGCGGCGATGCCGCCGACGCCGTTGCCGAACGCGTTGAAGATCCCGATCGCCATCGCCCGCGTCTCCAGCGGGAAGCTCTCGCTGATCGTCAGATAGGCCGCGCTCGCCGCCGCCGAAGCGAAGAAGAACACCACGCACCAGCACAGCGTCAGCTCCATCGCCGACAGCAGACGGTGCGCGAAGAGCCAGCCGGTGATCGCCAGCAGCACGCCCGACAGCGCATAGGTACCGGCGATCATCGGCCGGCGGCCGACGGTGTCGAACAGCCGACCCAGCAGCAGCGGGCCGCAGAAGTTGCCCGCCGCGAACGGCAGCAGGAACCAGCCGATGTCCTGCGCCGGGATGGCGTAGAACTTGGTCAGGATCAGGCCGTAGGTGAAGAAGACGGCGTTGTAGCAGAAGGCCTGCGTCGCCAGCAGGGTGACCCCAAGGGCGGTCCGCTTCGGATATTTCAGCATCAGCGAGCGGGCTACTTGCATGAGCCCAGTCCTGACGTGCGGCTTGAGCGCGATGCGCGCCAGCGCGCTGCGGTCGCGCCCTGGGTCGACGCCGCAGCGCGCCTCGATCTCGTCGACGACCCGTTCGGCCTCCGCGGGCCGGCCGTGCGTCAGCAGCCAGCGCGGGCTCTCCGGCAGGAAGCGGCGCACGTAGACGATGACCAGCGCCAAAGCGGCGCCGCCGACGAAAGCGAAGCGCCAGCCGAGCGCCGGCGGCAGCACGCGCGGGTTCAGCAACACGACGGCGGCCAACGAACCCAGCGCCGCGCCGACCCAGAAGCTGCCGTTGATGGTGATGCCGACCTGGCCGCGCCGCCGCGCCGGGATCAGCTCGTCGATGGCCGAGTTCATCGCAGCGCCCTCGCCGCCGATGCCGGCCGCCGTCACGGCGCGGAACAAGGCGAAGCTGGCGAAGCTCCAGGCCAGCCCGGTCGCCAGCGTCGCCACCAGGTAGACCGCCAGGGTCGCGGTGAAGAGCCGCTTGCGCCCCAGCGTGTCGGTCAGCCGCCCGAACACCAGCGCGCCGACCACCCCGCCCATAAGATAGAGGCTGCCGGTCCAGCCGATCTGCTGCGGCGTCAGACCAAGCCCATGCGGATCGCCGAGCGCGCCCGAGAGCGAGCCGACCAGGGTGACCTCCAGGCCGTCGAGGATCCAGGTGACGCCGAGCGCGGTCACCACCAGCCAGTGGAAGCGGCGCCACGGCAGCGCATCGAGCCGCGCCGGCGTGTCGCTGGCGAACACCGCCGCAGGCCCGGGCTCGGATTGGCGAGCTTCACCGTCTCCCACCCTGCCCTAACCCCTCGGGCCCCAGTCCGGTTGCGCGGGCGGCTGGTGCGGTGGCGCTCACCTCGCCGCGCCGCTACGCTAGCGCAGGTGGTGGGGCGCGTTGGAATGACGGTGGCTGGGGTCCAGCGGACCCGATTGATCGTTGCCGTCGTCCTGGCGGTGGTTGCGGCCGCGGTCATCTTCGCCGTGATCGGCGCCGCTGGCCACGATAACCGCGACGCGTTCGCCGACAGCCGCCCGCCGCCGGACCTGGCCGAGCGCTTCTACCCGCCGGAGAACTGGGCCTGGGGCGAGCTGCAGCCGGCGGGCGGGTCGGTGCAGCGCTACGGCGTCTCGGCGCCCGCGGTCTATTCGCGGGCCGACGTACTGATCCTGCCGGACTATGGCGAAAGCGCCGAAACCTGGTTCGAGACCGCCCGCGACCTCAACGCGGCGGGCTACACCGTCTGGGTGCTGGAGGGGGTCGGCCAGGGCGGCTCCGCCCGCCTGAGCGGCCACCGCGACCTGGGCGAGCTGCGCAGCTTCGACGGCGATGTCGGCGGCGTCCGGGGCATGATCGACGCGGTGATCCGGCCCGCGCCGGGGCGGCCGTTGGTGCTAATGGGCGAGGGCGTAGGCGCCCTGCTGGCGGCCCGGCGTGGCCTCGTCCGGCGCGGCCCCGAGCGGCGTTGTGCTGAGCGCGCCGAGATGCGCCGCCGCCACTCCGGCCGGGGTGCTGGTCCACATCGGCCTCGGCGGCCTGCGCGGACCGGGCGGCGACGTCTGGGCCAGGGCCGGCCCGGACGACTTCGCCGTCCATCGCAGCCATGACCGCTGGCGCGGCGCGGTCACTCACGCCTGGCAGATCGCCAACCCGGACCTGCGGCTGGGCGGCCCCAGTCTCGACTGGCAGGCGGCCCTGGCTCGACTGCAGCACGACGCCGAAGCCGACGCAGCGCGGCTGCAAGCGCAGGCGCTGGTGATCGACGACGGCAAGCCGCGCGCCTGCCTCGCGCCGCCGGTGTCTGTGCGCCGCAGCCTCCCCGGGGCCGACCGCGGCGCTGGAGCTGGAGGACGACCGCTGGCGAAAACCCTGGCTCGCCACCGTGCTGGCGTTCATCGCCGATCTGGCCAAGTCGCCCGCCCATGCCTAGCTATCGAACCTTTCCAAGGTCGAGGCGGGCCGGTAGCCTTGCTTCAACGAGGAAACGATCAGGAGCGGCCGCAAAGGCCAGCCATGCAGCGTGAGTTCGACCTGTCGAAGACCCGGCGGCCGTTGTTCGACGCCCTGGTCGAGGCGGCCCATGCCTACGGGCCGAAGAAGCCGATCCTGGAGGACCAGGAGCGCAATCCCCTCACCTACACCGACGTCATCCGCGCCGCGTTCGCGCTCGGACACAAGCTCTCGCGGCTGACCGAGAAGGGCGAGCGCGTCGGCGTCTTGCTGCCGACCAGTTCCGCCGGCGTGGTGACCTTCTTCGCCCTGCACGCCATCGGCCGAGTGCCGGTGATGCTCAACTTCACCGCGGGCCTCAGAAATCTGCGCGCCGCAGTCAAGCTCGCGGGCGTCAAGCGGGTGCTCAGCTCCCACCGCTTCGTCGAGCAGGGCAAGCTGCACGACGTGATCGATGCGCTCGAGCAGAGCTGCCAGATCACCTACCTGGAGGACGTTCGCGCCAGCATCGGCCTGGCCGACCGGCTCTACGCCCTGGCCGCCTCGCTGGCGCCGCGCCGGTTCCGCGCCGCCACCAGCCCGGACGATCCGGCGGTGATCCTGTTCACCTCCGGCAGCTTCGGCGCGCCGCGCGGGGTGATCCTGACCCAGGCCAATCTGCTGGCCAACGCCGCCCAGATCGCCGCCCACATCGAGCTTGATCCGGCTTGGGTGTTCTTCAACCCGCTGCCGATCTTCCACTGCTTCGGCATGACCGGCGGCTTCATCCTGCCGATGCTGAGCGGGATGAAGGCGTTCCAGTACCCCTCGCCGCTGCACGTCAAGATCATCCCGACGCTGATCCGCGAGACCGAGGCCGCGGTGCTGCTGGCCACCGACACCTTCGTCAACCAGTACGCCCGCGCGGCCGATCCGAACGACATGTCGGGGCTGAAGTTCATCGTCTGCGGCGCCGAGAAGGTTCGCGATGAGACCCACGACCTGATCATCGACCGGTTCGGCCCGATCCCGGTGCTGGAGGGCTACGGCGCCACCGAGGCCTCGCCGGTGATCGCGGTCAACACGCCGCCGGACAATCGCCGCGGCACGGTCGGCGGCCTGCTGCCCGGCGTCGAGACCCGGCTGGAGCCGGTCGAGGGCATCAAGCGCGGCGGCAAGCTGCTACGTGCGCGGCCCCAACATCATGGCCGGCTATCTCAACGAGGACGGCGTGCTGGAACCGCCCAAGGACGGCTGGCACGACACCGGCGACGTGGTCGAGATCAGCGACGACAACTGGATCACGATCCTGGGCCGCGTGAAGCGCTTCGCCAAGATCGGCGGCGAGATGGTCTCGCTGACCGCCGCCGAGACCCTGGCCGCCTCGCTGTGGCCCGACGCGCGCCACGCGGTGATCGCCGAGCCCGACCACCGCAAGGGCGAGCGCCTGGTGCTGGTCACCGACCAGCGCGACGCGGACGTCGCCAGGCTGGTCGCCCACGCCCAGGCCCTCGGCGTCTCCGAACTCTCCGCCCCGCGCAAGATCGTCAAGGTGCCCGAGATCCCGGTGCTGGGCACCGGCAAGACCGACTATGTCGCGATCCAGCGGCTGGTCGAGACCGAGGCGCGCGCCGCGTAGCTCTAGCATGAGCGCCATGGACGTGGGCGTTGCTCGGGAGGGCCGAAGGGGCGATGTTTCCCGGGCGCCCGCCGAAACGCGGCTGTGGAGGATGGCGATGGCCGATGCGACAATCACTGGGCCCGGGACTGCCGCCGACCTGCCGCAGCGGCTTCACCACAACGCGTATGTCTGCGCCGACCAGGAGCGGACGCGCCGCTTCTACGAAGACATTCTCGGCCTTCCGCTGATCGCGACCTGGATCGAGCGGACCGAGATGGAGGGCCGGACGGTCAGCTATAGCCACACGTTCTACGGGCTTGGCGACGGCGGCGCCCTCGCCTTCTTCAACTTCCAGGACCCGCAGGTGCAGGCGCGCTTCACGGCCAAGGCGCAGCCGCCTTTCGTGCACATCGCGCTGAAGGCGTCGGCGGCGACGCAGGACGAGATCAGGGGCCGTTGCGAGGCCGCCGGCGTCGCGACGCGCACCATCGACCATGGCTACTGCACGTCGCTCTACCTGAGCGACCCGGACGGGCTCAGGCTCGAGTTCACCCGCGATGTCGACTTCGTGGATCAGATCGACGCGCACCAGCGCGCGACGGCGCATGCCTCGCTGGCCCGTTGGACTGCGGGCGACACCACCCCGAACAACGACGTGCGGCCCCATTGAGACGGCGGGCATGAAGAAGGTCACCCTTACGTTCGACAACGGGCCCGACCCCAGCGGAACGACGGGCTTCGTGCTCGACGAGATGGCGCGGCGGGGGATCCTGGCGAGCTTCTTCGTGGTTGGCCGCCAGCTCGCTCGACCCGGCGCGCGCGATCTGGCCGAGCGCGCTCGCGACGCGGGGCATTGGATCGGCAATCACACGCTGACGCACAAGTTCATGTTCGGCGACAGCGAGGACGCGTCGCTCGTCGAGCGCGAGATCGGCGAGACCCAGGCGCTCATCGGCGACCTCGCCCATCCCGATCGCCTGTTCCGGCCCAACGGCGGCGGCGGCGTCATCAGCCAACGCCTCCTGAGCGCCAGCGCCGTCTCCTATCTCGTCAACGGCGGCTACACCTGCGTGCTCTGGACCAGCGTTCCGCGCGACTGGGAGCCCGGACCCGCCTGGGTGGGCCGCTGCCTCGCCGACATCGAAGCCCAGGACTGGACGGTGGTGGTCGTGCACGACCTGCCGAGCGGAGGTATGGACTATCTGCCGGCGCTGCTGGACCGGATCGAGGCCACGGGCGCCAGATTCGTGCAGGATTTCCCGGACGCATGCGTCCCCATCCGCCGCGGGGTCATCGAGGCCGACATTTCGCCGATCGTCGGGCAAGGCCACAGCCTGACCGCGTAAGGCGATCGTCCAGCCCACGCGGCGGCTACCCGGGCGGGTCCTCCGTCACCGCGGCGCGGCGGCCTCTTCGAAGTAGCGGCGCGGGTTCTCGATCACGATGTGGTCGAGGTCCTCCTGGCTCATGCCCATGCGCTTCAGTTCGGGGAAGATGTGCTCGAACAGATGGGTCATGCGCCAGTTGGGCAGCGTCTTGCTCAGCTCGGCCGGATCGGTGTTCCCCAGTGCGCCGAGCCAGCAGTTGACCGTGTCGTGCGAGACCATCACCCGGTCCTTGTGCCCGGCGTCGACCAACGCCTTGAGGTTCTTGGTCCGCACCGCGTCCGGCACGATCTGCTCGAGCCCGAAGCGGTCGAACCCGACGTAGGAGCCGCGGTCGGCCAGCGACTTCTGGTAGACCGGGTCGTCGCGGCCATCGCTGTGCCCGACGATAAGCGAGGACGAGCGCAGGCCCTCGCCGGTGGCGATGTCGATCTGGTCGTGCCCGCAGGAGCAGTTCTCGGTGTGCGAGATCAGCGGCACGCCGGTCATCTTGGCGGCGCGCGAGGCGGCCGTCAGCACCTTGCGCTCGTAGGGGGTGACCTTGCCGTCGTCGGTGGCGATCTTGATCACGCCGCAGCGGATGCCGGTGTCGCCGACGCCCTGCTCGAGCTCCTTCGCGAACGCCTCGGCGATGGCATCGACCGGCAGGGCGTTGAAGGTCCAGTTGATGCCCATCGACTCGACATAGGCGCCGGTGGCGCAGATCAGGTTGACGCCGCTCTTCTGCGAGACCTCGGCGCAGAACTCGACGTCGCGGCCGAGGTCCATCGGGCACGGGTCGATCACGGTCTTGACCCCGTGCCCGTGCAGTTCCTGGAACGCATCGACCACCCGCTCGATCGCCTCAGCGCGCTTGAACGCCGGCTGCCGCGCGTCCATGAACCAGCCCGGGAAGCCGATCAGCACGTGCTCGTGGATCAGGGTGCGGCCGAGGTCCGCCGAACTGACCGGGCCCGTCACGGTGTTGACCATCGTGCTCACGGCGTCTCTCCCTTGTCTGTTTGTTGCGCTGAACATAGCCGGCGCCGTTGCGTCAGGCGCAAGAGGCGGCCCCAGAGGCGACCCAACACCCGCTCTTTCGGCCTCGGCGCGGCCGGCCTAGGGTCGACCGGACCGCGCAGAGGAGGGAGCGCCGCAGATGGCTGGACTGTGGTTCGACGAGTTCGAGGTCGGCCGGCGATTCACGCACGAAATCCGCCGCACGGTGACCGACATGGACAACATCCTGTTCTCCGCCCTCACCTACAATCCGGCCCCGATCCATATCGACCATGCCTACGCCGCGACGACCGAGTTCGGCCGGCCGCTGATCAACTCGCTGTTCACGCTAGGGCTGGTGGTCGGGTTGTCGGTGCAGGACACCACGCTTGGCACGACCGTCGGCAACCTCGGCTTCGAGAAGACCGAGTTCCCAAAGCCGGTGTTCGCCGGCGATACGATCCGTGCGGAGAGCGAGGTCAAGGCCGTGCGGGCCAGCGCCTCGCGGCCGGGCCAGGGCATCGTCACCTTCGAGCACATCGGTCTCAACCAGTCGGACGTCGTGGTCTGCCGCACGCTGCGCGCGGCGCTGATGCTGGGGCGGCCGGCATGACGGTGGGCGGCGCCAGGCTGCGCTCGATGCTGTTCGTGCCCGGCGACAGCGAGCGCAAGTTCGCCAAGGCGGCGGGTATCGGCGCCGATGCGCTGATCCTCGATCTCGAGGACGCCGTCGCGCCGTCGATGAAGGCTGCGGCGCGCGGCCAGGTCGCCGCGTTGATCGACGACCCAAGCCCGCGCGACTGGGCGTTCTACGTGCGGGTCAATCCGTTCGACACCGGGCTGACGCTAGCCGACCTCGCGGCCGTGGTGCGGCCGGGGCTGGACGGGATCGTGCTACCGAAGGCGAACGGCGCTCACGACCTGGAACGACTCGGCCATTACCTCGACGCGTTCGAGGCGGCGGCGGGGATGGCGGCGGAGACGGTGAAGGTGGTGGTGGTGGCGACCGAGACCGCGCAGGCGATGTTCCAGCTTGGCTCCTACGCGCCCGCCCACCCCCGGCTCGCGGCCCTGACCTGGGGCGGCGAGGATCTCAGCGCGGCGATCGGCGCGGTGAGCCCACGCCACGACGACGGCGCGTGGACCGAGCCCTATCGCCACGTGCGCAGCTGGTGTCTGTTCGCCGCCGCCGCCGCCGGGGTGGCGCCGCTGGAAACGCTGTGGGCCGACTACCGCGACGGCGAGGGCCTGGCCGCCGACAGCCGCGCGGCCCGTCGCGACGGCTTCACCGGCCGCATCGCGATCCACCCGGACCAGATCGCGATCATCAACGAGTGCTTCAGCCCGTCAGAGGCCGACGTGGCGCGCGCCCGCCGGGTGGTCGCCGCCTTCGCCGCGCAACCCGACGCCGGGACCATCGGCATCGACGGCAAGATGTACGACCGCCCGCACCTGACCGCGGCCGAGAAGACGCTGGCCGCCGCCGGAGAGCTCGGATGAGCGCCGGCGAAAGCGAACACCTGCGGGCGATCCGCGAAGGCGTCCGCGCCGTCGTCACGAAGTTCGACGACGACTACTGGCTCGCGCGGGACGACGACGGGGTGTTCCCGCACGAATTCCATCAGGCGATGGCGGCGGCCGGATGGCTCGGGATCACGATGCCGGTCGAATACGGCGGCGCGGGTCTTGGCGTCACCGAAGCGGCGATCATGATGCACGAGGTGGCCAGCCACGGCGGCGGCATGACGGCCGCGTCGTCGGTGCACATCAACCTGTTCGGCCCGCACCCGATCCTGGTCTACGGCACGCCGGCGCAGAAGCAGCGCTGGACGCCGGGGTTGATCGCCGGCCAGGACCAGGTGGCCTTCGGCTTCACCGAGCCTGACGCGGGCCTCAACACCACGCGGATCAAGACCTTCGCGGCCAAGGTGGACGGCGGCTATCTGGTCAACGGCCAGAAGGTGTGGACCTCGACCGCGCAGGTGGCCAACAAGCTGATGCTGCTGGCGCGCACGACGGCGTTCGAGGATTGCGCGCGGCCGACCGACGGGATCAGCATCTTCTACACCGACCTCGACCGCGCGAAGATCGAGGTGCGGCGGATCCCGAAGATGGGGCGCAAGGCGGTCGAACTCGAACCAGGTTTTCATCGACGGCCTGTTCGTGCCGGACGAGGACCTGATCGGCGAGGCCGGCAAGGGCTTCTCCTACATCCTGCACAGCCTCAATCCGGAGCGGATCCTGATCGCCGCCGAGGCGATCGGCATCGGCCAGGACGCGCTGCGCCGGGCGACGCGCTACGCCAGGGAGCGGGTCGTGTTCGACCGCCCGATCGGCCAGAACCAGGCGATCCAGCATCCGCTGGCCGAGCGCTGGATGTACCTCGAGAGCGCCTGGCTGATGGCGACGAAGGCGGCTGAACTCTACGACGCCGGCCAGCCGTGCGGCGCGGAGGCGAACAGCGCCAAGTTCCTCGGCGCCCGCGCCGGACACGACGCCTGCTGGCAGTCGATCGCCACCCACGGCGGCTACGGCTACGCCCGCGAATACCACGTCGAGCGACTGTACCGGGAGGTGGCGATCACGCGGCTGGCGCCGATCACCGAACAGCTGATCCTGTCGTTCATCGCCGAGCGGGTGCTCGACCTGCCGAAGAGCTACTAGGAAGTAGTTGGCCACGGAAAACACGGAAAACACGGACGCTGGCCGTCCCCCTCCCAGTGTCAGCCCGCACGAGTCCGCTCTCCGGAATAACATCGCAAAGTCCGTGTCTTCCGTGTTTTCCGTGGTTCAAAGTCGAACCGCCACCGTCCCTACCGAGGAGATCAGTGAATGCGACCGCTCGAGGGCGTGAAGGTGCTCGACCTGGGCAACATGCTGATGGCGCCCTACGCCGCCCAGTGGCTGGGCGACCTGGGCGCGGACGTAATCAAGGTCGAGCCGCCCGAGGGCGACACCACCCGGCGCATTGGTCCCCGCGCCGAGCCCGACATGGCGTCGATCTTCCTGGGCCTCAACCGCAATAAGCGCAGCGTGGTGCTGAACCTGAAGACGCCGCAGGGCCACGAGGCGCTGCTGGCGCTGGCGGCGCGGTCCGACATCCTGCTGCACAACAACCGGCCTCAGAAGATGACCGCGCTGGGCCTGGGTCCCGAGGCGCTGCTGGCGTGCAATCCGCGGCTGGTCTACGCCTGCCTGCACGGGTTCGGCGAAGCAGGCCCCTACGGCGGCAAGCCCGCCTATGACGACATCATCCAGGGGCTCTGTGGTCTGGCCGACCTGACCGGCCAGCGCACCGGCGCGCCCGGCTATCTGCCCACCGTGGCCGCGGACAAGACCTCCGGCCTGATGGCGGCGATCGCCATCCTGGCCGCGCTCAGCCAGCGCGACCGCACCGGCAAGGGCAGTTATGTCGAGCTGCCGATGTTCGAGGCCATGGTCGCCTACACCGCGATCGAGCACCTCTATGGCCGCCAGTTCGAACCGGCGATGGGTCCGGCCTGTTATCCGCGGGTGATGACGCCGGAGCGCCGGCCCTACGCCACCGCCGACGGCTACATCTGCGCCCTGCCCTACACCGACAGGCACTGGGCCAGCCTGTTCGAGGCGGCTGGCCGGCCGGAGCTGGCGCACGATCCGCGCTTCGCCGGCATCGCCGCGCGCACCGAGCACATCGGCGAGCTCTATGCGATCCTGGGCGAGATTCTGCTCACGCGCAGCACGGCCGAGTGGCTGCAAACTCTGGAACGCCTCGAGGTGCCCTGCGCGCCGGTGAAGAGCCTCGACGAGCTGATCGAGGACCCGCACCTGAGCGCCGTCGACTTCTTCACGGTGCTGGAATCCGACGCCGGTCCGGCTTTGCGCTTCCCGGGCGTGCCGGCGTTGTTCGACGGCGCGCGGCCGCCGGTCACCCGTCCCCCTCGCCTCGGTGAGCACACGCGCGAGGTCCTGGTCGAAGCCGGTCTCAGCGACGAACAGGTGTCGGCGCTCGTGGACGGCGACGCCTGAGCCCGTCCCCGGGGCGGCACGCCGCCGCTCGACAGCGCCCGACGCGCGGCCTAGCCTCCGCCTAGCGATGGAGACGGCGATGACCGACACGCTCTTGGATCGGACGACCGGGGCCGCAAACCCGGCGTGGACCACCCCGCTGGAGACGCTCGACCCCAGTGAGGGGACGCTCTGGAGTCGCGGGCTGCTGCTCGACTATCTCAAGCGCCTGCGCCAGGAAGACCCGGTGCACTGGTCGCCGACCGGCCCCAGCGGCCCCTTCTGGTCGATCACCAAGTTCAACGACATCGTCGCCATCGACAGCAACCATCGCGACTTCTCGTCCGATCGCGACATCACCGTCGGCGACCAGCCGGCCGAGTTCGCCATCCGCAACTTCATCGCCGCTGACCCGCCGGTGCACGACGTGCAGCGCAAGTCGGTGACCCCAGCGGTGGCGCCGGAGCGGCTCGGCCACATCGAGCAGCTGATGCGCGAGCGCACCGCCGCGGTGCTCGACGCCCTGCCGATCGGCGAGCCGTTCGACTGGGTCGACAAGGTCAGCATCGAGCTCACCACCCAGTTCCTCGCCACCCTGTTCGACTTCCCCTGGGAGGATCGCCGCCTGCTGCCCTACTGGTCGGACGTCACCACGGCCAGCGAGCAGACCGGCAACACCGCGGTCGACGCCGCCGAGCGCGAGCGGATCATGATGGAATGTCATGACTACTTCGCCGCGCTGTGGCGCGAGCGAGCCGCGCAGCCGCCCAGGTTCGACTTCCTCTCCCTGCTCGCGCACAACCCCTGTACGCGAGATATGATCGACAATCCGCTGGAATTCCTCGGCAATATCATGCTGCTGGTCGTCGGCGGCAACGACACCACGCGCAACTCGATGACGGGCGGGGTCCTCTTCTTCGACCAGAACCCCGGCGAGCTGGCCAAGCTGAAGGCCGACCCGGAACTGGTGGCCGGCGCGGTGTCGGAGATCATCCGCTACCAGTCGCCGGTGGCGCACATGCGTCGCACCGCGCTGAAGGACGTCGAGATCGGCGGCAAGCAGATCAAGAAGGGCGAGCGGGTGGTCATGTGGTACGTCTCGGGCAACCGCGACCCGGACGTCGTGACCCGGCCGGACGAGTTCCTGATCGATCGCGAACGCCCCCGCCACCACGTCGCGTTCGGTTTCGGCATCCATCGCTGCATGGGCAACCGGGCGGCGGAGCTGCAGTTGCGGGTGCTCTGGGAGGAGATCCTGAAGCGCTTCTCCCGGATCGAGGTGATCGGCGAGCCGGAACGCGCCATCTCCAACTTCATCCTCGGCTATACCCACCTGACCGTGAAGCTGCACGCCTAGCTGGAAGCCGACGCCGGGTAGACCTCGCGCGCTTCCACAGCGCGTCGAAACATCTTAACATTGTGCAGATCAGATTCTGCGGAGCCCCCGTCATGGCGACGACTCTCAACATCAACGGCAAGGATGTATCGGTGCAGGCCGCGCCCGACACGCCACTGCTCTGGGTGCTGCGCGACGAGCTGGAGATGACCGGCACGAAGTACGGCTGCGGCATCGCCCAGTGCGGCGCCTGCACCGTCCAGCTGAACGGCCAGGCGATGCGCTCGTGCCAGGCGCCGATCGGCACGCTGGCGGGCGTCAAGATCACCACCATCGAGGGCCTGGGTGGCGCCCATCCGGTGCAGGCGGCGTGGGTCAAGCTCGACGTGCCGCAGTGCGGCTACTGCCAGTCTGGCCAGATCATGAGCGCCGTGGCGCTCTTGGCGCGCACGCCCAAGCCGACCGACGCCGACATCGACCAGGCGATGAACGGCAACATCTGCCGCTGCGGCGCCTACCAGCGCATCCGCGCGGCGATCAAGGACGCCGCCGGCGTCGCGACGGCCTAGGAGTTGGCGATGAACGCGCACGTCAAAGAGATCACGCCCAGCCGCCGCGCCCTCATCGTCAGCGCCGTTGGCGCCGGCGGTGCGTTGATGGTGGGCTGCTCGCCGGCCGACATCCTCAGCACCGGCGCGCCGAAGATGGACTTCGGCGCCTTCGGCCCGTTCGTCCGTATCGATCCGGATGGCTCGGTGACCGTGGTCAACAAGCACATCGAGTTCGGCCAGGGCTCGCACGCGGGCCTGGCCGCCATCGTCGCCGAGGAACTGGACGCCGACTGGGACAAGGTGAAGGTCGTCCAGGCCCCCGCCAACGCCAAGGTCTACGCCAACGCCTCGACCGGGGTGCAGGCCACCGGCGGCTCCTCGGCCATCACCAACTCTTGGGACCAGCTGCGCGCGGCCGGCGCGGCGGCGCGGGCGATGTTCGTAGAGGCGGCGGCGACGCGCTTCGCTGTTCCGGCGAGCGAGCTGGCAGTCAAGGACAGCGTCGTCTCGCACGCGAAGACCGGGCGGCAGGCGAGCTTCGCCGAACTGCTCTCCGACGCGGCGAGGGTGAAGCCGCCGCAGAAGCCGACCCTCAAGGATCCGAAGGCCTTCACCCTGATCGGCACCGACCGGGTGCGCCGCAAGGACGCCGTCGCCAAGTCCACCGGGACAGCGCGGTTCACGCAGGACGTCCACCTGCCGAACATGCTGACGGCGATGGTCGCCCACCCGACGAAATTCGGGGCCAAGGTGAAGAGCTTCGACGATACGGCCGCGCGCAAGGTGGCCGGCGTGGTTGACGTGTTTGCGATCCCAAGCGGCGTCGCGGTGGTGGCCAACAGCACCTGGGCCGCGAAGCAGGGGCGCGAGGCGCTGAAGGTCGACTGGGACGAGGCCAAGGCCGAGACCCGCGGCTCCGACACCGTGCTCGACCTTTACCGGCGCGCGGCGGCGTCCGTCGGCGAGACCCCTGGGGTGAAGTGGCAGTCGTTCGAGACGCGTCCGGCGCCGCAGGGCGCGGCGCCCGGGCCGACCGTGGCGGCCACCTACGATTTCCCGTTCCTGGCCCACGCGCCGATGGAGCCGATGAACTGTGTGGCCGAGATCGGCGGCGGCAAGCTGAAGCTCACCGTGGGGTCTCAGATCCCGACGATCGACCAGCTCAATACCGCCCTGATCGTCGGCGCCCTGCCCGGTTCGGTCGAGGTCGAGCAGCTGTTCGCCGGCGGCTCGTTCGGCCGCCGCGCCAACTTCAAGTCTGACTACGTCGCCGAGTGCGTCCACATCGCCAAGCACGTCGGCGGCGGGCGGCCGGTGAAGCTGGTCTGGACCCGCGAAGACGACATGACCGGCGGCTACTACCGTCCCCTCGCGCACCATCGGCTGGAGGTTTCGCTCGGCGCCGACGGCTTGCCACACCGCTGGTTCCACCGCGTGGTCACGCAGTCGATCATGAAAGGCTCGCCGATCCCCTCGGGCGGGCTCGACGAAAGCTCGGTGGAGGGGACCAAGGGCTCGCCCTATCTGGCGGCCACGCCTTACGTCACGGGCGAGGCGGCGCTGATCGACCTGGGCGTGCCCGTGCTTTGGTGGCGTTCGGTCGGCGCGACGCACAATGCGTTCGTGATGGAGCACACGGTCGACCAGCTGGCGCGCAAGGCTGGCCGCGATCCGGTGGAGTATCGCCGCGCGCTCTACGTCAAGGCAGGCCCCGCGGGCGCACGGCACCTGGCGGCGCTGAACCTCGCCGCCGAGAAGGCGCCATGGGGCAAGCCGGCGGACGGCTACACCCAGGGCGTTGCGGTGCACGAAAGCTTCGGCACCGTCGTGGCCCAGATCGCAGACGTGAAGCTCGACGGCGACAAGCCCCGCGTCGGGCGCGTGGTCACCGCGGTCGATTGCGGCATCGCCGTCTCGCCCGACCAGATCGCCGCGCAGATGGAGGGCGGCACCTGCCTCGGCCTCGCCGCCGCGCTCTACGGCGCGATCGACCTGAAGGATGGTGTCGTGCAGCAGACCAATTTCGACGGCTATCGCGTGCTGCGGATGAGCGAGGCCCCGCACGTCGAGACCTACATCGTCCCCTCGACCCGCCACCCCTCCGGCGTCGGCGAACCCGGCACGCCGGTGATCGCGCCGGCGGTGGCCAACGCCCTGCTGACGCTGACCGGCAAGCCCACGACCAGCCTGCCGCTGGTCAAGAGCTAGCCGGGCAAGGCGCGCCAGTCACCGTCCAGGCGGTGGCGCGTTCAGTCCGCCGCCCAGGGCGGTGTAGAGCGTCACCAGGTTGGTGGTCCTGGCCAGTTCGCTGGCGACCAGCGTCTGGCGCGCCGCGTAGAGGGTGCGCTG
The DNA here is from genome assembly GCA_963835495.1 of uncultured Pseudomonadota bacterium. Taxonomy (GTDB): domain Bacteria; phylum Pseudomonadota; class Alphaproteobacteria; order Caulobacterales; family Caulobacteraceae; genus Acaudatibacter. The sequence goes on along the minus strand of CAWIFQ010000003.1, from coordinate 1,156,155 downwards.
GGCGATCAGCACGTTGAGGTAGGTGTCGCTGCCGCGTTCGTAGCGCGCGGTCGAGAGGCGAAGGCCGTCGTCCGAGGCGGCCTCGAGCGCCTGCTGCGCGGCCAGCTGCTCGTCGATCGTGCCGCGCTGGGCGAGGGCGTCGGCCACTTCGCGGAACGCGGTCTGAATGGTCTTTTCGTAAGTCGCGACCGCTGCGTCGCGTTGCGCCTTCGCCAGCTCCAAATTGCCCCGGTTGGCGCCCGCATCGAACAGCGTCTGGGTGATCGCCGGCGCGAACGCCCATGTGCCCGACGCGCCCTGGAACAACGCCGACAGCGCCAAGCTGGTCAGGCCGCCCGACCCGGTGAGCTCGATGTTGGGGAAGAAGGCCGCCCGCGCCGCGCCGATGTTGGCGTTGGAAGCGCGTAGCTGGTCCTCCGCCTCCAGCACGTCCGGCCGATCCAGCAGCACGCCAGAGCTGATCGCCGCCGGCAGTCGCTCCAGCACGACAATCGGAGGATCGGCGCTGGCGGGCAGCAGCTCGTCGCCCACCGGCGCGCCAACGACCAGATCGAGCGCGTTGCGGTCCTGCGCGACCTGGGTGGTCAGGCGGGCGACGTCGAACCGGGCCTGCTGCACGATGGTCTGCGCCTGGCTGACATCCAGCCCCGAAGCCACGCCACTCCAAGGCGTTGCTGCGTCACCGCCAGGCTCGCGGTTGCGCTGTTCAGCGTATCCTGCGCGATGCCGAGCAGCGCCCGGTCGGCCCCGACGACGAGGTAGTCGGCCGCCACTTCCGAGACCAGGGCGATCTGGGCCGCATCGCGCGCCTGCTGGGTGGCGAAGTAGCGTTCCTGCTGCGCCCGCGTCAGGTCGCGCACCTTGCCGAACAGATCGAGCTCGTAGGCGCTGGTCCCGGCCGTCAGGCTGTAGATGTGCTCGTCGAAGGCGCCATGGACGCCCGGCACGGCGCCGCCAGCCACGACGCTGGCCGGCTCCTGCCCGAGCGTGGCCCCCGCCTGGGCGGAGATGGTCGGAAACAGGGCGGCGCGCTGGACATGGTACTGGGCGCGGGCGGCGGCGATGTTGGCCACGGCCACCCGCAGGTCGCGATTCTCCGCCAGCGCCCGTTCGATCACCGTCTTGAGCTTGGGATCGGAGAAGAAGTCGCGCCATCCGACCACCGGCTGGGCCGTCGCCGGCGGCGGGGCGTAGGCCGGCCCGGCCGGAAAGGTGGCCGGCGTCGGCGCGGCGGGGCGGTGATAGGCGGGCGCCAGGTCGATGCAGCCGGCCAGCAGGGTCGCGGCCAGCGGCGCGGCGAGCGCGATCCGGCGCATCACGCCACCTCGGGCGCTGCCGCGGCCGCAGCCGGCCGGTCCTGCCGGAACAGCCGTTTCACCACGACGAAGAACACCGGCACGAAGAGGATCGCCAGCACCGTCGCCGAGATCATGCCGCCGACCACCCCGCGTCCGATCGCGTTCTGGCCGCCAGAGCCGGCGCCGGTCGACAGCGCCAGCGGCAGCACGCCGAAGATGAAGGCGAACGAGGTCATAAGGATCGGCCGCAGCCGCAGCTTCGCCGCCGCCAGCGCGGCCTGGGCGGCGGTCATGCCCATCTTCATCCGTTCCTCGGCGAACTCGACGATCAGGATCGCGTTCTTGGCCGAGACACCGATGGTGGTGATCAGCGCCACCTGGAAGTAGATGTCGTTGGCAAGCCCGGTCACGTGCGCCGAGAGCACCGCGCCGATCACGCCCAGCGGCACCACCAGCAGGACAGCGATCGGCACCGACCAGCTCTCATAGAGCGCCGCCAGCGACAGGAACACGACCAGCAGCGAGATCGCATAGAGCCCGCCGGAGGAGCCACCGGACGCCTTCTCCTCATAGGAGAGGCCGGTCCATTCGTAGCCGATCCCCGGGGGCAGCTTCTTGATCAGCGCCTCGACCCGGTCCATCGCCGCGCCGGTGCTCTCGCCGGGGGTCGGCGAGCCCTGGATCTCGAAGGCGGGCAGCCCGTTGTAGCGCTCCAGCCGCGTCGGCCCGTAGGTCCACTCGCTGTTCGCGAACGCCGAGACCGGCGCCATGGTGCCTGACGTGCCTCGGACGTAGAGGTTGTTCAGGTCCTGGGGGCTGGTGCGATAGGGCGCATCGGCCTGGACGAACACCTTCTTCACCCGGCCGCGGTCGATGAACTGGTTGACGAACGCGCCGCCAAACGCGGCGCTGACCGTGCTGTTGATGTCCGCCTGCGACAGCCCGAACGCCCCGGCCTTGGCCTGATCGACGTTGAGCTTGAGCTGCGGGACGTCGTCCAGGCCGTTGGGGCGCACCTGCGCCAGCCCCTTGTCCTGCCGCGCCATCGCCAGCAGCTGGTTGCGCGCGGCGATCAGCTTGGCGTGGCCGACGTTGCCGACGTCCTCCAGCTCGAGATCGAACCCGGTGGCGTTGCCCAGCTCGAACGCGGCCGGCGGCGCGAACGCGATTACCTGGCCGGAGATGACCTTCGGCGTCAGCTGCTGGAACACCCGCTGCGTGACGGCCTGGACGCTGCGGTCCTTGCCGGGGCGCTCCGACCAGTCCTTCAGGGTCGCGAAGCCAAGGCCGGCGCTCTGCGAGGTGCCGACAAAGCCGAAGCCGGCGGCGGTGAACAGGCCGGCGACGTTCGCCTTCTCGTCGACCAGGTAGTGCTTGCGCACCTGCGCCATCACCGCCTCGGTCTGCTCGGCGGTCGAGCCGGTCGGCATCGTCACCTGGGTGAACAGGAACCCCTGGTCCTCGTCGGGCAGGAAGCCGCCGGGCAGGGTCAGGAACAGCAGCGCCATCCCGCCGACGATCAGGCCATAGATGACGAAGGTCCGGCCCCAACGTCGGTTGGCCGTCCCGACGGCGCGGCCGTAGCGGGTGACGCCGCGCTCGAAGTTGCGGTTGAACCAGCCGGCGAAGCCCTTCTCGTGAGCGCGGTCGACCTTCGCCGGCTGGAGCAGAGTGGCGCAGAGCGCGGGGGTGAAGATCAGTGCGACCAGCACCGACAGCGCCATCGACGAGACGATGGTGATCGAGAACTGGCGATAGATCACCCCCGCCGAGCCGCCGAAGAAGGCCATCGGCAGGAACACCGCCGCCAGCACCATGCCGATCCCGACCAGCGCGCCGGTGATCTCGTCCATCGACTTGCGCGCCGCCTCCTTGGGCGAGAGGCCCTCGGTATGGATCAGCCGCTCGACGTTCTCGACCACCACGATGGCGTCATCGACCAGCAGGCCGATCGCCAGCACCATGCCGAACAGGGTCAGCGTGTTGATGGTGAAACCGGCGGCATAGAGCACGGCGAAGGCGCCCAGAAGCACCACCGGCACGGCGATGGTCGGTATCAGCGTCGCGCGCCAGTTCTGCAGGAACACCAGCATCACGAAGAACACCAGCACCACCGCTTCGCCGAGCGTGATCACCACGTCCTTGATCGACAGCGCGATGAACGGCGAGGTGTCGATCGGGTAGACCACCTTGATGTCGGGCGGCAGGCCGGCGGACAGCTGGGCCATCTTGGCCTTGACCGCCTTGATCGTCGCCAGCGCGTTGGCGCCCGGGGCCAGCTTGATCGCCAGGCCCGTGGCCGGGTGGCCGTTGTAGCGCGAGATGTAGGCCTCGGTTTCGCCGCCCAGCTCGACGCGGGCGACATCGCCGAGCCTGATCACCGAGCCGTCCGGATTGGTCCGCAGCAGGATCTGGCGGAACTGCTCCGGCGTCTGCAGCCGCGACTGGACGTCGACGATGGCGTTGAGCCGCTGGCCCTTGACGGTCGGCAGCCCGCCGATCTGGCCGGCCGAAACCTGGGCGTTCTGCGCCGTCACCGCGCTGGTCACGTCGCCCACGGTCACCTGCAAGTTGGCCATCTTGATCGGGTCGAGCCAGATCCGCATCGCGTACTGGGTGCCGAAAAACTGGGTGTCGCCGACGCCGGTGATGCGGCTGAGCGGGTCGGCGATCTTGGAGGCGATGTAGTCGCCCAGGTCGTCCTGGTCGTGGCTGCCATCGACCGATTCCAGCGCCACGATCAGCGCGAAGTTCCTCGCCGACTTGGCGACCACCAGGCCCTGCTGCTGCACCTCCACCGGCAGCAGCGCGACCGCCGACTGCAGCTTGTTCTGCACCTGCACCTGGGCGGTGTCGGGATTGGCGCCCTGCTCGAAGGTCATAGTCACCGTCGCCGTGCCGGACGAGTCGCTGGTGGAGGAGAAGTAGATCAGGTGGTCGAGCCCCTTCATCTGCTGCTCGATCACCTGGGTGGTGGTGTTCTCCAGCGTCTGAGCGTCGGCCCCGGGGAACACCGCGGTCACCGAAATCTGCGGCGGCGCCAGCGGCGGGAACTGGGCGATCGACAGGGCGCGGATCGCCAGGATCCCGGCGAGCGCCAATGCCAGCGCGATCACCCAGGCGAAGATCGGGCGGTCGATGAAGAAGCGCGACATCGCTAGGGCCCGGCCGTCGCGGGTTTCGGACTGACCTTCGTGCCGGGATAGAGGTTGAGCAGGCCGTCGACGACGAGCTTATCGCCCGCCTTGAGGCCATCGGTGATCACCCACTTGTCGCCCACCGCCTGGTCGATCTTGATGACGCGCTGCGCCACGACGTCGCCCGGCCCCACCACCAGCGCGGTGGCCTGGCCGCGTTCGTTGTGTGTGACCCCCGCCTGCGGCGCGAGCAGGCCCTGCTGCCGCACGCCTTCGATCACCCGGGCGCGGACGTAAAGACCCGGCAGCAGCACGTTGTTCGGGTTGGGGAAAGTGGCGCGCAAGATCACCGCCCCCGTAGTCGGGTCCACCGTCACGTCGGCAAACCGCAGCACGCCCTGCTCGGGGTAGACTTCGCCGTTGGGCAGGACCAGCTGCACCTGGGCGCTGTCGGGCGCGGGCTGGGACAGGCCGCCGCCGCTCATCGCCGCCCGCAGGCTCAGCAGGTCGGCCGCCGATTGGGTGATGTCGACATAGACCTGGTCCAGCCGCTGGATGGTCGCCAGCGCGCCGGCTTGGCCGGTCTGCACCAGAGCTCCGGGCGTGAACAGCGAGCGGCCGATGCGGCCGGAAATCGGCGCACGGATGCGGGTGAAGCCGAGATTGACCTGGGCGGCGTTGAGCGCGCCCCGCGCCGTGACGACCGCGGCCTTGGCCTGCGCCGCGGCGCCGTCCGCGTTGTCGGCGTCCTGCTTGCTGACGCCGTTCATGGCCACCAGCTGCCGGAAGCGGTCGGCCTGGAGCTGCGTCGAGCGGATATTGGCCTGCGCCTGGGCGAGCTGGCCCTGGGCTGTGAGCACGGCGGCGCGATAAGGCGAATCCTCGATCTCGTAGAGGACCTGCCCAGCCTGAACCAATCCGCCCTCGGTGAAGTCACGCCGGCGGATGACCCCGTTGACTTGCGGACGCACGTCAGACGTCTCCAGCGCCGACACCCGCCCCGGAAGTTCGGTAGTCAGGGTCACGGGCGTCGTCTGCAACACAACGTACCCGACCGTCGGCGGCGGCATCTGTGGCGGCGGCGGTTTCCCGCAAGCTGCGAGCGCGAGGCCGCCTGCCAGCCACAGCACCGCGATGCCGAGGGTCCGCTGCTTTGGATCGGTCTGGTCAAGGTCCAACTGAGGAGTCACCGCGTCTTGAATTGGCTGCAGCGCCGATGGCTGGTCGGCCAACGAGGCCTCGCACCGGCGAAGATCGCGGATGTTTCCGCTACGTCGCCGGCACCCCTATCGCGGGGAGGTGCGAGCAGTCCCGCCAGATTTTCTTGGAGGTGGGTTAGCGGCTGACGTTGGTCAACCCGGCGGCCGCGGCGCCCACTGCGTGGGCGCTTCTGTCAGCGCGAGACCAGGACCGGCACCGGCGTCTTGGTCAGCAGGGTCCGGGTGGCGTTGCCGAACAGGATCTCGCGCAGATGAGCGGGTTGCGCGCGCCGACCACGATCAGGTCGCAGCCGATCTCGACGGCGCGGTCGAGGATGACCTTGGCCACCGGCCGGCCTCGCGAAGCGACCTGCTCGACCTGGATATGCGCGCCATGCCGGCCGAGACGATCGCTGAGGTCGCAGCCGGCCTGTTCGCCAAGCCATTTGCAGCCGGCCGGGTCGACGATCAGCGCCGTGACCGACTTGGCGGCCACCAGGACGCTCATGGCGTCGGAGACGGCGCGGCGCGCCTCCGGGCTGGCGTTCCAGCCGATCATGACCCGATCGCCGATCGTCTCGCCCGTCCAGCCATTGGGCACCACCAGCAGCGGCACGCCGCTGGCGAGCAGCACCTTTTCCGCCGTCATGTCGTCCGGCAAGCCGCTCGGGGCCGGGTGGCCGATGACGATCAGGTCGGAGTGCAGCGAATTGATGATCGCGACCGCGGCGGTGTTGGCCCGGTCGATCGGACGAAACTCGCCGTGGATCCCGTGTTTTTCACACAGCGCCTGAAACCACTCGCCGACCTCGGCGGTGGTGCACTCGCAGGCGTCGTCGATCCGCCGCTCGTGGGCCACCACGCCGGCGATCGCCTTCTCGCTGCGGGCGTAGGCCATCGAGGGGTGCGGCATCACCCCGTTGAACACCACATAGGCGCCGACGAGATGCGCGTTCCAACGCTTCGCCAGCGCGGCGGCCTTGGCCGCACGGCGTTCTCCCGAGGCGCTCGCGTCGAGGAAGACGGTAATCGTCTTCGGATCGACTGGCATGTCGTTCCACCCTGTTTGCGGCGATCTGTGCGGGTAGCCGCCAGACGCCACGAATGCTTCTTGCAAGGAATGTGCGCCAAAACATCCGGGCGGTGTAGTCAATATTTCGCGGCCGCGACCTTCTGACAGCCGGCGACGCCAGCCGTCTGCTTCGCCTGGGTCAGATCGCGAGAGGTCGCCGCAACTTGCTTGGGCGGGCCGCCGCGCCGGTCGGGCTCACCCGACGATGTCGGCCTCGTCGAAGAACTGCGCGATCTCGATCGTTGCGTTCTCCGGGCTGTCGGAGCCATGCACCGAGTTACCGGTGAAGCTTTCGGCGTAGAGCTGGCGGATGGTGCCGGCGGCGGCGTTGGCGGGGTTGGTCGCGCCCATCACCTCGCGATAGCGCGCCACGGCGTCCTCGCCTTCCAGCACCTGCACCACGACCGGGCCGGAGGTCATGAAGCCGACCAGCTCGCTCGTAGAACGGCTTGCCCTTGTGCACATCGTAGAACTGCTCCGCCTGCGCGCGGCTCATCCGGATCCGCCGCTGGGCGACGATGCGCAGGCCGGCATCCTCGATCACCGCGTTGATCTTGCCGGTCAGATTGCGCCGCGTGGCGTCGGGCTTGATGATCGAGAAGGTGCGTTCGGTCATTGAAGGCTCTTGGCAGGTCTGGGAGCGGAGGCCGGGCTTATACCGACGCCGGCTGGCCGCGCCAAGGCGTGGCGGCATTGCTGTGGAAGATTGCGGATCATGACCGAAGCCGGGGTTCGACGGCGTCCTTGACGGGCTGATTGCCAGGCCGACCTCGCGCGGCCGAACGAAGGCGCGCGTCCGAACTCCGCACCACCAGCACAAAGCTTCTCCGTCATGCTCCGCATCCACGACCTCGTTTTCGACGCCTAGGGGCGACGTTTCTTCGATCAGCGCCACCGTCGCCCTGCCGACCGGGGCCAAGGTCGGCCTGGTCGGCCGCAACGGCGCCGGCAAGACCACCCTCTTCCGCCTGATCCAGGGCGAGCTCACCGCCGGCAGCGGCGAGATCATCCTGCCGCGCCGCGCGCATCGGCTCGGTCGACCAGGAGCATGCCGCGACGCCGGTCCCGCTGCTCGAGACCGTGCTCGCGGCCGACGATGGAGCGCGCCGCCCTGACCGCCGAGCTGGAGACCGCGCCGCCCGAGCACCTGGGCGAGATCTACGCGCGCCTGGCCGAGATCGACGCCGACCGCGCGCCGGCCGCGGCCGCCGAGATCCTGGCGGGCCTCGGCTTCTCCAAGCCGACCTGGCCGGCCGATGGCCGAGTTCTCCGGCGGCTGGCGGATGCGCGTGGCGCTGGCGGCGGCCCTGTTCGCCGAGCCCGACCTGCTGCTGCTCGACGAGCCGACCAACTATCCTCGACCTGGAAGGGGCGCTGTGGCTGGAAGCGCGGCTGAAGCGGTATCCGTACGACCGCGCTGGTGATCAGCCACGACCGCGAGTTGCTGAACCGCTCGATGGACTACATCCTGCACCTGGGCGAGCAGCAAGCTCGACCTCTACCCGGGCGGCTACGCCGCGTTCGAACGGCAGCGGGCCGAACGGCTGCGCGCTGCAGAGGCTCGATGCGAGCCAAGATCGAAGCCCGCCGCGCCCACCTGCAATCCTTCGTCGACCGTTTCCGCGCCAGGCACCAAGGCGCGCCAGGCGCAGTCGCGGCTGAAGATGATCGAGCGGCTGGGCGCGATTCCGCCCGTGGTGGAGGAGTCGACCGCGCCCTTTATCCTGCCCTCGCCCGAAAAGCCCCTGCCGCCGCCGCTGATGCGGCTGGAGAAGGCCTCGGTCGGCTACGGCGGCGTGCCGATCCTAGAGAGGCTGAACCTGCGCCTGGATCCCGGCGACCGCATCGGCCTTCTCGGCGTCAACGGCGCGGGCAAGTCCACCTTCGCCCGGCTGCTGGCCGACGACCTGCCGCTGATCTCCGGCAAGTTCAGCCGCGACCGGCGAATGAAGGTCGGCTGGTTCCACCAGCATCAGATCGAGGCGCTGGCCGCCGACGACACCCCGTTGCAGATCATCAGCCGCGCCCTCCCCGGCCTGACCGAGGCGCAGCGGCGCGGCCGGTTGGCCAGTTTCGGCTTCGGCGCCGACAAGGTCGGCACCAAGGTCGCCGTCGCTGTCCGGCGGCGAGCGGGCGCGGCTGCTGATCAACCTGGTCGCCATCAACGCGCCGCACCTGCTCATCCTCGACGAGCCGACCAACCACCTCGACATCGACAGCCGCCGCGCCCTGCTCGACGCGCTGAACGACTACGAGGGCGCCGTGGTGCTGATCACCCACGACCGCTCGCTGATGGAGATGGTGGCCGACCGCCTGTGGCTGACCGCCGGGGGCACGGTGCGGCCGTTCGACGGCGACATGGAGGACTACGCCAAGTTCGTGATCGACCGCGCCCGCGCCGCGGCCAAGGCGCCGGCCGCCCGCTCAGCGGCGCCGCCGGAGCCGCTCCGGCCGCCGTCGATGCCGTCCGGCCCGCTCAAGCGGCGCTTGGAAGCAGCGGAGACGACGCTCGCCCGCGAGACTACGGCGCTGTCGGCGCTGGACGCGGAACTCTCCGACCCGGCGCTCTACGCCAAGCCGGCTGCCGAGCGGGCGCGTCTCAATGCGCGTCACGCCCAACTCGCCGATCGCCTGGCCAAGGCCGAAGCCGCCTGGCTGGCGGCGGCGGAAGCGTATGAGACTTCCGCCGGAGACTAGTCAGCGGCGGGGGGACTGGTCGTGGTGCGGCGCCTGGCCGGCCCGCATGTGCATCGGGTGGAACCCGTTGCCGCCGCCGCGGCTGAAGTGGTGTGCGTCATCGCGGCGGAATTCGCCGCCGGCCCGGTCACGGTAGTAGAACGCGTCGCCGTCGCCCCAGTAGCCGTCGTACACCGGTCCATAGGCGTCGTCGTAGTAGCCGTCGACATAGGCGACATCGACGCCGGCGTACGGCCCGTGATGGTGGAAGTCGCTCTCGCAAGCAGAGAGCCCGATCGCGGCCATCATGAGGGCGGCGAGACGCTGGCAGTTACTCATCTTGGATATTCCCTTCAGCCCTCGGTGCGGCGAGTAGGCCGCGCCTAGCTTCAGGAACGCGAAACGTTGTGGATGGATGCGACTGTGAAGCTTGGATTCGGGCGGCGGCGGCGCGCGCTAGCCGCACCTCACCGAGGTCACCAGCCCGGTTTGCGAGTCGAAGGTGATGGTCTGGCGGGCTGAGACAAAGTCCTGAGTGGTAACGCAGGTTGAGCAGACCACGCGCCGCATCGCCGGGTTGACCGGCACCGGGATGTCCGTGCGTGGCTTGCCGACCAGATATTGCAGAGAGATCGCGCCGCAACTGTCGCGCGGCTTGGGCGGGGGTGTCGGCGCTGCGGCCACGGGCGGTGGCGGCGCGGGCGGCGGCGCGGCGGCCGGGGCCGTCGGCGCTTCCCTCGTTGGCTCGGCGCAGGCGCCCGTGATCGTCAGGGCGGCGACGGCCAAGATGCCAAACCCCCGCCTCACGCTTCCTTGCGCCATCCGCCATTCTCCCCTTGCCGCCAGTAGGATACCGCGGCCCCCGCCTGTTTGAACCCCGACCAGCGGCCCCGCGCCGCCGCGACAGCCGCCTCGTCACGGCCATCGAACAGCAGCACGCAGCGCTCATAGGTCGAAACGTCGCCTGCTTCGGCGCCGTCGATCAGGAATAGCGCATTGGCCCCGTTGGGGTTGCTCATGTCGGTCGTAATCAGGATCGGCTGGCGTTCCGCGAGCGGCTCGTGGTCCGTGCCATGCGGCAGGAAGCTGTCGTCGCGATAGCTCCATAGCCAGCCATCGAGATGCTCGATCCGCTCCCGCGCCGTCGTGCGCACCAAGGCCCGCCAGCCTCGCGCCAGCGTCTTCTCCAGCAACTCCGGCAGCGCCTGATCCAGGCTGGTCCGCTCCAGGTGGTAGAACCAGACGTCGCACGGGGCGTCCGCCACCCTTAGCCCTCGTAGAAGTCGGCGGACGAGCCGATCGAGCAGGCGCACGCCGAAGCCGGTGGCGCCGCTAGGGATGGTCGGGACCGTCGAGCTCGGCTTCCAGGCGGTGGTCGCCATGTCGATGTGCGCCCACGGCAGGCCGTTGGTGAACCGCTTGATGAACATCGCCGCGGTGATCGAGCCGCCGGGGCGCGGGCCGACGTTCTTCATGTCGGCGACCTGGCTGTCGATCAGCTTGTCGTACGGACCGTGCAGCGGCATGCGCCACAGCGCATCGTCGCTGGCCTTCGAGGCGGCCAGCAGGTTCGCCGCCAGGATCTCGTCGGTGCAGTAGACGCCGGCTAGGTCCTTGCCGAGCGCGACGACGATGGCGCCGGTCAGGGTCGCCAGGTCGATCATGAATTTCGGCTTGAAGCGGTCCTGGCAGTACCAGACCGCGTCGGCCAGCACGAGGCGGCCCTCGGCGTCGGTGTTGATCACCTCGATGGTCTGGCCGGACATCGATTTGACGACGTCGCCGGGCCGCTGGGCGTTGCCGTCCGGCATGTTCTCGACCAGGCCCAGGATGCCGACGGCGTTGACCTTGGCCTTGCGCGCGGCCAGCGCATACATCGCCCCGACAACGGCTGCCGAGCCGGCCATGTCGGTGATCATCTCCTCCATGCCCTCGGCTGGCTTGAGGCTGATGCCGCCGGTGTCGAAGCAGACGCCCTTGCCGACGAAGGCGATCGGCGGCGCCTTGACGTCCTTGGCGCCCTTCCACTGCATCACCACCAGCTGGCTCTCGCGCACGCTGCCCTGGCCGACGCCGAGCAGCGAACCCATGCCGAGCTTGGTCATCTCCTTCACGCCGAGCACCTCGATCTCGAGGCCGAGCTTGCTCAGTTCTTTCACGCGCCTGGCGTACTCGACCGGGTAGAGGATGTTGGCCGGCTCGCTGACCAGGTCGCGGGCGTAGCAGATCGCGTCGGCCAGCCCGGAGAGCGTCTTGTACGCCTTGGCGCTGGCCTTCGGGTCGGCCACGGCGATGCTGACGCGCGTCACCGACGGCTTCTTCTCGGGCTTCTCGGTCGTGCGGTAGCGGTCGAAGCGATAGCTGGCCAGCTGGATGCCGAAGCCGGCGTGGGCGGGACGGTCGGCGCCCGCGCCCGGCATCTGCAGCAGCAACGCCTCCGCGCCGCTGTCCTTGACCGCGTTGTAGGCGTGCGCGCCGGCGCTCTCGGCCAGCTTTTCGTCGAACGCCGATTGCTTGCCGCCGCCGATCACCACCACGCGGCCGGCCTTGACGCCGGCCGGCGCGAGGATCTGCACCACCTGTCCCATCGAGCCCTTGAACCGGCTCGCGCCGATCGCCCGCTTGATCGCGCCGGACATCTGCTTGTCGAGCGCCAGCGCCGCCGGGGAGAATTCGCCATCCTCGAACGCCAGGACCGCGATGGCCGTGGCTTCGGTGGACTTGGCGTCGGCGGCGACGAAATCGATCTGCATGCGGTGACTCTCTGCGACTTTGGCGGCCGGCATAGCCTCTTTGCGGCCGGCCGGGAATAACCAGGGCGCCTCGCCGCGTCTTCCCCTTCGACATGGCCCACAAGGGGGAAGCAGGATGATCGAGAACAGCAGCGCCGTGGGCCTTCCGACGACGAAGGGGTCGTCGAGGGCCGGCCGGTTCGACCAGGTCACGATCGGCCTGCACTGGTTGACCTTGCTACTGGTGATTGGGCAGTTGACCACGGCATGGCTGCTCAGCCAGGCGGACGACGACGGCGCGGCCGCTGCGGGGCTGCTGGCGCTCCATCGCTCGATGGGCCTGCTCACCTGGTTGGTCGTGTTCGGGCGGTTGATCTGGCGGGCGCGCTTCGCCCACAAGCCCCCTTTCCCAGCATCGATGTCGAAGCCGCAGCAATGGGCCGCCACGCTCAACGAATATGGCCTCTACGCGCTGCTGTTGCTGCAGCCGGCGACCGGGCTCGGCGATACCCTGTTCCGCGGCAAGCCGTTCACCCTGGCGATCTGGCGCGTGCCGCCGCTGCTGCACGCCGACAAGCCGGTGTTCCATGCCTTCCATGCGCTACACGAGTGGGGCGCGGTCGCGCTGCTGGCCCTGATCGGCCTCCACACCGCCGCGGCGCTGCTGCACGGCGTCGTGCTCCGCGACGGCGTGCTGCAGCGCATGCTTCCGTGGACGGCCGCCGACCGCTAGGCGTCGCCGGCGGCCCTGGCGTAGGTGACCGTGGCATGCGCCGCCAGCCGATCCGGCAACTCGGTCCAGATGCGCACGTCGCAGACGGCCAGGCGGCGGCCGAGCGACAGCAGCGCGGCGTCTGCGTGGATGTCGCCCGGCTGGGCCCCACGCAGGAAGTTGATGGTCAGGGTGCTGGTGACCGCCATCAGTTCGGGACCGACGTGCGCCAGGACCAGGTTGTAGGCGGCGGTGTCGGCGATGCTCATCAGGGTGGGCCCCGAAATCACGCCGCCGGGCCTCAGCATCAACGGGTCGTACTTCGCCACGGCATGGATGCGGCCGGGCTCGACGCTCTTGACTGGCCCGACGGACGTCGCAGTGCCGCCGAACTCGCGCTTCATCAAGGCGTTCAGCTCGTCCGCGCCGAGCTTGATCGTCCATGCCGCCATGCCGCGTTCCCCTCAAGATCAGGGGCTGAATTGGCCGCGCCACTGCCCGTGGGCAAGCGCCTGGCCGGTCAAAACAAGTTCGGTTGACCGGCATGGCCGGCCATGGTCCCGTTGTCCGCGTCTTCCAACGGCCCGCCTGTTGCCGCCAGTGGCCGAGCGGGATTCGGAGCCCGCCAATGCCCACCGCTCAGACAGGCGCCGTCGAGCTCTATTACGAACGGGCGGGCTCGGGTCCGCCGCTGCTGTTCATTTCGGGCACGGGCGGCGACCTGCGCAACAAGCCGAATGTGTTCGACGGTCCCTTTGCCAGGACCTTCGACGTGCTCGGCTACGACCAGCGCGGGCTTGGCCGCTCGTCGAAACCGGATGTCGACTACACCATGGCCGACTACGCCGACGACGCGGCGGCGCTCATGGATGCGATCGGCTGGGCCAGCGCCAAGGTGGTCGGGATCTCGTTCGGCGGCATGGTCGCCCAGGAGCTGGCTCTGCGCCATCCGGCCAAGGTCGAGCGGCTGGTGCTGGGCTGCACCTCGCCCGGCGGCGAAGGCGGCGCCTCCTATCCATTCCACGAGATCCAGCACCTCGAGGGCGAGGAACGCGCCAAGTTCCTGCTCCCGGTCAGCGACACCCGCCGCGACGCCGCCTGGGCCGCCGCGAACCCCGACACCTACGCCCAGCTGGTCGCGCTGGGCTCGGCCGATCCGTTCGCCGGCGAACCAGGGCGCGCGATGGGGGCGCGCCGGCAGCTGGAAGCCCGTGCTGGGCACGATACCTGGGACCGGCTTGGCCAGATCGCCTGCCCGACCCTGATCGCCGCTGGCCGCTACGACGGCGTCGCCCTCCCCGCCACCCAGGAGCGCATGGCCGGCCGCATCCCCGCCGCGCGCTTAAGCTTCTTCGAAGGCGGCCACCTGTTCATGCTCCAGGATCGCGCCGCCTTGCCGGCGATGATCGAGTTCCTGCTGGGGTGAACACGGCAACGGGACGCTAGGGCCGGCGCGGCCTCTGCGGTATCTGGAGCCATGAAGCGGCCCCGCCCACCCCGATCCGACAAGCCCGTGCGGAGCAAGCCGAGCCGCAAGGCGGCGTCGGCGCGCACTGGCTTCCCGCCCGTTGGCGTGGCCGACGTGATCGAGCGCGACGCCGACGGCGATCTGTTCGTGCGGCTGTCCAAGGCCGACGAAGATTCGCCGCTGGTGCGTCTCGCCCCCGACCGCAAGGAAGCCGCCGCCGGCGCGCCGGGACTGGGCGACCGGCTACTGGTGCGGTTCGAGACGCTCGAGGGCGGCGAGACCGAGGCGCGGCTGATCAAGAAGCTGGGCCAGAGCGCCCACCGTATCCTGGGCGTGGTGCGTAAGGCGCGGCGCGAGATCCGCGTCGAGCCGGTCGACCGGCGTTCGAAGGACAGCCTGCTGATCCCCGACTTCGAGGGCCGCGATCTGAAGGACGGCGACCTGGTGCTGGCCCAGGTCGGCGGCAACGCCGAGCGGCGATATGGGCCCAAGCGCGGCAAGGTGCTGGAGGTGGTCGGCCGCGAGGACGACCCCAGAGCCGCCTCGCTGATCGCCATCCATTCTCACGGCATTCCCACCGGCTTCACCGACGAGGCCGAGGCGGAAGCCGAGGCCGCGCAGCCGCCGACGCTGCAGGGCCGCACCGACCTGCGCGATGTCCCCCTCGTCACCATCGACCCGCCTGACGCCCGCGACCACGACGACGCGGTCTTCGCCGAGCCCGACGCCGATCCGCGCAATCCGGGCGGCTGGATCTGTTGGGTGGCCATCGCCGACGTCGCCGCCTACGTCCGCCCGGGTTCCGCGCTCGACGTCGGCGCGCGGGAGAAGGGCAACAGCGTCTACTTCCCCGACCGGGTCGAGCCGATGTTGCCGGAGCGGCTCTCCGCCGGCCTGTGCTCGCTGCTCGAGGGCGAGGAGCGCGCCTGCCTCGCGGTGCGGATGGTGTTCGACAGGGACGGGACGAAGCGCACCCACCGCTTCCATCGTGGCTTGATGCGCTCGGCCGCCAAGATCTCCTACGAGGAGGCGCAGGCGGCGATCGACGGACGTCCCGACGAGCGCGCCGCGGCGCTGATGGACCGGGTGCTGACGCCGCTGTTCGAGGCTTACGCGGTGCTGAAGCTCGGCCGCGAGCGGCGCTCGCCGCTGGAAATCGAGTTGGCCGAGCGTCGCATAAGCTTCGGCGTCGACGGCCAGATCGCCGCGATCACCGCCCGCGCCTCGCTGCCGGCGCACAAGCTGATCGAAGAGTTCATGATCCAGGCCAACGTCTGCGCCGCCGAGACCCTGGAGCAGCGCCGCACGCCGCTGATCTACCGCATCCACGACACGCCCAGCGAAGAGAAGATCCAGTCGCTGATCGACTTCCTGGGCACGCTCGGCATCCCCTGGAGCAAGGGCGAGGCGCCCAACACCGCCCGCTTCAACGAGCTGCTGAAGCAGACCCGCGGCGGCCCGCACGCCGACATCGTCAACGAGGTGGTGCTGCGCAGCCAGATGCAGGCGATCTACGACACCGACAATATCGGCCACTTCGGGCTCAACCTCGCCCGCTACGCCCACTTCACCTCGCCGATCCGCCGCTACGCCGACCTGATCGTCCACCGGGCGCTGGTCCGGGCGCTTGGCTTCGGAGACGACGGCCTGGCCGACACTGACATCGCCCGGCTGAAGGACACCGCCGAGCGGATCACCATGGCCGAGCGCCGCGCGATGGCCGCCGAGCGCGACGCCACCGACCGCTACGTCGCCGCCTTCCTGGCCGACCGCGTCGGGGCCGAGTTCGCCGGCCGGATCACCGGCGTGACCCGCTTTGGCCTGTTCGTGCGTCTGAACGAGACCGGCGCCGACGGCCTCGTGCCGATCTCCAGCCTGGGCGGGGAGTATTTCCACCACGACGAAAAGGCCCACGCCCTGGTCGGCGAGCGCACCGGCGGCCGCTGGCGGCTAGGCCGTGAGGTCGACGTGCGGCTGAAGGAGGCCACCCCGATCACCGGCGGCCTGCTGTTCGAGATGCTGAGCGAGCCGGAAGCCGGCGAGGCCGGCGCCCCGCGCAGGCGCGGCCCGACGCCGCAGCGTCGGCAGACCTATCCGCGCGGCCGGCGGCGCTGAAGCGCTTGCGGCCGTCGGCATCTCGGGCCTATGTCAAACCATGACCGAACAAGCGTTTGAACCGCGCCGTCGCACCGATGGCGAACGGGCGAAGGGTGCGAAGGCCGTCCGCCCGCGCCACGCCGCCACCCTCATAGTCCTGCGCCGCGATGGGCCCAAGCCGCGCGTGCTGATGGGCCGCCGGCATGGCGGACACGACTTCATGCCTGACAAGTGGGTGTTCCCGGGCGGCCGGATCGATCCCAGCGACTTCCGCGCGCCGGTCGCGTCGGAGCTGCGGCCCGACGTGGCCGAACGCCTGTCGACCAACGCCCAGCCAAAGCGTGGCCGCGCCCTGGCGCTCGCAGCCATCCGCGAGACGTTCGAGGAAACCGGCCTGCTGCTGGCCAAGCCGGGCAAGCACCGGCCGATCGCCGGCCCCTGGCGGCTGTTCCTCGAGCAGGACGCCTTGCCCGACCTGGCGGCGCTCGACTACATCGCCAGAGCCGTCACCCCGCCGATGGTCCCTAAGCGTTTCGACGCCCGCTTCTTCATGGCTGACGCAGAGCACCTGATCAGCCTCGATCGTCAGGCCGACTGCGGCGAGCTGGACGAGATCGCCTGGTTCGACCTCGAGGAAGCGCTCGGGCTCGACCTGCCGACCGTCACCAGCTTCGTGCTGCGCGAGATTCCGCTGAAGCTGGCGGATCCGCACCGCCCATTCCCCTATCTGCGCATGCGCCGCGGCCAGCGCACGATGACCACACCGGACGGCAAACACGCGGCATAGCGACTGACGGCCGCCCTCCGGCTTGACCCCACCCCGCGACCTGGGACATTGAAGCCGATCGGTTGGAGCGGCGATGTTCAGCCTTCAGCGCGAGCCGATGTCGCTCGCGGACCTCTTCAAGCACAACCTGATCCATCTGCGCGACATGGCGCTGGTGGAGTACCTGACCTATTTCCTGGTCGGCGCGGCGGTGTTCACGCTGGTGCTCCGCATGCGCAAGGCGGGCGCGTTCCGCTTCCTTATTCGCACCCCGGCGCCGCAGCCGGTGCGGGTGCATATGGAGGTGTTCAACTCAGCCCTGAGCGTGGTGCTCTATAACGGCGTGCAGCTGGTCGCCCGCATCTTCGTGCTGGGCTTTGGTTATATCGTGACGCTGAACAACCCCCTGCCCCTCTGGGAAGTGGTGCTGAGCTTCCCGCTCGTGCTGATCGTTCACGACGCCTACTTCTATTGGACCCACCGTTGGATGCACCACCCGGCGCTGTTCAGGATCTTCCACTGGGAGCACCATAAGTCGGCGGCGCCGACGGTGTTCACCGCCTATTCGTTCGCGATTCCCGAGGCGATCGTGCAGGGCCTGTTCGGCGTGTTCTACGTCGCCCTCTTCCCCGCGACCTTCGCGACGCTGATCTTCTTCCAGTTCATCGAAATCCTGCACAACCTGATGATCCACTCGGGCGTCGACGTGCTGCCCCGCACCCTGGTGGTGCACAAGCGTTGGGGATGGCTGGCCGGGGCCGCGCACCACGACCTGCATCACCGCACCAGCCGCGGCAACTTCGGCCTCTACACCCGCTTCTGGGACCGCGTGTTCAAGACCGAGCACCCGGACTTCGTGCGCGTCTGGGAATACATCCACTCACCGGAGAATGACGGCCAGGCTTACAAGCTGCTCTCGCGGCGTGTCGGCGCCCAACCCTCGCAAGAGGCTATGGTCGAAGCCATCACGGAGCCGACGCCCGCGAGTTGACTTCGCGGCCGCGATTCGTATTGTCCGCGCCTCCCAATTTCCGGCTATGCGCCGGCCCAACCTGTTAGAGCGCCATGGCCAAGCCAGCTTCCATCAAGATCCGCCTGAACTCGACGGCGGACACCGGCTACTTCTACGTGACCAAGAAGAACGCCCGCACCATGACCGAGAAGATGGTCGTGAAGAAGTACGACCCGGTCGTGCGCAAGCACGTCGAGTTCCGCGAAGCCAAGATCAAATAGCGCTGGCGCGGCCCTAGGCCGCCTTGGCGATCACCGTGTTGCGGCCCGCGGCCTTGGCCGCGTAGACCGCCTCGTCGGCGCGCTTGAGCAGCGCCTCGGCGGTGTCGCCCGGGCCGTAGGTGGTCGCCACGCCGATCGAAATGGTCACCGACAGCGGCTCGGCGCCGCCGGGAATGCGGAACGGCGAGCCGGCCACGTGGCGGCGGATGCGCTCGGCGATGCGCTGGGCGTCCTCCAGCCGGGTGTCCGGCATGATCACCACGAACTCCTCGCCGCCGTAGCGGCACGGCAGGTCGATGGCGCGGACGTTCGAGGCCAGCCGCACGGCGAACTCGCGCAGCACCTCGTCGCCGATGTCGTGGCCGAAGCTGTCGTTGATCTTCTTGAAGTGGTCGATGTCGATCATCAGCGCCGACACCGGATCGCCGCCGCGCAGCGCGCGGTTGACCAGGGCGCCCAGCTGGCCGGTCATGTAGCGGCGGTTGTGCAGGCCGGTGAGCTGGTCGGTGACCGCCAGCTCCAGCGAATGGTCGAGGTTGTTGCGCAGGAAGTCGGTGTAGCGCTTGCCGCGCACCTGGCTGCGCACCCGCGCCGACAGCTCCTGCGGGTCGATCGGCCGGGTCAGGATGTCGTTGAAGCCGATGTCGAGCGCCTTCACCAGGCGCGGCCGGTCGTCGGGATCGATCACGCCCAGGATCGGCAGGTGGCGGGTCGCCTCGTCGGAGCGGATCTGCGCGGCGAAGCGCAGGCCGTCGAACGACTTGGCCGTGGTGTTGACGATGATCAGGTCCACCGGGCCGCGCGCGGTCAGGTGCGCCTTCTCCGGGTCGCTCTCGACCACCGGGCGGTGCTCGATCGCCAGCTCGGCGTCGATGCGCTGGGCCTGGCGTTCGTGATCGTCGACGATCAGCACCCGCCCGCCGCCGCCGCCAAGCCGGGAGGCCGCGCCGGCGATCACGCCCATGCGCCGGCCGGAGGCCTCGCGCTGGCGCAGCTCGTCGATCACCAGCTTCAGCCGCGTCAGGCTCTTGACCCGCGCGAACAGCATGATGTCGTCGATCGGCTTGTTGAGAAACTCGTCCGCGCCGGCCTCGAGACCGGTGATGCGGTCGCCGCGGCCGTCGAGCGCGGTCACCAGCACGACCGGGATATGGCGGGTGGCCGGATCTTCCTTCAGCCGGCGGCAGACCTCGAACCCGTCCATGCCTGGCATCATCACGTCCAGCAGCACGATGTCCGGCTGCTCGGCCGCCGCGATCGCCAGCGCGGTCGCGCCGTCGTAGGCGATGAGCACGTCGTAGTACTCGGCCTGCAGCTTGGCCTGGAGCAGGCGGACGTTGGCTTCGATGTCGTCGACGACCAGGATGCGCCCGGTCATGCGACGCTGTCCGCGGTGGGCTCCAGATAAGTCCGGATGGTGTCGAGGAAGTGGGCGACCGAAATCGGCTTGGCGATATAGGCCGCGCAGCCGCCGGCGCGGATGCGCTCCTCGTCCCCCTTCATCGCGAAGGCGGTGACCGCGATGACCGGGATGTGGGCCAAGGTCTCGTCGTCCTTGAGCCACTTGGTGACTTCCAGGCCGGAGATCTCCGGCAGCTGGATGTCCATCAGGATCAGGTCAGGGCGATGCATCCGCGCCAGCGAGAGCGCCGAGAGACCTTCGCGCGTCTCCAGCGTCTCGTAGCCCTGGGCTTCGAGCAAGTCATGAAACAGCTTCATGTTCAGCTCGTTATCCTCGACGATGAGGACCTTCTTGGCCATTCGGCTTACGACCCAGCTCTGAGCTCTATTAACCCACCCGCGAGGAAACGACTCGGCTCGCATCTCGCCTCGTCAGCAAGACACCAATATCCTTAAACGCGCCCTAATTGGTATCGGAGCGGACGCTGAACCAGATCGTCCTCCCGCCTGAGATCGAAACCCTCCGGCTCGACCCCGCCGCACCGCTGGTGGTGGTGGACGTGGACGAGGTGCTGGCCATGTTCATGCACGGCTTCGAGCGGTTTCTTCGCGGCCATGGACTGGAGATGCGGATCGACCGCTTCGCCCTGTTCCAGAACATCTACCGGCCCGGCGAGACCGAGCACCTGGACGTCTCGGCCGGCCGCGAACTGTTCGAGATCTTCTTCGAGGCCGACGTCGAGGATATCGACCCTGCGCCCGGCGCGCGGGAGGCGCTGGAGACGCTCGCCGACCGGGCCAGCATCGTCATCCTGACCAACGCGCCGGAGCAAAGCCGCGTGCCGCGTGCCCGCTGGCTCGTAAAGCACGGCTTCGACTATCCGCTGATCGTCAACAACGGCCCCAAAGGCGCCTGCGTCGCGGCGATCTCCGCGATGACGACCGGCAAGGCCGCCTTCATCGACGACCTGCTGTCGAACCTCGATTCGGTGGCGCGCGAAGCGCCCGCCGTCGCCACCTTCCAGATGGTCGCCGACCAGCGCCTGCGGCCCCTCGCCTTCACCGCCCCCGAGCGGCACACCCGGATCGACGACTGGGCCGACCTCGGGCCGGCGCTTGCCGCGGCGATCGGGATCGCAATTTCCTGACCCGACCGGCGCTTGCCGCCCGCGGCGGCGGGCGCTTAAAGGTCGAAGATCATTTCAAACAAACGATTGAAGGGTGGAACCATGGGATTGCTCGACGGGAAGGTATTCCTGATCACCGGCGGCGGCCGCGGGATCGGACGCGAACAGGCGCTGATCAGCGCGCGGCACGGGGCCAAGCTGGTCGTCAACGACCTCGGCGGCGACATCCACGGCCTCGGCGCCGACAAGGCCCCGGCGCAGGAAGTGGTCGACGAGATCAAGGCCGCCGGCGGCGAGGCGGTGGCCAACACCGAGAGCGTCACCGACCTGGCAGCGGTGAACCGCATGGTGCAGCAGGCGATGGACACGTTCGGCGCGCTGCATGGGGTCAGCAACCCGGCCGGCATCCTGCGCGACCGCATGGCGCACAACATGACCGAGGAAGAGTGGGACGGCATCATGAACGTCCACTTGCGCGGCCACTTCAACGTGGTGCGCGCGACCATCAATCACTTCAGGAGCCAACAGGACGGCGTCTATGTGATGTGGTCGTCGACCTCGGGCCTGATCGGCAACGTCGGCCAGTCGAACTACGGCGCGGCCAAGATGGGGATCGCCGGACTGTCGCGGATCATCGCGCTGGAGGGCGCGCGCAACAATGTGCGCTCCAATGCGATGGCGCCCGGCGCGGCCACCCGGATGACCAATTCGGTGCCCCGTGACGAAGCCGGCGCGGCTAGGCGCGAAGCGATGCGCCAGATCCAGAGCCCGGTGCGTCCCGCCGAACTGGCCGCGGCGCTGACGTCCGACGCGGCCAAGCACATCTCCGGCCAGATCTTCGGCGCCGGCGGCTACAACCTGTCGATCTACTCGCAGCCCCGTCCGATCGCGACCTACTCGCGCGAAGGCGGCTGGGACATGCCGGGCATCATCAAGGACTTCTTCCCCCGCGTGGAGAAGGACTTCGTCTCGCTCGACCGCACGGCGATCGCCGGCGGCGGCGTCAAGCCGATCGAGGTGCCCGCAAACTAGGCGCAGGGCCTTTCGTTTCGCGGCGACGGGCGGCCCGCAGGGGCCGATCCGTCGCCGCGACGCCGGAGGGGCTTGGCGAACCGTCGCCGATTCATTATCAGCGTTCAGTTATCATTGATCTCGATCAAGGCGCTTGCCTGTCACGCGCGGAAATTGGGATCGGCCCCGCTTGAGACGGGGCGCAGGGAGATTGAGAGATGGCTGACGGCGCAACGCTGCAACGGACCACCGCCACGACCGAAGCACAGCACTTCGACGTCCTTGTCGTCGGGGCGGGCATCTCGGGAATCGGCGCCGCCTATCACCTGACGCAGCAGCAGCCGGATCGCAGTTTCGTGGTGCTGGATGCGCTGGAGAGCTTCGGCGGCACCTGGCGGACCCACACCTACCCCGGCATCCGCTCCGACAGCGACCTCTACACCTTCGGCTATCGCTTCAAGCCCTGGATCGGCGCCCCGATCGCCTCGGCGGACGAGATCCTGAAATACATGGGCGAGGTGATCGACGAGAACGACCTGGATCGCCACATCCGCTATCGCCGCAAGATCGCTGGCGCGAGCTGGTCGAGCGCCGACAACCTCTGGACCGTAGAGGTCCTGCGCACGGACACCGGCGAGACCGAGCGCTACACGACCAACTTCCTGTGGATGTGCCAGGGCTACTACCGCCACGACGAAGGCTACACCCCGCAGTGGGCGGGCATGTCCGACTTCAAGGGCCGGATCGTCCACCCGCAGACCTGGCCGCAGGATCTGGACCTGAAGGGCAAGAGGGTCGTCGTGATCGGTTCCGGCGCGACCGCCGCGACCCTGATCCCGGCCATCGCCGACGATGTGGCGCACGTGACCATGCTGCAGCGCTCGCCCACCTACTTCTTCCCAGGCCGCAATGTCGACGATATGGCCGACCAGCTGCGCCATCTCGAGATCCCCGAGACCTGGATCCACGAGATCGTCCGTCGGCAGCGGCTGAAGTTCGGCCAGTTCTTCACCGAGCGCGCGTTCAGCGAGCCGGACGCGGTGAAGCAGGAGCTGCTGGCCGGCGTCTCCGCCTTCATCGGCGACGACCTCACTGCCCAGCACTTCACGCCGAAATATTTGCCTTGGCGTCAGCGGATCGCCTTCGTGCCAGACGGCGACATCTTCAAGAAGGTCAAGGAAGGCAAGGCGAGCGTCGTCACCGACGAGATCGACCGCTTCACCGAGACCGGCATCCTGCTCAAGTCGGGCCAGGAGCTTGAGGCCGACGTCGTCGTCACCGCGACCGGCTTCAGCCTGTCCGTACTGGGCGACATCCCGTTCGAGGTCGATGGCAAGCCGGTCGATTTCGCCAAAACCGTCACCTACCGCGGCATGATGTTCACCGGCGTGCCCAACATGGTCTGGGTTTTCGGCTACTTCCGCGCCAGCTGGACCCTGCGCGTCGACATCCTCTCGGACTTCGTCTGCCGGCTGCTGGGGCATATGCGGGACAAGGGCGCGGGCAAGGTCGCCGTCGCGCTGCGGCCCGAGGACGCCGGCATGCCGCTATCGAGCTGGATGGACCCGGAGAACTTCAATCCCGGCTACCTGATGCGCTCCATGGACCGGATGCCGCTGCGGGGCGACAAGCCAGAATGGCAGCACACCCAGGACTACTGGCGCGAGAGGAACGAGCTGCCGACGATCGACCTGGACGGTCCCGAGTTCGTCTACGGCGGCGATATCGCGGCCGCCGAGCCGAACGCCCGGACTTCGGAACCCGCCGAGGTCTAACGACGCCCGTCGGATCGGCGTCGGCGCCAAACGGCGAGCGTCAGGCCCTTCGCCGGATCGAGCGCGCGGCGCATGCCGCAGGTCATGCCATGGGTGGCGAGCACTTCCTCCGGCGTCCGCGTGGGAACTTCTGGAAAGACCGGCCGCCCGCCCGGCAGGCGTACGCCAGCGGCGCGCGTGAGATAGAACACGTCGTAACGGTCCAGAAAGAGCCCGAACACGCCGGTTGCGCCGATCACGCCGACGCGGGCATGCGGCGCTCCCAGCGCCGCCAGGGCCTCTTCTAGCGAGGCGCTTTCGGGGTTCCAGAGTCGCGCTCTTTCGTTCGAGGGATCGGGCGCCAAAGCTGGCGCTTGGCGGGTCACGACCAGTCGCCGGCGCAGGGATGAATGCGGCTGTTCCTCGCCCGAGTGGCGGCCGTGCACGACCACGTCGACCCGACCCAGGCCGCGCGCGAAGAAGCGCTGATCGGCCTCGAACTTGAGCGCCTCCGGCATGACGCCGGCGGCGTCGGCCAGCATCCCGTCCTCCGAGACGATCGCGTAGCCTTCGATGCGGCGAGGACCGGGCATGCTCCTTGACATGGGTTGTCGCGACCGCTTAGGCCATGCGCCACCGCGTCGCCCTTGTCCTAGTCGGCCAAACCGTGCAGCTCGTTCAGCGCCCGAAAGCGGCCCGCGTCCAGGTCACGCCCCCGCAGCGCCGGATGGTCCGGCGCGTAGCGGTGGGCGCGCCAGATGGCGACGCTGGCCTGCGAGCCGCGCACGGTCTGGACGAACGGGCTGTTCCATTCCCAGACCATCTCGCCCCGCTGGGTCACCTCGAACACCCGGCCGGAGACGCCCTCGCAGATGAACGTGTTGCCGTTCGGCAGGCGGTCGGCCGACGAAATGTGCGGGCTGAAGAACGAGAAGGGCGGGTTGGCCTGGTACTCCCAGACGATCTTGTCCGTCGCCGGATCGACCTCGATCACCCGTGAGTAGGGCAGCCCCTCGCGCCGCAGGCCGTTGTCGAACATGTGGACGTTGCCGTTCGGCAGGAAACGGGCGTGGTGCTGGCCCGACGTCACCGGATGGCCGAAGCGCCAGGTTAGCTGCTTGGTCGCCTTGTCAATGATGCCGACGCGACTGGCGTTCTTGCATGAGAACAGCACGCGCGTCCCGTCGTCGCTCTGGCAGAGCGAATTGGTGTGGGTCCACTCGATGCGCCGTTCCAGCGGCGCCTGCGGGTCGAGCTTGGGGTCGAGCACCTCGTCGAGGCGGACCGACCAGACCACCTCGCCAGCGCGGTTCAGCTCCAGATATTCGTCGGTGAGCATCGGGTGGTGGCTCGCCTTGGCCCGCCTGCCGCCCCTCACCTTGTCGGAGAGCGCCTTCTCCATCTGCACGAAGCGGGTGACCAGGAACGTGTCGTCGCGCGTCTGGTGGAAGTCGTGGTGCAGCAGCGGGTCCTCGTGCTGCCACAGGATCTCGCCGTCCCAGCTCAGTTCCCGCAGGAAACGGTAGTTGGACGGCAGCTTGCGCGCGCGTTCCTCCAGCGGCATGGGCGGATCGTCTTCAGAGGCCGGCTTGAACGTCTCGTCGGGCGGGGCGAACGGCACGCAGCGGCAGAGCAACGTGCCCGCCTCGGTCAGATAGCCGTATTCCGGCTTGGCGTCCGGCACGGTCCATTGGTGCACCACGCGCCCGGCCATATCGAGCAGGAACACCGAGCCGCCCTCGAGCGGCGCGAGCAGGGTGTAGCCCTTGAAGCTGTAGGCCGGATTGTGAAACGTCAGCCCTCGCTTGCGGTGCGGCGACCAGCCCATCAGCTTTCCTGTCGATAGTTCCCCTGCTCCCTTCTGCCTCGCCGCTTGCTTTGGCGCAAACGCCACGCTTGCGTCCGGCGCCGCTGGACTTGTCCGGCGCGGTTGCGGACAACAGCGTCATGATCAGGATCGGCGTTGATTTCGGAGGGACCAAGATCGAGGTCGCGGCGCTGGACGGGGCCGGCGCGTTCGCCGCGCGGGTGCGAAAGCCGAACCCCGGCGCCTATGATGCGGCGCTGGACGTCGTGCGCGAACTGGTCGCCGAGGTCGAGCGACAGACCGGTATGACCGGCGCGACGATCGGCTTCGGCGTGCCCGGCTCGCTCTCGCCGAAGACCGGACGGATGCGTAACGCCAACAGCGTCTGGCTCAACGACAAGCCGCTCCAGGAGGATCTGGAGAAAGTCCTGGGCCGCGCGGTGCGGCTGGAAAACGACGCCAACTGCTTCGCCCTCTCCGAGGCGATCGACGGCGCGGCGAAGGGCGCCGAGGTGGTGTTCGGGGCGATCCTCGGCACCGGCTGCGGCGGCGGCGTCGTGGTGCGCGGCCACACCGTCGAAGGGGTCAACAAGATCGGCGGCGAGTGGGGCCACACCCCCCTGCCCTGGCCCTCCGCCGAGGAGCGGGCCGCGCGCACCTGCTGGTGCGGCCGGCGCGACTGCCTTGAGCGCTGGATTTCCGGCACTGCGTTCGGCGTCGACTACCGCGAAGCCACCGGCGAAACCCTCACCGGCGATGTCATCGTCGAGCGGGCTCGCGGCGGCGAGGCGGCGGCCGTCGCAGCGCTGGATCGCTACGTCGACCGGCTGGGCCGCGCGCTGGCGGTCATCTGCGACATCCTCGATCCCGACGTGATCGTGTTCGGCGGCGGCATGTCGAACACGACCGAGCTCTACGAGCGCGTGCCGCCCGTCGTCGCCCGCTACGCCTTCTCCGACGTCTTCGTCACCCAGATCAAGCCGGCGAAGTACGGCGACTCATCCGGCGTGCGCGGCGCGGCCTGGCTCTGGCCTCTGGAGCGGTGACGGCGCTCTGCCGCGACTGCCTCTGGACCGGTGACGATCCCGGAACCGGGTCCGCCGCCCGTTGTCCGATCTGCCGTTCGCTGCGCCTTGTGCGTCACGCCGAGCTGGCCACCCTGTCGATGGCGCACCTGGACTGCGACGCCTTCTACGCCTCGGTCGAGAAACGCGACCGCCCCGAGCTGCGCGACCGGCCGCTGATCGTCGGCGGCGGGGTTCGGGGCGTCGTCACCACCTGCTGCTACATCGCCCGCATGTCCGGCGTGCGCTCGGCCATGCCGATGTTCAAGGCCAGGAAGCTGTGCCCGGAGGCCGTGATCCTGCCGCCGGACTTCGCCAGGTACCGCGCCGAGAGCCGCCGCATCATGGCCAAGCTGGCGGACGTGACGCCGCTGGTGCAGGCGCTCTCGCTCGACGAGGCCTGGCTGGATCTTTCCGGCACCGAGCGCCTGCACGGCGCGATCCCGGCGCTGACGCTGGCGCGGCTGCAGGGCGAGATCGAGCGCGAAGTCGGCATCACCGTCTCGATCGGCCTGGCCGCCAACAAGTTCCTGGCCAAGATCGCCTCGGACCTCGACAAACCCCGCGGCTTCGCCGTGATCGGCGGCGGGGAAGCCCAGGAATTCCTGGCGCCGCGGCCAGTGGCGATCTTGCCCGGCGTGGGTCCCCAATTCGCCAAGACCCTGATCAGTGACGGCTATCCCTTGGTCGGCGATCTTGCGGCCGAGTCGCCGAAGCGCCTGGCTGATCGCTACGGCGTGCATGGTCTGCGCCTGAGCCAGCTGGCCCACGGCCGCGACGCCCGCGCCGTCAACCCGCACGAAGGCCGCAAGAGCCTGTCGGCGGAGACGACCTTCAACGTCGACCTGTCCGGTGTCGCCGAACTGGAGGACGTGCTGTGGCCGCTGTGCGAGAAGGTCGCCCGTCACGCCCGCGCCGAGGAGATCGCCGGCCGGGTGGTGACGCTGAAGCTGCGCGCGACCGATTTTCGCATCGTCACCCGCCGGCGCACCCTGCCGTTCGCGACTCAGACGGCGCGGACCCTGTTCGCCGCGTCGCGCGAGATGCTGGCGCTGGAGGCGCGCGGCAAGCCGTGGCGGCTGGTCGGCGTCGGCATCTCGGACATCGTGCCCGCCAATTCCGCCGGCGGCGATCTTTTCGACGACGGCGAGTCAAGAGCGTTGAGTGGCGAACGGGCAGTTGACACCCTACGTGGGCGCTTCGGCGCCGAAGCGATAATCATGGGCCGATCGCTCAAGCGCTGACGCCACCAAAGGCGGCCAATCGCGTTGAAAGAACGCAGGTCGCAAATCCACCCTTCCAAAGGGCCCAGGTTTTCATATCTAATCGTAGCTGGAGGTGCTTCGTGGCGCCTCCTCCCGTTGGAGAACCCGTCGTGGCGGAGAAGCATCAGGGAGACCAAGTTATCGGCACGGGTACGGCTGTCGTCACACAGACAAAGCCGAAAACCCAAAAGCCGTCCATGTATCGCGTGTTGATTCTCAACGACGACTACACGCCCATGGAATTTGTGGTCTACATCCTTGAACGTTTCTTCAATAAATCGCCGGAAGCTGCGACCCGGATTATGTTGCACGTGCATCAGAATGGGGTCGGCGTCTGCGGTGTCTTTACCTACGAGGTGGCCGAGACGAAGGTCGCCCAGGTGATCGAGACCGCCAGACGCCATCAACACCCGCTCCAATGCACCATGGAAAAGGACTGAGAGGCTCAGCTTGCCGTCTTTCTCGCGTAATCTTGAAGAGACCCTCCATCGGGCCGTGGCCTACGCCAACCAGCGTAAGCACGAATACACGACGCTCGAGCACCTGCTGCTGGCCCTGATCGACGACAGCGACGCCGCCGGGGTGATGCGCGCCTGCGAGGTCGACCTCGGGGAGCTGAAGAAGAGCCTCAGCAGCTATGTCGACAACGAGCTGAAGAGCCTCGTCGTGGACGATGGCGAGGACGCCAAGCCGACCGCCGGCTTCCACCGCGTGATCCAGCGGGCGGTTATCCACGTGCAGTCCTCGGGCCGCGACGATGTCACCGGCGCCAACGTGCTGGTGGCGATCTTCTCCGAGCGCGAGAGCCACGCCGCCTACTTCCTGCAGCAGCAGGAGATGACCCGCTACGACGCGGTCAACTTCATCGCCCATGGCATCGCCAAGAAGCCGGGCGCCTCCGAACCGCGCCCCGCCAAGGGCGCCAACGTCGAGGGCGACGACGAAAAGCCCCCGGTCAAGACCGGCGGCGAGGCGCTCGAGGCGTACTGCATCAATCTCAACGAGAAGGCGCGGCAGGGTAAGGTCGATCCGCTGATCGGGCGGATGAACGAGGTCGAGCGCTGCATCCAGATCCTGTGCCGGCGCACCAAGAACAATCCCTTGCTGGTGGGCGACCCCGGCGTCGGCAAGACCGCCATCGCCGAGGGCCTGGCGCGCAAGATCGTGTCCAAGCAAGTGCCGGAGGTGCTGGCCAAGTCGACGATCTTCTCGCTCGACATGGGCGCGCTGCTGGCCGGCACCCGCTATCGCGGCGACTTCGAGGAACGCGTCAAGCAGGTGATCAAGGAGCTCGAGAACCACGCCAACGCGGTGCTGTTCATCGACGAGATCCACACGGTGATCGGCGCCGGCGCGACCAGCGGCGGCGCGATGGACGCGTCCAACCTGCTGAAACCCGCGCTGGCGTCAGGCAACCTGCGCTGCATGGGCTCGACGACTTACAAGGAGTTCCGCCAGCACTTCGAGAAGGACCGCGCCCTGGTGCGCCGGTTCCAGAAGATCGACATCAACGAGCCGACCATCGAGGACACGATCAAGATCCTCAAGGGCCTGAAGATCTACTACGAGGAATTCCACAAGCTGAAATACACCGCCGAGGCGATCAAGGCGGCGGTGGAGCTGTCGGCCAAGTACATCACCGACCGCAAGCTGCCGGACAAGGCGATCGACATCATCGACGAAGCCGGGGCCAGCCAGATGCTGCTGCCGGAAGGCAAGCGCAAGAAGACGATCGGCCTGAAGGAGATCGAGACGGTCGTCGCCAAGATCGCCCGCATCCCGCCAAAGTCGGTGTCCAAGTCCGACACCGAGGCGCTCAAGCAGCTCGAAAGCGACCTGCGCGGCGCCGTGTTCGGCCAGGAAGAGGCGATCAACCAGCTCGCCGCGGCCATGAAGATGGCCAGGGCCGGGCTGCGCGACGGCGACAAGCCGATCGGCTGCTACCTGTTCTCCGGCCCCACCGGCACCGGCAAGACCGAGACCGCGCGCCAGCTTGCGCTGACGCTCGGCATCGAGCTGCTGCGCTTCGACATGTCGGAGTACATGGAACGCCACACCGTGAGCCGCCTGATCGGCGCCCCTCCCGGCTATGTCGGCTTCGACCAGGGCGGCCTGCTGACCGACGCCGTCGACCAGCACCCGCACGCGGTCGTGCTGCTCGACGAAATCGAGAAGGCGCACCAGGACGTCTACAACATCCTGCTGCAGGTCATGGATCACGGCGCCCTCACCGACGCCAACGGCAAGAAGGTCGACTTCCGCAACGTGGTGCTGATCATGACCACCAACGCCGGGGCCTCCGACGGCCAACGCAACTCGATTGGCTTCGGCCGCGGGAAGATCGAGGGCGCGGACGACGAGGCGATCAAGAAGCTGTTCACGCCGGAGTTCCGCAACCGCCTGGACGCGACGGTCACCTTCAAGTCGCTGACGCCGGAAGTCATCCGCATGGTGGTGCAGAAGTTCGTGCTGCAGCTGGAAGCCCAGCTGGCCGACCGCCACGTCACCATCGAGGCGACCGAAGACGCGCTCGACTGGCTGGCCAAGAACGGCTTCGACGAGCTCTACGGCGCCCGGCCGCTGGCCCGGGTGATCCAGGAGCAGATCAAGAAGCCGCTCGCCGACGACATCCTGTTCGGACGCCTGGCCAAGGGCGGCCACGTCAAGGTGGCGCTCAAGGACGGCAAGCTGGCGTTCGAGTTCGACGACGAAGGCGCGAACCCCGAAGGCCCCTCCCCGCCGGAAATCACCCCGGCGCCGCAGGAGCCAGTGCTGGCCGACTGACGCTCAAAGCCGGGATCGGAGCAGGCGCTCCGATCCCGGCGCGTTTCACGCGAAGACCTGGGCCGTCTGCTGCACGTACAAGCGGCTGTGCGACTGGGCGCGGTAAGCCCGCCAGACGATGACCAGGAACAGCGCCGAGGCGCTCAGTCTGACCGTGACGTCCACCAGCAGCAGCTGGTTCGCGGTGATCAGGTCCGGAAGGGTGGTCATCGCGCGCGCCACCAGGCTGAGCAGCGAGCCGCCTACGCCGCCGAGCAGCCACGCCCCCCACCACACGCGCAGCAGCAACGGCGTGCGCAACCTCTGCCACCCAACCGGCGATACGCTAGCCTGGTAGATCTCCTCCACGCCCTGGAATGGCATGACCAGCGCCGCGAACGGTACGGCGAACCATCCGACCGCCCAGCCCGGCGTTATCTGCATGCCGCGGGCCCCCAGCGCGCGGATGTTGCAGGCGGCGTTGTAGATCCAGAACGAGCCGACGACGTAGGCGGCCAGCAGCGTCACCGAGGCCCACACCGCCGCAAGCCGTACGAAAGCGTCACTGCTGTGAGCGGCGGCCACCATGACGTCGCGCGACGTGAACGCGTGCTTCTGCATTTGCAGAAACAACGCCCAGCGCCCGGCGACCCCGGCGAACTCCGCGACCAGCGCCAGGCCGTTGATCCCGACCAGCGCGATGGTGGCGAAGGTCAGGCCGGCGAGGGATCGGTACCGATAGCTCCGTTCTGGCGGCAGCGTCTTGATCGGCTGAAACAGCGCGCCCGACGCGCCGCCCGACGGCTCTTCGGCCATTGAACGCCCCCCTCTCGCCCTGGAACAACCGAGGGCTGCTGGCAGACTAGGTGCTAGCTTGACTGTTGTTCAAGGCGTGGCGAAGCGCCGGTCACTCGAACACCAGTTCCATCGTCTCGCCGAACGGGGTTGCTTTCCAGCGCCCGGTCAGCTCGCGCATCCGCTCACGCACCGCGCTGGTGAAGGCTGGATTGAACCAGCGCGGCGCGCGCTCCTCGTAAAGGTCGAGGTATTCGCGCACCTGGGCCGCGAAAGCCTCTGCGTCCAGGTCGTCCTGCTGCATCGCGCCGGTTAGCGCCCCGACCATCCGCTCCGTGATCGCGATCTCGCCCCCGAGCGCCGCGCCTCCGGCGACTGACAGTTCTTCGTAGCCGCCGATCTTGCCGAGGATGCCATAGAAAGAGCCCCTCAGACCTGCTTCGCGCTCCACCGCATAGTGCAGTAGGTCGTGCAGCAGCAGGCTTCTGCTTTCCATCTCGATCGCTTCGCCGGTTCCGTCCGCGCGGCGGTATTCGAAGCGGTGATGGGTCGGCGAGAGGCGCGTGAACCGCAGGGTCAGCCCCTGGCTCACGAAATCTCCAGCGCGATCGCCTCGGCTTGCTTGGCAAGCTCGGCCATGTCGGCCATCGCGCCGGCGGCGTGACGACCGAGCGGGATGCCGTCCCAGCGCGGAATCACGTGGAAATGCAGATGAAACACCGTCTGGCCGGCGACCTGGCCGTTGAACTGGGCGACGAAGATTCCGTCCGGCTTCAGCGCCCCGCGCATCGCCCGCGCCACGCGCTGCACGGTGAGGATGGTCGCTTCCAGCGGTTCCGGCTCCACATCGAGCAGGTTTCGGGCGTGGGCGCGCTTGTGCACCACCAGCACATGCCCCGGCCCCTGCGGAAACACGTCCATGAAAGCCATGGTGTCGTGGTCTTCGAACACCTTGGCGCACGGGGCTTCGCCGCGCACGATCTTGGCGAAGATGTTGTCAGGGTCGTAGACGCCGTCGAGGCTCATGGACTTCTCACCCGATCGCTTGCGAGACTACCCTGCTAGCAGAGACGCGGGAGCCTCGAAACCATGCCCGAGCCCGAGCTCCTGGGTCTGCGCTAGATCTGGTCCTTCAGCGTCAGGGTCACCGACCGCGCCCGGCCGCCGGCCAGTACATCCAGCTTCACCTGCGTGCCGGCGGGTTCGTCGCGCAGCCGCTTGCGCAGCTCGGGCAGGTCGATGCCGTGCGAGGAAACCCCGTCGATCGCGGTGATCTCGTCGCCGACCTTCAGGCCGGTGTCCGCCGCCGCCCCGCCCGCGGTCAAGTCCATGATCTTGAACCCGCCCGGCGACAGGTTCAGCCAGAACCCGGCGCGGTCGAACACGCCCACGTCCCCCGCCGGCGGCTGCAACGGCTTCAGGTACATGACCTGGCGGCCGTAGTCGAAGGTCACAGCGAAGCGCTTCAGCAGCCCGGAGCCGACGTTGCCCTGGAAGTTGGGATCCGAGAACGCGCCCTTGCCCTGCGTGCCGAAGCTGGCGACGACACCATCGATCCGCACCGGACCGAGCGTGAAGTAGTCGCCGCGAGTCACATACGACCGCGAGGGCCCGCCGACGCCCCACCCGTCGACGGCGAGCACGCCTTTGGGATGCTTGGCGGTGAGGCCATGCGCCTCGACGAACGGCTTGGTCAGGGTCAGCTCGACGCGCGAACCGGTGTCGATATCGAAGCGGCCTGGCGTGCCCTCGAACACGCCCGCCACCTGCGGCAGGTGGTTGTAGAAGGCGAACGGCACCGGCGTGCCGGCGTCCCTCGGATCGAACTTCGCCGGGTCGATGAAGGTGATGGTCTTGGCGCCGTAGTCGATCACCGTGACGAACCGCCGAGCGAGTTCGAAGCCGAGCATGCCCTGCTCGTCGAAGCCTTCGACGTCCTTCGACGCGAACGGAAGCACGGTGACCGTCTGGTTTGTCAGCGAAAGGTCGCCGACCTGGAAGTCGACGCCTTTGGCGAAGCCGGCCTCCACCACGCCCTCCCCGGCCCCCGTCCCCGGCGCCTCGCCTTCCGGGTGAACCGCGAGCGCCTTGGCCGTTTCCGGCGTCAGCAGGCTGTGGCCGCCGGTGTCGAAGATGCAGAGGAACGGGCCTTTGCCGTTGATCTTGGCTTCCAGATAGATGTGGTTGTTGAGCAGCTGGATCGGCACGGTGACTCGCCCCTCGGCGTTGGCGATGCGCGCGTCGCTCGGCGTCCAAGGCGGCGGCGCATAGCTGCTCGCGGGCAGCGGCGGTCCGGCCACAACGCTCTTGATGGTCATGGTCTGGCCGAACTGCGGGCCGGTGCCATCGTCGATGACCTCCTTGCCGGCGACCATCACGCCGCCGAGCAGCCGATAGTCGGCGAAGCTGGTGGCGATGGTCTGCGATCCCTGGTTCTCCACCGTCCGCGCAAGCAGGTGGGTCTTGGCGTCGAACCAGGCCTCGATCGGCTTTCCGCCCACCGGCGAAACCCGCAGCACGTCATAGTGCGTATCGCCGCTGGCCTGAGGCGCCAGCACCTCGATCTTCGCGCCGCCCCGATCCGCCCGCCACCACAGATTGCCGTCCAGATAGGCCTCGGTGACCGCCAGCTGGCGGATGTCGCCACCGGCCTGTGGCGTGATCGCGCCCGACAGATCGCGCATCCAGGCGATCTTGCCGTCGAAGCCATTGCCGCCGGTGGTCGGGCCGACATCCTGGCTGTCGACGAAGCCGCCGCCGCGCAGGTCGAAGGTCGAACGCACCTCGCCGGTGAGGCCCTGGCCGGCGTAGGCGTAGCGGACGTCGAGCGCGCCTTCACGGTCGAGCCCGGCGCCCATCGCCGCATGGTTGGCGTCCAAGATCTGCGCCGCCGTGGTCTCGGCCGTCGCGGCGCCGGCGGCGGTCAGGACTGCCATCGCCGTGGAAATGAAGAACGTCCCTCGCATCGCCAGATCACTCCCCGAAACTGTCGGTCAGCGACTTAGCAGGCCCGGAAAAGCGAGCCAGTTAGGGTTTCGTAATGCGGCTCAGGCGGCTTTGAAGGGCGAATATTCCTCCGCCAGCCAGTCCATCTCGCCCTGCACGTGCCGCCGCTCCTCCTCCAGGAACCGCGCCACGGCGTGCGAAAGGCCGGGATCGGAGATGTAGTGGGCCGAGTAGACCGCGGTCGGCAGGTAGCCGCGGGCGATCTTGTGCTGGCCCTGCGCGCCGGCCTCGACCCGCGCCAGGCCGTGGGTGATCGCCCACTCGATCGCCTGGTAGTAGCAGAGCTCGAAGTGCAGGAACGGCACGTCCTCGATGCAGCCCCAGTTGCGGCCATAGAGGCAATCGCCGCCGATCAGGTTCAGCGCCCCGGCGATCCAGCGGCCGTCCTTCCGGGCCAGCAGCAGCAGCACCCGGTCGGCCATCCGCTCGCCCAGCAGCGAGAAGAACAGCCGGTTGAGATAGGGCCGGCCCCACTTGCGGTTCCCGGTGTCCATGTAGAAGCCGTAGAACGCGTCCCAGTGCTCCTCCGTCAGGTCCTTGCCGGTCAGGGCGTGGATCTCGAGGCCGGCGACGGCGTCGCGGCGCTCGCGGCGGATGGTCTTGCGCCGGCCGGACGACAGCGCGGCCAGGAAGTCGTCGAACGTCGCGTAGCCGGCGTTGAGCCAGTGGTACTGCTGGTTCTGGCGCAGCAGCATCCCCTGCTCGCCCAGGAACCGCCATTCGTCGGCGGTCGGGAAGTTCACGCCCAGGGTCGAGGCGCCCATCTTCTCGCAGACGGTCAGCGCGCCGGAGAGCAGCATGCGCCGGCCCTGCTCCAGATCGACGTCCGGGCGCACGAGCAGCCGCGGCCCGGTCACCGGCGAGAACGGCGCGGCGGAGAGCAGCTTCGGATAGTAGCGGCCGCCGGCGCGCTCGTAGGCGTCGGCCCAGCTGTGGTCGAAGATATATTCGCCCTGGCTGTGCGACTTCAGATAGATCGGCGCGACCGCGGCCACCTCGCCCGCCCGATCCCGCACCGCGAGATGCTGCGGCGCCCAGCCGGTGCGCGGCGAGGCGCAGCCCGACTCCTCGGCGATGTCCAGGAAGTCGTAGGAGACGAACGGGTTGGCCGCGTGATCGGGACGATTGGCGCAACTATCCCAGGCCGCGCGGCCGATGTCGGAAACCCGGCGGTGGACACTGACCTCCGCCCTCAGCGAAGTCACGCAGCGAAGCCTTCGAAGATCAGGTTGTCGCAGTGGTCCTTGATCTTGTCCCACTCGGCCGGCTGGCGCACCGTCCAGGCGACTACCGGCATGCCCTGCTGGCGGAGCTGATCGGCCCGCGCGCTCGGCAGCATGTCGAGGCCCAGCGCCAGGAAGTGGGGCCGGGCGATCGCGACATGCTCCAGCCGCGCGAAGCTTTTGCGCTGCTCCGGCGCCATCCGGGCGTTGTCGGGCGCGCTGTAGGCGTAGCTGTCCAGCCCGCGCAGAATCTGCGGATGGCGATCGGCGAACCAGGCGTGGGAATAGGGATTGAAGCCGATCACCGCGGTCGGGCCGTTGTGGTCGAGCAGGATGTCATGCACCCGCTGCTCAAGCGGGCCGACCTCGCCGTAAGGCGTCTTCAGCTCGATGTGGACCATCGCCCGGTGGCCGACCAGCGCCAGCGTGTCGACCAAAGTCGGAATGGTCTCGTCCGTGCCGGCCAGGGCCATCGCGCCGAGATCGGCCGCCGTGTGCTCGCCGATGCGGCCCTCCTGCCCGGTCATCCGATCCAGGCGGCCATCGTGGAACACCATCGCCTCGCCGTCCGAGCTGAGCTGAACGTCGAGTTCGATGCCGTAGCCGGCTTCGCAGGCCAGCTCGAACGCGCCGAGCGAGTTCTCCGGCGGGCCGTTCTTGCTCCACAGGCCGCGATGGGCGACGGCCGGCGCGAACAGGCGATCCCAGGCCTCGCCGAAGCGCGCCCTCATCGGACTTCGACCACGGCGTCGACCTCGACGGCGAAGTTCAGCGGCAGGCGGTAGACGCCGACGGCCGAGCGGGCGTGCCGGCCGGCGTCGCCGAACGCCTCGACCATCAGATCCGAGCAGCCGTTCAGCACCTGCGGGATATCGAAGAACGCGGGCCCGGCCTGGACGAAGCCGCCGAGCTTCACCACCCGCACGACCCGCGAGAGGTCGCCGTCCAGCGCCGTCTTCATCTGGGCGATCAGGTTGAGGCCGCAGATCCGCGCGGCGCGCTTCGCCTCCTCGGCGCTGACATCCTCGCCGACGACGCCGCGCACGCCGCCCGCGGCGTCGGTCGAGACCTGGCCGGAGATGTAGAGCGCGGCGCCAAGGCGCACGAACGGGACATAGTTGGCCACCGGCGCGCGCGGCTGCGGCAGGGTGAGCCCGAGGGCGGCCAGGCGGTCTTCTGGGGTGGACATGGTGCGACGCTTAGCGCGCTCGTTCGCGCCCGCAAAGTCGGCCGAACGAAAAACGCGGCCGGGCCTGGGCCCGACCGCGCGCGATCACGTTACTGTGTGACCGAACTCTCTGGCCGACGACTAGCGGGCGGCTTGCACTTTCTCGACGAGGGCGGTGACGCGTTCGTTGAGCGGCATGAAGCTTTGCTTGACCGAGGCGGAGACGGTTTCGGAGGCCTTGTTCATCTCGGCGATGTAGCTCTCCATCCAGCTCTTGGCGTAGGCGGTCTGCAGCTCGACGACTTCCTGCACGCTCTTGGCGCTGGTCAGGCTCTTGGCCGCGGCGACATGGTCTTCCATGGCCTTCTTCGAATAGGCCATCGCTTGGGCGCCGAGGGCTTCCGCGCCCTTGGTGGCGGCGGTGACCGACGCGACGACGGCTTCAAGGTTCTTCTTCGAGTGGGCGTTCACTTCGCCGAGCGCGCTCAGCGACTTTTCGATCGAGTCCTTGAAAGCTTGGTTGCCGGCGGTGGTGAACTGATCGACCGTCGACTTGATGGTTTCGGCGCCGTTGGCGGCCATGACGTATCTCCTTGGAGAGGCAGGGGGCGAAGCGGGATCGGGGCGGGCGTTACGGGGCCGCACGAGACGACTGAGGCTGGCGTCCATGCCTCGTCCGGCGAACCGTGAAATCTCATGTTGCAGTGCGATAGTCAAGCAATTTTTGTGCACTGCAACATGACGCCAAACGGCCCCAATCATGGCCGTAGCGCGGCGTTATTGTCCCTTTTTCGCCATGAACTTAGCGGTGGCTGCGACGCATTGCACCGCCGCGTGTTTACCTTGGCGAAACACAAGTTAAGTCATGCTAAGGACCTTGCAGACGCCGAGTCTTTGCCGTTCCCATGCGACGCCTGCAGTAACCCAAGTACGCCGGAGCCCGCTGATGTCCGAGCCCGCCCGACGCGTTTCGTACGTGATGGCCGCCCTGGCCACGGCGATTTGCGTAAGCGCCACACCCACGATCGCTCAGAACGAATACGCCTCGCCCGGCTATTCGACCGCGACCTATTCGCCGACCACGGACCTGCGGGTCCCGGCCGACGAGCCGCGCTATGCCGCGATCGTGATCGACGCCGCGACTGGCGAGATCCTGTATCAGAAGCGCGCCAACTCGCCGCGCTACCCGGCGTCGGTGACCAAGGTGATGACGCTCTATCTCGCGTTCGAGGCGCTCTCGACTGGCCGCCTGCATGAGACCGACCTGATCACCGTTTCGCCGCTCGCCGCGTCGCAGCCCCCCACCAAGCTTGGCCTGCGCCCGGGCGACACCATCACCGTCGAAGACGCCATGCACGCGATGGCGGTGCACTCGGCGAACGACATGGCCGTCGCACTGGCCGAGAAGATCGGCGGCAGCGAAAGCCGGTTCGCGGCGATGATGACGATGAAGGCGCAGGAGCTGGGCATGCTCCACTCGCACTTCGTCAATCCGAACGGGCTGCCCGACAGCCGCCACATCAGCTCCGCCCACGACATCGCAATTCTGTGCCGGGCCGTGCTGCGCGACTATCCGCAGTACTACCACTACTTCGGCGACGAGCAGTTCACCTACCGCGGCCGCACCATGAACAACACCAACCACCTGTTGGGCGCGATGCCCGGCATGGATGGGTTCAAGACCGGCTTCACCTCAGCCGCCGGCTTTAACCTCGCCGCCTCGGCTGTCCGCGACGGACACCGGCTGATCGTGGTGGTGATGGGCGGATCCTCGGGCGCCGCTCGCAACGCCAACGTCGAAGATCTGCTGCTCACCGGCTTCGATGTCGAAGAGCGCCGCGCGCACGGTGAGAACCTGATCCTGACGTCGAACATGTTCGAGCGCTCGCCTCTCGCTGGCAGCGCCAGGATCCCGTCGGGTGAGCCTGGCGATGGCGACGAGGACGAAGACGCCATCGACATCGTGCTGACCGCCGCGGCGCACGGCACGCCCGTGAGCTTCGTGCCGGCGGGCGTGACCCAGCTGGCGGCCTCGCGCCCGTCGCTGACGCAGGACGTCCCGCACGCTGGACTGCTGCGGCCGAATCAGACCCAGGCTCCCGCGCAAGCCACCCAACCGCGCAACTGGTCGGTCCAGGTCGGCGAATTCGCCTCGGGCCTCCTCGCCACCCGCCAGGTCGACTATGTCGCGGACGCCTTCCGGACGCAGTTCGACGACCGCGAAGGTCAGGTCGACCACGTCGGGCGCACCTATCGCGCGGTGTTCACCGGCTTCACCGAGGCCGAGGCGAAGCAGGCCTGCGCCAACGTACAGGCCAAGGCCCAACCCTGTGTCGCCGGTCCGCGCTAAGCTCTAGCTCCGCAGCAGCACTTCACGCGCGGCGTTGAGCTGAGCCGCAAGCCCGGCTGCGCCGCCGGTGTCCGGATGCACGCGCAACATCAGCCGCCGATAGGCCGCCTCGATCTCCTCGCGGCGCGCCGTTTCCGACACGCCCAGCATCGACGCGGCTTCAGCGCGCGCCATGCCGCCGGCCGGACGTCTGGGCGCCCGCGATGAACTGGCCAGCCACAGCGCCGCGGTGAGCAGGATCGAGCCGCCAAGCCACCCGCCGCGCGCCGCGTCATAGGCGGCGATACCGGCCGCCGCGATCGCCAACGTCAGCCCGGCCACCCGGGCCGGCGTGCGCGCCATCATCGGCTGACGTCCCAGGCTGACGAGCAGGGCCAGCACCAGGACGCCGAGCGCGACGAAGATCATGACGGGGTGCGGCTACTCCGCCGCCATCGGCCGGGCCATCAGGCCGAGCTCGACCATCAGCACGCGCAGCTCCTGCCGAGCTGCGATGTGGCCCAGCGAGACCTGCACTGGCCGCACGGTAGGGCCGAGGTCGGCGACGGTCAGGCCGAACGGAAACAGTTCGCGGTAGATCACCCGGTCGCCAAGGCCGTGCAGCACGCGGAAGCCGACGCGGCGCGACAGGGCCTTCAGCCGCTCATCCACCCGGCGGCGGTTGCGCGGGTCGCTCGACGCGAGCCGATTGCGCAACACCACCCAGTCTAGAGAGCGGCCGCGCTCGGCCGCCTTGACCTTGCGCGCCTCCCAGACGGTCTCAGAGTAGAGGCTGGGCCGCACCAGATCGAGGGTCACCGGGTCGACCACGCCCAGCACGTCGAAGTCGACGAAGCTGTCGTTCATCGGCGTCACGATCAGATCGGCCTTTTGGTGCGCGATCCGGGCCAGCTCGGTGTCGGCGCCAGGCGTGTCGACGACCAGGAAGTCGCAATCGGCCGCGTCGGCCAGCGCGACATCGAGGGCCGCGGCGTCGGCGACATCGCCGAGCGCCTGCGGCTGCGGCAAAACCGCGCCGTTGGCTTCGACCCAGCGCGCGCGGTTGGCGAAGAAGTGCGCCATCGACTGCTGGCGGTGGTCGAGATCGAGCACCGCGACCTTGGCCCCATCGTGGGCCAGGGCGACGCTTAGATGGACGGCGACAGTGGACTTGCCAGCCCCGCCCTTCTCATTGCCGATGACAATGACCCGCATTGCCGGGACCTTCCGTTAAGCTGATGTACCCGTGCCAAATCGCGCGGCCAGAATCGCGTGACTCTGCGGACGAGACACTGGCTCGCGATCCGCGTCAACGCGACGGAAAGCCCAAGCTGGACATCGACGCCGCCCGTCCCTCATAGGTCCGCCCCTGTCTCCAGAGCGCCACATGACCGAACTGCCGATCGTCCGCACCGTCCATAGCTTGCGCGCCGCCGTGCGCGCCTGGCGCGAGGCCGGCGAGCGGGTCGCGCTGGTCCCGACCATGGGCTTTCTGCACGAGGGCCACCTGTCGCTGGTGCGGCTGGGCAAGACCCGGGCCGACCGCGTCGTCGCCAGCCTGTTCGTCAACCCGACCCAGTTCGCGCCGAGCGAGGACTTCGACGCCTATCCCCGCGACGAGGCGCGCGATGTGGGGCTGCTGGCCTCGGCGGGCTGCGACCTGCTGTACGCCCCTTCGGTCGAGGAGATGTACCCGGCCGGCTTCAGCACGACCGTCAGCGTCGCCGGCGTCTCGGGGCCGATGGACGGCGAGGCGCGGCCGATCCACTTCGCCGGCGTCGCCACCATCGTCGCCAAGCTGCTGATCCAGGCCACGCCCGACGTCGCGATCTTCGGCGAAAAGGACTTCCAGCAGCTGCTGGTGATCAAGCGCATGGCGCGCGACCTCGACCTGCCGGCGGAGATCCTGGGCGCCCCGACCGTACGCGAAGGCGACGGCCTCGCCCTGTCCTCGCGCAACGTCTACCTGACCGCCGGCGAGCGCGCCGTGGCCCCTCGCCTCCACGCCGCGCTGCGCACCGCGTCGGCCGCGCTGAAGGACGGCGTGCCGGTCAGCTCGGTCGAGGCGCGGGGCTATGCGGCGCTGATCGAGGCGGGCTTCGGCCCGATCGACTACTTCGATGTCCGCGACGCCGAGACTCTGACCCACCTTGGCCCTGGCCCGATCGACGCGGCAAAGGCGCGGATCTTCGTCGCCGCCCGTCTCGGGCGGGCGCGGCTGATCGACAACTGGCCGGCGTGAGCGCCTACCAGGCGCCGGCTTCGCGCAGTCGCCGGGCGAGTTCCACCGGCAGGTCGCCGTGGGCGGCCTCGCCGAAGTCGACCGGCGCCTCCTTGGCCTCCAGGTAGCGCCAGCCCTGGAAGGCGCGCCGCGGCTGCGGCGCGGTCGCGATCATCTCGTCGTCCAGCAGGATCTCGCAGCGCCGCTGGGCGCCCTCGCCCACTGTCTCGATCGCCGCGATGCGCTGGCGGATCAGGATCACGCCCTTGAACACCCAGTAGAGCGAGCCGCCGTCCAATAGTTCGGCCGCGCGCTTCGGCGTCTGGCGGGTGTGGACGATCGGCCGGTGTCCCGCCGCGGCGCGGGCCTCGCGCCAGACGCGTAGGTCCTCCGGCGTGTCGGCGCCGACGCAGAGCTTGATCAGATTGAGCGACATGCGGCGCGGTTTACGCCGGCCGGTTCCAGCCGCACCAGCAGCGCGCCTTCGGTCACCTGGTCGCCGACCGCGCAGCGCACCTCCGCCACCTTGCCGTCGAACGGCGCGGTCAGCGCGTGCTCCATCTTCATCGCTTCCAGGGTGGCGAGGGTCTGGCCGCGCATGACGACCGCCGCCGACCGCCACGCCGAGCGAGGCGATCCTGCCGGGCATCGGCGCCAGGATCTGGCCGTCGCCCGCGCCGCCTTCCTCAGCGGCGGCGCTCTTCGGCCGCGAGAATTCGAACGCCTCGCCGCCCTCGAAGATCACGCACCTCGCGGGCGCCGGCCGGGACGGTCGACGCCATCTGCGGGTCGACATGCGCCTCGAACACCCGCTCGCCCGCCTGGATCAATGATGGCGCGCTGGCCGCGCCGAGCCGCAGGCCCGAGAGCGTGCGCTCGGTCCACGGCGTGCCGTCGCCGGCGGGCGCCAGGGCGGTCACCGCCTCGATTCGCAGGAAATTCGACGGCTCGGGCGGCGCCGTCAGCGCCTCGAGCCTGCGCCTCGATGAAGCCGGTGTCGACCTGACCGGCGATGAAGTCTGGCTGGCCGAGCAGCCGGGTCAGGAACCCGGCGTTGGTCTTCACCGGCCAGACCTCGACCTGCGCCGCAGGCGAAGGCCAGCCGTTCCGCCGCCGCCTCGCGCGTCGGTTCGTGGGCGATCAGCTTGGCGATCATCGGGTCGTAGAACGGCCCGATCTCGCCGCCGACCTCGACCCCGCTGTCGACGCGAACCCCGAGCGAACCGATGAACAGCTCGTCCAGCCGACCGGTCGAGGGCAGGAAGCCGCGGGCCGGGATCCTCGGCGTAGAGCCGCGCCTCGACCGCGTGGCCCTGCATGATGATCTGGTCCTGCGCGAGCGGCAGCGCCTCGCCCGAGGCGACGCGCAGCTGCCACTCGACCAGGTCCAGGCCGGTGATCGCCTCGGTGACCGGATGCTCCACCTGCAGGCGGGTGTTCATCTCCATGAACCAGATGCGGTCGGCGCGCAGGCCCTCCGAGGCGTCGGCGATAAACTCGATGGTGCCGGCGCCGACGTAGTCCACCGCCTTGGCCGCGCGGACGGCGGCGGCGCAGAGCGCCTCGCGAGTCGGCGCTGTCCATGCCCGGCGCCGGCGCTTCCTCGATCACCTTCTGGTGCCGGCGCTGCAGCGAGCAGTCGCGCTCGAACAGGTGGACGACGCTCCCGTGGGTGTCGCCGAACACCTGCACCTCGATGTGCCGCGGGCGGGTGACGTAGCGCTCCAGCAGCACCCGGTCGTCGCCGAAGGCCGAGGCGGCCTCGCGGCGGGCGGCCTCCAGCGCGGCGGCGAAATCCTCGGCGCGGTCGACCCGGCGCATGCCCTTGCCGCCGCCGCCGGCCACCGCCTTGATCAGCACCGGCCAGCCGATCGCCGCGGCCTCGGTCGCCAGCGCGGCGGGCGATCTGGTCGTCGCCGAGGTAGCCCGGCGTGGTCAGGTACGCCCGCCTGCGCCATCAGCCGCTTGGCGGCGTCCTTCAGGCCCATGGCCCGGATCGCCGCCGGCGGCGGGCCCACCCAGACGATGCCCGCGGCGATCACCGCTTCGGCGAACTCGGCGTTCTCCGACAGGAAGCCGTAGCCCGGATGGATCGCCTCGGCCCCGGTCTGGCGTGCGGCGGCGAGGATCGCGTCGGCCCTCAGGTAGCTTTCGCGCGCCGGCGGCGGGCCGATCAGCACCGCCTCGTCGGCCTCGGCGACGTGCGGCGCATCGGCGTCGGCCTCGGAATAGACCGCGATGGTGCGCACACCCAGCCGCGCGCGCGGTGCGGATGATCCGCCGGGCGATCTCGCCGCGGTTGGCGATCAAGCACAGAGCCGATCATCCGCCAATCTCCGCCAGCCCGATCAACACCAGTCCGCTCAGCGCCAGGACGAGCACGATAATGGAGCCGACGAACAGCACCGCCATGCGCCAGAGGGTGCCGAACACGCCGAGACCATAGGTTCCCCGAAGGTGCGCAAACAGGTGGACCGGCGCGACGAGGAACAGCAGCTGGAACCAGCCGCTGACCAGGGACCCCAGCATCGCGGTCGACAGCAACAGCCCCTGGAACGACAGCGAGTGCATGCTGAAGATCAGGTGGTCGAACAGATAGACGCC
Organism: uncultured Pseudomonadota bacterium; assembly: GCA_963835495.1. GTDB lineage: Bacteria > Pseudomonadota > Alphaproteobacteria > Caulobacterales > Caulobacteraceae > Acaudatibacter. Next base: position 1,112,227 of record CAWIFQ010000003.1, on the reverse strand, counting down.
GCGCCGCCAGAAGAACATCAGGCCGAGCAAGCCGGCGCTGAGCGGCAGGGCCAGCACGGCCAGGCGCTGCGCCCACTCCGTCAGCACCGCCTCGAACGCCTTCGGATCCTTGGCGGCCTGCTTCAGGCGCGCGTTGACCCAGGCCGCGGTGGCGTCGTTGTCGCGCAGGCGGACGACCTTCAGGTTGACGCCCTCCTCGGTCTTGAGTTCGCCGCCTGGCGCCGTTCACCTGCACCACCGGCTTGTTGTGAGGCTCGATCCCGGCGGCCAGAAACACCAGCACCACCACGATCAGGAACAGCCGGAACGGCGGGATCTGGCCAATGCGGTGGCCATCGAGAAAGCGGCGCGTCAGCCGCGCCGGCTTGAAGCACAGATCAGGCAGGGTGCGCCAGAGCCGGCCGTCGAGGTCGAACAGGCCGTCGATCGCTTCTCGCGAAAGCTTCAGTAGCGAGCGGTGATAGTCCTCCGCCGGCTGGCCGCAGGCGTGGCACCACGGCCCCGCGAGCGGCGTGGCGCAGTTGGGGCAAGGCGCGCCGAGCGGCAGGGCGTGGCCGTGCCCGCGGCCCCGCAGCGCGGACGCTACGCTGTCCAGGGCCGCCGCCTCGATCTCCTGCGCCATCACACCCCCACCCTCGGCGCGCTACTCGGCCCAGGGCGGCTTGCGCCCTTCGAGGAACGCCCGCACGCCGGCCTGGCCGTCGTCGCCGACCCGCTGCGCGGCGATCCGCTTTGCGGTGTGAACCATCAGGCCATGGTCGATCTCGCGGCCGGCCACCTCGCCGACCAGCAGCTTCGACTGGGCGACGGCGCCCGGTGAACACAGCTGCTGCGACGCCGCGATCCGGGCCTTGGCCGCCGCCAGCGCCTCGGCGTCCGCGACCACCTCGTCGATCAGGCCGAACGCGCGCGCCTGCTCGGCGTCGAACACTTCGCCGGATGCGAACAGCCGCCGCGCCCGCCGCGCGCCGATCGCGCCGACGACGTAGGGGCTGATGGTGGCCGCGATCAGGCCGAGCTTGACCTCCGAGAAGGCGAACTTCGCGCTCCGAACCGCGACGCCCATGTCGCAGGCCGCCGCCAGCCCGGCCCCGCCGCCGAACCCGCCGCCCTCGATCAGCGCGACGGTCAGCGCTGGGATATCGTAGAGGTGCTTCAGCATGATCGCCATCTGCATGGCGTCGTCCCGGTTGTCTTCTTCAGTATGCTCTACCGCATCGCGCATCCACTCCAGGTCCGCGCCGGCCGAGAACGTCCCGCCCGCGCCCTGCACGAACACCACCCGGATCTGCTCCTGGTCGCGCAGCGTCTCGAACGTCTCGCGCAGCGCCCCGATCAGCCCGGCGTCGAAGGCGTTCTTCTTGTCCGGCCGGTTGAGCGTGACGGTGACCGCGCCCTCCTCCGTGGCCTCGAGGGTCACGAGGTCGGATGTGGCGTCGGTGTCGGGCACTTCGACGAACGGGTCGGCGATCGGGTTGGTGATGGCGTCGGCGTCCGGGACTGAGGATGGATCGGCGGTCGGGTCTGTCATGGCGAACTCCTTGCCAGCGATTTGGGCCGATTACATGCGAAAGACGCCGAACCGGGTCGGCGGAATGGGGGCGTTGAGGCTGGCGGCGATGGAGAGGCCCAGCACGTCGCGGGTCTGGGTGGGGTCGATGACGCCGTCGTCCCACAGCCGGGCGGTGGCGTAATAGGGGCTGCCCTCGTCCTCGTAGCGCTGCCGGATCGGCGCCTTGAACGCCTCCGCCTCGGCCGGCGTCCACTTGTCGGCGTCGCGGTGGACGGTGGCCAGCACGCTGGCGGCCTGCTCGCCGCCCATCACGCTGATGCGGCTGTTGGGCCAGGAGAACAGGAAGCGCGGGGAGTAGGCGCGCCCGCACATGCCGTAGTTGCCGGCCCCGAACGAGCCGCCGATCAGCACGGTGAACTTCGGCACCTCGGCGCAGGCGACCGCCATCACCATCTTGGCCCCGTCCTTGGCGATGCCGCCCGCCTCGTAGCGCCCGCCGACCATGAAGCCGGAGATGTTCTGCAGGAAGATCAGCGGAACGCCGCGCTGGCAGGCCAGCTCGATGAAGTGCGTGGCCTTCAGCGCGCTCTCCGAGAACAGCACGCCGTTGTTGGCCAGGATCGCGACCGGATAGCCCCAGATGTGGGCGAACCCGCAGACCAGGGTCGTTCCGTAAAGCTGCTTGAACTCGTCGAACCGCGAGCCGTCGACCAACCGCGCGATCACTTCCCGCACCTCGTAGGGCGCGCGGACGTCCGGCGGAATGATGCCATAGAGCTCAGCTGGATCGTAGGCCGGCGGCTCCGGCTCGGCGGGCGAAAGCGCGGGCGCGGCTTTCTCGCCGAGATGGCCGACGATAGAGCGGACGATCTCCAGCGCATGGGCGTCGTTGGCGGCGACATGGTCGACGAGGCCGGACTTGCGGGCGTGGGTGTCGGCGCCGCCGAGCTCCTCGGCGCTGATCACCTCGCCTGTGGCGGCCTTCACCAGCGGCGGGCCGCCGAGGAAGATGGTGCCCTGCCCGCGGACGATGATGGTCTCGTCGCTCATCGCCGGCACATAGGCGCCGCCGGCGGTGCACGAGCCCATCACGCAGGCGACCTGGGCGATGCCCTCGGCGCTCATCCGCGCCTGGTTGAAGAAGATGCGGCCGAAGTGGTCGCGGTCGGGGAACACCTCGGCCTGGTGCGGCAGGTTGGCCCCGCCGCTGTCGACCAGATAGACGCACGGCAGCCGGTTCTGCAGCGCGATCTCCTGCGCGCGCAGGTGCTTCTTCACCGTCATCGGGAAGTAGGCGCCGCCCTTGACGGTGGCGTCGTTGGCGATGATCAGCGTCTCGCGGCCCTGCACCCGGCCGATCCCGGTGATCAGCCCGGCGCCCGGCGCCTCGCCGTCGTAGAGACCGTAGCCGCCAGCTGGCCGATCTCCAGGAACGGCGAGCCGATATCCAGCAGCCGCTCGACGCGCTGCCGGGGCAACAGCTTGCCGCGCTCGGTGTGACGCTTGCGCGACGCCTCCGATCCGCCCAGCGCCGCCTCGGCCACCCGGGTCCTCAGCGTCTCGGCCAGCGCCTGATTGGTCGCGACATTGCGCACGAAGGCGTCGCTCTTGAGATCGATCGTGGTCTTGAGCCGTGGCATGGGCGCACCGATACCCGCCCTTAGCCGCGCCGGAAAGCCGCAGGCGCGTCGGTGGCCAGGCTGAACAGGATATCTTCCCAGGCCGCTTCGCCCTCTCCCTGTGTCTGTCGGCCGATGATCCTGGCGCCGATGGCTTCGTAGAAAGCGATGGCGCCCGAGTTGCCGGCCACGGCCTTGAAGCCGACCTCGGCGACGCCGCGCGCCTGCAGCGCCTCGCAAAGTGCGACCAGCAGACCCAGGCCGATGCCCCGCCGCAGGTGCGTCCCCAGCAGATAGAGCGCGCTCATCCACGTGGGCGTGGCGTGGGTGAAGCCGACGATCCGCCCCTCCTCGACAGCGACGAGCAGGACGTCGCCGGCGGCCAGCGCGGCCTCCCAGCGCAGTTCCGAGCGACCAATCTCCACCGCCTCGAAGTGCGCGCCGAAGATCGGCTGGTAGGTCTCGCGGTCGGCCTGGACGTGGATTTCGGCCACGGCGAGGGCCTCGTCCGCGCGAGCGCGGCGAATGCGGACGGCGCCGCCTGTGGAGGAATGACTCGGCATCGTTGATGGCGACACTAGCCTGAATTGCGGGACGGGCGGCTTGGCCGCTAGTGTCCCCGCGTGGCGACCCTCACCGACTCGTTGCCCGATTCGGCGCTCACCCGGCTTTTTGCCCGCGAAGTGAGCTCGGGCCGGGCCATGTGGTTCTCCCTGCCCGGCGGCGCGCCGCTCTACGAGGCGGGCGAGGACGCCGACCAGTTCTACTTCCTGCGGGCCGGCCGGCTAGGCGCCTTCCGCCACGAAGAGGGCCAGGAGACCCAATTCCTGGGCGTTATCCGGCCCGGCGAACCGGCGGGCGAGATGGCGCTGGTCGCCGGCGCGCCGCACTCCGCCACCGTCACCGCCCTGCGCGACTCCGAAGTGCTGAGCCTCAGCCGCGACGACTTCTTCGACGCCGTAGCGCTGGATCCCACCGTCATGACCGAACTGGCGCGGCTGATGATCCTGCGCAACCGGCAGAGTTCGTCCGGCGCGGTGCTGGGGGAACCCTCGGTGTTCGGCTTCATCGGTCTGTCGGCCGGCGTGCGGGTCCGCGAGCTGGCCGAGCGGATCGCGGCGCGGATCGGCAAGCTCGGCTATCGGACCACCATCGTCGGCGCGGAGGCGCTGCGCGCCCCGACCGAATGGTTCTCCAACGTCGAGCGCGACCACGACTTCGTGCTCTACGTCGCCGAGGCCGACGATCTGGGCTGGCGCAACCTCGTCGGCCGCCAGGGCGACCGGCTGTTCCGCATCGCCCAGGCCTCCGACCCGCCGCCGCCGCCGCTGGCGGACGCCCTGGCCGCCGAGCCGCTGCAGGTGCAGCAGCTCATCGACCTGATCCTGATGCACCCCGCCGGCGAAGGCGCGCCCAGCGGCAGCGAGGCCTGGGTCGAAGCGATGCGGCCCGCCCGGCTGTTCCATATGCGCGATGGATACGGCGCGGACGCCGATCGCATGGCGCGGGTGCTGACCGGCCAGTCGGTCGGGCTGGTGCTGTCGGGCGGCGGGGCGCGGGCCTACGCCCACGTCGGCGCGATCAAGGCGCTGCGCGAGCGCGGGGTGCCGATCGATTTCGTCGGCGGCGTCTCGATGGGCGCCATCGTCGGCGCCGGCCTCGCCATGGGCTGGGACGACGCCGAGCTGGAGATGCGCATCCGCAAGGCGTTCGTCGACTCCAGCCCGCTGGACGACATCGCCTTTCCGATGATCGCGCTGACCCACGGCGAGAAGGTCCGTGAACGGCTGACCGAACACTTTGGCGACCGACATATCGGCGACCTGTGGCTGCCGTTCTTCTGCCTCTCCGCCAATCTGACGACCGGCGCGTACCAACTGCACCGCACCGGCCTGGTGCGCGAGGCGCTGCGGGCCAGCATCTCCCTGCCCGGCGTGCTGCCGCCGGTGACGATCAACAAGAACGTGCTGGTGGACGGAGCAGTGCTGAAGAACTTCCCCGCCGACCTGATGCGCGCGATCCAGCTAGGCCCGATCGTCGGTATCGACGTTGGGCGCGGCCGCAGCATCGAAGCGGAGGATATCCTGCCCCCGCGCTCGCTGTGGCGATGGCTGATCTCCGGAGACTGGCGGCGCGGGCCGCCGATCGTCTCGGTGCTGATCCGCTCGGCGACGGTTCGGTCGGGTGCGGAGATGATCGCGGCGCACCAGGCGACCGACGTGCTGGTGCAGCCCGACGTCGACGAGATCGAAATCCGCGACTGGAAGGCGTTCGATCAGGCGGTCGAGATCGGCTACCGCGCCACGCTCGCCGCGCTGGACGGGCTCTCCCACCCGGTCGTGGATCTGCGGCGTCGGGCCAGCCTGGCGGAGGCGGCGCTGGCCGCGCCGCGGATGCGGACGTCTGCGATCTGACGATAGCCAATCGCTGGGCCAATCGACGCTGCGCTGCAACAATGCTAGGTTACCTCCAATCACCTCATTCGCCGGGTTCGGGGTTTTGACGCGCCAGCTGCGTTTGAAATTGAGGCGTCCGGCGTCGTACGCCCGAGCAGACTTCGTCTTCTCGGACACGAACCGGGAAGCCAGGAAGGCGCTGGACGACTGGCCAGCGTGGCATGGCGGCTGCCTGGCGCTGGTCGGCCCGGAGGGCAGCGGCAAGACCCACCTGGCGCTGGACTGGGCCGCGCGGGCGGGTGCGACCGTATTCAACGCCGCCTGCACCGATGTCGGCAGCGCCTACGGCGGACCGGTGCTGGTGGAGGACGCCGACCGCGCCCATCCCGACACGCTGTTCCACCTGATCAACATGGCCGGGGCCAGCGGCGGCCTGCTGCTCACCGCCCGCGGCCATCCGCGCACCTGGCCAGCCGAACTGCCCGACCTGCGCTCGCGCCTGAACGCGCTGCACGTCGCCGAGATCGGCGAACCCGATGACGCCGTGCTGGAAGGCGTGCTGCGCAAATTCTTCAGGGAACGGAACATAAAACCGGCCGAGGATGTCTATCCCTACCTGATGCGGCGCATCGAGCGGTCGGTTCGAATGGCGCGCGAGATCGTCGTACGTCTCGACGAGGCGGCGGACGCCGATGAACGGGAAATCACCCGAGCCCTGGCCCGTCAAATTCTTGAAACTGACTCTCGGACGCTTGATCTGTTCGAGTGACGTCTTGTTACTGACACGGAATGGCGCCAGACACATTGCATTCCCAATCCCTTCGATGAGCCTCCCTTTGGAAGCCCAAGTCGCTGAGTCCGCCGCCCACGCCGCCGCGACGCCCGCGCCGGCGCCGCCCGACCTGCTGCGCTCTCCCGATCGCTTCTTCAATCGCGAGCTCTCGTGGCTGAGCTTCAACCAGCGGGTGCTGGACGAGGCGGAGAACCCGCGCCACCCGCTGCTGGAGCGCCTGCGGTTCCTGTCGATCTCGGCCAACAACCTCGATGAGTTCTTCATGGTCCGCGTCGCCGGACTGAAGGCGCTGGTGCGCGAGGGCGTGCGGGTGCTGAGCCAGGACGGCCTGTCGGCCCCGCAGCAACTGGTGAAGGTCAGCACCGCCGCCAACGACCTGATGGACGATCAGCAGCGGATCTGGGCGGCGATGCGCGCCGAGCTCTCCGGCGCCGGCCTGGTGCTGCTGGACGCCAAGGACATCACCGCCGCCGACCGGCCGGCGATCGAGGAGATCTTCCTCAGCCGCATCTTCCCGGTGCTGACGCCGCTGGCGATCGACCCGGCGCACCCCTTCCCGTTCATCCCCAACCTGGGCTTCTCGCTGGCGCTGAAGCTGCGCCGGCTCTCGGACAACAAACTGCTCTACGCCCTGGTGCCGGTGCCGACCCAGGTCGACCGCTTCTGGGAGCTGCCGCCCGGCGGACGCCGGCGCCACGCCCGGCGATTCTTCGCGCTGGAGAGCTTCCTGATCCTGTTCCTCGACCGCCTGTTTCCGGGCTGCGAGGTCGAGGGCCAGGGCCTATTCCGCCTGATCCGCGACAGCGACGTCGAGATCGAGGAAGAGGCCGAAGACCTGGTGCGCGAGTTCGAGGCGCGGCTGAAGCGGCGGCGCCTGGGCTTGGTGGTGCGCGTCAAGGTGCAGGCCTCGATGCCCGACGACCTGCGTTCGTTCATCCTCGAGGGGCTGCAGGCCGAGCCGCAGGACGTGGTCAAGGTCGACGGCAAGCTCGGCCTCGCCCAGCTTGGCCAGCTGATCCCGCCGGACCTGCCGGAACTGAAGTTTCCGCCGTTCCAGCCGCGCTTCCCCGAGCGCATCCGCGACCATGGCGGCGACTGCTTCGCCGCCATCCGCGAGAAGGACATCCTGGTCCACCACCCGTTCGAGAGCTTCGACGTGGTGGTCCAGTTCCTGCGCCAGGCGGCGCAGGACCCGAACGTCATCGCCATCAAGCAGACGCTCTACCGCACCAGCAAGGACAGCCCGATCGTCGCCGCGCTGATCGAGGCGGCCGAGAACGGCAAGAACGTCACCGCGCTGGTGGAGATCAAGGCCCGGTTCGACGAGGAGGCCAACCTGAAGTGGGCCCGCGACCTGGAGCGCGCCGGCGTGCTCGTCGTGTTCGGCTTCGTCGAGTACAAGACCCACGCCAAGCTCTCGGTCGTGGTGCGACGCGAGGGCGACGGCCTGCGCAGCTACTGCCACTACGGGACCGGCAACTACCATCCGGTCACCGCCAAGATTTACACCGACCTGTCGCTGTTCACCGCCGATCCGGCGATGGCGCGCGATTCGGCCAAGATCTTCAACTACATCACCGGCTACGCGATGCCGGAGCAGATGGAGAAGCTGTCCTATTCGCCGATCACGATGAAGCGCGACCTGCTGCACCTGATCGCCGTCGAGGCCGAGCACGCCCAGGCCGGCAAGCCGTCGGGCATCTGGGCCAAGCTCAATTCGCTGGTCGACGTCGAAATCATCGACGCGCTCTACCGGGCGGGCAAGGCCGGGGTGCGGATCGAACTGGTGATCCGCGGCATCTGCTGCCTGCGGCCCGGCGTACCGGGGCTGTCGGAAAACATTCGCGTGAAGAGCATCGTCGGGCGCTTTCTCGAGCACGCCCGCATCGTCGCCTTCGCCAACGGCCAGCCCCTCCCGTCCAAGCAGGCGCGGCTCTATATCTCGTCGGCCGACTGGATGCCGCGCAACCTCGATCGTCGCGTGGAGGTTCTCACACCGGTGGAAAATCCGACCGTGCACCAGCAGGTGCTCGATCAGATCATGGTGGCGAATCTCAACGACGAGGCACAAAGCTGGCGTCTGGACGGCGAAGGGCGCTATCACAGGACGCCCGGCTGGGATCGCAAGCGCGCTTTTTCGGCTCACGACTACTTCATGACCAACCCCAGCCTCTCGGGCCGGGGTCACAAGGTGAAGGACCTGCCGCGTGCGTTCGACCATGTGGTCGCCGGAAGCTGACATAGCCGCCCAGGACGCCAGCGCCTGGGACGCCGCCGTCATCGACGTCGGCTCCAATTCGGTCCGCCTGGTGCTCTATCGCATCGAAGGGCGGGCGGTGTGGACCGTGTTCAACGAGAAGATCCTCGCCGGGCTCGGCCGCGACCTGGCCGACACCGGCCGGCTCTCCCGCGACGGCGTCGAGGCCGCGATGGCGGCGCTACGGCGTTTCGCGGCCCTGGTCGGCGCCGCCAAGCCCGACCGGGTGTTCGCCGTCGCCACCGCCGCTGCGCGCGACGCCGAGGACGGGCCCGCGTTCTGCCGCCGGGTGCGGCTCGAGACCGGGCTCGATCTGCGCGTTCTGAGCGGGGCCGAGGAGGCGCGCTACGCGGCGCTCGGCGTGCTGGCCGGCGCCCCGGAATCGTCCGGCCTGGCCGGCGACCTCGGCGGCGCCAGCCTGGAGCTGGTGCGCCTGCAGGACGGCCAGCCGGGCCACGGCGTCACCCTGCCGCTTGGTCCGTTCGCCTTCAAGGACAATGGCCGCTTCGACCCCGAGCGGGTCCGCACGCAGGTCGAGCGGCGGCTGAAGCCGCACCTCGACGAGCTGAAGACCCCGGTGTTCCACGCCGTCGGCGGCGCCTGGCGCAACCTGGCCTTGCTGGCGATGCGGATGTCGTCCTACCCGCTGGAGATCGTCCAGCAGTACGAGATGACCCGCCGCGAGGCCCTGGAGGCGGCGCGGGTGATCTCGCGCCAGTCGACCCGGTCGCTGGCCGCCATCGAGGGCATCTCGCGACGTCGTCTGGAGACCCTGCCCCACGCCGCCGCCGTGCTCGAGGCGCTGGTCGACACGCTTGGCGTCGACCGCGTGGTGCTCTCCGCCTATGGCCTGCGCGAAGGCGTCATCTTCGAGGCCATGCCGCCAGCCTGCCGCGCCCAGGACCCGCTGATCGAGGGCTGCGCGGCGCTGAGCGCCCGGGAGGGCGTCAATCCCACGCTGGGTCCCGCCGTCGAGGCCTGGCTGGCGCCGGCGTTCGGCGAACTGGAGCCGGTGCTCGGCGCGCGCGAGGCGGTGCTACTCAAGGCCGCGTCCCGGCTGGCCGACATCGGCGCCCGCCTGCACCCCGACCACCGCGCCGACCTGGTGTTCCACCAGGTGCTGCGCGCCCCGGTGCCGGGCATGAACCACGCCGAGCGGGTGTTCCTGGCCACCACCCTGTTCGCGCGCCACACCGCCGCCGCGACCGTGCCCGAACAGGACCTGATCGCGCGCCTCCTGACCCACGAGCGGGTGCAGCGGGCCCGGGCCCTGGGCGCCGCGATCCGCCTCGCCTGCGACCTCTCCGGCCGCAGCCCGGACCTGCTGCGGCTGTCCAGCCTCGAGATCCGCGCCTCGTCCGTGGTCATCGAGGCCGAGGAGGCGTCGGCCCCGCTGCTGCTCGGCGAACAGACCGCCAAGCGCGCCGGCACCCTGGCCGCGCTGCTGGATCGTGAGCTCAAGCTGCGCCCGGCCTCGCGCCGCGAGCGGGCCAAGCCGGAAAAGGTGGCCTAGCCCTTCCGCAGATCCAGCGAGCGGGCGATCAAGACATCGCAGTCGGAGACTGTGAGGAGTTCGGCGATGGTCAGCGGCGCGACGCCCTCAAGTTCCACCCGCCAGAACCGGAACCCCATCTCGTCCAGCGCCGTCACCAGCGCGGGCACATCGCCGCGCATGCCCATCATGCCGACGCTCCACTCGACGCACAGCTTGATCGACGCACAACGCCGCAGCAGGCCCAGCGCGCCGTTGAGGATCAGGATCTCGGCGCCTTCCGTGTCGAGGCGGATGAAGTCGATGGTCTCGCCCTCGAACTGGTCGTCGAGCCGCACCGCCTCGCAGTCGATCACCTGCGTATCGCCGCCGATGTTCCAGCCATGCTCGACCAGGTTGCCGGCGCCGCCGGCGCGGGCTGAGACGTAGAGCTGCATCGCGCCGGGGCGATCGGCGACAATGCTTTCGTGCACGGTCACGGCGGCCGCGCGCCCGCTGCAGATGACGCTGCGCCGCAGCAGGCGGGCCATCTGCGGGTTGGCCTCGAACGCGTCCAGCCGGCCCGTCGGACCGATCAAAGCCCCCATGATCAGGGTGTAGTAGCCGACGTTGGCGCCGACCTCGATCACCCGATCGCCGGACTTCAGCACCCGGCGGATCGCCCGCTCGACCCAGCTCTCCCAGCGTCCGTAAGCGACGATCGAGGGGGTGAGGTGCTCGTCCAGCGGATCGACGAAGATCAGCTGGCCGTCGTGCAGCGTGGTCAGCGCGGTGCGCGGATCGAGGTAGGCGTAGAGCCGATGGCCCTGCCGGGTGGCGTCATAGTCGTCGACGAACTCCGACCGGACTAAGCGACGCCCAACCCGCGCCCAGAACCGCCTCGGCCACACCTAGGCGTCGACCTTCGCCGCGCGGCGCACCGGCACCACGCGCACCCGCGTCCCGTCCAGCACCAGCGCCAGCTCGCCGCGCTTGAGCTTCAGCGCGTCCTCGCCGAACGCCTCGCGCCGCCAGCCCTTCAGCACCGCCGAGTCGGCGCGGTCGTTGCTGGCGATCTTCTCCAGGTCGGCCACCGTGGCGATCAGCTTGGAGGCGACGCCAGCGTCTTCCGCTCGCGCCTTCAGCAGCACCTTCAGCAGCTCGACCACGGCCCCGGCCGCGGGCGACACCGGCGTCGTGTCGCGCTCGATCTTCGGCGCATGCGCCTCGGGGTCGCGCAGCGCCTCGGCGATCGCCTCGATCAGCTCGGGCCCATAGCGCGAACCGCCGAAGCCCTTCGGCACCGAGCGCAGCCGGTTCAGCGCCTCGACCTCGGTCGGCGCCTGGGCCGCCAGTTCGTCGATCGCCTCGTCCTTCAGGATCCGCCCGCGCGGCTGGTCGCGCTGCTGGGCGGTGCGCTCGCGCCAGGCGGCCACCGCCGCGAACACCGCCAGGTACTTCACCTGGTGCTTGCGTGGCCGCAGACGCCGCCAGGCGTTCAGCGGATCGACGTCGTAGAGCGCCGGATCGGTCATCGCCGCCATCTCTTCGGTCACCCACGACAACCGCCCTGCCTTCTCGAGCCGGGTGTGCAGGATCGGGTAGAGCTCGGCCAGGTGGGTCACGTCGGCGATGGCGTAGGTCAGCTGCGCCTCGGAGAGCGGCCGGCGCGCCCAGTCGGTGAATCTATGGCTCTTGTCGAGGTCGATCTTGAGGATCTTCCGCACCAGCGCGTCGTAGGCGATCTGCTCGCCGAACCCTGCGGCCATCCCCGCAATTTGGGTGTCGAACAGCGGCGTCGGGATGGCGCCCAGGTTGTTGAAGATCTCCACGTCCTGCCGCGCTGCGTGGAAGACCTTCAGCACCTTCACGTCGCGCATCACCGCCAGGAACGGGCCGAGGTCGAGTCCCTCCGCCAGCGGATCGATGGTCGCCTCGATCCCGCCGGGCGCGGCGGCCTGGATCAGGCACAGTTTCGGCCAGTAGGTGGTCTCGCGCATGAACTCGGTGTCCACCGCGACGAACGCCTGGCCGTCCAACCGCGCGCAAAAGGCCGCGAGGTCGGCGGTGGAGGTAATCGGCGTCATCGGCTAGCTATAGCCCGCCGCGCGGCCGAGTCTGCAACTCTCTAAGCTGCGCCGCCCACTTTTTCCGCCCCCGCGTCCCCGGAGTCGCGTCGCCCCATGCCAGAGCGCACCAATGGCCTGACCTACGCCAAGGCCGGCGTCGACATCGACGCCGGCGCCGCCCTGGTCGAGGCGATCAAGCCGCTGGCCAAGGCCACCCGCAGACCCGGCGCGGACGCGGCGCTGGGCGGCTTCGGCGCCCTGTTCGACCTCAAGGCCGCAGGCTACGACGACCCGCTGCTGGTCTCCACCACGGACGGCGTCGGCACCAAGCTGAAGATCGCCATCGAGACCGGCCTGGTGGACGGCGTCGGCGTCGACCTGGTCGCCATGTGCGTCAACGACCTCTTGGCCCAGGGCGCCGAGCCGCTGCTGTTCCTCGACTACTTCGCCACCGGCAAGCTCGACGTCGACCAGGCGACCCGGGTGGTGCAAGGCATCGCCGAGGGCTGCAAGCTAGCCGGCGCGGCCCTGGTCGGCGGCGAGACCGCCGAGATGCCCGGCATGTACGCCGGCGACGATTTCGACCTGGCCGGCTTCTGCGTCGGCGCCGTCGACCGCGCCGGCGTGCTGCCCAAGCTGGACGCGCCAGCGCGCCGGCGACCTGATGATCGGCCTCGGCTCGTCCGGCCCCCACTCCAACGGCTATTCGCTGATCCGCCGCATCGTCGAACTCAGCGGCCTGGCCTGGGACTCGCCAGCGCCATTCGCCGAGGGCCAGAGCCTCGCCGAAGCGCTGATGACGCCGACCCGGATCTACATCCAAAGCGTGCTGCCGATCGCCAAGGCCGGCCTCCTAACCGGCTGCGCCCACATCACAGGCGGCGGCCTGATCGAGAACCCGCCGCGCGCCATCGCCCCGGCCCTCGCCCCGCGCTTCGACTGGTCCGCCTGGACGCCGCCGCCCGTCTTCGCCTGGCTGGCCGAGACCGGCGGCGTCGCCGAAGCCGAGATGCGCCGCACCTTCAACTGCGGCCTCGGCCTGCTGCTCATCGTCCCGCCGCGCAACGCCGAAGCTGTGCTGACCGCGCTGCTGAACGCGGGGGAGACCGCGTTCGTCTGCGGCGAGCTCGCTGACGCGCCTTAGGCGATGACCGCGCTCGAGGGCGAGTACGACTACATTGTCGTCGGGGCGGGCTCGGCCGGCTGCGTCGTCGCCAACCGGCTGTCCGCCGATCCATCCAATCGCGTGCTGCTGCTGGAGGCCGGCGGCAAGGACAACTGGATCTGGTTCCACGTGCCGGTCGGCTACCTGTTCGCGATCGGCAACCCGCGCTCGGACTGGATGTTCGAGACCGAACCGGAGCCGGGGCTGAATGGCCGGTCGCTGAAGTACCCGCGCGGCAAGGTGGTCGGCGGCTCGTCGGCGATCAACGCGATGATCTCGATGCGCGGCCAGGCCGCCGACTACGACCACTGGCGCCAGCTCGGCCTGGCCGGCTGGGGCTGGGACGACGTGCTGCCGGTGTTCCGCCGGCTCGACGACCACTTCCTCGGCGAAAGCGAACATCATGGGACCGGCGGCGAGTGGCGGGTCGAGGCGCCGCGGGTGCGCTGGGCGGTGCTGGACGCGATCGCACAGGCGGCGGTGCAGATGGGCGTGCCGGCCGAGCGCCGACTTCAACACCGGCGACAACACCGGCGTCGGCGCCTTTCCACGTCAACCAGAAGCGCGGCCTGCGCTGGTCGGCCGCGAAGGGTTTCCTGGCGCCGGCGCTGAAGCGGCCCAACCTGCGGCTGGAGACCGGCGTGCTGGTGGAGAAGATGCTTTTCGACGGCGTGCAGGCCACCGGCGTGCAATTCAGCCGCGCAGGGCAAGGCGTTCGAGGCCCGCGCCCGGGGCGAGGTGATCCTGTGCGCCGGCTCGATCGGCTCGGTCCAGCTGCTGCAGCTGTCCGGCGTCGGGCCGGGCGAGTGGCTGGGCGGGCTGGGCATCCCGGTCGTGCTGGACAAGCCGGGCGTCGGCCGGGGCCTGCAGGACCACCTGCAACAGCGCGCCATCTTCAAGGTCAGCGGGGTCAGGACGCTCAACACCGCCTACCATTCCCTGATCGGCCGCGCGCTGATGGGCGCCGAGTACGCGCTCTTCCGGCGCGGGCCGCTGACCATGGCGCCCTCGCAGCTCGGCCTGTTCACCACCTCGTCGCCCGAGCACGAGCGGGCCAACCTCCAGTTCCACGTCCAGCCCTTGTCGCTGGACCGCTTCGGCGAGCCGCTGCACCGCTTCGCCGCCGTCACCGTCTCGGCCTGCAACCTGCGGCCCACCTCGCGCGGCACGATCCGGCTGCGCTCGGCCGACCCTGCGGACGCGCCGCGCATCGCCCCGAATTACCTCGCCACCGAGGAAGACCGCCGCGTCGCCGCCGACGCGATCCGCCTCACCCGCCGGCTGATGGCGCAGCCGGCGCTGGCGCCGTTCCGCCCCCAGGAATACCTGCCCGGGCCCCAGGTCGGCGACGACGACGCCGCCGCTGGCCAAGGCGGCCGGCGACATCGGCACGACCATCTTCCACCCCGTCGGCACGGCCAGGATGGGCCTGCCGTCCGACCCTCTGGCCGTCGTCAACTCCCACCTGCGCGTCATGGGCCTGGAGCGCCTGCGGGTAATCGACGCCTCGGTCATGCCGACCATCACCTCCGGCAACACCAACACCCCCACCATCATGATCGCCGACCGAGGGGCCGGGTTTGTGCTGGCGGACCGATGACGCAACGTCGAACCGCCCAAACTATTCACGTCATTGCCGGCCGGAGCGCGAAGCGCGGAGCGCCGGCAATCCATGAACACCCTGCTCGTCGCGTTCATGGATGGCCGGGACAAGCCCGGCCATGACGTGAGCGGGGTTTGGCGAGCAAACTGATCGCCTCCAGCCTGGAGCTATGAAACCAGCAGCGGCGGCTCGGCCAGCGCGAAGCCCTGCGTCTTCGGCAGCACCTCCCTGGCGAACAGCCGCATGCTGGCCTCGGCCGTCTCCAGCGACATCGAGCCGTAGGAGAACACCGCGACGAACTCGTCGGCGCCCATCATGGTGCTGATCCGCTCCAGCTTCTCCAGGCAGGTCTTCGGGCTGCCCCAGATGTTGTTCTGCAGGTAGATCTGCGCGGTATCGAACTCCGGCGGCAGCGATGCGCGCATCTTGGCCATCTGCGCGTAGTACTCGTAGCCCTTCAGCCCCTGCAGGTGCTCGCCCAGGAACTGGTAGTGGCGCAGCGCGCTGTCGCCATATTCGGGCAGGTATTGCCTGGCCCCCTCCTCGGCTTCGGCGTCGGTCTCGGCGCAATAGACCCAGCAGACCACCGTCGGCCGCTCCGGCTTCCAGCCGTGCTGCTCCACGCGGATCTGGTTGTATTCGCCCAGCTCGCGCTTGTGCTCCTCCCAGAGCCGCTGCGGGATGAACAGCGGCTTGCAGTTCTCGTGCGCCGCCACTGGCATCGACGAGGGACTGCCCCAGGCGATGTAGAGGTCGTCCAGCAGGTGGTTGCCGGGGCGCGGGCGCGGCCGCAGCGACGTGCGGCCGATGTGGTGGAACTCGCCCTCGTAGGAGAACCACTCGTCGGCCAGGCTGGCGCGCAGCACGTCGAGCAACTCCTTGAACAGTTCGCGTGACTTGTCCATTGGCGCGCGCAAGCCATTGTATTCTCTCAGGCCCAGTCCCCGGCCCATCCCCACCTTCAGCCGCCGCCCATCCAGCATGTGATCCAGCGCCACGAAGCCCTCGGCCACCTGCACCGGATCGTGCCAGGGCAACACGACGATCATCGTGCCCATGTCGATCCGCGTGGTGCAGCCGGCGAAATAGGCCAGGAACTGCACCGGGTTGTTGATCATCGTATAGGGCGTGAAGTGGTGCTCGACGGTCCACAGCGAGTCGAACCCCAGCGGCTCGACCAGCCGCCCCAGCTGGAACTGCTCGCGATAGATCTGCGCGTCGGTGATCAGCTGCGGCGCCCGCCCCTCGGGCAGCCCCGCCTCGGCCGCCTCGTAGCGGTCCCAGTCGACATAGTTCTGCGCAAACAGCGAGACCCCAACCTTCATCGACGTTCCTCCACCTGGCCCGTCTCAGCGGGCTCTGCGTCACCCTGCCCTCACTTCTCCTCCCCCGGAAGGGGGGAGGCGGTCCGAAGGACCGGAGGGCCCCCCGCCCTCTCTTCTCCTCCCCGGAAGGGGGGAGGCGCGCGCCAAAGGCGCGCGGGGGCCTCCGCCCTCTCCTCTTTCGGCCGCGCAACTCGCACCGCCGCAAGGAGATTTGTCCACGAACCTCACGAACTCCACGAACAGGCTCATCCCACCCACCAATGTCATCCCGGAGAGCCGCGCAGCGGACTCATCCGGGACCTACTTCTCCCCACCGGCGCCAAGTAGATCCCGGATCGGGGATGATGCGATGCGGGAGCGACCAGACCCGTTCGTGTGGTTCGTGAGGTTCGTGGACTCGCCTGCTTTTCTGACTCCCACGCCCAAAACTGTTTCACGTGAAACCGCTAACGCCCGATAATATCGGTCCCCGCCCTATCGGAACCGGCGTCCGCGATCATCGCCTCCAGGTCGGCCACCGACCCGCCGGCCGCCTCGACCCGGTCCAGCACCGAGCGGAAATCGGTCAGCGTCACCGGCGCCTCCAGCCCCGCCTCGCCCTCCCCGTCCCATCCTTCTCCGTTCCTGGGTAACAGCCGCGAGACCATCGCCGCGTACTGCGGCAGGAACCAGCGCCGCATCCGCACCAGCAGCTCCACCTGGTGCTCTTCGAAATCGGCCAGGATCGCCCGCGCCACCCGCGCCGAGACCCGGTTGCGCGTCCCAAACGGCCGCCCTGGATTGCCGGCGGCGAACCTGCCGCGCGCATCGCGCCCGTTCCCGTCCCGCCGCACCGGCGGCGCATCGCTTCCGTCCATCATCGTCTTAGGTCTCCTTGCGCGTCAGTAGGGCCGGGGCGGCACGTTCCGCCGCGGCCGTCCATTGTAGGGAATGTTGACCCGGGCCAGCGGCCTCGACGGCGGCGGCTCGGCCGGCGAACCGGCGCCCTCGCCCCAGCGCCACCGCATCACCCCCAGCCAGCCGGCCAGGTTGAACCGTTGCCCCGCCGCCACCGCCTCGCGCGGCAGCGCCTCCCACCACGCCCGCTCCAGCATCTCCGCCCGCTGCACCGCCAGCGCCAACGCCGGCCGCGCCGCCTCCAGCGCCGTCAGCTCCGCCTCGGACAACCCCAACGCCGCCGCGATCTCGACCCAGCTCAGACCGCCGCCCGCCAGCGCCAGCACGCGGTCCTCGAGCCCGTCCTCCGCCCCTTCCCCGTCCGCCATCGGAACCTCCGCGCCATCGCCGACCAAGCGGCCGGCAGTGTAGGCGCCGAAGGTAGCGTTACCGTTGTGAACACTGTCAAGTGGGTTAGAGCGCGCCGCCATCGCCACAACCCCGTCTCTTCCCCCTGCCGGGGGAAGCGACTCGGCGCTAGGCGCCGAGCGGAAGGGGACCTCCGCCCTCTGCTTTCAAGGGCCCGCTGTCTACCGGGGGGGCGCGCCCCCGCTCGCGGCTGGTCTGCTTTTTGGCTCATTTCTGCCGTTGAGAACGTCCGCTATCGGGCATGAAGCCAAGGGCGAGTTTCGACCGAGGCTGTGTGAAAACGCGGTGTGAGTTAGAATCCTGAAGCAACTGCTTCGGGGCTCAGGATGAAGCGCTTCGTCGAGGGTGAGGATCGTCGGCAGGGGGTCCTGCTGCCGGAGTTCCTGGACGACTACGTGTCGGAGGAGAACCCGGTCCGGGTGATCGAGGCGTTCGTCGAGGCGCTCGATCTGGGCGCGCTGGGGTTCGAGGGGGTGGTTCCGGAGGCGACGGGCCGGCCGGGCTATCATCCGGGCCTGCTGCTGAAGATCTACGTCTACGGCTACCTCAACCAGGTGGCCTCGAGCCGGCGGCTGGAGCGCGAGGCGCAGCGCAACGTCGAGCTGATGTGGCTGACGGGTCGGCTGGCGCCGGACTTCAAGACCATCGCCGACTTCAGGAAGGACAACGGCCCGGCGATCCGGGCGACCTGCCGGCGGTTCGTCGATCTGTGCCGGCGGCTGGAGCTGTTCACCCAGGCGCTGGCGGCGATCGACGGCTCGAAGTTCAAGGCGGTGAACGCGCGCGACAGGAACTACACCCGGGCCAAGCTGAAGAAGCGGATGGACCAGGTGGAGGCCAGCATCGCGCGCTACATGGCGGCGATGGAGACGGCCGACCGCCAGGAGGGCGAGCTGGCCCAGGCCAAGTCGGGCCGCCTGAAGGACAAGATCGCCCAGCTTCGCGAGCAGATGGCGGCGTTCAAGGCGCTGGAGCCGGTGGTGGAAGCCGCGCCCGACCAGCAGCTCTCGCTGACCGATCCCGATGCGCGCTCGATGGCCACGAGCGGCAAGGGCACGGGCGTGGTGGGCTACAACGTCCAGACCGCCGTCGATGCGAAGCATCACCTGATCGTGGCGCACGAGGTGACCAACGTCGGCAACGACCGGGCCCAGCTGGCGAAGATGGCCGGCGAGGCCAAGGCGGCGATGGGCGCCGAGACGCTGGAGGTGCTGGCCGACCGCGGCTACTTCAGCGGCCAGGAGGTGCTGGCCTGCGAGCCGCTGGGCGTCACGCCCTTCGTGCCCAAGCCGCTGACCTCCGGCGCCAAGGCCAGGGGCCGCTTCGGCAAGCAGGACTTCGTCTACCGCCCGGACGACGACGTCTATCGCTGCCCCGCCGGCGAGAGCCTGACGCGCCGCTTCACCGCGCTCGAAGACGGCATGAACATCCACATCTACTGGACCTCCAACTGCGCCGGCTGCCCGCTGAAGGACCGCTGCACGAGCGGCAAGGAGCGCCGGATCCGGCGCTGGGAGCATGAGGGCGTGATCGACGCCATGCAGGCGCGGCTCGACGCCAGGCCGGACGCCATGCGCATCCGCCGCGCTACGGTCGAGCACCCTTTCGGCACGCTCAAGGCCTGGATGGGCGCCACCCACTTCAAGACCCGCACCCTCGACAAGGTCCGAACCGAGATGAGCCTCCAGGTCCTGGCCTACAATCTGAAGCGGGTGATCGCGATCCTCGGCCCCAAGCCCCTCATGGCCGCAATGCGGGCCTGAGCGGACGCACTCTGCTTGTGCCGATGGCTCACGCCCAACAAGCGAGAGCGCCGCGCCGAGCCCGCGAAGACCCTCAGATCACGTTCTCACACAGCCTGGACCCAAAGCTGCCATTGGCCGCGCGCCAGGCGCAATGTGTGATGGCGTCATTAACCGCCGGACAACGCCAGAGTGGCATACGCACGGGCTGAAATCGTGGAATGTGGATGAGGGTGCGCGGTGCGCCGACGACTGATATCCGTGCTGCTATGTCTGTCGGCCGCGCCTGCCTTGCAGGCCTGCCAATCGTCCCCTGGCGACGACCTCGTCTCGGCGGCCCAGCAGGGAGACCTAGTGAGGGTCAAGGAGGACTTGGCTCACAAGGCGATGCCGGACGCGCGCAATTCAGCCGGAGTCACGGCGCTCATGCTCGCAGCAACTGAGGGACAAGGTCCGATTGTAGCGGCTCTCCTGGCCGCCGGCGCGAAGGTTAACGCCACAGATCGCGATGGCGGCACGGCCCTGATTTGGGCTGCCAGAGGAACCGGCCCGAGCGCATCGGCGATCATTTCGGACTTACTCGCCGCCGGGGCCGATGTTCACGCTCGCGACGCGACGGGGAGAACACCGCTGAGCGAGGCGGCGATGTTCGGCAAGCCGGTGGTCGTACCGCTCCTGGTCAAAGCGGGAGAGAATGTGAACCAGGTCGTAATCAACGGAAACACTCCGCTACTTTGGGCGGTAGCAGGTGATAATCCGGCGATGGTTAGCTCGTTGCTCGACGCTGGAGCGGACATCAACGCCGCCGGCGCAATCGGCGCTACTCCGCTTCATCTCGCTCGGATCGAGGGCAAGCAAGACGTCATTGACCTCCTTAAAATGCGAGGCGCGCGCGAATAGCGCGGCAACGTCTAGACCAACCGAACAGCGTCCACTCGAGCCGGTTAGTTGTCATCGCGGACGCTAACCGACCCTTAGCCGCCGTCCGGCCGCTACTTAATCACAAACGATCTCATCAATCGATCTATGCCGGACTGTGTTGAAGATAGCTGGCTGAGGGCGTGATAAGGAAATGGGAAAGATACGGAGTCGCCCGTCGACAGAGGGAACATAATGAGACAAACACCATCTTCTGCCGGTAAATTACCCGCCGTGTTTGAGCAGAAGAAATAAGTAAATCCAGCGCTATCTTTTCTGGTGAAATTCACTGTATTTGGAATGCTGCGGTCCCACGTTTCGGTATACCCGAATTCGTCAACCCGCGATTGAAGCATACTTGGCGGTATCCACCTTAGGCTGTTGCGAGCGCGCTCCTCGGGCCCTGCGCCTTTCGACCCAGTAACGACGAAGTCAAAGGTCGTGCAGCGTGGCAGCGCGCGGGCGCCAAAACCTCGGATGCAGTCTGCAGGCGATGATCGAGCAGGTTGGAAGCCCGGATAAACTACAGCCAACGCTGGCGGTAGCTCGCCCTTCGGCGACGCCAGGTACGATGTCGGCACCGAATAGGTAGCTCCACCATAGGAGAACCTCATCGGCGCTGCGGACTTCGACGCCGGCCGGCCATCGCAGGCCGCAAGCCCTAGTGTGATGAACGCCGCCAGCGCGAACTTGCCTGCGAAGGCGAAATCCCAGGTTACACGCTCAGACATTTCGCCCTCTGCGTGGATGATCGGGGAAGCTGCTTAATGGCAGCTTTCCACCCTTCTCCGCGGTTCAGAATGGCAGCTGTCGGGCAAGATGCTGACGGCAGCTTCTGGCGCATAGCCGACCCCCGTCGGTGACGGCCCCCTGGCCCCTAAGTCGATTGCGTCGAATCCGGCAGCCCCAGTTTCCGCCTGCTGACGATGTTGTTCTGCACCTCCGCGCTGCCGCTGTAGATCGACATCACCTTGCCGAACCACCGGGCCTGCACCGCGTCGGTCTTGCCGGCTTGAAGTTCTTGTCGCCCCAGCGGCCCTGGCCTGAGATGCGGCCCCTGTCGTCGGCGGGACCTTGCGCCGCGGCCGCCCTTTGTCCGGAATTCGTGGCTTGGCGGAGCGCACCCCGCTCCGGCCTCAGTGCGGGCCGGTCGGTCCCGGGTTGGCCGGCGGCGGCGTGGCTGGAGTGGGCGTCGACGGCTCGGCGGCGCCGCTCGCTTGCGGCCCGTCATTGCACCCGACCACGACGCAGCCGGCCGCCGATTTGGCGTAGCCGAGGACCGCGGCGGGCAGGTAGACGCCCGACTTGCCCTGGGGCGGCCGATCCACGGCATAGGTCGGCTGGTTGGTGTTCGGATCCGACGGCTTGATCGCCGGGGTTTCGGATTGGAGCCGCTGCAGCGTGGACGGGGCCGGCGGCGGCGCAGGCTGCGCCGAAGCGGGCGGCGGCGCCGCGGTCTGTGTCTGGGCCTGGGTCTGTGTCTGGGTTTGCGCCAGCGCCGCGCCGGCCGCCGTCAATCCGGCCCCAAAAGCGAATGCCGCCACCAGGCTAATCTGTCGGATCATGTGTTCGCCTCAGGGCGTCGCCGCGGAAGGCCGTCCCTCGGGCTCGCCAGCGCTGGATATAGGCGCCGCGGCCGGCGGTTTCAGGGCCGGCGGGCCTCGCTCGGGCATTTCCTTCGGCGCTTGGACTTGGCTTCGGTCTGTGGCCATTTCCCTGAAACGCGAGGGAGAACCGCCATGACCGACGCCGACATTGGATACCGCAGCGTGCTGCCGGAGGGCTGGCCGAGGCCGCGCGGGTTTAGCCATGCCGTGGTGGCGACGGGGACCACCACCATCCGGGTGGCCGGGCAGCTGGCGCGGGAGGGCAGCGAGCCGATCCCGGCGGGCCTCAGCCTCGGCGATCAGTGGCGCCGCGCGCTGGCGAACGTCGTCACGGTGGTTCGGGCGGCCGGGGCGGACATCCCCAACATCGTGTTCCTGCGCGCCTTCGTCACCGACATGGCGGAGTTCAACGCCGGCGGCGCCGCGGTGGGCGAGGCGTGGATGGCGACGCTGGGCCGGCATTTCCCGGCCATGACGCTGGTGGCGGTCACCGCCCTGGTCGATCCCAACGCGCGTGTGGAGATCGAAGCGGAGGCGGTGCTGCCCTGACGCGGGCGGCAGGCGGCGGGACTGCGCGGCGCGGATACCGCCGCGCGGCCCGCTCTACAGCACGCTGACGAGGTGACCGCCGTCGACGACGATCGTCGCGCCGGTCATGTAGGCCGAGCTGTCGGACGCCAGCAGCAGCAGCGGCCCGTCGAGGTCGCCGAATTCGCCGTAGCGCCGCTGCGGGATCCGCTTCAGCATCTTGTCGGCGAAGTCCGACGCCAGGAACTCGCGGTTGAGGTCGGTCACGAAGTAGCCGGGCGCCAGCGCGTTGACCCGGATGCCGTAGCGCGCCCACTCCATCGCCAGGTGCTCGGTGAGGTGGATGATCGCCGCCTTCGAGGCGCCATAGGCGGAGGCCGCCGGCCCCGGCCGCAGCCCGGTGATCGACGCGATGTTGATGATCGAGCCGCCGCCGGCCTTCGACATCTTCTGCGCCGCGGCCTTGGCGACGACGAACACCGCCTCGGTGTTGGTCGCGAAGGTCTGGCGCCATTCCTCCAGCGGCAGATCGATCGCCACCACGCCGCTGGGAACGCCGGCGTTGTTGACGACGATGTCGAGCCTGGGCAGCGCGGCGATGGCCGCCTCCACCGCCGCGGCGTCGGTGACGTCGAGCGTCAGCGCCTCTCCGCTGCCGCCGGCCGCCTCGATCTCCGCCACCAGCTCGCGCAGCCGCTCGGTCCGCCGCGCGGCCGCCACGACGTGCGCGCCGTTCGCCGCCAGCACCTTGGCGAAATGCCAGCCAAACCCGCTCGACGCCCCGGTGACCAGGGCCGTGCGGCCGGAAAGATCAACGCGCATTGGCCGCGGCGCCCGTCAGGTCGACTGCGTCGTATCCGGCAGGCCCAGGATCCGTTTCGACACGATGTTGTGCTGCACCTCGGCGCTGCCGCCGTAGATCGACATCGCCTTGCCGAACAGCCAGGCCTGCACCGCTTCGGTCTCTTCCGGCTTGAAGTTCTCGTCGCCCCAGCCCAGGCCCTGCGTGCCCATGATCTCCAGCGTCAGTTCGGCCCTGGCCTGGGCGACGTTGGTGGCGGAGTTCTTCAGCACCGAGTTGGCGTTGCTGGGGCTGGCGTTGCCCTTGGATTCGGCGACCGCGCGCAGCAGCATCAGGCCGTGCGCCTTGGCGGACATCAGGTGGTCGGTGAGGCGCACGCGCAGGTCCGCGTCGGCGATGCGGCCCTTCTCGTCGACGCCGACGTAGGTCTTGGCCATGTCCTGCAGGCTGGGCCCGCGCACGCCGCCACCGCCGGGAGGCGCGCCGGTCTGGCTGGCGCGCTCGTGCTGCAGCAGGCGCTTGCCGACGGTCCAGCCCACGTTGATCGGGCCGAGCATCTCGTCCTTCTCGCAGCGGGCGTCGGTGAAGAAGGTCTCGCAGAACGGCGACGAGCCGCTGATCAGCCGGATCGGCCGGGTCTCGACGCCGGGCTGGCGCATGTTGAGCAGCATGAAGCTGATGCCGTCGTGCTTCTTGGCCGAAAAGTCGGTGCGCACCAGGCAGCCGCACCAGTCGGAATACTGCGCGCCGCTGGTCCAGATCTTCTGGCCGTTGATCCGCCAGTGGTCGCCCATGTCCTCGCACTTGGTCTGCAGGGAGGCGAGGTCCGAGCCGGCGTTGGGCTCGGAGTAGCCCACGCACCACTGCACGTCGCCGCGGATGATCGGCGGCAGGTGCTTGGCCTTCTGCTCCTCGGTGCCGTAGTCCATGATCGTCGGGCCGATCATGGTGATGCCCATGCCGAACGCGGCCGGATGGTAGGCGCCGGCCCGGGCCATCTCCTGCTGCACGATGCGGCCCTGTGCGGAGGTCAACCCGCCGCCGCCGTACTGGGTCGGCCAGGTCGGCGCGGTCCAGCCCTTCTCGCCCATCCGCTTGCGCCACAGCTCGGCGTCGCCGGTCGCCTTCACCCCGCCCTCGACCGCGGCCATCCCGCCGCCCTTGCCGCGCAGGGAGGCGGGAAAGTTCGCCTCGAACCAGGCGCGGGCTTCCGCGCGGAAGGCGTCCAGATCGAGGTCGGTGGCGGCGCCGTCGGCCATGGTGCGGGTACTCTCTTCAGGTTCGTTGAGGCGCAAGCATAGGCGGATGCCGTTGCGTCCGGGAAAGAAAGAATTTCGCGGGCCTCCCCCACGATGTCATCCCGGAGAGCCGCGCAGCGGACTCGTCCGGGACCTACTTCTCCCCGCCTGCGCAAAGTAGGTCCCGGATCGGCGCCGCTGCGCGGCTTGTCCGGGATGACAAAAGAGGGTGCGGCGACCCGTTCGTGAGGTTCGTGAGGTTCGTGGACAATCTTGGGATCGCGCCGCGACAACGCACGCCGGCCGGCCAAGCCTCACCCGTGCCCGTCGATCAGCGCGAACACCGCCGCGCGGCAGGCGTCGGGCTGTTCCAGCCACATCTGGTGCGTCGCGTCCGGGAAGACGATGTGCTGGCTGGCCGGCAGCAGCGCGTAGAGCGCCTGGTCGATCAGACCCAGGAACGGGTAGGACTTGCCCCCCGACAGCATCAGCACCGGCGCCTTGATCGCCGCCACCTCGGCGGGCTTGATCTCGGGGAACAGTTCGCCGCCGGCGAAGATCACCTCCCACTCATGGGCGTCCTTCAGCGTCGCGGCCTTATCGGCGGCGGAAAAGGCGTCCCAGCTCCCCGGCCCCTTCACGTAGTCGATGAAGACGCGCACCGCCGCCTTCGGTGTCGTGCTTGGCGAAGGCGCGCTTCATCGGCGCGACCATGTGCGCCTGCACGTCCTTCAGCATCGCCACGCCCTGCGGCGCCAGGTCACCCGGAAGGTGCGCCAGCAGCGACATCGCCGGCGGCTCGGCCAGGGTCACGGTGCGCACCAGCTGCGGATGCCGGCTGGCCAGGAACAGCGCGGTCAGCGCGCCGTAGGAGTGGCCGACGATGTGCGCCGCGCCGAGGTTCAGGCCGTCGATGAACCAGGCCAGGTCCTCGGCGTCGAGCGCCGCGGAATAGCCGCGCCGGGCCGGGTTGTCGTTGGGCCAGTCGTAGCGGCGGCTGTAGGCGATGACGCGGTACTTCTCCGCGAACGGCTGCATCTGGCCCTGCCAGTAGCCGTAGTCGCTGAGCGAGCCGTGCACGAAGATCACCGGCGCGCCCAGGCCGGCGGTGACGTAGTAGAGTCGGACGCCGCCCGGGATGTCGGCGACCTCGGCCTCGGTGGCGAAGGCCGGCGGCGCGGGTTTGACCGGCGTGGCCGCCGCCGACGGCTTGCGAGGCCTGGCGAAGGCGGGCGCCGCGGCGAGGGTGAGCGCGGCCGCGAGGGTCCGGCGCGAGAGGCCGCCCGCGCTCAAATGTGCAGCACCATGCCGTAGGCGTCGAGCGAGGCCTCGTGCATCGCCTCGCTCATGGTCGGGTGCGGGAACACGGTGGCGAACAGGTCCTCCTCGGTCGCCTCCAGCGTCATGGCGATGGCGAAGCCCTGGATCTTCTCGGTCACCTCGCCGCCGATCATGTGCGCGCCGATCAGGGCGCCGGTCTTGGCGTCGAACACCGTCTTGACGAAGCCCTCGGTCTCGCCGGCGGCGATCGCCTTGCCGTTGGCGCGGAACGGGAAGCGGCCGACCTTCACCTCCAGCCCCTTCGCCTTGGCCGCCGCCTCGGTCAGGCCGATCGAGGCGATCTGCGGGGTGGAATAGGTGCAGCCGGGGATCGGCGACGTCAGCCTGGGCGAGGCGACGCCGGCGATGTGCTCGACGCACGTGCACGCCCTCGTGCATCGCCTTGTGCGCCAGCCACGGCGGTCCGGCGACATCGCCGATCGCGTAGAGCCCCTTGACGTTCGTGGCGCCATGGCCGTCGACCACCACGTGGCCGCGGTCCAGCTTCAGCCCCAGCACCTCCAGCCCCATGTCCTCGACATTGGCCGCGATGCCGACCGCGACGATGGCCTTCTCGGCCTCCAGCTTCTCGGCTCTTGCCGCCCGGCCTCGAGCTCCAGCGCGACGCCGGCCTTGGTCTTGGCCAGCCTGGTCACCTTGGCGCCGACGCGAAAGGCGATACCGCGCTTCTCGAACGCCTTCTGCGCCGCGGCGCTGATCTCCTCGTCCTCCACCGGCAGGATGCGCGGCAGCGCCTCGATCACCGTCACCTCGGCGCCCAGCGCGCGGTAGAAGCTGGCGAACTCGATGCCGATGGCGCCGGAGCCCACCACCAGCAGCGACTTCGGGCACGCCGCCGGGACCAGCGCCTCGCGGTAGGTCCAGACTCCGCTCGCCGTCCGGCTCCAGCCCGATGTCGGGGAAGGTGCGGGCCCGGGCGCCGGTGGCCAGGATCACCGCCTTGGCGCTCAGCGCGCGCTCGCCGCCGGCCTTCAGCGCCACCGTGACGCCGGGCGCCGGATCGCCCTTCGCCAGCGTCGCCGTCCCCTCGACCACGTTGATCTTGTGCTTCTTCATCAGGAACGCGACGCCGCCGGAGAGCTGCTTGGCCACCGCGCGCGACCGGGCGATCACCTTGCCGAAGTCGTAGGCGCGCTCCTTGACCGAGAGCCCGAAGGCCTCGAGGTGGCCGAGCTGGTCGTAGATCTCGCCGGTCTTGAGCAGCGCCTTGGTCGGAATGCAGCCCCAGTTGAGGCAGATGCCGCCCAGGGTCTCGCGCTCGACGATGGCGGTGGCCAGCCCCAGCTGGCTCGCGCGGATCGCGGCGACATAGCCGCCGGGCCCCGCCCCCACCACCACCACGTCGAACGCATCGGCCATCAGAGCAGCGCCTCGATCGCCCCTTCGAGCGACGCCGGCGTGGCGGTCGGCGCGAACCGGCCGGCCACCTCGCCCTTACGGTCGATCAGGAACTTGGTGAAGTTCCACTTGATCCCCTGCGTGCCGAGGATCCCCCGCTTCTCGCCCTTCAGCCAGGCGTAGAGCGGGTGCGTGGCCGGCCCGTTGACGTCGATCTTGCCCATCATCGGAAAGCTGACGTCGTAGGTCAGCGAGCAGAAGTTGGCGATCTCGTCGGCGTTCCCCGGCTCCTGCGCGCCGAACTGGTTGCAGGGGAAGCCCAGGATCACCAGCCCGCGGTCCTTGTACTTGCGATAGAGCGCCTCCAGCCCGGCGTACTGCGGGGTGAAGCCGCACTTCGAGGCGGTGTTGACGATCAGCATCACCTCGCCGCGATGGTCGGCCAGCGGCGCCGGCTGGCCGTCCAGGGTCTGGGCGCTGAAGTCGTAGGCGCTCATGAGCCGCTCGCGGGTGGCGTCTTCCAAGTCAGGCTGACCAGGGTGAGGTTGCTCTGCGGCTTGGCCACCACCACCAGCATCTTGCCGCTGGGGTCGGTGAAGGTGGCCTGCTCCTGGCCGGCGGTCGTGCTCGCGGGCGCCTGGCTGGCGGTTTCTGTCAGCCCGTCGGCCGAGGCCTGGTTGCGGTAGAAGATCAGCACCGTAGCCGGCGCGTCCGTGGTGGTGAAGGCGTCCGCCGTCACCCCGCCCAGGCTCATGTTCATCACCTGGGTCGAGCCCGGATAGAGCTTCACGTAAGCCGGCAGGTTCTTCGGCGGCGTCTTGTCCATCTTGACGCAGCCGCCCAGCCCGAAGCCGGCAACCGCCGCGACGGCGGCGAACGCTACGATCACTCTTTTCATGGCCTCGGCCCTCCCTTTGTCGCCTTCCCGGGCGATCCCCCGAATTTAGACGATCCCACCTAGACGATCATGGTGATCGGATCTTCCACCAGCGCCTTGAACGCCGCCAGCCAGCGCGCGCCGATCGCCCCGTCGACGACCCGGTGGTCGCAGGTCAGGGTGACGGTCATCACCGTGGCGATGGCCAGCTGGTCGCCGCGCACGACCGGCCGCTTCTCGCCGACCCCGACCGACAGGATCGCCCCCTGCGGCTCGTTGATGATCGAGGCGAAGCTCCTGATGCCGAACATGCCCAGATTGGAGATCGAGAAGGTGCCGCCCTGGAACTCCTCCGGCTTCAGCTTGCGGGTCCGCGCCCGCTCGGCCAGATCCTTCATCTCCACGGCGATCTCGGCCAGCCCCTTGGTCTCGGCGCTGCGCACGATCGGGGTGATCAGCCCGCCCTCGATCGCCACCGCGACGGCGATGTCGGCGTGGTGGTGATGGGCGATGCCCTCCGGCGTGTAGCTGGCGTTGGCGTCCGGCTGGCGCTTCAGCGCGATGGCCGCGGCCTTGATCAGCATGTCGTTGACGCTGACCTTGGTCCCGTCCTTCTCCAGCATGGCGTTGATCTTGGCGCGCGCCGCCAGCAGGGCGTCGATCTCCAGGTCGATCGTCAGCGGGAAGTGCGGCACGTCGCGGAACGAGTCGGTCATCCGCCGCGCGATGGTCCGCTTCATGCCGTCGAGCGGGACCAGGTCGTACGACCCTGGCGCGATGCCCTGCTGCTCGAGGGACAGGACCTGGCGGGGCGCCTCGGCGTGTGCGGCCGCCCTCGGTGCTGACGGCTGGGCGGCGGCGGGCTTCGCCGCGGCGGGCGTCCCTTTCAGCCCCTCGACGTCCCGCCGGATGATCCGCCCGTGCGGACCCGAACCCTGCACTTGGCTGAGGTCGACGCCGGCCGTCCTTCGCGATACGTCGCGCCAGCGGTGAGGCGAAGACGCGTTGCCATCGGAAGCCGCGCTCCCCTCCCCTGCGGGGAGGGGGTAGGGGGTGGGGGTGTCGGCAGTGCCTCGGCAGGACTTGGCAGGCGTCGGAGCAGCCGCTGACTTCGGGCGCTGGGTTGCGGCGCACCCCTCCACCGCTTCGCGAGTCCCCCTCCCCCTGCGGGGGAGGATACCTCGGTCTTCTGCCCCCGTCGGGGGAGCTGCGGCTGCGCAGCAGGCGACTGCGGGGCGCGTCGCCGCCTCGCCTTCCCCCTTCAGCCGCGCGATCGGCGTGTTGACCTTCACCTCTTCGGTCCCTTCCGGAACCAGCAGCGCCTCGACCACGCCCTCGTCGACCGCCTCGACCTCCATCGTCGCCTTGTCGGTCTCGATCTCGGCGATCACGTCGCCGCTCTTGACCTTATCGCCCACCTTCACGTGCCACTTGGCGAGGGTGCCCTCCTCCATCGTGGGCGACAGCGCCGGCATCAGGACGTCGGTCATGCCGCCTCCAGGATGATCGGCGTCCAGCGCTGGCGGCGGCGGGCGCGGCGGGCCTCGGCGTCTCGCCGTCGTAGTCCACCGGGCGGGCGGCGCGGCTCGCCAGCGCGGCGATGTCGGCGCCGACCACGTTCAGCACCCCGAAATCCTCCATCACCGAGGCGACGTACGCCCCGCAGTCGCGGCAGACCAGGAAATCGGCGGTCCTTGCGCCAAACCGGTAGCGCCGCACCGCGCCCTCGGCGAACCGCAGCGTCAGTCTCCCGGCCGGGTCGCTGACCGTCTTGGCGCCGTGGCGGCGGCAGAAGGCGCACTGGTCGGCGCGCACCTCGATCTCGTCGGGCGCCAGCGCGGTCTCGAACACCGCCGTGATCGCCCCGCAGTGGCAGCCGCCTTCGAGCCGGGTCACGCCGCCGTCTCCTTCGACAGGTGCGCCAGGTCGGCGGCGTGGGCCTCCCAGTTGCGGCCGTCGAACTCGGAGAGCTGCAGCGAGGGCCGCGTTGCCTCGTCCAGGCAGCGGGCGTTCACCGACCAGCCGTCGGGGTTGGAGCGCGGGCGGTAGAAGGTTTTACGCCGCAGACGGAGCAGAAAGTGTGTTTCGCGACGCCGGTATTGAACGTGTACGTCGTGAGCTGGTCGTCGCCCTGCAGCAGCCGAAACCGGCTCTCCGGCACGATCACGTGGACGAAGCCGACCTTCTCGCACATCGAGCAGCTGCAGGTCTGCGCCTCCACCGCGTCGGCCAGCAGCGCCTCGAAGCGCACCGCCCCGCAGTGGCACCCGCCGGCCCGCCAGGTCGCGCCCTCCGCTCTAGCGAGGCCGCTCATCGGTAGCAGACCGCCTTGGCCGCCTTGACGATCTTGGCGACCGAGGGCAGCGACAGCGCCTCCAGGTTGGCGGCGTAGGGCATCGGCACGTCTTCCTGATGCACGCGGGCCGGCGGGGCGTCGAGCCAGTCGAACGCCTCCTCCACCACCCGCGCGGCCACCTCGGCGCCGACGCCCATCGGCCCCCAGCCCTCCTCGACGGTGACCAGGCGGTTGGTCTTCTTGACGCTCTCGACGACGGTGGCGTGGTCCAGCGGGCGCAGGGTGCGCAGGTCGATCACCTCGGCCTCGATGCCCTCCTTGGCCAGCTCCTCGGCCGCCTGCAGCGCAAAGCCGACCATGCGCGAGTGGGCGGAGATGGTGACGTCCTTGCCCTCGCGGCGCACCTTGGCCTTGCCGATCGGCACCAGCCAGTCCTCCACCTCGGGGACGTCGAACTCCTGGCCGTAGAGCATCTCGTGCTCGAGGAAGACCACGGGGTTGGGGTCGCGGATCGCGGCCTTCAGCAGGCCCTTGGCGTCGGCCGCGTCGTAGGGGGCGATCACCTTCAGGCCGGGCACGTGGGCGTACCAGCTGGAATAGTCCTGGCTGTGCTGGGCGGCGACCCGCGCCGCCGCGCCGTTCGGGCCGCGGAACACGATCGGGCAATGCATCTGGCCGCCCGACATGTAGAGCGTCTTGGCCGCCGAATTGATGATCTGGTCGATCGCCTGCATGGCGAAGTTGAAGGTCATGAACTCGACGATCGGCCTCAAGCCCGCCATCGCCGCGCCGACGCCGAGGCCGGTGAAGCCGTATTCGGTGATCGGCGTGTCGATCACCCGCTGGTCGCCGAACTCCTGCAGCAGGTCGCGGCTGACCTTGTAGGCGCCCTGGTACTGCGCGACCTCCTCGCCCATCAGGAACACGTCCGGATCGCGCCGCATCTCCTCGGCCATGGCGTCGCGCAGCGCGTCGCGCACGGTGATCTTGACCAGCTTGGCGCCGGCCGGGATCTCCGGATCGGGCTGCGGCGGCGCCGGCGCGACGGCGGCGGTCCCCTCGCCTTCCGGCTTCGGTTTCGCGGTCTCCGGCGGCTGCTTCTCGGGATCGCCGGCGGACGCTTCGCCCTGGCCCGAGCCCCCTCCACCGCTTCGCGGTCCCCCTCCCCCTGCGGGTGAGGAGATCTCGGTCTTCTGCTCCCCCGTTGGGGGAGCTGTCGGCTGCGCAGCAGACGACTGAGGGGGCGCGCGGCGCCGTTGCAGCGCCGTCCCCCTTCAGCCGCGCGATCGGCGTGTTGACCTTCACCTCTTCGGTCCCTTCCGGGACCAGCAGCGCCTCGACCACGCCTTCGTCGACCGCCTCGACCTCCATGGTCGCCTTGTCGGTCTCGATCTCGGCGATCACGTCGCCGCTCTTGACGTTGTCGCCCACCTTCACGTGCCACTTGGCGAGCGTGCCCTCCTCCATGGTGGGCGACAGCGCCGGCATCAGGACATCGGTCATACCGCGGCCGACTCCACATAGACGTCGGTGTAGAGCTCGCGACGGATCGGGCTCGGGCGCGGTGCGGGCGAACTCGGCGGCGTCGGCGACGATGCGGCGGATCTCGGCGTCGATCGCCTTCATCGAGGCGTCGTCGGCCATGCCGTGGTCGCGCAGCAGCTCCTCGACGTGGTCGATCGGGTCGCGGTGCTTGCGCACCTCGTCGATCTCCTCGCGGGTGCGGTACTTGCCCGGATCGCTCATCGAGTGGCCGCGGTAGCGATAGGTCTTCATCTCCAGGATGAACGGGCCCTTGCCGGAGCGGGCGTGCTCGGCGGCCTCGGCGGCCGCGGCCCGCACCGCCAGCACGTCCATGCCGTCGACCTCCTTGCCCGGGATGTTGAAGCTCGCCCCGCGGCGATAGAGGTGGGTCTCGGACGACGAGCGTTCGATCGCCGTCCCCATGGCGTACTGGTTGTTCTCGATCAGATAGACGACCGGCAGGCGCCAGAGCTCGGCCATGTTGAAGCTCTCGTAGACCTGGCCCTGGTTGGCCGCGCCATCGCCGAAATAGACGAAGGCGACCGCCTTGTTGCCGCGGTAGCGGTTGGCCAGCGCCGAGGCCCGTGCCGATGCTGGCCTGCGCGCCGACGATGCCGTGGCCGCCGAAGAACGACTTCTCGGCGGAGAACATGTGCATCGAGCCGCCCTTGCCCTTCGAGGCGCCGGCGAAGCGCCCGGTCAGCTCGGCCATCACCGCCTTCGGGTCCATGCCGGCGGCCAGCATGTGGCCGTGGTCGCGGTAGCCGGTGATGATCTGGTCCTGCGGCTGCTTGATCGACTGCACGCCGACCGCGATCGCTTCCTGGCCGATGTAGAGGTGGCAGAAGCCGCCGATCAGGCCCATGCCGTAGAGCTGCCCCGCCCGCTCCTCGAACCGGCGGATCAGCAGCATCGAGCGGTAGAGCGCGAGCAGGTCTTCCTTGTCGATGGCCGGCTTGTCTGTGGCGGCCTTGTCGGCGCCCGACTTGTCAGCAACTGGGCCGGAGGCTGGCTTTGGCTTCGGCTTGGCCGCCCGGGCCATTGGCGCTCTCCCGCGAACTCGAAACGGCCGCGCGCGCCCGAGGTCAGTGGGCGGCGGCGGGCGTCCGGATCACATAGTCTCTCGGATCGGCGAAGCCTAGCACCACGTGGGCCCTTTCCTCGAGCAGGTCGAGCGAGAGATTGTCATCGCGCAGCAGCTTCACCCGCAGCGCCAGTTCCGCGTGCTGCGCCTGCAGCGCCTTCAGCTCGGCCTCGTCCTCGGCCAGCGTCGCCTGCCGCTCGCGCGTGGTCAGGATGCCGCGATCGCCGGTCATGGCGTTGAACCCGAAATAGAAGATCAGCGCCGCAAGGATCGCCGTCGGGATGTAAGTTGTCAGACGCGCCAGCACGGCCCCCAGTGTCGAGATTCGTGCTTAACGAACTACTTCTCCCCTCCCCCTTGCGGGGAGGGGTCGGGCGGTGGGGGTGCCAGCGCCAGCAGCCGAGACGATCCGCCGAAGTGCAAGGGCTTCGACGTGCCCGCAGCACCTCGCGATTGGTCAGTCGCAGCACGCAATACCCACGGCCGGCCAACCAAGCGTCGCGTTCCGCATCCCGCTGGGCGACGACATCCACATCGTGCACGCCGCCATCGACCTCGACGATCAACCGTGACCGGTGGCAGACGAAGTCGACGACATAGACGCCCATCGGCGCCTGGCGACGGAAATGAAAACCCTCGAGCCGCGCTGAGTTCCCGCCACAACTGCAGCTCAGCGAACGTCGGCTCTCCACGGCCAGCCGCCGCGCAGCGCGGTCGGCGCGATTCGCTCTGAGTGGATAGCTCCCGGCAGTCGTGCTCGCACCCCCACCCCCGACCCCTCCCCGCAAGGGGGAGGGCGAGGTTCAGGGTATAGCTCTGACGGAACAAACCGGCAACGCCGAACCTACCGCCGCTTCAGCGCCGTCGGCCCGGCGTAGAAGGCCTGGTCGTCGAGTTGTTCTTCGATGCGCAGCAGCTGGTTCCACTTCGCCATCCGGTCGGAGCGCGACAGCGAGCCGGCCTTCAGCTGGCCGCAGCCGGTGGCGACGGCCAGGTCGGCGATGGTGGTGTCCTCGGTCTCGCCCGAGCGGTGGCTCATCACCGCGGTGTAGGCCGCCTTGTGCGCCATCTCGACCGCGTCCAGCGTCTCCGACAGCGTGCCGATCTGGTTGACCTTGATCAGGATCGAGTTGGCGAAGCCCTGCTCGATGCCCAGCTTCAGCCGCTCCGGATTGGTGACGAAGACGTCGTCGCCGACCAGCTGGCACTTGGCGCCCAGCTTCTGGGTCAGCAGCTTCCAGCCGTCGAAGTCGTCCTCGGCGCAGCCATCCTCGATGGTGACGATCGGATAGCGCGCGACAAGGCCCTCCAGGAATTCGACCATGCCGCCGGCGTCCAGGCTCTTGCCCTCGCCCACCATCTCGTAGCGGCCGTTCTTGAAGAACTCGCTGGCGGCCGCATCGCAGCCCAGGTTGAAGTCCTCGCCGGCGCGGTAGCCGGCCGCCTCGCCCGGCCTTCATGATGAAGCCCAGCGCCTCGTCCGCATTGGCGAAGTTGGGCGCGAAGCCGCCTTCGTCGCCGACGTTGGTGGACTGACCGGCGTCGTGCAGCTTCTTCTTCAGCGCGTGGAAGATCTCCGAGCCCATCCGCAGCGCCTCGGCGAAGGTCGCAGCCCCGGTCGGCAGGATCATGAACTCCTGGAAGTCGAGCGGATTGTCGGCGTGGGCGCCGCCGTTGATGATGTTCATCTGCGGCACCGGCAGGATCCGCGCCGAGACGCCGCCGACGTACTTGTAGAGCGGCAGGCCCGCCGCCTGCGCCGCGGCCTTGGCGGTCGCCAGCGAGACGCCGAGGATGGCGTTGGCGCCCAGCCGGCCCTTGTTGGCGGTGCCGTCGAGCTCGATCATGATCCGGTCGAGCCGGCGCTGGTCCTCGGCCTCGGCGCCGGAGAGGGCGTCGAAGATCTCGCCCATCACCGCATCGACCGCGCCGCGCACACCCTTGCCGCCGTAGCGGTCCGGATCGCCGTCGCGCCGTTCCACCGCCTCGTGCGCCCCGGTCGAGGCGCCGGACGGCACGGCCGCGCGGCCGAACGAGCCGTCCTCGAGCACCACGTCCACTTCGACCGTCGGGTTGCCCCGGCTGTCGAGGATTTCACGCGCGATGATGTCGACGATCTCGGTCATGCCGCTCAGTTCCGGTGTTTGTTGAGGGCCGGAGGCTTAGCCGCGCCAAATGACAGGGGCAACCGCCAACCCCGCCCGCGCGAACGCGCCATTCCGCTCATCCCGGCGAAAGCCGGGACCCAGGCAGGAAGGCGTTGCGTGAACGTTGGCTTGGCCGGTGCGCGCCGAAGGCGTTGAAGTTGAACCGCAGAGATCGCGGAGATGCGCGGAGCGAGCGAGGACGCGGCGAGGCCGTCGCCTAAGCGGCGCAGCCGAGCATCTTGCTGTTATGGCGAACCAAGATGTCGGTCGCCGAAGCGACGACCTGCGAACGGGGCTCGATAGCTCTGCGCATCTCCGCGATCTCCGCGGTTATCCCTCTTCAAACCCTCGACGTCGCGCCGCCTTCGACGCAGCAGACAGCGAAAACGGAGCTCGCGGGACTAGCTCCCCCTCAACCGCTTCCTGCTTGGGTCCGGCTTTCGCCGGGATAAGCGGGATTTGGGGGAAGCCTAGTCTTCCTTCGGCGTCAGGACCTGGCGGCCGCGG
Source organism: uncultured Pseudomonadota bacterium (assembly GCA_963835495.1). Taxonomy (GTDB): domain Bacteria; phylum Pseudomonadota; class Alphaproteobacteria; order Caulobacterales; family Caulobacteraceae; genus Acaudatibacter. The sequence goes on along the minus strand of CAWIFQ010000003.1, from coordinate 1,076,762 downwards.
TAGGTGCCGGTCTTCAGGTCGACGTGGTGCGGGCGCTTCAGTTCGCCTGTGTCGGTGTCTTCCACGTAGCTGTTCGGCTTCAGCGCATGGTGCGCGCGGCGCATGCCACGACGCGACGGGGAGACTTTTCTCTTGGGGACGGCCATGGGACGCTTCGCGGGCTCGGAATTGGGAGCCGGCGTCTATGCCGCAAGCGGGGCGGGATTACAAGCGCGGCTTCCGTGACGACTTCGGCGCGACGCCCGCGTGCGCCATCTGCAGCAACATCTCGACCAGCGCCGCGTCCGCCCTCTCGTACCAGACGAACGTCGAGCCCTTGCGGCCCCAGTAGCCGGGGACCGCCTCGACCACGCCCGGATGGGCCTCGGCCAGGTTGCGCTGATCCTCCGGGTCCAGCTTCACCATCATCCGCGGCTGCGCCAGGTGGATCGTGCTGAAGATCTTCCCGCGCACCCGGAACGACGGCATGCCGTGATGGTCGGCCTCGACCGCCTCGGGCAGCGCCAGCGCCAGGCGGCGGATATCGTCGGGGCTCGCCATCAGAGGCCGTATGTCCGGGCCAGCTTCTTCGGCGCGACGTGCAGCCAGGCCAGCCGCAGCACCAGCGCGGTCAGGTCCGGGCCGGCGCGGTCCGGATAGAGGTAGGTCCAGCCGTGGTGGCTGTAGAGCCGCGCCGGCGTGACGGCCTCCGGATGTCCCTCGATCATGTTCAGCTGGTCGTCCCGCTCCAGCTTGACGGTGACCCACGCCTCGCCGGGCTGCAACATGCAGAAGATCCGCTCATGCACCCAGAACGTCGGCTTGCGCCGATGCGGCCGCTCGTAGGTCTCGGGCAGCGCGAGGGCGAGCAGGCGAATCTCGACCTCAAAGGCCGTCGGCTGACTCATCGAGACGGGCATCCAGATCCATCCGCTGATCGAGGATCCTGACGACGAAGATGCGCTCGTCATCGAACCTGTAGAACACGATGTGCGAGCCAACAGTGAGTCTTCGCAATCCAGGCCGGCGGCGCCCAACTTCGGGGGCCAGTTGCGGTCGTTCCCGTAACTGACCGATCCGCTGGCGAAGCTGCGCGATGTAGCGGTCACGCTGCTCCGCGCCCCATCGTGACCCCGACCATCTCGAAATGCCGGATAGATCAGAGCGCGCCGCGGCAGAGAACCGAAGGCGCCTCACAGATCGGCGAACAGGGCGTCGAGTTCTTCGTCGGTCGAGACTTCAACGAAACGACCCTCGCGCAGGTCCGCTTCGCCTTCGTCGAGCGCGGCGTCGAGGGCCAGCCGCTTCAGCGCGTGCGCCACAACCTCGGCTTCGCTCCGATAGCCGCCGGAGGAGAGCATCTCGCGAACAAGGTCTTCGAGTTCTGGCGAAAGTGTCACGACCATAGGCACAACCTAGCACAAATGGCCGCCGCCTTACACCAGCCGGCTCTGCTCCAGCGCGGCGGCGATGAAGCTGGCGAAGAGCGGGTGCGGGGCGAACGGGCGGCTCTTCAGTTCGGGGTGGAACTGGACGCCGATGAACCAGGGGTGGTCGGTCCGCTCGACGATTTCCGGCAGCACCCCGTCGGGCGAGACGCCGGTCATCTTCAGGCCCGCGCCCTCGAACGCCTCTCGATAGTCGATGTTGACCTCGTAGCGGTGGCGGTGCCGCTCGCTGATCGCGGTCGCGCCATAGATCTCGGCCACCCGCGAGCCTGGCGTCAGCACCGCATCGTAGGCCCCCAGCCGCATGGTGCCGCCTAGGTCGTCCTCGCCGGTGCGGGTCTCGCGCTCGTTGCCGCGCACCCACTCGGTCATCAGGCCGACGACCGGGACCTTGGTCGGGCCGAACTCGGTCGAGGAGGCGCAGGCGATGCCGGCGACGTTGCGCAGCGCCTCGATCACGGCCATCTGCATGCCGAAGCACACCCCAAAATACGGCACCCCGCGCTCGCGGGCGAACTTGGCCGCGCGGATCTTGCCCTCTGAACCGCGCTCGCCGAACCCGCCCGGCACCAGGATGCCGTGCACGCCTTCCAGCCGGGTCGCCGCGGCGTTGTCGTCACCCTCGAACGTCTCGCTCTCCACCCAGTCCAGGTGGACCTTGACCCGGTTGGCCAGGCCGCCGTGGCTGAGCGCCTCGATCAGCGATTTGTAGGCGTCCTTCAGCACCGTGTACTTGCCGACCACGGCGATGGTGACCTCGCCGTCCGGGTGGACCAGGCGGTCTGAGATCTGCTCCCAGCGCGTGAGGTCCGGCGGCGGCGCATCGTGGATGCCGAACACGTCCAGCACTTCCGCGTCCAGCCCCTGGGCGTGGTAGTCGAGCGGCACGGCGTAGATGTTCGGCGCGTCCATCGCCTGGATCACCGCCGACGGCCGCACGTTGCAGAACAGGCCGATCTTGCGCTTCTCCTCGGCCGGGATCGGCTGCTCGCAGCGGCACAGCAGCACGTCCGGCTGGATGCCGATCGAGCGCAGCTCCTTGACCGAGTGCTGGGTCGGCTTGGTCTTCATCTCGCCGGCGGTCTTGATGAACGGCAGCAGAGTCAGGTGCACGAAGCAGGCGTGGCCGCGCGGCAGCTCCTGGCCGAGCTGGCGGATCGCCTCGAAGAACGGCAGCCCCTCGATGTCGCCGACCGTGCCGCCGATCTCGACCAGCACGAAGTCGACGTTCTCGCCCGGGTCGGCCAGCACGAAGCGTTTGATCTCGTCGGTGACGTGCGGGATCACCTGCACGGTGGCGCCGAGGTAGTCCCCTCGCCGCTCCTTCTCCAGGATGGTTTTGTAGATCTGGCCTGTGGTGATGTTGTCGGCCTTGGTCGCCGAGACGCCGGTGAAGCGCTCGTAGTGGCCAAGGTCGAGGTCGGTCTCGGCGCCGTCGTCGGTGACGAACACCTCGCCGTGTTGATAGGGACTCATCGTCCCCGGATCGACGTTGAGGTAGGGGTCCAGCTTGCGCAGCCGAACCTTGTAGCCGCGCGCCTGCAAAAGGGCGCCCAGCGCCGCTGACGCCAAGCCCTTTCCCAATGAGGAGACCACGCCGCCGGTGATGAAAATGAACCGGGCCATGGACGTCCAGCTTAGCGCCGATTCGGCGGGTGGATAGGCCTGCGAATCAGGGCGCGGCGAAATGGCTTACGGCGCGCCCGTGGCCGGGGTGTCCGAAGCGGGCTTCGCCGGCGTAACGGGCGCGGGTTTCGGAGCTTCGAGCACCGGCGGCGCTGGCGGCGGCGCCGCGATCGTGGTCGGGACCTCGGCTCTCTGCGCCGCGACATGCGCCGGCCTCGGCTTGGGCTGCGGGGCGAGGTTGGGGACCGCCGTCAGCGGCTGCGGCGTGGGGGCGGTGAACGGTTGCGGCGTCGGCGGCGCCACCAGCGACCCGGGCGTGGGGCCGACCGGCGCGCTCGTAGCTGGCGGCGGAGGCGTCAGCGGCTGGTTCAGCTGGCTGGTGTTGGCGTGCTGCAGCTTCAGCTTGTCGACGATCGACGAACTCGCCCGGTCGTGCGCGCCCAGCAGCGTCAGGCCGAGGCTCAGCGCGAGGAACAGGCCGAACAGCACCCAGGTGATCCGCGTCAACAGGTCGCCGGCGCCGCGCGCGGTGACCAGGCCGGTGGGTCCGCCGCCCATGCCGAATGCTCCGCCTTCGGAGCGTTGCATCAGCACCACACCAATCAGCGCGATGCAGATAATTATATCGATGGTGATCAAGAGACCGGAAAGCATCAAGTGTATCTTATCTGCAAGTCTGCGACGTTTGGGGCGGGCCGGGCCTCTAGCATCCGGCGCCCGTCCGCGCCATAGCTAGGAAGCCAGCCTCCCCGGTCCAAGTCCTGTGATTCTCGAAACCGAACGCCTGGTCTTGCGCCCGATAGCGACGTCCGATTGGCGCGTGCTCTACCCGATCATGAGCGACCCCGTGGTGATGGCCCATTGGGACTCGACCGAGATCGAGGACCCCGACGTGGTCGAGCGGATGGTCGCCGCCCAGGTCGAGGATATGGCCGCCGGCCGCGCCTGTTACTGGGCGGTTGAGCTGGCGAGCGACCACAACTTCGTCGGCGCCTGCGACCTTTCCGAGATCGACCGGCGGCATAAGCGTGGCGAAGTCGGCTTTCTGCTGGCCAACGGCGCCTGGGGCCACGGCTACGGCCTGGAGGCGATGCGCGCCGTGGTCGATCACGCCGCCGCCCTCGGCCTGAAGCGGCTCTGGGCCCGCGCCCACGCCGGCAACCAGCGCTCGGAGCGGCTGCTGCAACGGCTCGGCTTCGAGGAGGAAGGCTACCTGCGCGGCCACATCCAGCGCGGCGTCGAACGCCGCGACTGCAAGATCTTCGGGCTGTTGCTGTAGGGCGCGACGGGGAGCCGCAGCAGCGTGATCGAGGCCACCTGGCGGGCCGAGCGCGCCGGGCGGCCGTCGCCCAGCACCACCAGGCGGAACGGGCCTTCGGGCGGCGCCATCGCCGCGCCGCCGCAGCGGTCGGCGAGCAGGACCTTGTCACCGCGCATCAGCGGATCGGTCTCGGCCAGCGCCAGGGCGACGCGGTAGCCGTCGGCCGCGCTCACCACCACTACGTCGGCCAGTTCCGGCCCCCGCAGCGCCTTGCCCTGCGGCGCGCCGACCTTGGCCAGGATGAGGCTGAGCGGCACGGCGTCGCAGGCCTCGCTCTTGCCCTCCAGCGGCAGCGTGACCGCCTGGTGCGGCATGGCGGCGATGTCGGCGGCGGTGAGCGTAACCGTCTCGCCGGCCAGGCCGCTCAGCTCGATCGACTGCGCGCTGGCGCCGCCCGCGACAAGCAATCCGGCCGCCGCGGCGGCGAGCGCGGGCCAAGTCCCCATTTCCATCCCTCTCGTGACGCGTTCCAAAGCGCTATGTACAAGGACTTCATGTCGCAGGCGACACGCCTGTCCCGTTGGAACGTCAGATGCCCGCAAGCCTCCACCGCCGCGCCTTCGCCCTCGGCGCCGCGATCGCCCTGATCGCCTCCGCGGCGCTGGCCCAGCCCGCGCCGATCACCGTGTTCGCCGCCGCCTCGCTGAAGAACGCGCTCGATGAGGTGGACGCCGCCTACGCCGCCCAGAGCCACGCGCCGGTGCGCGCCTCCTACGCCGCCTCCTCGGCGCTGGCCCGGCAGATCGAGCAGGGCGGGCCGGCCGACGCCTTCATCTCGGCCGACAGCGACTGGATGGATTACCTGTCGCAGCGCAAGCTGATCGTCGCCGCCAGCCGCCGCGACGTGCTGAGCAACCACCTGGCCCTGATCGCCCCGGCCGCCTCGACCGTCCGGCTGACGATCCGCAAGGGCTTTGCGCTGGCCAAGGCGCTCGGCGACGGCCGGCTGGCGATCGCCGGACCTGAAGTTCCGGCCGGAAAGTATGGACGCGCCTCGCTGACGGCGCTGGGCGTCATGGACAGCGTGAAGGACCACCTGGCGCCGGCCGAGAACGTGCGCGGCGCGCTCGCCTTCGTGGCCCAGGGCGAGGCCCCGCTCGGCATCGTCTACGACACCGACGCCAAGACCGAGCCGAAGGTGAAGATCGTCGGCCTGTTCCCGGACGACAGCCATCCGCGCATCGTCTACCCGGCGGCGCTGGTCGCGGCCTCCTCGAACGGCGGCGCGGCGGCCTATCTCGGCTTCCTGCAAGGCCCGCGGGCCTCGGCGATCTTCCAGCGCTACGGCTTCATCGTGCTGCCGCGGCCGCGATGATGTCCCGGCGCGCCACATAGACCTGGCGGCGTCCCTGGCGCAGCCGGCGCTCGATCCGAAAGCCCTGGCGGCCGAGCAGGCTGTTGGTCCGCTCGCGGTCGGCGCGGCGTCGACGATCGGTGCGCACGATCACCACACCTCCGGGCCGGACATGCGACAGGTCGCTCGCCAGCCGCACGAACGCCGCCGCGCCTGTGGTGTCGAGCGACACCAGCAGGTCGGCCGGCTCGGCGGGGACCGGCCCGCCGTTCAGCATCGCCACTTCGTCGAAGCCATGGCGGCAGAGCCACAGCAGCGGCGCCAGCGCGCCTTTGCCGACCAGATGAATCACGCTGGTCCTGCGGATCCCGAGGCTCGCCAGGAACGCACAAACTCCCTCGGCGGCCGAGTTGGGCCGGTCCGGAGGTTCCGTTGTCATATCAATCAACGCCCGACTGCGCCGCATTCTCTGTGGACGGCGCTTCTGCAGGTTTTGTACCCGGAGCGACCGTCAGAATTCGAGACGAGCCCGAGCCTCGCCGCCTAAGCGCGCCATAAGGGCCTCAGGCGGCCTGGACGATCGGCACGAACTGAGCCGCGGCGAGCGAGGCGCCGCCCACCAGGGCGCCGCCGACGTCGTTCAGACGCAGGATCTCGCCGGCGTTGTCCGGCTTCACCGAGCCGCCGTACAGGATCGGCGTCAGCTCGCCCGGCCACCGACGGCGCAGCGCTTCGCGGATGGCGCCGTGGACCTCCTCGATCTGGCCGCTGGTGGGCGTCAGGCCGGTCCCGATCGCCCAGATCGGCTCGTAGGCCACCGCGAACGCCTGGCCCGCCAGCGCCCCGGGCAGCGAGCCACCCAGCTGGCCCAGCACCACGTCCAGCGTACGCCCGGCCCGGCGTTCGTGCTCGGTCTCGCCGACGCACACGATCGGCTCCAGCCCGGCGCGCAGGGCCGCCAGCACCTTGGCGGCGACGTCGGCGTCGGTCTCGCCATAACCGGCGCGGCGCTCGGAGTGGCCAAGGATCACCAGCGTCGCGCCGGCGTCGGCCAGCATCTCGGCCGACACGCTGCCTGTGAACGCGCCGTGCGGCTCGGCCCGGCAGTCCTGTCCGCCCACTTCGACGCCGGATCCGACGAGCGCGTGCGCCATGCGGGCGATCAGAGTGGACGGCGGGCAGAGCGCCACCCGGGCCGCCGCCGCATGCGCGTCGACCGCCGCGGCGACCGCCCTCGCCTCGGCGAGCGAGCTTTCCAGCCCGTTCATCTTCCAGTTCCCGGCGATCAAATGGCGCGGTGTCGTCACCGGTCGGTTCCTGTCAGTTCGCCGGGCCAGGCGCGGCCCAGACTGGGCATAGCCGGGCCATCACGGTTCGACAACGAACGTCGCCGCGCGCCTTGCTGGGCGAGCCTGGATATGACGTACGCTGGACGGGCGCCGGGCGGGGCCTCTATAGGGCGGCGATGCTTCGTTTTTTCCGCGGCTTCGCCAAATCGTGGTTCGGGCCGGCCATCATGGGCCTGCTGGTCGTCGCCTTCGGCTTCCTGGGCAGCGGCAGCATCCGCTCGATGTTCTCCGGCTCGATCTCCGCCGCGGTCGTGCAGGCCGGCTCGCACACCGTCTCGCCGGGACAGTTCGGCAAGCTGTTTCAGCGCCAGGAGCAGGCCTATCAGCAGCGCACCGGCCAGGCGTTCCCGCTGGAAGAGGCGCTGAAAGGCGGCGTCGACAAGGAGATGCTGCAGAACCTCTCCGCCCAGACCGCCTACTTCGAGATGCTGACGCGCTCGGGCATCAAACCGACGGACGACGTGGTGGCGCTGGAACTGCGGCGCCAGGCCGAGTCCGGCCAGGCCCCCGGTATCGCGCAGATCTTCGACTCGGTGACCGGCAAGTTCCGCCCCGAGGGCCTGGCCACGCTGCTGAAGAACAACAGCATCAGCATGGCCGAGTTTCAGCGCGAGCTGGCCGACAGCATCGCCGACACCGACTTCAACGCCGCGGTGCGCGAGGGCTACGAGACGCCGCGCATGTTCGCCGCGATCCAGGCGGCCCTGATCCTGGAGAGCCGCGACGTCACCTATTTCGTGATCCCGGCCTCAGCCGTCCCGTTGCCGCCCAAGCCGACCGACGCCCAGCTGACTGCGCTGATGCAGCAGCACCGCGAGCAGCTGATGCTGCCCGAGCGGCGCCGGCTGACGGTCGTGCGCTTCAGCGCCAAGGCGATCGCGCCGACGCTGACGATCGATCCGGCGGCGATCCAGCAGCAGTTCGAGGCCAAGAAGTCGAGCTACGGCAAACCGGAGCTGCGTTCCTTCGTCGAGATCCCGCTGAACGATCCGAAACAGGCGCCGAATGTGATCGCCGCACTGGGCAAGGGACAGGACCCGACCGCGGTGGCCAAGTCGGTTGGCGTGGATCCGGTGGCCTACACCGACACGGCGCAGTCGGCGGTCGCCGACCGCAAGGCGGCCGACGCCGCGTTCGCCATGCAGGCCGGCGCCGTCAGCGGCCCAGTGCAGGGCGACTTCAAGACCGTCGTGCTGAAGATGATCAAGATCACCCCCGCCCAGGCGCCCGACCTGGCCGCGGCGCGAACTCAGATCGAGGCGGACCTTCGCCAGTCCGAGGCGACCGACAAGGTCTATGACCTCACCCAGAAGTTCGACGATTTGCGCCAGGGCGGCGCCAGCGTCGCCGACGCGGCGGCCAAGCTGGGGCTTCCAGTCGCGCACGTCGGTCCGGTGCCTGCCGACGGCAAGGACCCGATTAGCGGCCAGACCGACCCCGTGCTCAGCCAGAAGCTATTGGCCAACGCGTTCCAACTGCCCCAGGGCGGCGACAGCGACGACGCCCAGCAGGACGGCGACAAGGGCGAATACTTCGCGGTGCACGTAGACCAGGTGCTGCCGCCGAACCTGCCTAGCCTGGACGAGCCGGGCATTCGCCAGGTGCTGACCCAGGCCTTCGTGCAGCAGGCCGTGCTGAGCGCGCTGCAGCAGAAGGGGGTCGACGCGCAGGCGGCGCTGAAGAAGGGCGCGACGTTCGAGACGGTGGCGGCGGCCAACCATGCCCAGCTGGCGCACCAGGTCGGCATGCAGCGCGCCCAGGCACAGCAGGACGTGCAGCGGTTCGGCCAGCCGTTCCTGGCGGTTGTGTTCGATGGCAAGGCCGGCCAGGTGTTCGCCGTCGGCTCCGATCCGCTCAAGGGGCTGGTGATCGGCCGCGTCGACGCGGTGAAGCCGGCCGATCCGAACCAGGTCGCCCAGGTGCTCGAAGCGCTGCGCCAGCGCGCCACCCAGGCCTATGTCGACGCCCTGATGGACGCGGCGCGGAACGCCTCGGTCAAGCTGATCAAGCCGCAGACCGACCTGGCGCTCGCTCGCAGCGCCATGGGGGTCGACGCGGAGATGGCCGCGCGGGTCGACAAGGCCACCGCCAGCTCGGCCGCCGCGTCCAAGGCCGCCGCCGGCGCCAAGCCCGCCAAGTGACCTGCGAGCCTGCCTTTGACGCCTTCGCCCGAGCCTACGCGGCCGGGCAGGTGCAGGTGGTGGTCCAGCGGCTGGTGGACGACCTGGAGACACCCGTTTCGGCCTATCTGAAGGTCGCGCACGGCAAGCCCTACAGCTTCCTGTTCGAGTCGGTGGAAGGCGGCGCCTGGCGCGGCCGCTATTCCTGCCTGGTGATGGCGCCCGACCTGGTCTGGCGCTGCCAGGGCGACAAGGCCGAAATCGCCGAGGGCGACGACATCGCGGCCGGCCGCTTCCGCCCCGACGGCGACGGCGCGCTGGAGTCGCTGCGCGACCTGGTGGCGCGCTCCCGCCTCGACCTGCCGCGCGGCCTGCCGCCGATGGCGGCCGGCGTATTCGGCGTGATCGGCTACGACATGATCCGGCTGGTCGAGAAGCTGCCGGACATCAACCCCGATCCGCTGAACCTGCCCGACGGCGTGCTGATCCGCCCCTCGATGATCGCCATCTTCGACGGCGTCGCGCAGGAGATCATCCTGGTGACCACGGTGCGGCCGTCCGGCCAGAGCGCCGAAGCCGCCTACGCCGCCGCCGGCGCGCGCATCGCCGGTGTGATCGAGGCGCTGAAGCAGCCGCTGCCGCCGCCTGGTCCCCACCCCGCGCCGCAGCCCGACCAGTTCGTCTCTCCCGTCAGCCAGGCCGCCTACGGCGAGATGGTCGAGAAGGCCAAGGAGTACATTCGCGCCGGCGACATCTTCCAGGTGGTGCCCAGCCATCGCTTCAGCGCACCGTTCCCGCACGATCCGTTCGCGCTCTACCGCTCGCTGCGGCGGACCAATCCTTCGCCGTTCATGTTCTTCCTCAACTTCCCGGACTTCCAGCTGATCGGCTCCTCGCCGGAGATCCTGGTGCGGCTGCGCGACGGCAAGATCACAATCCGCCCGCTCGCCGGCACCCGGCCCCGCGGCGCGACGCCGGAGGAAGACGCTCGCCTCGAAGCCGAGCTGATCGCCGACCCGAAGGAGCACGCCGAGCACCTGATGCTGCTCGACCTCGGCCGCAACGACGTCGGCCGCGTCGCGATGCTGGGCCAGCAGAACCGCAACGCCCCGCAGAGCGCCCGCAAGGGTCCCCACGTCCGCGTCACCGCCAGCTTCTTCGTCGAGCGCTACAGCCACGTCATGCACCTGGTCTCCAACGTCGAGGGCGACGCGCCCGAGGGGCTGGATCCGGTCGACGTGGTGATGTCCGCCCTCCCCGCCGGCACCCTCTCCGGCGCGCCGAAGGTGCGGGCGATGGAGATCATCGACGAACTCGAGACCGAGAAGCGCGGCGTCGCCTACGCCGGCGCGGTCGGCTATTTCGGCGCCGACGGCTCGGTCGACACCTGCATCGTGCTGCGCACCGCGCTCTACAAAGACGGGCGGCTCTACGTGCAGGCCGGCGGCGGCGTCGTCGCCAACTCCGACCCGGTCGCCGAGTACGAAGAGACCGTCCACAAGGCCCGCGCGATCCGGACCGCGGCCACGGAAGCCTGGCGTTTCGCCTGAGGACTGCAGCGGCGCCCTTCGCCCACAAAGTCGTAGAATTCTCCGCCCTGGCGGCGGTGGACGGCGATCGCCTGACTGGGGGCGCCGCCTCCCCGCGTTCGCATTCAGGCTGCGCCCGGCGCTGGAAAGTGAGACAACGTCGCGATGGCTGACTTGCTTGGATATCTGAGCCGGGCCCTGGGCGATGGCGGCGTGCTGGTGGGGCAGGACGCGGTCGACGCGGGCCGCAGCCCCTGGACGCGGACCGGCGCGCCGAAGGCGGTGCTGCGGCCCAGGTCCAGCGAGGAGGTCGCCCTCATCCTCGCCGCAGCCAACGAAGCCGGCGAGGCGGTGACGCCCTGGGGCGGACTGACGGGCCTGGTCGACGGCGCCAGGGCCGAAGGCGCGCTGGCGCTCTCGCTGTCGCGGATGAACGCGGTCGAGGCGATCGACCGGGTCAGCGGAACCATGCGCGTCCAGGCGGGCTGCGTGCTGCAGACCGCCTGCGAGGCGGCCGAGGCCGAGGGCCTGCTGCTGCCGCTCGACCTGGGCGCGCGCGGCTCGGCGACGATCGGCGGGACCATCTCCACCAACGCCGGCGGCAACCGCGTGCTGCGCTGGGGCATGATGCGCGAGATGGTGCTGGGCCTTGAAGCCGTGCTCGCCGACGGGACCGTGGTCAGCGCGATGAACCCGCTGATGAAGAACAACACCGGCTACGACCTGAAGCAGCTGTTCATCGGATCGGAAGGCACGCTGGGCGTGGTCACCCGCGCGGTGCTGCGGCTGCGACCCAAGCCCGTCAGCGACAACGTCGCCCTGCTGGCGGTGGATGTGTTCGAGGACCTGCCGCGGGTGCTGGCGCGGCTGCAGCAGGCGATCGGGGCCCAGCTCTCGGCCTTCGAGGTGATGTGGGCCGACTTCTACCAGCTGGTGACGACGCCGCCCGCGACCGGCCGGCCGCCGCTGCCGCATGGCCACCCCTACTATGTGCTGGTCGAGGCGATGGGCGCCGACGCCGCGGCCGACGCCGAGCCGTTCGAGCGGGTGCTGGGCGCGGCGCTGGAGGCGGGTGAGATCGCCGACGCCGCGATCGCCCGGTCGGTGGGCGAGCGCAACGCCATCTGGGCGCTGCGCGACGACGTCGGCCAGACCGGCCGCAACGCTCCCATCTTCGCCTTCGACGTCAGCCTGAACATCGCCGACATGGAGGCCTATGTCGCCGAGGTTCGCGGGGCTCTGGCCGCCCGCTGGCCGGGGACGTCGAGCCTCGTCGTGTTCGGCCATCTCGGCGACGGCAACCTGCACGTGATCGCCGGCGTCGGCGACCGGTCGCCCGAGACCCGCCACGCGGTCGAGGAGACCGTCTACGGTCCGCTGCGACGGATCGGCGGATCGATCTCCGCCGAACACGGCATCGGCCTGCAGAAGCGCGAATTCCTCGGCTGGACTCGCTCGCCGGCCGAAATCGCCCTGATGCGCACGCTGAAGCGCGCGCTCGACCCGAACAACATCCTCAATCCCGGCAAGATCCTGGGCGGGGATCCCGCGGCCGCCGCCTGACGGTTCGCCCGCTCGTCAGGTGATCCGTGCGCGGACATCGCCGCGGGCCTGATAGAGCCCCCAGAACTTCTCCGCGATCGCCGAGGCCTCGATGCCCTCGCCGCCGGCGGCGAACGGGGTGCCCTTGACGGCGCCCGCCACCGTGACTTCGCCGACGTAGACGCCGTCGGCGGCCAGGCGCTGCGACAGCAGGCCGACCAGCTTGCGCTTCGCCGCGTTCGCCAACGCGACGCCGCTGCTCTTCAGGTTGATGGCGATCGCGTCCATCATCGGCGTGTCCTCGCCGAACGCGCCGTTGGTGACGAGCAGCGCGCCTTTCGTGGTCTTCAGGTCGGGCAGCGCCTCCTGCACGGCGGCGAGCAGCCCGACGACGGCCACATCGAACACGCGGCCGACCGTGGCCGGATCCGTGGCCAGCAGGTCGCCCGCCTCGGCGCCGCCATAGGCGTTCCAATGAATGACCGTGATCGGGCCGATCTCGGTGTGCGCCTTGCCGATGGCCGCGCGGATGGAGGCGGGATCCGCCGCGTCGGCCGCGAACGCCGCCGCCGTCACGCCCTTGGCCTTCAGCGCCCGGACGCCCGCGTCGAGCCGCTCGACACTCCGCGCCACGAGCCCGACGGAGAATCCTTCCGCGCCGAACTTCTCCGCCACGGCGGTCGAAATCCCCGGCCCGAACCCTACGACCACGATCGACTTAGCCATCGTTCCCTCCAACGCTGCGCCTCGCACTCATATAGGCAGGCCAAGGCCGTCCGCTCGATCCGGGCGCCCGCGCCAGCGCAGACCGGTTTTGCCGCCTCGCGCGATGGCCTATGGATGAGCTTGAACCTCAGCCATCGCCTCCAGAGCGCACCAGGAACACCCTCATGAAGACCCGCATCACCGAGCTGTTCGGCATCCGCCATCCGATCATCCAGGGCGGCATGCACTTCGTCGGCCTGGCCGAGATGGCCGCGGCCGTCTCCAACGCCGGCGGCCTCGGCATCATCACTGGGCTGACCCAGCGCACGCCGGCCGATCTCGCGAATGAGATCCGCCGCTGCCGCGAGATGACCGACCAGCCGTTCGGCGTGAACCTGACCTTCCTGCCCTCGATCAATCCGCCGGACTACCCGGGCTACATCCAGGCGATCATCGACGGCGGCGTCAAGATCGTCGAGACCGCCGGCAACAACCCGCAGCGGTTCATGCCGGCGCTGAAGGAACACGGCATCAAGGTGATCCACAAATGCACCTCGGTGCGTCACTCGCTGAAGGCCGAAAGCATCGGCTGCGATGCGATCAGCGTCGACGGCTTCGAGTGCGGCGGCCACCCGGGCGAGGACGACGTGCCCAACTTCATCCTGCTGAACCGCGCGGCCGAGGCGCTGACGGTCCCGTTCGTCGCCTCCGGTGGCATGGCCAACGGCCGCTCGCTGGCGGCGGCGCTGGCGCTCGGGGCCGACGGCATCAACATGGGCACCCGCTTCATGGCGACGAAGGAGGCGCCGATCCACGACAACGTCAAACAGGGCATCGTCGCCGCCAGCGAGCTCGACACCCGGCTGATCATGCGATCCTTGCGCAACACCGAGCGGGTGCTGACCAACGCCGCGGTCGAGCGCCTGCTGGTCAAGGAGCGCGAGCTGGGCTCGAACCTGAAGTTCGAGGACATCATCGAGGAGGTGGGCGGCGTCTATCCCAGGGTGATGACCGAGGGCGAGATGGACGCCGGGGCCTGGTCCTGCGGCATGGTGGTGGGCCTGATCCACGATATCCCCACCTGCAAGGAGCTGATCGAGCGCACCGTCGCCGAGGCGACGCAGATCATCCGCGGCCGGCTGGAAGGGATGCTGGCGGACGAAAAGGTCGCGGCATGAGCGCCGCCGAGCTGACCCAGGCCAGCGCCGCCGAACTTGCGGCGCTCTATCGGTCGAAGGCCGCCTCGCCGGTCGAGGCCGTGACCGCGGTCCTGGCCCGCGCCGAGGCGGTGAATCCGCGCATCAACGCGCTGACCCTGGTCGACACCGAGCCGGCGCTGGCGGCGGCGCGGGAGTCCGAGGCGCGCTGGGGCCGGGGCGAACCGCGCTCGCCGCTGGACGGCGTCCCGGTCTCGATCAAGGAGCTGGTGCGCGCCAAGGGCTGGCCGGCAACCATGGGCAGCCGGCTCACCGACAAGGCCCCGGCAACCGAGGACGCCCCGGCGGTGGCGCGGCTGCGCGAGGCCGGCGCGATCGTCTACGCCCAGAACACCAGCCCGGAGTACGGCTTCAAGGGCGTGACCGATTCTCCGCTGCACGGCGTCACCCGCAACCCCTGGAACCTCGAGCGGACGCCGGGCGGCTCGTCCGGCGGCTCCGGCGCGGCGGTGGCGGCGGGGCTGGGACCGCTGGCGGTCGGCACCGATGGCGGCGGCTCGGTGCGCATCCCGTCGGCCTTCTGCGGCCTCGTGGGCCTGAAGGCCACCTATGGCCGGATCCCCGCCTGGCCGCCCTCCATGCACGGCGACCTGGCCAACACCGGGCCAATGACCCGCACCACGCTCGATTGCGCGCTGATGCTGAACCAGATGTCGCGCCCCGATCCACGCGACCCCTTCCCCGCGCAGCCCGAGGACAAGGACTACACTGTCGGGCTGGACCAGGGCGTGAAGGGCCTGAAGATCGGCCTGGTGATGAAGTTCGGCGACGTCTTCCTCGATCCGGAGGTCGAGGCGGCGGTGACCGCCGCGGCGAAGACCTTGAAGAACCTCGGCGCAGTCGTCGAGCCGATCGCGCCGCCGCCTGAGAGCGCGCAGTCCGGACTCGTGTTCGTCGTGCACTGGTTCTCGGCCCTGCAGCGGCTGCTGCAGCTGTATCCGGCCGAAAGGCACGCTCTGTTCGACCCCCAGCTGTTGCAGAACGCCAAGGTCGGCGAGGCCTACTCCGTCCAGACCCTGGTGGATGCGATGGTGGCGCGGCGCGAGATGTCCACCGCCTGGAACCTGCTCTTCACCAGATACGACCTGGTGATCTCGCCGACGCTGAACGTGCTGCCGTTCCCGGTGGGCCAGCCGTTCCCCGACGGGCCGGACGGCGCCCCGAACTACGGTTGGTCCAACACCGCCCTGTTCAACCTGACCCGCCATCCGGCGATCACCACGCCGACCGCGCTCGGCCCCTCGGGCCTGCCGGTGGGGCTGCAGATCGTCGCCGCCCACTACCGCGACGACCTCGTGCTGCGCGCCTCCGCCGCGCTCGAAGCCGCCCAGGCGCGCAGCTTCCCGGTGCTGCCAAGGTAAAAGTTCGCCGCCCGGACGACTGTTGTTGACGCCCGGACGCGGAATTGACCCTACTCGGCCTGGTTTAGAAACCTGGAGTAGCGGCCTGCCCGGAAGCGTAACACTGAATCCGGCCGTGTCGCCGGAGCTTGCCAGTCTGGAGGGCATTGTCGCCTCGGCCTGGAGCAAGGCGCTGCGGCAGAAGTCGATCGACCGGTACGCCGATTTTCGCGACCTCCACATCAGCCCAAATCGGGCCATGAAGATCCTGATCGACATCTGGTCCGCGACCGGGGTCGACTTGCCGGTCAATGTGTTCTTCGAGGCGCCCACCATCCGCCGGATGGCCGCCGCCATGCAGGACGGCAGCGCCCTTATCGCGCCCGATCTCGTGCTGCTCCGCGCCGGCGACCCTACCGCCCCACTGTTCATGTTCCCGGGACACGCCGGCTATCTGATCCACCTGATCGACCTGGTCCGCGCGCTCGACCACCCAGGGGCCGTCTACGGCATCGCCTACTCCGGTCTTGATGGGGCCCCGCCATTCTACGACCGCTTCGAACAGGAAGCCGAGCGCGCCGCCGGCATCATCCGACAGGCCCAGCCGGCGGGGCCGTTCCGGCTGATCGGCTACTCGATCGGCGGCATCACCGCGCTGGAGACGGCGCGGCTGCTGCGGCGGGAGGTCGGCGACGCGGTGGTGCTGGGCCTGATCGACACGCCGCAGAACGACCACTCGTGGCCCTATGCCGTCTGGCTGCCGTTCATCGCTCGCAAGGTCGCTGGCCAGTTGCTCAGGCGGATGCGGCGGCTTGTGGCGGGGGCTGGGGCCAGAACCGCGCCGGGCGGTCGGGCGCGCGGCAGGCCGGACGTCAAATCCAGGCGGCGCGGCGCCCAGCTAGGCTACCGGTTCCGCGACCCCCGCGACCCGAACTATCCGTTCTATTCGCCCTACTGGACCGAGGACCACACGCCGAACTACAGCCGGGTAGGCGAGCACGTCTGCCGGATGAAGGGTTTCTACGCGCCGAGCCGCTACGACGGAAAAGTGTACTTCTTCGTCTCCGCGGGCGGTGATCCCCTCGCCTGCCACCCCAAGCGGGTCTGGCCGAAATACCTTCCGGATGCGGAGTGGGTCAGCATTCCCGGCAACCACATCAACTCGATGTTCGGCCGCTATGCCGTCCGGCTGGCCGCCGAGATATCGGATCGCTTGAAGCGGCCCTGCCAGCAGCGCTGACTAGGTCGGCCAGGGCGAGGGCATCATCACCACGGCGGCGGCCAGGGCCAGCGCGGCGATGGCGAAGAACGCGGCGGCGGCGGTGACGCCGGCCAGGCTCTCGGCGCGCTCCGGCGGCGGCGCCAGCAACGCGCGGACTTCGCGCAGGCGGACGGCGCTGAGGCGGGAATCGGTTTCGAGCATCGCGCGCAGTCTGCGCCCCCCGAGCGTCACCGCAACCCCATGCCCAAGCCTCGTCGCGCTTGGCCTCGCCGCGCGGCCAGCCTAGATAGCGGCTCTGAGTGAGGTCCGCGCCATGATCCTGGTCATCGATAACTACGACAGCTTCACCTACAACCTCGTCCACTACCTGAACGAACTTGGGGCCGAGACGGTGGTCTACCGCAACGACGCCCTGACCGCGCAGGAGGCGCTGGCGATGCGGCCCGAGGCCATCGTGCTGTCGCCCGGTCCGTGCACGCCGAACGAAGCCGGCATCTGCCTGGCGCTGATCTCGGGCGCACCGGACGACCTGCCGATCCTCGGCGTCTGCCTCGGCCACCAGTCGATCGGCCAGGCGATGGGCGGCGAGGTGATCCGCGCGCAGAGTCTGATGCACGGCAAGACCAGCCCGATCCATCACACCGGCAAGGGCGTCTTCGCCGGCATGCCGAACCCGTTCACCGCGACGCGCTACCACAGCCTCTCGGTGCGCCGCGAAACCCTGCCGGCGGAGCTGGAGATCACCGCCTGGACCGACGACGGCGAGATCATGGGTTTCTCGCACCGCACCCGCCCGCTGCACGGCGTGCAGTTCCATCCTGAGAGCATCGCCACCGAGGGCGGCCACCAGCTGCTGGCCAACTTCCTCGAGCTCGCCGGCGTCAAGCGGCTGGAAGAGGCCTGACGGCCGGCCAAGCTGATGTCAGACGCGTTCAAGCCCCTGCTCGCCCGGCTCGCCGACGGCGCCACGCTGGACGAGGCCGACGCGGAGTATTTCTTCGCCGCCGCCCTGCGCGGCGAGCCGACGCCCGCGCAGGTCGCCGCCGCCGTCACCGCCATGCGTCTGCGCGGCGAGACGGTCGGCGAGATCACCGCCTGCGCCCGGGTGATGCGCCGCGCGGCGCTGACGCTGAAACACCCGCACCAGGTGATCGACGTCTGCGGCACCGGCGGCACCGGCGTCTCCACCTTCAACGTCTCGACCGCGGTGGCGATGGTGGCGGCCGGCGCGGGGCTGAAGGTGGCCAAGCACGGCAACCGCACCATGACCCGCCGTTCCGGCAGCGCCGACGTGCTGACCGCGCTCGGCGTCAACATCCAGGCCAATCTGGAGCAGCAGCGCCGCGCGCTGGACGAAGCCGGCTTGTGCTTCATGTTCGCCCCAGCCCACCACGGCGCCATGCGCCACGTGCTGCCGATCCGGCAGGAGCTCGGATTTCGCACGGTTTTCAATCTCGTTGGGGCCGCTGTCCAATCCGGCCGGCGCGCAGCGGCAGGTGCTGGGCGTGTTCGGCGAGCGCTGGGTCGAGCCGCTGGCGCGCGTGCTGGGCGCGCTCGGGGTCGAGAAGGCCTGGGTGGTGCACGGCGAGGGCCTGGACGAGATGACCACCACCGGGACCACGCAGGTCGCCGAGTGGCGAAACGGCGGCGTGCGCCTCTTCAACGTCACCCCGGAGGCGGTCGGCCTGCCGCGCGCCTCGCTGGCGGATCTCGCCGGCGGCGATCCGGCCGCCAACGCCGAGGCGATCCGCGCACTGCTGGCGGGCAAGGCCGGGCCCTACCGCGACATCGTCCTGCTTAACACCGCCGCGGCCCTGCTGGTCGCCGACAAGGTCGAGACGCTGCAGGAAGGCGTGGCCCTGGCGGCCGCGTCGATAGATGACGGCCGGGCCGCCACTGCGCTGGCGAAGCTGGTGGAAGCCACCAACCGGCTGTGAGCGACATCCTCGACAAGATCGCCGCCTACAAGCGTGAGGAGGTCGCCGCCGCCCGCCGTCTTGAAAGCCAGGACGCCGTCGAGGCCCGCGCCAAGGCCGCGTCGTCGCCGCCGCGCGGCTTCCGCGCCGCGCTCGAACGCGCCGCCGCACCGGGGCGCCTGGCGCTGATCGCCGAGGTGAAGAAGGCCTCGCCGTCGAAGGGGCTGATCCGCGCCGACTTCGACCCGCCGGCGCTGGCCCGCGCCTACGAAGCCGGCGGCGCGGCCTGCCTTTCGGTGCTGACCGACGCCCCCAGCTTCCAGGGCGCCGACGCCTATCTGGCGGCCGCCCGAGACGCCACCACCCTCCCTGCCCTGCGCAAGGAGTTCCTGGTCGATCCGTGGCAGGTGGCGCAGTCGCGGGCGCTGGGCGCCGACGCGGTCCTGGTGATCCTGGCGATCAGCGACGACGCCCTGGCGGCCGAACTGCTCGCCGAAGCGGCGCGGCTGGGCATGGACGCCCTGGTCGAAGCGCACGACGAAGCCGAGGTCGACCGCGCGGTGGCCCTCGGCGCGGCGCTGATCGGCGTCAACAACCGCAACCTGCGCAACTTCGTCACCGATCTCGCCGTCACCGAGCGCCTCGCCGCCCGCATCCCGCCCGATCGCCTGCTGGTCACCGAAAGCGGCATCTCCACCGCCGCCGACATCGCCCGCCTCGCCGCCGCCGGCGCCCGCGCCATGCTGGTCGGCGAGAGCCTGATGCGCCAGGCCGACGTCGAAGCCGCGACCCGGGCTCTGTTGGGCCGAGTGAAGCCGTAGGGCCAACAAGATCGCCGACGCGCTGTGGTCAGCGGTGTTCATCCAGATTCTCGGAAATGCTATGTATGGAGGCTATGAGCGACGCTGTCGGTCCTGGCGATCTGGTTCTATGCGTCAACGCCGCCCCGAACCACGCCACCGGTCGGCCGGTGCCCCTGCGCGCCGGAGAGACCTACCGGGTCGTCGCGGTGATGGAATTCGCCTGCCCATGCGGTCGTTCCGACGCCCTGCTGGACGTCGGCGTCGATTTCGCGTGGTGCCAGACGCGCTTCCGACTGCTGCCCAAGCCGAAGGCCGAGACTAAGACGCGCCACGTATCGGCGCCCAAGGAGAAGGAGACGGTCCGGTGAACACCCGGCTGCGGTTTCGGCCGCGGGCGGACCTCGCGAGATTCGGCTGGGGTCACCATGCCGCCCAGGCGAGCCAGGTGACTGCGGCGCGGTAGTCCCGGACCAATGACCGCTGACGGTCGATTGCGCTCATCGAGTCTCCGCCCGAAAGTCGGCGTTGACCGATATCTAACCGGGTCGTCCGTACAGACTGGGTCGCGACTCGCGCACCCTCTCGTTCGGCGATTTGAGAATCGCTCATCGCACGCCGCTGTTCAGCCGACTGATTTGGTTGCGCTTTTCGTTCACTTGACTTTAACCGTGAACACCTAGAGAACATCGCAGAACGTTTTTGCTTTGTTCCGGCGGGTCGTCGGGCGACGTTCCTGAGGCTGCACACATGCTTACGCGCAAACAGCACGAGCTTCTCATGTTCATCCATGAGCGGATCAAGGAAACCGGGGTGTCGCCCTCATTCGACGAGATGAAGGACGCGCTGAACCTGGCGTCCAAGTCGGGAATCCACCGGCTGATCACGGCGCTGGAGGAACGCGGCTTCCTGCGCCGCCTGGCGCACCGGGCGCGCGCGCTTGAAGTGGTGAAGCTGCCCGAGCAGGCCACCGCCGCCGCCCCGCCGAAGGGGCGCGGCGCGTTCAGGCCCCAACTGGTCGAGTCCGGACCCGGCGCTCCGGCGGGCGCCCCCGCCAATGACGTCCGTGAACTGCCGGTGCTGGGTCGCATCGCCGCCGGTACGCCGATCGAGGCGATCCAGCACGAGCGCGACCGCATGCAGGTGCCCGAAAGCATCCTCGGGGCCGGCGAACACTATGTGCTCGAGGTGCAGGGCGACTCGATGATCCAGGCCGGCATTCTCGACGGCGATTTCGTGGTCATCCGCAAGGGCGCCACCGCCAACTCGGGCGAGATCGTCGTGGCCCTGGTGATGGGCGAGGAAGCGACGCTGAAGCGCCTGCGCAAGAAGGGCGCCTCGATCGCCCTCGAAGCCGCCAACCCGGCCTACGAGACCCGCATCTTCGGCCCGGACCAAATCCAGGTGCAGGGCAAGCTGGTGGGGCTGATCCGGCGCTATCACTGAGTCTCCTGCTCAATTCATTCGGTCATGGCCGGGCGCAAGTCCCGGCTTCCATGAACACCGCCGGCGCCTTGGCCGCGCCACGCCCGGCCACTCAGTGCTCCGCGTGCATGGGTCGCCGGGACAAAGCCCGGCGATGACCGAGCGTAGGGATCAGTCGCCGCTCCAGGGCCGCGCGCCCCGCAACGGTTGCGACCACGCCACCCGCCAGCCGCCCTTCGTCGCGAAGATTTCCGCCGCGCCGCCGGCGGCGAAGTCGCCCGGCCGCAGCACGACCGCATCGCGACAGCCTGAAGGCAGCGGCACATCGGCCCTCAGCACCAGAATGTCGGAGGCTGCGCACAGCGCGTCCAGCCGCTCGGGCTTCGGCTTGCGCCGGGTCCACCAGATGCCGAGCGCCGGGCGCACGCCGGGCCGCGCCGCGCAGGACCAGTAGTCGCAGTCGAACAGCGCCCCTCTGGCCCGGCCCATATCGGCCGGAACCGCCAGGCCCCGCCGCTGGGCCCAGACGTCGGTGGCGTAGGTCCGCACCCCGGGCCTCAGGGCCACCTCCTGGCCGCGCACGGCGAGCGCCGCATCGGCGCCGTCGGACGCCACCCAGATCGCCGGCGGCGCGGGCCGGGGCCACAACGCCACGGCGAAGGCCAGCGGCAGGCCGATCCAGCGCAGCCAGCCGCGCCACAGGCAGATGAACAGGATGCCGAAGTAGGAGATCAGCAGCGCGATCTGCGGCGCGGCGCTGGCGCTCGCGCCGGCCCCTGGCGCGGTGGCGAACAGGTGGCCGATGGCGATCACGCTCTTGGCCGCCCAGCCGGCCACGAACAGCGCCGGCGCCGCGACGCCATGCCCGACCAGTTCGAGCAGCAGCGCGACCGCCAGCGCCGGCATCATCACCACGCTGGCCACCAGGTCGGCGGTCAGGTTGGCGAAGACGCCGAAGTTGGCGATGCGGTTGAAGTGCTGGATCGCGAACGGCCCGGTCGCCGCGCCGGCGACCAGGCTGACCACGAACAAGGCGACGATCCAGTCGCGGCTGCGCTGGATCAGGCTGAGGTGCCAGGGCAGCCCGACCGGGCGCGGCGGCCGGGGCCAGATCTCGGCCAGGGCGACCAGGGCGGCGGTGGCGCAGAACGACATCTCGAAGCCCGGCTGCACCACCACCTCCGGGTCGGCCAGCAGGATGATCAGCGCCGCCAGCGCCAGCGACCTGAGGCTGACCGCCTGCCGGTCCAGCAGGATCGCGGTGAACGCGACCGCCGCCGTGATCGCCGCCCGCCGCGCCGGCGCATGCGCGCCGGACAGCACCAGGTAGGCGCCGACCGCGAGCAGCCCGCCGGCCGCGGCGACCTTCTTGCCGTTGACCCGCAGCGCCAGCCACGGCCAGGCGGCGATCAGCAGGCGCAGGGAGAAGAACACGAAGCCGCTGAGCGCGGCGGTGTGCAGCCCGGCGATCGCCAGCATGTGCGCGAGCCCCGCGCCGCGCAGGTCATTGCGCACCTCGGCGCTGAGCCAGTCCTGGTGGCTGGTCGTGACCGCGACCGCCAGGCCCGCCGCGTCGCCCGCGTGGCCGCCCATCACCTGGTTCATGTCGGCGGCCAGGCGCTGCGCGGTCGCCCAGCGAAAGGCGTTGACCGCCGTCACCAGCCGCAGCCGCCAGGGCGCGGGCGGCGCGGCGATGATCTGCGGCGCGCTGCGGGCCAGGCCCACCCCGCCCTCGCCCTCGAACCAGGCGTCGCGGGCGAAGTCGTAAGACCCCGGCGCGGCCGGCGCCGGCGGCGGATCGAGCAGCGCCTTGACCGCGATCGCCTGGCCGGGCGCGACGAACCCGCCCGGCGGCATGACGATGCGGATGCGCAGCGGCAGCTGGCCGCCGGTCAGGCGGCTGACGTAGGTCGGCGCGATCAGCAGCCGCGGACCGCTGGCGCTCGGCGTGTCGACGTCGACCACGAAGCCTTCCACCTCGGCGACGCCCAGGCCGGCCGGCACGATCGGCGCGGCGACGTGATCGCTGCGCAGCTTGGCGACCGAGAATCCGGCCGCGACCATCGCCGCCAGCGTCAAGGCGGCGATCAGCGCCCGCCCGCCGCCGCGCCAGGCCACGACGCCAGCGCCGGCGCCGAGAGCGACGGCGACGCTGGCCGCCGGCCACAGCAACGGCTCGCTCTTCAGACCCAGATAGATCGCCGCGCCGAGGCCGAACGCCACCGGAACCCAGAGGAACACCCGGTCGACCTGCGCCCGCGCCTGGGCCAGCACGCCGCCAACCAACGCCGCGGCGCTAGGAAGGCGGGGAAGTCGCGTGTTAAGAGCCCGCGCCCCGCCACCCGGTAAAGCGATGCCTGAGCCCGCCGCCCCACCCACAGCGCCCGTCGTCACCCGTATCGCCCCCTCCCCCACCGGGATGATGCACATAGGCACAGCCCGGACGGCGCTTTTCAACTGGCTGTATGCACGCCATACGGGCGGCAAGTTCCTGATCCGGGTCGAGGACACCGATCGCGATCGCTCGACGCCCGAGGCGGTCGAGGCGATCTTCGAGGGCATGGCGTGGCTGGGCCTCGAGCCGGACGCCGAGCCGATCTTCCAGTTTTCCCGCGCCGACCGGCACCGCGAAGTGGTGATGGAGCTGCTGCAGCGCGGCGGCGCCTACCGCTGCTACATGACGGTCGAAGAGCTCGCAATCGAACGCGAGCTGGCCCGGGCCGAGGGCCGGCCGATCCGCTCGCCCTGGCGCGACCGCGAGGCGCCCTCGCGCACGAACCAGCCGTTCGTGGTCCGCCTGCGCGCGCCGACCGAGGGCGAAACCGTGGTGCACGACCTGGTCAAGGGCCCGGTCACGTTTCGCAACCACGAGCTCGACGACCTGATCCTGCTGCGCGCCGACGGCTCGCCGACCTACAACCTGGCCGTGGTCGCCGACGACCACGACATGAGCGTCACCCACGTCATCCGCGGCGACGACCACCTCAGCAACACCCCGCGCCAGATCCTGATCTACCAGGGCCTGGACTGGCCGCTGCCGGCGTTCGGCCACCTGCCGATGATCCACGGCCCCGACGGCGCCAAGCTGTCCAAGCGTCACGGCGCGCAGGCGGTGCGCGAGTTCGCCGACATGGGCTACCTGCCCGAAGCGATGCGCAACTACCTGGCGCGGCTTGGCTGGGGCCACGGCGACGACGAGATCTTCGGCGACGCCGACGCCGCCAGGTGGTTCGACATCGCCGATGTGGTCAGCGCCCCGGCCCGGCTCGACTGGCCGAAGCTGAACCACATCAACCAGCACTACATCCGCCTCGCCGACGAGCGCCGGCTGATGAGCCTGGTGTTCGAGGTGCTGCGCAGCCGCGACGTCCACCTGCCGCGCGATTTCGCCGACCGGCTCGCGCGCACCATTCCGCTGGTGAAGGAGGGCGCCAAAACGATGCTCGAGCTCGCCGACCTGGTGATGTTCGCGCTGAAGCCCCGGCCGATCGAGCTGGATCAGAAGGCGCGCGGGCTCTTCACCGAGGAGGTGATCGGCCGCATCTCTCGGCTCGCGACCGTCCTGGCCGCGGCCGCCGTCTGGAAGCCCGAAGCGATGGCGGAGACCTTGAAGGCCTTCGCGGACGCCGAGGGCGGATTTGGCAAATTCGGCCCGGCGCTGCGCGCGATCCTGGCCGCCGGCGCCGTCGCGCCGGACCTCGCCAGCGCCCTCGCCGCGCTCGGCCGCGACGAGAAGTCTCGGGCGCATCGACGATGCTCTTTCGCAAGTGCAGTAAGCCGTTATAAGGCGAGCTGAGGGCCGTGGCCGCTACGGCAGCGGAAGTATTGGGAGAAGGGTGCGCGCATGGTCGACAACGCCACGCTGACCGTTGGGAATACGAACTACGACCTGCAGGTGATCAAGGGCACGACCGGCCCCGACGTGGTCGACGTCAGGAAGCTTTACGATGACGCCGGCGTCTTCACGTTCGACCCCGGGTTCACCTCCACCGCGTCGTGCGAGAGCAAGATCACCTACATCGACGGCGACGCTGGCGTTTTGCTGCACCGCGGCTATCCGATCGAGCAGCTGGCCAAGAGCTCCAGCTTTCTGGAGGTCTGCTACCTGTTGCTAAACGGCGAACTGCCGACCGCGGCCGAGTTCGCCGACTTCGAGCACACCATCACCTACCACTCGATGATCCACGCGCAGTTCGACCGGTTCTTCACCGGCTTCCGGTCCGACGCGCACCCGATGGCGATCATGACCGGCGCCGTCGGCGCGCTCTCGGCGTTCTACCACGACAGCATCAACGTCGATGATCCCAAGCAACGCGAGATCTCGGCCCACCGCCTGATCGCCAAGATGCCCACCATCGCCGCCCGGGCGTTCAAGTACTCGGTCGGCCAGCCGTTCGTGACGCCCCGCAACGACTGCTCCTACGCCGAGAACTTCCTGCGCATGGCCTTCTCGGTGCCGGCGGAAGACTGGAAGCCGAACCCCGTGCTCACCCGCGCGATGGACCGGATCTTCATCCTCCACGCGGATCACGAACAGAACGCCTCGACCTCGACCGTGCGCCTGGCCGGCTCGTCGGGCGCCAACCCGTTCGCCTGCATCGCCGCCGGCATCGCCTGTCTCTGGGGCCCCAGCCACGGCGGGGCCAACGAAGAGGCGCTGATGATGCTGAACGAGATCGGCACCGTCGACCGCATCCCCGAGTACGTCCAGGGCGTGAAGGACCGCAAGTACCGCCTGATGGGCTTCGGCCACCGCGTCTACAAGAACTTCGACCCGCGCGCGAAGGTGATGCAGGAGACCTGCCACGAAGTGCTGGCCGAGATCGGCGACAGCGACGATCCGCTGCTGAAGGTGGCGATGGAACTCGAAAAGATCGCGCTCAACGATCCCTACTTCATCGATCGCAAGCTCTACCCGAACATCGACTTCTATTCGGGCATCACCCTTAAGGCGATGGGCTTCCCGACCACCATGTTCACCGTGCTGTTCGCGCTGGCCCGCACCGTCGGCTGGATCAGCCAGTGGAAGGAGATGTTCGAGGACCCGCGCCGCAAGATCGGCCGCCCGCGCCAGCTCTACACCGGCCCGCTGCAGCGCGATTACACCCAGATCGAAACCCGGGGCTAAGCTCAGCCTCGGAGGTCGTGCGGATCAGACCAGGGACTTGATCGGGCCTTCGAGCTCACCCCTGACGAATTGATCGACGTAGGCGTTCCCGGAGCGGTCGAGGTCGCTGGCGGGGCCGCGCCAGACCACGACGCCGTCCTGCAGCATCGCCACCTCGTCGCCGACCGTCCGCGCTGACACGAGGTCGTGGGTGATGGTCACGGCGGTGCAGCCCAGGCCCTTTACCTGCTCGCTGATCAGCTGGTTGATCGCCCGGCTGGTGATGGGATCGAGACCCGACGTCGGCTCGTCGAAAAAGATGATGTCGGGGTCGCCGATCACGGCCCGCGCCAGGCCCACCCGCTTCTTCATGCCACCCGAGAGTTCGGCCGGATAGAGGCCCGCGAACTGGCGCCCGATGCGCACCCGCTCGAGCGCCTCCAGCGCCCGCTCCATGGCCGTCTTGCGCGGCACGCGGTCGGCGTTGATCAGGCGAAAGGCGACGTTCTCCCAGACCGAGAGACTGTCGAACAGGGCCGAACCCTGGAACAGCATGCCGAAGCGGCGGGCGAGCTGGCGCCGCTCGCGGCTGTTCAGGTCCTGAACGGGCCGGCCGTCCATCAGGATTTCGCCGGCGTCCGGTTCGATCAGGCCGGCGGCGATCTTCACCGCCACCGATTTGCCGCTGCCGGACCCGCCGATGATCACGAGGGATTTGCCGGGATCGACCGACAGATTGAAGCCGGCGAGCACCTGGGGACCGCCGAACGCCTTGCGAATGCCCCTCCACTCCAGCCTCGGCGTCACGAGGCTCATCAGCGGGTGAACGCCGATGTCATGAGGTAGTCGCTCGCGAAGATCAGCACCGCGCCGGTGACCACCGCATGGGTCGTCGCCTGGCCGACCCCGCGGGCCCCGCCGCTGGCGGTGAAGCCGTAGTAGCAGCCGGTCAGAGCGACGATGAAGCCGAACACGCCGGATTTCAGCAGGCCGGAGACCACATCCCACTGCTGCAGGAAATCCCAGGTGTTACGCACATAGACGGTGGCGTTGAAGTTCAGGGTCTTGGTCGCCACCACCCAGCCGCCGCCGATGCCGATGGTATCGGCCACGGCCGTCAGCAGCGGCAAGGTCAGCACCGCCGCGAACAGGCGAGGCGCGATGAGATAGCGGTAGGGATCGGTGGACAGGGTTTGCATGGCGTCGATCTGTTCGGTCGCGCGCATGGCGCCGATCTCCGCGGCCATCGCGGCTGAGACGCGGCCGGCCAGCATCAGCGCCGCCAGCACCGGTCCGAGTTCGCGGGTGATGCCGAGGGCGACGATCTGCGGCATGATCTGCTCGGCGTTGAACCGTCCGCCGCCCGTGTAGATGTTGAGCGCCAGCGCCGCGCCGGTGAACACCGCCGTCAGGCCGACGACGGGCAGCGAGAAGTAGCCGACGCTGAGGATCTGGCGCCCCAATTGACCGAAGAACCAGGGTGGCGAGGCCAGCGCTGCGACGCCGCGCAGACCGAACAGCGTCACCGCGCCGGTTCCACGCATGGCGCCAAGGACCCAAATGCCGACCGAGCGGATCGGCTGCAGAAGCGCGGGAACATCGGCCAAGCGTCAGTCTCCGGCAGGCTTGGCGGGCGGCTGGCTTGCCGCGCTGTCGCCGGCGGCGGCCTGTGGCCGGATGAACTGGCTGATCAGGCTGAACACATCGATGGCGCCTTGGGTGTTCTCGATCTCCGCGCCAGGCTTGAGCGTCTCGGTCGCCCCGCCGGGTTCGATGACCACATGGGTTGGGCCCAACAGCCCGTCGCTGGCGATCTTGGCGGTGGAATCCGCCGGCAGGGGTACGGCGGGATCCAGGTCCAGCGTGGTCGTGGCCATGAAGGTCTTGGGATCGAGCTTGATGCTGGACACGGTGCCGACCTTGACGCCGGCCACGCTGACCACGGCCCCGGGGGCGAGCGATCCCACCTGACCGAACTTCGCTCGCACCTCGTAGCCGTGCGGACGGACCGTGCCGCCCACCGTCAGGGAATAGGCAAGGAAGCCCGCGGCGGCCAGGATGACCACCGCGCCAACGCCCGTCTCGGCCCACTGTCCCTTGGCCATGCGCTCTCCTGGGCTGCAGCTAGTGATCCACGGGGGCAGCCGCCGGCTGCTTCCGCGCCAGCTCTTCGAGCCGCGATATCAGAGCGTCGACGTTGCCGCCGTGATTGTCGATGGTCGAGACGAAGTCTGCTTGCTGCGTGATCGCCAGCCAGACGCCCGAGACTTCCACATCCACCACCTTCCAGGTCGAGCCCGACCCCATCACCCGCCAGGAGACGCGCGTGGGCTGCTTGGCGTCGCCGCCGGTGATGGACGTCGCGACCACCACGTCACCGGGCTTGCGCGCCACCGAGCCCGTCACCGTCAGGGTGTCCGCGTGGAAGTCGGCCAGCCGCTGTTGATAGACGTCCTGGGTATAGTCTTCGAACACCGGCGCGAATTTCTGCGTCTGGGCCGGCGTGATGGTGCGCGCATACTTGCCAAGGACGAACCTGCTGATGCGGGGCACATCGGCGATCTCGTCCACGGCGGCGCGGAAAGCTCGCAACCTGTCGGCCGTGCTCCCGGACTTGCCGGCAAGGATCGAGATCAGCCGCTGGCCTTGGGCCTGGACAAACTGCTCCGCGCCCTGGTCGCGCGGCTGCTCGATCCCGGCGGCATGAGCGGGCGCCTGAATCGAGGCGGCGAGACTTCCCGTCAACGCGATTCCCGTGGCCAGGGCGATCCTGGCGAGGGATCTATGGCGGCGACGGTTATCCATTTCGCTCAATGTCCCTCAACAAAAACGCGGACCTAGGTCCGCTGGCGAACGTCGGCGCCGGCGCTCTGGAAGACGCGGGCCGACGTCCGCCCGGTTCACCACTCGCGGCCGGGAAAAGCCAGACACAAGGCTCGTGACCCTTCAGTATCGCGGATCACACGCCGCGGCCATGCAGCCCCAACGACACTGCGTGATCGATTGACAAACGGCCGACTGACCGCCACGCACCCAGGCGCGCTCGGGCGCTTGGCCGACGCGAATGTTGACCCGACCGGCTCTGCGTGCGACGGGGCCGCACGTGGCCGACACGCCGTCCGAGACCTATTTCGCCCTGCTGCGTCGCGCCGAACGGGACCCGTCGATCCTCGCCTTCTGGCTCGGCGGCTCTCGCGGCATGGGCCGCCCGACCGAGTTTTCCGACTACGACATCGGCATCATCGTCGCCGAGGCCGCCTACGAGCCGTTTTGCCGCGAGCTGGGGTTCGCGGGACCGTTCCAGGCGGACTGGCGCCCTGGCGTCGATCTGGTGGTGCGGACCTTGCCGATGTTCGAAGCGTTCTCGGCCTGGGGCACGGACGAGGCGGTCTACCGCTACAGCTTCGCCCACCTGAGGGCGCTGGTCGACAAGACCGGACAAGTGCAGGCATTGATCGACGCCAAGGCGTGCGTACCGGCCCACGCGGCGGCGGATTTCATCGACGCCTCGCTCGACCACGCGCTGAACCAGGCCTATCGGGCGCTCAAATGCCTGCGCGACGGCGACCCGGCCGCGAGCCGGCTGGAAGCCGTGGAAGCGATCAACCCGTTCCTGGATGCAGCGTTCGCGCTGCACGGCGGGCGGCTGCGGCCCTACTTCAAGTATCTGCGCTGGGAGTTGGAGACGTTCCCGCTGGACGGGCTGCCCTTCGGCGGCACGGCGCTGATGGATCGTCTCGCGGCGATGATGGACCCAGGCGGCGCCGTCGCGCTGAGCGAGTTGCTCGCGGCCGCGCAGGCGCCGTTCCGCGCCGCCGGCCGTGGCCGCGCATTCGACGGTTGGGGCGAGAAGCTGGACTGGATCCTGACCTGGCGACCGCCAGATGACGCAGCGGGAACCTATCCGTGAGGTGACGATTGGAGTCGTGGGGCGCACACTCGCGCAACCAGAAGGAGCCCAAGCCGATGGCGCTCGCCGATATTCGCCGCGAAGTCATCCTCGCACTCGCCCACACGCATGACGCCCAGCACGACGCCCGCGCCGCGCTCGACCACGGCGAGGACGTGGAGAAGGTGGTCGCGGCCGGCGAACTCGACTTCCTTAGGCGACAGGACGCCCGGCTTCTGCGCCGACTGGCGGAGATCGACCGGCGCGCGGCGGAGCACCGCACCACCTTCGCCTGGGCGCGCCAGGAGTGGTTCAATCTGATGCTGCACATGGAAAGCTGGATCGTCCACGGCTGATCCAGCGCTCGCCTCGTCGCCGTTCCGCAGCCAATATGGCCGCCGGACGATAAGGAGCGCGCGATGGCGGACGAAGACTTGGGCGCGGCGCCGGCCGATGGCTGGAAGCATTCGGGCGTGCGGGTGATCCCCGCCAACTCGCTCGACCCCAACACCGCCCAGACGCCCGGCATGAACCGCGCCGCGGCGATCAACTTCGCCCGGGTCGGCGCACAGAAAATCTGGGCTGGCACCGTGCATATCCACGCCGGGGCCAAGACCGGCGCGCATCACCACGGGCCGCTGGAGAGCGTGATCTACGTGATCCGCGGCAAGGCGCGGATGCGCTGGGGCGAGAGCCTCGAGTTCGTCGCCGAGGCCGGGCCGGGCGATTTCATCTACGTGCCGCCGTTCGTGCCGCACCAGGAGATCAACGCCTCGGCCGACGAGATGCTGGAGTGCGTGCTGGTGCGCAGCGACAACGAGGCCGTGGTGGTGAACCTCGACATCGAACCCGCGGAGGCGCCGCAGTCGGTTCCCTGGATCGACCCTATCCACAAGGGCTGAGGCGGGCTCCGGCGCTTAGCGCGGATTGGAATCCTACTTCACGTCGTTGCCGGCCGGAGCGCGAAGCGCGGAGTGTCGGCAATCCATGAACGTCCCTGGTGGCGGTGTCCATGGATGGCCGAGACAAGCTCGGCCATGACGTCGTGGTGGTGGTCTAGCGAATCTCAACACGCTTTAGGACGCGACCAAGCCCCGCTCGCGCGCCAGCTGGATCACAACACCGGCGGCGGCTTCGAACGGGTCGGAGCGGTTCAAGCCCAGCTTCGCCAGGGCCGCCGTCTGGGCGATGGCCTGCGCCGCCCGCCGCGGCGGATCGTCCAGCAGCGCCGCGACCGCCGCCGCCAGTTCGCCCCCGTTGCAGTGTCCCTGCAGGAATTCCGGCGCGATCGCTTCGCCACCGGCGATGTTGAACAAGGTGAAATACCGGGTCCGGATGATCGCCCGCGCGACAACGGCCGTAGCCGGATGACCTCGGTAGCCGACCACCATCGGGCAGCCGGCGACGGCCAGCTCGGTCGTCACCGTGCCGCTGCAGGCCAGCGCCACGGTGGCGGCGCACATGGCGTCCAGCTTGTCGCCCTCGCCCTCGACCACGTGCGCGCGCCGCCGCCAGCCCGCGACCCGCGCCTTGACCTGGTCGGCGACCGTGTCGGCCGCGGCCACGACGAGCTGCAGCTCAGGTCTGGCGTCGGCCAGGCGCAGCGCGGCGTCCTCGAACGCGGGCAGCACCCGCTTGATCTCGCCCGGCCGGCTGCCAGGCAGGACCAGCAGGATCGGATCGTCCGGCCCGGCCCCGATCGCCGCTCGCAGCCGCGCCGGATCGGCCTTCGACATGTCGCGCAGCAGCGCCGGATTGCCGACGCTGATCGTGGAAACCCCCTCGGCCTCGAAGTAGCGGGTCTCGAAGTCGAACAGGGTCATCAGCCGGTCGAAGATGCGGGCGACGACGCGGGCGCGCCCCGGCCGTGTCGCCCACACCTGCGGCGCGACGTACTTGATCAGCGCGACGCCCGGCGTGCGCAGCCGCATCCGCCGGCCCACCCGCCACGTGAACTCCCAGGAGTCGATCAGCACCGCGATGTCGGGCTGCTCGGTCTCGGCGAGCCGAACCGTCTCCTCGAGTCGCCGCAGCGCAATCGGGACGGCGCCGGCGATCTCGAACAGCCCGACCAGCGAGAGGTCGCCGATGTCGTAGGGGCTGGCGATCCCCTCGGCCGCCATCTTGGCGCCGCCGACGCCCACGAGCTCGACCCCATCGCCGAGCCTGGCCCTCAGCGCCCGCGCCAGACCGGCGCCAAGGGTGTCGGCGGACGCCTCGACCGCCACCAGCATCACGCGCAGCGGCGCTTTCACCACTCCGCTCACATTGGCGGGTCCGGCACGCCGGCGACGAACAGCCCGGCGGCGTCCGCGGCGGCGGCGACGGCGGCGCGCTCCACCACCAGCATCTTGCCGGCAATCCCGACCACGCCGGCGAGCCCGGCCCGGTCGGCGCCCTCGATGGTCGCCAGTCCGATCGTCGGCAAGTCGACCCGCTCTTCCTGAATCGGCTTGGCGACCTTGGCCAGCACGCCCTTGCGCCGGCCCGGCGCGCCGCGCAGGTCAGCTGGCAACTCGGCGACGCGGCGCAGCAGTGCGTCGGTCCCCTCCTGCGCCTCCACCGCCAGCACCAGGCCGTCACAGACGATGGCGGCCTGGCCGACGTCCAGCGCCCCAATCGCGCGGGCGACCTGGATCGCCTTGGCGATGTCGACGCTGTGGTCGTCCTGCGGCGCCAGGCGGCCAAGCGGCCCGGCCGGCAGCGCCAGTTCGCCCATCACCTCGTGCGCGCCCTCGATGACAAAGCCTTCCTTCTCGAACTCGCCCATCAGGAACCGCAGCAGCGCCTCGTCGCCCTTGCGCGCCGCCATCACCGCACCAGGCAGCCAGGTCAGGCCGCGCAGGTCCGGCTTCAGGGCGGCGAAGTCCGGGCGGCGCACCAGGCCCGCGAAGCAGAGCGCCTCGCACTTCGCGTCCCGGGCCAGTTTCACGATCCGGCCGATCTCGGCGATCCCGGCCACGTCGCCGGGAAAGGCGTCCATCGCCGGTTCGGCGAAGCCGCGCAGACGGATGACGAAATAGGGCCGGCCGGACTGGCGGCAGTGCTCGGCGAGCGCGAGGGGCAGACCGCCGCCGCCCGCGATCAGGCCGAGCTTGCTCATCCCCCCAACCTTCATCCCCCCGCGGCGTCGCGTCCCGGCAGAACCAGCGGCCGCAGCGGCTCGGCGCGGATGAAGTCGACGATCTCGAGCACTTCGGGCGAGCCGCTGAACTCGTCGGCCAGTGCGTCCACCCGGCTCCGGAACGTCCCATCGTCCCGCGTGAACAGCGCACGGAAGCCGGCGCGAAGGGTGTTGATCTGCTCGCGCGAGAAGCCGTTCCGCTTCAGGCCGATCAGGTTGAGCCCTTCGAGCCTGGCGTGGTTGCCCCAGACGATGCCGTAGGGAATGACGTCGGAGTTCACCGCCGCCCCGCCCCCGATGAAGGCATAGCGACCGACGCGCGACCGCTGCTGGATCGCCGAGAGTCCGCCCATGATCACATAGTCGTTCAGCACCACATGGCCGCCCAGCGTTGCGTTGTTAGTGAGGGTCACGTGGTTGCCGACGATGCAGTCGTGGCCGACGTGAGCGCCCATGTAGAACGTGCAGTCGTCGCCGATGCGGGTGACGCCGCGGCCGACGCTCGATCCGCCGTTCATGGTCACATGCTCGCGGATCAGGTTGCGGGCGCCGATCACCAGCCGCACCGGGTCGGTCGGCTTATAGATGGCGTGCTGGGGCGGCGCGCCCAGCACCACGAACGGGAAAACCTCGCAGGCTTCGCCAACCTCGGTCTCGCCGTCGATCACCACGTGCGAATGCAGGCGCACGCCCGCCGCCAGCTTCACCTTTTCGCCGATCGTGCAGTACGGGCCGATCTCGACGTCACCCGCCAGCTCGGCGCCCGGCGCCACCAGCGCCGTCGCATGGATCTTCATGCCTTAGGTCTCGACCAACATGGCGGCGAACTCACACTCGGCGGCGACCTTGTCGCCAACCATTGCCTGCCCCCGGAACTTGAACACGTCTCCCCGCGCCCGCACCACCTCGACCGGCATTCTGAGCACGTCGCCCGGCCTGACCGGATAGCGGAAACGGCAATTGTCGACCGAGATGAACATGATCCCCTTGTTCTCGACATCGACGTCCATCGACTTGCTCATCAGCACGCCGCCAGTCTGGGCGATCGCTTCGATGATCAGCACGCCGGGCATCACCGGCCTGCCGGGGAAGTGGCCGACGAAGAAGGGCTCGTTGATGGTCACCATCTTGATCCCGACGATCGACTGGTTCTCACGGTAGTCCTCGGCGCGGTCGATCAACAGGAACGGCGGCCGGTGCGGAATGCGGCGCATCACCTCGTCGATGCCGATGTCGGTCGCGGAGAGAACCTCGGTGGGCGCTTTCCTCATGCCTCGCCTCCCCCGTCCTTGCCGGCCTTGTCCTTTCGCGCCGCCGCCTTGGTGAGCCAGGCGACCTCGCGGAAGAACTGCCTCACGGGCCGGGCGGGGACGCCGCACCAGCTCTCGCCCGCCGGAACGTTGTGCATCACGCCGGCCGCCGCCGCCAGCCGCGCTCCGGCTCCGATGACGACGTGGTCCGCGAGCCCGACGCGGCCGCCCATCTGGACACCGTCGCCGACAACGGCGCTGCCCGAGAGACCGCAGTGCCCCGCGATCGCGCAGTTGCGACCGACCACGACGTTGTGGGCGATTTGGACAAGGTTGTCGATCTTGGTGTTCTCGCCGATCACGGTGTCGTCGAACGCGCCGCGGTCGATGCAGGTATGAGCCCCGATCGAGACGCCATCCTGGATGATCACCCGGCCGAGCTGGGGAACGTCGATCAGTCCGCGCGGCCCTACGGCGACGCCGAAGCCAGCCTCGCCGATCACCACGCTGGCGGAGATGTGCACCGCGTTGCCGATCAGGGCGAAGCCGATGGAGGCGGCCGGTCCGATCTCGCAGCGTCGGCCGATCGCCACCCCCGGACCGATCACCGCGTGAGCGCCGATCTGGGTCCCCGCCCCGATCTGGGCGCCGGCGCCGATCACCGCGCCGTGCCCGATGGAAACGCCTTCCTCCAGCAACGCGTCCGGGTGGACGAAAGGCGCGTTGGCGTCGATCTGCAGAGGCCGATGCAGACGCTGCGCCGCGATCGCCCAGGCGGCCTGGGGCGCTGGCGTGATGACCGCCCGGCACGTCTCCGGCAGCAGCGCGGCGTCACTCGCCGCGACGAAGCAGGCGCCAGCCAACGTTGCGCGGGCGGCGTCGGCAAGCCGCCGGTCGCTGAGGAAGCTGATGGCCCCGGCGTCGGCGCTGCCCAGCACTGCGGCCGCGACGACCTCGAAGTCGTCGCGGCCCTGCTCCCGGGCCGAGCCGGTCAGCTCGGCAAGCTCGCCGAGCGTGACCGGTCCAAGGCTTTCGAAGAACCTCGGGTCGGGCGTGTTCAACGACCCGGCGCCCCTGAGCTCCATCGAGGCTGCGTCAGCGCGCCGGCGCCGCAGCCGCGCCCGGCTGATCGAGGTGCTCGCGGTCGAAGGTCAGGGTCTGGATCTTCGCGTCCAGGCCAGAGATGAACTGAGGCGACAGGTCCATGGCCGGATTCAGAATGCGCACGCCGCCCTGGTCGGCGTCGACCAGCACAGCGCAGCTCCGCTGCTGATAGACGTCGCGAACGATCGGATCGAGCTCCTTCACGATGACGCCGAACTGCTTCTGCTGGGTCGCCTGGATTTCCTGCTGGCGTTGCTGTTCGCGCTTCTGGAAGTTTGCGATGCGCAGCTCGAGATTGGCGCGCTTGGCCTGCAGCGTCGCCGCATCGAGGCTGGCCTGCTGGCTTTCGAGCGCCCGCTCGTCGGTCTGGATGCCGGTGGCTTCCGGCTCGAGCTCGGCGTTGACCTGCGAGCCGAGGACTTTCAGCCGAGCCACGACCGCCTGGCCGACTTTTGAGCCGCCGATCACCTCGTTGAGTGAGAAGACGCAGTAGCCGGCGATCGGGGGGCCTTGCCGGAGCGGGGCGGGGGCCGGAGCGGCGCCGGCGGCGGGTGCGCTGGTGGCGCCGGTGGGGATGAGGGCGCAGACCGCGAGGCCGGCGAGAAGGAGGGAGCGTGCGTTCATGGGATGGAGTTCTTAGAACCTTGTATTGGTTGAGAAACGGAAGATCTGGACGATGTCGTAGGGCTCTTTCACCACTGGTTCGGCGATGTCGAAGCGCAGCGGCCCCAGCGGCGATTTCCAGAATACGCTGACGCCAACGGAGGCGCGAAGACCGAGGTCGTCACGCACGGTCGTCAGTGGCACGTTGGTCAACGGATTGAATTTCTGGGAGCGGTCGAGCAGGCCCAGCGTGCCGATGTCGGCGATCAGCGCGGTCTTGATGCCGTACTGCGCCGGCAGACCGTTGGGGATCGTCTCCTGGACCTCGCCGATCGCGTAGAGCTTGCCGCCCAGAGCGTCCTGGAACCGCGTGTCGCGCGGGCCGATACCGGCCAGCTGGAAGCCGACGAAGCTGTCGCCGCCGCGATAGAAGCGGTCGCCGATGCGGATGGAGTTGCCGTCCCAGCCATTGATGAAGCCGCCGGTCGTGGTCAGGCTGAGGACGAAGTCCTTGCTGAAGCCGTGGTACCACCCGCCGTCGAACTCGGTGCGGACATAGTGCACCGTGCCGCCGAGGCCGGCGACGTCCTGGCTGAGGTCGATATAGTAGCCGCGGGTGGGCAGCTGCGGGTCGTTGCGGCGATCGAGCCTCACGCTGTAGCCGACGGCCGAGGTGATGTAGGAGCCGCGCTCGTCGCACAGCACCACCGACACCTGTTCCGCGCCGGGCACGCAGAGGTTGGCGGCGACGATCGTATCGTCCTCGCGCAGGGTGTAGCGCAGGCTCATCGTCGAGTTGACGGTGAGCGGGAAGGCGATGTGGACGCTGCCGCCGACCGACGCGCTCGCGTACGATGCGTACTGGGTGAAGTCGTAGCGCGTGGCGTAGAGGTCGAACCCGGCGCCCAGGTTGCGGCCCAAGAACCGCGGCTCGGTGAACGAGAAGTCGATGTTCTGGCTGATCGAACCGATCTCGACCCTGGCGCGCACGTCCTGGCCGCGGCCGCGGAAGTTCGACTGGTTGAAGCCGAGGTCGACGACCAACTGGTCCACCGATGAATAGCCGGCGCTGGCCGAGAGCTCGCCGGTCGGCTGTTCGGTCACCTTGACCAGCAGGTTGGTGCGGTCGGGCTGCGAGCCCGGCTGGGTGGTGACGTCGACGTCCTTGAAGAAACCCAGGGACTTGATCTTGTTCTTCGACTGGTCGACCAGAACCCGATTGTACGCGTCGCCTTCCGAAAGGCTCATCTCGCGGCGGATGACGTAGTCCAGCGTCTGCGTGTTGCCGACGATGTCGATGCGGTCGATGTAGACGCGCGGGCCTTCCTTCACATCGAAGTTGACGTCGACGGTGTGGGTGGCGGGGTTGGCGTGGTACTGCGGCCGCACGTCCACGAAGGCGAACCCGGCCGACCCGGCGGCGAAGGTCAGCGCGTCGGTCGCCTGCTCGATCTTCTCGTCGGCGTAGAGCTGGCCGCTGCTGATCGGCAGCAGGGCGCGCAGGATGTCTGGGTTCAGCTTCTTCAGCTCGGTCTGCACCGATAGCTTGCCGAACTTGTACTTCTGGCCCTCATCGACCGTGTAGGTGACGGCGAAGCTGTTCTTGTCGGGAGACAGCTCGGCGATCGAGGAGACCACGCGGAAGTCGTAGTAGCCCTTGTTGCGGTAGAACTTGCGCAGCTGCTCGCGGTCGTACTCGACCCGGTCCGGGTCGTAATTATCGTTGGATTCGAAGAACTTGTACCAGTGGCTTTCCTTGGTGACGATCACGTCGCGCAGGTCGTTGGACGAGAACTGCTGGTTGCCCTGGAAGTTGATGCCGAGGATGCCGCTCTTGGGCCCCTCGCTGATCTCGAAGATCAGGTCGACGCGGCGCTGCGGCAGGTTAACGATCTTCGGCGTCACCGTCGCCGAAATGCGGCCCGAACGCCGGTAGAGCTCGATGATCCGGCCGACGTCTTCCTGCACCTTGGCCTTGGTGAAGATGCCGCGCGGGCGGACCACCACCTCGTCCTTCAGCTTGTCTTCCTTGATGCTGGAGTTCCCCTCGAACAGCACCTGGTTGATGATCGGGTTTTCGACCACCTGCACCAGCAGGGTGTCGCCCTGCAGCTGGATGCGTACGTCGGAGAAAAGGTCGGTTCGGGTCAGGGTCTTCAGCGCCAGGTCGAGCCGCGCCTGGTCCACCGTGTCGCCGATCTGGACCGGCAGGTACGACAGGATGGTGTCCTGCTCGATCCGCTCGTTGCCCTGCACCACGATGCGCCCGACGATGCCGCTCTGCTGCGCCTGGGCGATCGCCCGGTCCGGCGCAACCATCGCGGCAACGCCGCAGATTAGCGCCACGCCGGAGAATAGCGCCGCATACCGGGCGCGAGATTTGGTCATCGGTTCAGTCATCACTCGCCGGTGACTTTTTGATTTAGGAGAACAGGGCGCCGAAGAAGTGGAACACCTTCTGGAGGTGCAGGTCGTTCACATTGGCGAACAACATCAAACAGACGAGCAAAGCAAGGCCGAGCCTGTAGCCGGCCGCCTGGACTCCTGCCGATAGTGGCCGGCGCACCACCCATTCATAGGCGTAGAACAGCAGATGGCCGCCGTCCAGGATCGGAATCGGCAGTAGGTTGACCAGGCCGACCGAGACCGAGATCAGCGCGCAGAGGCTGATCAGGTTCACCGCGATTCCCAGAGCCTGCAGCCCCGGATCGTTGGGCGCGTCGCTGATCGCTTCCTTGGTCAGCTGACCCGAAAGCGTGGCCGTGCCGACCATACCATGCAGCTGCTTGGGGCTGACCGCGCCGGTGACGATCCGACTGAGGTAGAAGCCGGTCGTCTGCACGGTGAGCCAGGTCCGCTGGGCGCCCATGCCGATCGCGGAGATCGGGTCGTAGCGAACGATCTTCGGCGGTACGCGCGGCGCGGACACGCCGAGCAGCCCGCCGGTCTCCTGGCCGCCAAAGCCACTGTCGATCTGCTGCTTGGCGGGCGTCGCCTGAAGGTGGATGAACTGGCCGGCGCGTTTCACTGTGAAATCGATCGGCACGCCGTCGCGATAGACCACGTAGGCGTGCAGGTCCTCGAAGCCGCGCAGCTGGTGTCCGTCGGCCGCGACGATCTCGTCGCCCGCCCGCAAGCCGGCGCGCGCCGCGGCGCTTCCCGGGGAGACGGTGGAGATCGGGCCTTGGGTGACCGGCTCGCCCACCGCCGCGAACAGCACCGCGAACAAAGCGATCGAGAGCAGGAAGTTGGCGGCCGGGCCCGCCACGACCACCAGCGCGCGCTGCCACAGCGGCTTGAACGCGAAATAGCGCTTCTCGGCCCCCGGCCCTTCCCGCTCGATGACACGGGCGCGCAGGGACTCCAGATCGTCCTCATCCGGCACGCTGGCGACGTTCTCGTCGCCGGCGAACTTCACGTAGCCGCCGAGCGGCAGCCAGGCGATCCGCCACTCGACGCCCCAGCGATCCTTGACCGCAACGATCGTCTTGCCGAAGCCGACCGAAAACCGGTCGACGGCGATGCCGCAGGCCCGCGCCACCAGGAAATGTCCCAGCTCGTGAATCGTCACGATGAAGGTGACGATCACCAGGAACGGAACGACGTAGAGCGGCGCGTTCGCAAGAAAAGCCAGCATTGTCAGGGCGTTCCTTCTAGGGCCTGCTCAGCCTCTGCCTTCAAATCGAGACAGGACTTGGGCGGCCGTGCGGCGGGCGCCCTCATCGATCGTCATCGCCCATTCGAGCGGATCGGCGTTGCCATCTTGTGTCAGGTCCCCGCTCCCGGAGAGCGCTTCGAGCGTTTCGGCGACCACGGCGGCAATATCGAGAAAGCCGATCCGGCGGTCAAGGAAAGCGGCGACGCCGATCTCATTGGCCGCATTCATCGCCGCCGGCGCGCCGCCGCCGGCGTTGAGCGCGTCGCGGGCCAGGGTGAGCGCCGGGAACAGCGCCTCGTCGGGGGCCTCGAACGTCAGCTGGCCGACCGCGGCGAGATCCAGCCGCGGCGCCGGCCAGGCGACCCGGTCCGGCCACGACCAGGCGCAGGCGATCGGCGTGCGCATGTCCGGCTCGCCGAGCTGCGCCAGGGTCGAGCCGTCGACGTATTCGACCAGGCTGTGCACGATCGACTGCGGGTGGATCAGCACGTCGATCCGATTGGCCGGCATATCGAACAGGTACGAGGCCTCGATCATCTCCAGGCCCTTGTTCATCATCTGGGCGGAATTCGACCGAGATCTTGCGGCCCATGCTCCACTTCGGGTGCGCCACCGCCTGCTCGACGCTGACGCCGCGCATCTCGTCCAGGCTCCAGCCGCGGAACGGGCCGCCCGAGGCGGTGAGGATCAGCCGCGACACCCGGTCGCGGCAGTCCGGCTGCAGCACCTGGAAGATCGCCGAATGCTCGGAATCGACCGGGATCACGCCGCCCCCGGCGTCCTGGGCCGTGGCCAGCAGCGCCGGACCGGCGCAGATCAGGCTCTCCTTGTTGGCCAGCGCGATCACCGAGCCGGTGCGGGCGGCGGCCAGCGTGGGCGCGAGGCCCGCCGAGCCGACGATCGCCGACATCACCCAGTCCGCCCCCATCGCGGCGGCCTCGCTGATCGCCGAGGCGCCGGCGGCGGCGCCGATGTTGGAGCCGTTCAGCCGCTCGCGCAGCTCCGGCAGCAGGCTCTCGTCCTCGATCACCACCTGGCGCGGCCGCCAGCGCTTGGCCTGTTCGGCCAGCCGCGCGACGTTGCGCCCGCCGGTCAGCGCGATCATCTCGACGTCGGCCCCGGCCAGCTCCAGCAGGTCGAGCGTGGATTCGCCGACCGAGCCGGTCGAACCGAGGATGGAGACCGTGCGCGCGGCCATCAGTGCGCCCATCCGAAATGGACGATCAGCCGCGCGGCGGCGAAAACGAGGGTTGCGAACATCAGCCCATCCACCCGATCAAGCAGTCCCCCGTGGCCGGGAATGAGGTCGCCCGAGTCCTTAACACCAAACCTGCGCTTCAACATCGATTCCCAAAGATCGCCCATCATAGTGGCAAGCCCGGCGGTTAGCCCGATCAATCCGGCGCCGACCAGCGATAGATGCATCAGGAGCGCCGCGACGCCGACGGCTGCGGCCGCGGCCCCGATCAGGCCGCCGAAGAACCCGGACCAAGTCTTGTTGGGCGAGAAGCGAGGCCAAAGTCGCGGCCCTTTCAAGGCGTTGCCGACGACGAAGGCGCAAATGTCCGCCGCCCAGGTGGTCGCGAACAGCATCACCGTCCAGCCGGCGCCCTGCGCGGTATGCCGCAGCCAGATCAGCGCCAGAAACGCCGGCGCCACGTAAAG
Organism: uncultured Pseudomonadota bacterium; assembly: GCA_963835495.1. GTDB lineage: Bacteria > Pseudomonadota > Alphaproteobacteria > Caulobacterales > Caulobacteraceae > Acaudatibacter. The sequence continues at coordinate 1,035,529 of CAWIFQ010000003.1, read as the reverse complement.
CACCCCATAGGCCGCGTCGAAGCGCCGCTCGACGACGCCGCGCGAGGCCGCCGCCGTTGCCAGGCTGCCGAAGGCGATCATCGCCAGCGCCGCCCAGAACTGGCCGGCATAGGTGAGGAACACGACGCCAAGCACCGCGGCGGTCATCGTCACCGCGACGCGGGCCACAGCCGCCTTGGCCGCCATCACCGCCCATTCGTACGAGAGCAGCGAGACGGCGACGGCGATCAGGACCAGAAAACTGACCTGGAACGGATTGAACCAGACGATCGCCAGCGCCGCCGGCGCCAGGACGGCGCCGGAGACGATCCGCAAAGCGAGATTGTTCCAATCGAAGCGCCTAGCGCGCGCCATACCGAACCCAGGCGCCCTTCCCGGCAGACCTAGCCGGCCGCCAGGACGTCATCCACCGCCACCCGGCCAAAGCGGCGTTCGCGCGACTGGAATTCCAGGATCGCGTCGCGCAGGTGCTCGGGTCCGTAGTCGGGCCAGTAGACGTCCTGGAAAATCAGCTCGGCGTAGGCGCACTCCCAAAGCAGGAAGTTCGACAGCCGGCGTTCGTAGCCGGTGCGGATGACGAGATCGGGCGCGGCGGCGGGCGAGGTGGAGAGCTGACGCTCGAACATCTGCTCGTCGAGGTCGTCCGGGCAAGCCTTGCCCTCCGCGACCAGCCTGGCGAACTTGCGCGCGGCGTCGGCGATGTCGGCGCGGCCGCCGTAGTTGAAGGCGACCTGAAGGTGAAAGCGGCTGTTGGCGGCGGTGCGCGCCTCGGCTTCCTCGACGATGGCCAGGATGTCCGGTGTCAGGCCCTCGCGTCGGCCGACGATGCGCACCTTGATCCCATTGCGCTCGAGCCGGCTGAGGTCGCTGGCGAAGTAGGCCTTCATCAGCCCAAGGATCTCCGAGACCTCGGCGTGCGGCCGGCTCCAGTTCTCGGTGGAGAAGCCGAACACGGTCAGGCGTTCGACGCCGAGCGCCTCGGCGCCCTCGACGGTGCGGCGCAGCGCCGCGACGCCGGCGCGGTGACCGAACGCGCGCGGCAGCCCCCGCTGCTTGGCCCAGCGGCCATTGCCGTCCATGATGATCGCTACATGCAGCGGAGACGCCGGCTCCTGACCCACCGGCCGCAGCACGCGCTCGCTAGGGCCATCGGGGCGGGACATGACTGCCTCTCCTCGCACGCCGCGCTGCGAAGCGCGCGCGCTCATACCTGCATGATCTCATGCTCTTTGGTTTTCAAGGCCTCGTCCACGCGGCGCACAGCCTCATCCGTGATCTTCTGCACGTCTGATTCCATCCGCTTCAGTTCATCCTGGCTTATCACGCCATCCTTCTCCGCCTTCTTAAGATCGTCGTTGGCTTCACGACGAACGTTGCGGACAGCGATGCGCTGCTGCTCGGCGTATTTGCCGGCCAGCTTAGCGAGGTCCTTGCGCCGTTCCTCGGTCAGAGCCGGGATCGGCACGCGCAGGTTCTGGCCCTCGACGACGGGATTGAGCCCCAGGCCGGCGTTGCGGATGGCCTTTTCGACCGACACCACGAGGCCCTTGTCCCAGACGCTGACGGTGATCGAGCGCGGCTCCGGCACGCTGATCGCGCCGACCTGGTTGATCGGCATCTTCGAGCCGTAGGCTTCGACGGTGACCTGATCGAGCAGGCTGCTGTTGGCGCGGCCGGTGCGCAGGGAGCCGAACTCCTCCTTCAGCGCCGCGACCGCCCGGTCCATCCGTTCACGGTATTTCGCCACATTGGGCTTCTCGGCCTCAGCCATGACGCCTCCCATTCGCTAGGTCTTGGTCTCGAATTTCAGGTCCTGCGGTCCGACGCGATGGTGGTGAACACCCCCTCGCCATGCAGCACGCGCATCAGGTTGCCCCGTTCGCGAATCGAGAACACCACGATTGGGATGCCGTTGTCGCGCATCAGGGCGATGGCCGAGGCGTCCATCACCCGCAGGTCCTGCGCCAACACCTCGAGATAGCTCAGCGTGTCGTAACGCTCGGCGCCGGGCTCCTTCTTCGGGTCGGCGGTATAGACCCCATCGACGCTGGTGCCCTTCAGCAGCACGTCGCAGCCCATCTCGGCCGCGCGCAGCGCCGCCCCGGAGTCCGTGGTGAAGAACGGCGCGCCGACGCCGGCGGCGAAGATCACCACCCTGCCCTTTTCCAGGTGCCGCAGCGCTCGGCGGCGGATGTAGGGCTCGCAGACCGCGTCCATCGGGATCGCCGACTGCACCCGGGTGTGGACGCCGATCTTTTCCAGCGCGCTTTGCAGCGCCAGCGCGTTCATCACCGTCGCCAGCATGCCCATGTAGTCGGCGCTCGCCCGCTCCATGCCGCTCTCGGCCAGCACGGCGCCGCGGAAGATATTGCCGCCGCCGACCACCAGGCAGACCTGCACCCCGGCGTTGACCACCTGCGCGATGTCCTCGGCGACCGCGCCCAGCGTCTTGGGATCGACGCCGAAGCCATCGCCGCCGACACCCGCCTCGCCTGAGAGCTTCAGCAGGATCCGGCGGTAACGCGGCTCGGCCTCGGCCATCGTGCGGGTCTTCCTCGTCGCGAGTCGTGGAACGGCGGCACCATAGCGCTCCCTCCCCGCGATGGGGAGGGAGCGCGGGAGCTTCAGCTGCCGCCGGTCATCGCGGCGACTTCGGCGGCGAAGTCGCCATCCTTCTTTTCGACGCCCTCGCCGAGGGCGAGACGCGCGAACGCGACCACCTTGATCGGCGAGCCGACCGTCTTGGCCGTCTCGGCCACCAGCTGCTCGATGGTCTGGTCGGGGTTCTTCACATAGGCCTGCTTCAGGAGGACGACGTCCTCCATCCACTTGCGAATGCGCCCCTCGACCATCTTCTCGACCACGTTGGGCGGCTTGCCCGACTCCGCGGCCTGTTCGGTCAGGATCGCCCGCTCCTTCTCGACGCTCGCCGGATCGAGATCTTCCGGCGACAGCGAGAGCGGATTGGTCGCCGCCGCGTGCAGGGCGATGTTGCGCGCCAGTTCCTTCAGCGTCGCCTGATCGCCGGCGCCTTCCACCGCGACCAGCACGCCGATGCGACCCAGATCGGGCGCGCCGGCGTGGGCGCCGTGGATGTAGCCGCTGACGGCGCCCTGGCTGACGCTGAAGCGCACGAGGCGGCGCAGCATCATGTTCTCGCCGATCGTGGCGATCAGGCTGCTGATCATCTCGCTCACGTCGGCGTGGCCTTCGATCGGCGCGGCGCGCAGCGCATCGGCGTCGCCGGCGATGTCGAGCGCGGCGATGGCGATCTTGCGGGCGGCGCCCTGGAAGATCTCGTTGCGGGCGACGAAGTCGGTCTCGGCGTTGAGCTCGATCAGCGCGCCGCTCATGCCGGCGCCGTCTTGACGGGTCGCCAGCGCGATCGCGCCCTCGGCCGCCACGCGGTCGGCTTTCTTGGCCGCCTTGGCGAGCCCCTTTACGCGCAGCAGGTCGGTCGCGGCGGCCATGTCGCCGTTCGTCTCCTGCAGCGCCTTCTTGCAGTCCATCATGCCCGCGCCAGTGCTCTCGCGCAGGTCCTTCACCATGGAAGCCGTGATGTCGGCCATGGTCTTGCCTCCGGTCAGAATGTCAGTGCGCCGACCTCGACCCCAAGTTCAAAGGGGGCGAGGCCCGCAAAAGGAACAGCTCAGCCTTCCACCGCGGGCTCGCTCGCAGGCTCTGCCTCGTCCGCCGCCGCGGCGGTGGTATCGGGCTCGGCTTCCGCGGTGAACTCGCTCTCGGCGACGACCGGTTCGGGCGTCGCCTCGGGCTCGGGCGCCGGCTCGGGAGCTGGCGTCGAAGCGGCGGCCTTGGCGGACGAACGACGCAGGGCCGGTTCGACCGGCGCCTCGGCCGCGCCGATGTCGACGCCCATGCCGGCCTGGCTCTCGGTCAGGCCGTCCAGCACCGCGTCGGCGACGAGGTCGCAGTAGAGCTGCAGCGCGCGCGCGGCGTCGTCATTGCCCGGGATCGGGAAGCTGATGCCCATCGGGTCGCTGTTGGTGTCGAGGATCGCCACCACGGGGATGTTCAGCTTGCGCGCTTCCTGGATCGCGATCGCTTCCTTGTTGGTGTCGATCACGAACATCAGGTCGGGGATGCCGCCCATGTCCTTGATGCCGCCCAGCGACAGCTCGAGCTTGTCGCGCTCGCGCGTCAGCTTCAGCAGTTCCTTCTTCAGGCGGCCCGAGCCTTCAGGGCTCTCGAGCACTGTCTCGAGCTCGCGCAGCCGCGCGATCGACGCCGAGATGGTGCGCCAGTTGGTCAGCGTGCCACCCAGCCAGCGGTGATTGACGTAGTACTGCGCGCACCGCTTGGCCGCGGTGGCTACCGGTTCCGAGGCCTGGCGCTTTGTGCCGACGAACAGCACCCGGCCGCCCGAGGCCGCCACTTCGCGCACCTTGACCAGCGCCTGGTGCAGCAGCGGCATGGTCTGCGAGAGGTCGATGATGTGGATATTGGACCGCGAACCGAAGATGTAGCGCTCCATCTTCGGGTTCCAGCGGTGAGTCTGGTGGCCGAAGTGGGCGCCAGCCTCGAGCAGCTGTCGCATGGAGAATTCAGGAAGCGCCATTCCAAGGTTCCTTCTTCCGGTGCGCCTCCGCAGGCAAAACCCTCTTGCGAGGGCCCGGAACGGAAACGCGCGGGATGTCTCCCCGCGCGTCGCCGAACGCCTGCGTGTGTGATGGCGGCCACATAGGCGAAGGCGCCGGTGAAAGCAAGGCGGCGTGCTGGAACATCTTTCCCGCGGGCGCCGGAACCGGGTCTCTGGCGCGGCGGTTTCCACGCCAAGGGGCGACGAAGCCGAACCCGAGCCGCCACTGACGCTCAAACCGCCAGCGGTGAACCAACTCGACTGTAACGCATTTCAATCCCGAGCGCGGAGCGCCCTCAGCATGTTCGACCTTCCCGACCTTCCCTACGCGTACGACGCCCTCGAGCCGGTGATCTCCGGCCGCACGATGAAGTTCCATCACGACAAGCACCACAAGGCCTACGTCGACACCACCAACACCCTGCTGAAGGACGCGAATCCCACGCCGGTCAGCCTGGAGAGCGTGATCCGCGCGGCGAAGACGTCGGGGAACAAGAAGCTGTTCAACAACGCCGCCCAGGCCTGGAACCACGCCTTCTTCTGGAACGCGATGACAGGCGCGGCGGCAAAGCCCACGGGCGAGCTGGCCGCGGCGATCGACGGCGCCTTCGGCGGCCTGGCTGGCCTGAAGCAGAAGTTCGTCGAGGACGGCGTCGCCCAATTCGGCTCCGGCTGGGCCTGGCTGACCGCCAACGCCGAGGGCCAGCTGCAGGTCGTCACCACCCACGACGCCGGCGAGCCGGTCGAGGATGGCGGCTCGGTCCCGATCCTGGTCTGCGATGTCTGGGAGCACGCCTACTACCTCGACCACCAGAACGACCGGAAGGGCTTCCTGGAAGCGTGGTTCGACGCCCTCCCGAACTGGGCGTTCGCCTCCACGCAATTCGACGCGGCGCGCGGTCGGGGCCAGGCCTGGCGCTATCCGGCCCCGCACGCCGCGGAAGTCTTGAAGCGGGCGGGCTGACGGCCCCCCGCAAATCTAGAGGAGCAGCAGATGAACGACGTCAGTACGAAAACCGGTTCCGCCCAGCCGTTTCTGAGCGACGTGAAGACGCTGCGCGAGCGGGCTCGCAAGCACATCGAGCAAGGCCCGATCACCCACTCCTACGGCGGCGACACCAAGCAGGCGATCGAGATCCTGCAGGCGGTGCTGGCCACCGAGATCGTCTGCGTGCTGCGCTACACTCAGCACGCGATCGTCGCCACGGGGCTGGCCAGCGAAGGCGTGAAGGCCGAGTTCAACGAGCACGCCCGCGAGGAGCAGGGCCACGCCATGCAGGTGGCCGAGCGGATCAATCAGCTCGGCGGCGCCCCTGACTTCAATCCGCAGACCCTGACCGCCCGCTCGGCCGCCGAGTATCAGACCGGCGACGATCTGGTGACGATGATCCGCGAGAACCTGATCGCCGAACGGATCGCGGTCGAGCACTACCGCGAGCTGGTCCGCTACTTCGGCGACAACGATCCGGCGACCCGGGTGATGATCGAGGGCATCCTCTCGAAGGAAGAAGAACACGCCAGCGACATGCTCGATCTGCTGGTGCGCCACGGCGGCATCGCCGACGCCTGACCCCGCCGGTCCCATCGCGCCGCCCGCCGGAACGGGCGGCGCGACTGGCGCGTTGCCTCTAAACCGGCCTCGAGGCCGCGGACGGAGATGAACGATGACCGCAAACGATCAGGAGACCGAGCTTGAGGCCGACGCGGTTAGGAACGGTCAGCTGAAGACTCCGGTCCAGGCGCGCCAGGCGGTGAAAACCGGCAGCGTTCGCTGGATGTTGGTGATCAGCCTGACGCTTGGCGTCGTCGCGCTGGGCAGCGCCTACGTTTGGTATTCTTCGCTCAAGCCCCCCCCGCCCGCGGCCGTGGCGGCCGCTCCCCAATCGACCGGCTGACGCGCGAACTGAACCTCGTCTGACAAGAAAAAAGGCCGCCGACTCGAATGAACCGGCGGCCTCGTCTTACCTACAGTCCGCTACTGTGGCGCGGGGGGCGGAGGCGTGATCACCGGCGCCGCCGGAGCCGGGATCATCACTGGCGCGGCCTGCTGCGTCGGCTGCGGCGTCGCCACCTGGCTGGGCGTCACGGTGACCGACGTGTCGGCGGCGTTCTGGTCGGCCGAGGTCGCTGCCGGACGGTGCTCGACGTGGCGCGCAACCCGCGCGTCAGTCCGTTCGGCGCGCGCCACGCGAGCCGGCGGTTCGCGCATATCGGCCCGGGCCACGATCCGATTCTCGGACGGCGCCGGCGCCGCGACGGGCGGCGCGACCGGCGTCATCACCGGAGGTGCGGGGGTGGCTGTCGCCTGTTGCTGCGCCACCGGCGGCGGGTTTGCGTTGGTCATCAGGGTGCTGGGCTGATGGTTGGACGCGATCAGGTAAGCGCCGCCAGCCAGGACGGCGACGACCGCGACGGCCGCGCCGGCATAGAGCGCGGTGCTCGATCCGCCTCTGCGCGGCACGCTGCGGCGCGTCAGCACGGGGTTGCCCATCAGGGGTGTTTCGCTTTCCCCCAGCGGCGGGTCGATGGCGTTGGTCTCGCCTGTAAGCGGATCGACCGCGTATTCGTTGGTGATGTCGGCCATTTTGGCTCTCCGATTGCGGGGGTCTGCTCCCGAACGAACCTCCAGAACGGCAGCCAAGGTGTTCGGTTCCAACCCACGCCGCCTCGCCGCGTCGAATTCTGACGTGGCAGAGTTTAATTGTGCATCGGCCCCCCAAAGCAGGAACTTCATCGCGTCTGCGGCATTGTCATTTCGAATAGCGGCGATCGCGTTGATCTGATGGCTTTCGCTTTTTCGGCTTGCCGAGCTGAACGATGCTTTCACGGTCGGCGCAGTTGCTTTCTATCAACTGATCGGCTTGCCGTGGCGCCGCTTCGCCTGGGCGAGGCGAGGGACAAGGAGCCGAAGTGATGAACTTCTTCCAACGGACATTCCAACGAACGCCGGTCGATCCGGCCATCCAGGCCGAGCGCGACGCCGCCTACGAAAAGGGGCGCAACGACAGCCGCGCCAACGTCGACGAGCGTGGTCTGATCAACGATCATGACGTCGCCGTCCGCCGCGCCTACGACCGTGGCCGTCGCGACGAGCGGGCCCGCCATCCCCGTCGGCGCGGATCGCCGGTGCTGACCACGGTGCTGTTCCTGGCCGCCTGCGCCGGAGCGTTCGTGATCTACCTCGGCGTCACCCAGGGCTCGTTCACCGGCGGCGGCCAGGCCATCGACCAGAACATCGCCAACGCCAAGGCCCACGCCGTGCAGGCCGGCCGCGACGTCGCCAATCGCACGGGCGACGCGCTGGAGAACGCCGGCCAGAACCTGAAGCAGACGAACAGCGCGAGCTGATCCAGCTTTGCGGGCCGATGGGTTGAACGACTTCCCATCGGCCGCGTTCTCTTGGCGAGAGGAGCGTCAACCATGACCCAGGATCCCAAGAGTCCCGCTGGCGAGGGCCAGCCGCGAGAAGGTTCGGTGCAGGGCGAAGGCGACTATGTCGCCGGTCGCCGGTTCCAGGACGCCGAGCGCAGTTTCGCCGAGAATGAGCCGCTGGTGGAGCGCAAGGCGCGCGAGGCGGCCGAGGCGCTCGACGGGCCGGAAGCCGGCGAACTGGAAGAGGCCCGCCGCACGACCGGCGAAGGCAAGGTCCATCCGCATCCTCCCGCCCATAAGGCCGGCGACGCCAGCGACCCTCACACCGAGGAGAATCTCGACAAGGGCCTCGACGAAACCTTCCCGGCCAGCGATCCGGTGTCGATCTCGCCAGGCGCCGACTAGCCACCGCCACGACCCGAAACGACGCAGCGGGCTGGCCGAATGGGCCAGCCCGCTTTTCGTTGCGTGACGACCCGCGCCATTAGCAACTCGACCCGGACTGACTGTCAATCCGCCGATGGAACCAGAAAGAAGAGCGTGCGTTTTGTCGATGCGCGCTTAACGGCGCCGGACTTCAAGAAGGACTAACGCCAATGCTTGGCACTATACTTCTAATCATCCTGGTCTTGGCGTTGCTGGGATCGCTGCCGACGTGGGGCTACAGCCGCGGATGGGGATACTACCCCAGTGGCGGGATTGGGCTGGTGCTCATCATCCTGGTGGTCCTGGTGCTCATAGGCAGGATCTAGGCGGCGACATTGCGCGGAATGACTTCACTCAAATCAGGAGACTGACATGAACAAGAATCGTGTGGACGGCGCGGCCAACGAAGTCGCCGGCGCCGCCAAGGAAGCGGCCGGCAAAGTGACCGGGAACGTCGGCCTGCAGGCCAAGGGCGCCGCTCAGAAGGTCGCCGGCAAGGCGCAGAACGCCGCCGGCAAGATCGCGGACAAGCTGGACAAGCGGCCCTAGGCCGCAAAGCCGGCTGGTTGGAGGCTTAGCGCCTCCGACCCTTCGTCGAGCCCCGGCCCCGCGCCGGGGCTCGTGCGTTTTTGCGACTGGCGGGAAGGGATCGGATGGGGTCGCAGATCATCGTCGATACGATCGGCGCGGGCGCGGCGGTGTGTTCGACCACCAGCTTCGTGCCGCAACTGATCAAGCTCGTGCGCGAGAAGACCGCCGAGGCGGTGTCGGCGCCGATGTTCGCGCTGACGGTCGCGGCCTTCGCGCTCTGGAGCGCCTACGGCCTCGTGCTGCACAGTTGGCCGCTGCTGGTCTCCAACGTGATCAGCCTCGGGCTGTCGGCCGCCATTCTTTTGTTGAAGCTGCGCTTTCGCGGTCGGGACGAAGCTCGAGCGGCGCCCGGTCCTGGATGAGCGCGCCCGGCAGGGCCGCGACGCGCCTCGGCCGCTCGGCGTCAGGGGCCTGACGCGCCGATTTCAGCGCCGCCAGGAAGTTGTCCCGCCAGGCCATCACGTCGTCGCGGATCACGCCCGCCATCAGGCTGTCCCAGCGACGCCGACGCTCGGCCAGGGGCATGGCGATGGCGATGCCGATCGCATCGGCCAGTTCCTCGCGGCAATACGGGTTGACGATCAGCGCGTCCTTCATCTGCCGCGCCGCGCCGGCGAAGCGCGAAAGGATCAGCACGCCGGGATCGGCCGGATCCTGGGCGGCGACGTACTCCTTGGCGACCAGATTCATCCCGTCCCGCAGCGGCGTCACCAGCCCCACCCTGGCCGCGCGGTAGATGCCCGCCAGCTCGGCGCGGGAGTAGTTGCGGTTCACGCACAGCATCGGCGCGTGGTCCATCTCGGCCCAGGTCGCGTTGATCCGTCCAGCCAGCGCCAGCACGTTGGCCCGCAACGTCTGGTAGGCCTCGACCGTCTCGCGCGAGGACGGGGCGATCTGCAGGTAGAGCACCTTGCGAACCATGTCCGGCTGGTCGCTAAGGTACTGCTCGAACCCCTCCAGGCGCTCGGGAATACCCTTGGAATAGTCGAGCCGGTCCACGCCGACGATCAGCGAGCGGAACAGGCCGTGCGCCGCCATGCGGTCGAACGAGCGCCGGGCCACCGACGAGCGGGTCAGCTCCAGGAAGTTGTCGGTGTCGAGCCCGATCGGGAACGCTTCGACCCGCGTCGAGGCGCCGAACGCCAGCAGGCGCCCTGCCCGCTCGGCGCCGCCGGCTTCCTGCAGGACGTAGGAGCGGAAGGCTTCGACACAATCATCGGTCTGCATGCCGACCAGGTCGTAGGAAAACAGGGCGGCGGCCAGGTCGCGATTGTGTGGCAAGGTGGCGAACAGCTGCCGCGCCGGCCAGGGGATGTGGAGGAAGAACCCGATCGGGCAGTTCACGCCCAGACGCCGCAGTTCGCGGCCGAGCGGGATCAGGTGATAGTCGTGCACCCAGACCACGTCGTCTGGCCGCAGCAGGGGGGCCAGCGCCGCGGCGAAACGGCGGTTCACCCGTTCGTAGGCCTCGGCGAAACTGCGGTCGTAGTTGGCCAGGTCGGTGCGCGAGTGGAACAGCGGCCACAGCGTCGCGTTGGCGTAGCCGTTGTAGTAGCCGTCGTAGTCGGCCTCGGCGAGATCGAGGGTGACGACGTCGATGTCATCCAGCCGTCGTTCGGTCAGCTCCCCGGTATGGCGCGGCACGCGCTCGCCGCTCCAGCCGAACCACAGCGCCGGCTCGCCGCGCAGGCCGGAGGTCAACGCAACCGCCAGGCCGCCCGACGCGGCCCCCTCGGGGGTGGCGACGCGATTGGATACGACAACTAGGCGGCTCATCGAGGCAATACTCCGACGCCTGCGCCACACCCCAGACGCGGGTCATCGAAAGCCAAGCGGTTGACGCTCAGGTTGGTTCCGCGCCGTCACTTCACGGCGGCGTGTCGGTCAGCGCTCCAGCAGCACCGAGACGGTACGGTCCGAGCCGTGACCTGGACTGACCACGGTGGCCCCGTCGAGGCGCTGGAACACCAGGTTCACCACCGCGCCGGCGACCTCGAGGCGCTCGACGGTCAAGGTGTCGATCCCCTCCGGCAAGGTCGGGCGCAGGACGCGCACCTCGCGCTTGGCGGCGTTGATCGACAGACCCAGGCACGCCTGCAGCATCAGGAACACCGAACCGGCGGCCCAGGCCTGCGGCATGCAGGTGACCGGATAGGCGACCGGCGGCTCGCCGGCGTGGCGGCCAAATCCGCAGAGCAGCTCGGGCATCCGCAGCCCGAAGTAGCGCGAAGCCTTGTAGAGATCGCCCATCACCCGCGACGCGCCGCGACGCTCGCCATAGCGCGCCATGCCGGCGACGCAGATGGCGGTGTCGTGCGGCCAGACCGAGCCGTTGTGATAGCTCATCGGATTGAACCGGCTCGTACCCGCGGCGAGCGTTCGCAGCCCCCAGCCGCTGTTGAAGTCGGCGGACAGCAGCCGCCGGGTGACGCGCGCGGCCCGGTCGGCGCTGGGCAATCCGTTGAACAGCAGGTGGCCGACATTGGAGGCCTGCGGCGTGCAGAGCTGTCCGTCGCCGTCGATGGCGATGCCGTAGAAGCCGGCGTCCTCCATCCAGTACCGCTGCTCGACCCGCCAGCGCATCGCCTCGGCGCTGGCGTTCCAGCGCTCGGCGCCGCGATCGCCAAGGCGTTCGGCCATCTGCGCCATCGCCTGGAACGCGGCGTAGGTATAGCCCTGCACCTCGACCAGGGCGATCGGGCCGACCGGGAAACGGCCGTCGGCGTGGAAGACCGAGTCCTCGCTGTCCTTCCAGCCCTGATTGGCCAGCCCCGTGGCGGCGCCGCGCTTGTAGTCGACCAGGCCGTCGCCGTTGGAGTCGCCCTGCCCTTCGACCCACTCGATCGCGCGCTTCAGCGCCGGCCAGAGCGCGCCGATCAGGGCGACATCGTCGGTGCGGGTCAGGTAGGCGCCGGCCAGGGCGACGAACAGCGGGGTGGTGTCGACGCCGCCGTAGTAGAGCCCGAATGGGATCTCCCGCATCGCCGCCATCTCGCCGCCGCGGGTCTCGTGCATGATCTTGCCGGGCTGGCTGTCCTGGAAGGCGGAGGCTTCGGTGGCCTGGCGCGAGGCGAGGTAGGTCAGCACGCCCTTCGCCAGCGCCGGATCCAGCCAGAGCACCTCCCAGGCGGTCAGCAACCCATCACGCCCGAACGGGGTCGAAAACCAGGGAATGCCGGCGAACGGATAGGGTCCGGTCGGCATGTCCGAGACCAGCAGCCCGAGATCGGCGCGCGACTGCTCGAACCAGGCGTTGTGCGCATCGTCCGACAGCCGCAGCAGCGCGCCGCGCCGCTCGCGCCGGCGGATGGTGCGGCGCGAGTCGGCCAGGGCGCGGCGGAAGCGCTCGCGCGACGGCGGTTCGCCCTGCCCCGCCCCCGCCTCGACGAACAGATCGATCCGCTCGCCCGGCGACAGCGTGAACATGAACTCCGCCCGGCCCTCGTCCATCCGCCACGGCGGCTCGGAGAAGGCGACCGTGCTGAGGCGCACGATCTCGTCCAGGCCCTCGTAGGCGAACAGCACATTGCGGCCGAGCAGCTGCGGCTGCAGCTGCATCCCCCGCCGGCTCCGCTTGATTCCCCTGACCTCGAAGATGTCGCGAAAGTCGGCGGCATATTCGAACACCAGCGGCAGCATCACCTGGTCGAGGCCGAAATTGGTGCAGCGGACCCGCTCGTACAGGCGCTCGCCGTGCAAGGTCCGCCGCCGCTCGACGTGGATCGCCCCGCGCGGCGTTCCGCGCCCGTTGACCGGCGGGATGGCGCGGTTGGTGCTGTGCACGGTGAACACCGCATTGTCCCGCGAGACGGTGCTGGAGAGCCGCGTCGGATGACGTTCGCCGACCAGGAAGACGAAGCGCGAGAGCACGCGGGTGTCGCGGTCGAACAGCCCCTCGGCCCCGCCGACAATGTTGCCGTCGTGGTCCGCCACCAGGAAAGCCTGGCCGTCCTTCAGCGACACCAACTCGACGCCGCTGACGACGATGGCCTCATCCGTGGACGTCAGGGGCTCACCGCCTTCGTCCATCGTCTCCTCAGGAGCTCAAGCGCGAGCGACCGCGCAACGACTCAGTTCCTGACGAAGAGCCTAGGCGATCTGGGCCAGTGATGTCAGGGCGCTGGAGGCGTCCTCGAGCTCCGCATCGTTCCCGACCAGATCGGCCGCAAATGGGGCCTTGGCGAGGCGGTCGGCGTAGACGTCGAGATAGGCCCGGGCCATCGCGGTGGCGGAGAAGCGCCGGTCGAAGCGGCGGCGCACTTCGCGCCGGTCCAGCCGCTCTATCTGCCGCACGGCGGCGACCGCCCCATCGAGGTCCTTGACGACGTAACCGGTGACGCCGTCGTCGATCACCTCCAGCGCCGAGCCACAGCCGAAGCCGACCACCGGGGTGCCGCAGGCCATCGCCTCGATCATCACCAGGCCGAAGGGCTCCGGCCAGTCGATCGGGAACAGCAGCGCGGACGCGCCGCCGAGGAACGCCGGCTTCTGCGCATCGCCGATCTCGCCGATGTACTCGATCAGCGGATTTGCCAGCATCGGGACAATCTTGTCGCGGAAGTACTCCGCGTCCGCAGGATCCACCTTGGCCGCCATCTTCAGCGGCATGCCGAGGCGTGTCGCGATCTCGATCGCCTTGTCGGGCCCCTTTTCGGGCGACATGCGGCCGAGGAAGGCGAGGTAGCCCTCGCGCGGCCGGGCGCTGAACCACTGCGAAACGTCGGCCTCCATGCCGTGATAGACGGTGGAGACCCAGTTCGCGAACGGCAGGTGGACGCGCTGGGAATCCGAGATCGAGACCAGCGGGAACTTCGACCAGCGCCGATAGACCGGCGACAGGTCCTTAAGATCCAGCCGGCCGTGCAAGGTGGTGACCGTGCGCGCCGCCATGTCCTCGAACATGGTGAAGTGCAGCATGTCGGTGTGGAAGTGGATGATGTCGAACTGGTCCTTGCGGTCGCGCAGCTCACCCAACATCGACATGTGGGCGGCCATGTCGGACTTCAGCGGGGCGGCGTCGAGGCGGATCGCCTGATCGCGCACCGGCACCAGATGGGCCCGGGTCTGGGCGTCGGCGCTGGCGAACAGGGTGACGTCATGGCCCAGATCGACCAGCGCTTCGCAGAGCTGGGAGACGACGCGCTCGGTTCCGCCGTAGAGTTTGGGGGGAACGGCTTCGTACAGCGGCGGAATCTGTGCGATTTTCATGGTGATAAGTCCCTCTGTACTACCGACGCGCAGGCAAGCGCCCCGTAACCCGTCCTGCCCTCCATTAGTCCGCAAGGGGCGGAATAGTTCCCAGATAACGGAGCTGTGTTCGCAACTGCGAAGACCTTTGCGGAGACCCAGGAACTGTGCGGCGCCGCAGCGTAGCACGCCTAGCGGGCGGCGTGTTGCTCTGCGTTACGCTTGCGCGTTGCGGCGCCTTTCTTCGCAGCTGCGGAACGCTCGGCGTGGGTGCGCGAGGTCTGCGACTTGCGCCCGCCCTTGGCCGACGGGGCATGGTTTTCCGGCTTGCCGCGGCCCGATCCGCCCTTCTTGCCGCCGCCGTCTTCCTTGTTGACGGTGGCCCACGCGCGCCGCTCGGCCTCCTTGTCGGAGACGCCGCGCTTTTCGTAGCCCTCGGCGATGTGATCGGCCTTGCGTTCCTGTTTGTCGGTGTACTTCGACTTGTCCCCGCGGGGCATGCTGTCCTCCCTGGCTGGTTTGTTCAGGGCAACAGCCGGGCAGGTCGGCGGTTCCAAAGCTGAGCCGAACCGGCGGCGCGCTCGGGCGTTGGGCAGACACGCCCAAATCGCCTGAAGAGATCCGAAATGCCCGCCAGCAACTGGTCCGCCGACGTCACCCGCCACAGCAACGCGCTCGACCTCGAGCGCGACGTGTTCAAGTCGCGCGATCCCAAACGCATCGCCCGCTCGCTGAAGCGTTCGGCCCGTAGCAGCGACCGGCGCAAATCCGGCGCCTTCCGTTCGGCGATGTCGATGCTGACGTTCTACATCAACCGCGCCGGCAAGAACCTGCCGCTTGCGCGCCGCCGGACGCTGGAGAAGGCCAAGGACGAGCTGCGCGCGACGTTCGGACGCCAGACGAAGCCACGGCCGCGGCCGCGCAAGCCGGCGAAAACGCGCGTAACGCGCCGCTGATGCGCGCCCTCACCGTCGCACCCGGTCAGCGAGACTCGATCCGGCTCGAAGACCGGCCGGAGCCTGTCGCTGACGCGGATTGCGCATTGGTCGAAGCGCTCGCGCTCGGCGTCTGCGGCACCGACCGCGAGATCATTCACGGCGACTACGGCTGGGCCCCCGACGGGGAGGACCGGCTGATCCTCGGCCACGAGTCGCTGGGACGCGTGCTGCAGGCGCCGGCGGGCTCGGACCTCAAAGTCGGCGACATCGTCGTCGGCATCGTGCGCCGGCCCGATCCCGTTCCCTGTTCCGCCTGCGCCGCTGGCGAGTGGGACATGTGCCGCAACGGCCGCTACACCGAGCGCGGCATCAAGCAGCGCCATGGCTACGGCGCCGAGCGCTGGCTGATCGAGCCCGATTTCGCCATCAAGGTCGATCCGGCGCTGGGCATCCTGGGCGTGTTGCTGGAGCCCACCAGCGTCGTCGCCAAGGCCTGGGACCACGTCGAACGGATCGGCGCGCGCACCCGATCCTGGCGGCCGGACCGGGTGCTGGTGACCGGCGCGGGCCCGGTCGGCCTGCTGGCGGCGATGATCAGCCGCCAGAAAGGGCTGGAGACCCACGTCTTCGACCGCAACGACACCGGTCCCAAACCCGGCCTGGTCGCCGACCTTGGCGCGACCTGGCGGGGCGGCGACGTCGCTGCGCTCAGGGACCTCGACGCCACCGTGGTGATCGAGTGCACCGGCGCTGATGCGGTGGTGATGGGCGCGATCACCGGGCTCGGCAATGACGCCATCGTCTGCCTGGCCGGCGTCTCGTCCGGTGGGCGCAAGGTGGAGTTCGACGTCGGTGGCTTCAATCGCCGGGCGGTGCTTAGCAACGACGTCGTCTTCGGCGCCGTCAACGCCAACCGCGCGCACTACCAGACCGCCGCGGACGCTCTGGCCAAAGCCGACCGCGGCTGGCTAACGCGCCTGATCACCCGCCGCGTCCCGCTAGATCGCTGGCGCGAGGCGTTCAATAAACAGGATGATGACGTGAAGGTTGTGATCGACTTCGGAAAGCTTACTGGAGCGTAGCTGAAGGAACGTCGGGCCATAGCGGCCGTTTAGAAGGCACGGGGAACGCAATCCCGAAGGAGAAGAGCTTTGACCTTCCTCAAATCCGCCCTCAAGGGCGCTGTAATCGCCGCCATGTCCGGCGGCGTGCTGATCGCCACAGCCACTGCGGCCTCGGCCGACGTGGTCTGCAACAGCGCCGGCGAGTGCTGGCACGTGCACGATCGGCTGGCCTACCCGGCCGACGCCGGCGTTGTCTTCCACGACGACGCCTGGGCCGACGCCCACCGCGACCACCACTGGCGTTGGCGCCACGACCGCGACGACCGCGGCTATTACCGCAACGGCGTCTGGATCACGTTCTGATCCTCGCCTGACCTGTCGAACGCTATGCGGCGGGACCTGAACCGGTCCCGCCGTTTTCGTATACGTTGCTCCCGCGGCGCGTCGGCGGTTACATCCCGAGCGCAATAGGGGGCGCGCACCGACCATGAAGCCAAGGAACTCGCTGCGGCCGAGCCGAGCCCTTGCCCGGCGATGTGTCTGGGGCGCGGCGATGGCGCTCTGCTGCGCGACGGCTCAGGCTCAGAACCTCGACTCCAACACCATCGCCGTGGCGTTCAGTGGTGGCGACACATTCGGCGCGCCGGGCGTCGTGAACGGCGTCCGGCTGGACGTCGAGGTGACCGACGAGCCAATCGTCGGGAACGCCGACTTCCGATCCATGTCGCTGGTCGTCGACGTCGACTGCCGGGGCGACCGCGAACGGCTCCGGAAGGCCGAGGCGTTCGACCAGCCGAACCTGGCGGGAACCCCGCGTCCGCGTGTCGTGTCCGGCGGGTGGGCGCCCCCGGAAGCCTACATGCGGGAGGTCATCAAGACGATCTGCACAGTCCACGGCATGCGTGTCGTCGAACAGGTCGCAAGCGCAGGCCCCGTTGTGGCGCGCGCCGCGGCGCCGTCGGCCGAGCCGCCGCGCCCACGCCCGCCCGCCGCGCCCGCCAGCCCGCCACCCGGCCCGCCCGAGCTTGCCGTCAGCTCGACCCCGAGCCCTGCGTCGAATCCCGAGCATGAGCCTTACCCGGCCTCCCCCGGCATGGCTGCGGCGTCGCCGAGCGCGCCGCCCAGTCCAGCCGCCGCGGTCGGATTTCTGAGCCAGCCGCGGGTGCAAATCGCATCGTCCCCGAGCCGTGCGGACGCCCAGGCGAAGCTCGATCGGTCGGCCGCCCTGATTGCGTCGCCGCTGAGGGGCGAGGTCGAAGTGGCGACGGTTCACGGCAAGACCGTCTATCGATCGATCATCGCCCCGTTCGCGTCGGAGGCCGCCGCACACGAGTTCTGTGCGCGAGCGCGGCCAAGTCTCGACGGCTGCTTCGTGTGGCGAGCCCGCTAGCTAGCCGCCCCGGCGACCGGCGACCGGACTCCCGATATCGGGCCTGGGTTGGCGGGAGGCCGCTCGGCTTTCATGCCGCCGCAGCGTTGGGTCGTCAGTCAGGCCAGGCCAGGCGGGAGCGCGTGCGCCGGGCGCGGCGGGCGGAGACGGAGGTTGCGATAATCTCGTTCGAGGCGAGCGCCCGGTCCAGTTCCTCGATCAGCCTCGCGGCGACGATGGTTTCCTCGCCGGGATGGAGGTTGCAGGGGTCCATCAGGAAGTAGCCGTGCTCGATCTCGTGGTCGCGCACGATCACGGGGCGGCTTCCGGCGGCGAGCCGGTCCGCCAGGTCCCAGGCGGTGATGTGCGCGGCGTCGGGCGCCACGGCCACGTGCAGCCGGTCGAGCGGGTTGTTGGTCGGATCGGGAACGATCGCTGCGGTCACGCCGGGCCGCCCCTGCAGCGTGTCTCGCCACAGATGCAGCGCCTGCGTCTCACGCGCACGGACGGCGGCATGGTCGCGCCGCTCCCAGGCGTCCAGCGCCGCGATGGCGCCGGCGATGCCCTCCTTGCCGACCTTCATGCCGCGGCCGATCCCGCCGTTCTGCAGGAAGGCGGCGCGAACGAGGTCGCGGCGACCGGCGACGATGCCGCCGGTCGGGCCGCCCAGGAACTTGTGCGTGGAGTAGAGCGCGAGGTCGGCGCCCGCGGCGAGCGGACCGCGCAGGTCATATTCCGAGGCGGCGTCGACGATGACGGGGATGCCCTTGCTGCGCGCGATTTCCGCGAACTCCGCCAGCGGCGGCATGCCGTACTGCACGGTGTGATGGGACACGACATAGACGGCCGCCGCGGTGCGCTCGCTGATCGCGCCTTCCAGCTGGTAGGCGTGGGCCGAGGTCGCTTGACCAACCGGGACAACGCGCGCTCCGGCGAGGCGGATGGCCTGCTCGACCGGGGCGCCGTACGAGACCATGTGGCCCGCGAGGATCACCACCTCGTTCTTCAGGCCGGTGGCGTCGGGGAGGCGCTCGATGGCGGCGAGATCGCTGCCGGTCATGGCGCCGGCCACGCCCAGCGTGATCCCCGCACTGCAGGAGGCGGTCACGAACCCAGCCTCGGCCTGGCACAGCCGGGCGATCGCGGTGCTGGCCCGGCGCTGCAGGTCGTCGATCTCGACGAACTCGCGGAGGATCGCGCCGACGGCCTCCACCGCCTCGGGCACGACGATGGAGGCGCCGAGGGACGTCATCGTCCCCGAGACGTTGATGACGGGGCGCAGGCCCAGCCGGGTGCGGATATCGGCGGCGGTCATCGTCGGCAAAACCCCCCTGCCCTTGCACTCCGGGCCCTGAAGAAGCTCCAGGTCACCGCCAGCGTTCGGCCGGCTGGAGGCTGGCCGGGTATTGCGTCACGTACTGAGCCAGCCTCGGGCGATCGCCGGTGTTGGGCGAGGCGCCGTGCGGCAGGGCCGAGTGCCAGATGATGAGGTCGCCGGCGTTCGCCCCGATGCGCCGCGCTTCGGCCGAAAGGTCGACGCGGCGGGGATCGACGCCCTCGCCCAGACTCTCCAGCCAGGCGTCGATGCGCTTGTGAAAGCCCGGCACGGCCTCGAACGCGCCCTGCTCGGCGGTCGTATCGGTGAGGTAGATCATTCCCTGCACCTGGAAGATCACCGGGGGGACGAGGCTGATGTCCCAGTGAAGGCGCGGACCGGGAAACTCGACGCCCGGACGCACCGGCGGGTTGAAGCTCACCCGGTCGAGGCTGGTCCAGAGGTCCGCCATTCCCCAGATCTGCGCGAACGCCTTCAACAGCCGCGCCGAGGTCCGGGCAGGCGTCAGCGCGGGATGCTGAAACAGCTGGACCATGATGCCGTGGTCGGTGAGCCGCCACGTCGCCGGATCGCCGGGGTCGGCGCCCGCGACAGTCCAGACCACCTCGGCCAGATCGCGCGCCTGGTCGGGCGTGATCACCGCCGGAACGACCACGTAGCCGTCTTCGTCCCAGGCGCGCAGCTCATCCTCGCTCAGCACGGGCTCCGCGGCTTCGAGGGCTTCGATGCGCCGCCGCACCGCCTCGGGCGCCGGCGCGCCCGCCACTACCGCCTCGAACCGGTTCAGCGCCTCGCGATCGAGGCCGCCGGCCCGCGCCTCGGACCAGCCCAGGAGGTCATCCATGGCTTCGAAGCGCGGCAGGACTTCGCGCAGCTCTTCGGTCGAGACGCCCAGCGTATTGAGGGCGATGCGGTCGAGCGTGCGATCGGCGCCGCTCAGCGGACGCCGCTCACCGCCTCTGGCTCTGCGCCAGATCGCCTCGACCCGAAGCGCCGCGGCCGAGCCTGTCACCCCATCTTGAAGACGCATGCGCTGCTGCCGCCCAGATCGCGCCGTTGGCGAAGGTGGCGAGATCATAGACACAGCCAGCTGCGTCCGGCGAGGCCGTCGGCGGCGGCTGGCGGATGGGGTGGGATTCGAACCCACGGTGGGCGTGAACCCACGGCGGTTTTCAAGACCGCTGCCTTAAA
The DNA here is from genome assembly GCA_963835495.1 of uncultured Pseudomonadota bacterium. Lineage (GTDB taxonomy): Bacteria > Pseudomonadota > Alphaproteobacteria > Caulobacterales > Caulobacteraceae > Acaudatibacter. The sequence continues at coordinate 1,015,458 of CAWIFQ010000003.1, read as the reverse complement.
CCACTCGGCCACCCATCCAGCGCGCAGAAGGCGCGGTTTCTAGCAGCCTGGCGGCGGCGGCGAAACCGACCGGCGGGCCGCCTTGCCGTCCTAGTTGGGCTTGCAGCCGGCGTTGGCGATGTTCGACGAACAGTCGAGCGAGGACTTGCTTGCCGAACTGCCCTTCAGGATCCCGTTCGCGTCGCAAACGAGCGCCAGGGCGGCCGTGTTGCTCTGGACGCCGCCGGCGAAGAGCCCAACCACCGGAATGAAGGTCGCCGCCTTCACTTGGGTCTTTCCCGCGTAATAGACCAGCACGGCCGTGCCATCCGAGCTCTTGGTCGTCACCATCGGCTTTCCCAATCGGGCTTCGACGTCGCTTTCGGTCGAGACCCCGACCTTGAACTGCGCCGCGTCATCGGCGGTCACGGGTTTGCCGGCGGCGGCGGACGCGATGAGCAGCAGCGCCACCGCAAGCAGGTATCGTCTCATCCGCCGGCCCCTATCCGAGACGTCGATGTTACATTCGAGATTGAGAACGGTCGATTACGCGACGGATCGTCATCGCTGCGGCTAGATCCGCGCCGCGTTGCGGTGCGCCGCGTCTGGCGCCATCGTCGGGCCCGCCGTCTTCAGGAGGGCCGCATGACCATCTCGTCCATCCAATTGAGCCCGGCCGACCGGCGCCGGGCCGCGCCCTGGTTCATCGTCGAGGGCGCCCTGCTGGTCGTGCTGGGCGTTGTCGTCGCCGTGCTGCCGGCGATCGCCGGGGTGGCCGCCGCGGCGGTGTTCGGCTGGATCCTGATCCTGGCCGGCATCTTCGGGATCGCCTCGGTGATCGGCGCGCGCCATCACGCCCACCTGATATGGAGCGTCGTCTCGGCCCTCATCGCGCTGGCGGTCGGCGCGCTGATCGTCTGGCTGCCGCTGATCGGCGCGGTCACCCTGGCGCTGTTCATCGCCGCCTATCTGCTGCTCGACGGCCTGGCGCTGATCGGCCTGGCGTGGGACCAGCGCAGGCGCGGCGGCGGGCGCTGGCCGTGGGTGATGATCTCCGGCGTGGTCGACCTGCTGCTGGCGCTGCTGATCGCGGCGCTGGGCCCGCTCAGCGACAGCGTGCTGCTGGGCTATGTGATCGCCCTCGACCTGATCGTCGCCGGGATCGCACTGGCGGGGCTGGGCCTGGCCGCGCGCCGCGCCGCCTGAGCCCGATGGAAACCCAGCCCGAGATCCTGCCCGAGATTGTGGTCGATGCGCGCGGTCACCGTTGTCCGGTGCCGACGCTCAAGCTGCGCCGGGCGCTGGCGGCGGCGCCGCCGGGCGCGCGGCTGCGGTTGCTGGCCGACGACCCGCTGGCCCGCATCGACGTGCCGCATTTCCTGAACGAGATCGGGGCGCGGCTCGAGGGCGTCGCCGAGGACGCGGGCACGCTCAATTTCGTGATTGTGAAAGATGCGCTTACATAGGGGTGCGGCGCGCCGTCTGGGTTAGAGACGACGCGCCGCCAGGATGACCTTGTCTTCTTCCTGATCGATCGGCCGCCGCCACGAGGGACGGGAGAGCGCGGCGGCCGGTCAACGCGTAGGAGTTTCGTGGCCCGAGCCTGAACCCAAGCTGAACGAGCGAGGCCACTTCGGCTCGCCGTGCAAGATTCTCCAGGAATTCGCCGGGTTCCGGACCGCGGGCCTGGCCCCTCAAAATCATCACGTCATCACGTCATCGCGGCTGGAGCGCGCAGCGCGGAATGCCGGCGATCCATCGCGGAGCCGCGCCCGTGGGTGGCCGGGACAAGCCCGGCCATGACGTGGCTGGCCGATGCGGCGAGGCGCAGCGGCTGATCGCACTGGTCCTAGGCGCGGACCGGCGCCTTCACGCCCCACTCGGCGAGCACAGTGTCGGTGTCCGCGCCGATCGCCGGCGGCGGTCCCTGGATCACGCCGGGTGTGGCCGAGAAGCGCGGCGCGGGAGCGGGCTGCGTCACCCCATCCACCTCGACGAAGGTCTTGCGCGCGACGTTGTGCGGGTGGCTGGGCGCTTCGGCCAGACTGAGCACCGGGGCGAAGCAGACGTCGGTGGCGTCCATGATCGCGCACCAGTCGTCGCGGCTCTTGGTCTTGATCACCGCCGCGAGCTTGGACTTCAGATCCGGCCAGGCGGTGCGGTCCATCTGCGCCTTGAACGCCGGGTCGTCGAGCCCGGCCTTCTCGAGCAGGAGGGCGTAGAACTGCGGCTCGATCGAGCCCAGCGAGATCCAGCGCCCGCACGAGCACTCGTAGGTGTCGTAGAACTGCGCGGCGCCGTCGAGCAGGTTTGAGTTGCGCTGGTCAGCCCACACCCCTGACGCGCTCATGCCGTAGAACATCGACATCAGCGAGGCCGCACCGTCGGTCATGGCGCAGTCGATCACCTGGCCCTGGCCGGTGGCGCGGGCGTGGATCACCCCGGCCATCAGCCCGAACGCCAGATAGAGCGCGCCGCCGCCGAAATCCCCGACCAGGTTCAGCGGCGGGACCGGCTTCTCCGCGGTCCCGATCGCGTGCAGGGCGCCGACGATGGAGATGTAGTTGATGTCGTGCCCGGCGGCCTGGGCGTAGGGGCCGAACTGGCCCCAGCCGGTCATGCGGCCGTAGACCAGCTTCGGATTGCGCTTCAGGGCGACGTCGGGGCCAAGGCCCAGCCGCTCCATCACGCCCGGCCGGAAGCCCTCGAACACAGCGTCGGCCTTGTCCATCAGCGCCAGCGCGGTCTCGACCGCGGCCGGATCCTTCAGGTCGAGCGCCACAGATCTGCGGCCGCGCGCGGTGACGTCGGTCTTGGCCCCGCCCCTCGCGCCCATGCGGTCGATCCGTACGACGTCGGCGCCGAGGTCGGACAGCAACATGCCGCAGAACGGCCCCGGCCCGATCCCGGCGAATTCGACGACCTTCAGGCCTGCCAACGGTCCCTGGCGCATGCTGCGGCTCCCTAGAAACTTGTTTGGCGCGATCTAAGAGCCGTGACCGGGCGTCAGGCAAGGCCGGTGCAACAATCGATTGGAGCGCCCGAGCGGCGCACGCTAAGGAGCGCGCGGGGCCGTTCAGGGAGTTACAACGATGCGTCGAGCGGCCCTCTTCCTCTTCTGCGGCCTGATCGCGACCCCGGCCGCCGCGGCCCCCGTCACCGGCAAGGACGCCTACGGCGACTGGAAAACCGACGCCCCGGGCGTCACCCGCAAGATCACCCCGGCCGACCTGCCGCCGCCGGGTGCGGCGCTGACGTTCGCGCTTTCGCAGCAGGTGGCGCGCCCCGCCGGGGTCGAGCTGAAGCTGCCGCCTGGCTTCACTGTCAGCGAGTTCGCCAAGCTGGACGGCCCGCGCCAGGTGCGCGTCGCGCCCAATGGCGACATTTTCGTCGCCGAGATGGGCGCCGGCGTCATCAAGGTGCTGCGCGCGCCGGACGGGGCGGCCAAGGCGGCGCGGAGCGAGGTGTTCGCGGAGGGACTAGACCGACCGTTCGGCATCGCCTTCTACCCGGCCGGTCCCAACCCGCAGTGGGTCTACATCGCCAACACCAACTCGGTGATCCGCTTCCCCTACAGGAACGGCGACCTGAAGGCCCGCGCGGCGCCGGAGACGCTGGTTCCCGCCATCGCCCCCTCCAAGGGCGGCAATCACGTCACCCGCGACATCGCCTTTTCCGGCAACGGGACGACCATGTTCGTGTCGGTCGGTTCGAACAGCAACGTGGGCGAATCGATCCCGAAGCTCTCGCCGGCCGACACCCAGGCCTGGGCGGCGAGCCACGCCCTGGGCGCGGCGTCGGGCAAGGAAGAGAACCGCGCGGACGTGCTGGCGTTCGATCCGCTCGGCAAGGGCGGCCACGTGTTCGCGTCCGGCATCCGCAACTGCGTCTCGATGGCGGTCAATCCGGCCAACAACTCGCTCTGGTGCGTGACCAACGAACGCGACCTGCTGGGCGACAACCTGCCGCCGGACTACGCCACATCGGTCAAGCCGGGCGCCTTCTACGGCTGGCCCTGGTACTACATCGGCGGCCACGAGGACCCGCGTCGGGCGGGCGAGCGGCCCGACCTCAAGGACAAGGTGACCGCGCCCGACGTGCTGATCCAGCCGCACTCGGCGCCGCTGGGCATCAGCTTCTATGAGGCGAGCTCCGGCGCCGCGGCGTTCCCCGCGGCCTACCGCGGGCAAGCGTTTGTCGCCCTGCACGGTTCGTGGAACCGCGGCAAGCGCACCGGCTACAAGGTGGTGGTCGTCAAGTTCGACCACGGCCAGCCGACCGGCGAGTACGAAGACTTTCTGACCGGCTTCGTGGTCGACGACCACAGCGTCTGGGGCCGGCCCGTCGGGGTCGCGGTGGCGCACGACGGCGCGCTGCTGGTCAGCGACGATGGCGGCAACACCCTGTGGCGAGTGGCCTATGCGAAGAAGTGAGTTGTGGGCGGCGGCGCTGGCCGCGGCGGGTGCGATGCTGGCGGCGGGCGGCGCCTTCGCCCAGAGCGGCGATGCGGCCAAGGGCTCGGACGCCTATGACGACCGCTGCAGCGGCTGCCATGTGATCGGCGGCGTCGGCCAGGGCCCGAACCTGGCCGGCGTGGTCGGCCGCAAGGCGGGCGCCGCGCCCGCCTTCGCCTACACCGCGGCGCTGAAGGGCTCGGGCCTCACCTGGACCCCCGCCAACCTCGACCGCTGGCTCGCGGGCCCGCAGAAGTTGGTTCCCGGCACGGCGATGACGGCGGTCGTGCCGGACCCGGCCGAACGCCGCGAACTGATCGCCTACCTGGCGACGCTGCGCTGACCTGCTCCCCTCCCCCTTGCGGGGAGGGGTCGGGGGTGGGGGTATCGGCTCGCTGATTGTCGTTGGGCGAAATCGCGTCCGATCGGCCGACGCCGAGTGAGCACCCCCACCCCTAACCCCTCCCCGCAAGGGAGAGGGGAACTAGCGATCGAACTGCACCTGAAAATGCACGGGGAACGGCGTGCCGGCGTTGTCGATCTGCCCGGCTGGACCCGCTGCCCGGCGCAGTCCCTTCTGCTTCAGCAGCGGCTTGAGCACACCCGGCAGGGTGACTCTATTCAGGTAGTCGCCGAAGCAGGTGTGCATGCCGTAGCCCCACAGCATGTAGGCGTCCCAGGGCCGGTCGGTGCGGAAGCTGTTCACCGCCGGCAGCTCGGTCCCGTCGAACATCGCCGACAGGTTCGAGGCCATCACCATGGCGCCTGGCTTGATCCGTCGCTCGCGCAAGGTCCCCGCGGCGACCCGGGTCTCGCGGTTCGCGCGGCGGTAGATGATCGGGTTGACCGGGAAGAACCGCAGCGCCTCGTAGACGTGCTGGGCGAGCAGCGCGTCGTCATCGGCGAGCGCGGCGGCGCGGGCGGAGGCCAGCGCGTCCGGGCGGCTGAGCAGCTGGTCGAGCGCCCGGTTGGCGGCGCAGGAGGTCGTCGGCAGCTCGCCGATCAAGAGGCCCACGAGGTTGTTGCGCACGCCGAGATCGTCCATGCCCGGCGCGCCGCCGGCCTGCAGCGCCAGGCACCGGCCGAGGAGGTCGTCGCCCTTCTGCCCGCTGGCTCTGCGCGCCGCGATCGCGCCGTCGAGGTAGCTGCGCAGCGACGCGGCCGCCGTCGCCGCCTTGGCGTCGAAGGCCGGATCTGCCGCCAGATCGATGAACAGGTACCAGAACAGGGTGGTGGTCCAGTCGATCATCTCGGCGGCGCTAGGGCCGGGCGTGCCGAAATAGACGTCGAGCAGGTGGTGCGCGGTCGGCAGGGTCAGCGCCTGCGGCACGTCCAGCGCGCCGCCCGACGCCGCCACCAGCTCCGCCGCCTTGGCCGCGACGCAGGGCGCCACGATGGTCGGCAGGTCGGCGCGGCGGACCACGACGCGCATGTTGGAGACGTCGCGCGTGTAGTCGGGGATATCCTGCATGCCGAGGAAGAAGTTCGCCCCGCCGGTGATCATCTCCATGCGCGGCGCGTAGACCACGTCGAACACGTCGCCCCGTTCCAGCACCTCGCGCACGTCCTGCCGGCGGCTGACGATCACCGTGCCGGTGTTGTCGTAGGCCTTCACCAGCACCCGGCTCAGCACCAGGTTGGGCTGGAAGGCGCGCAGGACCGCAAACGCGCGCCGCTGGCCCTCGGGCGTCGCCAGCGCGGCCCCGACGCCGCCCTTGGTGGAGAGCGCCGCGCCGGCGATCCAGATCAGGGCGCCCAGGCCGCCGAGGAACTGGCGCAGGTAGCGCCAGACGGCGATCGGCAGGTTGAGGAGGAGCATTCGCGCGCCGTCAGGTCGGATCGACGATGCCCATGCCGATCATCCGCAGGGCGGTCATGCTCGGCACGAAGAAGTACTCGCCGCCGCGCGGCTCGACGAACTGCGGCACCCGCTCGCAGATGAACGGCGCGCCATCGCCGCTAGGCTCGGCGGCGATGACGAACTTGGCGTTTTCATCGTGGTTGCCGACGATCGGACAGGTGTCGCTGCCGACGTTGAAGTCGAGCCCGTACTGCACCCACTGCTGCTGCACGAACTCGAACTGCCGGAACAGGCTCGCGCAGACGGCCAGGAAGACGATGCCGTGCTCGCCCTCGTCGGTCGGGTTGGCGGGATCGACGTGGCCGTACGGCAGGCCGCGCCGCAGGATCCGGCGGCGGTTGTTGAGCGCCGAGCCCGACCAGCTCTTCGGATCCTTGGCGCCGAAGTGGGGATCCAGCATGTCGCGCGTGTTGACCCGGCGCATGTGCGACGTGATCGGACAGGTCGCGCCGGCCGGGTCGAGCCGGTAGGTGAAGTTGACGTACTCGAGCGCGATCTCGGCGAGCTTGACCTTGTCCTTGGCCTGCTGAGCGGCGACCAGCCTGGCGTTGAACGCCTGCCAGGCGGCGAAATCCGGCGCCGCCAGCAGCGGCACGCCGTCGTTCCAGCGCCCCACCAGCTTGGCCGAGACCGTCGCCTGCGCCTCAGCCGGGTCGGCGAGGCCCACCACCCGCGCATAAGTCTCGCCCTGTGCTTTGATATAGCTCGTGAAACTGGCGACGTTCTCATGCAACTTGCGATAAGCCATGAAGGTGCCGTTGCGGCTGAACTCGAGCGGCATGCCGGCGTCAGGGATCTCCTGCGCCTCATCGGCATGGCCGAGCAGGAATTCGCCGGTGGCCAGCGGCGCCCAGGTCTGGTCCGGCAGCAGCTTGCCGCCGCCGATCTTCTTGATCGCCTCCGCCTTCGGACCGTACTGGCCGACGAAGACCGGGTCGCCGAAGCCATCGGAGAGGCCGAAATGCTCCTTGTTGCTCGGCGCGACCTTGCCGCCGGCGTCGCGCAGCACGGCGGACATGTCCTGATACTGAGCTTCCGACGGTCCGTTCCCGGAGAGCAGCTCGACGCCGCCTTCCGAGGCCGCGCAGAGCCCCAGCAGCCACTGGGTCCGGGCCTCCAGCTCCGGCACCGGCGCGCCTGTCGCGTCCATCTCGGCGTTCATCGAGACCAGGATGTGAACCTGCGCCTGCGACGCCCGCCGCCAGATCGCGTCGCGCTTGTCGAGCCAGGGCGTGTCGCCCAGCATCGGCGCGCGCTTTTCCATGCCGTCGATGAACTCGTCCGGCATGCCGCGCAGCGTGCGGGTCGGCACCTGCAGCGCGAACAGGCCGAGGAAGCTGAAGGCGACATTGATCGCCACCTTCGGCTTCACCAGCTGCACCACGCCCGGATAGTCGTCGATGCCCTTCTCGCGGATGGCGTCGGTCAGCTTGGGATGGTGCGTGCGCAGCAGCAGTTCGCCCTGGTTCGGATCGTACCAGCGGGCGGCGGTGGTGACGTGGGGCCGCAGGTGTTCGACGAAGCGGCGACCCTTGAGGCCGTCGTGCACGGTGAGGAAGAAGTAGCGTCCCTTCGGAAAGCCGAGCCGGCCGTAAGGGCGCAGGATGCCGCCCTGGATGTCCGCCAGATCAAGCTCACGCATCGACGGGCTCCGCGGGGAACTGGCTGCGGACGACGCCGGCCGGCTGGGTGGGTCCGGAAAGGTCGGCCGGTCGGGTCGCCGCGGCGAAGTTGGCGAACGCGGCGCGCAGCTGAGCCGGGCTCGCCCCCTGCTGGGCGGCCGCGAAGCGCGTGAACGCCTGCTGCAGGTAGAGCGCCTTCAGCACGTGGCGCAGGGTGGCGTTGGGCGCGGCCGGGAATGGCTTGGCGCCGCGCCGGTTGATCAGGTTGTAGTCGTAGAGCAAGGCCGCGCCGACGAAGGCGACGCCGAGCACCACCAGCAGCACCAAGCCCAGCCCGATCGCCGCGCCGGCCGACCAGCCGTGTTCGGCGACGACGCTGATCGCCGAACCGACCGACACCAGCAGCGCCAGCGCCGCGGCGCCGATCAGCGGCGCAAACAGTTCGGCCCCGGACAGGTTCGGCAGCGGCGGGGTGATGGTCCAGTAGTCGTTGAACGGCATCGTGGTTTCGAGCTGGCCCTTGATCACGAAGTCGGCGAAGGCCGCGCCATCGCCGTCGGCGTCGAACTGGAAGCAGTAGCGGAACACCGAGCAGAGCTCCGGACGGGCCACCTGCCAGAGTTCTTCAAGCCAGCTGCGGGGCTCCTCGGCGCCGTCCGCGGCCGGATCGAAGTCGGCGACGAAGGCGAGGTAGGGACAGGCCAGGCGGTCCACCGGCTGCGCGGTGAGCGGGTTGACGCCCTGGACCGTCGCCAGCAGCGTGTCGATGCTGTCGCGCCCGTTGTAGGCTGGCGCGTCGATGACGAAGATCCGCACGAAATGGGTGCGCAGACTGCGCGCGAACGGGCTCTGGATGCCGATCTTCTCGGCCTCCCGCGTCTGCAGCGCCGTCGGCAGCGCCTCGAGCGCGTCGCGCACCATGTGCACGGCCGAACTCTTGAACGGTCCGTGCTCGACAATGCCGTGGTTGTCGATCGGCAGGAGCGCGGTGAAGAAGTAGTGGCCGCCGTCGAGGTTAGGCATCCTGGCGCTCCTGGACGTCGGCCTCGAGCCCCTCGACGCGCCTAGCTTTCGGGGGTCCGGACCCGCCCTCGCCCCAGCGCTGATGCACGAAGCGGCAGCGGTGCTCGTCGGCCCGCTCGGTGTCGAGGCTGGCGACCGGCGCGTAGCCCGGCGCGCCCATCTGGCCCTGCGCCTGGCGCAGCAGCGCGCGGTAGGCTTGGGCGAACGCCGCGTCGTCGGCCGGCGGATTGGCGGCCAGGGCCTTGATCGCCTCGGCCAGCCGCAGCGCCTGCTTGATGTCGCGCTGCCCCGAGCCGGGCGTGGCGTTGTAGTAGTAGTTGGTGTCGATCTGGTTGGCCCGGATGTAGTTCTTGAACGGGGTGATCGGGATCGAGTGCGGGTACTTGGTGCTGGAGTACCAGAGCAGGTCCAGCCCGCCGGGAATGCCATCGGCGAACGCGTCGATGTACTGGTCCCAGGTGCCGTTGAAGTTGCTGCAGAACAGCACGTAGTCGTTGGTCAGCGTCTGTGGCGGCTGGCCCATCTGCGGCCACTGATCGCGCTTGATGATCACCCAGCGCGCGAAGTGGATCAGCGAAAGGCCGAGCAGGCCAGACAGCGACGAGGATATCGCTCGCGCCGCCATGAAGATCAGCCGATTGACCCAGGTCCAACGCGGCGGAACCGGGGTCAGCACGTTCATCGCGTAGGCCTTGCCCGCGGTGTTCGACATGGACGCCCCCGACCTGCCTTATGCCTACCAGCGCGCAAACATCGGCGCGCTTCCGCTCACGGTTGTTCTAGTGATGAAATCTGGGCGGGACAAAGGCTTTGTCGTCAGCATCGGCGGCTCACCGCTGCGGGCGGAGATCAGGATCTGGCGTCGTTGGCCGCCGTCTGCATCCTGTGCAGCGCCTGCAGGTCGCGGCCCTCGCCGCCGCAGCCGCCCGCCAGATAGGCCTCGACCGCCGCCACATACTCCGGCCGCTGCTCCATTGGCGCACGATGCTTTATGGTTGAGTCAGTGGCCTGCCACACGTCTCGCGCCAGTCGCCGGCAGCGGCGGGCGCTGGCCCAGGCGCTCTCGTCGTCGGTGACGATCACGAAGGCGTCGGGATCGTCCGGCAGGTATCGCACATGGAAGACGTCCCCCACCCGCGTCGGATATTCGGCGCCGGCGGGGCCCTCGCCGGATCTGGGATAGAGGATGGCGTCGTCGCCGTGGAAGCGCCCGTGCACGGTGCGGCCGTCGCGGGTCCGGATCACGACCTCGCAAGCCGCATCCCCGCCGGAGCTTGCGGCGCTGGCCTGGGCGTCGGCGCGCGCGATGGTCATCGCCTCGCCGGTCAGTCCGTGGCGATAGACCAGGTCATCGGCCAGGGCGCCGCCGAATACGCCGTTGGCGATCGACATCGACAGCGCTGCGACGACGACCCCGCTCGCCGCGACCGGGCGGCGGAACCGCACCAGCGGGATCGCGATCAGCGCCGCGATAGCGAATACGACCGCGCCAACGCCGGCCTGATGGTGAGCGATGACGAAAAACAAGGCGTAGATGGTCGTGGTCCTTCGAACGTTCGGCCGCGGGCGCGCGGGTTTGCATCCCGCGTTTCACAGGCTCGAACTCTTGAGAACAAAGCGCCGATGTGGCTTAGCTACCTGCCCGCCAAAGGCGAATACGCGCGTCTTTGCGCGGCATTCGGAGGGGTCTTCAATTCATAGCCACAGCGTCTTGCGGAACGTTCGCCATGTTGGAGCGCGCTCCCTTGTGCGTGAAGTTGCAGCGCGCGACGCGAAGTTGCACGCGCCGCCCCCCACCAGCGACGCTGCGACCGGCCACAGCGACTGAGGCCCGCGTGTCAGAAGCTTTTCATTCAAAACTCGCCTTTGCCCTGAAGGCCCTCTCCATCAGCCGCGGAACGCTGGCGGCGGCGCTGGGCATCGACAAGTCGGTGGTCGGGCGCTGGGTCTCGGGCCAGGTGCGCCCGTCCTCGCACAATCTCTCGCGTCTCTCGGCCTACATCGCGACCCGTGTCGACGGCTTCAACACGCTGGACTGGGAGCGGCCGATCAGCGGCCTCGCGCAGATGCTGGGCGCCAGCCCCGAGGTCGCCCATCAGGCCGCCGGCGCCGGCCGCGGCGATCTGGTGCAGCTGCCATTGGTGGCCGAGAGCCGGGCGACCACGGTGCGGCGCGGCAGCGCCTACGAAGGCATCTTCCGCACCACGCGGCCCTACGCGCAATACCCCGGCCACTTCATGCACGACGTGATCCTCATCCGCCGCGGCGACGATGGCGACCTGCGCTTCCTGCTGATCAACGGCGGCGTGAAGGTCGAGGGGGTGGTGCTGCTGCTGCAAAATCAGCTGTTCATCATCAGCGCCGAGCAGACCAGCGGCGCCTACGCCTTCGCGATCCTCAACGGGGTCAACACGGTGCAGGCCGGGGTGCTCGACGGGCTGATGCTGTGGTGCTCGCTCGACGCCGCGCGCTCGCCGACGGCGTCGGCCATCATGCTGGAGCGCATCGGCGACCTCACCGACGACCCCGCGGCGGACGACGCCCGCTTCGCCGAGCTCTGCGGGATGGATTCCCTGGCGCCCGAGGGATCGCTCTCGCCCGAGGTCGTCGAGCACCTGATCCGCGACCTCGGCCCCAGCCAGATCGCCAACGGCGGCGACTGGCTGCTCACCCTGCCGCTGTCGCGTTCGCTCGCGCGCGGCGCCGGCCCGGCGATTCCCGGCTACAAGAATTAGCCGCGGCGTCCCTGGCGACGGTTGCGCCCGACTCGGCGGCGCACGAGGCCGGGCCGCATGACCAGGAAGGTCGCACCTGAAATCCACCCTTGGCCTTGGACGCCCACGCCGCCTAAGCTCTCGCCAAAGGAGCGGCGGTGCCGATTCACGCACGGATTTTAATTGTCGCTCGTGACGACGAGCGCGCGGGACCGCTTGCCGACGGTCTCGACCGCCTCGGCTGGCGCACCGTCACCGCGCGTGGTCCGTTCGCCGCCATCGCCGCCCTCGGCGATCTGCAGATCGAGGCGGCGATCATCGACCTGATCGGCGCCGGCCACGAGACCCTGTCCTTCGCCCGCCGCCTCAAGGCCGCCTGCGCGCCGCGCCGCCTGCCGGTGATGGCGATCGCCGATCCGGATCCGCAGCTGGTCTCGCACGGCTTCGACCTGACGCTGGCCCCGCCGCTGCATCCGTCGCAGGCGGTGATGCGGCTGGAGAGCCTGGTGCGGATGTCGGTCGCCGAGGAGGAGTTCGAGCTGCGGCTGGAGACCTTCTCCGAGCGCGGCCGCCGGCTCGAGCTGCCCGAAGCGGAGAGCGGGCCGCTGCGGGTGCTCTGCGTCGGCGAGCCGGCGCCGCAGTTCCTGGCGCTGTCCAACGCGCTCGCCCGCTACGAGACCCAGGTGGTCGGCGCTTTCACCTCCTACACCGCCTTCGACTACCTGCACGAGCGCACCTTCGATGCGGTGGTGCTGTGGGCCGGCGAGAACCCGAACGAGGCGCTGTCGATCATCGCCGGGATGCGGCGCAACACCCGGCTCTACCACATCCCCGCCCTGCTCTATCAGCGCGGCGCGCCGGATATCCCGGCCGCGGACGCGTTCAACAAGGGCGTCACCGATGTCGCTTCGCCCGAGGTGTCGGAGAACGACACCGCCAAGCGGGTGCTGGAGCTGGCCAGGGCCTATCGCCGCCAGACCGCCATCCGCAAAGCCCTGGAGCGGGCCAAGAGCTCAGGCCTGATGGACGCTTCCACCGGGCTCTTCACCCGCGACCTGTTCGCCGCCCACCTGATGCGCCTGGCCGCTGCGGCGCGGGTGCGCAACCGCCCGTTGGCCGTCTGTGTGCTGAAGGTGGCCGAGCGGCCGGAGGTGACCATCGCCAGGGCCGGCGGCTGGCTCGACCGCGCCATCCCGCAGATCGGCACCATGATCGGCCGGCTGGTCCGCGCCGAGGACACCGCCGCGCGGCTGAGCCCCGAAGTGTTCGCCCTCGCCCTGCCCGCCACCAGCCTGCCCGCGGCGCGCCTGACCGCCGAGCGCATCGCCGCGGTGATCGGCTGCACGGCGTTCGAGGCCGGGCCGGATCGGCAGCCGTTCGTCGCCGACTTCGACATCGGCGTCGCCGAAGTGATCCCCGGCGAGAGCGCGGCCAAGGCGCTCGAGGTCGCGGCCGCGCGGGCCAGCGAGCGGCGGGCAAGCTGACGGTATGTTTGGCGGATCGGGCGGCTCGCTGACTCAATATCTGCTGCCCATCGGCATCGCGATCATCGTCATCGTGCTGCGCAACAGCCGGCCAAGGCGGCTGCGCATCGAGCGCCTGTGGTTGGTGCCTGCGATCTACCTGGTCTTGATGATCTCAGCGCTCGCCGCGGCCCCGCCGCCGGTCACGCCGGTCAGCATCGGGCTGCTGGTGCTGGGCTTCCTGATCGGCGCCGGCCTGGGCTGGCAGCGCGCCCGCCTCACCGAGATCCGCATCCATCCGGAGACCCACGACCTCACCTCGCGGGCCTCGCCGATCGGGATCATCTTCATCTTCGCCATCCTGCTGCTGCGCTACGGCGCGCGGGACTTCCTGACCAGCCATCCGGACCTGTTGCACGTGCCGGTGATCGCCATCGGCGACGCGTTGCTGGTGATGGTGGTGGCGACGCTGACCGCGCAGCGGCTGGAGATCTGGCAGAGAGCCTCGCGCATGCTGGCCGAGGCCAAGGGCGCGATCGGGCCGCCGCCGCCATCGAGCCTCGTCAGCTAGGACGGCCGACGACAATCAAAGCCTCGTCACCCCGGGCAGAGCGCGAAGCGCGCAGACCCGGGGCCGGACGCGCCACAGCCTAGCTGGATATCGTCTCGGAACCGGCCGGTCCGGCCCCGGCTCCGCGCGGCTGCGCCGCTTGGCCGGGGTGACGGATTTGAATTGCCTAGAGGGCGCTCACACCCAACGAGCGTCAGCGCTCGGTGACCGGGGCGTCGGTGCGCAGGCGGGCGCCGTCTTCGAGCCAGGCGTCTTCGCGGCTCCAGGTATGGATCTCGCCGCAGCGGTCGCAGCGGAAGCTGTACTGCCCACGCATCGCTTCGAAAGCCGACGCGCGCATGCGATAGACCGTATGTACGTTCGTACCCAGTTTAGGGCACTTGATCAGCACGCGGCTGATGACGTCGCTCATCGGTGGGGGCTCATCTGCGCGGCCGATAGGGCGCGCGGCGGCCGGGCGCGCCGGGCGTCGTGGTGGTGTCGCGGTGGCGGAAGATCAGCCGGCCGCGGGTAAGATCGTAGGGGGTCATTTCGACCGTGACCCTGTCGCCCACCATGCTGCGGATGCGGTGCTTGCGCATCTTTCCAGCGGTGTAGACCAGGACCATGTGCTCGCTGTCGAGCTTTACGCGGAACTGCCCACCAGGGAGAATCTCGTCGATCACGCCTTCGAGTTCGAGCGGTTCTTCCTTGGCCATGCGGCTCCCTTAACAGTGTTGCAAAGTACGAACGGGGAGGCGCGGCGTCGCCGCGCCTCCCCGCCGCTTAGGCGTTAGATGGCCTGGAGCTGGCCGGCGGACATCTTGCCGCTGCGCTTGTCGCGCTCGAGCTCGTAGCTGACCTTCTGGCCTTCATGCAACGAGCCCAGACCCGCGCGTTCAACCGCGGAGATGTGCACGAAAACGTCGTTGCCGCCGTTCTCGGGTTGGATGAAGCCAAAGCCTTTTTGGCCGTTGAACCACTTGACAGTACCGGATTCCATAGAGCGTCCCTTTCCGGGCGTAAGTTCTTGCGCCGAACCTCGGCCGCAAGGTCAAATTTTCGGAGAGGGTCGTTAGACGAATCCGAATCCGGAGCTAGTCCAGTTAGGAATGTAGGCGAGCCAAAACGATATTTGATGACGCCAAGATGGCCCAATTCTCCGGTTTCCGCAAGGTGGAAGGCGCAAAAAGTCTTTTTCAGCCCGGGCGCGTGATTGGAGCGCCGCTTTGAAAATAGCTGACGCCAGCGTCACTTGCGCGGGCGCGGCGGCCCAGGTCGGGCCTCGCTCAGGCCGCCTTCGCCAGCCGGGCCAGTTCCTTCAGCACCCGCTCGGCAGCGCCGAGGCGCTGCGCCGGGGTCTCCCACTCGCCCTTGACCACCACCTTCTGGTCCGGCCGCAGCCGCCAGAGATTGGCGTTCTTCTGGATGAAGGCGACCAGGCCGGCCGGGTTGGCGAAATGGTCGTCGCGGAAGCTGACCACCGCGCCCTTCGGCCCGACGTCGATCTTGGCGACGTTGGCCTCGCGGCACAGGCCCTTGATCGCCACCACCTTGAGCAGGCCGTCGGCCTCCGGCGGCAGCGGGCCGAAGCGGTCGATCAGCTCGGCGGCCAGCGCCTCGCGGTCCTCGGCCTTCTCGGCGTCGGAGAGGCGGCGGTAGAGCGCCAGGCGCACGTTGAGGTCGGGCACATAGTCCTCCGGGATCAGCACCGCGGCGCCGGTGTTGATCTGCGGCGACCAGCCGCGGTCGAGGTCGACAGGCTCGGCGCCGCCCTTGGCGCGCAGCTCGGCGACCGCGTCCTCCAGCATCTGCTGGTAGAGCTCGACGCCCGATCTCGCGGATGTGGCCGGACTGCTCCTCGCCCAGCAGGTTGCCGCCGCCGCGGATGTCGAGGTCGTGGCTGGCGAGCTGGAAGCCGGCGCCCAGGCTGTCCAGCGACTGCAGCACCTCCAGCCGCCGCTCGGCCGAGGCGGTGATCGGCCGCTCGAACGGCGTGGTCAGGTAGGCGTAGGCGCGGGACTTGGCCCGCCCGACCCGGCCGCGCAGCTGGTAGAGCTGGGCCAGGCCGAACATGTCGGCGCGGTGGACGATCAGGGTGTTGGCGGTCGGGATGTCGAGCCCGCATCTCGACGATGCGTGGTCGACAGCAGCACGTCGTAGCGGCCCTCGTAGAAGGCGGCCATCACGTCCTCGAGCTGGGTCGGCGCCATCTGGCCGTGGCCGATGACGAACTTCACCTCCGGCACCTCGCTCGCGCAGGAACTTGGCCAGCTCCGGCAGGTCGGAGATGCGCGGGGCGACGAAGTAGGCCTGGCCGCCGCGGTACTTCTCGCGCAGCAGCGCCTCGCGGATGCCGACCGGGTCGAACGGGGTGATGTAGGTGCGCACCGCCAGCCGGTCGACCGGCGGGGTGGCGATGATCGACATCTCGCGGATGCCGGAGAGCGCCATCTGCAGCGTGCGCGGGATCGGCGTGGCGGTCAGGGTCAGCACGTGCACGTCGGCGCGCAGGGCCTTCAGCGCCTCCTTGTGCTTGACCCCGAAGTGCTGCTCCTCGTCGACGATCACCAGGCCGAGGTCCTTGAAGCCGACCTGCTTGGACAGCACCGCGTGGGTGCCGATGACGATCTCGATCTCGCCCTTCTTCAGCCCCTCGCGGGTCGGCGTCGGCCTCGGCCGTCGGGCACCAGGCGCGAGAGCCGGCCGATGCGCACCGGCCAGCCCTGGAAGCGCTCGGTGAAGGTCGTGTAGTGCTGGCGCGCCAGCAGCGTCGTCGGACAGACGACCGCCACCTGCCGGCCGCTCATCGCCATGACGAAGGCGGCGCGCAGGGCGACCTCGGTCTTGCCGAAGCCGACGTCGCCGCAGATCAGCCGGTCCATCGGCTGGCCGGCCTCCAGGTCGGCCAGCACGTCGGCGATGGCGTTGAGCTGGTCGTCGGTCTCCTCGTAGGGGAAGCGGGCGCAGAACTCGTCGAACACGCCGTGCGGCGGATCGGCTCTCCTCGACGTGCTTCAGCGCGCGGGCGGCGGCGATGGCGATCAGGCCCTCGGCCATCTCGCGCAGCCGCTCCTTGGCCCGCGCCTTGCGCGCCTGCCAGGCCGCGCCGCCCAGGCTGTCGAGCTGCACGTCCTCGCTGTCGGCGCCGTAGCGGGTCAGCAGGTCGATGTTCTCGACCGGCAGGTAGAGCTTGGACGCCGCCGCGTAGTGGATTTCCAGGCAGTCGTGCGGCGCCTCCTGCACCTCCAGCGTCTTCAGGCCCGACGTAGCGGCCGATGCCGTGGTCGATGTGGACGACGAGGTCGCCGGGCGTCAGCGCGGAGGCCTCGGCCAGGAAGTTGGTGGCGCGGCGGCGCCGGCGCGGCCGCGCCAGCCGGTCGCCCAGGATGTCGGTCTCGGAGATGACCGCCAGGTTGTCGGTCTCGAAGCCGGTGTCGAGCGGCAGCACCACCCGCTGCAGCTTCTTCGGATCGGCCGCCTTGGCCGCCTGCCAGTAGGGCGAGAACAGGACGTCCTTGAGGCCGTGGTCGGCCAGCATGCCGGCCGAGCCGCTCGGACGCGCCCTCGGACCAGGAGGCGAACAGCACCCGCTTGCCGTCGGCCATCAGCCGGCGGGCGTGGTCGGCGGCGGCCTCGAACAGGTTGACGCTGTCCTGCGCCCGCTCGGCCGCGAAGTTGCGCCCGAGCTTGCGCGCCCAGGTCGACCACGCCGGGCGCGGCGTCCTGGCGGAACGGCGTCGAACCGGCGCAGCGGGTGCGCGGCGAGGCGCTGGTCCCACTCGGTGCTGGAGAGGTAGAGCGCCGAGGGCGGCAGCGGCCGGTAGTGCGCCTTGCGCTCGGCGTTGGCGCGCGCGTCGTAGGCGTCGGCGATCATCGCCAGCCGCTCGTCGCGCGCCGCCGCGGCCAGATGGTCGAGGCCGATCAGGGCGTCGTCGGGCAGATAGTCGAACAGGGTCGCCAGCCTGCGGGTAGAACAGCGGCAGCCAGTGCTCGAGCCCGGCCCGGCGCGCGCCTTCGCTGACCGCGGCGTAGAGCGGATCGTCGCCCGCCGCGCCGAACGCGGCCACATAGCCCTTGCGGAAGCGGGCGACGGCGTCCTCGTCCAGCAGCGCCTCGCTGACCGGCAGCAGGTCGACGGTCTTGAGCTGCCTGGTCGAGCGCTGGGTCTCGCGGTCGAAGGCGCGGATCGAATTCCAGCGTGTCGCCGAACAGGTCGAGCCGCACCGGCTCTTCGGCGCCCGGCGGAAACACGTCGATCACCCCGCCGCGGATGGCGAACTCGCCGCGCTCGGAGACGGTCGAGGCGCGGTGATAGCCGTTGACGGCGAAGTAGCGCTCCAGCTCGCGCCATATCGACGTTGGCGCCGACGCGAGGCCGAATAGCCGGCGGCCAGCACCAGGTCCTTCGGCGGCAGGCGCTGGATCAGCGCCGGGGCGTGGGTCAGCAGCAGCGCCGGCTTCTTGCCCCATTCGCCGCGCGCCAGCCGCGTCAGCGTCGCCATCCGCTCGGCCGACACGCTCGCCGAGGGGCCGACGCGGTCGTAGGGCAGGCAGTCCCACGCCGGCAGGCGCAGGATCTCCATCTCCGGCGCGAAGAAGCCCATCGCCGCCTCGAACGCGCTAGGCCCGCGAGCCGTCGCGGGCGACGAACACGTTGAGCCCGCCCCGCGCGCGGGCGAGGTCGGCCATCACCAGGGCGTCGAAGCCCTCCGGCGACGCCGGTCAGCTCCAGGGCGTCGCGGGTCTGGGCGACGCGCTTGATATCTTCAGCGAGGGACAATCGGGCTTCTCGGCAAAATCAGGTGTGCGGGCTGCGCGGATGCGGCCCGCTGGCATGGAACGCGCGGATGAGACCGATGACGTCGGCGGCGAACGGCGGCGGCTCGTCTTCGCTGACGATCCAGCCGTAGACGTCGTGATCTGGCAGATCGAGCAGCTGTTCGAAGACCAGCGTCTGGTCGTCGCTCAGCGAGCGGGCGCGGCTATCCGCGAACGGGCCCAAAATCAGGTCCGCTTCTCGAAATCCGCGCCGCCAGGCGCGGAACTGCAGCCGCTTCAGCCTCGTCTCATCCATGCGGAAGCGCCGGATATAGGCGAAGGCGGCGCGCTCGGCCAGTGCGCCGGGCGACTACTCGCCGAATGTGGGGCCTGGCGTGATCGGAGCCATGCGGATCAGGCGGCTGTCTTCGACCGCGGCGGTGCGGTGCTTGACGTGCTCGCGGTAGTCCGGATCGGTGACCATCGCCAGGAAGGCGCCGGCGCCGGGGTACTCGGCGATGAAGGCGAGGTCCCAGCGCTCGTCCGCCGGACCGGTGACGACCGCTTCCGGGCGTCCCGCCCAGACCTGCCGGGCGCCGACCCTGGCGAACACCTCGGCCGAGGTACGGCCGTAGGCGCGGTAGGCGTCGAGGCCGGAAAGCCCCTTGCCGTGGTCAGGGTGATCCGGCGGGTAGTCGGCCAGCGGCCGCAGGCGGATCAGGTTCAGCATGTGGATCGGCGTATCGCGCGGCAACGCCTTGAACGCGTCGAACTGCGGCCGGGTGGGATCGATCGAGCCTATCATTCGCGGCTGCTCCTCCAACGATGGCGCCGGTCATGGCGCCGCCGCCATCAGCCCTGTAGTCTCCAACCACAGCTGAAAACAGTCGGACAGGGGCAAGGCGTGGCCAGCGATACGGTGAAGATCGAGCGCCGGGGTGAGGTCGCCCTGATCACCCTGAACCGGCCGGCGGCGCGCAACGCCATCAACTTCGTGCTCTGCACCGCGTTCTGCGACGCGGTCGCGGCCGCGCAGGACGCCCGCTGCATCGTCGTCACCGGCGCCGATCCCGCCTTCTGCGCCGGGCTGGACCTGAAGAACCTCGGGACCGACCGCCTCGCCGATCTGCCGAGCTACGCCCGGGCGCTGGAGGGCTCGCGGGTCCCGCTGATCGCGGCGGTCAACGGCGCGGCGGTGACCGGTGGCTTCGAAATTGCGCTCGGGTGCGATTTCATCGTCGCCTCGGAGCGGGCGGTGTTCGCCGACACCCATGTGCGGGTCGGGGTCTATCCGGGACCGGTGCTGGTGGACCTGCCGCGCCGGATCGGGATGGCCTGGGCGCGGGAGATGTCGATGAGCGGCAACTTCGTCGACGCCGCGACGGCGCTGCGCATCGGGCTGGCCAACCACGTCCTGCCGCACGATGAGTTGCTGCCGTTCGCCCTGCGGCTGGCGGCTCAGATCGCCGAAGCCGACCCGAAGATGATCAGCGCCATGCGGGCCGACTGGAACGCCAACGTGGGGCCGCCGGTCGCCGAGGCGCGACGCATTCACGCCGAACACGCCATCGGCGGCGGTTTCGTTCACAGCCGCGGCGCCGACATCGCCGGGCGCCGCGAGGCGGTGCTGGCCCGCTCGCGCGACCAGCGCGGCAGATAGAAGGCGCTAAGACCAGTCAGAATCCAAACCACGTCATTGCCGGCTGGAGCGCGAAGCGCGGAATGCCGGCAACCCATGCCCGCCGCCCAGCGGTCGTGCGCTTGGATGGCCGGGACAAGCCCGGCCATGACGTCGTTGGGGTTCAACGTGGATTAAGCCTGCTCTTGTCGTCAGCCGCGCATCGGCCAGAACGGGATCAGCATCGGAGTGGCGCGGCGGAAGTCGGCATAGGCCTGGCCCAGCTCTTCGCTCAGGAACCGCTCTTCCTGCCGCGCCTTGGCCCAGAACCCTGTCGCCATAACCAGCGCGCCGACGACCGCGGCGGGCCTGCCGATCTGCACCGCCAGCGCCAGCAGGGCGAAGATCAAACCGGTGTAGATCGGGTGCCTGACCAGCCGATAGGGCCCACTTCGCACCACCACGTGCGCCTCCTTACGGGTCACGGAACTGGACCAAAGGTCGCCCAGCGTCAGACGGGCCCACCAGGTGAAGGCGAGCCCCAGCGCGACGAGGCCGGTCAAAAGCCAGTCGACGGCAAGCGGAAACCGCCAGGTGAGCGAACCGTCGTCGCCAAACGCCATGCGAATCCGCGCGCTGGAGGCCAGCAGGGTGGCGCCTGCGATCGTCAGGCCGAGGTCCAGGATGCGCGCCGCGCCTGGCAGCCGGGCGGTCGTCCGGCGGCTCCAGATAGACGCGACGAGCCAGGAGAGGACCCACGCCGCGAAGACCGCGTTGCTGACGACGAAAGGGGTCACCCGCCGGATTCCTTGAGCAGCTCGGCCAAATACTGCTTCCAGGCGACGGCGAAGGTGTGGGTGCCGTGGCCATGGGTGTTGGGACCGATCGGCAGCAGGACGAAACGGCCGCGCTTGATCTGTTTCACCGACTGTTCGGCCAGGCCCAGCTCCGGGGGATTGATGAAGTCGTCGGCGGAATTGACCCACGTCAGCGGCGCGACGATGGCGCCCAGCTTGGCCGACGGGTCGTAATCGCGCGAGGAGTCGGTCTGATAGAGGGTGTCGTTGGCGTCCATGTCCTTGAGATAGGCGGCCGTGACCCGCGTCACATAGGCGTCGGCGTCGTCGCGCGTCGGCAACGCCTTCTGCATCTGCTGCGGGGCGCTGCCGGCGATCACGTCCAGGTCGATCGCGGTGATCAGCGCCTGGGTTGGCTGCTCGGTGTAGTCGCCGCCCTTCCAGGCTGGATCGTTCTTGATCGCCTGCACCTCCATGTCGCGCCAGACCCGGTTGCGGCCGGCGATCTGGACAGCGTTGCAGGCCAGCGGCATCAGCGCGTCCATCATCGTCGGCCAGTTCTCACCCCACATGAAGGTATGCATGCAACCCATTGATGTTCCCATCACCAGCCGCAGGTGATCGACCTTCAGCCCCTCGGTCACCAGCCGGTGCTCGGCTTCGACCATGTCGGCGTAGCCGTAGTGCGGAAAGCGGGCGTGCAGGCCGTCGCTGGGCTTGGACGACTGGCCGTGGCCGAGGTCGTCCGGAAAGATGAGATAGTAGCGCGTCGCGTCGAGCAGCTGGCCGGGACCCGCAAGTTCGCCGGTGAACTCCTTGCGGATCAGGCTGTGCCCCGAACCGCCGGTGCCGTGCATGATCAGGACGGCGTTGTCGACGTGGCCGGCCGCGTTCCGGTGCGGCGCGCCGAAGGTGTAATAGTGCAGCTTGAGCACCGGCAGGCTCTCGCCCGACGCGAAGTGGAAGTCGTGGATCACGAAGTCGCCCTGAGCGGGCTCGGGTGGGGCCGCGGCAGGCGCCGGCGGGGCGGGCTGGGCTATCGCCGACGCGGAGGACAGCGCAAGCACCGCGCCCGCCAGTACGCCCGCCACCTTCGTCATCACCTTACCCGCCTCCGGTTGTCTCGCCCCACGCGCCCGTCCTAGGACCCACGCCATCGCCTCGGCAAGGGTCCTCGCGGCGATGGCCCGTTCCGGGCCGATGGTCTAGCGTCCGTGCGATGACCGAGCAGACCGATGTGCTTCATACCCCGCGCCTCACGCTGGCGCCGCCACGGCTTGCGGATTTCGAGGACTACGCGGGATTGTGGGCCGACCCGGCCGTCGTTCGGCACATGGGCGGCGCGCCCTTTTTGCGCTCGGCGGCGTGGGTGCGATTCCAGCGCCAGGCCGGCGGCTGGGGGCTGGGCGGCTTCGGCACGTGGGTGGTCCGGGAGCGAGTTCGGGCCGGTTTGTCGGTGAGGTCGGATTCTGCGACTTCAAACGCGACATCACGCCGGGCCTCGGCCCGGAACCGGAAGCCGGCTGGATGCTGATGCCTTGGGCGCACGGCCAGGGGCTCGCCAGCGAGGCGGTCGCCGCCGCACATGCCTGGGGCGACGCTCGCTTCGGCGCGCCGCGGACGGTCTGCATGATCGATCCCAACAATGCACCGTCGCTGCGACTCGCCGCCAAGATGGGCTACGCCGAATATGCCCGCACGGCCTACGGGGAACGCTTCGTGGTACTGCTCGAACGGCCGGCGCCGGCCCATCTGGGCGGCTAGACTGGCGACGATGCGGCCCGAGATTCTCTTTCCCCTGTTCGCGCCGATCACGGCGCTGAAGGGCGTCGGGCCCCGCGTCGCGCCGCTTTTGGAGAAGGTCGCCGGCCCGCTGGTGCGCGACGTCCTGTTCCTGACGCCGCAGAACCTGGTCCGCCGCCAGCTAACCACGGCGGCCGAGGCGCACGACGGCGAGGAGCAGACCTTCGTCGTCATGATCGAGGGCCACCAGAGGCCCGGGCGGCCGGGCCATCCGTGGAAGATCCGCACCTTCGACGGCACCGGCTTCATCACCCTGGTGTTCTTCCGCGCCAATGGCCCCAGGCTGGAGCAGGCGCACCCGAAGGGCGCCAAGCGGATCGTCAGCGGCCGCATCGAGCGCAGCAGCTTCGACCACGAGCTGCAGATCGTGCACCCCGACTACCTCTGGCCGGTCGAGCGGGCGCAGGAGGTGCCGGAGGTCGAGGCGATCTATCCGGCGACCGCGGGTCTGCCGTCGCGGACCATCCGCCGCTTCGCCCTCGAGGCGCTGGAGCGGGCGCCGGCGCTGCCCGAGTGGCAGGATCCGGCCTGGCTGAAGCAGCAGCGCTGGCCGGCCTGGCGCGAGGCGTTCGAAGCCCTGCATCACCCCACCAGCGAGGCCGACCTCTCGCCGCAGTCCCCGGCGCGCCGCCGCCTCGCCTTCGACGAACTGTTCGCCCACCAGCTGGCGCTGGCCCAGCGCAAGGCCGCCAGGCGGGCCGAGCCGGCGCGGGTGATCCCGGCCAGCCAGCAGACCGACCGCATCGAAGCCGATCTGCCGTTCAAGCTGACCGGCGCGCAGATCCGCACCCTGGCCGAGATGCGCGGCGACCTGCAGTCGGGCGAGCGGATGAGCCGGCTGATCCAGGGCGACGTCGGCTCGGGCAAGACCGTGGTGGCGATGCTGGCGATGGCCGACGTCGCCGCCGCCGGCCTGCAGTCGGCGCTGATGGCGCCCACCGAGATCCTCGCCCGCCAGCACTACGAGACCCTGGCGGCGCCGCTGGCCAGCCACGGGATCAAGGCGGTCCTGCTCACCGGCCGCGACAAGGGCGCCGCCCGCGCCGAGAAGCTGGCGGCGCTGGCGAGCGGAACCGCGGCGGTGGCGGTCGGCACCCACGCCCTGTTCCAGGACGACGTCGTCTTCCACGCCCTGGCCCTGACCGTGATCGACGAGCAGCACCGCTTCGGGGTCGGCGAGCGGAGCCGGCTGCAGGCCAAGGGCGAGGCCGCGCACCTGATCGCCATGTCCGCCACGCCGATCCCGCGCACCCTGGAGCTGACCGTATTCGGCGACCTCGACGTCTCGCGGATCGACCAGAAGCCGCCGGGCCGCACGCCGGTGGCGACGCGGGCCGCGCCGATGCCGCGGATCGGCGAGATCGTGGCGCGGCTGCGCGCCGCGATCCCCAGCGGCGCCCAGGCGTTCTGGATCTGCCCGCTGGTCTCGGAATTCGAGAACGCCGACCTCGCGGCGGCCGAGGCGCGCGCGGCGGCGCTGCGGCAGGTGTTCGGCGCCAAGGTCGGACTGGTGCACGGCAAGCTGCCGGGGCCGGAGAAGGACGCGGTGATGGCCGACTTCGCCGAGGGCTCGCTCGCGGTGCTGGTGGCGACGACCGTGGTCGAGGTCGGCGTCGACGTGCCGGCGGCGACGATCATGGTGATCGAGCAGGCCGAGCGCTTCGGCCTGGCCCAGCTGCACCAGCTGCGCGGGCGGGTCGGGCGCGGCAAGGGCGAGAGCTCGTGCGTGCTGCTGTACGATCCGCCGCTCAGCGAGATCGCCAAGACCCGGCTCGACATCCTGCGGCGCACCGACGACGGCTTCGCCATCGCCGAGAAGGACCTCGAGCTGCGCGGCGGCGGCGATCCGCTGGGGCTGAAGCAGAGCGGCTTTCCCGCCTATCGCCTCGCCGACCCGGCCGCGCACCGCGACCTGATCGCCGTCGCCGCCGACGACGCGCGCCTGGTGCTGGCCCGCGACCCGACCCTGACTTCCCAGCGCGGCCAGGCCGTTGCCGTGCTTCAGTCGCTGTTCGACTGGCGGGCGGGCGCCGGCGCCGAAGCCGGCTGAGCCGGGGCCGGGTGGGCGGCGCTCCAGATGGCGTAGCGCGCCTGGGTGTCCGCCTCGATATCGGCCCAGAACAGGTTGTAGCCAGGCTCGCGGACCCGCTGGATCCAGTCGCCGGCGGGGCGCAGCAGCGAGGACCGCGGCCGGGTCACCCGCAGCATGCCGTCCTGGCACTGCGCCGCGACCTGGCGGGCCATGAAGCCCGGCCGCACGCCCCACTCCAGCCCGGTCGCCGCCGCCGCGCCGAGATTGAGCCGCTCCGGCGCGACCTCCTCCGTCGCCGAGCCCAGCAGGGGATTGACGCAGAGCGGTTGGCGCTTGCCCAGGGGCTGCAGCTGGTCCTGTGGTCCCCAGACCAGCGCCCGGCTCAGCAGCCGCTGCACGCCGGTGAAGTCGCCCTGCCGCACGGCGACCCACGCGACCAGGCAGCCGGCCTGCGCCCGCGCCTCGCAGGGCTGCACCGGTGCGCCGGGGCCGTATTCGTCGGCCGGCACGACCGTGTCCATCAGGTAGGCGCCGACGAGACGGCCGCGCAGCGCCGGATCGGGCGCGATCACCTCGTGCAGCAGCCGCGCGCCCAGGTCGCCGCCCTGCTCCACCCCGGCCAGGAAGAACGGGCGGCCGCGGTTGAAACGGGCGAGATAGTCTTCGAACGCGGCCTTTACGTCGCCATAGGCGAACTGGCGCGCCTCGATCGCGTCGTCCCATAGGGTGGAGCGGGTGTAGAGCGTCGCCTGGCGGTAGCGCGGCGCGTAGACATCGCCCACGGCGTCGAACGGCGCGGCGTAGTTCGGCAGCATCACCTCGGAAAGCGCCACCATCGCCGCATGGTCGTTGATCGGCGCGTTCCAGTGCCGCCCGCCGTTGTAGGACGTGAAGGATGCCGGATAAGACGTTGGATGGATAAAGAAAATATCCACCGGCGCGGGCGCGGCGCCCGGCGTCGGCAGGACGGCCCAGGACGCTCGCAGCGCGTAGTTCGGCGCCGGCGGCGGGTTGTCCTTGCCGAACGGCACCTTGGGATCCAGCAACGCCTTGATGATGTCGTCGCCCCAGAACACCGAGGCGATCATGCCCAGCGTCAGCAGCACGGCGCCCAGGACGACCAGCCAGTATCTGATGCCGTGACGACGCCGGGCCATGCGGATGGGTCAGATGTGAGGGTCGGCGCTCGCGAGGTAGCCGCGCACGTAGTCGCCGATCCCGTCTTCGAGACTGGTGAACTGGCCGTCGTAGCCGGCGGCGCGCAGGCGTTCGAGCTTGGCTTCGGTGAAGTACTGGTAGCGGTCGCGCAGCGACAGCGGCATCGGCACGTAGTCGATCTGCGGCGCGGCGCCGGCGGCGGCGAACACCGCCTCGGCCAGTTCCTTGAACGAGCGGGCGCGGCCGCTGCCCAGGTTGAACACCCCGCTGACGTCCGGCCGGCTCGCCAGCCACTCGACCACGTCGACCACGTCGCGGACGTAGACAAAGTCGCGCAGCTGGCCGCCGTCCTCGACACAGGGGCGGTACGACTTGAACAGCTTCACCGCGCGGCCATGCGACACATCGGGCCAGATCTGCGCGGCGACCGACTTCATCGGCCCCTTGTGCTCCTCGTTGGGCCCGTAGACGTTGAAGAACTTCAGCCCGGCCCACTGCGGCGGCGCCTCGCCGCGGGCGGCCTGGCGCACGGCGAAGATGTCGAACAGCGCCTTCGACCAGCCGTAGGCGTTGAGCGGCCGCAGCGCCGCCAGCGCGTCCAGGCCGTTGTCGTCGTCGAAGCCCAGCGCGCCGTCGCCATAGGTCGCGCCCGACGAGGCGTAGATCAGCCGCCGCTGGTGGTCGGCGCACCAGCGGAACAGATCGCGCGACAGCAGGAAGTTGGCCTGGACGATCTTGTCGGCGTCAGGCTCGGTGGTCGAAGAGATGGCCCCCATGTGGATGACCACCTCGACCTCCTGCCAGTGCTTGGCGAGCCAGTCGAACATCTGCTCGGGCGGGCAGAAGTCGCCGATCGGGTGCTTGGCGATGTTGCGCCACTTGCCGTCCTCGACCTGCCCCAGCCAGTCGCAGACCACCACGTCGAGGCCCCAGTCCTTGGCGAGGCGCGCGACGATGTTCGAACCGATGAAGCCAGCGCCGCCGGTGACGAAGGCGATCTTGCGGGTCATGCGCGCTTGGCGAGCTTGCTGATCGTCGCTGTGGTCGAGTGGCCGTCGACGAAGTCGGCGAGCCGCACCTGGCCGCCCCAGCTCTCGACCAGCTCGCGCCCGACCACGCCGTCGAGGCTGTAGTCGGAACCCTTGACCAGCACGTCGGGCTTGGCGGCCGCGATCAGGTCCAGCGGCGTCGCTTCGTCGAAGGCCACGACCAGGTCCACCGAGCGCAGACCGGCCAGCACCAGGGCGCGCGACTCCAGGTCGTTCACGGGCCGGCCCTCGCCCTTCAGCTCCCGCACCGAGCGGTCGGAGTTCAAGCCGACGATCAGGCGGTCGCACCACTCGCGGGCCTGGGCCAGATAGGCGATGTGGCCGCGGTGCAGGATGTCGAAGCAGCCGTTGGTGAAGCCGACCTTCAGGCCCCGCTCGCGCCAGCTTTCCGCCTCGCGCGCCATCCGTTGCGGCGTCGCGATCTTGGCCTCGGCCGGCGCGACCCGCTCGAGGATCTCGGCCTCGATCACCTCGTCGGGCGAGGCAGTGGCGGTGCCCGACTTCTGCACCACCACGCCGGCGGTCAGCAGCGCGAACTCGATCGCCTCGGTCAGCGGCGCGCCGCAGGCCAGGGCCGCGCCCAGCGCCGCCAGCACCGTGTCGCCGGCGCCGGAGGTGTCGTAGACCTCGGGCGGCGGGCGCCGGAAGTGCCGCACCGGCGCGCCGCGCTCGGCCAGCGACATGCCCTGCGCCGCGCGGGTCACCAGCACAGCGGCGCAGTCGCACAGCGTCAGCGCGCGAGCCAGCGCCGCCTCGATCTGGGCGTCGGTCTCGGTCGGAAGGTCGGTCGCGTGGGCGAGTTCGGCGGCATTGGGCTTGATGACGGCCGCCGCGCCGTAGCGGGCGAACGACCGCGCCTTGGAATCGACGATCAGCGCCGCGCCCTCGGCCTTGGCCGCCGCCAGCGCCGCCCGGGCAACGCCTTGGGTGACGACGCCCTTGCCGTAGTCCGAGAGCAGGATCGCCCCGGCGCCCTTGGCGGCGGCCTGCAGCTGCCGGATCAGCGCCTGTTCGACATGGGCCGCGACGGGCGTTTCGGTCTCCTCGTCGACCCGCAGCAGCTGCTGGCCGGCGGAGACGAAACGGGTCTTGATGGTGGTCTGGCGCTCACCGTCGGCGACCAGCGCGCCCTCGATCCGCGCCTCGGCGCCGACGAGCCCCCTCGCCTCCTCGGCCGCCGCGTCCTGGCCGACCACCCCGACCAGCGTCACCTTGGCCCCGAGGGCGGCGACGTTACGGGCGACGTTGCCGGCGGCGCCCAGCATCACGCTCTCGCGCTTGCGGGTCATCACCGGGATCGGCGCCTCGGGCGAGATGCGGGCGACGTCGCCATAGACGAAGCGGTCGACCATCAGGTCGCCCACGGCGACAACCCGCGCGCCGGCGATGCGCTGAAGCAGCTGCTGCAGGCCGGCAAGATCCATGAAGACTCCGTCGCGACGCAATCACGGATCAATCGGACCGGCGGCCGCAAAAGTCCAGCGATCGGCCCTAGAACGGCACGTCGCTCGCCATTGCCGCGGGCGCGGCGACCGGAGGCTTCCAGATCGGGCCGCAGATCGCGGCGGCGGCGCCCGACCCGGGGCCGATCGAGTGGTCGGCGATGATCTTGTCCCACCCACCCATGCTCATCAGGCTGATCAGATGCGAGAACCGCAGGCTCTCCAACGCCGGGCCATCGGGGACGATCTGGCCCTGCCAGTTGGCGAAGCGCAGGTCGCCGACCGGGATGTAGGTCGGCACAAATGTCGAGAACAGCGACGCCAGCGCCGGCACGTTCCTGAACGCGGTGACGAAGCCGATGTCCGGCGGCAGGTGCGGGACGATGTCGTCCTGGAACTCGTAGCGGGTCGAGTGCAGCACCAGCTTGGCGTAGCCGTCGGCAAACGCCTGGTCGCCGGCTCTGGCGCCTTCGAAGGTGCAGACGAAGGGGGTCAGCCCCGACGCGACGAACTTCACCGCGGCGATGTTGGCCAGCGCGCCGCCCTTGGAATGGCCGGTGACATAGAGCGGTTTGGTCTTGGTCGGCAGGCCCTGCGCCTGCGCCAGCACCCACGACCACAGCTCGTTACAGTCGTGGCTGAAGCCCTTGTGCACCGAACCCGGCACGTTCGGCGCGTTCACGACCGGATCGTTCAGGTCGCCGAGCCAGTCCATCACCATCCGTTCGTGGTCGAGGCTGTCGAACGGTTCGGTGCCGCGATAGGCGACGATGATCTCGGCCGCGGTCTCGCCGACCAGCACCGCGTTCATCTGGTTGTCGCCACCGACCTGCGCCGCCGGCGGTCGCAGCCATCCGACCAGGCCCGAGGGCGGCGGCCCGGGCGCCGGCGGTGAGTCCGGCGCCGGCCCGGCGACGTTGATCTCGTAGGCCTGCTGCGCGGCGCAGAGCAGCCGGGTCGTGATCGGATAGGTCATTATTGATGCCCCCGTCGGTTGAAGACATCAGTCGCACAAGCTAAGCCTGAATGCGAGCGGTAGACGCCCGCCTCAGTGCAGCGGGCGGCGCTTGGCCAGGGCGTCGAACTCGAGCAGGTCGCGCACCAGCGCCTCGAAGTCCTTCAGCGGCACCATGTTCGGGCCGTCGGACGGGGCCCGGTCGGGGTCTTCGTGGGTCTCCATGAACACCGCCGCGACGCCGACCGAGACCGCGGCCCTGGCCAGCACCGGCACGAACCGGCGCTCGCCGCCGGTGCGGTCGCCCGCGCCGCCCGGTTGCTGCACGGAATGGGTGGCGTCGAACACGATCGGGCACCCGATCTCGGCCATGATCGGCAGCGCGCGCATGTCGGAGATCAGGGTGTTGTAGCCGAATGAGACGCCGCGCTCGGTGGCCATCACGTTGGGATTGCCCGCCGACAGCGCCTTGCCGATCACGTTCTTCATGTCGCCAGGGGCCAGGAACTGGCCCTTCTTGATGTTGACCACCCGCCCCGTTCGCGCGGCGGCGACGATCAGGTCGGTCTGGCGCGAGAGGAAGGCCGGGATCTGCAGGATGTCGATCACCTCGGCGGCCTGAGCGCATTGGTCGATCTCATGCACGTCGGTCAGCACCGGCAGGCCGGTCACCTCGCGCACCTCCGCGAAGATCGGCAGCGCCTGGCCAAGGCCGATGCCCCGCTCGGCGCCGACCGACGTGCGGTTGGCCTTGTCGAACGAGGTCTTGAAGATCAGCCCGACATCCAGCCGCTGGGCGATCTCCTTCAGCGCGTGCGCCATCTCCAGCGCGTGCTGGCGGCTCTCCAGCGCGCAGGGGCCGGCGATGATCGAGAGCCGCTCGGCATTGCCGATCCGCACCGTGCCGCCACCGGCAACCTTCACCTCGACGACTGCGTTCGGTTGCACTGACAAGGCCTGCGGTTCCGATCCGATTTTGGGGCTGGGGCGCGTAGACATGGCGCGAGGGAGACCGCGGCGCAAGTTTCGCGCACCGACAGGTGGTTAGCGTTGCCGCACGACAGTGTTATATCGTGTTTCAACAAAGACTTCGGGTGGAGGCGACGTTGAACGGTGGGCGATCCGCTGTCGTCGGTCCGGACGATGCTGAGCTGCGCAGGGCCCCGGCGGCCTTTCGCACCGTACTGAAGATTTCGGCTGAGAATTGGGAATATGGCCGGCTCACCTTCGTCCTCCCATCGGGACGCGAAGTGACCGTGGAAGGCGACAAGCCGGGTCCGGACGCGCGGCTGATCGTCAAGGATTTCCGCTTCCTGTCCCGCGTGCTCAGCGCCGGCGACATCGGCTTCGGCGAAGGCTTCATGGCGGGGGAATGGGACACGCCCGACCTCTCCGAACTGCTCGAGGCCTTCACCGTCAACCTCGACCGGCTGCGGCGGCTGCTCGAGGGCGGCCCGATCTTCCGCGTATTCAACACCCTCGCCCACGCCCTGCATCGCAACAGCCGGACCGGCTCACGGCGCAACATCCTGGCCCACTACGATCTCGGCAATGCGTTCTACTCGCGCTGGCTGGACCCCTCGATGACCTATTCGTCGGCCAGGTTCGAGCGGCCGGGGCAACCGCTGCGCGAGGCCCAGCGCAACAAGTACGCCAGCCTCGCCCGCCAGATCGAACTCGGCCCGGACAACCATGTGCTGGAGATCGGCTGCGGCTGGGGCGGGTTCGCCGAGTTCGCCGCCAGCGAGATCGGCGCCAAGGTCACCGGCATCACCATCTCGCCCTCGCAGTACGAGTTCGCCAAGCGCCGGGTGTTCGAGGCGGGCCTGGCCGAGCGCGCCGACATCCGTCTGGTCGACTACCGCGACGTCGAGGGCCAGTTCGACCGCGTCGCCTCGATCGAGATGTTCGAGGCGGTGGGCGAAGAATACTGGCCGACCTATTTCGGCAAGATCCGCGACGTCCTGGCGCCCGGCGGCCGCGCCGGCTTGCAGATCATCACCATTCGCGACGAGCTGT
Source organism: uncultured Pseudomonadota bacterium (assembly GCA_963835495.1). Taxonomy (GTDB): domain Bacteria; phylum Pseudomonadota; class Alphaproteobacteria; order Caulobacterales; family Caulobacteraceae; genus Acaudatibacter. The sequence continues at coordinate 984,158 of CAWIFQ010000003.1, read as the reverse complement.
TCGCCAACTACCGCAAGCGCGCCGACTTCATCCAGAAGTACGTCTTTCCGGGCGGCATGCTGCCTTCGGAGACCCGGCTGAAGGAGGAGACCGCCCGCGCCGGCCTCGAATGGCGCGACATCGTCCGCTTCGGGCAGAACTACGCCGACACCTGCGCCGAATGGGCGCGCCGCTTCGAGAGCGCCTGGGACGACATCCGCGGTCTCGGCTTCGACGAGCGCTTCCGCCGGCTGTGGCGCTTCTATCTCGGCTACTGCGAGGCCGGCTTCCGCACCGAGCGGACCAACGTGGTGCAGCTCAGCCTGACCAAGAGCTGAGATCTCTCAACCGAGGTTAGGTGGCTGCTTTTCGCGTTTCTCGCGTTAGGTTGTCGGACCAGCCGGTGGAGACGCGCATGCAACCGCTGCATTTCATCTACTTCGCCGATCCGATGTGCTCCTGGTGCTACGGCTTCTCGCCGGTGGTGACGATGCTGCGCCGGCGCTATCGCGACCTGCTGCCGATCCGCCTGGTCATGGGCGGCCTTCGGCCCGGCACGACCGAGCCGATGCCGGAGAAGGCCCGCCGCGGCCTTGTCGGCCACTGGGACGAGATCGGCGCCATGACCGGAGTGACGTTCAGCGCCGCGCTCGGCGATCGCGAAGGCTTCGTCTACGACACCGACCCTGCCGCCCGGGCCGTCGTGCTGGCGCGGCGCACCAGCGACGACGAGGCGCTCGATCTGCTGGAGCGCCTGCACCTGGCCTTCTACGCCGAGGGCCGCGACATCACCGATCCCGCCGAGCTGGCCGCGATCGCCGCGGAACAGGGCTTTGACCGCGCCGCCTTCGAGACCCAGCTTGGCGACGAGGGGCTGAAGAACGAAACCTGGCGCGACTACGCCATCTCGCAGCGCGCCGGCGCCACCGGCTTCCCCACCCTGGTGGTCGGTCCCAACGCCGACGGGACCTACGCCCTGGTCACCCGCGGCTACCAGGACGGCGAGACCATCGTCGCCGGCGTCGATGGCTGGCTGGCCAGCGTACGGCCGGAAGCGGTCTGACCCGCGGATGACGGACCCGGCCTTGCAGGTGCTCGGCCTGCGCACCGAGTGCCGCGACGACCCGATGGGCGTCGAAGTCCAGCGACCGCGGCTGTCATGGCGGCTGGCGTCCGATCGCCTGGGCGCGCGGCAGACCGCGTACCGGATCCGCGTCGCGGCGAGCCTGGAGACGCTCGAGCGCGGCGGCGCCGACGTCTGGGACGGCGGCGAGGTCGGCTCGGCGAACTGTTTCGACATCGCCTACGACGGCCCCGCGCTGCAGTCGCGCCAGCGCTGCTGGTGGACGGTTCGGGTCTGGGACGAGACGGGCGCATCCGCCGAGGCGGCGCCGGCGTGGTGGGAGATGGGCCTGCTGCAGCCGGCCGACTGGTCGGCGCAGTGGCTGGCGGTGGAGACCGAGGAAGACCGGGAGGATCGCGAGACTGGCCTCGCCTGGATCTGGGCGCGCGACCAGCCCGAGGCGGAACCGCGCCGGTTCCGGCTGCGATTTCGGCTCGCGGAGCCCGTGACCGAGGCGACGCTGTTCGCCGTCGCTCGGGGCCGGATGAGTTCGATGTGGCTGGACGGCGTACCGGTCGCACTGCCGCAATCCAATCCGCACGCCTTCGGCCGCGAGGGCATGGCTGCGCTCAGCCTGGGCGCACTGGCCGCCGGCGAGCACGTGCTGGCCGCCGAGGTCGCGAAGATCGACCGGCCGAGGGATCCGCGTCCCTGGCGCGGCGCTTTCGGCGCGATGGTGAAGCTGAAGTCCGCCGACGGCGCCGTCCAGCGCCTGGCCAGCGACGCCGACTGGAAGACCAGCCTGGCGGCCGAAGCCGGCTGGACCGCCGCGGCCTTCGACGACCGTGGCTGGAACCACGCCGAGCCGGCCGAGGGCCGCGCGCCCCAGGCCTGGCCGCCGACGCCGGCGATGCTGCTGCGGACCTCGTTCGCCGCAAACGAAGCCCCCGTCGCCGCGCGACTGCGCGTCACCGCGCTGGGGGCCTACGAGGCCTTCCTCAACGGCGTGCGCGTCGGCGACGCGCTGCTCGCGCCAGAGAGCACCGATTTCCGCAAGCGCGTGCTCTACCAGACCTACGACGTCACCGACCTGATCCGCGCCGGCCAGAACGCGCTGGGCGCGCATGTCGGCGACGGCTGGTACGCCAGCGTGGTCGCGCCCGGCGGCCGCTACGCGTTCGGGCCGGCGCCGCGGCGCTTCCTGGCCCAGCTGGAACTCAGCTTCGCCGACGGCTCGCGCCAAGTGGTGACGAGCGGGCCCGGCTGGCGCGCGCGGCCCTCCCCGGTCGTCCGGTCCGAGATCTACGACGGCGAGACGTGGGACGCGCGCCGCGCGCTGCCGGGCTGGAGCGAGCCCGGATTCGCCGACAGCGGCTGGGCCCCGGCGCGGATCGCCGAGCCGCCCTCCGGCCAGCTCAGCGCCCAGCCCGACCCGCCGATCCGCATCACCGAGACGCTGAAACCGCAAACCGTCAGCGAGCCGCGCGCCGGCGTCTTCGTGTTCGACTTCGGCCAGAACTTCGCCGGGTTCTGCCGCCTGCGCGTCAAAGGGCGTCCCGGCGACCAGGTCAGCCTGCGCTTCGCCGAGCTGCTGGGGCCGGACGGCGAGGTTGACCAGGCCAACCTGCGCGCCGCCAAGGCGACCGACAGCTACATCCTGCGCGGCGATCCCGCCGGCGAGGTGTTCCAGCCCAGCTTCACCTACCACGGCTTCCGCTATGTGCAGGTGAAGGGCTATCCGGGCCGGCCGACGCTCGCGGACCTCGACGGCCTGGTGATCCAGTCCGACCTGGCGGTGACCGGCGCGCTGCGGATCGACAACCCGGTCATCGAGCAGCTCTGGCGCAACGCCGTCTGGAGCCAACGGTCCAACTTCACCGGCATCCCGACCGACTGCCCGCAGCGCGACGAGCGGCTGGGCTGGCTGGGCGACGCCAACGTGTTCTGGGACGCCGCCGCCTACAACATGGACGTCTACGCCTTCACCCAGCGCTTCAGCGGCGACATGCGCGACGCCCAGGCCCCGGGCGGCGGCTTTTCGGACTACGCGCCGGCCGCGCGCCGCTTCAACGACCAGCCGGCGCCCGGCTGGGCCGACGCCGGCGTCGTGCTGCCGTGGACCGCCTGGCGCCGCTACGGCTGCACGTCGATCATCGACGCCAACTGGACGGCGATCGAGCGCTACCTGGGCTACATCGAGGACAGCAATCCCGACGCCCTGTGGCGCAACAACCGGGGCCTGGATTTCGGCGATTGGCTGGCGCTCGACGCCAAGGCGCCGGGCGATCCGACCACGCCGAAGGACCTGATCGGCACCGCCTGGTGGGCCTATACGACCAGCCTCGCCGCGGAGATGGCGCAGGCGACCGGACGGACCGAGGACGGCGGGCCGCCTTTCCGCCGCGCATGAGCGGATCGTCGAAGCCTTCCAGCACGCCTACGTCGGCGCCGATGGCGCGATCGGCAACGGCAGCCAGACCGGCTACATCCTGGCGCTCAAGTTCGGGCTGGTTCCGAGCGCGCTGCGCGCGGCCGCCGCCAGGCGGCTGACCGATGACATCGAAGGGCGCGGCGGCGTCCTGTCCACCGGTTTCCTCGGCACTCCGTTCAGCCTCGACGTGCTGGCCGACGCCGGCCGCGCCGACCTGGTCTACGACCTGCTGCTGCGCACCGAGTTCCCGTCGTGGGGCTACATGATCGCCAAGGGCGCGACGACGATCTGGGAGCGCTGGAACGGCGATGTCGGCGACGTGGCGATGAACTCGTTCAACCACTACGCCCTTGGCGCGGTCGCCGGCTTCCTGTTCCGCCGCATCGCCGGCATCGATGCCGCCGCGCCCGGCTTCACCCGGATCGACATCCGCCCGGTGCTCGACCGGCGCCTGCGCCGCGCCGGCGCCGACTACGACTGCGTGCTCGGCCGCATCTCGACGGACTGGGAGTGGGATCTCGGCGGGAGGTTCCGGCTGGCCACGACCATCCCGCCCAATGCAACGGCGCGCGTGCGCCTGCCGGCGGAGCTTGGCCGCCGCGCCGAACTCGTCAGCGCAGGCGCCCGGTCGGAACTTCCAATCGAACCGGGCGATCTGGAGCTCAGCGTCGAACTGGGCGCGGGACGACACACCCTGACCCTGACGCTCTAGGCGGCCGTCTCGTCGCTCCCGACCCGACGCTCCGCCAACCTGCGATCATAAGTGCCCGAGGCGACAGACCTCCGCGACTGGTCGTGCGAAGAAGAGCGCCGATCAGTTCGAAGTCCTCCATGACCCGCCAAAGAATATCGCCAGCTCTCTTCTCGCGTCCCGATCAGCTTTATTGGTCGTCGCCCAGCGCACTGTCGACGGCGCCCGGCGCTTCGGCGTATCGCCCACTCCGCGGGGTGGGACCGTGATGACCGCAGACGAGTATCGGGCCCACGCCGACGAGCTGATCCAGCTGACTCAAAGCTGCCGCGACATCGATCTTGTCGTCGAGCTGGAAGCCACCGCCGGCGAATGGCTCAAGCTGGCGGCCCTTGCCGAAGCGCAGGATGGCATGATCGCGGCGATTGCGACGAGGTCGGACTAGCAGCGGCCTCCGTCGGCGGCCTGCAGCGCCGCCGCCACCCGGTCCACCACCTCATCCCAGGCGCCCGCCGCGCGCTGATGGAACAGCCGCGCCGTTGGATACCAGGGGCTGTCCTCCCGCCCGTTCAGCCAGCGCCAGTCGCCTTCATAGCGCGAAAGGATCCAGACCGGTTTGGCCAGGGCGCCCGCGAGATGGGCCACCGCGGTGTCGACGGCGATGACGAGATCCAGCGCCTCGATCAGCGCGGCGGTGTCGCTGAAGTCGCGCAGGTCGCTGGTGAAATCGACCAGGCGCAGGCCGGGCGGCGGGCTTGCCGCCTGCGCCGCCGGCTCGCCCTTCTGCAGGCTGATGAACGTCACGCCTTCGATCGCCGCGAGCGGCGCATATTGGTCGAGCCGCAGGCTGCGCCGGCGGTCGACCGCCGCGCCGGCGGGCCGCCCGGCGTGGGTATCGCCGGCCCAGACCAGGCCGACTTTGAAGCCGTCGTTTCCGGACAGACGCTTCACCCATTCCGCCGCATCCTGCGGATCGGCGGCCAGGTAGGGGACCTCGCCCGGGATCGTCGCCAGCGTGGTTCCGAAGGCGGCTGGCAGATCCATCAGCGCGACCTGGAAGTCGAACGCCGCTTCGTCATCGACCGCGGCCGACACCTCGACGCCCGGATACGAACGCCGAAACAGCGCCACCAACGCCGGCTCGGTCACGAACGCCACCCGTTCCGCAATCGCCGCGACGCGCGGGACGAAGCGGGAGAACTGCAAGTGGTCGCCGAAGCCCTGCTCGCCGTAGACGAGGATCGACTTGCCGGTGAGGTCCTGGCCTTGCCAGACCGGCCGCAGGCGCGCGATCGCCGGCTGGAAGCCGTTCACCTGCCAGCGCCAGCGATATTCCTCGAGGCCCTGGCGCAGGTCGCCGAGCGACAGCAGGCTGGTGGCGCGGTTCAGGTGCGCGGCGGCGAAATCGGGGCGGATCGCGATCGCCCGCTCGCAGCTGGCGACGGCCTCCTCCAGCCGCCGCAGGTCGAACAGCGCGATGGCGCGGCTGTTGTGCGCCTCCGGGTAGTCCGGATCGAGCGCGATGGCGTGGTCCGCGGCCGCCAGCGCCTCGTCCAGGCGGCGCAGGTCGAACAGCGCCAGCGCGCGGTGATTGTGCGCCGCTGCAAAGCCGGGCTGCAGCGCGATCGCTCGCTCGGCGCTGGCCAGCGCCAAGTCGGAGCGCTTGAGGTCGTTCAGCACCTTGGCGTGGTTGGCGTGGGCTTCGGCAAGATCCGGCCGCAGCGCGATCGCCCGCTCGAAGCTCAGCGCCGCCTCGTCCGCGCGCCGCAGCCGCTCGAGCACACCGCCGCGGTTGATCCAGGCCTCGACGAAGCCCGGCTGCAGGCCGACGGCCCGGTCGTACCCGGCGAGCGCCTCGGCCAGGGACCCGCGGTCCCGCAGCGCGTTGGCCCGATTGTAGTGGCCGGCGGCGTAGCCAGGATCGAGGCCGAGCGCGCGCTCGTAGCTGGCGATCGCCTCATCGAAGCGGCGCAGCCGCAACAGCGCATTGCCGAGATTGGCGTAGGCCTCCACCGCGTTCGGGTTCAGGGCGATCGCCCGTCGGCAGGCGGCGACGGCGTCGTCGAAGCGCCCGGCCTCGGTCAGGGCCCAGCCGAGATTGCTCAGGGCGGCCGCGGCGTGCGGATTCGCGGCCAGCGCGCGTTCGATCAAGGCGGCGCCCGCCTCAGCCTCGCCGGCCTGGACGCGGATTACGCCCAGCAGGTGCAGTGCGTCGAAGTGATCGGGGTCGGCGACGAGCGCCTGCTCATACAGCGCCCGCGCCTCCTGGGTCCGACCGGCCTGATGCAGCGCCAGACCCTGCTCGAACGACGCCTGCGCCGGCGGCGCGGCCATCAGGCGTCGACGCGCGCCAGCGACCCGGCGGCCATCACGAACTTCACCCGCTCCAGCTCGGTGACGTCGGCCAGCGGATCGCCGGCGACGGCGATGATGTCGGCGGACTTTCCGGGCGCGATGGTCCCGGCAAGGTCGGAGATGTCGAGCAGCTCGGCGGCGGTGACGGTGGCGGCCTTGATCGCATCGGCGCAGGACATGCCGGCCTCGACCATCAGCGCGAACTCGCGCGCGTTCTCGCCGTGCGGCCCGACACCCATGTCGGTGCCGAAGCTGATCTTGACCCCGGCGCGGTACGAGCGGCCCAGCGCCGCCTTGATGTTCTCGCCCACCACCAGCGCCTTCTCGCGCTGCGCCGGCGTCAGCACCATGCCGCCCTGCGCCATGCCCAGCACGGTCATCCCGGCGATGATGGTCGGAGTGTGGAAGGCGCCCGCCTTGAGAAAGAGACGGATCGACTCGTCGTCGAGGAAACTGCCGTGCTCGATCGAGTCGACCCCGTTCGCCAGCGCCGCATTGATGCCGCCTGTGCCGTGAGCGTGGGCCGAGACCCGCCGGCCAAGCATGTGCGCCGTCTCGATGATGGTGCGCAGCTCGTCGGTGGTGAACTGCTGGTCGACCCCGGCGCGGATGTTGGAGAGCACCCCGCCGGTCGCCGCGAACTTGATCGCGTCGGCGCCCTGCGCCACCTGCAGCCGCACCGCCCGCCGGCAGCCGTCGACGCCGTCGCAGACGCCGACATTGGACTGCACGCAGGCGCAGACGTCCTGGCGAAAGCCGTAGGTCTGGCCGTGCCCGCCGGTCGGCGACAGGATCGCGCCGACCGCCAGGATGCGCGGGCCGGGGACCTTGCCCTCGGCCACGGCCTCGCGCAGCGCATAGATGATCTCCGGCTTGCGGGCGCCCAGGTCGCGCACCGTGGTGAAGCCGGCTTCCAGCGTCAGCCGCGCCCGATGCGCGCCATCGAGCCCGACCTTGGGATCGGAATCCTCGACGAAGCGCAGACGCTGGCCGGGGCCGAGCTGACCGGTCAGGTGCACGTGGCAGTCGATCAGGCCGGGCAGGACGAAGCGGTCCTTGAGGTCGATCAGCGTCGCGCCCGGCGGCGGATCGACGAAACCGGCCGCCACCGCCTGCACCTTGCCGTCGGCGATGCGGATGCTCTGCTGGGACGTCGGCGCCTGGCCGGGCTCGGCGAGCAGCCGGCCGGCGTGGATGACGATTTCGCCCGGAGCTGCCGCCATCGCTTGTCCCCGTCTCTCTATCCTGGTCATGGCCGGGCGTAAGTCCCGGCCACCCAAGAACACCGACCGAGCCGTGGCCGCGCCAACGCGGCCACACGACCACCTGTGTTCATGGGTCACCGGGACTTACGCCCGGTGATGACCGTTGAGAAGGTGACCTGACGCCCTTGCGTTCCGCCGCGTCGCGGTTCGATTGTGCCGACCGAAGCCAGGAGCGAGCCCATGTATTGCGAAGCCATTACCGAGTTCGGCAAGCCGTTGCAGCGCATCGAGGGCCCGACGCCCACGCCAACGGGGCGCGAGGTGCTGGTCCGGGTGGAGCACTGCGGCGTCTGCCACTCAGACGTCCACATCCATGACGGCTATTTCGACATGGGCGGCGCGGCGAAGATGCCGCTGGGCCTGCCGCTGCCCCACACGCTCGGCCACGAGGTCGCCGGCGAGGTGATCGCGGTGGGCCCTGACGCCGATCCGGCGCTGATCGGCCAGCACCGGGCGCTCTACTCCTGGATCGGCTGCGGCAAGTGCGCGGCCTGCGTGCGTGGCGAGGAGAACTACTGCAACGCCCCGCGCAACCTCGGCTGTTCGGCCGGCGTCGGCGGCGGCTACGCCAGCCACGTGATGATCCCCGATCCGAAGTATCTGATCGACTACGGCAAGACCCCGCCGGCGCTGGCGGCGACCTACATGTGCTCCGGCCTCACCGCCTACGGCGCGCTGAAGAAGGTCCCGACGCTGGGGCCGAAGGACGACGTGCTGGTGGTCGGCGCCGGCGGCCTCGGGATGATGGCGATCCAGTTCGCCAAGGAGATGTTCGGCAAGGGTCCGCTGGTGGCCGACATCGACGCCGGCCGGTTGCAGGCGGCGATGGGCGCCGGCGCCAAGGCCGTCTACAACACCACCGACCCCGAGGCGCTGAAGCAGCTGATGGCCGACACCGAGGGCGGCGCGCTGGCGTCGATCGATTTCGTCGGCTCGGAGTCCAGCTTCGGCTTCGCCAATCAGTCGGTCCGGCGTGGCGGCAGGGTGATCGTGGTCGGCCTGTTCGGCGGCGGCATGTCGATGCCGATCCCGATGTTCCCGTTCCGCGCCATCACCATCGGCGGCTCCTACGTCGGCTCGCTGGCCGAGGCGGAGGCGATGATGGAACTGGTCCGAGCCGGCAAGGTCGACCCGATCCCGGTCAAGGAAGTCCCGCTCTCGGCGGCCAACCAGGTGCTGGAGGACCTCAAGGGCGGCAAGGTGATCGGGCGGGTGGTGCTGGTTCCGTAGAGCCAACGCACCTTCCCTCTTGCGCCCTCGCCGCTCGCCCGCGATTTAGCGGCCATGATTGCTGGCTCGGTGCTCGATCTCATCGGCGATACGCCGCTCATCCGCCTGAAGGCCGCCAGCGAGGCGACCGGGTGCGAGATTCTGGGCAAGGCCGAGTTCCTCAATCCGGGCCAGTCGGTGAAGGACCGCGCGGCGCTGTGGATCATCCGCGACGCCGAGCAGCGCGGCGCGCTGCGCCCTGGCGGCCGGATCGTCGAGGGCACCGCCGGCAACACCGGTATTGGCCTGGCCATGGTCGCACGCGCGCTCGGCTACCGCGCCACCATCGTCATGCCGCGCACCCAGAGCGAGGAGAAAAAGGACGCGGTCCGGCTCATGGGCGCGGAACTGGTCGAGGTGGACGCGGTTCCCTACGCCAATCCGAACAATTACATCCGCTATTCCGGCCGCTTGGCGGAAGAACTTAATGCGAAGGAGCCCGCCGGCGCGATCTGGGCCAACCAGTTCGACAACCTCGCCAATCGCCAGGCTCACATCGACGCCACCGGGCCCGAGATCTGGGCGCAGACCCACGGCAAGATCGACGCCTTCATCTGCGCGGTCGGCACCGGCGGCACGCTGTCCGGCGTTTCGGCCTTCCTGCGCACCCAGAAGAGCGACATCGCCATCGGCCTCGCCGACCCTGGCGGCGCGTCGCTCTACGAATACTATGCCCACGGCGAGCTCAAGGCCGAGGGGACTTCGATCAGCGAAGGCATCGGTCAGGCGCGGATCACCGCGAACCTCGAGGGGCTGGTGGTGGACTACCCCTATCGGGTCACCGACGAGGAAATGATGCGCGCGATCATCCAGTTGGGCGACGAGGGGCTGGTCATGGGGGGGTCGACGGGCGTCAATGTCGCCGGCGCGGTGCGGATGGCGCGCGAGCTTGGACCGGGGAAGACGATCGTGACGGTGCTTTGCGACTACGGCGCGCGCTATCAGAGCAAGCTGTTCAACCCGGCGTTCCTGCGCGAGCGGAACCTGCCGGTTCCGCCCTGGGTGGACCAATGACGAGCCCGCTGGTCTCCACCGACTGGCTGGCCGAGCATCTGGGCGACGCCGGCCTGGTGGTGCTGGACGGCAGCTGGCACATGCCGGCCGACGGGCGCGACGCCAAGACCGAGTACGCCGCGGCGCACATTCCCGGCGGGGTGTTCTTCGACATCGACGCGATCAGCGATCACGCCAGCGCCCTGCCCCACATGCTGCCGGCGCCGCAGGCGTTCGGCACGGCGGTGCGCCGGCTCGGCGTCGACACCGGATCGACCGTCGTGGTCTACGACACCGTCGGCGTCTTCTCCTCGCCCCGCGTCTGGTGGAGCCTGCGGGCGATGGGGCACGCCAAGGTCTTCGTACTCGACGGCGGCCTGAAGAAATGGATCGCCGAGGGCCATCCGGTCGAGGCCGGCTGGCGCGAACCCGAGCACGGTGAGTTCAAGGCCCACCTGGTCCCCGGGCTGATCGCCGACATCGACGCCGTGCGCGGCGCGCTGGAGCGCGGCGAGGCGCAGGTGGTGGACGCCAGGTCCGCCACCCGCTTCCGCGGCGACGCGCCGGAGCCGCGGCCGGGCCTGCGCGCCGGCCACATGCCGGGCGCGCGCAACGTGCCGTGGTCGCAGGTGGTGGCCGCCGACGGCCAGCTGGCGGCGCCGGCGCAGCTGATGGCGGCGTTCGAGGCGGCGGGCGTCGACCCGGCCGCGGCGATCGTCACCACCTGCGGCTCGGGCATCAGCGCCTCGATCCTGGCGCTGGCGCTGGCGCGGCTGGGGCGCGAGGACGTGGCGGTCTACGACGGCTCCTGGTCCGAATGGGGCGCGCGGAGCGACACGCCGGTCGCGACCGGGCCGTGAGCGAACGACCGACTGGCGAAAAGGGGCCCAGCGAGGCGACCCGCCTGGTCCGGGCCGGCAAGGCGCCGGCCGACCTGCTGCGCACGGTGGGGCCCCCGGTGCAGAAGGGCTCGACCGTGCTCGTGCCCAACGCCGCCGCGCTCTACGACACGCGCCGCCCCACCTACGGCCGCGCCGGGCTCGCGGCCCAGGAGACCCTGATGTCGGCGCTGGCCGAACTCGAGGGCGCCAAGACGGTCAAGCTGTTCCCCTCCGGCGTCTCAGCGCTGGCCGCGGCGATGCTGGCGGTGCTGAAGGCTGGCGACGAGGTGCTGGCGAGCGACTGCGTCTACAAGCCCACCCGCCGCTTCTGCGACCAGGTGCTGGGCCGCTTCGGGGTCGCGACACGCTACTTCGCCGGCGACGCCTCGCCCGAGGCGGTGATGGCGATGGCCACGCCCGCCACGCGGCTGATCGTGATGGAGAGCCCCGGCTCGCTGACCTTCGAGATGCAGGACGTGCCGGCGATCGCCCGCCTGGCCAGGGAGCGCGGCGTGCTCACGTTGCTCGACAACACCTGGGCGGCGGGGCTGCTGTTCAAGCCGCTGGCGCACGGCGTCGATCTCAGCGTGCAGTCGCTGACCAAGTACGTCGGCGGCCATTCCGACGTGTTCATGGGCTCGGTCGCGGCCTCTTCGCCGGAAATGGTGCTGGCGCTGGGCCGTGCGATCGTCGACTTCGGCTGGTCGGTCTCGTCGGACGACGCCTACCTGGTGCTGCGCGGCCTTCGCACCCTGCCGACCCGGATGGCGCGCCACGGGCCCTCCTCGGTGACAGTCGCCGCCTGGCTCGCCGGGCAGCCGCAGGTCGTCAGGGTGCTGCACCCCGCCCTCCCCGGCGCCCCCGGCCACGACCTGTGGAAGCGCGACTATTCGGGCGCCGCGGGCGTGTTCGCGATCGTGATGCGGCCCGGACCGAACCACGCGGTCGAGGCCTTCCTCGATGCGCTGAAGCTGTTCGGCCTCGGCTTCTCCTGGGGCGGCTTCGAGAGCCTGGCCCTGAACGGCGACCCGCAGTTCGACGTGCGCCAGTTCCATCCCGCCTACGGCGGCCCCGTGATCCGCCTCAACATCGGCCTGGAAGATCCCGGCGACCTGATCGCCGACTTGCAGCAGGGGCTTGAAGCTTACGCTTCAGCCTAGCCCGTCACCCCGGACGGCCGGAAGGGCCGATCCGGGGCCGGACCCGCCGGTTCTGAAGTCGAAATCCAGCCGAGCGACGGCGGGTCCGGCCCCGGCTCTCCGCTGCGCTACGGCCGGGGTGACGGGTCATTGAGCGAGCAACATTGGCGGGCTACGCTTCGGCAGAAGATCGGGAGGGACAGTTCATGTCGTTGAAGGTCGTAGGGTCCGGGTTGGGCCGCACGGGCACCAAGTCGATGCAGACTGCACTCAACATGCTGGGCGTCGGTCCCTGCCACCACATGGTGGAGGTGTTCGCGCACCCCGAGAGCATGCAGCTGTGGATCGACGCCAGCGAGGGGCGGCCGAACTGGGACCTGATCTTCAAGGACTACCAGTCGATGGTCGACTATCCGGGCGCCGCGTTCTGGAAGGAGATCGCCGACCACTATCCGGACGCCAAGGTGCTGCACACCGTGCGCGACCCGGACAAGTGGTTCGAACTCGACCCAGGCCACCATCTTCGCCCCCCAGGCTCACACCCGGCGGGAGGGCGGCGAGAGCCTGCAGGAGCGCTTCTTCAGCAGCTTCATGGGACCGATGCGCGCGCACCTCGACGACCGCGCCTTCATGACCGACTATTTCCGCAAGCACACCGAGGCGGTGAAAGCCGCAATCGCGCCCGAGCGGCTGCTGGTCTACGAGGTCGGCGAAGGTTGGGACCGGCTCTGCAAGTTCCTGGGCGTGCCCGTGCCGGACGCGCCCTATCCGTCGGAGAACTCCACCGCCGACTTCCAGGCCCGGGTGAAGGCCCAGATGGAAGCGGCGGCAAAGGGCGCGGCGGCGGCGCACTAACGGGGACTGGCCCGCCCGGCAGGACTCGAACCTGCAACCCCGCGCTTAGAAGGCGCGTGCTCTATCCGGTTGAGCTACGGGCGGCGATGTCAGGCCTCAGTGCGTCCAGGATTCTCTGCGGCCGAAGGCGAAGTTGTCGGCGTAGGCCCTGATTATCCGCCGGTGCGCCTTGGGCGCCAGCACTTCGAAGGCGATGCCGTGGCGTTGGGCGTAGGCGACCGCCTCGGCCTGGGTGTCGAACATGATGCGCACCTGGCCGTTCATGTCGATGGAAACGGTCCACCCCATCAGCGGGTCCGAGACGCGCGCGCTGGCGGGCTCGAACTCGAGCAGCCACTCCTTGGTGTTCGCCTTGCCCGACTGCATGGCGTTCTGAGCCGGAATGTAGATGCGCGCCAGCATGTGATCCTCGATCGCCCGGGCGAGTCGACGCCCGGTCCTCCCATTCCCTAAGCCGAACCATCCTGCAATAGCGGGGCGGCCGAAGCCGGCAAACTGCTGTCTTGCGCCGCAGCCGCCAGCTCCGTGGCGCGGAGTGGCCGGAATAGCCACAGCCCGGCGAACAGGGCCAGCGGCAGGGTGTAGCCGCTCACGATCGCAAAGCGCCGCAGCCCGCCCAGATGCAGCAGCAGATGCAGCAGCGTCGGCGCCAGCATCGGCGCCAGGCTCAGGGCCGACAGCAGATAGATGCGGCCGCGCCTCAGGTCGACGAAGAAGCCGGCGCAGGCGATGGCGCAGCTGACGGCCGGGATCGTCACGCTGGCGTGCAGCCACGGCGGATAGAAGCCGAGCAGGCTCGCATGCATCAGCAGCGGGAACCGCGCCGGATCGCTCAGCGCGATCGGAAGATTGAGCGCGGCTTCGAGGACGGTCATCGCGGCCACGAACTCCAGGCAGCGGCGCGCCCCTTGCTGGCGCAGGAGCGCGGCGGCGACGATCGGGGCCTCTACCGCGTAGATCGGCCGCGACGACAGCGCCAGGGCGAAGAAGGCATAGGCCAGCGCGCGCACGGCGAAGGTCTCCTCGCGCCTGAGCGAACTGAGAGCGAACACCGAAATCGCGACGTAGGCGGCGTTGGTCGCGAAATCGCCGCCGGTGGCGAAGTCCAGCAGCACGCCGGGGCAGAGCAGCACGAAGGCCAGCAGATACGCCGCCGCCCCCCGCGCGCCGCCGACCATGCGCGGCGCGAGGCAGGCGAACAGGAAGAACCAGGGCAGGTTCTGATAGGCCGCCGAGCCGATCAGGTGGAACGGCAGCGCCAGGAGCACCGCCCCCGGCAACGGCGTCGGGTGATTTCCGAGGTAGGTCAGCGATGCGTAGACGGGCTGGCCGGCCAGCATCGCCGCTCCCGTGACGTCCAGCGCGTCGGCCCGGTCGGAACCGCCGCCGAACCGCCCGCCGGTCGCCAGCGGATAGGCGACGGCGAACACGAGCACCAAGGCGACGCCGATCGCCGCGCAGAGGACCTTGTCCGAGCGGGCCGCATCGTCCGACGCCGCGAAGGCCCAGACCAGGCCGGCGCCGATTCCGACCGCGGCTGCGGCGGACACCAGCCCCGCGCCTGCCGGCCCGAGGAACTTGGCGAGAACGCCGACCGAAGGCGCCAGCCAGAGCAGGAAGACGATCGGCCACCGCCAGACGACGGCCCCGATCCGGTCCCGGTCCATGGTCATGCAGCCGTCAGACCCCCGTCGTGACCGCGGCCGTCTTCTCCGATGGTCGGGGCGAGAGGATTCGAACCTCCGACCCTCTGCTCCCAAAGCAGATGCGCTACCAGGCTGCGCTACACCCCGTCATCGGTGAAGCGCCCCCTTTGCCATGAGCTGTCTTGCGCCGCAATGAACGGCCGGCGTCAGCTCTGCCGGCGGCGCATCAGCTTGAACACACCGGTGGCGCGGGCCAGGCTGCGGCCGCCGACGTGGGCGCGGCCTTCGACGAAGGCGAGGTCGCTGGTCGCGCGGGTCAGCGCCGCCTCCCCCATCACCCAGTCGCCGGCGCGGCCCATGTCGAGGAAGTCGATCGACAGATGCACGGTGATCGGCGTGCCGGCGCCGCCGCGGGCCGCGGCGCTGGCCAGCACCCCATCCAGGAACGCCGAGAGCATGCCGCCGTGCAGCAGGCCGATGCCGTTGCAGTGCCGCTTCAAGGCGAAGAAGGCCTGAACGCCGGCGTCGTTGTTGAAGTAGGGGCCGTTGTGGGTGGTGAACGCACCGCGGCCGGAGGAGCGTCGGAAACCCGCCGGCGGCTCGGGGATCAGGTCGGGGATTGGCGCGCCAGGACCGTGCTCGGATTCGTCAGCCATTGTCGCCCCCGCGCTTCACCAGCCTGATCTCGAACAGCTTCGGCCAGCGCTTGCCAGTGACGAACAGCCGATCGTGCGCGGGGTCATAGGCGATGCCGTTTGGAACAGCGTCCGGATCGCCGCCCAGCTGCGCCGGGTTCATCAGGCCGGTGAGGTCGATCCAACCGGTCACCTTGCCCGTGGCCGGATCGATCCGGGCGATGAAGTTGGTCCGCCAGACGTTGGCCAGGATTTCGCCTTTCACCCACTCCAGCTCATTGAGGTTGTTCACCGGCTGTCCGTCGGCGGTGACGGTGAGCCGGCGCACCGGCTTCAGCGTATCGGGGTCCAGGAAGCGCAGCTGCGGGGTGCCATCGCTCATGATCAGCTGGCGGCCGTTCTGCGTCAGCGCCCAGCCCTCGCCGGCGTAGGAAAACACGCGCAGCTGCTTGAAGCTCGCCAGATCGTCGACGAAGCCGACGTGGTTTTGCCAGGTCAGCTGGATCAGGCGGTCCTTCCAGGGAACGATGCCTTCGCCGAAGTACCGCGCCCCCAGGCTGCGGCTTTGCAGCACCCGGCCGGTGGCCAGATCCACTTTGCGCACCGACGACTGCCCGTTCAGCCCGGTGCTCTCGTAGACAAAGCCATCGAGGTAGAAGAGCCCTTCGGTAAAGGCCACGGGGTCGTGCGGATAGGCGTGGATGACGCTGACGCCCCAGACGGGAACCGCCGCCGGCGCGGTCGTCGCGGCCAGCAACGCCACGGCAAGCGCGGCGACGACCGCCAATAGCTGCTTCATCGCCAACGCCGCTCCACCAAACACGCCGACACCGCGGCTGGGTGGGCTATAGCCGATCGACCTCGATCTCGGCCACTACCAGGCCCTTCGGCCCCTCGGCGAAGCGCACCATGACGTCGGCGCCTGGCTGCAGGTCTTCCAGGCCGCTGCGGCGCAGGGTCTCGATATGGACGAAGATGTCGCCCGGCTCTCCGTCGCGGACCACGAAGCCGTAGCCCTTGGTGCGGTTGAACCACTTCACCTTGGCCCGCTCCAGCGGACCGCGCGGCGCTGGGGGCCGGCGCGGCGCGCGGACGCTCTCGAACCGGGCGCCACCGCCCCCGCGATCGCCGCCGCCGCGATCGCCGAAGCCGCCGCGGGGCCGGTCGTCCCCGCCGCGGTCGCGCTTGAAACCGCCGGCATCGCCCTCGAACTGGCGCCGCGGACGCTCCATCGCCGGCGCCGCCGAGGTCTCGTCGAGGTCGACGATGTCGGAGACCTGCCAGCCCTTGGGCCGCTTGACCACGTCACAGACGATCACGGAGCCTTCCAGGGCGTTCTCGCGTCCGAGATTGCGCAACGAGGTGACATGCAGCAGCACATCCCTCGATCCCGTCTGGCTGGGATCGTCCGGTACGACGAAACCGTAACCCTTGCCGGCGTCAAACCACTTTACGCGACCACTGATCCTAACTGGGTCGTCGTACGGCTGCGCCTCCCCAAACATTGTCTCAGACATCCGCCCCTCACTGCGCCCCGCCAGGAAAAAGGGCCTTAGCGGGGCGGTCACTATAACATTGTTCTCGCGAGAAGAGAGCCGTCAATATTTGTTAGCGACTCGCTAGGCCCGCGCGGTCTTTCGACGCAGCGCCGCGGTGATTAGACGCGCGCTTGAGGTCAAGGTGGAAGTGTCCAGCCCACGGCCGACTTCGAACACCAGCAGCGCCGAATTTCTGGCCTTGCCGACCACCTTTGCTGGTCTTCCCGCAAACATCCACGCCGGACGCCAGCAGTGTTCCCGGCTTGACGATCCGGTTTTCGGCGACGATCGGAAGTGGCGGGTCCTGGCGCGACGGTGTCAACGGCAGGCCACAACCGCCGCTGGCATGCTTCGTGCTGCTTAGCGCCCAAATGGCCGAGCCTTCGCCACCACGTTTCTGGTCAGGACCGATCACTGAGCAAGCCCAGGCGCTCAGGATCACCACCGCCGCTGGTTGGACCTTCGTCGCGGTCGCCGGCCTCGAAGTCGTGGTCGTCATCGGCGAAGTACTCTTCGGTCATCGCCCGTCGTCACGGGGTGTGATCGAGGCGGCCTTGTTGGTCAGTCCTGGCGCGCTGCTGACTATGTGGCCCAGTCGGGTCGCCGCCGGCGTGTCGTTCGCCTTTTCTGTTCTGGTCGCCGTCTGGGCGTTTGTCGTCGCCGCTCTACTTCTCGCCGCTACACTGTTGGCGCGGTACACACTACCGGTCGTCAGCGTGATGATGTCTGCGCTCCATCCTTACGCGATCTCGGCTGTGTTCATGGGTTTCTGCATCGGATGGCTGTGCCTGGCCCGCTTGAGCTGGCGCGCCCTGCGAGGCGGCGACCGCTCTTCGGCGCATCGGGGCGGCGATTACGATCGCGCCCTAGTTTTCGCCTGAGGGGCACCCCTGGAACACCGTTGAATTACGGTCAATGCTTCGCCGGAACTTGTTGAACACACACTGTTTTTTGAGTGTGGTAGGCCCTAGGGGAGTCGAACCCCTCTTCCCAGATTGAAAATCTGATGTCCTAACCGATAGACGAAGGGCCCGGCGGGAAGAGCGGGGGATATATCCGCGCGGGCGGGGGTGCGCAAGCCGCCCGCGGACCTGAGTTCAGCTCATGCGCGGGTCGGCGAGGTCTTCGATCTCCAGCTCGACCGTGTTGCGGCCGTTCCAGTCGTCGGGCTTGAGCTTGCCGACCGCGTGCAGCGAGCCGCCGCCGGCCAGCAGGCGCTGGCCGATCGGGGTGTCGGCGCTGCGCCAGGCGATGGCGCGGATGCCGGCCCCGCCGCCGCCCACCAGGGTGCAGCGCAGGTGCCCGCCGCGCATCGGCGTCACCCGCTCGACCCGCACGTCGGCGACCGCGAACAGCGGCTCGGGATTGCCGGGGCCGAACGGCTCCATCGCCCGGAACGCGTCGTATAGGGGCCGCGCGGCCGCGCCGGGCGTGATCAGGGCGTCGATCTCCAGCGCATCCTCCGCCTCCGCGTCGACCATTTCGGCCGCGAGGCGCTCGCAGAGAAAGGCGCGGAACTCGGGGATGGCGCTGGGACGCAGGGTCAGGCCCGCGGCCATGGCGTGCCCGCCGCCGGCCAGCAGCAGCCCCTCGTCGAAGGCCGCCTGGATCGCCCGGCCGAGGTTCACGCCCGGCTGCGAGCGGCCGGAGCCCTTGCCGATGTCGCTGGCGCGGTCGAGGCCGACGACCACGACCGGGCGACGGTAGCGCTCGCGCAGACGGCTGGCGACGATGCCGATCACGCCCGGATGCCAGCCCTCCTGCGCGACCACGATGGCCGGCGCGTCGGGATCGAAGTTGGCCCCGGCCTCGATGTTGGCGATCGCCGCCTCGAGGATCTCGGCTTCGACGTTCTTGCGCTCGGCGTTCAGCGCGTCGAGCTCCTGCGCCAGCGACAGCGCCTCGGCCGGATCGTCGGTGGACAGCAGCCGCGCGCCTAAATCCGCACGGCCAATGCGCCCGCCGGCATTGATGCGCGGGCCGAGGATGAAGCCGGCATGGAACACGCTGGCCGGACCCTTGGCCCCGGCGACGTCCAGCAGCGCCTTCAGGCCGGGATTGGCCCAGCCCGACATCACCTTCAGGCCCTGGGCGGCCAGCGCGCGGTTGAAGCCGACCAGCTGGGTGACGTCGCAGATGCCGCCGAGCGCCGCCAGATCCAGCCATTGGCGCAGATCCGGCTCGGACCGCTCGGCGAACCAGCCGCGCCGCCGCGCCTCGCGGTTCAGCGCCGCAAGCAGCACGAAGGTGACGCCGGCGGCCGCCAGCACGCCTTCGCCGGAGCCACAGCCCAGCTGGTTCGGATTGACCAGGGCGCGCGCCGTCGGCGGGACCTCGCGCATCATGTGGTGGTCGATCACCACCACCTCGAGGCCGATCTCGCCGGCGGCGTTGAGCGCATCGTAGGCGGCCGCGCCGCAGTCGACCGTGACCACCAGCTCGTAACCGGCTTCGCGCAGATGGCGGAAGGCGGCCGGGCTTGGACCATAGCCCTCGGTGAGTCGGTCGGGCACATAGATCGGCAGTTCACGGCCCCCCCTTTCACGACTTAGGGCGCGCCACCAGCGGACCAGCTGGGCCGCGCTGGATGCTCCGTCCACGTCGTAATCGGCGAACACGATGACCTTGCGGTCGTTCTCGAACGCATCGATCAGCACTCGCGCCGCCTCGTCCATGTCGAGGAAGCTGGAGGGGTCGGGGAACAGCGCCTTCAAGGTCGGGCGCAGGTAGTTCTCGGCCGTGTCGGCGGTGATGCCGCGCGAGGCCAGCGCGCGCGCCAGCGGCTCGCCGATCCCCATACGGAGGCCAATCTCTCGAACGGTGAGCTCCGAGGCCGGCCGCGTGCGCCACCGTCGCCCCCCGATCGAGCGCTCGACGCCGAGGAAGCCGGCGGGAGGCTCGTGCGAGAGGTCCACGGCGAACGCCATGTCAGATCGGACGCTTCATGCGCACTTCGCGCACCGTGTGGCTGGCGGAGTTCATCACCAGGGTGTGGGTGTGCACGAAGCCGCCGGCGATCTTCACGCCGTCGAGCAGCGCGCCCGTGGTGACGCCGGTGGCGGCGAAGATGGCGTCGGCGCGCACCATCTCGTGCAGGTCGTACTTCTTGTCGAAGTCGGTGATGCCCAGCCGCTCCGCCCTCGCCCGCTCGTCGGCGTTGCGGAACACCAGACGGCCCTGGAACTGCCCGCCGACGCATTTCAGCGCCGCGCAGGCCAGCACGCCCTCCGGCGCGCCGCCCTGCCCGACATAGAGATCGACGCCGGTCTCCGGATCGGCGGTGTTCATCACGCCGGCCACGTCGCCGTCGGTGATCAGGTAGACCCGCGCGCCGACGTCGCGCAGCGAGGCGATGATCTCGGCGTGGCGCGGCCGGTCGAGCACGCAGACGGTGATCTCGGAGATGTCGACGCCCTTGGCCTTGGCCATCGCCCTGGCGTTGTCGCCGGCGCTGCTTGTCCAGGTCGATCACCCCGGCCGGATAGCCGGGACCGCAGGCGATCTTGTCCATGTAGGTGTCGGGCGCGTGCAGCATGGTGCCGGCGGGCGCCCACGCCATCACCGCCAGCGCGTTGGCCATCGCCTTGGCGGTGAGCGTGGTGCCCTCCAGCGGATCGAGCGCGATGTCGATCCGCGGGCCGTTCCCCTTCCCCACCTTCTCGCCGATGTAGAGCATCGGCGCTTCGTCGCGCTCGCCCTCGCCGATCACGATCACGCCGTCGATCGCCAGCTCGTTGAGCGCGGTGCGCATGGCGTCGACCGCGGCCTGGTCGGCCGCCTTCTCGTCGCCGCGGCCGGCCAGTTCCCAGGCGGCGATGGCGGCCGCCTCGGTGACGCGGACCGCCTCCATGACCAGGCTGCGATCCAGCAACGTTTGAACTCATCGAGCGGCCTCCAGCCGTTGCAATCTATTGTCTGCGGATTCTCAGATGCGGGCGATGCGGATCATGCGCGGCGTCTCGACCAGCACCGCCAGGTCGCGCATGCGCCGCACCGCCTCGAGGATCACCTCCTCGGGCGCGGCGTGGGTGGTAAGCACGATCGGCGCCACGCCGGCGTCCTCCACCGGCTTTTGCAGGAAGCTGTCGATCGAGACGCCGCGCCTCGGCCAGCGTCTCGGACACCGCGGC
This sequence comes from uncultured Pseudomonadota bacterium, assembly GCA_963835495.1. Lineage (GTDB taxonomy): Bacteria > Pseudomonadota > Alphaproteobacteria > Caulobacterales > Caulobacteraceae > Acaudatibacter. The sequence continues at coordinate 963,288 of CAWIFQ010000003.1, read as the reverse complement.
GATCACGCCCGGCTCGTCGCGGACCATCAGGCGGATGTAGGCGCGGCCGATCTGGCGTCCTGGCGTCGACCGGGGCGAACGGCTTCAGCCGCCCCGCCGGCGCCTGGAACACCGGCCGGCGCGCGCCGGTCATCACGTCGGCGATGTCGGCGGCGACCGCCGCGGCGGTCGGTCCCGCGCCGGCGCCCGGGCCCTGGATGAAGATGCGGCCGATCTGCTTGCCCTCGATGAACAGCGCGTTCAGCGGCCCACCGGCCTGCGGCCAGCGGGTGGGCCAGCGGCGCCAGCGCCGGATGGACGCTGACCGAAACGCCCTCGGCCGACTTGCACCGCGCTGGCGACCAGCTTGATGCGATAGCCGAGATCCTTGGCCAGGCGGATGTCGATCGGCTCGATCGCCTCGATCCCCTCGATCTCGGCGGCGGCGTAGGTCGGCGCGCAGCCGAACGCCAGCGCCGCGAGGATGGTGATCTTGTGCGCCGCGTCGAAGCCGCCGACGTCCATGGTCGGGTCGGCCTCGGCGTAGCCCAGGCGCTGGGCCTCGGCGAGCACGTCGGCGAACGCCCGCCCGGTCGCCTCCATCTCGGTCAGGATGTAGTTGCAGGTGCCGTTGAGGATGCCGGCGACCGCCTCGACCTCGTCGCCGACCATGGCCTCGCGCAGCATCTTCACCGCCGGCGTGCCGCCCATCACCGCCGCCTCGAACAGCAGCGGCACATCGGCGGCCTCGGCCAGGGCGGCGAGCTCGGCGCCATGCTCGGCGATCAGCGCCTTGTTGGCGGTGACCACCGGCTTGCCGGCCTGCAGCGCCGCCTCGACCGCGGCCTTGGCCGGCCCGTCCGAGCCGCCGATCAGTTCGACGAAGAGGTCGTTGTCCGGCGAAGCGGCCAGCGCCACGGGGTCGTCGAACCAGGGCAGGTTGGAGATGTCGACCGGGCGCGGGCCGGCTGCGCGAGCGGGCCGAGACGCCGGTGACGACCACCTCGCGCCCGACCGGCGAGAAGCCCGGCCGCTCGCCGATCAGGTTCAGCAGACCGCCGCCGACGGTGCCAAGGCCCGCGACGCCGATGCGCCAGGGTTTCGCCGGTTCGCTCATTTCGCGGCCTCGCGCGCGGCGGTTTCTCGCGCCGCGCTGAGATGCTGGCCCGACTGGTCCAGGAACCGCTTCACGTTGCGCGCCGCCTGGCGGATGCGGTGCTCGTTCTCCACCAGGCCGATGCGCACATAGCCCTCGCCGTACTCGCCGAAGCGCGACGCCGGGCGCGACGGCGACGCCGGCCTGCTCGATCAGCAGCTTGGAGAACAGCATCGAGCCGGCCTCGCGGAAGGCCTCGGGCAGCGGCGCCCAGGCGAACATCGAGGCCGGCGGCGACGGGAATATCCCAGCCCGCGCGGGCCATCGACGTCACCAGCACGTCGCGGCGCGACTTGTAGGTCGCGCGGATCTCGTCGACGCAGTCCTGCGGGCCGTTCAGCGCCGCGACGGCGGCGACCTGGATCGGGGTGAAGGCGCCGTAGTCGAGGTAGGACTTCACCCGCGCCAGCGCCGCGCACATCCGCTCGTTGCCGACCACCATGCCCACCCGCCAGCCGGCCATGGCGTAGGTCTTGGACAGCGAATTGACCTCGACGGCGATGTCCCTGGCGCCCTCGACCTGCAGGATCGACGGCGGCGGGTTGTTGTCGAAATAGATCTCCGAATAGGCGATGTCGGACAGCACCAGCATGTCGTGCTTCTTCGCCAGGGCGACGGCGTCCTTGTAGAACTCGAGGTCGACCCACTGGGCGGTGGGGTTCGACGGGTAGCTGACGCACCAGCACCTTCGGCGGCGGCGAGCGATTGCGCACCGCCCGGCTGACCCCGGAGAGATACTGCTCCGGCGACAGCGCCGGCACGTGGCGGATCACCCCGCCGGCGATGATGAAGCCGTAGGCGTGGATCGGATAGGCCGGGTCGGGGCAGATGATCACGTCGCCCGGCGCCGGTGACGGCCTGGGCCAGGTTGGCGAAGCCCTCCTTCGAGCCCAGCGTGGCGATCACCTCGGTGTCGGGGTCCAGCTTCACGCCGAAGCGGCGGGCGTAGTAGCCGGCCATGGCGCGGCGCAGGCCGGGAATGCCCTTGGAGGCCGAGTAGCGGCCGGTCTTGGGGTCGCGCGCGGTCTCGATCAGCTTGTCGACGATGTGCTTGGGGGTCGGCATGTCGGGGTTGCCCATGCCGAAGTCGATGATGTCGACGCCCTCGGCCGCGCAGGCGGGCCTTGAGGCGGTTCACCTCCTCGAAGACGTAGGGCGGCAGGCGTCGGATGCGGGGAAAATCGGGGGTCATGGTGCCGGGTCCTGGCGCTCGTGGGGCGCGGGCGGCCTGGAATAGACCCCGTCGCCGGGGTCCGCCAAGCAGGTTTCGGGAAGTGGCTTGCGACTTGCGCCCCCGCCGGCCTAGTGCGCCCGCGGAGGCGGCGTAGCTCGCGCGCAGCATCGCTCTGACGAAGGCGTCGGTGTCACCCTGGGCGGGCGCGGTCATCGGCGCGGGCGGATTGGCTTCGGCGCGGGCGCGGTCGGCCCAGCCCTGCGTGTCGCTCAGGGTCCAGGGCCCCGCCACCGCCTCCGCGTCGGTCTGGGCGCCGACGTGCTTCGTATCGGCGATCGCGGCCCGCCAGGCCACGAACGGACGCACGTCGGTCGGCGCTGGAGGAATGTGGGCGAAGGTCGGTCGCACCGACGGCTTTTCCGCCTTCCGCGATCGCGCTCAGCGCCGGCGAAGTCGACGACTGCGACGTCGGCGCGGCCACGGCTTGACCGGCCGCGACGCTCGCCGCCACAAGCGCCGCGAACAGCGCGCGGACGGCGAGGCTGGAATATTTGGCCCGGCAACCATTCATATCCTGGCCTCTTATGACATCATGGGGCGGGACGGAAGGCGCGCAGGCGTCCGTCGACCAGAGCTGAAGCCGGGTCGAGGAGAGTTGTTATGACAGATTCGAACGCCGCCCAGGCTGCGCCGCGCGCCAGGAAGCGCGCCAGCGCCGCCAAGGCTGGGGCCACGAAGCCTGGGACCGCGAAGCCCCGAACGGCGAAGGCAAAGCCCGCATCGCGCGTGGAAGCCGCCGCCCAGGCCACCGCTCCGCCAGCCGCCGCGCCGCCCCGCCCGGAGCAGGCTTCGGCCGGCGCCTCGGGCGGCGTGAGCCTGGAATACCTCTCGCCCACGCAGCGGGAGTCGCTGGAGACAGCTGTCGCTCAACCTCGCCCGCGCGGCGATGACCGCCCAGGGCGCGATCGCCGAAGCGGCGCTGCGCCAGGCCGATCGGCCATCGGCGCTGACCCCTGACCCGTTCCACGTCGCCCCGGCGCTCAGCGAGGTGATGGGCCGCCTGGCGGCGCAGCCCGACCGCCTGATGCGCGCGCAGGCCGACCTGTTCGGCCGCTACATGGACCTCTGGAAGGTCGCGGCCCAGCGCGCCGGCGGAGAGACGCCCGGCGAAGTCATCCGTCCGGAGAAGGGCGACAAGCGCTTCGCCGACCCGGATTGGACCTCCAACCCGGTGTTCGACGTGATCAAGCAGTCATACCTGATCACCTCCGACTGGCTGAACGAGCTGGTGGGCGGGGTCGAGGGCGTCGACGCCGATCACCAAGCGCCGGGTCGAGTTCTTCACCAAGATGCTGACCGACGCGATCTCTCGCCGTCCAACTTCCTGCTCTCCAACCCCGCCGCGCTGCGCGAGGCGATGCAGACCAACGGCGAGAGCATCGTCAAGGGCATGGAGAACTTCGCCGCCGACCTGGCGCGCGGCGGCGGCCAGCTCTCGATCAGCCAGACCGACTTCACCGCAGTTCAAGGTGGGCGAGAACGTCGCCACCGCGCCCGGCAAGGTCATCTTCCAGAACGAGCTGATCCAGATCCTGCAGTTCTCGCCGACCACCGAGACGGTGTGCGAGATCCCGCTGCTGATCTTCCCGCCCTGGATCAACAAGTACTACATCCTCGACCTGCGGCCCGAGAACTCGATGATCCGCTGGCTGACGAGCCAGGGGATCACCGTGTTCGTCACCTCCTGGGTCAATCCGGACTCCGCGCTCGCCACCCGGACCTTCGAGGACTACCTCAAGGAGGGCATCTACGCGGCCACCGACGCGGTGATGAAGCAGGCCGGCGTCGACGCAGGTGAACACGGTCGGCTACTGCATCGGCGGCACCCTGCTCTCCTGCGCCCTGGCCCACATGGCGGCGCGCGGGCGACAAGCGGATCGCTTCGGCGACCTTCTTCGCCGCCCAGCAGGACTTCTCCGAGGCGGGCGACCTGCTGCTGTTCACCAACGAGGACTGGCTGGCCGAGCTGGAGAAGAAGATGGACGCCGGCGGCGGGGTGCTCTCCGGCCAGACGATGGCCGACACCTTCAACGCGCTGCGCTCCAACGACCTGATCTGGAGCTTCTTCGTCAACAACTACCTGATGGGCAAGGAGCCGCGGCCGTTCGACCTGCTGTTCTGGAACGCCGACCAGACCCGGATGCCGAAGACCCTGCACCTGTTCTATCTGCGCAAGTTCTACGGCGAGAACGCGCTGGCCAAGGGCGAGCTGGTGCTGGACGGCGTGCGGCTCGACCTCGGCACGGTGAAGACGCCGATCTACGTGCAGTCGTCGCAGGGAGGACCACATCGCCCCCTACCGCTCGGTCTACAAGGGCGCGCGGCTGTTCGGCGGGCCGGTGACCTTCATGATGGCGGGCTCGGGCCACATCGCCGGGGTGATCAACCACCCGGACGCCAAGAAGTACCAGCACTGGACCAACGCTGCGCTGCCGGCGACGGTCGAAGAGTGGATGGCCGGCGCGACCGAGCATCCCGGCTCCTGGTGGCCGGACTGGGTGGTCTGGCTGAAGGCGAAGCTCCGGCGGCCAGGTCCCCGCCCGCGACCCCGCGAAGGGGCCGCTGAAGCCGATCGAGGACGCGCCTGGCAGCTATGTGAAGGTGAAGTCCTAGCCCGCTAGGCCCGCAGGCCGACCGCTGCCAGTTCCTCCGCCTCCGCCCCGCCGCCGAGCACAGCTTCCAGCGCCGCGAACAGCTTGGCCACGTCGATCGGCTTGGCGACATGGCCGTCCATGCCGGCGCGGCGGTATTCCTCGACCTGGTGCGACATCGCGTTGGCCGTGAGCCCGAGGATCGGGGTGCGGGTCCGACCGGTGGCGGCTTCCTCGGTGCGGATCTCTCGCGTCGCCGACAGGCCGTCCAGCTCGGGCATCTGGATGTCCATCAGGATCACGTCGTAGTCGCCGTGCCGCCAGGCCTCCACCGCCAGAGCGCCGTCGCCGACGATATCCGGATGCAGGCCGATCTGGTTCAGCAGCGTCTTCAGCACCAGCCGGTTGATGTGGTTGTCTTCCGCCGCGAGGATGCGCACCCGGCCAGGTTCGGGCTCGGCGGGAATCCGCAGGGTGGTCTGCCGCGGCTTTGGGGGCGGCGAGCGCCGCGCCTCGCCGACGCGCTCCAGGCGTAGGCGGACCACGAAGGTCGAACCGCGCCCCGCCGCACTGTCGAGGGTGATCGAGCCGCCCATCAGCTCGGCCAGCTCCCGGCTGATCGCCAGGCCAAGGCCAGTGCCGCCATAGCGCCGCGTGGTCGAGACGTCGGCCTGGGCGAACTTGGCGAACAGCGTCGAGGCCACCTCCGGCGAGATGCCGATCCCGGTGTCGCTGACCTCGATGCGGACATGCTCGCCATCCCTGGCGGCGCGGATCTTGATCGACCCGATCGCGGTGAACTTCAGCGCGTTGGAGACCAGGTTTGAGATGATCTGGCGCACGCGGGTCGGATCGCCGAGGTAGAGCCCATCGGCATCACCGACCTGCACGCTGAGCTCGAGGCCCCGCTGGGACGCGACCGGCGAGAAGGTGGCGTTGACCCCACTCAGGGTCTCGCCGAGGTCGAACTCCACCGCCTCGATCTCGAGCTTGCGCGCCTCGATCTTGGAGATGTCGAGGATGTCGTTGAGCACCTTGAGCAGCGTCTCGCTCGACTCGCGGATGACGTCGAGCCGATCGCGCTGGTCGGGCTCGAGATCGCCGGCGGCCATGGCCTGGGCCATGCCCAGCACCCCGTTGAGCGGCGTGCGGATCTCATGGCTCATCGTCGCCAGGAACTCGCTCTTGGCGGTGTTGGCTGCTTCAGCCTCCGTCCGGGCGTGGTCCTCGCCGGCGAGCACGCTGGCGAACAGGCGCCAGGCCATCGCCGCGGCGATGAGGTTCATCAAGGCGGCGAAGCCGAGCTGGGAGGCGGTCAGCGCGCCCGCGCCATGGCCCAGCGCCACGCCGGGCAGGAAGGCGAAGCAGACGATCTGGGGGATCAGCCCGGCCAGGAACAGCTCGCGCGACGAAGCGGTGGTCGTCACCGCGTTGACGATCGCGCCGGTGATCAGCAGCGCCCCGGCCAGAGCGCCGCCAGGTCCGCCGCGGATCATCTCGGCGACGCCGAACGAGCTGAACAGCAGGTTCGACGCCGCCACCGCGGCGACCAGCTGGGCGTAGCCCCAGCGCGTCGCCAGTCGCCGCTCGATCTGGCTGGGACGAAACACCCAGGCCTCGGCCAGCTGGCTGGCGATGTAGAGGCCGCACCAGCCGACCGCGAAGCCGACGCCGGTGAACGAGTTGAAGATGAACCCGATCAGCGCCGCCAGGGCGATCTTCAGGCGAATCTGCCGCGCCCGGTTGGCCACGGCGGCGATCACCTGCGTCTTCTGAGCGTTTCTCATCTGCGGCGATTGGTAACACCACCGTGGCAAACCGATCGTTAGGACGCCGCAGTTGTCCCCGACTTTTCTGGGGGCGTCGTTACCGCGCCGATTACCATTTCCAGGCGTTCGCCAAGCGGCGCCGCGGGAACGTCGACCAGTTCGTAGCCAAGCCGCCGATAGACCTCGGCGTGGATCGCCTCGAAGCGCAAGCTGTCCTCGAAGGTGATGCGCCGCGCCTCGGTTGGCGTGACGAAGCCGAGGTTGCGCACGAAGAAGACCCGGCGCCGGTAGATCCCCTCGCGTTCGATGCGCCGCATCTCCTCAACGAGGCTGTCGGGTGGCACGCGGCCGGCAAATTCGCAGAGCGCCCAGGTACAGATCGGGGATCGATCGAAGAACACGATGTCGTCGGCCCAGGCGTCCGCGCGCCGCTCGCGGCGGATCTGCAGCGCGACGATCTCTTCGATGAACGACGGCTCGTTCCAGTGCTCCGTCACGCCCTGCCCCGTCACCAGGGCGATGACGTCGGTGGCCGCTTCTTCGACGACGCCGAAGCCGGCGCGTTCCAGCGCGCGGAGAAGCACGGTCTTGCCGGCGCCCGGGGCGCCGGTGAGGATGTAGCGTTGCATGGGAAAAGCTCCTGACCGGCGCGGTCCAGCGGCCGACGCGGGTCGGTGTGACGAATGTCAGGGAGAATTGCGGCCGGGCTTCGCCTCAGCGCGCGGCCAAGCCTTACAAACTTCGCCGCAGCGCCGCAACACCTCAGGCCGGAATGAACTTCAGCGCCACGCCGTTGTTGCAATAACGCAGCCCGGTGGGCCGCGGGCCGTCGTTGAAGACGTGGCCCTGGTGACCCAGGCACTGGGCGCAGTGGTACTCGGTGCGCTCCTCGACGATCTGGAAGTCGGCCTTCTTGGCCAGCGCGCCCGGGATCTCGGTGTAGAAGCTCGGCCAGCCGGTGCCGCAGTCGAACTTCCATTCCGACTTGAACAGCGGCAGGCCGCAGCCGAGGCAGGCGAAGATCCCGTGCCGGTGCTCGTCGTTGAGCGGGCTGGTGAACGCGATCTCGGTGCTCTCCTGGCGCAGCACCTGGAACGACGGGGCCGGCAGACGCTTCTGCCAGTCGGCCTCGGTCAACTTGCGCCAGGGCGAGCCGGCGTAGCGATCCGGGCCGGCCTTGGCCGTCGGGGCGGCGCTGCAGGCGGCCAACGCCGCGGCGGAGAGAAGCAGCGCTCTGCGATCGAGCGAGGTGCGGAGGAGGCTCATGACATCCAGTACGCGGCTGTCCCCAGGTAGGTTACAGCCGGCTGGGCCGGATACTACACCGCCTCGCGCCGCCAGCGGTAAAGCACGTCCGGCAGCTTCTCCTCGTTGTCGGCGCCGTCGGTCTCGGTGACCGCGACAAAGCCGTGGCGCTCGTAAAAGCGTCTCGCGCCGGCGTTCTGCTGGAAGGTCCAGAGGCTAAGCTCGGCCGACGCCTGCTTGGCCTTCTCCAGCAGCTGCAGGCCGAGCCCCGCGTCCTGCGCCTCCGGCTGGATGAACAGGTGCTCGATGAAGTCGGGGCGAAAGGCGATGTAGCCGACCGGCCCCGCCGTCGTCCTCCGCCAGCCAGACCTCGTTGGTCGCATACAGCCGCTCGCAGAACCACCAGGCGTCCTCCTCCGGAGTGTGCAGCGTCGGCAGGAACGGCAGCGAGATCTGTACCGTGCGCCGATGCAGCCGCGCCAGCGCCGCCATGTCGTCCAGCGTCGCGCGCCGCAGGATCACAGACCGGCGGTCTCGTCGAGGCCGAGCACCAGGTTGAGGTTCTGCACCGCCGCGCCCGAGGCGCCCTTGCCGAGGTTGTCGAGCAGCGCCACCAGCCGCGCCTGCCCCTCGCGCTCGCCGCCGAAGACGAACAGGCGCATGCGGTTGGTCCCGTTCAGGGCCTCCGGGTCCAGCGTCGCGACGCGCGACGACTCCTCCAGCGAGGCCACCTCGACGAAGCGCTCGCCGGCGTAGGCGTCGGCGAGGCAGGCCTGGATCGCGGCCGGCGGCGGCGCGCCCGGCAGCGAGCTCCAGCGCCAGCGGGACCTCGACCAGCATGCCCTTGCGGTAGCGGCCGACCGCCGGGCGCGAACACCGGCCGGTGCTCCAGGCCCGCGTGGCCTGCATCTCCGGCACGTGCTTGTGGCCCAGTCGCCAGGCCGTAGAGCCGATAGGGCACGTCGGTGTGGTTGGGCGCGGCCGCGTCCTCGAACTCGGCGATCATCGACTTGCCGCCGCCGGAGTAGCCGGAGACGCCATGCGCTGTGAGCCGGCCAGTCGGCGGGGATCAGTCCGGCGTCCACCAGCGGCCGCACCAGGGCGATGAAGCCGGTCGGCCAGCAGCCGGGATTGGAGATGCGCGGCGAGGCGGCGATCGCCGCCGCGCTGCCCGGCCGACATCTCGGGGAAGCCGTAGGCCCAGCCTGGCGAGACCCGGTGCGCGGTCGAGGCGTCGATCACCTTGACGCTGTTGCTCTCGACCAGGCCTACGGCCTCTCGCGCCGCATCGTCCGGCAGGCAGAGGATCACCGCGTCGGCGCCGTTCAGCAGCTCGCGCCGCGCCTCGACGTCCTTGCGGCGCTCCGGATCGATCGAGACCAGCTGCAGGTCGCGCCGGCCAGCGAGCCGCTCGCGGATCTGCAGGCCCGTGGTGCCGGCCTCGCCATCGATGAACACCTTGGGCGCCATGGTCGCCTCCAGAGTAACGCGAAAACGAAAAGGGCGCTTCGGTGATCAACCGAAGCGCCCCTGAACCGAGCCGAGATTGTCGGCGCGCGTCAGCGCTTCGAGAACTGGAAGCTGCGTCGGGCCTTGGCCCTGCCGTACTTCTTGCGCTCGACCACGCGGCTGTCGCGGGTGAGGAAGCCGTGCGGCTTCAGCGCCGCGCGCAGGCCGGGCTCGTAGTAGGTCAGCGCCTTGGCGATGCCGTGGCGCACGGCGCCGGCCTGGCCGGACAGGCCCGAACCCACGACGGTGACGTCGACGTCGAACTGGCCGAGGCGGTCGGTCGACCTGCAGCGGCTGGGCGATCATCATGCGCAGCACCGGCCGGGCGAAATAGATCTCCTGGTCGCGGCCGTTGATGGTGATCTTGCCCTTGCCCGGCTTGATCCAGACGCGGGCGACGGCGTTCTTGCGCTTGCCGGTGGCGTAGGCGCGGCCCTGGGCGTCGCGCACCGGCTCGCGCGTGGCGGCGGACTCGGCGCCCGGCGTCGCCAGGGCTTGCAGGGCCTCCAGACCGTGGGTCTCGGCCATGGTCTACTGGCTCCGGACGTTCTTGCGGTTGGCGGCCTTGAAGTCGATGACTTCGGGCTGCTGCGCCTCGTGCGGGTGCTCGGCGCGATTGTAGATGCGCAGGTGGGTCAGCTGCTTGCGGGCGAGCGGGCTTTCCTTGGGCAGCATGCGCTCGACGGCCTTCTCCAGGATGCGCTCGGGGAACTTGCCGGCGAGGATCTTGCCGGCGGTGCGGCTCTTGATGCCGCCCGGATAGCCGGTGTGCCAGTAGTAGGTCTTCTGGTCCAGCTTGCGGCCGGTGAAGCTTCACCTTGTCGGCGTTGATCACCACGACGTGGTCGCCGCAGTCCATGTTCGGGGTGTAGTCGGGCCGATGCTTGCCGCGCAGGCGCATGGCGATGAAGGTCGCGAGGCGGCCGACGACGGCGTTCTCGGCGTCGACCACGATCCATTTCTTCTCGATCTCGGAGGGCTTCAGCGAAGCCGTGGTCTTGGTGTGCATCTTAGGAACGCGCCTCTGGGGGCCTTGAAAGCGAAGGGCGCGCTGGTAGCGGGGGCCGGCCGACTGTCAACACGATAGTGCGGCGAAAACAAAATAGCGTGTTATTGACAACGCGCTTGCCGGCAAGGTATTATGATACCGCACTACCTAAGGCCGTCGCACGCGCCACACCAGCGCCGTCGCCAGCGCCAGCAGGATCGCGGCGCCGGCCTGGTGCAGCAGGGCCAGCGGCAGCGGCACGCGGGTCATCAGCGTGGCGACGCCCAGCAGCGCCTGGAACACCGCCATCACGCCAACGGCCAGCGCCAGCGCCCGGCTCTGACCCATCAGCACCCGGGAGCTGAGCCCGGAACCGGCGATGCCGACCCCGGCGATCACCACGGCGTAGGCGACCATGCGGTGGTTGAACTGCACCGCCGCCTGGCTGTGCGCCAGCGTCGCCCAGAGGCCGGCCTTGTCCACGTAGTCCGGCGGGAACAGGTAGCCGTTCATCAGCGGCCAGTCGTTGTCGATCAGCCCGGCCTGGTTGCCGGCCACCAGCGCGCCCAGCAGGCACTGCAGGAACACCGCGGCGAAGAACAGCATCGACGCCGCCGGCCAGCCGCCGGTGCGCGCGGCCCTGGCCCTCGGCTGGCCGCTCCAGGCCTCCATCGCCGTCCAGATCAAGGCGCAGAACAGGATCAGCGCCAGGCCGAGGTGCGTCGCCAGCCGCTCCGGCGCGACGGAGACGCGGTCCTCCAGCCCGCTCTGCACCATCCACCAGCCGACCAGTCCCTGCAGGCCGCCCAGACCCAGCAGGATGGCGGACCGCCAGATCAGTCGCATCGGCATTTGCCGCAGCGCCAACAGAGTGAAGAACGGCACGGCGAAGGCCAGGCCCGCGAGCCGTCCCAGCAGCCGGTGGGTCCACTCCCACCAGAAGATCGACTTGAACTCCGCCAGCGTCATGCCGGCGTTGACCTGCCGGTACTGCGGCGTCGCCTGGTAGAGGTGGAAGTCCTTCGCCCAGTCCGCGGCCGAGAGTGGCGGCAGGATGCCCGAGACCGGCTTCCACTCGGTGATCGAGAGGCCCGAACCGGTCAGCCGCGTCGCCCCGCCGACGACCACCATGGCGAAGACGATCGCCGTCACGCCAACCAGCCAGATGGCCACAGCCTGAGAGCGTCCGTCTTTCAGGAAGGAAGTCATTGGCCGCGCCGCACACCACTCAACTGTAAAGCTCGGCCTATACGCTGGGGGGCCGGCTCACGGAATGGCCCCGCGGAAATAGTCCAGTCGCCAATCACCCGTCGCGTTTGGTCGGAGCGACAGGATTCGAACCTGCGACCCCTTGACCCCCAGTCAAGTGCGCTACCAGGCTGCGCTACGCTCCGATCCCCGCGAGGGAGTGGGCCTTATAGGGATGGCGCCGGGGGGCGGCAACGGGAAAGCCGGAACCGGCTTCAGGGGCTCTCGGGATCGGCGGAGGCGACGCACAGGTCGCGCAGCTGGCGCAGCAGCGCCGGGCCCGTCAGCTGGTCGGGCGGGTAGCCCTCCGCCTTCAGCTGCTGGCGCAGTTCGCTGACCCCGGCGTACTTTCCGGAGCGGGCGAGTTCGAAGGCGCGTTCGAGCGTGGTGGCGCGTGGTGTCATGCCCTCCATATGGGGCAACGTCGGCGAAGCACCTAGGCCGTAACCGCGCGGCCGAAGCGTTCGGCCGACCGCGCCTTCGCCTTTTGCGCCTCGATCTCGCGATCGCGCGGCGTGGCGTTGGTCTCCAGCGAGGTCAGCAGCCGGCGCGCGGCCTGGAACACCTCTTCGATCCCGACCTCGAACGCGGCCTCATTGGCTTTCGACGGCGCGTTGAAGCCACTCAGCTTGCGCACGAACTGCAGCGAGGCAGAGCGGATCTCGGCGTCGGTCGCCGGCGGGTCGAAGTTGAACAACGTCTTGATGTTGCGGCACATATCTCACCTCATAGCCAACCGCGCCACTTGAACCAGAGCAGCGGCGCGATGGTCGAGAGCACGATCACGCCGATGCCGAACTGGTAGCCGTAGGCCCAGTGAAGTTCCGGCATGTTGGCGAAGTTCATGCCGTACCAGCCAGCGACCAGGGTCGGGAAGATGCCGACCACCGAGGCGATGGTCAGCACCTTGAAGATGTCGTTCTGCTCGATGCCGATGAAGCCGAGCACGGCGTCCAGCAGGAACTGCACCTTGCCCAGCAGGTGCTCCTCGAACTGGTTCAACGCGCCGATGTCCTCGCACACTTGGTGCAGCCGATCGGTGAGCTCGGGCGAAAACCAGTGCTTGGCGTTGTCGGCCGCGAAATCGACCATCCGATCGACGCCCAGCAGACTCTCGCGGATGATCGAGATGCGCTCGCCGATCCGGCCCAGCAGCTGCAGCTTGTCGCGCATCAGCATGGTGTTGCGCATGGACCGGCGCGGATCTTTGGTGGCGTTGCGGAACACCCGGTGCGAGACCTCGTCCAGCCGCGCCCTCGCCTCCTCCAGCAGGTCCGCCTGGCGTCCGACGAATGCGTGCATGACCGCGGCGAAGGCCGCGACGGCGGTGGTCGGCGCATCCTTGCCGGCGCGCTTGGCCACGCTGTCGAACATCACCAGCGGATCGAAGCGGATCGAGATCATCAGCTTCGGCGTCAGGATGATGCCGATCGGCGAGATGCGCGGGTGGTCGGTCTGCGCCTCGGCCACCACCGGCGCGGCCATGCGCAGCACGTCGTCGTCGAACGACAGCCGCGACGACTGCTCGATCCCGCTCAGCTGATCGCGGGTCGGCAGGGCGAAGCCGAGCAGCGCCTCGACTAGCCGCACTTCATCCTGGTCCGGACTGACCAGATCGATCCACACCGCCGCCGGATGGGGGGCGGCGTCGCCGGCTGGATGCGGGGGCTGAACGTTCAGCATCTGGCGGGGCTACAGCACCCGGCGCCGATGCTCAACCGATCTGGATTGATCCGCGGCGCGGCGGCGATTAATACGTCGTATTAGGGAGTGGGCCCATGAACGGAACCGCCACCGCGCAGATCAGGATCGCGGCCGGGACAATCGAAGAGCTGCTGCAGACCGCCGAACGCCTGTTCGCGCGCCACGGCGTCGAGAACGTCGCCCTCACCCAGATCGTCGCCCAGGCCGGCCAGAAGAACCGCTCGGCGCTGCACTATCATTTCGGCGACCGCGCCGGCGTGCTGGCGGCGGTGCTCAATCATCGGCTGGCGGCGGTCAATGCCCGGCGCGAGGCGATGATGGACGCCCTGCCCGCGTCGCCCTGCGTCGCCGAGGTGCTGCGCGCCGAGATCGCGCCGCTGGGGCAGGTGATCATCGAGGAGCCGTGGGGGCCGGACTATCTGAGCATTCTGGCGCAGGTGACCTATCACCCGCAGCTGCTCGCCGAGGAGGTCGAGGCGCAGCACCTGACCGGGCTGCGGCGCGGCCGCGCGCTGCTGGCCCGGGCGACGCCCGCCTCCATCGCGGCGCAGCTCGATCAGCGCGTCGTCTGGTTCAAGGACAGCGTCGTCTTCGCCCTGGCCCGTTGGGTGCGTGACACCCCGGCGCCGGCGCGAACCTCGGCGGCGCTGTCGGACCTGCTCGAACAACTCGTCGCCTATGGCGCGGCCGGCCTCGCCGCGCCGGCGCACCCCGCAATCCCGGAGCGAAACCCATGACCCGCCAACCGTCAGGTGAAGACTTCCAAGGCGTGATCGGCCGCACCTACGCCGACTCCCAGCCCTGGTGGCCGCCCGCCAGGTTCAAGCAGGGGGCGCCGAACGTGGTGATGGTGGTGCTGGACGACACCGGCTTCTCCCACCTGGGCTGCTATGGCTCCACCATCGAGACGCCGAACATCGACGCGCTGGCCGCCAGCGGCCTGCGCTACACCGGCTTTCACACCACCGCGCTGTGCTCGCCGACCCGGGCCTGCCTGCTCACGGGACGCAACCACCACGCCGTCGGCATGCGGGCGATCTCCAACTTTGACACCGGCTTTCCCAACATGCGCGGCGCCGTTCCGCGCTCCGCCGCGACGCTGGCCGAGATTCTGCGCGACCGCGGCTACGCCACCTTCGCCACCGGCAAGTGGCATCTGGCGCCGATGGCCGAGTGCTCCGCCGCCGGCCCCTACGCCAACTGGCCGCTGCAGAAGGGCTTCGACCGCTACTACGGCTTCCTGCAGGGCGAGACCGACCAGTTCTTCCCCGAGCTGACCAGCGACAACCACTTCGTCGACGCGCCCGGCGGGCCGGAGGACGGCTACCACGTCTCCGAGGACATCGTTGACCGCTCGGCCACCATGGTGCGCGACCTGACCTCGCTGGCGCCTGAGCGGCCGTTCTTCCTCTACCTGGCCTTCGGGGCAATGCACTCGCCGCACCAGGCGCCGGACGCCTGGCTGAAGAAGTACCGCGGCCGCTTCGACACCGGCTGGGATGTCGCCCGCGAGGAGTGGTTCGCGCGGCAGAAGGCGATGGGCATCGTCCCGCCAGAGACCAAGCTCGCGCCGCATAATCCCGGCGTGAAGCCGTGGTCCGAGCTTTCGGTCAACCAGCAGCGCTTCGCCGCGCGGCTGCAGGAGGCGTTCGCGGCCATGCTCGACCATACCGACCACCAGATCGGCCGGCTGATGCAGTTCCTGCAGTCGATCGACCGCTGGGACAACACGCTCTTCGTCCTGCTCTCCGACAACGGCGCCAGCCAGGAAGGCGGCCAGGCCGGCGTGCTCGACGAGATGAAGTGGTTCAACGGCATTCGCGAGAGCGCCGACGAGGCGGTGGAACGGCTTGACGACATCGGCGGGCCGGACAGCCACTGCAACATTCCCTGGGGCTGGGCCCAGGCCGGCAACACGCCGCTGAAGTGGTACAAGCAGAACACCCACGGCGGCGGCGTGCGCGACCCGCTGATCATGCACTGGCCGGCGGGGATCAAGGCCGGCGGCGAGACCCGCGACCAGTTCTGCCACGCCATCGACGTCGCCCCGACCATCCTGGGCGCGCTAGGGATCGAGACTCCCGACGTGGTCGCCGGCGTGCCGCAGACGCCGGTGCACGGCGTCAGCCTCACCCCGACTTTCGCCGATCCGGACGCGCGGCTGGATCGCGGCGCGCAGTATTTCGAGATGCTCGGCCACCGCGGAATCTGGAAGGACGGCTGGAAGGCGGTCACCCACCACGAAGCGGGCATGCCGTTCGACGACGACAAATGGGAGCTCTACCACCTCGACCAGGACTTCTCGGAGCATGACGACCTGGCGCAGGCGCAGCCGGCGAAGCTGAAGGCGCTGGTCGACCTGTGGTGGTCGGAGGCCGATAAGCACGGCGTGCTGCCACTCGACGACCGCGGCCTGTTCGCCCTGTTCGCCGCCTCGCGCCGTCCCGGCCTGCCGACCGCGCGCGACCGCTTCATCTATCACCCGCCGATCTCGCACATCGTCAGCGACGCCTGCGCGCCGGTGGCCCGGGGCTGGCGCACCGAGGTGACGCTGACCCACCCGGCGAACGGCGGCGACGGCGCGCTGATCGCCCGCGGCAGCCTGAACAGCGGCTTCGCCCTGTTCGTGAAGGAGGGCCGGCTGGTGTTCGACTACAACGACTTCCATCGCCACACGCGGCTGGAGGCTGAGACCTTGCTGACGCCGGGCGCGCGCACCATCGTACTGGAGGTTCGCCGCAACGCCGACGGCAGCGCCGAGGCCGACCTCAGCGTCGACGGCGCCCCGGTCGCCGCCGGCAAGATCCCGCGGCTGCTGTTCATCATCTCCTCGACCGGCATGGACCTCGGCCGCAGCCTCTCGCCCGTCACCGACGACTACGCCGCCCCGTTCGCCTACCCCGGCCAGATCGCGCGCGTGATGTTCGAGCTCCCCGGCGCGACACCGACCAGGGGCGAGGTCAAGGCGCACCTGCGGGCGGAGAGCGTGCGGCAGTAGCGGCGGCTTGGATTGCCGCGCGGGCTGGGTAAGCTCGCCCGCCATGAGCATCCGCACGCTCGTCGACATGGCCATCGACGAAGACCGCTGGGCGCGCTGCCTGTGGGTCCCGTCGGAGCATTGGGCGGCGTTCTGCGACGAGCTGGGCCGCCAGCCCAACCGGATCGGCGTGATCGTCTACCGCAACAAAACCATCCGCGAGGGCGAACCCTACTCGGAGATCACGACGCAGCGCCCGGATTAGCGCACCTTCAGCACCAGGATGATCAGGAGCGCCGAAACGCCCAGGTGCAGCAGCATGAACCGCACCAGCACCTGGGTGTTGGACCAGTTCAGCTCCTTGCGGCAGTGGTCGTGCAGCGGGAAGCGGATCGACGACAGCAGGCGGATGCCGAAGAAGCGGGCCAGCGCCACCTTCATCAGGCCGGTCGCGCCGTTGAGCACGATCACCGAGCCGACCAGCAGCAGGAACAGCGGGTTGCCGGTGGCCACGACCAGCAGGCCGATCATCAGGCCGAGCGGACGCGAGCCGGCGTCGCCCATCAGCACCTGACTGGGCGAGGCGTTGTACCAGAGGTAGCCGGCCACCGCCCCGACCATCACGAAGGCCATGATCGCCCAGCCGGCGCCCTCGGGATTGACCGGAATGTTGAGGTGGCCGGCGACCACCTGGTTGCCGATCACGGTGTAGAGCAGGCCGCCGAGGATCAGGATTGCGGTGGCGGTGAGGCTGCCGGAAACGCCGTCGACGCCGTCAGAGCAGTTAGTGGCGTTGATCGAGAGCCAGATCACGCCGGTGGTCAGCGGGATGCTGAGCCAGGGCGGCAGGGTGATGGCCTCCTTCCAGCCCGGCAGCCAGATCACCGAGGCGCCGATGCCCAGTATGGCGACCGACGCGCCCAGCGCGACGACGAGGTCCATCACCGCCAGCGTATATTCGCTGAAGCCGCCGCGGCGGTCGTCGAGGTAGCCGACGATCATCGCCACCAGCACGAACGGGATCGCGCGCATGGCGACGGCGCCGAACGGCACGAACAGGAACGAAACCACCGCGAAGACGCCGATGAAGATCAGCCCGGCGCTGACCGGCTTGCCGACGCTCAGCTCGGCGTTGACGGCGAAGGCGCGGCCGCGATCCCGCGGCAACCGGTCCCACACGCGCGGCAGCAGGATCCAGGTCGCCGCGGCGGCGGTCGCGAATCCCACCGCCGAGAGGAAGAAGAACGAGTCGAAGAGGCGCAGCGGGCCCCAGTAGCGGCCGAATTCATGGAACAACCAACTCAACATCGGCGGCCAGTCTCCGAACTCGCTGCGATCAACCGGTGCAGTTTGAACGCCGTCTAAGGTCGAGGCGATAGCAGTTCGTCGAGTCGCGCCTTCGCGGCTTCCAGCTCGGCCAGTACGGCTTCGAGACGGCGGCGCGCTTGGGCGGACAGGTCGGCCGCGGAGACCTCGGGCCGCGGCGCGGCCTCGGGGCTCGCCGGCGAGGCCTCGCCGTTGAGGAAGCGCTTGGCGCCCAGCTCTCGGTGCAGCTTCTGCACGCCCTTGATGGTGTAGCCCTGCTCGTGCAGCAGGCGGCGCACCTGGGCGAGGACCAGGATGTCCTGCGGCCGGTAGAAGCGGCGGCCGCCCGCGCGTTTCATAGGCCGGATGAAAGCGAACTTGGTCTCCCAGAACCGCAGCACATGCTGGGGCACCCCCAGCGCGTCGGCCGCCTCGGAGATACTGCGGAAGGCCTCTGGGCCCTTCGCCAAGGTCTCGCCTACTTGTTGAGGGCGCGATCCACTCGCGCCTTCATCACCTGCGACGCGCGGAACGCGATCACCCGCCGGGGATCGATCGCGGCTGGCTCGCCGGTCTTGGGGTTGCGCCCCATGCGCTCGCGTTTGGCGCGCACCTGAAAGACGCCAAAGCCAGAAAGTTTGACGGTCTGGCCCCGCTCGAGCGCCTCGACCACAAGATCAAGCGTGCGCTCCACCAGGGAAGCGCAATCCTGCCGGGTCAGTCCCACTTCCTCATGCACGGCCTCGCACAGGTCCGCCCGAGTCAATGTCCGGCCCTTCATGGATGTTCGCTCGCCCCGTTACCGCGCTAAGGCTTCATGGTCTGAATAACTTGTCAAGTCAAAGGCTTCCTGGGAGCAATTTGAAGGTCGGAGCGAGGGCGTTTCGCGGCCTCGCCGCGCCGAACGGTCGGCTAGCTCGACCGGGGGCGGACGATCCCGCTCGCACCCGGTCAGGCCCGGCGGACGGGCCCGACTCATCCAACTCAACTTCACGCCGCACGCCAACGGACGCGGCCGACTCACGGTTTCAGGGTTGCAATGGTTGAACGTCGACCGCGCACTACGCCCGTTTAGGTAGATTCGGCCGCTAGAGCCTGACCACGGCCGCGCCCCAGGTCAGGCCGCCGCCCATCGCTTCCATCAGCAGCAGCTGACCGGGCTTGATGCGGCCATCGGCGATGCCCTGCGCCAGCGCCAGCGGGATCGACGCGGCCGAGGTGTTGGCGTGCTCGGCGACGGTGGAGATCACCCGCTCGCCGGCGATGCCGAGCCGCCGCGCCACACCCTCGAGGATGCGCTGATTGGCCTGGTGCGGAATGAACCAGTCGACCTCGGAGAGCTCGACGCCGGCGACCTTGGCGGCGGCGATCACCGCCTCGGAAATGTTGACGACCGCGTGGCGGAACACCTGGTTGCCCTGCATGCGCAGCTTGCCGACCGTGCCAGTGGCCGAGGGGCCGCCGTCGACATAGAGCAGGTCCTGCTTGGTGCCGTCGGCGCGCAGGGCGACGCCCAGCACGCCGCGGTCGGCGGTGGTCCCCTGCCCTTCGCGCGGCTCCAGCACCACCGCGCCGGCGCCGTCGCCGAACAGCACGCAGGTGCCGCGGTCGGTCCAGTCCATCAGCCGGGTCATGGTCTCGGCGCCGATCACCAGGCAGCACTTGGACTGGCCGCGGGCGACGAAGTTGTCGGCGACGGCCAGCGCGAACACGAAACCGGAGCAGACCGCCTGGACGTCGAAGGCGATGCCGATCGGACAGCCCAGCTTGCGCTGCACCATCGTGGCGGTGGCGGGGAAGGTAAGATCCGGGGTGGTGGTGCCGACGATGATCAGATCGACGTCGGCGGGCGTGCGGCCGGCGGCGGCCAGCGCCTTGGCGGCGGCCTTGGTCGCCAGATCGGACGTGGTCTCGCCCTCGACCGCTTCGCGGCGCTGGCGGATGCCGGTGCGTTCGATGATCCAGGCGTCGTTGGTGTCGACGATCTTGGCAAGGTCGTCGTTGGTGACCACGCGCGAGGGAAGATAGTCACCCACGCCGGTGACGACGCTACGAATGATCGAGCTCACGCCTTGTTTCTTTCCTCGACCCCGTCCGCCCGATCGGGAGCCGCGTTCGTTGGGGCCGCTTCGTTTGGCATCGCGGCGGTCATGGTCCTCAGGTTGCGGTCGATCTGGGCGACGAAGTCACTGGCGGCAAGGTCGGCCGCCAGACGGATGGCGGTGGCGAATCCGCGCACGTCGGCGCCGCCGTGGCTTTTGACTACAATCCCGTTCAGTCCGAGGAAAGGCCCGCCATTGATCGAGCTGGGGTCGAACTGCTCGGCCATGCGCCGCAGCGCGGCCGATGCGATCAAGGCGCCGAGGCGGGCGAAGGGGCCGGACGTGAACGTCGTGCGCAGCTGGGCGCGGAAATAGCGGGCCAGGCCCTCGCCGGTTTTCAGCGCCACATTGCCGGTGAAGGCGTCGGTGACCACCACGTCGACCGTGCCCATCGGGATGTCGTCGCCCTCGACGAAGCCGCGGTAATCGAGCTCGAGCGGCAGCTCGCGCAGTACGCGGTTGGCCTCGCGCACCTCCTCGTGGCCCTTCCCCTCTTCGGAGCCGACGTTGAGCAGGCCGACGGTAGGCCGCACCGAGCCGTGCACCGCGTGATGAAAGGCGGCCCCCAGAATGGCGAACTCGACCAGCCGCTTTGCGTCGGCGCTGATGTTGGCGCCGACGTCGAGCACGGCGGTGCGGCCCTTCAGCGTCGGCCAGCTGGCGACGAGGGCCGGGCGCTCCATGTCCGCCGACATGCGCAGGATCAGCATGGCGATCGCCATCAGCGCGCCGGTGTTGCCGGCGCTGACGCAGGCGGCCGCCTCGCCGCTCTTCACCGACTCGACCGCGTTCCACATGCTGGAGTCCTTGCCGCGGCGCATGGCCTGGGCGGGCTTGTCGTCCGCGCCGATCACCTTGTCGGTGTGGCGGATCTCGACCCGGCCTTCCAGCGCCGGCAGCTTGGCCAGGGCGGCCTTGAGCACGGGTTCGGCACCGTGCAGCAGGAAGCGTGCGTCCAGGCCCTGCTTGACCGCCCGCGCGATCGCCGGGACCACGACCGCGGGGCCGTGGTCGCCGCCCATGGCGTCGATCGAGATCACCAGCGGGGAAGTCACCTTCTCTGGCACGGCCGCGTCTCGCTGCTCCAGCTCTCAGCCACCAGGGCGCCCCCTATAGTGACGCGCCTCGCGGGCAGGCAAGCTTTGCCGTTACGCAAGGGCCGGCCAGGAGATTTCGCCGGCGAGCAGCGAGGCCCGCGAGGCGGCGTCGAGCGCGGCGCGGGCCGCGAGCAGATAGTCGCCCAGCGGCGCGGCGTCCGCCCCCTCGGCGCCGCCGAACACGGTGCGGCCGAGCAGCGCATCCAGCGGCGCGCGCTCCGGCAGGGCGGCGATCGCGGCGTCCAGCGCCTTGCCCCGGCCGTAGAACGCCTCGCCGAGCTTGCGCATGGTCTTGCCGACGGAAAGATCGCCGACCGCCAACTCGCGCAGGCCGTTGTCGAGCCCGCTGAGGTAGGCGTCGAAATAGGCCTGGCTGGTCGCCGCCGCCGGCGCCCCGATGGCGCGCAGGCGCCCCAGCACCAGCAGCACGTGCAAGGTGTAGACCTCGAAGCGTCCGTTCGGCGTGTCCGGCGCGCCCAGGGCGGCGTAGAGCGCCGGCGTGCGCGCCTGGGCGACGCTCGCAGCGTAGAGCGACTTGCCCACGGTCCGCGCCGACCCGGGCCTCAACAAACGCTGGAGGAACATCACCCGCCGCCTCGATTTCGCCGCCCGCGGCGACTTAGCTCACGGCATTGCACTAGAAGGCCGGTGACGATAGGTCAAAGGCCGTCAACGTCGCGATCAAGGCCCAGATGCTGCGCAAGTCCGTTTTCCTCGCCCTCGCCGCCAGCCTCGCCGCGACGGCGGCCTGCTCCCCCGTCACCTACCACCAGGGCTTCCAGGTGGTGGACGTGCACCCCGCCGACGTGAAGATCGGCGAGGACACCCGCTCGAGCGTGCTTACCAAGCTGGGCTCGCCCACGGCGACCTCGACGTTCGACAAGAACGTCTGGTTCTACATGTCGCAGTTCCGCACCCAGACCTCGTTCTACGATCCGAAGACGATCCAGCGCGATATCACGGCGATTTCGTTCGACCCCGACACGCTGCAGGTGAAGGCCGTCGACAACTTCACTCTCCGGGACGGCCGGGTAATCGCCTACAACACCCACGAGACGCCGACGCGCGGCCGCGAAATGACGGTGCTGGAGCAGCTGATCGGCAGCATCGGCGCCGGTTCGGTACTGCCGCCCGATTCGGAAGTCACTCCCGGCAGCCACCCGGACGACCGGCACTAGCGCCGGTATCCTTCTCCCCCTGCGGGAGAAGGTGGCTGCGAAGCAGCCGGATGAGGGGCGCCTGCTCGCTTCAATCCAGAATGAACGAACCCCGGGGACCAAGCCTCCGGGGTTCGCACTTTCTGTTGCCGACAGCCGAGGGTAGCGCACCCTCACCGTCGGCTCCGCCGACACCTTCTCCCGCAAGGGGAGAAGGGTAAGCAGCAGCCTACTTCACCAGACCGTGGGCCAGCACCGCCAGCAACAGCAGGGCGACGATGTTGGTGATCTTGATCATCGGGTTCACCGCCGGGCCGGCGGTGTCCTTGTAGGGATCGCCGACGGTGTCGCCGGTGACGGCGGCCTTGTGGGCTTCGGAGCCCTTGCCGCCGTAGTGACCCTCTTCGATCAGCTTCTTGGCGTTGTCCCAGGCGCCGCCGCCAGAGGTCATCGAGATCGCGACGAAGAGGCCGGTGACGATCACGCCGACCAGCATCGCGCCCAGCGCCGAGAAGGCTTCCTCGGCCTTGCCGGTGATCGCGCGGATGACGAAGAACAGCACGATCGGCGAGACCACCGGCAGCAGCGACGGGATGATCATTTCGCGGATCGCCGCCTTGGTCAGGATGTCGACGGCCTTGCCGTATTCCGGCTTGACCTCATAGGTCATGATGCCGGGGTTCTCCTTGAACTGACGCCGCACCTCGGCGACCACCGCCTCGGCCGCGCGGCCCACGGCGGTCATCGACATGCCGCCGAACAGGAACGGCAGCAGGCCGCCGAACAGCAGGCCGACGATCACGTAGGGGTTGGAGAGGTCGAAGGTGACCGCGCCCAGGCCGTCGAAGATCGGACCCCGGCACCGCGTTGGCCGAGAAGTACTTCAGGTCCTGGGTGTAGGCGGCGAACAGCACCAGCGCGCCAAGGCCCGCCGAGCCGATCGCATAGCCCTTGGTGACCGCCTTGGTGGTGTTGCCGACCGCGTCGAGCGCGTCGGTGGAGACGCGCACTTCCGGCGGCAGGCCGGCCATCTCGGCGATGCCGCCGGCGTTGTCGGTCACCGGGCCGAAGGCGTCGAGGGCGACGATGAAGCCGGCCAGCGACAGCATGGTGGTGGTGGCGATGGCGATGCCGAACAGACCCGCCAGGATGTAGGTGACGATGATGCCGGCGATGATGATCAGCGCCGGCAGGGCGGTCGATTCCAGGCTCATGGCGAGGCCCTGGATCACGTTGGTGCCGTGGCCGGCGACCGAGGCCTTGGCGATCGACTTCACCGGGCGGAAGTTGGTGCCGGTGTAGTACTCGGTGATCACCACGATCGCGGCGGTGACGGCGAGACCGACCATGCCGCAGCCGAACAGCTCCATCGTGCTGACGTGCTTGGTGGTTCCCTCGACCAGGGTCGGCACGTCGATGCCGTCGGCGGGGACCAGCTTGTTGATCACGAACCAGATCGCGCCGACCGACAGCACGCCGGTGACGATGAGGCCCTGGTAGAGGGCGCCCATGATGTTGCTGCTCTTGCCGAGCCGCACCGCGAAGGCGCCGATGATCGAGGTGACGATGCAGACGCCGCAGATGGCCAGCGGCAGCAGCATCATGTTGCTGACGATGTCCTGGCCGCGGAAGAAGATGGCGGCCAGCACCATGGTGGCGACCGTGGTCACCGCGTAGGTCTCGAACAGGTCGGCGGCCATGCCGGCGCAGTCGCCGACGTTGTCGCCCACGTTGTCGGCGATGGTCGCGGCGTTGCGCGGGTCGTCTTCCGGGATCCCGGCTTCGACCTTGCCCACCATGTCGCCGCCGACGTCGGCGCCCTTGGTGAAGATGCCGCCGCCCAGACGGGCGAAGATGGAGATCAGCGAGGCGCCGAAGCCGAGCGCGACCAGGCTGTCGATCACGTCACGGCTGGTGTTCTCCAGGTGCAGCGGTCCGGTCAGCACCGCGTAGTAGCCGGCGACGCCGAGCAGGGCGAAGCCCGCCACCAGCATCCCGGTCACCGCGCCGGAGCGGAACGCCATCGACAGCCCCTTGGCCAGGCTCTCGGAGGCCGCCTGGGCGGTGCGGACGTTGGCGCGAACGGAGATCAGCATGCCGGCGAAGCCGGCCGCGCCCGACAGCACCGCGCCGATCAGGAAGCCGGCCGCTTCGAGCGGTCCGATCAGGAAGCCGACGATGATCAGGATGACGACGCCGACCATCGCGATGGTGGTGTACTGCCGACGCAGATAGGCCTGTGCGCCCTCCTGGATGGCCGCGGCGATCTCTTGCATCTTCGCGTTGCCGGGCGAGGCCCGCAGCAGCGCCGCCGATTGGACCGCGCCGTAGACGACGGCCACCAGGCCGGCGGCGATCACCAGCATCAAAACAGGACTCATATTGTCGCGCCCCTCTCGTATTCTTGCGCATATGGCCGCGCTCACCCCTCGGGCGGCGCGGTCGGCGAAGGCCAATAACCCTAATAGGGCAAACGAGGCGGCCCAGGGCGCGCCTCGAAAAGTTGGCGGAAACTGCCAAAAGCCACCGCGCGACGCAACAGCCCTGCGCCTGACGGGAGAATTTCTAGTGAATCGGCTCGCCGGGCTTGGGCAAACCGGTGCGCCGCATCGGCCCGCCGCCTGGCAGGATCTCGATCGAGGCCACCGCGCCGGGGCCGGCGATCGCCGACGCCGCCTGGAGGAAGCTCGCCTTCAGCCGCGCCTCGTCCAGCTTGGTGTAGTCGGTGCGCAGGGCGAAGGGCGTGCGGTGGCCCATCCGCACCAGCGCGTCGCGGAAATAGGGCTCCTTGTCGCGCAGGTGCAGCGCGTCCGCCGACGGCGTGAGCACCACCCGGATGTAGACGAAGACGTAGTTGATCAGGTGGCCGTCGATCACGATCGGCATCGGCACCGGCGAGAGGTCGACGTACTGGCCTGACGCGGCCTTAGTCTGGGCGCTGGCCGCCCCGGCAAGGAGAACGAGCGGCAGGGTGGCGAGCAGGGTGCGGCGAAGCATGAGCGTTCCGATTCGGCCGAGTGATTAGAGCCCGCAACCCTTGCCGGTTGGTTTCAAAGATGCCGCCACCCCATCCGCTCCGGCGACAGCGCTTCGCCACGGTAGAGCACCGTGACGCCCCGCCCCGGCTCGAATTGGCCGGCGATATGGGCGGTCTCGCCTAATTCCTCCGCGGCCTGGACCAAGGCCTGCGCGTCGCTCGAGGCGGCCACCACCGTATAGTCGTCGCCGCCCGTCGCCAGCGCCAGCATCGCCTGCGCGAGATCCGGCTGCCCGGCCAGCCACCGCCGGGCCGGAACCGAGACCGGCATCCGGTCGAGGTCGATCACCAGCGCGCAGCCGCTGGCGTCGGCGATGTGCAGGGCGTCGGCGATCAGGCCGTCCGAAACGTCGGCGGCCGCGCTGGCGTGGGCCCGCAGCGCCGAGCGCAGGTGCAGCGCCGGCTCCGGCAGGCGGTAGGCCCGCGCCAGCGCGCCGGTCGGATCGGCGATCTCGCCACGCACGGCCTTGAGACCGAGGAAGCCGTCGCCGATCACGCCCAGCACCACCAGGGCGTCGCCCGGCCGAGCGCCGGAGCGCCGGACCGCGCGGCCCGCCGGGACCCAGCCAAACACAGTCGCCGAAACAGTGAGCGGCCCCGGCGTCGAGACGGTGTCGCCGCCCAGCAGCGTGACGCCGAGTTCCTCGCCGTCCTCCGCCAGGCCGCGGATGAAGGCCTCCTGGTCGCTCCAGTCTCGCGTGGGGGGCCAGGCGGTCATCAGGGTGTAGCCGAACGGCTCGGCGCCTTTTGCGGCCAGGTCCGAGACGTTGGCGCGCAGCAGCCGCCGCGCGACGATGGCCGCGTCCTCGCCAGCCAGGAAGTGCACGCCCTCGACCATGGCGTCTTCGCTGATCACCAGATCGAACCCAGGCCGGCTGGGCAGGATCGCGGTGTCGTCCATCAGGCCAAGCGCAGGGGCCGACCGCGCCAGCGGGCGCAGCGCGGCGATCCAGTCGAACTCGTCAGGCACGCTCGTCTCGAGCAATCGCGTCGAGGGCGGCGTTGATGAAGCCGGGCTCTGGTCCTTCGAAGAACGACTTGGCGATCTCGACGTATTCGTCGATCGCGACCTCGGCCGGCACGTCGGCGCGACGCATCAGCTCATAGGCGCCGGCGCGCAGGATCGAGCGGGCGGTGGCGTCGATCCGCTCCAGCTTCCAGCCGCTGGCCAGCCGGCGGCCCACCGCCTTGTCGACCTCCGCCTGGTCGGCGACCACGCCGCGGACCAGGTCGCCGAAGAAGGCCTCGTCGGCCTGGGCCAGGGTCTCGCCCTCGAGATCGCGATCGAAGCGATGGTCGGAGAACTCGCGGATGACGGTCTCCACGCCCGCGCCGCCGGTTTCCATCTGGTAGAGCGCCTGCACCGCCGCCAGCCGGGCGACCGACCTCGCCTGTCTTCCCGATCCATTCCCAGATCCGCGTTTCGAGCCGCTCATCTGGTCGTTCGCGCCGTGCCGAGCAGACGCTTGCGAACCTCGATCACGGCCAGGCACGCCCTGGCCGCGCCACCACCCCGGTCCGTCTCGCCTTGCCGCGCCTGCGCCAGCGCCTGCGCCTCGGTGTCGACCGTCACGATGCCGTTGCCGATCGCCAGGCGCCGACCGATCGCCAGGTCCATCATGCCGCGCGCGCTTTCGCCGGCCACGATCTCGAAATGATAGGTCTCGCCGCGAATCACGCAGCCGAGCGCCACATACCCGTCGTAGCGGGCGCCGGCGGGGCGGTGGCCGCCCTCCTCCGCCATGGCGATCACCGCGGGAATCTCCAGCGCGCCCGGCACGCTGACGACGTCGAACTCGGCCCCGGCCGCCTTCAGCGCCGCCTGGGCGCCGGCCAGCAGCTCGTCGGCGACGCCGCCGTAGAGGCGCGCCTCGACGATCAAAATACGCAATGGGTCTTCGAGCATTGGCTCAGGCCTCGCCGGTCACTGAACGCCAGCCTACGATTTTCCGCCCGCACGCGTCCAATGCCGCGGCGCCCGCCTTGTGCGCGGCGAGCCAGATCACGCGCTCTCCTTGGTCGGTGACGATTGCGAAGACCATCAGACCTTTTCGTAGCGCTCCCACAGATCGGCGCCCACGGCCTGGACCGCCGTACGCTGAAACGCCGGCGCGGCGGACAGGTCCTTCAGAACGAACGCCCCCACCGCGGGGCGGCCCTCGTCGCCGAGCACGATCGGGGCGCGGAACCACTCGATCGCGTCGACCAGTCCCTCGCTCAGGAAACTGGCCGCCACCTGGCCGCCGCCTTCGATCATCACCGCCAGCACGGGGAACTGCGCCAACGCCTGCAAGGCCGCGCCAGGGTCGACGCGGCCGTCACGCTCCCCCACCTGCATCACCCTCACCCCCGCGCCGGTCAGCCGCCGGCTCGGTTTCTGCGTCGTGACCACGACTGTCGGAATGCGGCCGGCGTCTCGCACCAGCTTCGAAGTCAGCGGCAGGCGCTGGCGGCTGTCGAGCACGATCCGCACCGGCTGGGCCATGACCGCCTTGCCCGGCAGGCGGACGGTCAGCTCAGGGTCGTCGGCGATGGCGGTTTCGACGCCGACCATCACCGCCATGTGGGTCAGGCGCAGGCGGTGCACCTGTTCGCGCGCCTCGGGACCGATGATCCAGCGGCTTTCGCCGGAGGCGGTGGCGATCTTGCCGTCGAGCGAGGTCGCCAGCTTGAGCGTGACCCTCATTCGTCCTTGTCGTCGTCGCCCGTCTCGTCCGAGAGGCCTTCGCGGCTCAGGAAGTCGGCGAAGTCTCCGGTCTGGCGGAAGTCGCGGTAGACCGAAGCGTAGCGGACGTAGGCCACCTCATCGAGCGACTTCAGCGCCTTCATCACCATTTCGCCGACCACGTTGGATGCGATCTCGGTCTCGCCCATGCTCTCGAGCTGGCGGACGATCGTATTGACCAGCCGCTCGACGCGCTCCGGGTCGACCGGCCGCTTACGGATAGCGACGGAGATGGAGCGGACCAGCTTCTCGCGGTCGAACGGCGTGCGCCGGCCTGAGCGCTTCAGGATGGTCAGCTCGCGCAGCTGCACCCGCTCGAAGGTGGTGAAGCGGCCACCGCAGGCCGGGCAGTGGCGACGTCGGCGGATGGCGGCGCCGTCCTCCGACGGGCGGCTATCTTTCACCTGGCTTTCGGCGTGACCACAGAAGGGGCAGCGCATGATCTGGCCCTCCCGACGGCCCGGTCCTACTACCATTAGATGATGGGGGGCCCTGAGGGCAATTGCCAGCTGGCGGCCAGCCAGACCGGGGCGAAGGAACCATCTCGCCATTCGGCGCATTGACCCTCAGCGGGAGGCCGAGCGCGTGCGCGGGCGTAACAGTAAGTCGGAGGGTGGATGGCAAGCGAAACCGAGACGGGCGAATTGTCGACCAACGACATGCTGCGGCTGAGCGCGGATATCGTCGTGGCGTATGTGAGTCGCAATTCCGTCGGCGCCGCCGCGGTGCCGGAGGTGCTGGGCCAGGTGTTCGGCGTGCTCTCGGAGCTCGCCAAGCCCGCCGCACCGGTTGCGCCGCCACAACGACAGCGGCCGGCGGTGCCGATCGCCAAGTCCGTGCAGCAGGATCACATCGTCTGCCTCGAGGACGGCAAGCAGCTGAAGATGCTGAAGCGCTACCTGCGCTCGCGCTTCGACCTCAGTCCGGAAGAATACCGCCGCAAGTGGGGCCTGCCGCCCGACTATCCGATGGTCGCGCCAGCCTATGCCGAGCGTCGCTCGGCGTTCGCCAAGGAAATCGGGCTGGGCCGCGGCGTGCGGCGGAAAACCTAGCGCACGCGCCTCAGGCGGCGACGCCGCCGAGGCGGGCGATGTTGCACTTGGCCCAGAGGCCCTGCAGGGCCGCGGTCAGATCGTCCATCATCGCGTCGGTGTGGAACGGCGTCGGCGTGAAGCGCAGGCGCTCGGTCCCGCGCGGCACGGTGGGGTAGTTGATCGGCTGCACGTAGACGCCGTGGTCGAGCAGCAGCATGTCCGAGACCAGCTTGCAGTGCACCGGATCGCCCACCATCACCGGCACGATGTGGCTGACCGAGGGCATCACCGGCAGGCCGGCGGCGGCGAAACGCGCCTTCAGCGCCTGCGCCCGCTCCTGGTGGCGCACGCGCACCTCGTTGTGCGCCTTCAGCCAGCGGATCGAGGCCAGCGCGCCGGCCGTCAGCGCCGGCGGCAGCGAGGTGGTGAAGATGAAGCCTGGCGCGATCGAACGGATCGCATCGACGATGTCGGCGTCGGCGGCGATGTAGCCGCCCATCACGCCGAACGCCTTGGCCAGCGTGCCTTCGATGATGTCGATGTCGCCCGCCGCGCCGTCGCGCTCGGAGACGCCGCCGCCGCGCAGGCCGTACATGCCGACCGCGTGCACCTCGTCGAGGTAGGTCAGCGCGCCGTACTTCTTCGCCAGCGCCGCCGTGCCGCGGATGTCGGATATGTCGCCGTCCATCGAATAGACGCTCTCGAACGCCACCAGCTTGGGCGCATCGGCCGGCGCCTCGGCCAGCAGCCGCTCGAGGTGGCCAAGATCGTTGTGGCGGAAGACCTTGAACGGGCCGCGGCCGTTGCGGATACCCGCGATCATCGAGGCGTGGTTCAGCTCGTCGGAGAAGATGATCAGGCCCGGCAGGATCTTCGCCAGCGTCGCCAGCGTCGCCTCGTTGGAGACGAAGCCCGAGGTGAACAGCAGCGCGGCCGCCTTGCCGTGCAGGTCGGCCAGCTCGGCCTCCAGCTCCACCACGTGGTGGGTGGTGCCCGAGATGTTGCGCGTGCCGCCGGTGCCCGCGCCGGCTTCGTCGATCGCCCGGTGCATCGCCGCCAGCACGACCGGGTTCTGACCCTGGCCGAGATAGTCGTTCGAGCACCAGACGGTGACCTCGCGCGTCTCGCCCGATGGCGTCGTCCAGGTCGCGCGCGGGAAGTCGCCCTGGTGGCGCTTCAGGTCGGCGAACACCCGGTAGCGGCCCTCCTGGCGGACCTCGTCAACGGCGTTCCTGATCGCGGCCTTGTAGTCCATCGGCAACTCAAGCGTCTCCGCAAACCCAACCGGGGCACCCCATCCGCGGGCCTCATCGCACGGTGGAGCGTCCCGGTCATCTAAGTAGTTTTACGCAGCTCCGCCAGCGACGATACGCGCATCGTGGTTACGGATTCGACCAAACACCGCTTTAAATAACTGAGAAAATCCCTGGTCAGGCGGCGCGCCGGCGCTGCTCCTCCAGGTAAAGCGCCGTTTCTTCTTCGAACGCCCGCGCCACGCTCGGGCGAGCGGCGAGCCGGTCGCGATAGGCGGCGAGATGCGGATAGTCGGCCAGGTCGGGGCCGCGGACCCGGGTCCAGTTGAGGATCACGAACAGGTAGCCGTCGGCGATCGAGAACCCGCCGGTCAGATAGTCGCGGTCGGCCAGCACCTTGTCGAGGTAGGCGAAACGCGCCCTCGCCTTGTCCAGCGCGTAGCCGCGCACCTCGTCGCTGGTCCGTGGACTGAGGATCGCCGAGTAGGCGCCGGTGTGGAGCTCGGAATTGACGAAGCCGATCCACTGCTGGCGCCGCGCTCGCCCCTCGACGTCGGTGGGCCAGAAGCGATCGCCGAGGTAGCCGAGGATGGCGCTGTTCTCGGTGAGCACCGAGCCATCGTC
Source organism: uncultured Pseudomonadota bacterium (assembly GCA_963835495.1). Classification (GTDB taxonomy): domain Bacteria; phylum Pseudomonadota; class Alphaproteobacteria; order Caulobacterales; family Caulobacteraceae; genus Acaudatibacter. The sequence goes on along the minus strand of CAWIFQ010000003.1, from coordinate 932,554 downwards.
GAGGCGCAGCGCCGGGACAAGGCCCAGCGGGTTGATCGCCAGGTAGTCTTCGCCCGCCTCGGTCTTCTTGGCGGCGCCGTCGACGTAGATGAAATGCGCATCCGCGCCGGCCTCGTAGAGCGCGATGCGGGTGGCCATGGAGCAGGCGAGCGGGGAGAAATAGAGCTGCATCGGAGTTCCTCGTTGCGGTACCTCGCCAATTTACCTACCGTCTCGCACAGAAATGGCAGGAGTTAGCTGCGACTTGGTACACAAAGACAAGCCGCCGCGCGGCCGACCCCGTCAGTTCGACGCCGGCGAGGTGATGATCAAGGCGCGGGACACGTTCTGGCTGGCCGGCTACCAGGCTACCTCGCTTGATCGGCTGTGCGAGGCGACCGGGCTGAAGCGGCCCAGCCTCTACGGCGCGTTCGGCGACAAGCAGGCGCTGTATCTGGCGCTGCTGCGCGCCTACCGCGAGACCAACGTGGCGGGCGTGGAGCGCGTGCTGGGCGAGGCGGGGTCGCTGCGGGAGGGCCTGGCGGCCGTCTATGCCGGTGCGATCAACCTTTATGTGCCGAACGGCCAGGGCTGCTTCATCCTCAACACGGCGCCCAGCGAAGCGGAAACCGACGCCGACGTCCGCCGGGAGCTCGGCCAGGTGACCGACGACCTCGACGCGGCCTTCGGCGCGAGGATCGCCAAGGCCAGAGCGGACGGCGAAATCGGGTGGGACGTCGAACCGGCGCAACGGGGGCGGCTGGCGACGGCCGTGCTGCATTCGCTATCGATCCGCGCCCGCGGCGGCGAGCCGCGCGCGGGGCTGGAAGCGCTGGCGCGCAGCGGCGTCGACCTGCTGATGAGCTAACCCGGCTCGGCCAGTCGCCAGCGCGCGCGCTCAGGTGTTGGCGCCGGCGGCGCGGCGCAGGAAGTGTCCGGCCGAGACCCCGCGCAGCATCGCCAGACGGTAGGACTGCGCCACCGAGTGGCGCTCCCATCCGGATTGCGGCCAATCCTCCATCAGCCGGCGCATCCGCTCGGTGGCGATCAGGCCCGACACCCCGCTGGCCTCCAGCCGCTCCACCTCCTCGGCGAGTCCCGCGCGGTCCGCGCCCAGGCCCTCGTGCCAGTCGGCCGCCTGGTAGCCCTTCCCCGACGCCTCGAGCACCGCGGCCGGCAGCCGGTCGGCCAGCGCCCGCCGGGCCAGGGCGCGCGGCTGGCCGTCGCGCAGGAACTGCTCGGTTGGCACGGCGAGGCAGAACTCCACCAGCCGCCGGTCGGCGGTCGGATCGCGCACGTCTATGCCCCAGCCGGCGAGCACGCCCTTCTGCCCCGCCCCCCGGTCGCCGCGGCGCATGACCCACAGGCGCATGGCGCGGCCGTCCGCCCAGGGGCGGTACGAGAGGTCCAGGCCACGTTCGCGGGCCCGTTCGCTCAGCCTGGCCTGCCATCGGGCCGGGCTTCAGCATGCTGTAGTCTCCCAGGCGACGCTCGGAAGAGCCGTTCAGCCGGTTCGCCAGCCGCCAGAGGGCCGGCGGCGCCCAGGGGCCGAAGCTGCTCGCCGCCACGCCACGCCAACGCGCGCCTCGGCGGCGCATCGCCAGCGACGCGCCGATCCAGGCCGCGAGCCGGCCGGCGCGCAGCAGCTCCGGCAGCAGCTCGGCGCCGGCGTAGCTGAGCGTCATGTTTCCCAGGCCGCCGACCAGCATCACGCTGAGCCGCCGCGCGCGGGCCGCGTCGTTGATCGCGTCCGCCCAGACACTGTTGCAGAGATTGAGCAGCGGCCGCTCGTAGAGCAGGAAATTGCGATCCAGGTTCGCCAGCGGCGAGCGGCGCCCCGAGCGGATCAGGGCGTGGTCGATGTTGGGGTAGAGCGCAGCGACCGCGGCCGCGAGGGGCCCCTCGTCGTTGATCCGATCTGTTCCAGGATCGCTCGGATAGCCTTCGCGTGGCGCCGCGGTGAAGGCGTGGACACGGCCTCCGGCGGGCGCCAGCAGGCGGGCGGCGGTGGCGGTGACCGCGGCGCTGTCGTAGCCGCCGCTCAGTTGGCTGGCGACATCGGTGACGCCGCGCAGGCTGGCGGCGACGGCGCCGTCCAGCCGCTCGCGCAGAGCCTCGGCGTAGGCGTCCGGCGAACCCAGCTCGATCGTGCGCCGCGGCGGCGACCAGTGCCGGCTCACGCGCAGGCCCTGGGCGTCAACGGTGACGAACGTCCCGGCCTCAACCTTCTCGACGCCCTTGAAGAAGGTCCCCGCGCCCCAGTCGGGGATCAGGGCCAGAAACTCGGCGACCTTCTCGTCGTCGGCGGCATAGGGCACCTCTGGCAAGGCATGCAGGCCCTTGGGCATGGTGGCGAAGGCGAAGAAATCGCCGCCCCGATGGTAGTAGAGCGGCCGCATCGACATCGGATCCCTGGCCAGGACCAGCCGACGATGGCGGGCATCCCACAGCGCGCAGGCGTAAACGCCGTAGAGGCGATCGAAGGCGTCGGTGTCCCAGCGCTCGTAGGCGCACTGAACGAGGGCCGCATCGCTGAGACGGCGCAGCCGCTCTTCTGGGATGTCGAGCGCCCGCGCCAGTTCGTCCCGATTGTCGATCCGGGCGTCCGCCACCAGCGCGACGCCGGCAGGGCCCGGCGCTGGCTGGCGGTCGAAAGCGTCTTCGGGAAGGATCCGTTGCAGCGCGCGGCCGAGGGCGACATCGCCGCCGTCCCAGGCGAGCACGTCGTCGCGGCCATACATCCGCAGCGCGGCGAGCATCCGGGCGCATTTCTCGGCCGCATCCGGCCGACCATCGAGCCGCCACACACCCGCGATGGCCGTCATCGCAACACCCGCCCATCCGCGGCGCTACCAGGAATGCGAAACCGAGTTGTCATTTCGCCCTTGCCGGCCGGGTGTGAGCGCTGCGGATTCGTCGGGTCGTGGACGTCCGCAAGGCTCCACGTGTGATATTGTGGCACGCAATCGCCCGGTGTATGAAGTTAATGGGCCCGGACCGGGTCATCGGAGTGAATTCATGGCCGACCTGAAGCAACCCGATTACCTGCCGCAATCCGTGGACGCCGAATCGGCGCCCCCTTCGCGGTCGCCCTGGATCGCGCCCCGCGTCGTGGATTCTCTGATCGACCAGACTGAACTGAACATCGGGGTCGGCGCGGACGGCGGCGCCGGAGCCTCTTCGCTCTCCTGAGCAGGGGCGACTTCGGACCTATCCGGGCGTCACGACGCTAGCGATCACTTCTGAGTTCATCCAGCTTGCCGCGCAGCAGCTGCAGCACGGCGGAGAAGTCCTTGCGGCCATAACCCAGGCGGTCGAACAGCGCATACATCGCCTCTGCCTGCGCCCCGAGCGGGGTGGTCGCGCCTGACTTGGCCGCCGCCTCCTGCGCCAGCTTCAGGTCCTTCAGCATCAGCGCGGTAAGGAAGCCGCCTTCGTAGCCGCGGTTCGACGGCGCGGCCGGCACCGGGCCCGGCCAGGGGCAGTAGCTGGTCAGCGACCAGCACTGGCCCGACGACTGCGAGGCGATCTCGAAGAACCGCTCCGGCGCCAGACCGAGCTTTTCCGCCAGGGCGAAGGCTTCGCAGACGCCCAGCATGGAGACGCCGAGCACCATGTTGTTGCAGATCTTGGCCGCCTGCCCCGCCCCCGCGCCGCCGGCGTAGATCGTCACCCGCGCCATCGGCGAAAGGGCCTGGCGCACCACCTCGAACAGCGCCTCGTCGCAGCCGACCATGAAGGCCAAGGTCCCGGCTTCCGCCGCCATGGTGCCGCCGGAGACCGGTGCGTCGGCGGGCCGCAGCCCGGCGGCGGTCGCCTGGGCCGCGACCGCCCGCGCGGTGTCGACATCGATGGTCGAGCAGTCGACCACCAGCGCGCCCTTGTCGGCGTTCGGGACGATGACATCGGCGTAGGCGGCCGCGACCTGCGCCCCGGTCGCCAGCATGGTGACGACGATGGACGCGCCTTTGACCGCCTCGGCCGCCGATCCGGCGCCCTCGCAACCGGCCGCCGTCGCCCGCGCCAGCGCCTCGGCGCTGACGTCGTAGGCGACGACCTTCTGGCCCGATCCGGCGAGGCGCGCGGCCATGCCGAGCCCCATCGCGCCTACGCCAAGAAAAGCGATATGAGTCATTGGCTTACTGTGGCTTCTTGAACACCAGCAGGAATTGGTCGGTGTGGCCCCGGATCGCCGGATCGAACACCTTCAGGGTGCGATCGTCGGCCGGATTGCGCAGCACGTCGCTCTCGCCGGCGAACACGAAGCCGACACTCTCCACTTCCTTCTTCACCGCGTCCTCGTCGATCCGATGCAGCGCATCCGCGGTGGCCGCGACGTCGGCGCCGGACTTGGCCGCATGGTCTTCGATGAAGAATTCGCCGCCGGGCTTCAGCGAGGCGTAGATCAGCTTGTCCAGCCCCACGACATCCAGCTTCAGCTGGCTGAGGTGCAGGTCGTGGTAGTTCTGCGAAGTCCAGACCAGGTCGTACTGGCCGGGCGTCTTAGCGAGCGACTCCGCCGACATCGGTATCTCGGAAACATTGGCGAAGTTCGGATCGGCCGCGACGCCGTTCGACGCCTTCGACATGTCCGCGCCGCCGACCAGCGGCACGGCCTCGGTGACGTGACCGGAGGGCCCGACCGAGCCGCTGAGCAGGCGGGTGAAATAGCCGCCGCCGGGGATCAACTCCAGCACCTGCATGCCGGGTTTCACGCCGGCGAAATTGAGCACCTCGACCGGTTTGCGCGCGGCGTCGCGATCGGTGTCCTTCGTCGGCCGGTTCGGATTGTGCACGGCGATCGCGACGCTGGACGGCGTCTCCTCGGCGGCCGGCACAGCGGCGTGCACGGCGAAGCCCGCGCCCAGCAGAGCGATCGCCGCGGCGGCCGCGAAATGGCTGGCTCTCATGTTTCAGCTCTCCCCAATCGGTGTTCTTGAGCGCCGCTTCTAGCCCGGCCGACGCGGCCTTGCCATTGCTCTTCGCCTGGAACCGCGGCTTGGCTTATAGGACCCGGCCATGACCACGCCGCCGCTCGCCCCCTACCCCGCCCTGCGCCTTCGCCGCCTGCGCCAGGCCGACTGGGTGCGCCGGCTGGTGCGCGAGACCACGCTGACGCCGAACGACCTGATATGGTCGGCGGTGGTGCACGACGGCGAGGGCCGCGTCCCCGTGCCGTCGATGCCCGGCGTGGAGCGCTGGTCGGTGGCCGAGGCGGCCAAGGCGGCGAAGGAAGCCAGGGCGCTCGGCATCCCGGCCATCGCCATCTTTCCCTACATCGACGCCGAGAAGAAGGACCCCGAGGGCTCGGCCGCGGTCGATCCCGACGGCCTCGTCTGCCGGGCGGTGAAGGCGATGAAGGACGCCGCGCCCGAGGTGGGCGTGATGTGCGACGTCGCGCTTGATCCGTTCACAGAGCACGGCCACGACGGCGTGATCGAGGGCGGGCGCATCCTCAACGACGCCACCATCGAGCGGCTGGTCGAGCAGGGCCTGGCCCAGGCGGCGGCCGGCTGCGACATCCTCGCCCCGTCCGACATGATGGACGGCCGTGTCGGCGCGCTCAGGGCCGCGCTGGAGGCCGCCGGCTTCCAGGACACGCTGATCATGTCCTACGCCGCCAAGTACGCTTCGGCCTTCTACGGCCCCTACCGCGAGGCGATCGGCTCGGGGAAGCTGGGGTCAGGGACCACCGACAATCCGGCCGACAAGAAGACCTACCAGATGGACCTCGGCAATTCCGACGAGGCGCTGCGCGAGGTGGCGCTCGACATCGCCGAGGGCGCCGACATGGTGATGGTCAAGCCGGGCATGCCCTACCTCGACATCGTCCGCCGCGTGGTCGAGGCGTTCGCCATGCCCACCTTCGCGTTCCAGGTCTCCGGCGAGTACGCGATGATCATGGCCGCGGCCCAGAACGGCTGGCTGGAACAGGACCGCGCGATCCTGGAGGCGCTGAGCGCGTTCAAGCGCGCCGGCTGCGCGGGCGTGATCACCTACTTCGCCCCGGTCGCGGCGCGGCTGCTGGGGGCCTAGACCCCCGCCCCATCCGCCGGTCTGGCCGCCGCCAGCCGCGCTTCGGCGGCGGCGAGCATGGCCTGGAAGCGGAGATCCCCGCGCAGCGTGGCGAGGTCGGGGTCGGCGGGGGCGACCGTCACCAGCCTGCCGGTGTCCCGCTCCAGGACCGGCCCCAGCATGCCCAGCGCCGCCTCCGGGTCGCCAAGCAAGCTCGCGAGCGTGCAGCCGAAGTTGTAGCGCATCAGCCAGTTGTCGGGGTCGATCAGCAGGGCGCGGCGCATCCAGTCCATGGCCCGGTCGGTCTCGCCCATCGCCGCCAGGGCCGTGACGCCAACACCCATGACCTTGCCGTTGCTGCGGTCCTGGGCGACGGTTCTCTGGGCCCTCTCCAGGGCGATCCTGGCGACCCGCCGTGTGTTCTCCCCATCGCCGAGGGCGGTGTAGCAGCTGATCAGCATCTTGGGCGCGCCGGTGTCCGTCTCGATGAGCGCGGTGGCCTTCTCATAGTAGGGGACCGCTTCCGCCAACCGACCCTGGTTGTAGCTGAGGGAACCGGCGAGCCAGTTCACCTCGTAGGACTCCGGATCGAGGCGCAAGGCGACGGCGATCTCGGCCGCCAACTCATCGTGCCGGCGCGCCTTGGACAGCATCAGCGCCTTCAGCGCGCGGGCCTGGGCCAGATCGGGGTTGAGGGCCAGGGCTCGGTCCAGGGCGGCCTGGCCGCCGTCGCCGGCCCGCCCATGGTTGGTGTGAAGGGAGTATTGCCCGCTTGCCAGCAGAGCCCAGGCCTGGGCGAATCCGGGATCGATCTCCACGGCCCGGCGGGTCAGACGCTCGATCGCCTCGTCCCGCCGCGGATCACCGTAGTTGCCAGTCAGATAGTATGAGCGGGCCAACAGATAGAGGTCGTAGACCTCGACGCTGTCCGTCCCATGATGCGCGATCGCCCGCATCTCCTGCGGCAGCAGTTTCAGCTTCAGCGCCGTCACGATCGCCATGCTGATCTCGTCCTGCAGGGCGAAGATGTCGGTAAGGTCGCGGTCGTAGCGTTCGGCCCAGATTTGGTCGCCGGCTGCGCCGTCGATGAGCTGGGCGGTGATCCGCACCCGATTGCCCGCCTTGCGGACGCTGCCTTCGAGCACATGGCTGACGCCCAGCTCCCGCGCCACGTCGGGGACTTTCACGCTCTTGCCCTTGAAGGTGAAGGCGGTGTTGCGCGCCACGACCGACAGCGCCGAGACCATGGAGAGGTCGGTGATGATGTCCTCGCTGATCCCGTCGGAGAAATACTCCTGCTGCGGGTCATCGCTCACGTTGGCGAAGGGCAGGACACAGATGGAAAGCCTGCGAACCGCTGCTTGCGCCGGCGGCGGTGGAGCGTGATCGATCGCTGGCGAAAGACGGTAGCCGATCCGCGGCAGGGTGCCGATGGTGAAGGCGCCAGGCGCTTCCTCCTCCGACAGCCGCCGCAGACGCCCTATGCAGCGGTTGATGGCGTCATCGCCGATGGCAAGCCCGCCCCAGCAGCTCGCGAGCAGTTCGTCGCGCGACACGACCTCGCCGTCGGCACGCGCCAGGGCCACCAGCACCTGCATCACCCGAGGCTGCAGGCGGATAGTCTGGCTGGCCACGACGACTTCACTCAACGACGGACGCACCAGCGCCGGTCCTAAGGTTAGGTCTGCTTCCCGCGCGAGATCGATCGGCGCGGAGCGTTCGGGGGACAACAGATCAGCTCCTGGTGCTGTCGGACCGGCCGAACGTGGCCGCTCGATCACCTCACCGCAAGCCGCTCCTGGGGCGGGATCGGCCATTGATCGGTTGAGATCGGCAACAGATCGGCTGCTGGTGCTATCGGACGCGACATACTTGGCCGCTCCCTCACCTCATCGCGAGCCTCGCCCGCCACTCACGGCGGTCGACGGCCGCCCGTGAAGGAGACCAAGTATGACCCGCTTCCTCGCTGCCCCCGTCCTGTGCCTCGCCGCAGCCGCGACGCTGTCGTGCGCCATCCCCGCCCATGCGCAGATTTCGGACACCGTCCCGAGCGTCACCGTGAAATACAGTGATCTGAACATCGGGTCGCAGGCCGGCGCCCAGGTGTTGCTCAAGCGTATCGACGCCGCCGCCAGCACCGCCTGTGGCGGTGCGCCGGACATCCGCCAGCTCGACCAACTCGCCAGCTTCGAGGCGTGCCGCCGGCCCGCAGTCGCCAGGGCTGTGGCCGCAGTCGATTCGCCGATGCTGACGGCGATGGCGCGCGGCGGTCCTCCCGGCGGCTTCGCCGCCCGCTGACCCACGGTCATGGTCGGCTTGCGAGAGGTGGTCGTGCGACGCAAGCGCGTGTTGCCGGCGGCTCCGCCGCTCGTCACCTTGCCGATCGTCCTGATCGCGCTCCTGAAGTTCAGCGAGTTCGGCGTCCATCTGTTCAAGGCGCTGGATGGATCGAGCACCTGGTACTTCCGCTTCTCACCGAAGGCGGTCCTGCAGGTCCGCGAAGACGGCGACTGGTGCTGGCGGCAGGGGACCCAGCGCTGGCGGCGCGAGATCGCACCGTTCCTCGCCCGCGCCGAAGCGCTGCTGGCGGAGGGAGGCGATTTCGGCGGCCTTGCCGAGGCCAGGATCGACGGCGGGAGCAGCGGCGGCTCGCCCTAGGGCCGACGGCCGTGGCTGCTTCGGGGTGCGCGCGCGGGTCCGTCTGCTAGGCGGACCGTTCCAGGATGGCCCGGCGCGAGACCACGATGGCGCCTCGCGGACGGTCCATTTTGAGGATGGCGAACGGCTGCTCGCCCGGCGGCGCGCCGGCGACGTGGAACGGCCGGATGTCGACCTGCGTGCCCGGCAGGAAGGCCGAGGCGCCGCCGAGGTCGACCGTGAAGCCGCCCCTCACGCGCCCGACGATCGAGCCCATTACCGGCTCGTTCCGGGCGTAGACGCCCTCGAGGCGCGTCCAGGCCGCGTCGCGGAGTCGCGCTGCGTCGATGGCGGCGGCGAGCGTGTTCCAGTCCCGCTGCCCCAGCATCCTGGCCACCAGTTCAAGCGCTTCACTGTTGCTGACCTTCACGCCCTTGGCGGCAAGCGCCTCGCGGAGCGTGCGCGCCATGGTTTTGGCGTCACGGAAGTCGCGCATGGAGAACCCATCCTTTGCCTTGCGAGCGAACCGATGCGCGTCAGGGGCTTGCGTTGCTGACCCGTTCGCTCTGTGAGCAAAGGATCGAAGTTGCTTGGATACGTTCACCGTAGCCCCGAAGGGCCGCAAGCGGCCGGCCGTATCAGCCTTGGCGAAGACTGCGCTCCAGCTTCGGCGCCTGTCAATGCGGTCCACCCTGGGCCCGACGGCCGGGCGCGCCTCCATCAAAGCCGCCGTAGGTAGCTCTCGGGGTCGTTCAGGAAGGCCCGCGTCAGCCGGACGTGATCGAGCTCGTCGTAGGGGGTCGGGGTCAGCTGGTCGCCGTCGAACAGCAGGATCTGCGCGCCGGGGAAAGCCATCAGGATCGGCGAGTGGGTGGAGATCACCAGTTGGCTGCCGTCGGCGACCACCTGCTTCAACAGCGAGATCAGCGTCAGCTGGCGCAGCGGCGAGAGCGGCGCCTCGGGCTCGTCGAGGAAGTAGAGCCCCTCCCCCACCAGCCGCTGTTCCAGCAGGTTGAGGAAGGTCTCGCCGTGCGAGCGGGCGTCTGGATCCTCGCCGTATTTGCCGGCGAGCGCGCCGCGCTGGCCGCGCACCGCCCCTATCGCCAGCTGGCGGCCATAGTCGCCCTTGATGGTGGTGCGGTAGTGCTCCTCCAGCTCGGAGAGGTCCTTCATGTCGCGGCTGACGCGGCGCACGAAGCCGAACAGGTCCTCGGCGCGGACGAACAGCTTGGCGCGCGGCCGCTGCTGGCGCGAGAAGCGATAGCCGGCGGCGAAGCGGCGCGCGGCGGCCAGGCTCTCGTCGCGCTCGATGTCGGCGCCGCCGGCGACCACCGCCTCCATGCCGGCCGCCAGCCCCTCCAGCAGCGTCGACTTGCCCGAGCCGTTCTCGCCGACCAGGAAGGTCACCGGCGCGCTGAACTCGAGCCGCTCCAGCCAGCGGAACACCGGCACGGACCAGGGAAATGTGTCGGGGTCAGGATCGGCCTTGCGGGTGATCGCGTTCAGGAACACCCGGCCGCCTCACACGCAGGTGGTGAGCTGGTTGGTGCACCACGCGTTGGTCCATCCGACCACGCCCATCACCCGCAACCGTAGCCAGTCGCCGTCGCAGCCAAGGATCGATTCGGCCGGCGCGGTCGCGTCGCCAGAGCCTTCCAGGCTCAGCACCACCTTCGCTTTTTCGTTTGGCGCGGCGAAGAGACGGGCGCGACTGTCGAAGTCCTCCACGCCAAGCTTCGAAAAAGCCACCCAGCCGGCGCCCTTGAACAGGAGCTTTTCCGGCTGACCGGTTTCGTCGCGGATCTCGCGGGCGTCGTCGATTCGCGCCCATTCGCCGCTCTGCCCGGTGACGTGAACCTGCACCCAGCGGCCCTTGGCCTTCAGCGCGGTGACGATCGCGCCGCCCGGGGTTGCGCGGACGTTGAGCCCGGCCGGGTCCTGGTCGGTGACGTTCAGCTTGATGTCGCAGGCGACAGTCTGGGCGCTGGCGACCGCGCCTTGCAGCGCGCCGGCGAGGGTCAGAACGGCGAGAACCCGGTTCATGGCCGCTCCAGCCGGGCGGCGAGGCTCGAGGTGTCCCAGCGCCGGCCGCCCATGGCCTGCACCTCGGCGTAGAACTGGTCGACCAGGGCCGTGACCTCCAGCCGCGCCCCGTTGGCGCGCGCCGCGTCCAGCACCAGGCCGAGGTCCTTGCGCATCCAGTCGACCGCGAAGCCGAAGTCGAACTTGCCCTCGGCCATGGTCTTCCAGCGGTTGTCCATCTGCCACGACTGCGCCGCGCCCTTGGAGATCGCCTCGTAGACCAGGCCGGTGTCCAGCTCGGCCCGCTTGGCGAAGTGCATCGCCTCGGCCAGGCCCTGCACCACCCCAGCGATGCAGATCTGGTTGACCATCTTGGTCAGCTGGCCCGTTCCGGGACCGCCCATGTGCTGCACCGCCTTGGCGTAGGCGCCGATCACCGGCCGGGCGCGCTCGACCGCCGCCGTGTCGCCGCCGACCATGATCGCCAGCTGGCCGTTCTCGGCCCCCGCCTGGCCGCCCGACACCGGCGCGTCGAGGAAGGCGCAGCGGCGCGCCACGGCGGCCTCGGCCATCTCCCGCGCCAGCCGGGCCGAGGCGGTGGTGTGGTCGACGATGATCGCGCCGGCCGCCAGCGCAGGCAGCGCCTCGCCGACCACCTGCCGCACATCGTCGTCGTTGCCGACGCACAGCGCGACCAGCTCGGCGCCCCCCGCCGCCTCGGCGATCGTCGCGCAGGCGCGGCCGCCGAACTCGGCCGCCCACCGCTCGGCCTTGGCCGGCGTGCGGTTGAACACCGCGACCGTGTGGCCCGCCCGCGCCAGGTGGCCGGCCATCGGATAACCCATGACACCCAGACCGATGAAAGCTGTCCTCATCGTTACTCCCGCAACCGCATCTTAACACCGTCGGGCCAACCTGGGCCGGACCAACCGCTAACCATAGTCCTTAAGGCATTTCACGCGTCATGGCTGTCGGCGAAGCCCCAACCATCATCATCAAGAAGGTCAAGAAGGGCGGCCACGCCGGCCACCATGGCGGCGCCTGGAAGGTCGCCTACGCCGACTTCGTGACCGCGATGATGGCCTTCTTCCTCCTGATGTGGCTGATCAACACCACCAGCCCCGAGCAGAAGCGCGGCATCGCCGACTATTTCGCCCCTGCGTCGGTCTCGGAGACCACCAGCGGATCGGGCGGCATCCTAGGCGGCGCCTCGCTCGCCAGCTCCGGGTCGAAGAGCTCGGGCTCGAAGGACGTGATCCAGGCCCTGGCCCCGGAAGCGCCGCCGAACGTCACCGACACCGGACAGAGCCAGAATCAGAGCCAGAACGCCTCGGCCGGGACGCAGGACAAGGCTGATGACGCCGCCCTGACCAGCGCCGCGCAGTCGCTGAAGCAGGCGATGCAGGACATGCCCGAGCTGACCGAGCTCTCCAAGCAGATCATCGTCGACCAGACCCCGGAAGGCTTGCGCGTGCAGCTGGTCGACCAGGAGGGCCGCTCGATGTTCAAGGAGGGCTCGTCCGCGCCCAACGACCGCGCCAAGGTGCTGCTGCAGGCGGTGGCCAAGGTGGTCAACAAGCTGCCCAACCGCATCACCATCGCCGGCCACACCAGCGCCGACGCCGGCGGCGCCAAGCCGTCGTCCGACTGGGCGCTTTCTTCCTCGCGCGCCGACGTTTCGCGCCAGATTCTGCAGGCCGCCGGCGTCGACGCCGACCGCATCTACCAGGTGGCCGGCAAGGCCGCCTCCGACCCGCTCTATCCTGACGACCCGCTGCTGCCGGGCAATCGCCGCATCACCATCGTGCTGCTGCGAGAGGCGCCTGTGCTGCCGCCAAACCCGGGGCTCTAGCCACGCCGTCCCCCTTCGCCCGGGGGTCGTGCTCGCCGCTTGCCTCAGGGCGCGGATTGGCCCCTAATCTGCATCCTGACGCTGATTTGGAGGGCTCTCCGCGTTCCGTGACACAGCACTTTCCGACCCGCCAGCTGCGCTTCTTTCTGACCGCGCCGTCGCCCTGCCCCTATCTGCCCGGGCGCGAGGAGCGGAAGGTGTTCGCCCACCTGCCGCTGCTGGACGGGGCGAGCGTCAACGACAGCCTGACCCAGGGCGGCTTTCGGCGTTCGCAGAACATCGCCTACCGCCCGGCCTGCGAGCAATGCTCGGCCTGCGTCTCGGCGCGGATCCCGGTCGCCGACTACGCCTTCTCCAAGTCCGAGCGGCGGGTGCTGTCGCGCAACGACGGCCTGAGGCGGCACGTCGTCGAGGCCGAGGCGACGCTGGAGCAGTTCGAGCTGCTTCGCCGCTACCTCACCGCCCGCCACCCGGGCGGCGGCATGGCCGACATGGGCTGGCCGGACTTCGTCGCCATGGTCGAGGACACCGCGGTGCGCACCCATCTGGTGGAGTACCGCGCCCCGTCGACCGATAACGGCCCGGGGGACCTGATCGCCTGCGCGCTGGTTGACCGGCTCGGCGACGGCCTATCGCTGGTCTACAGCTTCTACGATCCGAACCAGCCGCGCCGCAGCCTCGGCTCGTTCGCGATCCTCGATCACATTCGCAGCGCCGCCCGCCTGGGTCTGCCGTTCGTCTATCTGGGCTACTGGGTCGAGGGCAGCCACAAGATGGACTACAAGGCCAAGTTCCGCCCGCTCGAACTGCTCAGACCCAGCGGCTGGACCAGGCTCGACGAATAGCGCCAGCCTTTGCGATCGGCGCAGCCCGTCCGGGAAGCAGCCGCAGGCGACCAAAGAGCCCGCCCTGAAAATTGAGGGACCATCTTTTCAGAGCGGGCCTCCTTCCGCCATCTGGGGGGACTGTTGACGGAAGGGATTGGCGTGGGTTCATCCTAGTCGGTTCGACCCGTTACCCGAGTGAATTCGCCTTCATGACACTGCGGTCATCCGGCCCTCTGGAAGCGGCGGCAGGAGGGCGACGAACGCCTTGCCGGCCGCGCTGAGGCGACGCTCCTTGTGCCTCAGCAGCTCGAAAGGACGTTCGTCCAGATCTAGCGGCAATCGCGCGAGGCGACCCGCGACGACGAACGGCTCGGCGGCCAGTTCGGACACCGCCGCGATAAGATCCCCGTCGGCGGCGGCGGACAGCACCGCCTCGTTCGAGGGCAGCTCGAGCGCGACTCGCAAATCCGCCGCGCTGACACCCTGCCTGGCGATCGTCTGCTCGAAGTGAGCCCGGGTCCCCGACCCTGGCTCGCGCAGGACCCATCGCGCGGCCGCCAATTCGGCCTGACCGACCGCGCCGCTCGACAGCGGATGGGAAGGCGCCGCGTAGAGCGAGACCCGGTCGCCGCCGATCGGTTGGCGAAGCAGCGTCCAGTCGTCCACGGCGCCTTCGACAAACCCCAACTCGGCGCTGCCCGCCGCCACCGCCCGCGCGACCTCGGTCGTGTTGGCTGCGCTGACCTTCAGTACGATCCCCGGATAGGCCTCGGCGAACCGTGCGATGTACTTGGGGAGCCAGTAGCTCGAGATCGTCAGGCTGGCCGCCAGTTCCAACTCGCCGCGCCGGAGGCCCGACAGGTCGATCAACGACTGTTCGGCCGCCCTGGCGCGAAGGAGCACGGCCCGCGCCTCCGGCACGAACACGCGCCCGGCCTCGGTGAGCGCTAAGCCGCGCCCGACACGGTCGAAAAGGCGCACGCCATAGCGCGCCTCCAACGCCGCGACTGACGCGCTCGCGGCGGATTGCGTCAGACCCAGCGCTTCCGCGGCGCGGGTCATGTGCAGGCGTTCGGCGACGAAGACGAAGATGCGGAGCTGCTCGAGCGTCATGAGCAATCAATCGCATTTATCGATCAATCTGACTATTACTATTCGTTTGATTGCTTGATCTGGCGCGGGCCAAACTGCCGGCTATGACAGGCAAGCTTCACCACTGGGTCGATGCGGTCAGAAGGGCCTCGGCGACGCTTGCGCCCGGGCTGCTGCTTTGCGTGGCGATCACTGCGGCGGCCTGGCTGCTCCAGGGCTTGGAAGCTGAGCTGATCGGTCGCGCCTGGGTCGAGGCGCTGGTCCTCGCCATCCTCGTTGGCGCGGCCTTGCGCGCCGCCTGGACGCCGGGCGCGCTCTGGCGAGACGGCATCGCGTTCAGCGCCAAGACGGTGCTGGAGGTCGCCGTCGTTCTGCTGGGGATCACCGTCGATTTCCGGACCATCGCCGGCGCGGGCGCGATGCTGCTGGTTGGCATCGCCGGGATCGTCGCGGCGGCGATCGCGGTCAGCTACGGCATCGGGCGGCTGTTCAAGCTTCCCGCGCGGATGTCGATCCTGATCGCCTGCGGGAACGCCATCTGCGGCAATTCGGCCATCGCGGCCGTGGCGCCCGTGATCGGCGCGGACGGCGACGATGTCGCCGCCTCGATTTCGTTCACGGCGATCCTCGGCGTCGCCGTGGTGATCCTGCTGCCGATCGTCGCGAGCCTCCTGCACCTGAGCCACAGGGCGTTCGGGGTGTTCGCGGGCCTCACCGTCTACGCCGTACCGCAGGTGCTGGCCGCGACGGCGCCGGTCAGCGGTCTTTCGTTGCAGATCGGCACGGTCGTGAAGCTCGTCCGCGTCCTGATGCTAGGTCCCGTGGTCGGCGGCCTCTCGATGATGACGCTTGCGGCGCGCGACGAGACCGACGAACCCGCCCCCGCTGTCACGGCCGGCGAGCGGCCCCGCCCTGGGCGGCCAGGCGCGCATCAGCTTGTCCCCTGGTTCATCCTCGGATTCCTGGCGCTGGTCGGCGCGCGCTCGCTCGGATGGACGCCGGCGGCGGCGGTCGCCCCAGCCACCACCACCGCGACGGTCCTGACGGTGGTGTCCATGGCGGCGCTCGGGCTTGGGGTCGACGTCAAGGCCCTCGCGAGCGCCGGACCGCGCGTCACGGCCGTCGTCACCCTGTCCCTCGGGGTGCTGGGCCTGCTGTCGCTGGCGCTCTTGTATCTGCTGAACCTGGGGTGAGCCCGGCGCGGATGGCGGCGATGCGGCGCAACTTCGCCGCACCGCCGCCGCCTGCCGACGATCGCAACCGCGCTCAAACGTTCGGCGACCGAGGCAAACGTATGGGACGCCCGCTTTCGACGCGCGTCAGTGGCCCCAGCGGCGGCAATGTCGATGGTGTCCGTGGCCGCGCCAGGAGACGCAATGGCGATGGTGCGAGCCGCCGTGGACCCCGACGCCAAGGTGAACGGATCCGACATGGGCGCCGATGCCGACGCCCCCGGCATTAGCGGCGCCCGCGCCGAGCAGGGCCAGGGCGACGATCGAGGCGACAAGGGTTTTCATGGGTGGCTCCAAGGCCGGTCTTGATGAAGTTGCTACTTGGTGGAAGCGGCGCCCTCGCTTGCTGGGCGAAGGCTAGCGCCGAGGCCGTGCCGGCGACGGCGCGCGCCGCCGTCACCAAGCGTTGTGCACGATGTCGAGGATGTAGCCGTCCGAGGTGTCGATCAGGGCGACATCGTTATCCACCCAGACCCAGGCGCAGCCGTCCGGCGGCTCGGGCAGGCCGTAGTTCCAGTAGTCGCGCACCTCGTAGCGCCAGAACCAGCGCGGCAGTTGCTCGCCGGCGCGCCAATAGTGGGTGCGGTACTCCGCGGGAACCGAGATGTACCCCAGCAACGGAATGAAGAAGAAGCCGATCCGCTCGCCGCGGTAGTTGCGCCAGCCGGGATTTCCGCGCCACCAGTTCTGGTTGCTCCGCCAGGGGGCGTTGTTGTCCCAACCACTGTGCGCCTGCCGCCACTGCTGGCCTTGCTGGTTGCGAGCCGGGCCGGTGACGCCTCGGTTCCAGCCCGAGAGCACCGGCAGGTTCGCCGGCGGACGGACCGCTTGACGCACGACGGGCGCGCTGCGGACGACGGGGCCTGCGCCGCGCCCAGTCTGACCGGTGACGGTCCCATGACCGACCCCGCCGAACACCGGCGAAACGGCGCCAGTGTGGCCGCCGCCCTGAACGCCGACCTGTCCCTGACCGCCCTGCACGTGAACTTGCGCCTGGTGGCCGGTCACGACGTGGCCGGACGATCCGCCCGGGTGGGGTCCGCCCTGAACCTGACCTCCGCCCACGGGTGCGACGTGGACGGTGGTTGCGTGGGTCGGCGGCGCAGCCGTCACCGCGGCAGGCTTCGGGCCCTTCGGGCCTTTCTGGTCGCCCTGACCGCCTTGGCCGCCCTGGCCTCCTTGGCCGTGCGCCTTGTCCTGCCCTTGTTGCGACTGATCATTGCCGCCGCCACCGCCGCGGCCAGCGGGAGGATCGGCCAATACGGCGGAGGGCCAAACCAGACAGACCGTCGCGGCGGCCGTTAGGAGAAGATGACGCTTCATATTGAAGGCTCCTGATTGAACGATGGGCCGAAAGCGCCCGTTCCCGCGACAAGGGGCGCGGGCCCGCACATAGGTTTCGCCTGTGGCTGTCGGGACGACATCTAGAGTCGGCCCATCAGCCACAGCACGACGAGGATGATCAGGATCAGACCGACGACGCCGCCGAGACCGGGCGCGCCCCAGGTTCTGTGGGCGTAGTAGCCGCCGCCGCCGCCGAACAGCAGCACCAGCACCAGGATGATGATTATGAGGGTCATGGTCAGCTCGCTTGCTGGAAGACGCCGAAGACGCCTCTTGCCGAGGGGAGGTTTGGGATCTGCTGCGCGCCTTCCGCGTTGCGGTGCGGCGCGGTCTGGAGCCGCTCGGCGTCGGCGACCATCGCGGCCATGACGCCGTCGGCGAGGCGGCTGCGGTCGAGCAGCCGCTCGCCGGAAAGGATTGTCGCGAGCCGCTGACGAGCGCGGTTGACGCGGCTCTTCACGGTTCCCAGCGCGCAGTCGCAGACGACCGCCGCCGCCTCGTAGGTGAGCCCCGCGACGCCGACCAGCGTCAGCGCTTCTCGCTGCTCGTCGGACAGCTCCGACATCGCCCGGCGCACATCGTCCAGTTCGAGCGCGGCCACCGGGTTCGATACCGCGACGAGGCTCTGGGCGGCGTAGTCCGGATCCAGCTGCGAGACCCGCGAACTGCGCCTACGGTCCGAGTAGAACTGATTGCGCAGTATCCGGAACACCCAGGCCTTCAGGTTCGTGCCGGGCAGGTAGGCGTCGCGGTGACGCCACGCGCTCACCAGCGCGTCCTGGGCCAGATCGTCCGCCTGGGCCCGATCGTGGCAGAGCGAGCGGGCGAAAGCGCGAACCTGCGGAATCAGCGCGGTCAATTCACCGCCCTGCGCGCCAGTGGTGGAATGCCCGACGACCGTCATTGTCCCACCTCCCGGACCCGCAACATTGCCGGCCCCAAGTACTTCAGCTTAACCGGCCCGGCTCCTTCGCCCTTGATGCACGTCAATTTCGCGAGCGAATGATTATGACATTCTCCAGCAGAACCGTAATGTCGGTTTTCCTTGGCGAAAGTTTTCGACATATGGCGTGGCCGTTAGCTGCGCACAAATTGTTGCGCCGCGCAAGAAAATGGAATTCCTCAACGTTGCCGCCGACGAGGGTGATATGTTGTTCTGATGATTTCACCAGAAATCCAAACCTTGAATTCAGCCGAGATTCGAGAGATCGGCGAGATTCTCTTTGGCTTGTCTTGGCAGTCCGAGATGGCGAAGGCGATAGGCGTGCCGCGTCAGTCGATCGGCCACTATCTCCGGTCCGGCGGTGTCAGGGGCGCGCAGACCGCGGCCATCATCGGGTTGGTGGCGCGGCTGGCGGCGCGCGAACTGCTGAGCGCCGACGCCCAGCGGGCGGCCGTCGACGCGCGCCAAGCCAGTCTCATCCAGCTGCTGCGCCGCTTCGACGCCCGCTGAATGCTTCGTCTTGACCGGTTGGGCAGCGGTGCGGAAACTTCGAAGATGACGCGGGCAGAGCGGTCCAGTTTCGCGCCGAGAACGTTCGCGCGGCATGCAGGGCGCGCCGCGCTGCTGGCTATGGCGCTGACGATCGCGGCGCCAATGGCCAACGGCGAACCGGCGGTGCCGGCTGGGGTCTGGCTCATCGACAAGAAGGCCGCGGTGGAGATTTATGACTGCGCGGGGATGATGTGCGGACGCATCCTGTGGCTGCATGTACCGCGCAACGCCTTGGGCCAGCTGGACCGCGACTACCACAATCCCGATCCGGCGCTGCGGACGCGTGAACTCTGCGGCCTGACTATGCTGTGGAACCTCATTCCGGACGGTCCCAACCGCTGGAAGGACGGCTGGTTCTACAACCCCGACGACGGAGAGACCTACCGCGTGTCGGCCCAGCTGAAGTCCGACGACGTGATCCTCGCCCGCATCTACCTGGGCATTCCGCTGTTCGGGAAGAACAAGACGCTGGCGCGGGTCCCGCACGGCGTGACTGATGGGTGGTGCTAAGACCGCCTCGGCCGGCGAACACCGCAGGTCTAGCTGGCTCGCTGCGGCGCCGCCGCGGTCGCCGCGCCCTGCGTCCAGCCGCCGCCGAGGGCGCGGATCAGACCGACGCTGGCGGTGAGGCGGCGGGTCTCGATGTCGAGGGCGGCGCGCTTGGCCTCCAGAGCGGCGGTCTGGGCCGTCACCACTTCGAGATAGTTGACCGCGCCCTGGCGGTATCGGGTCAGCGCCAGGCTCTCGGTGCGGCTCGCCGCGTCGACGGCTGAAGCCTGCGAGCGCGCCTCGGTGGCCAGATGGCCCAGCAGCGCGAGGTTGTCCTCGACGTCCTGGAACGCGCGCAGCACGGTGGCGCGATAGGCGTCGCTCTGAGCGCGGAAGCTGGCCTTGCTCGCCGCCAGCTGGGCTCGGCGCGCGCCGCCGTCGAAGATGGTCATCGCCAGCGCCGGACCCAGCGTCCAGTACGAGTTCGGCGCGGCCAGCCAGCCGACGAGGCTGGTGTCCTGGAAGCCGGCCAGGGCCTGCAGACTGACGTCCGGATAGAAGGCGGCGCGCGCCACGCCGATCTCGGCGTTGGCCTCGGCCGCCCGGCGCTCGGCCGCCGCCACATCCGGGCGCCGCTGCAGCAACGTCGAGGGCACGCCGACCGGGATCACGGGCAGCGCCAGCGCCGGCTGAGCGGGGGCGAGATCGAAGCTTGACGCCGGCGTGCCGACCAGGCTGGCGATGGCGTGCTCATAGAGCGCCCGCTGCCCAGCGACGTCCGAGACCTGGGCGGTCGCCGTCTCCAGCTGGGTCTGGGCGCGGCCGACGTCGAGGCCGGTGGCGAGGCCACCGTCGTGGCGCACCTGGGTCAGCGTCAGCGCCCGCTGGTAGGCGGCGACCGCGTCGTTCAACAAGCGCCTCTTCCGCGTCGAGACCCCGAAGCCGCAGGTAGTCGTCGGCGAGTTCGGCCTCGAGGCTGAGCCGGATCGACTCGAGGTCGCCCGCGGAGGCCTGCGCCTCGGCCTTGCCGGCCGCCGCCAGGTTGCGGATCCGGCCCCAGAGGTCGAGGTCGTAAGAAATGCCGCCGCCGACCGTATCGCCGCCGTAGTAGGTCGGCTGGCTGGCGCTGCGCAGCGGCCGGTTGGCCGACTGCCGGTTGGTGCTGACCTGCGCGCCGGTCCCGATGGACGGGTAGAGGCCGGCGGCGGCCTCGTCGGCGAAGGCGCGGGCCTGGTCGTAGCGGGCGACCGCCTCGCCCAGCGTCGGGTTGGCGGTCTCGATCCGGCCCTCGAGGTCCGACAACGTCGGATCGCCGAACAGGCTCCACCAGGCCCCGCGCCGAAGGGCGTCGGCGGGCGTCGCCTGGGTCCAGGGCGCCGACTCCTTGAACGCCGAGGGCGTCGGCACGGCTGGCGGCTGGTAGGCGGGTGCGAGGTTGCAGCCGGCGAGCATCGCCGCCGCGCCGACGGCCAACGCGAGCTTCCGGGGCGACGTCATCAGTTCGAGGCCTGTTGTGATGGGCGGCCAGCCTGCACCCGCTCGCCGCTCACGAGCGAATCCGGCGGATTGGCGATCACGGCGTCCGACGGCGACAGGCCGGCGGCGATCTCGACCGTCGTCCCGAGATCGCGCGCGATGGTGACCGGCTTCAGCGTCACGCGGTCGCCTGGTCCGACAACGGCGGCGGCCATGCCGCTCTGGCGGAATACCAGGGCGTTGGCCGGCAACACCAGCGTCCCGCCGACCGCCGGCAGCGCGAAGGTCGCCTGCACGTAGTCGCCCGGCTTCAGCGCTCCGTCGGGATTGTCGATCTGGGCCTGCGCCAGCAAGGCGCCGGACTGTGCGCCGATCGCGCCCGAGGTGCTGACCAGCGTCGCCTGGAAGGTGCGGCCGGGATATTCCGGCGCCTGCAGGCTGACGATCTGGCCCGGATGGATCTGCGCCGCGTAGGCCTGCGGTACGTTGACGTAGACGCGCAGCTTATGCACGTCGGCGACGGTGAACAGGCCCGGATCGTTCGGGTTGCCCACGTTGATCAGCTGGCCGATGTCGGTGGTCCGCGCGGTGACCACGCCGTCGAACGGGGCCGTGATCCGCTTGAACGATTCCAGCGCTTCGAGCCGGCCAAGGTTGGCCCTGGCGGCGTTCACCAGCGCGGTCTTGGCCGCGAGGTCGCCGTTCTTCTCCTCGGCCTCCTGCCGCGAGACCGCGTCCTGGGTCAGCAGGCCGTTCCAGCGCGCCGCGGTGCTCTGGGCGAGATTCTGGTTGGCGACGGCGGTCGCCAGGTCGGCCTTCGCCTGGCCCAGCTGCTGATCCAGGTCAGGGGTGTCGATGCCGGCGAGCAGTTCGCCGGCTTTCACCTTGGCGCCGATGTCGTGATACCAGGCCTTGAGGTAGCCCGGCACGCGCGCATGGATCGGCGCGTCGTTGAACGCCTGCACCTGGCCCGGCAGCACCAGCGTCTGGTCGCCGCTCACGGCGTTCGGCGCGCACCACGCTGACTGTGGCGATGGCCTGGGCGTCGGTCCAGCTCTTCAGGCTCTGGCTGGCCATGCTGCGGGTCATGAGGCCTGCGCCCACGACCACGGCGGCCACGACGGCCGCGA
Organism: uncultured Pseudomonadota bacterium; assembly: GCA_963835495.1. Classification (GTDB taxonomy): domain Bacteria; phylum Pseudomonadota; class Alphaproteobacteria; order Caulobacterales; family Caulobacteraceae; genus Acaudatibacter. The sequence goes on along the minus strand of CAWIFQ010000003.1, from coordinate 910,964 downwards.
TCAGCCCAGCCGGCTTCAGCCACGGCATCGGCCGGTGGCGAAGCACCTCGCGGCCGGGCGTCGCCTCGCTAGGCGTGTGCGGCGCTGAGACCGGTGTCGGGTTCGAGATTTGGTTCATGGGCTCGCTTGGCGTGGGCGATGGAGAAGACGACGGGGACGAAAAGCAGGGTGGCGACGGTGGCGAAGATCAGGCCGCCGATCACGGCGCGGCCGAGCGGGGCGTTCTGCTCGCCGCCTTCGCCCAGGCCCAGCGCCATCGGCGCCATGCCGATGATCATGGCCAGCGCGGTCATCAGCACCGGACGGAAGCGGGTGAAGCCGGCCTCGAGCGCGGCGATGACGGCGTCGCCGGTCGCCTCCAGCCGCTCGCGGGCGAAGCTGACCACCAGGATCGAGTTGGCGGTCGCCACGCCCATGCACATGATCGCGCCGGTCAGCGCGGGCACCGAGAGCGTGGTGTGGGTGGCGAACAGCATCCAGACGATGCCGGCCAGCGCGGCCGGCAGGGCGGTGATGATGACGAAGGGATCGACCCAGGACTGGAAGTTGACGACGATCATCAGGTAGATCAGCACGATCGCGCCGATCAGGCCGAACGACAGGCCGGAGAAGGCGTTGTTCATGGTCGCGACCTGGCCGCGGATGGTGACCGTCGCGCCCTTCGGCACGTCCTTGGCGCGTCGCCTTGAGCACCTGATCGACCGCCTGGCGACGCTGCCGAGGTCGCGATCCTGGGTGGTGGCGTAGATGTCGAAGGACGGCTGGATGGCGTAGTGCGACACCACCGCGTCGGCGTCTGCCGCGGGTGATTGCGGCCAGCCCGCCCGAGCATCTGCATCGTCGCCCGGCTTGCTCGCCGGTGATCGGGATGTTCTCGAGCTTGGACAGCGAGTTCGACGTCCTGCTGCGGGCTCTGCATGACGATCGGGTAGGAGACGCCGTTGCTCGGGATTGAGCCAGAAGGCCGGCGCGGTCTGGAAGCTGCCGGCCAGCGTGGTGACCAGCGCTGTTGGTCGACGTCGTCGTTCGGTGATGCCGAGTTGATCGGCCTGGGTGCGGTCCACGTCGACGCGGAACTCGGGATAGTGGCGTGGACTGCTGCAGGCGCACATCCGCCAGCCCGGGGATCGTGCGTCAGCTTCCGCTGCAGCTCCGTCGGCATAGGCCTCGTTCGTCGTCGCGGTTGGGCCCGGCCACCTGGACGTCGATCGGCGCCGGCGCGCCGAAGTTGAGGATCTGGCTGACGATGTCGGCCGGCAGGAAGGAGAAGGTCGAGCCGGGGAACTCGCGGGGCAGCCGCGCGCGCAGCTCCTTCACGTAGTCGGCGGTCGGGCGGTGCTTCTCGGTCGAGGGTGATGTAGATGTCGCCGTCCTGCGGGCCGATGCCGCCGGTGTTGAGGTAGGCGCGGTTGATGCCGCTGACCGGCAGGCCGATGTTGTCGACGATGGTCGATCAGCTCGTCGGGCGGGATGATCTGGCGGATCGCCTGCTCGACATGGTCGAACAGCGCGGCGGTGTCCTCGATGCGGGTGCCGACGGGCGCGCGGACATGCAGGGTGATCTCGCCGGCGTCGACGGTCGGGAAGAAGTTGCGCCCAGGAACGGCAGCCAGGCAGAACGAGAGCAGCGACGAAGCCGAGGAAGCCCGCGATGAACACGGCCGCGATGCTGCAGCGCCATGGCCAGCACGGCGGCGATAGCCCTCGCGGACCTGGCGAAAGCGCTCCTCGAAACCGTGCTGGAAGCGCACCAGAGCGATTGCCGCGGACGGCCTGGGCCGCGCCGGCGCCGTGGCGCTCCAGCGCGAACTGCGCGTGGCCGGCGTCGTGCGGCTTCAGCAGGTACATCGCCATGGTCGGCACCAGGGTGCGCGACAGGACGAAGGAGGCGATCATGGCGAACACCACCGCCTCGGCCATCGGCACGAACAGGAAGCCGGCGATGCCCGGCAGGAAGAACATCGGCACGAAGACGATGCAGATGCAGAGCAGGCGAGACGAAGGCCGGCGTCACGATCTGCTGGGCGCCGTCGAGGATGGCGGTGCGTGACGTCCTTGCCCTGCTCCAGGTGCCAGTTGATGTTCTCGATGGTGACCGTGGCGTCGTCGACCAGGATGCCGACGGCCAGCGCCAGGCCGCCCAGGGTCATGATGTTGAGCGTCTGGCCGAGCGCCGAGAGCAGCGGCGATCGAGGACAGCACCGCCAGCGGGATCGAGGTGGCGATGATCAGCGTCGAGCGCCAGCTGCCCAGGAACAGCAGGATCATCAGGCTGGTCAGGGCCGCGGCGATGACGCCTTCCTTGACCACGCCGGAGATGGCGGCCCTCACGAACATCGACTGGTCGTTCAGCAGCGCGACCTTCAGGGACGGCGGCAGCGTCTCCTCCAGCCGGGGCAGGATCGCCTTGACGCCGTCGATGATCGCCAGGGTCGAGGCCGAGCCGCTCTTCAGCACGGTCATCAGCACGGCGCGCTGGCCGTCCACCCGCACCTCGTTGCGCTGCGGCGGCGCAGCCGTCGCGGACGTGGGCCACGTCGCGCATGTAGATGGTCGCGCCGTTGACCGTCTTGATCGGCAGGTTGTTGAGCTCGTCGACGGCGCCGGGGCTGTTGTTGAGCTTCACGTTATATTCGAACTGCCGATCTTGGCGGTGCCGGCCGGGATGATCTGGTTCTGGGCCGCCAGCGCATTGGCCGACGTCCTCGGCCGACAGGCCCTTCGACTGCAGCGCCTGCGGGATCGAGGTCGATCTGGATCTGCCGCTCCTTGCCGCCATAGGGCGATGGGATCGCGGCGCCTGGCACCGACGCCAGCGCGGGCCGGATGAAGTTCTGGCCGAGGTCGAAAAGCTTCTGCTCGCGTCAGCTGCGGGCTGGACAGCGCCAGCTGCAGGATCGGCACGGTCGAGGCGTTGTAGTTGAGGATCAGCGGCGGCGTGATGCCCGGCGGCATCTGCTTCAGCACGGTCTGCGACAGCGACGTCACCTGCGCGGTGGCGGTGCGGATGTCGACGCCCGGCTGGAAGAAGATCTTGACGATGCCGATGCCGGGCAGCGACTGGCTCTCGATGTGCTCGATGTCGTTGACGCTCGAGGAGAGCTGCCGCTCGTAGTAGTAGATCACCCGGCCCGACATGTCGTCCGGCGGCAGGCCGCGATAGGTCCACACCACGGCGATCACCGGGATCTTGATGTCCGGGAAGATGTCGGTCGGCGTCTTCAGCGCCGCGAGCGGGCCGAAGATCAGGATCAGGATCGCCAGGACGAACGAATGTGTACGGTCGACGCAGCGCAAGCCGCACGAGCGCGAGCATGAACGGTCTCCAGTGAACACGGCAAGGTCGGCGCGCGGCGAACTGGGGGCAGGGCGCCGCGCCCGACCTGTTCAGGCTACCGGCGCGCACCCGCCGGACCAGTGAATAAAGTTTCACGCGGCGGGGTGAGGAAATGTTACAATTTCAATACAATACCGCCGCCGGCCGACAGATGATGACAGCTCTCAGCCCGGGCTCGGCGTCGGCCAATCGCAGGTCGAAGCGGTGCAGGCGGATGATCGCCGCGACGATGCTGAGGCCGAGCCCGGAGCCTGGAACCATGCGATCGCGCTCGGCGCGGTAGAAGCGCTGCAGCACCGCGGCCTTCTCCAGCTCGGGGATGCCGGGGCCGGTGTCCTCGACGATGATCCGCGGGCCGGCCGCGTCCGCCTCGACCTTAAGCGTGACCGTCCCGCCCTCCCCGGTGAACTTGATCGCGTTGTCGACCAGGTTGCTCGACCGCCTCGAACAGCAATTTCGGATCCGCCGCGACGGTGACCGCGGGCGCCTTGGGGCACAGGAATACGACGCCGTTCGCCTCGGCCAGCGGCTGGTAGAGATCGCAGACATCGGCCGCCAGCCGCGCCAGGTCGGTCGGTGCGAACCCCGCCTGGCGGCTGGACGCCTCCAGCTCGCTGATCCGCATCAGCGCGCGGAAACGCTCCAGCACCGTGTCGAGTTCGGCGGTGACCCGGGCGATGTCGAGCGGGGTCGCGGCGCCCGACTGCTCGAGCCGGTACAGCTGGGCCCTGGCGCGCGTCAGCGGCGTGCGCAGGTCGTGGGCGACGGTGTCGGTGACCTCCTTCACCTCGCCCATCAGCCGCTCGACCTCGCCCATGGTGTAGTTGACGGTGGCGGCGAACATGTCGAGCTCGTCGTGGCGACGGCTGGTCGGGCAGCCGGCGCGTCAGGTCGCCGCCAGCGATCTCGTCGCAGGCCCGCTGCAACACCTGCAGCCGCCGCAGCGGGCTGGCGCTCAGCGCAATGCCGAACGCAAGCCCTACCGCGATCACGGTGATGCCGCTGCCGATCAGGGCGGACGCCATGATGCCACGCATCTCCTGCAGCTGGTTGACGTCTCGACCCACCACCAGCACCTCGCCGGACACGAGCCGCCGCGCGATCAGCCGCGCCGGGGCCGCGAACGACGCGGTCGGGCCGATCTCGATCGGGGCGCCGCCTGGCCGCAGCCCAGCCGGAACCGCCGGGAGGTTGCCGGCCAGCCTAGCCCCGCGCGCCGTGAAGAGGGCGAAGACGTTGTTCTTGGCGCCGTCGAGGCTGAGCGCTTCCTCGATCCGCTGCTCGAGCTCGGACGGCGGCGAGAGCGAAAGCCCGCCCGCCTCCGTGGCCAGGATGCTGTCGACGCGATGCGTCAGGTAGACGGCGGACTGCAGGTAGACCAGCCCCAGCAGGGCGACGAGGCCGAGGGCGAAAATCAGGCCGTAGAGGGCGGAGAGGCGGAAGGTGGTGGTCCGCAGCAGCGCCCTAATCTGCATTCAGCATGTACCCAACGCCGCGCTCGGTCCGAAACAGCGCCGGCCCGTCGCCAGCGTCGATCTTGCGCCGCAGCCGACCGACATGCACGTCGATCAGGTTGGTGCCGGGGTCGAAATAGTACTCCCAGACCGCCTCGAAGATCAGCCGCCGGCTCAGGATCTGGCCGGCGTTGCGCATCATGAACTCGAGCAGCTTGAACTCCATCGGCAGCAGCTCGATGCGCCGGCCGCCGCGGTTGGCCTCGCGCTTGACCAGGTCGAGCTGCAGGTCGCCGACCTTCAGCACCAGCTCCAGACCCTCCGGCCGGCGGCGCCGCCGCAGAATCACTTCGAGCCGCGCGATCAGCTCGCTGGGCGCGAACGGCTTGACCAGGTAGTCGTCGCCGCCGGCGCGCAGGCCGGTGACGCGGTCGTCCACCTCGTTGAGCGCGCTGATCATCAGCACCGGCACATCGGAGCCCGCCGCGCGCAGGCTGCGCAGCACCTCCAGGCCATCGCAGCCCGGCAGCATGCGGTCGAGCGTGATCGCGTCGAACGGCTCGGCCAGCGCGGCCCTCAGCCCCTCGATGCCGTCGAAGCTCTGCTCCGGCTGGAAGCCGCCCGCGGTCAGGCAGGCCGCAACCTCGGCGGCGGTTTCGACGTCGTCTTCGATGACGAGGATCTTCGCCAACGCTTTCAGCTCTCCGGCACGCCGTATTACATGGCCGGATCGCTGGCCCTCGCCAAGGCCCCGCGCAGGTTGCTCGCGCAGTCGGCGAAGGCGCTCTGCGCCGGATCGAAGCCGAGTTTGGCGCAGGCCAGCTGGTCGCGCTGGAACGCCGTGTCGCGCGAGACCAGGAAGTACGACCGCGAACCGCCCGGCGCCGGCGCGCTGTAGTCCGGGCCGCGTGGCGGGTCTGCGGGGGCGCCGGCCAGTTCGCATTCGGCGAGCCCCGCCGTGCCGGAGCGGTAGCCCCGATCCAGGCAACGCCGCCGCGCCAGCGCCGTCCCCTGCCCTTCGCGCAGGCTGCGCAGGGAGTCGGCAAGGCTCTGCTCGCAGGCGGCGAAGTGCTTCTCGCCCGGGACCAGGCCGACCACGCCGGCGCAAACCTGATCGACCTGCGCATCGCCGCCCGGACCTGCCGAAGCAGGCATCGGGCTGGCCAGCATCAAGCCGGCGATCGCGGCCGCCATTGCCAGCGCGGCGCGCGGCGATCTGAGACGTGGGACGGACATGGCGGGCTCGAACGATGGCGCGGCTGGCGACAGACTAAGCGCGGCCGGCCGCCGAGCCAGTGAATAAAAGTTCACCGCCAGCCGGACCCGGTCAGCTCCAGGGACCTGGGGGGCCGTCCTTGCGGCCGCCCCAGGGGCCGGTTTCCTCGGACGGCGCAGGCTCGGTCGGGGCGGCTGATGGCGGTGCGAGCTGCGGCTCACGCGCCCGCCCGCCGGCGTATTGGCTCAGCGCGGCGATGCGCTTGGCGACCGGCGGATGGGTAGCGAACAGGCCCATGATCCCCTCGTCGTCGTCCTCAAGGAACATCGCCCGCATCGACTGCGGCGCCTCCAGGTGGGTGTGGCCGGCCACCTTCTGCAGCGCGCTGATCATGGCGTCGGGGTTGTGGGTCAGCTCCACCGAGCCGGCGTCGGCGACATATTCGCGGGTGCGAGAGAGCGCCATGCGGATGACGATGGCCAGGAAATAGCCGACCGCACCGACCACCATGGCGATCAGCAGGAACAGGCCGAAATTGCCGCGCCGGTCGCGCCCGCCACCGCCCCACACCCCGCCCCAGACGATCGAGCGGTAGACGATCTGGCAGAAAAGGGTGATCACCCCGGCGAAGATCGCCGCCACCACCATCGTGCGCACATCGCGGTTGATGATGTGGGTCAGTTCGTGCGCGAGCACCGCCTCCAGTTCGTCGCGATCGAGCTGCTGCAGCAGGCCGCGGGTGACGGTGACGCTGAAGCGGCCCTCGTGCAGGCCGCTGGCGAAGGCGTTCATGCCGTCGGTCTCGATCAGGCGCAGCGTCGGCATCCTCAGGCCGCGCGAGATGCAGAGGTTTTCCAGCGCGTTCCAGCAGGTCGGCTCGTCCTCGCGGGTCACCGGGCGCGAGCCGGTGGCGAAGTCGATGATCTGCTGGTTGAACGCATAGGCGATGGCGAACCAGACCAGGGCGACGACGATCGCCGCCGGCGCGGCCTGGACCATCAGGTGCAGGGCGAAAGGCACGGCGCCGCCATATTCGTCGCCGGGCGGCAATAGCCGCGCGACGATCATGCCCAGCGTCAGGAAGAACACCATGCCCAGCAGCAGGATCGGGAAGCCGATCAGCAGCAGGGCGGAGCGGATGTTGTTGTTCCAGATGTAGGTCTGCAGACCGACCGCCTGCATTGCGCTGCGCCCGCTAACTGAACTTCACTTGCGGCGCGCTCTGCAGCGCGGCGCGGTCGGCCCCGACGTCGAAGAATTCCCGCGGCGTGAAGCCGGCGGCCCCGGCGATCAGCACCGCCGGGAAGCGCTGGATCGAGGCGTTGTATTCGCCGACCGCATTGTTGAAGAAGCGCCGCGCGGCGGCGATCTTGTTCTCCAGGTCGGCCAGCTCGCTCTGCAGCTGCATGAAGTTCTGGTTGGCCTTCAGGTCCGGGTAGGCCTCGGCCACCGCCATCAGCTTGCCGAGCGCGCTGGTCAGCACGTTCTCGGCCTGGGCCCTGGCCTCGACATTGCCGGCGCTGACGGCGGCGGTGCGGGCGGCTGTCACCTCGTCGAGCGTGCCGCGCTCGTGGGCGGCGTAGCCCTTCACCGTCTCGACCAGGTTGGGCACCAGGTCCTGCCGCTGCTTCAGCTGCACGTCGATGTCGGCGAAGGCCTCGTTGACGTTCTGGCGCAGCGCGACCAGGCGGTTGTAGGCGCCGATCAGCAGGAAGCCGAGCAGCACGATGATCGCGAGCAGGATCAGTCCAATAAACATTAGGTTCCCCAACGCGGCGCCCACAAGGTAGCGACTGCCCGCCCCGACCGCCAGCGAATGCGCACGGGCCGGCACCCTGGGCGTACGGCGTGGATGTTATTTCGCGTGGTTCCGGCGCCAGGCGCCGGGCGGCGCGCCAACGGCTTTCCGAAAGGCCGCGGTGAAATGGCTCTGATCGGCGAAGCCGCATTCGACAGCGATCTCCGCGAGACTTGATCGTCCGTCGACGAGGCGGCGCTTGGCCGCTTCGATGCGTTGCGCGATCAGATATTGATGCGGCGGCAGTCCTGTCGATTGTCTGAAGGCGCGGGCGAAGTGCTTGCAGGTGAGCTCGGTCAACTCGGCCAGATCATCCAGGCGAATGTCTTCGGAAAAATGCTCGATGATGAAGTTGCAGGCGCGCCGCAATTGGCGCGGCGACAGACCGCCCGAAGTCAACGCGGTGTTGGCGCCCGACGGGTCATGAAGCCGCTGCAGGCAATCGACCAGTAGGAGCGCGCGCCCCTCCATCTCAAGCATGGTGGCCGGAAGCGACGGGTCGAACGCCCGCCGGAGGTAGTCGGCCAACAGGGCCTGAAGCGTCCTTTCCGGCACGAACGAGAGATCGTCGCGCAGGCGCCCGCTGAGGGCGGGCTGGCTCTCCATTTCGGACGCTCGGTCGAGCAATGCGTCCGGGAGGAACACATGCCCGAACTCGAGGCGGCCGTGGGCGAGAAATCGTGTCGGCGTGCCTTTCGGCTGCAGCGCGAAATCGCGCCCGGGCCCGCTGGTTCGGCTGACTTTCCGGTTGTGGTCCACGACGGCCGGGCCATGCAGCCGAAGCGCGATCACCGTCTCGCCGGTGATCGTCCAGGCCGATTTGTCGATGCCCGCCAACCCGTTGTACAGGGCGGCGGGCGCAACCCACCGTTCCCTGGCGCCCTTGAGTACGCCTGCGCCCACCCGGTCGCGCATGAACGTAAAAAACTCGGGGCTTGCCGCTTCCCGCCCGCCGTGTCGCGAGTTGCTCGCTCCATTGCGAGATCCAAGCCCGCCGGACTTGGCTTCCATCCAGCTCCTCCGAGAAACATGTTCGGGGCGTCAGCCGACCGGGGTCGACCCCGTCGACGCGAACACCTGCGTTTTCAACTGTCGCATCGGCCAAGCCGAATCAAGCGTCATCGGCGCAAGCCTCGCCCCGAAACTGCGCCTTTCTCAATAGGTTTGCGGGAATTCACCAAGCACTTTGTGGGTCGCACCGGTAGGTTTCGGGGCAATTGCTGACGCCGACAAACGCCGGCGAATGCAAAAATCGCCCGGATGCGAGAGAAGTCGCCAGCAAAGCCGCGCCTTCGTCTGTTCGATGAATTTCGCTTACTTCCCGGTGAGTTGACCGAATACTATGAGTTCCACCGTCCGCCCGGAGGGCGTCCTCGACAACTCGGTACTCGGCATTTGTATGTATTCGAGGCGTTCGGGGTCGCCGCCTAAGTTTTGTCTCACTCATATAACGGACGAAGCAGAGCATGCGCCTCTCACTTGCACTTGCAGCCCTAACCACAGGAACTTTGCTGATGAACACTGCGACTGTCGCAGCACCGGTGGATCCATCGACCGATCCACGCATCGATCCCCAAATTCGGGCCTTCCTGGACGAAGTCAACAAAGACCCCACGCCGTTCTGGGAATTCCCGCAACCGAAGCCGCAGGAAGTAATCACCGGCCTTCAGGGCAAGACACCGGTCGACATGTCAGGCGTCACAACAGTCGAGAGGACCGTGACTCAAGACGGGCAGACGGTGAAGCTTTACGTGATGACTCCCGAGCGCCCCGCGGGAAGATCCGGCGTGCTGCTGTTCATCCACGGCGGGGTTTGGCTCGTCGGCGACTTCCAGAACCACCAACGGCTGCTGCGCGACCTCGTCGTGGGCTCGGGCCAGGTCGGGGTGTTCGTCGAGTACACGCCGTTGCCCGCCGCGAAGTTCCCAGTCCAGTTGGAGGAATCGTATGCGGCGCTGAAGTGGGTAGCCGCACACGCGGGCGAGTTTGGCGCTGACGGCAGCCGGATCGCCGTCGCTGGTAACTCGGTTGGCGGCGACATGAGCGCGGCGCTGACGATGATGACCAAGGACCGTCAGGGGCCGAAGATCAGCTACCAGGTGCTGTTCATTCCGGCGACCGACGCCAGTGTCGACACCGACTCGTATCACGAGTTCGCCAGCGGCCGGTTTCTGTCGCGCCAGTTCATGAAGTACGGCTGGGACCTCTATGCCACCGACGAGAAGACGCGCGATAACCCCTACGTTTCCCCTCTGCGGGCCAGTCAAGCAGAGCTCACCGGACTGCCGCCTGCGCTCGTCATCACCGCCGAGAACGATCCGCTGCGTGACGAAGGCGAGGCCTATGCCCGCAAGCTCACGCAGGCGGGAGTCGAGGTCACCGCTGTCCGCTACAACGGCACGATCCACGACTTCGTTTTCCTCAACGCCCTTCGGCGCATTCCATCGACCGAGAGTGCGATCCGGTTGGCGAGCGAAGGCATCCGGGATCACATCGGACAGTGACAATGCGGCAGCTGCGCGCCGCTTGATCCGAAACGGCCGTTGCATGGTGGGCGGCACAGGGCTCGAACCTGTGACCTCCTGGGTGTAAACCAGGCGCTCTAACCAACTGAGCTAGCCGCCCCACGGCCCGTTCTACCGACCGCATGGCCGGCCGGGAAGGCGGTGTCTGTCAGGGCGGCGCGCTTCTCAGTCCCCACCACTTGCGCGCGGCGACGGCGGCCCAGACCGCCTCGACCAGACCGAATGGCCAAGCCCCCTGCAGAAAGCCGTAGGCGCTGCCCAGCAGGCACGCTCCGGCGAAGGCCAGCGTCCACCAGGGTGAGCGGGACTCCATCGCGTAGCAGAGCAGCATCGCGGTGACGGCGAAGAGGCCGAAGGCGGTGAGCAGGCTCATGGCCCAGGCCGCGCCCCGGTCAGTTCAGCGCGCTCTTCAGCGCCTCGCCGATGCGGAAGCGGGCGGTCTTGGACGCGGGGCGTTTGACCTGCGCGCCGGTGCGCGGATTGCGCGCCAGGCCGGCGGCGCGGGCGACCGGGGTGAAGCGGCCGAAGCCGACCAGGCGCACCTCCTCGCCCCGTTTGAGCGAGTCGGTCACTGAGTCGACGAACGCTTCCACGCAGGCCTTGGCCTGCGCCCGGTCCAGCCCCGAGCGTTCGACGATGTCCGCGATAAGCTCCGCTTTTGTCATGGTCGCCTCCCCGCGAGGCTCGGCAGTGTGCGTCCCCGCCGTACAGCCTGAACTCGAGACTAAATGCTCAAGCCAGCCGGCCGTCAAACGAACGCGGCGCGGGAGAGACCCCCGCGCCGCGCTTTTTTCGTGATCGAGCCTGAGACCGGCGCTTAGTGCGTCAGCACCGCGTCGGCATCGAGGTCTTCCTCGATCGCCGGCACGAGCGCGGCGATCGGATCGGGCGACCATTCGATCGGCACCAGGGGCGCGGTCAGCGCCTTGGCCAGCACCTCGTCGACGGTGGCGACCGGGATGATCTCCAGGCCCGACTTCACGTTGTCCGGGACGTCGGCCAGGTCCTTCTCGTTCTCGATCGGGATCAGCACGGTCTTGACGCCGGAGCGCAGCGCCGCGAGCAGCTTCTCCTTCAGCCCGCCGATCGGCAGCACCCGGCCGCGCAGGGTGATCTCGCCGGTCATGGCGAGGTCCTTGCGGATCGGGATGCCGGTCAGCACCGAGGTGATGGCGACCGCCATCGCCACGCCGGCCGAGGGACCATCCTTGGGCGTCGCGCCTTCCGGCACGTGCACGTGGACGTCGGTCTTCTCGAAGTCGGGCGGGGCGATGCCGAACTTGGTGGCGCGCGAGCGGACGAACGAGGCCGCGGCCGCGATCGACTCCTTCATCACGTCCTTCAGGTTGCCGGTGATCGACATGCGGCCCTTGCCCGGCATCTTCACCGCCTCGATGGTGAGGATGTCGCCGCCGAAGTCGGTGTAGGCCAGCCCGGTGACGATGCCGACCTGGTCTTCCTCGTCGGTCTCGCCGAAGTGGAACTTGCGCACCCCGGCGTACTTACGCAGCCGCTCGTCGTCGATGGTGACCGAGATCAGCTTCTCGACCGCCATGTCGCGGATCGCCTTGCGGGCGAGGTTGCCCATCTCGCGCTCCAGCGAGCGGACGCCGGCTTCGCGGGTGTAGTAGCGGATCAGGTCGTGAATCGCCTGATCCGGCACGATCCACTCGCCTTCCTTCAGGCCGTGGTCCTTGGCCAGCTTCGGCAGCAGGTGGCGCTTGGCGATCTCCACCTTCTCGTCCTCGGTGTAGCCGGGCAGGCGGATGATCTCCATCCGGTCCATCAGCGGCTGCGGCATGTTGAGGCTGTTGGCGGTGGTGACGAACATCACCTGGCTGAGGTCGTAGTCGACCTCCAGGTAGTGGTCGTTGAAGGTCGAGTTCTGTTCCGGATCCAGCACCTCCAACAGGGCGCTGGAGGGATCGCCGCGCCAGTCGGCGCCCATCTTGTCGATCTCGTCGAGCAGGAAGAAGGTGTTGGTGGTCTTGGCCTTCTTCATCGACTGGATGATCTTGCCGGGCATCGAGCCGATGTAGGTGCGGCGGTGGCCGCGGATCTCGGCCTCGTCGCGCACGCCGCCCAGCGAGAGGCGCACGAACTCGCGCCCGGTCGCCTTGGCGATCGAGCGGCCGAGCGAGGTCTTGCCGACGCCGGGCGGGCCGACCAGGCACAGGATCGGGCCTTTCAGCGAGCCGGTGCGGGCCTGCACGGCCAGGTACTCGAGGATGCGCTCCTTGACCTTCTCCAGCCCGTAGTGGTCGCCCTCGAGGATCTCCTCGGCCTTGACCACGTCGATCGGCTTGGTCTTGGCCTTGCCCCACGGGATCGACAGCACCCAGTCGAGGTAGTTGCGCACGACGGTGGATTCCGCCGACATCGGGCTCATGTTGCGCAGCTTCTTCAGCTCCGCCTCGGCCTTTGTCCGCGCTTCCTTGGAAAGCTTGGTCTTCTTGATCCGCTTCTCGAGCTCGATCAGCTCGTCGCGCGCGTCGTCCTGTTCGCCCAGCTCGCGCTGGATCGCCTTCATCTGTTCGTTCAGGTAGTACTCGCGCTGGGTCTTCTCCATCTGCCGCTTCACGCGGGTCCGGATCTTCTTCTCGACCTGCAGCACGCTGATCTCGCCCTCCATCAGGGCGAAGACCTTTTCCAGCCGCTTCACGACGTTGAAAATCTCCAGCAGCTGCTGGCGATCGACGATCTTCACCGCCAGATGCGCGGCGATGTTGTCGGCCAGCGGGCCCGGCTCGGCGATCTGCGGGATCGACGCCTGGGCTTCCGGCGGCACCTTCTTGTTGAGCTTCACGTAGTTTTCGAACTGCTCGATCACCGCGCGGCTGAGCGCCTCGGCCTCGTGCGCCTCGCCGCCTTCTTCCTCGACCTCGGCGGCCTCGGCTTCGTAGAAGGCGTCGTGCGAGGTGAAGCGGACCACCGTGGCGCGGGCCTTGCCCTCGACCAGCACCTTCACGGTGCCGTCGGGCAGCTTCAGCAGCTGCAGCACATTGGCCAGCACACCGACGTCGAAGATGTCCTTCGGCGCCGGATCGTCCTGGTCGCGGTCGCGCTGGGTGACCAGCAGGATCTGCTTGTCGCCGCGCATCACCTCTTCGAGGGCGCGGACGGATTTCTCGCGGCCGACGAACAGCGGCACCACCATGTGCGGGAACACCACGATGTCGCGCAGCGGCAGAACTGGGAGGGTTTTTATCTCGGACATGACGCCAATTTTCTCCTGGGCGGCGCCCACTCGCGGCGCCTGACCCTTGCCCGGACCACGGTTACTCGACGATGCGCCGAGTTGGGCGGCCCGTCCGCCGAACGCCGGCGGAACTCAGGGCGATTATGTGGATGGTTTCACGCGCCGTTCAAGCGCAGCGGGCCGGAGGCGGCAAGGGGTCGCGCTGCGATGGCAAAGCTCGACGTTTTCTGTCGCGATTAAGCATGGTCCCGCCAGACGGCGCCGCGAAGGCGCCAGAAATAGGCAGAATTCACCTTCGGTGCATGTGGCGCCGTGGCCACGCCGTCTAGTCGGCCGGCTCGCCGCCCACGCCCAGCGCCTCGACCAGGGCGTCGAACTGGCGCTGCACCCGGTGCTCGGCGGTGGCCGCCAGCAGCGGGCCGCGGCCGCTGGCCGAGGGCGACTCGTCGACCACGATCCAGCCCTCGCTGCGCGCCGCGGCCGGCAGCTGCCGCGGATGGCGTCCGTCCGCCATGGCCTTGGCGGCGTAGGCGCAGAGCACCGCGTTCAGCACGTCGGCGTTGTCGCGGCAGAGCGCGGCCTGCGCGTCGCTGACCACCAGTCCGTGGTCGGCGACCAGCGCGGCCAGGATCTGCGCCCGGGCGGCGGCCGCCTTCGGCTTGGCGCCGCTGTAGCCGCTCGGCTCCAGGCCCCAGGTGAACAGCTGCGCCGCCGGATTGGCCTCCACCAGCACCGCCCCGGCGCCGCCGGGCCGCAGCGGCCAGACCGGCCCTCCGCGCATGAGCAGCAGCGTCATGCAGGCCACTGCCGCGCCGGCGCCGCCGCCAGGGCCGGACCAGAGCGTGGACGGCGTGTTCAGCCCGCGCTGGCGCCAGAGCGCCTCGCAGGCGCGATAGACCTTGACGCCATGCCGCCCGGCGCCCGGCGATAGCAGTTCGACGAAGTCCGCGCCGCGGCCGAACGGACGGCCTTCGTGCGGCAGCCCCGAGGCCTGGGCCCACAGCACCGGCACGCTGGCGGCGTACTCGCGCGGCACGCTGAACGGCGCGTCGATCGCGGCGAAGCCGTCGAAGTCGGTCAGCAGTTCGACCAGGCGATCGAACGGTTCGGCGTCGCCGAGCAGGGCCTGGACCGGGGTCAGCTCGTCGATCAGCAGTCGCGCCTCATCCGCCCGTCCCGCCGCGATCCAGATGCTGGAGTTGCGCCGCCTGGCGCTCCACTGTTCCGCCGAGCCGGAGAAGTCGATCCCGAGGACCTGTTTCGTCACCCTCTGTCGGGCGAAGCCGCCCTACCCTTTTCCCGGCGCACATCGGCCGAGGCAGGGCCACGGACCCACCCCGACTCGCGGCATGGTCGGCCGCCCGCAGACGGAGTCAAGCTGTCGGGTAACCGTGCGCCTCGGCTGGGGTCAGGCCGAAGCCGCCCCGCCCTTTTTCTCGGCGTAGATCAGCAGCGGCTGGGCGCGACCTTCGACCACCTCGGCGTTGACCACCACTTCTTCGACGCCCTGCATGGTCGGCAGCTCGAACATGATATCGAGCAGAATGCCTTCCAGGATCGAGCGCAGGCCGCGCGCGCCGGTCTTGCGGGCGATGGCCTTGCGGGCGACGCCCTTGAGCGCGTCGTCGCTGAAGGTGAGGCCGACGTTCTCCATCTCGAACAGGCGCTGGTACTGCTTGACCAGCGCGTTCTTCGGCTCGGTCAGGATCTTGACCAGGGCTTCCTCGTCGAGGTCGTCCAGGGTCGCGATCACCGGCAGGCGGCCGATGAACTCGGGGATCAGGCCGAAGCGCTGCAGGTCGTCGGGCTCGACCTTGCGCAGGATCTCGCCGGTGCGGCGGTCGTCCGGGTCGGCCACCTTGGCCGAGAAGCCGATCGAGGTGCCCTTGCCGCGGCCGGAGATGATCTTCTCCAGGCCGGCGAAGGCGCCGCCGCAGATGAACAGCATGTTGGTGGTGTCGACCTGCAGGAACTCCTGCTGCGGATGCTTGCGCCCGCCCTGCGGCGGCACGGAGGCGACGGTGCCTTCCATGATCTTCAGCAGCGCCTGCTGCACGCCCTCGCCCGACACGTCGCGGGTGATCGAGGGATTGTCGGATTTGCGGCTGATCTTGTCGACTTCGTCGATGTAGACGATGCCGCGCTGGGCCCGCTCGACGTTGTAGTCGGCCGCCTGCAGCAGCTTCAGAATTATATTTTCGACATCTTCGCCGACATAGCCCGCTTCGGTCAGCGTGGTGGCGTCGGCCATCGTGAAAGGCACGTCGATGATTTGGGCGAGGGTCTGCGCCAGCAGCGTCTTGCCGACCCCGGTGGGGCCGACCAGCAGGATGTTGGACTTGGCCAGTTCGACGTCGTTGTTCTTCTGCGCGTGGCTGAGGCGCTTGTAGTGGTTGTGAACCGCAACCGAGAGCACCTTCTTGGCGTGCTCCTGGCCGATCACGTAATCGTCGAGCACCTCGCGGATTTCGCGCGGCGTCGGGACCCCGTCCTTAGACTTCACGAAGGCGATCTTGTGCTCTTCGCGAATGATATCCATGCACAGCTCAACGCATTCATCGCAGATGAACACAGTTGGCCCGGCGATGAGCTTTCGCACTTCATGCTGGCTCTTGCCGCAGAAAGAGCAATAGAGGGTGCTCTTGCTGTCGCCGCTCGCGGCTTTGGTCATCGTTCTGTCTCACTCTCGAACGGCGCTTTGCGGGTTACGGCGCCGACGGTCACCCGGGCGTCGCACTCCTCAACGTCATGCAGGATATGCGCCGCGAGTTGTCTAATTCTTGACATTCCCCGATCCCGCCGAGGATCACAAGCCTTCCGCCACGACTCGCGGTGGGTAAGTCGCGCCAATGTCGCATTTCTGGCGCGTCGCGGAGAAGGGGCAAAGCCGATATGGGGGAGATAGCGGACGAGCGCCAGTCGCCGCCTGGGGGGCAGCCGGGCATGCAGACAAAATACAGGCCCCTTGTCGCGTTCGATTTCGACGGAACGCTGACATCGCGGGATAGTTTCATCGCCTTTCTGCGGTGGCGCTTTGGCGTCCGCGCCTACGCCGCCGGCATGCTGGCTCTGGCGCCGGCCGCCGCCCGCTATGTGCTGGATCGGGACCGAGGGCGGCTGAAAGCCGCGGCGGTGCGGCGTTTTCTCGCCGGCATGCCCCGCGCCGAGCTGGAAGCCTGGGCCCAGACGTTCGCCAGCGAAGAGGGCCGGGCGCTGCTGCGGCCCGACGCCCTGCGCGCCTGGCGCCGCTGGCAGGCCGACGGCGCGCGGCTGGTGATCGTCACCGCCAGCCCCGAGACCATCGTCGCCCCGATCGCGCGGGGGCTGGGCGCGGACCTGCTGATCGGCACCCGGCTCGCATTCGACGACGCCGGCCGCGTCACCGGCGCGTTCGATGGGGCGAACTGCCGCGGGCCTGAAAAGGCGCGGCGGCTGCGAGAAGCGTTCGGCGACACTGTGCATCTCGAGGCGGCCTATGGTGACACGGATGGGGACAACGAGATGCTAGCCCTGGCGGAAGAACAGGGCATGAAGGTCTTCAACGGGACCGGGAGGCAGTCGTTGTGAAACATGCGGGCGCCGCGGTGCTGGACCAGCTTGAGCCATTGCTGGATCGCATCAGGGCCCGCGGCGTGCTGCGCGAGAAGAGCCGGGGCATCTTTTATCTGAAGTCCCGCGCCTATCTGCACTTCCACGAAGACCCGGCCGGTGTTTTTGTCGATATCCGCGCCGCCGACGGGAAGGACTTCGACCGGATGCAGCTCGATCAGGCCGCCGAGACCGAGATCCTGGCGCGGATCGCCGCGGTCGCGGAAGGTTGACCAGCTTCCCGGTCTGGCCCGATCTGGCCGTGGGCGCCGAGGGCGCCATCGCCGAGGTGCGCCTGAACCGGCCGGCGGCCCGCAACGCCTTCTCGCTGGCGCTGATGCGCCAGCTGATCGACGCGGCGGCGTTCTTCCGCGGCTCGACCGAGATCCAGGCGGTGATCCTGACCGGGGCCGAGACCTATTTCTCCGCCGGCGCCGATCTGGCCGATCCGGAACGCACCGTGGGCGGCCCGCCCACCCGCCTCGAGCGCCGCCAGGTGGCGCGGCTGGGCCCGGACATGTGCGCGGCCTGGGAGAGCCTGGAACAGGTGACGATCGCGGCGATCGAAGGCTACTGCATCGGCGGCGCGGCGGCGCTGGCCGTGGCGCTCGACTTCCGCATCGCCGGCGAAGGCGCCTACCTGCGCCTGCCGGAGATCGCGCTCGGCATGAACATGAGCTGGGGCGCCCTGCCCCGCATCGCCGCGCTGGCCGGCCCGTCGCGCGCCAAGCAGCTGGCGATCTTCTGCGAGCCCTGCGAGGCGGACGAAGCCCTGCGCTGGGGCCTGCTCGACGAAGTGGTCGGGGCTGGCGACGCACTGGCCCGCAGCCGTGAATGGGCGGCCAAGGTGGCCGCGCTGCCGCCGCTGCCGGTGCGCATGACCAAGGAGGCGATCAACGCCCAGTCCGGCGCCCTGCACCGCGCCACCTCGGCGATGGACCGCGACCAGTGGATGCTGACTGGCGAGACCAGCGACTTCGCCGAGGGCGCGCGGGCGTTCGTCCAGAAGCGCAAGCCGAAGTTCCGCGGCGACTGACGCGGGCTAGTTGCGCCAGGTGTCTGTCAGCTCCGCGACGGTTTGAAACCGCGCCGCCGGATCGAGGCTGCACGCCGTCGACATCGCGCGGTGCTGAGACGGGCTTCCGCGGAAGCCCTCCGCGCCCAGATCGCCAACGCCCAGGAACACCGAGATCATGCGGCCGAGCGTGAACACCGTCGTGCGTTCGTCGATGCGGGCGCCGCGCTCGAATTCCTCCGGGGCCATGAACCGCGTCGATCCGAACATGCGGCCCATCTCGTTGGTGAACGGTCCCAGATGGTAGCTGTCGAGGTCGATCAGCCAGGTCCTGCGACCGGCGAAGTCGTAGATGATCGAGCCGTCGTAAAGGTCGCAGGCGACCCAGCCGGCGCGGCAAAGTTCCAGATGGGCGTCGAGGATCGTGTCGATCGCCGTCGTCAGTTCGTCCGCTGGCAGCCGCCGAAAACGCTGGAACGCGCTTTCAGGATCGGCGCGGCGCGCGGAATGGGCGCCCACCAACTCGCCAGCGGCCCATCGATAGATCAGCATCGGACCCCAGGCGGACAGGGTGACGCCGCGCAGCGCGGGCAAGGCCGGGTGCGAGACCGCGCCGGCCAGACGCTGGGCGTTCAGGAGCAGACCGACACGCGCCTCGTGCGACAGGAAGGGCGTCCGGTCGGCCGGGTCGCCCGCGGTCTTGACGAACCAGCGCTGGCCGGCGGACTCGACACCGAACGACACGTTGCCGGAGTCCTGGGTGCGGGAGTCGAACGTGGCGAAAACCGCGCCAACCCGGCTCAGGTAGTCGGCGGGCGGCAGGTCGGTCTGCGCGTCGAAAGGCCCCACCTAACTTCCTCCTCCATCGCCGGGACCAGGCGTACATGCCTCGCCGGAAAACCGGACGCCGGGTCGACACATTCGCAACACTTCATCCTTAACGTCCGAGTCAGTTCTTCTCACGCTCCAAGGAGCTGCTCGTTGCGTCTGTCTTTGCTGATCGCCCTGATGCTTGCGGCCGGCCCTGCCTTGGCGTCGCCCGCGGCGCAGGACGGCCCCATCGTGAAGGACGGGGTCGAGGTCACCATCTTGCCGTCGGCGGGCCAGGCCAGCGGCGCCGGCGGCGTCGTGGAGGTCGCGCTCGACGTCGAGGCGCGCAGCGACGCCGCCGCGACCCGGCTGAAATTCCGCTCCATGCGCGGCGTGACCGCGGTCGATTGCCGCCTGGGCGCCAACCGGTTCATCAAGGCCGACGCCTATCCCGAGGCCAACCTGCGGGGCCAGGTCGCGCCGCGGGTGGTCAGCGGCGAATGGGTGCAGCCCGCCGCCGAGTCCTTCATGCTCGCCGTCACCGAACGGATCTGCGGCGCTGCGCACGCGACCCGGCCACCCACGACCGCCCCGTCGGGGCCGCTGCCGATTGTCAGGCTGGGGACCGATAGCGCGTCCGCGCCAGCGCCCCCCGCGACTTCACCCCCGACGCCGACCGCCCCCGCCCGGATTGCGATGGCCACCGCGCCGAAGCCCGCGCTCGCCGCGCCGCCGCCGCGGGAGATTCGGGCCAAGGCGGACGGCCGCGGCGTGGCCCAGGTCGCCGCCAGCCCGACGGCCCAGGGCGCGCAGCGCGTGCTGGATCGCCTGCACGCGCTGATTACGCCGCCGCTGACGGGAAGCGTGGAGCCGGCGACGGTGAACAACGCCGCCGTGTTCCGCGCCAGCGTCGTCGGGTTCGTCTCACTGAGCGATGCGCAGGCGTTCTGCGCCCGCGCCGCGTCGGTCTCGAAGACCTGCTGGGTGCACTGGAAGGCGACAGCGCCCCACCACGGCTAGTTGCGGGTTGAATTCAGCTTGAACACCCCTTCGACGTCATGGCCGGGCTTGTCCCGGCCATCCATGGACACAGCTGTTGAGCTGCGTGCATGGGTTGCCGGCATTCCGCGCTTCGCGCTCCAGCCGGCAATGACGTCACTTGGATTCCAGCTGACCTCAACTCGCTCTGGTAGCGGTAGCGCGCGCTAGCCGGCCGGCTCGATCACGCCGGCCTGTTCCGCTTCCGCCGCCAGCTGCTGCAGCGTCTCCTGGTGACTGGCGCGGGTGATGCGGTAGCCGGACAGCAGCACGATGGCGGCGCCGTACAGCGCGACCAGCGTCGGCGCATAGATCAGCGCGAAGTGGCGCATGACCTCGGGCGGCACGCGCGACGGATCGGTGCCGGGCGCAAGGCCGACGATCGCGACGATGCTGGAGGCGATCAGGATGCCGAATCCGGACGTCGCCTTCTGCACGAACGCCGAGGCGGCGAAGAACAGGCCCTCGGACCGGCGCCCGGTCTTCAGCTGAGACTCCTCGACCACGTCTGCGATCATCGACGCGCCGGCGGTGGCGGAGGTGATGCCGAACGCGACCTGGGCCACCGAGGTGACAAAGATGATCGCCAGCAGCTGCGGGCTGTGGTTTGGCGGCATGAGGCCGACGGTTCGCAGCAGCACAGGACTGAGCCCGACGGTGACCGAGAGCACCAGCATCAGCCTCGTCACCATGCGTTTGCTGAACCGCCGCGAGAGCCTGGGCATGGCGACAAGGGCGATGATGGCCGAGAGGTACACGCCAGCCGTAAGGTAGGAGATCTGCATGGCGCTGAACTCCCAGAAGAACGTGTTGAAGTAGACGTTCAGCGCCGCCGCCATTCCCGCCGCCATGGCGCTGGTGATGCTGGAGGCCAGCAGGAACAGAAACGATCGGTTCGAGAGCGTTTCGCGCATCTCGCCGGCGACGCGAGCGGGCGTCAGGCGACGCCTTGGCGGCGGCGGCATCAGGTGCGGAATGTGCCGGTGCGTCCCGATGGCGGAAATGAGGATGCTGCAAAAGATGATCGCCGCCGCCGCCATGCCGTAGTGCGCATAGCCGGCGGGATTCAGCTGCCCCACGCGGTGCGTGGCGTCGGGCGCGAGAAACACCGCGTAGGCGAGCAGGTTCACCGTCAGCCCGCCGACCCAGGCGAAGAAGTAGCGGTAGCTCAGCAGCACCGAGCGCTGCTCGTAGCCGGTGGAGAACTCCGCCGCCAGCGCCGAGCTGGGCACCTCGAACAGCGACGAGAGCCCGCGGATCACGATCGCGATCACGATCGCATAGACGAACAGCGCCGAGCCGCTCCAGTGCGGCGGGTTCCAGAGCGCCAGGTAGGCCAGCGCGAACGGCGCGGCGGCGGCGTACATGAACGGGTGGCGCCGGCCCCAGGGGCTGCGGAAGTTGTCAGAGATCTGGCCGATCAGCGGGTCGATGCAGGCGTCGAACAGCAGGGCGAGGAACGCGGCCAGGGCGATCGCCTGGGCGGGTACCCCCATCACCTGATTGTAGAAGAAAACCAGGAAGTAGCTGAATCCGTTGTCCTTCACCCCGAAGGCCACCGAGCCGAAGCCGTAGAACCAGCGGGTCGGCTGGTCGACCTCGCGCTTGGCCGCGACGGCGGCCCCCGCGGCGGCGTCCGGCGCTGGCACGGCGGTCACATGCGCCCCGCGGGATCGCTGGCGGCCGGATCGGCGGGTGACGGCATGGCGCGCCTCGCGGAGAAGCCCCTGGACTGGCCATCGTTCTGGCCCGCGTCACGCCCGCAGGGCAAGGGCGCATTCGCGGACGGCGTCTGCATGGCGGGCGGCGCCCAGGGGGCGACCCCGGCATCCATGGAGACTTTCGCCGGCGAGAGAAAATGGAGCGCGCGACCGTATTTTCTTGTAGTTATCTCGAATTGCGCGCATAGGCAGAATATCGAATATCGTTTTGGTTCGGATGCTCTCCACGCTTGCTCTTCGGATCGAGCTCCCAAGTCTTCATGATCCTTTCCGACAATTTGGTCACCCGCGTCGACTGGCGCGCGCGAATAGCTACACCACAAGGAAGACCAACATGACGACTGGCACAGTGAAGTGGTTCAACGCCACCAAGGGCTTCGGCTTCATTCAGCCTGACGGCGGCGGCCAGGACGTTTTCGTCCACATTTCGGCCGTCGAACGCGCGGGCCTCGGCTCGCTCAACGAAGGCCAGAAGGTCAGCTTCGAGCTCGAGAAAGACCAGAAGAGCGGCAAGATGTCGGCCGGCCAGCTTCAAGCCGGCTAGTCCGCCTGCCCCGCAGTTCGTCCGACCCTGCGCCGGCGAACTACGGAATCTGCAACTTCGGAATTGGGATAACATCCCGGGCCTACCCAGCGAACAGGGCGGCGTTGCGCCGCCCTGTTCCGTCGGCGCAGACTCAACTCCAAGGGAATTCGTGCCATGGCGCGCAAGCCCAACTATTCATTCGAGCGTCATGAGCGGGACAAGGCCAAGGCGACCAAGCTCGCCCTGAAGGCCGACGCCAAGCGCGAACAGCGTGAGCGCGACCGCGCCGGCGTCGCCGACCCCGCGCCCCTCCCCGCTCCTGATCCGGACGAGCTGTAGCCATGCAGACCGCGACCATCTTCAACCATGAGACCGTCGCCCTCGACGGCGAGCGCTTCGAAGACTGCGAGTTTCGCGGCTGCCGCATGGTCTACCGCGGCGGCGAGCCACCCCGCTTCGACAACTGCAGCTTCGACGACTGCGACTGGCGCTTCGAAGACGCCGCCGCCCACACCCTGGCGCACCTGAAGACCGTCTGGGCCGCCGGCGGCAAGGCCCCGGTGCAGGCGCTGATCAAGACCATCACCGGCGCCGCGCGGTAGAGCACGTTGCAATGGGGTGGATAACCCCCTCGCTTCGTCATGGCCGAACTCGTCTCGGCCCCCCATGAACACCACCGCCGACGATGTTCATGGATTGCCGGCACTCCGCGCTGCGCGCTCCGGCCGGCAATGACGTGAGCTGGGATTTTAACCGATCCCAACAAGCTCTAACTACTCGCCGCTCGGCAGCGGTCCCACGTACTGCTGAAAGCCGACCAGCCAGTTCGGCGCCAGCGCGGCGCGGGCCTGGTCCAGCGTCAGCGTCCCGGCGCAGACCATGTGCGCCACCTTCGTCTCCAGCACGTCCTTGGTCCGCGCGCCGTAGGTGTCGTTGTAGGCCTGCATCCACAGGTTATTGCGGTCCTTCGGATCGCCGCCGTCTTCGATCGAGTCGAGGTGATCCAGCTCGTACTCGGCCTTGGTGTGTCCGGGCGGGACGGTCTGGTCCTTGATCGCGTCGGTGTAGGAGGTCGGCGGCCGAACCTTCGCCGTCCAGCCATGCACGCAGATGGTCGAGCTGGTGGTCGCCGGCGTGACGTCGGGGTTGAGCACGCCGGGCGTCAGCTGCGGATCCGGCAGCACGTGCATCGCCACCAGCTGGGCGAAGCTGCGCCCGTCGGGGGCCACGTAGCTGCCGGGCGAGGTCTGCAGCGTGCCGGCCACCGTTGGCGGCGGAGCCGGGGGAGCGCCGGGCGGCGCGAGCGGGTTGCCGGCCAGGAGAGACAGGGCCCCGATGGTCGCCAGCGGCCAGGCGACCTGGACCGCCTTGCCGGCGCCTCGCGGCGCACGGCGACGCCTCGGCGCGGCTGGCGCGATGGGCGTCCCCGCCGCCGGCGCGCCCGTCACCGGGTCGATGCCAGGGTCGCTCATGCGTCCGCACTCTTGGTGTGGGGCACGGCCTTGTAGGCCAGGTAGGACGCGTGGCTGATGCCCAGCAGCCAGACGAACGACTTGTCGAGCTGCGGCAGGCTGCCGATCGCGCCCGACACCAGCGAGAAGTTCTCGAACACATAGCCGGCGTAGGCGCCCAGCAGGATCAGGGTGATCAGCACCTGCTGGATCTTGCCGAGGTCTGGCGTGCCGACGTTGCCGATCTCTTCGCCGGTGACGAGGTCGGCCCAGGACGCCTGGGCCGGCGAGGCCTTGTTCGCCAGCTTGCCGTTGGCGATGACGTTGGTCCCGGTGCGCAGCGAGGCCTTATCCGCGGCGTCATCCTGGGGGTCCTCGTCCGCCTTCAGGCTGAGCAGCGCCGGCGTGGCGACCAGCGAGGTGGCCGAGATCCCCATCGCCAGCAGCAACTCGCCCGGAATGGTGACCGCCAGCGCCTGGACCTGATTGTAGTCAACCCCCGGCGCGACCGCGTTGGAGGCGGCGGCGGTGGCGAACGCGGCCAGCACGATCACGGTCCACGCAGCGGCCTGCAGCTTCGACAGGCTGAGCCGGTTGCGACTGTCGATAAAGGCGCCCGCCGGCCGGCCGTTGACCAGATAGCCGACGATCATCAGGTTGATCGCCAGCAGGGCTGCGACGGCGACGAAGGTCCAGCCGCGCAGGCCGGGCCAATTGCCGGGAACGGTGCAGAGCGCGACGGCGATCAGCAGCAGCGGCAGCGCGGCCCAGGCCCAGTTCTTCGTCGCCATCGCTTCGCCCCCCGGCGCGCACGCATCCGCGAACAACTGGCGGTCGCAATCTCAGCGTGCAGACGCCGGTGAAGCTGAGCCCAAACCCCAAGGCGGTCAAGTCCGCTGGAACCGCGACCGCCGATCTGCCAACCTCGCCGCCCGGGAGGAACGCGCACATGCCGGAAAGCCAGACCTGGACTTCCGAGGCCCTCGCGGCGCTGTGCGCGGCCGACGGCGAGTTCCGGATCGCCGCGCGGTTCTGGACCGGCGGCCTGCGGCTGCGGATCGGGGCGCGGACGATGGCGATCGTCGTCGCCAACGGCGCGCCGACGGCAGGCGATCCTGGGGCTGACGCGGCGGGCGTCATTACGCTCACCGGCGACGAGGCGGTCTGGGCGCAACTGCTCGCCGCGCGGCCGCCGCGTTTCTGCAACGACCTGTTCAACCTGGCCGCCTCGGGCCGGATCGTCGTCGGCGCCGAGCCGGTGCTCTATGCGCAGTACTATCCGGCGGCGATGCGGGCGCTGGAGCTGCTGCGACCCGCCGATCCGGGCGTCGCGACCGCCACGCGCCCTGCCCGCCCCGCCGGCGCGTTCGACGCCCCGGTCGGGCGCTACGTCCATCTCGACCTCGCCGGCGAGGATCACCGGCTCTATTTCGAGGAGGCCGGGAGCGGCATCCCGCTGCTGCTGCAGCACACCGCCGGCTGCCACGGCGCGCAGTGGCGTCACCTGTTCGAGCGGCCGGAGATCACCGACCATTTCCGCCTGATCGCCTACGACCTGCCCTACCACGGCAAGTCGCTGCCGCCGGTGGGGCCTAAATGGTGGGCCAGCGAGTACAGGCTGACCGGCGGCTTTCTGCGCGCCGTGCCGCTGAGCCTGGCCGCGGCGCTCGGGCTGGAGCGGCCGGTGTTCATGGGCTGCTCGGTTGGCGGCCTGCTGGCGCTCGACCTCGCCCGCCGCCACCCGCAGACGTTCCGCGCGGTGATCTCGCTCGAGGGCGCGCTGAAGGTCGAGGGCGACCCGGCGAGCCTGAGCGGCTTCTGGCATCCGCAGGTCAGCAACGAATACAAGGCGCGGACGATGAACGCGCTGATGAGCCCCACCTCGCCGGAGGCCTACCGGAAGGAAACCAGCCAGGTCTACGCCGCCGGCTGGCCGCCCGCGTTCCTGGGCGATTTGCACTACTACCTGGTCGACTACGACCTGCGCGAGGCGGCGGGCGAGATCGACACCGGCCAGGTCGGCGTCCACATCCTGTCGGGCGAATACGACTCCAGCGGCACGATGGAACTGGGCCAGGCCGCGCACGCCGCCATCCCCGGCTCGACCTGGACGGCGATGCCGGGCGTCGGCCACTTCCCGATGTCGGAGCACCCGGAGGCATTCATCGGCTACCTGCTGCCGGTGCTGGAGCAGATCCGGGCGCAGGCGGCGCGGTAAGATCGGGCCTGGACTTCCGCGGCGGGCGGCTCTCAACTTGCGGACATGACGGACGCCGCAGAAAGCAAGGGCCGGCTCGCGGGCAAGGTCGCCATCGTCACCGGCGCGGCCTCGGGCTTTGGCGCCGGCATCGCCACGCAGTTCGTCGCCGAGGGCGCCCGCGTGGTCATCGCCGACCTGAACCTGGAGGGCGCGCAGGCGCTGGCCGCGCAGCTGGGCGCAGCCGCGACGGCGATCCGCGCCGACGTCTCGCGCGACGCCGATGTCGCCGCGCTGGCCGAGGCCGCGACGGCGTTCGGCGGTCGGATCGACATCCTGGTCAACAACGCCGGCGTCGGCCAGGGGCCGCAGGCGCTGGAGAGCGTCGCCGAGGCCGAGTTCGACCGCCTGTTCGCGGTCAACGCCAAGTCGGTCTATCTCACCGCCCGCCACGTCGTGCCGGCGATGAAGGCGGCCAGGTCCGGCGCCATCCTCAACATCGCCTCGACCGGCGGCGTCAGCCCGCGCCCGAACCTGGCCTGGTACAACGCCACCAAGGGCTGGATGATCACCGCCACCCGGGCGATGGCGATCGAGCTGGCGCGCTGGAACGTGCGCGTCAACGCGATCAACCCGGTGGCGGGCGACACCCCGCTGCTGGCCACCTTCATGGGCGGCGCCGACACGCCCGAGGCGCGCGAGCGGATCCTGACCACCATCCCGCTGCGCCGCCTGACCACCCCCGCCGACATCGCCAATGCCGCGGTGTTCCTCTGCTCCGACGAGGCGGCCATGGTCACCGGCGTCGCCCTGGAGGTCGACGGCGGGCGGTGCCTGTGAAGCTCAGTGAAAGAATCGGAAAACACGGAAAACACGGAAAGTTGGATGCTTGATCGTCGGGCGTTCGACCGTATGCGATGCGTCCGTGCTTTCCGTGTTTTCCTGTCCAAAGAGCCCGGGTCCCCGCTTTCGCGGGAAAGAGCGATATTGGTGAGTTCTGAACTTCCTCAAGCCGCCGCTTCGGGCGCGGACTACCTCGGCAACCCCGTGACCGGCGCGGCCGAGGCGCTGGGGGCGGTCGACGACTTTGTCGCCGGGTTCATCGGCTACGAGACCCGCGCCGGACAGGTGGTGAAGGCGGCGGTGGCGCGGCCGCAGCACGGCCTGCTCAACCTCTATGCCGCCGCGCTGTTCATGCTGCTGGAGTCGCCCGAGGGTCCGGGCCGGGCGCGGCCGTTCCTCGACAAGGCGCGGGCGCTGGACCTCAACGAGCGCGAGCGGCGCACCGGCGACTTCCTCGGCGCCTGGATCGGCGGTGATATCCCGACGGCCCAGACGCTCGGCGAGGCGATCGCCCGCGACTGGCCGCGCGACCTGGCGATGGTCAAGCTGGCGCAGTACCTGGCGTTCAACCGCGGCGACTTTCCGCGCATGCTGCGGATCGCGCTGGAGGCGGTGCCGGCCGCGTCCGACGTCGCGCAGATGCACGGCATGGCGGCGTTCGGCTACGAGGAGTGCCACCTGCTGGCCGACGCCGAGCGCGCCGGGCGCCGCGCGATCGAGATGCGCCGCGACGAGCCGTGGGCGCAGCACGCGCTGGCGCATGTGATGATCACCCAGGGCCGGATCGACGAGGGCGCGCGGTTCCTGGAGGACGCGGCGCCGGGCTGGGACGGGCTGAACTCGTTCATGGCCACCCACAACTGGTGGCACCTTTGTCTGTTCTACCTCAGCCAGGGCCGCGGCGAGGCGGTGCTGGCGGCGTTCGACGACGCACTGCTGGGCGGGCGACAAGGACTACTCCCAGGACCAGGTCGGCGCCGTCTCGCTGCTGGCCCGGGCCGAGCTGGCCGGGATCGACGTCGGCGCCCGCTGGGGCGAGGTGGCCGAGCGCATCGCCGCGCGCGGGATCGACACCGAGCACCCGTTCCTGGCGCTGCAGTACCTCTACGCCCTGATCCGCGCCGGCCGCGCCGAGGCGCCGGCGCTGCTGCAGGCGATCCGCCAGCGGGCCGCGCCGCGCCCGCCTTCGCCCGGCCTGCCTGGAACGACGCCGCCCTGCCCGCCGCCGAGGGCATCGCCGCCTTCCTCGCCGGCCAGCATCCGGACGCCGTGCGCGAACTGGGCGCCGCCCTGCCACAGCTGCAACAGATCGGCGGCAGCCACGCCCAGCGCGACCTGTTCGAGCAGATCTGGCTGGCCGCCATCATCGCCGACGGCCGCTGGAGCGAGGCGCAGCAGGCGCTGGAGCGCCGCCGCAGCTACGATCCCGACGGCGCGCCGCTGAACCGGCTGCTGGCGCGGACCTATGCCGCGCTCGACCTGCCCGCCCAGGCCGCCGAAGCCCGCGCCCGAGCCGAGGCGACCAGCGCAAAGTACGCCGCATGACCCATCCCCAATGACTCACCCTACCGAAGACGCCTTGCTGGCCGAGATCGAGTCCCGCGAGGACGACATCACCGCACTGGCCCAGGCGCTGATCCGCATCCCCTCGGTCAATCCGCCCGGCGAGTTCTACCGCGACTGCGCCGAGCTGATCGGCCAGCGGCTGGCCCCGCGCGGCTTCCAGGTCGAATACCTGCGCGCCGAGGGCGTCCCGGGCGACACCGACCGCTACCCGCGCTGGAACGTGGTCGCCCGCCGCGAGGGCGCCGGACCGGGCCCCTGCGTCCACTTCAACGGCCACATCGACGTCGTCGACCCCGGCGAGGGCTGGACCCGGCCGCCGTTCGAGGCGCGGATCGAGGACGGCCGCGTCTATGGCCGCGGCGCCTGCGACATGAAGGGCGGCCTCGCCGCCGCCATCGTCGCGGTCGAGGCGCTGATCGACAGCGGCGCCCCGCTGCCCGGCGCGATCGAGATCTGCGGCACCGGCGACGAGGAGTCCGGCGGCCTCGGCGGCGTCGCCTGGCTGGCCGAGCGCGGCTGGTTCTCCAAGCCCCGCGTCGACCACGTGATCATCCCCGAGCCGCTGAACGTCGACCGCGTCTGCATCGGCCATCGCGGCGTCTGGTGGGGCGAGATCGAGACCAAGGGGCGCATCGCCCACGGCTCGATGCCGTTCCTGGGCGACAGCGCCATCCGCCACATGGCCGCGGTGCTGGAGGCGTTCGAGACCGAGCTCTACCCGGCGCTGGACGGCACGCCGACCGCCATGCCGGTCGAGCCCCCCGGCGCGCGCACGCCGACGCTGAACATCAACTCGGTGCACGGCGGCCAGCCGGACGTCGCCCCGGGCGCCGACGCCGCCCTGCCCGCCCCGCTGGTCGCCGACGCCTGCCGCCTGGTGTTCGACCGCCGCCTGCTGATCGAGGAGGACCTGGACGAGGTGAAGGCCGCGCATGCGCGCCCTGCTCGACGGCCTGGCCCAGCGCCGACCCGGCTTCCGCTACTCGCTGCGCGACCTCCTGGAAGTGCGCCCCTCGATGACCGAGCCCGGCCGCCCGGTGGTGCGCGCCGCCCAGGCCGCCGTGCGCAAGGTGCTGGGCCGCGAGCCGGCGATCATCTGCTCGCCCGGCACCTACGACCAGAAGCACATCGACCGCATCGGCCATCTGCGCGACTGCATCGCCTACGGCCCCGGCATCCTCGACCTCGCCCACCAGCCGGACGAATACGTGGAGATCGCCGCGATGACGTCGTCGGCCAAGGTGATGGCGCTGGCGGCGTACTCGCTGCTGACTGGGGAGGGGTGAGATCTTAGCACTCCATCACACGACATTGCCGCCCGGAGCGCGAAGCGCGGAGCGCCGGCAATCCATGGACGCCGGCTGACGGCTGCGTGCATGGATGGCCGGGACAAGCCCGGCCATGACGTAGGGGATAGAGCCGCCGATAAGCCCCACCGCGCTCCCGCGGGGTGACGTGGGGACAGTCGGATTTCGAGTTGCGGCAGCCGCCTCGGGGGTATGGGATGCGCTGTGACGAACCGCCCAGGCGGAGCAGGTGAGATGAGCGAAACGCTGCAGGTCCTGAAGGACGAGCCCGAGCGGGCGCCGCACAATCGCTGGCGGCGCGCGACGCCGGGCGAGGCGGGATGGGCCGGGTCCGGCGCGGCCTGGCGCGCCGAACAAGTACTTCATGTTCTCGGCCGACACCCACGTGGTCGAGCCGGCCGACTATCTGAACCAGATCGAGCCGCAGTACCGCGATCGGATCCCCCGGCTCGAGGTCCGCCCCGACGGCTCGCAGTGGATCATCACCGAGGGCAACCGGCCCCAGCGGGTGCGCGGCGCGAGCAAGCCCGGCGACGCCTCGGGCGGCGGCGGCGATTCAGCGGTGTTCAGCCCGCCCGACGAGGAGGACGCGCTGCGCAACGCCAGCGGCCGCACCATCGCGCAGCGGCTGGCCGACAACGCCGCCGACGGCGTCGACGCCGAGCTGATGTTCCCCAACCGCGGGCTGATGTGCTGGGCGACGCCCGATCCGGTGTTCGCCCAGGCCATGTGCCGCCAGTGGAACCGCTGGACCCACGCGTTCTGCGGCCCGCACATGCAGGGCGAGGCGCCGAAGATGCTGCCGGCGGCGCTGATCGCGCCCGGCGACCAGGCCGGGGCGATGTCCGAGATCGCCTGGGCGGCGCAGCACGGCTTCCGCGCGGTCTGCCTCAGCAACTCGGTGATCTATGGGCCGAAGCAGTTCGGCCAGCTCGAGTACAACAACCCCAGCCTCGAGCCGATGTGGAGCCTGCTGGAGGAGAGCGGCCTGGTGGTCACCTTCCACGTCTCCACCGGCCGCGACCCGCGCGCCGTGGGCGGCGCCGGCGGGGCGATCATCAACTATGCCTGCCACTCGATGGAGACCACCATCGAGCCGCTGGTGCAGATGATCGCCTCGGGCGTGTTCGAGCGGCATCCGCGGCTGCACGCCGGCCTGGTCGAGAGCGGCGTCGGCTTCGTGCCGTGGCTGCTGGAGACGCTCGACCACGCGGCCAAGGCGCACCACTTCTGGGTCCGCCCGCAGCTGAAGGAGCCGCCGTCGGCCTACTTCCGGCGCAACTGCTTCGCCACCTTCCAGGACGACCCGGCGGGCCTGGCGCTGGCCGACGCCTACGACCTCTCGGGCAACTTCCTGTGGGCCAACGACTACCCGCACCACGAGGGCTCGTGGCCCTATTCGGCCGAGGCGATCGAACGCAACATGGGCGGCCTCGCCGAGGCGTCCCGCGCCAAGATCCTGGGCCTCAACGCCGCGCGCCTGTTCGGCCTGGATCCGGCGGCCTACCGGGCGGTCTGACATGCGTGCGGCGGCGAGCCCCCTCCACCGCTACGCGGTCCCCCTCCCCCTACGGGTGAGGATAAGAAAGCGCTGACCTATTCTCCTCCCCCAGAGGGGGAGGGGGACCACGAAGTGGTGGAGGGGGACGCACCGGCTCCTCCGTCAGCCTGCCAGGCGCCACTGCAGCAGGGTGTAGGGCGGGTCGGCGTCGGGGTGGTGTTCGAACACCGCTTCGACCTCGGCGCCGATCTCCACCTCCTGGCGCGGATCGCCGAGCAGGTTGCCGAGCATCCGCACCTCGCCGGCCTGCGGCAGCTCGACCACGACCACGATGTAAGGCCCCGCGTCCTGCAGGGCCGGGTGCACCGGGTGCCAGACCCGGGTCCAGCTGTAGATGCGGCCGCGCGGGGCGACGTCCACCCATTCCAGGTCGAAGCTCTGGGTGTCGTAGGCGATCCACTGCGGCGGGAACTGGAAGACGCCGGTGGCCGGGTTTCGCTGCACCCGGATCCGCTCCTCTTTCAGCCCCTCCCAGAACGGCGCCGAGAGGCCGTTGCGCTCCGGGACCGGGATCGGCAGGCCGGGCGGCAGGTAGGCTTCCCCTTCCGCGCTCATAGCGTGGCCTCCGAACCGAGCAGGATGGTGCTGACCGGGGTGACCATCGGCCCGGCGACGGCCAGCGACACGTTCACGTCCGGCACCTGGCTGGTCGCCTCGCCGCGCAGCTGGCGCACCGCCTCGATCTGCAGCTCCAGGCCGTGCATGTAGCATTCGGCCAGGTTGCCGCCGCTGGTGTTGAGCGGCAGCCGGCCGCCAGGCGCAAGCAGGTTCTCCAGCTTGAGGAAGTCCATCGCCTCCTCGGGGGCGAAGAAGCCGTGCTCGACCAGCGCCATCAAGACCCCGCCGGTGAAGTTCTCGTAGCACTGCACGACGTCGACGTCGGCCGGCCCGACCCCGGCCATCTCGTACAGGCGCGGGGCGAGGGTCTTGAAGTGCGAGCTGGCCAGGTCCGGCGTCGCGAAGCCGGCGGGCGTCGAGTGCACGCGATATCCGGCCCCGATCGCCGCGCCCAGCACGTAGGCCGGCGTCCGCTGCAGGTCCTTCGCGCGCTCGGCGGAGACCAGGATCAGCGCCGCGGCGCCGTCGTTCTCCTGGCAGCAGTCGAAGAGGTGGAACGGCTCGGTGATCCAGCGCGAGGCGTCATAGGCCGCCTCGGTCAGCGGCCGGCCGTACATCACCGCGCGGGGGTTGGACTGGGCGTGGTGGTAGGAGGCCATCGCGATCGCCCGCAGCGCCTCCTGGCCGATGGCGTGCTCGTGCATGAACCGGATCACCTTCGGCGCGTACCACTGCGCCGGCGACATCTGGCCGTAGGGCACGGTGAGCGCCAGATCGCCGTTGACGGTCTTGGCCTGCGGTCCCTGGCCGAACCGCCCGAACTGGCCCTGGGCCAGCGCGCGGTACACCACCACGCAGTCGGCCAGGCCCCCGGCGATCGCCGCCGCCGCGTTGGCCATCGCGCCCGCGCCGCCGCCCCCGCCGCCGCCCCACTGCATGTTGGAGAAGCGCAGCTCCTTGCAGCCCAGCGCGGTCGCCAGGCTGGGCGGATCGTTGCGGTCGTCGCTGTAGGAGGCGAAGCCGTCGATGTCGGTGGGGTCCAGCCCGGCGTCACGGCACGCCGCCAGGATCGCCTTCAGGCAGAGCACGAACTCCGCCTCCGGCGCCTCGCCATGCCGGTAGTAGGCGGTCTCCCCCACCCCGACCACGGCAGTCGTCCCGCGCAGGCTTCGGTTGGTCATTTGCGTTTGCGTCCCGTGCCTGCGCCCCGTCGCGGAGCAACTCTGTGCCGGCCGCGGCGTATTGGGAAGGGGTCGCTCGCCCTTACCTACGCTGACCCATCCGGCTCCGTGATCTCCACCTGCCCCGTCAGCCCTTCGTAGGCGAGACGGTACTGTCGCAGGAAGACGCGTCCCAGGATTACCCGGTGCCACTGCTCGCCCTCATACAGCTTCACGCCGGTGAAGGGCTGGAACAGGAGCCGGTCGAGGCTCGGGATGTAGATTCGGGCCGTGTAGATGAAGGCGCGATGGCGACCGCCAACGCCGCTGATCTCGCCTTCATCGTGCACAGGCAGCTTCAGTCGTCGCGCCAGGGCATCGTCAATGCAATCGCCGTCCGCGCCGGTGTCGATCAGAGCCTTGACCCTCTTTTCAGGAAGATTTGGGGTTTCCCCCGGTCGGGACTGCGACTTCAACCCAATGTCGACCAAGACGGTCGGGCCAAGTCTGACCAGGAGGTCCGCGGGACCTTCGCCCGCAGTCCCGGACTTATAGCCCGCCTGAGTTCGAGCGCATGCGCGGGCCGGAACACCATACCGCCTGGAAGCTGAACCGGACCCGCGCCAACCTGGCGGATCAGATAAGGGCCGGCGTCGAAGCGCTCGACTGCAACGGTGGCGGCAGCTTCGAAATCAGGGAAGGCGCCCACGAACGCCGCGTCATAGAAAAGCACCCACTCATGCAGGTGGTTGGCCTCCAACTCGGACCTCATGCGTTCGAACGCGGCAATGTCGGGTTTGAGGCTGGTCATCGACATCTCCCCACTCCTTCAACCATGCGCGCGCTCCTCGCCATTCACAACTTCGGGGACTTTCCCTTGAGTTGGCGGGGCGAGCGTTAATTTCGCTGAGGAACGGGCTGACGGCGCCTGAGATTGCTGCCGCGGCTAGCCAGTCGCGGGCCTTGACGCTTCAGGCTAACCTGCGGTGGCATGTCGCAATTCTGGTGGGTCAATCACAATCAGACCGCTCGCCGATCATCTCTTCGATCGCGGGTTCATCAGCTTTCGCGACGACGGCGAGGTCATCAAGTCATCCAGAGTTGATCCCGAGGACGTGCAACGCCTTGGCCTTGGCCATCTGGCCTGGGAGCGGTTCGGCGTCTCCGAAGCGCCCGCGATTTGGCGGACGAGCGAGTTTACGGGTCGACAGCGAGGATATCTGGCTCACCACCGGACAGATGTCTTCGTCGCGTGAGTCCTGTGGCATCCACTGCCGCTCCAGCGCGTTCCCAGCGCGGCCGCGCCGGCGGTACTGCACACGCGAGCGCAGCAAGGAACCCCAATGCCCCCGCCCCATCGCCCACCGATCCTCCTGCGCCGCTGGCGCGTCATTCTCGGCGGGGCCGCGGGCGTCGCGACCTGGGTCGGGGTGCGGTCGCTTGCGCTGCCGCCGGGGCTGTCGGCGCTGATCGCCTGGAACGGCGCCAGCGTCGCCTATCTGGCGACGACGTTGTGGATGATCTGGCATGACGACGAGGCGCGGGTGCGGCGGCGGGCGGCGTGGGAGGACGAGGGGCAGTGGCTGACGACGGCGATCCTGCTGTCGGCGGTGGCGGCCAGCCTGGGGGCGACGGTGCTCGCGCTGCGGGAGGGCAAGGCGGCGGCGGCGCACATGCCGGCGGCGCCCGCCTGGGCCTGGATGTTCTCGGTCTCGACGCTGGTGCTGGGGTGGTTGGTGGTGCAGGCGGTATTCACCGTCCACTACGCGCACCGCTACTTCGGCGACGGCGACGCCGACGGCAAGATGGACCGGGGCGTGAAGTTTCCCGGCCAGGCGCCGAAGAACTATACCGATTTCGGCTACATGGCCGTCTGCATCGGCGCCTCGGCGCAGGTGTCGGACTTCAACATCACCACCAGCCGCTTCCGCCGGCTGGTGACGTTCCACTCGCTGCTGGCGTTCTTCTTCAACACCATGGTGCTGGCGCTGGGGATCAACATCCTGGCGTCGGTGGTGGGGGGTTAGTGGGGGGCGGCCGAGGAGAGCATGCGGTGGGGATCGGCGCTCGGCTTCGGGCGCGCAAGAAATTGAACCGCGGAGATAGATACGCGGAGCGAGCGAGTATCGCTCGCAGGTCTGTGGCTCAACGGCGGCCGCCGACTATGCGTAGGGCTTCGCCGGATCAACGCCCCGCTCCGCGTATCTCCGCGATCTCCGCGGTTCGTTCCTTGGGTCGGAACGACAGGGCGGGATGTCCAACCCGTAGGCGCGGGCTTGACGGGGGCTTGAATTGGCCGACCTCTCGGCGGTCGCGCCGCCTTGCGGCGGCGGGTCTTTGACATCGTGGATTGGAGGGAAACGCGCCGGGCGGCGTGGGCGGCGCCACAATTCGGGCGCCGTTATTATCGGTGATTATCGGTGATGTTGCAGCCGCGTTGCGCCGCGGCGGCGCGCTAAGGGGGGCCGCCGGCCAGGCGCTGTTCGGCCTCGGCGACCAGGGCG
Organism: uncultured Pseudomonadota bacterium; assembly: GCA_963835495.1. Lineage (GTDB taxonomy): Bacteria > Pseudomonadota > Alphaproteobacteria > Caulobacterales > Caulobacteraceae > Acaudatibacter. The sequence goes on along the minus strand of CAWIFQ010000003.1, from coordinate 875,590 downwards.
ACGAAGCGGAGGTCGGCGCGGATCGGGTCGAAGTCCGGGTCGGATTTGACCTGGCCGAGCACGGCGGCGGAGAGGCGCGGGACCACCGGCGCCAGCAGGTCCAGCGCGGCGTCGGCGTCGCCCAGGTGGCGGCTGAAGGCGCAGGCCAGGTTGAGCCGCATCATCAGGTTTTCCGGGTCGACCAGCATGGCCCGGCGCGCCCAGCCCTTGGCGCGCTCGGCCTCGCCCAGGGCCGCCAGCGAGAACGCTGCCGCGCCCATGGCCGCGCCGTTGCCAGGGTCCTGGGCCACGGCGGCCTCGGCGCGCTCGAACGCGACGGCGGCGGCGCGGCGGACGCCTTCCGCGTCGCCGAGGGCGGCGTAGCAGCAGAACAGCATGGTGGCGCCGTCGAAGTGGGTCGGCTCGAGCGCGACGGCCTTCTCGAAATAGGTCGCCGCCTGGTGGAACTGGCCCAGGTTGTAGTGGCGGTGCGCGGCGCCGAAGTTGGCCTGGAACGAGCCGGGGTCGAGCCGGACGGCGATCTCGGATTCGGCCAGCGCCTCGGCGCCCTGGCCGTTGGCGGCGAGGTAGGCGGCCTTGACCGAGTGCGCCTCGGCGAGGTCCGGATCCAGCGCCAGCGCCCGCTCGATCGCCGCCAGCGGATCGACGTCGGCCTGCTCCTGCCAGTGGCGCAGGGCGCCCTGCGCCGCGGCGAGCAACGCCCAGGCGCGGGCGTAGTCGGGGTCGATCTGGGTCGCGCGGCGCAGCAGGCGCTCGGCCGCCGCCATGTCGGACTTGCCGGTCACGAAGTACTGCCGCGCCATCAGGTAGAGGTCGTAGGCCTCGGCGCTGCCGTCGCCGCGCTTCTCGATCGCCTTCTTCTCAGCCGGCAGCAGTTGCAGTTTCAGCGCCGCGACGATGGCCTCGCTGATCTCGTCCTGCAGGGCGAAGATGTCGTCCAGGTCGCGGTCGTAGCGCTCGGCCCAGACGTGGCTGTCGCTGGCCTCGGCGACCAGTTGGGCGGTGATGCGCACGCGGGCGCCGGCCTTGCGCACGCTGCCTTCCAGCACGTGGGTGACGCCCAGCTGGCGCGCCACTTCGGCGACGCCGACCTTGCGGCCCTTGAAGGTGAAGGCGGTGTTGCGCGAGGCGACGGTGAGGGCCGAGACCTTGGTCAGGTCGGTGATGATGTCCTCGGTGATGCCGTCGCTGAAGTAGTCCTGCTCGGGATCGCCGCTCATGTTGGCGAACGGCAGCACGCAGACGCTGACCCGGCGCGGGGCCGGGGCGGACCTCGGGGGAGACGGCGTCGCGGCCGGGTCGCCGGCGGTGAGGGCGGCGATCGAGTTGACCACCTTGCGCCAGCCGGGGGCGTCCGCCTCGCCGTTCCAGGCCGCCAGGTCGGCGCACTGGATGCGGTCGAACGGCATCGGCAGCGGCGCGCCGTCGAGCGAGAGCTGCACCAGCTTGCGGCCGACGCGGGCGCGGTCGGCCTCCGACTGCACCCATTCGGAGCGCACCGCCTCGGCGGACCAGACCACGACGACCGCCTTGGCCGCCGCCAGGCGCTCCTCGATCACGTCGGCGAAGCCGCGGTGCGCCGGCAGCTCATCGTCGCGCCAGACGTGGTAGCCGAGGGCGCGCAGGGCCTCGGCTATCTGCGCGGCCCTGGCCGAGGTGGAACGGGCGTAGGAGATGAAGACGTCGGACATGCCGCCGCGTCGCGCCTCTGGTGACGGCGCTCACCCTACCGGCCGGGGGCGCCGGGGGGAAGTTGCAGGCGCGGCGCGGCGTACTATCGTGGGGCGGGCGGCCTCGGGGCCGCTGGGGAGACAGACCGATGGGTTTCTATGACCGTTACATCGTCCCGCCGCTGATCGGGATGGCCTGCGGGGCCAAGCCGATCCGCAAGCAGCGCGAGAAGGTGGTCCCGCTGGCCGAGGGGGTGGTGCTGGAGCTGGGCTTCGGCACCGGGCTCAACCTGCCGCACTACGACCGCGCCAAGGTGACCCGGCTGTTCGCGCTGGAACCCTCGGCCGGCATGCTGGTCCGCTCGCGCAAGGCGGCGGCGGAGAGCGACCTGCCGGTGGAGATCCTGGCCGAGACGGCCGAGACGCTGTCGCTGCCGGCGGCCAGCGTGGACACGGTGCTGGTCACCTACAGCCTGTGCACCATCCCGGACGGAGTCGCCGCGCTGGAGGGGGCCAGGCGAGCGCTACGGCCGGGCGGGCGACTGCTGTTCTGCGAACATGGCCGCGCGCCGGACGAGGACGTGCGCCGCAGCCAGGCGCGGATCGAGCCGTTCTGGCGCGTCATCGGCGGCGGCTGTCACCTGACCCGCGACATCCCGGCGATGGTGGCCGGCGCCGGCTTCGAGATCGAAGGGATCGAGACGATGTACCTGCCCGGCACGCCGCGCTGGGCGGGGTACAACTACTGGGGCTCGGCGACGCCGCGCTGAGGGGCGCTCAGGCGTCCGCCACGCGCCACCTGACCGGCACGCGGCCGCCGCCAGGGGGCCGGCCGGTCATGTCGGCGACCAGGGGGCGCCCGGAGGCCTCGGCGGCGCGGATCAGCGGCCAGTCGATGTCGCAAAGGCGCGCCTTGACGCGGTTGATGTAGTCGCCGCGCGCCAGCGAGCGCCAGGACAGATAGACGAAGCGGTCGTCGCGCGGACCGCTGGCGAACGGGCCGGAGAAGATCGGCCGGCCGTCGTCGGGCGCCGGCTTTACGGTGACGGCGAAGTCCCACGCCAGCTTGCCGTCGGCCTGGCGCGCGGCCGGGTGGATGGTCTGTTTGGTGTCCTGCAGGCCGAACACATAGTCGTCGGCCAGCGGGTTGGTGGCCGGGGCGTCGCCGTCGCGCAGCAGGCGCAGCCGAAGCTCGGTCGCCGCGATTTCGGGCCCCCCGGCCAAAGCGCCCTACCCGGCCGCGGTTTCGGTGCGGGTCTCGAAGATGTGGTCGACGATGCCCCACTCCTTGGCCTCTTCGGCGCTCATGAAGCTGTCGCGGTCGAGGGTGCGTTCGACCTCTTCGTAGGTGCGCCCGCAGTGCTTGGCGTAGAGCTCGTTGAGGCGGCGCTTGGTCTTGATGATGTCCTCGGCGTGGCGCTCGATGTCGCTGGCCTTGCCCTGGAAGCCGCCCGAGGGCTGGTGCACCATGATGCGGGCGTTGGGCAGGGCGATGCGCAGCGACGGCTCGCCGGCCATCAGCAGGAACGAGCCCATCGAGGCGGCCATGCCCATGCAGACGGTCGAGACCGGGCTCTTGATGTACTGCATGGTGTCGTAGATCGCGAGACCGCTGGTCACCACGCCGCCCGGCGAGTTGATGTACATGTCGATCTGCTTCTTCGGGTTCTCGCTCTCGAGATAGAGCAGCTGAGCGCAGATCAGCGCGGTCATGCCGTCCTCGACCGGGCCGTTGAGGAAGATCACCCGTTCGCGCAGCAGGCGCGAAAAGATGTCGAACGCCCGCTCGCCGCGGCTGGATTGCTCCACCACCATGGGGACGAGGTTCATGGAACTGGCGGGGGTGTCGTCGCCCCAGAAGTCACGCATGCGGAAAGCCCTTCAGATGAATGCGGGTCCGGTCGTTCGAGCGCGACCGGTGTGGCGCTGGATATCGCGTCGCAGCCAAGGCGATGCAACCTTTGGACCGGGCTGCAAAAAAGATCGGCGTTACTCCGGCTTGGCCTTGGCCGCGCGCTTCGGCTTGGCCGGCGCCGCTTCGGGCTCGGCGGCGGCTTCGGCCTTTGGCTTGGCGGCGCGCCTTCTTCTTCGGCGCTTCGGCTTCGGCGGCCGCAGCTTCCTCGGCCGGCTCGGCGGCCTTGGCCTTGGCTTTCGCCGCCGGTTTCTTCGCCTTGGCCTTCGGTTCGGCCTCGCCGTAGCCCTCCGGCAGATCGTCCTCGGCCATCAGCTCGTCCTTGGTCACCGACTTGTCGGTGACGGCCGCCTGGCCGAGGATCAGGTCGACCACCTTCTCCTCGAAGATCGGCGCGCGCATCTGCGCCTGGGCGTTCGGATTGTTCTTCATCAGGTCGAAGATCTGCTGCGCCTGCGCCCCGTAGCGCATCGCTTCCTGGCGCATCGCCTCGCCGAGCTCCTGCTCGGTCACGGTGACGTTGGCCCTGCGGCCGATCTCGGCCAGGATCAGGCCAAGGCGCACCCGGCGCTCGGCGATCTTGCGGTACTCGGCCTTCAGCTCGTCGTCGGACTTGCCCTGGTCTTCCGCGGCCAGCTCGCCGCGCTCCTTCTCGGCCTCGACCTGGCGCCAGATGCCATCGAACTCGGCCTCGACCATGCGCGGCGGCAGCGGGAAGTCGTGGGCGGTGTCGAGCTGGTCCAGCAGCGCGCGCTTGACCTTCATCCGCGTCGCGCCGGCGTACTGGCTCTCCAGGTTGACCTTCAGCGCATTCTTCAGCGCGTCGAGGTCGCCCATGCCGAGGCGCTCGGCGAGCGCGTTATCGGCGGCGGCTTCGACCGGCGCCTTCACTTCCTTGATCTGGGTGGTGAATTCGGCGCCCGCGCCCTTCAGCCGCTCGACGCTGTATTCCTGCGGGAAGGTCACCTTCACCAGCACCTCGTCGCCGGCCTTGTGGCCGACCAGCTGCTCTTCGAAGCCGGGGATAAACTGGCCCGAGCCCAGCACCAGCTGGGCGTCTTGCGCCGTGCCGCCCTCGAACGCCTCGCCGTCGATGCGGCCGACGAAGTCGATCGTCACCTGGTCGCCGTCCTGCGCCTTGGCGTTCTTGCCCTCCCGGCTCTCGTAGGTGCGGCTCTGCTTGGCCAGCTCGTCCAGCGCCTCGGTCACCTCGGCTTCGGAGGGGGTGTAGACCGGCCGCTCCAGCTTCAGGCCGGCGGGGTCGACCGGCTCGAAGTCCGGCATCACTTCGACGTTGAGCTCGTAGGCGAGATCCTCGTGGCCGGCGATCACCTCGTCCATGTTGGACTGCGGCTTCAGATCGGGCTGGGCGGCGATGCGCAGGCCGTTGTCCTCCAGCACCTGCTTGCTGGTTTCGTCGAGGGTCTGCTCGACCACCTCGCCCATCAGCGCCTTGCCGTAGATGCGCCGCACGTGCGCCGGAGGCACCTTGCCGGGGCGGAAGCCGCGCAGGTTCATGCGCGGCGCGATCTCGGCGATCTTGGCCTCCAGCTTGGCGCCCAGCTCGTCGGCGCCCACCTTGATCCCGTAGACCCGGCTCAGGCCTTCGCCCGAAATCTGCGTTACCTGCATCGCTTTGAACCTCGGCGCGGCCCGCGACGCCGCGGACCTGCAAAAAAGACAACGCCGCCGCCAAGAAGCGTCCTGGCCGGCGGCGCGAAACGAGCGGCCCTTATGTCACGCAGCTCTGACAGCCTCAAGAGGCGGGTGGCGAGGAGCCGTAGCCGCGACGCGAGGCAGGATGGTGCGGATGAGAGGAACTCGAACCTCCACGCCTTACGGCGCTGGAACCTAAATCCAGTGCGTCTACCAGTTCCGCCACATCCGCCCGAGCACCCTCGGTCCGGCGACGCCTAGCAGGCCGCGCCGAAGCCCGCTAGGCGCGAGCCTCTGCTACTGGCCAGGGAAGTGGCAGCGCTGCACCCACTCGCCGTGGATGCGGACCGACTTGCACATGCCGTTGTCGCCGGCGGTGTCGGCTGGCGCCGCGGGCGCGGCGACACTGGCGACGTGGCGGCGATGGCGCGTCTCGACGACCGCGTGGCAGTGGCGATGGTGACGGCCGCAGACCAGCTTTGGCGAAGGCGACGCCGCCGTCACGGCGTGGCAGTGGCGATGGTGACGGCCGCAGACCACCTTGGTCGCCGGCGTGGTCGCCGCCGGATGGCAGTGCCGATGGTGGCGGTCGCAGACCTGGGCCGGCGCAGCTGCGGCCGCCGGGTGGCAGTGGCGGTGATGGCGATCGCAGACCTGAGCCGTCGCCGTCGCCCCGGCCACCGCGGGATGGCAGTGGCGGTGGTGACGGTCGCAGACCTGGGCGGTCGCGGCCGTCGGCTTCGCCGGATGGCAGTGGCGATGATGGCGGCCGCACACCTCGGCCGGCGCGGTGGCCGCGGCGGCGTGATGGCGGTGATGGACGCGCGCTTCGGCCGCGCCGCCGGCGAAGGCGAGCGCGGCGGCGACGAGCGCGACGGCCCAAACCTTGATGGACCGGGCGTGGATGGGTCGGATCATGCGATCTCCTGAAGCGGCCTTGGCGGCGCGGCGCCGGCCTCTAGTGTCCCCGAAGGTCCCGAATCTCGGGACTCACCCCTTCTGACAATTCAGTAGGTCGGCGAGCACCCTGGGCGCAAGTCCGGGCAGGTCCTCGGCGATCAGGCCGGGCCCGAACGCGGCGCCGGCTTCGGCGTGGATCCACACCCCGGCGCAGGCGGCCTCGAAGCTGTCCATGCCCTGCGCCAGAAGGCCGCCGATGAAGCCGGCGAGCGTGTCGCCCGAGCCGGCGGTGGCGAGCCACGGCACGCCGTTGAGGTTGACGGCCGCGCGACCGTCCGGCGCGGCGATCACGGTGTCGGCGCCCTTGACCAGCACCACGGCCCCGGCGCGCCGGGCCGCCTCGCGCGCCGCCTCGACCTTGTTGACGGCGCCCTTGAGCAGGCCCGGGAACACCCGCTCGAACTCGCCCGGATGGGGGGTGAGCACATCGTCGCGGTCGAGCGCGCTGAATAGCTCGTCCGGGTCGTCGCGGAACACGGTGAGCGCGTCGGCGTCGATCACCAGCGCCGCACCGGTGCTGGCCAGCGCCAGCACATTGGCCAGGGTCTCGTCGTTGACGCCGGCCGCCGGCCCGATCACCGCCGCCTCCGCCGCCTCGGCCGCCTCCGCCAACTCCTGGTCGGTGTCGAACGGCGCCAGCATCACCGCTTCCAGGTGGGCGGCGTTGACCGCCAGCGCCTCGGGCGGTGACAGCACGGTGACGAGGCCGGCGCCGATGCGCAGCCCCGCCCGCGCCGCCAGCCGCGCCGCACCGGTCCGCCAGGCCTCGCCGCTGACCACGATCAGCCGCCCGCGCGACTGCTTGTAGGCGGCGACCTTGGGCCAGGGGAATTTCGCGCCCCAGAGGTCGGGCGTGTTCTCGAACAGCGTCGTGGCGGTGTTGCCAAGGCCAATGTCGGCGACAACGACCTCGCCGCAGTAGTCGCGGCCCGGCTGCAGCACGTGGCCGATCTTGCGGCGATGGAAGGTGACGGTCAGGCCGGCGTGGAACGCCGCCTCCCCCATCGGCTTGCCGGTGTCGCCGGAGAGCCCGCTCGGCAGGTCGATGGCGACGATGCGTTCGGGATGGCGCTGCGAGAGCCGCGCCAGGCGCAGCGCCTCGCCGGTGAGCGGCCGGTCGAGACCGGCGCCGAACAGGCCGACGACGATCAGCTCGGCGTCACCGAAGCCGCCGCGCAAAGGATGGGTCTCGCCGTCCCAGGCGGCCGCGGCGGCCTTGGCGTCGTCGGTCTTGGGCGGCGCCAGCGCTTCCAGCCGCACCTCGAAGCCGGCGCCCTTCAGCAGCCGGGCGACGACATAGGCGTCGCCGCCGTTGTTGCCGGGACCGGCCAGCACCAGGGTGCGACAGGGCTTGAAGCGCTGGCCGATGGCGTGCGCAACCGCCTCGCCGGCGTGCTCCATCAGGATCGCTCCAGGCGTCCCAGCCGCGCTCGCCGCCTTGTCCGCGGCGGCCATCTCGCCCACCGTCAGGATGGAGACCGGGCCCGACATGCGTCTCAGAGCACCTGCGTCTGGGCCTCTGGGCCGCGTTCGATCAGGGTCAGGACGCCGCCCTCCAGCTCGAACACCGTGATCGAGGCGTGGTCGGGGCGCAACGTGATTACCTGTGGCTCGCCGGCCAGCGCCGTCAGCGCCGCGTTGATCGCGACGAAGTGGCTGAACACCGCCGCACGTTCCCGCGAGGCGACCGCCTGCAGCACTTCATGGCGCCAGGCGTCGTAGTCGCGGTCGCCCTTGATATCGGCCCAATGGCCGCCGAACGCATTGCGCAGCCAAGGTCCCCGCTCCTCCGCGGAGAGCCCCGACGGCGTCGGCACCTCGCCGACGGCCGGATCTATCTCCAGCTCCGCGCCGATCGCCTCAGCGAACGGCCTTGCGGTCTCCTGGCAGCGGCGAAGGGGCGAGGAGACCACGCGAGTAGGGCGCTGTTCCGGCGGCAAGGCCAGCAAAGCTTCGGCGGCCTTCCTCGCCTGCTTCTTTCCCTGTTCGTCCAAGCCTGGATCGTCGTCGTCCCCGCCCCAGGTCGCGGAGGGCTTGGCGTGTCGGATCAGGTAGACGCGGCTCATGGGCGGGTCCGGTTGGCGAGGCGGCGGGCGCGTCTGGCAATGCCCGCTTCAGCGCTCGCCTTCAACCCTTCGCGACGCGATCTAGGCCCGGGCGACAGCTGCCGGTTTCGCTGCAATCTTAATCATCGCGCAGGAGCGTCCGAGCCCGAGCCTGCCGCCAATTTCGACAGAAATGGCACAACTACCGACCAGTTCGCCTAGTTCCTGGCCTTCCGGGGCCGATGCCAGCGCGCAATTGGCGCCCGACTAGGGGTCCCGAGCCGCTCCGGCGCCCGCTTGGCGCGTTTGCCTATTTTCTCGGCGCAGCCTGCCCAGGATATAGGCGCCTGCTGCGGCGCCGCACGATTGGCGACGAATGGCCGTTCGCGCGCCCTTGCCCGGCCCCTGCGGCTGATGTTGGGACCGGTGACGACCCGACCGGGGGCCCTAGTCGGTCGCCGGGCGGTTCAGTTGTCGCGTTCGGATCGGGGCGGATGAAGAAGATCGAAGCGGTGATCAAGCCGTTCAAGCTCGACGAGGTGAAAGAGGCGCTGCAGGAGATGGGCGTGCAGGGCATGACCGTGCTCGAAGCCAAGGGTTACGGTCGCCAGAAGGGCCACACCGAGCTCTACCGCGGCGCCGAGTACGTCGTGGACTTCCTGCCCAAGATCAAGATCGAGGTGGTGATCAGCGACGACCAGCTGGCGCCGGCGCTCGAAGCCATTCAGGCCGCCGCCCGCACCGGGCGCATCGGCGACGGCAAGATCTTCGTCTCTGAAATCACCGACGTCGTGCGCATCCGCACCGGCGAATCCGGGGCCGCCGCCGTATGAGCGGTCCCGCACAAGACCTCGCATCATCGCGTTCAAGCAAGGGGATCGTTTGAAACCATGACCACACCCAAGGAAATCCAAGCCCTCATCAAGGAAAAGGAGGTCAAGTACGTCGACGTGCGCTTCACCGACATGCGCGGGAAGCTGCAGCACGTCTCGTTCGACCTCAGCTTGGTCGACGAAGACTTCCTCACCGACGGCACCATGTTCGACGGCTCCTCGATCGCCGGCTGGAAGGCGATCAACGAGAGCGACATGAAGCTGCGGCCGGACCTCAGCACCGCCTACGTCGATCCGTTTTACCAGCAGACCACGCTCTGCCTGACCTGCGACGTGCTCAACCCGGACACCAACACCCCCTACAACCGCGACCCGCGCTCGATCGCCAGGAAGGCGCTGGCGCACACCGCTGCCAGCGGCGTCGGCGACACCGTCTACTTCGGCCCCGAAGCCGAGTTCTTCATCTTCGACGACGTGAAGTGGTCCACCGCGCCGCACAACACCGGCTACTCCTACGACAGCGTCGAGCTGCCGGTGTCGTCGAACAAGGAATACCCGGAAGGCAACCTCGGCCACCGGCCGGGGCCCAAGGGCGGCTACTTCCCGGTCAACCCGATCGACAGCGGCCAGGACATCCGCTCCGAGATGCTCTCGGTGATGGCCGAGATCGGCGTCGAGACGGAAAAGCACCACCACGAAGTGGCGCCGGCGCAGCACGAGCTGGGCATGAAGTTCGCCGATCTGATCACCATGGCCGACCGGCTGCAGCTCTATAAGTACGTGGTGCACAACGTCGCCGCGGCCTACGGCAAGACCGCGACCTTCATGGCCAAGCCGATGTTCGCCGACAACGGCTCGGGCATGCACGTGCACCAGTCGATCTGGAACAAGGGCAAGCCGCTGTTCGCCGGCGACAAGTACGCCGGCCTCTCGCAGACCTGCCTCTACTACATCGGCGGCATCATCAAGCACGCCAAGGCGATCAACGCCTTCACCAACTCGACCACCAACTCGTACAAGCGCCTGGTGCCTGGCTACGAAGCCCCGGTGAAGCTGGCCTACTCGGCCCGCAACCGCTCGGCCTCGATCCGCATCCCGCACACCGACAGCCCCAAGGGCAAGCGGATCGAGGTGCGGTTCCCCGACCCGATGGGCAACCCCTACCTCGGCTTCACCGCCATGCTGATGGCTGGCCTCGACGGCATCGAGAACAAGATCGATCCGGGCGGTCCCGCCGACAAGAACCTCTACGACCTGCCGCCGCGCGAGCAGAAGAAGGTTCCGGAAGTCTGCGGCAGCCTCAAGGAGGCGCTCGAGGCGCTGGATAAGGACCGCGCCTTCCTGAAGAAGGGCGCGGTGATGGATGACGACTTCATCGACAGCTACATCGAGCTGAAGATGGAAGAGGTCATGCGCCTGGCCCTCCACCCTCACCCGGTGGAATTCGACATGTATTACAAGTGCTAGCAGGCGCGACTTGATGTGATCTGGAGGGGCCGGAGAGCGATCTCCGGCCCTTTCCAGTTCGTCGCCTGACGCCAACGGCGGCCGCTAGTCCGATCCGCCAAGGCGCATCGCCGCCCCCGCCACGGCCGGGTCGTCGGCGATAGCGGCCAGCAGCCAGTCGCGGAAGGCGATGATCTTGGGGTCGCGCCGCCGGTCCTTGCGGTAGGTCAGCCAGTAGGCGCGGTCTGCATAGAGCATCGTTTCGAACGGCTGGATCAGCCGACCGGCTTTCACGTCGGCGGCGAAATAGATCCGCGCCGCCAGCGCCGCGACGCTGCCACCCAGGGCCAGGGCGACTTCGAACGACTGTTGCTTGGCCACGAGGCTAGGGGCCGCCGGCGCGCCCGACATCGCCACACCGGCCGCCTCGAACCAGGCCGACCAGTCCGCCGGCAGTCCGATCCGCGGCGCCTCGAGCAGGTCCTCCGGCCGCTTCAGTCGATGCCGCCTCGCGAACTCAGGCGTGCAAAGCGGGGTGATCGCCGCAGAGAAGAGATAGACGCTCTCCTGCCCCGGCCAGCCCCCTGACCCGGGTCGCACCGCAGCATGGACGTTCTCGCGCATTAGATCGACTTGGCGTGCCGTCGCATCGAGGCTCACGGCGATTTTCGGGTGAGCGATCTGAAAGCCGCCGATCCTGGGCGCTAGCCACAGGCTGGCGAACGACCCGGTCGTGGTCAGCGCCAGCACGCTTTCGCCGGCGTCGGCCAGGTCGGTGATGGCCGTGCGCAGGACGCCCAGCGCGTCGGTCGCGGCCCGCGCCAGCCGTTCGCCGGGTGGGGTCAGGGCCACCTCCTTTGGCAGACGAACGAACAGCACCTGGCCGAGTTGCCGCTCCAGCGACTTCACCTGCCAAGAGACCGCCGCCTGGGTGATCCCGAGTTCGTCGGCGGCGCGTGTGAAGCTGCGCTGGCGGGCGGCCGCCTCGAACACCCGGATGGCGCTGAGCGGAATGCTGGCGAGGGGATCAGGCATAAGCTGCGCTTGTGGATAGAGCAGGAGAACCCGTTTGTCATAACCGCCGCGAAAGTCGATTTCGCCGCCTCCCCGAAAATCGACATCCCCGGAGCAAACAAGATGGAACGGAAGATTACAGAACAACACAAGCCTGGCGCGACCGGCGGCGAGCGCGCGTGGCCGAGGTCCGCCTCGCTCGCGGTGCTGGCGGCCTGCCTGGCGGCGCCGGCGGCGATTGCGCCGTCCTTCGCCCACGCGCAGGTCGTCTGCGCCAGCCCCGGCGGCGGGACGGCCACCAAGGCCGGCGCCGTCGCCTGCGGGACCAACGCCGCGGCCACTGGCGCCAACAGCACCGCCACCGGCCCGAACGCCCAGGCCAGCGGCGACTCCAGCACCGCCGTCGGCCTCGACGCCACCGCCAGCGGCGTGCAGAGCACCGCGCTCGGCTTCACCAACACCGCCAGCGGCGACCGCAGCCAGGCGCTAGGCGGCCGCGATGTCGCCAGCGCCGTGTTCGCTTCGGCCGTCGGCTGGGCCAACACCGCGAGCGGCGTCGACTCATTCGCCGGCGGCAACAAGTCCATCGCCAGCGGCGCCTCGTCGGTGGCCTTGGGCGACGTGGCCCAGGCGAGCGGCGACTTCGGCGTCGCCATTGGGAGCCACGCCACGGCGCAGGGCGCAGGCTCGGTGGCCCTCGGCTCGGGTTCGGTCGCCAGCGATCCGAACACCGTCTCGGTCGGCTCCGACACGCTCCAGCGCCGGGTCACCAACCTGGCCCCAGGCATAGCGCCGAGCGACGCCGCAACGGTGGGACAGCTCAGCGCCGGGTTTGGCGATCTCGCGCAGCGCGCCGACTCCGGCTCGGCAGCGGCGATGGCGATCGCCGGCCTGCCGCAGGCGTTCACCCCCGGCAAGGGCATGATCGGAATAGCGGTCGGCTCTTGGCGAGGTCAGCAGGCGTTCGCCGTCGGCGCCTCGAAGGCGCTTGGCGAAAAGGTGGTGTTCAAGGCCGGCGCCAGTTTCGACACCCACGGCGACGGCGGACTCAACGCCGGCGTCGGCTGGCAGTTCTAAGGTCGATCCGACTTCCCGCGGATTCGATCTTGGGCGGGGGGGCCCCACCCCTGGCGGAGACGCTGGGGGTGGGTGTCGCCGCATCAGCGGGAGGTTGCGCTCCGCCTCATTGGCGAGTGATGTCCAAGCCAACGACAGCCTGGAAACGCCCATGACCCGCCAAGCCCCACCCAACCTCGCCGGTTTCAACGACGAGCAGCGCCAGGAGTACGAGCGCTTCGCCAAGACCCGCAAGCCGGCCCCGAACGGCGCGCTGGGCGGTCCGTTCGACCCGTGGCTGACAAATGCGGAGCTGTTCCACCGGCTCACGGGCCTTGGCGGCATGCTGTGGGCGCGCACCAGCCTCGACCGCGGACTGGTGGAGCTGGCGATCTGCATCACCGGGCGGTTCTGGGAAGCCAACGTCGAGTGGGCCGCGCATGCGCCGCGGGCGATCGAACACGGGGTCGCCGCGTCGGTGCTGGAGGACGTGCTGGCCGGACGCCGGCCGAGCGGACGCTACGAAGACGAACTGGTCTACGACCTGTGCCAGACCATGCACGAGACCCACGCCCTGCCCCGCTCGCTGTTCGACGACGGGGTCGCCGCGTTCGGCGACCGCGGCGTGGCCGAGCTGATGGCGGTGATCGGCTACTACACCCTGGTGTCGATGACCCTGAACGCGTTCGAGGTGCAGGTCGGCCACGGCATGGTCGCGCCGTTCGAACGCGGGGATTAGCTTTCGGCGCCCTTGCCGGTGCTAGGGCGCGCGCCTTCGACCGCATACTCCGCCACCGCCTTCTGAATCTCCGCGTCGTCGATCCGGCCGCGCCAGGAGTATTTCGCGCCTGTCTCGGCCCAGGGGAAACCCTCGTCGCGGAAGAAATCCACGAACGGGCGCACCCAGGCGTGGTCGTCCAGCATGGTCGGGCGCAGGTTCACCAGCCACGGCATCGACGACGGTTTGGTGAACATCCAGCTCTTGCAGGCGGGGCAGTGGTAGTGCTTCGGCTCCTGCCGCAGGCCGCCCAGCACCGGCTCGCCCTTGGTCACCTCGAAGCCGTCGACGTTCAGGCTCAGCGTCAGGGCGAAGGCGCTCGCGGTCATCCGCTGACACCCGGCGCAATGGCAGGCGGCGCTCAGCAGCGGCGGCGCGGTGACGCGAAAACGCACCTCGCCGCAGCGGCATCCGCCCTCCCACGGCAGCTTCCAGTCATCCATGCCGGTCTCCTTTCGGCCCGATCATGACGCGTCTTGTGACAGGCGACGGCGGGAGCGCGCCGCCGCAAACCGTTGTTCTCCGCCGCGCTCGCCCCTGATACAGCTCTGAAACACCAGAGTCGCGCGACAGGAGAGACGACCCGATGAGACTGACGCCAATCGCCGCCGTGGCCCTCGCCGGGCTCTCGCTTCTCGCCGCCTGCGGACCGAAGGGCGGCGGCAACGCCACCGCGGGCGCCGGCGCTCCGGCAGCCGGTGGCGCGCCCGCCAGCGGCCCCGACGTTCAGATCAACCTCTCGGACCTGCCGCATCCCCGGGCCGGGCTCTGGCAGAATGTGATCGACGACGGCGACGGCAAGCCCGCCACGACAACCTCCTGCCTGTCCGGCAAGACCCCGACCATGCCCAAGATGCCGGCGGGCTGCAGCCAATTCAGCATCAAGCGCACCTTCCTCGGCCATATCGTCATGGACATGAACTGCGCGACGCCGGAGTTCACCATGGTCATGCACTCGGAGGCGCAGGGCGACTTCCAGAACAGCATGTCGTCCGATGCGACCATGACCATGTCGAGCAAGCAGATGGCGGCGCGGACCACCAAGATGCACTCCGAGGCCCACTACCTCGGGCCCTGCGCGCCCGGGCAAACGCCGGACGATGCGGACGACTCCAACGCGACTGGCTGATCCGCCAAAGCGGTCCCCGGGCGGGGCTCAGCCCCTCGCCCGCTCCACCGTCTCGACCGACGGACAGGCCCGCAACGCCGCGGCGATGTGGGTGAGGTGGCGCGCGTCCTTCACCTCGATGTCGATGTCGGCGTCGAAGAAGGACGAATGGCGGTGGTGCATCGACAGGCCGATGATGTTGCCGCCGGCCTCGCCGATGATCGCGCAGGCCTGACCGAGCACGCCCGGCGCATCGAGGATGGTGGCGTGCAGCCGCGTGGCTGAGATGGTGTCGCGCTCCGCCTCGGGCGTCCATTGCAGGTCGCGCCAGAGTTCCTCGCGGTCCTCGTACTTGGCCAGTTCCGGGCAGTCGATGGCGTGCACCATCAGCGTCTTGCCCTGGGCGGCGATGCCGACGATCCGCTCGCCCGGCACCGGCTTGCAGCAGGGGTCGAACTTCAGGTTCACGCCCGGCGTCAGCCCGGCGCCGCGGACGTAGTAGCGCGCCGTCGGCCCGTCCTCGATCTTGCGCCGCGCGGTCGCCACCGCGCGCTCGGTTTCCTTCAGCCCCGGGAACACCGCCTCCAGCACCTGGCCAGGGGTGACCCGCCCGCGGCCGACGGCGTCGTAGAGCTCGATCTCGGTGGCCAGCGCGAAGCGCTCCAGCGCCGGGCGTAGCGAGACCTCGGTCTTGCCCTTGCCGGCCCGCTCCATCGTCCGCTCCAGCGAGGCGCGGCCGAGGCGGGCGAACTCCTCCTTCTCCGCCTGGCGGATGTGGCGGCGGATCGCCGAGCGGGCGCGGCCGGTGACCGCGAGCGAGCGCCAGTCGACCGGCGCCTGCGGCTTGGGCCCCCGCACCACCTCGACCACGTCGCCGTTGGTCAGCTCGGTGCGCAGCGGGCGCAGCTCGCCGTTGATCTTCACGCCCACGCAGGTGTCGCCGACATCGGTGTGGACCGCATAGGCGAAATCCAGCGGCATCGCCCCGCGCGGCAGGCTGACGAGGCGACCCTTGGGGGTGAACACGAACACCTGGTCGAGGAACATCTCCAGCTTGGCGTGCTCGATCAGCTCTTCGGAGTCGCCGCCGTGCTCCAGCACCTGCACCAGCTGGCGCAGGTTGGCGAGCGGGTCGCGCCCGCCGGCGGCCTCCGCCGCCTCGGGGTCGAAGCCGTAGCTCTGGTCCTTGTAGCGCCAGTGAGCGGCGACGCCCTCTTCGGCGACCAGGTCCATGTCCTCGGTTCGGATCTGCATCTCGATGCGCATGCCGCGCGGCCCCACCACCGTGGTGTGGATCGAGCGGTAGTTGTTGCGCTTCGGCGTCGAGATGAAGTCCTTGAACCGCTCCGGCACGCAGGGCCAGGTGCGGTGAATGACGCCGAGCGCGCGGTAGCAGTCGGTCTCCGCCGCCACGATCACCCGGAAGGCGAAGATGTCGGAGAGCTGCGAGAAGCCGATCGATTTGCGCTGCAGCTTCCGCCAGATCGAAAACGGATGCTTCTCGCGGCCGAACACGCGGGCGACGACGCCGGCCTCCTCCAGCTTGGCCGAGACCTCGCGGCTGACCATCGCCACCGCCTCGCCCTGGCCGGCGCGCAACGCATCCAGCCTGCGGACGATCGCATCGCGCGCCACCGGATTGAGGTGCGAGAACGCCAGCTCCTCCAGCTCGATACAGATGCGATGGCAGCCGATCGAGCGGGCGAGCGGCGCGTAGATCTCCAGCGTCTCGCGGGCGATCCGCTCACGCTTGGCCGCATTCTTGATGAAATGCAGCGTGCGCATGTTGTGCAGCCGGTCAGCGAGCTTGACCAGCAGCACACGGACGTCCTTGGAGATCGCCAGGATGAACTTGCGCAGGTTTTCAGCCTGGCGCTTGTACTCGGCGGTCAATGCCAGCCGCGAGAGCTTGGTGACCCCCTCCACCAGCTCGGCGATCTCCTCGCCGAACACTCGGGCGATCTCGTCGCGGGTGACCTCGGTGTCCTCGATCACATCGTGCAGCAGCGCGGTGACGATGGTCGCGGTGTCCATCCGATAGTCGGTCAGGATGCCGGCGACTTCGATCGGATGGGCGAAGTAGGGATCGCCAGAGGCGCGCATCTGCGAGCCATGGGCGCGCATGGCGTAGACGTAGGCGCGGTTCAGCAGCGCCTCGTCCGCCGTCGGGTCATACGCCTTGACCCGATCGGTCAGCTCGTACTGGCGCAGGAACTTGCGTGGGCCGGGCGATGGCCTTGGCCGAAGCGGTAGGTGGGGGGCCGTCCGGAAGCGGGACGGCCGTGAGGGTCGTCTGAGCGGTTAGCGGTTCTGCGCCTTCCGGGCTCAGTACCGCTCCTCCTGGCCGCCATCGCGGTCGCTTTGCAGGGCGCGGACCAGTTCCTGTTCGCTCATCTGCATGTGCGTCGGGTCGGCCAGCAGCGCCAGGGTTTCGGCCTCTTCCTCGGCCTCGGAATGCTCGTCGACACGCTGCAGGGTGCCGATCAGGGCCTCCTTCAGCTCTTCGGCGTCGACGACGTCGTCCGCCACCTCGCGCAGAGCCACGACGGGATTCTTGTCGTTGTCGCGATCGACCAGGATCTGGCCGCCGGCCGAGATGGCCCGCGCCCGGTGCGCCGCGAGCAGCACGAGGCCGAAGCGGTTGGGAACCTTGTCAATGCAGTCTTCGACGGTGACGCGCGCCATTCAAGTCTCTCACGGAGGTGGAACCGGCTAATGTAGAGGCGCGGGGCCAATTGTGCAACGCCGCGAACTTCGCCGCGGCGTCGCAGTCAATTCTGCGGGAAGAGTTTGAAGTACGGCTCGGCCTCCTCGAGCACCCGGGCGAACGACGGACGCGCCATCAGCCGGTCCAGATAGGCTCTTGTCGCCGCCTGCCCGGCGCCGAACGGCTGGACCTTGTTGGCGTAGTAGAGCGCGGGCGCCGCGGCGCAATCGGCCAGGCCGAACTCGTCGCCCGAGAACCACGTCAGGCGTCCGGCCTGCGACTCGATCAGCGGATAGGCTTTGGCCAACGCTCCGCGGGCGTCCTCGACGCCGAACGGGTCCTTGTTTCCGGGCGGCCGGATGCGGTCGCCGACGATCCGCTGCATCGGCGCATGGACATGCAGATCGAAGAACCGGTCGCGCAGCCGCACCCGCCAGGCCAGATCGGGATCGGCCGGCGTGAACCGGATCGGCCCGGGGTGATAACGGTCCAGATAGTCGATGATCGCGCTGGATTCCGGCACGGTCTCGCCGCGGGCGCCATCGACCAGCACCGGGAACTTGCCCATCGGCCAGACCTTCACGAACTCGGCATGAGTGGTCTGGTCGACGATCACGGACTCGAAGGCAGTCCCGTTCTCGTAGAGCGGGATCAGCACCTTCCACGAATAGGACGACAGCGGGTGGTAGTAGAGCGTCAGCGCCATCTCGCTCACCCCAGTCGCGCGACGTAGTCGGCGAGCCGGCCCACGGTCTGCTGGCCGCCTTCGACGGCGCCGTATTCGCGGGCGATGCGGTCGCGTTCGGCGATGCTGACGAACACCAGCCGCCAGGTGAGCCGGGTCTTGTCGCCCTCGGCCTCGAGCGTGATGCGGGTCTCGTGGGCGGCGAATTCGAGCGCGTCGTCGCCGTCGCCGCCGTGCCGGGACACGATGCGCGCCGGCGGCTCGATCGCCTCGAACACCAGCCGGTTCTGATAGTCGCGCCCATCCGGCCCGTGCATCACGAAGCGCCAGACGCCGCCCACCTGGAAGTCGAAGGCGAAGGTAGTGATCGAAAAGCCGGTCGGCCCCCACCAGTGCGCCAGGTGCTCGGCGGTGGTGAAGGCGCTGAACACCAGTTCGCGTGGCGCGGCGATCAGGCGTTCGATGACGATCGAGCGCGCCTCTTCGGGCTCGGCGGCGGCCGCGGAAGCGGCCTTGGCGGAGAGGGTCATCGAGCTATTCCTTCTTCTGAAGCTCTTGCAGATAGTCTTCCAGGCGATCGAGGCTGCCCTCGAAGAACTGGCGGAAACCGACGAGATATTCGGCCGCCTCCTTGAGGCGCGCGGCCTCCAGCCGGCAGGGCCGGCGCTGGGCGTCGCGCCCCCGGCGGATCAGGCCCGCCCTCTCCAGTACGTTGAGATGCTTGGTCACCGCCGGGCCGGACATGGCGAACGGCTTGGCCAGTTCGCCCACCGTCGCCTCGCCGAGCGCCAGCCGCGCCAGGATGGCCCGGCGGGTGGGGTCGGCGAGCGCCGAAAGGGTGTCCGAGAGATGATCGGGCATTTCGAACCAGAAAGTTATCTAACTGACCAGTTATCTATAGGGCGGCTCTCAGCCCGTCAAGGCCGGTTGCATGATCGCGCTCAACCATGAGATTCTGGCCGGGATGACGGACGCCGCCCCTCCCCTCGCCCAACGCATCATGCTGGTGACCGACGCCTGGGCGCCGCAGGTGAACGGCGTCGTCCGCACGCTGGAGCGGCTGGTGGCCGAACTGCGCGTCGCTCGGCTGCGAGGTCGAGGTGGTCTCGCCGGCCGATGGCTACCGCACCATTCCGCTGGTCACCTACAGCGAGATCCGGCTGGCGATCGGCGCCCGCGAGGACATCGAGGCCCGCTTCACCCGCTTCGCCCCAGACGCCGTGCATCTGGCGACCGAGGGTCCGCTCGGCTGGGAGGCGCGCGCGGTCTGCCTGAAGCACGGCTTCCCGTTCTCGAGCTGCTATCACACCCAGTGGCCGGAATACGTGACCGCGCGCTTCCCGTTCGTGCCGCTGGCGGCCGGCTACGGCTTCGTGCGCACCTTCCACAATCGCAGCGGCCGGGTGATGGTCTCGCTGGACTCGATGCGCGAGCGGCTGGAGCGGCGCGGCTTCCACAACCTCGCCCACTGGCTGCGCGCGGTGGACACCGACCTCTTCCACCCGAAGCGGCGCGGGATCGATGGCGGCGTGTTCGCCGGCCTGCCGCGGCCGATCTTCGTCAACATCGGCCGCGTGGCGGTGGAGAAGAACCTCGAGGCGTTCCTCTCGCTCGACCTTCCCGGCAGCAAGGTCATCGTCGGCGACGGGCCCGACCGGGAGATGCTGCAGGCGCGCCACCCGGAGGTGCTGTTCACCGGCTACAAGTCGGGCGAAGACCTGGCGCGCTGCTACGCCGACGCCGACGTGTTCGTCTTCCCCAGCCTGACCGAAACCTGGGGCGGGGTGATGGTCGAGGCGCTAGCCGCCGGCACGCCGGTCGCGGGTTTCGATGCGCCCGGCCCCAAGGACCTCGATCCGGCCGTCGCCGCCGTGGGCGACGATCTACGGGCCGCCTGCCTGCAGGCGCTCAAGCTCGACCGCGCCGAGGCTCGCGCCTACGCCGAGCGCTTCTCCTGGCGCGCCTGCGCCGAGGATTTTCGCCGCAACCTGGCCCCCCTGCCGCCACCTCAGCGCCGGCGACTGTTCGCGCGGCTGCGGCTGCTCCGCCGCAAGCGGTGGCCGCTGGCGGCCTGAGGCCTAGCGGCCGGGGTCCGGCTTCGGCCGATCGACGGTCGCGCTCGCCAGCCCCGTCACCGACTTGGCGATCACGAAGCCAGCCAGCGGCTTCAGCCGATCGCCGTCCACGCTGTAGATCGCCAGCAGACTATCGCCGATCTCGCGCCAGCCGACGCCGCCGAAGCCGATCGCGGCGATGTAGGTGACGCCCTTCAGCCGCAGCGGGAACAGGTCGACGCCGTTGTAGGAGAAGCCGTCGAACGCCGTCTTCGCCTTCTCGCCGAAGGTCGGGAACACGGGCGTGGCGACCTCGTCCGGCTTGGCGCCGCCGACCTTGGCCAGCAGGTCCAGCGCGGCCTGCGTAGGCGGCGGGCCGTAGAAGAACGGCGCGTCGGACGCCGCCTTGCCGTGGGCGGCGGCGATATTGGCGGCGAACGGCGTGGCCGCCATGCACACATCGCCGTCGCCGCAGAAACGCTCGGTGACGGCGAAATCGATCTTGTAGTTCAGCGTCAACCGGCACGAAGGCCCCCAGCCGGCGCCGGTCCAGGGCGTGATCTCCAGGCGGCGCTGGTCGCCGGCGGGGTCGGGGAAGTCCGACGTCTCGACGAACGCGGGCTGGCCGAACACCCGTCCCGCCGCGCCCGAGTCCGTCCAGCACTGGTCGCTGAAAGCCGGCGGTCCCGGAACGATCGTCGCGGCGCCGTTCGGCGCTGTCTTCAGGAACACGAACGTCTCGCAGTCGAGCGTGCCCTGGATGTCGGACGCGACGTAGAGGCCAGTCGCCAGCTGCTCGACGTAGATCTTGTAGCCCCCGTCCTCGTCGGCCAGCGCCTTGCGCACCGACGGCATGGCGGCGAGGCGCGCCTCCAGCGGCGTGTGTTTCGCGTCGCGGCCCGCCAGCGTTAGCTGCGGGCTCAGCGCCTGGAAGCCCTTTACCCAGGCCGCGTCCGGCAAACTTTGGGCTCGGGCCGCCAGCCGCTCGCACGGGGCCAGGTCAGCCGTTCCGGCAGTGGCGCACGGCGCCCCGGCGGCGACGAAGCAGAGCGCTACAGAAGCGATGAGAATTTGCAGGGGATGGAGCGCCATCAGGTCCGCTCGCAGTGTAAAGATACCCAAGATAAACTTAAGTTCAAGACTGCCAGTTTTGCCAAGTTCTGCATAGTTTTCACGCCCCGCGAAATCATTGGGGCGACCATGAAATCCATTACCGACGCGACCGCATTGGCCTGGCGCGCGCCGACCGCCGCCGCCAGCCCCTGGGGCCGCCGCCATGCCAGCCTCTGGTCCCTGCTTCTCGAGGGCTGGCGCGAGAGCATGGACATCCTGGCCCGCACCGGCGGGCGGCGGCCGTGGGGCTTCTTCCTATGAGCCTGGAGCAACAATTCGATCACCTGCTTGGCCAACACGTCGAGGCTGGCGGCCCGGGCGCCGCGATTGGCGTCCTGCAGGACGGCGAGTTCATCCATCGCAGGGCCTATGGTCTCGCCGACCTGGAATGGGGCGCGCCGCTGGCGC
Source organism: uncultured Pseudomonadota bacterium (assembly GCA_963835495.1). GTDB lineage: Bacteria > Pseudomonadota > Alphaproteobacteria > Caulobacterales > Caulobacteraceae > Acaudatibacter. The sequence goes on along the minus strand of CAWIFQ010000003.1, from coordinate 854,145 downwards.
CCGACTGCGTGTTCCGGATCGCGTCGCTGACCAAGCAGTTCACCGCCGTCGCGACGATGATGTTGGAGGAGCGCGGCGCGCTCTCGATCGAGGATGCGATCGAACGTTGGCTGCCGGACTGGCGACCCCGCGGGCGGCGCGTCACGCTGCGGCGGCTGCTCGACCACACCTCGGGCGTCTGGCGGCACGACAGCGACCAGGTCGAGCGCACCCTGCGCCCCAACCCGCCGGTGAGCGAGGTGCTGGCGATGATCCGCGAGCGCGATTTCGAGTTCGAGCCGGGCGAGCGCTATCGCTACAACAACTCCGGCTACCTGCTGTTGGGCGCGGTGATCGAGGCGGCCAGTGGCCGGCCCTTCGAGGACTTCCTGCGCGAGGCGATCTTCGAGCCGCTGGGCATGACCTCGACCCGGATCCTGACCCATGAACGGGTCACGCCGCGCCGCGCCCGCGGCTACGTCAAAGGCCGCAAGCGGTTCCACAACGCGCGGCACGACGCCATGAGCTGGTCGCATGCCGCCGGCGCGCTCGGCTCCACGCTCGACGATCTGGCGATCTGGGATCGGGCTTTGCGTGGCGATCGGCTCGTCCGGCGGGACACGCTCGATCGCATGCTGGCGCCTGCCAGATTGAACGACGGCAGCCTCTACCCCTACGGCTTCGGCTGGGGGACGGCGGAATACCGCGGCCATCCGATCTTCCACCACACCGGCGGCATCAGCGGCTTCGGCTCCCAGATGCTGCATTTCCGGGCAGAGGCGCTGACCACCATCGTGCTCTCGAACCTCTATCTCTTCCCGTTCGACCAGGTGACGCGTGGCCTCATCAAATGCGTGAAGGGATGGGAGGAGGCGCCGGAGACGCCGACGGCGATCACCACCGCCGCTCTCGCGCCCTTCGCCGGCCGCTACGAAAACGAGGACGGACCTATCGTGGTCGACGCGAACCCGGAGCAATGGATGGCGCTGCCCGGCGACCGCCTTTGCAGGTCGAGCGATCCGGAAGAGGAATTCCGCTTCTCCGAACCCGCCGACGGACGCTTCCTCCGCCTCGACTATGCGTCGCCGCTTTGGCCGGTTTCGACATTTCGGCGCACCGGCTGAGCATCCGCGCCTACGCTCGCCTTCGCCGCTAGCTCCGCAGCTGTCCTCCACAGCACCGGATGCACCCAGTCCGGGGCCATCTCGGCCAGGGGGCCCATGACGAACAGGCGCTCGTGCGCCCTGGGGTGGGGCACGATCAGTCCTGGCGCCTCGATCACCTGGCGGCCGTAGGCGATCAGGTCGAGGTCGAGGGTGCGCGGCGCGTTGGGCGCCGTCCGCCGGCGGCCGAACGCGGCCTCGATCTCCAAAATCTTGGCCATCAGCGCGAGAGGCGAAAGCTGCGTCTCGACAATGGCGACGCCGTTGAGATAGGCAGGCGCGCCCGGATCGGGCCAGGCGGCCGAACGCCACCAGCCCGACCTTCGAACAACGCGCAAATCCGCGCGCAGAAAAGCTGAAAGGGCCGCTTCCAAAAGGGCTTCGAGGCTGGGATAGTCCCCGGCCAAATTGCCGCCGACAGCGAGGATGATGGCCTCATCGAGCGGCGCCGAGCGAACTCCTGGAAGGGTTGCCACCAATGACCTTCTATCCCACCGAGCGATTGGCGCTCTTCATCGACGGGGCGAACCTCTATTCCTCGGCAAAGGGACTGGGCTTCGACATCGACTACAAGCGCCTGCTCGAAGAGTTCCGCAACCGCGGCGTCCTGGTGCGCGCCTACTACTACACCGCGCTGGTGGAAGAGCAGGACTACTCGCCGATCCGGCCGCTGGTCGACTGGCTCGACTACAACGGCTTCACCCTGGTGACCAAGACCGCCCGCGAATACGTCGACAGCCAGGGCCGCAAGCGCTGGCGCGGCGACATGGACGTCGACCTGGCCGTCGACATGATGGAGATCGCCGACCGGGTCGATCACGTGGTGCTGTTTTCCGGCGATGGCGACTTCCGCCGCCTGGTGGAGGCGATGCAGCGCAAGGGCGTGCGCGTCACCGTGGTCTCCACCGTCAAGTCGCAGCCGCCGATGGCCTCCGACGACCTGCGCCGCCAGGCCGACGTGTTCATCGACCTCGCCGACCTCGCCGACATCATCGGCCGACCAGCCCGCCTGCCGCGCGTGATCCAGGAGGCCAAGGCCAACGCCCGCGCCGCCCAGCGCGGCGAGCCCGAAGAGGTCGATGCCGACGACTGACCCCGGGGCGAACCCGGAGCCGCCGCGCGACTGCCCGATCTGTCCGCGCCTGGTCCGCTATCGCGAAGAGAACCGCGCCGCCCACCCGGGCTGGTGGAACGGTCCCGCCCCGTCGTTCGGCGATCCCGACGCGCGACTGCTGGTGGTGGGCCTTGCCCCGGGGCGCACCGGCGCCAACCGCACCGGGCGCCCGTTCACCGGCGATTTCGCCGGGGTGCTGCTCTACCAGACCCTGATCAAGACCGGCTTCGCTAGCGGGAGCTATGACGCGCGGCCGGACGACGGCCTGACGCTGGTGGGTTGCATGATCACCAACGCGGTGCGGTGCGCCCCGCCCGGCAATAAGCCGGAGACCGCCGAGGAAGCCGCCTGCCGCCCGTTCCTGGCCGCCCGCATCGCCGCCCTGCCCCGGCTGCGGGTGATCGTGACGCTGGGCGATGTGGCGCGCCGCAACGTGCTGCGGGCGCTGGGGCTGAAGGCGTCGGCGGGGGCCGGCGGCCACGGCGCGCGCTGCGAGGCGGCCGGCTACAGCCTGATCAACAGCTACCACTGCTCGCGCCTCAACACGAACACCGGCCGCCTGACGCCGGCGATGTTCGAGGCGGTGTTCGAGACGGCGAAGGTTGAGCTGGCGCGCGGCTAGCCCGCGTCCGTCACGTCCTCCTCGCAGTCCTCGGTGGAATAGACCTCCAGCGAGTGCTCGAGCAGGTTCACACACCAATAGCTCTTGCCCTTCCACTTCATCAGGGCCTCGGGCTTGAGGACGAGCGTGGTCTGGTAGGTGACGCCGGTGGAGGTGGTGACCTTCAGCACGTGGGAGCCGGCGCTCACCGCGACGACGGTCGAGCCCTCCCCTGGCGCCACGACCGGCTTGCCGCCGTCGAGCGACGCCTTGGCGCTCTTGGCCAGGTGCGAGGCGATGTGCAGCAAGGTGGGCGCCGTGGCCGCTCCGGCGGGCGAGACTGCCGCCAATGCGCCGGCCGCCATCAAGGCGCCTGTGATCCAACTCATCGTTCGCTCTCCGCCCGCCTGCAGCCTTGACCTTACGCCCCCACTCGCGGTTAGCCGAGATGCCGACGACAGAAGGGGCGCAAGCGTGCAGATCCGCATCCTGAGCGGCGCCGACATCAAGTCCGCTGCTGCCGATGGCCGACTGCATCGAGCTGATGCGGACGACCATGATCGCGGTCTCCGAAGGCCGCGCCCGCATTCCGCTGCGCACGGTGCTGCCGGTGTCGAATGGCGGCCTGCTGGGCAACATGCCGGGCTATCTGGCGGAGCCCGAGTGCTTCGGGGTCAAGCTGCTGAGCCTGTTCCCCGGCAACCCCGCCGCGGGGCTTTCGTCGCACCTCGGCCTGGTGCTGCTGTTCGAGCCGAAGCACGGCCTGCCGGTCGCCCTGCTCGACGCCGCAGAGCTGACCGCGATCCGCACCGCTGCGGTCAGCGGCCTGGCCACCCAGCTGCTGGCCCGCGACGACGCCGGCGACCTCGCCATCCTGGGGTCCGGCGAGCAGGCGCACAGCCACCTGGCGGCGATGCTGGCCGTGCGTCCGATCCGACGGGTGCGGGTCTGGTCGCGCACGCCGGCCCACGCCGCCGCCTTCGCCGCGGAAGCAGGCGCCCGGCATGGCCTGAAGATCGAGACGGTCGCCACCGCGGAAGCCGCGGTCGCCGGCGCCGACCTGATCTGCACCGTGACCGGTTCGCCCGAACCGATCCTGCACGGCGCCTGGATCGCGCCCGGCGCGCATCTCAACGTCGTCGGCGCCAGCCGGATCGCCGCGGCGGAGGTCGACACCGCGGCGGTGGCGAAGTCGCGCTTCTTCGTCGACTTCCGCGGCTCGGCCGAGCACGAGGCCGGCGAGCTGCGCCGCGCGATCGACGCCGGCGCGGTGACCAACGACCACGTCCTGGGTGAGATCGGCGAAGTGGCGAACGGCGCGGTCGCCGGACGGCTGGGCGCCGCCGACATCACCCTGTTCAAGTCGCTGGGCGTCTCCGCCGAAGACCTGGCGTCCGCCCACTATGTGCTGCAGCGCGCCGAGGCGGAGGGCGTCGGTCAGCTGGTTGAGCTATGAGCGTCCGCCTGCCCCGAGATTAGGGACGCCGCCGAACTCAACCATGATCCCGCGAGCCGCCGAAAAGGCGAAATCGACGCTACGGCGGTTTCCCGCGCCGCTGGCCGCTTTGGCGCCGTTACTGGCAGTACCCTAGCGGCCACCCTCCGCGAGGGCGCTCCAGCGCCGTCTGGCGGCCATGGCGGGGCGTCCGCTTGCCCTACCCCCGCTCCCGCATCAGCCGGCCCTGGTCGCGCTTCCAGTCGCGGTCGGCCTCGGTGGCGCGCTTGTCGTGTTCCTTCTTGCCCTTGGCCAGCGCCACCTCGAGCTTCACCAGGCCCTTGTCGTTGAAGTAGAGCCGGGTCGGCACCAGCGTGCGGCCCTCGCGCTGGGCGGCGCCGATCAGCTTGTCGATCTGCTTGCGGTGCAGCAGCAGTTTCCGCTGCCGTCGCGGCTCGTGGTTGAAGCGGTTGGCGGGGCCGTACTCGGGGATGTGGGCGTTGATCAGCGCCAGGTCGCGCCCCTCCACGCCGACGTAGGATTCCGCGATGTTGGCGCGGCCTTCGCGCAGGGCCTTCACCTCGGTGCCGGTCAGCATGATGCCGGCCTCGACCTTGTCCTCCAGGAAATAGTCGAACCGCGCCCGGCGGTTCTCGGCGATCAGCTTGCTCAATCGATGACGCCAGCTTCGCGCATGGCCTCCAGCACCTGCGGCTTCACCGCGTCGGCGCAGGGCGCGATCGGCAGCCGCACCTCCTCGGCGCAGAGGCCGAGGTGGGCGAGCGCGAACTTGGTCGGCGCCGGCGACGAATCCAGGAACAGCGCCTTGTGCAGCCGTACCAGCCGGTCCTGCCCGGCCAGCGCCGCGGTCCAGTCGCCGCGCATCAGCGCCTCGTAGAAGGCGGCGCAGGCCTGCGGCGCGACGTTCGACGTCACCGAGATGCAGCCGTGGCCGCCGTGGGCGACGTAGCCGAGCGCCGAGGGATCGTCGCCGGACAGCATCACCCAGTCCGGCCCGCACATAAGCCGCTGCAGGCTGGCGCGGGGCAGATCGCCGGTGGCGTCCTTCACCCCGGCGATGTTCGGCAGCTTCGACAGCCGCGCCAGGGTGTCGTTGGAGATGTCGACGCTGGTGCGCGAGGGCACGTTGTAGACCAGCACCGGCAAGTCCACCGCCTCGGCGATCGCCGCGTAGTGGCGATAGAGACCCTCCTGGCTGGGGCGATTGTAGTAGGGCGTCACGACCAGCGCCGCGGCTGCGCCGACCTGCTTGGCGTGCCGGGTCAGCTCGATCGCCTCGGCGGTGGCGTTGGAGCCGGCCCCGGCGATCACCGGCACGCGGCCGGCGACCGTCTTCACGCAGAGTTCAACGACATGCCGGTGCTCGTCGTGACTGAGGGTCGAGGTCTCGCCGGTGGTGCCGACCGGCACCAGGCCGTGCACGCCGGCGGCGATCTGCCGCTCGACCAGGGCCACGAAGGCCGCGTCGTCGACGGCCCCGCGACGAAATGGCGTGACGAGCGCCGTGAAAACGCCGCGGAACGAAGGTCGAGTCATGCGTGCAAGAAGCCGTGAATTCACCCGGCGTTAACCGGATTGTATGGGAGGCTTCGGACAATATGTCGGCGAGGCGCGCGCCTGCAAGGAGCGCCTTGGTTGGTCCGCTAGTCCCTGGAGGCCGCTTGGCATCGAAATTTCACCTCCGCCGCGCCCTTCTGAGCGCCGGATGCGCCCTTGCCGCCGCTGCGATCGCGGTCGCCGGCGCGGCCTTGGCCGAGGGCGGCGCCCAGGTCCAGACCTATCAATATTCGCTGAAGCAGCCGCTGAGTGATTCGGAGGGGCGAACGCTCGACGAGGTGCTGGAGGCTGCGCGGCTGGGCGATGCGCCCAGAATCCGCAATCTGACCAACGACCTCTCCGATCCCATGGCGCGGAAGATCGCCCTGTGGGCGCTGATCGAGGCCAATCCTGACGGGCTGAGCTACGCAGAGCTCGACGGCGCGCGGCGCGACCTGGCCGGCTGGCCGGGCGCGTCGAAGCGGCTCGCGGCCACCGAGAAGGCGATCGAGGGCGGCGGGCTTCGGCCCCAGGGCGTCATCGACTGGTTCGCCGGCGCCGATCCGGTGACCCCCGAGGGGGCGATGGCGCTGGCCTCGGCCTATCAGTCCACCGGCAATCCCCAGCGCGCCGCCGACGTGATCCGCCACATCTGGCGCAGCAAGCCGTTCGACGTCGGCCCGCAGCAGGCCATGATGACGCGGTTCGGCACGATGCTGAGCGCCGACGACTACGCCGCCCGCGAGGACATGCTGCTTTACGGCGTCCAGGGCGACGCGTCCCGCGCGCTGCTGCCGTTCCTGTCGCCCGATCAGAAGCTGCTGGCGCAGGCGAGGATGGCGATCCGCCAGGGCGGCGTGACGGGACCGATTCCCGACAGCCTCAAGAACTCGCCCGGGATCGGCTACGAGCTGGCGCTGGCGGCGCAGCGGCGCGGCGATACGTCCGGCGCGCTGGCGCTGATTCCGCAGCTGCCCACCGCCCTCCCCGACCAGGACGGGCAGTCGCGGATGTGGAAGCTGCGCAAACAGCTGGTGATCGCGGCGCTGAAGGCCGGCGACACCCGCGGCGCCTACCGCGCGGCGGCCTACAGCGGCGTCGACCAGGGCGCCGACGGCGCCGAGGCCGAGTTCTACGCCGGCTGGCTGGCGCTGAGCCGCATGCACGACGCCAAGCTCGCCGACGAGCACTTCGCCCGGCTGCAGGGCATCGGCGCCTCGCCGATCACGGTCAGCCGCGCGCTCTACTGGCGCGGCCGCGCCGCCGACGCGATGGGCGATCCGGTCGCCGCGCAGCTGTTCTACGCCGACGGCGCGCGCTACCCGACCGCCTTCTACGGCCAGCTGAGCGCCGCCAAGGCCGGCCACACCACGCTCGAACTCGGCAGCGATCCGCAGATCACCGCCGCCGACCGCGACCGCTTCGAGGACCGCGAGCCGATCCGCGCGGCGCGGATGATGGCGCAGGTCGGCGCCAGGGATTCGTTCAAGAGCTTCGTCATGGGCATCGCCGACACCCTGCCCAGCGTCCAGGAGGCCGCGGAGCTGGTCGACATGACCCGCAACCTCGGCGACCAGGAACTGTCGATGAAGGTGGTCCGCAAGGCCGCCCAGCACGGATTGATCCTGCCCGAGCGCGGCTATCCGCTGCGCACGCCGCCAAGCGTCTCGGGCGGCGCGGAGGCCGCCTTCGTGCTCGGCATCACCCGACAGGAGAGTGGCTTCGACCCGCACGCCAGGTCGGGCGCCGGGGCCATGGGCATGATGCAGCTGATGCCGGCCACGGCCCACACCCTGGCCCACCGTCTCGGCTACGGCGGCGGCGAGCTGGAGGACGCCAACTACAACATGACGCTGGGCTCGGCCTATCTCGGCCAGCTGGTCAACCAGTTCAGTGGCTCCTACGTGATGGCCGCCGCGGCCTACAACGCCGGGCCCGGCCGGCCGACCGAGTGGGCCAGCTTCTGCGGCGACCCGCGCGCATCGGCGACCGATCCGGCCGACTTCATCGAGTGCATCCCGTTCTCCGAGACGCGCGACTACGTGATGCGGGTGCTGGAGGCGACCGAGGTCTACCGCGCCCGTCTCGCCGGCGGCTCAGCCAAGCTGATGATCGCGTCGGACCTCAAGCGCGGCGGCTACAGCTACAGCGCCGGCCCCGCCGTCGCCAGCAACCCACCGGTCACCGAGACGCGTTGAAGCGCCGCCTGCAGTTTTCCTCAACGCCCCGCGCGGCGCGCGGGGGGTCGATGTTTCACGTGAAACCGCAAACGGCCGTTAATAACGGCGCCCCTTCCAAGGCGCCGTCCCGGCGGCGCCTCAGTTTTTCTGCTATCTGACGATGTCAAAGACCCGCCGCTCGCCTGGAGCGACGACCCAATCACCCATGCAGCCAAATCCCCGTCAAGCCGGCAGGCGACGGGCTATGGGCTGGTTTGATCTTGGCCAGCTGTCCGTGCTTGAGAAATGGGATGGGCGTCAGAAACTATTTGATCGAGGGCGTTTCCGGCGCCGGCAAGACCACGGTGGCCGAGGAACTGCAGCGGCGCGGCTGCCACGTCATCCACGGTGACCGGGCGTTGGCCTATCAGGGCGATCCAAAGACGGGGGAACCGGTGGAGGGGCTCGCCCACGAGCGCCATCTTTGGGACGTGGACAAGGTCAGGGCGCTGGTGGCCGACCACAACCATGCTGCGTCGTTCTTCTGCGGCGGCTCCCGGAACTTCTCCAGCTTCATTGATCTGTTCGATCGGGTTTTCGTTCTCGAGATCGATCTGGACACATTGAACCGACGGCTTGCCCAGCGCCCCGAAACGGAGTGGGGCGGAAGAGCTGCCGAACGGCGCCTCATCCGGCGATTGCACGCCACCAGGGAAGATACCCCGAAGGGTGATGTCGTTATCGACGCCACCGCGCCGCTTGAACGCGTCGTGGATGCGATTCTGGAAAAGTGCGACTAGGTCACGGACATGGGCGGGACGGCCATGGCGATTACGCCCGCGCCTATTACTGAGGCGGTCCAGTCTCGATACCGCCATCTATCGGCAACCAGGAGGCCCGACACGTGAGCGCCTACATCGTCTTTACCCGCGAGCGGATGCGTGACGCGGACGAGTTCAAGACCTACTCCGGCAAGGCGGGGCCCTCGCTGGCGGGCCACCAGGCCAAGCCGCTTGCCGCCTACGGGAAGTCTGAGACCCTTGAAGGCGCGCCGATCGAAGGCGCGGTCATCCTCGAATTCCCGACGCTCGAAGCGGCGAAGGCGTGGTACGACAGCCCGGCCTACGCCGCCGCCAAGGCCCACCGGTTCGCCGCCGCCGACTACCGCTGCTTCATCACCGAAGGGCTGTAGGGTCGGCTTGGCGGACGTCGCGCCAATCGCGCAGCGTCCGCTTCCGAGCACGAAGCCAAATGGGGAGTTTCGACCCCGTGTGGACGGCACTCCTGTGGCAACGAGTGCTTGAGCTTCTGCAGAGCTGGTCGGTGTGGCCATGTGTACGGCCTCTGGGTGCGGCGCTGACGGGCCGCGGGCCTGACGGAGGTTCAGCAACCCATGGCGAGACGCGAAGCCGGCTCGCTCCAGCGTTCTGCGCCATCATTAGTTGGAACCAAGATCTTTCCGCCTCGTTTTCGCATGAGGGACAGTTGGCGGGCCCCGAGGTCCGTCGCTAAGGAAGGTGATAACAAATGAAGATTCTTTCCACTGCGTTCGGGCTGAGTTCGTTTCTCGCCATTATTGGCGGAAGCTCGATGACGCCGGCGGTCTCGAGCGCCGATCCGGTCGAACGGACCTACGTCGCCTGCAATCAGTACGGCGACTGCTGGCGGGTGCACCGGAGATATGCTTACGGTGCTGACGCGCCGATCACCTATTACAACTCCGATTGGTACGACGCGCACCAAAGTGACGAGCATGTGCACTGGCGCGCCGACCCGGACAATGACCGTGGGTATTACGAGCGGGATGGGAGATGGCACGCAGATCCGGGCGCGCACGCCTTGGCGGGCGGAGCGGCGGGCGCCGGGATCGGTGCGGCGATCGGGTGTATTGTGACGCTCCCGATTGGGTGTGCCCCTGGCGCGGCGGTTGGCGCCGCCGTGGGTGGCGGCACGGGCGCCGTCGCCGGCGCAGCCTCAACGCCGCACGACTGATCGAGGCCTCGCGCCGATCGGAGCGGCCGCTTCGGCGGCCATCAGAGGAGGTCCGGACCCGTCCGGGCCTCCTTTCGCGCGTTCTAGCCTGAGGGTCGCAAGATCGAGTGCGCCTGCCTGATCCATGCAGCTGCCGCGCCAGCATTTGAGCAGCGGCAACCAACCACCCCGCGCCGATGTTGGCGACGTCCGCTTTCCGGCGTGCCGTCAACGACCGCTCACGAGCCGAAGCAGCCGCTTGTAGCGGCGAGCACCAGGGGAACGCCCATGCGTCAGGCCTATCCGCGACCATTTCAGGAAGCCTGCAATCTGGCCGACAGAACCTCCGGCGAAAGTGACTGGCCTTTGTACCTAAACATAGTCTCAAATGTTAGCTGCTTGTTGTTCGGGAAGAAATATTCTTCACTCAGATCGACTATCGTTTCATTGGAGTATATTTTGTAGTGATTGCGCAGTGTTAGTATCGAAGTGGGCTGAGCAGGCGGTATCAGCTTAGATGCTGCTATGAGTCCGGAGATGGCCTGAGGAGTCCTCGCGTCTGGCGCTGCTTGGTCCAGTATTTCCGTGACCTGGCCGAGGGCGAGTTGGTGGAACATCAATCTGCTGCGCGCGATTGCGTCGCTGGTCTGCCTGGCTGCGCAAGCATATAGAACGAGTGAGATCGACAGGGCACACAGGATAGACAAAGGCTTAGTGAGCATTGCAGTCCCCCGACAGCCTCAGCATTGGGTAATCGATAAGTATGCCCGTTGAAAGCCGGTTGATCGTGGCCTTTGGCGCGCTTGCCATAACTGCTTTGATCTGGCTCAGCCTTCGAGAGGGGCGGATCGTCATTTCGCCGGTCAAGATCGACAGCATAAGGCATACCGAGGGGTTCTGGGTGGTAATCGGTCTCCAGGCCCTCACCGCCGGCTGCGGGCTCCTTATAGCCATCTGGCCGTAGCGCCACCGCTGTTTGCGAAGAGCGCCGACGGCAGGTTTCCACCACCCATAGCGGACTCTGGGAACGTCCGCTGTTGGGAGGTGTCATCTGCCCCCGGGGCGAGATCTGTCCGGCGCGCCGAGGCGGGCTTGGCGACGCGCGCGGTGAGCAACCCGTCCGTCACCGTGACTCCCTGAGCGCGGCCTTCCGCCGGGCCGCCAGGGTCAGGCCGGCGGGGGTCTCGATCAGGGCGCCGTCCAGCGCGAACACCTCGGCCAGCACCTGCGCGGACAGCGCCTCGCGCGGCGCGGCCAGCGCTTTCAGCCGGCCCGCGTGCAGCACCGCCAGCCGGTCGCAGGCGCGGGCCGCCAGGGCCAGGTCGTGCGAGGTGACGATCACCGCTGCGCCGTCGGCGGCCCGCTGTCGCAGGCGCTCCAGGATCAGCAGCTGCGCCTCGGGATCGAGGCCGGCGGCCGGCTCGTCGGCGACCAGCAGGCGGCGCGCGTCGCCAGCAGCCGCGCCAGCAGCACCCGCGCCCGCTCGCCGCCGGACATGTCGAGCACGCCGCGCGATCGGCCAGCTGCGCCCACCTCCAGCTCGGCCAGACAGGCGTCGGCGATGGCGTGGCCCTGCGCCGGCGGCAGCGACGCCGCCCCCAGCGCGGCGACGTCGCGCGCCGGCATGTTCCAGGCGACGCGGCGCTCCTGCGGCAGGTAGCCGGCGATCGCCGCGCGTTCGCGCTCGCCGAGCGACGCCAGCGGCCGCCCGCCGAGCCGCGCCTCGCCCCCGCTCAGTTTCTGCAGCCCAAGCGCGGCGCGCAGCAGCGTGGTCTTGCCGGCGCCGTTGGGTCCGACCAGGCCCAGCACCTCGCCCGGCTCCACGCTCGAGCGAGACGTCCGCCAGGATCGTCCGCCCGCCGCGCCGGACCGAGACGCCGCGCAGGTCCAGCAGCCGCGCTCATGCCCGCCAGCTCCGCGCCGCGCGCCAGGCGACCAGCGCGAACAGCGGCGCGCCGAACAGCGCGGTGACGACGCCGAGCCGCAGCTCGGTCTCGCTGGGGATCACCCGCGCCAGCAGGTCGGCCAGCGTCAGCAGGATCGCGCCGGCGATCGCCGAGGGCGCCAGCGTGCGGGCCGGGTCGTCCGACGCGGCGCCGCGCACCAGGTGCGGGGCGGCCAGGCCAACGAAGCCGATCACCCCGGCGACCGCCACCGAGGCGCCGGTCAGCAGCGCCGCGCCGGCCACCGCGGCGACCCGCAACCGCGCCATCGGCAGGCCGGAGAGCGCCGCGGTCTCGTCGCCCAGCGTCAGCATGCGCAGGGCGCCGGCGGCGTAGGCGCAAAGCGCCGCGCCGAGCGCCATCGGCGGCAGCGCCCAGGCCAGGTCGCTCCAGTCGCGGTTGGCCACCGAGCCCTGCAGCCAGGCCAGCACCTCGGCCAGGGTGACCGGCGAGGGCGAGAGGTTGAAGATCAGCGCCGTCACCGCGCCGCCCAGCGCCGCCAGGGCGACGCCGAACAGGATCAGGGTCTCCGGTTCGCGGAACCGCGCCGCCAGCAGCGCCACGACGCCGCCCGCCGCCAGCGCGCCGGCCAGCGCCGCGCCCTCCACCGCGCCCTGCATCGCCCCCAGTCCCAGCACGATCGCCAGCGCCGCGGCGCTGCCGGACCAGGCGGAGACGCCGAGCACGCCGGGCTCGGCCAGCGGATTGCGCAGCAGCCCCTGCATCACCGCCCCGGCCAGGCCCAGCGCGGCGCCGACCAGCGCGGCGGCGCAGGCCCGGGGCGCGCGGATGCCGAACAGGATCTCCGCCGCCGGCGATCCCGGCTTGGCGATCGCCTCGGCGTACTGGCTGAGCGTCAGCGATGTCTCGCCGAACGCGACCGACAGCGCCAGGGCGGCGGCGAGGCCGAGCAGCAGCAGGGCGATCAGACGCATCAGCGACGCGGCCGCGCTCGGGCCAGGGCCGAGGTTCCGTCGGCGGCGAACCACGCCGGACAGCCGAGGATCGACCCCGGCAAGGAGGCGACCGCGCGCTCCCGGTTCAGCCGCTGCAGATAGCCGTTGCCGGCGATGGTCCAGCGCGAGCGCCCGCCGGCGAGGTCGCTGAAGAACCCGAGCACCAGCGCCGCCGGCGGATGCAGCACCAGGTCTTCCAGCGACACCGGGGCATAGCCGGCCGCCGGCGCCGCGCTGATCAGGCCCGCCGCGCGCCATCATCGCGCCGACCAGGGTGCCCTGCCCCGCCGTGAACCCGCCCGGCGTCAGATAGAGCGCCCTCGTCCCGCCCCAGGCGCCGCGGCTCTGCGCCAGCTGGCTGTCCATGCGGGCGATCAGGCGCTGGCCGGCCGGCCCTTGGCCCAAGGCGGCCGCGACCTGGCGGATGTTCCGCTCGACCGCGGTGAAGTCGCTCGCCTCGTCGATCTGCACCACCTTCACGCCGCGCGCCGACAGCGCCGCCGGCAGCCGCAGGTCTCCGGCCCAGTAGGTGACGGCGATCGTGGCCCGCTCGCCCAGGATCGCCTCGAGCGTCGCGCGGCGCTGCGGCAGACCGGCCGCCGCGGCTTTCAGGTACGAGTCGTCGTTGGTCGCCCGCTTGGACAGCGCCACGATCTCGCCCCGCGGCGCCAGCGCCAGCACGTACTGGTCGGCGCACTGGTCGAGCGAGACGATGCGCGGGCGGCCTCAGCGCCGGCCGGCGCTGGCCGTCAGCGCGACAGCGCGCCGCCAGGAGCAGGGCCGTCCGCAAGCTGCTAGTCGGCGACGAGGCCGTGGAGCAGGCCCTCGAGCAGCAGCGCGGTCAGCTCGTCGGCCGGCGCCCAGTCGACTTTGGGGCGGGTGATCATCAGGGCGACGAGGCCGTGACAGGCGGCCCACAGCACCTGGGCCGCCGCATCGGGGTCGCTGCTGCGAAGCTGGCCGGCGGCGGCGATCTCGGTCACCACGCCGGCGTAGCGCTCGTAGCACTGGCCGGCGATCTCGGCGGTCGCCAGCTGGGTCGGGGTGGTGCCCGGCCGCTGGTTCGCGCAGTAGACCAGCCGGTAGGCGTTGGGGTGCTCCAGCCCCATCCGCATGTAGGCCTCCAGCATCAGCCGCAGCGCGGCTCACGGCGTCGGTCGGCATGGCCGGCGATCTGGCTGTTCTGCTGCAACAGCGACTGCATCAGGCCCAGGCAGATCTCGTGCAGGATCTCGTCCTTGTCGCGGAAGTGCATGTAGAGCGCGGTCGAGGAGACGCCCACCTCATCGGCGATCTTGCGGATCGTGGCGCCTTCGTAGCCATCGACGACGAAGATGCGCTCGGCCGCTTCCAGAATTTCGGCTCGCCGCAGGTGTCCGTCGCCCTTGGCCTTGCGAGCCGATTTTGCGGGCTTGTTGAGGACTGCTTCCACGCTTGGCGCCTATCAACGGTTACAGACCCGTCACTAAAGGCGTTTCGCGCGCTTCGGGCAAGGCCGGCGCCGCACCCTGGACGTGAATGAGCGTCGGCGGCTAAGCCTGCGCCCCATGAACGGCCCCGCCGAACCCAAAACCGCCGAAGCGCCGATCGCGCTGCGCACCGTCGGCTGGGACGACTACGCCCTGATCGACTCGGGTGGCGGCCGGAAGCTGGAGCGCTATGGCCCATACCGCGTGGTGCGCCCGGAGCCGCAGTGCCTCTGGCGACCAAGGTTGGCCGAGAGCGCGTGGGCCAAGGCGGACGCGGTGTTCGACCCTGACGGCGACGATGACGACGGGCGCTGGCGCTTCGCCGGCCCGCCGCTGCCGCCGTTCGAACTCGGTTGGCGCGACGTGCGGTTCAAGGGCCGGTTCACGGCGTTCCGGCACCTCGGCTTTTTCCCCGAGCAGGCGGCGAACTGGGACTGGCTCGACGCGCGGGTGCGAACCTTAGAAAAGCCGCCGAAGATATTGAACCTGTTCGGCTATACCGGCGTCGCGAGCCTGGTCTGCGCGGCGGCCGGCGCGGCGGTCACCCACGTCGACGCCTCCAAGCGCGCGGTCGGCTGGGCGCGGGAGAACGCCGAGCTGTCCGGCCTCGCCGACCGGCCGGTGCGCTGGCTGACCGAGGACGCCCGCAAGTGGGTGCAGCGCGAGGCGCGGCGCGGCTCGCTCTATGACGGCATCATCCTCGACCCGCCGAAGTTCGGCCGCGGGCCGGGCGGCGAAGTCTGGCGGCTGCTGGACGATTTGCCGGAGCTGATCGCCGGCTGCGCCGCCCTGCTCTCGCCGGACGCCTCGTTCCTGCTCGTCAACGCCTACGCAGAGCGCCTCTCCGGTCTGGCCCTGGCTGGACTGCTGGGCCAGGCGCTGGCCGGGCGCGGCGGCGGGATCGACTGGGGCGAGCTGGCGCTGATGGAGGAGACCGGCGCACGCGGCGTCGGCGTCTCGTTCTTCGCCCGCTGGAGTGCGGCCGTGAGCCGCGCGATCACCTCGCTCGCCAACCCGACGGTGAAGGCGGTGCGGGCGCTGCACATGCGCAAGGCGCGCGAGGAAAGCGGCCAGTTCCTCGCCGAGGGGCTGAAGATCGTCACCGAGGCGGTCGAGCTCGGCCGCGCGCCGCGGATCCTGCTCTACGGCGCCGAAGCCGCCGCGCACCCGCTGCTGCGCCAGGCGCTCGCGGCCACGGAGGCGGCGGGGGGCGAGGCGATCGAGGTCAGCCGCGACATCCTGGCCAAGATCTCCCGCCGCGATAACCCGCAGACGGTGCTGGCCGTATTCGACCAGGCGTTCGCCCCCCTCTCCGCCCTCGAGCCGCGGCGCGCCAACTGCTGGGTGGCGCTGGAGGCGGTGCGCGACCCCGGCAACCTCGGCACCATCGTCCGCACCGCCGACGCGGCCGGCTGCGGCGGGGTGATCCTGGTCGGCGACTGCTGCGATCCCTATTCGGTCGAGGCCGTGCGCGCGACCATGGGTTCGATCTTCGCGGTGAACATCGCCAGGGCGACGGCGCCGGAATTCATCGCCTGGCGCGAGACCTGGCCGGGATCGGTGGTCGGCACCCTGCTCACCGCGACGACCGACTTCCGCGCCGCCGCCTACGCGCCGCCCAGCCTGATCCTGATGGGCAACGAGCAGGCCGGACTGACGCCCGAGCTCGCCGCGCTCTGCGACGTCACGGTAAAGATCCCCATGCGCGGCCGCGCCGACAGTCTGAATCTGGCGGTGGCCACGGGCATCATGATCTACGCGGCGACCAACTGAGCCAGGGCCGGCCTATGTTCGATCCATCCCGCCACACGTCCCTGATCCGCACCGACTGGGATCCCGCTGCGGCGCGCGCCGCGATCCAGGAGATCGTCGACGACGCGGCGGCGCGCTTCGATCCGGCCGCCTTGTGGCCATCCCACCCGCAGGACGAAGGCGTTCCGGACGGCAACGCGAGCTTCTACATGGGCGCCGGGGGCGTGCTGTGGGCGATGGACTTCCTGAAGCGCGAAGGCGCGGCGACGCACCTGCTGGATGTGGCCGCGCTGCTGCCCAGGCTGCTGGACGTCACCCGTCAGCAATTCGCCTTCGTCGCGCCGATGTCGAAGATCGAGCCGCGACGGCCGTCCTACCTGTTCGGCGATGTGCCGGTGCTGCTGATGATGACCCGGAGCGGCGCACCCGGCGCGGCGGACGATCTGTTCGACCGCCTCCAGGACAACCTCGACCTGCCGGTGCTCGAACTGATGTGGGGTTTCGCCGGTAACATGCTGGCCTGCGTGTTCGCCGCCGAAATGACCGGCCAAGACCGCTGGCGCGACCTCTATCTGGCCCAGGCGCGGGCGCTGCTGGACGACCTGAAGGACACCGACGATGGGCCGCTGTGGATCCAGCTCATCTACGGCCAGACGCGGAAGTTCCTTGGCCCCGTGCACGGCTACGCCGGCAACATGCTGGCGTTGCTGAGGGGTTGGGACTGGCTCTCGGACGCTGACCGTTCCCGCATCCGGCAGGCGATCCCGGCCACGCTGGAAGCCAACGCCGTACGCGGCGACGCCGGCGTCAACTGGCCGCCGGTGGTCTCATCCGACCCCGCGCCGAACCTGGTGCAGCATTGCCACGGCGCGCCCGGCATGGTCACCGCGCTGGCCGACCCCAACATCGGCAGCCCTGAACTCAGGTCGCTGCTGCGGGCCGGTGGCGAGCTGACGTGGCGCGCCGGTCCGTTGGCCAAGGGCTCGAACCTCTGCCATGGCACGGGCGGCAATGGCTTCGCCTTCCTCAAACTGCATCAGCTCACCGGCGAGCCGCTCTGGCTGGACCGCGCCCGCGCCTTCGCCATGCACGCCATCGAGCAATGCCGCGTGGCCAAGGCGCAACACGGCCGCGGTCGCTATACGCTATGGACCGGCGACGTCGGGCTGGCCTGCTATCTGCACGAATGCCTGGGCGGCCAGGCGCGTTTCCCGACCGTCGACGTGTTCTTATAACACGCCCGAGCGCTCAGGCAGACGTACGCTTCAGTCTCTCCGCGCCGGCCAGAGCGTCATGCCGCCGACGCCTGCGGCGACCTCCAGGCCGGTCGTTCCCTCGACGCTGACCGGTTGCAGGGCGAAGCTGCGGTCGAGGCCGCCGACCAGGGCGTTGGCGCCAAGCCCGACGCCCACCGCCGCGCCGGCGGTGATGCCGCCATAGTGGCCAGCCAGGGCGCCGCGCGGGGTGTCGACGTGAGGCGCGATCACCGACCAGACCAGGGTCCCGGACCGCTGATAGCCGATATCCACGCCGATCTTGGTGATGCTGCCGGCGTAGTGCTCGACCCGGTAACCGTTGTCGAAACTGCAGCGCACGCCGCGGGTTGAACCGACGATGAGGCCCCAGCCGCCTTCCTGATGGCACGAGAGGGTTCCGACCTTCACGCCGCCATCGCGGGCTTGCGCCGGAACGGCGAAACAGAGCGCGCCGAGGAGGGCGGCGCTCGCCAGATGCTTGTACATGGTCTTACTCCACTTCCCCTCCAGCACAGCTGGGGGAACGCGACCTTGCCGGGGGTGTTCCGGCCTGGCCGGCTGCGGCCGGTCCAATTGGACGCGGCTGTTGTGGAAACGTCACGGCTCACGGAAGCGCAAACCTGACAGCGCCCAGGGAGCCCAGCGGCCCGCCAGACGTTCTTCCGGCAGGAGGATCGCGCCATGGCCGAACTGGACACCAACGCCCGCAAGCGGCTCGCGAAGTCGAAATTCGCCGAGCCGGACAAGCGCAAATATCCGATCGAGGACAAGCCGCACGCCCGCAACGCCAAGGCCCGCGCCAGCCAGGCGGTGAAGGCCGGCCGGATGTCGAAAACCGAGGAAGCGAAGATCGACAAGAAGGCCGACGCGGTGCTGAAGAAGGGCTGAGCGGCTGGGAGCCGTGAGTTCCACTCACCACGTCATGGCCGAGCTTGTCTCGGCCATCCATGCACACCGGCGCGAGGGCGTGCATGGATTGCCGACACTCCGCGCTTGCGCGCTCCGGCCGGCAATGACGTGACTCTTTGAAGCCCGCGATCTCGACCCTCAACCCCGCGGCTTGGCCCTGGTCGTCGGCGCCGCGCTCGCCGGATCTTCGGGCCAGACGTGCTTGGGATAGCGGCCGCGCATCTCCTTGCGCACGTCGCTCCAGGAGCCACGCCAGAAGCCGGGCAGGTCCTTGGTCACCTGGATCGGGCGGTGCGCGGGCGACAGCAGCGCCAGCGTCAGCGGGACCTTGCCGCCCGCGACCGTCGGATGAGCGGCAAGCCCGAACAGCTCCTGAACCCTCACATCCACCCGCGGCCCGCCCTCCGCGGCGTAGTCGATAGTGAAGCGCGAGCCGGTCGGCGCCTCGAACTTCGTCGGCGCCAGCTGATCCAGCCGGCGCTGGGCGTCGTACGGGATCAGCGTCTTGAGCGCGGCTTCCAGGTCGCCGGCGCCCGCGAGCGATGACTTGCCGGCCAGGGCGGGCGCCAGCCAGGCGTCCAGGTCGGCGAGCAGGGTCGCGTCGGACAGGTCGGGGGCATCGAGCCCATGCAGGCGAAGGAACGCGGCGCGAGCCCGCAGCGCCTTGGCCGCGTCGCCCCAGGGCAAGGCGTCCAGGCCCCGGCGACGGACGTCGTCCAGCAGCGCGGCGGCGATCAACGCCGGTGCGGGATTGGCGATGAGCCGCTCCTCGAGCACCAGGCGGCCGAGCGCCACGATCTCCTTGGCGCGCAGGCGGCCGCCGGCGTCCGGCTCCAGCCTCGCCTCTCGGGTCAGCCGATCGGCAGAGGCGGTCTTCAGTTCGGCCGGATCGAGTTCCGCCGCCAGCAGCACACGGTCGCGGGCCTCGCCGCCGCCAAGCTCGGCGACCGCCAACCAGGCCGCCCTGGCAAGCGGCTCGGTCGCGTCCATCTGCACGCCGCGGCCGGTGGCGAGCTGAAACTGGCCGAGGGGCCCGCGCGCCTTGGCGATCCGTTCGGGCCAGGCCTCCGCCAGCAGCAGCGCGTCGCTGAGCGGCGCGGCGCCGCTGGCGCTGCCCGCCTCGGTCGCCCAGCGCCGGGCGAGGCCGGCGGCGTCGCGGGCCCTGGGGCCGCGGTCGCGCTGGAAGGCGTCGAGGCGCGTCTCCAGGTCCACGGCCCGGCCGCCGAGACCGCGCTCGACCACCAGGGCGGCGATGCGCGCGGCGCGCTCGGCCTGGCCGGAGGCGCCGGCGCGCAGCACCATGTGCGCCAGCCGCGGCGGCAGGGCGATGCCCGACATCCGCCGGCCGTGCGCGGTCAGCGCCCCGCCCTCACCCAGCGCCCCCAGCCGCCGCAGCAGCGCCCGCGCCTCGGCCATCGCCGCCGCGGGGGGCGGGTCGAGGAAGACCAGAGCGTCGCCCGAGCCCCACTGCGCCAGGTCGAGGGCCACCCGAGCGAGGTCGGCTTCGAGGATCTCGGGCCGATCGAACGGGACCAGGCTGCGGGTCTCCGGCTCGTCCCAGAGCCGGTAGCAGACCCCGCTCTGGGTGCGCCCCGCCCGGCCCCGCCGCTGGTCGGCGGCGGCGGCCGACACGCGCACCGTCTCCAGCCGGGTCAGGCCGCTGGCCGCATCGAAGCGCGGCACGCGGGCCATGCCGCTGTCGATCACCACCCGCACGCCCTCGATGGTCAGGCTGGTCTGCGCGATCGAGGTCGCCAGCACCACCTTGCGCCGCCCGGCGGCCGCTGGGGCGATGGCGCGATCCTGGGCGGCGGGATCGAGCGCGCCGTAAAGCGGGGCGATCTCGACGGCCGGGTCGCGCATCCGCTCGGCCAGCCGCTCCGCCACGCGGACGATCTCGCCCTGGCCAGGAAGGAACACCAGCAGGCTGCCGGTCTCCTCGGCCAGCGCCTTCTGCACCGCCCGCACCACCTGGTCCTCGAGCCGCAGCGCCGGATCGCGGCCGAGATAGACGGTCTCGACCGGAAACATGCGGCCGAGGCTCTCGATGATCGGCGCATCGTCCAGCAGTGCCGCGACCGGAGTCGGGTCGAGGGTCGCCGACATCACGATCAGTTTCAGGTCCGGCCGCAGCAGGCTCTGGGCGTCGCGGGCGAAGGCGAGGCCGAGGTCGGCGTCGAGGCTGCGCTCGTGGAACTCGTCGAACAGGACCGCGGCGACGCCCTCGAGGCCCGGATCGTCCAGGATCATCCGGGTGAAGACGCCTTCGGTGACCACCTCGATCCGGGTCCTGGCCGAGACGCGCGAAGCCAGCCGCACGCGGTAGCCGACCGTCTCGCCGACCTTCTCGCCGAGCGTCGTGGCCATCCGCTCGGCGGCGGCGCGGGCGGCGATGCGGCGCGGCTCCAGCACGATCAGCTTGCCGCCGGCGGTCCACGGCTCGCCCAGCAGCGCCAGCGGGGTCACGGTGGTCTTGCCGGCCCCGGGCGGGGCCACCAGCACGGCGGCGTTGTTCGCCGCCAGCGCCGCCTTCAGCGCCGGCAGGGCTTCTTCGATCGGCAGCATCGCTGCCCCGCGTCTATTCGGCCGGCGGGTGGGTGCCCATGGCGGCGATCTCGGCCTGCAGCAGGTTCCCCTTGCTCAGCTTCGAGTTCCAGAGGCCGAACATGAAATACACCGCGATGCCGACGGCCACGTAGACGATGAAGAAGTTGCGCGTCTTCTCCACGCCCATGATCAGGCTGAGCAGCAGCACGACGCACATCAGCGCCCCCAGGATCGGCACGAACGGAAACAGCGGCGTCCTGAACGGCCGGGCCATGGTCGGGTGGGTGACGCGCAGGTAGATCACCGTGCCGCAGACGATGGTGAAGGCGGCCAGCGTGCCGACGTTGGTCACGTCCGACAGCGTATCGAGCGACAGGCAGCCTGCGCACGCCGCGGCGACCAGGCCGACGATGATGGTGTTGATCCAGGGGGTCTTGAAGCGCTTGTGCACGGCCGCGAGCTGGGGCGGCAGCAGGCCGTCGTGGCTCATGGTGTAGAAGATGCGGGTCTGGCCGTAGAGCAGCACGAGCATCACGCTGGAGAGCCCGGCGATGGCGCCCATCTTCACCAGCCCGGCGAACCAGGTGATGCCGATCTTGTTCACCGCGTAGGCGATCGGCGCAGGTCCGTCGAGCTCGGCGTAGGGCACGATCCCCACCAGGACCGCGCAGGTGGCGATGTAGAGGATGGTGCAGACCAGCAGCGATCCAAGGATGCCGATCGGCATGTCGCGGGATGGGTTCTTCGACTCCGCGCCGGCCGTCGAGACGGCCTCGAAGCCGATGTAGGCGAAGAAGATCACGGCCGCGCCGTGGATCACGCCGCCCAGACCGTACTGGGAGCTCTTCTTTCCTGTGAGGATGTCGCCCAGGGCCCTCAGGATCTGGTGCCCCATGTCCATCGGGGTGCCCGCCGGCGGCGCCGGCACCTGCGCCGGGATCAGCGGCGACCAGAGCGAGGTCTTCACGTAGAAGGCGCCGATCACGATGAAGGCGATGACCACGGTCAGCTTGATCGCGACGATCACGTTGTTGACGGTCGCGGACTCCGAGACGCCGACGATCAGCAGCACGGTCACGCCCAGGATTCCCAGCACCGCGGGGAGGTTGACCAGACCGTGGCCGACAACGGCCCCGGTGATCGGATCTTTGATCGGCGAGCCCCAGGCGCCTTGCAGCGCGACGGGTATGTGGATGTGCAGGTCGGCCAGCAGGCTGACCAGATAGCCGGACCAGCCCACCGCCACGGTCGAGGCGGCCAGCCCATATTCCAGCAGCAGCAGCACGCCCATGATCCAGGCGACAATCTCGCCGGTCGACGCGTAGCTGTAGGAGTAGGCCGAGCCGGACACCGGCAACGCCGATGCCAGCTCCGCGTAGCAGAGGGCGACCAGCCCGCAGAGCACGCCGGTGATCACGAACGAGATCATGATCCCAGGACCGGCCCATTCGGCGGCGGCGTGGCCGGTGAGCACGAAGATCCCGGTGCCGATGATGCAGCCAATGCCGAGCAGCACCAGGTTCAGCGCGCCCAGCGATCGCTTCAACTCGCCGTGGTCCGTCTCGGCGTGGATCATCTCCACCGGCTTGCGCTGGAACATGCGCTTGAAAACGCCGTCTTTGGCCATGATTGCTCCGCGCACCCCCAAGACTCGGGGGTACGCTACGCTCATCCGCGGGGCGGCGGCAATGCGCGGGGCCGCGCGGCGCGCAAAGGCCGCGCTTTGCGAAGGGACCGCGCAGCCCCTATTCTGGTGGCATGTCCGAGCCCCAGAAACCCCCGATCCAGGCCATTGTCGCGCCGGTGACCCCGCTGCAGCAGAACTGCACCATCGTCTGGTGCACGAAGACGCGGAAAGCCGCGGTGATCGATCCCGGCGGCGAAGTGGAGCGGCTGCTTGCGATCCTGGCCGACCAGGGGCTGACCCTGGAGAAGATCTGGATCACCCACGGCCACATGGACCACGCCGGCGGCACGGCGGCGCTGAAGGCCGCGACCGGGGTGCCGATCGAGGGACCGCACCGCGACGACGTCTTCTGGATCGATCGCATCGCCGAGAGCGGCCAGCGCTACGGCATGCCGGACGCCAAGTCGTTCACGCCCGACCGCTGGCTGGAGGACGGCGACCGCGTCACGCTCGGCGAGACCGAGTGGGAGGTCTACCACTGCCCCGGCCACACCCCCGGTCACGTCATCTTCTTCCACCGCGAGGCCCGCTTCGCCCAGGTCGGCGACGTGCTGTTCGCCGGCTCGATCGGCCGCACCGACTTCCCGCGCGGCAGCTTTCCCGACCTGATCGCTTCGATCACCGGCAAGCTCTGGCCGCTGGGCGACGACGTTACCTTCGTTCCGGGCCACCAGCAGCTGTCCACCTTCGGCCAGGAACGCCGCACCAACCCCTTCGTCTCCGACGAGGCGCTGGCGGCGACGCGGGCCTGATGGCGACGACGCGCCGCGGCGTCCTTGCAGCCTCCCTCGCCATGGCGGCCTTGAGCGTATCCGAAAGCCTCGCCGCCACGCAGAAGCCGCTGCGTATCCTGATCCTGGGCGGCACCGGCTTCACCGGTCCGCATCAGGTGCGCTACGCTCTGGCGCGCGGCCACAAGGTCACCCTGTTCAACCGTGGTCGCGAACCCGACGCCTGGGGCGGCCAGGTCGAGGCGCTGATCGGCGATCGCAACACCGGCGACCTGAAGGCGCTCGAGGGGCGCGAATGGGATGTCTGCATCGACAACCCGACCACCCTGCCCTTCTGGGTCCGCGACGCCGGCAAGGCGCTGGCGGGACGGGTCGGGCAGTACATCTTCATCTCCACCGTCTCGGTCTATGCCGCCAACGACAAGCCAGCCGACGAAAGCGCGGCGGTGCTGCCCTACGCCGGCGCCGACCCGATGGCCGAGACCATGGCCACGCTAGCCGCCAGCAAGGGTGGGCTCTACGGCCCGTTGAAGGCGGTCAGCGAGGCCGAGGCGAAGCGGCAGTTCGGCGCGGCCACCACCATCATCCGCCCCGGGCTGATCGCCGGGCCTGGCGACGAGACCGATCGCTTCAGCTACTGGCCAGCCCGGCTGGCGAAAGGCGGCGAGGTGCTGGCGCCCGGCGACGGCAAGGACCCGGTCCAGTTCATCGACGCCCGCGACCTCGCCGAATGGACCATTCGGGCGGCCGAATCGCGCACGCTGGGTGTCTTCAACGCCACCGGTCCGGCGCGCGAACTGACCATGGGCCGGATGCTCGCCGGCGTCGCCGCGGCCGTCGGCCCGTCCGCGAAATTGGTCTGGACGCCGGAGAGCTTCCTGGACGCTCACCAGGTCTCGGCCTGGACCGATCTGCCCGTCTGGGTCCCCGGCCACGGCGACACCGCCGGCTTCGCCCGCCGCGATATCCGCCGGGCGCTGCAAGCCGGCCTCACCTTCCGGCCGCTGGCGACGACGGCGAAAGAGACGCTGGCCTGGTTCGAAACCCAGCCGCCGGCGCGGCAGGCGAAAATGCGCGCGGGGCTGACGGCCGATCGCGAGGCCCAACTCCTGGCGCAATGGAAGGCCAAGGCTTGAGAATCCTCGCCACCGCGCGCGAGGCGTTACGCGAATGTTGCAAACAGGACATTCGTGCGCCACAGCGGATGGCGAGAGCTGTTTCTCATGCAAGCCACGTCTGAAATGGCGACTTTGAGCGCCGAGCCCGCCGAAAAGATCCTGGTGGTCGACGACGACCCCGGCATCCGCGACGTCGTCTCAGAATTCCTGCAACGTCACGGCTACCACGTCGAGACCGCCGCCGACGGCAAGGAGATGGACCGCTCCCTCGCCCGCAACGCGGTCGATCTGGTCGTGCTCGACGTCATGCTGCCCGGCGAAGACGGGCTGGCGATCTGCCGCAAGCTGGCGCGCCCCGAAGGCCCGGCGATCATCATGCTCTCGGCGATGGGCGAGGAGACCGACCGCATTGTCGGTCTGGAACTCGGCGCCGACGACTACGTGCCCAAGCCCTGCAATCCTCGCGAACTGCTGGCCCGGGTGCGCGCGGTGCTGCGCCGGCGCCGCGAACCGCGGGGCGACGAGAGCCTGGACGCCGCCTGCGAGTTCGCCGGCTGGCGGCTCGATCTGGTGCGTCACGAGCTGCGCTCGCCCGAAGGCGCGGTGGTGAACCTCTCCAGCGGCGAGTTCTCGCTGCTGCGCGCCTTCGTCGAGCGGCCGCAGCGCGTCCTCAGCCGCGACCAGCTGCTCGAGTTCGCCCGCGGTCCGCAATCCGACGCGTTCGACCGCGCGATCGATGTCCAGATCAGCCGGCTGCGGCGCAAGCTCGACGACAGCGGCTCGGGCCAGGAACTGATCCGGACCGTGCGCAACGAAGGCTACATCTTCACGCCCAAGGTCTCCCGCACGCCATGAGCCGCCGCAAGCGATGAATCGGTGGCCGACGACCACGCTGTTCCTGCAGGCTCTGGGTCTGGTGGGAGCGACCCTGGTCGCGGTGTTCGTCTCGAGCATGGTGGTGATCCTCAACCTGCCGCCGCCGCCACCCGACGTCTATTCGGTGGCCGAGGTGGCGCAGGCGATAAAGACCGGCGTCGGCGGCCGGGCGATCGAGGGCCGTCCGCTTGAGGTGCGCAGCGAAAGCGACCCGCCGACGGGCGCCAACACACTGCTGCAGCGCCGCCACCTGAGCTTCAAAGTCGGCCTCGCCAAGGTGCTGAAGGTCAATTTCAACGACATCGTGCTGGTGCAGGATCACGGGCCGATCTTCTACGGTCCGCCGCGTGCGCCGCGCCATCCGCTCCCGGCGACGTCGGCGCCGGAACAGACGGTGATCTTCGGCTCGTTCGAGGCGGCGATGCGGCAGCCGGACGGCAGCTGGCGGGTGGTCGCGCCGCGGCGCCAGCTGGTTGCGCCCTGGCAGCAGCGGAACATGATCGTGCTGTCGGTCTCCTTCCTGGTGGTGATGCCGTTGGCCTGGTGGTTCGCCCGGCGTCTGGCCTCGCCGATCTCCGCTTTCGCCCGCGCCGCCGAGCGGCTCGGCCGCGACCCTGACGCGCCGCCGCTCGACATTCGCGGCTCGACCGAGGTCGTCGCCGCGGCGGCCGCGTTCAATCTGATGCAGGAGCGGCTGAACCGCTACGTGTCCAACCGCACCACCATGATCGGCGCGATCGCCCACGATCTGCGCACCCCGCTGACCCGGCTGCGGTTTCGCATCGAGGCGGCGCCGGAGGAACTGAAGACCAAGCTCGCCGGAGACCTCGACGAGATGGAAGCGATGGTCGCCTCCACCCTCGCCTTCGTGCAGGACGCCACCCGGCCGGTCGAGCGCACCAAGCTGGAGATTTCGTCGCTGGTCGAGACGGTGATGGACGAAGCGGCCGAGACCGGGCGCGACGCCGCCGTCGAGCGGGCCGACCGCGTCGTGGTCGACGGCGACCCGATCGCGCTGAAGCGCCTCGTCACCAATCTCGTGGACAACGCCCTGAAGTTCGGTTCCAGCGCCCGCGGCCGGGTGTTCTGCGAAGCCGGCATGGCGATCGTCGAGGTGGACGACGACGGGCCCGGCGTGCCCGAGGGCGACATCGAGCGGGCGTTCGAGCCATTCCATCGGCTCGAGAGCTCCCGCAGCCGGGAGACCGGCGGCGCCGGCCTGGGCCTGGCCGTCGTCCGCGCCATCGCCCGAGGCCACGGCGGCGAGGTGACGCTGCAGAACCGGCCGGAAGGCGGGCTGCGCGCCCGGGTCTGCCTGCCTCTGGCGCTCAAGACCGGACGCCGCGCGCCGCCCCTGCGCCTGCCGGACCTGACCGCAGCGTCCACCTGATCCTGGCCGCGGGCCCGACCCGCGCTATCAGGGTGACCGGTAAGCCACACCCACCCAGAATGGTGCAGCTTAAATCGTCAAGCTGTGGCGCGGTCGATGCAACATTATCCGTACTAGCTATGTTGTTGGGGCACGCCAGCGGTCGTGAACTCGGGGCCGCGTCCGCTGGGGTGCAACCGCAACGCTTTTTCGGCGTTAGCAAACCTTGAGAAGCCTGTGCCAGACCCGAAGGACCCCGACCTGCCGTCTGAAACGCCGTCCCCCGAATATGCGCCGGGCAGGACTCCGGAGGAGTTTCCCTCCGAGCCGCCGGCCACGGGGGACCCTGACGACGGCCGGCCGCGAGACCTTCGAGGCAGCGATCTCGATCTTTGAAGGAGAAGAGTACAGTCATGGATATGAACAAGGACGAGGCCCTGAGGCGCCCGAGCCGGCGCGGTTTTGCGGCGATGGATCCGGAGCGTCGGCGGGAGATCGCTCGCAGGGGCGGCGCCAGCGTGCCTAGCGAGAAGCGCAGCTTCGCCCAGGACCGCGATCTGGCCGCCAACGCCGGCCGCAAGGGCGGCGCGGCCTCGCGAGGCGGCGGACGCCGTCCAGCGCGCGCGCCGACGACCTGACGACGAGAGTCGGCGCCCGGCCGCGCTGTGGCGCGGTCGGGTGTCGTCTCGCCGCGGCTATGATCCGAACAGGAAGACCGCGAACGCCGGCGGCGGCGCGATCCAGCGCTCCAGCAGGCGCCAGCCCGCCCGGCGGGCCATGCCGGTCACATCCTCGACCGTGAACTTGTAGGAGTTCTCGGTGTGCAGGCTTTCTCCGGCGGCGAACTCGAACGCCCGGCCGGCGACATGCACGATCTGGCGCTGCCGGCTGACCAGATGCATCTCCATCCGGCTGTCGACCGCATTCCACACCGCCTTGTGATCGAACGCGCCCAGATCGAAGTCGGCGCCCAGCTCACGATTGATCCGCCTCAGCAGGTTCTTGTCGAACGCCGCGGTGACGCCCGCGGCGTCGTCATAGGCGGCCGTCAGCACCGAGGGCTCCTTGACCAGGTCGGCGCCCAGAATGAACAGGCCGTCATCGCCGATCAGCGCCCGGGCTTCGGCCAGTAGCCGCACCGCTTCGTCGGGATCGAAGTTGCCGATCGTCGAGCCCGGGAAGAAGCCCACGCGCGTCCGGCCCGCGGCGACCGCGGGCGCGACGCTGCCGACGGTGAAGTCGCGCGCCAGCGGCTCGACCAGCAGGTTCGGATAGTCCCGCCGGATCGACGCGGCGGCGGCCTCCAGGGCCGAGACGCTGATGTCGATCGGCGCGTACGCGGCCAGTTGCGGCGCGGCGTCGAGGATCAGCCGCGTCTTGGCGCTGGCCCCGCTGCCATATTCGATCAGCACCGCATCCTTCGGGATCCGGGCCGCGATGTCAGGCGCGATCCGCTGCAGCAGCGCCGTCTCGGTCCGGGTCGGGTAGTATTCCGGCAGGTCGGTGATGGCTTCGAACAGCCCCGAGCCGCGCGCGTCGTAGAACCACTTCGGCGGAATCGACTTCGGCGTCCGCGCCAGCCCCTGCAGGACGTCGCGCCTGAACGCCTCGGTCGAGCCTTCGACTTCGGCCCGCGCGCCCCCATCCTCGGCCAGCCGTACGCCGGAGAACATCCAGCGCTGATGCGGATAGAAGAAGTTGCGGTAGGTGGGGCGCGAGTGGCCGACGGGCGTGACCGAGGCCCCGCCGCGCAGGGTCATCTGCCCCATCATGAACTTGCCGTTGTATTCGCCGACCGCACCTTTGGCGGGGGCGAAGCCGGGGTAGCCGAGGTAGGCGCTGGCGGTCCATTGCCAAGCGGTGTCGTAGAGCTGGTCGAACGCTTCGGGCCGGGTCGCGGCGGCGTGTTCCCACTCCGCCTCGGTCGGCAACCGCTTGCCGGCCCACGAGGCATAGGCGTCGGCCTCGTAGTAGCTGACGTGGGCCACCGGCGCATCTAGATCGACCGGCGCCACGCCGCCCAGGCCGAACACCCGCCAGCCGTCGCAGCCGTGCTCCCAGTAGAGCGGCGCCTCCCAGCCTTCCTCGCGGATGCGCGCCCAGCCGTCGGACAGCCAGAACTCGGGCCGCCGGTAGCCGCCCTCCTCGATGAAGGCGATCCATTCGCGGTTGGTGACCAGACGGCTGGCCAGCCGGTAGGGTCGCAGCAGCGCCTCGTGGCGCGGACCTTCGTTGTCGAATGAAAAACGCTGCGACGTCGCGCCGATCTCGACGCAGCCTCCGTTGAGGGCGACCCAGTCCAGCGCGCCGGCAGTCTTCGGTTCGTAGCCCGGTCCATACGCCGGCTTGATCGCCGACTGGCCGAACAGATGCAGCACGTCCATCAGGATCAGCTCCTGGTGCTGCTCCTCGTGCGCCAGGCCGAGCTCGACCAGGAACGCCGCCTCGGCGGTCATTTCCCCAGCCAGCAGCCGCTCCATCGCCGTATCGACGTGGCCCCGATAGGCCAGCACCTTGCTCAAAGGCGGCCGGGTGATCAGCCCTCGCGCCGGCCGCGGCTGCCTGGGTCCGAGCGCTTCGTAGTAGGAATTGAACAGGAAGGCGAAGTCCTGATCGAACGGCTGGTAGTCCGCCAGGTTGGGCGAAAGCAGGAAGGTCTCGAAGAACCAGGTGACATGCGCCAGGTGCCATTTCGCCGGACTCGCGTCCGGCATCGACTGCGCCTGCGCATCCTCCGCCGACAGCGGCGCGACACGGGCAAGCGACTGCGCCCTGACCGCCCTGTAGCGGTCGGCCAGGTGGCCAGCAGCGGCGGCGGCGTTCGCGGCGGTGGCGGCGTAATGTTCCCCGGTCCTCGACATGGCCGAAGTCTCTCCACAGTTACTGATTATCCGCCGAGCCGACGCCTTATCGGCGCCAAGCTTTCAGAACATTGCGGTGGCCCCAATGTTCCATCGCAGGGCCAGAACTTGGCAGGAACGTAAGGCGGCGGGGCGCGTTTTCCAGGCCGTCGGGGCGGCGAGGTTCGCCGCGACACGCTTTTTGCCCGCATGAAGTCGGCTCCACGGAGATGGCAGTTTGAACGTGGACATCGAATGGCGCGACCAGGTGGTGGCTCTCATTCCGGCCTTGCGAGCGTTCGCCTGGTCGATCAGCCGCAACGGATCGGACGCCGACGACCTGGTGCAAGACACTCTGATCAAGGCCTGGAGCCACCGCGACAAGTTCGAGGCCGGCACCAACCTGCGGGCTTGGCTGTTCACGATCCTGCGCAACACCTACTACACCGCCGTGGTCCGCCGGCGGCGCGAGGTGCGCGACGAGGACGACCACTACGCGCGCTCCCTTACCTCCGCCCCGACCCAGGAGTGGGGCCTGGCCATGCGCGCGCTGCAGGCGGCGCTCGACCAGTTGCCGGCCGAACATCGCGAGGCGCTGATCCTGGTCGGGGCGGCGGGGCTGTCTTACGAGGAAGCGGCCGACATCTGCGGCTGCGCGCTCGGCACGATCAAGAGCCGGGTCAACCGCGCCCGCAACCGCCTGCTGAAGGTGATGGACATCGAGCGCGCATCCGACGCGATCAATCCGACCCGCGAGGGCGCCCAGCTGGGCGCCTAGAGCGCGTTCAGCAAAAGTGGAATCGCTTTTGCGGTTCGAACGCGCTCCAGATGCAAAGTGCTAGAGCACGATTCAGGGTTCAGATCGGTTCGATCTGAACCCATCGTGCTCTGGAGCGCGTTCAGCAAAAGTGGAATCGCTTTTGCGGTTCGAACGCGCTCCAAATTCAAAGTGTTGAGCACGATTCAGAGTTCAGATCAGTTCGATCTGAACCCATCGTGCTCTAGGCGAGGTCCGGGGCGAAGGCGCGCAGGAAGATATCGACCGACCTGGCGACGTGGGCCTCCAGTTCGGCTGGGCTGAGCGGCTTGAGCACGCCCCACAACATCCGCAGATAGACGTCGGACAGGACGAGGTCCTTGAGCCGCTGGCCCGCGATGGTCGGGTCGCCGGCAGGCACGTGGCCGGCGAGCATGGCCGCCTCGAAGTACTCGGTGAACCGGGTCTCGCCCCGGCGCGGGCCGGCTTCGTAGAACATCCGGCCGATCTCGGGGAAGCGGCCGACTTCGGCGAAGATCAGCCGGTGCAGCGTCACCAGTTGCTCCGACCACAGGAAGGTCATCAGCGACAGGCCCAGTTCGATCAGGCTTTCGCGCACCGACCTGCCCTCGCCGATCGGCGGCAGCGGGTCGAAGATCGCCTCCGCCCGCCCCTGACACATATCGACGACGAAGGCGCTAAACAGCTCATCCTTGGAGCGGAAGTAGTTGTAGAGGGTGCCCTTCGAGCCGCCCAGCCTGGCGGCGATCTCCGACATCGATGTCGATGCGTAGCCTTGCGCAAGGAACACCTCACTCGCCACATGAAGGATGGCGCGCCGTTTGGCGTCGCTGCGGGAGAGGTCGGATGGGCCCGTTTCGGATGCCATTTAGAATTTCTCTGACCGTACCGTACGGTTTCTTTCTTGACCGTGAACCGGCGGCGATGTCAATATGACCGTACAGTACGGTCAGATCAAGCCGGCGTCGTCGGCGGGTCGATGTGGGGACCAGGCCGCGATGGCGAGCGGGACGCTTCAGTTTGGACGGCTGGTCCTGATCGCGGGCGCCGCGCTCCAGGTCGTCGCCTGCGCCGACCTGCCGGCGACCAGCGGTCCGAAACCGCAGGTCAAGCCGCCCGAGGCCTACCAGGACCAGCAGAGCTTCGCCGCGCCCGCCACCGATTGGCCGAGCGACCGTTGGTGGGACGCCTACGGCGACACGCAGCTCTCCAGCCTGATCGACGAAGCGCTGAAGGGCTCGCCCACCCTCGCGCAAGCTGAGGCCCGGCTGGTCTCGGCCAGCGCCAACACCATGATCTCGCGCTCGGCCACCCTCCCCTCGGTCCACGGCGAAGGCCAGGTCTCCGAGACCGAGTCGAGCCTGATCGAGGGCTTCCCGCCGTTCATCCAGCAGCTGCTGCCGCACGGCTACATCGACAACGGCCGGCTCGCGCTCGACGCCTCGTACGATCTCGACCTGTTCGGCAAGAACCGCGCGGCGCTGAAGGCGTCGGTGTCGGACGAGGCGGCAACCGCCGCCGATCTCGCCGAGGCGCGCCTCACTCTCTCCGCCGCGGTCGCCCAGGCCTACGCCGACCTGGCTCGCCTGGGCGCCGAGCGCGACGCCGCCGCCGAGGCCGTGCGCAATCGCCAGGAGACCAGCCACCTCACCGCCGAACGGGTGGAGAACGGCCTCGACACCCGCGCCGAGTTGAAACAGGCCGAAGCGGCGACGCCCGCCTCGGAGGCCGACGTCGAGGCGCTGGACGAGCAGATCCTGCTCACGCGCCACCGCATCGCCGCGCTGCTGGGCGAGGGCCCTGACCGCGGGCTCGGCGTCGTCATGCCCAAGGCCGAGGCGGTGAAGGCGTTCGGCCTGCCCGCCGACCTGCGGCTGCATCTGGTTGGTCGGCGCCCGGATATCGTCGCGGCCAGGCTTCGCGCCGAAGCCGCCGCCAAGCGCATCGATGTCGCCAAGGCCCAGTTCTATCCGGACATCACGCTGAACGCGTACGTCGGGCAGCAGTCGCTCGGCCTCAGCCAGTTGTTCAATCCAGCCGCCGCGATCGGCTCGTTCGGGCCGGCGATCACCCTGCCGATCTTCCAGGGCGGACGGCTGCGCGGCCAGTATCGCGGGGCGCGGGCGGACTATGCCGCGGCGGTCAGCGCCTATGACGCCACCCTGACCCAGGCCCTGCAGGATGTCGCCGACGCCTCCGCCAGCGTCCAGTCGGCCGCCCGACAGCTCGCCGACCGCCGCGCGGCGCTCTCGGCCGGGGAGCAGGCCTATGCCGTGGCGCGCGAACGCTACCAAGGCGGGCTGTCGCCCTATGTCTCCGTGCTCAGCGCTGAAAACGCTGTGATCGACGAGCGCCGCGCCTACGCCGACGCCCAGTCACGCGCCTTCAGCCTCGACATCGCTCTCATCCGCGCTCTCGGCGGCGGCTACGCCGCTACCTAGGCGCCCTCCCTGGATCTCCCCGCCATGGATGCTCGCACGACCCCCACACCCCCGCCCGGCGCCGCCCCAACCGGGGTCCCGCCAGCTGGGACGCCCGCGCAGGCAAATCCGGCGCCGGGCGCCGCCAGTCCTGGTCCGGCGCAGTCCGCACCTCCGGCGGCGCCCCTCGCGCCGCCACCCAAGCCGAGGAACAACCGTCAGCGGCTGTTCGTGATCCTGGGCGCGGTCGTCGTGCTGTCGGCGGTCGCCTACGGCCTCTACTGGGTGCTGGTCGCCTCGCACCACGTCTCGACCGACGACGCCTATGTGAACGCCGACGTCGCCGACGTGACCCCGCTGGTCAGCGGTCCGATCGTCGCCGCCCCAGCCACCGACACCAAGCCGGTCAAGCAGGGCGACACGCTGGTGGTGATCGACCCGACCGACTTCAGGATCGCGCTCGATTCGGCGCAGGCGGCGCTCGGCCAGGCGCAGCGCAAGGTCGAGGGCTACTTCGCCAACCGCGACGCCGGACGCGGCGACAACATCGGCCAGGGCGGCGAGCGTCGATCAGGCGCGCGCCCAGCTGGCCAGCGCCGAGGCGGACCTGGCCAAGGCCCGCACCGACCTGGGTCGGCGCCAGGCGCTGGCGCACGACGGCGCGGTCTCCGGCGACGAACTGACGATCGCGGAAAATCGCATGCGCCAGACCGAGGCGGCGCTGGCCGGCGCGAAGGCCGCCCTCGCCGAGGCCCAGGCCAACCGAATCTCGGCGGCCGGGCAGGAGCGCGTCGCCACGGCCTTGATCGCCGGCGCCGACGTCGGCACGAATCCGGAAGTCGCCGCCGCCCAGGCCAGGGTCGATCAGGCCAAGCTGGATCTGCAGCGCACCGTGATCCGCGCCCCGATCGACGGCGTCATCGCCAAGAACATCACCGAGGTCGGCCAGCGCGTCACCGCCGGCGCGCAGCTGATGACGGTGGTGCCGATCCAGGCGACCTACGTCGACGCCAACTTCAAGGAGGGCCAGCTGCGCGGCGTGAAGCCCGGCCAGCGAGCCATCCTGACCAGCGACCGCTACGGCGGCGGCGTGAAGTTCCACGGCGTCGTCAAGGGTTTCGCCGGCGGCACCGGTTCGGCCTTCGCCGTGATCCCGGCCCAGAACGCCACCGGCAACTGGATCAAGGTGGTCCAGCGCCTGCCGGTGCGCATCGACCTCGATCCGCAGGAACTCAAGGCGCACCCGCTGCAGGTCGGCCTGTCGATGAACGTCGACATCGACACCGCCCAGTAGGCCGACGAGGAGCGACCGCCGTGGCCGCCGCCCACCCCTACGCCGAACCGATCCCGCTGAAAGGCGGCGCGCTGATCCTCGCGGGCTTCCTGCTCGCGGTCGGCAATTTCATGGTCGTGCTCGACATGACCATCGCCAACGTCTCGGTGCCCAACATCGCCGGCAGCCTCGCCGTCGCGCCGAACCAGGGCACCTGGGTGATCACCTCCTATTCGGTCGCCGAGGCGATCGTGGTGCCGCTGACCGGCTGGCTGGCGCAGCGGTTCGGCGCGGTGAGGGTGTTCGTCGCCGGCATGCTCGGCTTCGGGTTCTGCTCGGCGCTCTGCGGCCTGGCGCCGTCGCTGGGCTTCCTGGTGCTGTTCCGGGTGATGCAGGGAATTTGCGGCGGGCCGATCATGCCGATGTCGCAGGCTCTGTTGATGCGCGTGTTCCCGCCGCAGCAGCGCGCCCAGGCGATGGCGCTGTGGTCGATGACCGTCGTGGTCGCGCCGATCGCCGGCCCGATCCTGGGCGGCGTGATCTGCGACAACGCCAGCTGGCCGTGGGTCTTCTACATCAACGTGCCGGTCGCGGCGGTGTGCGGCTTCTTCGCCTGGCAGATGCTGCGGTCTCAGGAGACCCAGACGGAAAGCCGCCGCGTCGACTTCGTCGGCCTTGGGCTGCTGGTGCTGTTCGTCGGGGCGCTGCAGATCATGCTCGACAAGGGCAAGGAGCTCGACTGGTTCGGCTCGCCGGTGATCGTCAGCCTCGCGGTCGTCGCGGCGATCGCCTTCGCCTGCTTCCTGATCTGGGAGCTCACCGACGACCACCCGATCGTCGATCTTCGCGTGTTTCGCCACCGCGGCTTCACCGGGGCGGTGATCACGATCGCCATCACCTATGGGGTGTTCTTCGCCTCGATTCTGCTGGTGCCGCTCTGGCTGCAGACCAACATGGGCTACACCGCCAGCTGGGCCGGCTACACCACCGCGCTGGGCGGGATCATGGCGGTGGTGATGTCGCCGATCGTGCCGCGGCTGATGCGCCGGGTCGATGCCCGGGCGCTGGTCAGCTTCGGCGTCGCCAGCCTTGCCGTCATCGCGCTGTGGCGCTCGCACTTCGCCAGCAACGCCAGCTACTGGACGATCGCCATCACCTTCCTGGTTCAGGGGGTGTCGATGCCGTTCTTCTTCATCCCGACCACCCAGATTTCGCTGTCGTCGGTCCTGCCGCAGGAGACGGCGTCGGCCGCCGGCCTGCAGAACTTCCTGCGCACGCTCTCGGCGGCGTTCTGCGGCGCGATCACCACCACGATGTGGGACAACGCCGCCAGCCGCAATCACGTCAACATGGCCGGCGCGATCAACGACCCACAGGGCGTGCAGAACAGCATGGCCCAGATGGGCATGACGCCGGCGCAGGCGCTCAGCCAGATCGAGAACCTGACCCAGAACCAGGCGGTGATGCTGGCGACCGACCAGATGTTCCTGATCATGACCGTCGCCTTCGCCTTCGCCGCCTGCATGGTCTGGCTGGCGCCCAAGCCCAACATCTTCGCCGGGCAGGCGGCCGCGGGCGCGCACTGACCTCAGCTGGGCTCCCCCGACCGTCGGTCATAGCCGGGCGCAAGTCCCGGCTATCCATGCACACGGCTGTTTGCCATGGCCGCGCCAGGCGCGGCCACCCGCCGGTCCGCGTGCTTGGGTCGCCGGGACAGAGCCCGGCGATGACCAACTTCAGAGGAGGCCGTTGGAAGCAGAAGTGCCCTGCGCGCCACCCGCTAAGGTATCAGCAGCACCCGGCCCACCGCCTGCCGGCTCTCGATGTAGGCGTGCGCCGCCGCCGCTTCAGACAGCGGGAAGGTGCGGTCGATCACCACCTTCAGCTCGCCTCGCGCCGCCTCGTCGATCAGCCGCTGGATGTTGTTGTAGGCGCGGTCGCGGGCGATCTCGGCGCCCAGGAATACCCCCTGCAGCGTGCGGTTGCCGCCCATCAGGCTGGAGACATCGACGGTCATCGGCTCGCGCCCCGCCGCGCCGACCATCGACACCCGGCCGCGATAGCCGAGCGACAGGATCGAGCCCTGCAGGGTCGAGCCGCCGACGCTGTCGACCACCAGGTCGACGCCCTTCTTGTCGGTGATCCGCATCACCTCGGTGACGACGTCGTGGGTCTTGTAGTTGATGCCGATGATCCATCCCGAGCGGCTTCAGCTTCTCCAGCCGCTCGTCGCTCGAGGCGGTGGCCAGCACCTTGGCCCCCGCCCGCTTGGCCAGCTGGATCGCCGCGGTGCCGACGCCGCTGGCGCCGGCCTGCACCAGCACCGTCTCGCCCGCCTTCAGGTGGCCGAACTCGAACAGGCAGTCGTCGGCGGTGCCGAACGCCACCGGCATCACCGAGGCCAGCTTGACGTCGAACCCATCCGGCACGACCCAGGCGCTGCGGGCCGGCACGGCGCGCAGCTCGGCGTGGGAGCCGAACGCGCCGCTGGTGGCGACCTTCTGGCCGACCTTGAGGTTGGTCACCTCGGAGCCGACCTCGACGATCTCGCCGCCGGCCTGGTAGCCGACGATGTGCGGATGGGTGACGAGCGCCCCGCGCGAGCGGTTCAGCGTATCGCCGCCCTCGATGCTGACCGCCTCGACCCGGATCACGATGCCCTTGGGATGGCAGACCGGATCGGGAACGTCCTCGTATTTCAGGACGCTGGGATCGCCATTCTCGTAATAGACCGCCGCCTTCATGGTGTTCCTCCCTCGTGGGCTTTGGGTGGGCCTGATCGGCCTTCTCAAACGACTGTTTGAGTGTCATGCAGGCGCCCGCCGCGCAACCCGCTGAAAACTGAAAGGGCTTCCGATGGATCTCGCCAAGCCGCGCATGGATTTCGGCCTTTCGACCAACAACCTCGGGCCGATGCTGGCGTTCTGGCAGGGCGAGGTGGGGCTGCCGTTCGACCACCTGCTCAAGATCCGCCGCGGCCAGGACCAGCACCGGCACGACGCGCTGGGCTCGGTGATCAAGATCAACCACCTGGCCGAGCCGCTGCCGGAAAGCCCGCCGACCGGCTACCGCGAGCTCTACCTCGCCCGCGAGGGCCTCGCCGCGCCGAGACCGATGGTCGATCCGGACGGCAACAAGGTCACCCTCGTCCCGCCCGGCTGGAACGGCGTCGGCCAGATCGGCGTGCGGCTGGCGGTGCGCAGCCTGGACGCCCACCGGCGCTTCTACACCGAGGCGCTCGGACTGACCGACGAACCCTGGAACGGCGGCGCGGCGTTCCGGGCCGGCGAGAGCCTACTGATCGTCGAGGAGGCGGCTGACGCGCCGGCGCCCGGCGTGCGCCCCGGCGGCAAGGGCTGGGGTTACATCACCTTCCAGATCTTCAAGGTCGACCAGGAGCACGCCTTCGTCTTGGCCCATGGCGGCGGCGAGGGGCTGGCTCCTGTCACGCTGGGAGAGACCGCCCGCATCTCGATGGTGACCGACCCGGACGGCAACCGGATCGAACTCTCCCAGCGCGCCTCGATCGTCGGTTCGCTGGCGCCCCAGCCGTAGAACAGGTTGAGATCACCTCTCACACCGTCATGGCCGAGCTTGTCTCGGCCACCCATGAACGCGACCGCCGACGGTGTTCATGGATTGCCGACACTCCGCGCTTCGCGCTCCGGCCGGCAATGACGTGACTTAGGCGACGGCGGCGGCCGGTTCCTCGGCGTCCGCCGCGGCGGCCGCGCCCGGTTCCAGCACCGCGTTCAGAGCCCCCATCAGGCCGGCGACGGTGATCGGCTTGGCCACGTGGCCATCGGCGCCCGCTCGCTCGCCCGCCAGGCGGTGCTCGGGCAGCGCGTTGGCGCTCAGCATCAGGATCGGCGTACGCCGGCGACCGCTGGCGGCTTCGTCCCGGCGGATCAGGCGCGTGGCTTCGAGCCCGTCCATCACCGGCATCTGCATGTCCATCAGCACCGCGTCGAAGGCGCCGGCGCGCAGCGCCTCGACCGCCTTCAGGCCGTCGTCGACCACGACGCTCTCGATGCCAAACTGGTCGAGCATCATCTTCACGACCAACTGGTTGGTGGCATGGTCGTCGGCCACCAGCACCCGGACGGCGCGTGCATCCGGCGCCGTGGCGCTCTCGGCGTCGCCCCCCTCTTCCGGCGCGGCCGTTTCAGCGAACGGCGCCTCGAACCAGAAGCGCGACCCCTGACCGGCGACGCTCTCGCAATCGACCACGCCAGACATAAGCGACGCCAGCTGGCGCGAGATCGCCAGGCCAAGCCCGCTGCCGCCGAAACGCCGGGTGATCGAGCCGTCGGCCTGCTGGAAGCGTGCGAACAGGCGAGATTTCACCTCCGGGCTGAAGCCGACGCCGGTATCGATGACGCTGAAGCGCAAACTCCCCGGCGAAGGCATCTCCGCGCGAATGGTCACCGCGCCCTTGGCGGTGAATTTCACCGCGTTGCTGGTGAGGTTGGTCAGGATCTGGCGCACCCGCACCGAGTTCGCCGACGAACCAGCGCTCCAGCGCCGGGTCGACCTCGGTGTTGAGCGCCAGGCCCTTCTCGTCGGCGCGCAGCCGGCACAGGGCCGCGACAGCGCGCACCAGGTCGGCGGCGTGGAACGGCGCGGCCTCGATGGTCAGCTGGCCAGCCTCGACCCGGGCCAGATCGAGCACATCGGAGAGCAGACGCTCCAGCGACTGGCCCGACGAGCGGATGATCTCCGCCATCTTGCGCTCGCGCTCCCCGAGGCCCGCCGCCGCAAGCATGTCGGCCACCGCCACCACGCCGTTCAGCGGCGTGCGGATCTCGTGGCTCATGTTGGCGAGGAATTCGGTCTTCGAAAGGCTGGCCGCCTCCGCCTTCTGCTGCGCCAGCTTCAGCCGCGCCGCCACCCGCCGCTGCCAGACCAGGGCGGCGATCGACCCGATGACCAGCAGCGCGGCCAGGAGGCCGATCCAGCGCTGGCTGTGGACCACCTTGTCTTGCAACTCGGCCTGTCGACGCACCGCCTGCAGCTGCCTCTCGAGTTCGGAGGTCAACTGGGTGACGCCGGTGCTGGAACGCTCGGCCTGCTGCTGGGCGCGCTGCAGCGTGACGTCGCGCAGCAGGGCGAAGGCCGGACCCACCTGCCCTTGCGCGGCCAGCAGCTCGGCCCGCAGCTCTGGCTCACGCGCGAACGAGGCGGCGGAGAACTGCTTGGAGCTCTGCAGTTTGTGCATCCGGTCAAGGTCCGCCTGGGCTTCCGCGACGTGGCCCAGTCGAGCCTCGGCGACGCCGCGCATCGCCAGCAGCCTGGGGGCCAGGAACTCGGCCCCGGTCAGCTGCGCGTCGAGGCCGGCAAGGCAGCCCATGACCGCAGACGGCGGATCGAAACTCTCGGCGACCATGCCGCAGAGGTATTTGTCCCAGGCCCCAAGGTGCGGCAGGTCCGAGCGCTGCACCAGACGATGGTGGGCGGCGGCCAGATCGCGGGCGAGATCGGCGTGGCCCAGCTGGTTGGCCAGGTAGGCCATGTTGTAGACGTCGTCGAAATCGGGGCTCGGATAGGCCTTGTTGGCCCAGACGAAGTCGGCCTTCTGGAACGCGTCGGTGCTGCCCTCCAGGTCATTCAGCTGGATCAGCGCCACGCCGGTCGCGCTCCAGACCTCCAACTCGGCGGCGGAGGCGTCCAGGTCGTTCGATTTGATCTGGTCCTCGGCCTGGAACAGCAGCTCCAGGGCCTTGCCTGCCTCCCGCTCGGAGTCGAGCATCAGCGCGTAGACGCTCATCGCGTGGACCCGAGCATACCAATCCGGCTCGCTGGTCGCGGCGCGGGCGATCTCGGGCTCAACCGAGGTGTCGCCGCGGTCATAGCGGCTCTTCAGGGCGTCGATGCGCGCGATCTCGACATAGCGTCCGTCGCCGGCCTGAGCGGCCTTGGCGGCCAGGAGGCCGTTCCAGCGATCGAACTGGTCGAACTCCGACTGGTCGAGAAAGATCGTCGCGGCGTAGTGCAGCCGGCGCAGGGCTTCACGACCGCCGGCGTGCGACGCGGCATCGGCGAAGCGGCGCAGGTCGGCGAAGCTGGTCGCCGCGGCGCGATGCTCGATCTCGGCCGCGAGTCGCCGCGCGTTGGCGTCGGCGGGCGCCGAGAGGGCGAGGCCGGGGACAAGGCCGACGAACAGCGCGACCGCGATCGCTGCAACAGTCCGACAACTCAAGGTTACCGCCCTCCAACCCAAGGCGACCCCTAACATCCAATCCTTGAGCAAGGGCTTAACAGCAAAGCTAATGGCCCCGGGAAGTGCTACTCTGCGGCGATCCGGGCCCCGGCGGCCGGCCATTCGGCCGGATGAGTCCCCAGCTTCACAACCGGACGTTTCCACCTCGCCGGTGTCGCACTCAGGCGAACGGCGGGTCGCAGATGGCTCATCGGGCCATAGCCGCCGTTGCTCGTGGTCAGGAATCCGCGGATCTCGTCGCCTTCCAGCGTCTGCGCCTGCTCGGCGCGGTCCTCGCCGGCGACGCCCAGGCTGCGCACCCACATGCCGGTCTGGCACAGTGACACCCGCACCAGGTAGCTGCCGCCATAGATGGCGCGGCGTTGCAGGGCGATCAGACTGCCGAACGCCGCCAGGAAGCCGGTGGTGTAGTCGGTGACCGCGCCCGGCTGCAGCTTTGGTCCTTCGGCGCCGCCGTGGACGTGGGCCATGCCGGTGACCGTCTGCGCCAGCTGCTCCCAGCCGGCGCGGCCGCGCCAGGGGCCTTCGTGGCCGTAGCAGTTGATCGAGGTGTAGACGATGCCGGGCCGAAGGGCCGCGAGCTGGGCCGGGCCGAAGCCCATCCGCTCCATCGCCCCGGTGCGGTAGCCCTGCGAGAAAACGTCCGCGCCGCGCAGCAGCTCCGCCAGGCGGGCGCGGCCGGCCTCCTCCTCGAGGTCCAGCCAGGCGGAGAGCTTGCCGTGGTTGGTGTCGGGCAGGAAACCGGTCGATGCGGGCAGCTTGGGCGAGGCCAGATAGAGCACGTCGGCGCCGTACTGGGCCAGAGTCCGGGCGCAGGTCGGGCCGGCCAGCACGCGCGTCATGTCGAGCACGCGGATCCCAGACAGCGGCATGTCGCCCCCCTCCGGCATCGGCTCGGGCGGGCTGTCGCCGATCTTGATCACCTCGACCGGCGGGTGCGACGCCAGCTGGCGGCCCTGCTCGGAGGCATCCCATTCCTCGGGTGTGCGGACGACGCCAGCGCAGCCGCGCTCGGCGGCGACCGCGTCCTCGATCTGCTGCGCCGTCCTCGCGCGGCAAGCGGCCTGGACCGAGTCGGCGTTGGCCTCGCAGCCGAGCGCGCGCAGGATACGATCCGTGCCCGGTGGAAAACTAGGGTGCAGCAGCACATGCCGGCCGTCCTTGGTCGGATGGAATCCCAGCACGCCGCTGCGCAGCATGGCGGGATCGCGCAACGGCGGGGCCTGATCGGGATCCTCGATGTGCACGAAGCCGTAGCTGTTGAGCGAGGCGGCCGCCTCGCGGGTGCTGACCTCGACCCGCTGTGCTTCGCCGGTGCGCAATTCCCAGAGGTCGGCGGCCACCGTCCCGCCCGCCGCCAGCGCCGCGCTGACCGCCTCGTCGGCGGCGAAGCGGGTCGCGAGCGCCGTCGCGCCCTCGTCGAAACTCACGAAGTCGGGCTGCGCGCGTCCATACAACCGCATGAGCTGCGTGAACGCCGTTTGTGTCAGCGACATGCCATCCTCCCTGGTCCGTTGGTTGGGATCATGATCGCCCAAACCGGCGCCGGGTCTACTCTGGATGCGGCCCGCACCAGCCGGGCAGGTAGCCGGCGTCTTCCGATTTCGCCAGCGACATCGCCTTCTCCAGCGCCGCCGAGAAGTGGGTCTCGATCTGCTTGGCGCGCACCCGGGTGCGCAGGAAGTCGGCCCAGAGGAACTCGCTGAACGGCGTGGTGTCCTTGGCAAAGCCGCCGGCGCGGCGCAGCTCGCCGGCCAGGCTGCGATAAGGATCGTCGGCCAGCGCCGTGATCTGCTTCGGGATGGCGTCGAAATCGCGCCGCTTTCCCTCGGCGTCATAGGGATGGCACCAGGCGCGGTTGTCCAGGAAGGTCCAGAACGAGACCTTCCCAAGGGCGCTCAGGTCGACCAGCACCGTCACCAGCACCTCGGTCTGTCCGGCCTGGTGCAGGGCCAGGGCGAGGTGGTGATGGTCGAGCACGAAGTGCCGCCCTTTCGGGCCGAGCACCGTCGGGATCATGTGGCTGCCCAGGAACTTACCGGCGCCCTTGTCCGATCGCTCGGCCCACTCGCGCCGCTTCTCGGCCACCTCGCGGAAGCCGACGGTCATCTGTGTAGGTCGCAAGTCGCCGATCTTGATCGTTTTCAGGATCGGTTCGCGCGGGGTCATGGCGTCGCCACTCTCGATTGTCGCCGTCAGCGCTTCACGATGGCCTCGAACGGGCTCACAGTCACGGCCGAATGGACGCCGCCCTCGCCAGAGTCGCGATCAATCTGAGTTGCGCCCTCGTGGCCGGGGCGCTGGTCGGGGCCGAGCGCAGCTACAACGGCCGCAGCGCGGGCTTCCGCACCAACGCCCTTGTGGCGCTGGCGGCGGCGGGGGCCATGACGATTGCGCTGCAGCCGCAGTTCGTGGCCGTCGCGGCGGGGATCCGCGCCCCCTTCCTCGACCCAGTACCCCAGACCGCCCAAGGGGTGATGACCGGCGTCGGCTTCCTCGGCGCGGGGGTCATCTTCAAGGAAGGCGTCAGCGTCCAGGGCCTGACGACAGCCGCGTGCATCTGGGCGGTCGCCTCCGTCGGCCTGCTGTTCGGCGTCGGGATGTACGGCCCGGGCGCGTTGCTGACCCTGCTGATCCTCGTGGTGCTGATCGGCCTGCGTGCGGTCGAGGGCGTCCTGCCGCGCAAGGTCTACGCCCTGGCGACCTTCGTGTTCGAGCGCGACCGGGCGCCTAACCAGGCCACGCTGGAAGCCCTGCTCGGCGTACACGACGTCAAGCTCTACGACGTCAGCTACGCGTCACGCGACCAGGGCAAGCTTTACGAGTACAGCGCCAATCTGGTCACCACGAGCAACTCCAGCTTGCGGGACC
Organism: uncultured Pseudomonadota bacterium; assembly: GCA_963835495.1. Classification (GTDB taxonomy): domain Bacteria; phylum Pseudomonadota; class Alphaproteobacteria; order Caulobacterales; family Caulobacteraceae; genus Acaudatibacter. The sequence continues at coordinate 811,151 of CAWIFQ010000003.1, read as the reverse complement.
TCGTTGCGCGGCTCAAGGAGACGACTGGGCTGATCGAGTTCAGCCTGGCCAAGCTCAGCCGCTAGGAACCCAGTTTCGATGCGTTTATCCGCGCTCGCCGCCGCCCTCGCCCTGTTCGCCGTGGCCGGGTGCGGCCGCGCCGATACGGCCAAGCCGCCGGAGCAGGGGCCGATCGCAGACCGAGCCTGGGTGGAGCTCACCGATCGCGGCGCCGAGGCGCGGCTTGCCACCGCCACCGCGGCCTGCCCGGCGGCGTCGGTCGACGGCAAGCTGGCGCCGATGACCAGGCGCGCGGGTCCGAGCGCCGACTTCCCGCTGACCATCTGCCAGTTGCCGCTGCCGAAGGGCGCCCGGCACGCCTCGGTGCGGGGCGTCGACCTGCCGCTGCCGAGCGCCACGCCCCGGCGCATCCTGATCTTCGGCGACACCGGCTGCCGGCTGAAGGGCCGCGAGGTCCAGGATTGCGACAACCCGAAACAGTGGCCTTTCGCCGTGGTCGCGCGGCTGGCCGCCGCCCATCGCCCCGACCTGGTGATCCACGTCGGCGACTACTACTACCGCGAAAGCGCCTGCCCGGCCGGTCGCGCGGGCTGCGCCGGCAGCCCCTGGGGCGACAACTGGAACAGCTGGAACGCCGACTTCTTCCAGCCCGCCGAGCCGCTGCTGCGCGCCGCGCCGTGGGTGATGGTGCGCGGCAATCACGAGGACTGTCAGCGCGGCGGTCCGGGCTGGTTCATGATGCTGGACGCCGCCGCCACGCCGCTGGCCTGCCCGGCCGACAGCGCGCCGATGATGGTCGATGTCGGCGGACTGCAGCTCTACGTGCTCGACAGCTCTGGGACGGTTGATCGCAGCGCGCCGCCCGCCGCCGTGGCGGCGTTCTCCAGCCAGCTCGACGCGCTGAAGACCACGCCGCCGACATCGCCCGCCTGGATCATCACCCACCGGCCGATCTGGGGCATGGTCCCAGTCCCGACCGGGCTGTTGGAGCTGCCGATCAACGCCACCGAGCAGGCGGCGGCGAAGGGGCGCGACCTCAGCGGCGTGCAGATGGTGGTCAGCGGCCACATCCATCACTTCGCCAGCTTCTCGTTCGCCGGCGATCGACCGCCGCAGCTGATCGTCGGCACCGGCGGCGACGTCGGCGAACTCGGCGACAGCCCGCGGTTCCTCGATAACGGCGTCAACCTCGACGGCATGGCCGCCAGGCGGTTCGGCTTCGACCGCTACGGCTTTCTGCTGCTGGAGAAGAGCGGCGGCGACTGGGCTGGGGCCTTCTACGACGTGAATGACAAGCCGGTCGCCACCTGCAAGCTCACCGGCCGGACGCTGGCCTGCCGGGCGGCGGCGAACTAGGCGAAATCGTCCGTGATCCTCGAGATCGGCCCGCGCCCCTACGTCGCCGCCGCCTATCCGGAAGACTCCCTGTTCTTCGCGACGGACCCGGCCGCGTCCGCGCCGGACGGCGTTCGCAGCCTGCGCTCGCTTGGCGCGCTGTGGCGGGCGCTGGGCCGCGCCGACATCGAGCTGATCGTCTGCCACCCGAACTTCTCGGCTCCCTGGGGCCCGCGGGCGCTGACCCGCGCCGTCTTCTCCTGGCGCTTCCTCAAAGGCCGCTCGCCGCTGATCCGGGCGTTCGGGCCGGAGCTGCTGCGCTGGCGCGGCCGCGCGCCGATCGTGGTGGTCGATCACGAGGATCTGCCCGTGATCAACCGCGGCAACCTGTTCCTGCTGGATCGTTGCGCGCTGTGGTTCAAGCGCGAGCTGCCGGTCGACCACTGGCGCGTGTTCCTGAAGACCGCCCACCCGCAACTGCCGACGCCGCGCTTCCGGATGGCCGAGCGGCAGCGGCGCAGGGTCGAGAAGCTGCGCCCGATCTCGATCGGGCTGCCGACCCGGAGCGAGGGCCTGCCGCCGCCGCCTCAGCCCAAGACCGCCGACGTCTTCTTCCTCGCCCGCGTCGCCGACTCCTCGACCGCCAGGGCGCGCGGCCTGGCCGAGCTGCGGGCGCTGGCCGACCAGGGCGTGGTCGTCGACATCCCGGACGGTCCCCTGCCCCGGCCGGAGTTCTACCGCCGCTGCGCCGCCGCCCACCTGGTCTGGTCGCCGGAGGGGCTGGGCTGGGACTGCTTCCGCCACTACGAGGCGCTGGCCTGCGGCGCGACACCGATGATCAACCAGCCCTCGATCGACCGCCACGCCCCGCTGATCGGCGGCGAGCACGCCCTCTACTACGACCCCGAGCCCGGCGGTCTGACCCGAGCCGTGCTGGCGGCGCTGCTGGACAAGCCCGCCCTGGCCCGGATCGCCGAAGCCGGCCGCGCCCACGTCATGGCGCACCACACGCCGGAAGCCATCGCGCGGTACGTGGTGGAGACGGCTCGGGGGATAGCCGGGGTTTGAGCGGGTCGAGTCAGATGGCGCCGCCCCATCCCTCGTCACCCCGGCCGAGCGCAGCGAGAGCCGGGGCCGGAAGCGCCGCCCCCAAGCTGGACGTCGTCTAAGCGCCGGAGGGTCAGGCCCCGGATCGGCTTCGCCGTCCGGGGTGACGACGTGTGTGATTCAGGCCAACCCCCTCTACGACGTGGCCGGTTCGAACCCCGTCACCACCGACCGCCCCTCGCCGCCGGCGGCCACCGTGACCTTCCCACCTAGCGGCTCCTCATCGATCAGTCGCCGCACCAGCGCCTGATCCTCGGCCGCGGCCACGATCCGCGACCCGTCGGCGGTGCGGCCGATCACGACGGCGCGCGGCTCGGGGCCGGCATAGTCGATGGTGTAGGTCTCGATGTCGGCCTCGCCGGCGTAGTCGGGCGCCAGCGCCGGGGCGACCCAGGCGTCGATCTCCGCCTGCAGCGGCTTGCTGTCGAACCCGCGCCACACGGCCGGCGCGGTCGAATAGACCCCGACCGAGTATTTCGACAGGAACCCGCCGTTCGCGCCGACCAGGCCTTTGGCGCCGGGATGGGCGCGCAGCCAGCGCGCCATGCTGGCGATCGCGTGCATCGAGTAGTTGTTGCCCGCCCCACCGAAGAACGGCAGCCCGCCGGTGACGGTCAGACCGCGCGGGTCGTCGGGCCTGAGGCCCAGCTCGTCGCAGATGTTGAACACGGCGATCGGGAAGCAGCTGTAGAGGTCGAACGCGCCGATGTCGGCGAGCGAGGCGCCGGCGACGTCCAGCGACTTGCGGACCGCCAAAGCGGACGCTGGGCTGTGGGCCAGGTCCTGCCGCTCGATCACCGTGCGCTCCTTCACGTCGGCGCCGCCCAGCAGATAGACCCAGCGGTCCTCCGGCACCCCAAGCGCGCGGGCCTTGCCGACCGAGGTCAGCAGCACGGCGGCGCCTTGGTTGGCCTGGTCGCGGGCCACCATCCGGCGCGGAAAAGGATCGGAGGTCAGCCGGTTCTCCGGGGTGACCGTCGCCAGGTCCTCGGCCGAACGCGCCTCGGGCGACATCGCGTGCGGATTGCCGGCCGCGACCTTCGTGAACGGCGCGAACAGCCGGCCCATCTCCAGCCGGTAGGCCGCGCGATCCTGGCCGCGCTGCGCCCGCCGGGCATTTTCGAACAAGGCGTAGACGCTGATCGGCGTGCGGGCGCCGTGGCTGGCGAGGTCGCGGGTCAAGAGGCCCTCGCCGCCGAAGCCGCGGTCTTCCAGCTCGCCCGGGGCCTGCTCGGCCCAGTCGCGGGTCTCGCCGCGGCTGGTGAGATGGCGGACGGTGGAGATGCTCTCCGAGCCGACCAGCAGCACCATCTGCGCCTCGCCGGCGGCGATCGCGTGGGCGAACTCGTTGACTAGGTGCTGGGGCCCCTGCCCGCCGACCACCTCCAGGATCGCCCGGCGGGGATTGGCGCCGATCCGTCCGCCGACCGAGCGCGAGAAGTTGTTCGAGGCGCCGAACGGCGCCCGAGCCCCGGGACCTGAGACTTCAAACTGTCGGATCGACGCGATGACGTCGATCTCGGGCGCGAGGTCCGGCGCGCCGGCGTCGGCCAGCGCCGCGGCGGCGGCCTTGGCGGCCAGCGCCACCGGCGAGAGCGCGGCGTAGTCGGCCGCGTCGATCCGCTCCGAGGCCTCGCCGACGCCGATCAGGATCGGGGTGTTGTCCGGGGCGCTCATCGTCGGTCTCCGTTTCCGCTGCAGGGCGACGCCGGGTTAGCCTTGCGTCCGCCCGTGGCCGGGGCTCTAGTTTCAGCAACGACGCGACTTGTCGACGACGGACCGAGGGGAAACGCAAGTGGCCACGATCGCGGCCGAGGACCTGACGGCGCTGACCGACTCGCTGCGCCGCCTGTTGCAGGACAAGAGCGCCGAAGCCGACGTGCGCCGCACGATGGAGACGCCATCCGGCTACGATCCCGAGCTCTGGCGCCAGCTCGCCGAGATGGGCGTCGCCGGGCTGGTGATCGACGAAGCCTACGGCGGCGTCGGCGCGGGGCCGGTGGAGCTGGAACGGGTGATGGAGGAAGCCGGCGCGGCGCTGCTGTGCGCGCCGCTGGTCTCCAGCGGGGTGCTGGCCGCCGGCCTGATCCAGGCGCTGGGCGACGAGGCGACCAAGACGCGGCTGCTGCCGACCATCGCCGACGGCTCGCGCATCGCCACGGTCGCGCTGACCGGCGCAAAGGGCGGCTGGACGGCGAACGACGTGGCGGTGACGGCCGCCGGCGCCGGCGAGGCCTGGACGCTCAACGGCGTCGCCTCGTTCGTCACCCACGGCCAGATCGCCGACGTGATCCTGGTCGTCGCCAAGGCGCCGGACGGGCTCGCGGTGTTCGAGGTCGAGCCGGCGGCCGCCGGCCTGACCATCAAGCCGCTGCCGACGTTCGACCACACGCTGCGCCTGGCCGAGCTCAGCTTCGCGGCGCACGCCGGCCCGGCGGCTCGGCGACCGCGCGGCCGGTCTGGGCGGCGGTCGAGGCGGCGCTCGACCTGGCCCGCGTCGCCCTGGCCGGCGAACAGGCCGGCGGCGCCAGGCGGACGCTGGAGTTCACCGTCGACTACGCCAAGACCCGCGTCCAGTTCGGCCGCGCTGATCGGCAGCTTCCAGGCGATCAAGCACATGGCCGCCGACCTGCTGCTGGAGAGCGAAAGCGCCATCTCGGCCGCTAGAGCCGCCGCCCGCAGCCTGGCCGACGGCGACGAAGGACGCGCCGGCCGCGATCAGCCTCGCCGCCTTCGCCTGCGCCGACGCCTTCTCGACGATCACGGCGACCGCGATCCAGATGCACGGCGGCATCGCCTTCACCTGGGCCCACCCGGCCCACCTCTACCTGCGCCGCGCCCGCGCCGACGCCCAGCTGTTCGGCTCGCCGGCGGCCTATCGCGAGCGCTACCTCGAAGCCCTCGGCGCTTAGGATTGGGAGCCTGACCATGGCCGACGGAAACGCCGTCACCGACAACGCCCTGCGCGACGAGGTCCGCGCCTGGCTGGCCGCCAACTGGAAAGGGCTGCCCAAGCCGCAGCCCGGCGCCGGCGGCGCCGGCTGGACGATATCGCCGGAGCAGAAGGCCTGGCTGGAGCAGGTGGTCGACGCCCGCTGGGCGGTCGCCGCGCTGGCCGGCCGAATGGTACGGCCGCGGCCTCGCCGGACGCCCAGGCCCGCATCGTCGAGCGCGAGTTCGCCGCCGTCGGCGCGCCGGGCACCGGCCAGGACCGCACCAACCTCTGGGCCAACACCGCGCTGGCCCACGCCACCCCTGACGTTCAAGGCCAAGATCGTGCCGGCGCTGCTGAAGAGCGAGGTCGCGCATGTGCCTGCTCTATTCCGAGCCGGGCGCCGGGTCCGACCTCGCCGGCATCCGCACCCGCGCCGATCGCCAGGGCGACCACTTCGTCGTCAACGGCCAGAAGGTCTGGACCTGCGGCGCGGCCACCGCCGACTACGGCATGCTGATCGCCCGCACCGACTGGGACGTGCCCAAGCACCGCGGCATCAGCTTCTTCTTCTGCCCGATGAAGCAGCCCGGCGTCGAGGTGCGGCCGCTGCGCCAGATCACCAACGAGAGCCACTTCAACGAGGTGTTCCTCACCGACGCCATCGTGCCGGCGGAGAACCTGCTGGGGCCGCTGGGCGGCGGCTGGGGCGTGCTGCAGACTGCGCTGGCCTACGAGCGTTCGGTGATGGGCGATGGCGCGCGCGGCCCCCGCAGCGGCGTCGCCGAAGCCACCAACGAGGAGCCGCTGATCGCCCTGGCCCGCGAGGCCGGCGTGCTGGGCGACCCGCTGATCCGCCAGGAGATCGCCAAGGCGATCGCCTACAAGAAGCTCAACGCGCTCAACAACGCCCGCGCCAAGGCCGACCTGAGCCAGGGCACCTCGTCGTCGATCATGAGCCTCGGCAAGCTGGCCATGTCGCGCATCCTGCACGAGGAGGCGCGGGTGCGCACCGTGATCCTGGGCGCCGGCAGGCTGCTGGAGGGCAAGGACTATCCCCGCGCCGAGGACGCCAACTTCCTCACCCTCAACGCCTATTTCACCTCGATCGGCGGCGGCACCGACCAGATCCAGCGCAACATCATCGGCGAGCGCGTGCTGGGCCTGCCGAAGGAGCCGGAAGTCGACCGCGACGTGCCGTTCCGGCAGGTGCGGGGGAATACCTGAGGGTGCCGCTTTGGGCGATGCCTGCCTGGCCAGTTTTCGCCAGGGCGCACACTCTTCCTCGTCCCTCCTCCTCGGTCATGGCCGGGCGTAAGTCCCGGCCATCCAAGCACGCCGGCCCCGCCGTGGCCGCGCTCGGCGCGGCCGCTCGACGTTCGGCGTTCATGGGTCGCCGGGACTGAGCCCGGCGATGACCGGTTCAGGGGTGGAACTGGAAGGAGGCCGACTACCGGCCCCCCTGCCCGTCGTCCGCCTTCACGAAGGTGCCGGTGACGAACTCGGACGAGGGTGAGACCAGGAACAGCAGCGTCGAGTCGAGCTGGGCCGGGTCGCCGAGGCGTTTGCGCGGGAAGGACTGGGTGATGTCGCCGATGCGCTGCAGCATGCCGTCCATCATCTCCGAGGCGAAGGCGCCCGGGGCGATGGCGTTGACGTTGATGTTGTAGCGGGCCCACTCGACGGCGAGCGCCTCGGTCATGCGGATGATGGCCGCCTTGGTGATCGAGTAGAGCGCCGCCCCGTTGCCGCCGTAGCTGAAGGCGCCGACCGAAGAGATGTTGACCATCCGGCCGGGCAGCTGCTGGTCGATCAGTCGGCGCGCCACCTCGCAGGAGAGGACGAAGGGCCCGCGCAGGTTGGTGTCGAGCACCCGGTCGATCAGCTCGAGCGACATTTTGTGCGCCCGCTGGGCGTCGGGAATGCCGGCGTTGTTGACCAGGATCGTGACGGGACCGAGCGCCGCCTCCACTTCGCCCACCACCGCGATGCACCGCTCGGCGTCCATCACGTCGAGGGCGAAGGGCTCGGCCACGGCGCCCGCCTCGCGGATCTCGCGGCACACCTGCTCGAGCTTCTCCACCCGCCGGGCGGCCAGCGCCACCTTCGCCCCGGCCGCCGCCAGCGTCTTGGCGAACCGCAGGCCCAGCCCCGACGAGGCGCCCGTCACCAGCGCGGTCTGGCCGGTCAGGTCGATGGAGAAGTTGGGGGTGGGGTAGGTCATCGTGCGCTCGCTCCCTGCGTTGCCCGATCCTTGTACGGGGAAGTACGCCTGACGGTCGACTGTCGAAGGGCAGCGCTTCCCCTCCCCGACTTCGGTCACCGCCGGGCCTTGTCCCGGCGGCCCATGAACACAGTCGCTGCGACGGCCGCGCCCAGCGCGGCCGCTCCCCGGTCGGTGTGCTTGGATGGCCGGGACGTACGCCCGGCAATGGCCGAAGGGTGAGATCCGTAAGTCTTCTTTGACAACTAATTCGAACGGTCTAGGCTCGCTCGGTAAGAAGCATGGAGCCAGGGATGACCGACACGCCACCCCCGGGACAGGTCCGCCACGAGCGGGAGGGCCACATCCTGAAGGTCATTATCGACAATCCGGCCAAGCGGAACGCCTTCGACCCGGAGATGATGGCGCAGCTGTCCGACGCCCTCACCCTGCTCGATCGCGACGACGAGCTGTGGGTCGGCGTGCTCTGCGCCGTCGGCGACAACTTCACCGCCGGGCTCGACATGCCGAAGTTCTTCGGCCCCACCGCCGAGCCGATCGCGCGTCCCGAGGGCGCCGTCGACCCGTTCGGCATGGGCGTGAAGTGCCGCAAGCCAATCGTCACCGCGGTGCAGGGCATAACCTTCACGGTCGGGATCGAGATGGCGCTGGCGGGCGACATCGTGGTCGCGGCGGATGACTGCCGGTTCTGCCAGATGGAGGCCAAACGCGGCATCGCCCCGCTCGGCGGCGCCCACTACCGCTACATCAGCCGCGCCGGGTGGGGCAACGCGATGTACCACCTGATGCTTTGCGACGAGTTCTCCGCCGCCGAGGCCTATCGGATCGGGCTGGTGCAGGAGGTCGTGCCGGCCGGACAGCAGGTGGAACGGGCGATGGAGATCGCCCGGATCATCGCCGCCAACGCCCCGCTCGGCGTCCAGGTCACCAAGCAAGCTGGGCGAACGTACACCGAAGCCGGCGAAGCCGCCGCGGTCGCCGCCGTGCCGATGATTCGCGAGCGGGTGATGCAGACCGCCGACGCCGCCGAGGGCATCAGGTCGTTCGTCGAGCGTCGCGCCGCCGTGTTCCAGGGGCGCTGAGGTCCCGGATTCGCCTCGCAGGCGACTCAAACGCTCGACGCGGCCGCGCGCCCGGCTAAGGTAAGTCCAGCCGCCCGCAAGAGGCGGACGGGAGCGATGATGGACTTGCCATCGGCCTTTGAGCGCCTGCGCGAAGCGCGTCCGCTCGCCGGGATCGGCGTCGCCGAACTCGGCGGCGATGTCGCCGTGCGCTACTGCGGACGGCTGTTCTCGCGACTGGGCGCGAGCGTCGTCCGTTGCGGCGGCGCCTCCGAACTCGATCCACATTTCGCGGAGTGGCTGGATCAGGGCAAGCAGGCCGTCGCCTCGCCTGACGAAGCGCTGGCCGCGCTTGCCGGGGCCGATGTCGAACACCGCCTCGCCATCGCCGGCCAGACCAAGCCCGAGATCGCCGCCGCCGAGGCGCGGCTCTCCGCGCTGCCCGAACGCCCGACCCTGCTGGCGATCAGCTGGTTCGATCCCCGCGGCGCCTACGGCGACTGGCAGGCCAACGATCCGCTGATGCAGGCTATGACCGGCATCGCCTACAGCTTCGGCGAGGTCGAAGGGCCGCCGATCCTGCCGCAGGGCGTGGCGCCGCAGATCCTCGGCGGCCTGACCGGCTTCATCGCCGGCCTCGCCAGCGTGTTCGACCGCACGCGGCGCATCGAACGGATCGAAGCCAGCATCTTCGAGGCGGCGCTGTGCTTCACCGAGACCGGCGCGGTCAGCACGGCGGCGCTGGGCTTCGAGGCGCAGCGGCTGGGCGTGAACCGCTACTCGCCCACCTGCCCCTGCAACTTCTACCGCACCACCGACGGCTACATCGGCCTCACCGCCCTCACCCCGGCCCAGTGGCGGGCGCTGACGACGCTGATCGCCCGCCCCGACCTCGCCGCCGAGCCGGCGCTGGCCGCCTCCATCGAGCGGGTCGCGCACGGCGACCGGATCGACGCGGCGCTGGCGCCGATCTTCGCCGAGCGCTCGAGCGACCACTGGGTCGAGCGGGGCGACGCGCTGCGCATCCCGATCACGCCGGCGCCGACGCCGCTGGAGCTGCCGCACGTGCCGCACTGGCGGGACCGGGGCGCGTTCGAGGCGCTGGCGGACGGTACGCAGGCCCCCTCGCTGCCGTTCCGCTTCACCTTCGAGGGCGAGCGTAAGACGAAGCCGAGCGGCGGATCGGCCGGGCCGCTCGACGGCGTGCGCGTGGCCGACTTCAGCATGGGCTGGGCCGGCCCGCTCGCCGCCCGCTATCTCGGCGATCTGGGCGCCGACGTGCTGAAGATCGAGTCCGCCGCCAGGCCCGACTGGTGGCGCGGCTGGGATCCAGTTCCGGACGCCGACCCGCCGCCGATGGAGCTGCCGCGCAACTTCATGTGCGTGAACCGGGCCAAGCGTGGCCTCGACCTCGACCTCGCCGACCCGGAGGATCATCGCGCCGCCGAGGCTATCGTTCGCCGCGCCGACCTGGTGCTCGACAATCAGGGGCCGGGGGTCATGGAGAAACTTGGCCTCGGACCCAGCGACCAGCGTCGGCTCAATCCCGCGGTGATCTCCCTCTCGATGCCGCCGTTCGGGCGGGACGGGCCGCTGTCGGGCCTGCGCGCCTATGGCTCGACGGTCGAGCAGGCCTGCGGGATGCCGTTCGTCAACGGCCACGACGGCTGGGCGCCCGTCCACCAGCACGTCGCCTACGGCGATCCGGTCGCCGGCCTCTACGCCGCCGCGGCGGCCCTGATCGGGCTCTACGCCCGCGAGCGGCTGGGCGGCGCCGACATCGAGCTGTGCCAGGTCGAGTGCCTGTTCCAGCTAGGTGCGGCGGCGATCATCGCCGAGCAGGCGGCTGGGAAGCGCCTGCCGCAGACCGGTTCGCGGCGGGCCGACATGGCGCCCTGCTGCGTGGTTCCGGCGTTGGGCGGCGGCGAGGCCTGGCTGACCGTCGCGGTCGACAGCGACGCGGCGTGGCGGGCGCTGGCGCGCGTCATCGGCCGCGGCGACCTGGCGGACGACCCGGCGCTGGCCGAGCTGGCGGGCCGCAAATTCCGAGAGGACGAGATCGAGGCCGCGATCGCCGCCTGGGCGGCGGGGCGCGACCCGCGCGAGGCGGCGCAAACGCTGCAGGCCGCCGGTGTCCCCGCGGCGCCGGTAATCGCCGTGCACGACCTGTTTCCCGACCCGCACCTGCAGGATTGCGGCTACTGGGCCGTGCAGTATCGTCGCTACGTCGAAGATCACTTCACGCCGCAGCCGCCATTCCGCTTCGACGGCGCGCGCCCCACCTTCGCCCGCGCCGCGCCGCTGCTGGGCGAACACACCCGCGAGGTGCTCTCCGAACTCGGGATCGAGCGGGGGACGGCGCTTTGAAGGTTGCGGCTTTCCTCCCCCTTGCAGGGAGCGCGCGGGCGTGAGGTTATCGGCGGATTTGTCGCTGTGAAGAGTTTTACATCGTCTGGTTGCTTTCTCCTGTCTACATCCTGCCTTGACCCCCTGTTGCACGAGGGGAAGGCCCTGCGAGGACCTCCGCGTTGAAGAAGCTGCTGATCGCCAACCGCGGCGAGATCGCCATCCGCATCGCCCGCACCGCCGCCGAGATGGGCATCGCCACCGTGGCGGTGTACGCCGAGGACGACGCCGACTCGCTGCACACGCGGCGGGCCGACGAGGCCGTGGCGCTGAAGGGGGTCGGCGCCGCCGCCTATCTCGACATCGTCGCAGATCGTCGCCCTGGCGCAGAAGGCCGGCTGCGACGCAGTGCATCCCGGCTACGGCTTCCTGAGCGAGAACGCGACGTTCGCCCAGGACTGCGCCGACGCCGGCCTCATCTTCGTCGGCCCCGCGCCGGCGACCCTCGCCCTGTTCGGCGACAAGACCGCCGCGCTGGGCCTGGCCAGCCGGCTCGACATCCCCACCCTGCCCGGCACCGGCGGCAGGACCTCGCTGGACGAGGCCGGCGCCTTCCTCGCCTCGCTCGGCGACGGCGGCGCGGTGATGCTGAAGGCGCTGGCCGGCGGCGGCGGCCGCGGCATGCGCCCGGTGATGCGCGCGGCCGACCTCGCCGAGGCGTTCGAGCGCTGCGCCTCGGAGGCCAAGGCGGCTTTCGGCGACGGCGGCCTCTACGTCGAGCAGTTCTTCCCGAAGGCGCGCCACGTCGAGGTGCAGATCGTCGGCGACGGCAGCGGCGCCGTGGTCCACCTCTGGGACCGCGAGTGCAGCCTGCAGCGCCAGCGCCAGAAGCTGGTCGAGATCGCGCCCGCGGTCGGCGTCGATGACGCCGTGCGCGCCGCGCTGCAGGCCGCCGCGGTGAAGCTGGCCTACGCCGCCGGCTACAAGAGCCTCGGCACGGTCGAGTTCCTGGTCAACCAGGCCGAGGGCGAGCCGCGGTTCGCCTTCATCGAAGCCAATCCGCGGCTGCAGGTGGAGCACACGGTGACCGAGGAGGTCACCGGCCTCGACCTGGTGCGGCTGCAGCTCGAGATCGCCGGCGGCGCGACGCTGGCGAGCGTTGGGCTCGGCAAGCAGAGCGCGGTTCCCGCCGCCTACGGCGTCGCCGTCCAGGCGCGGGTCAACCTCGAGACCATGACCGCCGACGGCCACGCAAAGCCGACCGGCGGCGTGCTGGACGCCTACGAGCCGCCAGCCGGCGCCGGCATCCGCGTCGACGGCTTCGGCTACGCCGGCTACCGCACCAGCGTCCGCTACGACTCGCTGCTGGCCAAGGTGATCGTGCACGCCGACACGCTGCCCGCCGCCGCCGAGAAGTCGTGCCGCGCGCTCGGCGACTTCCGCCTGACCGGCGCCGCCAGCAACATTCCGTTCCTGCAGGCGCTGATGCGGCGTCTCGCGGCCGGCGAGAGCGGCATCCACACCCGCTTCGTCGAAGAGCACGTCGGCGAGCTGGTCGCCGAAGCGGCGGCGGCTGAAGCGGCGGCCAAGGCGCAGGCCGAGGCGGAGGCGAAAGCGGCGGCCGAGGCGGCCGCCAGGGCGGAGGCCAAGGTGAAGGCCGAGGCGCAGGCCAAGGCGCAGGCCGAGCAGGAGGCCCGGGCGGAGGCGGCGGCCAGGGCGGAGGCTGAGGCGAAGGCCGAAGCGGTCGCTCGGGCGCAGGCTGAGGAGGCGGCCAGGGCAGCGGCCGAAGCGGCGGCCAAGGAGAGAGCCGAGGCCGCGGCGAGGGCGGCGGCGGAAGAGGCCGCGGCGGCGGAAGCGGCTAACGAAGCGGCCGCTCGGGAAGCAGCGGCGACCGAAGCAGCCGCCGTCGAAGCTGCGGCCAGGGAAGCTGCGGCGGCCGAAGCGGCGGCTATCGAGGCGGCGGCCAGAGAGGCTGAGGCAGCCGAAGCAGCGGCCAGGGAGGCGGCGGCTAGAGAGGCGGCGGCGGCCGAAGCAGCGGCCAGGGAGGCGGCGGCTAGAGAGGCGGCGGCGGCCGAGGCGGCCGCCATCGCGGCGACCGCTGAACTGGAGCCGGAGCTGGTGCTGGAGCAGTCGGCGGTCGTCGCGCCGGTGCTGCAGCGGCGCGCCGGGGCCAGGATCGACGCCGTCGATCCGCTGGCGGTGCTGGCGCACGGCAAGAGCGGCGAGCCGTCCGCGGCTGTCGCGACGGCCCCCGAGCCGCTCGCGCTCCAGGACGTCATCGCGCCGGAAGGGACCTCGGTCCTGCACGCGCCGCTGCAAGGCACCATCGTCAGCCTGTCCGTCCAAATCGGCGAGGCGGTGCGCGCCGGCCAGGCGGTGGCGATCATGGAATTGATGAAGATGGAGCACGTGATCGCCGCCCACGTCTCCGGCCACGTCCACTCGTTCACCGTCGCGCCCGGCGACACCGTGTTCGAGGACCATCCCCTCGCCTTCATCGCGGAAGCCGAGGTCGGCGAAGCCGGCGCCGACGAGGCCGAGGACGTCGACCTGGATCACATCCGCGCCGACCTGGCGCTGGTCAACGAACGCCACGCCAAGACCCTTGACGCCGCGCGCCCGGACGCCGTCGCCCGCCGCCGTAAGACCGGCCAGCGGACCACGCGGGAGAACATCGACGACCTGCTCGACCCTGGCAGTTTCGTCGAATACGGCGCGCTGACCGTCGCCGCGCGCCGGCGCCGCCACAGCCTCGAGGAGTTGATCGACACCACGCCGGCCGACGGGCTGGTGATGGGCCTGGGGCGCGTCAACGGCGCGCTGGTCGGCGAGGAGGCCGCGCGCTGCGCGGTGATGGCCTACGACTACACCGTGCTGGCCGGCACCCAGGGCGCCTACAACCACCACAAGATGGACCGGGTGATCGAACTGGCGGAGCGCTGGATGCTGCCGACCGTGTTCTTCTGCGAGGGCGGCGGCGGGCGTCCCGGCGACACCGAAGGCGGCGGCGGAGGCGGCACGCGCGGTTTCGAGGCCTGGGGCCGGATGAGCGCGCTCGCCCCCACCGTCGGCGTCACCTCCGGCCGCTGCTTCGCGGGCAACGCCTCGGTGCTGGGCTGCTGCGACGTGATCATCGCCACCAAGGGCTCCAACATCGGCATGGGCGGCCCGGCGATGATCGAGGGCGGCGGGCTTGGCGTTTTCCGGCCTGAGGACATCGGCCCGGTGGAGGTGCAGGAGCCCAACGGCGTCATCGACATCCTGGTCGAGGACGAGGCCGCCGCCGTGGCCACGACCAAGCAGTACCTGTCGTACTTCCAGGGGCCCATGGCCGAGTGGTCGTGCCCGGACCAGCGCCACCTGCGCCGGATCATCCCCGAGAACCGCCTGCGGGTCTATGACATCCGCGAGCTGATCGGCACCCTCGCCGACGAGGGCTCCGTGCTGGAGATCCGGCCCAGGTTCGGGACCACGATGGTCACCGCCTTGATCCGCATCGAGGGCCGGCCGATGGGGGTCATCGCCAACAACCCGAAGGTGCTGGGCGGGGCGATCGACAGCGACGGCTCGGACAAGGCCGCGCGCTTCATGCAGATCTGCGAAGCCTACGACGTGCCGATCCTGTCGCTCTCCGACACGCCCGGGATGATGGTCGGTCCCGAGGTCGAGAAGACCGCGCTGGTGCGGCATTGCTCGCGCCTGTTCATCATCGGCGCGAACCTCACGGTGCCGCTGCTGAGCGTGTTCCTGCGCAAGAGCTATGGCCTTGGCGCCCTGGCCATGACCGGCGGCAGCTACCAGAAGTCGGCCTTCGCGGTGGCCTGGCCCACCGGCGAGTTCGGCGGCATGGGCCTGGAGGGCTCGGTCAAGCTCGGCTACCGCAACGAGCTCGCCGCCATCGCCGACCCGAACGAGCGCCGCGCCAAGTTCGACCAGATGGTCGCCCAGGCCTACGAGCAGGGCAAGGCGCTGAACCGGGCCACCAGCTTCTTCATCGACGACGTGATCGACCCCGCCGACACCCGGCGCTGGATCATGGGCGCCCTGAAGAGCCTGCCGCCGACCCCCAAGCGCACCGGCAAGAAGCTGCGCTGGATCGACGCCTGGTGAGCTCCGTCCCGCTCCGGGGACCCCGCCGCTGTCATGATACTGTGAAGGCCCCGCCCTAGTTTCGGCCCCGGGCCAGCGGGCCGCGGGGATCGTTATGATCGACATGGCAATGCCGCACGCTGCGCCGAGGGCCGGCGCGCCGAAGCTGGACGAGAAGCCGCACGCGGCGACGCGGATCGTGTTCCTGGTGATGCTGATCGCGGGGATCGGCTACTGCGCCTACGGCCTGCGCACCGACATCGCCAGCGTCGGCGAGGTGGTCCACCTCGGCGTCTTCACACTGCTCGGCATCGCGCTGACCATCGCGCTCGGCTTCGAGTTCGTGAACGGCTTCCACGACACCGCCAACGCCGTCGCGACCGTGATCTACACCCACAGCCTCAACCCGGTCGTGGCGGTGGTCTGGTCGGGCTTCTTCAACTTCCTCGGCGTGATCACCTCGACCGGCGCGGTGGCCTACACCATCATCACCCTGCTGCCGGTCGAGCTGATCCTGCAGGTCGGCAACCAGGCCGGCTACGCGATGATCTTCGCGCTGCTGCTGGCGGCGATCATCTGGAACCTCGGCACTTGGTGGGTCGGCATCCCCAACTCGTCGTCGCACGCGCTGATCGGCTCGATTATGGGCGTGGGCCTCGCCAATCAGCTGATGGCGCCGGCCGGCAACGCCACGTCGGGCGTGGATTGGAACCAGGCGGTCAACGTGTTCCAGGCGCTGCTGTTCAGCCCGCTGGTCGGCTTCGTCTGCTCCGCGCTGCTGCTGCTGATCATGAAGTTCCTGATCCGCGCTCCGGCGCTTTACCAGGAGCCCAAGAGCAGCGCGCCGCCGCCGGTATGGATCCGCGGCCTGCTGATCCTGACCTGCACCGGCGTCTCCTTCGGCGCACGGCGGCAACGACGGCCAGAAGGGCATGGGGCTGATCATGCTGATCCTGATCGGCGCCGCCCCCACCGCCTACGCGCTCAACCGCACCATGCCGGACACGGCGATGCCGGCGTTCGTCGCCAGCGCCGGCGCGGCCCAGGCGGCTCTGGCCAGGCACGCCGGCGCCCTGCCCGCCCCCACCCTCGAAGCCGCCCGCGCCACGGTCGGCGACGCCCTGCGCACCCGCCAGGTCGACAAGCCGCCAGTCTACGCGGCGCTCAGCGTGATCTCGGGCGACATCTCGCAGCAGGTCGCCCATTACCGGTCGCTCAAGCTGGTCCCCGCCGCCGAGACGCCGAACCTGCGTAACGACATGTACCTGGTCGGCGATGCGCTGCGGCTGATCGGCAAGGCCAAGACCAACATCGACAAGCCCACCGCCGCCACGCTGAAGAAATTCCAGGGCGACCTGGAAAGCGGCACCCGCTTCATCCCGACCTGGGTCAAGGTCGGCGTCGCCATCGCGCTGGGCCTCGGCACCATGGTCGGCTGGAAGCGGATCGTGGTCACCGTCGGCGAGCGGATCGGCAAGACCCACCTCACCTACGCCCAGGGCGCGGCGGCCGAGATCGTCGCGGCCAGCACCATCCTGGCGGCGCAGTACTACGCCCTGCCGGTCTCGACGACGCACATCCTCTCCAGCGGCGTCGCCGGAACGATGGCCGCCAACGGCTCGGGCCTGCAGGGCGGCACGCTGCGCAACATCGCGCTCGCCTGGGTGATGACCCTGCCAGCCGCCATCCTGCTCGCCGGCGGCCTGTACTGGCTGCTGCGCACGGTGTTTGGGGGGTAGTCGCTTCAGCTCGTCACCCCGGACGGCCTGCAAGGCCGATCCGGGGCCGGACCCTCCGGTTCCTAGACGAAATCCGACTTGGTGGCGGCGCTTCCGGCCCCGGCTCTCGCTCCGCTCGGCCGGGGTGACGAAGGACGGGCTGTGCCGCCCGATCCCAGCCTGCTCCAGCCCCCCGAAACGAAAACGTCCGCCGAGCGGCTGCCCGGCGGACGTCGGCGCGGAACGCCGCGCAGCTAGTGCTGGACGCGCTGCTCCGGCTGGATGCCGTTCACGAGGCCGCCGCCGGGTCTCACGGGCGTGACGCCGATCGGGCGAACCCCGATCGGACGAACGCCGACCGGGCGGCCGATAGGCCTGCGGCCGATGATGATGCCGATGGGTCCGTGATGCGGGCAGCGGCGGTAGTAGTGGCCGTGCCAGCGGCAGTGACGGATGATGATGCCGTGGACGCCGTGCGGCGGCTGTACTGGGATGCCGTTGACCGCCGCCGCGGAGGCCGGCAGCTGCAGGGCAACGACGCTGACGGCCATCGCGGCCGCAAGCCAAAGCTTTTTCATGGGTTTCCTCCCCCGTTCGGGTCGACCGCCTCGTGGCGTCGCTGAAGTATGCGCCACTTAAGCTTCGACCACAACGCGAACATCCACTAAACTCGCGTCGATCAACCGGAGCGGGGCGATGGGCGTCTTCGAGCAAACCCTGCGGTGGCGAGGGTGGAAAAGCCGGGCGGCAAGCGGTTGGATCGCCGCGGCTCTGGCGCTCCAGTTCGCCGCGCTGGTGGTGTTTTGGCCGGCCCGCGCCGCCGCGCCGCCGTCCAACCCAACTCCGCTCACCGACGTCAGCTTCCGGGCGCTGCTGCAGCACGACCCGGCCACCGGCCAGCCGGTCGACACCGTGCAGGCGCTGGCGCCGCTGCTGCCGCGCGAGCTGCGGGCGAACTTCACCCTGGTCTACGACAGCCGCAGCCCGTTCAAGGACCAGATCACTCCGGCCAAGCCGCGGGTGATCCTGTTCAGCGACGACGCCCGCTTCATCCTCACCTTCATCGGCGATCCGACGGCGCCCGGCCACGACCTGGTCGAGACCATGAGCTTCGACGACGACAGCGCCGAGTTCAAACTCAACGCCTACATCCTGCCCGCGGCCCAGCGGGCGGGCTGGCGTCCCTCGGCCGCGGCGGCCAACTGCGCGGGCTGCCACGGCGCCGACGCGCGGCCGATCTACAACTCCTACCCGCTCTGGCCTGGCTTCTACGGCTCGGTGCTCGACACCTTCTTCCGCGACCGGATCGGCCGGGCCGAGCTGAAAAAGTATCGCGCCTTCCTGGCCGGCCCCGCCAAGACCGGCGTCTACCGCGCGCTGGTGTTCCGCCCCGGCAGCCCGACGTCGCCCTATCTCGACCCGATCCGGGCGCGCAAGCACTCGGTGGAAGTCAGCCCCAAGGCGTTTCCGTTCCTGCCCAACACGCGTCTCGGCATGGCGCTCACCGAGCTCAACCGCGCCCGCATCTATCGCAAGCTGGCCGCCGGGCCCGGCTTCGCCGCCCACGAGAAGGACATCCTGGCCGAGCTGCTCGAATGTCCCGGCGCGCCGCGGCCCAGCCGCCAGCGGGTGCGCGCCATCCAGGCCGCGTTGGAAGCCGAGAACGTCGCCCGGCTGAAGCGGCTCGGCGGCCAGCCGAACGATCCGGCGATCAGCATCTTCGGCATGGAGGAGCTGAAGTTCGTCCACGCCCTGGCCGAGATCGACGACGTCGCCGAGCGCGCCGGCGCCGACCGCACCGACTGGTCGATGGCGATGGAGCCGAAGTCCGCCGCCTACTTCGACGGCATCCTCAGCGGCATGGTCGGCCAGCGCAGCTACTACCTCAAGGAAGACCTGATCTTCGAACTGCTCGGCCATCTCGACCTGCGCGAGCCGGCGTTCGTGCGCTACAGCGCCGAGTACAGCGCCTTCGCGGAGTACCCGTTCGGCGACCGCCCGGACCTCCAGCTGGCGATCAAGGGCTGCCCCATGCTGACCGGCGTCTCTCGCGGTCGGGCGGCCTGAAGCGTGCGGCGCCGCCGGCTGGGCCCGACCTTCGCTTGACAGAATCACGGCGCCAATCGAGTGCGGTCGAGGCGCTCGGCGATGTCGGTTTGTTCCCGCGCGAGCCTGCCGGGTGGGCGGTCAGTATGTCGGATCCAGTTTCTGCGCGGCCTGACGAGGGTCCGAGTTCCAGCCGTCGCGCCGCGTTGAAGGAGCGCACGCGCCAGAAGGTCATGACGGCCGCCAAGCACCTGTTCTCGACCTTCGGCTACGAGCACACCACCATCCGCCAGATCGCCGCCGAGTGCGGGCTGTCGACGGGCGCTCTGTTCGCCAGCTTCTCGGGCAAGTCCGGACTCTTCCTGGCGCTCGTGGTCCAGGATCGCGCCGCCGCCTACGAGATTGTCGGCGAGACGCTGCGCGAACGCCTCGAGGATCCCGCCGCCCAGATCGAAGACGTGCTCAAGTCGATGTTCGTCAGGGCCTACCGCAGCCGCGCCGAGAATGTCCCGTTCGTCCAGGTCGCCATGAGCGCGGCCTGGTCGACGGAACTCGGCCCCGACATCCGCAGCGTGCTCGCCCAATGGCCGATCAGCGACCACATCTCGGCGGCGCTGGCGGCGGCGGTCGACCGCGGCCAGATCTCTCCCGACGCAAACATCGCCCTGCTCAGCCAGATGCTGTGGGACGCCGCGCTGGGCATGATCCCCCACGCGGTGTTCGACGCCTGGCCCGCCGACCAGCTCGCCGAGCGCCTCAGGGAGAAGATCTGCGCGATCCTGGCCGGCTCGCGGCTGTAGGCGCTGCAAGGCTGGCTTGGCGTTCGCCACGAGAGCCTGATTGCGAATTCACGCCAGATCGGCTTTCGTGATCCAGGAACGACCGGGCTCGATGGAGCCCGAGCGAAGAGCGACAGAGGACTGAGCCAATGACCGAGGCCTGGATCATCGATGCCGTGCCGCACGCCGCGCGGCATCGGCAAGATCGGCAAGGGCGCGCTGGCGGAGATCCATCCGCAGCAGCTGGGCGCGACGGTGCTGCGCGCGCTGGCCGAGCGCAACAAGCTGAACACCGCCGAGGTCGACGACGTGATCTGGGGCAGCAGCTCGCAGACCGGGCTGTCAGCGCGGCGACCTCGGCCGCATGTCGGCGCTCGACGCCGGCTACGATGTGCGCTCCAGCGGCGTCACGCTCGACCGCTTCTGCGGCTCGGGCATCACCGCGGTGAACTTCGCCGCCTCGACCATCAAGGCCGGCATGTCCGACCTGGTGGTGGCCGGCGGCACGCGAGATGATGAGCGGCAAGGGCCGCCCGCCGCCGACGCCCGGCGCCTCGCCGGTGTTCGACAGCGGCAACATGCGGCTGCGCAAGAGCCACCCGCAGACCCAGCAGGGCATCTGCGCCGACACCATCGCCACCATGGAAGGCATCGACCCGCGAGGATGTCGACCGGCTCGCGCTGGAGAGCCAGCGCCGCGCCGCCATCGCGCTCGACGAAGGCCGGTTCAGCAAGAGCCTGGTCCCGGTCTACCACGAGGACGGCTCGCTCGCGCTCGATCACGAGGAGTTCCCGCGCCCGCAGACCACCCTCGAGGGGCTCGTCGTCGCTGAAGCCGTCGTTCGAGGCCATGGCCGATATCGCCGTCGACGACACCGGCGCCACCTTCCGCAGCCTGATCCTGCAGAAGTACCCCGACGTCGACATCAAGTTCGTCCACCACGCCGGCAACTCCTCCGGCGTCGTCGACGGCTCGGCGGCGCTGCTGCTGGCCTCGCCCGAGTACGCCAAGAGCCACGGCATGAAGCCGCGCGCGCGGGTCGTGGCGATGGCCAACCAGGGCGACTGCCCGACGCTGATGCTGAACGCGCCGGCGCCGGCGATCCGCAAGATGCTGAAGAAGGCGGGCCTGGGGGTCGACGACATCGACCTGTTCGAGATCAACGAGGCCTTCGCCGTCGTGGTGGAGAAGGCGATCCGCGACCTCGGCCTCGACCGCGAGAAGGTCAACGTCAACGGCGGCGCGATCGCGCTGGGCCACCCGATCGGCGCCACCGGGTCAATGCTGATCGGCACGATGGTCGACGAGCTGGAACGGCGTGGCCTTAGGCGCGGCCTGGTGACCATGTGCGCCGGCGGCGGCATGGCCCCGGCGATCATCGTCGAGCGGATGGACTAAGTCCGACGCCAGCGCGGGTCGGCGCATGTAGCGGGCCGCTCGTGCTCGCCCAGCCCCTTGCGGGTGGGCGCCGAGCCCCGTATCAGGTCTGCCAGCAGGTGAGGTGGCCGAGCGGCTGAAGGCACTGGTTTGCTAAATCAGCGTAGGTTAACGCCTACCGTGGGTTCGAATCCCACCCTCACCGCCACCTATTCCCGACGCAGCAGCTTGTCGGTCAGCACGGTGGCCCACCACTGCGCCTTGAAGTCGCGGCGGATGGCGGCCGGGTCGTAGTCGGGCTCACGGGCCCAGTCTTCCAGCGACAGGCCGCGCGGGGCGACGTGGGCCAGGTAGTATTCGAAGTAGAAGTCGAGCACGCCGGTGGGCCCGGCGCGCACGTGGCCGAACTTGAGGTGAAGCTGCGTGGTCGCCTCGGAGATCGGCTGCCCCTTGCGGAAGTGCATGTAGAGCACGCTCATCACCCCGGCCCGGTCCGCGCCGGACTTACAGTGCATCAGCGCCGGGTATTCCAGGCCTTCGAACAGCGCTCGGGCGCCCAGGATCTGCTCACTGGTCGGCACGTCGCGCGAGCGCACCGGGTAGCTGACCAGCTTCAGGCCGTAGCGGGCGCAGGCCTCCGCCTCCAGCGCATGGTGGCTGTCGGCGCCGCCGCGCAGGTTGACCACCGTGCGGACGCCGCGTTCGCGCCAGGCCTTCAGCTGGAACGGCCACGGCTGGTTGGTGCGCAGCATCTCGTCGCTGATCCAGTGCGCGTTGGTCCACGCAAACCGCAGGTAGGCGTGGTCGGTCCACAGGTGGTGCGAGACGGTGGCGAGGCGCCCCTGGGTCGTGGTCAGATCGAACTCGTTCGCCATTGCCGCTCCGGCCGCCGCTCCGCTCGGCCTAGGTAGGTTGGATCGCGGCGTTGCGCAAACCGACCGCGCGCCGCACCGAAGCCGCGTCGGCAAGCGGCCAGACGGCGATTGCCTGGAGCGCGGCGAAGGTCGAATAAGGGCCGATGAGCGTTCTGACGCGATCCAATGCCAAGCACGCTAGGCGCGCCGCCGCATTCGCCATCATTGCGGCGCCGGCGCTGTACTTCGCCCCGATCCCGACCGGCATCCTGCTGGGCTGCGGCGTGCTCGACGTCAGCCGGCATCGCAACATCACCTATCAGCTGATCGAGGAGTATTTCACCGGCAAAGGCCTGCTGACCTGGCTGCTGTCGCCGATCAACCTGTTGGCCGACCTGCTGTCGCGCAAACCGCGCGGCGCCGTGCCGTTCGCGGAGCTGCCGGCCGAGTGCCAGCGCGAGATCGAGACCTGCGTCGCGGCCTTCGTCGGCGCCCGCGATGCGATCGCCGACGCGGTGCGGCCGCAGATGGAGACCGGCCGCCGCGCGATGTTGGCGTTCCGCTGGTTTGGCGCGACGATGCCGACGCCGATCAGCGTCCCGGCCTTCGAGCAGCCGTTCCGGTACGTGAAGACCATCGCCGTCTCGACGTTCCGCGGCGGGGAACAGACCTCGTGGCACTTCGGCCCGCAGCGCCTGACCTACCGCGTGCTGCGCAACCTCGAGCCGATCAACAGCCCCGACGTCTACATCGCGGTCGACGACCGGGTTCACCTGTGGAGCGCCGAGCCGCTGCTGGTCTTCGACGACACCATGTTCCACAAGTCGGTCAACGGCGTCGACACGCTGCGCTACTGCCTGTTCGTCGACATCATCCGCCCCAACCGGTTCCACCCCGCCTTCGAGGTCGCGGTGAAGGGCATGAGCCTGCTGGCCGGCTCGTTTCGGGCCATGTTCTACAAGAACTGGTCGTTCGTTAGGTAAACGAACGGTTACGACGCGGCGCGGGACTTGCTCTGGCGGGTCCCAACATGCCCGCAGTCCTTCGTCGCGCCGAAGAAACGTCCCAGGCCGATACGTCCGCGCAGCTCGCGCCGGCGCGGCGGCACTCATGGGACACAGCCCCCGGCGCCGCCCTGCTGCCGCCCGCCGAGGCGCCGCGCGACCGCCGCGGACCGATGCGACCCGCGGCGCTTTCGCCCACCCGCTCGCGGCTGACCGGCTGGATGCTGGGCGCGATCTTCCGCATCGGCGATGCGATCGGGTTGGGCGTGCTCGCGCTCGCCGCCGCGCCGCTGTCGGCCGGCCGCATTGCGCCGTCCTCAATGACGCCGTTCATCGTCGGCGCGCTGGCCCTGATCTGGAGCCTCTCGACCATCCACGCCTACGCCTTCGCGCAACGCGAGAGCCTTGGCCGGCACCTGGTCAAGGTGGCGGCCGGCTTCGGCATGGCGGCGCTCTGCCTGGAGTTCCTGCTGGTCGGCTTCCATCCGACCACCGTGCCCGAGGCGCCGCTGCGGGTGTGGTTCGTGGCCAGCTTCGCGACGCTCTACGCCCTGCACGGCCTGTGGTGGGCGCTGGTGCGCCGCTGGCGCGCGATGGGCCGGCTGACCCCCAACATCGTCGTCGTCGGCGCCAACCAGAACGCCGAGCGGCTGGTCGAGGCGGCGATGCGCAGCGGCGAGACCGCGGTGCTGGGCGTGTTCGACGACCGCGTCGGCCGGACGGGCCGCGACGTCGCCGGCGTGCCGGTGCTGGGCGACATCAAGGCCCTGCTGGCCCACCGCATCATGCCCTACGTCGACCGGGTGGTGATCGCGGTGCCGCAGAACGCCCAGGCCCGCGTGCGCCAGCTGATCGAGCAGCTGGCGGTGCTGCCCAACGAGGTGATGCTGTTCATCGACCAGGGACCGGCCAGCCGCGCCGCCGCCCTCACGCGCCTCGCCGAGGCCCCGCTGGCGCCAGTGTCCGGCGCCCCCAGCAACGAGCGCCGCGCGCTGGTCAAGCGGACGCAGGACCTGATCGTCGGCGCCCTGGCGCTGATCCTCGGCCTGCCGCTGATGATGCTGATCGCGCTGGCCATCAAGCTCGACAGCCCCGGCCCGGTGTTCTTCCGCCAGCGCCGGCACGGCTTCAACAACGAGGAGATCCTGGTCTGGAAGTTCCGCTCGATGCGCCCGAGCGACGACGGCGGCGAGGGCGCGCGCCAGATCAGGTACGACGACGAACGGGTGACCCGCGTCGGCCGCATCATCCGCCGCACCAGCCTCGACGAGCTGCCGCAGCTGATCAACGTGCTGAAGGGCGAGATGTCGCTGGTCGGCCCCCGCCCGCACGCCGTCGGCATGAAGACCGGCCAGTCGGTCAGCGCCAAGCTGGTCGCCGAATACGCCCACCGCCACCGCATGAAGCCGGGCATGACCGGCTGGGCCGCGATCAAGGGCTCGCGCGGACCGGTCGACACGCCGGAGCTGGTCAAGCGCCGCGTGGCGCTCGACATCGAATACATCGAGCGCCAGTCGCTGATGCTCGACCTGATCATCATGGCCCTGACCCTCCCCTGCCTGATCGGCGACGATAAGGTGGTGCGCTGATGTTCTGGCGCGGCGTGGTCGGATATCTGCCGATGAACATCGTGCAGGGCCTGGTCGGCTTCGGCTCGATCGTCGTCTTCACGCGGCTGCTCACGCCGGCCGAGTTCGGCGTCTACGCCCTGGCCTTCTCGGTCATGAGCCTTGGCCACACCCTGACCTTCACCTGGATCGAGGCGGCGATGGCGCGGTTCTACGCGCCGGAGGCCGAGGGCGGGCGGCTGGCCGACCACTTCGCCACGCTCTACCGCTGCTGGCTGGTCGCGGCCGCCGCGTTCGTCGTCATCGGCGTCGCGGGCCTGCTGCTGTGGCCCGGCGACGGCCCGCTCAAGCTCGCGGTCGGCGCCGGCCTGGGCGCGATCCTGGCGCGCAGCCTGGCCAAGCTGGACCAGGAGCGCCGCCGCGCCGCCGGCGACGTGCGCGGCGCGGCCCTGATGGACATGGCCCAGACCCTGGCCGGCTTCGCCGTCGGCGCCGGCCTGATCTACGCCGGCCTGAAGGGCGCCGCCCCGATCGCCGGCCTGGGCGCGGCCGCGGCCGTGGTGCTGGTCTTCCTGCTGCCGGCCGAGCTGAAGCGCGGCGCCGGCGGCGCGTTCGACGCCGGGCGCGCCAAGTCCTACGCCCGCTATGGCCTGCCGGTGGCGCTGTCGCTGATCCTCGCCCTGGCGCTGGCCACCACCGACCGCTTCCTGCTCGCCGCCTACCTCGGCGACGCCACGGTCGGCGTCTACCAGGCCGGCTACAGCCTGGCGAACCGCACGCTGGACGTGATGTTCATCTGGCTGGGCGCGGCCGGCGGTCCGGCGCTGATCGTGGCGCTCGAGCGCGGCGGCGGCGCGGCGCTGGCCAAGGCCGCGCGCGAGCAGGCCGGCTTCATGCTGGCGCTCGCCCTCCCCGCCTGCGTCGGCCTGGCGCTGGTCGCCCGGCCGCTGGCCGAAGTGATGGTCGGCCCCGCGCTGGCGCCAAGGCGCCGCCGCCGTCACCCCCTGGATCGCCGCCAGCGCCCTCTTCGCCGGGCTCACCACCTACTACACCCACCAGGCCTTCACGCTGGGACGCCGCACTGGGCTGTTGCTGCTGGCGATGGCCATCCCGGCGGCGCTGAACATCGCCCTGAACCTGATCCTGATCCCGCGCCTGGGCCTGACCGGCGCGCTGGTCGCCACCACCGCGAGCTACGGCGCGGGTCTCGTCGCCTCGATCCTGCTCGGCCGCCTCGCCCAGCCGCTGCCGCTGCCGTGGGCGCCGCTGGCCCGCGCCGGTCTGGCCGCCGCGGCGATGGGGGTGGTGGTGGCGAACCTGCCCAGCCTCGGCGGCCTGCTGGAGCTGGGCCTGAAGGCCGGCGTCGGCGCCCTGGTCTATGCGCCTCGCCGCGTTCGCGCTCGACGTGGCCGATGTGCGCACGCGCGGACCAGACGCCTCACCCTGACCCTCCGCACCCGGATGGCGACATGACGCTGAACGCCACCATCGTCGACAACGCCGCCTGGGCAGGCGCCGCGCCGAAGCTCTCGGTGCTGATCCCGTTCCTGCGCGACGATCCCACCCGCCTGCTGGCCGCGCTCGATGGCGCCGACGCCGCCGTCGAGATCGTCGTCCTCGACGACGGCTCCGACGACCCGGCGCTGACCGCCAAGATCGAGGACACCATCCGGGCCATGAAGCTCGCCCGCGCGGTTCGTCCGCCTGGACGCCAACCAGGGCCGCGCCGAGGGCCGCAACCGGCTGGCCGCCATCGCCCGCGGCCGCCACCTGCTGTTCCTCGACGCCGACATGCTGCCGGACGCGCCGGACTTCCTGCTCTGCTGGCGCTACCTGATCGACCTGGAGGACCCGGCCGTCGCGTTCGGCGGCTTTTCGCTGCGCCAGGCGCCGCGCACCCGCGCCAACGCGGTGCACCGGGCCATGGCGCTGCGCAGCGACTGCGCCCCGGCGGCAACCCGCCGCCTGACGCCGGAGAAGTACGTCTTCACCTCCAACCTGTTGATCCGGCGCGACGTATTCGAGGCCGAACCCTTCGACGCCGGCTTCGTCGGCTGGGGCTGGGAGGACGTGGAATGGGGCATGCGCGTCTCTCGCCGCCACCCGATCCTTCACCTCGACAACCCCGCCACCCACCTCGGCCTCACCCCCGCGGCGACGATCGCCGCCAAGTTCGAGCAGTCGGCCGCCAACTTCGCCCGCGTGGTCGCCGCGCACCGCGACATCGTGCGCCGCTACCCCAGCTATCGCATGGCCCAGGCGCTGAAGCGCGCGCCGCTGCGGGCCTTCTGGCGGCCGTGGCTGAAGGCCGCCGCCCTGTTCGACGCGGGCCCCGCCGGCCCGCGGGCGTTCGCCCTGCGGCTCTACCGGGCCGCGCTCTATGCGGAGGCGGTGTGATGCCAGGTGATCTCATGCAGGGCGCCTACCACGCGGACTCATCCTGGCGCGGCAAGCTGCGCCGACGCACCGTGCGCCTGGCTTCGCGCCGGCCGGCCCACGCGCCGCGGCGACCGATGCTGTCGTTCGCCTTCGACGACGTCCCGGCCTCCGCCGCCGAGACCGGCGCCGAGATCCTCGAGCGCCATGGTTTGAAGGGCACCTACTACGTCGCCGCCGCTCTCGCCGGGACCGACGCGCCCACCGGCCGCATGGCCTGTGCCGACGCCGTCCGACGGCTCGCCGCCGCCGGGCACGAGATCGGCTGCCACACCTACGCCCACCTCGACTGCGGCCAGGCCAGCGCCGAGGACGCCGTCGAGAACGTGGCGCGCAACGCCGAGACCCTGGCCGCCTGGGGCCTGCCGCGCCCGACCACCTTCGCCTTCCCTTACGGCGACGTGGCGCCGGCGACCAAGCACGCCCTTGCCGGCCGCTTCCAGCTGATGCGGGCGATGCACCGCGGCCTCGTCACCGCCGGCGCCGACCTCAACCAGGCCCCGTCGATCGGCGTCGAGGGCCCGGACGGCGAGGCCCTTGCGCTGCGCTGGCTCGACCGCCTCGCCGAGCGGTCCGCCTGGCTGATCCTCACCACCCACGACGTCGCCGACCCGCCGTCCGAATGGGGCTGCACGCCGCAGACGCTGGAGCGCCTGATCGCCGCCGCGCTCGCAGAAGGCGTCGACGTGGTGACCGTGGCCGAGGGCGCGGCGCGGCTGGGCTAGTGTCCCGGCCGCTTGTGGCCCCAGCTGCTGGGCTTATCGTGACGGCCGACGCGCCAGGTGGCGTCGTCCACCTCGATCGCACCCTGGCCGAACTCCACCTCGAAACCGGCCGGCGTGCGCGAATAGAACGAGACCATCTGGTCGTTGGTGTGCCGGCCGAGGCCGGCGGTGATCGGCGTCGCGGCGGCGGTGGCCCGCTCCAGGGCGAAGCCGACGCCGTCCAGCGTGGGCACCTGGATCATGAAGTGGTGCAGCCGCTTCGGCATCGGGATCGGCATCAGCGCCAGCGTGTGGTGGCGCGGATTGCAGTGGTAGAACTCCATCTCGAAGCTGAACTGCGGTCCGGCGCGCATCCGGATGATGTCCGACAGCCGAAAGCCGAGGATGTCCTGGTAGAAGCGCCGCGCCGCCGCCATGTCCTTGGTGGATAGCACGATGTGACCGAGCCCCTGGTCGCCGGTCACGAACGCGGTGACCCCCGCGGGCGAGGCGAACGGCGTCTCGGCCCGCAAGGTCGGCCCGTAGAACACCTCGACCGCCAGGCCGTCCGGGTCCTGGCAGCTGATCAGCCCCAGCACGCCGCGCTCAGCCAGCAGCTCCGGATTTCCGTTGCCGACCGCGACGCCGGCCTCGGACAGTCGCTCGCCGGCCGCCGCCAGCTCCGCCGGCCCCGCGACCTCGAAGCCGACATAAGCGAGGTCATCCGCCGCGCCGGGCTCGACCGCGATGCGCCACGCCAGATCGTCGAGCCGGAACCGGCGGGAATCGCCCGCCGGTTCGGCGGGCATCAGCCCCAGCACCCCGGTCGCGAACGCCTCCCACGCGGCGGTGTCCTTCACCTGGAGCCCGAGATATCCGAGCGATCCGATGCTCATGGGGTCTCCTTGCTGGTCGCCTCGGTGGAATCTGCGCCCGCCGCCCCATACTTGGCGGCAAGCTTCGCGCCGGCGGAGACGCGGCCCATGCCCCTCACGGCGATCCCGCTGTCCAGGCTCAGCACGCCGCCGGTGGCGGGCCGGCTGTCGCGCCGCGAGGCCAGGAAGACGTAACCGCCGGCGTAGTCGGACGTCGCCGGCACCCGGCCCAGCGGGATGTTCGGCCCGGCGACCGCGGAGAGGTTGACGCTGCCGATGGACCGGTCCTCCAGCCCCAGCGCGGCCGGGCCGCGCAGATCGGTCTCGATCGGGCCGGGCGCGACGCCGTTGACCCGCACCGCCGGCGCGAGTTCGTAGGCCAGCTGCCTGATCA
The DNA here is from genome assembly GCA_963835495.1 of uncultured Pseudomonadota bacterium. Classification (GTDB taxonomy): domain Bacteria; phylum Pseudomonadota; class Alphaproteobacteria; order Caulobacterales; family Caulobacteraceae; genus Acaudatibacter. The sequence continues at coordinate 782,301 of CAWIFQ010000003.1, read as the reverse complement.
GGCCCACGACGGCGTGCTTGGACGCGGTGTAGAGTGGGCCGCCCCCGGCCGGGTCGAACCCGGCGTTGGAGACCGTGAAGATCAGTGCGCCGGACGAACGCACCAGGGCCGGCAGCGCCGCCTTGGCGAGGTTGAGGTAGCCCTTGACGTTGATGTGGAACACCTCGTCGAACGCAGCATCGATGCTCTCGGGCGGCAAGGCGTCGAGCGAGACCGAGTAGTCCCAGATGCCGGCGTTGCCGATCGCGCAGTCCAGCTTGCCGAACCGGGCGACGCACGCCTCGACGGCGCGCTGGTTGTCGCCGATGTCCCTGACGTCGCCGGCGAACACCGCCAGGCGATCGGGGTTCGCCCCGACCAGCTCCGCCAGACGGTCCGGCGTGCGGTCCAGCACGGCCAGCCTGGCGTCTTCTTCCAGGAACCGATCCACGATCGCGCGGCCGAGGCCCGACGCGCCGCCGGTGATCAGCACCACTTCGTCCGTCAGCGCGCCCATCCTGCCGGCTCCTAGAACAGAGTGCTCATGTTGGTGCTGGGGATCACGGTCTGGTCGAGGAAGATGTGGCGCCTGGCCAGCCGGAAGCCGTCCTCGACGCGCCGCAACACGTCGAGCCGCCGCCCGACCCAGCCGCTGACTTCGGAGTTCAGCCTGGTGCGGTAGAGGTGGAAACACACCTCGACGGCGATCTCGTCGCCTTCGATGCTCAGGATACGGACGTTCGAGACGAAGTGGCGCGAGCGCGACGGCGGATCTTCCGACCAGGCCGAGCCCGCCTCCAGCTTCTTGACCCGCATCTCAAGGATGGTGCGGTCGTCGTCGAAGTAGGCCATGCCGCCAGGCTTGGTGAACTCCATGTCGAGGTCGCTGAGCGTGACCGTGCGCCGGATCGGCATCCAGTAGTGGATGTCGTCGGCCAGCAGGCCCAGCCACTCGCGGTATTGTCGCCCGTCGAGCAGCGCCGCCTCGGCGTAGAGGAACTGCTCCACCTCGTATTGCAGCAGCGACCCGCTCCGGGAGGCTGCGGCCGGAATCGCCGGCTTCGCGCGCGGCTTGGTCGGCGACGCGTCGTCCATCAGACCACCCCCGTCGGCGCCGGCGAGCGCGTGGCCTCGAGCTCCGCCCAGTCGCGCGCGGCGAGCCATTCGGTCCACGATCGATAGAACCATCGCTGCCCGTGTTCGCCGACGTAGCCTTCGATGAACTTCTGGCCGTTCTCGCCCACCGACACCTCGTCGTGTCCCAGCCCCATCATCAGGGCCGCGCCGACCTTGCGGCTGGAGAATCCGGACGCGGCGCGCGTGCTCTGGCTCCAGTTCTCGCCATCGTCCTGCTCCAGCAGGCCGGCCGGGCCGAACACGTGGTTCGCCTGGCCGATGATCGCCTTGCGGAACTGCGGCGGCGCGTTCTTCGGCACGATGGTGAACCACCAGAGCTCGGTGTGCGACGGCCCGCGCGGCAGGCGCAGGCACATCTGCATGCCGCCAAGCGTGATCCAGACGTTCGGGAACAGGTTCGGGTGGCCCATGCTGCGCACGCCCTCCGAGCCCATCAGCTCGGCCGCGCCCGCGGGCCTAAGCCGCGGATACTCGGCTTCGGCGGAGCGCGCGTATTCGATACGCTGCTCGTCCGACAGCAGGTCGAACTTCGCCTGCAATTCCCGGGGCACGCCCGGCCCGCCGATCGCCTGCCCGTAGTCGCCCAGCATCACCATCTGGTTCTTCGGATGGACGATCGCGGCGAGATCGATGAAGCCCGCGCTGCCGGCCGAGGCGTGGCTGTACATCACGTGATACCAGTCGAAGAGGTTATCGACCGCGATCTTCCAGTTGCAGTCGATGATGTTCTTCTGGATGCCGTCGACCACCTCGACCTCGCCGTTGGCGCAGACCATGCCGAGGCCCGTGCGGCCGACGTCGCCCAGGTAGTCGTGCAGCGAAGGCGCGTCGCTCGCCATCGTCGCGAAATAGAAGCCGAGATAGCTCTCGACCTTGGCCGCCTTCACCAGGCCCAGGCGGCTCTTGTCGAGGTCGCCGCGATAGTAGGTCGACTGGCCGGGCACGCCGAGCAGCCGGCCGTCCAGGCCATAGTTCCAGCCGTGGTAGCTGCAGACGAACGACTTGGCGCGGCCCTGCTCGGCGCGGCACAGCGCGTTGCCGCGGTGGCGGCAGGTGTTGAGCAGGACATTGACCTGCCCCTCCTCGTCGCGGACGCAGATGACCTGGTCTTCGCCGATGTAGTTGATGAAGTAGTCGCCCGCGTTCGGCAGCTGGAACTCGTGGCACATGAAGTTCCAGCCGCGGGCGAAGATGCGCTCCAGCTCCAATTGATAGAGCGCCGCGTCGGAGTGGACCCGACGATCGAGCCAGCCGGTCTTGGGGTCGAACAGCGCGCGGATCGCGTCCGCGCTCCACGGCGCATCGATCGGCTGCGTCCCGTCCGCCATGCAGTCCTCCCGCGATCGTCAAGTGTTCTTGTTGCGGGCGAGCTTAGTCCAGCATGGACGGCTTGGAGAGAGCCGATATTCAGTCCGCCGGAACAACCCGGCCGTGGCGCGGCAGCCGCCGCACATTGGCGCCCGGCGCCGCCGGCCCCGGGGCCGCGTCCGGCAGGCTGAGTTTCACCGCCAGGGCGACGAAGATCACCCAGCGCATGTCGTTGTAGACCACCGCGATGCTCTCGGTGAGGCTGGTCAGGCTGAACAGCACGAAGAACGGCAGCGCCAGGTAGGCGCCCTTGCTGCGGTAGAGCGCGACGATGTTGGCGACCAGGGTCTGCAGGTAGAAGCCGGCCCAGGCGGCCAGGCCCGGCACGCCCAGCGACAGCCACTGCTCGAGCCAGGAATTGTGCGCGTGGTGGGCGCGGAAGCCGGCGTCGTGGGTGATCCAGGCCAGCGGCCCCCACGGGCCGGTCTCGTCCCAGATCGCCGCGTAACCGAAGCCCTGCCAGGGGCGCTCGTCGATCTGGCGCATCACCGCCGCCCAGATCTTGGTGCGGCCGGTGAGGGTGGCGTCCTTGCCGAGCAGGCCGAACACGAAGTCCGAGGCGAAGAAGATGACCGCCGCGGCGGCGCACAGCGCGACGACGGCGCCCCAGGTCGCGGCGATGCTGGAGATTGGCCCGCGTCTCACAGCCCAGACCAGCCCGATCGAGGCGCCGCTGAGCAGCACCGAGACCAGCGAGGTCTTCGACGTGCTCATCAGCACCAGGCCGAAGCACAGCACCGACGCGCCGCACCAAAGCATCGCCCGCCGGGGGTTGAGGAAGGCGGCGGCGGCGCAGATCGCCGCGCCCTGGGTCATGTTGTCGCCAAAGGTGTTCTTCTCCAGCCAAAGCCCGCGCCACGAGCCGGGGAAGGTCTCGGCCATGCGTCCGATCGCCGGCACGAACAGGCCGGTGAACAGGCTGCAGATGGCCAGGATCGCGAACGCCGCGGCGATTGCCTCGGCCAGCCGCGCCCAGGAATAGCGCGCCGCCAGCACCACGCCGCCCAGGGTCGTGAACGCCAAGGCGAAGATGCGGCGCGAGGTCTGGTCCGGCGAGACCGACCAGAACACCGAGAGCGCGGCGATGGCGAAGATCGCGATCAGGAACGGCTGGCGGATCAGGCCGCGCGCGGTGTTCCACGGGCTCAGCGCCACCAGGGTGACGCCGGCGGCGTAGGCGGGCAGGAACAGGGTGCGGATCAGGGCGGAATCGCCGCTCTCGTCGCCGCCCCCGGTCAGCGGCAGTTCCCAGCCCTGGCTGTAGGTCAGCAGCATGAACACCGCGGCGGCGAAGGCGGCCTTCTCGGTCAGGCTCCAGCGCGCCGCCTGAGCCCGCGGGAACGCGGCGGCGATCACCGTCACGGCGCGGCGCCGCGCAGGAACCCGGGCGGCTCGACCCGCACCCGGTTGACGAACAGGCCGGCGCAGCGGGCGCCGACGGCGGCGAGGTCGTCGCGCAGCTCGGCCGGCGCGCGGGCGTCGCCCTCGTCGGCGGCCACCACCAGCACCACGTCATCCATGAACGGCGAGATAGTCAGGCCGGCCTGGGAGCGTTCGGCTGGCCGGCGCGTCGACCACGACCAGATCGGCGTGGCGGCGCAGCGCCTTCCAGTAGTCGGGCGTTGGCAGCACGTGGACCCCCTGGCGCCCCCGCATCGCCTCGCGGCGAAAGCGGGTGACCCAGAAGCCGGGATCGCCCACGGCATGGACGCTGATGTAGCGGGCGTCCGGCCAGGGGCGACCGTCCGGGCGCTTCAGCGGTGGTTGCACGCTAAAGAACATCGAGCCGTCGGGCGTGGCCGCCGCCGGCTGTCCGAAGGCTCCGAACCGCTTCGGATCGCGGGCGATCACGGCGGCCTGGGTCTGGCCCATCAGGTCGAGATCGACCAGCCAAACGCGGCGGCGCATCGCGCGGGCGGCGTAGAAGGCGAACTCGCGGGCGACGGTGGAGACGCCCTCGCCCTCCCGCGCCGCGATGAACTCGACAAGGCGCCCGCGCCCGCCCGGCGGCGCGCCGAGGGACGTCCAGAGCTCCGCCATTTCGGCGCTCAGATCCAGCATCGGCCCGAATCGCAGCCATTGCGTCCAGCGGTGAGGCTAGTCCAATCCGCGGACCTAAACACAAGCTGCGGCACTTTGGCGGGCCTCAGGCCGGCTGCTTGAGTGCAGCCGCGCCCAGCACAGGCAGATCGAGCGTACGGCCGGCGCTGGCCGGCGTCGGCATCCCGGGGCGCAGGAACATCCGCAGCAGCCCCGCGCAGAGCGCCGAGAAGGCCGCGAAGGCCAGCGCCAGCACCAGCACCGGCTTGCGCAGGCTCTTGCCGGTCGTGGGCGGCGTGGCGCGCTCGATGATGCGGATATTGTCGTTGGTGGCCTGGGCGATCTGCTGCGAGGCCTCGGTCTCCTCGGCCTTGGCGGTGAGGTCCTTGACGTTGCTCTGCAGCGCGTCGCGATCGAGGTTCATCGCCTGGTATTGCGGCTCGAGCTGAGCCAGGCGCAGCCGCCGCTCGGTCAGCTGGGCCATCTCGTCGGCCAGCGTCGCGCCGGTCTGACGCAGGCCGGCGAGCTCGGCGGAGAGCTGCATCCGCTCGGTCTGGAAGGTCTGGTAGACCGGGTTGAGCCCGGTGCGCTCGGGGCCGTTGCTGGTGGTGCGGCCGGCGGCGATCGCGCCTTCGAGCTGGGCGATCTGGGCGTCCATGTCCTTCACCGGCTGCGCGTCTGGCTTGTAGCGCGAGAGCAGGCCCTCGCGCTGGACCCGCAGGTCGGCGAGCTTGGTCGCGGCGGTGGGGTCGCTGTCGTGATAGAGCCCGATCTCCGGCGCCAGGCCGGCGAGCTCGGCGTCGATCGCGGCCATGCGGCCCGCCTTCTCCTTCAGCGCCGCGTCGGTGGCCAGCTGCTGCTGCTCGATCTGGGCGGCGAGCTGCGACAGCGAGGTCTTGTCGGCCTCGAAATCGCCGATCTGGTTGGTGGAGAGGAAGCTCTGATAGGCGGCGTCCTCCTCCGCCAGGCGCTGGGCGAACGCGCGCCGCTGGTCGTCCAGCGCGCCGGCGGTGGGCGCCAGCAGCACCTCGCGGCGATAGACCAGGTATTCCTCCAGCAGCGTGTTCAGCACCAGGGCGGCGACCTGCGGGTCGTGATCCTGGTAGGTCAGCCGGATCACCGGCAGCGCCGGGGCGGTGTCGATCTTGAGGCTGCGGCCGATGGAGTCGGCCAGCTTGGCGGCGATCAGGTCGCGCGCCTGCGGCGAGGCGGCGGCGTAGGCCTTGGCCTGGTCCGGCGCGATCCGGCCGACGCCCAGCCGGCGCACCACGCGCAGCTTCAGCGACGTCGCTGCCCATGATCTCGCTCTCGGACTGCAGCATCTGGTCGTTGTCCGGCACCGCGCCGCGGCCGGCGTCGCCCGAGCGGGGCTGGTAGACGTATTCCTGGCCCAGCTTCACCAGCACGCTGGAGTGGGCCGGATAGACCGTCTTCAGGGTGAGGGCGAAGGCCGCGCCCAGGATCGCGATCCCCAGGAACACCGCCAGCATCAGCCAGCGCTCGCGCCACAGCAGCGTCGGGACGTCGGCAATCGCGTATCTCGAACGCAGCGGCCAATCGCCGCCGCCCTCGACGGGCCGCGGCGCGGGTCGTGCCGGAAATACGCCTTGCGATGTCATGTTCCGCCGCTGTCGGGTCCGTGGGACTCGGGCCCTGCCGTGAAGGCTCGTCGCGCGCGATTAAGGTTTCCTTACCCATTCTCCTTAACCTTTGTCGCATGCTCAGATCGCGCGCCGTCCTGGCCCTTTTCGCCGCCTCCGCGCTGGCGCTCGCGCCGGCCGCCGGACTCGCCGCGCAGCGGTTCGCCAACATCCCCTACGCGACCTGGACCGAGGACGAGCCGCAGTACCGGCTCTATCCCGGCGACGAACTCGATGTGATCGTCCCCTCCGCGCCGGAGCTGAACAAGACCGTCACCGTGCAGCCGGACGGCCGCATCATGCTGCCGCTGCTCGCCCCGCAGATGGCCGCCGGACGCAGCGCGCCGCAGCTGCAGCAGGCGCTGGCACAGGCCTACGCCAGCCAGCTGCTGCGGCCGGACGTCACCGTGATTGTCCGCGCCCAGCCGCTGAAGGTGTTCGTCGGCGGCGAGGTGGCCAAGGCCGGGGTCTACGACATGCCCGGCGATATGGACGCCCTGCGCGCCATCATCGAGGCCGGCGGCTTCCAGGATACGGCCAAGAAATCCCAGGTGGTGATCATCCGCCGCGGACACGACGGGCGGCCGATGATGCGCACCGTCAACTTCGACCGCGCCTTCCACGACGCCAGCCACGCCGACCTGGTGCCGCTGCGCCGGTTCGACATCATCTATGTGCCGAAGACGGGCCTCGCCAACGTCGACGTCTTCATGACCCAGCTGCGCAACGCCCTGCCGGTGAGCTTCAGCTACGCCTTCGGCGGCGTCACGCCGTTCTGAGCTGTATCTGCGCCCAGGACGACTTAACCCGTCACCCCGGACGGAGCGCGCAGCGCGTAGATCCGGGGCCAGAGCGCCGCAGCCCCGCTCGAATTCTTCTATGCGCCGGCCCGTCCGGCCCCGGCTCTGCGCGGCTCCGCCGCTACGGCCGGGGTGACGATGCGGCCGAATGTGTCGCCTAGCCCTCCGCCAGCCACTGGCGCGCGGCGCGCTGGGCCTCGGCGACGTCGGCCGGATCCATCTCGCGGCTCAGTTCCTTGCGGTAGATCTTGGCTTCCTGCGAGCCGCGCATGGCGGCCAGATTGAACAGCATGTGCGCCGAGACGAAATCGAGCGGCGCGCCGCCCTGGCCGGTCGAATAAAGCAGCCCCATCCGGAACAGCTCGTCGCCCGAGGACATCGCGCCCGGCAGCGGCAGGACGCACTCTACGGTAGGTTCCCCAACCCCCAGCATGATCTTCATCCTTCACAGCGGCCGGACGTCGCCCGTTCTGGACGGCGAACTCCAACCCTGACCCAGAAGAAAATCGGTGTTCACTGAAGATATGGTTAAGTCCTGGTCGCCGAGCTTGGCTGTGGCGAGCCGCCGCAGCGCCTAGGTGCGCGCTCTTTGCCCGAACAACACTGACCGCGCCGCAGCCGCGTCCGCGCCGGAACCTTGCAGCCCCACGCCGATGAAGTCGCGCGCCTTGGCCATCGCCCGGCCGACCGCCTCGCGCGCCTCGACGCGGGCCTGCCACGCCTTCAGCGCCGGGAACTCATCCAGGTCGAGCGCCGCCGTCGAGCGGGCCTGCACCCAGGGCCAGGTGATCATGTCGGCGATGGTGTAGTCGCCGGTGATGTAGTCCTTGCCCTCCAACTGCTTGTTCAGCACGCCATACAGCCGATGCACCTCGTTGGTGTAGCGGATCGCGCCATAAGCCGCCTGGCGCTGATCCGGGACGATGGTCGGGGCGTAGTTGCGGAAGTGATTGCGCTGGCCGGCGTTGGGGCCGAAGTTGGCCATCTGCCAGAACACCCACTCATCGACCTTCACCTTGGCCCGCTCTTCCTGCGGGTAGAACTGCCCGGTCTTGCGGCCCAGGTACTGCAGGATGGCCCCGCTCTCGAAGATGGCGATCGGCGCGCCATCCGGCCCGTCAGGATCGACGATCGCCGGCATGCGGTTGTTGGGGCTGATGGCCAGGAACTCGGGCGTGAACTGGTCGCCGCGCCCGATGTTGACCGGCTTCAACTCATAGGGAACGCCCATTTCTTCGCAGGCGATGGTCACCTTGTGGCCATTGGGCGTTGGCCAATAATGGATCTCGATGGTCATGCGCGCGCTCCCGGCGCCGCGGCGCCGCGGCGGCTCTTCGGTTACTTGCGGCCGACCGCCGCAGGGCGCAAGCCTGGGGCCCGTTCAGGGTTGGTTCAGTCGTTATCTGCGCAATCTGTGGCGGTGAATACGGCAAAGCTTCATATCCGGGACGCGCTCCAGCGGCTGGCCCCCACCGTCGCGGCCGCCGCGGCGATGCTCGCTTGCCTGGTCGCCGCGCCGGCTCTGGCGCAGTCAAACCAGCATCACGGCGGCGGCGGTGGTGGCGGTGGCGCGCACGGCGGCGGCGAACCGGGCTGGAGCCATGGCGGCGCCGGACCAGTCTGGGGTCGTGGGCCGGCCGGCCCCCCCCGCGGCGGCCCGGCGCCAGGCTACGGACGCGAGATGGGCGGGCCCCCGGCCGGACCACGCGGCGGCCCCCCAGGCGGCGGCCCCCAAGGCAACGGCCCCAGCTGGGACCAGCGGCGCTACAACGGCTACTGGGTCGGCGGCCGCTGGTACTACGGCCCGCCGCAGCAGCCGGCGTTCGAGAACCCCGACTTCCGGCCTGGCTTCACTCCCTGGCGGCGGGGCTCGTTCCTGCCGCCGGCCTATCAGAACTACGTCGTCGACGACTTCGAGCGTCTCCACCTGCGCCGCCCGCCCTACGGCTACCATTGGGTTCAGGTCGGCGGCGAGTACCTGCTGGTCTCGGCCTCGACCGGCCTGATCTTCGACGTGGTGACCGGCGGCTAGCTCAGCGCTGGAACCGGATATCCCAGCCGCGCGCCTTCCATCCGGCCTCGACCACGTCGATGTCGTGCACGCCGGCGGGATTGGCCTTCGACGGCGAATTGCCGAGGTAGGGCGCGCGTTCCGTGCGCCAGACGCCCAGCAGGCGGCGCAGCTCCGGCAGCGGCTCGGCGTGATCGTCGACGCGGATGGAGAGGTCCGGGAAATCCTCGGTCGTGGTCATCACCATCGCCGCGGACTGGCGCCCGCGCCGATCGCCGCCGACCGCCTCGCCCGCCTCCAGCGCCGCCAGCATCCGTTCCGGCAGCGGCGCGCCTGGATCGGCTTTGAAGCCGGCCAGGGTCGCGGCGGCCACCTTGTCGTTGGCGAGCATGTTGCCGGCGACGCTGACGAACGGCTCGCCGCAGCTCCCGGCCCACTCCACGCAGTGTCGGCCGTTCCAGGCGGCGATGCGGCCCTGGCGGTCGACGCAGTGCAGCTGGCGCACCTCGCGGCCCTCGTCGCCGGCGATCGCAGCGTCGATGGCGAGTTGGGCGCTCAGACCCCGCGCCAGCCCGCTCAGCACCGCCGGACCCAGGTAGCGGTTGGTCAGCGACTGGGTGCCGACCGCGCCGACGCCGGACTGGACGAACGGCACGAACGTCCCCGCCGCGAACGCCTTGGTCGCGACGGCGGCCCCGAACGCGCCGGCGGCCTCATCGTAGGCGACGATCGACCAGGTCATGCGTGCCTCCGCTGAATTCGGCGCTGTGCGCGGGATCGGCCGCTTGATAGGGGAGCCGCCCGGAGGCCGCCATGACTATCCTGATCACCGGCAGCGCCGGGCACCTCGGCGAGGCGTTGATGCGCACCCTGCAGACGGCGGGGCGGCCGGCGCGCGGGCTCGACCGGCTGCCCTCGCCGTTCACCACCCACGTCGGCTCGATCGCCGACCCTGAGTTCGTTCGCGCCGCCATGGCCGGCGTCTCGGCGGTGGTTCATTCGGCGACGCTGCACAAGCCGCATGTCGACAGCCATTCGCGCCAGGCCTTCGTCGATGTGAACGTCACCGGCACGCTGACGCTGCTCGGGGCCGCCCTGGCCGCCGGCGTGAGGGCGTTCGTCTACACCAGCACCACCAGCGCGTTCGGCTCGGCGCTGACCCCGGCGCCGACCGAGCCGGCGGCCTGGATCACCGAGGATGTGACGCCGGTCCCGCGCAACATCTATGGCGTCACCAAGGTCGCGGCCGAGAGCCTGTGCGAGCTGTTCCACCGCGACCAGGGCCTGCCGGTGGTGATCTTGCGCACGTCGCGGTTCTTTCCCGAGGCGGACGACAACGCCGATGTCGCCGCCGCCTACGACCTCGCCAACGTCCAGGCCAACGAGCTGCTCTACCGGCGCGCGGACATCGAGGACGTGGTCAGCGCGCACCTGCTGGCGGTCGAACGCGCCGGCGACATCGGTTTCGGCCGCTACATCGTCTCGGCCACGACCCCGTTCGGCCGCGAGCACCTGGCCGAACTGCGGGCCGACGCGCCGGCCGTGGTGCGACGCCTCTTCCCGGACGCGGACCAGCTGTACGCGGCGCGCGGCTGGAAGCTGTTCCCGAGCCTGGACCGGGTCTACGTCAACGACCGCGCCCGCTCGGCGCTGGGCTGGACGCCGAAGCACGATTTCCGGCGCGTGCTGGACTGCCTGGCGCGCGGCGAGGACTTCCGCAGCGAGCTGGCGCGGGCGGTTGGGGTGAAGGGGTATCACCGCGCCGTCACCCCGGGCGGAGCGCGGAGCGCGTAGACCCGGGGCCGGAAGCGCCGCCATCGGACTGGAATTCGTCTGGGAACCGGCACGTCCGGCCCCGGCTCTCCGCTGCGCTACGGCCGGGGTGACGCTCCAGGAATCCGGAACCTCAATCCACGCCCAGCTTGGCCTTCAGGATCTCATTGACGGTCGCCGGATTGGCCTTGCCGCCGGTTTCGCGCATCACCTGGCCGACGAACCAGCCGATCGCCTGCGGCTTGGCCTTCACCGACTCGGCCTGGCCGGGATTGGCGGCGATCAGTTTCTCGATCATCGCCTCCAGCGCGCCGGTGTCGCTGACCTGGCGCATGCCGCGGGCCTCGACGATGGCGGCGGGCGTCCCCTCCCCGGCCCACATGTGCTCGAACACCTCGCGGGCGATCTTGGACGAGATCACGTTCGTCTCGATCAGCTCGACCAGGCCGGCGATGTCCGACGCCGGGATCGGGCTCTCGGTGATCTCCAAACCGTCCTTGGCGAGGTGGCCCAAGAGCTCGTTGGTCACCCAGTTGGCGGTCAGCTTCGCGTCGCGCCCGACGACCGCGGCCTCGAAGAAATCGGCCCGCGCGCCCTCGATCACCAGCACCGTCGCGTCGTAGGCCGAGAGCCCGTACTGGCTCATCAGTCGGCGACGCTTGTCGTCCGGCAGCTCCGGCAGGCTGTCCTGGATCGCCTTCACCCAGGCCGGGTCCAGCACCAGCGGCAGCAGGTCGGGATCGGGGAAGTAGCGATAGTCGTCCGCTTCCTCCTTGGAGCGCATCGAGCGGGTCTCGTTCTTGGTCGGATCGTAGAGCCGGGTCTCCTGGTCGATCTTGCCGCCGTCCTCCAGGATCTCGATCTGCCGGCGCGCCTCGTGCTCGATCGCCGCCTGGATGAAGCGGTAGGAGTTGACGTTCTTGATCTCGCAGCGCGTGCCCAGCGGCCCGCCGGGGCGGCGCACCGAGACGTTGACGTCGGCGCGCAGGTTGCCCTTCTCCATGTCGCCGTCGCAGGTGCCGAGGTAGCGCAGGATGGTGCGCACCTTCTTCACATAGGCCGCCGCCTCGTCCGACGAGCGCATGTCCGGGTAGGAGACGATCTCCATCAGCGCGGTGCCGGCGCGGTTGAGGTCGAGGTAGGTGGCGTTGGGGTCGATGTCGTGGATCGACTTGCCGGCGTCCTGCTCCAGGTGCAGCCGCTCGACCCGCACGACGAACGACGTGCCGTCGTCGCGGTCGACCTCGATTTCGCCCTCGCCGACGATCGGATCCTTGTACTGGCTGATCTGATAGCCCTGCGGCAGGTCGGGGTAGAAGTAGTTCTTCCGGTCGAAGCGGGACCAGTGGTTGATCTTCGCCTTCAGACCCAGCCCCGAGCGCACCGCCTGCTCGACGCAGACGCGGTTGATCACCGGCAGCATGCCCGGCATCGCCGCGTCGACCAGACTGACCTGCTCGTTCGGCCCGGCGCCGAAGCCGACCGCCGCGCCGGAAAACAGCTTCGACTTCGAGGCCACCTGGGCATGGATCTCCAGTCCGAGAACGATTTCCCAGGGGCCGGTGCGGCCCTCGATCAGTTTGGATTCCGCGGTGCTCATGAGCTTCATTTAGTCGATGTCATCAGCTCGCGCACCCACCCCATTGTCATCCCGGAGAGCCGCGCAGCGGACTCATCCGGGATCTGCTTTGCACCCGCGGTGAAGTAGGTCCCGGACAGCCCGCTATGGCCGTCGTCCGGTCACCCGTTCATGACCGTGATCATCAGCCTCGAGGACGCAGGCCCCGGCCAGCCCGCTACACCGCCACGGTGCGCCACTGGACCGTCGCCGACCGCGAGCGGCACGAGCAGATGGGTTTCCACACCGGCTGGAGCCAATGCGCCGACCAGCTGGCGGCGCTGGCGAAGAGCCTCTGACGCCGCTAGCGTCACGGTTCATGCCGGCCGCGATCCCGCTCGATTTTCGCCTGGAGACGCCGCGGCTCACGCTGCGGCGTTTCGTTGTCGGCGACGCCGAGCGGGTCACCGAGATTGTCGGCAACTGGAACGTTGGGCGAATGCTGCGTCTCGCGCCTTATCCGGCAGCCCTCGAGAACCAGCGCGCCTGGCTGGCCAGCCATGAGGCCGAGTGGGTGGCCGGTACGGACTACCGGTTCGCCTTGACCGAGGATGATGTCGTGATCGGCTGCGCCGACGTGGACAACATCAAATCCGGCTCTGCCGAGATCGGCTACTGGCTGGACGAAAGCTACTGGGGCCGAGGGCTGGCGACCGAAGCGGCGACGGCGGTCCGCGACTTCGCCTTCGGCGTCCTTGGACTGGACCGCCTGACCTCCGGCCATGCCTCCGACAACCCGAATTCCGGCCGCGTGCTGGAAAAGCTCGGCTTCCGCTGGATCGACGAGACCACAGTCTGGTCCCAGCCCCGACAGGCCGAGATCGTGCAACGCCATTACGCCATGAGCCGGCCCGCCTGAGCCCTCGCTCTCGCGCAGGGGGTGCGACACATGCGACCAAAGCGCGCGAAGGTTTCAATTCGGATGGAACGGCAGGGTCGCGTTAAGCGCTCTTCGCGGATGGACTGGGCGGATCCGCCCGTAATCTAGAGCGTCGAGTTGCACGAGTTGCTTGCTTTCGGTCGACCTGCAGGGACCTTGCTGGCCGCGTTGTGCCTATGCGTGGCCGCCGGCTTCGCCGCCTTCGGCTTGACCAGCACCGCCTCGCTTCGCTCACGCCTGACGACAGCGATCCTGCTCGGCTCGGCGATCTGGGCCGCGCCGTTCCTGATCCACCCGTGGCAGAGCGGCGTGACGTTCAATCCCGTGCAGCTCGTGCTGTCCCTCGCCTGCGCTGTCGGCGCCAGCCTGTGGGCCCTGGTCGCTTACGGCCGCACCGAAGGCTATCTGCACGTCATCGCGCCGGGGGCGATCCTCGGCGGCGGCGCGGGGCTGAGCCACGTGGCGACCCTGTTCGCGATCTATGGGGCCGGGGACGCCGTGTTCGACGACGCGCCGATGAGCGCCGGCGTTGCGATCGCCAGCGCCTGCGCGGTGATGTCGTTCGTCCTGCTGTCGCGCGGACGCCGTCACGCCGTCCCGTTCGCCGCGATCTCCTTCGCGATCGGGGCCGCGATCTGCGCCGGGCTGTCGGGCGGCGCGCTGACGCTCGTCACCGCGGCGACGGGCGCCCAGCGGTTCGGCGCACTAACGGCCGGCGCGATGAGGCTGTTCGCCCCCGTCCTCGTCGCCGCCTTGTTCGCCGTAGCCGCCTGGCTTCAGCGCCCGGCGCTCAAGGCCGCCACCAGGGCGTCGGCCTGGCGCGAAAATCGGCCGCCTTCTCGAGCGCCGATCCGAGCTGAAACAACGTTCCCTCGTCCAGCGCCCGGCCAATCAGTTGCAGTCCAAGCGGCAGGCCCTGCGCATCCAATCCGGCGGGCACACTGAGGCCGGGCAGGCCCGCCAGGTTCACCGTCACCGTGAAGACGTCGTTCAGGTACATCGCCACGGGATCGGCGGCGTTCTCGCCCAGGCCGAACGCGGCCGAGGGCGCCGTCGGCGTCAGCAGCGCATCGACCTTCCCGAACGCCTGGTCGAAGTCGTCGGCGATGCGCCGGCGCACCTTCAGCGCCTTCAGATAATAGGCGTCGTAGTAGCCGGCCGAGAGCACGTAGGCTCCGATCAGCACCCGACGCCGCACCTCGGTTCCGAAGCCGGCGGCTCTGGTCGCCTCGTAGGTGTCGGTCAGCGTCGGCCCCTCGACGCGCAGGCCGTAGCGCATGCCGTCATAGCGGGCGAGGTTGGACGAGGCTTCGGCCGGCGCGATGATGTAATAGGCCGGCAGGGCGTATTTGGTGTGCGGCAACGAGACCTCGACGATCTCGCAGCCGGCGTCCTTCAGCCATTCGACGCCCTGGGCCCACAGCGCGTCGATCTCCGGCGGCATGCCGTCGGCGCGGTATTCCTTCGGCACGCCGATGCGCAGGCCCTTCACCGACTTGCCGACGAAGCTGGCGAAGTCCGGCACGTCGCCGGGCAGGCTGGTGGAGTCCTTGGGGTCGTGCCCGCTCATCGAGCGCAGCAGGATCGCGGCGTCCTCGACCGTTTTGGCCAAGGGGCCAGCCTGGTCGAGCGAGGAGGCGAAGGCGACGATGCCCCAGCGCGAACAGCGGCCGTAGGTCGGTTTGATCCCGACCGTGCCGGTCAGCGACGCGGGCTGGCGGATCGAGCCGCCGGTGTCGGTCGCGGTCGCCGCCAGCGCCAGATCCGCCGCCACCGCCGCGGCCGAGCCGCCGGACGAGCCGCCTGGCGTCAACGGCCGGTTGGAGCCGCGCGAACGCCAGGGGTTCACCACTGGCCCGAACGCGCTGGTCTCGTTCGACGAGCCCATGGCGAACTCGTCCATGTTGAGCTTGCCGAGCATCACCGCGCCGTCGCGCCAGAGGTTGGCGGTGACGGTGGATTCGTAGGGCGGGATGAAGTTGCCCAGGATCTTCGAGCCGGCGGTGGAGCGCACGCCCTCGGTGCAGAACAGGTCCTTGATGCCGAGCGAGGCGCCTTCCAGCGGGCCGGCGTCGCCCGACTTCAGCCGCGCATCGGACGCCTCGGCCATCGCCAGCGCTTTTTCCGGCGTCTCCAGCACATAGGCGTTGAGCGCGCGCGCGGCCTCGATCGCCGCCTGGTGCGCCCGCGCCAGCTCGACGGCGGAGAACTTGCGCGCCTTCAGCCCGTCCAGCGCGTCCTTCAGGGTCAGGCCGGTGAGGTCGCTCATTCCACCACCTTCGGCACGACAAAGAAGTTGCGGTCGGCCTTCGGCGCGTTGGCCAGGATCACGGCCGGATCGCCGCCGTCGGTCACCACATCCTCGCGCATCGGCAGCGACACCGCCTCGGTCGAGGCCATCGGCTGCACGCCTTCCGTGTCGACCTCGTTCAGCTGCTCGATCCAGGCCAGGATGCCGGAGAGTTCGCCGGCCAGCGGCTCCAGCTCGGCGTCGTCGACGCGGATGCGAGCCAGGCGGGCGACCTTCTTCACCGTCGCGGCGTCGATGGCCATGGTAGAGGTGTCCTTATCAACCAAGGCGCGCCGGTTAGCTGGCGCTTGGCGGTGTTGGCAAGCATTCTTAGGGTCGGACCAACATGGCCGTCGTCGATCTTCTCGAATTGCCGGGCGCGATGGCGCCGCGCACGCCGCTGGTCGGCCTCGACCTCGGCGAGAAGACCATCGGCGTCGCCGTCTCCGACACCAGCCTGATGATCGCCAGCCCGCTGGCCCTGATCCGCCGCTCCAAGTTCACCGCCGACGCCGAGGCGCTGCTGAAGCTGATGGAGAGCCGCGGCGCCGGCGGCATAGTCATCGGCCTGCCGATCAACATGGACGGGACCGAGGGGCCGCGCTGCCAGTCGGTCCGCGCGTTCGGCCGCAACCTGCTGCGGCTCAAGGAGCTGCCGATCGCCTTCTGGGACGAACGCCTCTCCAGCGCGGCGGTGAACCGGATGCTGATCGACGAGGCCGACACGACCCGCGCCCGCAGAGCCGAGGTGGTCGACAAGGCCGCCGCCGCCTGGATCCTGCAGGGCGCGCTGGAACGGTTGCGGGGCGCTAGGTGACCGCCCGCGTCGTCCTCCTCAACGGCGTCTCCAGCGTCGGCAAGGGCTCGGTCGCCAAGGCGCTGCAGAACATCGCCAGCCGGCCGATGCTGCACGTGCAGATGGACGCCTTCCTGGAGATGCTGCCGGCGGCGATGTTAGGCGCGGCGGAGGGCTACGTGTTCGAGACCACCGAGCAGGACGGCAAGCCGGTGACCGCCGTCAGGAGCGGACCGGTGCTGGAGACGGCGCTGCGCGGCATGCGCGGCGCTGTCGCCGCCCTGGCCGAGGCGGGCGCCGACGTCATCGTCGACGAGGTGCTGTGGGAGCCGGAGGCGCTAGCTGACTATCGCCAGCGGCTGGCGGCGTACGACTTCCACGCCGTCGGCCTGTTCGCCCCGCTCGAGGTGATCGAACAGCGTGAACGCCAGCGCGGCGACCGCGACCTCGGCCTGGCGCGCTGGCAGTACGACAAGGTCCACGCCGGCATGGCCTACGATCTGGAGCTGGACGCCAGCGCCGCCAAGCCCGATCAGCTCGCGGCCCAGATCAAGCAGAAATTCGGACTCTCGAGCGCCCTTCCCTCCCTCGCCGAAGCCGCCTAGAACGGCGCTTTAATGACCATGATCGCGCCCGGCCCCGAAGAGGTCCGCCAACGGACCTTTCCCTTTCCCGCGCGCCATTTCCTATCCGTCGGCGATCTGGACCGCGATCAGGTGCACGACCTGCTCGATCTCGCCGAGGGGTTCGTCGCGCTCAACCGTCAGAAGGCCAAGAAGCTGGACCTGCTGAAGGGCCGCACCCTGGTCAACCTGTTCTTCGAGGCCTCCACCCGCACCCAGAGCTCGTTCGAGCTGGCCGGCAAGCGGCTGGGCGCCGACGTCGTCAACATGAGCCCGCGCGCCTCGTCGATCTCCAAGGGCGAGACCCTGATCGACACGGCGGTGACGCTGAACGCAATGCAGCCGGACATCCTGGTGGTGCGCCACGGCGCGTCCGGCGCGGCCTCGCTGCTCTCGCAGAAGGTCACCTGCAGCGTGATCAACGCCGGCGACGGCCAGCACGAGCATCCCTCCCAGGCGCTGCTCGACGCGCTGGCCGTGCGCCGCGCGTTCGGCAAGGTCGAGGGGCTGACGGTGGCGATCTGCGGCGACGTGCTGCACAGCCGCGTCGCCCGCTCCAACGTCGGCCTGCTGACCATGCTGGGCGCCCAGGTGCGGCTGGTCGGGCCGCCGACGCTGATGCCGTTCGGGGTCGAGCGCTGGGGCGTCGAGGTGTTCCACGACATGAAGACCGGCATCGCCGGCGTCGACGTGGTGATGATGCTGCGCCTGCAGTTGGAGCGGATGCAGGGCGCGCTGGTCCCCTCGACCCGCGAGTACAACCGCCTGTTCGGCCTCGACCGCGAGAAGCTCGCACCTGGCCTCGCCCAACGTGCGGGTGATGCACCCCGGGCCGATGAACCGCGGCGTCGAGATCGACTCCGAGGTCGCCGACGACCTGGAGGTCAGCCTGATCCAGAACCAGGTGGAGATGGGCGTCGCCGCGCGCATGGCGGTGCTGGCCTCGATGGCCGCGCGGCTGGACAACGACTGATGCCCGACACGCGTCTGGCCGCCCGATCGCCTTCATCAACGCCCGCCTGGTCGACCCCGCCAGCGGCTACGACGGACCCGGCGCCCTGATGGCCAGCGAGGGCCGCATCGTCGAGGTCACCCGCGGCGAGGGCCCGCGCGTTCCTCTCGCCCGACGTCCGCCGCGTCGACTGCAACGGCGCGATGCTGGCGCCGGGCCTGATCGACCTGCGGGTCAAGACCGGCGAGCCGGGCGCCGAGCCGAAGGAGACGCTGAAGTCAGCCGCCCGCGCCGCGGCCGCCGGCGGCGTCACCTCGATCGTGGTGCAGCCGGACACCGACCCGGCCATCGACGATCCCTCGGTGGTCGACTTCATCCTGCGCCGCGCCCGCGATATCGAGCTGGTGCACGTCTATCCGGCCGGCGCAGCCACCAAGGGCCTGGCCGGCAAGGCGATGGCCGAGCTTGGCCTGATGCACGAGGCCGGCTGCGTCTACGTCACCGACGCCGACCGCCCGATCGTCAACTCCAAGGTCATGCGCAGGCTCCTTTCTTACGCCAAGGGCCAGAACCTACTGGTCGCGCATCGCCCGGCCGACCCCTGGCTCACCGACGGCGCCGCCGCCACCGAGAGCGAGTTCGCCGGCCGGATGGGCCTGCCCGCCGCGCCGGCCGTCGCCGAGAAGATCATGCTGGAGCGCGACGCCGCGCTGGTCGAGCTGACCGGCGCGCGGCTGCTGGTCGACCAGGTCAGCGCCGCCTGCGCGCTGGAGAGCCTGGCCCGCGCCAAGGCCCGCGGCCTGCCGATGCTGGCCACCTGCTCGATCAACCACCTGACCTTCAACGAGCTCGACATCGGCGACTACCGCACCTTCTGGAAGCTGGAGCCGCCGCTCCGGAGCGAGGACGACCGCCAGGCGCTGATCGAGGCGCTGGTCTCCGGCCTGGTCGACATCGTTGTCTCCGCCCACGCCCCTGCCCCGGCCGAGGACAAGCGCCTGCCGTTCGAGGAGGCCACGCCCGGCTCGATCGGCCTGGAGACCCTGCTGCCGGCGCTGCTCGGCCTGTTCCACGACGGCCGCGCCAGCTTGCTCCGCCTGATCGAAACCGTGACCCTGGCCCCCGCCAAGGCGATCGGCCTCGCCGCGGGGCGCCTCGCCGTCGGCGCGCCGGCCGACCTGGTGCTGTGCGACCTCACCGCCCCGCGCGTGATCGACGCCGAGAAGCTCACCTCCAAGTCCAAGAACTCCGCCTTCGACGGCCGCCGCCTGCAGGGCCAGGTGCTGATGACGCTGGTGGACGGGCGCGTGGTCTACGAGGCGACGGCGTAGGCATCCGCCACGCCGGAGAGCTACTGATCCCAGAGCCGCATGGGCGTTCGCCCCTGCTCCACCGCTTGAACGTCGGACAGGGCCTGCCAGTAGGTATCCCAGTTAAGCGCGCGCTGGGGGCAGCTCGAATGCGTGGTCCCGGGATCGATTTCCGAGTGGCCCCAGATGTACCATCGGTCGATCGGCAGTCCGATGGTTTGGCACAGCCACCTCACCAGTTGCGCCGACCGCCAATACTGTATGTCGGTCAGCGTGGTGTCCTGGGGAGAGCGCGCGTTGTGCTCTATGCCGATCGTGGTCGGGTTCTCGGCGTTTACGTGATAGGCCATGTCCTTGTGGCGCACGCATTGGACGACCGCGCCGTCCCGCCCGACGATGTAGTGGGCCGATTGCTGCCGCAGCTTGCCGTCGGCCCCTACCTCGGGCTCCGAGGCGAAGACGTTTCTGGCGGTCCGCTGGGCGTCCACGGCGCTGCCGTCGGTGCAGTGGAGCACGATCGCATCGATCAGGCGCGACTTCATCTTGAAGTAGCGTTTCTCGTTCGCCGGAATCCAGATGACGTTTGGAAAGCCATCACCAGACATCGAACCCCCCTTTGCCGAGCGGCGGAGACCTAACTGGGACGACCCTATGCTTCGCCACCGAATGGCAAATCCGTCAATCTCAAGGTTAGGTGATTGTCGCCGCGACCTTGGGGTCGCTCGAGATAGACGTTCGCCGGGTCCTAGCTGCCCGTCGGGACTACCGTGCCCTTCTCGACCATCATCACCACCACCCGCCCCAGCGCCCTGGGAAAGTGCATCTTGCCGCGGGGAATGGTGACGCCCTGGCCCGGCTCCAGCCGCACCGCGCCGTCCTCGGTCTCGATCACCAGCACGCCTTCGATCACGTAGAAGAACTCGTCCTCGGCCTCGTGCCGGTGCCAGTGGAAGTCGCCGTCGAGCACGCCAAGGCGCACGACAGCGTCGTTGACCTCGGTCAGGGTGCGGTTCCACCAGGGGGTCTGGGCGGCGGCGACGGCGGTGACGTCGATCTTCTCCTGCGGCGCGAAGAGGACGTCCTTGGAGATGTCGTAACGGTCGAGGGCGGCGTCATCCATGGCGGGACTCCCTTGCTTGACCCGCTCAGCCTTATCACGGCCCCTGCCTCTGCGTCCGCTGCGAGCCGACTCCGCGTCAGCGCCTTTGCCGTAGCGCCCGCGGCGACTAAGAGTGGTGGCCATGCTGGTTTCCAATCCCGTGCTCGCGGCCGGTCTGTGTGTCGTTGGCGGCTATCTGCTGGGCTCGATCCCGTTCGGGGTGATCGTGACGCGGCTGGGCGGCGCGGGCGACGTGCGCCAGATCGGCTCGGGCAACATCGGCGCGACCAACGTGCTGCGCACCGGCCGGCGCGACCTGGCGGCGCTCACCCTGATCGGCGACGGCGGCAAGGGCGCCGTGGCGGTGCTGCTGGCCGGCTGGCTATTGGGCGGCCCCGAGATGGCGGCGCTGGCCGGCGGCGCGGCCTTTCTCGGCCACCTGTTTCCGGTCTGGTTGAAGTTTCGCGGCGGCAAGGGCCTAGCGACCGCGGCTGGCGTGTTGCTCGCGATCGCCTGGCCGGCCTGGCTGCTGGCCGGCGCGACCTGGCTCGCGATGGCGCTCATCTTCCGGATCTCGTCCCTGGCGGCGCTGACCGCCGCGGCGCTCTGCCCGCTCTACGTCTTCCTCACCGGCCAGACCCCGGAGGCGAAGCTGTGGCTGTCGGTCTTCATGGCCGTGCTGATCTTCATCCGCCACCACGAGAACATCCGCCGGCTGCTGAAGGGCGAAGAACCGCGGATCGGGGCCAAGGCCGCGGCCCCAGCGCCAGACGCCGCCAGGTCAGACGCCTGAGGTGAGCGAAGAGGACTTCGCCTTCGCCGAACGGTTCGCCTGTCTGCGCCTGGCGCGCACCGAGAGCGTCGGCCCGGTCGCGTTCCAGCACCTGGTCGGGCGCTACGGCACGGCGGCGAAGGCGCTGGCGGCGCTGCCGGAGCTGGCCCGCCGCGCCGGCCGCGCGCCGGCGATCTACACGCCGGAGCAGGCCTACGCCGAGTTCACCGAGGGCGAGGCGATGGGCGCCACGCTGCTCTGCGTCGCCGAGCCGGGCTTTCCCGAGGCGCTGCGGGTGCTGGATCCGCCGCCGCCGGTGATCTGGGCGCTGGGCGACGCCGCCCAGCTGCACCGCCGCGCGGTGGCGATCGTCGGAGCGCGGGTCGCCTCCGCGGCCGGCTGCCGCTTCGCCCGCGGCCTCGCCAGCGAGCTGGGCGCGGCGGGGCTGGCAATCGCCTCCGGCCTCGCCCGCGGGGTCGACGCGGCCGCCCACGAAGGCGCGCTGCCCACCGGCACGGTGGCGGTGCTGGGCGGCGGCATCGGCGATGTCTATCCGCCGGAGAACGCCGGCCTCTATCGCCAGATCGCCGAGCGCGGCTGCATCGTCTCCGAGAGCGCGCCCAGGCGCAAGGCGCAGGCCAAGGACTTCCCCCGCCGCAACCGGCTGATCTCTGGCCTGTCGCTGGCCGTGGTGGTGGTCGAGGCGGAGCTGAAGTCCGGCTCGCTGATCACCGCGCGGATGGCCGCCGAGCAGGGCCGCGAAGTGCTGGCGGTGCCGGGCTCGCCGCTGGACCCCAGGGCCCGCGGCTGCAACGACCTGATCCGCCAGGGCGCGGCCGTCTGCGAGGGCGCGGAAGACGTGCTGCGGGCGATCGAGGCCCTCCGCGGCTTTCGCGCCCCGCCGCCGCCGCCCTACGTGCTCGGCGACGCGGAGACACCGCCCGAGCTGCTGGAGCGAGTGTTCGACCTGCTATCGCCCACCCCGGTCCACGTCGACGAACTCGCCAGACAGGTCGGCGCGCCCGCCGGCGCGGTGTTCGCCGCGCTGGTCGAGCTGTCGCTGGCCGGCCGCGTGGAGCTGGCGCCAGGGTCGATGGCGATGCGGGCCTAGCTCGACGTCCGATAGATGAACGGCCAGTCGCGCACCCGGCCGGTGGCCCCGCCGGCGTAGGCGTTGGCGTTGCGCTGGCCCCAGAGGTCGAACGAGATCTGCGGCGAGGCGTGGTAGACGAACGGCGTTCCGGGCGAGAACGACTGCACGTGCAGGTCGGCGTCCGCCGGATCGCAGACGGTGGCCCAGTAGTTGTCGCCCACGCTGCGCACGCCGTCGACGCAGATCCAGTGCGACGCGGTCGAGCCGTCCCAGTTCACGCCCAGGATGATCGGGTTGCAGGCGACGCTCGGGCCCGAGAAGGCGCTGGACGTCCCGACCAGATCCAGCAGCCGCTGCGAGCTGTCCTGCGCGCTGACCATGGAATGGGTCCAACGGCCGCAGTTGAGGCTGTTGAGGATCGAAACCAGCCCTTCGGGAAAGGTGCCGTAGTCGCGGCCGTTGTAGGGCTGGCCCTGCCAGGCGGCGTAGTCGGCGCGGATGGTGTCTTCCAAGTAGAGCGCCGCGCGGCCGGGGGCCAGCTTGTTGATCTTCATCACGCACATCATCACCGACGAGGGGCCGCAGGTATTCTCGCGCTCCTGCCCGTAGACGAAGTGCATGTCGCCGAAACGATCGAAACGGGTGAACCAGGCCATCGTCGCCCCCTCGCATGACGACGGTATAGCAAGCACAGCTTCGGGCGCGCGACAACGCGCGGCGCGGCCCATGATCGGCGCGATGCGGCTAATTCGCGGAAGGTTGATCGGTCAGGCCGACGCGCTGCAGCACCCGCGCCGTCAGCGCCTGGCAATCGAGGCCCGCGAACGGCAGCATGGCGGCGCGCACCCCGCTCACCTGCGGCTCCAGCTCGGCCTGCAGCTTCTGCTTGGCGCGGTGCAGCCGCGTGCGCACCGTCGCCTCGGTAATGTCCAGAGCGGCGGCGGTCTCGGCGACACTGAGGCCCTCGATCTCGCGCAGCACGAACACGGGGCGGAACACCTCCGGCAAGCGGCCGATGGCGGCCTCGACCAGCTTCGCCAGTTCGGCGCGCATCAGCGATTGTTCCGCCGAGGGGCCGGAATCCGAACCTCGCATCAACGCCTCGCGATAGCCCTCGATAAACGCCACGCCTTGACGCTCCAGCAGCCGCCGTCGACGCCCGACGCGGCGCTTCCGCTCCAGCGCCTCGTTGACGACGATGCGGGTAAGCCAGGTGGACAGGGCGGCGTCGCCCTTGAAACCCGGCAGGGCGGCGAAGGCCTTCACATAGGCCTCCTGCACTGCGTCCTCCGCCTCGCCGCGGTCCAGCAGGATGCTCCAGGCGGCGCGGAACAGGCGCTGGTTGTTGAGCGTCAGCAGGTGGCGCGCCGCGCCGGCGTCGCCGGCCAGCACCCGCCGCGCCAACGCCAGGTCGCCGAGGCCGGCGTAGCTCGGGGCCGTCGCCATCACCATCGCCGCCTCCTCACTTCTGCACGACGATCTGCCCCTTCATGCCGGGGTGGTAGCGGCAGATGTAGCCGTAGACCCCGGCGCGCAGCATGATGACGCCGGCCGTCGCATTGGGCTTGAGCGTCACGTCGAAGCTGTTGTTCGGCGAGGTGGCCGAGTGAAGGAACAGATCCTTGTTGACCCACTGCACCGCATCGCCAACGCGAACCGTGAGGTTCGTCGGCGCGAAGGCAAGGTTGTCGATCGCGACCGAGTACACCTTCCGCGTCACAGTCGGCGCGCGCGGCCCCGACTGTGACGCGTGGTGAGACGCTGCGCCCAGGCCTGCCGCCGCGAGGGATAAGGCGAGAAGCCCGAACCACCGCATCTTACTTCAGCGCCGCCGCGACTTGCTCGGCATGCTGTTCGTGCATCTGGAACAGCTTCAGCCCGGTCTGCAGCAGCGACTTCAGCTCGGCGTTCTGGGCGTCGGGGATCAGGGTGTCGGCGAGCGCGCCGTTGACGGTCTTGTGGTAGGCGACCTCGTTGCTGGCGTAGGCGACGTCGAAGGCGTGGCCGCTGAGCGTTGCGTAGTCGTGCAGTTTCTGATTGGCGCCGGCGGTGAGCGCCTGGCTGGTCGGATTGTCCTGCGGCGTCACGTGCAGCTTCTTCACCAGGGCCAGGGCCTTGTCGTTCACGGCCTGGTGGTCGCGGACCATCTCCTCGGCGAAGGCGCGCACCTGGGCGTTCTTGGATTTCGCCAGCGCCTGCTTGGCCGCGGCGATGTCGAGCACGCCGGCGGTATAGGCGATGTGCGCGATCTGCGGGTCGGTCGGCTTTGCCGCCGGCTGAGCGACGGCCGCGCTGGCGACGGCGAGGGCCGCGATAGCGCCGATCGTGAGTTTGCTGAACATGTCCGCTCCCATTTCGCCGCCGGTTCCGGACGGCCCCGTAGCCGCGTTTTTTGCCGGCCACGAAGCTTAGATGTCGCCGTCGCGGAAACGTTCCCGGCGCGGTGCGGCCATGGCGAACGACGGTCGGCGTTGACTTAAGGGTTCCCTCCCCCCACTTTCCGCCCGCTTCGGTCCGGCCAAAACGCCGGTCCCTCCCCCGTCCCTCAGGATCAAGTCGCTCACCGTTTGAAGAACGTCGTCGTCGTCGAAAGCCCGGCCAAGGCCAGGACCATCAACCGCTACCTCGGCTCGGACTACGTCGTCCTGGCCTCGTACGGCCATGTCCGCGACCTGCCGTCCAAGGACGGTTCGGTGAAGCCGGACGACGACTTCGAGATGCTCTGGGACGTCGACCCGCGCGCCGCCAAGCGGATCGCCGACATCGTCCAGGCGACCAAGGGCGCCGACCGCATCATCCTCGCCACCGACCCCGACCGCGAGGGCGAGGCGATCAGCTGGCATCTGCTGGAGGTGCTGACCAAGCGCAAGGCGATCAAGGACGCCAAGGTCGAGCGCGTGGTGTTCAACGCCATCACCCGCTCGGCGGTGACCGAGGCGATGAAACATCCGCGCGACATCGACATGGAGCTGGTCGAGGCCTACCTCGCCCGCCGCGCGCTGGACTATCTGGTCGGCTTCAGCCTTTCGCCGGTGCTGTGGCGCAAGCTGCCCGGCGCGCGCTCGGCCGGCCGCGTGCAGTCAGTCGCCTTGCGCCTCATCGTTGACCGCGAGATCGAGATCGAGGCGTTCCGCACCCAGGAATACTGGTCGGTCGAGGCCGACGTCGCCGCCGGTGGCGACCCGTTCCTGGCCCGGCTGGTCAAGCACGAGGGCAAGCGGCTCGCCAAGTTCGACCTCGGCGATGAGGGCTCGGCGCACGCGGCCAAGGCCGCGGTCGAGGCGGCCAGCTTCAAGGTCCATTCGGTCGAGAAGAAGCCGGCGCGCCGTTCGCCGCCGCCGCCGTTCACCACCTCGACGCTGCAGCAGGAAGCCTCGCGCAAACTCGGCTTCTCCGCCGACCGCGCCATGCGCGCGGCGCAGAAGCTGTACGAAGGCGTCGATATCGGCGGCGAGACCGTGGGCCTCATCACCTACATGCGCACCGACGGCGTGCAGAGCGCGCCCGAAGCCCTGGCCGAGGCCCGCGAGGTGATCGGCGCCATCTACGGCTCGCAGTACGTGCCCGAGAGCGCCCGCCACTACAGGGTCAAGGCCAAGAACGCCCAGGAGGCGCACGAGGCGATCCGGCCGACCAGCCTCGCCCGCAATCCCGGCTCGCTGCGGCTGGAGCCGGACCTCGGCCGGCTCTACGAGCTGATCTGGAAGCGCATGATCGCTTCTCAGATGGAAGCGGCGCGGATCGAGCGCACCACGATCGAGCTGGAGAGCGAAGACGGCAAGACCGGCCTGCGCGCCACCGGCCAGGTGGTGCAGTTCGACGGCTATCTGCGCGTGTACGAAGAGGGCCGTGACGATCCGGAGGCCACCGCCGCGCCGGGCGCCGAGGGCGACGACCGCGACTTCGCCGGCCGCCTGCCCGCCGTGGCCGAGGGCGCCGCCGCCAAGGTGCTCGCCGCCCGCGCCGACCAGCATTTCACCGAGCCGCCGCCGCGCTATTCCGAGGCCTCGCTGGTCAAGAAGATGGAGGAGCTCGGCATCGGCCGGCCCTCGACCTACGCCTCGATCCTGACCGTGCTGCGCGACCGCACCTATGTGCGGATGGACAAGAACCGCTTCGTCCCCGAGGACAAGGGCCGGCTGGTCACCGCCTTCCTCGAGCAGTTCTTCCGCCGCTACGTCGAATACGACTTCACCGCCGCGCTGGAGGAGAAGCTCGACCTGGTCTCCGCCGGCGAGCTGGACTGGAAGGCGCTGCTGCGCGACTTCTGGCGCGATTTCGCCGCCGCCATCGCCGAGATCGGCGAGCTGCGCATGGGCCAGGTGATCGAGGCGCTGAACGAGGCGCTGGGCCCGCACATCTTCCCCGACAAGGGCGACGGGACCGACCCGCGGGTCTGCCCGACCTGCGGCACGGGCCGGCTGTCGCTGAAAAC
Source organism: uncultured Pseudomonadota bacterium (assembly GCA_963835495.1). Taxonomy (GTDB): domain Bacteria; phylum Pseudomonadota; class Alphaproteobacteria; order Caulobacterales; family Caulobacteraceae; genus Acaudatibacter. The sequence goes on along the minus strand of CAWIFQ010000003.1, from coordinate 755,685 downwards.
CGGCAAGTTCGGCGCCTTCATCGGCTGCTCCAACTATCCGGAGTGCCGCTATACCCGGCCGATCGCCCAGGACAACGGCGACGAGGAAGCCGGGGCTGGCGGCGACCGCGAGTTGGGCGTCGACCCGGCCAGCGGCCACACCATCTGGCTCAAGGCCGGCCGCTTCGGCCCCTATGTCGAGGAGCAGGCCGAGAAGCCCAAGCGCGCCAGCCTGCCGAAGGACTGGCCGCCGGCGGCGATGGACCTCGACAAGGCGATCAGCCTGCTGCGTCTGCCGCGCGACATCGGCCCCCACCCCGAGGACGGCAAGATGATCTCGGCCGGCATCGGCCGCTATGGTCCCTACGTCCTGCACGACGGGACCTACGCCAACCTGCCGACCGCGGACGAGGTGTTCGAGGTCGGCCTCAACCGTGCGGTGACCGTGCTGGCCGAGAAGCGCGCCGGCGGGCGCGGCGGCCGCGCCGCCGCCGAAGCGCTGGCGGAGCTGGGTCCCCACCCGGTCACGGGCGAGCCGGTGCGCGTGCTCTCGGGCCGCTTCGGCCCCTACATCAAGCACGGCGCGACGAACGCCAACGTCCCGCGCGGGGCCGACCCGACCAAGGTGACGATGGAAGAGGCGGTGAAGGTGCTCGCCGAACGCGAAGCCAGCGGTGGCGGCGGCAAGAGCCGGCGTGGCAAGCCGGCGGCGGCGAAGGCCAAGAAGCCGAAGACCGCGGCCAAGAAGGCGCCGGCGAAGAAGCCGCCCGCGAAGACGGCCCGCAAGGCGAAGTAGCTAAGCCGGCTGCGCCAGCGGGCTGGGGCCGAAGCGGTTGGCGCCGTCTTCGCCTTGCATCACGCCCAGTTCGATCGCCGCCCAGACCAGGATCAGGCTGAACAGCAGCGCGCCGAAGCCGTGCGGGGTCGGCCACACCGCCACCAGGGCGAACAGGACCAGCGCCGCCCACCAGCCCGAGCGGCCGCGGTCATGCAGCCGCTTGGAGAGCACGCAGGCGCCCATGTAGAGCAACGCCGGGTAGACGAACCAGCCGGTCAGCCAGTGCAGCGTCGGCCCGAACGCGGCTTCATAGAGCGCGGCGAGGCCGATCAGCACCGCGCTGGCGATCCAGAACGGCGTCCGGGCCAGCCTGCCCGAGGCGGACAACAACAGATCCGACCAGCCGAATCGCCCGTTCACGCGCGCCGCTCCGCGACTCCAGATCCAAACCCTGGTGGCTCGAACCTAGGGCCGCGAAGACGGCGGCGGAAGGGTGATTGATGTTTAGGTGGCGACCGGCGCCGGGCCGGTGATGCCCTTGGGCGATGGGCCATACTTGTTCGGGCCTGGCGTGCCGTCCAGGAAGCCGACCTCGATCAGCGCCCAGATCGCGCCGACCAGCGGGATGAAGCTGATGAAGATCCACACCCACGACTTGTCGCGGTCGTGCCACCGCTTGATCTGCAGCGCCAGGGCGGTCCAGAGCAGGAAGAAATAGACCACGAGGGCGAGCAACCCGCCGATCATGCCGAGCGGACCGTTGCGGCCCATCGCCATGATCACAAAGCAGAGGCCGAGTACGACGCCGTAAGCCAGACCGGCCCCCAGCGCGCCCAGCCAATAGTTGGTGCGCCGAATCCGGCCGTTGAAGCTGAACAGTAACTGCATCATTGGGTTAGCCCCCCTGTGTTTCCAAGTTGAAGCTAACACCCATTGGGGCGAATCCGAAAAGACAAAGAACGGCGATCTCTCGGCTGAGAGCGCGCTGCGCGAGAGTGGAACCGCCTTTCCGGTTCGGACTTGTCCCGAATCCCGGCGCCCGGAGGCGAATCAGGTGGCCAATCCGGGCCCAGCTAGGCTCAGGCGAATTCGGCGAGGATATCGTCGGCGCTGACGCTGTCGGCGATCTTGGCGCTGACCAGTTTGAGCAGGCCGTCGCGTTCGGCGCGGATGATGTTCTGCATCTTCATCGCCTCGATCACGAACAGGGTCTGGCCGGCGCTGACCTGCTGGCCGGTCTCGACCTCGACCGCGACCACCAGACCCGGCATCGGCGAGAGCACCAGGCGCGAGGTGTCCGCCGGCTTCTTCAGCGGCAGCCGCTCGTGCAGGTCGGCGGACGCCGGGCTGAGCACCAGTACGTGCGCCGCCGCGGCGCGGTGACGGATGCGGTAGCCCTCGGCCGCCGGCGCCACCTCGGCGGCGAAGGCCACGCCCCCCAGCTCGGCGCGGAACAGCGCCTGGCCGGGCTTCCAGTCGATCGACGTCAGCTGCACCGAGCGGTCTTCACCGGCGAACGCGATCTCGAGCGCGTCCACGCCTTCGATCAGCCGCACGCGGCGCTTTTCGGCCCCGACGATCACCACCCACTCGGTCCGAGGGCTGCGGCTGGCCAGCTCCACGTGGCTGCGTCCATTGCGGCGGGCCTGGACGCGCTGCATCGCGCAGGCCGTCGCGGTCATCAGGTCCAGCTGGCGCGGGCTGGGCGGGAGGCCGTGGAAGCCCTCCGGGAACTCCTCGGCGATATAGGCCGTGGAAAGCCGGCCCTCCTGGAAGCGCGGCTGGTCCATCACCGCCGAAAGGAACGGCGAATTGTGGCCCAGGCCCTCGATGTGCAGGTCTTCCAGCGCCCCGGCCATCGCGCCCACCGCCTCGGCGCGGGTCGGGCCCCAGGTCGCCAGCTTGGCGATCATCGGGTCGTAGAACATCGAGATCTCGTCGCCTTCGCGCACGCCGCTGTCGATGCGCACGACGCCCGCCGCCCGCGCGCCCTCGGCCGGCGCCTGGTAGCGCACCAGCCGCCCGATCGAGGGCAGGAAGCCGCGGTAGGGATCCTCGGCGTAGAGCCGGCTCTCGATCGACCAGCCCTTGATGGCCAGGTCGTCCTGGCCGAACGCCAGCGGCTCGCCGGCGGCGACACGGATCATCTGCTCGACCAGATCGAGCCCGGTGATCAGCTCGGTGACCGGATGCTCCACCTGAAGACGCGTGTTCATCTCCAGGAAATAAAAAGACTTATCCTGTCCAGCGACGAACTCGACCGTGCCGGCCGAGTCGTAGTTGACCGCCTGCGCCAGCGCCACCGCCTGCGCCCCCATCGCCGCGCGGGTGGCTTCGTCCAGCAGCGGCGACGGCGCTTCCTCGATGACTTTCTGGTTGCGCCGCTGGATCGAGCATTCGCGCTCGAACAGGTGCACCACGTGGCCGTGCTTGTCGCCCAGCACCTGGATCTCGATGTGGCGCGGGTTGACGATGAACTTCTCGATGAAGATGCGGTCGTCGCCGAACGCGCCGGCGGCCTCGGCCTTCACCGCCAGTAGCGCCTCGCCGATCTCGGCGGCGGACCGCACCACGCGGATGCCCTTGCCGCCCCCGCCGGCCGAGGCCTTCAGCATCACCGGATAGCCGATCTCGGCGGCGATCGCCCCCGCGTGCGCCGGCCCGTCGATCTCGCCGATGTGGCCCGGCACGCAGGAGACGCCCGCCGCCGCCGCCGCGTGCTTGGAGGCGATCTTGTCGCCCATCGCGTCGATCGCGTGCGGATTGGGGCCGATGAAGACGATGCCGGCGTCAGCGCAGGCGCGGGCGAAGTCGGCCCGCTCGGACAGGAAGCCAAAGCCCGGATGCACCGCCTCTGCGCCGGTCTCCCTGCAGGCGGCGATGATCTTCTCCGCCACCAGGTACGATTGCGACGCGGGGGACGGTCCGATCGCCACGGCCTCGTCGGCCATCTCGACCGCCAGGCTGCCGGCGTCGGCTTCGGAATAGACCACCACCGACCCGATCCCCAGTCGGCGGCAGGTGCGGATGATGCGCACGGCCACCTCGCCGCGATTGGCGATGAGGATTTTGGAGAAGAGGCGGCTGTCGCTGGCCGTTTTAGTCATTATCTCTGGCGGTTAGAGAGGGATGCGGCGGCTGACAACCCGTCACGCTGCGTCATCAGCCGAAAGGGAAGCCGAAATGTCCGACGTCGCCGCCGCCAAGACAATCTCCGAAGCCGGCTTCGACCTGACGCCCCCGACCCCGGACCAGCTCAAGCGCCTGGAGGCGGGCCTCACTCAGGAAGAGCGCGATGTGCTGCTGCACCATGGCACCGAAGCCCCGTTCTGCGGCGGCCTGCTCGGCAACAAGGACGACGGCGCCTACTGCTGCCGGCTGTGCGGGCTGCCGCTATTTCGCCACCACACCAAGTTCGAGAGCGGCACCGGCTGGCCCAGCTTCTATGCGCCGCTCTCGGAAGATCACGTCGTCGCCGTGCGCGACACCAGCTACGGCATGGTCCGCATCGAGACCCGCTGCGCGCGCTGCGACAGCCACCAGGGCCACCTGTTCCCCGACGGCCCGCCGCCGACCCGCCTGCGCTACTGCATCAACTCGGTCTCGCTGCAGTTCGTGAAGACCGGCGATGCGCTCCCCGACCCGCTGGGCCGGGGAGACAAGCTCTAGCGTCACGCGTCAGGGCGCAGCGCGCCGAGCCGCCCGCGGTCTTCCGCGAGTTCCCGGGCGGCCTTGTCGGCGTCCTTGCCCTGGCTGACGGCGGCGATGCGCGGGTCGGTCACCGCCCCTAACGAGCCGGGCTGGTGGGTCTGGCTGACGCGCAGATTGTTCTGCACGTGGCGCACGCCCGAAACGCTCTCGGCGAGGTCCTCCGCCCGGCGCTTTTCGGTGCGGCTGGGCGTCATTCCGTTCAGCGTCACCTCCCCGCCCGAAACCGACACCTCGATCTCGGAGGCGTCGACCACCGGGTCGTCGGTCAGACGGTCGCAGACATCCTCGCGGATGCGTTCGTCCGAGCGCTGGTAGCCCTTCGGACCTCGGCCGCGGTGATGGCCCTGCGCCGCCGCATCCCAGTCCCGCCGCTGCTCGGCGCCCGCATCGCCGAACCAGGACCTGACCTCGTCGGCGGCGCGATTGTTCCAGCTGCGCCGCTCGCGCCCGAGCCCTTCGCGGTAGTCGGGCGTGTATCCGCCGCCGGCGCCGTAGCCGCTGAACCGGCGGCCGTAGTCGCTGTAGGGTCCGCCGGCGACCTCGCCCTCGTCGACGATGTCGCGGTCGCGATAGTCGGGTCGGATGGAATCGTCGGGACGCCGGCCGCCGGCGAGCCGCCGCGGCAGGTCGCGCCGACCCGGCCCCGCCGCATAGCCCGGCGGGCCGCCCTCGTAACCGCCGTAGTCGGCCCGCCCCTCGTGGTCGTCGTAGTAGCGCCCGCTCGCGCCGGAATCGCCGGTCTGGCTGTGGGGCGAGCCTATGCCCGTCGGGCCGATGGCCGGGGCGTGGCCGAAGCCGCGGTCAGCTTCGTAAGGCCCGTCGCGACGGCGCGGCGCGCGGTCACGGCCGTCATAGCGGTCCCGGTCGTCATCGTTCCAGCTGTCTCTGCCAGCCATGGCGGTCCTCCTTGGTTGCTCGCGTGTCCAGACAACCGAAGGGCGCCCGCCAGGGTTCCGGCGCCGCTTAAGCCGTCCGGGCCGCAGCGACCGACTTCAGGCCACGTAGGGCTTGCCGCCCAGCCGGGCGACCGTCCACAGGCGCAGGCGCCATCCGATCAGGAACAGCGCGGTCAGCGCCAGCGGCACTTCGAGCGGCCGCGTCTGCGGGATGGCCATCGTCAGCAGCAGGAAGAACGAGGGCGTGAACACCATCAGCGCCAGCAGGAACCAGCGCACGCGGCTGTTCACCTCGTTGGAGACCAGCTTGGCCACCAGGGCGGCGTAGGCCCACAGCACCGCCATCATCGCACCGATGGCGATCACCAGGGCGGCGTAGACCGCGCGCGCCACCGGAAAATTGTAGTAGGCGCTGACCAGCCGGGTCGCGGGCGGGATCAGCACGACGAGGCCCAGCACCACCAGGGTCAGCACGGTGATCGCGGCGTCGACGGTAAGGATCATGGCCATGAACCGGCGGTGCGCCAGCCAGTAGATGCTGATCACCAGGAAACTCATGGCGTAGGCGTCGAGCTGAGGCGCCAGGTGAGACCAGAGGCTGGCCCAGCCGCCATCCCAGTCCGTGGGGGCGGCGATGTAGCTGACCAGGAAGGTGATGGCGACGGCGAAGACCCCGTCGGCCAGCATCATCAGGCGGTCGTACCAGTGCCTGCGCCGGCGCGCTTCGAGGCCCTCCCCGACATCGAGCAGATCGCCTTCAGACGCCATGCGCCCCCCTACCCGCGCGTCACAGCGGGATGTTATCGTGCTTTTTCCAGGGGTTGGAGAGCTGCTTGTTCTTCAGGCTCTTCAGCGCCCGCACGATCCGGCGCCGCGTGCCGTGCGGGATGATGACGTCGTCGAGATAGCCGCGCGAGGCGGCCACGAACGGGTTGGCGAAGTGGTCGCGGTAGTCGTCCTCGCGCTCGGCCAGCTTCTGCGGATCGCCGATGTCGGCGCGGAAGATGATCTCGACCGCCTGTTTAGGGCCCATCACCGCGATCTCGGCGGTCGGGAACGCGTAGTTGAGGTCGCCGCGGATGTTCTTCGAACTCATCACGTCGAAGGCGCCGCCGTAGGCCTTGCGGGTGATCACGGTGATCTTCGGCACGGTGGCCTCGGCGTAGGCGAACAGCAGCTTGGCGCCGTGCTTGATCAGGCCGCCCTGCTCCTGCTTGGTCCCTGGCATGAAGCCCGGCACGTCGACGAAGGTGATGATCGGGATGTTGAAGGCGTCGCAGAAGCGCACGAACCGGGCGCCCTTCCGGCTCGAGTCGATGTCGAGCACGCCCGCCAGCACCTGCGGCTGGTTGGCGACGAAGCCGACCGTCTGCCCGTCCATGCGACCGAAGCCGGTGATGATGTTCTTGGCGAAATCCGGCGAGATCTCGAAGAAGTCAGCCTCGTCGGCGACCTTCAGGATCAGCTCCTTCATGTCGTAGGGCTTGTTCGGACTGTCGGGCACCAGGGTGTCGAGCGAGGGCTCGGCGCGATCGGGATCGTCGAAGCTATCCCGCGTCGGCGGTTTCTCGCGGTTGGACGAGGGCAGGAAGTCGATCAGGCGGCGCACCTGGGTCAGCGCCTCGAGATCGTTGTCGAAGGCGCCGTCGGCGACGCCGCTCTTCAGCGCGTGGACGCGGTAGCCGCCCAGTTCCTCGTGGCTGACATCCTCGTTGATCACCGTCCGCACGACGTCGGGGCCGGTGACGTACATGTAGGCCGTGTCCTTCACCATGAAGATGAAGTCGGTCATCGCCGGCGAATAGACGTCGCCGCCGGCGCAAGGGCCCATGATCACGCTGATCTGCGGGATCACGCCGGAAAACAGCACGTTCTGCAGGAAGATGTCGGCGTAGCCCGCCAGGCTGTCGACGCCCTCTTGGATGCGCGCGCCGCCGGCGTCGAACAGGCCGATGATTGGCGCGCCGTTGCGCCCCGCCATCTCCTGCACCTTGACGATCTTCTCGGCGTGGGCCTTGGAAAGAGATCCGCCGATGACCGTGAAATCCTTGGAGAAAACGTAGACCACGCGGCCGTTGATGGTGCCCCAGCCGGTCACAACGCCGTCGCCCGGCACCCGCTGCTTCTCCATGCCGAAGTCATGGCTGCGGTGTTCGACGAACATGTCGAACTCCTCGAACGAATCCTCGTCGAGCAAGAGGTCGAGCCGCTCGCGGGCGGTCAGCTTGCCCTTGGCGTGCTGCGAGGCGATCCGCTTTTCGCCGCCGCCGGCGCGGGCCTGCGCCCGCCGCTGCTCGAGCTCCTCGAGGATACGCTTCATCGCCCAGCCTTTTTCTTCACCAAAGCCGGTGAGGCGTAACGGTGACGGCGGCGGGTGGCAAGGCGAGCGCTAAAGCGCCGCGAACCACCGGCCCAGCGTCACCGCCTCCCTGGCGATGGTGTCGGCCCGGGCCGCGGCTTCGGCGTCGACGCCCCAGCGCTCTTCCTGGAAGGTTTCGTCCAGGCGCGAGAGGTCGAACGCCGCCTCGTCGCTGAGTTCGCCCCGGCGCAGGGCGAAGGCGAGGATGGCCGAGCCGAACAGCCCCGCCGCCTCCACCAGGCCGGTCAGGGCGAAGGCGTCTTCGGCTGCGGCCAGTTCGGCGATGCGGTCCAGCGTCGGCTGCGGCTGCGGCTGGTGGACGATGCCCTGCGTGCGGTGGAACGTGACGCCCAGCGCGCCGTCGGCCCAGTCGATCACGGGGCCCCAGCGCCGCTCCTGGCGTTCCAGCAGGTCGGAGGGCCAGTCGGCGAAATAGCAGAGCAGGTCGGTGGCGGCGTACGAGGCGACCCGTTCGATCGCGGCCGCACGGCCGGCCTGGTCCAGCCCTAGCGCGCCCCAGGCGAGCCGCGTCGCGGGCATCGAAGCCGGCACGATGTGCTCGCCCTGCGCCGCCCATTCGCCGGCGACCAACATCGCCAGCGCCTCGGTCGGAAGCACCAGCGGCACGCCATGGGGCGACCTGGGTGTGCGACCGTCGAGCTGGACGGCAAAGCCGCCGTTCATCGGTCCGACATCGACCGCCGAGTAGAAGCGCTTGCGCCGTTCGGCTTGGTGACCTGGCAGGGACAAACGACGGAACCTTTCTGCTGGGCCGTGCAACGAGCAAAATCCGCCAGATCTGGCAACAGAATCCGCCGGATCAGGCAAGGAGTTACGCCTTGGCCCTCGACCGCAACCTAGCCGCCGCCATCGCCGTCACCCGGTTCGGGCTGGGCGCCAAGCCCGGCGAAATCCTGACCGCGCGGGACGATCCAGAGGCCTGGCTGCTGGCGCAGGTGCGCCCCGGCGTCGGCGCAGACCAGCCGCAGCCCGGCGCGACGGGCTCGGCCGAGCGGGTGATGCAGTTCCGCGACTACCAGAAAGAGCGGCAGGCGGCCAAGGCGGCCGGCCAGACGTTCGATCCGGTCAAGTTCGCCCGCAAGCTGATCCTGGACGACGCCGGGACCGACTTCGTCGCCCGCGTCCGGCTGGCGGCGACCACCGACGCCGGCTTCCGCGAACGCTGGGCGCTGTTCTGGTGCAACCACTTCACCGTCTCGGCGACCAAACTGCAGACCGCGACCCTGGTCGGGCCGTTCGAGCAGGAGGCGATCCGCCCGCACGTGTTCGGCCGCTTCGAGGACATGCTGGTGGCCTCGTCCAGCCACCCCGGCATGCTGCTCTATCTCGACCAGGCCCAGTCTGTCGGACCCGACACCATGGCCGCGAGCTTCCTGTCGCGCGGCGGCAAGAAGGCCGGGCTGAACGAGAACCTCGCCCGCGAGATCATGGAACTCCACACCGTCGGCGTCGCCTCCGGCTACACCCAGGCCGATGTGACCGAGTTCGCCCGGGCGATGACCGGCTGGAGCATCGGCGGGTTGAAGGAGGCCGATGCCGGCCAGTTCAAGTTCCGCGCCCGCCGCCCACGAGCCCGGCGCGCGTACGATCATGGGCAAGCGCTATGACGAGGGCGGCGCCGACCAGGCGCTGGCGGTGATGAAGGACCTGGCCGCCAGCCCGCACACCGCGAACCACATCGCCGCCAAGCTCGCCCGCCACTTCGTCGCCGACGATCCGCCGCCCATCCTGGTCGCCAAGCTGCAGCACACCTACCTGGGCACGGGCGGGAACCTCGCCGAGGTCGCCAAGACCCTGGTGATGGCGCGGGAGGCCTGGTCGCCGCAGCCGGTGAAGTTCAAGACCCCCTATGAGTTCGTGGTCTCGTCCTGGCGCGCCGCCGACATCGCGCCGCAGACCCTGCCGGATATCGGCCAGATCATGACCTCGCTTGGCCAGAAGCCGTTCAGCGCGCCCTCGCCAAAGGGCTGGCCCGAGGAGGCCGAGGTGTGGTGCGCGCCGGACGCGGTGATCAAGCGGATGGCCTGGGCGCAGGGCCTGGCCGCCAGGGCCCTGAACGGGCGCGATCCTTCCCAGCTCGCCAGCGACGCCCTCGGCGACCGCCTGACGCCGCTCGTCGCCACCGCCATCTCGCGGGCCGAGACCCGCGAAGAGGGCCTGGCCATCCTGCTGATGTCTCCGGAGTTCCAACGCCGATGAGCGCCGCCCCCACCTTCGCCGTGCTGTCCCGCCGCCAGGCTCTCGCCGGCGTGCTTGGCGCCGGCATCTCGATCGAATTCCTCGGCCGCAAGGCTTTCGCCGGCGCCGACGGGGCGATGGAGACCCGCAAGCTGGTGGTGGTGATCTGCCGCGGCGGCATGGACGGCCTCTCGGTCTCGCCGCCGGTGGGCGATCCGAACTACGCGTCTTTGCGCGGCGTGATCGCGATCCCTGGCTTCGGCCAGACCGGCGGCGCGCTGAAGCTGGACGACACCTTCGGCCTGCACCCCGCCCTGCCCTCGGTGCACCGGCTGGCGCTGAAGGGGGAAGCGCGGATCGCGCCGGCGATCGCCAGCCCCGACCGCGAGCGCTCGCACTTCGAGGCGCAGGACGTGCTGGAGAACGGCGCCACCGCCGCCTACGGCACGGATTCCGGCTGGCTCAACCGCGCGCTCCAGGTGATGGGGCCGGGCAAGGTGAAAGCGATCTCCGTCGGCGCCACCGCGCCGCTGATCCTGCGCGGCGGCGTCGAGGCGGCGTCCTGGTCGCCGGGTCCAGGCGCGGGCGCCGACACCCGCCTCCCCGGCATCCTGCAAGATCTCTACGCCGACGACCCGATGCTGAGCCGCGCGCTCGCCAGCGGCCTGGCCACCCAGGCGATGGCCAAGGTCGCGGGCGAAGACGCCACCGCCGCGCTCAGCGCCGGCGATGCGGACGCCGCGATGTCCGCGCCCGGCGCACCCGCGCCGGCGATGACGGCGCCAGGCGCTGCGACCGGCTCCGAGATGACCGGCGCGACCAACGCCGGCGGACCGGCGCTGCAAACCACCCTGCGCCAGGGCCTGCCCGCCGCCCGCAAGCTGGGCGCGACCCTGGCCGGCTTCATGATCCAGCCCGGCGGACCCGAGGTGGCCGCGGTCTCGATCGACGGCTTCGACACCCACGCGGGCCAGGGCTCTAGCCAGGGCCAGCTGGCGACGCGGCTCGCCTACCTCGACGCGGCGCTCGACGGCCTCGCCGAAGGCATGGGACCGGCCTGGAAGGACACCGCCGTGGTGGTGGTCACCGAGTTCGGCCGCACAGCGCGGGTCAACGGCACCAACGGCACCGACCACGGCACGGCCTCCACCGCGTTGCTGCTCGGCGGCGCGCTGAAGCCCGGCGGCATTGTCGGCGACTGGCCGACGCTGGCCCAGGGCAAGCTGTTCGAGAATCGCGACACCGCGCCGACGCTCGACATGCGCGGCCTGTTCAAGGGCCTGCTGGCCGCCCAGTACGGCGTCGACCGCCACGCCCTCGACACCGTGGTCTTCCCGGACAGCGCCGCCGTGGCGCCGGCGACGGGGATCATCGCCTAGGGCACGAAGGCCTACCCGGCTTCAATACCGTCACCCCGGCCAAGCGGCGCAGCCGCACCGAGCCGGGGCCGGACCTGCCGGTTCCAAGGCGATATCCATCTGGGCGGCGGCGCTTCCGGCCCCGGGTCTACGCGCTTCGCGCTGCGCCCGGGGTGACGGACCCCTTGCTCAATCCCTCACCACGTCGAAGGCGATGCTGAGGCGCGCCTCGTCGCCGCCGAACGGGACCGTGCCGTGCCACAGGCTGGACGGGAACAGGGCCAGCAGGCCGGGCTCCGGCTTGACGAAGTGCTCCGGCGGCAGCGCCGGCCGCGTCGGCGGCCCCGGCTCGCCGAACTTGAGCCAGCCGGCGCGGCTCGTTTCGTCGCCCACCGCGGCCGGCAGGGCGACGTAGAAGGCGGACGAGATCCAGCCGCGCGGGTGCACGTGGTTGGCGTGGAAGCCGCTCGGCCGCAGCCGCACCGACCAGGCGCCGGCGATGCGGAACGCCGCATCGCCCTGCCCGATCGCGGCGATGTGGCGGGCGATGGGCTCGCGGATCGCGGCGAAGAAGGCGCGGATCGCCGGCTCCTCCGAGAAACGCGTGTCGAGGCTGGCCTCGCCGCCGCCGCGCGTCGACTGGCCGATCGGGTGGCCGGCGAGGCGGTGGCGCGCCTCGAGCGCGGCGGCGAGGTCGGCCAGATAGCTCGGCAGATCGCGCCACGGCGCCGGTGGCGCGAGCCGGTAGGTCCGCACGCTGTCGTAGCTCTCGCGATAGGCGGGATCGCCGAGGATGCGCCGTGCGGTCGCCAGCAAGGCGATCGCCTGCTGATCGGCCGGCGCGCGTTCGTGCGCCGCATTGGCCGAGGCGGCGGCCGACGTCGCATCGCCGCTCGCCAGTTGCGCCTGGCACAGCGTCAGCAGGATCGCCGGGTCGTTCGGCGCCAGGCGGATGGCCTGCTCGGCGTGAAGTCAGGGCGCGCGCCGGATCGACCGCGAGGCCGGCCTGGGCCGCGGCGGCGAGCAGCACGGCGTCGTCGGGCTTCAGCCGGCCCTGCAGAAACGCGCACGCGCCGGCCGCATCGCCGCCGAACTCCAGCAGCTTGGCCTTCAGCAACACGAGCTCGGTCGTCTCGCCGCCTGCCAGCGCGACGTCGAGGGCCGCCGAGGCCGCGCCGAGGTCCTGGGTGCGCCGCCAGACCAGCTGGGCGAGGTCGCGGTGGGCGTCGCCGTCGGCCCCCCGGCGCTGCAGCACCGCCCTGTAGGCCTCCTCCGCCTCCCCGTGGCGGCCTTGCGCCTCCAGCGCCCTGCCGAGCACCAGCCAGGTCTCCGGCGCGTCGTAGCCCCCCTTCAGCGCCTCGCGCAGCGCCGTCTCCGCCGCGGCGGCCTGGCCGGCGTCGAGCAGCGCGGCGCCGAGGTTATGCCGCGCCGGGGCGTGTGCAGGCGCCAGGGCGAGATGGGCGCGGTAGGCTTCGGCCGCCTCGAGCGGCTTGCCGGCCCGCGCCAGCAGCCGCGCCAGTTCGTACGGGTACTGCGCCTTGGCCGGCGCGAGCGCGATCGCGCGGCGGAGCATCGCCTCGCCCTGGGCGGGGTCTCCCAGCTGGTCGAGCGCCAGGCCCAGCAGGACGTAGGGGTCCGGCTGCTCGGGCCGCGCGGCGATCAGGCGCTCGATCTCGGGACGAGCCTCGGCCGCGCGGCCACCGTTCAGCAGCGCCATCGACCGCCGCAGGGCCGCGACGAACGTCTCCGGCGTCACGGCCGGCGTGCGAACGGGTCCGCCGCCGCCTCGTGCTCCTCGAAGCCGAACCGCTCGAAGCCCGCGCGCATCTCCGGGCTGATCGGCGCCTCCAGGGTCAGCTCGCCGCGCGAGGGATGTGGCAGCACGATGCGGCGCGCGTGCAGTTGCAGCTTCAGGTCGCCGGACAGCTCCATCGACTTGGCGTCGAAGTACTTCGGATCGCCGAGGATCGGGTGGCCGATCGCCAGCATGTGTGCGCGCAGCTGGTGGGTGCGCCCGGTGATCGGCCGCAGCGCCAGCCAGGCGGCGGTCTGGGCGGCGCGGGAGATGGTGACGAACTCGGTCTGCGCCGGCTCGGCCGCCGGATCCTTGGGGCTGACCGGCGCCACCATTTCGCGGTCGCCGAAACCCTGCTTGGCCAGCGGCAGGTCGATCAGCCCCTCGGCCGGCTTGGGCGTGCCGACCACGATCGCCCAGTAGGTTTTCTGCGTCCGGCGCCGGGCGAAGGCGCCGGCGAGCTTGGCGGCCGCCGCCGGCGACTTGCCCAGGATCAGCACGCCGGAGGTGTCGCGGTCGAGCCGATGCACCAGCCGCGGCCGCTCGGTCCCCTCGCCCCAGGCGCTGAGCAGCCGGTCGATGTGGTGCACCGTCTTGGTGCCGCCCTGCACCGCCAGGCCCGCCGGCTTGTTCAGCACCAGCACCTCGTCGTCCTCGTAGAGCACGAGGCCGCGGACGAACTTGCGATCGCGGTCCGAGAGGCCGTCCTGGGCCTTGGGCGGCGGGGCGTCGGGCAGCGGCGGCACGCGGATCTGGGCGCCGGCGGTCAGCCGGGTCTCGGCCTTGGCGCGGGCGCCGTCGACCCGGATCTGGCCGCTGCGGGCGAGCTTGTTGATCTGGATGTGGCTCAGGTGAGGCCAGCGCCGGCGGAACCAGCGATCCAGCCGCACGCCGTCCTCGGCGGCGTCGACGAACAGGGTGCGGACCTCGGCCAATGGCTATCCCGACGCGGCTTGGGCCGCCGGTATAGCCGATGACGCCGGCTCTGGCAGGCCGAGCCGGGCGATCAGCGCGCGCATGTCGGCCGGTATCGGCGCTTCGAGCGTGCGCTCCCCGCCGGCCGGATGCGGAAACCGGATCGCGCGGGCGTGCAGCATCAGCCGCGGAACCGGCGCGCCCGCCAGCGTCAGCGTCCCGCCGTACTTGGAATCGCCGGCGATCGGGCGGCCGATCGACGCCAGGTGCGCGCGCAGCTGGTGCATCCGGCCGGTGTGCGGCCGCAGCTCGACCAGCGCCGCCTCGTCGTTCGCCGCCAAGGTGCGGTAGCCGGTCGACGCGCTCTCGGCGTCGGGGTGATCGGCGTCGCACGGCGCCATGTGGACCTCGCGGCCCTGGGAGACGCGGCGCAGCGGCGTCTCGATCCGGCCATCGCGGGGACTGGGCGCGCCGGGCGCGACGAGGGCGAGGTAGGTCTTCAGCACTCGCCGACCCATCAGCGCCTTGCCGAGGAAGGCGGTCGCCGGCTTGGTCTTGGCCGCCAGGATCACGCCCGAGGTGTCGCGGTCGAGTCGGTGGACGAGGTCCGGCCGCTTGCCGTTGGAGCGCGCGAAGGCGCCCAGCAGGTCGTCCAGCGTCGCCGCCTTGATCCGTCCGCCCTGGCTGGAGAGCCCCGGCGGCTTGTCGAACGCGATGATGGCCTCGTCCTCGAAAAGCACCAGCGACCGGGCGAAGGCGATGTCGTCGGGCGTGAGCGGCCAGCTCAAAGGTCCCCCTCCCCCTTGCGGGGAGTCCCACCCGATCGGTCACAGCCGGGCGTCAGTCCCGGCTGCCCATGCACGCCAGCCACGCCCTGGCCGCGCCTGGCGCGGCCACTCGATACTCCGCGTGCATGGATCGCCGGGACGTTCGCCCGGCGATGACCGGAAAAGGGAAACTCCCCGCAAAGGGGCAGCGAGAAGAGAGCCCTGCTCACGCCCCGCCCCGCTTGCGCAACGAAGCCCAGCGCTCCAGCCGCTCCTTGACCCGCGCTTCGGCCCCCTCGCCTTTCGGCGCATAGAAGGTCTGCCGCTCGACGCCTTCGGGGAAGTAGTCCTGGCCGGAGAAGCCTTCCTCGGTGTTGGGGTCGTACTTGTAGCCCTTGCCGTAGCCGAGGTTCTTCATCAGCCGCGTCGGCGCGTTGCGGATGTGCGCCGGCGGCATCAGCGAGCCGGTCTCCTTGGCCATCCGCGAGGCGCCGCCGAACGCGGTGTAGACGGCGTTGGACTTCGGCGCGGCGGCCATGTGCACGCAGACCTGCGCCAGCGCCAGCTCGCCCTCGGGGCTGCCCAGGAAGTCGTAGGCGTCCTTGGCGGCGATCGCCAGGATCAGCGAGGTCGGGTCGGCCTCGCCGATGTCCTCGCTGGCCATGCGCACCAGCCGCCGGGCGATGAACAGCGGATCCTCGCCGCCTTCCAGCATCCGCGCCAGCCAGTAGAGCGCCGCGTCCGGGTCTGAGCCGCGCACCGATTTATGCAACGCCGATATGAGGTTGTAGTGTTCTTCTCGGTCCTTGTCGTAGGCCGGGCTGCGCTTCTGCAGCACGCCCGCGAGCTCGGCGGTCGAGAGCGGCGTCGGGGCGGCGATGTTGAACAGGGTCTCGGCCAGGGTCAGCACGTAGCGGCCGTCGCCGTCGGCCATGGCGATCATCGCCGCGCGGGCCTCCGGCGTCAGCGGCAGGTCGCGCTTTTCGAACGCCTCGGCCTTGGCCAGCAGGCTCTGCATCGCCTCGTCGTCGAGGCGCTTCAGCACGAACACCTGACAGCGCGACAGCAGCGCGCCGTTCAGCTCGAACGAGGGGTTCTCGGTGGTGGCGCCGACCAGAGTGACAATCCCCTCCTCGACGAACGGCAGGAAGCCGTCCTGCTGGGCCCGGTTGAAGCGGTGGATCTCGTCGACGAACAGCAGCGTCGCCTGGCCGGCGGCGCGGCGACCGCGCGCGGTCTCGAACGCCTTCTTCAGGTCGGCGACGCCGGAAAACACCGCCGACAGCTGCTGGAACTCGTAGCCGGCTTCCTTGGCCAGCAGCCGGGCGATGGTGGTCTTGCCGGTGCCGGGCGGACCCCACAGCACCATCGACGACAGCCGGTGCGCATTGGCCATCCGCCGGATCGGCCCCTCCGGACCCAGCAGATGGTCCTGCCCCACCACCTCGTCGAGGCTCTGCGGCCGCAACCGATCGGCCAGCGGCCGCGGCGCCTCCGGGGTCAGGCCGGCTGCTTGGAAAAGGTCCGTCATCGCGCCAAGCTATCTAAGAACGGCGCTTGGCGCACCCAAGCCGTCGCCCGGCGCCAGTCGCCCTACCCCTGCACCTGCGCCCTGATCGTCTGGCCGTTGCGCTCGATGGTGATCGTCCAGCCGTTCGCCGGCGTCGCCAGCACGGCGGCCAGGCTGGCGACCGTCGAGATCGGCGTTCCGTTGACCTCGCGGATGAAGTCGCCAGGCTGCAGGCCGAGGTTGGCCGCGTAGCCGCCGCTGATGGCGGTCACCACCACGCCCACGCCCGAGAACGGATCGAGACCGAGCTGGTCCGCGGCGGCCGGGGACAGGTTGATCACCGTCGCGCCGTTGAACGGATTGTGGCCGCTGAGCGTGCGCTCGTCCTTCGGCGGGGTGTCGGGCGGCGTGGCCAGGCGGACGTTGACGGTGTGCTCCGCCCCGCCGGCCTTGCGCACCAGCAGGTTCACCGAGGCGCCGGGCGACATGGTGGCGACGGCGTAGTTGAGGCTGGTGGGATCGTTGACCGCCTGGCCGTTGACCGAGACGATCACGTCGCCGCGCGCCACGCCAGCCCGCGCCGCCGGGCCGTCGGGCCAGAGGTCGGCCGCCAGCACGCCCTGCGGGCTGGCGAGGCCGAAGCTCCTGGCCACCTCTCCGGTGAGCGCCTGGGGCCGCAGCCCCAGCCAGGGCCGGATCACCGAGTGCCCGCCGCCGAGCGCGGTCGTCACCACCTGCTTCACCAGCGCGGCGGGAATTGCGAAGCCGACGCCGGAGGAGGTGCCCGAGCCAGACAGGATCGCGGTGTTCACCCCGATCAGGTCGCCGCTCATGTCCACCAGCGGGCCGCCGGAGTTGCCGGGGTTAATCGCCGCGTCGGTCTGGATGAACGACGAAAAGCTGTTCACGCCGGTGTCGGAGCGCGACAGCGCCGAGACGATGCCGTTGGTCACGGTCTGGCCGACCCCGAACGGATCGCCGATCGCCAGCACGAGGTCGCCGACCTGGACGTCGCTGGCGTCGTCGATGGCGATGGCCGGCAGGCGTTCGGCCCCCGGCTCGATCTTCAGCACCGCCAGGTCGGCGCGCGGATCGTCGAGCAGCACCTTGGCCGGCCACTCGCGGCGGTCGGCGGTGACGACCTTGATCTCCTGTGCGCCGGCGATGACGTGGTGGTTGGTGACGATCACCCCGTCGGCGCGGACGATCGAACCCGAGCCCAGCGATTGGGCGATCCGTTCCTGCGGCACGCCGCCGTTCGAGAACATCCCCCAGAACGGGTCGACCTGGGTGCGCACCACCCGCTGCGAAAAGACGTTCACCACCGCCGGCGCGGTCTTCTTCACGATCGGCGAGAACGAGAGCCGCATGGTCGCCGCGTCGGCCGGCGTCTCGCGCCGGTCGGGCGGAGGCAGGTTGGCCGGCTGCGACTTGGCGCAGGATGCGGCGCTGGCGGCGAGGCTCAGCACGCAGACGAGGAGGATCGGTTTGGAATTGGGGCGCATTGCTCGCAAAGCATAGTTGACGTTGTGGGCCGGGAAGATGGCGTCAGCCGTGCGGCGCCGCCAGTGGCTTTTCGGTAATGACATGTGTCGGGTGGTCCGGCTCGCGGGCGTAGACGATCGCCAGCACCAGGTTGATCCCGATCAGCCCGGCGCCCATCAACAGCGAGATTCCGGGGAGATGCAGCCAGGCGCCGGCTCCGATCGACCAGGCGAAGACGCTGGTGAAGAAGATCGGGCCGATCAGCTGGCTGAGCCCGAACAGGATCGCCAGCGCGCCTTGCAGTTGCCCCTGTTCGTCCACGCCGACCCGCTTCGACAGCAGCGACATCAGGCTGGGGAAGGTCAGGTTGGCGCCGATGACGATTCCGATCGCGCCCCAGAACAGCGGCACGGTCGACGCCAGCCCCAGCGCAGCGAACCCGGCGATGCCCAGCACCACGCCCACGATGACGCCGCCGCGCTCGCCGATCCGCCTCACCATCCAGCCCGCGACCAGGCTCTGCATCAGGATGTTGCCGCCCGACAGCACCATCAGCAGCACCGCGACCTGCGGCGGACCCCAGCCGAAGCGGAAGTGGGTGTAGAACTGGAAGATGCTGTTGAACGAGGCCCCGGCGAACTGGGCGATGAACACGATCAGCGCCAGGCCGAGCAGCCCCTTGTGGCTGACCAGCAGCGCCGCCGCGCCGACCGGGTTGGCCCTGCGCCACCGGAACGGTGCGCGCCGCTCCTGCGACAGCGATTTCGGCACCACGAAGTAGCCGTAGAGGCCGTTGGCGAACGCCAGCGCCGCCGCCACCCAGAACGGCGCGCGCGGGTCCAGCGCGCCGACGAAGCCGCCCAGCGCCGGTCCCAGCAGGATTCCGGCGTTGGCGGCGGCCTGGAAGCGGCCGAAGTTGCGGGCGCGATCCTCGGGGGTCGAGATGTCGGCCACGTACGCCCCGGCCGCCGAGCCGCTCGAGGCGGTGATCCCCGAGATCATCCGCCCGACGAACAGCCAGGCGATGTTGGGGGCCAGGGCCATGATCAGGTAGTCGAACGCCAGCCCGAACATGGAGACCAGCAACACCGGGCGTCGCCCGAACCGGTCGGAGAGGTTGCCGAAGATCGGCGCGAAGGTGAGCTGCATCAGCGCCCACACCGCGCCGAACACGCCCATGATCTGCGCCGCGCCCGCATCGCCCTGCCCGGTCAGGTTCTTCACCAGCACCGGGAACACCGGCGCGATAACGCCCATCGAGGTCGTGTTCATCAGCACGGCGGCGTAGATGAAGCCGAGCGCGGCCGGACGGCCACGGCGGCCCGGCGGATTCGGCGCGGGCGCGACGGAAATCGACGGCGTCGCTTCGCTCACGACGCCCTCCCCTTAGTCCCCGCCGTTCGAGGCTCTTATCACCGCTCGGCGGCCGCCTGAACCGCCCAGACCGAATTCAGGCTGGCTGTAGCGGCGAGGTCTCTCTGCGGGCGAAGCGGAGGCTCAGCACCAGGGCCACGCCCAGCAGCCCGGCGGCGATCAGGATCGGCAGCCCCGGCAGACCGGGCACGCGGCGCAGGGCGAAGGCGAAGGTCAGCGGGAAGATCGGCCCGATGATCGCGGCGATGCCGCCGGTCGACTGGTTGGCGCCCTGCAGCCGGCCCTGCTCGGAGCCGGTGACATGCTGGGTCATCAGGCCCTGCAGGCCCGGTTGCGTCAGGCCGATCAGCGCGAAGATCGGCATGCCGACGAAGTAGGCGGTCGGCGTCGACGCCAGCGCATAGATCGTGAACCCGATCATGCCCGACGCCGCCCCGACGATCACCGCGCCGCGCTCGCCGATGCGCCGCACCACCGGCCCCACCACCAGCGACTGCACCACGATGCCGAGCGCGCCGGTGATCAGGAAGGTGATCCCGAGGAACTTCAGCGACCAGCCATAACGCAGCTGGGTGTAGAGCACGAAGATGGCGGGCAGCACCTGCTGGGACAGCTGGTTGAGGAAGTTGATCACCGCCAGCGGCAGCAGGTCGTGGTGCGCGCGCAGCAGCGAGAGGCTGGCCACCGGATTGGCGCGCCGCCAGTCGAACGCCGCGATGCGCCGCTCTGGCGGCAGTGACTCGGGCAACACCAGCAGGCCGTAGATCCAGTTGACCGCGCAGAGGCCTGCCGCGACCACGAACGGCGTGCGGATGGCGGCGAGGTGGAAGGCGCCGATGTGGATCGGCAGCGTCGCGAGCACCCCGCCCGCCGCCGGCCCCAGCAGGAAGCCGACGCTGAAAGCCGACGCCATCCAGCCGAAGTAGCGCGCCCGGGTCGCGGGCGTGGCGATGTCGGCGACGTAGGCGTTGGCGGTGGAGAAGCTGGCCGCGGTGGCCCCGTTCAGCACTCGGCCCAGCAGCAGCCAGGTCAGCGTCGGCGCCAGCGCCATCACCATGAAGTCGAGCGAAAGCCCCAGGATCGAGATCAGCATCACCGGCCGGCGGCCATAGCGGTCGGAGATCATCCCCAGCACCGGGCCGGAGACGAACTGCATGAAGCCCCAGGTCAGGGTGAAGACGAACTGCCAGTCGGCCGCCGCGGCGGTGGTCGCCGTGTCGGTGCCGCCGAAGAACGAGCGGATCAGGCCCGGCAGCACCGGGATCATCAGGCCGAACGACAGCGCGTTCATCACCGCGGTGGCGTAGATGAAGCCGAACGCCGCCTGGCGACCGCGCGTCTTGGCGCCCTCGGTGGTCATCCGGCGGCCGCCACGAAGTCCGGTACGGGGCGGGCGAAGCGCAGGCCGAGCAGCAGGCTGGCGACCCACATCCCGGCCGCGATCAGGATCGGCAGGCCCGGCAGGTGAAGGGCGCTGTCGTGACGCAGCGCCCAGGCGAAGCTGAGGCCGAACAACGGCGGGCCGATGATCGAGGTGACGCCCTGTAGGCTCTGGTTGGCGCCCTGCAGCCGTCCCTGCTCGCCCGCGCTGACGCGGCGGCTCATCAAGCCCATCAGCCCGGGCTGCAGGAAGCAGGCGATCGCGTCGAACGGCACGCCGCAGAGGAAGATCGGCCCGGTGGGCGCAAAGCCGCTGATGATCAGCCCGATCGTCCCGCTGGCGGCGCCCAGCAGCACCGCGCCGCGCTCGCCGATCCACCGCACCACCGGCCCGACCAGGAACATCTGCGCCACCATGCCGCCGCCGCCGACGAACATCAGCACCAGGCCGATGATCCCGACCGACCAGTGGAAGCGTGCGCCGGCGTAGAGCACGAAGATCGAGGGCCACATGTTCTGTGACAGCAGGATCAGGAAGCTGATCGTCGCCAGGCCCGCCAGCGCGCCGTGGTCGCGCAGGAAGCCCAGCGAAGCGATCGGGTTGGCCGTCAGCCAGCGGAAGCTGGCCGTGCGCCGCTCGCGCGGCAGCGATTCCGGCAGGATGAAGAGGCCGTAGAGCCCGTTGGCGAACGCCAGGGCAGCGGCGACCATGAACGGCAGGCGCAGGTAGACTTCCGCCAGCACCCCGCCGAGCACCGGGCCGATCACGAAGCCAAGACTGAACGCCGCCCCCAGCAGGCCGTAGCGCCGCGCGCGGTCCTTCGGCGGCGTGACGTCGGCCACATAGGCGCTGGCGGTGGACTGGCTGGCCGCGGTCAGGCCGTTCAGCACCCGGCCGATGAACAGCCACCAGATGCTGGGCGCGAGCGCCATGATCAGGAAGTCGATCGCCAGGCCGAACAGCGAGATCAGCATCACCGGCCGGCGCCCGCACCGGTCGGAGAGCGAGCCCAGCACCGGACTCCACAGGAATTGCATCGCGCCCCAGGTGACCGCGAACACCACCTGCCACTCGGCCGCCCGCGCGGTGTCGCCGCTGACGAACGATTTCAGCAGCTGCGGCAACACCGGGATCATCACGCCGAACGACACCGCGTTGATGATCGAGCTGACGAAAATGAATCCGAACGCGGCCTGCCGCCCGCCGGACGGCGCGCGCTCGGCGGCGCCGGGCTCCAGGCTCTCTTCGGACGACACGGCGCTCACGCCCCCAAAGACTCCTTGTACGACGCCAGCAGCCTCTGCCACCACTCGCCATGCCGCGTCAGGAACAGCGCGTTGGGGAAACCATGCCGGGCGACGTGTTCGGCCGGGACCGTATCCCAGCCGCGGTGCTCGACCGTGACCCGGGTCTCCTCGCCGACCGGCTCGAAGCGGACCTCGACCTCGGTGTCCTGGTCTGGCGCGAACGCCGCCTGGCGCCAGCCGAACATCAGCCGGTGCGGGGGCTCCCACGCGCGGATCTTGCCGATCTCGAACACCTTGCCGCTCGCCAACGTGGTGGTCAGTCGCCCGCCCTCGCCCGGCTCGAACGCCAGCACGCCGGGATCGCGCGGGGTGAAGGCGAACAGCGGGTTGGCCTGAAACCAGACCCCGATGTCGTCCACGAACGCCGCGAACGCGCGGTCCGGCGAGGCCTTCACCC
The DNA here is from genome assembly GCA_963835495.1 of uncultured Pseudomonadota bacterium. Taxonomy (GTDB): domain Bacteria; phylum Pseudomonadota; class Alphaproteobacteria; order Caulobacterales; family Caulobacteraceae; genus Acaudatibacter. The sequence continues at coordinate 733,474 of CAWIFQ010000003.1, read as the reverse complement.
GCAACGACACCAGGACCTTGGAGCTCACGCCTCGTCCTTCTCGACCGGCGGAGTCTCCAGATGCGCCTTGAAGGCCAGCAGCTGCGCCGCCCACATCCGTTCGGTCTCCTCCAGCCACGCCTTCAGCTCATCCATCGCTCCAGCCTTCAGGGCATAGACCCGCACGCGCGCATCGAAGTCAGGATGCGACTCCTCCACCACGCCCGAGCGGCGCAGCGTGCGCAGGTGGCGGCTCATCGCCGGCGGGGCCAGGCCGACCGCCCTGGCGATCTCGCCGGCGGGCCGTGGCCCGGCGCGCAACACCTCGACCACGCGGCGCCGATGCGGATCGGCCAGGGCGGAGAAGATGTCGTCGATCCGCGCGGCGGCGGCGCTCATGCGGGGTCGGCGTCGAGCAGCTTGACCAGCTTCTTCGTCGCCACCGCCCGATAGCTCTGCACGATCCAGCCCTGGATCGTCTCCAGGTCGATCTCATCGCCGTCGTGCTGACGCAGCGCCGCCCAGCCGCCCTTCCACAGCCCGTGCCCGGCCGGGATCATGTAGGGCAGCGTCAGCGCCATCTCGTAGGAAATCGGCAGCTTGACGGTCAGCGAGATCTCGCCCGGAGGCGAGGCGGCGCCGCCGAAGAAGACGAAGATCTTCGCGCCCACCTTCATCACCGTGTGATCCCACGGATGATCTTCCCAGGCGCCGGGAAACGTCGCGGCGTAGGCGATCAGCTCGGCTTCGGCCTGCTTGGCGTGCTGGAAGCCGGTCTTTGCGGCCATGGGGCTCTCTCTACAGCTTCTCGTGGATGTCATGTCCCGTCGCCCTGGCCACCTCCTCGGTGGTCATGACCTTGATCGTCTGGCCGAACGACCAGCTCTGCCCCTCGAGGTCCAGGCAGGTGAAGGAGCGATCGCCGTAGGGCTGATCGGCCGGCTCGCGCTCGATCCGGGCGCCGGCGGCGCGGGCGCGTTCGCATACGACGTCGATCCCGTCCCTGAGTTGAAGATGCACGGAGCCTGTCCGGCGCCCGGCAAGGTCCTGGGGCGAGGCCCATTGGTCGAACGGCGGGCCGGACACCATCACCATGCCGTCGCCGAACCAGGTTTCGGAGTGGATCACCCCGCCCTTGCCGTCATCGACCAACAGCCGGGTCTCGAAGCCGAACGCCGCTTCCAGAAAGGCCAGCGCCGCCTTCGGGTCGCGATAGAACAACAGGGGCGAGACATCGGGACGATCCATGGCTTTCTCCTTAGCCTTCCAGCGAGGTCGTCAGCTTCAGGCCGCTGGCCTGCTCCATCTCGCCGAGCGACAGGTCGGCGATCTTCTGGTCGAAGTTCCAGACGTGGCCTTCGGGGTCGAGGGCGCGATAGACGCGAGCGCCGTAGAACTGGTCGGCCGGCCGCTGGGTGATCCGCGCGCCGGCCGCCTCGGCCCTGGCGCAGTGCTCGTCGATGCCGCTCTCCAGCGCCACGCGGATGAACTGGGTGCCGACGTTGTCGATCGAGGCCGGGCTGCGCATCTTCGCCGGCCCGATCAGCTCGGCCGCGCCCCATTCCTCGCCGATCCCGACATGGCCGTCGCCAAAGCTCATCTCGGCGTGCCCGACCCGGCCCTTATCGTCGGTGACCAGCAGGCTGGTCTCGAACCCGAACGCGTGCTCGAGCCATTTCAACGCGGCCATCGGGTCGCGGTAGAACACGACGGGGGTGAACGAGGGCATGGCGACGCTCCGTTGCAGATGCCGCAATATTTAACGCACATCGCAACTATCTCGTCAAGCGCCTGCACTGCGGTCATAGCCGGGCGTAAGTCCCGGCTATGACCGGAATTCGGTGGTAGGGGGAACCAAGAAGGCTCAGCGACGGCGACGCTCGAGCCAAAGGAATAGCGAGCCTACCGCCGCGAAACCCACGAATAGCGGGACGAGCGCCCAGCCAGGCGCCCCGCATCGCAGGAGCGTAGCTGCGGCGATGCAAAACAGAAACAGCAGCGCAAACGTTCGGACGATACGCGCGAGGCTGCCAATCAGGATGGCCCGACCACCCATGCTCAGCGCCCCGCGGGGACTACTCCTCGCCGCCGGTCGACGCCTGGACCGGGCCGGAGTCCTTGCCCTTTTCGGCCACGTCGCGGTCGACGAACTCGATCACCGCCATCGGGGCGTTGTCGCCGTGGCGGAAGCCGGCCTTCAGCACGCGGATGTAGCCGCCGTTGCGGGCCTTGTAGCGCGGGCCGAGCGTGGCGAACAGCTTGCCCACCTGGTCGACGTCGCGGACGCGGGTGATGGCGATGCGGCGCGCGTGCAGGTCGCCCTGCTTGGCCAGCGTCACCAGCTTCTCGACGAAGGGCCGCAGCTCCTTGGCCTTCGGCAGGGTGGTGATGATCTGCTCGTGCTTGATCAGCGCGGCCGCCATGTTGGCGAACATGGCGGTCCGGTGGCTCGTACGTGCGGCCCAGTTTGCGGTGCGCGTAACCGTGGCGCATGGCGATCTATCCTCTTTCTTCAGTGCGGGCCGTCTCGCGACGGGCCTTATACGCTAAATCTGGTCTTCGAACTTCTTGGCCAGGTCTTCGATGTTTTCCGGCGGCCAGTTGGGCACGTCCATGCCCAGGTGCAGGCCCATGCTCGCCAGCACTTCCTTGATCTCGTTCAAGGACTTGCGGCCGAAGTTCGGGGTGCGCAGCATCTCGGCCTCGGTCTTCTGGATCAGGTCGCCGATGTAGACGATGTTGTCGTTCTTCAGGCAGTTGGCCGAACGGACCGAGAGCTCCAGCTCGTCGACCTTCTTCAGCAGCGCCGGGTTGAACGGCAGCTCGGGCTTGGCCTCGCCGTCGAGCTTCTTCTTCGGCTCTTCGAAGGTGATGAACATCTGCAGCTGGTCTTGCAGGATGCGCGCGGCGTAGGCCACCGCGTCCACCGGCGAGACCGCGCCGTTGGTCTCCACTTCCATGATCAGCTTGTCGTAGTCGAGGCTCTGGCCCTGGCGGGTCGGCTCGACGCGGTAGGCGACGCGGCTTGCACCGGCGAATAGAGCGCATCGACCGCGATCAGGCCGATCGGCGCGTCTTCCGGACGGTTGCGTTCGGCCGGCACATAGCCCTTGCCGGTCTGGACGGTGAACTCGATCCGCACTGAGGCGCCGTCGTCCAGCGTGCAGCAGCACGTGGTCGCCGTTGAGGATCTCGATGTCCGACGGGGCCTCGATCTGGCTGGCGGTGACCGCGCCGGGGCCGGTGGCCCGCAGCGTCATGCGCTTGGGGCCTTCGGCGTGCATGCGCAGCGCCAGCTGCTTGATGTTGAGCACGATGTCGACGACGTCCTCGCGCACGCCCTCCAGCGAGGAGAATTCGTGCACGACGCCATCGATCTGGATGGCGGTGACCGCCGCGCCTTGCAGCGACGACAGCAGCACGCGGCGCAGCGAGTTGCCGAGCGTCACGCCGAAGCCGCGCTCGAGCGGCTCGGCGACGATGCGCGCCTTGCGCACGCCGTCGGCGCCGGATCTCGATCTGCGGCTTCTCGGGGCGGATGAGCTCGTTCCAGTTTCGTTCAATCACAGGCGGATATCCCTCGGACGGGGTGTCGCCGGCGGCTGGCGGACGCGCGCCGGCGATAGGAGAAGTTGGAGCAGGAACTCTAGACGCGCCGGCGCTTAGGCGGCCGGCAGCCGTTGTGCGGAATGGGCGTGACGTCGCGGATGGTGGTGATGGTCATGCCCGCGGCCTGCAGCGCGCGCAGCGCCGACTCGCGGCCCGACCCGGGCCCGGAAACATTGACCTCCAGGGTGCGCACGCCGTGCTCGGCGGCCTTCTTGCCCGCGTCCTCGGCCGCCATCTGGGCGGCGTAGGGCGTCGACTTGCGCGAGCCCTTGAAGCCCATCGTGCCGGCGCTGACGACCAGGAGATGGTGTTCCCCTGCGCGTCGGTGATGGTGATCATGGTGTTGTTGAACGAGGCGTTCACGTGCGCCACGCCCGAGGTGATGTTCTTGCGCTCGCGCTTTTTGACGCGCGCCGGTTCCTTGGCCATTCGTGGCGCCTCTTACTTCTTCTTGCCGGCGATCGGCTTGGCCGGGCCCTTGCGGGTGCGGGCGTTGGTGTGGGTGCGCTGGCCGCGGACCGGCAGGCCCTTGCGGTGACGCAGGCCGCGGTAGCAGGCCAGGTCCATCAGCCGCTTGATGTTGACGGCGGTCTCGCGGCGCAGGTCGCCTTCGACCTGATAGTCGCGGTCGATCGCCTCGCGGATCTGCAGCACCTCCTGCGTCGGTCAGCTGGTTGACCCGGCGGGCGTCGTCGATGCCGACCTTGCGGACGATCTCCTTGGCCTTGGCCTTGCCGATGCCGTGGATGTACTGCAGCGCGATGACGACGCGCTTGTTAGTCGGGATGTTGACGCCTGCGATACGGGCCACGCGCGATATCTCTCCTGGTCACGCCAACAAGCGCGAAGCACGCACCCGGCATCCGCGCCGTGAAGGGCGGGGCCGGCGCGGTCTATCGCGCCCTTTCGCGGAAGGGTCCCCATATAGGGATCAGTGCGCGCCCGTCAATGCCGCACGGCCGCTGCTTAGGACTTATTCGGACCTTTATGCCGCGGCCGCTCGCCCCGCCGCGAAGCGCTAGACCTCGGCGCCGTCGAGCGCCGCGTCGATCGCCTCGGCGACCTGCTCGATCGAGCCCATGCCGTCGACCTCGCACCAGCTTGCTGTGGCGCCAGTAGTAGGGCAGCAGCGGCGCGGTCTGGGCGTTGTAGGCGGCCAGGCGCACCTTGAAGACTCTCGGGATTGTCGTCCGGCCGGCCGGCTCTCGGCGAAGCGGCCGGCCACGCGCTGCATCAGCGCCTGCGTCGTCGACCTTCAGGCGGATGACCAGGTCGATCGGCCGGCCGCCGGCGGTCCAGCATGTCGTCCAGCGCCTCGGCCTGGGCGATGGTGCGCGGGAAAGCCGTCGAAGATCGCGCCGCCGGCGGCCTCGGCCTCGGGCAGGCGCCTCCTCGATCAGCTCGATGACGATCTCGTCGGAGACCAGCTCGCCGCGCTCCATGATGCCGTCGACCCGCTTGCCGAGCTCGGAGCCGGAGGCGATCGCGGCGCGCAGCATGTCGCCGGTGGAGAGCTGCACCATGCCGCGGGTCTCCACCAGGCGCTTGGCCTGGGTGCCCTTGCCGGCCGCGGGCGGGCCGAACAGGATCAGATTCATCTACCCCCCTACGAAGTCAGTCTCGTGACGGACCGCGTTCTAGCGCTTGGCGCCGCGCAGCTTCGATTTCTTGATCAGGCCTTCGTACTGGTGGGCCAGCAGATGCGACTGGATCTGGGCCACGGTGTCCATGGTCACCGAGACCACGATCAGGATCGAGGTGCCGCCGAAATAGTAGGTGCTGACCGCGTTGCTGGCCATCAGCGCCTCGGGCAGCAGGCAGACGGCGGTGATGTAGGCCGCGCCGATCACCGTCAGGCGGGTCAGCACATAGTCGATGTACTCCGCCGTGCGCTTGCCGGGCCGGATGCCGGGCAGGAAGCCGCCGTACTTGCGCAGGTTCTCGGCCGTGTCCTCGGGATTGAACACCACCGAGGTGTAGAAGAACGAGAAGAAGATGATCAGCAGCGCCGTAGGCGACCATGAAGGCCGGCCGGCCGTGGCTGCAGCTGGCCGATCGCGTCCGGCAGCCACTGCAGCCAGGTGGGCAGCTTGCGCCGGATCGACGGAAGCCCAGCGCCGTGGCGGGCATCAGCAGCAGCGACGGAGGCGAAGATCGGCGGGATCACGCCGGAGACGTTGATCTTCAGCGGCAGGAAGCTGGTCTCGCCGCCGAACATGCGGTTGCCCACCTGGCGCTTGGGATACTGCACCAGCAGTCGCCGCTGCGAGCGCTCCATGAACACGATGAAGAGGATCACGCCGACCGCCAGCGCCAGGAAGAACAGCAGCATGGCGGGGTCCGAGGGTGCCGTTGTGGCTCTGGGTGAAGAGCTGGAACAGCGCCGTCGGCAGCCGCGCGACGATGCCGGCGAAGATGATCAGCGAGACGCCGTTGCCGACGCCGCGGCTGGTGATCTGCTCGCCCAGCCACATCAGGAACATGGTGCCGCCGGTGACCAGGGTGACCACGGTCGAGAGCACGAAGAACGGCCCGGGTTGTCGACGACGCCCTGGCTGCTCTGCAAGGCCGAAGGCGATGCCGCCGGACTGGAACATGGCCAGCAGCACGGTCAGATAGCGGGTGTACTGGTTGAGCTGCTTGCGGCCGGCCTCGCCGCCTTCCTTCCGCAGCTTCTCCCACGGCGGATAGATCGTGCCCAGCAGCTGCACGATGATCGAGGCCGAGATGTAGGGCATCACGTTCAGCGCGAAGATCGCCATGCCGCGACACCGCGCCGCCCGAGAACATGTTGAACATGCCGAAGATGCCGTTCGCTGGCTTGTCGAACAGCTGGGCGAAGGCCGGAGTCGATGCCGGGGATCGGGATGTAGGTGCCGAGCCGGTAGACGATCATCGCGCCCAGGGTGAACCAGAGGCGCTTGTGCAGCTCGGTCGCCTTCTGGAAGGCGCCGAAGTCAAGTTGGCGGCAAGCTGCTCGGCGGCCGAAGCCATCTAGAACCTCTTAAGGGGAGTCACGCGGACCCTAGATAGGGCGTCGCAATAGCTTCGTCACCCGGCCCCGCGAACGAACGGCGCCAGCGTCACGCTCAGGCCTCGGCTGCGGCTTCGGCCTCGGCGCGCGCCGGCTTGGTCGGTGTCAGCTTGCCGCCGCGCCTTCTCCACCGCCGTGCGGGCCGAGGCGGTGGCGGAATAGACGGTGATGTCGAGCTTGGCCTTCAGCTCGCCCTTGCCCAGCAGCTTCACGCCGTCGCGGGCGCGGCGGATCACGCCGGCGGCCACCAGCGCCGCCGCGTCGATCGGCTTCTTCGCGTCGAGCTTGCCGGCGGCGATCGCCTGGTCGATCCGCCACAGGTTCACCTCGGCGAACTCCTTGGCGAAGCGGATTGTTGAAGCCGCGCTTGGGCATGCGCATGTGCAGCGGCATCTGGCCGCCCTCGAAGCCGGCGATGGCGACGCCGGAGCGCGACTTCTGGCCCTTCACGCCGCGCCCGGCGGTCTTGCCCTTGCCCGAGCCCGGGCCGCGGCCGACGCGCATGCGGTTCTTGGTGCGACCCCGGCGACGGGGCCAGTTCGTTGAGCTTGGTCATCTCGCCTTCTCCTCGGAGATCTGCGCCGGGCTGGGCCCGACTCGGCTTTTCTCTTCCCCGGAACGGGGGAAGTGGCCCGAAGGGCCGAAGGGGCCTCTCGGCCTCTACTCCACCACCTCGACCATGTGCGCGACCTTGGCGATCATGCCGCGCACGGAGGGGGTGTCTTCCAGCGTGCGAGGTGCGGCCGAGCGGTTGAGCCCAAGGCCGATCAGCGTCGCGCGCTGGTCCTTCTTGCGGCGGATCGGGCTGCCGGTCTGGCGAACGGTGACCTTGGCCATGTTCATAGCCTCCGCTTCGGCGCTGGCGCCGTCGGCCGCGGCGGCCGATGACGTCGGCGACCTTCTTGCCGCGCTTGGCGGCGACCTGGCGGGGCGAAGCCTGCACCTTCAGCGCCTCGAAGGTCGCGCGCACCATGTTGTAGGGGTTGGACGAGCCGAGCCGCTTGCCGACCACGTCCTGCACGCCCAGCGCTTCCAGCACCGCCCGCATCGGACCGCCGGCGATGATGCCGGTGCCGGGAGGGGCCGCGCGCATCATGATCTTGCCGGCGCCCCAGCGGCCCGCGCCGTCGTGGTGCAGGGTGCGGCTCTCGCGCAGCGGCACGCGGATCATCGACTTCTTGGCTTCCTCGGTCGCCTTGCGGATCGCCTCGGGCACCTCGCGGGCCTTGCCGTGGCCGTAGCCGACGCGGCCCTTCTGGTCGCCGACCACCATCAGGGCGGCGAACGAGAAGCGGCGGCCGCCCTTCACGGTGGCGGCGACGCGGTTGATGTGGACCAGCTTCTCGACGATGTCGCTGTCGGCGCGGTCGTCCGCGTTGCGATCGCGCCGGTCGCCGACGCCGTCTCTGTTCTCAGGTCCACGGGCCATGGCTGTCGATCCTTAGAAGTTCAGGCCGGCTTCGCGGGCGGCGTCCGCGAGGGCCTTGATCCGGCCATGATAGATGTAGCCGCCGCGATCGAACACCACGTCCTTGACGCCCTTGTCGATCGCGCGCTTGGCGACCAGCGCGCCGACGCGGGCGGCGGCGTCCTTGTCCGCGCCCTTCTGGCTCTTCTCTTCGAGCGTCGAGGCGTGGGCCAGCGTGACGCCGCGGGCGTCGTCGATGACCTGGGCGTAGATGTTCTTGGCCGAGCGGAACACCGACAGGCGCGGGCGGCCGTTGCCGACCTTCTTCAGGCGAAGGCGGACGCGGGCGGCGCGGCGCTCGGTGGGTTTGCGTTTGGAAAGCGCCATGTCGATTACTTCTTCTTGCCTTCCTTGCGGCGGACCTTCTCGCCGGCGTAGCGCACGCCCTTGCCCTTGTAGGGCTCGGGCGGGCGGATCTTGCGGATGCGGGCGGCGATCTCGCCGACCAGCTGCTTGTCGATGCCGCTGATCCGGATCTCGGTCTGCCGCGGCACCGCGAAGGTGATGCCGGCCGGCGGCGGCATGTCGACGTCGTGCGAGAAGCCGAGCTGCATGCGAGAGCGCCTGGCCCTTCATCGCCGCGCGATAGCCGACGCCGACCAGTTCCAGCATCTCCTCATAGCCCTTGGTCACGCCCTGGACCATGTTGGCCACCAGGGTGCGCGAGAGGCCCCACATGCTGCGCGCGCTGGCTGTCGTCGCGCGGGCGTGAAGCTGAGCTCGCCGTCCTCCCTGGCTGACCGCGATCTCGTCGACCACGGTCCAGGAGAGCTGGCCCTTGGGGCCTTTCACAGTCACGGTCTGGCCGTCCAGCGTCACGGTGACGCCGGAAGGGATCGCGACTGCGTTCTTGCCGATGCGTGACATCTGTAAGCTCCTCCCCTGCCTAGTAGACGCGGCAGAGCACTTCGCCGCCGACGTTGGCGTCGCGGGCGGCGGTGTCGGACATGACGCCCTTGGACGTCGACAGGATCGAGATGCCGAGGCCGTTCTTCACCGGCTTCAGATCGCCGATCGAGGAATAGACGCGCCGGCCCGGCTTGGAGACGCGGGCGATCTCGGCGATCACCGGCTCGTCGTCGAAGTACTTCAGCTCGATCTCGAACTGCGGGAAGCCTTCGGCCGTCTCGCTGCGGCTGTAGCCGCGGATGTAGCCTTCGGCCTGCAGCACATCGAGGACGCGCTGGCGCATCTTCGAGGCAGGCGTGAGCACCTTCGAGCGGCGGCGCATCGCGGCGTTCCTGATGCGGGCGATCATGTCGCCGATGGGATCGTTCACGGCCATCTGACCCTCCTCACCAGCTCGACTTCACGAGGCCGGGGATCTGGCCCCGAGACCCCAGTTCGCGCAGCGCGATCCGGCTCATCTTCATCTTGCGATAGAAGGCGCGCGGACGCCCGGTCAGCTCGCAGCGGTTGCGGATCCGCGTCGGCGACGAGTTGCGCGGCATCTCCGCCAGCTTCAGGCGCGCGTCGAAGCGCTCTTCCAGCGACAGGTTCTCGTCGTTGGCGATCGCCTTCAGCGCGTTGCGCTTGGCAGCCTTGAGCTTCACCAGGCGGCTGACCATCTCGTTGCGGTTGACGGCGCTTTTCTTGGCCATTTCGGTCTCTCTCTCCCGTTCGTCTAAGCGTTGAACGGGAACTGGAATTCTTTGAGCAGCGCGCGGGCTTCGTCGTCGGTTTCCGCGGTCGTGCAGACGATGATGTCCATGCCCCAGATCTGGTCGATCTCGTCGTAGTTGATCTCCGGGAACACGATGTGTTCGCGCAGACCCATGGCGTAGTTGCCGCGGCCGTCGAAGCTGGTCGGCTTCAGGCCCCGGAAGTCCTTCACCCGCGGCAGGGCGATGGTGATCAGCCGGTCGAGGAACTCGTACATCCGGTCCTTGCGCAGCGTGACCTTGGCGCCGATCACCATGCCTTCGCGCAGCTTGAAGCCGGCGATCGAGGTGCGGGCCTTGGTCGGCAGCGGCTTCTGGCCGGTGATGGCGCGCCAGGTCCTTCATCGCCGACTGCGACCTTCTTGGAGTCGCCGACGGCTTCGCCGATGCCCATGTTGACGACGATCTTGTCGAGCCGCGGGATCTGCATCTCGTTGGAGTAGCCGAACTGTTCCTTCATCGCCGGGCGGATGCGGGCGCGATACTCGCTCTTCAGCCGCGGCTCGTAGGTCTGGGTCTCAGCCATGGATCACCTCGCCGGTCGTCTTGGCCACGCGGACCTTCTTGCCGTCCTCGACCTTGAAGCCGACGCGGGTCGGCTTGCCGTTGGAATCGACGATGGCGACGTTGGAGACGTGCACCGACGCCTCCTTGTGCTTGATGCCGCCTTGCGGGTCGCCCTGGGACGGGCGGGTGTGGCGCTTGACCATGTTGAGGCCGGAGACCAGCACGCGGCTGTCCTTCGGCATCACCTTGGTCACGTTGCCCGTGCGGCCCTTGTCCTTGCCGGTGAGCACGATGACGCGGTCGCCCTTCTTGATCTTGGCGGCCATGGTCAGAGCACCTCCGGCGCGAGCGAGATGATCTTCATGTGGTTCTTGGCGCGCAGCTCGCGCGGAACCGGTCCGAAGATGCGGGTGCCGATCGGCTCGGACTGCTTGTTGACGATCACCGCGGCGTTCTTGTCGAAGCGGATCACCGAGCCGTCCTTGCGCTTGATGCCCTGGGCTGGTGCGGACGACGATGGCTTGCAGCACATCGCCCTTCTTCACCCGGCCGCGCGGAATGGCTTCCTTGACCGACACGACGATGCGGTCGCCCACCGAGGCGTAGCGACGGCCGGCGCCGCCCAGCACCTTGATGCACATGACGCGGCGCGCGCCGGAGTTGTCGGCGACCTCGAGGTTGGTCTGCATCTGGATCATGGCTGCTAGATCCTTCTCGGGCTCAGGCTTCTGCGCCCTGGGCGTCCTTCGGCAGGACCTCCCAGGTCTTCAGCTTCGACTTCGGGGCGCACTCGACGATCCGGGCCGTTTCGCCTTCCTGGTAGGCGTTGGTCTCGTCGTGGGCGTGGTACTTCTTGGAACGGCGGACGGTCTTCTTCAGCAGGGGGTGCAGGAAGGTGCGCTCCACCTTCACCACGATGGTCTTGTTCCCCTTGTCGGAGACCACCACGCCTTCGAGAATTCGCTTGGGCATCTTCTATCTCGTCCTCAGGCGCCCGGCGCCTTGGCGCGCAGTACGGTCTTGATGCGCGCGATGTCCTTGCGGACCTCGTCCACGCGATGGGTCTTTTCGAGCTGGCTGGTGGCCGCCTGGAAGCGCAGGTTGAACTGCTCCTTCTTCAGCTGACAGCAGCTGCTCGGCCAGCTCGTCGGGCGTCAGCCGACGGACTTCATCGATCTTCATGCTGCGTGCTCCACCTCGGCGTCGATGCGGGTGACGACCCGGGTCTCGATCGGCAGCTTGGCCGCGCCGAGGCGCAGGGCCTCGCGCGCGATATCGTCCGGCACGCCGTCGACCTCGAACATGATCCGGCCCGGCGCCACGCGGGCGGCCCAGTATTCGACCGCGCCCTTGCCCTTGCCCATCCGCACTTCGGCCGGCTTGTCGGTGACCGGCACGTCCGGGAAGATGCGGATCCACACCCGGCCCTGGCGCTTCATCTGGCGGGTGATCGCCCGGCGAGCGGCCTCGATCTGGCGCGCGGTGATGCGCTCCGGCTCCAGCGACTTCAGCCCGTGCGAGCCGAAATTCAGCGACGCGCCGCCCTTCGTCAGGCCGTGGATGCGGCCCTTGAACTGCTTGCGGTACTTGGTCTTCTTCGGCGACATCATGGCGGCGGATCCTTACGCGTTCGCCTCGGTGCGCCGGTCGCGGCGGGGGCCGCGCGGCTCGCGCTCGGGCCGGTCGCCACGGCCGCCGCCTTCGCCGGCCGGGCCGGACTCGCCGGCCAGGCGCTTGTCCTGCGCCATCGGGTCGTGCTCCAGCACCTCGCCTTTGAAGATCCAGGCCTTGACGCCGATGATCCCGTAGGTGGTCTTGGCCTCGGCGAAGCCGTAGTCGATGTCGGCGCGCAGGGTGTGCCGCGGCACCCGGCCCTCGTGGTACCACTCGGTGCGGGCGATCTCGGCGCCGCCGAGGCGGCCGGCGACCTCGATCCGGACGCCCTTGGCGCCCAGGCGCGTGGCGCTCTGCATCGAGCGCTTCATGGCCCGGCGGAAGGCGACGCGGCGTTCCAGCTGCTGGGCGATGTTCTCGGCCACCAGCTGGGCGTCGGTCTCGGGCTTGCGCACTTCGACGATGTTCAGGCGACACCTCGCCCTCGGTCATCGCCGCGAGGTCCTTGCGCAGCTTGTCGATGTCCGCGCCCTTCTTGCCGATGATCACGCCGGGGCGCGCGGCATAGATGGTCACGCGGCACTGCTTGTGCGGGCGCTCGATGATGATGCGCGACACGCCGGCCTGGTTCAGCCGTTCCTTCAGCACCTTGCGCATGCTTGATGTCCTCGTGCAGCAGCCGCGCGTAGTCGTCCTTGCGGGCGAACCAGCGGCGAGTCCCAGGTGCGGTTGATGCCGAGGCGCAGTCCGATCGGATTGACCTTCTGACCCATTAGGCTGCCTCACCCAGTTCGCGGACCACGATGGTGATCTCGGAGAACGGCTTTTCGATGCGCGAGGCGCGGCCGCGAGCGCGGGCGGAGAAGCGCTTCATCACCAGGTTCTTGCCGACGAAGGCCTCGGCGACGACCAGGGCGTCGATGTCGAGGCTGTGGTTGTTCTCGGCGTTGGAGATCGCCGAATAGAGCGCCTTGCGCACATCGGTGGCGATGCGGCGCGGGCTGAATTCCAGTTCGTTCAGCGCCCGCTGCACCTTCAGGCCGCGGATCGACTGGGCGACCAGGTTCAGCTTGCGCGCGCCGGTGCGCAGCGTGCGGACCTTGGCCATGGCTTCGGCCGGCTTCAGGCGACGGGCTTTGGCTTGCTTGCCCATCGCTACTTCCTCTTGGCCTTCTTGTCGGCGGCGTGGCCGGGGAAATAGCGGGTCGGCGCGAACTCGCCGAACTTCATGCCCGACCATGTCCTCGCTGACCAGCACCGGCACGTGCTTCTGGCCGTTGTGGACGCCGAAGGTCAGGCCGACGAACTGGGGCATGATGGTCGAGCGGCGCGACCAGGTCTTGATCACGTCCTTGCGGCCGGAGTTCCGCGTGGTCTCCGCCTTCTTCAGCAGATAGCCGTCGACGAACGGGCCTTTCCAAACTGAGCGGGTCATCGCCTAGCGGGCCTTCTTCACGTGGCGACTACGGATGATGAACTTGTCCGTGGTCTTGTTGGTGCGGGTCTTGTGGCCCTTGGTGGGCTTGCCCCAGGGGGTCACCGGGTGACGGCCGCCGGAGGTCTTGCCCTCGCCGCCGCCGTGCGGGTGGTCGACCGGGTTCATGGCCACGCCGCGAACGTGCGGGCGGCGGCCCTTGTGGCGGACGCGGCCGGCCTTGCCGAGCACTTCGTTCATGTGGTCCTGGTTGGAGACCGCGCCGACGGTGGCCATGCAGCTGTCCTGCACCATGCGCAGCTCGCCGGAGCCGAGGCGGATCTGGGCGTAGCCGGCGTCGCGGCCGACCAGCTGGGCGTAGGCGCCGGCCGAGCGGGCGATCTGGCCGCCCTTGCCGGGCTTCAGCTCGATGTTGTGGATCATCGAGCCGATCGGCAGGCTGCGCAGCGGCGAGGCGTTGCCGGGCTTCAGGTCGACCTTCTCGGCGGCGATCACCTCATCGCCGGCCTTCAGGCGCTGCGGCGCCAGGATGTAGGCCAGCTCGCCGTCGGCGTACTTGATCAGGGCGATGAAGGCGGTGCGGTTGGGGTCGTACTCCAGCCGCTCGACCGTCGCCGGCACGTCCAACTTGCGACGCTTGAAGTCGACCATGCGATAGAGGCGCTTGGCGCCGCCGCCGCGGAAGCGCACGGCGATGCGGCCGCCGCCGCCGCGCCCGCCGGACTTGGTCAGGCCTTCGACCAGGCTCTTCTCGGGCTTGCCCTTGTGGAGCTCGCGCTTGTCGACCAGCACCAGGCCGCGGCGGGCCGGCGAGGTCGGATTGAAGTGTTTCAGAGCCATCGCTTAGAGCCCCGTCGTGATGTCGATGGACTGGCCTTCGGCCAGGGTGACGATGGCCTTCTTGACGTCCGAGCGCCGGCCGACGCGGCCGCGGAAGCGCTTGGTCTTGCCCTTGACGTTGAGGGTGTTGACCTTGACCACGCTGACCTTGAACAGGTTCTCGACCGCCTCGGCGATCTGCGGCCTTGGTGGCGTTCGGGGCGACGCGGAAGACCACCTTGTTCTGCTCGGAGAGCATGGTCGCCTTCTCGGTGATCACCGGGGAGAGGATGGTGTCGTAGTGGCGGGCGGCGGGCATCAGGCGGCCTCCCGCGGGTTCAGCGGCGAAGCGGGCGGCGATGCCCTCGATCGCGGCGCGGGTCAGCACCAGGGTGTCGCGGCGCAGCATGTCGTAGACGTTGAGGCCGGCGTTCGGCAGCACGTCGACGCTGGGGATGTTGCGGGCGGCGAGCTTGAACGCGCCGTCCACCTCCGGACCGGCGATCACCAGGGCGTTCAGGACCCCGATCTTGGCGAAGTGGGCGCGCAGGGCGGCGGTCTTCGGCGTCTCGACGGTCGCGTTTTCCAGCACCACCAGGTGGCCGGACTTGGCCTTGGACGACAGCGCGTGCCGCAGGGCCAGCGCGCGGACCTTCTTCGGCAGGTCGAACTCGTGGCTGCGCACCACCGGCCCGTGGGCCTTGGCGCCGCCGACGAACTGGGCCGCCCGGCGCGAGCCGTGACGGGCGCCGCCGGTGCCCTTCTGGCGGTACATCTTCTTGCCGGTGCGCGAGACCTCGTTGCGGGTCTGGATCTTGTGGGTGCCGGCGCGGCGCTTGGCCAGTTGCCAAGTGACGCAGCGCTGCAGGATGTCGCCGCGGATTTCCTCGATGCCGAAGATGTCGTCCGGCAGTTCGACGGAGCCGCTCTTGGCGCCGTCCAGCTTGATCACGTCGATTTTCATTGGTCGTCGCCCCCGGTCTCGACTTCGGCCGCGGGGGCCTCTGCTGCCGGCGCCTGTGCGCTGGCCGTCTGCTTGATCGCGCCCGGCGTCGGCAGGCCCTGCGGCGGCGCCTTCTTGATCGCGTCGCGGATCTTCACGAACGTGCCTTCGGTGCCCGGAACGGCGCCCTTTAATAAGGATAAGACCGCGCTCCACATCCACGCGGAACACGGTCAGATTGAGGGTGGTGATGTTTTCCTGGCCCATATGGCCAGCCATCTTCTTGCCCTTGAACACCTTGCCCGGGTCCTGGCGCTGGCCGGTCGAACCGTGCGAGCGGTGCGATACCGAGACCCCGTGGGTGGCGCGCAGGCCGCTGAAGTTCCATCGCTTCATCGCGCCGGCGAAGCCCTTGCCGACGGTCAGGCCCGATACGTCCACCTTCTGCCCGGCCACGAAGTGGTCGGCGGTGAACTCGGCGCCTACGTCGATCAGGTTGTCCTCGGAGACGCGGAATTCGACCACGTGGCGCTTCGGCTCGACCAGCGCCTTGGCGAAGTGGCCGCGCTCGGCCTTGGAGGTGTTCTTGGCCTTCTTGGCGCCCGCGCCGAGCTGGAGGGCGACGTAGCCGTCCTTGTCCTTGGTGCGCTGGGCGGTGACCTGGCAGCCGTCGAGGCTGAGCACGGTCACCGGCGTATGGGTCCCCGTCTCGTCGAAGAGGCGGGTCATGCCGAGCTTCTTGGCGATCAAGCCGGTTCGCATCTCCGGCTCCTTAAAGCTTGATCTCGACGTCCACGCCGGCCGACAGGGCGAGCTTCATCAGCGCGTCCACGGTCTGCGGGGTGGGGTCGACGATGTCGAGCACGCGCTTGTGCGTGCGGATTTCAAACTGCTCGCGCGACTTCTTGTCGATGTGCGGCGAGCGGTTGACGGTGAAGCGCTCGATCTGGGTCGGCAGCGGAATCGGACCACGAATGGTCGCGCCGGTGCGCTTGGCCGTGTTCACGATCTCGCGGGTGGAATGATCCAGCACGCGGTGATCGAAGGCCCTGAGCCTGATGCGGATATTCTGACGATCCATATCGCTCGCAAATCCTCCGGGTCCCGTTAGGGGCGCCGCGTGTTCCAGACCATTTCAAAGACCGACCCGGTTGGCCCGAAGGCTTCCCGGAACACGACGCTCGCAAAAAACGAATGGCCCGCGCGAGATTCCCGCGAGGGCCGGTCCTCATGGCCGCCGCGGAAGAGCCGCGAAGGCCGTTTCGTCTCGCGAACCGCGTCTGCCGCTTTCGCGACACAGCCGGCTCTCAAAGAGGCGCGGTGTCTACCCCTGAAGGGGCCTATGCGTCAAGGCCTTGAAGCCGCGACAGCGTCGGCCGAAATTCCGCCCCAGCGCGCCGCCATGTAGCCCTGCCTGGGCAGGGACGTCCGCGCTCGATCGGAGGGGCGAATGCCTCAGCGGCGGCGACGCCAACTGCGCCGCAACGTCCTGGTCTTCCTGGGGTCGCTCGTCGCGCACACCGGGCTGTTCTTCCTTGTCGTAAGCCAGTTCCATTTCTACCCGCTGCGCGAGGAGCCGCAGGAGGCGGTGCAGGTCGAGATCGTGCCGACGGTCCAGCCGATTCCGCCGCCGCCGATCCCGCCGCCGATCAAGCCGCTGGTGCAGCCGACCCCGAAGCCCCCTACCCCGCCGCCGACGCCGCAGCCGCAACCCCAGCCGACGCCGCCTAAGCCGCAGCCGCCAACGCCGGAGCGGGCGACGCCCGCGCCGGCCCCCACCGCGCCGGTCGCCGCCGCGCCGAAGCCGACCCCGGCGCCGGCCCCCAAGCCCGCGCCGAGCCCGACCCCGCTCGCGCCGCCGACGCCAGCGCCGACGCCCGGCCCGCCGAAGGTCGTCTCCGCCTCCCAGCTGGTGAAGAGCCAGGCGCAGGTCGCGTCGACGCCGAAGATCGTGCTGCACAAGAACAAGGACCAGGGCGCACCGCTCGCGCCGGCGGTCGCCATTCCTGGCGCGACCTTCGCGCCGCCCACCGGCCCCGCCCCGACAGCCGCCGCGCCTTCGGGAGGCGCGCCCGGCGGCGGGTCAGGCCTGCCTGGCGGCGCCCTGCCCGGGTTCGGCGGCGGCCTGCGCGGCAGCGCGCTCGGCTGCGCCAACGCCGAGGCGCTGCATTTCACCGCCGCCGAGAAAGCCCGCTGCGCCGAACAGTTCGGCGAGGGTGCGCGCGAATCGCCGCAGATGAGCGCGATCGACGCCAGCAAGCGCCAGGAGCTCGACCACGAAGCCGCCTCGGCCGCCGCCGCTCAGAAATATCGCGACTCGACGCCGTCGGGCACGGAAGCGCGCCCGGTGCCGGGGCAGCCGCGGCTTGGCCATTCGCCGACCGAGTAGCCGCCAGTCGGGGCCGCGAGCGTGCGTGTTGAATATCGGCGGCGGCGTCGCTACCTCAACGCGCCGACCGGCGGCCTTCTGCTCGAGCGACGGCCGTTCAGCCGAAATTCAGCCGCTCTGCGGCGTCAGTAGCCCGGCCCCGCCCCCCCTAAGGACCCGCATGAAGCCCCACGTCGCCGCCTTCGCGCTCGCCCTGCTCGCCGCGCCGACGCTCGCCGGCGCGCAGCCCTATCCGATCAACCCCGGCTACTGGGAGGTTACGACCGACTGGCTGGGCCTGATCAAGAAGACCGAGCGCTGGTGCGTGCAGCCGAAGGCGATCCCGCGGTTCCTGGCGGGGCCCTGCAACCACATCTACCACTGCACCTACCCGGTGCAGGAGTTCCACGACGGCCACGCGCACTTCGAGGGCGACATCCGCGGCCACGACGAGCTTTACCACGTGAAGGGCGGCGGCACTTACTCACCCACGACGATGAGCATGAAAGTGTCCGGCGCCGGCCACTGGCACATCCTGCCGATCGTCGGTGCGGAGGCCTCGCTGAACGCCCACTACCTCGACGCGGCCTGCCCGGCCGACGCGAAGCAGGTCAAGCCGTAGGGGCGCAGGCGCAAAAAAACGCCGGCCGGGCGTGAGCCCGACCGGCGTTTCTTTGTTTGCGCGTTGAAGCCTAGACGCGTTCGGCGGCGGCTTCCTCGGCGATCTCGATCGGCAACGGCTCCATCGGTTGCACGCGGCTGGCCGCGAGGGCCTCGTCGCGCTTGGCCGCAACCCGTTGCAGGGTGCGCAGGTAGGAACCCGTGCCCGCCGGGATCAGCCGGCCGACGATCACGTTCTCCTTCAGTCCCTCGAGGGTGTCGCGCTTGCCATGCACCGCCGCGTCGGTGAGGACGCGGGTGGTTTCCTGGAACGACGCCGCCGAGATGAAGCTGCGAGTCTGCAGCGACGCCTTGGTGATGCCGAGCAGGACGGGCTGGATCAGGGCCGAACGCCCGCCGCGGGCTTCCGCCTTGGCGTTCTCCTCCTCGACTTCGAGCTTGTCGAGGTGGTCAGCTTTCAGCAGGCCGGTGTCGCCGGGCTCGAGGATCTCGACCTTCTGCAGCATCTGGCGAACGATCACCTCGATGTGCTTGTCGTTGATCGGCACGCCTTGCAGCCGGTAGACCTCCTGGATCTCGTTGACCAGGAAGTCGGCCAGGGCCTCGATGCCCAGGATCCGCAGGATATCGTGCGGGTCCGGGTTGCCGTCGATCAGGTACTCGCCCTTGCGGATCGTATCGCCGTCGTGGACCGCGATATGCTTGCCCTTCGGGATCAGGAACTCGACCGCTTCCGCGGGCTCGTCGCCCTCCGCCTCCGGGGTGATCTTGATCCGGCGCTTGTTCTTGTAGTCGCGCCCGAACTCGACCCGCCCGTCCATCTCGGCGATCACCGCGCAGTCCTTCGGCCGGCGGGCCTCGAACAGCTCGGCCACCCGCGGCAGACCGCCGGTGATGTCGCGCGTCTTGGCGCTTTCGGTCGGCAGACGCGCCAGCACGTCGCCGGGCTTGGCCTCGTCGCCGTCGCCGACGGAGAGGATCGCGCCCACCGGCAGCTGGTAGCGGGCTTCACCGCCGTTGGAGAGCCGCTTGTAGTTGCCGTTATCGTCCAGCACCGCCACGGTCGGGCGAAGATCGCTGCCCTTGGTGGACGCCCGCCAGTCGATGACGACGCGGTTGACGATGCCGGTGGCCTCGTCCGCCTCCTCACGCACCGAGAAGTTCTCGACCAGGTCCTCGAAGCGGACCTTGCCCGGCACCTCGGTGATGATCGGGGTGGTGTAGGGGTCCCATTCGGCGAGACGGGCCCCGCGCTTGACGTCCTGGCCGTCCTTGACCCGCAGGCGGGCGCCGTAAGGCGGACGGTAGGACTCGCGGTCCTTGCCCTCCACCTGCACGACAACCGTCATGTTGCGGCTCATCGCGATCAGGTCGCCAGCCGGCGTCTCCACCGTGGCGCCGCCCACGAAGCGGACGACACCGTCGTTAGCGCTTTCGTAGAACGACTGTTCGGCCACCTGCGCCGTGCCGCCGATGTGGAAAGTCCGCATCGTCAGCTGCGTGCCGGGCTCGCCGATCGACTGGGCGGCGATCACGCCGACCGCCTCGCCGATGTTCACCGGCGTGCCGCGGGCCAGATCGCGTCCGTAGCAGGCGCCGCAGACGCCGACCTTGGCTTCGCAGGTGAGCACCGAGCGCACCTTGATCTGCTGGACGCCGGCCGCCTCGATCGCCTCGATCTGGTTCTCGTCGAGGTAGGTGTCGGCGGGGACGACCAGCTCGTTAGTGCCTGGCTCCTTGATGTCCTCGGCCGTGAAGCGGCCAAGCACGCGCTGGCCGAGCGAGACCAGCACGTCGCCGCCCTCGACCACCGCGCGCAGGGTGATGCCCCGCGTGGTGCCGCAGTCTTCCTCGACGATGATGCAGTCCTGCGCCACATCGACCAGGCGGCGGGTCAGATAGCCGGAGTTGGCCGTCTTCAGCGCCGTGTCGGCCAGGCCCTTACGCGCGCCGTGGGTGGAGTTGAAGTACTCCTGCACGGTCAGGCCTTCCTTGAAGTTCGAGATGATCGGCGTCTCGATGATCTCGCCGGACGGCTTGGCCATCAGGCCGCGCATCCCGCCGAGCTGCTTCATCTGCGCCTGCGAACCGCGGGCGCCGGAGTTGGCCATCATCCAGATCGAGTTGATCTCGGTCTCGCGGCCGTTCTCGTCGAGCTTCTTGGTCGAGATCTCGGCCATCATCTCGTCGGCGACGCGGTCGGTGGCCTTGTCCCAGGCGTCGACCACCTTGTTGTACTTCTCGCCCTTGGTGATCAGGCCGTCCGCATATTGCTGCTCGTACTCTTCGACCAGCGCGCGGGTGGTGGCGACGATCTCCTTCTTGCGCTCGGGGATGACGATGTCGTCCTTGCCGAACGAGATGCCGGCCTTGGCCGCCTCGCGGAAGCCCAGACCCATCACCTGGTCGGCGAAGATCACCGTCGCCTTCTGACC
This sequence comes from uncultured Pseudomonadota bacterium, assembly GCA_963835495.1. Lineage (GTDB taxonomy): Bacteria > Pseudomonadota > Alphaproteobacteria > Caulobacterales > Caulobacteraceae > Acaudatibacter. The sequence continues at coordinate 712,981 of CAWIFQ010000003.1, read as the reverse complement.
GCAGTGCCGGTAGACGGCGTCGATCAGGTTGGCGATTTCCTTCTTGGTCAGGCTCTTCTCGACCAGGCGGTGGCCGATCGCCGGGTGATGCGGAAGCAGGGCCGCGATCTTCATCCGGCCAGGCGTGGTGTCGATCACCTTGCGCACCAGTTCGCCCTCGGGGTTCATCTCCGAGAAGCGGGCCTTGATCTTGGTGTTGACGGTGACCACGCCGGCTTCCAGCGCCGCTTCGATCTCGCCGATATCGCCGAACAGCTTGCCTTCGCCCGGCTCGCCTTCCTTCGACATCGACAGGTAGTAGAGCCCGAGCACGATGTCCTGGCTGGGCACGATGATCGGCCGCCCGTTGGCGGGCGAGAGGATGTTGTTCGTGCTCATCATCAAGACGCGCGCTTCCAGCTGGGCTTCCAGCGAGAGCGGCACGTGCACGGCCATCTGGTCGCCGTCGAAGTCGGCGTTGAAGGCGGTGCAGACCAGCGGGTGCAGCTGGATCGCCTTGCCCTCGATCAGCTTCGGCTCGAACGCCTGGATGCCGAGACGGTGCAGGGTCGGGGCGCGGTTGAGCAGCACCGGGTGCTCGCGGATCACCTCTTCGAGGATGTCCCACACCTGCGGCTGCTCGCGTTCGACCATGCGCTTGGACTGCTTGACGGTGCCCGAGAGCCCCTTGGCGTCCAGCCGCGCGTAGATGAACGGCTTGAACAGCTCGAGCGCCATCTTCTTGGGCAGGCCGCACTCATGCAGCTTCAGCTCGGGGCCGACCACGATGACCGAACGGCCGGAGTAGTCGACGCGCTTGCCGAGCAGGTTCTGGCGGAAGCGGCCTTGCTTGCCCTTCAGCATGTCGGCCAGCGATTTCAGCGGGCGCTTGTTGGCGCCCGTGATGACGCGGCCGCGGCGGCCGTTGTCGAACAGGGCGTCGACCGCCTCCTGCAGCATCCGCTTCTCGTTGCGGATGATGATGTCGGGGGCGCGCAGCTCGATCAGCCGCTTCAGCCGGTTGTTCCGGTTGATGACGCGGCGATAGAGGTCGTTGAGGTCGGAGGTGGCGAAGCGGCCGCCGTCCAGCGGCACCAGCGGGCGCAGCTCGGGCGGGATGACCGGCACCACGGTCAGGATCATCCACTCCGGCTTGTTGCCGCTCTCGATGAAGGCTTCCATGATCTTCAGGCGCTTGGACGCCTTCTTGAGCTTCATCTCGGAGGTCGTGGTGGTCAGGTCCTCGCGGAGCTGATCGGCTTCCTTGGCCAGGTCGATGCCGCGCAGCAGGCCGCGGATCGCCTCGGCGCCGATTTCGGCGGTGAAGCCGTCGTCGCCGTACTCTTCCTGGGCCCGCATGAAGTCGTCTTCCGAGAGCAGCTGGTTCTGCTTCAGCGGGGTCAGACCGGGCTCGGTGACGATGTAGTATTCGAAGTAGAGAACCCGCTCGATATCCTTCAGCGGCATGTCCAGCATCATCGCGATCCGGCTGGGCAGGCTCTTCAGGAACCAGATGTGGGCGACCGGGCTGGCCAGCTCGATGTGGCCCATCCGCTCGCGGCGGACGCGGGCCAGGGTGACCTCGACGCCGCACTTCTCGCAGATGATGCCCTTGTACTTCATGCGCTTGTACTTGCCGCACAGGCACTCGTAGTCCTTGGTCGGACCGAAGATGCGGGCGCAGAACAGGCCGTCACGCTCGGGCTTGAACGTGCGGTAGTTGATGGTTTCCGGCTTCTTGATCTCGCCGAACGACCACGACCGGATCTTGTCTGGGCTCGCCAGCGAGATGCGGATCTGGTCGAAGGTCGGCGCAGCGACCACCGGATTGAAGATATTGAGGACTTCCTGGTTCATGGACTTTCCAGACCGTCAGTAGTTCGGGAAGGCGAAGCGGGAGGGGCTGACGGCCCCTCCCCTCGCACGGGTTCGGCGCGAACGGGCGCCGGTCAGCTGTTTTCGAGCTCCACGTTGAGGCCCAGCGAGCGCATCTCCTTGACGAGCACGTTGAAGCTCTCGGGGATGCCGGCCTCGAAGGCGTCGTCGCCGCGGACGATGCTCTCGTAGACCTTGGTGCGCCCGGCCACGTCGTCGGACTTCACCGTCAGCATCTCCTGCAGGGTGTAGGCCGCGCCGTAGGCTTCCAGCGCCCAGACCTCCATCTCGCCGAAGCGCTGGCCGCCGAACTGGGCCTTGCCGCCCAGCGGTTGCTGGGTGACCAGGCTGTAGGGGCCGATGGAGCGGGCGTGGATCTTGTCGTCGACCAGGTGGTGCAGCTTCAGCATGTAGATGTAGCCGACCGTGACCGGCCGCTTGAACTGCTCGCCCGACTGGCCGTCGACAAGGGTCACCTGGCCGGACTTGGCGAGACCCGCCTCCTCCAGCAGCCGCTCGATGTCGTTGATGTGGGCGCCGTCGAACACCGGGGTCGCGATCGGCACGCCCTTGGTCAGGTTGTGCGCCAGCTCGGCCAGCTCTTCGTTGTCGTCCGGCACGTCGGACGGCTCGTAGATCTCGCCAAGACGCTTCACCAGGCCGTCCTTCGCGCCGCCGCCCTGCCAGACTTCCAGCAGGTCGCCGATCTGCTTGCCAAGGCCCGCGCAGGCCCAGCCAAGGTGGGTCTCGAAGATCTGGCCGACGTTCATCCGCGAAGGCACGCCCAGCGGATTGAGCACCACGTCGACCGGGGTGCCGTCTTCCAGCATCGGCATGTCCTCGATCGGCAGGATCTTGGAGATGACGCCCTTGTTGCCGTGACGGCCGGCCATCTTGTCGCCGGGCTGCAGCTTGCGCTTCACCGCGACGAACACCTTGACCATCTTCATCACGCCGGGGGGCAGCTCGTCGCCCCGCTGCAGCTTGTCGACCTTGTCTTCGAACCGGCGGTCGAGACGGCGGCGCGCTTCGTCGAACTGGCGGCGCAGGGCCTCCAGCTCGGTCATCGCGGCCTCGTCGTCGAGGGCGATCTGCCACCATAGGCCCGGCGAAACGTCGGCCAGCTTCTCGGTGGTGATCTCGCCGCGGCCGAGGCCCTTCGGCCCCGACACGGCCGAGCGGCCGATCAGCAGCTCGCGCAGACGCGAGGTCATGTTGCGGTTCAGGATCGCGAACTCGTCGTCGCGGTCCTTGCCCAGCCGTTCGATCTCTTCGCGCTCGATCGCCAGAGCGCGTTCGTCCTTTTCGACGCCGTGTCGGTTGAACACCCGCACTTCCACCACCGTGCCGGCGACGCCCGGGGGCAGACGCAGGGAGGTGTCGCGGACGTCGGAGGCCTTCTCGCCGAAGATGGCGCGCAGCAGCTTCTCTTCCGGCGTCATCGGGCTCTCGCCCTTCGGCGTCACCTTGCCGACCAGGATGTCGCCCGGCAGCACCTCGGCGCCGATCGCCACGATGCCCGCTTCGTCGAGGTTGCGCAGGGCTTCCTCGCCGACGTTGGGGATGTCGCGGGTGATCTCTTCCGGGCCCAGCTTGGTGTCGCGGGCCATGACCTCGAACTCCTCGATGTGGATCGAGGTGAACACGTCATCGCGCACGATACGCTCGGAGATCAGGATCGAAGTCTTCGAAGTTGTAGCCATTCCAGGGCATGAACGCGACGAGCACGTTGCGGCCCAGCGCCAGCTCGCCCAGGTCGGTCGAGGGACCGTCGGCGATGATGTCGCCGGCCTCGAGCTTGTCGCCCACGCGCACCAGCGGACGCTGGTTGATGCAGGTGTTCTGGTTCGAACGCTGGAACTTCGACAGCCGGTAGATATCGACGCCCGGCTTGGTGGGGTCGGTTTCCTCCGTCGCCCGGATCACGATCCGGGTGCCGTCGATTTGCTCCACGATGCCGGGGCGGCGCGCGGCCACTACGGCGCCGGAGTCGCGGGCGACCACCGATTCCATGCCGGTGCCCACCAGCGGAGCGTCGGTCTGGATCAGCGGCACCGCCTGGCGCTGCATGTTCGAGCCCATCAGCGCGCGATTGGCGTCATCGTTCTCGAGGAACGGGATCAGCGCCGCGGCGACGGAGACGACCTGCTTGGGACTGACGTCCATCAGGTCGACCTGGTCCTTGGGCAGCAGGGTGGGCTCGCCGTTGATCCGGCCTGGGACCAGATCGTCGACGATCTCGCCGTCCTTCAAGGTGATGTTGGCCTGGGCGATGATGTGCTTCGCCTCTTCCATGGCCGACATGTAGACCACCTCGTCGGTGATATGGCCGTCCTTCACCCGCCGGTACGGGCTCTCGATGAAGCCGTACTTGTTGACCACCGCGTGGGTGGCCAGCGAGTTGATCAGGCCGATGTTCGGGCCTTCCGGGGTCTCGATCGGGCAGATCCGGCCGTAGTGGGTCGGGTGCACGTCGCGGACTTCGAAGCCGGCCCGCTCGCGGGTCAGACCGCCCGGGCCAAGCGCCGACAGGCGACGCTTGTGGGTGATCTCCGACAGCGGGTTGGTCTGGTCCATGAACTGCGAGAGCTGCGAGGAGCCGAAGAACTCCCGCACCGCCGCGGCCGCCGGCTTGGCGTTGATCAGGTCGTGCGGCATGACCGTGTCGATATCGACGCTGGACATGCGCTCCTTGATCGCCCGCTCCATCCGCAGCAGGCCGACGCGGTACTGGTTCTCCAGCAGCTCGCCCACCGAACGGACCCGGCGGTTGCCGAGGTTGTCGATGTCGTCGATCTCGCCGCGGCCGTCGCGCAGGCCGACCAGGGTGCGCAGCACCTCGATCACGTCTTCCTTGCGGATGACGCGCTCCTCGTCGGAGGTGTCGAGTTCGAGCCGCATGTTCATCTTCACGCGGCCGACCGACGACAGGTCGTAGCGCTCCTGGTCGAAGAACAGGCTCTTGAACATCGCCTCGGCGGCTTCCACCGTCGGCGGCTCGCCCGGACGCATGACCCGGTAGATGTCGAACAGCGCGTCTTCGCGGACCGAGTTCTTGTCCACCCGCAGCGTGTTGCGGATGTAGGGGCCGACCGTGACGTGGTCGATGTCGAGCACGTCGATGGTGGTGAAGCCGAGCTCTTCCAGCGTGGCGATCGAGGTGATGTCGAGTTCGTCGCCGGCTTCGGCGTAGATCTCGCCGGTGGTCACGTTGACCTCGTCGCGCGCCAGGTAGCGGCCGATCAGGGCCTCCGGCGACAGCAGCAGGGTCTTCAGGCCGTTGTCCTGCAGGCGCTTGGCCTGGCGGGCGGAGATCTTGGTGCCGGCCGGGGCGACTTCCTCGCCGGTGTCGGCGTCGGTCAGCGGGAACTCCGGCTTCACGCCGCGCCAGCGCTCGGGCTTGTAGGGCGTGGCCCAGCCGCCGGGACGCTTCTCGAACGGGACGACGTCATAGAAGGTGGTGAGGATCTCTTCCCCATCCATGCCGAGGCCGTAGAGGAAGGTGGTGGCCGGCAGCTTGCGGCGCCGGTCGATGCGCACGAACACGATGTCCTTGGCGTCGAACTCGAAGTCGAGCCAGGAGCCGCGGTAAGGGATGATCCGGGCGGCGAACAGCAGCTTGCCGGACGAGTGCGTCTTGCCCTTGTCGTGGTCGAAGAACACGCCGGGCGAGCGGTGCATCTGGGAGACGATGACGCGCTCGGTGCCGTTGACGATGAAGGTGCCCTTGTCGGTCATGAGCGGGATGTCGCCCATGTAGACGTCCTGCTCCTTGATATCCTTCACGGAGCGGGCGCCGGTTTCCTCGTCGGTCTCGAACACGATCAGCCGCAGCTTCACCTTCAACGGCGCCGCATAGGTCATGTCGCGCTGGATGCACTCTTCGACGTCGTACTTCGGGTCTTCGAATTCGTAGGAGACGTATTCGAGCGTGGCGCGCTCGTTGAAATCCTTGATCGGGAAGACCGAGCGGAACACCGCCTCGATCCCTTCGATGCGCCGCTCGTGGGAGCGGGTCTCACGCTGTAGGAACTGTTCGTAGGAAGAGCGCTGAACCTCGATCAGGTTCGGCATTTGCACGGCTTCGGGGATGCGGCCGAAAGACTTACGGATCCGCTTCTTACCAGTGAACGATTGCGCCATCATGGCTCCCTTGGGAACGCACGGATACACTCCGCGCGTTGGTCAGTTCTTCATCCGTTGCGTCCACCCTCGATCGGTCGGCTGGCCCGAAATTGGCCTGGCCGCCCGCCGGACGCCGGAAACGCCGGAGCTGGGACGGCTCCGGGGGCCCCTTCGTGCTGGTCGGAGGGCAGGTGACCAGCGCCTCGGGGCGGAATGACGAAACGCGCCGCTTGTCGAAGGGCGCGCCTGCAAACTCGTGTGGTCTCTGAGTTTGAGAGAAACGCGTATTTAGGCGCTCGCCGCGGATATGAAAAGGGGGAATCCGCGCGATCGCTGAAAACGCCTGTGAGAAAGCATGTGACACTCCTTCACGGCGACTGACAAGTGGTTAATCCCGCTTGGCTATCAGCCCGTCGCCAGCCGCGCTGGGCGCCCCGGCTCAGTACGCAAACGGGCCCGGACGTTGGTCCAGGCCCGCGCAATATCGAGACCGACGCGGCAGGCGACGCCCGCCGCTAGTCTTATTTGACCGTGACGGAGGCGCCGGCGGCTTCGAGCTTGGCCTTGATGTCGGCCGCTTCCTGCTTGGAGACGTTCTCCTTCACGTTCTGCGGCGCGCCTTCGACCAGGTCCTTGGCTTCCTTCAGGCCGAGGTCCGGACGGATGCTGCGGACTTCCTTGATCACGTTGATCTTCTTGTCGCCGCCGCCGGTCAGGACGACGGTGAATTCGGTCTGTTCCTCGACCGCTTCGGCCGGCGCGGCGGCGGCGGCGCCCGGCGCGGCGGCGGCGGCCACCGGCGCGGCGGCGGAGACGCCCCACTTTTCTTCCAGCAGCTTGGACAGCTCGGCGGCTTCCAGCACGGTGAGCGACGAGAGGTCGTCGACGATCTTTTCGAGGTTGGCCATGATCTTAGTTCCTTGAGGCAAGAGGCTTGGGGTTAGGCGGCGTCTTTCGCGGCGTAGGCCGAGATGACGCGGGCGAGCTGGGCGGCGGGCGCTTGGACGACGCCGGCGATGCGGGTGGCGGGGGCCTGGAGCAGGCCAACCAGCTTGGCGCGCAGCTGGTCGAGCGAGGGCAGCTTGGCCAGCGCGTCGACGCCCTTGGCGTCCAGCACCGTCTCCCCCATGAAGCCGCCGACGATGACGAACTTCTCGTTGTCCTTGGCGTACTGGGTGGAGACCTTGGCCGCGGTGACCGGGTCCGGGGCGTAGGCGATGCCGACCGGGCCCTTGAACAGCGCGCCGGCCGCGTCGCCGCCGCCGTTCAGCGCCTTCTGGGCCAGGCGGTTCTTCACCACCTTGAACGCCGCGCCTTCCTTGCGCAGCCGACCGCGCAGGTCGCTGAGCTCGGCGACGGTCAGGCCCAGGTTGTGGGTCACGATCACCGCGCCGGCGCCTTCGAAGACGCCCTTCAGGGTCTCGATCGACTCGGCCTTCTGCGCACGGTCCATGCCGCTCTCCTACGAACCAGGGCCGCCGACAGGGATCGGCGGGCCGCAAACCAGAATGTCCGAGGAGGAGAACGCAAGGCCGCGCCGCCGCCAGGGCGTCGCGCGATAGGCCTTCGCATCCTGTCTCCCCGCGGCGGAAGATCGATTAAGCCTCGAAGGGCCCGCGGTTCTCGGACAGAGCCGCCCGGGAACCGAGGGGTCCCGAACGGAAGGCGCGGCTTATGCTGGTTCGGTCCGCCCGTGTCAAGCGAGGGCCCGTTGACCGCGCCAAGTCCGGCGCAAAGCAAGAAGGCGGGCCCGGGAGAGCCCGCCTTCCCTGCCGTCTTGGTGGCTCGGCGCCGATCAGCCGCCGATGCTGGCCGGTTCGACCTTGAAGCCGGGGCCCATGGTCGAGGAGAGGCTGATGCGCTGGACGTAGGTGCCCTTGGCGCCGCTGGGCTTGGCGCGGTTCAGCGCGTCGACCAGGGCGCGGACGTTGGCCGCCAGCGCGTCCTCGGTGAAGCTCGCCTTGCCGATGCCGGCGTGGACGATGCCGGCCTTCTCGACCCGGAACTCGATCGAGCCGCCCTTGGCGTCCTTCACGGCCTGGCCGACGTTCGGCGTCACCGTGCCGACGCGCGGGTTCGGCATCAGGCCGCGCGGGCCCAGCACCTTACCGAGACGGCCGACCAGGGCCATCATGTCCGGCGTCGCGATCACGCGATCGAACTCCATGAAGCCGCCCTGGATGCGCTCGACCAGGTCCTCGGCGCCGACGATGTCGGCCCCGGCGGCGGTCGCCTCGGCGGCCTTGGCGTCCTTGGCGATGACGGCGACGCGCACGTCGCGGCCGGTGCCGGACGGCAGGGCGACGACGCCGCGCACGTTCTGGTCGGCGTGGCGCGGGTCGACGCCCAGGTTGACGGCGATCTCGACGCTCTCGTCGAACTTGGCCGTGGCGTTGGCCTTGACCAGCTTGATTGCTTCGGTGAGCGGATGGTTGATCGTGCGGTCACCGGTCCAGGCGGTGACGCGCTTGGCTTGCTTGGGCATGTCTAGCTCTCCACCACGCGAAGACCCATCGCGCGGGCCGAACCTTCGATGATCCGCGAGGCGGCTTCGACGTCGTGGGCGTTGAGGTCCTTCATTTTCTTTTCGGCGATGTCGCGCAGCTGCTGGCGCGTCACCTGGCCGACGGTCTCGCGGCCGGTCTTGCCGGAGCCGGATTTGATGCCGACGGCTTCCTTCAGGTAGTGGGTCGCCGGCGGGGTCTTGGTGACGAAGGTGAAGCTCTTGTCCTGATAGACGGTGATCACCGTCGGCAGGGGCGTGCCCTTCTGCATGTTCTCGGTGCGGGCGTTGAACTCCTTGCAGAACCCCATGATGTTGACGCCGCGCTGGCCCAGCGCCGGCCCGATGGGCGGCGAAGGCGTGGCGGCGCCGGCGGGGACCTGCAGCTTGATGTAGCCCAGGATCTTCTTGGCCATGTCATCCTCTCTCGGGCCAGCGGACCGGCCTCGCGGTTGAAGAGCCGTGGTGCGGCGTGGCGCGCCTCCCACGGATTTGTTGTCGCGACCGAAGAAGTGCTTCCGACGCGAGGGGCGGGCCTGTAGCAGGTCGGCCAAGTGTCGCTGCAATGCGGCGAGCTGGGAGCGCCGCATGGACATCGAGACCTATCAGCAGCTCGGCCTGCACCTTTCGATGAACGACGAGACGGGGCCGCGGGTGGTCAACGGCCGCTCCAACCGCGAGATCCTGCAGGCGCTGAGCACGCCTGGCGACCGGCAATACCACCCCAACCCCGAGGCCTTCCCGTCGGACGATACGCCGCGCGGATCGGTGCGGTCCTACCGCGACTGGGCGGGCTCGGCGGTCTATCCGGGGACGCGGCGCGACCTGTGGATCTACACGCCCGCCGGCTTCGATCCGGCCGCCGCGGCGCCGGCGCTGATGGTGTTCCAGGACGGCGGCGGCTACCTCAACCGCGACGGGCCGGTGCGGGCCGCGGCGGTGTTCGACACGCTGTTGGCCAAGGCGGAGATGCCGCCGACCGTCGGCGTCTTCGTCATGCCCGGCCGCCTCGACGGCGTCGCCGACACCGTCCAGCGCAGCCGTGAATACGACAGCGTCACCGACGCCTACGTCCGCTTCCTGCTGGAGGACCTGCTGCCGTTCGTCGAGGCCGAGATCGGCTGCAGGCTGACCACAGATCCGGCCCAGCGAACGATCTGCGGCATCTCCAGCGGCGGCATCTGCGCCTTCACGGCGGCCTGGTACCGGCCGGACGCGTTCGGCCGGGTGCTGAGCCATTGCGGCTCGTTCACCGCCATCCGCGGCGGCCACAACTACCCCTACCTGATCCGCTCGACCGAGCGGAAGCCGATCCGGGTGTGGCTGCAGAGCGGCAGCGCCGACGCCGACATCATCCTGGGTTCCTGGCCGCAGGCGAACCAGGCCGTCGCCGCGTCCCTGGAATACGCCGGCTACGACTACAAGTTCGTCTTCGGCGAAGGCGGCCACAGCCTCGCCCACGGCGGCGCGGTGTTCGCCGATGCGCTCAGGTGGCTGTGGCGCAGCGAGTAGCTCCCTACCCGCTCTCCCGCGCAGCGGGAGTCAAAGCTCGTGCTGGAGGGCCGGTGACGGCCCAGAGGTCCAAGAAATTGTCCACGAACCTCACGAACCACACGAACAAAGCCGCAGGCGAAGCGGGGTAGTCTCGAACCGTTCGTGAGGTTCGTGAGTTCGTGGACAAAACCTTCGTCCCGCTTGCGCGGGACCAGACGGTCCTAGCTGACCTTTTCCACCTGGGCGTATTCCAGCTCCACCGGCGTCGCGCGGCCGAAGATGGAGACGGTGACGCGCAGCCGCGCCCGTTCCTCGTCGACCTGCTCGACCGAGCCGTTGAAGCTGGCGAACGGGCCGTCGGTGACGCGCACGGTCTCGCCGATCTCGAACTGGATCGTGGGCTTGGGCCGCTCCACGCCCTCCTCGATCGCGCCGATGATGCGGGCGACCTCGCGCTCGGACACCGGCATGGGCTTCAGGCCGCTGCCGAGGAAGCCGGTCACCTTCGGCGTGTTCTTGACCAGGTGATAGGCCTCGTCGGTCATGTCCATCTTCACCAGCACGTAGCCGGGGAAGAACTTGCGCTCGGCGTTGACCTTCCGGCCGCGGCGGATCTCGACCACGTCCTCGGTGGGCACCAGGATCTCGGCGAACGCGTCATCCAAGCCCTGGGTGTGCGCCTGCTCGCGGATCGCCTCGGCCACCTTCTTCTCGAAGTTCGAGTAGGCGTGGACGATGTACCACTTGTGGCGGGTGGAGGTGTGGGTGGCCGTATCGCTCATGATCCCGCCGTCAGCTTGAGAATCCAGTTCATCGCCAGGCCGAACACGCCATCGACGCTGAAGAAGAACAGCGCGGTCACGACCACCATGATCCCGACCATCACCGAGGTGATCCAGGTCTCTTTCCAGCTGGTCCAGGTGACCTTGCGCGCCTCGGCCCTGACCTCGTTGTAGAACTTGATCGGGTCGAACGGCTTCTTCGGCGGCGCCGCAACCACGGCGGCGCGCGCGCTGGGCTTTGGCGCGCCGCGCGGCCGGATGTTGGTAGGAATGGCGCCTTGATCTTTGGCCATGAACGCTTGCTTCGCCTTTGCTCACCCAGGACCGGCCCGATGCGGCCGCCCCTCGGCGATAGATATAGTGGCAGGAGTGGAGGGACTCGAACCCACGGCCCTCGGTTTTGGAGACCGATGCTCTACCAGCTGAGCTACACTCCTAGAGACCGACAATGAACAACGCGCCGGAAGGCTATCTGCCCGCCGGCGCGTTCGGCTCATCGCCGCTAGGGCGCTTGATTTAGCAGCGACGCCCGGCGGCGGCAAGCGGGCGAAGACGCCGCGCCCCGTTCTCGCCAGCGGTCGGCTTCGGTCGGCGCGCGTGGTATCGCCGTGGCATGGTCATGCCGCCAGCCGCCCTGTCGCTCGCCGCCCTGCGACTCGGCGCGAGCTGGCCGTTGCTGCTGGGCGCGCTGACGAGTGTCGTAGCGTGCTCGGCCGCGGTCGCCGCGGTGGTCGTCCAGCGCCATGCGAGCCGGCGTCGACGCGGACCGTCGTCGACCTCCTGATCCGCGCTCGAAATCGCCGATCCGACCTGCGGTCCGGGCCTATCGAGCGTGCCGGCCGCCTGTGCGCCGACGAGTTAGCGATCGTCCAGCTCCTCGATCAGGCGCTTCAGCCGCGCGACGTCGTCAGGCTTCAGCGCCCGGTGCTCGGCGAAATGGGAGACCAGCGGCGCCAGCTGGCCGTCGAACAGGCGATCGAGCAGCCCCTGGCTCTCGGCCTGGACATAGTCCGAGCGTTGCAGCAGGGCGCTGTAGCGGTGGCGTCCGTCCTCGCGGCCCGAGGCGATCGCGCGCTTCTTCAGCAGCCTGTTGATCAGCGTCTTCACCGTGGCCTCGCCCCAGGCCTGGCGCTGCGCGACATCGGCGACCAGCTCGTCCGACGTCATCGGCCCGCCGCGCCAGAGCGCCTCCATGACCTGACTCTCCGCCGTCGTGATCCGCATCGCCATTTACATCCGTAATTCCACGTGAGATTACGACCGTAAATCCGACTGTCAAGCTACTGGCCAGATGAGGTGCGACCGATCCCGCCGCCGATCCTGAAACCGGTCCCGACCGCACGAAACAACGGTTTGCCGCGATTTAACTTGGCGACAAGCTGGCGAACCGCGACTTTGTCGGTCGGGATGGGGACAATCATGGGTGGGCAGAGGCGCCAACGCGAGCTCCGCCCGGCGGCCAACCGACGAGCCGCCGGATGAGTCGCGACGGTCTGGTCGGACAGCTGAAGATCGATCGCGATCCCCCGCCGGGCCGGCGGCGTCGGCGGGGCGAAGGCGGCGGACGCTGGCCGCTGCTGATCGCAATCGCCGCCGTCGTCATCCTGATCGGCGCCGCGGCGGTCTGGTTCCTCGTCGCCCGGCCGGACCTGACCGAGGTCGAGACAGCCGACGCGAAACCGGCCTGGAGCGGCGCTGCCGCTCAGGGCGGCGCGCTGCTCGACGCCTCAGGCTATGTGGTGGCGCGGCGCGAGGCGACCGTCTCGGCCAAGGTCGCCGGCAAGGTGGCGCAGGTGCTGATCCAGGAGGGCCAGCACGTCGCCGCCGGCCAGGTGATCGCCACCATCGATGATTCCAACGCCAAGGCGGCGCTGAATCAGGCCACGGCGCAGGCGGCGGCAGCGCAGGAGAGCATCCGGGTGGCGCAGGTGTCGCTGGCGGAGGCCGCCCCGAAGTACGCGCGCAGCCGCAGCCTGCACGCCAGCGGCTGGCTGAGCCAGCAGGACCTGGAAGCGGCGCAGGCCGGCTACGACTCCGCCCGCGAGAACCTCGCCCTGGCCGAGCGGCAGGCGGCGACGGCCAGGACCACGGTCGAGGTGTTCCGGCGCGGGGAGGACGACACCGTGGTGCGCGCGCCGTTCGCCGGCGTCGTCACCGCCACCGCGGCCCAGCCGGGCGAGATCGTGGCGCCGGTCGCCGGCGGCGGCTTCACCCGCACCGGCATCTGCACCATCGTCGACATGGACAGCCTCGAGGTCGAGGTCGACGTCGCCGAGAGCTTCATCAGCCGGGTGACGCCGGGCATGCCGGCCAGCGTCAAGCTGAACGCCTATCCGGACTGGGAAATCCCGGCGCAGGTGATCACCGTGATCCCGACCGCCGACCGCTCCAAGGCGACGGTCACGGTGCGGGTCGGGTTCAAGGTCAAGGACCCGCGCATCGTCCCGGAGATGGGCGCGCACGTCGCCTTCCTCAGCCCCGCGCCCGACAAGACCGCCGCTGCGGCGCCCACCCGTGCCGTGATCGTCCCGCCTGACGCGGTGCAGACCGAGGACGGCGGCCAGGCGGTGGTGTTCGTCATCGCCAGCGGCCGCGCCGAACGCCGCGCCGTGCGGCTAGGCGACCGCAACACCCAGGGCCAGATCGTCGTCGCCGGCCTCGCGCCCGGCGAGACCGTCGCCGTGGAAGGCGCGGACAAGCTGAAAGACGGCGCCGGCGTCAAGATCGCCAAGACCAAGCCGGACTAGAGAATTGAGATCAAACGGAACCCCGTTCAACGTCATTGCCGGCTGGAGCGCGAAGCGCGGAGTGCCGGCAACCCATGCACGCAGTCGCGCAGCCGCGTTCATAGGTGGCCGGGACAAGCCCGGCCATGACGTGGGAGGTTTTCAACATGCTCTGAAGGGGAAACGCCGATGGAGCCGCTGATCAGCCTGAAAGGCGTCGTCAAGAGCTACAAGCGCGGCCGCCAGACCGTCGAGGTGCTGCACAACCTCGATCTCGACGTCCAGCCGGGCGAGTTCCTGGCGCTGATGGGGCCCTCGGGTTCGGGCAAGACCACCCTGCTCAACCTGATCGGGGGGCTCGACCGGCCGACCGACGGCGAGGTGGTGGTCGCCGGCGAGCACATCGACGACCTCTCCGGCGGCGACCTGGCCAGATGGCGCTCGCGGCACGTCGGCTTCGTGTTCCAGTTCTACAACCTGATGCCGACGCTCTCGGCCGAGCGCAACGTCGAGCTGCCGCTGCTGCTGACCCACCTGTCCGGTTCCGAACGCCGCAGGAACGTCGACGCGGCGCTGGCGCTGGTCAGCCTGACCGACCGCAAGAAGCACAAGCCGTCCGAGCTGTCCGGCGGCCAGCAGCAGCGCGTCGCCATCGCCCGGGCGATCGTCGCCGACCCCACCCTGCTGGTCTGCGACGAGCCGACCGGCGACCTCGACCGCGAGACGGCCGAGGAGATCCTCGGCCTGCTGCAGCACCTCAACCGCGAGGCCGGCAAGACCATCATCATGGTCACCCACGACCCCAAGGCGGCCAGCTTCGCCAAACGCATCGTCCACCTGGACAAGGGCGCGCTGGTCTCCGAGGCGGAGGCGGCGGCGTGAAGTTCCTCCACCTGGTCTGGGCCGGGGTCTGGCGCAGGCCGGGGCGCGCCACGCTGACCCTGCTCTCGATCGTCAACGCCTTCCTGCTCTACGGCCTGCTGCAGGGCTTCGTCTCCGGCATCGGCTCGACCGTCGCCGACACCCACGCCGACGTGCTGGTGACGCAGAGCCGGATCAGCCAGCTCGAGCCGCTGCCGATGTCGCAGCTGCCGCAGATCCGCACGGTGCAGGGCGTGCGCGCCGCCGCGCCGGTCGTGGTCTTCCACGGCGGCTTTCGCACCTCGCAGCCGATCAACATGCGCGGGTTCGCGGTCGATCCCGACAGCTTCGCAGCCGCCAACACCGACGAGGTGATCCCGCCGGCCGACATCGCCGCCCTGAAGAACAAGCGCTCCGGCGTGATCGTGCCGGCGAACGTAGCCGCGCTCTACCAGCTGAAGGTCGGCGACCGCATGCCGCTCAAGTCGTACTTCTGGACCAATCACGACGGCACCAATGTCTGGCCGCTCGACGTCGTCGCCATCTACAAGTCCAACCCCCGAGACATCTTCTTCGGCTCGTCGCTGCTGGTGAACTACGACTACCTCGACCAGGGCCGCACGCAATCGAACGGGACGACCAGCATCTTCCTGATCCGACTGACCGATCCGACGCAGGGGAGCGCGGTGGCCAATCGGATCGACGCCCTGTTCGCCAATTCGCCGGACGAGACCAAGACCGAGAGCGAGCGCCAACTGGCGGCCGACTCGCTCAAGCAGATCGGCGACATCGGGTTCGTGGTCCGCGCCATCGTCGGCGCCGTGTTCTTCGCCCTGCTGTTCTCGGTCGGCGCGGTGATGATGCAGTCGGTGCGGGAGCGCACGCCGGAGCTGGCGGTGCTGAAGACGCTCGGCTTCACCGATACCGCGGTGATGATGCTGGTGCTGGCCGAGGCGCTGATCCTCTGCCTCGTCTCGGCCGCCATCGGCCTTGGCCTGGCGACGCTGGTATTCCCGCTGGTCAAGGCCAGCATCGGTTTCAACATCCACGCGGGACCGGTGCTGCTGGTGGGCCTGATGCTGGCCGTGGGGCTGGCGATCGTCAGCGGCCTGCCGCCAGCGCTGCGCGGCATGCGCCTCTCCATCGTCGACGCCCTGGCCGGCCGCTAGAGGAGACCGCCATGAGCCTGTTTCGCGAAATCTGGGCGGTCAGCGCGATGAACCTCGCCGCCCTGCCCTCTAGAGCCGGCGCCTCGCTGGTGACCGTGATCGGCGTCGCGACGGTGATCGCGGTGATGCTGTCGCTGCTCGCCGTCGGCGAGGGCGTGATGCACTCGGTGCTGCAGAACGATCAGCCCGACCGCGCCGTCGTGCTGTCGTCGGGCGCCTCGGAGTACATGGGCTCGTTCACCCGCGCCGATGTGGCCCAGATCGCCCAGGCCCCGGGCGTCAAGCGCGATCCCGCCGGACGCCCGATGGTCCAGCCGCTCGCCGCCGTGGTGGTGGAGCTGGAGAACAAGGTCGGCGGCGGCACCAACAACGTGCTGTTCCGCGGCACCGGCGACATCGGCCGAGAGATGAACAAGGCGACCCTGCACCTGATCGCGGGGCGCCAGTTCACCGCCGGCCTGCACGAGCTGATCGTCGGCAAGGCCGCGCAGCGCACCTACAAGAACCTCAACGTCGGCGACACGGTGAAACTGCGCGGCACGCCGTGGAAGGTCGTCGGCGCCTATGAAGACGCGGGCGGCATCGACGAGAACGCCATCGCCGCCGACGCCGACACGGTGCTGGCTGCGTTCAACCGCACCGCCTACCAGAGCGTCGGCGTCCAGCTCGACTCCCCCGCCTCGTTCCGCAAGTTCAAGGACGCCATCACCAGCAATCCGCAGCTGCAGGTGCAGGTGAAGCTGCTGTCCGACTACTACCGCGACCAGCTGAAGAGCCTGACCGGCGTGCTCGCCTTCGTCGGCTATTTCGTCGGCGGGGTGATGGCGGTGGGCGTCGTGTTCGGGGCGCTCAACACCATGTACTCGGCGGTCGACGCGCGAAAACGCGAGATCGCCACGCTGCGGGCGATCGGCTTCGGCGGGACCGCGGTGGTGATCTCGGTGATCCTGGAGTTGCTGGTGCTGGCCATCCCCGGCGCGCTGCTGGGCGCCGGGCGTGGCCTGGCTGCTGTTCAACAACCACGACATCGCGATGGGCGGCGTCTCCTTCGCCATGGACGTGACGCCGGGCCTGGTGATCCTGGGGCTAGTCTGGGCGCTGGTGATCGGGCTGATCGGCGGCCTCGCCCCGGCGGTCCGCGCCGCGCGGCTGCCGGTCGCCACCGCGCTCAGGGCGACGTGACGGCCGGCTCGGCGCTGCGCGGGTAGAGCTTCACCCGCGTCGGCCGGAAGCGGACCGAGAGGCCGAGCGCGACGCCGGCCGGGGCGATCACGTCGCGCACCTGCAGCTCCAGCGGCTTGCCCTCGACCAGACAGTCGATGCGGATCTGCGGCCCGCGCGCCGCCGCACCGCGCACCTGCGCCGCCAGGCCGGCGCCGTCGGCCGGGGCGAACTCGATCTCGTCGGGACGGAAATAGACGTCGACCTCGCCCCGCGGCGCATCGTCCGCGGCCGGTGTCACCCAGTCGCCGACCCGCAGGCGTCCCTCGTCCACCACACCGGGCAGCCGGCACGAGGGGCCGAGGAAGTCGTAGACGAAGGCGCTGGCGGGATGGTCGTACAGCTCCTGCGGCTTGCCGAGCTGGATCAACCTGCCGTCGCGCAGGATCGCCACGCGGTCGGCGAGGTCGAGCGCCTCCTCCTGGTCGTGGGTGACGAACACCGTGGTGACGCCGGCGCGGTCGTGCACCTCGCGCAGCCAGTGGCGCAGGTCGCGGCGCACCTGCGCGTCCAGCGCGCCGAACGGCTCGTCGAGCAGCAGCATGCGCGGCTCGATCGCCAGCGCCCGGGCCAGCGCCACCCGCTGCCGCTGGCCGCCGGAAAGCTGCGCCGGATAGCGCTTGTCGAGACCGGCCAACTGTACGAGGTCGAGCAGGTCGCCGACCCGCTTCCTGATCTCGGTCGTCGACGGCCGATCGGCCCTCGGCCGCACCTTCAGCCCGAAGGCGATGTTCTGCGCCACGGTCATGTGCCGAAACAGCGCATAGTGCTGGAACACCATGCCGGCGCGCCGCCGCCGTGCCGGAATCGCCAGGTAGTCCGCGCCGCCGAAGCGCACCTCGCCGGCGTCCGGCTGTTCCAACCCGGCCAGCACCCGCAGCAGCGTGGTCTTGCCCGAGCCCGACGGGCCCAGCAGCGCCAGGAACTCGCGGTCGGCGGCCGCAAACGAAACGTCCTTCAGCGCCGGATAGCGGCCGAAGGACTTGGAAATCCCGGTGATCTCCAGCGCCAGCGCGGCGTCACCCTCATCGTTTGCGGGCATGGGCGAGTTCATCGGAATAGCGCCATTCGAGGCCAGTCTTGAGGACGAGGGTGACAAGTCCGAGCGAAGCGAGAAGCGAGGCCGCGGCGAACGCGCCGACGAAGTCATAGTCATTGTAGAGCGCCTCTATGTGCAGGGGCAGTGTGTTGGTGAGACCGCGGATCTTGCCCGAGACCACGGAGACGGCGCCGAACTCGCCCATCGCCCGGGCGTTACACAGCAGCACGCCGTAGAGCAGCGCCCAGCGCACGTTCGGCAGGGTGATCTGGCGGAAGACGGTGAAGCCGCCGGCGCCCAGCGTGACGGCCGCGGCCTCCTCGTCGGTCCCCTGGTCCTGCATCAGCGGGATCAGCTCGCGGGCGACGAACGGCAGGGTGACGGTGATGGTCGCCAGGACGATGCCGCTGACGTCGAAGATGATCTTGATGTCGTGGTCGATCAGCCACTGGCCGAACCAGCCCTGCGCGCCGAACAGCAGCACCCAGACCAGGCCCGAGACCACCGGCGACATCGAGAACGGCAGGTCGATGATCGCCAACAGCAGGCTCTTGCCGCGGAACTCGAACTTGGCGATGCACCAGGCGGCGGCCAGGCCAAAGACGGCGTTCAGCGGCACCGAGATCGCCGCCACCAGCAGGGTCAGCCGGATCGCGGCCCAGAGGTCCGGCTCGTTGAACGAGGCCAGGTAGGTCGACGTCCCCTTGGCGAAGGCCTCGCTGAAGACCACGCCCAGCGGCATGATGATCAAGAGGCTCATCACCGCCACGGCGAACGCGAGCATCAAGGGCGCAAGGCCCGGCAGACGGATCTTGAACGGCATCAGGCCTGCCGCCGCGTTCCGAGCGCCACCTGGGCGGCATTGATCAGCAGCAGGCTGCCGAACGAGATCACCACCATGGCCAGGCCGACCGCGGCGGCGCCGGCGTAGTCGAACTGCTCCAGCCGGATCACCACGATCAGCGGCGCGATCTCCGAGTCGTACGGCATGTTGCCGGCGATGAAGATCACCGAACCGTATTCGCCAACCGCCCGCGCGAAGGCGAGGCCGACCCCGCTCAGCAGCGCCGGCGCGATCGCCGGCAGCATGACCTGGGAGAAGCGCTGGAACGGGCTCGCGCCCAGGGTCTTGGCCGCCTCCTCGACCTCCTGGTCGAAGTCGATCAGCATCGGCTGCACCTGGCGCACCACGAACGGCAGGCCGATGAACAGCAGCGCGATGAAGATGCCGAGCGGCGTGTAGGCGGTCTTGATCCCGACTTTCGCGGCCAGTGCGCCGAGCGGCCCGGTCGGCGCGTAGAGCGCGGTCAGGGCGATGCCGGCGACCGCGGTCGGCAGGGCGAACGGCAGGTCGACCAGCGCGTCCATCACCCGCCGCCCGGGAAACTCGTAGCGCACCAGCACCCAGGCGATCAGCAGCCCGAGCGGGGCGTTGACCAGCGCGGCCAGCGCCGAGACGCCGAAGCTGAGCTTCAGCGCGTCCAGCACCCGCTCCTCGGTGAGCGAACGCCAGACCCCGCCCAGGCCCAGTTCCCAGGGCCGCAGCGCCAGCGCCGTCAGCGGCAGCACGACGATCACGCCGAGGTAGGCCAGCGTGACGCCCAGCGCCAGCGGGAAGCCGGGCAGGATCGAGGGCTCGCGCCAGCGGGTGAGGCGCGGCGCCGGCCGCTCGATCGGCAGCGCCCTGGCGGAGGCTCGCGGTGAGATCGCGCCTTGGGCGGTCATGGCGCCGCGTTCAGCCCCGGTGGATCTGGTCGAACACGCCGCCGTCGGCGAAGTGGGTCGCCTGGGCCTTGGTCCAGCCGCCGAAGGTGTCGTTGATCGTCACCATCGGGATCTTCGGGAACCGCGCAGCGTACTTGGCCGCCGCCTGCGGATTGCGCGGGCGGTAATAGTTCTTGCCGATCAGGTCCTGCGCCAGCGGGCTGTAGAGGAAGTTGAGATAGCCGGTGGCGACCGTTCGGGTCCCCTTGCGGTCCACCGTCTTGTCGACCAGCGCCACCGGCGGCTCGGCCAGGATCGAGATCGGCGGGGTGACGATGTCGAACTTGTCGGCGCCGAACTCGGCCTGCGCCAGGTGCGCCTCGTTCTCCCAACAGACCAGCACGTCGCCGATGCCGCGCTGGGCGAAGGTGACGGTCGAGCCGCGGGCGCCGGAATCGAGCACCGGCACGCGCTTGTAGAAGTTGGTGACGTAGTCCCTGGCCTTGGCCTCGCTGCCGCCCGGCGCCTTCAGCGCCGAGGCCCAGGCCGCGAGGTAGGCCCAGCGGGCGCCGCCGGAGGTCTTGGGGTTCGGCACGACCGCCGTGATCCCCGGCTTCAGCAGGTCGGTCCAGCCGTGGATGCCCCAGGGGTTGCCCTTGCGCACCAGGAACACGATGGTCGAGGTGTAGGGGGTCGAGTTGTCCGGCAGCCGCGTCTGCCAGTTAGCCGGCAGCAGCTTGGCGCGCTGGGCGATCGAGTTGATGTCATAGGCCAGCGCCAGCGTCACGACGTCGGCGGCGAGACCGTCGATCACCGCCCGCGCCTGGGCGCCGGAGCCGCCGTGGCTCTGGTCGATGGTCACCACCTGACCGGTGCGGCCTCGCCAATAGTCCGCATACGCTGCGTTGATGTCCTTGTAGAGCTCGCGGGTCGGATCGTAGCTGACGTTGAGCAGGCGGATCGGCTTGTTGGCTTGGGCTCGCACCTGACCTCCGATCATCATGGGTACGCCGATCGCGGCGGCGCCCAGAGCCGTGAGCAGGCTGCGGCGGGTTGCGTTCTCGGACTGTCGGCTCATGGGATTGCGTATCTCCGTTCGTGGTCTGATGATCGCGTCAGAACGCGGCCTGGCTGCGAATGGCCACGACGTTGTAACTCTGGCCGATCTGCGCCCCGACCGGGGTGCTGTAGACCGCGGCGTTGGGCGAGAGCCGGTCGATCTCGACGTGGTCGAAATCGAGCGTGAAGTGGAAGACCTGGTTCGGGTACCAGTTGAGGCCGACCGACCAGATCTTCTGGTCGCCGCCGCGGATCGGCGTCGGTGGCGGGCGCCGAGCCGAGCGCGCCCGGATTGAAGTTCAGGTTGGCGTCGGAGTAGCGGGCCGCCAGTTCCCAGGCGCCCCAGCCGCCGTCGCTGCGCGAGAACGGATGCTTGACCGCCGGGCCGTCGAATGCGCCGGTCGAGGCATTGTAGAGCCGGCTCTCGCCGGTGAGCAGCCACGAGCCCTCGAGGTACCAGCCGCTGAAGGTCGGCGAGGCGATCTTGTCGGCGCGGTCGACGTGGATGCTCTCGTACTCGGCTTCGGCGAACAGCGGGCCCTTCTGGGCCGCGATCTCGCCGCCGATGGTGCTGGCGTTGTGCGCCGGGATGCGAACCGGTATCGATGAACTGCGTGCCGTCGACACGCAGCTCGGGTGTGTCCTTCAGGCGCACGCCGAAACCGGTCACGGGGATCAGGCCGTTGGTCGCCGGGCCCGCGGTGTCGCCGGGCCGATCGACGTAGCTGCCGTGGGCGCCCAGGTTCACCCGCCAGTCCGAGCCGTGGAACGGCGTGAACACGGCGCGGCCGACGAAACCGACCTGGTCGCCGAAGGTTTGCGCCGTGCCGACGTTGCCGGTCGTGGTCGAGGTGATGAAGGTCCCGGTGTTGACCACGCCGATGGTGCGGCCGGTCACGTCGGCCGAGACAAACCAGTAGTTGTCGTAGCCGAACGCACCGGCGCCGATGCGGGTATCGCCGGCGGCCAGGTTGCGGGCCACGTCCGAGATGCCGGGCCGCTCCAGGAACATCTGAGCGTTGGTCGACATCTGGTCTTCCAGCCCGATCGGCTGCGGCCAGGCGCCAACGCGGAAGTGGAACGGCTTGAGGCCGGAATACTGCGCCCAGCCCTCGTAGAGCTGGCCGGCGTTCTCGACGCCCGATCCGCCGAAGTCGAACAGCAGCCGGTAGTCCCAGTCGCCGAAGGCGGTCCCCTCGATCCCGATCCGCGCGCGGCGGAAGAAGGTCCCGTCCTTGAGGTCGCGGGCGTGAGCGGCGTCGACGTTTGTGGCCGACGCGCCGAGCGCCGGGCCATCGCGCCGGAAGTCCGTCGAGGTCGGGCCGGCCGCGCTCTGCAGATAGGCGGCGGTGTCGAGCTGCAGCTGGCCGCGCAGCGAGGCGGTGAACTTGCCGTCGGCGCTGGCGAAGGTCGGCCGGCCCCCCGGGAAGGTGACTTTCGGCAGGTTCGACGCGGTCTGGCGGACATCGTCCAGTTGGGTGACGGTGGTCGCCTTCAGGTCGGTGACCTGCGCCTGCAGCTGGTCCACCTCGCCCTTCAGTTCGGCGTTCTGCTGCTGCAGCTGCTGGTTCTGCGCGGCCACGCCCTGCAGGGCCGCCACCGCGGCTTCCAGCTTCGCCAGGCGAGCGTCGCGGGCGGCGTCATCGGCCGGCGTCGCCGCCGCCATGCCGGCGCAGAACAGGGCGCCCAGGCCGACGCCGGCGAAGAGACCGGTTCGCGAATGCTTCGACTTCATGATCGATTTCCCCCAGCGGCCGCCTTCGGCGTTGAGGGACACTAGTTTTAATCCCTATAGATTCTATAGAAATAATGTGGAGACACGTTCAGGAAATCTGGCGCCGCGCCGGATCGGACCGTCGCCGCGACCTCGGATTCCCTATTCGGGGACGTTCACCCGCTTGGAGAAATAGGTCTCGGCCGCGGCCGGAAAGCGTCGCGCCCGGACGTCTTCGGCGTAGGCGCCGGCCGCCTGCTCGATCTCGCGCTTCAGGCTGGCGTAGCGGCGGACGAACTTCGGCGTCCAGTCGAACAGGCCCAGCATGTCGTCGGTGACCAGGATCTGCCCGTCACAGCCGGCCGACGCGCCGATGCCGATGGTCGGGACCGCCACCGCCTCGGTGATCTCCCGCGCCAGCGCCTCGGCCACGCCTTCGACGACGATGCAGAACGCGCCGGCGTCGGCGGCCGCTTCGGCCTCGGCGACCACCCTCGCCCGCTCATCCTGCGAGCGCCCCTTGGCCTTGAACGCGCCGTCGACGTTCACCGCCTGCGGTCTCAGGCCCACATGGCCGATCACCGGGATGCCGCGCTGGACCAGATAGGCGATCGTCTCGGCGACCGTCGGCCCGGACTCCACCTTCACCGCCTGGCAGCCGGTCTCCTTCAGCAGCCGGACCGCATTGGCGTAGGCGACCTCCTTGGGTCCCTCGTACGAGCCGAACGGCAGGTCGACCACCACGAACGCCTTCTTCGACGCCCGCATCACCGCCTGGCCGTGCAGGACCATCATCTCCATGGTCACGCCGACGGTGTTGGGCAGGCCGTGCAGCACCATGCCGACGCTGTCGCCGACCAGCAGGATGTCGCAGACCTCGTCGAGGATCGCCGCCACCGGCGCGGTGTAGGCGGTGAGGCACACCAGCGGGACGCCGCCCTTGCGGGCGGTGATCTCAGGAGCGGTGAGGCGGCGGATGGCGTCTTGTCGCTGCGCGGACATGGATCAGATCTGGCGCACCAGCCGGGCCAGACCGAAGCCCGCGGCGACCAGCGCCAGGGCCGCCGCCATCCAGATCGCCTGCGTGTCCAGCACGAAGCCGGACGGGGCAAGCGCGCCGGCGACATCGTGGCTGAGGTGCTGGGTGAAGTAGTCGTTCGACCGCGCGGCGGCGGCCTGCAGCTCGGTCAGCGCCCCGGCGCCCAGCACCTGATAGGCCCCGATCAGGCCGCCGAGCACGCCCATCGAGCCGATCAGCAGGCGCCTCGCGGTCCAGCCGCGGTCCAGCCGCTCGAGCACGCGGGCGGCGAAAATGTCGGCGTCCGGCCGCGCCGGCGTCTCGGCGAACATTCGCTCAAGGTCGTATTCGAAACTCATCTCAGGCGCCGAGCTGCCTCCGCTGGCCGTCATCCCCGTTGGTTGGCGGGGAAAGTCGCGACCGGAGTTTATCCAAACCACGTTTGACATGGGATTTGACCGTTCCGAGCGGCGCATTCAAGGCGGCCGCCGCCTCCGCATGCGAAAGTCCCGCGCCGTAGCAGAGCGAAACGCACACCCGCTCGGTCTGCGAGAGCGACTTCATCGCCACGTCGAGATCGATCTTGGCGTCGGCGCCTCCGGCCGGGGCCTGCATCGCCACGCTCTGCAGATCGGCCGCGTCCAGTCCGGCCGCCTCGCTCAGCAGGTCCGCCCTCGCCTGCCGCCGCCAACGCTTCACGTAGAGCCGCGCGGCGATGCGGCAGACCCAGGCGCGGAACGCGCCTTCGCCGCGGAACTCGGCGATCTGCTCGAACGCGGCCAGGAAGGCGTCCTGCGCCACGTCGTCGGCCCCGGCGCCGTCCGCCCCCATCCGCCGCAGCAAGCCGCGCACGGCCGAGCCGTGCCGGCGCACCAGCTCGCCGAACGCGGCGCGATCGCCGGCCGCGCCCAGCGCCACGAGGTCGAGGTCGTGGGCGCTCGCCAGCGGCGTCCGCTTTACTGATGGCGCGATGGCCATGGCCGAGCCGATCTCCCCGTCGCTCGCCTGGATTGCCTTAGGGTCTCGGCGCCGCTTTGCGACCCGCGAGGTAGAGAAGCAGGTAGGCCAGCCCGATAAAGGCAGGAATGGCGCCCGCGCCGGCGATGACGCCGCCGGTGATCGCCCCGCCGAGGCGGCTGGCCATGCCGATGCCGGCGCCTAGCAAGAGGCCCAGCGCGCCCAGTCCCAACCCGACCGCGATCAGCACCACCGCGCGCCGCAGATCGTGGTCCGCGCCGGATCCCCGGTAGGGCGCCGCGGGGTCCACCGTCTCGATCGGCTCGCGCGACAGCGAAGCGATCAGCTCCGGCGGCACCGGCTGGCCGTTCTCGTAGGCCGCGCGCATCAGGTCGTAGAGTTTCGTACGCTCGCGCGATCGGATGTACCTGGGCCCCAGCGCGAGCCCCAGGATCATGGTCACGATCAGACCCCAGAAGAATAAAGTGCCCATCGCGCCCGCCACCTCGCCGTAGTCAGGAAAGTCTATCATCTTATTTCAAGTCTCGCTCCGAACGGCCGAGCCGCCCCGTCTTTGATAGACAGAGGCTCGGCCACGCGCATCCGGATGCGCCGCCGCGCATGAAATCTTGGTCATCTGTGCACGCCGGTCCCCTTTCCCGAACAGGGCGGCGTTCCGGGAAGGCTGGGTCAGCCGCTCCAGGCTATCGATGCGTTACCAGTGGTCACCGTTGACAGGGAAAGCGTCCGACCGCCATCGCGCGCCGCAAGCCATCGGCGCGTTGTGCAAGGTTCTGAAAGCGCCTGGACGGGCTGGTCAGCCTGGCCCGGTCGGCGTGAACGAGGTCGGGGCCGCGGCCACGGCATGGTTGACCACGGGCGGCGGCGGATGCGCGGCCATAACGCCCCAGACTACCGCGCCGATCACCAGCGCGACGCCCAGGACCGCGGGAGCGACCCAGCTGTGGTTCGCGCCGACCGGCTTGCTGGCCCGCATCAGCACGCTGTTGTGAAGTTCGGCTCCGCCGCTGGTGGCGGTGGTTGAGCCCGGGACGCCCGCCCGGTCGTCGGAAGGTTGAGCCATGGATATCTCCGATCCGAGGACCGGCGAGTTGTCACCGAGCCCCCTTTGCTCGTCTATGTTGAATCACCCTATGATATTTAGGCGTAAAAGTCCAGATTTCGCGCCAAGCCTCGGCGCGCCGGATCAGGTCTCGTTCGCGCGGCTGCGCCGGCAGGACATAAGCCTCAGCCACGGCGCCGCGTGGAAGGCGCTCATCAGCAGGTACATCGGCGCCATGCCGCCCAGCAGCGCCGTCACGGGCGGCGCGGGGCAGCGCATTTCCATCGCGCCGCCGCCGATGACGGCCGTCAGCAGCGCCATGACGGCGAAGGTTGGCGCGGCCGCCAGGCTCAGCCAGTCGGCGGCGCACGCGCCCCCGGCTTCTTGAGCCTGGCCCTCATCGGCGCGCGTCCGTCGTCAGGCGCGGTCTTGCGCCGAGGCGCCGGCGTCCTGGCTCTCGGGCGTCCGCATCGCCGCCTCTCCGGCCGTCGAGATCTCGACCCACTTCGGATCGGTGGCGATCTCGGTGGCGTATTCGTCGTGCCACCGCCACCACTGGTAGGGCCGGCTCTGCGGATAGCCTTCGGGCGAGTCCTCCCAGGCCTCCTGCCGCCCGAGCGGCGTCGCGTCGAGATAGCTCCAGGTGCTCCCCATCGCTTCGTCGCCGCGGCTCTTGATGAAGTAGGTGCGGAACACCTTGTCGCCGTCGCGGATGAACACGTTGTGGCCGTGCCACTCGTCGACGCCGTGGTCGACGTCGAAGCTGTCGGTGATGGTGTACCAGGGCATGGTCCAGCCCATGCGCGCCTTCAGCCGGGCTATGTCGGGCTGTGGCGCGCGCGAGGCGTAAACCAGGGTGGTATCGCGGGCGTTCAGGTGGGCGAGGTTGGCGACCTGGTCGGCCCCCATAGAGCAGCCGCGGCAGGCATGGTCGGGCCAGCCGAACACCCCGGGCTCGAAGAAGGCGCGATATAGGATCAGCTGGCGGCGACCCTCGAACAGGTCGAGCAGGCTCACCCGGCCCTGCGGCCCATCGAACGCATAAGCCTTTTCCACCGCCATCCACGGCATCCTGCGCCGCTCGGCGGCCAGCGCGTCACGGGCGCGGGTCAGCGCCTTCTCCTTCACCAGCAGTTGCGTCCGCGCCGCCTCCCATACCTGCGGCGAGACGATGGGGGGTATTTGCATCGCGGGCGGCAGGCCCCTGCGCTCTGTTGATGTCGGCATGATTGACCCTCCTTCTGAGGTGCTGGTTGCGGTCAGTGTCGTGTGGCGCAGTCGGCGGTGACGGCGTCGAGGTTGTGGACAACCTTGATCCAGCCGTCGCTCATGTTCCGGAACGCCGTTTCGTTCTTCGGCAGCACGAAGCCGGCGTGGACGACGCGAACGCGCGTGCCGTTCGCGACCTTGGTGAGAGTCCAGGTGACGACGGTGTCCAGCTTTGCGCCGTAGCCGACGTTCGCCTCGTCACCACCCCGCCAGGCGTAGACGAGCCGCTCGTTCGGCGTCACCTCCAGCACCTGGCAGCGGATCAGGCCGTCCCACACTCCGGCCGGCTTCGTCTGGAAGGTGAAGCGCGCGCCCTGCGCCGCCTTGAAACCGGTCGTCGGCATCAGCAGCCAGCGGCTGATCAGGTCGTCGGTCGTGAGCGCCTTCCAGATCGTCTCCGGCGCATGCGGGAACACCTCGTCGACCACGATCTCTCGCGTGTCGGACTTCACGGCGGCGTCGTTCATGGATCGATCTCCTTCAGCAGGGTTCTGAGGTTGGCGAAACGGTCGCGCCAGAACACGGCGTAGTGGCCCATCCAGTCGACAAGCGGCGCGAGGCCCTGGGGTTCCGCCCGATAGTAGACGTTGCGCCCTTCGGGGCGTTCGGCGACCAGGCCGGCCAATTTCAGGGATTTCAGGTGCTGCGAGACGGCGCCCTGCGTCACCCCGCTGCCGCGGGTCAGTTCGCTCACGCTGATCTCGTCGGCCCCGACGATCCGCTCGAACACGGCGCGCCGCGTGGGGTCGGCGAGCGTGCGCATCACGGTGGAGATGTCGGCGATGTCGGTCATGACGATAAATTAGCACCGACTAATTCATTAGTCAACCCTAATTGAAAGAACCAGACCGCGTCACCCCGGCTTCGCGCTCCGCCTGGGGTGGCGGCGGCTGGCGCGGGCAAGACCCGCCTAGGTCGCTCCCGACGCGAGGCGCCGGGAGCAGAACCACTAGTTCACAAGCGCCGCCTTCTCGATTTCCGCGGCGACTTCCTGCGCATGCACGACGAGGGAAACGTGGCTGCCGGCGACCTCCGTCGTCTGGGCCTTCATCCGGGCCGCGAACATCCTCTGGGCGTCGGGAGCGAGGAGCATGTCCTTCGTGGTGATCACATAGAACGTCGGCTTGTCGCGCCAGGCCGCCGTATCGACGGGCGCCTCGAACGCTGTGTGGTTCAAACCAAGCTGGGAGTTGGCCAGGGACTCGGCTGTCTGCAATGGAAGGTCGGCCGCGACCGCCGAGGGGAACACCTTGGGGTCGATGTAGAGGTAGCCCTTCGCGTCGGGACGGATCGCCGCGCCGCCCGCGGTTGGCGGACCGGCCGCGGCCAGGGTCGCCAGGGATTCGCCGACGTCAGGGGCGAATGCGGAGACGTAGACCAGGGCCGAGACCTTCGGATCGTCGCCGGCTTCGGTGATCACCACGCCGCCCCACGAGTGGCCAACCAGGACGGTCCTGCCGTGCTGCTTGGCGAGCGCCTGCTTGGTGGCGTCGACGTCCGCCGCGAGGGACGTCAGCGGATTTTCCACCAGGGTGACGTTGTAGCCTTTCTTGGTGAGGATATCGGCGACGGGTTGCCAGCTCGTCTGGTCGACGAATGCGCCATGGACGAGCACGATGTTATGAGCTGCGCCTTTGGGTAGCTCAGCCGATTGGGCGGGGGCGATGCTCGCGACGCCGGCGATGAAGATGGAAGCGGCTGAGAGTAGAAGATTTCGCATCGATTGCTCCTTGGGATGCTGGGTGCGGGTCCGGGAAGTGGCAGGCGTTGGTGCAAAGTCGGCGCGCTCTATTCATCGGAAGTTCTCCTGCGCTGTTCTCAGCTGGGGATCGGCCTGCTGCGCGGACACTCAGACAGAGGTCTCGCGGCAAAGCGCGTTATGGTCTGTTAGCGGTTGTCAGCAGGCGGCGGCGTCACGATCTGGCGGTGGCGCGGCTCTGTTGGCGAGGCCGCGGTGACCGCGAGAGGGGACGCGATGGTCGGGCTGGCGACGACGAGGGAAACGCTCTCGTTCGGACCGTTCAGCCTGGTCGCCAGCGAACGGCTGCTGACCCGGAATGGCGTCGAAGTGGACCTCGGCGGCCGCGCCATGGATCTGCTGCTGCGGCTTGTCGACCGTCCCAACCAGCCCATCGGCAAGCGGGAGCTGATGGCCGAGGTCTGGCCCGACGTGACGGTCGGCGACGGCAGCCTGCGCTTCCAGATGGCGCACCTGCGCAAGGTGTTGGGGGATGGCCGCGATGGGGCGCGGTACATCACCACC
Source organism: uncultured Pseudomonadota bacterium (assembly GCA_963835495.1). GTDB lineage: Bacteria > Pseudomonadota > Alphaproteobacteria > Caulobacterales > Caulobacteraceae > Acaudatibacter. The sequence goes on along the minus strand of CAWIFQ010000003.1, from coordinate 684,160 downwards.
CTGTCCGGACGAGGCTACTGCTTCGTGGCGCCGATCTCCCGCGCCGGATCGCCCGCCGCGGCCCAGACCCCGGCGACCACCAATCTGCCGGTTCGCCCGGCGCTCGTCGGCCGCGACGACGAGCTCGCGGACGTCGTCGGTCTGCTCGGCCGCGAGCGGCTGCTGACGGTCGTCGGACCTGGCGGCGTCGGCAAGACGAGACTGGCTATCGCAGGCGGCTGGCGATCCGCGAGCGCCTACCCGGACGGCGTCTGGCTGATCGACCTCGCGCCGCTGTCCGACCCGTCGCTGATCGTCAGCACCGTCGCGGCGGCGCTCGACCTCGCGCGCAGCGGCACGGAGCTGTCAGCGTCGACCCTCGCCTCGGCCCTCGGCGAGCGCCGGCTGTTGCTGATCCTCGACAACTGCGAGCACCTGGTTGGCGCGGCGGCCGAGCTGGCGGACGTGCTGTTGCAGGGCGTTCCCGGCTTGACGCTGCTGGCCACGAGTTCAGGAGAGCCTGCGCATCGACCGCGAGCGCGTCTACCGGCTCGACCCGCTCGCCTTGCCGCCACCCGACGCAAGCGACGTCGCGGCCTACGGGGCCGTCGCCCTGTTCGCCCAGCGGGCGCTGACGGCCGATCGAAGATTCGCCATGAGCGGGACGAACGCGGCCGAGGTCGTCGATATCTGCCGGCGCCTCGACGGGATGCCCCTCTCCCTGGAAATGGCGGCGGCGCGCGTTCCTTCGCTCGGGCTCGAGGGCCTTCGCGCCAGCCTGGATGCCCGCCTGCGCGTGCTGTCGACGGGTGTGCGGACGTTGGATGTCCGCCACCGGACCCTTCGCAACGCCGTCGAGTGGAGCGTCGGCCTGCTCGACGAGACCGAGCGACTGGTGTTCCGCCGTCTCGGCGTGTTTGCCGGCGGTTTCTCGCTCGAGGCGGCCATGGCTGTCGTCACCGCAGGCCAGATCGACCGCTGGACGGTCGCCGACGCGCTGGCCGGGTTGGTCGACAAATCCCTGGTCACGATGGAGACTTCCGAGCCGGCCCGGTACCGCCTGCTGGAGACGCTGCGGCTCTATGCCCGGGAAATGCTCGTCGCCAGCGGCGAGTGGAACACGCTGGCCGAGAGCCACGCACGCCGCCTTTGCGATCTGTTCGCCCCTGCCCGAGACGCCTGGGAAATCATGCCGGAGCCGGTGTGGCGGTCCGAGTATCTGCCCGAGTTCGACAACCTGCGTTCGGCCCTGGAGTGGGCGTTCGCCGATCCTGCACGCGCCGACCTGGCGGTCGAGTTGACCGCGTCGGCGGGGTTCCTCTGGGACGAACGGGGCCTGATCGAGGAGGCTCGGGGTTTCACGTCGCGCGCCGTGGCCCTCCTCAACGATCGAACGCCGCCCGCTCACGCCGCGGCGATCCTGCGTGACGCCGCCTGGCTGCGGCGCTTTTCCGATCCCCGCGGAGCGTTGAGATTCTACGAGCGGTCGGCGGAGATCTCTCGCCAGCTGGGCGACGAACTGAACGTGGCGGAGACAGCCGTATCCATCGTCTACCTTCGCTTGCGGACCGAGGGAGATGACGCGGAGACCACAGCCGCTCTGCTCGCCGCGCGTCAGGTCCTGTCCGCCAGCGGACACAAGAGATCGCTATGCTCGGCGATGAACGCGTTCGGCCTCGTCGCCATGCGACGGAACAACGTCGCTGAAGCAGTCGCCGCCTTCACCTCGGTCGCCGAATTGGCGAGGCAGATAGACGACCGACGATTTGACTACATCGCCGTGAGCAACCTGGCTTTGCTGGAATTCTCCCGCGGCGATGTCGAGCGAGCAATCCAGCTCGGGCGGGAGGCCTTGGACGACAGCCGAAGCCTGCTGCAGAGCGACCGCGTCCCTCGCTCGCTGCATAATCTGGCGGCCTACCTTCTCGCGGATGACCGGCTCACCGAGGCCCGGCCGCTGGCGGAAGAAGCGCTGTCACTTCTGCGCGGCCAAGCCGACGAGCTGCACCGGCTCGCGAACTTGCAGATGTGGGCGCTGATCGCCGCGCTGGAAGGGCGATACCCCGAAGCGGCCCAGCTCATCGGCTGGGTGGACGCCGCCCACGAGCGGGCCGGCGGCGCGCGCAATCCGTGGGAACAGCAAAGCTACGAGAGTCTTCTCTCGCTGCTTGGAGCGCGGTTCACGCAGAACGAGCTGGCCGCCCGCGCCACCGAAGCCGTGGGCTGGGACGCCGCGGAGGTGATGGACTTCGTCTTCGACCGCATCGTCGGCGCCCGCGCCGAGGCGGACGCGTCGCGCTGAAGCTGGCCCCGCCGGGAGAGCCTGCTCCCGCTAGTTGTCGCGTGACGCGTAGCCCGCCAGGAAGAGGCGGACGCTTGCGGCGATGTGCGCTTCGCGCGCGGCGGCTTCCATGGGCTTCTCGTCGATGAAGAACATCGCCCGGTTGATGGGCTCGCCCATGATCAGCCAGTTGAATTGGGCCGCCGCGGCCAATGGATCGGCGATCACGAGAAGTCCGTGCCTCGCCCAACGCTCCAGCGTGGCGGCCAAGCCGGCGATGGCTCGACCCGGGCCACCCTCGTAAAGCGCCTTCCCGAGTTCGGGAAAACGGCCGGCTTCACCGATCACCAGACGACGTAGTTGCAGCAGCTCTGGTGCGAGCGCCACGGTCATCAGCCGTTCGGCGTGGCCGTGAAGCTCGGATGCGACCTGCGCCAGGTCCGCCGGATCGGGCATTTCGATCTGGACGCGGTCGGAGCCCGCACCCGTCATGCTCTCGACGATCCCCAGGAAGAGCGCCTCCTTGCTCGCGAATTGCTTGTAGACGGTCTGCTTGGACACCGCTGCGCGCGCCGCGACTTCGTCCATGCTCGTGCCAAGGAAACCCTTGCGCAGGAACAGCTCGGCGGCCGCATCCAGAATCGCATGCCGCTTGAGCGCCGTCCGGCCGACTGGCGGTTTGGACAGGCGCCGCGCCTCGCCATCCCGATCCACAGGTCTGCACTCCCCAACGTCGCGTTGACCGACAGTACTATACCGTCTAGTTCTAGCACTCTCACAGTTGACCGGAGATTGCCATGAGTGAGGCGCGCGTGAGCGTTAAATGCGCCTGTCAGTGCGGGCGCGTCGCGACGACAATCACGGGCAAGCCGATCCTGCACGCCATCTGCTACTGCACGAGTTGTCGGACCGCGGGACTCGCCTTCGCGCAGGCGCCGAATGCGCCATCCGTCGTCGGCGCCGACGGCGGGACCGACCTCGTGCTCTACCGCAAGGACCGAGTTGGTCGGTTCACCGGCGGCGAGTTGTTGCGCGAGCACCGCCTGACGCCGACGTCGCCCACTCGCCGGGTCGTGGCCACCTGCTGCAACACGCCGATGTTCCTCGAGTTCACCAAGGGGCATTGGCTGAGCCTCTATGCTGGCCGTTTGTCCGGGACGCTTCCCCTGCTCGACATGCGCATCATGACGGCCGATCGGTTGGACAATACCGCCCTTCCCGACGACGCCCCCAGCTATCCGTCCCGATCCGCAGGGTTCATGGTGAAGCTGCTGGCGGCATGGGCGGGCATGAAATTCCGCGCGCCGAAGGTCGCGTGGTGATGGGTGTCCAGCCCGACCTGCGAGCGAAGAAGCTGATCGTCACGGAGAACCGAAAGCCGTTCAGGCTGAAGAGGCCAGCCTTGCCGTCAGCTTGGTCGAAATCACTTGGCGATTTCTGCTTCCAGAACGTTCGCTTGCCTTCGGCCGCCATCAGCGCGACGAACCGCTCGGTAACGGCCAGGCGACAGGCCGTGATGTCGAAGGAACACCTTCGAAAATGCGGCCACGGTTTCATAGCCGACGCAGGTCGCGATGCGTGCAATCCCCTCGTCGCTTGTTTCGAGCAGAAACGCGGCTTCCGCCATACGGCGCTCGATCAGGTAACGATACATGGACTGGCCGACGAGCTTGGTGAAGCGAGCCGAAAACGCCGAGCGACCTAACCCCACGCGTTGCCCAAGGCCTTCAAGGGTCCAGGACCGATCCGGTCGTTCGTGGACCAACTGAAGCGCCGGTCCGATGTGCGGGTCGGCCATCGCCCCGAGCCACCCGCCTTCTCCGGGACGGAGAGACTTCACCCAGCTTCGCAACACCTCGACGAACAGCACTTCTGTCAGCCTTGAAAGCACGACGCCCTGGCCGGGACGCTCATGCGCCGACTCGCTCACCATGCGTCGCAAGATCGCCTCGAGCCACTCACCATCCTCCGTCGGCTTCAGGAGAAGCACGGGCGGAAGTAGTTCCAACACGCTACCGCGTGAGGGCCGCGCCATAGTGAAGTTGCCGCAGATCATCGTCGAACACGGCTCTGCGCTGCCACCGTGACGAACGAAGCCAAGACGCGCGGGCGATCGATCGAGGTCGGTGACCGAAAATGGTTTCGTCCGGCGATCCGAATAGATCTCGTGGGGCTCGCCGCGTGAGATGACAACAAGGTCGCCCGCGGTCAGGCGGAGTTCTCGTCCCTGCTCGAGTGCGAGGGTCGCTGAGCCACTACCGAGATAGTGGAACAGGGCGTACGGGCGTTGCGGCAACGCCAGACTCCAGGGATGGCCGAGCTCGAAGTGGAAGAGCAGCGTCCCACCGAGGCGAACGCGGTCAAGTACTCCCGCGAGGATGTCCATAGCCGGGACGCTAATCCCGCGGACGATCCGACGCAATACTTGGACGATTGGGCTCTACCGTCCGAGAAGCCCGCATATTAGGTCCTGCCGTGCGCACGGACGCTTCGTCCCGTCATCCATTTTGCAAACCGGCAAATGGAAGAACGGCGACTTTGCCGAGGCGCCAGTCCATCCCCCGACCTCGCGTCGTCCGTCATCCAGGAGCCATCAATGCGAAATCTTCTACTCTCAGCCGCTTCCATCTTCATCGCCGGCGTCGCGAGCATCGCCCCCGCCCAATCGGCTGAGCTGCCCAAAGGCGCAGCTCATAACATCGTGCTCGTGCATGGCGCATTCGTCGACCAGACGAGCTGGCAACCCGTCGCCGACATCCTCACCAAGAAGGGCTACAACGTCACGCTGGTGGAAAATCCGCTGACGTCCCTCGCAGCGGACGTCGACGCCACCAAGCAGGCGCTCGCCAAGCAGCACGGCAGGACCGTCCTGGTCGGCCACTCCTGGGGCGGCGTGGTGATCACCGAGGCCGGCGACGATCCCAAGGTCTCGGCCCTGGTCTACGTCTCCGCATTCGCCCCTGACGTGGGACAGTCTCTGGCGACCCTCGCGAATAGCGGGCCGGCAACCGAAGGCGCCGCGGCGATTCATCCTGACGACAAAGGCAACCTCTACATCGACCCCAAGGTGTTTCCTGAAGCGGTTGCCGCTGACCTTCCCCCGCAGATCGCCGAATCCCTGGCAAACCATCAGCTTCCGTTGAACCATACGGCGTTCGAGGCGCCGGTCGATACGGCGGCCTGGCGCGACAAGCCGACGTTCTACGTGATCAGCACCAAGGACAAGGTGATCGCACCCGACGCCCAGAAGTTTTTCGCCGCCGAGATGAAGGCCCAGACGACGGAAGTCGCCGGCAGCCATGCCTCGCTCGTTGTTCACGCGGCGGAAGTCGCCGCGGTGATTGAAAAGGCCGCGCTCGTGAAGTGACAAGACCGCTCCCGGCAAGAAAAACGCCGGGAGCGCTCACGTCTACCCGTCCGGACATTCCTGGAAGCGGAACCCGCGGCTGCACGATCCAAGCGGCGGTCCGACGCGATCAGGCGCCGCGCACTTCATCCATGACGAGTTAGTACGGAGGACAAGATGACAATCGCAAAGACTCGAGGTGGAACGTTTCAGCCTTACGAGCGCAAAGCCATTCGACGCTGTTGTGGCTGCGCTCAAGTCGGCGGTCGGGCAACCCAACACGGCCGAATTCTTCAAGGAGACAAGGGCGACAACATCCTTCCCGGATTTGGAACGCGTTGTACAAAGCGGCCTCGGCCGAACGGACCTTATCCTCTTCGCGGAATTCGACTTGGGCGACATTCTGCGTCGCGAAACTGGAGCCAAGACACCTGAAATCATTCGGTTTGTGGTCGGCAATCCACTCATCATGAAAGAAATGGTCAAGCACGTGCCCGATGCTGGATCTTACGCTCCAGTCACAGTGCTCATTGATAAGCGTCCCGATGGCGTGCATCTCTCCTACGACAAGATGGAGAGTTATCTGCGGCCTTACGGCAATTCGGACGCACTTGCTGTCGCGCGCGGTCTCGATGCGAAAATCACGACCTTACTGCGCGAATGCGCAGGCTGAGACTGCCTGATGACGTTTCGGCCAACCACGCTTTCCTACGCACCTCACTCCCACTCGATCGTGCCGGGCGGCTTGCTGGTGACGTCGTAGACCACCCGGTTCACGCCACGCACCTCGTTGACGATCCTGGTCGCGGCTCTGGTCAGCACGTCCCAGGGGAACTCGAACACGTCGGCGGTCATGCCGTCGGTGGAAGTGACGGCGCGCAGGGCCAGCACGTCCTCGTAGGTGCGCGCATCGCCCATCACCCCCACCGTCTTCACCGGCAGCAGCACCGCGAAGGCCTGCCAGATGGCGTCGTAGAGGCCGGCCTTGCGGATCTCGTCGAGGAAGATCGCGTCGGCCTTCTGCAGCGTCTCGACCTTGCGCGGGGTGACTTCGCCAGGGATGCGGATGGCCAGGCCCGGTCCCGGGAACGGGTGGCGGCCGACGAAGGCCGGCGGCAGGCCCAGCTCGACGCCCAGCGCCCGCACCTCGTCCTTGAACAGCTCGCGCAGCGGCTCGACCAGCTTCAGCTTCATGTGCTCGGGCAGGCCGCCGACGTTGTGGTGGCTCTTGATCACCTGCGAGGGCCCGCCGCGCGCCGAGACGCTCTCGATCACGTCCGGATAGAGTGTGCCCTGGGCCAGGAACGCCGCGCCCTCGATCTTCGCGGCCTCGCGGTCGAACACCTCGATGAACACCCGCCCGATGATCTTGCGCTTCTCCTCTGGGTCGGAGAAATCCGACAGCGCGATCAGGAAATCGTTCGACGCATCAACGTGCACGAGCGGGATGTTGTAGTGGTCGCGGAACAGGGTGACGACCTCGTCGGCCTCGTTCAGCCGCATCAGCCCGGTGTCGACGAAGACGCAGGTCAGCTGGTCGCCGATCGCCTCGTGGATCAGCACCGCAGCCACCGAGGAATCCACCCCGCCGGAAAGGCCGCAGATCACCCTGCCCTCGCCCACCTGTTCGCGGATGCGGGCGATCGCCTCGTCCTTGAACCGGGCCATGCTCCAGTCGCCCTTCAGCCCGGCGATGCGGTGGGTGAAGTTGCGATAGATCTCGGCGCCGCGGGGCGTGTGCACCACCTCGGGGTGGAACTGCACGCCGTAGAACCGGCGCCCCTCGTCGGCGATCACCGCGAACGGCGAGTTGTCCGACGTCGCCACCACCTCGAATCCGAGCGGGATGGCGGTGATCTTGTCGCCGTGGCTCATCCACACCGGCTCTTCGTCGCCGACGTCGCCCAGGCCCGCCAGCAGCGGACTTTCCCGCGCGATGCGGATCTCGGCGCGGCCGAACTCGCGGGCGTGGCCGCTTTCCACCGCCCCGCCTAGCTGGGCGCACATGGTCATCTCGCCGTAGCAGACGCCCAGCACCGGCACGCCCAGCTCGAAGATCCGCGCCGGCGCCGCCGGGCTCTCGGCCTCGTGCGCGCTGGCCGGGCCGCCGGACAGGATCACCGCCTTGGGGGCGAAGTCGTCGAGGATGGCGTCGACTTTGTCGTAGGGATGGATCTCGCAGTAGACCCCGCTCTCGCGCACCCGGCGGGCGATCAGCTGGGTCACCTGGCTGCCGAAATCGACGATCAGGACGCGGTCGTGGTGCGTGGTGGGGTCCGTCATGGCGGGCATGTAGGGGAGAATCAGCGCCGCGTCATCGGGGACGTGCCGCGACGCGGCGTAGCGCTGGGCAGGCGCCTGCCGCTATAGCGACGTCTGGCACCGCGCCGATGAGGTCCACGCCATGCTGAAGCTCTACTACGCCCCGAACACCTGCTCGCTGGCGACGCACATCGCCCTGGAAGAAGCCGGCGCCGACTACGCGACCGTCCGTCTCAACTTCGCGGCCAACGAGCAGCGCGCGCCCAACTATCTGGCCATCAATCCCAAGGCGCGGGTGCCGGCGCTGGAAACGGAGCGCGGCGTGCTGACCGAGACCCCGGCGATGCTGGCCTATGTCGCCCAGACCTTTCCGGAGGCGGGTCTCGCCCCGCTGGAGGATCCTTACGCGTTCGCCGAAATCCAGGCGTTCAACAGCTACCTCTGCTCGACCGTCCACGTCGCCCACGCCCACCGCATGCGCGGCTACCGCTGGGCCGACGACGAGGCCGCCATCGCCGCCATGCAGCGCGCGGTCCCCAGGTCGGTCGGCGCCTGCTTCGACCTGATCGAGACGACGATGCTAAGGGGCCGTGGGTGATGGGCGAGGCCTACACCATCTGCGACCCATACCTGTTCACCATCGCTCAGTGGCTGGAGGCCGATGGCGTCGACCCGGGCAGGATCCCCGCGGTGATGGACCACCGGCGGCGGGTGTCCGAGCGCGCCGCGGTGCGCAAGGCGGTCGCGGCCGAGCTGGCATAGACGCGATGTCGGCGGCGGGCCTCGGTCGTCAGGCCTGCGCCGCGCTCTCCACGGCATAGCCGGCGTCGCGCCAGGCCTTGAGGCCGCCGTCCAGCGCCGCGGCGCGGGTGAAGCCCAGCTCGCGCAGCGTCGCCGCCGCCAGGGTCGAGATCTTGCCGAACTCGCAGCAGGTGACGATCCGCACCGTCGGGTCGGGGAGTTCGGTGTTCACCCGCAGCTCCAGCTGGCCGCGCGGCAGGAAGCGCGCGCCGGGAATATGGCCGCCCTCGAACGCGTCCTTCTCGCGCACGTCGAGCACGACGAGGTCGCGGCTGTTGGCGCCGATGCGGCTGGCCAGCTCCGCCATCGACATGAACGGCGTCTTGGCCGCCGCTTCGGCGAGCAGCTGATTGACGGTCTTGCCGCCGCTCATGTTGGTGCGCAGCGCCTCGGTCAGGTGGGTGGGGGCGGACAGGTCGAGCGCCTGCATCATTTGCACGAACGCCGCGCGCTCGGTCTTCTGCAGGCGCGGATTGTCGGTGATCTCGGCCCCGATGCTCGAGTGCGAGCGGCCCTTGTAGTCGTGCGCGGGGAAGACCAGCGTCGCCGGATCGAGCTTCAGCAGCTTCTCGAACAGGCTTTCGTGCAGGGCGTGCGGATCGCCCGTCGGCAGGTCGGTGCGGCCGGTGCCGCCGATCAGCAGCGCGTCGCCGGTGAATACGCGGTCGTCCAGCACCAGGCTCATCGAATCGCGGGTGTGGCCGGGCGTGTGCAGCGCCTGCAGCCGCAGCTCGCCGGCGATCAGCATGTCGCCGTCGTCGAGCCGCATGTCGGGATAGGGCGCGGGGCTGAGCCGATGGGTCACCACCGGCGCGGCGAACGCCTTGCCCAGTTCGCGGCTGGCCGAGAAGTGATCGGCGTGGGTGTGGGTGTCGACGACGTAGTGCACGCGCAGGCCCAGCTTGCCGGCGAGGCCAAGGTAGTGATCGACCCGGCTGAACTCCGGGTCGATCAGCAGCGCCGAGCGCGAAGAGTCACACCCGATCAGGTACGATTGGCACCCGCCCGTGGCGATTTGTTCGAAGATCATGCGCCTTCCCCCACCCTCGAGCGAAACCTCGCGCGGCTCGCCAATATCTGCAAGAGCCTGGCGCGCCGCCGATCTAGCGCCCCCGCTCGCTCCGTCCTTGCGGATACCTGGCGCGGTACGCCGTCACCGCCTCCTCCATGGTCACGAACACCGCCCCGCCGGCGCGCAGCTTTTCGATCAGGCCTTCCAGCATCGCCATCCGGTGGCCGCGGCCGATCACGTGCGGGTGGAACGTGTAGGTGAGCACGCCCCAGTCGTAGTTGGCGGCCATGTAGGTGAAATCGGCCAGCCAGTTGGCGCCGACCAGTTCGGCGTTCATCAGCCCGGGCAGGACGCCGCTGCGGGTGTGCGAGTATTCGAACGCCGGATAGTCGTCGAGCGACCAGCTGATCGGCATCTCCACCAGCGCCGTATCGGGCCCGTGGCGGAGCGGCGCCTCCAGCTCGGCCACATCGCCGTCGCGGGCCTGGTACGGCAGGTAGTCGTGCCCCATCAGGCTGGAATCGTAGACGAAGCCGTGTTCGAGCAACAGTCCGATCGAGTGCTCGCTCAGATCCCACGACGGCGAGCGGTAGCCGCGGGCGTTGCGGCCGGTCAGCGAGCGGATGGCGTCGTTGCCCCGGGCCAGCTCGCGCGCCTCTTCCTCGCGGCTGAGGCTCGCCGGCGGCCGGTGGGTCCAGCCGTGGTGGCCGATCTCGTGGCCGGCCGCATGCACCGCCGCCACTGACGCCGGGTAGCTCTCGATGGTGTGGCCGGGGATGAACCAGGTCGCGGCGATCTCCAACCTGGCCAGCAGCGCCAGCAGCCGCTCGGTTCCCACCATGCCGAAGTCGCCGCGCGAGATCATCGTCGGGGTCGTCGCGCCGCGCGCGATCGATCCGGACGTATTGTCCAGGTCGAAGGTCAGACAGACGAGGTGCTGCGGCACCGGGCGCTCCAGACTTGTCCTCAGCGGGCTCTGAGCCGGCCCAGGCCCAGCCGGATCAGGCCGATCAGCGCGATCAGCGCCCAGGCGGCTTCGACGATCGCGGCCGAGAGGTTGAACTTCCGGGTCAGCGACAGCAAGATCAGGCTGGCGCCCAGGAAGTTGATCAACAGCGACGGCGCGCTTTTCGGGTGCAGTCCGCCCATGGTGGCGGCCGCATAGCCCGCCAGGATCAGCGCCACGCCGACCAGTCCGGCGATGTCGTAGGGGCTCATCTGGGCAGGGCGCTCCCGGTTCGGTGACCTGCCTTTGGCACACTTCGGGCCGCGGCCGCCACCAGGCGTCCGCAGCGGGTCCGGGTCAGTCGACCTCGGCCGGCGCGGCCATCACGCAGCGGGCCACGCCGCCTTCCGTCAGCACGGTGGCCTTATGGCCGACGCCGGGCGTGAAGTAGAACTCGCCCCGGGCCGTCTTGACGTAGAGCGCCGACGGGCCGGTGAACTGGCACACGTCGTAGGAGCCCATGCCCAACCCGTCCTTCGACGCCGCGACGGTGCAGTCGGCATAGCCGAAGTACCGCCCGAACCTCACGCCGTTGAAGTCGAACACATAGGGCAGCGGGCCCTGTATCTTCAGAGCCCGGTCGAACGCCGGGCGCGAAGCCGGGCACGGCGGGCCGACGATGGCGTCCAGCCGGGTGTCGGCGGTGGACCGGGCGATCACATGGTGCTCCCACGCCAGTCCCCAGAGTGTGCCCACGATGAAGGTGGCGAACACGCCGCCGAACACCAGCCGCGAAAGCGCGGTGTTCAGGTCTTTCGCGGTCGATCCGCCGAAGTCGATGGCGCGGTTCATGGCGGCTGCCTCCCAGCGGACCGATGATGGCTGCAGGTTCACGCTGCGGAAGGATTTGCGCAAGCCAGTTCAGCGTTCTCGGCGGCGGCTCGCGTGGTAGGCTCGGCGCCGGCGATTTGCGGTCGACGGCGGAGGAACAGCGATGGCGGGGCTGAAGGACAAGCGCGGGTTCATCGACAAGGACCGGCTCGACCTGTCCGAACGTCAGGCCGTCGAATATTGGATGAAGCGCTGGGGGGTCACCCGCGACCAGCTCACCGCGGCGCACCGCAAAGCCGGGCGGATGGTCAAGGACATCGCCGCCGAGTTGGGCCGCAAGCGCTAGGCTCTCAGTCCGCCTGGGCGGGAAAGACGCCGATGCGCGCGGCGCGCCGCATCAGGCGGCTCTCGCCGAACGCCGCCGGCCAGGGCGCCGGCTCGGGGTAGCGGCCATCCGGCAGGGGCCAGGCGATCGGCGTCGCCGCGCCGTCGATCCTGGCGCCGACGGCGATGCCCTCGCGATCGAGCGACGGATGCCGGCCCTCGGCCGCCCGCGTGCAGCCGTCGGCGAAGTAGATCGCCGTGTAGACCCGCCGCGTGCGCTCCGACCGGTTCGGCTTGGCCAGGTGCACCGTCAGGCCGTGATGGAACAGCACGTCGCCGGGCCTGGCGGTCACGAAGACCGGCGAATTCCGCTGCTTGGCGACGAGCGCCGCGCCGGAGCCAGGCTCCGAGAAGATGTTGACGTATTCGGCCGCGCCGCCTTGCGAGCCCGGGCAATAGCCCATGCAGCCGACCGCCTCGTCGATCTCGACCAGCGGTATCCAGGCGGTCAGCGTGCGCAGCTCGTTGATCGGCCAGTACGGATGGTCCTGATGCGCGTCGGTCTCGCGGCCGCCAGCTTCCTTGTAGAGCGCCTGATCGTGCCAAAGGCGCATGGCGTCCGCCCCGATTAGCGCCGCCGCCGCGCCAACGATGCTGGGATGGAAGGTCAGCGGCCGGACGTCGGGGAAGTCCTCCCAGAGGTACTGGCACTGGATGAACGACTGCTCGTAGGGCGACTTCTCGGCCAAGGCGCGGGCGTCGTTGCGCGTCCGCCTGGCGACGGCGGCGTCCACCGCCAGACCGAGCGCCTCGATCTCGGCGGCGGGAACCAGACCCTCCAGCCGCACGAACCCGTCGCGCCGGAAGGCTTCGACCTTCGCGGGATCGACCTCTACGGTGGCGGATGACATGGGCGCTCCTCCGCTTGGTTGGCCGAGCATAGCGAATTTCGAAAATCACCGCGCGGTCGGCGCGCGCCTCAGGACGGCGACGAAGAAGCCGTCAGTCGCCGCGGCGAGCGGTGTCATCCGCAGGAAGCCGGCGTCGGTGCGCCATCGTTCCGCGCCAGGCAAATCCACGGGCTCGGCCGCGAATTCCGGCTGCGACGCCACGAACGCCGCGACGCGATCCTCGTTCTCCTCCGCCAGCAGCGAGCAGGTGACGTAGATCAGCCGCCCGCCTGGCTTCACGAAGGGCGCCGCGGCGGCCAGCACCGCGTTCTGCTCGGCGATGCGGCGTTCGAGCTGCTGCGCCGTCAGCCGCCACTTGGCGTCGGGGTGTCGCCGCCAGGTGCCGGAGCCGGTGCAGGGGGCGTCGACGAACACCAGGTCCATGCGCCCGTCCAGGCCGTCCAGCGCCTTCGGATCGATCGGCGAGCGGACCTGCAGGTTGCGCACGCCGGCCCGCAGCGAGCGTCGCACGGTGTCGGCGAGGCGCCGGGCGTCGGCGTCGTAGGCGTAGAGCTGGCCGGTGTTTCCCATCGCCGCCGCCAGCGCCAGCGTCTTGCCGCCGCCCCCGGCGCAGAAGTCGAGCACCTGCTTGCCGCGGATCTCGCCGGCGACCGCCGCGGCGATCTGCGAGCCGGCGTCCTGCACCTCGAACCAGCCGCGCTCGAACGCCGGCGCCGCCTCGACCGGCGCGGCGCGCTCGCTGGCGGCGGGAGCGGCGACGCGGATCGCGCCGGGCGGAAAGGTCAGCCGGTCGGGCTCGAACGGATCCAGCGCCTTCAGCACGTGCTCGGCGTCGGATTTCAGCGTGTTGATCCGCAGGTCGACCGGCGCGCGGGCGGCCATCGCCTGCCCTTCCAGCGCCCTGCCCTCGCCAAACACCCGGTCCAGCGGCCCGTCCAGCCAGTCCGGATAGTCGCCCCGCACAGGCGCCGGCGCCTTGTCCGGGGGCTCGGGCCGCGCCAGACGCGCGCGCTCGGCCGGCGTCAGCTCGCCCGGCCCGTGCGGCTCGGCCGCCGCCGCTTCGATCCGCTCGATCGGCCAGTCCCAGACGAACCGCACCGCGCCCAGCGTCCGCGCCCGGTCGCTCTCCTCGCCCATCATCCAGGCCAGCGAGCGGCGTCGGCGCAAGACGTCCAGCACCAGCCCGGAGACGAACGCACGGTCCTTGGCCCCGGCGTAGCGCGCATCCCCGCCCCAGGCCTTCAGCGCCAGATGCGCCGGCCGATGGCGCGTCTCGATGTCGGCGAGCACCTCTATCGCCGCCGCGATCCGTCCACCGTCACGCATGCTCGTCCCGGGCCGTCAGATAAGGCGCCAAAGCACCATGAAGATGCCGAGCAGCGCCACGTTCCAGATCAACGACCTCAGCAGCGGCACGCCGACGGCGTAAAGCGGCAAATAGGCCAGGCGCGCCCAGAAGTAGAGATGCGCGCCCACCAGGCTCCACTGATTGAAGCGATGAACCGCGGCCACGGCGAGCACCGCCGCGGCGAACAGCGGGAACGTCTCCAGCATGTTGGCGAGGGCGCGCCGCACCCGGCCGAGCAGTACGCCCGGCGGGTCCACGGCTTCGTCGCGCGCACTGGCGGCCCACTTCAGGCCGTACTGCCGGTTGCCGAGTTGCGCGGCGAGAACGATCTGCAGGGCGACCAGGACGATGCTGAGGGCGAGCAGCTCGATCTCGCCGGGGACCGGCGTCACACCTGGCTCGGGTAATTCGGCGCTTCGCGGGTGATCATGACGTCGTGGACGTGGCTTTCGCGCAGGCCCGCGCCGGTGATGCGGATGAACCGCGCCCGCTGCTGGAACGTCTCGATGTCCGGCGCGCCGACATAGCCCATCGCCGCGCGCAGGCCGCCGACCAGCTGGTGGATCACCGGACTGATCGGGCCCTTGTAGGGCGTCTGGCCCTCGATGCCCTCGGGCACCAGCTTCAGCGCGTCGGCGATGTCTTTCTGGAAGTAGCGGTCGGCCGAACCGCTGGCCATCGCGCCGACCGAGCCCATGCCGCGGTACGACTTGTAGGAGCGGCCCTGGTAGAGGAACACCTCGCCGGGCGCCTCGTCGGTGCCGGCGAACATCGAGCCCAGCATCGCGCTGGAGGCGCCGATGGCGATCGCCTTGGCCAGGTCGCCCGAGTACTTGATGCCGCCGTCGGCGATCACCGGCGCGCCCGAGCCTTCCGCCGCGCGCACCGCCTCGGCCACCGCGGTCAGCTGCGGCACCCCGACGCCGGCGACGATGCGGGTGGTGCAGATCGAGCCCGGCCCGATCCCGACCTTGATCGCATCGGCGCCGGCGTCGATCAGCGCACGCGCCCCGTCGTAGGTCGCGACATTGCCGGCGACGATCTGCACCCGGTTGGTCTCGCGGGCGAGACGGCGCACCGCGTCGGCCACTTGCTTGGAGTGGCCGTGGGCGGTGTCGATCACCACCACGTCGACGCCCGCCTCCATCAACGCCAGCGACCGCTCGAAGCCGGCGTCGCCGACGGTGGACGCCGCGCCGACCAGCAGCCGGCCCTGCCCGTCCTTGGCCGCGTGGGGGTGCGCCTCGGCCTTTTCCATGTCCTTGACGGTGATCAGGCCGACCGCCCGGAACTCGTCGTCGACCACGATCAGCCGCTCGATCTTGTGCTTGCGCAGCAGGCCGCGCGCCTCGGCCTGCGAGACGCCTTCGCGGACGGTGACCAGGCCTTCGGTGGTCATCAGCGCGGAGGCGGGCGCGTCGTCCGAGCCCTCGAAGCGCATGTCGCGGTTGGTCAGGATTCCGACCAGCTTGCCGGACCCGCGCTCCACCACCGGGAAGCCGGAGATGTGCCGCTGAGCCTTGATCTGCTTGATCTCACGCAGGGTGGTCTCGGGATGGATCGTCAGCGGGTTGATCACCATCCCGCTCTCGAACCGTTTCACCTCACGCACCTGGTCGGCCTGCTCGGCGATCGAGAGGTTGCGGTGCAGGATCCCGAGGCCCCCGGCCTGGGCCATGGCGATGGCCAGCCGGCTTTCGGTCACTGTGTCCATGGCGGCGGACACAAGGGGGATGTTGAGCGCTATCTGCCGTGTGAACCTGGACGCCGTGTTGACCTGGGTCGGCATCACTTCCGACGGGCCGGGTTCGAGCAAAACATCGTCGAAGGTGAGCCCTTCGCGAATCTCCATGAGAACTCTCCGTTTTGCGGGCCGCGTATGCCTGACGGCTGGGGCAAGGGCAAGGGCTTGGCGCCGGCGGGGGAGCGGGAGCGCTGTGGTGAGCCTCCCAAACTCAGCGCCGCGCGGCGCGGCTGCCCCAGGCGTGCTTGAGCAAACGGGCGCGATCGCCGAAGCCGATTTCATCGGCGATCTTCAGAATGAAGCGCCAAGCGCCCTTCGACGCAGAATTCCTCAGCCGCGACCAGGTGAACCGAACGTAGGCCGCGGCCCGCAGCTGGGCGAACGTCCCCCGCTGCTTGGTGATCAACGGCCAGATCAGTCGCAGATCACGCAGATCCTGTTCGAGAGAGCGACGCGCTTTGACCCGGGACAGCTGCGACAAGCTCACAAATCGCATGCCATTGTAGTGGAAGTAGTTTTGCGGATCGCGCACCAGCTCGATCTTGTCGACGCCGTGACACTCAAGGTCACTGGAATTGGCTGCCGCCGCCCCATCCGGCGGATTGACGTAGACGCAATCGACGCCCCTCGCCTCCCGCAGGCCATAGGCTTCGAGCACGGCGTCGCCATCGACGACGATGTGCTCGGGATCGCACCCACGCATCGCCAGTTCGCCACGAGCCAGCGCCGCCCTCGCGTTTGCGCCGGGAAATCTGCCGGGCCGAGCTTCGTTCAGAAAGTGCAGGCTCGACGGGTTCAGCACCAGGCGGGCCAGCCGCAGCGCATCGGCGTCGCCTTCGGTGATGTGGAAGGCTTCGACGTGGAGACCGTGCCTGGCGTCGAGCTCGAGCGCGATCGAGCACAGATCCGCGGGTTGGGATTGGAACGCCACCGCCAGCACCGCTTGGCGACGGCCCGGGCGACCGGCGCCGGCCGTCGCCAGCCGGTCCGCCGGATCGCGTAGCTGGCCGAGAAGATTCTCCACCCCGTTGCGACTGAGGCCGAGCGTGGTCGCGAACAGCTTCCGCGGAAAGACGGACGCGATCTGGCGCGCCAGCGGTTCGGCCGGAAGCCACACCAGCGCCAGGCGACAGTCCCTTGCCCGCTCGATAAAGCGGACCGCGGCATTGGCCACCAGGTCGGCGCGCATGCCCTTGCGGAGGAAGAACCGATAGTCGTAGGGCCGCGGCGGCAGATGGGTCTGCACCATCCAGACCGGCTGACCGCTAAGCAGCGATGCGGCTGCGCGGTGCGCCCCGTTGATGAGAGATCCGTCCCGCGCAACCGGGATCAAGCTCTTGCCAGGGTCGAACCGACCCTCCGACACGAAGTCGTAGATGTATGCGCAGTCGTTCCGGTATTGTCCGATGTGGATTTTGTGACTGCTGTTGTCTTCTACATAGCTACCGTGTGAAAATACCTTGATGTGCTCATCGTAGACGCGCGCATCGTACAAGGCGCCCGGATTGGCCATCGTTTCCATGAACGACGCTTTCATCGCGACGTCGAGCCGATTGAACGTCAACGCCGGAACGCCCCGCAACAGGTCGAACACCTGCGCCTTGGCCGCCAAACGCTCGAACGTTTCGGCGTCGACCAGGCGCTCCAGGTCGGTCCGCCCGATCCGGCCTGCCAATTCGTCGCCATCGCCGGAAGTCGGCGCCGCCGCGCGCTCATTCATCGCGAACGACACAGATGGAATCATACGGACCATCGAACATGGCTATGCCAGTCCGAGGTGTACCGGTGCGTTCGAGGCGCAAATCTCAGACTTGCTCACGGATGCGACGGCTCTCGGCAAGAACGCTTTGAGAGCAATCCTGTCACAGTGCCGACGCAATTGGGAGCAGGTCGATGCTCGACCAGTTCAGTTTTTTTTGAGAGCGCCGACGGCTAAGGCCAAGCTTTATTTCGTGAAGGCAAAGCTTGAACGAGGGCCGTGCCGCCGAGCATAGCTAGGGCTTCACTTTCGCCAGTTCGTGGGCGCCGACGCCGGGCAGGTCGAGTGTGATCGCGTCCTGGGTCTTGCGGGCCACGATCGCCCCGCCGCCGCCCTGGAAACTGACGCCGATCATCGGGCCGCCGAGGTCGTCATAGGTCACCGGCATCGTCGTCGGCGCGCCGAGTGGGCGGCCGTCGCGGTCGACCGGATAGGACGAGATCGAGGCGTCCGCGAATTCGGTCACCATCCCATTGCCGTTGGGAAACTTCTCGATCCATTTGCCGAATATGGCCGCCGGCTGGTCGGCTTGAGCCGCACTGGCCAGGGCGAACGCGGCGACGACGCCGAGCAGGATTGAGGAAACTCGCATGTCAGCCACCCGTCTTGATACGTCCCGGACCCAACCCTTGGTCGAAAAGACCTAACGGTTCCCTTCGAAGCTGAGTTAATGCCGAATTAGGCTGAACTGAATCGCTTCCAAGCGCCGGGCTGAACGGGCGCGGCGACAGCGGCGGATGGTCGCGCCGCGGCGGCGGAGCCGATCGCCCCGATCAGGCTCGCGACGCTGAAGCTAGGCTTTGCCCGCGCGATCCGCCACTCTGGGTGGGTGAGGCGGCGGCGGAGGGGGAACGTGCGGTTACGAGCGGCGCTGGCGCTGTGGGCGGTGCTCGCCATCGGCGGCTGTTCGGCGCAATCCGCCCAGCTCGCGGCGTGCAAGGCGCCGACCGACGACAACGACAGCGACAAGCAGCAAGCCAAGGTCGCCGCCTGCACGGCCGCGATCAGGCAAGGGGCCAAGGGCGACGACCTGGAAGCGGCGCTGGCGCAACGCGGCGACGCGCAGCGGCAGCTGTCCAAGCCGGATCTGGCGATCCAGGATTTCGATCAGGCCCTGCGGATGAACGCCAACGACGCGTTCGCCCTCAACGGCCGGGGCCTGGCCTACATGGACGCTGGCAAGCCGCAGAAGCTGTCCCTCGCCGACTTCAACGCCGCCATCCGGGCCAATCCCAGCGTCGGCGACGCCTTCGACAACCGCGGCTACCTGGAGCGTTACAGCGGCGACTTCGACGCCTCGATCCAGGACGAGAGCCGCGCGATCGAGCTGGAGCCGGACGCGGCGCTGCACTGGGCCAACCGCGGCTACGCCTATTCCGGCAAGCGTTGGTGGGACTTCGCCATCGCCGATTTCACCAACTCCCTGCGCCTTGCGAACAACTACGCGTTCGCGCTGCAGGGCCGCGCCGAAGCCGAGCGCGCCAAGGGCGACGCGCGGGCCGCGGTCAAGGACTACGGCGATGTCATCGCCAACGATCCGCACGGCGACGACGCGCCGGCCGATGCGCAGGCGATCGTCGATCTCTCGCCGGCGGGGGACCCGGAGGCGCTGAATTCACGCTGCTGGGTGCGCGGCGTGCGCGACACCGAACTGCCCGCGGCGCTCGCCGACTGCCAGCAGTCCCTCGCCAAGCGCCCGTCCTCGGCGGAGACGCTGGATTCGCTCGCGTTCGTCTATTTCCGGCTGGGGCGCTATCGCGAAGCGATCGAGCAATATTCCGCAGCCCTCGCCGTCGACCCCAAGCAGACCGCGTCGCTCTACATGCGCGGCATCGCCAAGCTGCGCGCCGGGGACAACGACGGCGGCCAGGCCGACATCACCGCCGCCACCGCGGCGAACAAGGGCATCGCCGGCGTCTTCGCCGGCTATGGGGTGAAGCCCTAGGTGAGAGGGATGACGGCCATGCCGACGACGATCGGGTGGATCTGTGGGGCCGCGCTGGCGACAGCGGCGCTGTGCCCAACCCTCGCCGCCGCTTCTCCCGCTCGGGAAGTCTGGCAGACCCTGCCGGCGCCGAGGCCGTTGCCGGCCGCAAGCGCCTCGGGCTACGCGCCGCACGACGGCGCCCGGATCTACTACTCGACCTACGGCGCCGGCGCGCCGGTGATCCTGCTGCACGGCGGGCTGGCCAATCAGCGCTATTGGGGCGACCAGGTCCCGGCGCTGACCAAGGCCGGCTACCGCGTGATCCTGATCGACAGCCGCGGCCACGGCCGCAGCAGCCGCGACGCGCGGCCCTACACCTACGAGCTGATGGCGGCCGACGTCGTCGCGGTGATGGACCGGCTGCATCTGCGCAAGGCCGCGGTGGTCGGCTGGAGCGATGGGGCGATCATCGGCCTGGTGATGGCGCTGAAGGACCCCGAGCGCCTGACCCGCGTCTTCGCCTTCGCCGCCAACATGGACCCCAGCGGGGTCAAGGAAGACACCGAGACCAACCCCACCTTCGCCCGCTTCGAGCGCGAGGCGGCGGCCGCCTACGTCACGCTCTCCCCCACCCCGACCGACTTCGCGGCCTTCCACGCCGCCATCAGCAAGATGTGGGACACCGAGCCGAACTACACGGCGGCGGATCTGGCGAAGATCACCCTCCCGGTCACCGTCGCCGACGGCGACCACGACGAGGCGATCAAGCGCGAGCACACCGACTACCTCGCCCGCTCGATCCCCGGCGCGAAGCTGGTGATCTTCGAAGGCGCCAGCCATTTCGCGTTTCTGCAGCGGCCGGACGCGTTCAACGCGGCGGTGCTGAGCTTCCTCGCGGGCCGGTAGCTGGTAGGTGGCCGCCTCCCCTAACCGCCGGAATCCGCTGCGATGCTCTCTGCGATGACAACTCCATTGTCACAATGACAACCAAGGTTGTCGTGCCCGATTGGCCTGGATCGCTGTGCCGCTAGTCCGTCGCCAGGATCATGTTGCGCACCTGGGGATAGATCTGAGTCTGCCATTTCTTGCCGCTGAAGACGCCGTAGTGGCCGACGCCCGGCTGCAGGTGGTGGCGCTTGCGGTTGGCGTAGACGCCAGTGCAAAGGTCGTGCGCCGCGACGGTCTGGCCCACCGAACAGATATCGTCGCGCTCGCCCTCCACCGTCATCAGCGCGGTCTTGCGGATCGCGGCCGGGTCGACCTTGCGGTTGCGCCAGACCAGCTTGCCCTGCGGCAGCAGGTGCTCCTGGAACACGCGGGCCACGGTCTCGAGGTAGAACTCGGCGGTCAGGTCCAGCACCGCGAAATATTCGTCGTAGAAGGTCTTCGGGGTCTCGGCCTCTTCGTGCCGGCCGGTGGCGAGCAGGGTGAACATGTCGACGTGGGACTCGACGTGGCGGCCGAGGTTCATCAGCATGAACGCGGTCAGCTGGGTGAAGCCGGGATAGACCCGCCGTCCGGCGCCGGGGAACCTGGCCGGCACGGTGCTGATCAGCTCGCGCTCGAACCACTCGATCGAATGGCTGGTCGCCAGCACGTTGACCGTGGTCGGGCTGACCCGGGTGTCCACTGGCCCGGCCATCAGCGTGACGCTCCGCGGCGTCGCCGGATTGTCGTCCTCGGCCATCAGCGCGACGGCGGCCAGCGCATGGGCGCAGGGCTGGCAGACGCCGATCAGGTGAGCGCCGGGTCCGATGGTCTCCAGGAAGGAGATCACATGGGCGACGTACTCGTCGAAGCCGAACGCGCCCGCCTCCAGTGGCGCGTCACGGGCGTTGCGCCAGTCGGTGATGTAGACGTCGTTGTCCGGCAGCAGAGTCTGCACCGTGTTTCGCAGCAGGGTGGCGAAGTGGCCGGACAGCGGCGCGACCAGCAGGATGCGCGGCTGCTCTGGATCGCCCGCCTTGCGGAACCGGACCAGATCGCCGAACGCGGTGTGGGCGGCCACCTCTTCGCGCACCGGCACGTCCTCGCCGGCGATCGCCACGCTGCGGATGCCGTAATCCGGGCGGTGGTGGGTGAGGCCGGCGCGGGTCAGCATCTCCCACGCGGCGGACATGTGCGACAGCGGCGGCGTATCGCGCAGCCACGGCGGCGCCAGCGCGAGCGCGCCGTTGGCCCAGCCCGCCGCCAGCCTGGCGGGCGTCAGCAGATCGGCGGCGGCCTGGAAGGCCTGGTAACGCATGAGCTTCCACGATCGGGCGGCGAGAACGGCGCCGCAGTGCAGCGCCATATCCAGGCTTGGACGTCCGGTTCGCCGGTCGCATGCGCCCACGGCGACGCTGGAGCCGGCGGATGCGCCCGGCCGGGGCGCCTGCCATGCTGCGGCGCCGAAAAATGCGCCATCTCCCCGCGGCCATGCTGGCGCGGCGCGCGGCGTTGGACGATGCTCCGAGTTCGGCCCTAGGCCCAGACCGAACTCACCCGAAGAGCCATCCATGGCGAAGGCCTCCCTCACCATCTCCAGCCGCAACTACTCTTCGTGGTGCCTGCGCGGCTGGCTCATCTGCAAGTTCGCCGGACTGGAAGTTCGAGGCGGTGAAGGTTCCGCTGGACGACGCCGCGGCCCGCGCCGAGCTGCTGCTGCTCTCGCCGTCGTTCCTGACCCCCTGCCTGACCTTCGACGGCCTGAAGATCTGGGACACGCTGGCGATCGCCGAGTTCCTGCACGAGACCTTGCCGGACTCGAAGCTGTTGCCAGGCGATCGCGACGCCCGCGCCCACTGCCGTTCCATCTGCGGCGAGATGCACTCCGGCTTCGCCAACCTGCGCGCCGCGCTGCCGATGAACCTCAAGGCCAGCCATCCCGGCTTCAAGGTCTGGGCCGGGGCGCAGACCGACGTCGACCGCGTCGCGGTGATCTGGCGCGAGCAGCTGGCGGCGTCCGGCGGGCCGTTCCTGTTCGGCGAGCTGGGCCTCGCCGATGCGATGTACGCCCCGGTCTGCACCCGCTTCGCCACCTACGACGTTGCGCTGGACGGCGTTTGCGCGGCCTATCGCGATAGGGTCCTCGCCCTGCCGGAGATGCGCGAATGGAAGGCCGCCGCGCTGCAGGAGCCGGACGAGGTCGAGGAGCTGGAGGTGGAGTTCTGATCGGCCATGGGTGACGACGCCGCCGCGATGGATGCGATCGTGCCGATCACCGGGCGCCGGCTCGCCCTGCCGCCGGGCTCGATCTTCGCCCTCCAGCGCGCGATCGACGCCGACTACGAGCTGGGCGCCTTCCGCGCCTGGGCCGGCTACAAGGACCTGGGCAGCGACGCCGCCACCGACGGCATGGTGCTGTTCCAGCAGGTGATCAGCTTCGGCGCGACGGAAGACTCGGGCCGCACCGGCATTCACTGCCACCTGGCCCATGTCCACATCGTCATCCCGACCTCAGGACGTGGCGTCTTTTCGTACGACGGCGTGACCACCGAAGCGGTTCCTGGAGGGGTGATCGTCCAGCACGGCGGCACGGTGCACGACCAGTTCTCCTACTCCTACGTCGCCGCCCCGCCGGAAGAGACGAAGCGCACGCCGGTCAGCCTCGAGGCGCCGCCGCCGGGTGCGCCGGCGCAGTCGTTCGGCTTCCTCGAGCTGTTCGTGCCGCGCACCATCGCCAACGTGGAGATCGTCCCGCCGGCGGAGGTCACGGCCGACGACCAGGCCGCCGCCTGGGACCACCCGTACCACGCGGCCGGCGCCAGTTATGCGGTGCAGCCCGCCGACGCCCCGACGGCCGCCTATCACCCGCTCGCCGGCCGCGCCGACCTGGAGGTGCGCGACTGCCGCACTTGGGAGCCGACCAACGAACTAGTCGCCACCTGGATCGTCCGTCCCGCGACCGGCGCGGCGCAGGGCCACGCGGCGAACCTGAGCATGCCCGGTGAGGCCGGTGGGCTGAAGGTGCTGTTCATGGCCGCCGGCTCGGCCGCGTTCCGGCGCAGCGATGGCGACGCGGTCCGCCTGCGCGCCGGCGACTGCCTGACCTGCAGCGCCGGCCTCGTCGGCGACCCGCTCGACCCGTCGCCGGACATGCGGCTGCTGGTCTTCTACGTTTCAGCGCGGGCGGAAGCGCTGCGGGAGCGGACGCCCGCCGAGATCGAGCGCCTCGAGGCGCTGGGCCCGGCGATCATCACCCGCAAGCTGGCCCGCCCCGCTCACGACGATCGCGCGGTCAACTTCCTGCGCGACGAAGACCCGGCGCCGATCTAGTTCGGGCCGCCCTGACCTACTCCTTCGCCCGCTCCATGTAGGAGCCGTCCTCGGTGTGGACCACGACCTTGGTGCCCACGGTGATGTAGGTCGGGATCATGATGCGCAGGCCGTTGGCGAGGGTCGCGGGCTTGTAGGAGCCGGACGCGGTCTGGCCCTTCACCACCGGCTCGGTCTCGACGATCTCCAGCGTCACCCGCGCCGGCAGCTCCATCGAGATCGGCACGCCGTCGTGGGTGGAGATGTGCACCAGCATGCCGTCCTGCAGGTAGACCGACATGTCGCCGACGATCTCCGGCGGCACGTCGATCTGGTCGTAGTTGGCGGGGTCCATGAAGTGGTAGCCGTCGCCGTCCTGGTAGAGGAACGAGTATTCCCGCTCGTCGACGAAGGCGCGCTCGACCTGCTCGGTGGTGCGGTAGCGCTCCGACACCTTCACCCCGTCGGAGATGCGGCGCATGTCGAGCTGGGTCACCGGCGTGCCCTTGCCGGGATGGATGTTCTGGGCGGTCAGGACGACATAGAGCTTGCCGCCCAAGTCGACGACGCTGCCTTTCCTGAGCTGGCTGGCGGCAACCTTCACGAAATACCTCGAATTCGGGGCGCGTGCGGCCCGAATTGGGCGCGGGCCTATCGCAAACGGCGCCGGATCGCCAGCAGGATCGGCTTGGGGGCGGCTCTGGGCGGCCGAGCCCGAGATCAGCCGCCGCTGCCGTAAGGCCGGGTGATCACCTCGAGCAGATGGCCGTCCGGATCGGGGAAATAGACGCCGCGGCCGCCGTCGTTGTGGTTGATCTCGCCGGCGCGGCGCCGGGCGGGATCCGCCCAGTGATCGAGTTTACGCGCCTCGATCCGGCCGAGGACGGCGTCGAAATCGGCCTCGCCGATCAGGAACGCGTAGTGCTGCATGGCGATGTCGCCTTCGCGCGAGGCGAAGTCCATCGAGACGCCATTGTCGAGTTCGACGACGTCGAAGTGGGCGAACCGCCTGGGCGGCGGCTTGCCCAGCATCTCGGCGAGGAACCGTGACGACGCCGCCTGATCGCGGCACCAGACGATGGTGTGGTTGAGTTGCGCGCCCATGGGACCCTCCGCCGCGGCAAGCAGCCTTCTCGGCAGAATTTAGGTCTCGCGGCTCGATTTCCAACGTCCCGCCCGTCCCCGCTCTTTCATCCGCGCGGTGCAAGACTGCGACGGAGCCGACGCAGATAAGGGCCGGTTGAAACTAGGCGGACCACCTCTCACCACGTCATGGCCGGGCTTGTCCCGTCCATCCATGAGAGCCATGACCAACGGTGCTCATGGATTGCCGGCACTCCGCGCTTCGCGCTCCGGCCGGCAATGACGTCCCTTGGGATTCCAACCGATCTCAGCTCGCCCCAGGCGTTTTACGCCTTCACCTTCCGCGCCGGCCGCGTGAAGTTGCCGGCGCCGCCCTCGAACGGCGTGAAGCTGGGCGCCAGCGCCGGGAGGGCTTCGCTGAGGATCGACGCCGGCGACCAGCCGCCGGCCTTCTCGCGGTAGTCGACCGAGCGGATCTGCGACATCACCGAGATGTCGTTGCCCTGCACCCCGAAGATCTGGCCGGAGACCGAGGCGGCCGCCGGGCTCGCCAGCGCCACCGCCAGCTTCGCCGGCCCCTCCGGCGGCATCGCCTTGGCCAGCGCCTCCATCCGCTTGGCGGCTTCCTCGTCCTTGACCGGGATCGACGCCACCAGCCGCGTCCAGGCGCCCGGGGCCAGGGTGTTGGCGCGGACGTTCTTCGACGCGCCCTCCAGCGCCAGGATCCGCGACAGGCCGGCGATGCCCATCTTGGCCGCGCCGTAGTTGGTCTGGCCGATGTTGCCGATCAGGCCGGAGGTGGAGCTGAACAGCACATAGGCCCCGTCCTGCTGGTCGCGGAACAGTTCGATGGTGGCGCGGCAGACGTTGTAGGAGCCGCGCAGGTGCACATCGATGACGATGTCCCAGTCCTCGTTGCTCATCTTGTGGAACATGCGGTCGCGCAGAATGCCGGCGGGGTTGATCACTGCGTGCAGCCCGCCGAACGCCTTCAGCGCCTGTTCGCGCATGTCGACCACCGCATCGTAGTCGGTGACGCTGTGCGAGTTGGAGATCGCCTGGCCGCCCGCTGCGCGGATTTCCGCCGCCACCGCCTCGGCCGGACCGGCTGAACCCTCGTCGCCGCCGTGCGGCCCGCCGCCGAGGTCGTTGACCAGCACCTTGGCGCCTTCCGCGGCCGCGATCAGCGCCACGTCGCGCCCGATCCCGTTGCCGGCGCCGGTCACCATCACCACCCGGCCGTCGAGAACGCCCATCATTTCCTCCCTTGTGTGGACTGCTTGTCGAACCGGTCTAGCTCCGGCGCCGGACCGTGACCAGAAGCGTCGTACCTATCGCTTGATCGGTGCGGCGGCTTGGGCTCGACTGGCGGCGGCGGGAGCCTGGCTTGAGCAATTTCTGGTACAATGCGGCGGCCTGGGTGCAGGCGATCGGCACCATCGCGGCGGTGGTCGGCTCCGCCTGGTTCGCCGCTCGGGACACCCGCGCCGCGCGCCGCCACGCCGCGGAAGCCAAGATCGCGGCGAAGACGGCGGCGCTCAACCTCGCCATCCTGGCGCATACCCACGTGCGCAATCTGCTGCAGCTGTTGCGCGACGAGGCGCGGCGGGGGCGGCTCAACCACATCTCGCCGAGCCGCACCTTCCTCACCCTCGAGCAGATGCTGACCGGCTTCCCGATCGAGTTGCTCGAAGACCCGGACGCCATGGTGGCGTTCGCCTTCTTTCCTGGGGCCCTGGCGGTGGCCGCGGACGTCTACGGCCACCTGGAAGAGGCGGTGCGCGCGGCGGACGACGACGAGCAGGTCGAGGTCTTCGCCCACTACGCCGGGCAGATCGAGGCGATCGAGCACCTATTGCGCGAGCGGTTGGCCGAGCTGAAGACCGCGCTGAAGCTGAAGGACGGGATCGGCGCCGGACACGACGCGGCGCCGCTGCGCGCGCAGCGCCACGCGTCGAAAACCAAGCGCCGACCGACGCGGCGCGCCAATGCCGCGGGGTCCGACCGATGAGATGGTGGCGGCCCGACATCCACCAGGATCGCCGCCCGCGGCTGATCGCCCGCAGCGCGATCACCCGCGCCTTCCGCGCCTGGTTCGAGGCGCGCGGCTTCGTCGAGGTGGAAACCGCGGCGCTGCAGGTCTCGCCGGGCAACGAAACCCACCTGCACGCCTTCGGCGCCGAGCTGATCGGCCCGGCCGGCGATCGCGCCGCGCTCTACCTGCACACTTCGCCGGAGTTCGCCTGCAAGAAGCTGCTGGCGGCGGGGGAGCGGCGGATCTTCGACTTCGCCAGGGTGTGGCGAAACCGCGAGCGCGGGCCGCTGCACCATCCGGAATTCACCATGCTGGAGTGGTACCGCGCCGAGGAACCCTACGAGAGCCTGATGGTCGACTGCGCCGCCCTGCTTGGACTGGCCGCCGAGACCGCCGGGACCAGGGTGTTCCAGTTTCGCGGCCGCGCCTGCGATCCGTTCGCCGCGCCGGAGCGGATCACGGTGGCCGAGGCGTTCGACCGCTTCGCCATGATCGACCTGATGGCGTCGGTTCCGTCCAGTGGCGCGCCGGACCGCGACGGGCTGGCCGAGCAGGCCGCGACCGTCGGCGTCCGCGTCGCGGCGGACGACAGCTGGTCGGACATCTTCAGCCGGGTGATCGTCGAGCGGATCGAGCCGATGCTGGGCCTCGACCGGCCGGCGATCCTCTACGAATACCCGACCCAGGAGGCGGCGCTGGCGCGGCCGAAGCCGGGCGACCCCCGCGTCGCCGAGCGCTTCGAGCTCTATGCCTGCGGCGTGGAGCTGGCCAACTGCTTCGGCGAGCTGATCGACGCGGCCGAGCAGCGCCGGCGCTTCGAGGCGGACATGACGCTGAAGCAGCGGCTCTACGGCGAGCGCTATCCGATCGACGAGGACTTCCTCGCCGCCCTGGGCCAGATGCCGCCGGCCAGCGGCGCGGCGCTCGGCTTCGACCGGCTGGTGATGCTGGCCACCGGCGCGGCGCGGATCGAGGACGTGCTGTGGACGCCGGTTGCCGAGCCGCCACCGGCGGGCGCATAGGCGGCCGATGACATCCACCACCCTGCGCACCGCCGCGGCGCTGGCCGACGCCGGATTGCTGGATCGCGAGCGCCTGCCGGCCCTGGCCAAAGTCGCGGCGCGCTACGCCGTAGCGATCACGCCGGCGCTCGCCGAGCTGATCGATCCCGCCGACCCGGCCGATCCGATCGCGCGCCAGTTCCTGCCCAGCGAGGCGGAACTGGTCGCCTCGCCCGGCGAGCTCGCCGATCCGATCGGCGACGCGACCCACAGCCCGCTCGCCGGCGTCGTCCACCGCTATCCCGACCGCGTGCTGCTGAAGGCCACCCACACCTGCGCGGTCTATTGCCGGTTCTGCTTTCGCCGCGAGATGGTCGGCCCCGGCAAGGCCAACGCGCTGACGCCCGCTCAGCTGGATGCCGCCCTCGCCTACATCGAGGCTCACCCCGCGATCTGGGAGGTGATCCTGACCGGGGGCGATCCGCTGATGCTCTCGCCCCGCCGACTGGCGGCGCTGATGGCGCGGCTCTCGCGGATCGGGCACGTCAAGGTGATCCGCTTCCACACCCGCATCCCGCTCGCCGACCCGGCGATGATCACGCCCACCCTGGTCGCGGCGATGAAGAGCCCGACCCAGGCCACCTTCGTCGCCCTGCACGCCAACCATCCGCGCGAACTGACCGCCGAAGCCCGCGCCGCCTGCGCCGCGATCATCGACGCCGGCATGCCGATGCTGAGCCAGACCGTGCTGCTGGCCGGGATCAACGATGACGCCGAGGTGCTGGGCCAGCTGATGCGCGCCTTCGTCGAGACCCGGATCAAGCCCTATTACCTGCATCACGGCGACCTGGCGCCCGGCACGGCCCACTTCCGCACCAGCCTGGACGCCGGCCAGGCGCTGATGCGCCAACTGCGCGGCGACCTCTCGGGCCTCTGCCAGCCGACCTACATGCTCGACCTCCCCGGCGGCCACGGCAAGGTCCCGGTCGGGCCGGGCTATCTGGCGGGCGATCTGGACGGGTGCGTCAGCGTCGAGGACCCCTGGGGCGGCGCGCACGAATATCCGCCGGGGTAGCGAGCCGGAGGGCCACCGCTGGCAGATCATCGACACGGCCACGAGCGCGGGCGGCACCGTCACCGGCACCATGGCCGTGATCCCGGCGGTCACCGCCGCCGCGACCGGCGCGGAGGCGGTGGCCGACATCCCGGTCCACCACCTCGATGGCTTCGACACCTGGGAGGGCGTCAACGACGGGCGCTGCGTGAAGGACATGTGGTTCTGAGCGGCGGAGAATTGGGGATCCGTGCGCCGGTGAGGCGCCGCAATCCGGCCCGAAAAAACGCCGATCGACGCTAAGGCCGCCAGGGAGGCCGTGGGCGGGATTCGGAACGTTACTAGTAGTACCCTAGCCGACAACCCCCGCGAGGGGCTCCAGGAGCCCTCCAGACGCCCTGGCGTGGCCCTCCGCCGCTCAGCGACCCTTGAAGCCCGTCGCCACCAGGAACAGCTCCGAGCTTTCGGTCCGGCTGGCCTTCGGCTTGACCGTCCGCACCTCGGTGAACAGCCGCTTCAGCAGCGCGATCACTTCGGCCGTCTCGCCGCCCTGGAACGCCTTGGCGACGAAGGCGCCGCCGGGCTTCAGCGTCGTTTCGGCGAAGTCGGCCGCCGCCTCGATCAGGCCGGTGATGCGCAGGTGGTCGGTTTCGCGGTGGCCGGTGGTGTTGGGGGCCATGTCGGAGAGGATCAGGTCCGCCGGTCCGCCCAGCAGCGCCGCCAGCCGCGCGCCGCAGCCCGGCTCGGTGAAGTCGGCCTGGACGATGATCGTTCCCGGCACAGGATCGACCGGCAGCAGGTCGACGCCGACCACCGCGCCGGCGCCGCGCTCCTGCAGCACCTGCAGCCAGCCGCCCGGCGCGCAGCCGAGGTCGATGACCCTCATGCCGCGCCGCAGCAGGTGCGCCTTTTCGTCGATCTCGATCAGCTTGAAGGCGGCGCGGGAGCGATAGCCGCGGGCTTTCGCCTCCGCGACGTAGGGATCGTTCAGCTGGCGCTTTAGCCAGGCCTGCGACGACGGGGTGCGCTGCTTGGCCGTCTTCAGCCGCGCGGCCGACGTGCGGCCATCGCCGCCGCCGCTGGGGAGGCGGACCATGCGTTTGCGCGGGGGCTCCTCGCTCATCTCAGCGGCCGCCGCGGCGACGGCGGCGTCCGCGCCGGCGGCGCTCGTTCATCAGCGAGATCAGGACACCCTCGCGCAGCCCCCGGTCGGCGACCCGCACCCGCTCGCAGGGCCAGACTTCCTGCACCGCCTCCAGGATCGCCGCCCCCGCCAGCACCAGATCGGCGCGGTCGGGGCCGATGCAGGGTTGGGCGGCGCGTTCGCGGGTGGTGAGCGCCGTCAGCCGGGAGCGGACGTCTTCGCATTCGGTCCGGGTCATCCACAGCCCGTCGACCTTGGAGCGCTCGTAGCGTGGCAGGCGCAGGTGCAGGCCGGCCAGGCTGGTGATCGCGCCGGAGGTGCCGATCAGGTGGCTGCAGCCGGCGTTGAACAGCTCGCGCAGCGGCTCGGCGGCGGCGAAGCCGGCGATCGGCGCCTTCACCGCCTCGACCATGGCGCGGAACCACGCATCGCTGGCCGTCTCGCCTTCGGGGAATCGCTCGGCCAGGGTCACCACCCCGATCGGGATCGAGAGCCAGGCCGCGATCGGCGGCAGGCCGCGCTCGGGCCGCCAGGTTCGCAGATCCAGCCAGGCCAGCTCGGTCGAGCCGCCGCCCACGTCGAGCACCAGCGCCGCGTCGCTCTCGGCGTCGATCAGGTTGGAGCAGCCCGCCACCGAGAGCTGGGCTTCCTCGTGCGGACTGATGATGCTGAGCGCGATGCCGGTGCGCTCGCGCACCCGGGCCAGGAACTCCGCCCCGTTCTCCGCCGAGCGGCAGGCCTGGGTGGCGATCGCTCGCAGGCGCACCGGCTCGTGGCGGCGCACCTTGTCGGCGCAGACTCGCAGCGCCACCAGCGCGCGCTCCATCGCATCTTCCGACAGCCGGCCCGACTGGCTGAGGCCCTCCCCCAGCCGCACGATGCGCGAGTAGGCGTCGACGATGCGGAAGCCGCGCGCGGTGGGCGCGGCGATCAGCAGCCGGCAGTTGTTGGTGCCCAGGTCGAGCGCCGCGAAGTGCGTCGGCGCGCCGCGTGCGGGCCGAGCGCTCACCTGGGGCTGGGCGAGCGCCTCAGCCATGCCGTCCTACGTCCAATCCCCAGAGCGCACTCGGCAAAAGTAGAATTGCTTTTGCGGTTCGAAGGCGCTCCAGACTTAAAATGGGCGGCGCGCCATCGACCCTCGCGCCTTGCGATGGTGGCAACCTAGCAACCCTGCGCCGCGACCGAAAGGCGCGCCCCTTGTCCAGGGCTCGGAACCGGTTACGTTCATCTCCTGGTCAGGGGATTTGGTGTAAAAACTCAGTCATGATTACGCGACTCTCACCTTCGACGTGGGCGCCGGGCAGCTCGTCTTCAGCCCCCTCGCCTGATCCCGACTTCGTGGCTCACCTGGAGGAAACGCCGCCGCCGGCGCCGTTCCGCGAGGCCAAGTTCGGCATCGGCCAGGTGGTCAAGCACCGCGTCTTCAACTTCCGAGGCGTGATTTTCGACGTCGATCCGGTGTTCGCCAACACCGAGGAATGGTGGCAGGCGATCCCCGCCGAGGTCCGCCCGCACAAGGACCAGCCGTTCTACCATCTGCTGGCCGAGAACGACGAAGGCGGCTACGTCGCCTATGTCTCGGAGCAGAACCTGCTGATCGACACCTCGGGCGAGCCGGTCGGCAATCCCAACACCTCGCTGATCTTCGACGGCTTCCGCAAAGGCCAGTACCACCTGCGCCCGCGGATCACGCACTGACGGACGCGTGAGGCCAAGCCAGCTGGTGCTGTAGCGCCAGTCGCTGATCTCAAGCTTGATTCTGCGCTTCAACGTCATGGCCGGGCTTGTCCCGGCCACCCACTGCGCAGCGGCGCGATGGGTCGCCGGCATTCCGCGCTGCGCGCTACAGCCGGCGATGAGGTGGATGGATCAATTCCGGTGTCGGTCCGAACGACATCTGCGTCGGCGAGAACCAAGCCCTGGCTAGTAGTCCTTGCGCCAGCGCACCTCGATCTGCGAGTTGCCGGCGGCGCTGGCGGCGCGGCCGATCACCGAGAAATCCTTGCGCACCCGCCATTCCACCGCGCCGGTCGGCCCGTTGGCCCCGCCGGTGATCTCCAGATAGACGTTGTCGGTGATGTATTTGCCGCCGGAGACGATCGCGCCGGTGGTGTCGCCGCCCAGCGCCAGGCGGTCGAGGTGGGCGAACGAGCGCAGGTTGCCGACCACGTCGAAGCCCGAGCCGCCGGCCAGGGAGGTCATCGCCGAAGCCAGTTCGGCGGCGTCCAGCGGCGTCAGCTGCGAGGCGGAGGTGCCGAACAGCACCTGCGACAGCACCTCGTCGTTCGGCAGCACCGGCGTCGAGGTCAGGGTGATCTTGGGCTTGGCCGCCGTGCCTTCGATACGGATCACCGCCGTCAGCGACGGATCGTCGCGGGAGGCGGTGAGGTCGATGCGGATGTCTTCGGCCGCCGTCGCCAGGTAGACCACGCCGCGGTTGTCGAACTGGAAGCGCTTGCCGGCGAAGTCGTAGTCGCCGCGCACCACATGCGCCGCGCCGCTCAGCCGCGGATCCGCGGTCGAGCCGGTGACGTGGGCGTCGAGCGAGAGCTCGAGGTTGAGACCGCGCCCCTTCAGGAACACGTTCTTGGCCGCCTTCAGCGTCACGTCGAGCCCGACCGACGGCGCGTAGCTGTTGACCGCCTGCAGGTGTCCGCCCCCCGCGCCCGGCGTGCGGTTGATCTCGGTCACATCCATCGGCGTCACCCCGGACGGCGTCGGCGGATTGGCGGCGACGTCGGCGCGGTCGATCGAGAGCGCGCCGGTCAGCTTGACCGCGCCGTCGGCGCCCCGGCTGATGGTGGCCTGGCCGGAGGCGATCGCGGTGGCGATGTCGTTGTCGATCAGGCGGAAGCGGTTGAGGTCGAGACGAAAGCTGCTGGCCCCGGCGCGCTCCAGGCTGATCCGCCCGGACCCCGTCACCGATCCGCTTGCCCCGTCCTGACCGGTGAACTGGCTGACGTCGATCGCGCTCTGGTCCAGCCGCGCGGACAGGCTGACGTTGGCGAGCTTCAATCCGGTCGCGCTGTCGATGAACTGGCCCGAAGCGATGCTCGCCTCGCCCTTGGCCT
The DNA here is from genome assembly GCA_963835495.1 of uncultured Pseudomonadota bacterium. Classification (GTDB taxonomy): domain Bacteria; phylum Pseudomonadota; class Alphaproteobacteria; order Caulobacterales; family Caulobacteraceae; genus Acaudatibacter. Next base: position 651,065 of record CAWIFQ010000003.1, on the reverse strand, counting down.
GCGGATCGGCCAGGGTGCCGCTCAGCGTGCCGACCGCATGCACCTTGCCGGCCAAGGTGCGCTCGCCGCCCATCAGCAGGTCCCATAGCGGCTTGACCTCGCCGTCGGCGGAGAAGTCGCCCCGCATCGGCGCCGTGCGCACCAGAGCGATGCGGAACGGCGCGGCGCTCGCCTGCGCCGGCAGCACCAGGTGCGCATGGCTCGCGAGCCCCTGCCCGCTGCCGAGCTGGGCGTCGATGGTCATGGTCTGGCCGGTGAGCGCGGCGTTGACCACGCCATCGAGCGTCGGCTCGTTCGCCGCGCCCTTCTCGCCCGCGCCGGCCAGCTTGGCCTGCATCACGCCATCCAGCCGCGGGCCCTGGCCCTGCAGGCTGATCTCCGCGTCGAACCGGCCGACGAAATCCTGGTCGAGCAGACCCAGGCTGACGCCGGAGAGGTCGGCGGTGGCGTGCAGCGCGCCGCCGCCCTGGCGCGCGTCGATCCTGGCCTTGCCGCCGCCGACGTTGGCCAGCAGGCTCAGCGACTGTTCGTGGCCGCCGAGCTTGAGCACCGCTGGCTCAAGCGTCCTGAAGTCGGCGTTGCGCAGCCGCCCCTGGCCCTCGAAGGTCGCGGCGTACGCGCCGGCGGCCCCGTCGATCACCCCGTTCCCGGTCGCTTTCCAACTGCCGTGCGGGCTGAAGCCGGAGGCGTCGACCCGATAGGGCATCCGCTCCAGCGGTCCGTCGGCGCTGAAGTTGGCGGTCTGGATCAGGAGGCCGCCGGCGCGGACCATCGCCCCGGCGGCGGTCAGCTTGAGGCTGGCGTGGGCGCCCTGCCCGGCCGCCCCTTGCCCGTTTTGCGCGATCAGCAGCCGTCCGGACGCCTGGCCGCGCGACAGGAACGCGCCTGGTCCGACGCTGACCGCCAGGTCCGCCGACGACGGCGCGCCCTGGCGCAGCGCCACCGATCCCGCCGCATGCGCGCCGCCGGCGTCCGCGGCCAGGCCGGTCAGCTCCAGCCCGTCGCCGATGAAGCGGAACCCGGTCTCGGCGTGGGCGGGCCCATAGGGGCTGGCGGCGGCGAGGCTGAAAGCGCCGTTGGTGTCGGCCGGGCCCTTGAGGAAGGTCAAGGTGACGTGGGCGTTGGTCAAGGTGAGTTCGGGCAGGTCGATCACCGCGAAGTCCGCCAGCAGATCCGCGCGCGGGTTGGCCAGCGTTCCGGTCAATCCCCCCGAGCCCTTGCCGGCGCCGGAGATCTCCAGCGGCCCCAGGTCGAGCGGCCCCTTGGCGCTCCAGCCCAGCTTCAGCGCCAGCGCGTTGTCGTTGCCGATCAGCCCCGCCGCCGACAAGGCGCCGGCCGCGCCGGTCAGCTCCGCATCGGCGAGCTCGATGCCGCGCGCGCCCCAGGCCGCCTTGCCTTTCAGCGACGGCGCATCGCCTAGCAGATGGTCGACCTCGCCCCAGCCGCTGGCGAACCCCTTGGCCTTGGCGTCGAAGCCGATCTGCCAGGGGTCCGCGCCGTTCTGCGTCGCGGTCCAGCTGGCGGTCATCAGGCCCTGCGCGCCCGGATGGGCGACGGCGAAATTGCTGAAGCTGGACTGGCCCTTGAACGACAGCCCGCCGAGGATGCCGCGCTGGCCGCTCGCGTCCACCTTGAGCCCCGGCCCGACGATCGCCAGCGACTTGATCAGCACGTGCCCGTCCGGCAGCCAGACCAGCTGGGTCGTGGCGTGCGGCCTACCGCCCAGCAGCGCCGCGACGATCCCGCGTCCGGCGCCGCCGCTTCCGTCCATCGTCGCGCCGATCGCGAGCTGGCCGCCGCCCCATTCGAACTTCGTCGGGCCGCGCACCTGCGCCAGCTTGTAGTCGAACGCCGTCGGGTTATCGGCCTCAAGCATGCCGGCCAGAGACCAGCGGTCGGCGCGGCCGCTCAGCGTGCCGGTCATGCGCGCCGCGCCCATCTGCGGGAAGCCGAGGAAGCGCTGGCCCTCGCGCGCCAGGATCGCAACCTGCATTCCCTTCGGTCCGACCACCTGCCGGCCGAAATCAGCCTCGCCGCGGGCGTCGACGTCGATGTTCTGCGACTTCACGTTCAGCGTGACGTCCTGCAGCGCGTCGGCGGCGCGGGCGCCGGAGACCTGAAAGCGCAGATCGGGTCCAAACCAGTGCTGGTACCAGGTGAGATACTTCGAGGCCGCCAGCACGATCTGGCCGCTCGCCTGGCCGCCGCGCGGCGTCCAGGCGCCGTCCGCGGCGACCGGGACCAGCGGCCCGCTGCGGCTGTCGACGTGGAAGCGACCCTGGCTGGTCGTCCCCGACGCGGTCGCCGAGACCAGGAACGGCTGATTGGCCGCCAGGCCCAGGGCCCCGGCCAGCGCACCGCCATCCGCCTCGCGCGCCTGCAGATCGAGGCGGACGGTCTTGTCGCGCCCAAGATCGAAGTCCGCATCGAGCCGGTCGCCGGCATGGGTGAGGCTGGCGACGCCAGCGCGCCCCGCCATCCCGCCCTCGCGGCGGATGTCGAAGCCGCCGGTCACGTCGTAGAGGCCGTATCGGGTGCTGAAGGCCGGCAGCAGTTCCAGCCGCGTGGCGATCTTGCCGATGTGCAGCGAGACCGGCGCGCGCCCGCCGCCCGGCCCAGACGGCTCCGCCTCCGGCCGCCGCAGCACGGTCGTCAGCCGGGCGTCGAACTCATCGACGTCGAAGTGTCGCTGGAGCAGCGCCAGCCAGTTCCAACGCAGGCGGACTTGTCGCGCGTCCAGCCACGCTCCGTGGGCGTCGTTCACCGTCAGCCTCCGGAGCGTGAAGTCGCCCCAGACGTCTCCCTCCAGGCCCTCGACGTGCACGCGGCCATAGGGACCGATCCTCAGGCCGTCGAGCGCGCCTTCGACGAAGCTGCGGCCGGGCGGCGTCAGCACGCCGAATCGGGCGATGGCGACGGCGGCGACCAGCGCCACCATCAGCCACATGGCCAGGACCGGCCCGCGCCGGCGACGACGCGGCGCGGACTTCGGCGTTGTGGCGGCCGCTTCGGCCCCTGGTCCCCCAGGTTCTGCCGCGCCGGACCCTGGCGTCTTCTCCGTCAAAAGCTCTGCCCGATGCTGATGTAGAGCTGTGCGATCGGATCGCCCTTGCGGCGGGTGACGGGGGTGGCGATGTCGAGGCGGATCGGCCCGAAGCCGAGGTCGTAGCGCACGCCGACGCCCGCGCCGACCTCGACGTGGGCGAAGTCCGGGGCGGCGGTCGGGCCGAGCGACCCGGCGTCGATGAAGCCGGCGACACTCCAGGGCCCGCTCACGCGCTGGCGCACCTCGAACGAGGACTCGAACAGCGAAACACCGCCGATCGGCGTGCGGTCCGATAGCTGCGGCCCCACGCCCTGATAGTTGAAGCCGCGCACCGAGCCGCCGCCGCCTGCGAAGAAGCGGCGGTCGGCCGGCACCTCGGGGATGCTGCCGCCAACGATCGAGCCAAGCTTGAGCCGCGCCGCCAGCACCGTCGACTGATCCGGATTGAGCGGCAGGTAGCCGCTCGCCTGGGCTGCCAGCTTGAGGTAGCCCAGGTTTCGGTCGCCGGCGATGTAGGTCGGGTCGGCCTCCGCCTGCAGCCGCCAGCCGCGCGTGGGGTTCAGGGGGTCGTTCGAGCGGTCGAGCGCGAACTGGCCCAGCACCGAGAAGATCGCCAGCTTCAGGTTCTCACCGACCGCGATGCCGTTCGCGTTCACCGCCGTGCTTTCGCGGGTGTCGACCACGTCGATCGCCCCGCCGTAACCGATGTAGGTGGTCTTGGTGAAATGCCGTTGCGCGTTGGCGCGGACGCCGATGCCGTCGTCGTTGAACGCCTGGGTGTCGTCGGCGAAGATGTCGGCGCCGGCCTTGAGGGTCTGATCGGGACGCCCCCAGTCAGGCAGGTCCAGTTCGGCGTCGAGCTTCTGCTGGATCTGCGCCAGGCGCCCGGTGAAGGTGATCGTGTCGGCCTGGCCCAGCCGATTGTAGAGGATCCACTTGGCGTCGACGCCGGCGCCCTCGCTGGTCGAATAGGCGACCTCGGTGATCCCGGTCTGGCTTGGGTAGCCGCCGCTGGTGTAGCCGCCGCCGATCTCGATCGTGTGTGGCGGGCGGTCGCCGACGCTGACGATGACCGGGCGCAGGCCCTCGACGGCCTCGTCCGCCGGGGCCAGGGCGACGGTGACCGAGTTGAACACGCCGGCGTCGCGCAGGCGCTGTTCCAGTTTGGCCACCTGGGTCGGGTCGTAGACGTCGCCCTTCTTCCAGGGCGCAAGGCCGGCGATCCATTGCTTCCGCGTCCGGCCCTGGCTCACCACCTTCAGGCCGTCCAGCCGCACCAGGTCGCCGGCGGCGAAGTGGAAGGTGGGATGCAGGCTGTGGTCCTGGTGATCGACCACGATCTGGCGCGGATGGACGGCGGCGTCGGCATAGCCGCGCTTGTGCAGCGCCGCCTCCACCCGCCCTTCCGCCGCCAGCACGTCCGCCGCGCGGCCGGGCGTGCCGGGGACCAGGGCCACCACCTTCTGGGCCTGGGCTTCGGTTGCGGCGTCGGGCGGCTGCCCGTCCCAGACCAGCGCGGCGTTGGCGATCAGCGACCTTGGACCTGGCGTGACGCGTATGATCGGGGCGGGCGTATTGCCCTCGCCGACGTCCGGCTCGACGATGTAATCGTAGTAGCCCTCGGAGCGCAGCACGGCGATCGCGGACTCGCCCGCCTCCCGCGCCCGCCGGCGGGCGTCGACGCGGCTGGCGGGATGGGATTTCGAGGTCCCAACGGCGCGCTGGATCTCGGATTTCAGAGCCCGGTCCATCTCGCCCTGCACCAGGGCGGTCGGCTCAGCCGCGCGCGCGAGGCCCGGCGCCATCGCCAGGCAGACCGCAGTGCAGGCAAAGGCCGCGACCGGAGTTCGTCTCACGCATCGACTTTCTACTCGCACCCCTGAGAGTCCCTTTAGTGCGAGCCGCCGGGCCTGTCACCGCAGCGCATGCTGACGATGCGCTCGTGTCGCGGCCAAGGCGATGAACCAGAATATGAAAACCGGCGCGAAGCTGATCGCCTCGCGCCGGTTCGGCAGTCTCAAGAGATTGGACGCCGCGGCCTATTCGGCGCGCAGGTCGACCGCGGATTCGCGGCCGGTTTTGCGGTCGCGCTGCAGTTCGAAGCCGATCTTCTGGCCTTCGGAGAGGCTGCCCAGCTGGGAGCGCTCAACGGCCGAGATATGGACGAAAATGTCCTTGCCGCCTTGGTCGGGCTGGATGAAGCCATAGCCCTTCTGAGTGTTGAACCACTTCACGGTTCCGGTAGCCATCAGTTCCACCTTTCGGGTGTCTAGAGAGGAGTGCGCGACTTTCCAGGGACGCGCGTGTAGATCAAATTCTCGAAGGGGTGGAGCCGGGCCAGCGATCGGTGAATGATCCGAACACGAGGGTGACAGCCGAACCTAACGAAATTCGACGAAAGCCAGATAGACGATTTCGCGCACGCTACAAGCTTTGCCTGTGTGGTTTTTTCGGGGCATGGTGAGCGAGCATTGTTAGCGTAGCTAACCGCGCCCAGCCCGAAATCGGCGATCTCGAAGGCTTTCCACCTAGCCAGCCCGCGCCCGTTCCAACGCGGCGATATCCAGCTTGCCCATCTGCATCATCGCCTGCATCGCGCGCTGGGATTTGGCCGGATCGTCGCCGCCGACGAGCGCGCCCATGTTGGCCGGCACGATCTGCCAGGAGAGCCCGAAGCGGTCCTTCAGCCAACCGCACGGGCCCGGCTCGCCGCCGTCCGCGGTGAGTTGCGCCCAAAGCCGGTCGATCTCGGCCTGATCGGCGCAATCCACCTGCAGCGAGATCGCCTCGGTGAACTTGTAGACCGGACCACCGTTCAGCGCGGTGAACTTGATGCCGTCCAGCTCGAAGGCGATCGTCATCACCTGGCCCTTCGGCCCCGGACCGGCGTCGCCGTATCGGGCGATCTGGCCGATCTTCGAGTTGTTGAAGATCGAGACGTAGAAGCGCGCCGCCTCTTCCGCCTGGGTGTCGAACCAAAGGAACGGGGTGATCTTCTGCATGGCCAAAGCTCCGTTTCGTCCGCCGCGGCGGGGTCGCTCCGAGGACGTTCGACGCACGCCGGCGCCGACAGTCACCTCGCCGAACGAGGGCGGAACGGGCGCGGCGATGCTTCAGCTTCCCTCCGGCCGTCGAAACTTGCACAAATGATGGGCGCTGCGGCCCGGGGGAGACTCGCGGCCACGCTCCAGCTTGCCACGCTGGCGGCGCGCGGCGGAGAAGGTTGAAGGGCGCCCGGGGTCCATGAGTTCGAACAAGGTCGTGGCGAAAGACGCGATACTGGAAGATGTCCTGCCACTGACGCAGGCCGCCTATCTGCCTGGGCGCGCCTATGACGAGATGTTTGCGCCCGGCGGCGCGGTCAGGCCGCACTACGAGCTGCTGCAGGATCGCATCGCCAGCCTGGGCGCCGAGGAGCTGGCCGAGCGCCAGCGCACGCTGGAGCAGCTCGTTCCTGCTGCAGGGCATCACCTTCACCGTCTACGGCGCCGAGAGCGCCACCGAGCGGATCATCCCGACCGACCTCTTCCCGCGCATCATCCCGGCCGAGGAATGGGCGAAGATCGAGGCCGGCCTGACCCAGCGGCTGACGCGCGCTGAACCTCTTCCTGGCCGACATCTACGGCGACCAGAAGATCCTGATGGACGGCGTCGTGCCGCGCGAGCTGGTGCTGGGCGCGGCCTCCTACCGGCGCGAGATGCAGCGACCTCTATGTGCCGCACAACGCCTACGCGAACGTCTGCGGCAGCGACCTGATCCGCGACGAGGCCGGCGAGTTCGTGGTGCTGGAGGACAACCTGCGCGTCCCCTCCGGCGTCTCCTACATGCTGGCCAACCGCGACGCCGCCAAGCGCACCTTCCCCGGCGCCTTCCGCCAGGCCAGCGTGCGGCCGGTCGAGCGCTATCCGGACCTGCTGCTGGCGACGCTGAAGAGCATGGCGGCCGACTGGCGCAGCGACCCGCAGGTCGTGGTGCTGACGCCCGGCGTCTACAACTCCGCCTACTACGAGCACGCCTACCTCGCGCGGCTGATGGGCGCGCCGCTGGTCGAGGGCCGCGACCTCGTGGTGCACGACAACTGCGTCTACATGCGCACCACCTCGGGCCTGCGCCGCGTCGACGTGATCTACCGCCGGGTCGACGACGACTTCATCGATCCCCTCACCTTCCGCCGCGACTTCGGCGCTGGGCGCGGCCGGCCTGTTCAACGCCTACCGGGCCGGCAACGTGGTGATCGTCAACGCGCCGGGCGCCGGCGTCGCCGACGACAAGGCGGTCTACGCCTACGTGCCCGACATCATCCGCTACTACCTCGGCGAGGACGCCGATCCTGCCGCAACGTCGAGACCTTCCTCTGCCGCGAGCCGGCGCAGCTCAGCCACGTGCTGGCCAACCTGGAGCAAGCTGGTGGTCAAGGCGGTCGGCGCGTCCGGCGGCTACGGCATGCTGGTCGGCCCGCACGCCAGCGCCGCGGAGCGCGCGGCGTTCGCCGAGGCGCTGAAGGCCGACCCGGACAACTACATCGCCCAGCCGACCATCCAGCTTTCCACCGCCCCCTGCCTGGTCGACGGCCGGATCGAGCCGCGCCACGTCGACCTGCGCCCGTTCATCCTCTCCGGCGAGAAGGTGGTGGTGACGCCCGGCGCCCTCACCCGCGTTGCGCTGCAGCCGCGGCTCGCTGGTGGTCAATTCCAGCCAGGGCGGCGGCTCGAAGGACACCTGGGTGCTGGCCGAAGGCGAGGCCGCGCCATGATGCTCGCCCGCGTCGCCGACAGCCTCTACTGGATCGGCCGCTACGTCGAACGGGCCGAGCACGTCAGCCGGCTCTCGGCGGTGATGCTGAACGCCACGCTCGACCAGCACGCAGGGCGCGGTGCAGACCGGCCGCATCGGCCTGGCCGCGCTCGGCGAGCCCGACAGCGGCCGCGCCGACCAGACCTACGAAGCCGCCCACGACCTCGCCCTCGACCGCGACCGACGCCGGCTCGGTGGTGATTTCGCTGGCCCGGGCCCGCGAGAACGCCCGCCAGGTCCGCGACCAGATCACCACCGAGACCTGGGAGCGGCTGAACCTGCTCTACCTGCGCGTCACCGGCGCCGGCGCGGAGACGGCGTTCGACGACGACCCGCCGGGTTTCCTGCAACGAGATCATCGCCGACCTGCACCTGTTCAAGGGCGCGGCCGACGCCACGCATGAGCCACGGCGAGGGCTGGCGCTTCCTGCTGATGGGCGTCTACCTCGAGCGCGCCCAGCTGATCGCGCGGCTGCTGGAGGTCTGTTTCGGCGACCGGCAGGACCGCCGGCCGTCGAGCGACCCGATCGCGCTGATGAGCGTGCTGCGCATGGCCTGCGCGCTCGAGCCCTACCTGCGGGTCTACACCGCCGAGCATCAACCCGCGCTACATCCTGCGAATTCCTGCTGTTCGACGAGGATTTCCCGCGCTCGATCCGCTTCTGCACCGCGCGCTGCAGGAGCTCTGACCGCAGCTGGTCGCGCGACGCCGGCGCCGAGCCGCTCGGACGCCCGAGCGCCTCGCCGGCCGGCTGACGCGCGGCTGAAGTACGCCGACATGGAGAGGTGGAGGCCACCGGCGCCGGCGCCCTGCTGGGCGCCGTCGCCGCCGAGTGCGCGGCGATCCACGAAGCGATCTTCGAGACCTTCGTCGCCTACCCGCTCGAACTGAGCCTGCCCGCGTGACCCGTCCACCAGGAGTGCGCGCTAGTGCTGCTCGAAGTCCGCCACGTCACCCAGTACCACTACGCCGCGCCGGTGCGCGAAAGCGTGATGGAGCTGTGGATGCAGCCGCAGAAGTGCGGCGACGCCAGCGGCTGCTCAGCTTCGACCTCGAGCTCGACCCGGCCGCCCAGCTGTTCTCCTACGCCGACAGCTTCGGCAACGCCGTCTACCACTTCGATGTGCCCCAGCCGCACGACCGGCTGGACGATCGTCGCCCGCTCGGCCGTCGAGACCGAGCAGCCGACCGCCCTGCCCGAGGCGCTCGACCTGCGGCGAGTGGGACCGGCTGCGCAGCGACTTCGTCCAGGGCGAATGCTTCGACTTCCTGCGTCCGCACGGCTATGCGCGGCGCACGCGCGGCGCTGGACGCCTTCATCAAGGCCCGCGACATCGACGAGCTGCGCCGGCTCGATCCCGCTCAGCGCCGCGCGCGAGCTGAGCCATGTGGTCTACGGCGCCTTCGACTACGAGACCGGGCGTCACCGAGGCCGACAGCCCGATCGACCACGCGCTCGACGCAGGCCGCGGCGTCTGCCAGGACTTCGCCCACATCATGATCGCCATCTGCCGCGACTGGGGCCTGCCGGCGCGCTACGTCTCCGGCTACCTGTTCACCGACCGGGCGCAGAAGCACGACCGCTCCGACCCGGACGCCACCCACGCCTGGGTCGAGGTGTTCCTGCCGTCGCTGCGCTGGGTGGGTCTCGATCCCACCAACGACATCGCCGCCGGCGAGCGGCATGTGCATGTCGCCGTCGGCCGCGACTACGCCGACGTGCCGCCCTCGCGCGGGGTGTTCAAGGGCGAGTCGGAAAGCCAGCTGGCGGTGGGGGTTTCGGTCCGCCGCGCCCGCGCCGCGGTGGCGGAGCCGGAATTCCTGCGCATGGCCAAACCCGCCTTCGCCGCCGGTTCGCCGCGGCGCCGGACCTCGCTGACCGGCCTGGTGGAGCAGCAGCGCCGTCACCAGCAGCAGCAGCAGCAGCAGTAGCAGGCATGCTGAATCGATGAACTCGTCACCCCGGACGGCCTGCAAGGCCGATCCGGGGCCGGACGCTCCGGTGCTTAGACAACATCCAGCTCGGTGGCGGCGCTTCCGGCCCCGGCTCTCGCTTCGCGCGGCCGGGGTGACGAAGCGGGAACACGCCGCCTCATTTCCACCCGTTCTACGGCCGGACGCCCCACTTGGCGTAGTAGTCGGCCACCTTGGGGTCGATCGCCTGCGCCGCGCGCATATCGGCCATCCCGGCTGCGGTCTGGTTGCTGCGCAGCTCCGCCAGCCCGCGCACATAGAGCGCGCTGGCCCGCCTCGGATCGCGCCGGATCGCCTCGCCGGTGTCGTTGATCGCCTGCGGGAACTCGCCGCGCTTGAAGCGCACGAAGCCGCGCGCGTCGAAGTCGGCGGCGCTGTCCGGGTTGATCTGCAGGGCGCGATTGCAGTCGGCCAACGCCTTGTCGAGCTCGATCGCCGCCGCCGCGCGGATCGTGCACCGGGCGTAGAGATAGGCCTCGACGCCCGGCTGCATCTGCAGCGCCCGATCGAAGTCGGAGATCGCCAGGCCGCTGTCGCGCTTCAGGGCGTGGGCCTGGCCGCGGTCGAAGTAGATCGCCGCCGCATTCGGGTAGAGCGCGATGGCCGCGTTGTAGTCGGCGATCGCGAGGTCGTACTGGCCCCTGCCACGATAGGCGTTGCCGCGCTCGTCGAGGGCGCCCCAGGTGTTGGGCTTCAGTTTGAGCACGGCGTTGAAATCGGCCAGGGCGCGGTTGTAGTCGGGCTTGGCCAGCCAGGTCAGACCCCGCTCATAGAGACTGTATTCGTCGTTGGGATTGAGCGAGACCGCCCGATCCAGCGCCGCGAGGGCGCCGTCGTAGTCGCCGCGGTCGTAGAGCGCCGCGCCACGGCGCGCCGCATCGGCCTGGACCAGCTCGGCGGTGGCCGGAATCTGACCGCGCAGGCCGCGGGCGTCCGGGTCGTCGGGCGAGATCGCCAGGGCGAAATCGACGTCGGCCAGCGCCAGGTCGTACTTGTGCAGGCCGGCGTAGGCGGTCGCGCGTTCGACGTAGGCCAATTCCAGCCCCGCCCGCGGCAAGCCGCGGGAGTTGATCGCCCGGCTGAACAGGGCGACGGCGGAATTCAGGTCACCTTTGTTGAGCGCATCCTGCCCGGCGCTGGCGTCGCCAACCGGATCGGCGAACGCGACACCGGCGGTCAGCCCTGCGCCGGCGCTCAAAGCCAATGCCGCCCACACGGCGGCAGTCCCCAGCCTCATTCGCATCCTCACTCGCGGTCGCGATGGCGCAAACTAGCCGCACGACATTGCGATAGCGAGACATTTCCCCTCTGCGGGGACCCGCTGGCGGCGGCCGCGACCACCGGTTGGCGCTTGACCGCACGGGCCAAAACACGGCGTTGTCGCCGCCGGAGCGCCTATGTCGATTACTCACCTCGCCATGACGACCCTGATCCTGACCGTCGCCATCGCGGCGCGTTACCTGGTCGTGGTCGGGACCGTCTACGCCCTGGTCTGGGGCCGCAAGGACGGGCGCGTGGCCGGGCGCCAGCTCAACCGGGACCGCCCGAAGGCGGCGACCATCCGCCACGAACTGAAGCTCTCGCTGCTCTCGTCATGGATCTACGCCCTGCCGGCGGCCGTGGTGTGGGAGGCCTGGCGAGGCGGCGGGACGCTGATCTATCAGGACGTCGGCCGCTATGGCGTGGCCTGGCTGTTCATTAGCGGGGCGCTCTATCTGCTGATCCAGGACACCTATTACTACTGGCTGCACCGGCTGATGCATCGGCGCCAGGTGTTCCGGTACGTGCATGCAGGCCACCACCGTTCGCGCCAGCCGACGCCGTTCGCTTCGTTCTCGTTCGACTGGGCGGAGGCGGCGCTGAACGCCTGGCTGCTGCCGGCGCTGACCTTCGTCATCCCGGTTCACCCAGCGGTGATCATCGCGCTGCTCTCGATCATGACCATCGCCGCGGTGCTGAACCACGCCGGCGCCGAGGTGCTGCCCGACTGGCTGGTCCAGGGGCCGATCGGCGCCTGGCTGATCTCCGCCACGCACCACAGCCTGCACCACACCCACTACGGGGCCAATTTCGGCCTCTACTTCCGCTTCTGGGACCGCGCCATGCGCACCGACATGATGCCCGAGCGCCAGCGGGCCGAAGCGGTCAGGGCCGAGGCTTGAGGCGCCTCGTCTGGAGGCCGATCTTCCGCTAAGGCAACCGCGACTTCTCGCCGGAGCGTCCCTTGGCCGATCTCGCCGTCTTTTACGAACACCCGCAGTGGTTCGAGCCGCTGTTCCGCGAGCTGGATCGGCGCGGCGTCGACTGGACGGCGATCCCGATCCAGGACCACACCTTCGATCCCGCCGATCCGCGGCCGCCCGCGCCGGTGATCCTCAGCCGCCTGGCGATGTCGTCGTTCCTGCGCCAGGAGGAACACGCGCTGTTCTACAGCCTGGCCGCGCTGGCGCACTGGGAAGGGCTGGGCGCGCGGGTGATCAACGGGCCGGCCGTGCTGGCGTATGACCTCAGCAAGGCGCGCCAACTCAGCCTGTTCCGGCAATGCGGTCTCGACATCCCCAGGACCAGGGTCGCCCATCGCCGCGAGGACGTTCCGCGCCTGGCCGCCGAGGTCGGATTCCCGGTGATGGTGAAGGTCAATGTCGGCGGCTCCGGCGCCGGCGTCGTCCGCTACGAGACGGCCGAGGAGCTCGGCGCTGCCGTCGCCGACAAGCTGACCCCGGTCGGCGTCGATGGCGTAGCGCTGGTGCAGGAATACGTGCCGGCCCGCGGCGCCCGTGTGATCCGCTGCGAAGTGCTGGACGGCGAGCTGCTCTACGCCATCGCGCTCGACGGGGCAGGCTCGACCTTCGATCTCTGCCCGGCCGACGTCTGCATGGTCGACAAGCCGACCATCACCATCGAGGCCTTCCAGCCGCCGCCGCAGATCGTCGCCGCGGTCGAGCGCGTCGCCGTCGCCGCGCGGATGGATGTCGGCGGCATCGAATACATGATCGACGACCGCGATGGCCGGTCGAAGTTCTACGACCTCAACGCCCTCTCCAACTTCGTCGCCAATCCGTTGCAGGTGCTGGGCTACGACCCGCACGAGCCGTTCGTGAGCTGGCTGATTGGCCAGATCGCCGCCCAGGCGAAGGTTGCTGCATGAGGTTCGGCGCGTGAGATACGGCTTTTGGGCCCCGGTGTTCGGCGGCTGGCTGCGCAACGTGCCCGACGAGGGCATGAGCGCGACCTGGGACTACATGCGCCGTCTGTGCCAGCGCGCCGAGCAGATCGGCTATGACCTGACCCTGATCGCCGAGCTGAACCTCAACGATATCAAGGGAATCGACCAGCCAGCGCTCGACGCCTGGTCCACCGCCGCAGCGCTCGCCGCCGTCACCGAGCGGCTTGAGCTAATGGTGGCCGTGCGGCCGAACTTCCACCAGCCGGCGCTGCTGGCCAAACAGGCGGCCAACATCGACCGGATCAGCGGCGGGCGCCTGTCGCTCAATGTCGTCTCGTCGTGGTGGGCCGAGGAGGCGCAGAGCTACGGCCTGCAGTTCGACCAGCACGACGACCGCTATGGCCGCACCGCCGAGTGGCTGCAGGTGGTGGCCGGGCTCTGGCGCGAGCCGAAGTTCAGCTTCGAGGGCGAGCGCTACCGGCTGAAGGACGCGATCTGCGAGCCGAAGCCGGTCGGCAAGCCGGTGATCTACGCCGGCGGCGAGTTCGAGGCCGCCAAGGACATGATCGCGCGCCAGTGCGACGCCTACGTGATGCACGGCGACGAGGTCGACGTGGTCGCGGGCAAGATCGCCGACATGAGGGCCCGCCGCGCCGCCGCGGGCGGGCCGCCGATGATCTTCGGCATGGCCGCCTACGCCATCGTCCGGGACAGCGAAGCGGCGGCGCGCGAGGAAGTGACGCGGATCACCACCCTCGATCCCGACGCGCCGGGCTTCGCCAACTTCGACCAGTGGCTCTCCGGCGCCCAGCTCGAACGCGAGCTGAAGCTGCAGGAATATTCCGTCTCCAACCGCGGCCTGCGCCCGAACCTGATCGGCACGGCCGACCAGATCCGCGCGCGGATCGCCGCCTACGAGGCCGCCGGGCTGGACCTGCTGTTGCTGCAGATGAGCCCGCAGCTGGAAGAGATGGAACGCTTCGCCGCCGAGGTGATCGCGCCCGCCGCGTGAAACTAGGGCCCGTCGTCCGGCCCCTGGTCGGCGGGGACAACCTGCCAGCCGCTCGGGCAGGCGTGGACGTACGGATAGTAGCCGGCGGGGTAGTTGCAGTAGTACCAGACCTGCCCTGGCGGCGCGTAGGTGTCGGACGGGACGTAGTAGTCGCCGACATAGTCCGGGTAGGGGTAGACCGGATTGTCGTACCAGTACCAGTCGCCGTCGGCGAACCACCACCAGCCGATCCGGCCGCCGCGGAAGCCGTGCCACCAGAAACCGCCGCGCCAGGCGCCCAGGTCCCGCGACCCGAATCGCCCAATCGGCCCGGCGCCGAAGTGGGAATGAAAGCCGCCGCCCGAGAACCCACCGTGGAACCCGCCGCCGCCATGGAATTGACCGCCGCCGCCGTGGAAGCCTCCGCCGCCATGGAACCCGCCGGCGCCGCCACGACCGCCGCCGCCTTGACCGTGGCCTCCGCCACCGCCGCCGCCGCCGCCGCCGTGCGATCCACCACCGCCGCCGCGGCCACTGCTATGCTGCGCCAGCGCAGCACCTGGCAGGGCAAGTAGCGCGCAGGCCGCGATCAGAATCTTCTTCATCACCAACCCCGCTCAGAGTCGTCCCAGCAGCCGTTCCCACGCTACAGCGTGGGAGTCAGCGGCTGAACCTCGGCTGAACGGCTCTGTCACCTATCGCCGAGGGCGGCTAGAGACCCAGCCATGTCCGATGCGCAAGCCATAGACGTCGAAAGCCCGGTCGCCGCGCAGATTCCGGCCGGTCGCTGGACCAAGCCGCCGCTCGGGCGGCGCACCTTGCTGATCCTGTTCGTGACCGCGAACCTGATCCTCTGCGCGCTGCCGCTGGTCCCGCAGCTGTTCGGCCACGGCAAGGGCAAGGACTACCCGCTCTGGTACCACGTCGGGCGCCTGGTGCTGAGCGGCGGCGACCTCTACCCCAAGAGCGGCGCGACCTTCGGCTTTCTCTATCCGCCGATCGCGGCGGTGCTGCTGACCCCGTTCAGCCTGTTCGGTCCGGCGTTCTCGATCTTCTGCATCGACCTGGTGAACGTCGCCAGCTGGCTGGTGGCGGTGAAGCTGTCCGAGCGGCTCGCCGGCTTCGCTGGAAAGCAGGCCTGGTGGGTGGTCGCCCTGCCCTCGGTGCTGGCGCTGCCGTTCATCTGGGACATGTACGACCTCGGCCAGCCCAACCTGATGCTGCTGGCGATGGTGCTGGCCGGCCTCGCGCTGCTGCGGGGCGGGCGGGAGTGGAGCGCTGGCGCCATGTTCGCCGCCGCCGCCGCGCTGAAGGCCTTTCCGGTGGCGATCTTCCCCTACCTGATCTGGCGACGGCGCTGGCGGGCGGCGGCGAGCATGGCGGTGCTGACCGCGGCCTTCCTGCTGCTCGCCCCGGCCCCCTTCCGCGGCCTCGAGCGAAACACGGCCGAGGTGGAGCGCTGGGCCAGCGGCATGGTGTTCTCGGCCAGCGAAAAGGGCTTTGGCCAGCGGCCCGAGCAGAACTGGGGCTGGAAGAACAATTCGATCATCGCCGTCACCCACCGCTACGTGCGGCCGATCAACGCCGAGGCGGAAAAGCCCGACGCCAAGCCGCTTTACGTCAACGTCCTGGATCTCAGCTACGACCAGGCCAACCTGGTCCTGGCCGTCGTCGCGGGCCTGGTCGGGCTGGGCTTCGTGATCGCCCTGCCCCCGCAGAAACGGCGAACGCCGGCGTCCGACGCCGCCGAGTACGCGCTGCTGATCGCGCTGATGACGATCGCCTCGCCCCTGGCGCGGGCCTACTACTTCGTCTGGCTGCTGTTCCCCTTCACGCTGCTGGTCTATCGCGCGGCCACGGACCCGGATCGGCGGGCGCGCAAGGTGGCCGGCTGGTCGCTCGCCGCCGCCATCGCCCTCTTCACCGCCGGCGTCTCGATCGCCTCGCCCCACATCCTGCCGGCGCTCGGCAACATGTTCTGGGCCACCGCGATCCTGATCGGCGCCCTGGTCTGGCTGATGCGGCGGAGCATGGCGCCCAAGGTTCCGGCCGAAGCCTAAGTCAACAGCGATTGACATAAACCCGCCCCGCGTAGATGTTGCTGGGCTACGGTCGCGGAACGCGCGCCAGCAACGGGGAAGAGGCCATGAACATCGCTGTTAAGGTCGGGGCCGCAGCAGATTCCGCCGCCGAGGCCTACGCCACGCCGCTGGCGGAGCTGAATCCGGCCAACATCGAGCGCTTCCAGAACGACACCATCTGGCCGGTGTTCGAGCGGCTGCGGCGCGAGGATCCGGTGCACTTCACCGCCGAGAGCGAGTTCGGGCCCTATTGGTCGGTGACGCGCTGGGAGGACATCATGGCGGTGGACACCGACCATGAAGCGTTCTCCTCGGCGGACGGCATCGGCCTGGCCAACCTGAAGGCGATGGAAGAGCAGGAGGCCGCGCTCAAGGCCATCGGCCAGGAGCCGCGCCGCCGCGGCGGGGCCGGCTTCATCACCATGGACGAGCCGGAGCACAGCGTGCACCGCAAGGCGGTCAGCCCGACGGTGGCGCCGGCCAACATCGCCAAGATGGCGCCGCTGGTGCGCCAGCGCGCCGGCGAGATCCTGGATGGGCTGCCGATCGGCACACCGTTCGACTGGGTCGACCTGGTCTCGAAGGAACTGACGGCGATGACGCTGGCGACCCTCTTCGACTTCCCGTTCGAGAACCGCCGCAAGCTGCCCTACTGGTCCGACATGGTGATGAACCAGCCGGGCCACGGGCCGGTGAAGAGCTGGGCGCACAAGGCCGAGGCCATGATGGAGTGCTTCGGGACCTTCGAGAGCATGTGGAACGAGCGGGTCACGGGCGGCGGCGGCAACGACCTGATCTCGATGCTGACGGCGCATCCGGAGACGCGGGCGATGTCGCGCGAGCAGTACCACGGCACGGTGATCCTGCTGATCGTGGGCGGCAACGACACCACCCGCAACACCATCTCCGGCAGCATCTACGCGCTGAACAAGAACCCCGACCAGTACGACAAGCTGCGCGCCAACCCGGATCTGGTGCTGCCGATGGTCTCCGAGACCATCCGCTACCAGACGCCGCTGGCGCACATGAGCCGGGTGGCGACGCGCGACGTCGAGATCGGCGGCAAGACCATCAAGGCCGGCGAACGGGTGGTGATGTGGTACATCTCGGGCAACCGCGACGAGAGCGCGATCGAGAACCCCAACGCCTACATCATCGACCGCGAGCGGCCGCGCCAGCACATGTCGTTCGGCTTCGGCATCCACCGCTGCGTCGGCAACCGGGTGGCCGAGATGCAGCTCACCATCATCTGGGAAGAGATCCTCAAGCGCTTCCCGGTGATCGAGATGATCGGCGAGCCGGTGCGCAGCTACTCGGCCTTCGTGCATGGCTTCGAGAGCATGCAGGTCGTGATCCCCGCACGGGCCTGACCCGCCGGGTCAAACTAGAGTAGAACCGTAGGCATGAACGACGCCGCGACCCTGATGCGCGACCGCGCGCCGCCGCGCAAGCGCGACGCCCAGGCCACCCGCGCGGCGATCCTCGAGGCGGCGCAGGCGCAGTTCGCGCGCCTGGGCTACGACCACACGGCCCTGCGCGACATCGCCACCGAAGCCGGCGCGGACGTCGCCCTGATCAAGCGCTACTTCGGCGGCAAGGAAGCCCTGTTCACCGAGGCGCTGAAGGCGTCGATCAGGCCCGACCGACTGCGGGAATGGGACCGCGCGACCTTCGGCCGCGAAGTCGGGGTCATGATGGCGGGCGTCCCCGATACGAAACTGGCGGGCGCGGACGAGGGGCGCGCGCACGGCTTCCAGTTCCTGCTGCGGGCGGCGACCTCGCCGACCACCGCGCCGCTGCTCAACGTCGCCGTCCAGGAACGCTTCCTGACGCCGATCCGCGAGTGGCTGGGCGGCGACGACGCCCAGGCCCGCGCCCGCGTGCTGGCGGCCGCCTTCATCGGCTTCCTGGTCGAACGCCTGATCCGCAACGAACCGCTGCAGGGCCGCGAGCGCGAGGTGTTCATCGACCGCGTGGCCGCCGTGTTCGATACGCTGATCTCTTCGTCACCCCGGCCGTAGCGAAGCGGAGAGCCGGGGCCGGACGGGCCGCAACCCAGCTGGAATTCTTCCAGGAGCCGGCGTGTTAGGCCCCGGCTCGGCGCGGCTATCGCCGCTTGGCCGGGGTGACGAAGGAGGGTGAACTACCCCTCCTCGAACAGCTCGCTGACCGACTCGCCTTCGTGGATGCGGCGCATCGCTTCGGCGAACGCTGGCGCCACCGACAGCTCGGTAAGCTTCGCGACCCGCTTCTCCGGGCCGATCGGGACGGTGTTCATGGTGACGATCTCCACCACTTCGGGCTGGTCGGCCAGCCGCTGAGCCGCGCCGCGGCCGAACAGGCCGTGAGTGCAGGCGATGCGCACTTTGCCGACGCCGCGCTCGCGCAGGTGCTCGAGCACCTCGATCACGGTCGAGCCGGCGGCGATCTCGTCGTCGAGCACGATCACGTCCTTGCCGGCGGTCTCACCGATGATGGCGCTGATCACGACCTTGGTGTCGGAGAGCCGCTGCTTGGCGCCCACCGCCACCGGCACGCCGAGCCGCCGCGCGAACGCCGCCGCCGACTTGGCGCCGCCCATGTCGGGCGAGACCACGACCGTGTTGCTCAGGTCCACGTTGGCGCGGAAGTGCGCCGCCAGCTCGTGCTGGGGATGCAGGTGGTCGACCGGCACGCTGAAAAAGCCGTGCACCTGCGGCGCGTGCAGGGCCATGGTCAGCACCCGGCTCGCGCCGGCGGTCGCCAGCAGGTCGGCCACCAGCCGTCCGCCGATCGAAATCCGCGGCGCGTCCTTCTTGTCGGAGCGGGCATAGGCGTAGAACGGCATCACCACCGTAATGCGGGCGGCCGAGGCGCCGCGCGCGGCGTCGATCATCAGCAGCAGTTCGACCAGGTGCTCCTGCACCGGCGCGCAGAGGGTCTGGATCAGGAAGACGTCGCGCTCGCGGCAGTTGGCCTGCAGCTGCGCTTCCAGGCAGTCGTTGGTGAAGCGCTTGGTCAGCGAGGGCGAAAGCGGCACGCCAAGATGGCCGCAGATCTCCTGCGCAAGCGCTGGGTGCGACGACCCGGAGAAGACGACGATCTCGCGCATCGGGCGGGCGACTCAGAGAGCGGGTGGGACGCGCCTTCTTCGTCGCCCGCCCGCGCCGATGCAAGCGCGCTCAGTTCAGTTGCGCCTAGGCAGGCGCGACCGCGAACGCCTCCTGCGCCGAACGATCATACTCGCTCTGGCGATCCCAGCCGTTGATCGCGGTCGCCGCGACGTAGAGGCTGGCCGCGCAGCCGGCCACCTTGCACTTGCCCATCAGGGTGTTGAGCGGGATGGTGTCCGACCCTGGCCCCGGGACGGCGCCCGACACCGACTGCATCACATTGATCCCCTTGATCAGGGTGAAGCTGTAGGTGGCGTGGTTGTGCGGCTGCGCGGCGGTGTAGGCGATGGTGACCGGATCGGCGTTCATCGTCGTGTAGGGCAGGAACCCGCAGGTGGGATCGGCCGTCTTGCCGTCCAGCGTCGCCTGCGACAGCGACGCCACGCAAGGCAGGTTGTCGATCAACGGCTTGATGGCGTTACTCATCTTCACCAGACCGCCGCCGGCGTTGACGAACTCGATCTCCAGCGTCGGCTGGGCGAAGGTGAAGGCGGCGGTCGAGAGCAGATCGCCGAGGTTGGCGTTCAGCCAGACATCCGCCGGATTGCGCACCGGATAGAACCCAGGCGCGGCGCCGATGTTCGCCGGCGTCATCGTCACCGCGTCGAACACATGGGTGACCGGGTTCAGCTTCAGGTCGGTCCACACATCGAGCCCTGGCGCGCCGTTGACCAGCACCCGGTAGAAGCGCGCGCCGGCGGCGAAGGCGTCCTTGTGGTCGATGATCAGCGGCAGGGTGCCGGCGAACGGGACGTTGTTGACCTGGTAGAAGTAGCCGGACAACGCCGTGGTGTTGGCCAGCCCCGCCGCGGTGACGCGGTTGAAGGGCACGTAGCCGATGCCGAGAAAGAGCGTGCCGGGCGCCGGCGGGAACAGCGAACAGGCGTCGAGTTCCGCGTCGCAGCAGATCACCAGCTGGCCCGGCGAGGTCACGGCGACCGAAGACGGCCGGGCGGCCGTCGGGCTGACGGCGATGACCGGCGCGCCGCCGGTGGTGTGCACCACCGAGATCCGGTTGGCCGGGTCGCGCTCGGGCACGAACAACGCCTGCTGCGAGGCGTTGAGCCAGGTGAGGAAGAAGGGCGCCGTCAGGCCGGCGGCGACGTTTGTGATCGCGCCGCTCGGCAACGCCACTTTGCGGACGCGTCCGCCCCCGGGCGCCTGCTCGCTGACATAGGCGGCCGAGGCGTCGCTGGTGACCGCCACGCCCACCGCGAACTGCAGCGCGCCGGTGACGACGTGCACCGCGCCGCTGGTCAGATCGATGCGCAGCAGCCGGCCGGGATTGGCGTACTCGACCACATAGGCCTGGGCGTGCGCCTCATCGAGCGCGACCTGCTGCGGCGAGTTCAGGCCGGTGGCGATCACGTGCGCGCCCGCCCGGTTCGCCGCGCCAAGGCTGACCGAGACCAGGTCGCCGGTGCGTTCGGTGATGTAGGCGGTGTCGCCATTGGAGGCGACGACGATGCTTTCCGGGGTGGTGTAGCCCGTGCCGATCGTGGTCTTCGTATTCGTGGCCAGATCGATCGAGTCGATCGTGCCTGGGCCATATTCGACCAGCACGAGCTTGTGGGTGGAGGGCACATAGGCGCAGCCGATGGCGCCGCTGAAGCCGCCGAGGAGTGTGGTTGATGCGGGCACTTGAGGTTCCTCCTTGCAGAGACAAGGCGAGTTTCGGGTGCAAACAAGACCAACGAGGCGGTCGGCGGATCGGTCTGCATGCCGAAGGCCGACGCAGCTGAACGCAGACAAGCCCTCCGTCCCGCCGAGCTGCGGAGGGATCTACTCTGGAGAACCTTAAGTACTACAGAGTCTATCCCAAGGCGAATCGAATCTACGTGCAACTCTTGCCTGTAGATGATTTCAGCATTAATACTGCGAGCGCGCAGGACAATCTGTCCATGATCTGGCGCGCACGCATCCAGTGGCCGCCGTTACAACACGATGGCCGCGCCTAGAAAGCTAAGTTCTGATCACAGCTCGCCCTGGCCCATGGCCGACGCCAAGCGTCGCCATATCGCCGGCCGCATAGCCGACGCGCACTATGGCTTTATTTTGGCGATTGCAACCGAAGCGATACGGATCGCCTGGCTGCGGACCGTCCCCGCCAGCTCAGGAAGCGAACATCGGCGACGATTTCAGGATCGCCTGTTCCTCCTCGGTCATGTCCACCGGCACATCGGCGAACAGCGGCGTCGAGAGGTAGCGCTCGCCGGTGTCGGGCAGCATGCACAGGATGTTGGATCCGGGCGGCGCGCTCTCGGCCACCTTCAACGCGCCGGTGAAGGTCGCGCCGGCGGTGATGCCGACGAAGATGCCCTCCTTGGCGGCCAGGTTCCGGCTACCGGCCAGGGCGTCGGGCCCGGCGATGGTAAGCAGTTGGTCGATGTAGTGGGCGTCCACCGCATCGCCGGTCAGCTTCGGCACGAAATCGGGCGACCAGCCCTGCATCGGGTGCGGCTTCCAAGCCGGATGCCCGCCAGCGGGCGAGCCGTCGGCGTGGCGGGGCTGGGCCTCGCCGCTGGTCAGCATCGGCGCGTCGGCCGGCTCGCAGACCACGATCTTTGTGTCGGGCATCTCCGCGGCCAGCACCCGGGCGACGCCCTTCAGCGTGCCGCCGGTGCCAAAGCCGGTGACCCAGTAGTCGAGCTTCTTGCCGGCGAAGTCGTCGACGATCTCCCGCGCGGTGGTGCGCGAGTGCATGTCGGGATTGGCCTCGTTCTCGAACTGGCGGGTGTAGTACCAGCCATGGGTCTCGGCGAGCTCGGTGGTCTTGTCGACCATGCCGGTGGCGCGCAGGGCGGCCGGCGTCAGCACCACCTTGGCGCCCAGGAAGCGCATCAGCCGGCGGCGTTCGATCGAGAAGCTCTCGGCCATCACCACCACCAGCGGATAGCCCTTCGCGGCGCAGACCATGGCCAGGCCGATGCCGGTGTTGCCGCTGGTGGCTTCGATCACGGTCTGGCCGGGCTTCAGCGCCCCCGACTGCTCCGCCGCCTCGATCACGCCCAGCGCCAGGCGGTCCTTCACCGAGCCCAGCGGATTGAACGCCTCGACCTTGGCGTAGAGGTTCACGTGCGCCGGGGCCAGGCGGTTGATCTTCACCACCGGCGTATGCCCGATCGTCTCGAGGATGTTGTTGTAGAGCCGTCCCATCGCGCTGCTTGCTCCGTCTGATGCTTGAGGCCGCCGGCCCTGGGCGGACGCGCTAGCTTGTAGATCAGCTTGGCGCGCCGGTCATGCGGAAGGCGCCGTCCCACCGCCCCTTCCCGCCCGGGCCACGCACGAGGGTGGGCGAATGGCCTGGAACTGCGCTACCTCGGCGCGCAATCTGACTGCGGCTTCGATCCAAACGGGCAGAGGAAGGGCGCGATGAACCAGACGTGGGCGCAGCTGGGTTTCTTGAAACCGATGACCTGGGGACATGCGGCCCTGATCGGCGCGGTCGTCCTGGGGTGCAGCTTGCTCATTCTCCTCGTGCGCTCGCTGGTGCGTCGCGCAGCCGAGCGGGCGCCGTCCCACCGCCGGCTGGCGATTCTGCGCGCCGCGCCAGTCGCCCGCCTCGTCATCGGCCTGGCTGGCCTGGCGATCATCATTCCGCTGCTGGTCGAGCCGACCTTCGAAGACGTCGTCGCCCTGCTCGCCACCGTGGGGTTGGCGCTGGCCTTCGCGATCAAGGACTACGTCAGCTGCCTGATCGCCGGCCTGGTCACCATCCTGGAGAACACCTACCAGCCCGGCGACTGGATCGAGATCGACGGCGCCTACGGCGAGGTGAAGGCGATCGGTACGCGGGCCATGCTCATCGTCACGCCCGACGACACCGAAGTGAGCGTCCCGCACGCCAAGCTGTGGTCGAGCAACGTCGCCAACGATAGCAGCGGCAAGGCCAGCCTGCTCACCGTGACCCACTTCTATCTCGACGCCGACCACGACGGCGCCGCGGTGAGCCGGCTGCTCACCGAGATCGCCGAGGCCTGCGCCTATCGGAAGTCGGACACTCCGGTGCGCATCGCGGCGGCGGAAACACCGTTCGGCACCCACTACAAGCTCAAGGCCTACGTCGCCGAGAGCCGCGAGCAATTCGCCATGGTCACCGACCTGACGCTGCGCGCGAAGGAAAGGCTGCGCGCCGCGCAGGTCGCCTTCGCCCACGCGCCCTATGCAAAGGCTGGAAGCTCATAGCGGCCCCGGCGCATCTATCGACACTGTGCCCTGCGATCAGCCGGCTTTCCGGGCCTCGATCAGGAATCGGGTGTAGGTGAACCGCAGCGGCTCGCCCGCGGCGCGGCGGCGCTCCAGCGCCTCCAGGTGAGCCAGGTGCGTCGTCACATCGAAGCCCGGCGCCACCCAGGGCACGGCCGTGAGGAAGTAGACGATCGCGCCGACGTCCGCGAAGGTGACCGGGCCGCGCCACTCCTCCGCGCGCGTCACGGCGCAGCCGAGGCCGCGGAAGTGATCGGCGATGCGGCTCAGGGTGTTGTCAGGCCACTTCGGCTGGGCGCCGAAGTCGGCGATCAGGTCAGCCAGGTTGTCGCCGCCGACCTGCTGGCTGAGGAAGGTCCCGCCAGGCTTCAGCATCCGATGCATTTCCTCGGGCCGAAAGCCGCCGTGGCGATTGATCACCAGGTCGAACGCGCCGTCCTCGAACGGCATGCCGGAGGCGGTGTTGGCCTGAAAGACCTCGATCCCCAGCGGCGCCAGCCGGCGACGGGCCACGGCGACGTTGGGAACATATCCCTCCGTCGCTCTCACCCGGCCGGGGAACGGCCCCAGCGTCGACAGGATCTCGCCGCCGCCGGTGGCCACGTCCAGGATATCCCGCGAACGGCTCCCCGCGGCGCGCGCCAGGGCCAGATAGTCCCAGCCCGGCTCGGCTTCGCTCACCCGATCCTTGAGGTAGGAGAAATCCCAGCCCTCGAACGGCGCGGCCGCGTCGCGCTTCCATTGATCGAGCGGTGCGGTCGAGCTCATCGGCGTCCCATAGCAAAACGGCCCCCGCGAGTGCAGGGGCCGTCTTTAGCTTGGGTGCGGGGACAGGATTTGAACCTGTGACCTTCAGGTTATGAGCCTGACGAGCTACCGGGCTGCTCCACCCCGCGGCAAACTTGGCGGCCAGCGAGCGGTGGCCTGGGTAAAGGCGTGAAGAAGGGTCAGTTGAACCTGAATAGGTGAACCAGAATATTCGCATCCGCTTGGCAGACCTGGCGGCGACCTACTCTCCCGCGCCTTAAGACGAAGTACCATCGGCCCAGGAGGGCTTAACGACCGAGTTCGGAATGGGATCGGGTGGGGACCCTCCGGCAAAGCCACCAGGTCAACGAAGAGGATGCGAGAAGACATCACAGCCGGCGAAGGTATAACCTTCGCGCTCATGAATTTTGATAAGAACGATCAAGCCTATCGAGCGATTAGTACCAGTAAGCTTCACGCGTCACCGCGCTTCCACACCTGGCCTATCAACGTGATGGTCTATCACGGCTCTCGGCGAAGCCTTGTTTTGAGGTTAGTTTCCCGCTTAGATGCTTTCAGCGGTTATCTATTCCATACTTAGCTACCCTGCTGCGCGGCTGGCGCCACGACAGGTCCACCAGAGGTATGTCCATCCCGGTCCTCTCGTACTAAGGACAGATCCTCTCAAGCTTCGTACACCCACGGCAGATAGGGACCAAACTGTCTCACGACGTTCTGAACCCAGCTCACGTACCACTTTAATCGGCGAACAGCCGAACCCTTGGGACCTGCTCCAGCCCCAGGATGTGATGAGCCGACATCGAGGTGCCAAACTTTGCCGTCGCTATGGACGCTTGGGCAAAATCAGCCTGTTATCCCTAGAGTACCTTTTATTCGTTGAGTGATGGCCCTTCCACGCAGAACCACCAGATCACTATGGCCGACTTTCGTCTCTGATCGACTTGTCAGTCTCTCAGTCAGGCGGGCTTATGCCATTGCACTCGACGAGCGATTTCCGACCGCTCTGAGCCCACCATCGCGCGCCTCCGTTACACTTTGGGAGGCGACCGCCCCAGTCAAACTGCCCGCCACGCCATGTCCCGGACCCGGATAACGGGCCGCGGTTAGACGTCAGCAACAATAAGGGTGGTATTTCAAGGTTAGCTCCACCGAGACTGGCGCCCCGGTTTCATAGCTTCCCACCTATCCTACACATGTTGCTGCTAACGCCAAGGCGAAGCTGCAGTAAAGGTTCATAGGGTCTTTCCGTCTGACCGCGGGAACCCCGCATCTTCACGGGGAATTCAATTTCGCTGAGCCTATGCTGGAGACAGCGGGGAAGTCGTTACGCCATTCGTGCAGGTCGGAACTTACCCGACAAGGAATTTCGCTACCTTAGGACCGTTATAGTTACGGCCGCCGTTTACCGGGGCTTCAATTCGGAGCTTGCACCCCTCCTTTTAACCTTCCGGCACCGGGCAGGCGTCAGACCCTATACGTCGCCTTACGGCTTCGCAGAGCCCTGTGTTTTTGATAAACAGTCGCTACCCCCTGGCTTGTGCCACTCAGTTCTGGTTGCCCAGAGTGAGTCACGCTTATCCCGAAGTTACGCGTGCAATTTGCCGAGTTCCTTCAGCATAGTTCTCTCAAGCGCCTTGGTATACTCTACCAGTCCACCTGTGTCGGTTTCGGGTACGGTCTCCGTCAGAGTTATTTCCAGGAACGCCTTCACTGCCGGGAGCAATCCAGTAAGCCCCGACAATTTACGGCATTCGTCACTTCTGACTGGCTCAGGAATATTTGGCCTGATTCCCATCGATTACGCCTTTCGGCCTCACCTTAGGGGCCGGCTAACCCTGCGCAGATTAGCTTTACGCAGGAACCCTTGGACTTTCGGCGAGAGTGTCTCTCACACTCTTTGTCGCTACTCATGTCAGCATTCTCACTTCCGATACCTCCAGCCAGGCTCACGCCTGACCTTCACCGGCTTACGGAACGCTCCGCTACCGCGTGCATTGCTGCACACCCATACCTTCGGCGAACGGCTTAAGCCCCGTTACATTTTCCGCGCAGGATCGCTTGACCAGTGAGCTGTTACGCTTTCTTTAAATGATGGCTGCTTCTAAGCCAACATCCTGGTTGTCAGTGCAATCCCACATCGTTTCCCACTTAGCCGTTACTTGGGGGCCTTAGATGATGGTTAGGGTTGTTTCCCTTTTCACGACGGACGTTAGCACCCGCCGTGTGTCTGCCAGGTAGTTCTTTCGGGTATTCGGAGTTTGGTTAGAATTGGTACAACTCGCGTCGCCCGCATCCATCCAGTGCTCTACCCCCCGAAGAATTCACCTGACGCTCTACCTAAATAGATTTCGCGGAGAACCAGCTATGTCCTAGTTTGATTGGCCTTTCACCCCTATCCACAAGTCATCCGAGTATATTTCAACAGACACCGGTTCGGTCCTCCAGCTGGTGTTACCCAGCCTTCAACCTGCTCATGGATAGATCACTAGGTTTCGGGTCGTCATGCGACGAACTTATTCGCCCTGTTCAGACTCGCTTTCGCTACGCCTACGCCTATCGGCTTAAGCTTGCTCGGCACATGAAGTCGCTGACCCATTATACAAAAGGTACGCCGTCACACCGCTTGGGTGCTCCGACTGCTTGTAGGCTTCCGATTTCAGGTTCTATTTCACTCCCCTCGTCGGGGTGCTTTTCACCTTTCCCTCACGGTACTTGTTCACTATCGGTCGTTGAGGAGTACTTAGGCTTGGAGGGTGGTCCCCCCATGTTCAGACAGGATTTCACGTGTCCCGCCCTACTCGAGTTCGTCGCTGTTTGACGCCTACGGGGCTCTCACCCACTATGGCCGACCTTTCCAGATCGTTCGGCTTTATGTCACGACGGCGCTGGCCTAATCCCGGTTCGCTCGCCACTACTACGGGAGTCTCTGTTGATGTCCTTTCCTCCAGGTACTGAGATGTTTCAGTTCCCTGGGTTTGCTTTATGAACCCTATGTATTCAGGTCATAATACCCTTGAACGACCTACGAACCTGAAAACCAGCCGAAGCTGGTGTTCAAATCCGCAGACCGTAAAGGTGGGTTTCCCCATTCGGAGATCACCGGATCAAAGGGTGCTCGCGCCTCCCCGGTGCTTATCGCAGCGTGCCACGTCCTTCATCGCCTCTCAACGCCAAGGCATCCGTCAGAAGCCCTTATGCGCTTGATCGTTCTCAGCAAAACTCATGCGTTGGACATTGCGGTCAGCCTTGCGGCCCACCGCGCCCAACCATGCGCTTTGGTTATTTAGTCTTAGCCAGACTATGATGTCTTCTCAGGTCCGCCCTTAAAGCTCTGGGGTGAAGATCCGAAGATCTTCGAGCCGGGATGACCCTTCATTCACGATGTCAAACCCGCCAGACGCGTTACGCCAGGCGAGAATTCATTGTTTCCACCGATCGCGAGTTTCACCTGGTTTGGTGGAGCCAGACGGGATCGAACCGACGACCTCATGCTTGCAAAGCACGCGCTCTACCAACTGAGCTATGGCCCCTTGAGCCACGCCTTTTTGGCGGGTTCGATCAGGTTAGGCGCCAGGAAGTGGTAGGCCCGGGCAGACTCGAACTGCCGACCTTACGCTTATCAGGCGTACGCTCTAACCAACTGAGCTACGGGCCTTTAGGCGGCGCACAACCGTGGCGCCGGTCCTGGAGCCCGATGGGCTCGCGATCGCGCCCGAACGCCTAAGCGGCGATGGGCGAGGTGGAAAGAGAAACGGAGACGGCGACGTCCCGCACCCAATTTAGGTGTCTTTGAACGAGCCAGTAGGACCTCGTGAGAGTGCCTGGAGGCTCATCCTTAGAAAGGAGGTGATCCAGCCGCAGGTTCCCCTACGGCTACCTTGTTACGACTTCATCCCAGTCGCTGACCCTACCGTGGTCGCCTGCCTCCTTGCGGTTAGCACAACGCCTTCGGGTAAAGCCAACTCCCATGATGTGACGGGCGGTGTGTACAAGGCCCGGGAACGTATTCACCGCGGCATGCTGATCCGCGATTACTAGCGATTCCGACTTCATGCACTCGAGTTGCAGAGTGCAATCCGAACTGAGACGACTTTTAGGGATTGGCTCCCCCTCGCGGGTTTGCAGCCCTCTGTAGTCGCCATTGTAGCACGTGTGTAGCCCACCCCGTAAGGGCCATGAGGACTTGACGTCATCCCCACCTTCCTCCGGCTTACCACCGGCGGTCCCTTTAGAGTGCCCAACTGAATGATGGCAACTAAAGGCGAGGGTTGCGCTCGTTGCGGGACTTAACCCAACATCTCACGACACGAGCTGACGACAGCCATGCAGCACCTGTGTCCCAGTCCCCGAAGGGAAAACCGGATCTCTCCGGCGGTCCAGGCATGTCAAAAGGTGGTAAGGTTCTGCGCGTCGCTTCGAATTAAACCACATGCTCCACCGCTTGTGCGGGCCCCCGTCAATTCCTTTGAGTTTTAATCTTGCGACCGTACTCCCCAGGCGGAGTGCTTAATGCGTTAGCTGCGTCACCGACATGCATGCATGCCGACAACTAGCACTCATCGTTTACGGCGTGGACTACCAGGGTATCTAATCCTGTTTGCTCCCCACGCTTTCGCGCCTCAGCGTCAGTATCGGGCCAGTGTGTCGCCTTCGCCACTGGTGTTCTTCCGAATATCTACGAATTTCACCTCTACACTCGGAGTTCCACACACCTCTCCCGAACTCTAGGTGCCCAGTATCAAAGGCAGTTCCAGGGTTGAGCCCTGGGATTTAACCTCTGACTTAAACACCCGCCTACGCGCCCTTTACGCCCAGTAATTCCGAGCAACGCTAGCCCCCTTCGTATTACCGCGGCTGCTGGCACGAAGTTAGCCGGAGCTTCTTCTGCGGGTACAGTCATTATCTTCCCCGCTGAAAGAATTTTACAATCCTAAGACCTTCATCATTCACGCGGCATGGCTGCGTCAGGCTTTCGCCCATTGCGCAAGATTCCCTACTGCTGCCTCCCGTAGGAGTTTGGGCCGTGTCTCAGTCCCAGTGTGGCTGATCATCCTCTCAGACCAGCTACTGATCGTAGCCTTGGTGGGCCATTACCCCACCAACAAGCTAATCAGACGCGGGCCGCTCTAATGGCGATAAATCTTTCCCCCGAAGGGCACATCCGGTATTAGGCCAGGTTTCCCCGGATTATTCCGAACCAAAAGGCACGTTCCCACGTGTTACTCACCCGTCCGCCACTCACCCGAAGGTGCGTTCGACTTGCATGTATTAGGCCTGCCGCCAGCGTTCGCTCTGAGCCAGGATCAAACTCTCAGGTTGAGTTGACGTTCTGACCGATATTCCACCTGCTCCGAAGAACAGATGGGCGTTCGTTGCGTAGTCTATTGACGAGTTCCCAAAACCATCTGCCCGAGCCGAAGCCCTGACCGATGGCCATGGTTTGTCTTCAAGAGACCGCATTTGTCAGCGTCGAGATAGCGTGGTTACGCTATCGCCAGGACGCCGCCGCCTGCGTTTCTCTTTCCAAATCAACGATGTCAAAGACCTGACCGGAGGCTTCCGGCCCCGCCGATAACGCCCGGCGGCGCGAGGAGCGGCGTCTCTATCCGCACCCAAAATCGCTGTCAATCGCCTCTGAACTCTATTCGGGAAAGCCCCGTTTTTGAGCGCAAAGCCCGCCTAGGGCCGCTGGGGCGTGCCCCTGTCAGTCCGTAGCGAGTTGATTGAAGGGGCGGAAGCTAATGCGAACATGACAAAAATGCAAGGCCCGAAAGCTCTGATTTCCGTCCGTTCGCCGCAGAAGCTCCGTCCGCAAGCGAGCGGCGGGGTATATGGACGTGGCCGCGGCGACGCAAGCGTTTTCTGGAGGCCACTTTGACCCACCCCGAGCCAAAGGAGATCCCGTTGCTCGGCGGACTCGAAACCGGGCGGGTCGTGAAGGTGGGCGAGACGGTCCGCCGCGAGTCCGGTCCGTGGACGCCGACGATCCAGGCGTTGCTGGCGCATCTCGGCGCGGCGGGGTTCCCCTGCCCTCGCCCGCTCGGTCTGGACGGCCAGGGCCGGGAGGTTCTGTCGTTCCTGCCAGGCCGCGCCTCGAACTGGCCCTGGCCGCCGGCGCTGATCGACACCGAGGGCGTCGCCAAGGTCGGCGTGTTCCTGCGCGCCTACCACCAGGCCGTCGCCGGCTACGCGCCCCCCGCGCCAGCGCTCTGGCGACATGGACCGCAGGCGCCGAAGCCCGGCGAGATCGTCCTCCACGGCGACTTCGGCCCGCACAACCTGATCTGGGACGGCGACGATATCTGCGGGCTGATCGACTTCGAGCTCGCCCGGCCGGGCGATCCCATGGAGGACGCCGGCTTCGCGGTGGTCCGCGCCGCCCAGCTGCGGCCCGACGAGCAGACCCGTGCGCCAGGGTTCGCCACCCCACCGGATCGGGCCGCGCGGCTGGCCGCGTTCGCCGCAGGCTACGGCTGCGGGCGCTCGGAGCTGGTCGACGCGGCGCGGCAGGCGCAGCAAGGCGAGATCGAGCGAATCGTCCGCTTCGGTGCGGCGGGCCTCGAGCCCTGGGCGACATTCCGCCGGCGCGGGATCGAAGCGCTCGCGCGGCAGGAACTGGCCTGGATCGAGGCCAACGCTAGCGGGTTGCTCTAGCGAATCCTTGCCGAGGCCTGGCCGCGGCGCCTAAACAGACCCTCAATGCTTTCCAGCAAAGCCCGCTACGCCCTTCGCGCCCTCGTCGAGCTGGCGCGCGCTCCCGGCGCCCAGATCACCGCGGGCGATCTGGCCGAGCGCGCCGATGCGCCGCGCAAGTTCCTCGAGGCGATCCTGCTGGAGCTGTCGCGCCGCGGCGTGGTGGTGAGCCGGCGCGGCAAGTTGGGCGGCTACAGCCTGGCCAGGCCCGCGGCCGACATTTCCTTCGCCGAGGTGATCCGCGTGATCGACGGGCCGCTGGCGATGGCGCCCTGTGTCTCGCGCCTGCAGTTCCGCAAGTGCGACGACTGCCCCGATCTCGCCACCTGCTCGATCCGCGAAGCGCTGCTCAGAGCCCGCGACGCGACCGCCGAGGTTCTCGAAGGCTACAGCCTGGCCGAAGCGGCCGCTGGCGCCGGCGGCGAGGTGTTCCACATCGGGCGGACGGGCTAGCCAGGCTCAGAAGATTGGGCTGCCCCGCCCGATCTTGTTGCGGCTGACCACGTTCTGCGCCGCGATCGGCGTGAGCTCGATCGAGACCGTCGACGATCGCCGCCCCTCGAAGTCGGTGAGCTGAGTCTCGACCAGCTCGGTCAGATCCTTGAACAGCGGCTCGCGCAGCGCCTCGAGCTGATCCTCCGGCAGCCGCGCCGTCACCGAGACCGACGACCAGTCGGGCCGCCCGTCCCCGATGACGAAATCGGTCAGCCGGACGGCGCCGATGCAGACCCCCACCATCGCCTCCTGGCCGAAATCCGCCTCGAGCCGTACGGCGATCCTGCGCAGCAGTTCCGGGATGTCGGCCTCCGGACCCAAGTTGTCGGTGTAGGTGACGGTGACGTTGATCATCGGGCCCTCCGCTTCCCTCTGTAGCGGTCCCGGCGGCTCGGGCAACGGTTCACGGCGCCGCTGGAAGGTGCTTCCATGCGGCAAACGTGGTGGCGAAAGCCGGGGGAGGAAGCTGGATGGCCGCATTGCAGCCCGCGGCGACGCGGCCGCGCTCGTCGCTGCGCCAGGTGATCGTCGCCAGCCTGATCGGCACCACCATCGAGTGGTACGATTTCTTCCTCTACGGCACCGCCGCGGCTCTGGTGTTCGGCAAGCTGTTCTTCCCCGGATCCGATCCGCTGACCGGGGTGCTGCAGGCGTTCCTGACCTACTCGCTCGGCTTCGTCGCCCGGCCGATCGGCGGGCTGGTGTTCGGCCATTTCGGCGACCGCATCGGCCGCAAGCGCCTGCTGATGGCCAGCCTGGTGCTGATGGGCGTCTCCAGCGCGGCGATGGGGCTCCTGCCGACCTACGCCCAGATCGGGGTCGCGGCGCCGGTGCTGCTGGCGGCGCTGCGGTTCGTGCAGGGCTTCGCGGTCGGCGGCGAGTGGGGCGGCGCGGTGCTGATGGCCGGTGAGTTCGGCGACGCCAAGCGGCGCGGAACCTGGGCCGGCTGGCCGCAGGTGGGCGTGCCGGCCGGCAACCTGCTGGCCGCCGGGGTGATGGCGGTGATGGCCGCCACCCTGAGCGAGGCCGACTTCCTCGGCTGGGGCTGGCGCGTCGCCTTCCTGCTCTCGGGCGTGCTGGTCGCGGTCGGCTGGTGGGTGCGCTCCACCTTGAGCGAATCGCCGCTGTTCGAGGCGGCGGAGGCCCACGCCGCGGAATTGGGGGCGGCCGTGGCGCTGGAGCCCGCGCCAGCGCTGCAGGCGCTGAAGCATCGGCCGGGCGGCATCGCCATCGGCGCCGGGCTGAAGTTCGGCGAGAATATTTCCTACTACATCCTGACCACCTTCTCGATCGCCTACCTGGCGGACCTGCACTTCAAGCGGCAGATCGGGCTGAACGCGGTGCTGATCGCCAGCTTTGTCGAGATGCTGACGCTGCCCCTGTTCTCAGCGCTCTCGGACCGAATCGGCCGACGGACGGTTTACGCGTTCGGCGCGGCGGGCATGGCGGTCTGGGCGTTCGTCTTCTTCGGCCTGCTGCACTCCGGCGGGGCGCTCCTGGTGATCGGCGCGATGGTGGTCGGCCTGGTCCTGCACGGCGCGATGTATGGCCCGCAGGCGGCCTTCATCTCCGAGCTGTTCCCCACCCGCTACCGCTATTCCGGCGCTTCGATTTCGTACCAGGTGACCTCGATCTTCGCCGGCTCGCTGGCGCCGGTGATCGCGGTGGCGCTGCTGCAGCGGACGCACTCGACGACGGCGATCTCGATCTATGTCGCCGCCGCCTGTGCGGTCAGCGCGCTGGCGGCGCTGATGGCGCGGGAGACCAGGGGCCTGAGCTTCGCCGAGATCGACGCTGGGCCAGGCGGCGCCGGGCGCGGCGGCGGCGCGGCGATGGACGCGCACTCGCCAATCCTGTAGCTCCGAGTAACGCCGTTTCAGTGATGCACACGCTTGGGGCCGAAAATCGCAATGCGTTCGTTGTGGGGGCCGCTGGCGCTGGCGCTCGCGTTCGCCGGCCAGGCGTCCGCCACCGTCGAGATTCTGCCCTGCCACGGGACGCCGACGCCTTACCGGCTGCTGGTCACCACCCAGGGTGTGAAGACCACTCACGGCTATCTGGTCGCCAACCTCTATGGGTCCGATCACCATCGGTGGCTGCAAGGGAATGGCTGGCTGGACGTCTGGCGCGACCCGGCGCTGCCCGGCGACGAGACCATGTGCCTCTATCTCCCGGCGCCGGGCCGCTATGCGCTGGTGATGTTCCACGACGCCAACGCCGACGGCGATCTGAACCTTGGACCGCTCGGCCCCAAGGAAGGCTACGGCTTCTCCAATAACGTACGCCCATTCCTGGCGCCCCCGTCGCTGGAGTCGGCGCTGTTCCCGGTGTCGGCGGGCGACACCCGCGTCACCATCCGTCTGCACTACCCTCCCCTGTCCTAGGCCGATGCCGGCCTGGGCGCTTGCTTCCGAGGCGTAACCCGCTCTAAGGCGCGCCACGCGTCCGCCTCCGGACGCTCTGGCCCCGAGCAGACGCATTGCCGACAGGCGATCCCATCCTGGTCACCGGCGCGACCGGCTTTGTCGGCTCGGCGGTGCTGCGCGCCCTGGCCCTCCGCGGCGAGACGGTGCGGGTGCTGGCGCGGGCTTCGAGCCCCAGAGGCAATCTCGAAGGCGTCGCCTGCGAGGTCTTCGAAGGCGACATGACCGATGCCGCGTCGATGATGCGGGCGATGGCCGGCGTGCGCCAGCTCTACCATGTCGCCGCCGACTACCGGCTCTGGGCCCGCGATCCTGGCGAACTGCGCCGCGCCAATCTGACCGGCGCCCAGGCGGTGATGGAGGCGGCGCTGGCGGCGGGCGTCGAGCGGATCGTCTACACCTCCAGCGTCGCCACCCTGCGCGCCGCCGACGCCGCGACGGTGGTCGACGAAACCGCACCGCTGGCCGAAGCCGAGGCGATCGGGGCCTACAAGCAAAGCAAGGTCGCCGCCGAGCGGCTGGTGGAGCGGATGGTCGCCGAACGCGGCCTGCCGGCGGTGATCGTCAGTCCCTCGACCCCGATCGGCCCGCGCGACATCAAGCCGACCCCGACCGGGCGGATGGTGCTGGAGGCGGCGCAGGGCAAGATCCCCGCCTTCGTCGACACCGGGCTCAACCTGGTCCACGTCGAAGACGTGGCGGCGGGCCATCTGCTGGCGATGGACAAGGGCCGGATCGGCGAGCGCTACATCCTGGGCGGCCAGGACCTGTCGCTGCGCGAGATGCTGACCGAGATCGCCGCCCTGACCGGCCGCAAAGCCCCGACCCTCGCCCTGCCCCGCGGGCCGCTCTATCCGCTGGCCTACGCCGCCGAGGCGGTGGCCCAGGTCACCGGCAAGGAGCCGATGCTGACGCGCGACGCGCTCAAGATGGCCTCGCACCACATGTTCTTTTCTTCCGCCAAGGCCGAGCGAGAGTTGGGCTACGCCGCCAGGCCGCATGTCGAAGCGCTACAAGCGGCGCTCGACTGGTTTCGCGAAGCGGGGCGGCTGGCGTGATCGCGGCGCTGGTCATCGGCGGCGTCAGCGTGGCGGCGTGGCTCTACCTGCTGCTCTTCCGCGGCTTCTTCTGGCTGATGCGCGAACGCGACGACCGCGGCCTGCCGCCCGAGCCAGCGGCCTGGCCGGACGTCGTCGCCGTGGTCCCGGCGCGCAACGAAGCTGACGTGATCGCGCGGTCGGTGGGAAGCTTGCTCGGCCAGGACTACCCGGGGGCGTTCCGGCTGGTGCTGGTGGACGACAACAGCGAGGACGGCACCGGCAAGGTCGCGGCCGAGGCGGCGGCGAGGATCGCGGCGCAGGCGCGGCTGACGGTCATTTCGGGGAAGCCCTTGGCGCGCGGCTGGACCGGCAAGCTCTGGGCGGTGTCGCAGGGCGTCGAAGCGGCGTCGGCCAGCGCGCCCGCCTATCTGTGGATCACCGATGCGGACATCGCCCATGATCCCGTGACCCTGCGCCGCCTGGTCGCCCGCGCCGACGCCGGCCATCTGGCGCTGGTCTCGCTGATGGCGCGGCTGCAGACCGGGACCATGGCCGAGCGCCTGCTGATCCCCGCCTTCGTGTTCTTCTTCGACATGCTGTTCCCGTTCGGGCTGGTCAACGACCCGAAGAACCGCCTCGCGGCGGCCGCCGGCGGCTGCATGCTGGTGCGGCGCGAATCCCTCGAAGCAGCAGGCGGCGTCGCGGCGATCCGCGGCGAGATCATCGACGACTGCGCGCTGGGCGCCCGGCTGAAAGCGCAGGGACCGATCTGGCTCGGCCTGACCCGCACCTCGGTGAGCCTGCGCCCCTATGGCTCGCTCGGCGACATCGGCCGGATGGTGTCGCGCTCGGCCTACGCCCAGCTCGGCTATTCGCCCGCGCTGCTGGCCGGAACGGTGCTGGGCATGGCGCTGGTCTATCTGGCGGCGCCGCTGCTGGCGGCGTTCGGGCCCGGCGCGGCGCGCTGGCTCGGGCTCGCCGCCTGGGCGCTGATGGCGGCCGCGTTCCAGCCGATGCTGCGCTACTACCGGCTGTCACCGCTGTGGGGGCTTGCCCTGCCGCTGATCGGCGCGCTCTACACCGCCTTCACGGTGCAGTCGGCGATCGACGTCTGGCGGGGGCGCGGCGGGATGTGGAAGGGGCGTTCGCAGGCGCTGGCGGCCTCGTCATGAGCGCCGCCGATCTGGCCTCGGGCAAGGGGCACGCCGACGAGAACTTTCCGGTCGCCTCGCACCTGATCGCGCCGGCCTACCGTGCGCCGATCATGGCGTTCTACCGCGTCGCCCGCCTCGCCGACGACATCGCCGACCACGCCACCGCGACGCCGGAGCAGAAGCTGGCGCGGCTGGGCGAGATCGAAGCCTCGCTGACCGGCAAGGGCGAGTCCTCGCCGGAAGCGGTGGCGCTGCGCAACGTGCTGGCCGAGCGCGGGCTGGGCTGGGAGCACATGCTTGACCTGCTCGAGGCGTTCCGGCGTGACGTCACCAAGCTGCGCTACGAGAGCTGGGACGAGCTGATGGACTATTGCCGCTATTCGGCGATGCCGGTCGGCCGGTTCGTGCTGGATGTGCACGGCGAGTCCAGGTCGACCTGGCCGGCCTCGGACGCGCTCTGCGCGGCGCTGCAGGTGATCAACCACCTGCAGGACTGCGCCAAGGACTACCACGAGATCGACCGGGTCTATCTGCCCCGCGAGACGCTGGAGGCCTGCGGCGCCAGTGTGGAGATGCTGGCCGAGGGCGCCGGCGATCCGGCGATGACGGCGGTCATCCGGGTGCTGGCGGACAATACCGCGCAGCTGCTGCAGGCCTCGCGCCCCTTCGCCGGCCAGATCCGCGACCTGCGGCTGGCGCTTGAGGTCGGCGCGATCCAGCGGCTGGCGGAGAGCCTGAACCAGCGCCTGCGCGAACGCGATCCGCTCAGCCAGGACACCCATCACAGCCGCCTGGAGGCTGTGGCCGTCGGGCTACTCGGCGTCGGCCGGACAATCCAGGAGCGATTCGGCGCTCGGCAATCACGCGCCGGAGGGCCATAAGCCGCCCATGACAGTCACGCTGGAGCGCGAGTCCCCCGCGACGCCCCCGCAGGCGAGCACCGAGCAACAGGCTTCCGGCAGCTCGTTCTACGCGGCGATGCGGCTGCTGCCGCCGGCCGAACGCGCGGCGATGTTCGCCATCTACGCCTTCTGCCGCCTGGTCGACGACATCGCCGACGACCCGGGCCCGACCACTCAGGAGCGCGCTTTGGCGCTGGGCGCCTGGCGGGCCGATCTCGCCGCGCTCTACGCCGGCGCGCCGCCGCCGCGGATCCAGTTCCTGGCCGAGCACGTGAGCCGGTTCGGCCTGAAGCAGGAGGACTTCCTGGCCATCGTCGATGGCATGGAGATGGACGTCGACGGCCCGGTCATCGCGCCGCCATACGATTTTCTCGACCTCTACTGCGACCGGGTGGCCAGCGCGGTGGGCCGGCTCTCGGTGCGCATCTTCGGCATGCCGGAGGCCGCGGGCCTGGAGCTCGCCTTCCACCTCGGCCGCGCGCTGCAGCTGACCAACATCCTGCGCGACCTGGACGAGGACGCCGAGATGGGGCGGGTCTACCTGCCGGCCGAGGCGCTGGCCGTGGCCGGGATCGACAGCCGCGAGCCGCTGGCGGTGGTGAGCGATCGCCGCATCGACCGCGCCTGCCGCTGGGTCTCGGCCAAGGCGCACGAGCACTACGCCAAGGCCGACGCCGTGCTGAAGCGCAAGCCCGCGGGCCGGATCCGCTCGCCGCGGCTGATGCGGCAGGTCTATTCGGAGATCCTCTCCAAGATGGAGGTCGAGGGCTGGGCGCCGCCGCGCCACCGCGTCTCCCTGCCGCGGATGCGGCTGATCTGGATCGTGCTGAGGCACGGCCTCGTCGACTGATGAGCGGCCGCACCTACGTGATCGGCGCCGGGCTCGCGGGGCTGTCGGCGGCCGTGCGGCTGGCCGAGCGCGGCCGCCCGGTGGTCCTGATCGAAGGCGCCGCCCAGGTCGGCGGGCGCTGCCGCTCCTATGTCGACGCCACGCTCGGCATGACGATCGACAACGGCAACCACCTGGTCCTGTCCGGCAATCACGCGACGCATGACTATCTGCGCACGCTGGGCGCGGTGGATCGGCTGGCCGGGCCGAAGGACGCGCTGTTCGACTTCTGCGACGTCCGCGACGGCCGGCGCTGGACGCTGCGGCCCAACCCCGGTCGGGTCGGCTGGTGGGTGTTCGTCGAGGGCCGCCGCGTGCCGGGCACCCATGTCGGCGACTACCTGCCGCTGGTGAAGCTGCTGGCGCCGCAGGGCGACAGGCGGCTGTGCGACGTGATCCGCTGCGAGGGGCCGCTGTGGGAGCGGCTGATCGAGCCGCTGATGCTGGCGGCGCTGAACACCGAGGCGAGCCAGGGATCGGCCGAGCTTGCCGGGGCGATCGTGCGGGAGACGCTGGCGGTCGGCGGCCGCGCCTACGCGCCGCGCATCGCCGATCCCAGCCTGGACGCCGCCTTCATCGCCCCTGCCCTCGCCTTCCTGGCCGCGAAGGGCGCCGACGTGCGGATCGGCCGGCGGGTCGAGGCGATCGCGACGGACGACGCCCGGGCGCTGAGCTTCACCGTCGGCGGCGAGACCGTGGCGCTCGGCGCCGACGACAGGATGATCGTCGCTACGCCGGCCTGGACCACGCCGGGCCTGCTGCCCAGCGTCAGCGCGCCGGACGCCTTTTGCTCGATCGTCAACGGCCACTTCAAGATCGACCCGCCGGCCGGCGCGCCGAAGATCGTCGGCGTGATCGGCGGGATGGCGCAGTGGCTGTTCGCCTTCCACGGCCGGATCTCGACCACCACCAGCGGCGCCGACGCGGTGGTGGACATGCCGCGCGAACAGATGGCCGCAGCGCTGTGGGCCGACGTCGCCAAGGTCTACGGGCTTGGCGCCACGCCGATGCCAGCGTGGCAGATCGTCAAGGAGCGGCGCGCCACGTTCGCGGCCACGCCGGACCAGGTGGCCAAGCGACCCAAGGCCGCGACCCGCTGGCGCAACCTT
The DNA here is from genome assembly GCA_963835495.1 of uncultured Pseudomonadota bacterium. Taxonomy (GTDB): domain Bacteria; phylum Pseudomonadota; class Alphaproteobacteria; order Caulobacterales; family Caulobacteraceae; genus Acaudatibacter. Next base: position 612,180 of record CAWIFQ010000003.1, on the reverse strand, counting down.
GCGCTGGCCGGCGACTGGACCGATACCGGGCTTCCCGCCACCATCGAAGGGGCGATCCGTTCGGGCCACAAGGCCGCCGAGATTGTCCTTTCCCTGAGCCGCTGAGATGGACGACGCCGCAATCACCGACCGATTGAAGTTCGCCGACGCCGAAGGGCTCGAGGCCGCGGTGGCGCGGGCGACCGAGGGGTTGCTCAAGCTGCAGCGCCCCGACGGCCACTGGGTGTTCGAGCTCGAGGCCGACGCCACCATCCCGGCCGAATATGTGCTGTTCGTCCACTACCTCGGCGAGCCGGCCAACCCGGAGCTGGAGCGCAAGATCGGCGTCTACCTGCGCCGCATCCAGGGCGAGCACGGCGGCTGGCCGCTCTATCACGGCGGCGTCCTCGACGTGTCGGCGACGGTGAAGGCCTACTTCGCGCTGAAGATGATCGGCGACGACATCGAGGCGCCGCACATGGTCCGGGCCCGCGAGGCGCTGCTGGCGCACGGCGGCGCGGGCGCCTGCAACGTCTTCACCCGCATCCTGCTGGCGCTGTTCGGCATCCTCTCGTGGCGCGCCGTGCCGGAGATGCCGGTCGAGATCATGCTGCTGCCGAAGTGGTTCCCGATCCACATCGACAAGATCTCCTACTGGGCGCGGACCGTGATCGTGCCGCTGCTGGTGGTGCGCAAGCTGAGGCCGCGCGCCGTGAACCCGCGCGGCGTGACGATCGACGAGCTGTTCCTGCAGCCGCCGCAGACAATCACCAAGCTGGCCCGGGGCGCACACCAGAAGGAGCCGTGGGCGACGTTCTTCTTCGCGCTGGACCAGGTGCTGCGCGTCGCCGAACCGCGCTTCCCCAAGGGTTCGAACAAGCGGGCGATCGACAAGGCGGTCGCCTTCGTCGACGAGCGGCTGAACGGCGACGACGGCATCGGCGGCATCTTCCCGGCCATCGTCAACAGCGTGACGATGTACGCCGCTCTGGGCGTTCCGGCCGACGATCCGCGCCGCGCCATCGCCCGGGCGGCGGTCGAGAAGCTGCTGGTGATCAAGGACGACGAGGCCTACTGCCAGCCCTGCTTCTCGCCAGTCTGGGACACCGCCCTGGTCAGCCACGCGCTGATGGAGAGCGCCGCACCGGACGCCGAAGCCGCGGCGCTGCGCGGGCTGGAATGGCTGAAGCCGCTGCAGGTGACCGACGTGGTCGGCGACTGGGCCGAGCAACGGCCGGATGTGCCGCCTGGCGGCTGGGCGTTCCAGTACGCCAACCCGCACTACCCCGATCTCGACGACACCGCCGTGGTGGTGATGGCGATGGACCGCGCGCGCCACCGCGCCGAAGTCGCCGGCGCCTACGACACGCCGATCGACAAAGGCCGGGTCTGGGTCGAAGGCCTGCAGAGCAAGAACGGCGGCTGGGCCGCGTTCGACGCCGACAACACCTTCTATTATCTCAACAATATTCCGTTCGCCGACCACGGCGCCCTGCTCGATCCGCCTACGGTCGATGTCGCGGCCCGGTGCGTGAGCATGCTGGCCCAGCTGGGCGAGCCGCTCGACAGCCCACGGATGAAGACCGCCCTCGCCTATCTCGAGCGCGAGCAGCTGGCCGACGGCAGCTGGTTCGGCCGCTGGGGCGTCAACTACATCTACGGGACCTGGTCGGCGCTGTGCGCCCTGAACGCGGTGGGCCAGGACGGCGCGGCGCCGATGGTGCGCAAGGCGGCCGACTGGCTGGTCATCGATCCAGAACCCCGACGGCGGCTGGGGCGAGACCTGCGACAGCTACAAGCTGGATTACAAAGGCTACGAGCCCCACCCTTCGGGCGCCTCGCAGACCGCCTGGGCGCTGCTGGGGCTGATGGCCGCCGGCGAGACCGACCATCCGGCGGTGGCGCGAGGCATCGCCTGGCTGCGCGAGCGGCAGGGCGACGACGGCTTCTGGGGCGAGGATCACTACACCGGCGGCGGATTCCCGCGGGTGTTCTACCTGCGCTACCACGGCTACTCGAAGTTCTTCCCGCTGTGGGCCCTGGCCCGCTACCGCAACCTGACGCGCAGCAACGAGCGGCGCGTGGCGTTCGGGATGTAATGTCGATCTCGGATCGGGGCGATATCCTGGCGGTGGTCGGCATGACGCGGGAGGCGAAGATCCTCGTCGGCGCGCCGGTGGTGATCGGCGGCGGCGACCTGGCGGGCCTCACCGGGCGGCTGGAAGACGAGCTGCGCGGCGGCGTCGCCGGGGTGGTCAGCTTCGGCCTCTGCGGCGCGCTGGACCCGGCGTTGAAGGTCGGCGACCTGGTGATCGGCGAGGCAGTGGCCGACGGGTCCGACAGCTTCGACGCCGACGCGGCCTGGGTGTCGCGGATCGCGGCGCTGCTGCCCGACGCCAAGCTGGGCCGCTTCGCCCGCGCCGAGCGGCCGGTGGCGACGGCGGCGGAGAAGGCGGAGCTGCGCCAGAGCGCCGGCGCGATCGCGGTCGATCTGGAATCCTTCCCCGTGGCCAGGCTCGCGCGCTGGTTCGGCGTGCCGTTCGCGGTGATCCGCGCGGTGTCGGATAGCGCCGACCGAGCGCTGCCGCCGGCGGCGCAGGTCGGCCTGGGCGCCGACGGCCGGCCCGGCGATCGGGCCGGTGTTCGCGTCGCTGAAGTCGAACCCCTGGCAGATCGGGGCGCTGATCCGCACGGCGCTGGAGGCCGAGGACGGCTTCCACGCCTTGGAGCGCGCCCGCCAATTGCTCGGTCCGCGCCTGGCGGGGCCGGAGGCGCTCTGAGATCAGCCGGCCGCGCCAGCGCCTAGCGGCAGGCTGACATGGCCCTGAACCCGATCCAGCACCAGCTGGCCGTGGGCCAGCCGGTAGCCCCGGCCGCTCGCCGACCCGCTGCCGGCCTTGGGCAGCAGCACCACCACGTTGCGCAGCTCGTCCGGCGCGTCGACCGACACCGACCAGTCCTGCCCATGCTGGACAACATCGAATTCGGCCTGGTCACGTGCGCGCCACCAGTCGCCGAATTCCGCCAGGTCGGGCATCCAGGCGCGGTCCTTCCAGCGCGCGATCAGCTGCCGCTCGAACGCCAGCTTGTGATCGAGGATGTCAGGGTGGATCAGGATCACCACCAGGCCGTGGTGGGCGGCGATCTTGTCGATCACCGCGCTTTCGGCTTCGAAGCGGTCGCCCAGGCGCGGCTTTTCCTCGTCCTCGATCGTGACCGGGAACTCGTAGAGCGGCAGCAGGCTCGCGCCCTGCCGGGAGAAGGTGGTCTGGTGCGGCAGGTGTGTCAGGCAGGCGTTGGCCGTCACCGACGACGAATAGGCGTAGCCGGTCGCCACCAGCGCCTCCGGGAGCTGGAACGGGTATGAGAGGTAGCCAGGGCGGAACGAGGTGATCCGCGCGCCGGAAAGCTTCTCCAGCAGGAATTTCGAGACCCGCGTCTCGCCGAAGATCGAGCCGCCGCGCGTCACCGCCTGGTTCTGCACGAACGGGCGGTAGTCGGGGTACTGCTCGCGCCCGTCGCCGAGCGGGAAAGCCTTGAAGACGCGGGAATGGGAGACGGTGTGGCTGCCGACCTCCATGCCCTCCTCGTCCTGCAGCGCGCGCACCATCGGCGCGGTCTCGCGGGTCATGAAGACGTCGTCGTTGTAATCGCGGATGTATTTGGTCTGCATGAAGTAGGTGGCCTTGATCCCGTTCGCGCGCTCGAGATCGGCGTAGGCGCGGGCGTTGACCACCGAGCGCGTGTAGTCGAGGTCGTGGCTGAGCACGATGGTCACCTCGCGGCCAGGCGCGGTGGTGTCGATCAGCCACGGCATCGGCTCGCCGGCGACGTAGAGGTCGCTGACCCAGCGCACCAGCACGTCAAGGCTCGGTTCGTAGCGGTTGACGTACGAGCGCCCGGCCTCCTCAGCGCGGGCGTCGATCGCCCGGGTCGCCAGCGCGCCGAGATCGACGCCCATCAGGCAGGCCTTGCCGCCTTCGTCGTGGCAGACGACAGCGGCGGCGCCATCGTCGTAGCTGGCGACCACCTTGGCGCCGGCCAGGTCGTAGGCGAACGAGCCCATCGCGCCGCCGCCGCCGGCGTGGCTGAAGCGGATCACCTGTTCCTCCGGCGGCCCCGTCGAGGCCGGCCAGCTCAGCGTTTCCCGGGTGCGGGAGGCGATCGCGGTATCCTTGACGCCGAAGACCGGCGCCAGTCCCCCGCCCTCCAGGTCGAAACCGAGCACCGTGCCGCCGTCGCGGACGTGGGCGGCGAGGCCCCGCAGCGCCTCCGGGGCCAGCGCGCGGCCGGAGATGATCGGATAGACCAGCACCACCTTGTGCGTCAGCGCGCTCTGCCACTCCTGCGTGACGGTGAAAGGCACGCCCTGCGCCTTGAACGCCCGCACCAGGCCCAGCCAGTCCGATTGCGGATCGGTGACCAGGATCGCCAGCCGGTGCGACCCGCCATGGTCGAAATCGGCGATGCGCGCCGGACCGGCGGGCGCGATCAGCGACTGGCCGGGCGGGCCGACGACGTCCTTGAACAGATAGAAGCTGATCGCTTCAGCCGCCCGAAGCCCGAGCGCCGGGGCGAACACGAGCGCGAGCGCCAGGAGGGCCGAGACGAGCAGGCCCTGCCTGGCTCGCGTCACGCCGCCTTGAATCCCTTGCGGGTCATCTCGCCCCAGGTCTGTGCGCCTCTGAGCCATTGCAGCGTGCCCTGCAGGCGCCACAGCTGGTTGAGCTGACGATAGCCGAGATTCTCCAGAATGGCGGCGCCCGTCAGCACCACCAGATCCCGGGTGCGCGGGAATCGGTGCAGCTCGGATTCCTCCAGCGCCAGCGCCCCGACGCTGAGCGCGACGCCGAACGCGAAGGTCACCGCCAGGAACGCGAGCAGATAGTCGAACGAGAGCGCGCCGAACGACCACCAGAGCGGGATCAGGATGTAGCCCAGCAACTCGGTCGGCGGGCCGATGACGTCCGACAGCACGATCCAGCCGAAGCCGATCACGCCGACAGCGCCGTAGCGCGGGTTGAACGCCATGCTGCGGTGCCGGTCGAACGTCTCGAGCGCGCCGCGGTGCCAGCGTGCTCGCTGGCGGGAGAGCACCTTCAGCGTTTCCGGCGCCTCGGTCCAGCAGACCGGCTCGGGCACGAAGGCGATGCGGTAGGGCTTCCTGGTATTGCGGAAATGGCGGTGCAGCCGCACGACCAGCTCCATGTCCTCGCCGACCGTCCCGTGCGCATAGCCGCCGACCTCCAGCACCGCCGCGCGGCGGAAGAGGCCGAACGCGCCGGAGATGATGGTCAGGGCGCCGATCTGGCTCCAGGCCAGGCGCGCCATCAGGAACGCGCGCAGGTATTCCACGGTCTGCATCAGCGCCAAGAGGTTGCGCGGCGCGCCGACCTTGACGATGCGCCCGTCGGCGATCGTGCAGCCGTTGGCGACGCGAATGGTGCCGCCGACGGCGATGACCCGCTGCGGGTCCTCGAGGAACGGCTGCACCGCGCGCAGCAGGGCGTCGGGCTCGAGCAGCGAGTCGGCATCCATCGAGCAGATGATCGGCGCGGTGGCCAGGTTCAGGCCGGCGTTGAGCGCGTCGGCCTTGCCGCCGTTGTCCTTGTCGATCACCAGCAGCCGAGGGTGGAGCTCCGAGGCGTAGAGCCCGAGGATCAGCGCGTGGTCGACCACCAACTCGTAGTCGCGCGCCTCGGTCGGCGCGAGCGAGAAGGTGTCGATCAGGATCTCCAGCGTCTCGTCGGTCGAGCCGTCGTTGATCACGATGATCTCGAACTCGGGGTAGCGCATCGACAGCAGCGAGCGGACGCTTTCGACGATGGTCAGCGCCTCGTTGTAGGCCGGCGCCAGCAGCGCGATCGGCGGCGCGGCCTTGGAGTAGCGCTGCCAGAACGACGCCGAGTTCGGGCTCGGGCGGCTGCCTCGCCAACGCGACGCCCGCCAGCGCCAGCTGGATCAGGTGCACCATGTTCTGCGCCAGCCCCGACAGGATGACGAACAGCGCGAACGCCGACGCCAGGCCGACAGTCAGCTGGGCGAAAAAGGCGAGGATCATGGCTCGAGGCCGCCGGCCAGCTTCAGCGCCGGCGCCGGCCCGTTGACCAAGGCCGCGGTCAGCGCGGGCGCGACCTTCGAGACGCCGGCGATGAACGACTTGAGGTGGGCGACGTCGCCTTCGGCGAGCGACATCAGCGTCTGGCCGGCGCGATAGCGGACCCACCAGACCTCGTCCTCCGCGCACGCCATCACCTGAGCGAAGAACTCGACCAGCCCGATCTTGCGTACGCACTCGATCGCCTTGAGGCGCACGCGCCAGTCGGGGTCGGCCAGCGCGCCTTCAACGACCTCGGCGGCGCGGGGATCGCCGAGCATCGCCAGCGCGCTGAGTGCGCCTGCGCGGATCTCGCCGTCGGGGGAATGCGCGACGTCCAGCAGCGGCCCCAGCACGCGCTTATCGCCGGATCGACCGAGCGCCTGCAGCAGCATCACCCGGACCGGCGGCGGCAAGTCGGTGCGCGCCAGCGCGGCGATGGCGTCGTCGATCTGGGTTGGAACCGCCCGCTGCAGCAGGTCGGAGAACAGCAGCGACGCGCGCTCCGTCCCGCCGATCACGCTATCCAGCATGTCGCCGATCGGCGGCGCCTGGCCCAGCTCGATCACTGTGCGCAGCGCCGACAGCCGCACCCGATGGGCGTCGCGCCGGGAGGCCTGCCGCAGCGCGGCGTAGGTCTCGTCGCCAGGGAAGAACACCAGCGCCTCGGCCGCCAGCACGCGATGGACCGTTGAGCCGCGGCGCAGCAGCTTGCGCAGGGCGGTGTCCACTCCCAGCGCCCGCAGCGCCTCCATCAGGCGGGTGCGCTCCGCGCCGCGCACCAGCCCGGCCAGATCGCGCACGACTTCCGCCATCAGCACGGCGTCGGTCTCCAGGCCGCCGAGTTGCAGCGGACCGGAAACGAGGCCGCCGATGTGGTGCACCAGCTCCGGCAGCACGATCGCCCGACGCGCCGCGCGCCTGGCGCGGCGGTGCTTGTGGATCACCCGCGCGCCGATCAACGCGGTCATGGTGGCCAGCGAGAAGATCATCAGCGCGACGGCCGTGATCCACACGAAGCCAAGCAGCGACATCAGAACTTGGCCGTGGCGCCGAGCGCGAACTCCAGCCGGTTGAAGGAGTTTTCCCGCGCCTCGTTCGTGACGGTGGCGTGGAGGATGGCGCGGTCGTTCAGGGTGAAATTGCCCGCGACGCCGACCGCCCTGACGCGCACCGTCCTGCCGGTGTCGGTCTCGGCCGAGTTCGACATAGCTGGCCGACGCATCGAACTTTGGCGTGAACCGCCAGGAAGCGGCGGTGGAGAAGCCGAACAGATCCTGGCCGGTCTCGTCGTGGGTGGCGATGAAGCGGGCGCTGAGCTTGCCGCTGTCGCCGAAGATCAGCCGATCGGCGCCGGCGGTCACTGTCTCCACGTCGCCGGAGACGTAGCGGGAGAAGTTGGCGCTCAACGCCAGCGTCCACGGCGAGCGCCGCCACGGATTGAGCAGCGCCTCGCCGTGCACGGCGATCTCGGGCCGGAAGGTCGGATCGAGCGAACCGCCGATCGCGAGCGAGACTTCCCCACCCGACCAGCCGTGGTCGTAGGCGCCTTCCAGATAGGTCTCGTTGATGTGGAAGCGCTCGATCTGCTGCACGCTGGCGGTCAGGGCGTTTTGCGCATCGACCTTCCGCGACACCGCGAGGTCGAGTTCCTTCCAGTCGGGCAAGTTGTCGGACAGGCTGCTGAGGGCGCCGTTGACGTCGATGCGCCAGAGCTGCGGCGACGGCTGCTCGAGCAGTTGGCGCACGAACGTCGCCGTGTCCGGATCGCCGGGCGTGCGCATGAGTTCGGGGCCTAGCGTCGCCTTCGCTGCCGCGAGATCGCCGCGCCCACGCTGCAGCTGCGCCAGCGCGACGCGCGCATCCTTGTAGTCGGGGGCTCGCCGCAGGACTTCCTGCAGTTCGTGCTCCGCGTCGGCGTTGCGGCCGGCGGCGCGGAGCGCCAGCGCCAGCTGCAGCCGCGCATCGACGTCGTCGGGCTGCTGCGCCAGCAGCGCCTGCAACTGGGCGATCGCCGCGGCGGTGTCACCCGCCAGACGCGCCTTCACGGCCTTGGCGTAGACCTCGTCGCGGGAAGGCGCCTGCGGCGCGGCCGCCTGGCACACGACTGCCACTGCCAGCGCCAGCATGTCAGGCCGCGCGCCGCTCGGTGATGATGCGCGCCACCCGGGCCAGGAAGTCGGTCGGCGCGAACGGCTTCACCAGATAGTCGGCGGCGCCGATCCTGGACGCTTCGAGGATGTCGGAGTCCTGCTCGCGCGAGGTCACCATGATCACCGGAATGCGGCGCAGCCGCGCGTCGGCCTTGGCGCGGCGCAGCACTTCCAGCCCGTCCATCACCGGCATCATCACGTCGAGGACCACGAGGTCCGGCGCTTCCTGCTGCATCAGCGCGAGCGCCTCGCGGCCGTCGAGGGCGCAACACACGCGGAAGCCCGCGCTCGTCAGGCAATGGCGCAGCAGGTAGGTCGTGACGGGATCGTCGTCCGCGATGAGAACGGTCGGAGGCATCTGTCCACGTTCCAATGAAGCCTCGCCTGAAGGCGCGGCTTTGTGAGATTGAGGTAACCGGGAGGTCTCAAGTTTAGGTTAGCGTTGATTAATTTCCGGGCCCGCCCAGGTGCGGCGTTGCAGAGCACGAGGCCCGGCTTCATCGCTCGCGCGGACCCGACGCCCGTGGCGGCGAGCGGAGTTGTGGTATGAGCGCTGGCGCCAGTCGGAGCGGCGGCTGAAGCTTCACGGGGAGACCGGTCTTTGACGTCCACAATGCTCGATGGGCCAAGGGCGGCGCCCGCCGCCGGCGAGACGGTGCGATCGCTCGTCATCCTGCTTCACGGCTACGGATCGAACGGCGACGATCTGATCTCGCTCGCGCCCTATTGGCGCGACGCCCTGCCCGCGACCGCGTTCGTGGCGCCGAACGCGCCGGAGCCCTGTCCAGGCGCCCCCGGCGGCTATCAATGGTGGGCGCTCACCAACACCGGCCCCTCCGCCCGGGCGGAGGGCGTCGCCAAGGCGACGCCGGTGCTGGACGCCTTCATCGACGCGGAACTGGCCCGCTACGGCCTTGCCGAGGCTCGGCTGGCGCTGGTGGGCTTCAGCCAGGGCACGATGATGGCCCTGCATGTGGGACCGCGCCGGCGCAGTCCGCTGGCCGGGATTCTCGGCTATTCCGGCATGCTGGCCGACGAAGCCGCCCTCGCGGAACCTTCGATCACCCGACCGCCGATCCTGCTCATCCACGGCGACGCCGATCCGATGATCCCGGCCGCCGCCCTGCACCGGGCGAAGGCCGCCCTGGTCCAGAACGGCTTTGAAGTGGAGAGCCACATCTCGCCCGGCGTCGGCCACAGCATCGATATGGACGGCCTGCAACTCGGCGGCGCGTTCCTGGCCAGGGTGCTGGCCTAGCGGACGATCGCCGTCGTCAGCTCAGCGCGCGCGCCACCTTCTTGGCCCGCGGGTTGCTGGCGCGGACCTCGGCCAGCTTTTCTTCGACGTGCTGGGTGAAGACGAATTCGGCCGGGCGCTGCTTGTCGAGCGGGATGTCCTTGGCCATCGGGCCATCGGTGCGCACGCCGCGCAGCTTCACGCCCAGGGCCTTCAGCGGATGCTTGGTAATATCCGCCACGGCGCTGGCTTCGAAGCCGCAGTGGACCATGCAGTCGGCGCACTTCTCGTAGTTGCCGACGCCGTATTTGTCCCACTCGGTGTTGTCCATCAACTCCTTGAAGGTCTTCTCGTAGCCTTCGCCGAGCAGGTAGCAGGGCTTCTGCCAGCCAAACACGTTGCGGGTCGGGTTGCCCCACGGCGTGCAGTGGTAGGCCTGGTTGCCGGCCAGGAAGTCCAGGAACATGGTCGACTGGGTGAACGACCAGGTCTTGCTGCCCTTGGCGCCGCGCTTGAAGATCTCGCGGAACAACTGCTTGGTGCGCGTGCGGTTGAGGAAGTGCTCCTGGTCGGGCGCGCGCTCGTAGGCGTAGCCGGGCGAAATGGTGACGCCGTCGATGCCGATCGCCGTCATCTCGTCAAGGAACCGCGCGACCCGTTCGGGGTCGGCCCCGTCGAACAGGGTGCAGTTCAGGTTGCACTGAAAGCCCTTTGATTTGGCGAGCTTAATCGCCTTGACCGCGATGTCGTAGACGCCGTCCTGGCAGACCGAGTGGTCGTGCATCATCTGGTCGCCGTCGAGGTGGATCGACCAGGTGAAGAACGGGTCGGGCTTGTACTGGTCGATCTTCTTGGTCAGCAGCAGCGCGTTGGTGCACAGGATCACGAACTTCTTGCGCTGCAGATAGCCCTCGACGATCTTGGGCATGTCCTTGTGCAGCAGCGGCTCGCCGCCGGCGATCGAGACCACCGGCGCGCCGCACTCGTCGATCGCCTCCATGCACTGCTCGACCGACAGGCGCTGGTTCAGGATTTCGCCCGGATAGTCGATCTTGCCGCAGCCGACGCAAGCGAGGTTGCAGCGGAACAACGGCTCGAGCATCAGCACCAACGGGTAGCGCTTCGTGCCGCTGAACTGCTGTTTCGCAATGTAGGCGCCGACCCGCGCCGTCACCGCCATAGGAATGGCCAAAGGTAGCTCCAATTCCGATGGGACCTTGAGTCCCTGCGCCCAACGCCGGACTTAGGCGGCCCAAGCGCCCCGATCAAGCTCAGCGGTCTGCAACCTGTCGCCGCGTGTTCGATTGATCACAGGTCGCAGCGGCAGGCAGCCTTGGCCGACGCGCGACTTTGCGGCTAAGACTTCGCGTCAGGGCGGCGACCGTCCGTCGGGATGGAAACAGCGGGGAACGCCGGTTGACCGAGACCGAGGCGCCGGGATCGAACCGCGTCAGACGCGCGGCTGTCGTCGTCATGTTGATCGGGCTGGTGCTGGCCACCGGCATCATCGCCTATGTCGGGTTCGGCAAGGTGGCCGCGGCGTTCGCGGAGATTGGCTGGAAGGGCCTGCTCGGCCTTTGCCTGACCTACCTGGGCCCGGTGGTGCTGCTGGCGGCCGCCTGGCTGGTGCTCGATCCTGGCGCGCCGCCGGCGAAGACCTGGATCACCTTCTATTTCGCCCGCCTTGTGCGGGACGCGTCGGGCGAGCTGCTGCCGTTCTCGTCGCTGGGCGGCTTCGTGTTCGGGGCGCGGGCGGCGATCCTGGGCGGGGTCGATCCGGCCGTCGCGATCTCGACCACGGTGGCGGACGTCACGGCGGAGTTCATCGGCCAGCTCGGCTTCACCGCGATCGGCATCGCGCTGCTCTGGTACCGGCCTGGCCCGGCGGGCGAGAACCAGCAGCTGATCACCTCCTCGGTGCTCGGGCTGGGCGCCGGGGTGCTGGCGGCGGTGGCCTTCATCCTGTTGCAGCGGCGCGCCACCGGGCCGATCGAGCGCGGCGTCGCTCGCTGGGCGCCCAGCGCCCTGGCGCAGACCAGCGCGGTGGTGGCCTCGCTGCACGGACTCTACCAGAAGCCGGCGCGGCTAACGGCCAGCTCGGTGCTGCACCTGTGCGCCTGGGTGCTGGGCGGCGTCGGCGTCTGGGCCGGCCTGTGGATCGCCGGCCGCCATCTCAGCCTGCGCACGATCATGGGGGTGGAGAGCCTGGTCTACGTGGTCCGCACGATCACCTTCGCGGCGCCAATGGGTCTGGGGGTGATCGAGGGCGGCTATGTGGTGGTCGGCCACCTGTTCGGGCTGACGCCGGAGTTCGCGCTGGCGCTGTCGCTGATCAAACGCGTGCGCGACATCGCCATCGGCCTGCCGGCGCTGGCGCTGTGGCAGGTTATGGAGGGACGACGGCTGCTGGTGACGCCCGCGCCAAAGCCGCCCGAGCCGACGGAGGAAGCGCCTTAGTCATCGCTGGAACTGGGCGCCGGCTCCGTGCCGACGACGATCGCCGGCTGCGCGCCGCCGAGGTCGGCTTCGAGCGCGTAGACCACCCAGTTGGTTCCACCCGGCGGCTTCTTCATGAAGGTCTGGATGGTCACATTGCGGGCGCCCCAGACGTACTGGTGGCTGAGCCGGGCCGTCGATCCGGTTCCAGAACTGCTGTTGTAGCTGAAGCCGGTGTTGTTCACCTTGGTCGGTGGGCCGGGCGGCAACAGCGAGCGTATCCGGGCGAAACCCTGGTCGGTGATCGGCGTCCGGAGCGAGGGGTCGACATGTCCGTCGCGGCTCAGATCGGCGCCGGTGCGCACCTCGTCGAAGAAGGCCTTGGCGACGCCGTCGCTCTCCTTGTCGACGACCGGCAGGTTGCAGGCGGCGATCAAGAGGCCGGCCGCCAACGCAACTATGGTCGCGAGCTTCATTGTCCCGCTTCCCTTCGCCTGATAGCTCGGTGGAAAACCATGGGAACAGGAGCGTCAGGCATGTTCAAGGGTGTGGATCACGTCGTCGTGGCGGTGAAGGATCTCGACGCCTCGATCGGGAAGTACGAGGCGATCTACGGCGCGCCGGTCAGCGACCGCAGCGAGGCCGCGGCGGCCGGGATGAAGATGGCCTTCTTCCGCTTCGGCGACAGCTACGTCGAACTGGTGTCGAACCTCGGCGACGACGGCCCGATCGCCAAGCGCCTGGCCGACCGCGGCGAGGGCGTGCACTTGATCGCGATGAAGGTGGACGACCTCGACAAGACGCTGGCCGAACTGCGCGCAAAGGGCGTGCGGCTGGTCGGCGATCCGGGACCAGGCAATGCGGTCAGGGGCCAGGTGTTCGTGCACCCGTCCGAGACCGGCGGGGTGCTGACGCAGCTGGTGCAGCGGTAGGACCAGCCGCACCCTTCCTCGTCACCCCGGGCGTAGCGAAGCGAAGAGCCGGGGCCGCACCGGCCGGTTCCAAGTTTGACGTCGTCTGGGGGCCGGATGGTCCGGCCCCGGCTCGGCCTTGCAGGCCGTCCGGGGTGACGGTGGAAAGGGGGTCGGCCCCCGTCACCGCATAAACCGATACCCCACCCCCGGCTCGGTCAGGATGTGCTTCGGGGCGGACGGCTCTGCTTCGAGCTTCTGCCGCAGCTGGCCGACCAGCACCCGCAGGTACGGCAGGTCTTCGACGTGGGCCGGCCCCCAGATGGCGGTCAGCAGGGCGCGGTGGGTCAGCACCTTGCCGTCGCCCTCGGCCAGGCGGGCCAACAGTTCGTACTCCTTGGGCGAGAGCCGCACCGGCTCCCCTGCCCGGCTGACCAGCCGCTTGACCAGGTCGATCTCGACGTCGCCCGCCTGGATCACCGCCTCTGCCCCGACGCGCTCCAGCTTGTGGCGCAGGGCGACCCGCAGTCGCGCCAGGAATTCGCCGACGCCGAACGGCTTTTCCATGTAGTCGTCCGCGCCGAGATCGAGGGTGTCGATCTTCTCGGTCTCGCGGTCGCGGGCCGACAGCACGATCACCGGACCGGCGTAGAAGGCGCGGGCCGCGCGCAGCAGGTCCTTGCCGTCCATGTCCGGCAGGCCGAGATCGAGCACCACCGCGTCGGGCGAGGCCGAGGCGATGGCGCGCAGGCCGCTCTCGCCGGTGTCGGCCCGCAGCGCCTCGAAGCCCGCGGCGTCGAGCGCCGGGCCGAGGAACCGGTGCATCTGCGGCTCGTCGTCGATCACCAGGATGCGGGGTTTGTACGCGCTCATAGCAGCCAATGCGGGGTGGCTTTTTCCTTGGGCAGGCTGATCAGGATGCGCGTGCCGCGCCCGTCGTGGATCGGGCTGGCGGCGGCGATCCGCCCGCCCATGGCCTCGACGAAGCCCTTGGCGATGGCGAGGCCCAGACCGGTCCCCGCGCCGGCCGCGCGGTCGCTGCTCTCTTCCAGGCGCTGGAAGCGCTCGAACACCTGCTGCAGCTGGGCGGTGGGGATGCCCTTGCCCTCGTCCTCGATGCTGATGACGACGTTGCGCTCGTCCTCATAGACCGCCGCCTCGATGCGCGAGCCGTCGTCGCTGTAGGCGATGGCGTTCTCCAGGATGTTGACCAGCGCCTGCTCCAGCAGCGCCGGGTCGGCCGGCACGGTGCTGAGCGTCTCGGGGAAATCGCGCACCAGGTTGCGCCTGCCGAGCCGGCGCGAGACCCGGTCGGCGGCCGCGCTGACCACGTCGCGCAGGTCGGTGGCCTGGGTGCGTGGCGCAACGCCGCCGCCCTCGAGCCTGGTCATGTCGAGCAGGTTGCCGACGTAGCGGTTCAGCCGCTCGGCCTCCTCGCGGATGCTTTCCAGCAGGTCGGTCTGCACCGGCTGCTCCAGCTCCGGGCCGTACTCGAGCAGCGTGGTGGCCGCGCCGAGCACGCCGGCGAGCGGCGTGCGCAAGTCGTGGCTGATCGAGTTCAGCAGCGCCGTGCGCAGGCGTTCGGAGCGTCGCAGCGCCTCGGCCTCGGAGGCCTCGGCGGCGAGCTCGGCCCGCTCGAGCGCGATGGCGCCCTGGTCCAGCAGCGACAGCACATAGCGCTCCGATTCACCGTCAGCCTTCCCCTGAGCTTCGATCGCCGCGACGCCGGCGCGGGCGCTGCACGCCTTGCAGCGGCCAGAAGGTCCAGCCGCCGCGGCCGGAAGCGTGCCGGTGCCGGCGCCGGCGGCCTCGCCGTGCTCCCAGGCCCAGCGGGCGGCGGCCATGTCCTGCGCGCCCAGGGTCTCCATGGCGGGCGACGCCGCCGCGGGCGCGATCTCGCCGGCATTGGGCAGCAGGACCATCGCCTTGCCGCCGGTGGCGGCGGAGAGCTGTTCGGCCAGCGCCGGTGGCGGCGTCGAGCTTCTTGGCCGAGGCCGAGAGGCGGCGGCTGGCGGCCAGCAGCGCGGTGATGGCCGCGGCCCGGCGCGACGTCGCCCGCTGCTGGTCGCTGCAGCCGCCCCGCCAGAGCAGCCGGTGACCAGGGCGACGGCCAGGAACACGAGCAAGGTCAGCAGGTCGGTGGGCGAGCCGATGACGAAGGAATAGCGCGGCTCGAGGAAGAAGTAGTTGTAGACCAGGAACGCCAGCCCGGCCGCCAGCAGAGCCGGCCGCAGCCCCTGGCGCACAGCCGCGGTGAACACCGCCGCCAGGAAGATCATGCCGAGGTCGGACGCCCGGAAGGTGCGATCGAGATACCAGGCGGCCACGGTGGCGACGGCGACATAGCCAAAGCCCGGCAGGTACTTGCGCCAGACGCCGGGCTCGCGGGCCACCACCTGCCGCAGGCTGGGCCCCGAGGGTTCCGACGAGCGCTCGGTGACGATGTGCAGCGCGACGCCCATGGCGCGGCGCATCATCGCGGTGGCGAACGAGCGGCCCAGCAGTTCGCGCCAGCGGCTGTCGCGCGACTTGCCGATGACGATCTGGGTGACGTTGTTGCTGCCGCAGTAGTCGGCCACCACGGCCGACGATGTCGTCGCCGGTCAGCGTCAGGGTGGCGCCGCCGAGCTGTTCGGCCAGCTTCATCGCGTCGTTGACCCTCGCCAGCGACAGTGTCGTCGGCGGGGCGCGGCCGGCGCGCTCGACGTGGGCGACCGTCCAGGGCGCGTTCATCATCTCGGCCAGGCGGCGGCCGGTGCGCACCAGGTGGTCGGCCATCGCATCGCCGCTGACCAGCACCAGGATCCGCTCGCCCGGCCGCCCAGGGGCCCGCGACGCCGGCGCGGCGCATGGCGCCGATCAGCTGGTCGTCGACCGTCTGGGCCGCGCGGCGCAGCGCCAGCTCGCGCAGCGCGGTCAGGTTCTCGGGCTTGAAGAAATTGCTCCGACGCCAGCCGCGCCGTCTCGGGCACGTAGACCTTGCCCTCAGCGAGGCGCTCGCGCAGCTCGGCCGGCGTGATGTCGACGATCTCGATTTCGTCGGCCTTGCTGAGCACCGCCGTCCGGCACCGTCTCGCGCTGGCGCACGCCGGTGATCTTCCAGACCACGTCGACCAGGCTTTCCAGGTGCTGGACGTTGAGCGTGGTCCAGACGTTGATGCCGGCCGCGAGCAGCTCCTCCACGTCCTGCCAGCGCTTCGGATGGCGCGAGCCGGGCGCGTTGGAATGGGCGAACTCGTCGACCAGCAGCAGCTGCGGCTTGCGCGCCAGCGCCGCGTCGATGTCGAACTCCATCAGCGTGCGGCCGCGGTACTCGATCGGCTTGCGCGGCAGGACCTCCAGGCCCGGCGTCAGGGCCTCGGTGTCGCGGCGGCCGTGGGTCTCGACGACGCCGACCACCACGTCGACGCCCTCGGCTTTGCGCCGGGCGCCCTGCGCGAGCATCTCGTAGGTCTTGCCCACCCCCGGCGCCATGCCGAGGAAGACCTTTAGCCGGCCGCGTCCCGCCTTCGCCGCTTCGAGCAGCAGGGCGTCAGGGTCGGGGCGGCGCGGCTCGTCGAGCGTCATGAAGCCTTAGGCTGAGCCCTTCGGGACGGCGGCGTCCAGCGCGCGATTGGTCATCAGCACGTTGACGTGCGGCTGGCCGATGAAGCCGAGGAACGGCTGCGTCGATGTGGTCGGCGATGACCTTGCGCACGGCGTCGGCGGAGACGCCGCGGGCCTTGGCGATGCGGTCGACCTGCAGATCGGCGTAGGCCGGCGAGATGTCGGGATCCAGGCCGGAGCCCGAGGTGGTGATGGCGTCGTCCGGGATCTGCTGGTGTCCGGTCGACTTGCGCAGGGCGTCGGCGTCGCCGGCGATGCGCTTGGCCAGGTCGGCGTTCAGCGGGCCGTAGTTCGAGCCGGAGGAGCTCGTCGGGTCGTAGCCGTTACCCGCCGCGGACGGCCGCGGGTGCAGGTACTCGTCCTTGGCGAACGGCTGGGCGAGCAGGGCCGAGCCGATCACCTGGCCGGCCTTGTCGGTGACCAGGCTGCCATCCGCCTGGTAGGGGAAGGCAACCTGGCTGATGCCGGTGATCGCCAGCGGATAGCCCAGGCCCAGCAGCAAGGTGAGCAGGACGGTCGAGACGATGGCGGGGCGGATTTCGGAGAGCATGGTGGTTCTCGCTGGGCCTTTGATCAGGCCAGACCGATGGTGGTGACGATGAGGTCGACGATCTTGATGCCGATGAACGGGGCGACGATGCCGCCGAGGCCGTAGATCAAGAGGTTGCGCTGCAGCAGCTTCGAGGCGCCGATCGGGCGGTACTTCACCCCCCGCAGCGCTAGCGGCACCAGGGCGATGATGATCAGCGCGTTGAAGATGATCGCCGAGAGGATCGCGCTGTGCGGGCTTTGCAGGCCCATGATGTTGAGCGCGCCCAGCGCCGGCAGCGAGATCACGAAGATCGCCGGGATGATGGCGAAGTACTTGGCCACGTCGTTGGCGATCGAGAAGGTGGTCAGCGCGCCGCGGGTGATCAGCATCTGCTTGCCGACCTCGACGATCTCGATGACCTTGGTCGGGTCGCTGTCGAGGTCGACCATGTTGCCGGCTTCGCGGGCGGCCTGGGTGCCGGTCTGCATGGCCACGCCGACGTCGGCCTGAGCCAGCGCCGGCGCGTCGTTGGAGCCGTCGCCGCACATGGCGACCAGCCGGCCCTTGGCCTGCTCCTCGCGGATCAGGCGCAGCTTGTCCTCGGGCGTGGCCTCGGCGAGGAAGTCGTCGACGCCCGACTTCCGAGGCGATGGCCGCGGCGGTGACCGGGTTGTCGCCGGTGATCATCACCGTGCGCATGCCCATGCGGCGCAGGTCGGCGAAGCGTTCCTTCACCCCCGCCTTGACCACGTCCTTCAGGTGGATGACGCCGACCAGGGCGCCGTTCTCGGTGACGGCGAGCGGCGTGCCGCCCGACGCGGGCGATCCGGTCGACGGCGGCGTTGACCTCGGCCGGGACGTGCGCCGGCGGCCATGCCGATCATCTTCAGGATCGCGTCGACCGCGCCCTTGCGCCAGCTGTCGGCGCCGGCGTCGAGGCCGGACAGCCGGGTCGTGGCGCTGAACGGCACCGGGGTGGACTCCTTGGGCGGCACGCCGCTGAGGCCCTTTTCCAGCGCCAAGTCGACGATGGAGCGGCCCTTCGGGGGTCTCGTCGGCCAGCGAGGCCATCATCGCCGCCTGCATCGCCGCCTCGGGACGCACGCCGGGCGCCGGGACCACCTCGGTGGCCATGCGGTTGCCGTGGGTGATGGTGCCGGTCTTGTCGAGCAGCAGCGTGTCGCACGTCGCCGGAGGCCTCCACCGCGCGGCCGGAGGTGGCCAGCACGTTGAACTTCAGCAGCCGGTCCATGCCGGCGATGCCGATGGCCGACAGCAGGCCCGCGATCGTGGTCGGGATCAGGCAGATGAACAGCGCGCCCAGCAGGATCGGGTCGAGCTTGACGCCAGAGTACTGGCCAAGGCCGAGCAGGGTGGCGCAGACGATCAGGAAGATCAGCGTCAGGCCGGCCAGCAGCACGGTCAGCGCCATTTCATTGGGCGTCTTGCGACGCTCCGCGCCCTCGACCATCGCGATCATGCGGTCGATGAAGCTGTTGCCGGGCTCGGCGGTGATGCGCACCTTGATCCAGTCGGAGACCACGGTCGTGCCGCCGGTGACGGCCGAGCGGTCGCCGCCGCTCTCGCGGATCACCGGCGCGGACTCGCCGGTGATCGCCGCCTCGTTGACCGAGGCGACGCCCTCGATGATCTCGCCGTCGGAGGGGACCATGTCGCCGGCCTCGACCAGCACGATGTTGCCCGCGACCAGCTTGAACGCCGAGGTGGGGACGACGGTCCCTTTCTCGTCGATCAGCAGCTTGGCCTTCACGTCGACCCGTTGGGCGCGCAGGGCGTCAGCGGCGGCCTTGCCGCGGCCCTCGGCGATGCTCTCGGCGAAGTTGGCGAACAAGACCGTGAACCAGAGCCACAGCGCGATCTGGAACGCCCACCCGGGGCTGGAGCCCGTGCGGAAGGCGTCGATCGTGGAGACAGTCGCCAGAACGGCGACGATCTCGGTGGCGAGGATCACCGGGTTCCGGCTCAGCTTGCGCGGGTCGAGCTTGACGAAGGAATCGATGATCGCGCGGGTGACCACGCTCGGAGAAAGGGCGGTTGAGGCGACCGCAGAGCGGCGCTTCTCACCCAGATGGACGGCGACGTCGGTCATTTGAATTCGAGGCTCCGAAGAGGTCAGTGTTGCTGGGCGACGGCGTCCAGCACCTGGAAGTGCTCGACGATCGGTCCCAGCGCCTGGCTCGGGAAGAATTGCAGGCCGCCCATGATCAGGATCACGCCGATGAGCAGGCCGATGAACAGCGGGCCGTAGGTCGGCAGCGTGCCGGCCGTAGGGGCGAGCTTGGGCTTGGCGGCGATGGCGCCGGCCATGGCCAGCACTGGGATCACGTAGCCGAAACGGCCAAGCAGCATCGCGACGCCCAGCGTCGAGTTCCAGTACGGAACATTGGCCGAGAGTCCGGCGAAGGCCGAGCCGTTGTTCCCTGTGGCCGAGGAGTAGGCGTACATGATCTCGGTGAGGCCGTGCGGGCCGCTGTTCTCCAGCGCTTTCAGGGCGATCGGCAGCACGGAGGCGACGGCGGAGAAGCCAAGGATCGAGAGCGGGAGGATCAGCACCGCCAGCATGGCGAATTTGACCTCGCGCGACTCGATCTTCTTCCCGAGGTACTCCGGCGTTCGCCCGACCATCAGCCCGGCGACGAAGACGGCGATGACCGCCATCACCACCATGCCGTAGAGGCCCGAGCCGACGCCGCCTGGCAGCATTTCGCCGAGTTGGATCATGAACATCGCCATGCCGCCGCCCAGAGGCATGAAGCTGTCGTGCATGCCGTTGACGCCGCCGTCCGACGCGCCTGTGGTGTTCGCGGCCCAGACGGCGGTGGAGGCCGCGCCAAAGCGCACCTCCTTGCCTTCCATATTGACGGCGGTGCTGGCGTGCACGGCGTGCATGGCGGGCGCCGGCTGAGTCTCCGTCCAGTAGATCACCGCGGACGCACCGAGCACGAAGATCGCCATCACCGCGACCAGGGCCCGCGACTCCTTGCGCGCCAGAGCGACGATGCCGAAAGCGATGACGCACGCGTAGCCCAATGCGTTCATCTCGACGATCTCGATCAGGTTGGTGATCGAGTTCGGGTTCTCGTAAGGGTGGGCGGAGTTGGCGTTGAAGATGCCGCCGCCGTTGGTGCCGAGCTGCTTGATCGCTTCCTGACTGGCGGTCGGATAGAGCGCGATGGTCTGCTTGCCGCCCTCGACGCCGACGGCGTTGGCGCTGGCCGCCAGGGTCTGCGGCTCGCCGAGCGCGACGAACGTCAGGGCGATGACGATCGACAGCGGCAGCAGGATGTAGAGGCTGATCCGGGTCAGATCGACCCAGAAGTTGCCCAGTCCCTCGCCGCGGTTGGCCGCGAAAGCCCGCGCGACGGCGGCAGCCATGGCGATGCCGGCGGCGGCGGAGAGGAAGTTGTGGCTGGTCAGCCCGACCATCTGCGAGAAGGTCGACATCACCTGTTCGGGCACATAGGACTGCCAGTTGGTGTTGGTGATGAAGCTAACCGACGTGTTGAACGCCAAGTCGGGGCTCGTGCCCTTGAACCCTTGGGGGTTGAACGGCAGCACGTCCTGGAAGCGCAGGATCAGGTAAAGCACGAGGAAGCTCGCCGCGCTGAACACCAGCATGGCGATGGCGTAGACTCACCCAGTTCTGGCTCTTCTTCGGATCGACCCCGAAGCTCCAGTAGAGCGCGCCCTCGACCGGCTTCAGCACTGGGTCGAGCCAAGTGCTCTCTCCCTGCCAGACACGGGCCATGTAGGCGCCGAGTGGAAAGCCGAGGCCAACCGTGATGGCGATGGTGAAGAGGATCTCGCCCCAACCACGCGGGTCCATATCGCGATGTCCTTGATTTTATAGTTAGAATTTGTCGGGACGCAGCAGCGCCGCGACCATGTAGCCCGCCACCAGGATTGCGGCGGCCGCGTAGATAATCTCGACGACCATGGCCTCAGACCTTCTTCAGAAGGACGGCATAGGCGACAAAAGCGCCGAGAACGGCAAAGCCGCCGGCGACGTAGAGAAGGTCTGTCATCACACTCTCGTCTCATGAGGGCGCCATCGGCGCCGGCGCGGATAATCGGGCCACAGGGGATCAAAACTCGACCGGGAACGGCGACCTCGGCCGTAAGGAACTCATAAGTATTCGGCTTCCAGGCTCGCCCTTGCCTGTACTGTCGCGGGGAAGAGCGGCGCAGACGAACGTCAGCGATCGCAAGGTCGCCCTGAGGGCGCCGCGGTCAACTAAGTAAATGTGCGTAAACGATTGGGCGCAGGCATGCCGCGCACGCCGCGCCGGCCGACGTCAGCGACGCCGCGGCGGGACGACATCCTTGAAGAGATCGAACGACTTCCAGGCCGGCTCCACCGGCTCTGCGTCGGGCCTCGGCGTGTAGATCGACGGCTCGATCAGGTCGACGCGCGGGATGTAGCGCGGGCAGTTGGGGAAGATGTCGGTCGGCGAAAGCTTGATCAGCATCTGCGCGCCGGGGAAGCCCGCCAGGTCGGCGTCCTCAAACACGATCTCGGCGGTTCCATTGATGCGCAGGCGGCCGGGCTTCTCGCCGAAACGCATAAACAGCAGGCCGACCTTGGGGTTCACGCGGATATTGCCGAGGCTGCGGAACATGCCGTTGCCGTCGTAGTCGGGCCAGACCAGCAGGTCCGGCGCGGCGATCCGCGCGAAGCCCGGCTCGCCGCCCTTGAACGAGCAATCTGGCTGACCCGAGGCGTCCGCCGTGGCCAGGAAGAAGAACGGGCTTTCTTCGACGAAGACCTTGTCGGCGTCGCTGAAACGCCCGTGACGCAGCTTTTCCTCGAGGCGATCGGCCAGCGCCCGGCTCTCGAAGCGATCCTGAAGTTCACGCTGACCCTGATGGTACATAGCTAGCCTCCCGAAACGCAGACGCAGCGTAGGCGAAGATCAGGCCCCGGTCAGCGCCTCCGTGGTCACCAGGTAGACGCCGGCGGCCGCGAAGGAAGCGTTGTGGCGTTCGATGATCTGCGGCGCGGTCTCTTCGGTCCAGCTCACGGTGCTGTGGGCGTCTTGGACGACGGTCACCAACAGACCCGCCTCGATCGCGCCGGTCACGGTGCCGGCCACGCAGACGTCGGTCTGAGCGCCCAACAGCACCACCTCCTCGGCCCCCAGGTCGGCCAACCACTGTCCGAGCAAGACGTTGCTGAAGGCGTCGGCGACGCTCTTGGAGAATGTCGGCTCGTGCTCGGCCTGTCCCAAGGGTGGCCAGATCGGCCAGCCGGGCGCGCCTGGCGCCAGACTGTCGCCTTCCGGGCCGTCGTGGCGGACGAACGCCACCTTGCGCCGCGTGCGCCTGGCCCAATCCAGCACCGCCCGGGCGCGTTCGATCAGGGCGTCGGCGTCGTGCAACGGCGGCTCTGCGACGCCGTCCAGCAGGCCGGTCTGCAGATCGATGACGATGATTGCGGCCCTGTCCGCCGGTCTAGCTTCGCTCATGTCGGGAACGTATCACGAACGCGGATCGCGTCCAGTCCCTCGGTTGGCCCGGCGACGATCAAGCGTTGGGTCGGAGGACCTGGCGACAAGTTAGCTAACGACGAGCCTCGCCAACGAGGCGCGGTCATAGGGCTTGGGCAGAAACCGGCCATCGTCCGGCAGCTCGCACGGCCGCGGCGGCCCGCGGCCGGAGGTCACGATCAGCCGGACGTCCGGGCGAAACGCGTGGACGCGGCGGGCGAGCTCCAGTCCGTCGAATCCGCCAGGCATGTTGATGTCGGTGAACAGCACCGAGATCTCGGGGTGACGGGCGAACTGCGCCAGGGCGTCTTCGGGCCCGCTCGCCTCGAACGTGGCGAACCCGGCGTCATGCAGCATGTTGGCCGCGTTCATCCGGATTATCGCCTCGTCCTCGACGACCAGGATCACGGGAGCTGACGAGCGGGGCGCGGACATGGATGATAAACAACCCCATCGCTTGAGCGGTTCCACGGATAAATAATCAGCCGCGTATTCTTGCCAGTTAAACTCAGCAATGAACGGGATATCCAGATTTCCCTGGAACTTCGAAACGTTAACAATACTCTTGTGCTTGTTAATCCGGGACAGACTTGCTTGAACCCGCCGCGCGGCAAGCCGTTGCGCGACGGCGGCCACGGCCTGGCTATCCGCCCTTCGCCAGCGCTTCGCGCCGCTCCTCCAGTTCCAGCCATTCTTCCTCGGCCCTGGCGAGTTCGGCGCGGACGGCGGTGAGGCGGTGCATGGCGGCGTCGAACGCCTTGCGGTCACGGGCGTAGAGGCCGGCATCGTCGAGGCGGGCTTCGAGCGCGACGATCTCGTCGGAGAGGCGCGGCATCGCCGCATCCAGCGTCTCCAGCCGGCGCTGGTCCTTGTAGGTGAGCCTGGACGGCGCTCGCACCGGCGCCGACGGGGCTGGACCGGCGATGGGTTTGGGCGCAGCGGCCTGAGCTGGCGCCCGCACCGAGTCAAAGAAATCCGGGTTCTGGCGGGCGAAGTCGCTCCAGCCGCCGGGGGTCTCGACGATGTGGCCAGCGCCGTCCAGCGCGATGGTCGAGGTGGCGAGCCGGTCGATGAAGTCACGGTCGTGGCTGACCAGGATCAGGGTGCCCTCGTAGTCGGCCAGCACGTCCTCCAGCAGGTCCAGCGTCTCCATGTCGAGGTCGTTGGTCGGCTCGTCGAGCACCAGCAGGTTGGCGGTGCGGGCAAGCGCCCTGGCCAGCAACAGCCGATTGCGCTCGCCGCCGGAGAGGCTGGCCACCGGCTGGCGCAGCTGGCTGTCCTGGAACAGAAAGTCCTTGGCGTAGGCGGCGACGTGCTTGGGTTTGCCGCGCACCAACACCTGGTCGCCGCCCCCGGGCGCCAGGGCCTGCCACAGCGTCATTTCTTCGGAGAGGTCGACCCGGGCCTGGTCGACGTAGGCGACCTCCAGGCCGGTTCCGAGTTTAACGCTGCCGGCGTCGGGCGGACTCTCGCCCAACAGCAGCTTGACCAGCGTGGTCTTGCCCGCGCCGTTCGGTCCGACCACCGCCAGCCGGTCGCCGCGCAGGATGCGGGTGGAGAAGTTGGCGATCAGCACCCGCCCGCCGAACGCCTTGCTCAGGCCCTTGGCCTCGACCACGCGCTGGCCGGAGACGCTCCCCGCCTCCGCCGTCAGCGAGATCGAGCGGCGCTGGTCGTGCATCAGCTCGGACTTGCGTTCGCGCATCGCCGCCAGAAGCCGCGCACGGCCCTCGTTGCGGGTGCGCTGGGCGGTGATCGAGCGGTAGAAGGTGTAGGTCTCGCGCTCGATCGCCTTGCTGAGCTTGCGCAGCGACTCGGCCTGGTCGGCGGCGATGCGGGCGGACCAGGCGTCGAAGGCGGCGAAGCCCTTGTCCAGCCGCCAGATCCGCCGGTCCTCCAGCCAGAAGCAGCGCTGGGTGACGCGTTCCAGGAAGGCGCGGTCGTGGCTGACCACCAGGGCCGCCGAGCGCGACGCGGCCAGCATTTCCTCCAGCGTCTCGATGGCGAAGATGTCGAGGTGGTTGGTCGGCTCGTCCAGCAGCAGAACGTCCGGCTTCTCGGCGAAGGCCCGCGCCAGCGCCGCGCGCCGCCCCTCGCCGCCGGAGAGGCCCTGAGTCCCGCGGCTGGGATCGAGGCCGAAGCCCTGCAACGCCAACTCCGCCTCATGCGCCGGCGCGCCGCCGGCGGCGGCATAGGCCAGCAGGGTCTCGCCGGCGATGTTGGGCTCCTGCGCCACCAGGCTGATCCTGGTCGCCGGCGTCAGCGTCCGCTCGCCGCCGTCGGGTTCGGTGAGGCCGACCAGCACCCGCAGCAGGGTCGACTTGCCGGCGCCGTTGCGGCCGACCAGGCAGGCCCGCACGCCCGGCTCCAGCGCCAGGTCGACGCCGTCGAACAGCATGCGCGGCCCGTCGGCCAGGCGCACGTCTTTCAGGGCGATGATCGGGGCGCGGGCCATTGGCGCGCTGTCTTAGCCGCGCCCTGTCGATCCGGCGAGCGTCAGCGCGTCACTCGATCGTCTTCAGCACCTTGCCGACCGTCTCGAAGATCTCGCCGATCTGGTCGGTGCTGACGATCAGCGGCGGCGAGAAGGCCAGCGTGTCGCCCGAGGCGCGCAGCAGCAGGCCGTTGCTGAGCCCGCCCAGCAGCGCCGCGTAGCCGCGGGCGCCGGGGGCGCCGGGACGCGGCGCCAGGTCGATCGCGCCCATCAGGCCGAAGTTGCGGATGTCGGTCACGTGCGGAGAACCGCGCAGGCCGTGGATCGCCTCGGCCCAGGCCCCTTCGAGTTCCAGCACCCGCGTCAGCAGGCCCTCGCGCTCGTAGATGTCCAGCGTCGCCAGGGCGGCGGCGCAGGCGACCGGGTGGCCGGAATAGGTGTAGCCGTGGAAGAACTCGATCGCTTCCGGCGGCCCCTGCATGAAGGCGTCGTGGATCTTGCGGCTGGCGAACACCGCGCCCATCGGCAGCACCCCGTTGGTGACGCCCTTGGCGGTGGTCATGATGTCGGGTGTCACGCCCAGCCGCTGGGACGCGAACGGCGCGCCGACCCGCCCGTAGCCGGTGATCACCTCGTCGAAGATCAGCAGGATGCCGTGCTTGTCGCAGATGGCCCGCAGCCGCTCCAGGTAGCCCTTCGGCGGCGGCAGCACGCCGCCGGAGCCGACCACCGGCTCGACGATCACCGCGGCGATGGTCTCGCCGCCGTGCAGCAGGGTCAGCCGCTCCAGTTCGTCGGCGAGCTCGGCGCCGTGCTCCGGCAGGCCGACGCTGAAGCTGTTCAGCTTCGGCAGGTGGGTCTGCGCCAGATGATCGACACCGGTCAAAGTCGGGAACATGCGGCGGTTGTTGACCATGCCGCCGACCGACATGCCGCCGAAATTGACCCCGTGATAGCCGCGCTCGCGGCCGATCAGCCTGGTGCGATGCCCCTCGCCGCGGGCGCGGTGATAGCCGAGGGCGATCTTCAGCGCCGTCTCCACCGACTCCGAGCCGGAGTTGGTGAAGAACACCCGGTCGAGCCCGGCGGGCGCCAGCCGGGCGAGCTTCGCCGCCAGCTCGAACGCCAGCGAATGGCCCATCTGGAACGGCGGCGCATAGTCCAGCGTCATCAGCTGCCGTTGCACCGCGTCGGCGATCTCGGGACGGCCGTGGCCGGCGTTGACGCACCAGAGCCCGGCGGTGCCGTCGATCACCTCGCGGCCGTCCACCATGCGGTAGGTCATGCCGCTGGCCGAGGCGAACAGGCGCGGCGCGTCCTTGAACTGGCGGTTGGCCGTGAACGGCATCCACCAGGCGGAAAGATCGAGTTCGTTGCGGGCGTCCAGGGGCACGTCGGGGTCCTTTCAGAGCTGGCCGCATAGGCGCATCGGAAGCGCGGCGCGGCAAGACCAGCGGGCGGTCAGTCGCGCGGAAATCCGGCGACGGCGTTGAGACGCGCCCAGGAAAGCGCCGCCGGCCTGCCGATCGAGCTGGCGCGGCGCCCGGCGGGACGGACCGCTTCGCGCCAACGGTGCTCGGTCGCCTCGGCCTCGGCCCAGCATGTCGCGATCGCCGCCGCGACCGCTTCGCGTCCGCCGTCCCACGCCGCAGACATCCGGGCCCGGAAGCCGGCTTCGAGCGCATCCCGTTCGCCGGCGATCAGCGCCAGCGCGGCCGGGAAGTCGGCCAGGGCGGCGCGGTGCAGGCCTTCGTGCCGCCACCACAGGCTTTCGTTGTCGAACAGGTCGCTGGGCGAACCGACCTCCGGCGTCGGCAGCCCGAGCACCACCGGCTTGAACAGGCTGAGGCACGGGGCCGACGTGCCAGTGACCCAGTGCGTGACGGCGCCAGGCGTCAGGTCCGAAGCCATCGAGTTGACGCTCTGGCTGCGGCGGACGCCGGTCGCGGCGTGCATGCAGATCGAGCGATGCGTCGTCTTGCGCGGCGACCAGTCGGGATCGTTTTCCGCTTCGGCGCCGTGGTCGCGCAACACCGCCAGCAGGTCCGCCAGCTGCAGCCGCCCGGCCTTCGGGGCCAGCAGCGAGGTCGCCCGCGCGCAGCGGCCGCGGCCGAACGTGCCGGCGTCGCGGACCGGGTCGATCAGCCGCTCGGCGAAGTCGAACCGGCCGGCGGGGTCGAGCCAGCCCGCGCTCTTGGCGTGCGCTCGCAGGTCCGAGCTGATCGCATCGGGCGAGGCGCCGATGCTGAGCGCGTTCGACAAGGCGCGAACGCCGTCGATCCGCTCGACCGCCCACCAGCGCCCTACGGTCTCCAGCACATAGGCTTCCCGCTCATCGGCGATGACGAAGCCGTTGTGGTAGTAGAACGGCGTGTAGAGGCCGCAATCGCCGCCCTGGCCGTAGCGTTCCAGCAGCCTGGTCATCACCGAGACGGCTTCGGCCGCGCTCGTCGCCCGCTCCAGGCCGAGCCGCACCAGGTCCATGCCCGTCAGCGCCGGCTTGCGCTGCGCTGGCACGGTCGAGTGCATCGCCTCGTTGCCGATGACGACGCCGTGCTCGTTGGCGCCCATCTCGGCGCCCCACATCCAGAACGGCCGGCAGATCAGGCAGGCGTGGGTCTGCGCCGCCGCCTCGATTTCGATGTAGGTCAGCGGCTCGGTCGGCGCGGCCCTGCGCCGCCGCGGCGACAGCTCCAGGCATTGCGCCTCGTTGCGCTCGCGGTCGCTGTTCTTGGCGAACAGCATCGCGCCGGACGCCGTCGCCGCCGGCGTCGCGGCCAGGGTGTCGCACATCAGCCGGCCAGCAGGGCGCGCGCGATACGGTCGCGGGTGTACGGCAGGTCGCGCAACCGGGCGCCCAGCGCATGGGCGACGGCGTTGCCGATCGCCGCCAGCGCCGGGCCGAGCGAGACCTCGCCGGTTCCGGCCGAGCGCTGGTCCTGCTGCGTCATGATCAGCTCGACATCGACCGGCGGGACCTCGTCGAAGCGCAGGATCGGATAGTCGTCCCAGGTGGTGGAGACGATGCCCGTGCCCGGCCAGCCGCACCTGCTCCTTCAGCGCCCAGCTGGCGGCCATGATCATGCCGCCCTCGAGCTGGTTCTTGCAGGCGTCGGGATTGATCACCTGGCCGCAGTCGGTGACGCACCACATGTGGTCGAGCCGCACCTCGGTGTCGACGCTGAGCGCCACGGCGGCGGCGACGTAGGCGCCGCGGTCCCGATAGCGGCAATAGGCGAAGCCGAGCCCCCTGCCCGTCCCCGCCTCGCCGCGATCCGCCCATCCGGCCATCGCCGCGGTCATCTCGATCACCGCTCGCGCCCTCGGATCGGTGACGTGGGCGAGGCGGAACGCGACCGGGTCCTGGCCGGCCAGCTCGGCCAGTTCGTCGACGAAGCACTCGTTGGCGTAGGTGTTCACCGGCCCGCCGAGGCCGCGCAGCGACGAGGTGCGCACCGGCGCCTGCACCACGTGCTCGGTCACCCGCTTCACCTCGATGTCGTACGACGGGATCGCGTTGAGGACGCCGCCGGAGAAGCGCACGCCACCCGGACAGTGTTGGCGGGACCATCGGCGGGCCCGGCGGCAGCTCCAGCGCGGTCTCGGCGAGGCAGCGGCCGCGGCCGCCGGTGTGCGAGCCGCTCCAGATCTCGGTCCCGTAGTCGGCGATGCGCCCGCCGGCGTCGAGCTCGGCGGTCAGCTCGATGTGCATCGCCGTGCCGAGCGGCTCGTGGCCGAACTCGTCCTCGCGCCGCCAGAGCACGCGGATCGGCTTGCCCGGCTTGCGCACGGCGATCACCGCCGCGTCGATCGTGGCGTCGTCCGAGCCGTTGTGGCCGTAGGTCCCGGCGCCCTGGGTGTGCACCACCTTGATCTTCGCCGGCGCCAGGCCGCAGACGCGGGCCAGCAGCATCCGCATGGGGTAGACGCCCTGCGCGTGGGTCCAGACGGTCAGCTCGTCGCCGTCGTAAACGCCAGGCCGCAGGAGGGGCCCATCGAGCCGTGGGCGATGTAGGGGCGGCTGTAGCCGGCGGTGTGGCGGCGGCGGTTGGACGGCTCCGCGCGGCGGGACCGGCGAGGGAAAGCTCTCGCAGGGCAGCTCCTTCAGCGACGTGGTCTCGGACAGCGCCGGCGAGAGGTCGCGGGCGCCGTCCCACCCGGCGGTCTGCTCGGCGGCGTTGACCGCCGCGACGACGGCCGCCTCGCTCTCTCCGAGGAACGCGACGAACTGCTTCTCGCGCAGGATCTCGATCGGTGCGCCGGCCGCGCGGCGGATGGCGGCCTCGTCGAGGCTGGCGAGCTTGGCCGTGGGTCCCGGTTGCCGCAGCACCCGCGCGTGCAGCATGCCGGCGGGCGCCAGGTCGTGCAGGTAGGCGGCGCCGAACACCTTGGCCGGCAGGTCGAGCCGCGCGGCGCTCTGGCCGACGATCCTGTGCCGGTGGGGCGACTTCGCCGCCGCCTCGCCGGTCGGCGGGACGGCCAGGTCGACCTCGCCGGCCAGCGCCCAGTAGTCGAGACCGCTGGGCTCGCCGTCCTGGACGAAGGCGCCGTCGACGACGTCGAGCGCGGCGGGCGGGCAGCCCAGCCGCCGGGCCGCCGCGGCGGTGAACAGCGCCCGCGCCTCGGCGCAGGCGAAGCGGATCGCGGCGCCCGAGCTCTCGGTCGTCATCGAGCCGACGGTCAGGCCTTCGTCCGGCGAGCGGTCGGTCTCCGGATTGACCAGGTCGACCTGGTCCATCCGCACGTCGAGCTCCTCGGCGGCGATCTGGGCGAGGCCGGTCAGCGCCCCCTGGCCGTACTCGACCTTGCCGATCGCGACGCGGGCCAGGCCCGGCGTCTCGAACCCGACCCAGCGGTCGAGCCGTGGATTGGCGGCGAGGCTGGCGGGGACGCTCATGCCGGAACCCTCTCGCGCATCCGCGCCGCCGCCAGCGCGACCGCGGCCAGGATGCGGTTGTGCGCGCCGCAGCGGCAGAGGTGCCAGGCCAGCGCCTCGGCGATCTCGGCGCGGCTGGGGTCGGGGTTGCGGTCCAGCAGCGCCTTGGCCCCGACGATGATACCGGCCAGGCAATAGCCGCACTGCCCGGCCTGCAGCTCGATGAAGGCGGCCTGCAGCGGATGCGGATGCTCGGCCGTGCCGATCCCCTCCAGCGTGGTGATCTGCTTGCCCGCGAGGTTGCCGACCTCGAGCTGGCAGGCGGCGCGCTCCTCGCCGTCGACGATCACCGCGCAGGTCCCGCACTGCCCGGCGCCGCAGCCGAACCGGGCGGCTTTCAGGTCGAGGTGGTTGCGCAGCACGTCGAGCAAGGTCGCGGTGTCGTCGAGCCGCAGGGACCGCGGCTGGCCGTTGATGGTGAGGTGGATATCTCGGATCATTCAACGCACTCCGACATCGTCACCCCGGACGAGCCCCGAGAGGGGTGATGATCCGGGGCCGGACCCACCGCCGTCAAGCTGGAGAACGTCTTGGAACCGGCCTGTCCGGCCCCGGCTCTCCGCCGCTGGCGCGGCTGCGGCCGGGGTGATGGAATTGCCCCTCAGATATCCGCGTACGCCTTGCGCTCGCCCGCCATGCCCGGGTGCGTCACCGCCCCCAGGTGCGCCGGGCCGACGCCTTGGGCGTACTTCCACAGCGCGCCGGAGCCGTAGTCGGTGACCCTGGGCGACCAGTGGCGCTTGCGGTTTTCCAGCTCGATCGGGTCGACTTCCAGCTCGATGGTGCCGGCGTCGGCGTCGATGGCGATGATGTCGCCGTCCTTGATCAGGGCGATCGGGCCGCCGTCCTGGGCCTCAGGGCCGACGTGGCCGACGCAAAGGCCGCGGGTGCCGCCGCGAGAAGCGGCCGTCGGTGATCAGGGCCACCTTGTCGCCCCTGCCCTGGCCGGAGAGCGCGGCGGTGGTCGACAGCATCTCGCGCATGCCGGGGCCGCCCTTGGGGCCCTCGTAGCGGATCACCAGCACCTCGCCGTCCTCGTACTCGCCGGCCTCGACCGCGGCGAAGCAGGCCTCCTCGCCCTCGAACACGCGCGCCGGGCCGCGGTGGGCGCGGTGCGAGGTCATGCCGGCCACCTTGACGATGGCGCCGTCGGGGGCGAGCGAGCCCCACAGTCCGACCACCCCGCCGGTGGGCGACAGCGGATTGGAGACCGGGCGGATCACGTCCTGGTCGGAGCGCCATTTCACGTCGGCCAGGTTCTCGGCCAGGGTCTTGCCGGTGACGGTCATCACGTCGCCGTGGATGAAGCCGCCCTCGAGCAGGGTCTTCAGCAGCACCGGCACGCCGCCCGCCTCGCCCATGTCCTTGGCGACGTAGCGGCCGCCGGGCTTGAGGTCGGCGATCAGCGGCGTGCGGTGGAAGATCTCGGCCATGTCGCGCAGGGTGAACTCGATGCCGCACTCGTGCGCCATCGCCGGCAGGTGCAGGCCGCCGTTGGTCGAGCCGCCGGTCGCGGCGACCACCACCGCGGCGTTCTCGAACGCCTTGCGGGTGCAGATGTCGCGCGGCCGGATGTTCTGCTCGATCAGCCGCACCACCGCCTCGCCCGAGGCGACGGCGTACTGGTCGCGGCTCGAGGTAGGGCGCCGGCAGAGCGGCCGACAGCGGCAGGGCGAGGCCGATCGCCTCGGAGACGCAGGCCATGGTGTTGGCGGTGTACTGGCCGCCGCAGGCGCCGTCGCCGGGACAGGCGTGCTGCTCGAGGCTGCAGAGGTCTTCCAGGCTCATCCGCCCGGCCGAGTGCATGCCGACACCCTCGAACACGTCGACCACCGTCACGTCCCGCCCCTGCCAGCGGCCGGGCAGGATCGAGCCGCCGTAGAGGAACACCGACGGCACGTTGAGGCGCAGCATGGCCATCATCATGCCGGGCAGCGACTTGTCGCAGCCGGCGATGCCGACAAGGGCGTCGTAGCTGTGGCCGCGGATGGTCAGCTCCACCGAGTCGGCGATCAGATCGCGGCTGACCAGCGACGAGCGCATACCCTCGTGGCCCATGGCGATGCCGTCGGTGACGGTGATGGTGCAGAACTCGCGCGGCGTCGCGCCGGCGTTCTTGACCCCGACGCTGACCGCGTGCGCCTGGCGCATCAGCGCGGTGTTGCAGGGCGCGGCCTCGTTCCAGCACGACGCCACGCCGACGAACGGCTGGTTGATCTCCCGCGTGCCGAGGCCCATCGCGTAGTAGTACGAGCGGTGCGGCGCGCGGCTCGGCCCCTCGGTTACATGCCGGCTGGGCAGTTTGGTCTTATCCCAGGTTCCGTCCGGCTTCTTGGTCATGGCGCGCCTCACTCTTAAGGAGCGGACGTCCTAGCCGAGCGGGGCGATGGGTGCAAAGCGCACCGCAGCCCGCCGAGCTATCCCAGCGCCGCCAGCTGCGCCTCGTAAGCTGGCCGCAGGGCCTTTTCGCGCTCGATGCTGCCTGGCGTACGTATGCCCTCGGTCGCGCCTTCCAGCCCTTCGATGAAGACGTGCCAGCCTGCGGCGGTGCCCGTCAGCCACTTGCCACCCATGCCGGATTGGCTGAAGCGCAGGACGCAGCCGTCGCCGTCCGGGGTGAGCTCGCACGTGACCACGGAGGTCGGGTGGCCCTCTTCCGGCCAGGTCCAGGCGAACAGTCGCGGCGGCTCGAGCGCCACCACTTCGCCCGTTGTCATCTGATAGGGCGGATCGTCGTCGGGGAAGTAGATCTCGACTCGGGCGCCGAGCCGCAGGTCCGGAATGAAGCGCATGTCGGTGAACCAGTCGGCGATGCGCTCCGGGATCGTGAGGGCGGCCCAGACCTTCTCCATCGGCTTGGCGAAGCGGCGGGTGAAGACGATCTCGTAGGTGTCCCCGGTCTTGTGGATGACCCCGTGTGCGGCGTTGTCGACCATCACTGCTCCTTGTCGAGGTGGGCTTCCAGGGCGTCGAGGCGGCCGCGCCAGAAGTCGCGGTAGGGCGCCAGCCAGGCTTCGACCTCGGCCAGTTCGCGCGGCGCCAGGCTGTAGAGCCGGCGCTGGCCGTCGGCGCGGACGTGGACCAGCCCGGCCTCGCGCAGCAGCCTCAGGTGCTTGGAGACGCCCGGCTGGCTGATCGCCAGCGCCTCCACCACATCCCCCGCTGGCCGCTCGCCCGCCCGAAGCAGGTCGAGGATGCGGCGCCGGTTCGGCTCGGCGATGGCTTCGAACACGTCCATCGGAGATATATATCTTATTAGACATATAACTGACAAACGATCTTTTGTCACACCGGACGCAGCGCAGCGGAGATCCGGGGCCGGACGCGCCGGCGCCAAGGCCGAGGTCGGCTGTGCGCCGGAAGGTTCGGCCCCGGATAAGACCTTCGGCCTTTCCGGGGTGACGAGATCGGGTGAGGTCCGCTATCCCTCACCCCACGCCGCGAAGGACCCCGACCGATGAATCTCGACGCCGTGCCGATCGGCAACGATCCGCCGAATGAGGTGAACGTGGTGATCGAGGTGCCGATCGGCGGCGAGCCGATCAAGTACGAGATGCACAAGGAGTCGGGCGCGCTGATGGTCGACCGCTTCCTCTACACGGCGATGCGCTACCCCGGGAACTACGGCTTCATCCCGCACACCCTCTCGGGCGACGGCGATCCCTGCGACGTGCTGGTGGCCAACACCCGGGCGATCACGCCGGGCGCGATCATGAGCTGCCGCATCGTCGGCGTGATGGTGATGGAGGACGAGGCCGGCGGCGACGAGAAGCTGATCGGCGTGCCGGCGCCGAAGCTGACCCAGCGCTACGACCACGTGAACAACTACACCGATCTGCCGGAGATCACGCTCAAGCAGATCGAGCACTTCTTCAGCCATTACAAAGACCTGGAGCCCGGCAAGTGGGTCAAGATCGTCCGTTGGGGCGACGCCGACGACGCGCGGCGGATGGTGCTGGAGGGGATCGAGCGGGCGAAGGCGGCGGCCAAGGCTTGAACGGGCCGCTGCACGTCGAGGTCCATCCGGGCGCCGGGCCGCCGCTGTTGCTGGCGCACGGCATCTGCTCCAGCCGCGCGCAGTGGCGGCCGAATCTGGCGGCGCTCGGCGAGGCGTGTACGCCGGTGGTGGTCGAGCTGCTGGGCCACGGCCGCTCGCCAAGCCCGAATGATCCCGCAGAGTATCGCGTCGAGACCTACATCCAACGCTTCGAGGCGATCCGCGAGAGCCTGGGCGCCGAGCGCTGGGCGATCTGCGGCCAGTCGTTCGGCGCCGGGCTGACGCTGAACTACGCCCTGGCCCATCCGGACCGGATCAGCGCTCAGATCTTCACCAACTCCGCCTCGGCGCTGGGACCGAGGCGACCCGTCGTCCCAGAACAGGTGCGGGCCGAGCGCGTCGCCGCCTTCGAGGCGCGGGGGCGGCCGGCGCTGGAGGAGATGGCGTTCTACCCGCGCCGCACCGGCCGCCTCGCGCCGGACGTGGAGGATGAGCTGGTGCGCGACGCCGAGCTGATCTCGCTGAAGGGCATGGCGCTGTCGTTCATGGTCACGGCCGCCGGCCTTTCGGTGGCGGACCGGCTCGGCGAGATCGCCGTCCCGACCCTGCTGGCGAACGGCCGGCGCGAGAAGAGCTTCCAGCCGCTGCGCGACGTGGCGGCGGGCGCCATTCCGGGCCTCGAAATCGTCGATCTGGACGGCGGCCACCCGATCAACCTCGACCAGGCCGGCGCATTCAATGCGGCGGTCATGGTGTTTTTGGCGGAGCATCGATGACGCGCCCTGCCGTGCTTGGCCAGGACCTCGATCCGCAAACTCGCTGCGCCCACTGGCATAGCCCGCTGGACGTGATCGCGATCAAAATGCGTTGTTGCGAGGCCTACTACGCCTGCCGCCAGTGCCACGATGAACTGGCCGATCACCCGGCTGCTG
Source organism: uncultured Pseudomonadota bacterium (assembly GCA_963835495.1). Taxonomy (GTDB): domain Bacteria; phylum Pseudomonadota; class Alphaproteobacteria; order Caulobacterales; family Caulobacteraceae; genus Acaudatibacter. The sequence continues at coordinate 577,423 of CAWIFQ010000003.1, read as the reverse complement.
TTTGGCCGCGAGCCGAGTGGGACAGACCGGCGGTGCTCTGCGGCGTCTGCGGCCACGAACTGAGCGTGCGGGCATACATGGACTGCGGCAACCAGTGCCCGGCCTGCGGGGCCGCGTTCAACCCCGGCTGCCGATCGCACTACCACCTCTATTTCGAGGCGTGAATCAATCTCCTCACCCGTAGGGGGAGGGGGACCCCGAAGGGGTGGAGGGGGTTAGTTGCGGTGCGCCAATCTCGAAGAACGAGCCCGTCTTCTGGCCCCCTCCACCGCTCCGCGGTCCCCCTCCCCCTACGGGGGAGGATAAGCTGCACACGACTCCGCCGCCCGCGGGGGAGCGCGGGCGGCGGTCGGGCCTAGGTTCTGGCGGGGCTAGCGGCAGACTTGAACCTGCTCGTAGCGCACGGAGCCGTAGGGGCCCGGATAGGCCTGGGTCTCCCAGCCGCATTGCTGGGCGTAGTACGGGTGGTCGTTCGCGATCGCCGCGCCGAGGAAGAGGCCGAAGAGGCCCGCCGCCACCGCGCCGCCGGCGTAGTCACGCCGATCGCCGCGCCAGTCGCGGTCGCCGCGGCGATAGCCACCGTCGCCGCCGCGCCAGCCCTCCTGAACACGTCCCGATTGATATCCGCGGCCGTCGTGGCCGAACGGGGCGGCCGAGGCGGCGATGGGAGCTGCGGCGACGGCCAGGGCCGCGGCGGCGATCAAAAGCTTCTTCATGACTGATCTCCTAGCTGCCGGCGGAAGGGCCGGGCTTCGTTCATGGCGGGAGATTGCGCCGGGACGGCTGAACGGGGTCGGAGCGCGGCCTGTTAGCGGCGGTTCATGGAGCCGCCGGAGAGGAAGGTCGCCCGTTCCGCCGGTATTTCGAGGTGCTGCGCCACCGCTTCGCGCAGCGCGGCGGTCGAGGTCGCAGACGCGGCCGCGCGCTTGACCAGCAGCTTGGCGATCGGGCCGAGATAGCGGGCGAGGTCCTGCTGCACCTGCTCGATCTCGGCCTCCGACAGCACCGGCCCGACGCCGGCGACGAGCGACCCAGGGTGTCGCCGCTCCGCTGCAGCCGGGCGCGGACGTCGCTCAGGAAGCGCTCGCGCTCGGCCGCATCGTCGATATTGCCGGCCAGGCGGTCGCAGAGCGTCTCGGCGGTTTCGGAGTCACGGGCGGCGAGCCGCACCATCCGCCCGGCGATCGGACCCAGGTACTGGGCCAGGCGCCGCTCGATCGCGCCCAGCATGGCGGTGTCGTTCAGCCTCGGATCGACGTCCGCGCGAGGGGCCTGGGAGTAGACGATCGTCGCGGCGGGCGCCGCCGCCTGGGCGCCCTGCCCCATCGCCGCGCGCATGGCGGCGGCCATCGCCAGGGCCGACTCGAAGCGCTGTTCCGGCGGCTTGGCGATGGCGCGCGCGACGACGTCGCGCCAGGCCGGCGACAATTCGGGCGCCAGGACGGGCTCTTCGTAGAGCAGCTTGACCATCACCTCTTCGAAGCTGCGGCCGGTGAACGGCGTGCGGCCGGTCAGCAGCTCGTGCAGCACCGCGCCGGCCGAAAAGATGTCGGAGCGCGCGTCGACCGCCTCGCCGCGGATCTGCTCGGGCGACATGTAGCGCGGCGTGCCCATCACCGCCCCGGCCTGGGTCAGGTGCGAGGTGGAGATGCGCGAGATGCCGAAGTCCATCACCTTGAGGCGCCCGTCGGGGGCCATCAGCAGGTTGGCCGGCTTGATGTCGCGGTGCGTGACGCCGAGCGCATGGGCGCCGGCCAGGGCGTCGAGCAGCTGCAGCACGATGCCGCCGGCGGTCTGCGGATCGATCCCGGCGTCCTTCGGCAGCGACTCGTCGAGCGGCTTGGCATCGACGAACTCCATCACGAAGAACGGTTCGTCGCCCCCCTCCGCGTTGGGGTGCGAGCCGAAGTCGTAGATCGCCACGATGTTGGGATGCAGGCAGCGCGCCGCCGCCTGCACCTCGCGGCGGAAGCGGGCCAGGTAGTCTTCGCGCCGGCCGGTCTCGAGCAGATCCATCCGCACCAGCTTGATCGCCACCGGCCGGTCGATCTCGGGATCGTGGCCCTTGTAGACCACGCCCATGGCGCCGCGGCCGAGCTGGTGGTCGACGCGGTAGCGGCCGATGGTGGCGGGAAGTTCGGACATGGCGGGAAGGTCTAGTGTCCCGATTCCGAAGTTCGCAAACGCATTATGGCAGGCTCCGTCGAACTTCGGAATCGATCAGGACACTAGCAAGTACAAGTATCTAGTGTGCTTTTCGGATTTGAAGTTCGCTCACCGCCCGATCCAACGACAGGCGAACTTCAAATCCTGCACACTAGATCAATCCCCTAATAGTTTCATTGCATTGGCGAGGCTGCGGCGCATGCGGTTGAACGATTCGGCCAGCGAGGCGATCTCGTCGTCGCCCTTCGGCGTGTACTCGGGGACGTCCGCTTTGCCGAGGCTGACCTCGTCGGCCATGCGGGAGATCTCGCGCGCCGGGCGCACCACCATCAGCCGCAGCAGCACGTTCAGCGCCACCATGGTGATCAGGAACACCAGCGCCAGACCGCCGAGGAAGAACAGGAACGACTTCTGGGCGCGCGCCAGCGCCACGCTCATCGGCACGGAGACGATCTGCGCCCCGACCGCCTCATTGAGTTTCCAGCCGAAGCCGCCGGCTGTCCCATAGAGCGCGACCATCCCCGGCGGCGCCTTGTCCGGCGTCGAGTGGCACTGCAGGCAGCTGGGATCGGTGATCCGGATCGGCTTCGAGAGCGAAAGCACCGGCCCGTTCGGCGTGTCGCGTTGGCTGACGATGCGCTTGAGGTTCGGGTCGGCGCGGAAGCGGTTGATCAGCGCCGCTTCCCAGTCGACGGCCTTGTCGGCCGGATCGGTCGGGTTGAGCGCGGCGTCCTTGTAGCTGTAGTCCGGCCAGTCCTTCTGCACCCGCCGGAACTGGTCCTGCGCGGCAAGGAACGGGATGGACTGGGGCGCGAAGCCGGTCCCGGCCTTGCTCAGCAGCGGGGCGACTTCCTGGTCGGTGTAGCTGCTGGCGCCTTCGCCTTCGCTCGCCATCAGCGCCGCCTCGTGCAGCACATCGCGCCGCGCGGTGTCACCCGAGATCTTGAACGCGAACGCGGCGGCGAGCGCGAGGCCGACCACGAACGCGGCCGACAGCGATAGATTGAACTTGGTCTGCAGCTTCACGCCCGCCCTCCCCCGCCCAGACGACGCGCGACTGTAGCCCCAGCCGCGCCAGCGCCGCTAGCCGCCGAACATCCGCTGGAACAAGTTCGGCTTCTTGGGCGGCGGCGACGTTGGCGAGGCGGGCGGCGTCTGCGGCTGGCTCGCGCTGGGCGCCGGCGCGGTGGCCGCCGGCGGGGCGGCCGTCGACGTGTGGGGCTCGGGCGATGCGGCCTGACGCCGGGTCGGCGTCACCGTGGCGTCGCTGCAGCCGGCCACCGAAGCTCGGGCCTCGGCGAGGCTGGCCTTGGCGTCCGACGCCCCGGCGCCGGTGGCGATGTCGGTGGCGAGGCCGCCGAAGTCGGCCAGGGTCAGCGGCCGATCGGTGACCGCGGCGACCGCGTCGGCCTTGTCGCGGCGGTCGGAGAGCATGGCGGCGACGGCGGCCTCGCCTTGGCGTTCGGCGCCGACGCCTTGGCGAAGCAGCCGGACAGCCGCGGTGGCCCTGGCAGCGCGGCGATGTCGGCGGCGATCTGGCTGCGATAGCCGGCGAGCACGATCTTGGCGTCGGCGCCGGATTGCGTCGCGACGCGGACGGCGCGGAGGAAGTCGGCGTCGGCGGCGGCCAGGTCTGCCTGCTGGCGCTCCAGATGCGCGGCGAAGTCGTCGAACTTCACCCGGTCAGGCCGGCTGTCATGGTCCGGGTCAGGCATCGGCGGCAAGGCGGCGGCCGTCGGCGCGCCGGTGACGGCGAGGCTCACGGTTGCGGAGTTGGACTCCTGCGGCGGCGCGGCCGAGTTCGTCGCCGGAGCGCAGGACGCCAACACCGCAGCCAGCGCCAGGGCTGTCGCCGCACCGCCCAATCGTCGCCAGGACCGAGTCATCGTCTGATCGTCGCGCCTTTTTCGTCTCACAACAAAGCGGATTCAGATCGCCGGGATCCATCGCCGGCAGGCCCACAGCATCAGCGCCAGCACGACACACGCCGCGCCGCTCACCCCCGCGTCGGCCACGAAGCTGCCGTTGACCCCACCGAGCGCGCCATAGGCGTGGCCGTCGATGAACTGCATGTAGGTCAGCGGCAGGCTGGCGGCGCTGTTGAGCAGGCCGAACTGGGTCGCCGCCAACGGATTGCCGTGCCCGATGGTGCGCAACACGATCATGTTGCCCACCGAGAACGAGGCGGCCTGGAACACGTTTTCACCCAGCATGGCGACGCCGAACGTCGTCGGGCTGCGCGCCATCAGGATCAGGGTCAGGGTGAAGACCGCGCCGAAGCCGCCGACCAACAGATAGAGCGGCCTGGGCGGCACGAACCTGGCCAGGACCGGGATCGCCAGGCTGCCACAGACGCCGGCGATCGAAATCCCCAGCCCGCCGATCAGGCCCACCAGACTCTCGGGCGTATGAAAGTCCGCGCCCAGGCCGCCCAGGGTGTTGGTGAGGGCGAAGGATGCGCAGGGGGCGAGGAAGATCAGCAGGGTCCACCACACCGACGGCCGCGCCAGCAAGGTCACCACGTCGCCGGCGAAGGCCGCGAAGCTCTCGCTGGCCAGCCGCCCGTCGGCCGGCGGGCACTCGACCCACAGGAACAGCGGGATCGCCGCAACGATCGTCAGGCAGAGCAGCCCGGCGCCGAGCGCGTATGGCAGCTCGCGCACGGTCACGATGGCGACGGCCGCGACCAGGCCGCCGGCGCCAAGGTTGGTCACCGTGAACCAGGCGCCGAGCGCGCCCTTCTGCTCGGTCGGCGTCAGGTTGCCGAACCAGCCGCCGACGGCGGAGACGCAAAGGCCGATGAACAGCGCGGAGGCGAACATCAGCGCCGTCAGCACCGGCAGGTCGCGCAGATACAGCAGGCCGGCGTACTCGCAGGCGCCGCCGAGGATCGCGAACAGGATCGCGTAGAACCGCCGGCTGAAGCGCCAGTCCAGCAGCGGGCCAAGCAGGAAGCTGACGAAGCCGGGGATCAGGGCGATGCCGGTCACGGAGGCGATCTGCGCCTCGGGCACGTGGTTGGCGGCCAGCAAGGTCGGCAAGGTGATCAGGGTCAGCGAGCCCGACGCGCCGAGCGGCAGGAAGCCAAGGCCCATCAGCGAGATCGGCGGCAGCCCCCGCGCCGCCGCAACATCTTCGGTCATTCAACTCCCCCAGTCCGTGCTGCTCCATCCAGACGTCATGACCGGGCTTGTCCCGGCCACCCATGAACGTGACTCGGCCAAGGCGCGCATGGATCCCCGGGACAAGCCCGGGATGACGTTTGTGGTTGGGTCGATGCAGCCTACCCGTCTGTCCGCGCATCGTCTGGCGCCGTCGCATGGGCGGCGGCCCTGAAGCGCCGCAGCACGTTCAGCGTGATGCGCGTGACGAACGGATCGTTCGCCGCCAGGCCGTGCGCCCACTCCGTCGTGCCGGCGTTGAACACCTCGCCCGCGCCCTTGGCGAAACTGGCCATCACCGCGTGGCCGCGCAGCACCCGCGCCTGCGTCTCGGCAGAGGACGAGCCGTAGGCGATCTCGGCGATCACCGGCAGTTCCTCGGGCGGGATCAGCGGGCGATAGGGGCTGGGCGCCTCGGCGAACGAGGCCGGCGCCACGGCGATGATCTCGAGGTTGTCCGGCACGCCGAGTTCCGGGATCGGGGCCGGCAGGTTCTGATCGTCGAAGCGGAAGCGGCAGCCGTCGTTCTCGTAGCCGATCAGCGGGACGTCGTCGCCGAACAGGTCGCCGTAGTAGAGGTCGCAGCCTTCCAGCGCCCAGTGCCTGTCGCGATAGACCGTATAGCCGCCCTGCCCCCTCGCCACGCAGAGCCCGAGCCGGTGGTAGCCGGCGAAGATGAAGCTGAGGCCGGTGGTCCGCGCCTCCGGGTCGCCGAACGCCGGGTGCGACCACAGGTGCGTGCCGCTGGCGGGATCGGCGTCGGCGGCCGGATCGCGCTCGAAGCCGCGCCACTTGTGGCAGATCATGGTGCGCCCGCCGTCTTCCCAGCGCACCTTCCAGAAGCAGGTGTTGCCGGAGAAGATCGCCAGGCGCCCGCCGCGCTCGACGAAGGCGTCGATGGCCGCGCGCTGCGGCCCGGACCAGTATTCGCTGTGGCCGACCAGGACCACGACGCCATAGGGCGCCAGCGCGGCCGGGTCGGCCTCGAGATCGTAATCGGTGAGGTAGTCGAGCTCGAGACCCTGGTTTTCCGCCCAGGTTACAAACAGATGCTCCCATTTGTTGAGGTAGCCCGCAGAGCCGTCATAGGGGCTCTGGTGGTGCTCGCGCGACCACGCCGGATCGGCGCCCGCCCAGCTCGCCTCCTCGAAGCCGCGTTTGCGCAGGTTGACCAGGCGGGGGATATCCGCTGGCGCCGCCAGCAGCAGCGGCGGGAACGGGCGCTGACTCGAAAGCACGCCGAGCGCACCCGCCATCGCCTCCGGCAGCCGCTTCTCGCGCCGCATCAGGGCGCCGACGTCGCAATAGGCGCTGCGCCCGCCCCAGTAGTTGTAGGCGTGCAGTGTGTTGGTGGTCAGCACCAGCACCATCCGCGAGCCTGGCGCGCCGGCGGCGGCCTTCACGCAGACGAAGTGGTGCGCCGCCTCGCCGTCCGCGGCGGTCAGGACGATGTCGTAGTAGCCCGAGCGCCAGTCCGCCCCCACCACCACCTCGGCGCAGGCCGGCCAGCCGCAGCCATTGCGGTCGGCCTCGACCGGGGTCGGATGATCTCCGACCTCGACATCGCGCGTCAGCACTATCTCTCGGCCGGCGCCGACGCGGGCGATCTCCAGCCGGCAGCTCGGCGAGCCGGCCGATGCGTGCAACGTGAAGCGCTCGCCGGGCCGAAGGCTGAGGCGGTCTGTGTAACAGGCGATCATGCGACGCTCTCCCGCGCCCACTTAGCGGCGATGCAGCCGGCATGGGAAGCCGGGACGACCGCCCAGGCCCGATCAGGCCGCGATCAGTTCGGCGCTGACTTCGGCAGGTCGATCGTGTCGCGCACCCGGGCAGCCAGCTGGTCGAAGGTGAACGGCTTGGAGATCAGCTGCACGCCGGCGTCCAGCCTGCCCTGATGGACGATCGCATCGCGCGAATAGCCGGTGGTGAACAGCACCTTGAGATCGGGGCGCAGCGCCACCGCCCGGTCGACCAGAACGCGCCCGCTGACGCCGGGCAACACCACGTCGGTGAACAGCAGGTCGATGCGGCCCTCGGCGCCCAGGATCGCCAGCGCCGCCTCCGCCTCCCTGGCCTCCAGCACCTTGTAGCCCAGCTCCGTCAGGCTCATCACGCTGTAGGCGCGGACGTCGTCGTTGTCCTCGACCACCAGCACGACCTCGCCATCGCTGGCGGGGGGCGAAAACGCCTCCGGCGCCGCTTCGACCGCGCCAACGCCGGTGTAGCGGGGGAAATACAGCCTCACGGTCGTGCCCTCGTCCGGCTCGCTGTAGATCGTGACGTGGCCGCCGGACTGCTTGACGAAGCCATAGACCATGCTGAGGCCAAGCCCGGTGCCGCGGCCGACCTCCTTGGTGGTGTAGAAGGGCTCGAACGCCCGCGCCAAGGTCTCCTTCGACATGCCGGAGCCGGTGTCGGACACGGCGACGACCGCATACTGGCCGGCGATCACCTCGGCGTCCGCCGCGGAATAGGAGTTGTCGAGGTAGGTGTTGGCGGTCTCGATGGTCAGCTTGCCGCCGGCCGGCATGGCGTCGCGCGCATTCACGGCCAGGTTCAGGATCGCGCTCTCGAGCTGGTTCTGGTCGACCTCGACCTGCCAGAGCCGGTTCGTCAGCACGCCCTCGAGCTCCACCGCCTCGCCGAGCGTGCGGTGCAGCAGCTCGGTCATGTTGCGCACCAGGATGTTGAGGTCGGTCGGCGTCGGCTGCAGCGGCTGGCGGCGCGAGAACGCGAGCAGGCGGGAGGTCAGGCTGGCGGCGCGCTCGGCGGCGTGCAGCGACATATCCAGCGCCCGAGCGCGCCGCACCGACTCGTGCGGTTCGCAGCGCTTCAGCGTATCCAGGCCGCCGATGATGACGGTCAGCAAGTTGTTGAAATCGTGGGCGACCCCGCCGGTGAGCTGGCCCACGGCCTCCATCTTCTGCGACTGGAACAGCGCCTCCTGGGCCTGCTCGAGCGCGCGCTGGGCGTCTCGGCGCTCGGTGATGTCGCGGGTGATCTTGGCGAAACCGATCACCTGGCCGTTGTCATCACGGATGCAGTCGATGATGACATGGGCCCAGAAGCGGGTGCCATCCTTGCGCACCCGCCAGCCTTCGGTTTCCCAGCGTCCTTCGCGCTCGGCCGCCTCCAGCCCCTGCGCGGGCCGACCAGCGGCGCGGTCTTCCTCTGTGTAGAAGCGCGAGAAGTGTTCGCCGATGATCTCATCCGGGGCATAGCCCTTGATGCGCTGGGCCCCCGGGTTCCAGCTGGAGACGCGTCCGGCAGGGTCCAGCATGTAGATCGCGTAGTCGGAGACGCCCTGGACCAGCAGCCGGAACTGCTGCTCGCTGAGGCGCAGGGCTTCCTCGGCTTCGCGGCGCTCGGTGAGGTCGCGGGTGATCTTGGCGAAGCCGATCAGCGCGCCGTCGTCGCCCCAGATCGGGTCGATGACCACGTGGGCCCAGAACCGCGCGCCGTCCTTGCGGACGCGCCAGCCTTCGCGCTCGAAGCGACCTTCCGCTGCGGCCGTGGCCAACGCCTGCGCCGGCAGGCCGGCGGCGCGGTCTTCCTCAGTGTAGAACACCGAGAAGTGGCGGCCGATAATCTCGTCCGCCGCGTAGCCTTTGAAACGCTGGGCCCCGGGATTCCAGCTCGAGACCACGCCGTCGGGATCCAGCATGTAGATCGCATAGTCGGTGATCGAATCGATGAGCAGCCGATAGCGCCCATCGTCCGCCTGGGCGTGCCGCGCAGGGTGCTTCAACTCATCCATTGATGTCACAACGCGCGACCGGGGGTTTGGAACCCGCCAAGGCCAAGTTTAGCGCAGCGCCCGGACTTCAAGTCTCCGTCGCGTAGTGGACGTACATCGACTGGATGCCGATCTTGCCCGGCCCGGTGAAGCGGTTGACGATCAGGTTGAAGCTGGCGCCGAAGATGCCGGAGGTGATGCGGTCGACGATCGTATCCATCCGCACCGTGGTCTCCTTGTAGAGCCAGCCGCCCGGCTCGACGTCGATGGTCTCACCCGCCGCCAGCTCCTTCTCGAACACGTTGCCGTAGCCGTGCAGCCACAGGATGCCGTCGCCCTTGTGGCTGTGGAACTTGTCGATGAAGAAGCCGGTGCCGCCGAACAGCATGTTGGCGACGCCCTTGAGGCGGGTGAACGAGTAGTCGATCGCGTCGGTGGCGGCGAGGAACTGGTGCTCGCGCACCTCCAGCTCGCGCCCCTGCGGCAGGTGGATCGGCACGATGTGGCCGGCGCCGTCTCGGCTGAAGGCGATCATGCCGGGGCCGGACGCCTCGGTGACGAAGATCTGCATCCCCGCCATCATCCGCTTCAGCGCGCCCTGCATCTGCTTGAGCTTGATGACGATGGTCGAGTGCTTCCACAGCAGGATGTGGTGCTCGAAGTAGATCGAGGTGCGGCTGACATCGACCGTCAGCACCGGCACCAGTTCGCCGTCGATATGATAGGTCACGCCGCCGAACGTCTCGGCCTCGGCCTTGGTCGGCATCAGTTTCGGCAGATCAGCCATCGGTGTTCCCTCCGCGGCGGCCTGCGGCGGCCGCCCTTGGGGGGATAGTGGCCTAGAGAGCGGCGCACAGGAAGCCGTCAGGCGCTCACTAAGCATCCTTCTCCCCTTGCGGGAGAAGGTGGCCGCGAAGCGGTCGGATGAGGGGTCGCGCCGACCTCAGCCAATTCGCGCGATAGCCTGGTCGGCAAACGCCGGCGCGACCCCTCATCCGTCGCCTACGGCGACACCTTCTCCCGCAAGGGGAGAAGGACGCGCGGCATCAGTAAATCGGCGGCCGCCGCCAATATTTGTGACTTGGATGACGCGGCCGCCGTCTGTCAGGTTGAGGGTGAAACCTGCGGAGATCGCGCGCCATGAGCCTCGAACTCACCGAAGACGTCGCCCCAGCCAAGAACACCGCCTCGCCCCCCTATGTCCCGCCGCTCCAGCGCACCAAGGGCCAGCCGCCGGCGATCGCGGCCAATGGCGGGCTCTCGTACATGTCGTTCGACAAGAACGGCGACGCCGGGACCGCCGAGGCGTTCAAGGACGCGCTGGCCAAGATCACGTCGGGCGAGGACCGCCGCGCCGCGCAGATGATCGAGGCCGCCCCGCCCGGCCCGATCGAGACCCGCTGGGGCCCGGCCTTCCGCAGCTACGCCGAATGCCTGGACTACATTCGCGCCAAGGGGATCACCGCCCCGGACGGCGGCGTGGCGCTGCCCCTGCCCTACACCGTCGACGAGCAGACCACCTACTCGATCGTGCCCTCCCACGTGGTCTGGCGCGACCCGGCGCAGGCCGACACCGCCGAGCTGATCCGGCAGAGCGAGAAGGCCAGCCGCCGGCGCGACCTCTACTTCCCGCAGGTGCTGCGCGATGCGCGGCGGATCGGCGAATACTACCCCGGCCTGTCGCCGCAGAGCCCCGAGTGCATGGACCGGCTCGGCGTCTCGCTGGCGCACCTCGAATCCAAGTGCGCCAACTTCTACGACGCCGCGGAGGTCGAGCGCGTGTTCTACCCCGAGATCGAGAAGCTGCTGCTGGGCTTCTTCCCCGGCGCCACCGACGCCCTGGTCTACAACCACGATGTCTTCAACAAGGACTACGACGGCGACCCGCGCGAGGACCAGGACGCCAAGAACCCGGGCGTGAACAAAGGCTACGCCAACCTCGTGCACAACGACCTGAACGACAACAGCGGCCGCGTGCGCTGCCGCGAGCTGCTCACCCGCAACCTGCGCAACTTCGGCCGCACCCAGCGCTACACCGAGGCGGAAGCCGACGCGAAGATGTCGCGCCGGTTCATGTCGATCAACCTGGCCAAGCCGATGGAGACGGTGGAGCAGTACCCGTTCGTGCTCTGCGCCTGGCCGTCGTTCGCCGACCAGCCCTACATCACCAACTACCGCATCTACGACGACCGCGTCGGCGAGACCACGCGCTTCACCTATCGGCCCGGGCACGAGTGGTACTGGTTCCCGCACCAGACCTCGACCGAGGTCTCGATGCTGAAGTGCTACGACAGCGAGACCGACGGCTCGGTCTCCCGCTGGTCGTTCCACACCGCCTGCGTGGATCCGACCGCCCCCGAGGACGCCCGCTGTCGCAAAAACGTCGTGGTGCGGAGCTACGTGTTCTTCTAGTCGGGCGGGCCGCGACAGCCCGGGGGGACCGTGCTCCAGCTTCGCCGTCGCAGCGGTGGAGCTTCGCATTGACCGACGAGGTTCTTGCCGATCCGCGCCTGCGCCAGTCGCTGAAGCGCCGGCACATGACCATGATCGCGCTGGGTGGCGTGATCGGCGCCGGACTGTTCGTCGGCAGCCGGGTGGTGATCCAATCCGCCGGTCCGGCGGCCAGCCTCTCGTTCCTGCTCACCGGCCTCCTGGTCGTGCTGGTGATCCGCATGCTGGGCGAGCTGGCGACCGCCCTCCCCGCCGCCGGATCGTTCTACGAATACGCGCGGCTGGCGCTGGGCGACCTGGCCGGGTTCGTCACCGGCTGGATGTACTGGTACTTCTGGGTCGGCGTGGTGGCGTTCGAGGCGATCGCCGGCGCCGACCTGATCCGGTTCTGGTTCCCGCAGTTTCCGCAGTGGCTGCTCGCGCTCGCCCTGCTCTTGATCATGACCGCCACCAACCTGCGCTCGGTCCGCGCCTACGGCGAGTTCGAGTTCTGGTTCGCCTCGATCAAGGTGGGCGCGATCGTCGTCTTCCTGGGGCTGGGCGCCCTCTACGTCGCCGGCCTGTGGTTCGGCACCGGCCCGCACATCGCCAACCTCACCGCCCACGGCGGCTTCGCCCCGCGCGGCCTGCTGCCGATCTTCACCGGCGCCGTGGCCGCCACCGGCTTCTACTTCGGGGCGGAGATCGTCACCGTCGCCGCCGCCGAATCCGCCGAGCCCGCCGCGGCGATCGCGCGGGCCACCACCTCGATCATCACCCGGGTGCTGGTGTTCTACATCGGCTCGATCGTGCTGGTGGTGGCGATCGTGCCGTGGAATTCGCCCGGCATCACCACGCCCTACGTCACCGCGCTGGCCACGATCGGCGTGCCGGCGGCCGCCCACATCATGAACGCCGTGATCCTGACCGCCGTGCTCTCGGCGCTCAACTCCGGCCTCTATGTCTCCTCGCGGATGCTGCTGGCGATGACGCGGCGGGGCGACGCGCCGCAGCGACTCGCCCAGGTCAACCGCCACGGCACGCCGGTGCGGGCGATCCTGGCCGGCACCATCGTCGGCTTCGCCGCGGTGCTGATGTCGTACATCTCGCCGGACGCGGTGTTCCCCTTCCTGGTCAAGTCGAACGGCACGGTGGCCCTCTTCGTCTACCTGCTGATCGCCCTCTCCGAGCTGCGCCTGCGCCGCCGGCTCGAGCGCGAGAGCCCGGGGCGCCTGGTGGTGCGGATGTGGCTGTTCCCGTGGCTGACCCTCCTCGCCATCGCCGCGATGCTGGGCATCCTGGCCGCCATGGCCTTCATCCCCGACCAGCGCGTCCCCCTGGCCACCGGCCTCGCCAGCCTGGCGATCGCGGTGGGGCTGTTCTGGGTGCGGCGGTGGCGGGGCGGGCGTAGCGGGGCGGGGCTGGCTCCGGAGGCGCCGCCATCGCCGCATTGATCGCGCGGCCGGAAGCAGCGGGTCACGGGTCCCCACGGAGCTCCGCCCCTGCGCTGCAAAAATGTCGGCTTGCCGGCGCCCGGTTCGTCGTCCCGCCGATAACGCCGGCTCAGACAGGAGACAGACGATGCGGGTGATAGTGTTCGTGAAGGCGACGGTCGACAGCGAAAGGGGCGATCTGCCCACGCCCGAGCTGCTCGAGGCGATGGGGCGATACAACGAGATGTTGGCCGAGGCCGGCATCCTGCGCGCCGCCGACGGGCTCAAGCCGTCTTCGGCGGGCAAGCGCGTCGCGTTCGATGGTCCGCGCCGCATGGTGATCGACGGGCCGTTCACCGAGACCAAGGAAGTGGTCGCCGGCTTCTGGCTGTGGGAGGTCAAGGACATGGACGAGGCGGTGGCCTGGGTGAAGCGCTGCCCCAATCCCATGCCCGGACCAAGCGAGATCGAGATCCGCCCGCTGTACGAGATGACCGACTTGCAGTGAGACGCCACCGCCTCCGCCGGGTCCTGCGCCTCGTCCTAGCCGCGATCTACATCGCGTCCGGCGCGCTGCATCTGGCGGCGGCGGATAGCTTCCTGCCGGGGGAACCCGGGAGAGGATCTACATCCACATCTCATCGGCGTGGCGCCCGGCCGGACAGGCGCCCATCCACCGGGCGTCGGTCTGAATCGTCATCGCGCCGCGCAACTCGTGGATCGCGTAGGCGCTGTTGAAATCACCGATGGCGCTTCCGGTGGTCACCTCGCCGCCGCAGACCTTCCGATAGGTGTAACCGTTCGGCAGCCTTTGCGCCGACATCGTGCATCCGCCGGCCGGCTTCAGCACGTTGTTGCGGATGTCGGATGTCGCATCGAGGCAGAGGTTCCGCGCCATCGTGCGTCCGCCTGGCAGGTGCATGGTCATTTGCCACCAGCCGGCCTTCCGATGCGGAATATCGTTCGCCGTCGTGGCGGCCGACGCCAGGAACCACGTCGCGACCGACAACATCAGCAACAGCCCCTTGGTCATCGCCATCCTCCTCGAGCAGGCACCCTCTCCTTTGTCCGGTTTAGGCTGAGCGCGTGCGTTCCGCCATTGGGCTCTATCGGCTGCGCGTCTGGCCGACGAGCCTTCCCGGCTCAGCCAGTTCGCTCCCCCCTCCCCTCCACGGACCATCCCCGCAAGGGGGAAGGCAAGAGGTTGCCAGCCTTCCCCGACGGAATGTTTCACGTGAAACACTTTGGGTAACGAGATTACTGTTGCGCGGGATTCAATCGGGCGCTAGCCGGGCCGGATGGGATTGGTTGGTGACGCGCGGAGAGAGGGGTGGCCGGGGGCGGCGCCACAATTCGGGCGCCGTTATTATCGGTGATTATCGGTGGGAATCGCGATTGGGGCATGCGCCGCGGCCGCGATCCAAGCCCACGGTTGCGGGGCTCGCGCGCATGGGTAGCCGGGACAAGCCCGGCTATGACGTGATCGTGGTGTTTGGCCCGAGTTTGCCGGCGGAGGCCGCGTCAGCGGAACTCCAGGCCCTCGAACTGGCCGGAGCTGCGCCATTCGTCGATGTACTTGAAATAGGCGAAGGCGCCGGCGGGGTAGCCGACGTTGTATTTCGCCGCGTCGCCCATCGGCTGGCCCTCGTTGTTGTAGTAGCCGGGGGTGCAGTCGGGGGCGCCCATCATGCGGCCCATGCCGGTGAGCAGCAGCTCGATCCAGGCGTCCTGGGCTTGCTGGGTGACCTCGACCTGCTTGGCGCCGGCGTCGACCGCGTGGCGGACGATCGCGGCGATGGTCTGGCCGGCCTCGGTCAGGTTGTGCGGCACGTTGGAGATCAGGTTGGCGCCCTGGGTCGGCTGCACGAAGAAGGCGTTGGGGAAGCCGCGCACGTGGATGCCGTGCTTGGAGCGCATGCCGTGGGCCCAGGCTTCGGACAGCTTGAGGCCGTCGCGGCCGGTCAGGTCGAAGCCGGCGCGGCGCTTGTACTCGGTGCCGACCTCGAAGCCGGAGGCGTAGATGATGCAGTCGACCTCGTATTCGCGGCCGCCGGCCACGACGCCCTTCTCGGTGATCCGCTCGACGCCCTGGCCGTCGGTGTCGATCAGGTGGGCGGCGGGCTCGTTGAACGCCTGCAGGTAGGCGTCGTGGAAGCACGGGCGCTTGCAGAGTTGCCGGTACCAGGCTTTGAGCGCCTGGGCGGTCTGGACGTCGCCGACGATGGTGTCCACCCGGGCGCGGATCTCCTCCATCTTCTCGAAGTCGGAGTCCTCGAACGCCGACAGCATGCCCTGCGGGGTGCGCTGGTCGGGCGGCAGCTGCGAGATGCGGCTGCGGATGCGGCGCGACAGGTCGGTCCAGCCGTCCTGCACCAGATCCTCTTCGGTCCAGGCGCCCATGCTCTGGTTGGCGGTGAAGTTCTCCAGCCAGCGCTTCTGCCAGCCGGGCGTGGCGACGCCCGAGAACCAGTCCGGGTCGAGCGGCCGGTTGGCGCGTACGTCGATCGACGAGGGGGTGCGCTGGAAGACGTAGAGTTCCTTGCAGGCGCGGGCGAGGTGCGGCACGGCCTGCACCGCCGTGGCGCCGGTGCCGATGATGGCGACCCGCTTGTCCGCCAGCTT
This sequence comes from uncultured Pseudomonadota bacterium, assembly GCA_963835495.1. GTDB lineage: Bacteria > Pseudomonadota > Alphaproteobacteria > Caulobacterales > Caulobacteraceae > Acaudatibacter. The sequence continues at coordinate 561,875 of CAWIFQ010000003.1, read as the reverse complement.
GGAGAGCGTGGAGCCGCCGTAGGAGATCGTGGCCGGATCGCCGCCAGTGTAGGCGTAGTCCCACCGGCTGGTGTGGAACGAGTGGCCCTTGAAGTCTTCGATGCCGGGAATGCCGGGCAGCTTGGCCACGTGCAGCGGGCCGGTGCCGAGGCCGATGTAGCTGGCGGTGAATTCGTCGCCGCGGTTGGTCTTGATCACCCAGACCGAACGGGATTCATCCCAGCTGAGGTCTTCCACTTCGGTATGGAACAGGGCGTTGTCGTAGAGCTTGTACTGCTTCCCGATGCGCTGGCACTGCGCCAGGATCTCCGGCGCGTGGGCGTATTTCTCGCTCGGCCGATGCCCGGTTTCCTCCAGCAGCGGCATGTAGACCATCGAGGCGGTGTCGCACTGAGCGCCCGGGTAGCGGTTCCAGTACCAGGTGCCGCCGAAGTCGCCGCCCTTCTCGACGATGCGCACGTCGGTGATCCCGGCCTCGACCAGGCGCGCGCCGGTGACGAGGCCGGCGAAACCGCCGCCGACGAAGGCGAAGGTGACGTGATCCGTCTTCGGCGCCCGCTCGACCCGGGGTGTGTAGGGATCGTCGAGATAGTGGGCCAGATGCCCCTTCACCTGCAGATACTGCGCGTTGCCGTCGGGCCGCAGCCGCTTGTCGCGCTCGGCGATGTACTTCGCCAGCAGCGCCTCCTTGTCGATCGCGGGCTTGGCGGCGGCGGGCGGGGGCTCGTCGGTGATGGTCATGCGGCGGGAATCGATCCGGGCTCTAGGGGTTCAAACGGTCGTTACACTTTGGAAGTTCGGGTACGCAAGCGCAGCGCCAGTCGAAGCTGGCGCTGATCCGTCACCCCGGACGGCCTTGCAAAGGCCGAGCCGGGGCCGGACGCGCCGGTTCCGAGACGACTTCCAGCTCGGATGAGGCCCGTCCGGCCCCGGCTCGCGCTACGCTTGGCCGGGGTGACGGTGAATTGTCTGTGGGCTCCGATCGCCCTACCCCTGGCGCCAATCGGGGTCGATCGGCGATACAACGCACCGTCACCTCGGAGATCGTCCGTGCTCAAGCAGCCCCGCCCCCACCCTCTGAACGGCGACTTCGCCTGGGTTCCCTGCGCCGCCCCGCTGCGCCGGCTGACCGGCGCCCAGCGCGACCAGTTCAACGCCCTCGGCTTCATCAAAGTCGAGCAGGCGTTCACGCCGGCCGAGATCGCGGCGGTGACCGCGGCGATCGATCCGCTGGAGGCCAAGGCGGAGCAGCGGCTGCGCGAGGCGGGCGGGACCATCTCGATCTCGACGGCGGACACCATCACCTTCACCACCCACGTGGTGAAGCGCTCGCCGGTGCTGCGGGACTTCGCGGCGCACCCGTTCATCGTCGACGTCTGCCACGACCTGATGGACGGCGACGTGCGGCTCTACTGGGACCAGTCGGTCTACAAGAAGACGGCGAAAGCGCAGGAATTTCCGTGGCATCAGGACAACGGCTACACCTTCATCGAGCCGCAGCAGTACCTGACCTTCTGGCTGCCGCTGGTCGACGTCGACGAGGAGAACGGCTGCCCGTGGATCGCGCCCGGCCGGCACCTCGGCGGCACGCTGGACCACTGGCTGACGCCGATCGGCTACAAGTGCCTGGAGGACGTCCCCGACGCCGTGCCGGTGCCGGCCAAGGCGGGCGATGCGATCATCTTCTCGTCGCTCGCGCCCCATCGCACCGGACCGAACCTGAAGAGCGGCACCGTGCGCAAGGCCTACATCCTGCAGTATTGCCACGACGGTTCGATCGCCACCCTGCGCGACGGCCAGCGCGTGGCGCAGGACGACCCCGAGCGGCAGTTCAAGATCATCGAACGCGGGCGCTGAGGGCGGCATGAGCGCGCCAGGTCATGCGTAAGTCGGCCGCGATCGGCCTGGCGCTGCTGTCGGCGGCGCTGTTCGGCGCCAGCACGCCGGCGGCCAAGTGGCTGCTGGGCGGGGTGGGTCCGTGGCTGCTGGCCGGGCTGCTCTATCTCGGCTCGGGCCTCGGGCTGGGCGCGGTGCTGCTGGGGCGGCGCGTGCTGCGGCTCGTCGCCGAGGAAGCGCCGATCCGGGCCCCTGACCTGCCTTGGCTGGCCGGGGCGGTGCTATTCGGCGGCGGGGTCGGGCCGGTGCTGCTGATGCTGGGCCTGGCGCAGACGCCGGCCTCGAGCGCGGCGCTGCTGCTCAATCTCGAAGGCCTGGCGACGATGGCGATCGCCTGGGTGGTGTTCCGCGAGAACGTCGACCGCCGCCTGCTGCTGGGCGCGTTCGCGATCCTGGCCGGCGCCATGCTGCTGGCCTGGAACGGCGCAGCGCTGAGCGCCCTCCCCGTCGGCGCGGCGCTGGTCGCCGGCGCCTGCGTCGCCTGGGGGATCGACAACAACCTGACCCGCCGGATCAGCGGGGCCGATCCGATGCAGATCGCCGCGATCAAGGGCCTGGTCGCCGGGACCGCCAACGTCGCCATCGGCCTGGCGCAGGGCAGCCGCCTGCCGCCCTGGGGCGCCGCGGCGGAGGCCGGCGTGGTCGGGCTGTTCGGCTATGGCGTCAGCCTGATGTGCTTCATCGTCGCGCTGCGCCACCTGGGGACCGCGCGGACCGGGGCCTACTTCTCGACCGCGCCGTTCGTGGGCGCGGCAGTCAGCCTGGCCCTGTTCGGCGACCACGTCACCGTGTGGCTGGCGCTGGCCGCCGCGCTGATGGCGCTGGGCGTCTGGCTGCACCTGACCGAGGTCCACAGCCATCAGCACGCCCACGAGGCCCTGGAGCACGAGCACGCCCACACCCACGACGTCCATCACCAGCACCGGCATGCGCCGGGCGACCCCAAGGGCGAGCCGCACACGCACTGGCACCGGCACCGGCCGCTGGTCCACGCCCATCCGCACTATCCGGACCTGCACCACCGCCACGGACACGAATGAACTACCGGCACGCGTTCCATGCCGGCAACCACGCCGACGTGTTCAAGCACGCGGTGCTGACCTTCGTGCTGGAATGGCTGGCGGCCAAGCCGGCGCCGTTCGCGGTGCTCGACACCCACGCCGGCATCGGCGTCTACGACCTGACCTCAGGCGGGGCGCAGCGGACGCGCGAGTACGAAGCGGGCGCCGGCAAGGTGTTCGAGCCTGGGCTGGCCTCGGCGCCGGGCTATTCGGCCCTGCTGCGCGACCTCAATCCCGAAGGCCTGACGACCTACCCCGGCTCGCCGGAGATCGTGCGGCGGTTCCTGCGGGCCGGAGACCGGCTGATCGCCTGCGAGCTGCACCCCGAGGACGTCGAGGCGCTGCGGGCGCGGTATCGGGCCGACAGCCGCGTCTCGGTGCACCACCGCGACGGCTACGAAGCGGTCGGGGCGCTGCTGCCGCCGCAGGCGCGGCGCGGGCTGGTGCTGATCGACCCGCCGTTCGAACAGCCGGACGAGGGCGAGCGGCTGGCGCGGGCGCTGGCGGCGGGGCTGCGCAAATGGCCGAACGGGACGTTCATGGCCTGGTATCCGATCAAGGACGGCCTGATCGGCGCGGCTCTGGCCCGGGCCGCGGTCGCGGGCGAGTTCCCCAAGGCGCTGCGGGCGGAGTTCTCGCCCTATCCGCGCGACGGCGTCTCGCTGGCCGGCGGCGGCCTCCTGATCGTCAACGCGCCATGGCGGCTGGACGAGCGGATCGCGGCGCTATGCCGGGAGCTCAGCGGACTATTAGGGGACGGCCGCGGCGGCTGGACGGTGGACTGGCTCACTCAGCCCTGAGGCGCCGACCCCGCCAACACGCAGGGCTGCACCCACCAGTCGGGGTGCGCGGCCGCCATCGCCGCCGCCAGCGCGTCGCGCTCGGCCGGCCCGGCGCAGATCGCGAAGCAGGTCGCGCCGGAGCCCGACATCCGCGCCAGCAGCGTCTGCGGCCGGCCACGCAGGGCCGCCAGCACCTCGGCGATCGCCGGCTGCAGCGCGATCGCCGGCGCCTCGAGGTCGTTGCGGCAGCCGGCCAGGAAGGCGGCGACGGCTTCGATGCTCGGCAGGTCGGCAGGCCAGGCCGGCGCATCGGCGTCGCCTGGCGCGCCGGCGTCGTCGTAGCCGCGGTAGACCGCGCCGGTCGGCGACGGCTGCAGCGGGTTGACCAGCACGGCCGGCAGGTCCGGAAACGCCGGCGACGCGGCGAGATCGTCGCCACGGCCCTCGGCCAGCACCGGCCGGGCCTCCAGGCACATCAGCGCGTCGGCGCCGAGCCGCCGGGCGATGGCCTCGAACGCCTGCGTGTCCCCCACCCCCAGCGCCTCGCCGATCAGCCGCAACGTCGCCGCCGCGTCCGACGAGCCTCCGCCGAGCCCGGCCGCGATCGGCAGGCGCTTCTCCAGCGTCAGCCGGAACGGCGGCGCGCCTGGGTGCTCGGCCAGCGCCAGGTCCCTCGCCCGCGTCACCAGATTGTCCGCCTCGTCGGCCAATGCCCCGCCGAACGGTCCCTCGACCTCAAACGCCATCGCCTCCGCCGGGTCCAGCCGCACGACATCGCCCACGTCGGCGAAGGTCGCCAGGCTGCAGACCGGGTGGTAGCCGTCGGCGCGCAGCGGGCCGACATGCAGGAAGAGGTTCACCTTCGCCGGGGCGAGGCGGCGGAGCGGGATCACGGCGCGCTACTGGGCGATGAGGCCGGGCGTCGGCGCGCTCGGCGCGTCGGGTCCGAGCGGCGAGGCGAGCTTGGTGGTGGCCCGGGCCCTCAGCTTGTCGTTCGGGTTCAGCGACAGCACCCGGCGCCATTGGAACTGCGCCTCGGTCTTGCGCCCCACCCGCCAGTAGGCGTCGCCCAGGTGGTCGTTCACCTCGGCGATGCCCGGGTCGATGGCGATCGCCTGCTCCAGCCTGGCGACCGCGTTCGGGAAATCGCCCAGCCGGTAATAGGCCCAGCCAAGGCTGTCGATCATCTCGCCCGACTGCGGGCTGGCGGCGACGGCGCGCTTGACCATCGCCAGCGCCTCCTGCAGGTGCTCGCCGCGGTCGACCCAGAAATAGGCCTGGAAATTCAACAGCTCCGGCTCGTCCGGATCCAGCTTCAACGCGGTCTGCAGGTCGGCCTCGGTCCGCTCGGCGTCGCCGATCTGCTGGTAGGCGGTGGCGCGCAGGTAATAGAGCCGCCAGTCAGTCTTGGGGCCGGAAGCGTCGATCAGCCGGGTCAGCACCTCAGCCGATTCCGTATACTGAGCATTCGCGCGCAGCAGGTCGGCCAGGCTGGCGGCGGCCTCGCGGCTCTGTGGCGCGGCGGCGGCGGTGTCGCGGGCGATCTTCAGCGCCGCGTCGTGGTCGCCAGCGTTCTGGTAGGTCCAGGCCAGCTTGCCACGCGCGCTGATATAACGGTCGGAGCCGGGCTCGACCTGGGCGTAGGCGAAGCGCGCCGCGTCGGGATCCGGCCCGATCAACAGGTCGCCGACCAGGATCCAGGCCTCGCTGTCGCCCGGGTCGAGCCGCAGCGCCAGGCGCAGGTAGTCCAGCCCGTAGCCATCCTGCTTCTGTGCGATCAACCCGGCGGCGGGGATCAGCATCGCTTCGGAGGCGCCCTGGCGGATGGTGGCGAGCGGCGGCGGACGTCCGTGTTTCGAAGCGCGCGCCAGAGCGTCGACGATCGGCTGGTTGTCGGCGTCGTGCGCCAGTCGCTCGCGGTAGAGCGCCTCGGCGTCCTTCCAACGACCGCGGCGCTCGAGGAAGGCGCCGTAGGAGACGGTGACCAGGCCGCTTTCGTCGCCGTCGTTCAGCAGCGCCTTGTAGGCCGCGTCGGCGTCGCCCTGCTTGCCCAACCGCTCGTCGAGCAGGGCCCGGTCGAGGTCGGCGACGAACTGGCCGACGCCGTCGCCGCCCATGTCGGGGCGCGCGGTGGCGTGCGCCGCATCGCCAGCGCCGGCGGCGGCGAACGGCGCCAGCAGCTGGGCGATCGCCTTGTGCGGGAAGCCAACGTCGGGGCCGCTCAGGACCGCGTAGGCGTCCTGGTACTTGCCGTTGGCCATCGCCTCGACGCCGCGCACCAACGCGCCCAGCCTGCGCGCGGCGAGGTTGGGATCGTCCGCGGCCGGCGAGAGCGCGGCCGCGCCGGGCACGTCGCCGGCCCGCAACGCCGCATCGAAAGCCTCGACGCGGACGTAGGTCGGCTCACCGGCGGTGGCGGCCGCCCGGCCCAGGTAGACGGCGGCGGCGCCGAGCTGGCCGGCGTCGCGCGCGGCCTGGCCGGCCAGGAACAGGCCGTAGGGCGAGGCGCCGGGGTCGGGCGTCGGCTGGGCCGCGACCGGGGTGACTGGCGTCGGGGCGGGCTCGCTGGCGCAGCCGGCCAGGACGCCGGTCAGGGCCGCGCCGGCCAGCAGAATCTTCAGCAATCGCAATCTGGGCATGCGCCTCAAGCCATCGCGCTTTCCAGGCGACCTCGCAAGCCGATGGCGGGCTTACATGTTCGGATAGTTGGGTCCTCCGCCGCCCTCGGGGGTGGTCCAGTTGATGTTCTGCGAGGGGTCCTTGATGTCGCAGGTTTTGCAGTGGACGCAGTTCTGGGCGTTGATCTGGAAGCGCGGGTTCTGCCCGGCGTCGTCGTACAGCACCTCGTAGACCCCCGCCGGGCAGTAGAGCCGGGCCGGTTCGCCAAAGCGCGGCAGGTTGACGTTGATCGGCACGCCCGGGTCCTTCAGCTTCAGGTGCGCCGGCTGGTCTTCCTCGTGATTGGTCGCGGAGAGGAACACCGACGACAGCTTATCGAAGCTGAGCACGCCGTCGGGCTTGGGATAGACGATCGGCTTGTAGTCGGCCGCCAGCCCGGTCGAAGCGGCGTCGGTCTTGCCGTGCTTCAGGGTCCCGAAGAACGAGAAGCCGCCGAGCAGGCTGGTGCACCACATTTCGAAGCCGGCCAGCGCGAACCCGGCCAAGGTGCCGAAACGCGACCAGAACGGTTTGACGTTGCGCACCTGCTTCAATTCCTTGGCGATCCACGAGCTGCGCAGCGCCGTCTCGTATTCGAGCAGCTCATCCCCCTCGCGACCTGCGCCGACGGCGGCGAAGGCCGCTTCGGCCGCCAGCATGCCGGACTTGATGGCGTTGTGACTGCCCTTGATCCGCGGCAGATTGACGAACCCCGCCGAACACCCGATCAGCGCTCCGCCAGGGAATGTCAGCTTCGGAATCGACTGCCAGCCGCCTTCGGTGATCGCGCGCGCCCCGTAAGCGATGCGCTTGCCGCCCTCCAGGTAGCGTCGGACAACCGGATGGTGCTTGAACCGCTGGAACTCATCAAACGGCGATATCCAGGGGTTCTTGTAGTTCAAGTGAACGACGAACCCGACGGCAACGTAGTGGTCGCCGAAGTGATACAGAAAACTGCCGCCGCCCGTTGAATTGTCCAGCGGCCAGCCGGCGGTGTGCTGGACCAGGCCCGGGTGGAAGTTCTCGTCGGGAACCTGCCACAACTCCTTGAGCCCAATACCGAACTTCTGCGGCTCGTGACCCTCGGCAAGACCGAACTTGGCCTGGAGCACCTTGGCCAGCGAGCCGCGCACGCCTTCGCCGATCAGGACGTACTTGCCGTTGATCTCCATGCCCGGCTGGTAGTCGGGCTTCTTCTCGCCGTCCTTGCCGATGCCGACCACGCCGACGATCACGCCCTTGACCGAGCCGTCTTCTCGCCAGGTCAGGTCGGAGGCGGCGAAGCCGGGGTAGATCTCGACGCCGAGCTCCTCGGCCTGGGTCCCCAGCCACCGGCACAGGTTGGCCAGCGACCCGGCGTAGCAGCCGTGGTTGTGCATGAACGGCGGCAACAGGAACATCGGCAGGGAAACGTCGCCCTCCGGCCCCAGCACCAGGAAGCGGTCCTCGGTGACGGGCGTGTCCAAGGGCGCGCCCTTTTCCTTCCAGTCGGGGATCAGCTCGTTGAGACCCTTGGGGTCGACCACCGCGCCGGAGAGGATGTGGGCGCCGACCTCAGAGCCCTTCTCCAGCACCGCGACCGATATTTCCGAGCCGGCCGCCGCGGCCAGCTGCTTCAGGCGGATCGCCGCCGCCAGGCCGGCCGGACCCGCGCCGACGACGACCACGTCGTAGTCCATCGCCTCGCGCTCGACGTCTTCGCTCATCGGCTGCCCATCCCGTTGATCATCCGGTCTTATTCGAAGCGCCGAGCGGATGGGTCAAGGGATTAGGCTCGCTTGACAACCCCCGCCGCTGGGATAGGGCGGTCGCCATGAGACAGAATGCGGCGTTGGCGAAGTGGCGGCGGGGCGAGCCTTCGGTGGGCGCCTGGCTCTCGGTCGGCAATGTCCACATCGCCGAGCTGATCGCCAATGCTGGCTTCGACTGGGTGGTGGTGGACCTGCAGCACGGCCTGCTCGAGTACGGCGACCTGCTGCGCATGCTGCCGGCGATCTCGACCACCGAGACCACGCCGCTGGTGCGGGTCAGCGGCAACAGCCTGCCCGAGATCAACAAGGTGCTCGACGCCGGGGCGATGGGCGTGATCGTGCCGCTGGTGAACACCGCCGAGCAGGCGGCCGCGGCGGTCTCCGCCTGCCGCTATCCGCCCGACGGCACGCGCTCGTTCGGCCCGACCCGCGCGGCGCTCTACGGCGGCCGCAACTATGCCGCCGAGGCTAACGGGCAGATCGCCTGCATCGCCATGATCGAGACCCAGGAGGGCCTCGACAACCTGGAGGCCATCGTCTCGACGCCCGGCCTGGGCGGCATCTATGTCGGTCCCTCCGACCTGGCGCTGTCGCTCGGCCTGCCGCCGCGCGGCGACACCGACGAGCCGCGCCACGTGGCGGCGGTCGAACGGATCCTGGCGGCCTGCAAGCGCGCCAAGGTTCCGGCCGGCATCCATACCGGCGGCCTCGAGTGGAGCCGGCGCCGGCTGGCGATGGGCTTCGACTTCGTCACGCTGGGCAGCGAAATCGGCTTCATGATGCAGTCGGTGACCGCCGACCTGGCGGCGGTGCGAGGGGGTTAGCCCCGCGCCCGCCGCATCCGCGCCAGCTCCGCCTCGATCGCCCGTCGCCGGAAGTCTCTGGTCGGGAAATAGACCACGACTCCTTGAGCGATCAGGGCGATCCCCCAGCAGCCGGCCGACCACAGGAACCAGGGACTGGCGCTCGCGCCAGTCAGGTTGGCCAGCCCCATGCCGGCGTTGACCACCACGAAGATCGCGGCGTGGATCCAGAATCCGGCCTTGGCGTCCACCCGGCGCTCGGCCAGGCGGCGCAGTTCGCTCTCATTGATAAACTCGGTCATCACGCACCTCCTCGGCTTTCGCGTTGAGGCAAGACTACGCGCCGGTCAGATCCCCGAAAACTGAATTGTACGTGTAAGTGATATCGATGCCGGGATGATCACTGGTTGCGGCTGCCGAGCGCGCCGCCAGCTGCTAAGGCTAGACGATGCTGGATCCGCGCGCCGTGGAAAGCCTGATCGCCTTCTGGGCCGACGCCGGCGTCGACGTGGCCTACGCGGACGCGCCGGTCGACCGCATGGCGCGCGGACTGGAAGCGCTGAAGCCGAAGGTCCAGGCGACGCTCGCGCCGCCGACCCCGATCAACGCGCCGCGCCCGGCGTTCGCCGCGGCCGCGGTCGACGCCGGCGCGGTGGCGGCGGCGCGGGCCGCCGCGGCGGCGGCCACCACGCTCGCCGAGCTAGAGGCGGCCATCGCGGCGTTCGACGGCTGCGAGCTGAAGCGGCAGGGCGCCAGCCGCGCTGTGTTCTCGCGCGGCGAGGCCGACGCGCCGGTGATGGTGATCGGCGAAGGTCCAGGCGCCGAGGAAGACGCGCAAGGGGCGCCGTTCGTCGGCCGCGCCGGCAAGCTGCTCGACAAGATGCTGGCGGCGGCGGGCCTGACTGGCCGGGTGTTCATCACCAACACCGTGTTCTGGCGGCCGCCCGGCAACCGCACGCCCTCCCCCGCCGAGCAGGCTGCGTGCGCTCCTTTCGTCGAGCGCGCGATCGCGCTGGTGCGGCCGAAGCTGCTGATGCTCGCCGGCGGCGCCTCGGCCAAGCACGTGCTGAAGACCTCCGAGGGCATCCTCTCGCTGCGCGGCCGTTGGTTCGAGTGGAAGAGCGAGGACGGCGTCCTGGAACTGCCCGTTCTGCCGACACTGCACCCGGCGTTCCTGCTGCGGCAGCCGGCAGCCAAGAAGATGGCGTGGGAGGACCTGATGAGGCTGACGGAAAGGCTTGATCGGCCCCAGCGGCCTTCGTAACCTCGGCCTACGTACCGTTAAGCCTCCTGCGGCATATTCGAGGGCGTCGGCCCTGTGGCGGGCTGTCGCCGATAACGCGAAACTCTTGATCTACGACCCGATTCAGCGAACGCAGGCTGCTACGTCCGTGACGGGCCCTCTGGGTGAAGTATCGCAGGAGAGACGAGGGAGCCGCATGGGGGCGAGACGACTGACCATCGGCGCGGCCGCCGCCCTCCTGTTCGGCCTCGGCGCCCTGCCGGCCCAGGCGGCGTCGCCCACCGCACTCGACGCCCACGACGTCGCCCTCTACGCCGCCGCCTTCCGGGCCGCGGAGCAGGGCGACAAGGCCGCGGCGGATCAGGCCGTCGCCCAGGTCAGCGACCCCTGCCTCGCCGGCAAGGTGCAGTATCTCGAGATCACCCACGCCAAGGCTCGCACGCAGAGCTACGACGAGCTGAACCGCTGGCTGAATTCGTTCGCCGATCTGCCGGGGGCGAGCCTGGTCTACGAGCTGGCGCTGAAGCTGAAGCCCGCCGACGCCAAGCTGCCGACCCCGGCGGCCACGGCGGCCTCCGAGCCCGACGGCGACCTGCGCCTGCCGCCGTCGCGGGAAGTGCACGCGGCCCGGGAAGCCTATTTCGACGGCGAGATCCGCCAGGCGCTGGACATCGCCCGCCGCGGCGGCGACTCCTGGATCGCCGGCCTGGCGGCCTATCGCCTTGGCCAATACGGCGACGCCCTGATCTCGTTCGAACGGCTGGCCGCCAATCCGGCCGAGGATGACGCCGTGCGCGCCGCCGGCGGCGTCTGGGCCGCCAGGGCCGCGGTGCAGGCCGGCATGCCCGATCATGTGACGCCGCTGCTCAAGATCGCCGCCGCCGCGCCGGACACCTTCTACGGCATGATCGCCCGGCGGAAGCTGGAGCTGGCCGACGATCCGCTCGGCCGCCTGATCGACGCGTCCGCCAGCGGCGCTCCGGCCGCCGCGCCGCCGGTCGCCGGTGAAACCGCGTTGGACCGCCTTGTCCGCACCGATCCTCGGGCTCACCGCGCCATCGCGCTGATGCAGCTGGCCCGGCAGGTCGACGCGGGGGCGGAGCTGCGCGCCGGTTTCGCCGAGGCGAGCGACGACGAGACGCGCGGGCTCTGGATGAACCTGATGTTCGAGCTCAACCCGAACCGGCCCCAGACCGGCGAGATCGTGCTGCACGCCGCCGCGCCCGCGATGGATGCGGCCAAGGCCTATCCGACCCCGGCGCTGCAGCCGGCCGGCGGCTTCACCATCGACAGGTCGCTGGTCTACGCGATCGTCTGGCAGGAGAGCCGCTTCAACAGCCTGGCCGTCTCGCCGGTCGGCGCGGTCGGCCTGATGCAGCTGATGCCGCCCTCGGCCGCCAGCATGGCCGGCGATCCGACCCTGCTCGCCGACCCGATCCATCTGTTCGACACCGGCCAGAACCTGCAGCTCGGCCAGGCGTACATCCGCTGGCTGGAGAACAACGCCGGGCACTACGACCTGCTCCGCACCATCGCCGCCTACAACGGCGGGCCCGGCACCTTGGCGCGCACCGAGAGCGCGCTTGGGCCCGGCGCCGACAGCCTGATGGTGATCGAGAGCTTTCCGTTCTCCGAGAGCCGGGCCTACGTGAAGAAGGTCGTCGCCGCCTACTGGTGCTACCGCCGCCAGTTCGGCGCCCCGACCCGCACCCTGGACGCCGTCGCCCAGGATATGCCGACGATCGACGCGCGGCTGGACGAGCCGGCGTCGGCCCCCAGCTCAACGCCGGTCCAGAATGCGCAGTCGTCCGCCACGGCGCGCCAGGCGCTGGAGATCCTGCTCCACCACAGCGGCTGAGCCGGCGAGCCGCTTCGGCGCCAGCCAGCCCTCCGGCTGGGCCGCGAGGCTGAGGCGGCCGCTCCGCGCCACGAGGCGCGCCGGCGCCTGCGGCTCCTTCGCCAGGTGGGCGATCACCAGCTCCATCCATTCCGGCGCAAGGTTCGGCCCGAGCGGCAGTCCGGCCATCCAGGGCCCCTTCGCCTGCTCGAAAGCCGCGCCGAACGCGTCGTAAAGCTCGGCCCCGGCGTCGTCGGCGATCGCGCGCGAAGGACCATCGGCCGCGATCACGGCCACCTCCCGCACCAGCCCCTCGGCGGCTGCCGGCACCAGCGCCGTCAGCAGCCGCGTGAGCGCCTTGGGGTCGTCGGACGCAGTGACCAGGACAGAGATCAAGCTCAGCTCGCCTTCGCGGCGACCGAGACGCTGGTCAGGTCATCGCCAAGCACGATCTCGCCATCGAAGTGCGGCCGGGCGATGGCGCGCCACTCGTCTTCCTGGCCGGGCATCAGCGGCGGCACGTAGTGGGTCAGCATCAGGGTCTTCACGCCGGCGCGCTGCGCCGTCTGCGCGGCCTGTTCGACGGTCGAGTGGTAGTCGAGGATGTCCTGCAGCCGCGCCGAGGGTACGCGCCGCACCATGTCGTCGCGGATCACCGTCTGCACGTAGACGTCGGCGCCCTGGCACATTTCGTCGAGTTCTGGGCAAGGCACGGTGTCGCCGGCCAGCGCGACGACGCCGCCAGCGCGCTCGATGCGATAGCCGAGCGTCGGGAACACCGGCGAGTGGTCGGTGCGGTGCGCGCTGATCGTGAAGTCGGCGATGCTGAAGCTGTCGCCCGGCGAGAGTTCCGTCGTCTCGACCGTTGGACCGACATTGAGGTCGTCATGATGGTCGATGCGATACTTCACGTCGAACGCGAGCATGGCCAGCGTCGCCTCGACCAGCGCCTTGGCCCCGATCGGCCCGAACACCTTCAACGGCGTCGGCGCCTGGTTCGTCACCCAGTGGGTGGTGATGACGTCGTTGAGGTCGGTGATGTGGTCCGAGTGCATGTGGGTCAGCAGCACCGCCGAGATCGTCGCCGGCCCGACCCCCGCCGCCGCCAGCCGCATGACCACGCCGCGGCCGCAGTCCGCCAGCAGGTTGACCCCGCCGGCCCGCACCAGTGTCGCCGGCCCCGCCCGGTGCGGATTGGGGATCGGCGAGCCGGTGCCCAGCAAGATCACGTCCATCGCCGTTCCTCCGCGCGGCTCGAGCGGTCCGCGACCAGAGCTGTAGAGCAATTGCCCGGCCCCTCAAGAGTGGGTCTATGTTCTTGTTTTGTTCCGGACGACGTCCTACTCTGCCGCCATGTCCGCTTCCCCTCCCTCCCCTCGCGGCCGCGGGGCCCAGTCCAACGCCTCCGGCCGGTTCGAGAGTCTCGTGCGCGAGGCGTTCGACGACGGCTGGACGAGCGAGGATGAGGCGCCGACGCAGCTGAAGACGGTGGTGACGCCCGAACGGGCCAAGACCATCATCGCCCGCAACGACAGTCCCGACGTCGGCTTCGACCGCTCGATCAACCCGTACCGCGGCTGCGAGCACGGCTGCATCTACTGCTACGCCCGGCCCAGCCACGCCTATGTCGGCCTCTCGCCCGGGCTCGATTTCGAAAGCCGGATCTTCTTCAAGCCCGAGGCCGGCCAGCTGCTGGCCAAGGAACTCGCCAAGCCGAGCTACCGGCCGGGACCGATCCACATCGGCGGCAACACCGACCCCTACCAGCCGCAGGAGCGGCGGCTGCGGGTGACGCGCGGCGTGCTGGAGACGCTGCAGCGGTTCGGCCACCCGTTCTCGATCATCACCAAGTCGGCGCTGATCCTGCGCGACGCCGACATCATCGGGCCGATGGGCGCCGCGCGGCTGGGGCGGACCGCCGTCTCGGTCACCACGCTGGACCGGGCGCTGGCGCGGGCGATGGAGCCGCGCGCGGCGACGCCGGAGAAACGCATCGCCGCAATCAAAGGCATTGCCGAGGCCGGCTGTCCGGTGACGGTGATGTTCGCGCCGGTGATCCCCGGGCTCAACGACCATGAGCTGGAGGCGGTGCTGGAGCGCGCGGCCGAGGCCGGGGCGACCGGGGCCGGCTATGTGGTGTTGCGCCTGCCGCTGGAGATCAAGGACCTGTTCCGCGAGTGGCTGCAGGCGGCCCGGCCCGACCGCGCGGCGCGGGTGATGAGCCTGGTGCGCCAGATGCGCCACGGCCGCGACTACGACATGCGCTGGGCCGAGCGGATGAAGGGCGACGGCCCCATCGCCGAAATGATCGGCGCCCGCTTCGCCGCCGCCAAACGCCGCTACGGCCTCGGCGGCGTCCGCCAGCCGCTCGACCTGAGCCAGTTCAGCGTCCCGACCGCGAAGGGCGATCAGCTGGAACTGTTCGCGTAGGCGCGAGCCGTCGCGCCCGGCTTGCCACGCCCCCCGAAATCGGTCCTAAGGTCGCGCCGGTCTCGGCGGGCGGCCGATGGCAGGGCAAGGAGCGGTGGTGGCGGAGTTTTCGGCGTCGGACGCGGCGTTCACCGGGTTCCGGATCGTTGCGGAGCGCCCCTGGGCGGTGGCCATCTGGGCCGGTCTGCAGCTGGTCGTCTCGCTCGCGCTCGAGCTCTTCGTCGCCTATTCGGCGGGGCCGGCGTTCACCAAGCTGGCGCAGCTGGGACTGCAGCCGCCGGGCCAGGACCCGACCGTGGTGCTCGACCTGTTCCGCCAGGTCGCGCCAACCTACCTGGTGCTGCTGGTCGGCGGCCTCATCCTCAACGCCGTGCTCTATGCAGCGATGAACCGGGCCGTGCTGCGACCGGGCGAAGGACGGTTCGGCTATCTGCGGCTGGCCTCGGATGAGCTGCGACAGCTGGGCTTGTTCGCCATCTTCGCCGGGCTCGGCATCGCCGCCTACATCAGCATGATCCTCGTCGCCGTGGTGCTGATCGTCATCATCGGACTTGTGGCGGGCGAGGCGCTGGCGCTCGGGCTTGGCCTGGCGATTCTGCTGCCGACCTTCATCGCCGCCTTCGTGTTCCTGGCGGTGCGGCTGTCGCTGGCCTCCCCGTTGACGTTCGAGACGCACAAGATCGACCTCCGCGCCGCCTGGCGGATGACGCAGGGCCGCTTCTGGCCGCTGCTCGGGACCTACTTCATCGCCTTTGCGCTCAGCGTCGTGGTGATCGTATTGACCTTCTCGATCGCCCTGGCGGCGGTCGCAGTGGCCGGCGGCGGGGTGGGCGCGCTGGGCTCGGAGCTGCAGGCCAATCTGAGCTCGGTCGCCGCGGTGATCAGGCCGGCGCATCTCGCCTACGTCACCGTGTTCGCGATCGGCCAGGCTCTGATCTGGCCGGTGACGATGACGCCGCCGGCCGCGATCTACCGCGCCCTCGCCGGCGGGGCGAGCGCCGCAAGCCGGGTGTTCGACTAAACCGGCGGTATCGGCAGCTACGTCGATACGCCCTTGCCGAGCGGCCCGGCATTCCTTAACAAAACCTTACCAGCTGGCGCGATCGCTGCAGACCCATGGCTCAAGCGTCGCAAAAGGGTACGTCGGCCGTGGCTTGGATACCGATCGATCTTCGCGAGGAAACCCACATCTGGTGGGGGCCGATCCGCTCCGAGCGGCAGGCGCAGGAGGTGGTGAGCTGGACCGCCTGGTCGCTGCTTCTGGTGGGCCTGGCGCCGCTGGGCGCGCTCGGGCTATCGGCGGTCCGGGGCGAGCTGCAGCTCTCGTGGCCGATCTGGCAGAACTTCGGCGAGAACTGGATCGTGCTGGGCCAGATCGCGTTCGCCGCGGTCGAGATCGCCGCCGCCGCGGTGCTGCTGCGAACGCGCAGCTGGGTCAGCGCGGTGATCCTGCTGGCCTGCTGCGTTTTCGTGATCTCGGTGCTGGTGGCCACGATGGCGCGCGTGCTGAGCGGGAGCGATGACGCCGCGAATGTCGCCGCCGAAAACGGCCTCCTGCTGGTGGCGATGCTGTTCTTCGTGCGGCTGATCTGGCGGGCGATGTACGCCGCGCAGGAGATCCGCCGGCTGCAACTCTCCGAGCATTTCATCTAATTTTGACGTGATCGGACGTCGCGTAACGCCGTTGCGACGGTTGCGCACGACGGGTGAATGCCGTTCAGTCGAGGTGAGACACCCGCCAGAGAGCCCTGAAATGCCCCTCGACACCGCCGAGCTCGACTTCGACCCCGACGCCCTGCGCGAGAAGTACCGTCGGGAGCGCGACAAGCGCCTGCGCGCCGACGCCAACGAACAGTACGTCGAGGTCGCGGGGGACTTCCGCCACTATGTCGACGATCCCTACATCGAGGCGCCGATCGTTCGCGGCCCGCTGACCGACACGGTTGACGCGCTCGTGGTGGGCGGCGGCTTCGGCGGTTTGCTGGCCGCGGCCCGGCTGCGCGAGGCCGGCGTCGAGAAGATCCGCATCCTCGAGAAGGGCGGCGACTTCGGCGGCACTTGGTACTGGAACCGCTATCCCGGCGCCCAGTGCGACATCGAGAGCTATATCTACCTGCCGCTGCTGGAAGAGACCGGCTACATCCCCAAGGAGAAGTACAGCTTCGCCCAGGAGATCCGCGACCATAGCCGGCGGATCGGCGAGCACTTCGACCTCTACAAGGACGCCTGCTTCCAGACCGAGATCCGCGAGATCCGCTGGCTGGAGGACGAAAAGCGCTGGCTGATCACCACCAACCGCGACGACGCCATGAAGGCGCGCTACGTGGTGATGTCGAACGGGCCGCTGAACCGGCCGAAGCTGCCGGGCATTCCGGGGATCGAGACCTACAAGGGCCACTCGTTCCACACCAGCCGCTGGGACTACGCCTACACCGGCGGCAATTCCTACGGGAACCTGGACAAGCTGAGCGACAAGCGGGTGGCGATCATCGGCACCGGCGCCACCGCGATCCAGTGCGTGCCGCACCTCGGGGCGGCCGCCAAGCAGCTCTACGTGTTCCAGCGCACGCCTTCCTCGGTCGACCTGCGCGGCAACAAGCCTACCGACCCGGACTGGGCCGCCGCGCTCGAACCCGGCTGGCAGAAGCGCCGGATGGAGAACTTCAACATCCTGGTCAGCGGCGGTTCGCAGGACGAGGACCTGGTCAGCGACGGCTGGACCGACATCATCCGCAACCTGCTGTCCATCGCCGCCGTGCGCGGCGACAAGCCGATGTCGATGGAAGAGCTGGCCCAGACCATGGAGATGGCCGACTTCCGCAAGATGAACCAGGTGCGTGGCCGGGTGGACGCCCTGGTGCGCGACCGCGATGCCGCGGAGGCGCTGAAGCCGTGGTACCGCCAGTTCTGCAAGCGTCCGACGTTCAACGACGACTACCTGCCGACCTTCAACCGCGAGAACGTCACCCTGGTCGACACCGGCGGCAAGGGCGTGGAGCGGGTCGATGAGACCGGACTCTATGTCGACGGCGTGCACTACGAGGTCGACTGCATCATCTTCGCCACGGGCTTCGAGGTGGGCACCGCCTACACGCGGCGCGCCGGTTACGAGATCGTCGGGCGGGATGGCGTGACCCTCAGCCAATACTGGGCCCGGGGGCCGCGCACCCTGCATGGCCAGATGAGCCACGGCTTTCCCAACTGCTTCCACATGGGCGTCAACCAGAACACCCTGACGCCCAACTTCCCGCACCTGCTCGCCGAACAGGCGCACCACGTCGCCCACATCGTGCGCGAGGCGAACCTGCGGCAGGCCACCAGCGTCGAGCCGACCGCGGAGGCGGAAGCGGCCTGGGTGCAGACCATCGTCGACACCGCGAGGCTGAACCTCGAGTTCCGCCAGGCCTGCACGCCCGGCTACTACAACGGCGAAGGCCGCGCGGGCGCGGACGACGGCCTGTTCGCCGGATTGTACGGACCCGGCCCGGTGGCCTTCTTTGCCCTGGTCCAGGCCTGGCGGGACGGCGGGATGGAGGGGCTGGACATCGCCTGAGGGCGTTCCGGCCGCCCGACTGCGTGAGGCTTGGGCGCCTGTGTCCGGCGCCTGGCCGCGCGCGCCAGACCTGCTTGCCGCGCGCGGCGTTTTGCCACCAAATGACGCCAGCTGTTCTCGCGGCGGGCCAGGGCGACTCGCCGTTGGCGCACAAGCGGAGGGGCTCGCATGACCGACACCACTGACGACCGGCCGAACGTTGGGCGTCGCGCCTTCATGTGGGGCGCGGCGATAGCGGCCGCCGCGCCGATCGTCACCGAGGCGAACCTCGCCTGGGGATTGCAGCACGGCCGGCTCGGCGCCGACATCCCGCCTGACGCAGTGCTGATCAACGCCAACGAGAATCCGCTCGGCCCGTCCCAGCTGGCTTGCAAGGCCATTGCGGACATCGCGCCTCTCGGCGGCCGCTACGACAAGCTGGACCTGATGGACCAGCTCACCACGAAGTTCGCCGCGCAACACGGCCTCAAGCCCGAGAACATCGCGCTCTACGCCGGCTCGTCCGAACCCCTGCACTACACGGTGATGGCCTTCACCTCGCCGACCAGAGGCCTCGTGACCGCCGACCCCTCGTACGAGTTGCCGGTCGCCGCCGCGGAGTTCAAGGGCGCCCCGATCCACAAGGTGCGCCTGACCGCTGATGTCGCCCATGACGTCAAGGCAATGGTCGCCGCCGACCCGAACGCCGGCGTCATCTACATCTGCAACCCCAACAACCCGACCGGCACAATTACGCAGCGGGAGGATATCCTCTGGGCCCTGGCCAATAAGCCGGCGGGCTCGGTCCTGTTGGTCGACGAAGCCTACATCCACCTGTCCGACGAGCAGGACGTGCTCGACCAGGTGGTCGCCGGCAAGGACCTGATCGTGCTGCGGACCTTCTCCAAGGTGTACGGCATGGCCGGAATCCGCTGTGGCGTCGCCATCGCCCGACCCGACCTGCTCGAAAAGCTGCAGCGCTACCTGCAGAACATGATGCCGGTTACGGCCCTCGCCGCGGCCAACGCCTCGCTCGACGATGCCGACCTGGTGCCAATGCGGAAGAAATGGATCGCCGACACGCGCAGGGAGACGATCGCTTGGCTGCAGCAGGCCGGCTACAAGCCGATCGGCGTTTCGCACAGCAACTGCTTCATGATCGACACGGGCCGCGACGGCCACGGCGTGATCAACGCCCTGCGCAGTCGCAAGGTCTACATCGGCCGGATCTGGCCGGTGTGGCCGAACGCGGTCCGCGTAACCGTCGGCACCCCGGATGAAATGGCCAAGTTCCGGGTCGCCTTCAAGGAAGTGATGGACGCCCCGGCGATGGCCGCCTCGCCCGTCCCGGCCCAGCACGCCAGGGCGACGCTGCCCGGCATGGGTGGGACACGGTTCCTGTCGTAGGCGGCCGCGGCGGCTAGACGATCCGCGTGCTGCGGTTGCCCCAGTAGGCGTCGCGCAGCAGGCGCTTGTAGAGCTTGCCGGTCGGCAGGCGCGGCAGTTCGTCGGCGAAGTCGACCGAGCGCGGGCACTTCATGTGCGCCAAATGCCCGCGGCAGAAGCCGATCAGCTCGGCCTCCAGCTCCGGCCCCGCCGCGACGCCCGGCATCGGCTGCACCACCGCCTTGACCTCCTCGCCCAGGTCCTCGTTGGGCACGCCGAACACCGCCGCGTCCGCGACTTTCGGGTGGGTGATCAACAGGTTCTCGCACTCCTGCGGATAGATGTTCACCCCGCCTGAGATGATCATGAAGGTGCGCCTGTCGGTCAGGTGCAGATAGCCGTCGGCGTCGAGGTAGCCGACGTCGCCGACCGTGCTCATGGTCTGGTCGGGCGAGCGGGCCTCCTTGGTCTTCTCGGCGTCGTGGAAGTATTCGAACGGCGTCGCGGTCTTGAACCAGATCGTGCCGGGCTCGCCTGGCGGCGAGGGTCGCATCTCCTCGTCGAGGATGTGCAGATCGCCCAGCGCCACCTTGCCCACCGTGCCGGGATGAGCGAGCCATTCGGCGCTGTCGCAGGCGGTGAAGCCGAGCCCCTCGGTGGCGCCGTAGTATTCGAGAATGATCGGGCCCCACCATTCGATCATCTGACGCTTGACCGGGATCGGGCACGGCGCGGCCGCGTGGATCGCGGTCTCCAGCGAGGAGAGGTCGTAGCGACGGCGGACTTCCTCCGGCAGCTTCAGCATGCGCGAGAACATCGTCGGCACCAGCTGGCTGTGGGTCACCCTGTAGCGCTCGACCAGGCCCAGGAACGCCTCCGGATCGAAGTGCTCCATGATCACCGCCGTGCCGCCGGCGCGGATAGTGAGATTCACCGCCGCCTGCGGGGCCGAGTGGTAGAGCGGCGCCGGCGAGAGGTAGACCATCCCCTCGCGATAACGCCAGAGCCGGGTGAGGAAGTCGAACAGCGGCAGACCCTGCGCGGGCGGCGTCTCGGGCAGCGGCCGGATGATGCCCTTCGGCCGCCCGGTGGTGCCGGACGAATACAGCATCGCCGTGCCGAGGCTTTCATCCGTAATCGGCGTATCCGGCATCGCCGCCACGGCCTCGTCGAGATTGACGAACACCCCGCCGTCGCCCGGACCGTCGACCACCAGGCAGCGGGTGATCGCCGGCGTCGCCGCCACGGCCGCGCGGGCGATCTCCAGCTTCGCTGTCGAGGTGATCAGCACCTTGGACTGGCTGTTCTGCAGCAGGTAGGCGACCTCGTCCGGCTGCAGGTAGGAGTTGATGCAGGTGTAGTAGAGCCCGGACCGCTCGCCCGCGGCGCAGGCCTCGATGTAGCGCGCCTGGTTCTCCATGAAGACGGAGTAGTGGTCGAGCCGCTGCAGACCCTGGCCGCGCAGGTAGTGCGCCAGCCGGTTGCTGCGTCGCTCCAGCTCGGCGTAGCTGATGGCCTCGCCGGTCGCCGCCATGATGATCGCCGGCGTTTCCGGCTTCAGCCGCGCCCAATGAGCTGGATACATGGCCCGCACCTCCCGCCGTCTGATGCGGCTAGGAACCGAGCGTGCAAGATCGCCCGGGAGGGGTCAATCGGCGGCGCGACGCCCCTCCCCCGCGACGTGGCGCCCTCTACGGATCGATCCGCGCTTCGGCGTAGCCGCTGAGCACCTCGACGCCGTTCTGGTTCTTGGTGGAGACGTCGAGCGAGACCAGCTTCTTGCCGCCCTCGTCCTTGATCTCCTTCACCGTCGCGGTGGAATCCAGCGTGTCGCCCGGCCAGACCTGGCTGGTGAAACGCACCCCGTACTTGGTCAGCCGCGCGTCGCCGACGTAGTCGGTCAGCATCTTGCCAGTCATGCCCATGGTCAGCATGCCGTGCGCGAACACCGACGGATAGCCGGCCACCTTGGTGGTGAAGATCTCGTCCGTGTGCAGCGGGTTATAGTCGCCGGAAGCCCCCGCATACTGAACGATCTGGGTGCGCTTGAGGTCGTCGACCAGGCGCGCGGTGTGGGTGTCGCCCACCTTCAGTTTGCTGGCGCTGAGAGCCATGGCTAAGCCTCCGTCTTCTGATCGACCGGGCGCTCGGTGCGCACGCCGACGCCGCGGGCGGTGATCACCAGTTCGCCGTTCTGGTCGCGGTATTCGGTGACGTTCTCGGAGAACACCAGCTTGCCGGAGCGGCGCCCTTCCTTCTCCCAGGTCTTGCCCGGCAGGTGGGTCGCGGTGAGCACGTCGCCGGGCTTGAGATGGCGGTGATATTCGAAGTGCTGCTCGGCATGGAGCCCGCCGCCGCCACCCCCGCCGCCGCCTCCGCCGCCCTCGGAGCGGACGATGCCGGTCGGGTTCTTGCCGGAGCCGAACCACGGCTGGCCGACCTTGGGGCGCAGGAAATAGTCGGGATCGAACTGGGCGCTGGCCTGGGCGAACGTCGGCGGGGCGATGATGCCGCCGGCCTCCGTGGTCTTGGCGTAGTCGGGGTCGGAATAGACCTTGTTGTCGTCGCCGACCGAGCGGGCGAACATCAGGATGTGGCTTGCTTCCACGGGAAATGTCTTGGCGGCCATGGCTTCCTCTTGGGGCGGCAGTCGCCTCTGCGGGCGATCGCACCGATACCAAAACGAGGTCGAAGCGCCGTCGTCAACTGCGAACCGGCGTTGACGCTGGGTCCGGCCGATCCGAGAAAGCGGCATGACCGCCGAGTTCTTCCCGATGCCGCTGCCGCCGACGCTGAGCGATGGCGTCATCCGGCTCGACAGCCACACCGTCGAGGACGCCGAGGCGCACCACGCCGGCGAGGACATGGAGATGGTCCGGCGTTTCGATGGCGTCGAGAAGGCCCCGCTCGAAGACATCCGCGGCGCTATGCGCCGGTGGATCGCCCTGCGCGCCGCCGGCGGTCCTCAGTTCGCCTATGCGCTACGGGACCTGACAGGCGTGCTCATGGGCGGCTGCGAGATGCAGCGGCGGCGGGCCGACACGGCGCGCATGTCGTACTGGGTCTATCCAGCCTTTCGCGGCCGTGGCTACGCCAGCCGCGGGCTCGCTCTGCTGTGCGCCGAGGCGGCGAAGATCGACGGCATCGAGACGATCGAAGCCGACATCGCCGCGGACAACCTCGCCTCGCGTGGGGTCGCCTTGCGCAACGGCTTCGTCCAGGCAGGAACGGTGACCGAGGAGACCTGGTCAGGGACCAAGGTCACCCTCGACCGCTTCGTGCGGCCGGCGAGGATCCCTGACTGACGCCTAACCGCGGACGAAACTCGCCAGGTGGCTGGCCGTGTCGCGGCTGATCTCCGGGCAAGCCATGGCGAAGATCTCGGTGCCGTGGATGGTGCCCATCACCTGGCGGCAGCGCGCCGGCACGCCAGCCTGCAGCAGCAGGCGATAGAAGGCGATGCCCTCGTCGCGCAGCGGATCGCACTCGTTGACGCTGATCACCACCGGCGGCAGGCCCTTGACGTCATCGACCGTGGCGAAGCCGGGCCAGGCCAGCGGGTCCTTGGCGTTCAGCGCCTCGATGCCATAGGCCATGGCGCCGCGGTTGTTGTGCAGATCCAGCAGGATGCCGTTGTTCTCGGTCGACGAGGCGTAGCGTTCGTCCGGCCAGACGCCGGCGATGTAGGGGCAGAGCGCGTAGAGGCCCTTGATCAGGCCGATATCGCCATCGCGCAGCAGCTTCAGGCCGGTGGCGAGGGTCAGGTTGCCGCCGCCGCTCTCGCCGGCGATGACGATCCGCGCCGGGTCGATTCGCAGCGCCGCGGCGTTAGCGACCACCCACTTCAGTCCGCTCACACAGTCGTTGAGGCCGGCCGGATAGGGCTCTACCTGCGGCGCGGACGAGGCCTGCAGGCAGTTGCGGAAATCGACCATCGCCACCGCGACGCCCTGTGCGGCGATGATCCGCCCCCAGGCGCGGTACATGCCGTCGAACGCCGACATGCTCTGCATGCCGCCGCCGTGGATGTAGTAGACGCAGGGCAAGATCTCGTCGCCCTCGGGGCGGATGAACTGGATCTTGATCTCGTTGCCGTCCGGCGCCGAGGTGAACGCCGCGGTGCGGATCGTGAGGCCCTTGAACGAGGCCACCTCCTCGGTGTCGATGGCGTCGAACATCAGCTTCTGCTGCGCCTGCCGGGCCTTGGCCTCGTCGGTATTCACCTCGGCCAGCAGCTGAGCGCGATCCTTGGCGTCGCCGGGCGTCGTCATTTCCGGCCAGCCGCCGAACATCGCCTTCAGTCGCGGGTCGATCCTCGGGTCAGAGGCCAGTTTGGAAGCCATGGGTGTCTCCTCCGGTTCTCGGGCTCAAGCTATGATCCCGCGCGACGCCGGAGAAAAGCCCATGCGCAGCGAGAAGATCGAGTTTGCCAACGCCGCCGGACAGAAACTCGCCGCCCGGCTCGACCAGCCAGACGGGACCGCGCGGGCCTATGCGCTGTTCGCCCACTGCTTCACCTGCGACAAGACCGCCAAGGCCGCGGTGCGGATCAGCCGGGCGCTGGCGGGGCTGGGCGTCGCGGTGCTGCGGTTCGACTTCACCGGTCTCGGCGAGAGCGAAGGCGAGCTGACCGGCTTCTCAGCCAACGCCCAGGATCTGGTCTTCGCCGCGCGCCACATGGAGAGCCTCGGCCACGCCCCTGCCCTGCTGATCGGCCACAGCCTGGGCGGGTCGGCGGCGCTGGCGGCGGCCGGCGACATCGCCTCGGTCAAGGCGGTGGCGACGATCGGCGCGCCGGCCGAGGTCGAGCATGTGCTGAAGCTACTCGGCGAAGACGTCGCCCGGATCGAAGCCGAAGGCGCGGCCGAGGTGAAGATCGGCGGTCGGCCGTTCACGATCCGCCGCGAGTTCCTCGACGATGCGCGGATGCACGACCTGCTGCAGCGGGTCGCGCACCTGCGCCGCGCCCTCCTGGTGCTGCATTCACCGGTCGACACGGTGGTCGGGATCGACAACGCCTCGAAGATCTTCCTCGCGGCCAAGCATTCGAAGAGCTTCGTCTCGCTCGACGACGCCGACCACCTGCTGACGCGCGGCGAGGACGCCGACTACGCCGCCGCCGTGATCGCCGCCTGGGCCGGCAGGTATCTGCCGCTGGCCGCCGACACGCCCGCCGAAGCGCCGGACGGCGCGGTGTTGGTCGAAGAGACCGGCGCAGGCAAGTTCCAGGTGCAGATCACCGCGCACGGCTCGCGCCTGTTCGCGGACGAGCCGGCGGATGTCGGCGGCCTGGGCTCGGGCCTCAGCCCGTTCGAGCTGGTCTCGGCGGGCCTGGGCGCCTGCACCTCGATGACGCTGCGCCTCTACGCCGAACGCAAGGGCTGGCCGCTGCGACGCACGCGCGTTTCCGTGCGGCACGACAAGGTCGCCGGCCAGACCCCGCCGGACACCTTCGCCCGCCAGATCGGCCTCGAGGGCCCGCTCGACGCCGAGCAGACCGCGCGGCTGTTCGAGATCGCCGACAAGTGCCCGGTGCACAAGACGCTGGAAGGCGGCGCGCGGATCACCACCGAGCCGTTTCCCGAACCGCCGCCAGCGCCCGACGCGGCGGCCACCGCCGCCGAAGCCGACGAGCACTTCCGCGACATGGACGAAGAATGCCGCAAGGCCGGCGCGCCGGGCTGAACCTTCAGGGTGCTAACACGCCTCGGTTGACGCCGGCGACGATCGGGATAACGCTGGGGTCGGTTGATACGACCTGCTGCTTGCGCCCTTCGGGGTACGGTGAACGTATCGCGGCGGCTCGAAGCCCCCTTTGCCCGAACGAACGGGTCAGCAACGCAAGCGCCTGACGCAGATCCATTCGTTCGCAGCAGAGGACGCATCCAAATGCGCGATTTCCGAGACGCCAAAGCCATGGCGCAGACCATCCGTGCGGCGCTTGCCGCCAAGCGCCTAAAGATCTCCATCAGCGAGAGCCTGGAACTGACCGCCAAGGCGTTCGGCGCGGCCGACTGGAACACCCTGTCGGCCACCATCCGGACGACGACGCCTGTTAAGCCCCTCCCACAGGCGACTAAGAACGAGCCCGCCGCGCCAGACGAAGCGGTCGTGCGCGGCCGCACGAAATTCTCAGACGACCTCACAGCAACGCTCCACCGCGCCGTACGCGACGCGGCCGAGCACAAGCACCAGTACACGACCGTTGAGCATCTGCTGCTGGCCCTGGCTGACGACATCGACGCCACCGCGGTCATGGCGGCTTGCTTGATCGACCGCGCGGCGCTCCGGCGAAGCCTCGTCGCCTTCATCGACGGCGAGTTGGCCTCTCTTGTCGCCAAGGGCGACGAAGGGCCCGTTCCGACGGCCGGCTTTCATCGCGTCGTCCAGCGCGCCGTCATTCACGTCAGCAGCAGTGGACGCAATCTTGTAACGGGCGCGAACCTACTCGTCGCCATGTTCTCAGAAGCCGAGAGCCACGCTCTGCGGTTCCTGCAGTCGCAAGGCATGACGCGGCACGACGCGGTGAACTTCATCGCCCGCGGCATCCGCAAGGGCGACGCGGCAGCCTGACCCCCGGCTACGTCTTGACGAACAGCATTGCCTTGGTCAGGAACGCGGCGTCCTGGTCGACCAAGCGCAGACCGGCCTTGCCAAAAAGCTCGGCCAGGTCGGTCTGCGCGTAAGTCGCGTAGTAGGGCTCGTGGAAATAGGCCGGGAAGGCCTCCAGCAGCCGGCCCAGGCGCGGCTCGTCGACCGGCTGGATCGAGTCCGCCAGGGCGAAATGGCCACCCGGTTTCAATACCCGGGCGATCTCGGCGGCGGCCACCGGGCGCACCTTCGGCGGAAGTTCGTGGAACAGGTAGACGCAGGTCACCGCGTCCAGGCTGGCGTCGGCGAACGGCAGCTGTTCGGCCTTGCCCTGGACGAAGGCGGCGCCCGGCGCCACGGCGCGGGCCTGGGCGAGATAGGCCGGCGAAAGGTCCAGGCCGATCAGCCGGGCGCGGGGGAACGCCGAGCCCAGGTCGCCGAGGAAGCCGCCCGCGCCGCAGGCGAGGTCGAGCACGGTGAGGCCGCGGTGATCGCGCGCCTTCCAGGCCTTGGCCAGCAGCGAGAGCGCGCGGCGGCGCATCGCCCCAGCGGTGCCGGCGAACAGCGCCTCGACCTGCGTCTCGTAGCGGCCGGCGCTCTCGGCGGTGAACCAGCCGCCGCTCTGGAAGTGGAAGTTCTGGCGGTAGTAGGCCGGATAGGTCGGCGGCGCCTCGGCGCGCACCTCAGCCCCGTCGCCGCGGCGGCGGCGCGCCTCGACCGCCATGGCGTCGGTGATGAAGTCGGCGGTGCGGCGGATCGCGGCGAGCGGATCGGCCGGGCGATCGTCCATCGCCGGATAGAGGCCGGCGGCGACGTCGGCGGCGTCCTTCTCGAACGCCGTGAGCCAGGCGCGGCGGACGAAGCCGGCGGGCGGCGCCTCGGCGGTGGACTCGAACTGCATCGGCTGGGCGTCGCTGGGCCGCGCCAGCGCTCGGGCGGCGACGCCGGCCGCACCCCACCAGAGCGCCTTGGCGGCGGCTCGGGCGGCGTAGGCGCGGGTGTCGGAGGCGAACGCACGGCGGCGACCGGGCTTGGTCTCGGAATCCGCCTCGCTCAACCGCCGCTCCTCTCGAACACGCCAACCAGCTCTACATGGGGCGACCAGAGGAACTGGTCCACTGGCAGCACGCGGACCAAGGTGAAGCCGCCGTCGGTCAGAATTCGGGCGTCCCGGCCGAAGGTGGCCGGATTGCAGGAGACGCTGGCGACACGGGCGACGCCGGACTTGGCCAGCTCGCGGTGCTGCTCGGCGGCGCCGGCGCGGGGCGGATCAATCACGGCGGCGTCGATCCGCTTCAGCTCGGGGGCGAGCACCGGACGGCGGGCGAGGTCGCGGGCCTCGGCGGCGATCGGCTTGAGGCCAGGCGCGCCGCCTTGCGCCGACCGCAGCGCGGCGACGGCCGGCGCCGAGATGTCGTACGCGGCGATGGCGGCGTTCTCGGCGAGGCGCAGCGCGAACGCGCCGACGCCGCAGTAGAGGTCGGCGACCGACTTGGCGCCGGCCAGCGCCTCGCCGACGAAGGCGGCCATCGCGGCTTCCGCCTCGGCGACCGCCTGCAGGAACCCGCCGGCCGGCAGGGCGACGCTGGCGCGGCCGATCCGGATCATCGGCGCTCGGGCCAGGTACAGCGTCTCGCCGCCGAGCGTCACGCGGGCGAAGTCCGCCGCGGCCGCCGCCTCCGCCACGCGGGCCCTGGCGTCGGCCGACAGCGCGCCGGTGCGCCGCTCGACGCCGGTGATGTCGACGTCGATGCCGCTGTCGGTCCAGGTGACGTGCAGGGTCGGCGCGGACTTGGGCTGCTCGAACAGCGGCGCGGCCAGACGCCGGAAAGCCGGGAAGGCCGCGACCAGCCGAGGGTCGGCGACCGGGCATACCTGGATCGGGGCCAGTCGCCAGGACCGCCGGACCTTGAATCCGACCAGCGCGCCTGCGCCGTCCTGCCGGGCATGCAACGCGAGACGCCGGCGCGAGCCCGGCGCGGCCATGAACGGCGCCAGGATCTCGGTTTCGATCCGCTCGCGCGCCAGCGCCAGGCGGATCTGCTCGGTCTTCCAGGCGAGGTAGGGCTCGGTCCGCCAGTGTTGCAGCGCGCAGCCGCCGCAGTCGCCGAAGTGCGGACAGGGCGGCGAAACACGGTCCGCGCTTGGGGCCAGCACCTCGATCAGTTCGGCCCGCTCGCCGGCGACGCTGGCGCGAACCCGCTCACCCGGCAGCGTCAGCGGCGCGAACACCGGCCCGGCTGCGACGCCGTCGCCGTCGGCGCCCATGCTTCCGATCGCGAGTTCGCGCGTTTCAGGTTTGGGACCCGCCGTCTCCCTGGTCTTGCGCCTCGGCCTCGCCATGCCGAGGGGCCTTCGGAAAGAAGCGCGGCCCGGTCAAGCGGCAATCAGCCTTAGGACAGTAAACCATGCACATCGCCCCGGCCCTCGCGCTCGCCGCCGTACTGACGGCCGCGCCGTTCGCCGCCTCGGCCCAGCCGCCTGGCGCACAATGGACCGGCGATGTCTGCCATCAGGGAGCCCCGCCGGCCAAGTTGGCGGCGATCCCGTCCTCGTCGCTGCTGCAAGGCCATGCGGACGCGGCGCCCGCTGTCAGCAGCGCTCACCCGATCCAATGCCTGCCCTATCCGGCGCGCGTAAAAGCCCACGCCGACCCCTGCCACTGGGTCAGCGATTTCTACGACGCCGCGGCGCACGAGTTCGAGGTCTGCCGCGAGGCTGATGGCGCCTGGCGGCCAAGCGGCCGCAGCTGACGCGGGCCAGCCTAGTGAACGACTTCAGCGCCGATCGCATCCAGCTCGACTAGCGCCTGGGGCGACAGCGCGAGTTCGGCCGCCGCCAGGTTCTCGCGCAGATGTCCGAGCGACGAGGTGCCCGGGATCAGCAGCATGTTGGGCGCGCGGTGCAACAGCCAGGCGAGAGCCACCTGCATCGGCGTCGCGCCAAGCCGCGCGGCGACATCGGACAGGGCCGCCGACTGCAGCGGGGCAAAGCCGCCCAGCGGGAAGAACGGCGCATAGGCGATCCCCATGCCGCTCAGCCGGTCGATCAAGGCGTCGTCGTCTCGATGGACCAGATTGTAGTGGTTCTGCACGCAGACGATCTCGGCGATGCCGCGCGCCTGGTCGAGCTGCGCGGACGTCACGTTGCTAAGCCCGATGTGGCGGATCAGGCCTTGCCGCTGCAGATCGGCGAGCGTCGTCAGCTGCGGCTCGATCGAGCCTTCGCTTGGCTCGTGAAGCCGCCCGGTCACCCGCATGTTGACGACGTCGAGCGCATCGACGCCAAGGTTGCGAAGATTGTCGTGCACCGCGCTGGTGAGCTCGGCGGGTTTCTGCGCCGGGTTCCAGGAGGCGTCGGCGCCGCGCACCGCGCCGACCTTGGTCACGATCACCAGGTCGCCCGGATAGGGATGCAGCGCCTCGCGGATCAGCTGGTTGGTCACGTGGGGGCCGTAGAAATCGCTGGTGTCGATGTGGTTGACGCCGCTGGCCACCGCCTCGCGCAGCACGGCCAGCGCCGCGTCGCGGTCCTTCGGCGGCCCGAACACGCCGGGTCCGGCCAGCTGCATCGCCCCATAGCCCATGCGGTTCACGGTGCGGTCGCCCAGCGCGAACGCGCCGGCCTTGGTGATGTCGGTCATGGGGGTCTCCACTGCTGAGCGACGAATATGGACCGGCCAGCGTTGCGTGATAATCCCTGGCAATCAGCACGGGCTGTTCGGGATATTGGACAATGGCGGCGGAACTGGATGATCTCTCGGCGTTCGTAACCATCGTGCGGGCGGGCGGGTTTCGCGACGGCGCGCGGGTGAGCGGCGTTTCGGCCTCAAGCCTCAGCGAGGCGCTGCGCCGGCTGGAGGCGAAGCTGGGCGTTCGGCTGCTCAATCGCACGACCCGCAGCATCGCACCGACCGAAGCCGGCGCTCGGCTGCTGGAGCGCCTGGTCCCCGCGCTGGGCGAGATCGAGGCGGCGATGGACGTCGTCAACGCCTTTCGCGATCGGCCAGCCGGGACGCTCAAGCTCAACGTGCCAGGCAGCGCCTCGCGCATCGTTCTTCCGGCAATCGTGCCGCCCTTCCTGAAAGCCTATCCGGACATTCGCCTGGAGGTCATCGTCGAGGAGGGCTTCGTGGACGTGCTCGCCAGCGGCTGCGACGCCGGCATCCGCTACGAGGAGCGGCTCGAGCAGGACATGATCGCCGTGCCGATCGGGCCGCGCGTGCAACGCTTCGCCACCGCCGCATCGCCGGCCTATCTCGCCGCGCACGGCCGGCCGCAGCATCCGCGGGACCTGCTCGCCCACGCCTGCCTGCGCGGCCAGTTCGCCAGCGGCGCCACGCCGACGTGGGATTTCGAGCGCGAGGGCGAGGTCGTGCGGGTCGATCCGGGCGGGCCACTGCTGGTGCGGCTGGGCGCGGCGGCCGACCTCGCCGTCAGCGCCGCGATCGACGGTCTCGGCGTGGTGCACATGTTCGAGGACTGGCTGCGTCCCGCGCTGGACAGCGGCGCGCTCGCGCCGGTGCTCGAACCGTGGTGGCAGAGTTTCTCGGGACCGTTTCTCTACTACCCGGGCCGGCGCCACCTGCCGGCGCCGTTGCGCGCCTTCGTCGATTTCATCAAGCGCTAGTCGCGCCGATTGCGCATGGGCAAGGTCGTCATTGGACCTTACGCTGGTCGCCGATGACCCGGCCCGACTTCGTCTTCATGCTCACCCGCGACGACGTCACCATCGCCGACGCGCGCGAACGGCTGCCCGAGGTCCTGGCGGCGGGCGTGCGGCATATCGGGTTCAAGGACGTCGGCCTGCCGGCGACCGAGATGGCCGCGCTGGCGGCCGAGATCCGCGCGGCGGGCTCGATGCTCTATCTCGAGATGGTCAGTCTCGACGCCGAGGCGGAGGCCACAGGCGCGCGCGCCGCCGTCGAGCTTGGCGTCGACGTGCTGATGGGCGGCGTGCGGCCGCAGGTGGTCGAACCGATCATCGCCGGCGCGCCGATCCGCTACTTCCCGTTCCCGGGCGATATCCAGGGTCATCCGAGCCGCCTTGTCGGCGACATCGAGAGCATCGCGGCGAGCGCCGGCGAGTTGACGGCGCGGGATGGGGTGCACGGACTCGACCTGCTGGCCTATCGCTTCGCGGGCGATGTGCCGGCCCTGATGCGGGCCGTGTGCGCCAGGGCCAGCGGCAAGCCGGTGATCGTCGCCGGCTCCATCGACTGCGAGGCGCGGATCGCCGCCGTCGCCCACGCCGGCGCCGCCGGGTTCACCATCGGGACCGCGGCGCTGGACGCCGCCTTCGCCGCGCCACCGGGCCTGTCGAGCCAACTAGCGCACGTCCGCGGCATGCTGCGGATGCTCGACGAGCGCTCTGCCGACGTTTAGCCGGCGCCGCCAGCCCCGATGAACCTCATCGCAGCCCGCGCAGATAGACGGTGCGCAGGATGGTCTCATCCAGATTGCACTGGTCGATCTCGACGCCCTGCAGGGTGCCGCCCTGCTCGTCGTCGCCGGCATGGTCGCACTTATTCTTCGTGCGCTTCAGCCACGCCCGCTCGTCATCGCGTAGCTTGACCTTGTCGGGCGCGGCGCGGCCGGCCATCAGCGCCTGGTACGCCTCGTTCAGCTGCTTGTCCCAGGCCTGGTATTCGGCGCCCATGCAGTCGCGCATCGGCATGGTCGAGCCGCCGGCGGCGTCCATGCAGGCGTTGTAGGTCTTGGAGTAGTAGCTTTCGACCTTCGGCGCGGCGCTGGCGATGGCGGGCGCCAGTAGAGCGGCGGCTGCGAGGAACGCGATCGTCTTCACGGTCCGCTAGGCCGCCCCCTCGCTCACGAACAGCTTCTTCAGCTCGTTCTTCAGGATCTTGCCCTGGGGATTGCGCGGCAGGGTCTCGCGCCAGAACAGGATCTTCACCGGCACCTTGAACGCGGCCAGGCGCTCGGCGACGAAGGCGCGCAGTTCCTTTTCGGTGGCTTCTGCGCCGGGCTTCAGGGTGACGACGGCGGCCGGCTCTTCGCCCAGGGTCTTGTGCGGGATGCCGACCAGCGCCGCGTCCATCACCGCCGGATGGTCGTAGAGGACGTTCTCGACCTCGATGCAGTAG
Source organism: uncultured Pseudomonadota bacterium (assembly GCA_963835495.1). Classification (GTDB taxonomy): domain Bacteria; phylum Pseudomonadota; class Alphaproteobacteria; order Caulobacterales; family Caulobacteraceae; genus Acaudatibacter. The sequence continues at coordinate 529,802 of CAWIFQ010000003.1, read as the reverse complement.
ATGTTCTCGCCGCCGCGGATCAGCATGTCCTTGGCGCGGTCGATGATGAAGCAGAAGCCTTCCTCGTCGAGCCGCGCCAGGTCGCCGGTCTTGACCCAGCCGTCGACGAAGGTCTGGGCGGTGGCCTCGGGCTTGTTCCAGTAGCCCTTCACCACCTGCGGGCCCTTGCACCAGAGCTCGCCCACCTCGCCGATCGCCAGTTCGCGGTCGCCCTCGACGGTCATGATCTTCAGGTCGGTGACCGGCACGGCGGGGCCGCAGCTGTCGGGCCGGTGCTCGTAGTCCTCGGCGCCGTTGCTGGTGGCGGTGGCCGAGGTCTCGGTCATGCCCCAGCCGTTGCCGGCGGCCGACTTGGGGAAGGTCTCCTTGATCTTGCGCACCAGCTCCGGCGCCGAGGGCGCGCCGCCGTAGGCCACGCTCTCCAGCGAGGAGAGGTCGTAGTTCTTGCGCAGCGGGTGCTCGATCAGCTGCCAGGCGATGGTCGGCACGCCGCCGGCGGCCTGGATCTTCTCGCGCTCGATCAGCTCGAACGCGCGCACCGGCTCCCAGCGGCGCATCATCACCAGCTTGCCGCCGGCGAACAGGATCGGGTTCAGCACCGCGAAGCAGCCGGTGGCGTGGAAGAACGGCACCGAGAGCAGCATCGAGCGCTGCGGCGCGTTCGGATCCGGCGCTGGCGGGGTCTCGCCGCGGCGCAGGAACGCGCGCTGGGCCGGCGCTGGCGGCGGCCATGATGTTGGAGTTGATGTTGCGCTGGGTGGCCAGCGCCCCCTTCGGCTTTCCGGTGGTGCCGGAGGTGTAGAAGATGGTGGCGTCGTCCTCGGGCAGGATCTCGACCGGCGGCAGGTCGCGGGCCGGCAGGTCCTTCCACGAGTTCGGCTCGCCGATCACGTCCTCCAGCTTGGCGATCAGCGGGTTGGCGATCTCCTCGCGGGAGCGGGCGACATAGACCTGCTTCAGGTCGGGGCAATGCTCCAGGTGCTCGTTGATCCGCTCCAGCCGCTCGGCGTCGACGATGGCGACCTTGGTCCCGCTGTCGGTCAGGCCGTATTCCAGTTCCGGCCCGGTCCACCAGGCGTTCAGCGGCGTGAGGATCGCCCCCAGCGCGGCGGCGGCGTAGAAGGCCACCGGCCATTCGGGGATGTTGCGCATGATGATCGCGACCCGGTCGCCCTTGGCGACGCCGGCCCGGGCCAGTTCGTGCGCGAACGCGGCGACGGCGCGGAAGAAGGCCTCGTAGCTGACCCGCTCGTCCTCGTGGACCAGGAAGATCTTCTCGCCGTGCGCCCGCGACGCCTCGGCCACCGAGCGCAGCGACGGCGGCAGCGTTCTTCCAGACCCGGGTCGGGACGCCACGGATCACCAGCTCTTCCATCTCGCACGGCATGCCGGGCGCGGTGATGATGCGGTTGGCCTCGGCGATCGACATCGCCGGCCACGACTTGCCGACGTCACCCTCTTGGGCGGACTCACTCATAGACGCTTGCCTCCTGCGGAAGCCCGCCTCAGCGGGCCTCGTTCTGGGGTAGGTGAACAAGCATAAGGTAGCGCGCGATGCAACGCGCCCAAGGCGCGCTGGTCGGCTGACAAGCTAGGGCGCGACCGGCGCGGGTGCTGGCCCGCTCGCCGCCAGCCGGCGCTCGACGAACCTCGGATAGATCGGCCGCAGCTTGACCAGGAAGTCCCAGGCCATCAGCAGCGCGCCCGCGGCGAACACGACATCGCCCGGCAGGCGCATCCACTGCCAGAACAGCGTCGTGTCGTAGAAGGCCGCGCTGCGGGCGAAGGCGTAGCCGTGTTCGTACACGGCGGCGAGCTGCGGCCACCCGATCGGAAAGAAGTTGAAGGCGATCCAGAGCGCCAGCCCGGCGTTGTAGAGCCAGAACGCCCATCGGCCCAACCGCTCTCCGAAGCGCGCCTGCTCGCCAGCCATATAGCGCAGGCAGAAGTAGATCAGGCCGAGGCCCAGCAGCCCGAACGCGCCAAAGAGCGCCGTGTGCGCGTGATTGAGCGTCAGGAAGGTGCCGTGCTCGTAGTAGTTCACCAGCGGCGCATTGAGCACGCCGCCGCCGAACACGCCGGCGCCGACGAAATTCCAGAACGCGGCGCCGATCGTGTAGGTGTAGGCGAGGCCGTATTTGAAGTCCGTCCGCGACTTGATCATCGCGCGTTGTCGGATCGCATCGAGGATCAGCAGCACCAGCGGCAGCACCTCGATGAACGAGAAGATCGAACCGACCGGAACCCAGAGGTCCGGCCCGCCGGCCCAATAGAGGTGGTGGCCGGTGCCGAGAACGCCGCCGAGGAAGATCAGGATTATCTCGAAATAGACCGCCCGCTCCGCCAGCTTGCGCGAGACCAGGCCGATCGACATCAGCAGGTAGGCGCTGACCGCGGCGGCGAAGAACTCGAACGACTGCTCGACCCACAGGTGGACCACCCACCAGCGCCAGAAGTCGGTGATCGTGAACGAGCTTTCGATCCCGGTGAGCGGGACCATGCCGAAGGCGTAGAGCAAGGCGATGTTGATGGTCGACGCCCAGAGCAGGTTTTCCAGCCGGATCGCGCCGGTCCAGAACTGCCGCGTCGCCACGGCGAGCATCGCCGCGGTTGGCCACAGGGCCCGGAACACCAGCACGCTCCAGATCACCAGGCCGGAGAAGAAGCCGATCTGCCAGAACCGCCCGAGTTGGATGTAGGAGAGGCCTTGGTTGCCGAACCAGAACCAGCCATCGCCGATGTAACCCATGACTCCGAAGTAGTCGCCGACCAGGGCGCCGACGACGACCGCAAGCGTCACGTAGAACAGCACGTCGACGAGCAGTCCCTGATATCTGGCTTCCTGGCGGCTGATCGCCGGCGCCAGGAACAGGGCCGAGGCGATCCAGGAAAGGCCGATCCAGACAATCGGCGTCTGAGTGTGGATGTCGCGAAGAAAGTTGAACGGCAGGTATTTGTCGATCTGAAATCCATAGAAATCAGTACGTTCGGTGTAGTAGTGGGCCATGATCGAGCCCACCAGGATCTGCAACAGCAGCACGGCCGCGACGACGAGAAAGTATTTGCCGGTCTTGCGCTGGCTCGAGGTCAGCGGTCGGATGACTGACAGCACCGGGTCCATCGGCGCATCGTCCGCGGTGTTCAGGTATCGCTCGTAGACGAACAGCACCGCGCCCATCGCCAGGAAGGTGAAGCCGATGCTGGCCCAGGTCCAAAGGAACGTCGACGTCGATGGGCTGTTGCCCACCAGCGGCTCGAACGGCCAGTTCTGGGTCCAGGAAGTGTGGCTGCCGGGCCGGCGAGCGACCGTGGTCAACGAGCAGTAGATCAGGAAGTCGGCGGTCTGCGCGGCGCTGCGCGAATTGAGGCTGGAGGCGTGGGTCCAGCCCTTGGCGAAGTCGTCGTGCAGCAACTGATCGCTGATCTGGCCTCTCAGCGTGACGATGGCGCCGGCCAGCGCAGGCGGGACTGTGGCCTGGGCGGCGGTGAGGTCCAGTCCCTGCAGCTGCGACTGCATCGACGTTCGCGCCGCCCACTGCTGCTCCGGCGCCAGCGCTGCGAACGGCTTGCCGAACTGGGCCTGGGCGATATTCGACTGCGTGAGGTTGGCCAGCGCGACGAGGTTGGAGGCGGTGTAGTCCTCGCCGAAATAGGAGCCCATGCCGTAAAGGCTGCCGTAGTCCATCAGGTCGGCGCGCTGGAACCCCGCCTTCCCAGCCACGATATCGGCCTGGGTCATGATCACCGAACCATCCGCGCCAACATAGCGGACCGGTTGCGGCGGCGCGGCTCGGTAGGTCTCGACGGTGGCCCAGCCCAGACCCGCGAAGGTCAGGATCGCCACCAGCAGCAGCACCCACTTCAGCACATTGCTGACCGCGTCCTCGCTGCTGGAGCGGGCGTCGGCGGTTTGTTCTGACATGGCGGCCCCCGGCCAGTTGGCCTAGCGCCCGGCGACCACGCCGCAGATCGCCAAGACACCCGATACTCGTATCCCGGAGTGATATATCGATCAATGGTTGAGCGAGAAGGGACCGGCGGCGATTTGGGACCATCCCGCAGGGGCGGTTGGCTAACCCACCTGTTCCAGCCGCAGCAGGGCCGCGTCGAGCCGGACCTTGGCGGCTTCGGCCTCGGCGAGCCGCTCGCGGTTCTCCTCCACCACCTCTTCCGGCGCGCGGGCGACGAAGTCGGCGGTTGGCGAGTTTCTTGGCGATGCGGTCGATGTCGCCGGCGAGCGACGCGATCTCCTTGGCCAGGCGCGCCTGCTCGGCGGCGAGGTCGATGTGCTCGGCGACCGGCAGGGCGAACGAAGCGCCCTCGGCCAGGAACGGCACCGCGCCGGCGTCGGCCGCGTCGAAGCGGAGCTCGCCGACGCCCAGCATCCGGCGGATCGCCTCGGCGTTGCTCGGCCAGGATGCGGCGCTCGCGCGGCCCGGCCTCTGTCACCAGCAGCGGCGGCTTGGCGGAGACTGGCACGTTCAGTTCCGAGCGCACCGAGCGGCCCTCGGTGATCGACCGCGATGACCAGCGCCATCTCGGCCGCCGCGGCTTCGTCGGCGTAGCTGTCCGGCAGGTCCGGCCAGGGCGCAGTGATCAGCATGGAGTCGCGCGGCGGGCCGGCCTCGGCGGTCTTCTCCCACAGCTCCTCGGTCATGAACGGCATGATCGGGTGCAGCAGCTTCAGGATCAGGTCGAGCACCCAGGCGGTCATCGCCCGGGTCTCGGCCTTGGCCGCCTCGTCGCCCGCCGGCCAGCACCGGCTTGGCCAGCTCCAGGTACCAGTCGCAGAACACGTTCCAGATGAAGCGGTAGAGCTGCTCGGCCGCCGCTTCCGTCGAAGGCGCACGCCTCCAGCGCCGCGGTGACCGCGCGCGGCGGTCTTCAGCGCCTCGCCGCGGATCCAGCGGTTCAGCGACTGGCGCACGCCGGCCGGGTCGAAGCCCTCGACGCGCTCGCAGCCGTTCATCTGGCAGAAGCGCGCGGCGTTCCACAGCTTGGTGCCGAAATTGCGATAGCCTTCAATGCGTTGCCGCGACAAGCGGATGTCGCGCGCCTGGCCCGACATGGCGATCAGGGTGAAGCGCAGCGCGTCGGCGCCGTAGTCGTCGATCAGCTCCAGCGGATCGACCACATTGCCCTTGGTCTTGGACATCTTCTGCCCGTGCTCGTCGCGGATCAGGGCGTTGATGAACACGCGCCGGAACGGGACCTCGCCCATGAAATGCAGGCCCATCATCATCATCCGGGCGACCCAGAAGAAGATGATGTCGAAGCCCGTGACCAGGGTCGCCGGTCGGATAGAACCGCGCCAGGTCCGCGGTCTTGTCCGGCCAGCCCAGGGTCGAGAACGGCCACAGCCCCGAGGAGAACCAGGTGTCGAGCACGTCCTCGTCCTGGCGCAGCGGCTCGTCGCGGCCGTAGTGGGCACGCGCGGCGGCCAGCGCGGCGTCCTCGGTCTCCTCGACGAAGATCGTGCCCGTCCGGGCCGTACCAGGCCGGGATGCGGTGGCCCCACCAGAGCTGGCGCGAGATGCACCAGGGCTCGATGTTGCGCAGCCACTCGAAATAGGTCTTCTCCCAGTTCTTCGGCTCGAAGACGGTGCGCCCCTCCTCCACCGCCCTGATCGCCGGCTGGGCCAGGGTCTTGGCGTCGACGTACCACTGGTCGGTCAGGTAGGGCTCGATCACCACGCTTCGGAGCTTCTCGCCGTGCGGCACCATCATGGCGGGTTGGTCTCGACGCCGCGCAGCAGGCCCAGCGCCTCCATCTCGTCGACCATCTTCTTGCGCGCGGCGAAGCGGTCGAGGCCGCGGTAGGCCGCCGGCGCGTTCTCGTTCAGCTTGGCGTCGGGGGTCGAAGATGTTGATCATCGGCAGCCCGTGGCGCTGGCCGACCTGGAAGTCGTTGAAGTCGTGCGCCGGGGTGATCTTCACCGCGCCGGAGCCCTTCTCGGGATCGGCGTAGTCGTCGGCGATGATCGGGATCAGCCGGCCGACGATCGGCAGGCGCACCTGCTTGCCGATCAGGTGCCTGTAGCGCTCGTCGTCCGGGTGCACGGCGACGGCGGTGTCGCCCAGCATGGTCTCCGGCCGGGTGGTGGCCACCACGATGTCGTCGCCGGCCCGTCCTCCAGCGGATAGGCGAAGTGCCAGAAGTGGCCGTCGACCTCGCGCTGCTCGACCTCGAGGTCGGAGATCGCGGTCTGCAGCTCCGGGTCCCAGTTCACCAGCCGCTTGTCGCGGTAGATCAGGCCCTGCTTGTGCAGGGTGACGAACACCTTGCGCACGGCGGCCGACAGGCCCTCGTCGAGGGTGAAGCGCTCGCGGCTCCAGTCGCAGGAGGCGCCCAGCCGGCGCAGCTGGCGCACGATCGTGCCGCCGGACCTGGCCTTCCACTCCCAGACCTTCTCGACGAAGGCCTCGCGGCCCATGTCGCGGCGGCTGATGTTGCCGCGCGCTCGGCCAGCTGGCGCTCGACCACCATCTGGGTGGCGATGCCGGCGTGGTCGGTGCCCGGGCAGCCACAGCGCCGCCTTGCCCCGCATGCGCTCGAAGCGGATCAGCACGTCCTGCAGGGTGTTGTTCAGCGCATGGCCGATGTGCAGCGAGCCGGTGACGTTCGGCGGCGGGATGACGATCGAGAACGGCTGCGGCGTCCGGATCGTCCTTGGGCGCGAAGACGCCGGACGCCTCCCACTCAGCGTAGAGGCGCGGCTCGACGGACTTGGGATCGAAGGTCTTTTCGAGCATGGCTTGCGGCGCTGACTATATGGGACCCGCTCTTGTCAAGCGAGGGCGGGTCGCGATGCAGGCCGTCGCTGATCGCGGCTCCAAGCTAGCGTCTGCGAGCCATCCTCGCGGGAGCTAGGTCTAGCGTACTCGGGTGCGGGCGATGCGCTCGACTTCCTCGGCCACCTTGGCCTCGACGATGCGCGGCAGGTTCTCGTCGAGCCATGCCTTGAGCAGCGGGCGCAGCAGCTCGCGGGCCAGGTCCTCGAGCGTGCGGCCGGCGGCCGGCATCGGGATCGAGGCGGTGAGGTTGCCGAAGGCGCTGGCGGCGGCGAACGCGGTCGATTCGCCGACCAGTTCTTCGTCGTCGTCGCCGGCGGCGACGGCCACCAGTTCCGGTTTGGCTTGGGGCACGGGTTCTGGCTCCGGTTCGGCCTTGGAAGTGTAGACGTCGAGGTCGCCGACGGTCTCGGGGGCGGCGGCGGCTCGACCCGCTGGGTCAGTTCCAGCACGTCCTCGACCGGCTCCGGCTCGGGCTCGACCTTGGCCGGCTCTGGCTCAGGCTCCGGCTCGGCGAGCGCGACTACGGGCTCGGCTTCCGCTTCCGGCGCGGCCTCGGCGTCGGCGGGCGGCGCGTCGTCTTCGGAGATGATCCGCCGGATGGAGGCGAGTATCTCCTCCATCGTGGGTTCCGGGGCTGCAGCTGCATCCGACATCAGTAGAATCCCGACCGGAGAATCTCTTTTCGCAGGCAGGCTACGCGCGAAGTGGCGATCCTGCAATTTCGCCGTTTGCGACGCTGCTTCAGGGTGTCGCAGTCTTGACCACTTCGCCGGGCGTCGAGGGCGGCGGCATCGGGGTCGGGGCGGGCGCGCCGACGCGGTCCAGCGCATGCACCGCGCCCTCCCACGGCACCCAGCCGGGGGCATGGCGCACCTTGTCGAAATTGGCGTTCGGATCGTAGCGCGGCGCGTCGGGGACCAGGGCCTTGGCGTCCAGCGCGCCGGTCGCCGCCAGCACCGCGGCGGCGGCCACGTACTCGTCGTGCCGCGCGCCAACCAGTTGAAGTTGCGAGCTTTCCAGCTCCTGCTGGGCGTTCAGCACGTCGAGGATGGTGCGCAGGCCGACCTTCTGCTCCTCGCGCACGCCTTCGAACGCGACCGTGTCGGACTTCACCTGCTCCTCGTCGGCGACCAGGCTGGCCCGGGCGCCCAGCAGCTGGTTCCACGCCTGCGAGACCGCCTGCAGCACCTGGCGGCGCGCGCCCTCGATGCCGATCCGGGCGACGTTGTCCTGCTCCGCGGCCTGACGGATCCGCGACGAATTGAGCCCGCCGGTGAAGATCGGCACCGAGACGTTCGCGGTCACGCTGCCGCCGAGCTCCGACTGGGTGACCCCGATCGACGAGTTGAACCCGCCCGACAGCCCCTCCTGCTGGCTGATGTAGCCGTACTGGCCGCTCAGCGAGACCGTCGGCCGCATCGACGCCTTGGCCTCGGCCAGCCGCGCGGCGCTGGCCTGCTCGGCGGCGTCTGCCTGGCGCAGCTGCGGATTGTCGTGCTCGGCCGCGTCGAATGCGGCGTCGACGCTGGCCGGCAGCAGCGGCGCGATCGGCGGCTCGGGCGCCAGCTCGCCGGGGTTCTGGCCCACCACCGCCGCATAGGCCGCCCGGGCCTGCGCCAGCGTCGACTGCGCCGTCGCCAGCTGCGAGCGGGCCAGCGCCAGCCGCGCCTCGCTCTGGGCGGTGTCGGTGCGGGTCAGCTGGCCGGCCTCGAACCGCGCGTCGGTCTCCTCCAGCTGCCGCGCCAGCACGTTCACATTGTCCTGCGAGATCGATTCCTGCTCCTGGTCGCGGCGGACATCGAGATAGGCGCCGATCACGCTCTGCAGCACGCTCTGCTCGGTGCGCCGCAGGTTCTCGCGCTCGGCGACGATGTCGGCCTGCGCCGCGTCGATCTGCGCCGACGCCTTGCCGCCGGTGTAGAGCGGCTGGGTCACCTGCACGACGCCGCTCTCGCCGACGCCGGCGGCGTTGAAGCTGGCGACGCCGGTCTGGCCGATCTGCTGGCTCTGGTAGCTGTAGGAGCCGCTGCCGCTGACATTGGGCCGCAGCCCGGACTCGGCCTGGACGTACTCCTCGTCGGTCGCCCGCAGCTGGGCGCGCTCGGCCTGCAGCGTCGGGTTGGTCTGGTAGGCCAGCGCGATCGCGTCGCCCAGGGTCTCGGCCCCTGCCCCGCCCGCCAGCGACGCCCAGGCGAGCCCCGTCGCGAGCATACCGATGCAACCGGCCACAGCCGCTCCACGATGCCCGCGCATGCCCGTTTCCGTCCCCGTCTCGCCCACGCCTTCAGGGTGTGGCCCGCAGCATCTAGGCCGCGTCGGCGGCGCTAGCCCACTTAAGCTTTCGTCATGTCGGCTAACACGGGTCGGCCGGCGGCAGCCGTGCCTCCCTCTCGCAATCCCAAAGTCTAACCGCGGAGATCGCGGAGCAACGCGGAGCGGTCCATGCTCAGGACCGGCGGGCGGGGCCTTCGCGCGGCGCCGGCGTGGAGGCGACGCTCGAGGAGCGTTACTCGCTCGCTCCGCGTATCTCCGCGATCTCCGCGGTTATCCCTCTTGCGATGCCGCGGGCGATAACGCGGACAGGCGAACCAGGGTCCGTCTAGAACGTGAACGCCGGCTTCGGCCTCGAACCCGGCCATGATCGGCGGGGCGCAGTCGAACAGGTCGCGGCGGCCGACGTCGCGCTCCGAGCGCAGGTAGAGCTCGGCCCGGCCGACCGGCCCGCGGCGCACCACCACGCCCAGCCGCCCGCCCAGCCGGATCTGCTCGCACCACGCCGCCGGCACGCTGGAGACCGCGCCTTCGCAGACGATCACGTCGTAGGCGTCGCTGACCGCGGTCAGGTCGCCCTCGTCGAGCCGCGTCACCTGCAAGCCCCATCGCCGCCAGCACCGCCGCCGCATAGGGCGCGGCGATCGCCAGCGCCCGCTCGCCCGGCTGCGGCCGCACCGCCTGCAGCAGCTTGGCGACGTCGCGCGGCTTCAGCAGCCAGCGGCCGGGCGCATAGGCCACCTCGACGTCGGCATAGGCGAGGTAGGCCACCTCCGGCGGCAGCAGCGCCTCGCGCGGCACGGTGCGCATGGCGTCCTGCAGCGCATAGTCGGTGACGTCGGCGACGCGCACCTGGCTCTCCACCATGGTCGCCCGCTGGGCCGCGAAATCGATGCTCATGAAGGCGCCGTGCTCAAGTCTGACGAGAGAGTCCGGCTTATAGGGCGGCCCCCGATCCGCAGGCAATGCGCCCCGCCCTATTCCTTGCCCACCTTGCCAGCCCCGCTTCCTTGCTCGGGCGCGGGCCTTCTGCTAGCCAACCGCGCTCCCGGCGGCCTGGTGGCGGAGTGGTGACGCAGCGGACTGCAAATCCGCGCACCCGAGTTCGATTCTCGGCCAGGCCTCCAATCGCCTCTAGCAACCGGCTTGCAGCGGCCCACAACCGTCCACTTCTACCGCCATCTGCACACCCGGACCGGCGCCAGACCAGCATGTGACCAGGGTCGTCGCGGCGACGTTTGCATGGCCAAATCCGACCTTTGCTCGAAGCACCCGCCCCCATTGCTCACTGATCGAATACCTCCGCTCCGTTATCTTTCCATGCGCACGCGACGCAAACGCTTGTATCGCCTGCTCACAGTCACTGAACGTTGTCGGATCGGAAACACTGGTTTCGTCAGCCGTTGCGCTCCATGGGGGGTGTGGGAAAACATCCATCGTACCGACCTCGCATTGTTTGGCGAAAAATGTGGTTATCCAGAATAGGAGTGCCGATACCTGTGCATCCTAGAGGCTGCGCCTGAAAGACGGAGTTCTTCCGCCAGGGAGAGGCGGGTAATAGACGTCCAGCTTCCCTTTGTTCATTATCACAACGCCTCTGTGTGGAAATATCACTCCGCCGCGATCCAGCAACGGGACATCTTCAATTACCATAGATAAGAAATCGCACGCTAGATAGGCGTTCCTGCAGTTCTTTAGATCTGCGGCTGGCCAGTTATCATTGGCGGCATCTGAGTGGGCAGCTTCAAGGGCCGCTTCTGAGCAATCTGCCGCGGCTATCTTGCAAGCATGAACGGACGCCGTTGATTGGCTCACCTCGGTGATGGTGCTTGGGTTGACCTCGGACTCACTCTGGGAACTGTCGGTTGAACCGCCACCGCCAGTGGTCCATTCGCCGCTTGTTCTGCCGCTCCCAGCCGGCACGCGTGGCTGATTGGAGTCGTACTTGCGGAGCCGATTGAAGGCAGGCTCGCCCGCCTCGATCGCGGCGATGACGGCATCCGCTCCGACACCGCCCTTCAGCAGCCCATCGGCCAGAAACATGCGGTGGGAATTTGCCTCCGGTCGCTCCAAACGGTCGATCCGGCTTAGCGCCAAATGCATGGCGGCGAACGCATCCTCGCCTTCGTTCCAGCGATCCGCGGCTTTGCGCAAATGAGCGAGCGCCGCGTTTGTTGGCCTAGAAAGGTGAGCCGCCGTGAGGAGAGCGCGAAGTCTCGGCTCGGAGGGGCCGATCGAGATTTCCCGGCCGCCCTTAACTGCCCTGGCCAATACGGTCCCGGCGCCAAACATCAGCCCCTGGTCCGTGAACCGCATAACCGGGTCGACTGCGGTTGCCCCGCGCCACGTGCTCCACGCCTTGTCTAGCCTATCAGCGAGCATCGAGATCCTCCGTCGGCGGGCTGGTGATGTCCGTCAGCAACAATACTCAAAGTAACATATCGACTTAAATAGGGGAGTTGTATACGTGACAAAGCAGAGTGATTCGCTACTCTGCCCTGGCGTTCCAGGCGTTGCGTCTATTCCTTCCGTTTCGGGCGTTCGCGGTCGCGGTCGCGGCCATGAGATGGAAGGACTACGACCATGGCGTGGGAACCGCCGACGTTCGAAGGGCAGACGATTTGCCTCCCGGCTAAGACCGCCAAAGCTCTTGTAACCGAGCATCTAGCTCACTCCGGTCTATGGCCGCATGAGTTGGATCGCGGGGCAGTCGAGTTATCAGCGCGAGAGCTAATTCAGGGTCTTTTAGCGGCGACACAGACCTGTCGCTCGCCGGCCGCGTTGCAATCTGAACTATCAAATCAAGCTGGTTGAAACAGATGGCCGCCGCAGAGGTCTCTTCGAGCGACATCAGCGTTCCCGATATCGGCCGTCGCAACATGCGCCGCCCAATCAATCCCTTGAACAGCCCCTCGCCTGTTTCAATATGGTGGGTGTCGTGAGCAAGACGGTTGCGGGTTTGGGCATATTCGGTGGCGAGGTTCGTCGCTTTTCTGATGAAGTCCTTACCCGCCGGTATGGTCTTGGTCTGGTCAACCAGCGCCAAAATCATGTCGGTTCGGCCGGCAAAGCTTTTGGCAGAATAGTAGACTGCCAGCCCCGTATGTTGCGGCATGCCCGTAAGGCGAATGAACAGGCCGCCAAGCGAGCGCTCAAGTCCGGCCCACGTCCCCATCGCTCGGCCATAAGCGAGGTAGAATGGGCCGTCGAGTTCGTCCAAACTGATCGCCATGACAGATCGCCCCCCCAAGGAAGACGACAACCTACCAGAGCAGGAGGCGACCGAAAGGTTCAACCGGCTAGTGGGCAACCTAGTGAACACGCCGCACCAACCACACAAGCCCCACGTCAGCGGGAGGCGACCTTCGTCAGCGAAGGCCAAGAAATAAATCTTGGCCGGTGGGCTACTCCAGCGGCTATCGCCATTGCATGGGTTGCGCTCTTACCCGGCGATCCAAATCGGCCCTCTACAGAACTCGCGCACCCGTCGCCGCCGTTCAGTGCGCCAGCCGTGAGCGCCCCATCATCCGGAGCGCTGGGCGCGGTCACGTCAACCGGCCCTCATCCGGTAGCCATCCGGAACGGTCACGCCCATTTTCGCAAGAATAGGCTCGAACTCAAGCACCCGGGTTGATCTAATACATGCACCCAAGTTAGTCGGGACGCTGATCGCCGCCTTATTTTGTGTCTTTACCACGGATGTGGGCGCGTTCACCAAGTATACATCCCCGTCTAATTCTTGCCTCCCAACCCCCCACACTACTCCTATGAGCAACGCGCGCTCGCCCGACATAAGCTGTCCCGATCTTTCATCCCTGAACATGCCCTCGTTATATAAAAAGACTGGCGACCCGCTCGCTCCTGGCCATGTTGTCGTATCCACCAGAAATTCTTGCCGACCTTGAAAGTTGATATTGGCTGGCGTCGCGGTTCTACCGCTGTGAAATAGAGGGAGCACATTGACGTTGTCCCAGAACGTACCGGGAAATCCCACCGTAACTATGTCTTCTAGGGGGTAGAGCGCCTTAAACTGTTCGCCATCAGGTATGTTTTCCTGACTTATTGTAGTAACATATGCGGCTTTGCCAGCTGCCTTAAGGTTATTTAGCACGTCTGATATCATATAGATTGCAAGATCGGCTTCCGGATGGGCGACCAGCGCCTTCTTAATGTTCGTCATGTGTACGGAATCAACGTTGCCTATATCCGGGGATCCGTCTGGCTTCGCCAGGGTGATCGGGAAGTATCCCTCATCAAATAGTTCGCCGGTTGTCTCGTCCACGAAGACGTGACGATTTGTTACTATGGCAACGTGGCCATGGTTGTTTACGTCGAAGAAGGAAAACAAAAAACCGGTTCCTGCCTGTGTCGCAAGTTCCAGCCGCACGGTGCTGAACATCATTTGCTCTGATGCGGGAAGGTTCACCCTCGGGGGCGGCGGGGGTGTTACGGTCGCTGGTGCGGCGGCATTGGCCGTCGTTGCTAACGACAAAGCGCCAGCACTCACCAAGGCTTCACGCCTCGACAAAACTCTCATTTCGGCCCCGTCCCCGTAACCCGCGGAAATTGGGCGATCTACGCCTTAAAGTCGAGCCCCCTCTGGCGAAGACGCTGGATGGATCGCGCCTTCTGCTTAAGCGTTCGCGGCTTCACCAGTCCGCCGATAGGTGAGGCGCTTCCCAGCGATCCCGCGCAGCAGCTCGTTGGCGCGCTGGGTGTCGTCAATGCCGAGCGCCGAACGGGTGTTGTAACGGAAATCGAACTCGGCGAGGTAGCGGTTCAGGTGCGCCTCGGAGACGTGGTGGAAGGTCCCGTACACGCCGCGCTTGAGAACCGCGAAGTAGCTTTCGACGGTGTTGCTGTGGGCGTCGTCACGGACGTATTCGCCGGCTGAGTGATCCACCGCCGAGAAGTTGGCGAACTGAGCGCCGATGCGCGGATACATCTGCGCGCCGTCCGACATCAGGTGAGACTTGCGGCTGGCGGTTTGAAACACGAGGGGCGCGAGCGTGCGCGACGTGACATTGGCGACGTGGAACGAACGGGCGAAGCCACCGCGCTCCACCAGCGTCACAACGGCTTGCATGGCGTGTGGGCCACCCTGGACGCCCGAACGCTTGGAGACGTGCTTGTTCTTCTCCTTGCCGCCCACGTAGGTCTCGTCGACTTCGACAACCTTGCCCTTGCCACCGATGGGCGCCGGACCCGGTTCGGCCATCGCGGCGCGCAGACGATGGCACATGAACCACGCCGTCTTGTAGGTCACGCCGAGCGAGCGGCCGATCTGGTGGGCGCTGATACCCTTCTTGCTGGACGCCATCAGGAAGGACGCCAGCAGCCACTTGTTGAGCGGAACCTTGGAGCGCTCGAACACCGTGTCAACGGTAACGGTGAACTGCTCGCGGCACTCCTTGGCATTGCACTGATAGACGCCATCGCGGGCGGCCTTACCGCCGATATCCGTAGCGTTATCAACGCTTCCGCAATGCGGGCAGACCGGACCATGCGGCCAGCGGGTCGCCTCAAGGTGCTTGCGGGCGGCGGTAACGTCGGAAAAGACCGGGTCGGAGAGTTTCATGGCGTCGTTCCTTGTGACGCCACAATGGCTTAGCTACGGCTGCTTTGTCAAGTATATAACTCCCTCAAATAGTCAAGAACAATTTGCGAACCTCCGAGGCGAACGCCTGTCGGCGAGTCGGCACGACAACTCGCCTCCGGCGGATCGGACGCATTGATTGGGACGGAAACAAGGGTGACTTCGGCTGGATGATCAGCCGACCGTGGCAAACCTGCCCTATGGGCTGAGCGGGGGAATCGAGTCGGAGGGGTCGAGCATCTCCAACGGACGATCGACGAACGAATAGTCGCTACGGCCTGGTATCTTCCAGCAAATCAAGCGCGACTGTGCTCGGACATCGCCAGGCGCCGACATGTCGGCTCGCCAGACCACGCCGTACTCCGAATTCCGCGAGACCAGCTTGCGGAGAACCTTCATGCCGCGTTTCTCCAACGCCTGCCCAACCATGTCGCAGTGCGCGACCACGCCCGTCTGATCGGCGTTCAAGCGCGGCTCCGAGCCTGGCGATGGCGGCGGCCCAAGGGGTTGCCCGTCCGGTCGCAACGTGTCGTCGAACTGAGAGACTTCTCATAAACCCCCAGCTCTGGCTCAGCTGAAGCGACAGGGTGTGTTCGCGCCGCCCACGGGGCCGGATCCTCAACGCATCGGGCGAAGCGACGGCAACTCTATTCCGGTCGAAGCTTTGGCCGTCGGCGACCGGGCGCGCCAGAGCACGAACGAGAGCCGCCGGTGCAGTCTGGGCCGGCGGTCGGTGGACGTCTAACAGCATCACCAACTCCCCTCTTTGTCACCCGAACTAACACCACAGCGACGCCCCGTAAAGAACATAACCAGAACTGTGAGCCCGTTCGAGGTCTTGACCTACGGTGGCGGACGCCAGCGGGGTGTCGCTGCTGAGTAGCGCACCGAGGCGTCCTGGGCGGCCAGACCCCCCTGCACCTCCATACGGCCCACTGCCCGCCGAGGGCCGACGTAGCGGATGGAGACGTCGTCGTGGGTGCAGAAAGGCCGGCTCGTCGATCGACAGGGCCCGGCCCAGCATGTTGGCGGCGGCGATCTGGCCCTGACGCCTTCTCTGGCCTCCGCCGGCCGTGTCGCTTACGACGGTGGTCGGAACCCCCACGGAGCCCCCCATGGCCGAAGATCCCATCCTCCTCGTCGAGGGCGACGCCGTCCAGGTGGTGACGCTGAACCGGCCGGACCGGCTGAATGCGCTGAACCAGCCGCTGGCCGACGCGCTGTTGGCCTACTTCGAGGCGCGGCGGCGCGATCAGGCCTGCCGGGTGATCCTGGTGCGCGGCGCCGGGCGGGGGTTCTGTTCCGGGGCCGACCTGAAGGCGGGCGCCCAGCCGGACCGGCTGCGCGACGGGCCGGACGGCGACTGGGTGCTGCGCGACCTGATGAAGGCGATGCGGGCCTGTCCGCAGCCGATCGTCGCCCTCGTGCACGGCGCGGCGGCCGGCGGCGGGCTGGCGATCGCGCTGGCGGCCGACGTGATCGTGGCCGGCGAGAGCGCGGCGTTCCATCCGGCCTTCATCAAGATCGGCCTCTCGGGCAGCGAGCTGGGCGTCAGCTGGCGGCTGCAGCGCACGATCGGGCTGTCGGCGGCGCGGGAGATGCTGCTGACCGGCCGGCCGATGGGGGCGGCGCAGGCGCTGCGCACGGGGCTGGTCTCGCACGTGGTGGCCGACGCCGAGCTGCTGGCCACCGGCCAGGCGATGGCCGAGGAGATGCTGCGCGCGGCGCCGGACGCGCTGCGGATCTCCAAGCGCAGCTTCGACGCGGCGCTGGAGATCGGCGACTTCGCCACCGCGCTGGAGTTCGAGGAGCGCGGCCAGATGACCATGATCCGGCAAGGGGCCGCGCTGCGGGCGGCGGCGGCGGCGAAGCCGGCCTGAGGCCGCCAGGCTGTCAGCCCCGGAGCGGACGTTCCCGGCGGCGGCTGAGGGTGGAAACCTGCCGTTGGCTAGGTTCCCGGAAGCGGACTCTCGAGACGGCTGCAGACCTACTGGCGGCCAACCTCCTGGGCGATGTTTAGCGCTTTTTCTACGTACCATCGGTCGTCCTCGCCGACGGCATCGAGACCCGCCTGAAGGGCATCGATCCGCTCCCGGCTCGTCCCCCACTCGACAATCGAACGCCGAACCTCGGGCTTCACGTAGGTCCAGTACGCGAGATCATCCAGCGCATTGGAGATTAGGTTCCTGATCGTCAGACCGAGCCAAGCCGCCTGACGCAGCGCGTTTATCGATGGCCTCGCCCCCCAATCGAGCAAGACGGGTAGGACCTGCTCCTCAAGCGCGGCAATCCCGCAGAGCCAATCGGATGCATTGGAGCCTGTTTCGGGTGACTGCTCGACAGCCCACGCCCACCCGGCGCGAAACACGGACCGGAGCGCGGCTTGCTCGCGCTCCGGCCAACTCGTCCATAATGCTCGTTTCAGCCGCTCGGCATATCGTCGGCTCTGCCCATGCGCGGCCATCAGCCGCCTGCTCGACGATGCAGGCAGGTAGTGCTTGTAGTCAGTTACGCCGCCGACCGTGAGCAGAGCGGACCCAGCATAAGGCCGACCTGATAGCCCGTACGGGCACGCAGCGGCGCGGACGTGAGCGAGTGAACATGCCGGCGACTTTTGCCGCACGATGAGTCCTCCAGCCGCGTCGATGCACGGTGAACGGCGAAGACCGAGTAGAGCGCGTCGACCGCACGGCTCAGGTCATTGTCGAACCGATCGGCCATGTAAGGTCCCGGTGAAGCGCTCATCGGGTATCACTTGCCTACCGCACTGACCGAACGGCAGCTTTGGGTCGAAACTCCCCGTTGGCGTCCTGTCCGGAAGCGGACATCGCCGCCGTCTTCGGCCGCTTACGACGCTTCCTCTAAGTCCTCTTCGCCCTCGGGCGGATGTTCGCGGGGACCGGTCATGCCGCAACCTCTCCAGGTAGATGCAGGGGAGATGATCGCATTGGGGGCGCCGAGTGTCGCGGGGTTGGCTCAGAGGGGAGGCGCAGGACGTCAAACTCGGAAGCCTCCGCGTCCGCGATTGAGCCTATCCTATCCGCGAACAGATGTCCGCTCAGGCTCGCTAGCGGTGGCGGCGGCGAACCCCTCCTGTCGGAAACCTGGGCCGCGGCCGTTATAAGCGTCCGTCGGGTCGAACGTTCGGAGGCGTGAGCGCGATGCTGAGCTGGCGCGTGGGCCGGGTGAAGATCACCCGCATCGTCGAGATGGATCTGCCGGTGCCGCGCGAGGCCATGCCGCAGGCCACGGCGGCGGAGCTGCGCAAGTCGGCCTGGCTCTATCCAGACTTCGTCAGCGAGGACGACGCCATCCTGAAGCTCAGCGTCCACGCGCTGCTGGTCGAGGCGCCAGGTCTGAAGCTGGTGGTCGACACCTGCGTCGGCAACGACCGGCCGCGCGAGATCACCGGCGGCGAGCCGCTGGCGACGCCGTTCCTGCAGCATCTCGCCGAGGCGGGCTGGTCGCGCGAGGAAGTCGACGCCGTGGTGTGCACGCACCTGCATGTCGACCACGTCGGCTGGAACACGATGCTCGAGAACGGCAAGTGGACGCCGACCTTCCCGAACGCGCGCTACCTCCTGGGCCGGCGCGAGTACGAGTTCTGGAGCACCTACGACGACGCGGAGCAGCAGGCGATGCTCGGCGATAGCGTGGCGCCGATCTTCGACGCCGGCCTCGTCCAGCTGGTGGAGCTGGACCACGTGATCTCGCCGGAGATCCGGCTCACGCCGTCCACCGGCCACACGCCGGGCCACGTCAGCGTGCTGATCGAGTCCGAGGGCGAGCGGGCGGCGATCACCGGCGACATGACCCACCATCCCTGCCAGCTGGCGCACCCCGACTGGGTGCTCGGCGACAACGACCCGAAGGCCGCCGCGCTCACCCGCGCTCGCCTGTTCGCCGAATGGGCCGACCAGGCGATCCTGGTCATCGGCACCCACTTCCCCGCCCCCACCGCCGGCCACGTCGTCCGCGACGGCGCGGCGTTCAGGTTCGCGGTGTAAGGAGCCCCGCCGAGCCGCCCGCCAGCGGGATGCGGCGCCGGGCCCGCTTTTCTGCGGTAAATGTCGTCAACCCGACAGACTTCGACTATACCGGTTGCGCCGGTGGAACAGGGCGAGCCGCCTGGAAGGCTCGCTTGGGGACCGGAGCGCCATGCAACGCTTCGTCGCAAGACAGAACGTCGAGCGCTACCGGCATATGCTCGAGGCCGAGCAAGACCCGCACCGGCGCGCGCAAATCGAGCAGCTGCTGGCTGAGGCGATCGCCCGATTGGATGAAGCCGAAGGAAGGAGCGTGAGCCCGCTCTATCCGCCTGCGCGACCATTGCCGCCAACGGCCAAATAATCGCTATAGGCCGCGACCGGGCAGCGTCCCGGGCGGGACGGGTGGGAACCGGGCCACGTGGCGTTCTTGCCGCCAGACATTGATCTCATACGGATGGTCCAGGTCGCCAGCATGGTCGATGGCGTCGTCGTCGTGGGCGAAGAGGTCCGTGATTACAGTCTGGACGCGCCCCGCTTCGTCATGCAGCTCAAATCGGTAAGGGGCCACCCCGAGGTCCAATCGGGCCCTAAAGCCGAGGCCGTCGCCGCGAGCCCCGACGACAGCCATTTCGAATTGCTAGGCCGAAATGGCCCGCAGCGCCCTGACCCAGATCAATTTGGCGAACTCGCCCTGTTGGCGAGGAACGGCGGCTAGAGCCACGGCCTGGCTCGTCCCGGCCATCCGTGAACGCGACGACGGGCGGCGTTCATGGGCCGCCGGCGCGCCACGCTGCGCGCGGCGGCCGGCGATGACGTGACGTGGTCGCTAGTGCTTGAGGTTGATCACCACGCCCGAGGGGGCGAACGAGAGCTTCAGGCCCGAGGTCGTCGACGTGGCCCTGATCTCGACACCCTTGCCGTTCGTCATGTCGAGTATGCCGGCGCCGGAGCCGGCCGTGGCCGAGGCGTCCAGGGCGCTGTAGGTGCCCTCGATGTCGGAGACCCGGCGCAGATGATAGACCGTGCCGTGAAGGTCGTAGCTGCTGACGCCGATGGCGCCGACCGAGAGGCCGCCGACCGTGAGCGGGTAGTTGTGGCCCTTGAAATGCAGCACGCCGCTGCCGCCGCCAACGCCGACGATGAACGCCGCCGAGCCGCCGTGAAGGCTGATCGTGGCGCTGGGCGCGGCGAGCGCCGGCGTCGCCGAGGCGCCCGCCAGCAGGAGGGCGGCGCCAAGCGCGCTGACGAAGGTCGATCGTTTCATTTTCGGGTGTCCTCTAAGACGGGATGAAGACATTGCGCCATATCGGCCTTGCTTGCCACCTGAGATGTCCGGCCCTATGCGCCGGCCGCGTCTAAGCAGGACTTTGCATGAACCTCAGCTTCGATCTCTACTGGTCGTTCCGCTCGCCCTATTCCTATCTGGCGACGCCGCGGCTGCTTGAGCTGGTCCGGCGCTACGACGTCAGCTGCTGGGTGCGGCCGGTCTATCCGCTGGCGGTGCGCACGCCAGAGTTCTTCGACACCCGCGATCCGCTGTGGGGGCCCTACCTGATCCGCGACATCCGCCGCGAAGCCGAGTTCCTGGGCATGCCGATCCGCTGGCCGCGCCCGGATCCGGTGCGGCAGACCGCGGGCGAGGGCTATCGCACCGAGCAGCCGCACATCCACCGCCTGACCCATCTCGGCGTCGCCGCCGCCGAGCGCGGCCGGGGCCTGCCGTTCCTGCTCGAGGCCAGCCAGGTGATCTGGAGCGGCGAGGTCGACGACTGGCACGAGGGCGACCACCTCGCCGGCGCGGCGGCGCGGGCCGGGCTGGACTGGACCGAGCTCGCGGCCTCGGTCGACGCCGAGGCCGAGCGCTACGCGGCGATCGTCGCCAAGAGCCAGGTCGACCAGCGCGCCGCCGGCCACTGGGGCGTGCCGATGATGGTGTTCGAAGGCGAACCTTTCTTCGGCCAGGACCGCTTCGACCAGCTGGTCTGGCGCCTGAAGCAGGCGGGGCTGCAGGAGCGGTAGGCGGCGCCTTGGCGTCCGCCCTCAGCCCTCCTCTGGCCGCTCGACCATCGTGACCGCCTCCCGCCCGCCAACATATTCGCGCCAGAGCAGCAGCAGCGCCGACAGCAGCGCCGGGCCGACGAACAGGCCGACCAGGCCCCAGGTCTCGATCCCGCCCAGGATGCCGAGCAGCACCCACAGGAACGGCAGCCGCGTGGCGCCGCCGATCAGCACCGGGCGCACGAAGTGATCGGCGGCGAAGGTGACCACCACGCCGAAGCCGGCGACGATCATGGCGGCGACCGCGTTCTCGCCGATCAGCAGCGCCAGCGTCGCGCCGGCGATGGCCAGGTAGGCCCCGAACGGGACCATGGCCAGCAGCGCGGTCATCAGGCCGAACAGCGCCGGATGCGGCACGCCGGCGATCCAGTAGGCGACGCCCAGAATCAGGCCCTCGCCCAGCCCGACCAGCACCAGACCGTTCACCGTGCCCTGCACCGAACGCACCACCTGCAGCGCGACCCGCTCGCCGGCCGGGCCGACCGCGCGGCGGCCGGCGATGCGCAGCTGCTCGGTCACGGTGTCGGCGTGCCGCAGGACGAAGAACAGGGCGAGCAGCATGAAGCCGACCACAGTCAGCCGGCGCAGGGCAGCCGCGCCGAAGTGACGGCCGATTTCCAGCACGCCGCCCTGCATCGCCCGGCTGGTGAAGACCGAGATCGCGCCCGGTCCGGCCAGGTTGGCCTGCCAGAACTGGGTCAGCTGCGCGCCGCCGGGCAGATGCAGCAGGAACGGCGGCGGCGCCACGCCATAGACCCGCGCCTGTTCGATCCACCGCGCCGCTTCGCGGGCGTCGTGGAAGATCGGAAAGCCGATCATCACCAGCGGCAGCGCGAGGACCAGCAGGGTGGCCACGATGACCAGCGCCGGCAGCAGGCCGCGCCGATGCCGCGGCCAGCGTAGCGCCATGGCGTGGAACAGCGGCCAAAGCCCGATCGCGACCACCACCGCCCAGACCAGCGCCGGCAGGAAGGCGTGCAAGGTGAACAGCACGGCCAGCGTCAGCAGCGCCGTCGCGACGAGGCCGACGGCCCTTTGACCGCGGTTCACCGGCGCCGGATCCGGCGGCGCCGCGACGGGCTCGGCGCCCTCCCCTGCTTCCTCGGCCATCGCGCCATCCCTTCAACGCATCGCGTTCGCGCAGCCATACGCCGGTTTGGCCCCGGCGGGCACGCGCCGCGCCGGTTGACCTCGCGTCCCCGTTGAACGACCCCGTGTTCGGCGCCAGGGTTCCCGCAAATGGACCTCACCACCCAGCGCCGCTTCGTCACCCCGCAACCGGACGAGACCCTCGAGTCGCTCGCCGCCCGCGCCTTGCCGGCAGAGCCGCTGGAGGCGGCGATGGAGCTGATCCGCGGCTGGAACCTGCACATCTTCGCCATGCGCAAGCCGCGCGGCCTGCTGCTCGGCAGCGACGTGGTGTTCGTTGAGCCGCCGCTGGCATGAGCGCCTTGGCCCTTCGCAGCACGCCAGCCCCCGGCCTGGACGACGCGCTGGTCGAGGGCGCGGAGATCGTCGCCGGCCACGACGGCGCGGCCGAGCTGCTGGTGCGGCTGCGGCACGGCAACGGCGCGTCCAGCTCGCTGACGCTCGACCCCGAGACCGGCTTCGACCTTCTGCGCGCCGCCGGCGCGGCCAGCCTGGACGGCCTCGTCGGCCAGTCCTGGCGCGATCTCATCAAGGACCTCTGAGATGTTCGACATCCTGATCAAGGGCGGCACGATCGTCGACGGCGCCGGCGGACCCGGCTTCACCGGCGACGTCGCGGTGAAGGACGGGCGCATCGCCGCGGTCGGCCCGGCCATCGCCGGCGAGGCGCGCCGCACGCTGGACGCCAAGGGCCGCGTGGTCGCCCCCGGCTTCATCGACCCGCACACCCACTTCGACGTGCAGCTCCTGTGGGACGGCGCGGCGCGGCCGGCGCTTGAGCACGGGATCACCTGCGTGGTGCCCGGCAACTGCTCGCTCTCGCTGGCGCCGCTGAAGGCCGCCGACCGCAAGGGCCTGGTCGGCATGTTCCAGCAGATCGAGGAGATGCCGCCGGAGGCCTTCACCGAGGCCTTCGAGTGGACCTGGGAGGATTTCGCCGGCTACCGTGACGCGATCGCCAAGCAGCTGCAGCTCAACGTCGCCCCGCTGGTCGGCCACAGCGTGATCCGGCTGTGGGTGATGGGCGCGGACGCCCAACAGCGCGCCGCCCGGCCGGACGAGATCGCCGCGATGCAGAACCTGCTGCGCGAATGCCTGGAAGCCGGCGCGGTCGGCCTCTCCACCAGCTTCGTCGACGTCGACGAGAACGGCCGGCCGGTGCCGTCGCGCTTCGCCAGCTTCGACGAGCTGGACGCGCTCTGCGCGGTGCTGGGCGAGTTCGGCCGGATGCTGCAGATCGTGCCGGAGTTCTACGCCACCGACATCACCATCGCCCGCGTCGACCAGCTGGCCGAGCTGTCGATCAAGCACGGCATCCCCACCACCTTCTCGCCGCTGTTCGACAGCGCCGCGACGCCGCAGAACGTGCCGCGGGTGATGGCGCGGGTCGAGGAACAGTTCGCCCGCGGCGCCCGGGTCTGGCCGCAGATGCAGACCCGGCCGATCGACATCTCGTTCTCGC
Source organism: uncultured Pseudomonadota bacterium (assembly GCA_963835495.1). GTDB lineage: Bacteria > Pseudomonadota > Alphaproteobacteria > Caulobacterales > Caulobacteraceae > Acaudatibacter. Next base: position 506,482 of record CAWIFQ010000003.1, on the reverse strand, counting down.
TGCTGCGTCCCAGCCTGTTCCTGGCCCGCCTGCCGCGCTGGGTGCGGGTGCTGCGCCTGCCGCTGGCCGAGCGGCTCGCGGCGCTGAGGGACCCGGACACCGCCGACAAGATGGTCGCGGACGCCGGACCCGATGGCGGCATGGCCATACTTGGCGAACTCGTCGTGCGCGGCGGCGATGCGGCGCCGGCGGCGCTGGTCGGCCGCACCCTCGGCGAGATCGCCGCCGAGCGCGGCGAGTCGCCGGCCCGGGCGCTGATCAACCTCTCGCTCGAGCATGGCCTCGACGTCGCCTTCCTGGCCGCCAGCCGCGGCCACGATGCGACCGACCGGATCGGCGCGATGCTGGCCAGCCCGTTCATGCACATCGGCGCCAGCGATGGCGGCGCGCACCTTGCTTCGTTCGCCACCTACGGCGACACCGGCTACCTGTTCAGCGAGTTCGTGCGCAAATCCGGCGCGCTCAGCCTCGAGGCGGCGGTGAAGAAGATCACCTCCGACACCGCCGAGATCTGGGGCCTGAAGGACCGCGGCCTGCTGCAGGCGGGCAAGGCCGCCGACATCGTGGTGTTCGACGCCGCCACCATCGGCCGCGGCGAAGAGCGGCCGCAGTTCGACATGCCGGGCGACGGCATGCGCTACGTCCGCGATGCGGTCGGCGTCGAGGCGGTGGTGGTCAATGGCGAAGTCGCCTGGGAAGGCGGCGCCTATACCGACGCGCACGCCGGGGTGATCTGCGAACTGGCCTGACCTGAGCGTCACCGCTCCAAGCCGAGGCCCGGGCGGGCGCACTGAGACTTCTCAATGCGCCCGCCCGGTGACGCCGCAGCTTCTCCGGCCAGCGCGCCGCACCGAAGCCTCCTGCCGAACTAGAACTTGCCGATCAGCGTGACCTCGATCTGCCGGCCGGCCTGGAAGGTGTAGATGCCCTGGTCGATGTTGCCCACCGCATCCACGACGCCGCCCGCCGGGAACAGTTTCGTCGTGTTCGAGCCCGGCACGAAGGACGACACCGCCCGCGTGTCCAACAGGTTGAAGACCTGCAGCTTGATCTTGGCGTGGCCGAAGTCGTAGCCGGCGGAGAGGTCTAGCGTGTCGTATCCAGGCAGGTGGAATGTCTCTAGCGGGACGCCCAGGGCGTTCGTGGCGGCGCTGTAGTCCACCCAGCCGCCCACTCGCTTGTAGGTCAGCGACGCCTGCCAAGGACCGTGGTTGACTATGGCGCCGACCGCGGCCGTCCATCCTGGCGCATTGGCGAGCCTCAGCGCCGGGGTTCGGCCCGAACCGCCGACGGGGGTCGGCGTCGCGAGCTGCTCGGCGTCGTTGACCGACGCGTTGGCGAACAGCGACAGGCCGAAATCGAACGCATAGGCCGCTTCGCCTTCCACCCCGCTGTAGCGGGCCTTGCCGACGTTGCAGAACGCGGCCGCCACGCCGGTCACCTGGGTGGGGTCGGGCGTCGAGCACGCGACCTCGATGTTGGTCGCGTTGATCCAGTAGGCGTCGAGGTCGGCGGTGACCGCCCCGCGGGTATAGACGGTGCCGATCTGGTAGTTGTCCGTGTAGGTCGGCTGCAGGTTCTCCAGGCTGGCGCCGGTCACATAGAGCGCCGACAGCGAAGGCACCAGGAAGCTCGTGGCGGCCTGTCCGTACACGGACCAGTATGGCTGGATCTTGTAGTTGGCGGTCAGGAAATACAGCGGGCTGGCGTAGTTGTTGGTCGCGACCAGCGCCTGGTTCTTGGTCCCGCCGCCGACGTTCTCGTTGGTGGCGTTCACCCCGCGGGTGAAGTCGACGTACTTGAAGCCGGGTGAGATCGTCAGCTTGTCGGTGACGCGCCAGTTGAAATCGGCGAAGAACTGGCCTTGCAACCAGCTGGATTCCTCCAGCAGCTTGCAGTTGCTGGTGAAGGGAAATTTCGGCGGCGTGAACTTGTTGTCGGGCGCCCCGCCCAGCGTGAAGTCGATGAAGCAGTTGTGCCGGAAGGTGCGCGATCCTTCGACCAGCCCGCCGAATTTCAGCGTCCCGAACGACCAGTCCTGGGTGAAGCGGACGATATCGCCGACCACGCGGTATTCGTTGAGCTTGTCGTAGCCGCCGATGTCCGTAGCGCTGGCCGGCGGCTTGGTGACGTTGGGCGCCGAGGTGTTCGGGTTCGGTCCAGCGGCGTTCAGGTCCGGGCCGCTGTCGCCGGTCAGGTCGTTGGTCGACTTGGTCTTGTTCGAATACCAGTAGGTGTAGAGCTGATCTTCCAGCGCGAGGGTCGGCGCCAGTTGGTATTTCAGGTCCCCGTACTCGAAATCGGTCCGCTTGAGCTCGTAGTTGTAGCCCATGAAGTGCTCGCTCTTCGGGTCGCTGTTCATCGAGAAATCCTTGCCGAACAGCAACGTCTGCCGCCAGGTCTCGCCTGGACCGGCCGAGTCCTCGAAGTGGAAGAAGTTGTACTCGTGGTTGGCGAACAGGGTGAGCGTACCCTTGTCGCCGAGCGGCAGTATGAACTTGGCCAGCTGATTGTACTGGTGGCCGCTGGAGCCGGTCAGTTCGCCGGCCGACCAGCGCTCGTCGAAGTTCAGCAGCAGTTTGCCGCCGCCGAGTTGCGAGAGCGCGCCGGTGTTGAGCGTCGTCACCGAGGCATAGGTGCCGAAGTTGCCGAACGTCAGCTTCTGCGACCCGCCGAAGGTGTCGCTCACATCCGGCGAGAAGAAGTGGATCGCACCGCCGTAGTTCTCCTGTCCCAGATCGCCGGCGGCGCCAGGGCCGCGATCGACCACCGCAGCGCCGATGGTCGAGGCGGGGAAATAGTCGGCCCCGTGGTGGGTCGGGTCGTTGGTGTCGCCAAAGGCGATGCCGTCGTAGGTGACGTTGAACTGGCCGTCCTTGAAGCCGCGGATCGAGACAACATTGTAGTCGCCGATGCCGCCGCCGTTCGAAGTGATGCCGGACACGCTGGGCGCGATCGTCAGCACCGTGGTCCAGCCGCCGGTCTCCGGCGTGACCTGCTCGATGTAGCCACGGCTGATGATCGACTCGGGCTGGGTCTGATCGAGAGAGGCCTTGGTCGGGGCCGCGGCCGCCGCGGCGCTGTCTTTCTCCGCCGTGACGACGATGCTGGAGACTTCCGTGCCCTCGGCGCCGGCCCCGCCGCCGGAAACCGGGGCCGCCGATGAGTCGGCCGCCGCCGTGGCGTCCGCGGCCCGCGCCGGCCCGCCGGCGATCGCCGCGATCAAGGCGGCGCATGACGCCGTGGCCACCAACGCGCTGCGCACGCTCCGATTGGAGCGCGCCTTGAATATCCAATGCATTTTGTCATCCCCAAAACCGCGCCGCCAACGAGCGAACGCGGTGTTCCGGCCTTGTCGGCGGGGCTGACGTAGGCGCGTCAGGCAACGCTTTCGTGATGCTGTTGTGTAGCTCCTGTGACAGGCCGGAGGCCGGGGCCCGGGGGGCGCTCTACGCGTCTTGTCAAAGTCTGGCTTGAAGCCCAGAATGTGGGCCGTACGCGACGCGTTGGGGCCCTGTGCGCCCCTCCTGCCGGCGCTGGGAGACAGACCATGAAGACCAATCCCGCCTCGGGATTGTCGGCCGATACGCCCGACGCTTCGATCAACCCCCTCGTTTTCGACCTTCTCGAGTGGCTGGCGACCGAGCCGCGGCCCTACGCCGAGGTCATGGACGTCTGGCGAACGTCGTGCCCCCGGCTGACCATCTGGGAGGACGTGGTCGATCTCGGCTACGTCGTGCGGCGGAATGATCCCGGCGCGCCGCCGACGGTGTTCGTGACCACCGACGGTCGGCAGGCCCTAGCCGGGAAGGTCCGCCGATGAACGATTGGTCCCCGGCCACCTACCTGAAGTTCGAGGACGAGCGCACCCGGCCCGCGGTCGATCTGTTGGCCCGCGCACCGCTGGATCAGGCGCGGCATGTGGTCGACGTCGGCTGTGGGCCGGGCAACTCGACCGAGCTGCTGGCGGCGCGCTTCCCCGGCGCCGACATCCTCGGCCTCGACAATTCGCCGGCGATGCTGGAAGCGGCGCGGCTGCGTTTGCCGGCGCTGCGCTTCGAGGCGGCGGACGCAGCCAGCTGGATCCCCGATCCACAGACCGACCTAGTGTTCGCCAACGCGACCTACCAATGGATTCCGGACCACTTCGCGCAGCTGCCGCGGGTGCTGGCCGCCCTGCGTCCTGGCGCGGTGCTGGCCGTGCAGATGCCTGACAATGTCGAAACCACGACGCACCGGCTGATGCGCGAGGTGGCTGCCGGCGGCCCATGGGCCGAGCGGCTGGCCGGCGCGGCGCGCGCCCCCCTGCCCCCGCCCCGCGCCTACTACGAAGCGCTACGGCCGCACGCGGCGCGGCTCGACATCTGGCACACGATCTACAACCACCCCCTGGCCGGCGCGGCGGCGATCGTCGAATTCGTCCGCAGCACCGGCCTGCGTCCCTACCTGGATCCGCTGGACGAGACCGAACGCGCGGACTTCATCAAGCGGTACACTGCCAGCATCGGCGAAGCCTATCCGGCGATGGCGGACGGCAAGGTGCTGCTGGGCTTCGCGCGGCTGTTCATCGTCGCGCAGCGCTGAGGTTCAGTGCGCCGCCATCCAGGCGGCGGCCACATCCAGCATGGCCGCCAGCACGTCGGCGTCCTTGCGCCCGGTCTTGGCGGCGACGTGGAACGAGTGGTCGGCGTCGGCGATCAGCTCGAGCGTCGCCCTTGAGCCAAGTCCGGCGACGACGGGCCGTAGCAGGTCGGTCTCGGCCAGCGCGTCGTGCGTCCCCTGCAGGAACAGCATCGGGATCGCCACCTCCGACAGGTGCGCCGCCCGGTCCACGGAGGGCTTGCCCGCCGGGTGCAGCGGGAAGGCGAAGAACACCAACCCGCGCACGCCTTCCGGCGGCGCCAGCGCCTGGGCCTGGGATGTCATGCGCCCGCCGAACGACCTGCCGCCGGCGAACAACGGCGCCGTCCCCGCCCGGCGCCGCCCCTCGGCGACCGCGGCCCGAACGGCGGCGTGCGCGACCGGTGGCGGATCGACCCGCTTGCCGCCCTTCTCCATGTAGGGGAACTGGTAGCGCAGGGTGGCGACGCCGCGATCGGCCAGGCCCGCGGCGGTCGCCGCCATCGCCTTGTGCGTCATCCCCGCGCCGGCGCCGTGGGCGAGCACCAGGACGGCCCGAGGCGCCGACGGCGACTGCCACAGGCCCGACACGGTCGATGCGTCATCGATGCGGATGGTGAGAGGCTCAGCGTCCATGCCGCGACAATAGCGTCTGGCGGCGGCCGCGCCATGGCGTCGGCGGCGAGGATGGACGCGCCACCGCGGCGGCGGCATGTTGAACCCGCGGCGCCTCCCGCCGCTGACGGACCCGCGCGATGGCCTCCGGCCTCAGCCGCTACCGCGCCAAGCGGCGCTTCAGCGAGACGCCAGAGCCGAAGGGCGGCGCGGCCCCGACGGACGAGCTGGTGTTCGTCGTGCAGAAGCACCACGCGCGGCACATGCACTACGACCTGCGCCTGCAGGTCGGCGATACGCTGAAGAGCTGGGCGGTGCCGGAGGGCCCGTGCCTCGACCCGAAGGTGCGGCGGTTCGCCAAGCTGGTCGAGGACCACCCGCTCGAATACGCGACGTTCGAGGGCCGTATCCCGGACGGCAACTACGGCGCCGGCACGATGATCGTCTGGGATCGCGGCGCCTGGGTCACGCTAGCCGACCCGCAGGAGCTTTTCGCGAAAGGCGAGATCAAGTTCCGCCTCGCCGGCGAAAAGCTGGGCGGCGGCTGGATGCTGAAGCGCCTGCCCGACGATCCGACCAACTGGCTGCTGATCAAGGAGCGCGACCCGGCGGCGCGACCCCTGGCCGAGTACGATGTGCTGGCGGAGCAGCCGAACAGCGTCATCACCGGCCGCCCGGTCGACGAGGCGCCGGCGAGCCGAAAGCGCGCGCCGCGCAAGATCGCGGCGAAGATCCCCGGCGCCGTGGCGTCGCCCATGCCGACCCGCTGGAAGCCGCAGCTGGCGTCCCAGGCCGACGCCCCGCCGCAGGCGAAGGGCTGGCTGCACGAGATCAAGCACGACGGCTACCGCACCCTGGCGTTCGTCGAGGACGGCAAGGCGCGGCTGATCACCCGCAACGGGCTGGACTGGACGCGCCGCTACGGCGGGCTGGCCAAGACGTTCGAGAAGCTGGCCTGCAAGAGCGCGATCCTCGATGGCGAGGTGGTGGTCCAGGACGCGCGCGGGGTCTCGTCGCTGAACCTGCTGGAGGCTGCGCTCGATGAGGGCGACGGCTCGGTCTTCACCTACTACGCCTTCGACCTGCCCTACCTCGACGGCTACGACCTCAGCGCCGCCAAGCTGATCGACCGCAAGGCCGCGCTGGCCGGCCTGGTCGACCCGCTGGTGGACGAGCGCTCGCCGCTGCAGCTCAGCGACCACATCGACGGCGACGGCGTCGCCCTGTTCGCCGAGGCAAGCCGGATGGGGCTGGAGGGGATCGTCTCCAAGAACGCCGACGCCCACTACGTCCAGACGCGCTCGGCAAGCTGGGTGAAGGTCAAGCGCGTCGAGGTCGGGACCTTCGTCATCGTCGGCTTCCTGACCAACATGCCGAAATGCGTCTCGTCCGTGGTGCTGGCCGAGGAGCGGGACGGCGAGCTGGTCTATGCCTGCCGCGCCGGCTCGGGGATCAGCGACGACAAGGGGCGCGCCCTCTACGCCGCGCTCTCCAAGATCGAGCGCGACACGCCGGTCGTCGAGATACCGCGCACACCGGGCGCCCGGTGGGTCGAGCCGGACTACACCGCCGAGATCGGCTACCGCACCCGCTCGAGCACCGACGCGCCGCGGGCGCCGGTGTTCATGACCTTCGCCGCCCGGCCGAAGCGCAACGCCGCCAAGGCGCTGAAGCCGCGCCTAGTCACCGACCGCGATCTCGCCGCGGTGCAGCTGACTAATCCCGAGCGCGAGATCTTCGCCGGCAGCGGGGTCACCAAGCTGGATCTGGCGATCTACTACGCCCGCGTCGGCGACTGGCTGCTGCCGGACCTGCTGCGCCGGCCGGTGACCATCTACCGCTGCCCAAGCGGCGACATCAAAGACTGCTTCTACCAGCGCCACGCCTTCAACGGCCTGCCGCCGGGCGTTCAGACCGTCGAGCTGGCCGACGAGAAGGAGCGCGCCGCCTTCATATCCATCACCGAGCCGAGGGGCTTCCTGGCGACGCCGCAGTTCGGCGCGATCGAGTTCCACCTGTGGGGCTGCACCATCGACGATCCGGAGCATCCCGACCGGCTGGTGATGGACCTCGACCCGGACACCAGCCTGCCCTGGTCCCGCGTCTGCGACGGCGCCGAAGTGCTGCGCGAGCGGCTGGAGACGATGGGTTTTCGCCCCTTTCTCCGCACCACCGGCGGCAAGGGACTGCATCTGGTGATGGCGCTGGCGGCCGGGCACACCTGGCCGCAGATGAAGGGCTTTGCGGAGGGCCTGGCCAAGGCGATGGCCGGCGACCACCCGACCCTGTTCACCGCCATCTCATCAAAAGAACGTCGTAAAGGCCGAATTTACCTCGATTATCTAAGAAACGGCCGCGGCGCGAGCGCGGTGGCTTCCTATTCCCTGCGCGCACGGCCCGGGTTTCCGGTGGCGACACCGATCTTTTGGGAAGAGCTGCGAAAGCTGTCGGGCGGGGATGCGTTCAACCGTCTTAACCTGACAAGGCGGCTTGAGACGCTGGTCTCGGACCCATGGGATGAGTTAGTATCGAGCGCCGTCAAGATTACGCCGAAGATGCGACGCGACGTCGGACTGAAGACATAAGGGGTGATGCGATGGCGGGACGTGCGTACTGGAAGGGTTACCTGAAGCTGTCGCTGGTCTCTTGCCCGGTGAAGCTCTATTCGGCCACGTCCGCCTCCGCCGGCAAGATCTCCTTCAACCTGCTGCACAAGGACACGCTGAACCGCGTGCAGCAGAAATATCACGACCCGGAACTGGGCGAGATCGACCGCGCCGACCTGGTGAAGGGCTATCAGTTCGAGAAGGACCGCTACGTCGTCGTTTCCAACGATGAACTGGAGGCGGTGGAGATCGAATCCAGCAAGACCATCGACATCGACGGCTTCGTCAAAGCCAGCGAGATCGACCCGATCTATTTCGACTCGACCTATTACTTGGCGCCCGACGGACCGATCGCCGAGGAGACCTATGCGGTCATCCTCGAGGCGATGAGGAAGGTGGACGAAGTCGCGATCGCGCGGATCGTGCTCAACGGCCGCGAGCGCCTCGTCGCCATCGAACCGATCCCCGAGGGTTTCCGGATGATGACGCTTCGGTCGGCCAAGGAAATCCGCGAACCGTCCAGCGCGCTCGACAAGCTTAACGCGAAGGTCTCGGACGATATGCTGGCGATGGCCAGCATGATCATCCAGCAAAAGCAGATCGAGTTCGACCCTCAGGCCTTCGAGGACCGCTACGAGGGTGCGGTGATGGAGCTGGTGAAGTCGAAGATCGCCGGCGGCCAGCCGGTGATCAGCAAGGCGCCCGAGCGCGGCAACGTGGTCAACCTGATGGACGCGCTTCGCCGCAGCATCGAAGAAGAGCGCCGCCCGGCCGCGCCCAGCCTCGCCAAGGCGCCCGGCCCGGCCAAAGCCGGCGCGAAGAAAGCCGAGGCCAAGGTCGTCGCGGCCAAGCCGGCCGAGAAGAAGAAGAAATCCAGCGCCGCCTGACGCCCCAGCGCTGCTTGACCCCATGGACCTGAGCGATCGTGCGTTCGCGCTCTACGGCAGGTTCTCGCCCGGCGCCCGCGATCGCTTCCAGCAGGCCATCGTCAACGCCGGCGGTTCGACCTCGCGTGACCTCACGCGACGCAGCGACGTCCTCGTCGTCGGCGCGCTCGCCGCCCCGCTGATCGACAGCGGCGCGCTGGGCAAGCGGCTGCGGATCGCGAGCGAGCGCGGCGTTCCGGTGCTGGCCGAGCGGGTCTTCGCCGCCGAGCTGGCGGGCGAACCGACCGAAGCCAAGGGCACCATGCCGCTTTCGACCGCCCTCCCCGGCAGCGGCCTGCGGCGCGACGACGCCGAGATCCTGGCCGCGTTCGACCTCGCCCATCTGTCGGGCGACACCTGCCGCTTCCGCGATGTCGGGGTGTTCCGCAACGCCGGCGACCTGCTGTTCAAGCACCGCTCGATGTCGGGCGTGGTCACGATCCTCACCCGCGCCAGGGACCGCTCGCCGATGGGCCGGCACAAGATCGTGCTGACCCGGACCGGCGTCCCGATCCTGCAGTGGGACGACGGCCAGACCACGCTGGAGGGCCAGGGCGTCCTGCCGCTCGACGAGGACCACGCCAGCCTGGACGACCTGTTCGAGGCCGCCTCGATCGCCGAGGCCAGCGGAGAGATCGACGAGGCCGCCCGGCTCTACGACCTCTGCGGCCGCGCCGACCGCAAGGACCCGATCGCGCCCTACAACCTGGCCAACATCCGGCTGGGCGAGGGGCGGAACGAGGAAGCGGCGCTGGCGTACCAGACAGCCCTGGCGCGCGATCCCCGCTTCGTCGAGGCCCGCTACAATCTCGCCAAGGCGCTGGAGGCCGCCGGCAAGACCGAGGCCGCGTCGGCGGAGCTGGATCGCGTGCTCGCCGCCGACCCCACCCACCCGGACGCGGTGTTCAATCTGGCCCAGCTGCGGATGCAGGCGGGCGAACTCGGCGCCGCAAACGCGCTCTACGAACGCTACCTCGCGCTAGATCCCCCCGACGAGTGGGCGGCGGTGGCGCGCAAGGCGATCGTCTACTGCATGGGCCATCAACCTGGGTAGCGGCCGTCCTACTGCAGCGTCATGCGGATGAGATCGCTGTCGTAGCCAAGTTCGCGCGCCCGACTTTGGATCGCGGCGAGCAGTTCGGGCGACGGCCGCGGCGTTCGAGCCAGCAGCCACAAGTAGCGACCGGAAGGCTCGCCGACGATCGACCAGGCGTAGTCTTCGGCGTGATCCAGCACCCAGTAGTCGCCGACGAAGAAGGGCCCGAAGAAGGAGACCTTGAGCTTGGCGCCTTCGCTGCCCTCGACGATCTTCGCGCGCCCTTCGGCCACCCGCACCCGGCCGGTCGGGCTGCCGACGTGGCCTGTGTTGACGACCTGTATCAGTCCGTCCGGACGCCGGCGGTATTCAGCGGTGACGCCTTCAAGGCCACGCTCGAAGCCGTTGTCATAGCGGGCGATCTCGTACCAGACGCCGAGATAGCGTTGGAGCGCTACGGGTTGCGCCGGTTGCGGCACGGACCGGTTGCCGACCGGGAGCCGGGTCAGCGCCCTCCAGGCCCCAACGCCGATCCCGATTGCGGCGAGGGTGGCGACGGCGATCCAGGTCCGGTGGTGCTTCATGCCTGCGCCAACGGCTGTCCCCAAGCCAGCGTTCCGAAGGCTGGCTCAAACCCGCGGAGCGCCTATCTGTTGGCCCAGCGCAGCGCGGTTGGCAGGTCATCATGGACATCGGCTTCATCGGTCTTGGTCACATGGGCGGCGGTATCGCGGCCAGGCTGTTGAAGCCGGGCCGCCCGCTCAAAGTCTGGAACCGTTCGCCGGAGCCCGTGGCGCGCCTCGTGGCCGAAGGCGCGGCGGCTGCGGCAAGTCCCGCGGACGCGCTCGACGTCGACGTCGTCTTCTCGATGCTGGCCAGCGATGAGGTGATCGAGGCGGTGGTCGTGGGCAGCGGGGCGCTCGACAAGGCGCGCGCCGGCCTGATCCACGTCAACCTCGCCACAGTTTCGGTGGCGTTCGCGCGGCGGATGGACGAGCTGCACAAGGCGCGCGGCCTCTCGTACGTCGCCGCGCCGGTGCTCGGCCGGCCGGACGTCGCCGCCGCCGGACAGCTGAATGCGCTGTGCGCCGGCGCGCCGGACGCCGTGGCCCAGGTCCGACCGCTGCTGGAGGAATTCACCCGCGGGGTCTGGCCGCTGGGCGACGACCCGGTGCGCGCCAACGTGGTCAAGCTGGCGTGCAATTTCTCGCTCGCCAGCATGATCGAGACGCTGGGCGAGGCCGGCGCCCTGGTCGCGGCCTACGGCGTCGAGCCCGGCGACCTCTACGACATCATGACCGGCACGCTGTTCGCGGCGCCGGCCTACAAGACCTACGGCGACCTCATTGCCAACACACGGTTCCTGCCGGCTGGCTTCAAGCTGCCGCTCGGCCTGAAGGACGTGCGCCTGGCGCTGCAGGCGGCGGAGGCGCAGGACACGCCTCTGCCGATCGCCTCGCTGCTGCGCGACCATTTCATCGAGGCGATTGCGGCCGGCCACGCCGACAAGGACTGGTCGGCGCTGGCGGCCGGCGCGTTCCGCCGCGGTGGGCGCGAGTTGGTCGAGCGCGGGTCGTAGAGGGGACGTGATGCCGAAGACTGAGGACGCCAAGCGCTACCGCGCGAACATGCAGGGTGAGATCGACAGCGCCGCGGTCTATGGCGCGCTAGCCGGCGCCGAGCCCGACCCGAACCTGGCCGAGGTCTATCGCAAGCTGGCGTCGGTCGAGAGCGCGCATGCCGAATTCTGGCGCGGCCACCTCGACAAGAAGGGCGCGAGCCGGACCGTCACGCCCAGCTCCAGGGCCCGCGTGATGGCCTGGCTGGCCAGGCGCTTCGGCCCTTCGTTCGTGCTGCCCACCATCGCCGCGGCGGAGGCCCGCGACGTCGACGCCTATGACAGCCAGCCGGAGGCGGTCGCCGGCGGATTGCCCACCGCCGAGCGATCGCATGCCCGGGTGATCGAAGCCGCCGCGTCCACGGGCCGCGGCCTGGTCGGGCCGTCGATCGCCACGCTGGAGGGGCGCCACCGCGGTGGCGGTGGCGGCAACTCGCTGCGCGCCGCGGTGCTGGGCGCCAACGACGGCCTGGTGTCGAACCTGAGCCTGGTGATGGGCGTCGCCGGGGCGGCCACCTCCGCACACACGATCCTGCTCACCGGCATCGCCGGCCTGGTGGCGGGCTCGTGCTCGATGGCGATGGGCGAGTGGCTCTCGGTCAACAGCGCCCGCGAGCTCGGTCAGAAACAGATCGCCACCGAGGCGGCGGAGCTGGAGCAGGCGCCGGAGGAGGAGAAGGAAGAACTGGTTCTGATCTACCAGGCCAAGGGCCTGCCGGAGGCGCAGGCCAAGGCGCTCGCCGAGCGGCTGCTCAGCGACAAGGACACCGCGCTCGACACCCTCGCCCGCGAGGAGCTCGGCATCGACCCGGACTCGCTCGGCGGCTCGGCCTCGGCGGCGGCGGTGGCCTCGTTCTGCCTGTTCGCGTTCGGGGCGATCTTTCCGGTCGCGCCTTACTTTGTCCTCGACGGCTGGTCGGCGGTGATTGCCAGCCTGGCGCTGAGCGGCATCGTGCTGGCCGCGATCGGGGCCGGCACGTCGCTCTTCACCGGCCGCGGCTTCTTCTTCTCCGCCGGGAGGCAGGTGATCATCGGCTATGCCGCCGCCGCGGTCACCTTCGGCATCGGCCGACTGGTCGGGGTCTCCCTGAGCGGCTAGCCGCGCTAGCTAAGCGCCTGTTCCAGATCGGCGATCAGGTCCTCCGCCGCCTCCACCCCGACCGAAAGCCGGATCAGCGAGTCGGCGATGCCGATCCGCTCCCGGGTCGCCGCCGGGATCGAGGCGTGGGTCATGATCGCCGGGTGCTCGATCAGGCTTTCGACGCCGCCGAGGCTCTCGGCCAGGGTGAACAGCTTGGTCCGCTCGAGCATGCGTCCGGGTCCCCGCCAGGTCCCGGTCGAGGATCGCGGTGACCATGCCGCCGAAGCCGTGCATCTGGCGCCTGGCCAGCTCGTGCTGCGGATGGCTGGGCAGGCCCGGGATAGATCACCCGCCGCACGTCCCGGCGCGTCTCCAGCCACCTGGCGACGGCCAGTCCGTTCTCGCAGTGCCGCTGCATGCGCAGCGCCAGGGTCTTCACCCCGCGCAGGGTGAGAAAGCTGTCGAATGGCGAGGCGACCGCACCGACCGCGTTCTGCAGGAAGGTCAGCTGCTCGGCGCAGCGCCGCGTTCTGGCCCACCACCAGCGCGCCGCCGACCATGTCGGAGTGGCCGCCGATGTATTTGGTGGTCGAGTGCATCACGATGTCGAAGCCGAGCTCGAGCGGGCGCTGGATGTAGGGGCTGGCGAAGGTGTTGTCGGCGGCGGCGATCAGGCCGCGGCGGCGGGCCAGCGCGGCGATCGCCTCCAGGTCGGCGAGCCGCAGCAGCGGGTTGGTCGGCGTCTCGACCCAGATCAGCCGCGTCCTCGGCGTGATCGCCGCCTCGATCGCGGCGAGGTCGCTGAGATCGACGAAGCTGAACTCGAGCCCGGCCGAGCGGCGCCGCACGCCGTCGAACAGCCGGAACGAGCCGCCATAGAGATCCTCGCTGGCGATCACGTGGTCGCCGGCGTCCAGCGTCTCCAGCAGGGTGCCGATCGCCGCCAGGCCGGAGGCGAAGGCGAAGCCCTTGGTCCCGCTCTCCAGGTCCGCCAGCGCCCGTTCCAGCGCGAAGCGGGTGGGGTTCTGGCTGCGCGAGTACTCGAAGCCCTGGTGCACGCCGGGCGACGCCTGGGCGTAGGTCGAGGTGGCGTAGATCGGCACCATCACCGCGCCGGTCGAGGGATCGTGGCGCTGGCCGCCGTGGATCGCGCGGGTGGCGAATTCGAGCCGGTTCTTGCGGGGCAAATCTTTGTGGGGGGTTTCGTCGCTCAAGCGGCGCGCCGCAGATAGTTGATCAGGTCGATCCGGGTGATCAGGCCGAGGAATTCGCGGCCCTCCATCACGATCGCCACCTCGTCGCGCTCGAAGATCGGCAGCAGGACGTCGAGCGGCTCGGCCGCCTGCAGGGTGCGCAGCTTGGCGGTCATGGCGGTGGAGACCGGCTGGCGGAAACGTTCATCCGAGCGGCGATCTTCGACCGCTTCCAAGAGGTCGCTCTCGTCGATCAGGCCGATCAGCCGGCCCTCGTCCAGCACCGGCAATTGGCTCACGTCGGCCTGGCGCATGCGGTTGTAGGCGGTGAGCAACGTGTCCGCCGGGCCGACGGTGACGGCTTCGCCGGCGGTGCGGGCGATCAGGTCGCGCAGGTCGCCATGCAGTTCGCGGTGCGCCAGCCCCTGCTCCAGCACCCAGCTGTCGTTGTAGACCTTGGAGAGGTAGCGCGAGCCGGTGTCGCAGACGAGCGTCACCACCCGCTTCGGCTTGGTCTGCTCGCGGCAATAGCGCAGCGCGGCCGCCAGCAGCGTGCCGGAGGAAGAGCCGCCGAGAATGCCGGCCTTGGTGAGCAGCAGCCGCGCGGTGGCGATGCTCTCGGTGTCGGTGATCTCATAGGCCTTCTTGACGAGGGTGAGGTCGCAGTTGGCGGGAATGAAGTCCTCGCCGATGCCCTCCACCACCCACGAGCCAGGCGTGACGTGTTCGCCGCGCTCCACCAGCGGGGCCAGGATCGAACCGACCGGATCGGCCAGCACCATCGCGGTCTTCGGCGAGGCCTTGGCGAAGAAGCGGCCGAGCCCGGTCAGGGTGCCGCCCGAGCCGACCCCGACCACCACCGCGTCGAGATCGCCTTCCATCTGCGTCAGGATTTCCGGACCGGTGGTGGTCTCGTGCGCCAGCGGATTGGCGGGGTTTTCGAACTGGTTGATGAAGAAGGCGTCCGGAATCTTCGCCGCCAGCGCCAACGCCATGTCCTGGTAGTACTCCGGGTGGCCCTTGCCGACGTCGGAGCGGGTGATGCGCACGTCGACGCCCATCGCCCGCAGGTGCTGGATCTTCTCGCGCGCCATCTTGTCGGGCACCACCAGCAGCAGTTTGTAGCCCTTCAGCAGCCCGACCTGAGCCAGGCCAAGGCCGGTGTTGCCGGCGGTCGCCTCCACCAGCGTACCGCCAGGCTTCAGTCGCCCGTCCGCCTCGGCCGCCTCGATCATCGAGCGGGCGATCCGGTCCTTGATCGAGCCGCCCGGATTGGCGCTCTCCAGCTTGACGAACAGGCGGCACGGGCCGGTGTCGAACCCGGTCAATTCGACCATCGGCGTCTGGCCGATCAGGTCGAGGGCGGAGCTGACGGCGGGCGGTGTTGGCGGAGTCGTCACAATCGCCTCCCAGCGCGGCGACGCGCTCAGAATCGGGAGCGATCTTGCGCGCCGCAAGCCCGCCGGAGGTAGTCATTGCCGCCAGCGCCGCGCAAGGCACAAATCGTTGCGTCGCCGGGCCCCGAGGTCGAGTTCAGCGCGCCACCTGCGCGAGGCTGCGCGGTTCGTAGAGCGAGCCATGGGCGGCGGCGACCGCCTGCGCCCAGCGAGGCTCACCCGCCAGCCAGACCGTCAGGTCGGTCTTCGCCTGGGTCGCGCCGCGCCGGGCGTCAGCTTCCGCTGCGCCAAGGTCCGCCGCCGCGCGTTCGAGCGCCACGCGCTCCACCGCCAGCGCCGGGCCTGCGTAGCGCTCGTCGATGTCGCCGAGCTGGGAGCGCGCCGATGCGACCATCAGGGCGGCCGAGTCGCCATCGCCATGATCCAGCGCGGCGATCGCGGCCATGAGCGTGCGGCGAACGTCGGTCAGCGCGGCGGCGGCCGTCATCGGTTCCGTCGCCTCGGCGGGGCAAGCGCCGGGCGACAGGGCGCGGACATAGGCCGCCAACCCCTTCAGCACCGCCGGCGGCGGCTCGTCGCCGTCGAACTCCTGGGTGATGATGCCGTGGATGAAGCTCTCGAGCGCCGGTGACGACGGATCCTGGCTGACCTTCAGCGCCGCCTTCGGGCCCGACAGGTTCGGGATCGGTTTGGGATTGTCGATGCCATCGCCGCGATGGGACGAAAGCACCGAGGTGGTGACGTCGGCCGTGCCCGGGGCGCCGGAGACGCCGGGAAAGTCGAAGTCGGGGTTGCTGCGCCCGCCGCGATGGCAGGTCTCGCAGGCGACGCCGGCGCGGGCCGCCTGGCCGCCGAGCAGCAGCGGCGTGCGGAACGCCGCACGGCCGAGCTCGACCAGGTAGGCGCCCTGGGGGTCCGCAGGCATCGCCAGGCACTCGGTCGGGCGGCGTGTCAGCACCACGGACGCGTCGGCGCCGGGGGCGAGCCAACGCAGCGCGCGAAGCGCCGGGGCTGGCGGCGGGAGCGCCGCCGCCAGCCCGAACGCAAGGGCGGACGCCGCGAGCGCGATCAGGCGGCCGGATCGCCGCCGTGATCGATCCAACGCCTCAGTTCCTCCGCCTCGGCGCAGCCGAACGTGCAGGCGGTGTCGAGCCGCGCCAGCAACGCCCGCGCGCCGGTCATGTCGCCTTGCAGCACCTTCAGCTCGCCGTAGTACTCCGTCGCGCCGCGGTGGCCCGGGTCGATGGCCAGCGCCTGGTGGTAGAACGACTCCGCCTTGGCCCAGTCACCCTTGTGCCGCCAGACATAGCCCTCGTAGGTGAGGATGTCCGGGTGCGGCCCGATGGCGGCCTCGGCGCGGGCGAGCGAGGCCAGCGCGTCGTCCCAGCGGTGCTCGTTGATCAGGCTGACCGCCCGCACATAGGCCCCGTCTCCCGCCTGCGGGCTCGCCAGCGAGAGGTGCGAGGCGACATCGTTGGCCGCCGAAGGCGCCGCGCCCATCGCCGCCGTCACGTCGGCGATCGCCGCCTTCAAGTCCGCGGCGTCGGAACAGGTGTCGGCGCAGGCGGCCGCCTTGGACTTCAGGGTGGCCAGCTCGGCGTTGGCCTTGTCGGTCTGCTTCAGCTTGATCAGCGACAGCGCCAGCTGGCGGTGCGCCTGCACCGACGAGTTGTCGAGCTTGACCGACTTCTCGTAGGCCTTCTCCGCGCCCTTCTCGTCGCCCGCTCCGGACTTCGACATGCCCAGATAGAGCCAGGCGTTGGCCGCCCGCGGCGTCGACTCGACCACGTGCTGAAAGTCTGTCGCCGCGGCCTTGTAGCGTCCGGCCTGCAGGTCGGCCGTACCCTTCTGGTATTCGACGGCCGGATCGTATTCCGGCTGGTCGGGCATTCCGCCCGCGCCGCCCATGCCGCCGCCGCTGGGCATCCCGCCGCCGCCCATGCCGCCGCCACCGCTGGCGTGAGTCAGAACTGGAAAGGCGACAAAGGCGATGCCGGCGGCCATGGCCAGCGCCACGCTCGCTCGTTTCATAAGCTCGCTCCCTGAGATGTCCCTCTCATCGAACAGTGTGGCAAACATCACACGTCATGTCACCTGAGACTCCCTTATTGAGAGGCGTCATATTCGTGACGGAGTTGAAAACCAGATAGAGGTCTCCACCTATGCCGAGTTGGGGGCACTAGCCGGTCCAAGAAGGCTCATGCGCGCCGAGAAACCGATCCGCGTCGCCGCTCTGGTCGACCTGCCGCGCTCGCCTGAGGCAGGCGGGCACGTCAAGTGCTGGGAGCGGCTGGCGGACGCCGCCGCGGACGCGCAACTGCCGCTCGATCTGACCGTCTACTTCTCCGGCCGCAACCGCACCGAGGTGCTGGGTCCTGGCGCCAGGCTGGCGCATCTGCCGCCGCTATTCTCGACCGCTCAGCTCAAGTTCCTGCCCTATGTGCCGGACCACACCGACCTAGCGCCCTACCATCCGCGCCTGGCCCGCGAGCTCGGCTCGTACGACGTGATCCACACCACCGACGCCTTCTTCGCCTTCGCCAAGACGGCCGAGGGCGTCAGCCGCCGCCGCGGCATCCCGCTCACGACGTCGTTCCACACCGACACCCCCTCCTACACCCGCATCTTCACCCGCCAGACCATCGAGGCCCGCTTCGGCGCCAGCTGGCCGGCGCGCAAGCTGATCGACGACTGGCAGCTGCCCGAGCGCCAGGGTCGGCGGATGGACCAGCGGCTTGTGCAGCACCTGCGCCGGTGCGCCTTCGTCGCCGCCACCCGCGCCGAGGATCACGCCCTGGCCGAGAGCATGCTCGGCCGCTCCCGGGTCGGCCACCTGCGGCTGGGCATCGACAAGCGCCTGTTCGGCCCCCACCGCGCCGACCGGGCGCGGGTCGAGGCCGAGCTCGCCCTGCCCAAGGATCGCATCCTGGTGCTGTTCGTCGGCCGCCTCGACGTCGGCAAGAACATCCACACTCTGGTCGACGCGATCGCCACGCTGCGCGCCGAAGGCGTGCCGCTGCACCTGATCACCGCCGGCGTGGGCCCCGCCGAGGCCGACATCCGCAGAAAGCTCGGGCCCGCCGCCACCATCGCCGGCTACGTGCAGCCCTGCGAGCTGGCCCGGCTCTACGCCAGCGTCGACATGGTGGCGCTCTCGTCCGAGGTCGAGATTCGCAGCATGGTCGGCGTCGAGGCGATGGCCAGCGGCTGCCCGGTGCTGGTGTCGAAGAAGAGCGGCGTCGCCGAGCTGTTCGACGATACTCCGGCGATGCGGGTGGTCGACAGCGGCGCGGCGGCGTGGGCCGAGGCGCTGCGCCAGACCGCGGCCTGCGCCCCGATGCGCGCCGGCATGCGCGCCGCGGCGCTGGACTATTCCCGCCGCTGCCTGGCGCCTTGGCGCGAGGTGCTGGACGAGGACCTGTTCTCGCTCTGGCGCGAGGCCGCCCACGCCCCGGTCGACGCGGAGCTGATCGCCTGAGCGCGGAGACCGTCTTCGGGTCTTCGATCCTGATCGCCTGCCCCCACCCGGACGACGAGGTGGTCGCCTGCTGCGCCGCCATCGGCCGCGCCCAGGCGGTCGGCGCGCGGGTCTCGGTGATCTTCCTTACTCACGGCTGCGTCGACCAGGCGACGATGTGGCCGTGGGCGCGCCACCGCTACGCCGCCGCGGTCGCCCGCCGCCGCGCGGAGGCCGAGCAGGCGGCCGCCCAGCTCGGCGTCGCCATCGCCGGCTGGTCCGAGCGGCCGGCGCGGCGTCTGTGGCGCGATCTCGCCGGCGCCGAGCGGGAGATCCGCGCCGCGATCGCCGCCGTCGCCGCCGACCAGCTGTGGGCGCCCGCGTTCGAGGGCGGCAATCCGGACCACGACGGCGCAAGCGCCATCGCCAGTCGCCTCGCCGCCGAGGGCCTCGGCGTGCTGGAGTTCGCCGAATACAATCTGGCCGGCGGCCGGGCCAACTCC
This sequence comes from uncultured Pseudomonadota bacterium, assembly GCA_963835495.1. Lineage (GTDB taxonomy): Bacteria > Pseudomonadota > Alphaproteobacteria > Caulobacterales > Caulobacteraceae > Acaudatibacter. The sequence goes on along the minus strand of CAWIFQ010000003.1, from coordinate 487,430 downwards.
CACGCCTTCCCGACCCCGAACGGCGCCGAGACGGTGCTGGCGCTCACCCCCGCCGAGCAGGCCGCCAAGCGCGCCGCCCTGGCCCTCTACGCGTCCGAGCAGGGCAACCTCGGCTACGTCGGCGCCGAGCGCGAAGCGTTCCGTCCCCTCGCCGCCTACGACTACGGCCGTCCGCCGCACGCCGGCAAGCTTTGGTACGCCCGCTTCCAGTGGGTCCCGTTCCGCCACCCTGGAGTTGACTTCACGCAACCGACTGACGTGACACGCGAATTATCAAACTACCTTCGCCACAAATCCCGAGTTGTTAAGGCGCGGTTAACCATAATTGCCGACCCTGTGACTCGTCTTCCTTGAAGACACCCCACCATCACCGACTTCATCAGCCCGGCGGCATCCGCCGGGCTGCTTTTTCTATGCCCCGGGCGTATGGTGGCGCTCATGAACTCGACCGACGAAGTCCGCTATCTTGACCATCTGGTCAACGCGCTCAGCTCGGGCCGGATGCGGCTGTTCGAGGGCGACGTGGACGTCACGGAGCGCGAGGTCGGACGGCTGGCTGGCGAGGTCGCAGCCATCGAGTTGATGCTGCAGCAGGCCCAGTCCGCCCGCGGCGACCGCTAGGCGGTGCGATCGGCGCCGTCGGCGAGATGGGCGCGGCCAAGCGCCGCTTGCACGCCGCAACGGCGCAGCGTAGAAGCCCGCCCTTCGGCCGATTGGCCTGATCCTCGGTAGCTCAGTTGGTAGAGCAGCCGGCTGTTAACCGGCGGGTCGCAGGTTCGAGTCCTGCCCGGGGAGCCATCGCTCCCAACATTAGGTCTAGCTGCCTCGCTTGCGTGAGCCTGGCGCAGCCGATCCGAGGCAAGAGACCTACGTAGTGGGCCTTAGGCGCCTACCCTGAATTTCAACTGGCAAGCCCCGCGGGTAACCTGGGATGGTTGCAACGGCTGCGAATGCGGCGTTGCGCGGTTGGGGAGCCAGGTCAGGGATGGAGCCTTTGACGCAACGAGCAGAGCGCATTCGCGATCTGGCGCTAGGGGTCGGCGCACTCGTCGTCGCCATCTTCGCCATCGTCGCGATCGTCTGGGTCAACCTCGATCACATGCAGCGTGAATGGAACACGGACAACGCCACGCGCGAGGAACTGGCCTGGGCGGACTCGGCGGCGGATGCCGTGAGCGATCAGGTGAACGCTCTCCAGGGCCTCCAATCGACGCACGACGCGCGGTTCGTTCCGCCCTACGAAATCGGTCGCCGCCGTCTCGAGACCGCCCTCACGACGCTGGCCGGCCTCGTCGCCGATGATCGCCCGCAGAACCGGCGGGATGTCGAGGACGCCCGAAACCAGCTGGCGGTATGGACGACGTCCTATGCCGGACCGCTCGTCGCGGCGGTGAAGTCAGGCGCCGCCGCACCGTCGACATCGATCGATCCGGAAAAGGTCGCCGAGACGATCGACACCGACCTTCAGAACGTCCGGCGCGATCAGTCCCAGGCGTTGCACGCCCGCGATCGGTCGCTTGCGACCGCCTTCGGACAGAGCCGCGCAGCGCTTCTTTTCGGATCGGTCTTGGCCTCGATCTTTGCAGCCACGATCATCGGCCGCTCAGCGTGGCAGTTGATGCGGGAGCGTCGCCTAGCCGAACAGGCGGCCTTCGAATTGCGGGAGGCGCTCAGCCACGCGGAGGACGGGAGCCGCGCCAAGAGCACCTTCCTCGCCAACATGAGCCACGAAATTCGCACCCCGCTGAACGGCGTGCTCGGCATGGCCCAGGTCATGGCGATGGGACAGCTCGATCCGGCGCAGCGCGAGCGGCTGGACGTCATCCAGTCGTCCGGCGAGGCGCTGCTGGCGGTGCTCAACGACGTCCTCGACCTCTCCAAGATCGAGGCCGGCCGGATCGAGTTCGAATCGGCGCCGTTCGATATCGGTGAGATCGCGGCCGACGTCCAGGCGGCCTTCGCCGTGAAGGCGGGCGCCGGCGTCGCGTTCTCCATCGAGATCGCGCCCGACGCCGCGGGTCGTTGGAGCGGCGATGCGGTGCGCGTGCGGCAGATCCTCTACAATCTCGTGTCGAACGCCTTGAAGTTCACCTGCGAGGGCGAGGTTCGCGTCCGTCTGGCGCGGGCCGCGACGCGCGGCGGCGAGGGCCTGTCGCTCACCGTCTCGGATACCGGCATCGGCATCGCGCCAGAGGTTCTGCCCAAGCTGTTCGACAAGTTCGTCCAGGCCGACAGCACCATCACGCGCCGTTTCGGGGGCGCGGGCCTCGGCCTGGCGATTTGCCGCCAGCTGGCTCAGCTGATGGGTGGCGAGATCTCGGTCGAAAGCACGCCCGGCGAGGGGTCGGTGTTCACGGTGTTCCTCCCCATGCCGTTTGCCGGGCCAGTGGCGCCCGCCTGGCGCCGCCAGCGGCGCAGCGAGCGCGCGAGACGTCCGGGCTCGACCGCCTGCGCGTTCTTGCAGCGGAGGACAACGAGACCAACCAGCTGGTGCTGAAGACGCTGCTGGGTGCGTTCGGCGTCGAGCCGACGATCGTGGCCGACGGCGCTCAGGCCGTCGCGACCTGGTCGAAGGGGGGCTACGACCTCGTGCTGATGGATATCCAGATGCCGGTCATGGACGGCGTCGCGGCCACGCGAGAAATTCGCCGACGCGAGCGCACGGACGATCTTGGCCATACGCCGATCGTCGCGCTGTCCGCCAACGCCATGAAGCACCAGGTCGAGGAGTATCTCGCCGCCGGCATGGACTTGCACCTCGCCAAGCCGATCCAGGTCGACCGGCTGTACGAGACCCTGCTCGCGGCGGCCTCGCACCCGATGGCGGCGCAGAAGGCGGTCGCCTAGGGCTTGCGGCGCTATTCCCCCGACGCAGACCTGCCCCCCGCGATGTCCACCGCGGCTGGACTGTCGGGGCTGAGCCAGCGGTAGGCGAGGCCCCCCAGAGCGCCGCCGACAAGTGGGGCCGCCCAGAACAGCCAGAGCTGTTGCAGCGCCCAGCCGCCGACGAAGAGCGCCGGCCCGGTGCTGCGCGCCGGGTTCACCGAGGTATTGGTCACCGGGATGCTGATCAGGTGGATCAGGGTCAGGCACAGGCCGATCGCCAGCGGCGCGAAGCCCTTCGGCGCGGCGCCGTGGGTCACCCCCATGATCACGAACAGAAAGGCGAAGGTCATCGCCACCTCGCAGACTGCGGCCGCGGCGAGGCTATAGCCGCCCGGCGAATGCTCGGCATAGCCGTTGCTGGCGAACCCGCCGGCGACGCTGAACTCGGCGTTGCCGCTGGCGATGACGTAGAGCACGCCAGCGCCGGCGATGGCGCCCAGCACCTGGGCGACGATGTAGCCGGGCAGGTCGCGCGTCTTGAACCGCCCGCCGGCCCACAGCCCCACAGACACCGCGGGATTGAGGTGGCAGCCGGACACGTGTCCGATCGCATAGGCCATCGTCAGCACGGTCAAGCCGAACGCCAGCGCGACGCCGACGAAGCCGATCCCGGTATGCGGAAACGCCGCCGCCAGCACCGCCGCCCCGCATCCTCCCAGCACCAGCCACGCGGTGCCGAGGAACTCCGCCACAAGCTTCTTGAGCATGGTCGCCTCCCGTTTGCACGATTACTAGCCGCTCGACGCGCTTGAGGCGAGCGGGGGCCTCAGCCTGTCACCGGCCGACGAACACCGGCTCGCGCTTCTCGACGAACGCCTTGGTCGCCTCGCGGTGGTCCTGGGTCTGGCCGCAATGGACGTGGTGGGTGGCCTCGAGGTCGAGGCAGTCGTCGACGTCGCCGCCCATCGCGCGGTTGAGGTTTTCCTTCATGTAGCGGTAGGCGACCGTCGGGCCGTGGGCCAGGCGCAGGGCGATCTCGCGGGTCTTGGCGGCGAGGTCCTCCGGCTCGCAGACCCAGTTGGCGAGACCGAGCCGCAGCGCCTCGTCGGCGCCGACCCGGTCGGACAGGTAGTAGAGCTCGCGCGCCTTGGCCGAGCCGACCAGCTGGGTCAGGAAATAGGTGCCGCCGTAGTCGCCGGAAAAGCCGACCCGGGCGAAGGCGGTGGTCAGGATCGCGTTGCTGGCCATGATGCGCAGATCGCAGGCCAACGCCAGCGAAAGGCCCGCGCCCGCCGCCGCGCCCGGCAGGGCGGCGATGGTCGGCTTGGGCATCTTGAACAGCTTGCCGGCGGTGGCCCGCTGGTTGACGCGCTGGCGGTGGATGGCGCCGTCGATGGTGTTGTCGCCGACCGTGCCGTCGCCGCTGGCCGCCATGCCCTTGACGTCGCCGCCGGCGCAGAAGCCCTTCCCGGCCCCGGTCAGCACGATGCATTTGACGTCGCGGCTCAGCTCGGCGGCGGCGAGCTGGGCTGCGAGCGCCGCCGTCATCGCGCCCGACATGGCGTTGCGCGCCTCGGGCCGGTTGAGCGTCAGCGTGAGCACGCCGTCGTCGAGCGCCGCCAGCAGGTCGGTGGTGCCGGTATCGATATCCTGGGACGCCATGTCGTTGTTCTCCCTAGTGCTTTTGTCCCCCTTCTCACGTCATTGCCTGCCGGAGCGCAAAGCGCGGAGTGCCGGCAACCCATGAACACCGTCGGTGGCGGTGTTCATGGTTGGCCGGGACAAGCCCGGCCATGACGTAGTGAGAGGCGATCCATCCAATTCCTAATTCGGCGCGGCCTGCTGCCCTCTGACCAGACGCCCCGGCAGCGCGCCGGTTGGCTCGCCGTGGCGGCTGACGACTTGGCCGGAGACGACCAGCGCCTCGTAGCCGCGGGCGCCCTGGGTGATGCGCCGCCCGCCGGCCGGCAGGTCGTAGAGCACATGCGGCGTCGCCAGCCGCAGCTGGTCGTAGTCGATCACGTTCAGGTCCGCCTTGCGCCCCACCGAGAGCACGCCGCGGTCCAGCAGGCCGACCGTGGCCGCCGGATCGGATGTCAGCGACTTCACCGCCTGTTCGATCGACAGGCGCTGGCCGGCCCGCTCGCGGGTCCAGTGCTGCATCACGAAGGTGGGGTAGCTGGAATCGCAGATCATGCCGTAGTGGGCGCCGCCGTCGCCGAGGCCGATCACGCTGTTGGGGTCGGTGATCAGCGAAAAGATCGGATCGAGCGAGCCGGAGCCATAGTTGGCCAGCGCCACCAGCAAGAGGCCCTTGCCGTCGTTCTCCAGCAGCAGGTCGTAGGCCAGTTCCGCCGGATCGACACCCTGGCGCGCGGCCACGGCGGCGATCGAGTCCTCGGGCTTGGGTTCGTAGTCGGGCGGATCGCCCAGCGGCCACATGAAGTCGTATCGCCGCCCCAGCCGGGCGAGCGGGATGAGCGCCGCCTGCGGGTCTTCCATCAGCAGCCGGGCGCGCATGGTCGGATCGCGCAGCGCGGCGATCCGCTCGGCGAACGGCAGCTTCGCCAGCGGCTGGTAGCTGGGGCAGAGGCTGAACGGGTTGATCGACAGGTCGAAGCCCAGCACCACGCCGATCGGCCGCGGATAGACCTGGGCGCGGATCCGCGGCCCCTTGGCGTTGGCTTCGGCCAGGTGCTGCATCACGTGGCGCCAGGCTTCCGGGTTGTCGTTGGACTGGGCCATCGAGAAGCTGGCCGGGCGCCCGCTGATCCGCGTCAGCCGCGAGAGCAGGTCGATCTCGTCCTCGAACGTGCGGCCGCTTTCGCCGAACACCGCCTGCAGCACGCCGCGGCCGGTGTCCTTCAGCGCCAGCGCCATCGCCTCCAGCTCGTGCTCGGCCGCCTGGAAGGTCGGGATCGCATCGCCCTGCCCGGTCTTGTGGATCACCAGCCGCGAGGTGGCGAAGCCCAGCGCGCCGACGTCGATCGCCTCGCGCACGATCGCCTGCATCCGCAGCAGGTCATCCTCGGTCGCCGGCTCGCGGTCGGCGCCGCGCTGGCCCATGACGAACACGCGGACCGCCGAGTGCGGAATCTGCGAGGCGAAATCGATGTCGTGCGGGCGCTTCTCGATCGCGTCCAGGTATTCGGGATAGCTCTGCCAGTCCCAGCTCAGCCCCTCGGTCATCACCACTTCGGGGATGTCCTCGACGCCCTCCATCACGCTGACCAGCAGTTCGCGGTGCTCGGGCCGGCAGGGCGCGAAGCCGACGCCGCAATTGCCGCCGACCACGGTGCTGACGCCGTGCGACGATGACGGCGACAGCCGCTCGGACCAGACCGCCTGGCCATCGTAGTGAGTGTGGATGTCGACGTAGCCCGGCGTCACCAGCTTGCCGCGGGCGTCGATCTCCTCGGCCCCGGCGCCGCCGAACGCGCCAATGGCGGCGATGCGGCCATCCTTGACGGCGACATCGGCCTCGAAGCGCTCGGCGCCCGTTCCGTCGATCACCAGGCCGTTTCGAATGACCAGATCGTAGGCCGCGTCCATCTGCGTTTGTCCCAGGTTTTGGCGACACTCTTGGCCTTTTCCCGCCCGAAATCCACCGCGGATACCGGCGCGTCTCAATCCAGCGCCTGCGACGCGACGTAAGCTTCCAGCCGCGCCAGGTGCGCCGCGATCTCGTGTTCCGGCAGGAACGAGCCCAGGAAGCTGTTGCGGGCGAGCGTGACCAACTCGTCGCGGGTCAGCAGTGGCGCGACCGCGCGGAAATTGTCGCCGACATAGCCGCCGAAATAGGCCGGGTCGTCGGAGTTGATGGTGGCGCGCAGGCCCAGCTGCAGCATGCGCGCAATCGGGTGGTCCTCGATCCTCGGCACGACGCAGAGCCGCAGGTTGGAGAGCGGGCAGACGGTCAGGGTCATGCGCTCGCGGACCAGCCGCGAGGTCAACGCCGAGTCCTCCAGCGCGCGGTTGCCGTGGTCCAGCCGGTCGACGTGCAGCAGGTCCAGCGCCTCGATAACGTATTCCGGCGGCCCCTCCTCGCCGGCGTGGGCGACGCGCTTCAGCCCCATCGCCCCGGCCCGCTCGAACACCCGGGCGAACTTCGACGGCGGATGGCCAAGTTCGGACGAATCCAGCCCTACCGCCGCGATCCGGTCCAGCCACGGCTCGGCAGCCTTCAGCGTCGCGAAGGCGTCCTCCTCGGAGAGGTGACGCAGGAAGCAGAGGATCAGCTTCGAGGTGACGCCCTGCCTGGCCTCGCCTTCGGCCATCCCCGCCAGCAGCCGCTCGATCGCGACGGCGAACGGCAGGCCGCGCGCTGTATGGGTCTGCGGGTCGAAGAATATCTCGGCGTGGACCACCGCGTCGGCCGCGGCGCGGTCGAAATAGGCGGCGGCGAGATCGCGGAAGTCATCCTCGGTCCGCAGCACCGCGGCGCCCTGATAGTAGAGGTCGAGGAAATCCTGCAGCCGCTCGAAACTGTAGGCCGCGCGCACCGCTTCGACGCTGGCGAACGGGATCGAGATCCGGTTCCGCCGCGCCAGAGCGAACATCATCTCCGGCTCGAGACTGCCCTCGATGTGCATGTGCAGCTCTGCCTTCGGCAGGCTGGCGATGAAGGCCTCGTCCATCGTAGGGATGTGTCCCAAGCGGCGGCGCCCTGGCAAGCGCCGCGGACCGGGGGCGCGCATGCTGGCTAGGTTCTTCGCCCTCGAGGCGCACGGCACGTCGATCCGGATCGAGGTGCTGGCCGGCTTCACCACCTTCCTGACCATGATCTACATCGTCGTGGTCAACCCGCTGATCATGGGCGATGCCGGCATGCCAGTGGGCGCGGTGGCCATCGGCACCTGCCTGGCCGCCGGCGCGGGCTGCCTCCTGATGGGCCTGCTCGCCAACATGCCGCTGGCGATGGCGCCGGGCATGGGGCTGAACGCTTACTTCACCTACACCGTGGTCAAGGGGATGGGCGTGGCCTGGCCGACGGCGCTCGGCTGCGTCTTCATCTCCGGCGCCGCCTTCCTGCTGCTGACCGCGATCGGCGCGCGGCAGCTGATCGTCAACGCCATCCCGCGTTCGCTGTTCTCGGCCGTCGCCGGCGGCATTGGCCTGTTCATCGCCTTCATCGGCCTGAAGGACGCCGGCGTGATCGTCGCCAACCCAGCCACCACCGTCGGCCTGGGCGATCTGACCGCGCCCGGCGCGCTGGTGGCGATGCTGGGGCTGCTGGTGATCGGCGTGCTGATGGCGCGCAAGGTCCGCGCGGCGATGCTGGTCGGCATCCTGGTCGCCGCCGGCGCCGGCTGGCTCGCCGGGCTGACCCATGCGCCCGGCCCCGCCCTCGGCCTCGGCGAGATCTCGGCGACGGCGTTCAAGCTCGATATCCCCGCCGCGCTCGGCCTGCGCGGCAAACTCGCCGCCACCGTCCTCGAGATCATCTTCGTCTTCCTGTTCGTCGACCTGTTCGACAACGTCGGCACCCTGGTGGCGGTGACCAAGCGCGCCGGACTGGTGGCCGAGGACGGCACGATCCCGCGCCTCAACCGCATCCTGTTCGCCAACTCCATCGCTGCCATGTTCGGCGCGCTGATGGGGGTCAGCACGGTCACCAGCTACATCGAGAGCGCCTCGGGCGTCGCCGCCGGCGGCCGCACCGGCCTGACCAGCGTCGTCGCCGGCCTGCTGTTCCTGGCGACGATCTTCGTCGCCCCGCTGGTGGCGCTGATCCCGAGCGCGGCGACCGCGCCGGCGCTGATCCTGGTCGGCTCGCTGATGGTCGGCGCGGCGGCGGAGGTCGACTGGGCCGATCCGGTGACAGCGATCCCGGCGTTCCTGACCATGATCTCGATCCCGCTGACCTATTCGATCGCCAACGGCCTCGCCTTCGGCATCGTCAGCTACGCCCTGTTGACCCTGTTCACCGGCCGGACGCGGGGCAAGGACTGGCTGGTCTATGTGCTGGCGGCCCTGTTCGTCCTCCGCTTCATCTACATCGCCAAAGGCTGAGCCGATGCCGCTGCGCACATTCCTGCTCGCACTGCTGATCCTCGCCGCGCCGAGTTTTACCGCGGCCAAGCCGATCGAGATCCGCGTGGTGATCGTCACCACCTGGGAGGCCGAGCCGGGCGGCCAGGATAAGTTCGGCGAGCTGCACGCCTGGCGCAGCCAATGGCCGCTGAAGACCGAACTGCCGTTCCCGCTCGGCGTCCATCCGCTGCTGTACGATCCACAGCGCCACGTGCTGGCGATCCTGACCGGCATGGCGACCGCCCGCGCGGCCGCCTCGATCACCGCGCTCGGCGCCGACCCCCGCTTCGACCTCAGCCACGCCTACTGGATCGTCGCCGGCACCGCGGGCGTCGATCCCAGGGTCGGCTCGGCCGGCTCGGCCGCCTGGGCGCGGTGGGTGGTGGACGGCGACCTGGCGCAGGAGCTCGACCCGCGCGACGCGCCGCCCGACTGGCCGACCGGCATCGTCCCCTACGACCGCACAGCGCCCTTCGCTGCCCCGCCGCCGCCGACGCTGGGCGAGAACGCCGGCGTCGCCTACGCCCTCAACCCGGCGCTGGTCGACTGGGCCTACGCCAAGACCCGCGACATCAAGCTGCCGGACGACGCCCTGCTGGCCAAGCTGCGGGCGCCCTATTCCGGACCGGGCGCGGCCCCGCCGTTCGTGCTGGAAGGCGAGGGGCTGATGTCGGCGCGGACCTGGTACGGCGAGAAGCTCAACGACTGGGCGCGGGCCTGGACCAGCTACTGGACCGGCGGCAAAGGCGTCTTCGCCATGTCGGCCGAGGAGGACACCGGCGTCATGCAGGGCCTGAGTTTCGTCGCCCACGCCGGACGCGCCAGCCTGGACCGCGTGCTGATCCTGCGCGCGGGCAGCGACTACACCATCGGGCCGCCCGGCATGAGCGGCGCCGACTTCCTGGCCAAGGAGACCCACGAGGGCTTTCCGGCGACACCGGAGGCGCTGACCGACCTCTACCAGGTCGCCTCGCCGGTCGCCGCCTACCTGGCGGACAACTGGGCCAGGACCCGGGACGTCATCCCGTAGCGCAGGTTGAAAATGGTGGCCCACCTGCCGTCACCCCGGCCGAGCGAAGCGAGAGCCGGGGCCGGAGACGCCGCCACCGCGCTGGATAGCATCTAGGAACCGGACGGTCTGGCCCCGGATCGGCCCTGCAGGCCGTCCGGGGTGACGAGTTACTCGATTTAGCTTTGAGCGACCCTGCCCTGACCCCTACCAGGCCCCGACGTTGGGCATCGAGCTCCAGGGCTCGGCCTTCGGCAGCGAGCCGCCCTTCTGCAGCAGCTCCACCGAAATTCCGTCCGGCGAGCGGACGAAGGCCATGTGCCCGTCGCGCGGCGGGCGGTTGATGGTGACGCCGGCGTCCGCCAGCCGCTGGCAGGTGGCGTAGATGTCGTCGACTTCATAGGCGAGGTGACCGAAGTTGCGCCCGCCCTGATAGTTCTCGGGATCGTAGTTGTAGGTCAGTTCCACCATCGGCGCGCTGCCGGCCTTGGCCTGTTCCTCGTCGCCGGGCGCGCAGAGGAACACCAGGGTGAAGCGGCCGGCGGGATTGTCGAACCGCCGCGCCTCGGTCAGCCCCAGCGCGCCGCAGTAGAAGCCCAGCGCCTTATCCAGGTCGGCGACCCGCACCATGGTGTGTAGATATCGCATCGCGCCGCTGCTCCTCGCGTCTTGTCCGGCCGCCGTCTTAGCCCAACTCGCCGCCGCAAGCCGAGACAGTTTGTCTTCAAGTCTCCCGCGTCTGCCGCCGCCACAGCGCCGCGTATTCGCCGCCCTTGGCCAGCAGCGCCGCGTGGTCGCCGCGTTCGACGATGCGGCCGCGGCGCAGCACCAGGATCTGGTCGGCGTCGACGATGGTCGACAGGCGGTGGGCGATGACCAGGGTGGTGCGCCCGGTCCTCACCTTGCGCAGCGTCGCCTGGATCGCCGCCTCGGTGGGGCCGTCGAGCGCGCTGGTGGCCTCGTCGAGCACCAGCAGGCGGGGACCGGCCAGCAGCGCGCGCGCCAGGCCGACCCGCTGGCGCTCGCCGCCGGAGAGCTTGAGCCCGCGCTCGCCGACGTGCGTCTCCAGCTTGAACGGCAGCCACTCGACGAACTCGCCCAGCTCCGCCGCCTCCACCGCGCCCCAGACGTCCGCCTCGCTGGCGGTCGGGTCGCCGAAGGCGATGTTGGCCAGCAGGGTGTCGTTGAACAGCGCGACCTCCTGCGGCACCAGCGCCACCGCGCGGCGGATCGAGGCCTGCTTCACGTCGCGCAGGTCCGCGCCGTCGAGCCGCACCGCGCCCTCTTGCGGATCGATCAGCCGCAGCGCCAGCCGCACCGAGGTGGTCTTGCCGGCGCCGGAGGGGCCGACCAGCGCCGTCGTCGTGCCCGGCGGGGTGCGGAAGCTGACGTCGGCGAGGCCGACCGAGCGCGCATCGTGGCGGTAGGTCACGTGGTCGAACACCAGATCGGCGCCCTGGCCAGAGGCCGGCGGCAGATCGTGCGCGTTCGGGCTGTCGGTGATGTCGGGCAGGATCGCCCGCAGCGCCAGCATCTGCTCCATGTCGATGAAGGCCTGCCGGATCATGCGGTAGTTGACGCCGAGGTTGCCGAGCGGGGCGTAGACCGTCTGGATGATCAGGATGCAGGCGGTGATCGCGCCGGCGGACATGGCGTGGTGGACCACCTGCCAGCCGGCGAGGAACACGACGATCAGCAGGCCGAGGCTGAGCACCAGCGATTGGACCGCGTTCAGCAGCTGCAGCGAGGTGTTCGACTTCACCGCGGCGCGGGCGTAGTCGCCCATCGCCTCGGAAAAGCGGCTGACGATGCGGTCCTCCGAGCCGAAGGCCTTGATGGTCTCGAAGTTCATCAGCGCGTCGACGGCGAGGCCCGCGGCCTCGCTGTCGGCCTCGTTCATCGCCCGGCGATGGCCGATCCGCCAGTTGGAGATGCTGATGGTGATGGCGATGTAGAGGACGATGGTGGCGATCGTCACCAGCGCGAGCGGGCCGTAGTAGCGGCTGGTCATCACGTAGGCGGCCATGACCAGCTCGAACAGCGTCGGGCCGAGGTTGAACACCACGCTCTGCAGCAAGGTGTCGGTGGAGTGCGCGCCGCGGTCGATCATCCGCGCCAGGGCCCCGGTCTGCTTGCCCTGGTGGAAGTTGAGCGACAGCGTCAGCGTGTGGCCGAAGGTCTCCTCGGCCGAGCGCGCCAGCGCCTGCTGCGAGACCGGCGTGAAGATGGCGTCGCGCATCAGCGGCGTGGCGTTGGCGATGAAGCGCAGCAGCACCCAGCCGGCGGCCAGCCCCACGAACACCGCGAACAGCGTCTCGGGCGTCCCCCTGCCCTTCCCCGCCGCATCGATCGCTTCGCCGATCAGCACGGGCGCATAGACGCCGGTCCACTTGCCGATCAGCACCAGGCCGAGCGCGAGCCCCAGCCGGGTGCGCAGACCCTGCGCCCGCGAGCGCAGCACCAGGCGCACCAGCTCGCCCATCGAGCTCCAGAAGCTGAACTTCGCCGGGGCTGGCAGGAGCGATGGTCCGGCGGCGTCGAGACTGGCGTGGGCGTGGCTCACGCGCCGGGTTCCGAGGGGCCGAGGATCAGCGTGGTCTGTTCGCCGCCGCCGGGCGTGCGCCAGTCGATCCGCCAGCCTCCCCCGAGTCGGACCGCGATGTAAGGCGCCTGGGCCAGCGCCGCCGGCGCGTCGACGGTGGCGGTGAAGTGGACCTGCTGCGAGGCGCCCATCAGGTCGAACTCGTGCGACCCGGCCGTCAACGGCTGCAGCGGCAGCACGAAGCGCCCGGTGGAATTGGCGCTGGCCTGGCTGCGCTCCACCCCGTCGACCCGCACGATCACCGTTTCACGTGGCGCGGCGACGCCCGACAGGGTTGCGGCGCGCTGGTTGTCGTAGTCGAGCGCCAGCGCGGCCAGGGCGGCGTTGCCCGGAGACGCCGCCTGCGTTCCGCCGCCGGTCCGCAGCCGTGCGACGGCGCCGTCCGGGGCGATGAACAGATAGCCGACCGCCTGCACGACCTGGCCTTTGTCCGACATCGAGAGGCCGAGCAGCCGGGGCTGGTCCGACGGCGCGACGGTGAATTGCCAGACCCCCTTGGCATCGGCGGTCGCGAACTGCTGCGCGCCGCTGGGGCTCGCCAGCCGCACTGCCGCACCTGGGATCGCCGAGCCGAACAGCTGCAGCCCGCCGCCCGCGGCGCGCGCGCCGCCCAGCAGCTCCGGCGCCGGGCGATAATCCTCCGTCGGCTCGGGCGCGACGCCGGCCGCGTTGACCGCCGACTGCTCCTTGCCGCCGCAGCCACACAGCAATCCCGCGGCGGCGAGGGCCAACAGCGTCGTCTTGCCGGCTTGCAACCTCACGTGCTCCATCTTTAATCTCATCCAAATCGTTGCACGCACCGGCGCGCCATGGCGCGCTATTTTTGTTCCTGGAGCTACCCCAAATGCCGGGCACTGCCAGGCGGCTCGACTCGGTTTGCGTCTACTGCGCCTCGTCCAACGCCGCCGACCCCGAGTTCCTGGCCGCCGCCGCCGAACTCGGCGCGACCATCGCCCGCGAGGGCTTGCGCCTGGTCTACGGCGGCGGCGGCGTCGGCCTGATGGGCGCCTGCGCCAAGGCCGCCCACGCCGGCGGCGGCCGGGTGCTGGGCGTGATCCCCCACTTCCTCACCTCGCACGAACGGCCGCTGAAGACGGTCGAGACGGTGGTGGTCGACTCGATGCACCAGCGCAAGATGATGATGTTCGAGGCGGCCGACGGGTTCGCCATCCTGCCCGGCGGCATCGGCACCCTGGAAGAGGTGATCGAGCTGCTCTCGTGGCGCCGTCTTGGCCTGCACGCCAAGCCGGTCGTGTTCCTCGACATCAAGGGCTTCTGGCAGCCACTGTTCGACCTGTTCGACCACATCCTCGAGCAGAATCTGATTCCGCCGGAATTCCGCGAAACCTGGAAGGCGGTCGGGCGGGTGGAAGACCTCCTGCCGACCCTGCGCGCCATGCCGACCAGGGCGTTCGCGACGACGCCCGGCGTTGAGGAACTGACCTAGCACGCGCAGAAAAGCGCGGCGCCTGTCGATCCGCGTCGGGCTGGATCGTCGTCCTGGTTGGCGAGAGAGTGAAGCGGGGCGATCGGCGCCGGCGGCTCGCCACAGCAGAAGGTCAAGACATGCGTTTCATGTTCATCGTCAAATCGTCCCACCAGGGCCCTCCTTCGGAGGCGTTGCTCGCGGAAATGAACAAGCTGGCCGACCGCGAGATCAAGGCGGGGCGCATGCTGGACAACGCCGGCCTGACGCCGCCCGCCACCGGCGCCCAGGTCCGCGTGGCCGATGGCAAGCTCAGCGTCGTCGACGGGCCGTTCGTGGAGACCAAGGAAGTCATCGGCGGTTACGCGGTCTTTGAGCTGCCGGGCAAGGAGGAGGCGCTGGCCTCGGCGCGGGAATTCATGCAGCTGCACCGGGACTACATGCCGGGCTGGGAAGGCGTTTGCGAACTGCGCGCCATCGCCACGGGGCCGGCTTGAGGCCGTCGAGGCAGCCCCTGCGTCGCCGGCGTCGGCGGTCATGACGGCCGCCGACGCCCACCGCGCGATCCTCGCCGCCTGGCGCATCGAGCAGCCGCGGCTGATCACCAGCCTGGCCAGGATGCTGCGCGACGTACCGCTGGCCGAGGAACTGACCCAGGAGGCGCTGGTGGCCGCGCTCGAGCGGTGGCCCACCGATGGCGTGCCGGAACGGCCGGGCGCCTGGCTGATGGCGACCGCCAAACGCCGGGCGCTCGATCACCTGCGCCGCGGCCCGATGCTCAAGCGCAAGCACGCGATCGTCGCCCGCGATCTGGAGGCCGAGCAGCAGGCCATGCCCGATTTCGACTCCGCCCTCGACGACGACATCGGCGATGAAATGCTGCGGCTGATCTTCACCGCCTGCCACCCGTTGTTGTCGCGCGAGGCTCGCACCGCCCTGGCCCTGCGCATGATCTGCGGGCTGACCACCGACGAGATCGCCAGGGCGTTCCTGGTTCCCGAGGCGACGGTCGCCCAGCGCATCGTGCGGGCCAAGCGCACCCTTTCCGACTCTGGCCTGGCCTACGAGACGCCGAGCGGCGGGGCGCTCTCCGAGCGGCTCGCCGCTGTGCTCGAGGTCGTCTACCTGATCTTCAACGAGGGCTACACCGCCGCGCGCGGCGACGATTGGCTGCGGCCTCAGCTCTGCAACGAAGCGCTGCGCCTGGGCCGGGTGCTGACCGCCGTCGCGCCGCAGGAGCCGGAAGCCCACGGCCTCCTCGCCCTGATGGAGCTGAACGCTTCGCGCACCGCGGCGCGGACCGATACGGCGGGCGAGCCGATCCTGCTGCTCGACCAGAACCGCGCACTCTGGGACCAGCTGCAGATCCGGCGCGGGATGACGGCGCTGGGTCGGGCGCGAGAGCTGGGCGGCGCACGCGGCTTCTACGCCCTGCAGGCCGCTATCGTCGCCTGCCACGCCCGCGCCGCGGTCGCCGCCGAGACCGACTGGCGACGCATCGCCACGCTCTATGCGGCGCTGATCGAGGTCGCCCCCTCGCCGATCGTCGAACTGAACCGCGCGATCGCGGTCTCGATGGCCGAGGGTCCGGCGGCGGGCCTCGCCATCGCCGATCGCCTGGTCTGCGAGCCAGCGCTCAAGACCTACCACCTGCTTCCCAGCGTGCGCGGCGACCTGCTTGAGAAGCTGGGCCGTCGCGAGGAAGCCCGCGCCGCCTTCGAAGCCGCCGCCGCGCTGGCCGGCAACCGGCGCGAGCGGGACCTGATCGAGCGCCGCGCCAGGGCCCTGGCGCAGTCGTAGGCCGCGGTCGCAGCCAGCCGGCTAGCGTCCGGTCATGCTGGGGAAGGGCCGGGGTCTGTGGCGGCGCGGCCATTTATTCGGTCGGTAGACGCCCACACTTGGGCCCGGGCATGAGGCGCAACTACGCCACCTTTGCGGCCCTGCCGTCGGCGCCGAGTCCCTGAGGAAGAGTCGTCCCACGCCGCGTCAGTCGTCGCGGTGGACGCGTTCGCGGCGTTCGTGGCGTTCCTGGGCTTCCAGGCTGAGGGTGGCGATCGGGCGGGCCGATAGACGGGCCAAGCCGATCGGCTCGCCGGTTTCCTCGCAGTATCCGTAGGCGCCCTCCTCGATCCGGCGCAGCGCGTCGTCAATCTTGGCGATCAGCTTGCGTTGGCGATCCCGCGTGCGGAGTTCCAGCGCACGATCGGTTTCGGAAGATGCGCGGTCGGCCAAGTCAGGATGATTTTCCGTCTCGGCCTGAAGATGCGTCACCGTTTCGCGAGATTCGCGAAGGATATCTTCTTTCCAATTCAACAGCTTTTGTTTGAAATACTCAAGCTGCCGTTCGTTCATGAACGGCTCATCCTCTGTGGGATGGTAACCGTTGTCGTCTAGCACCGGCGCAACTGCTTGCATTAACGCCTCACCGCCCCACAATGAGTCCCGTTTTGTCCCTCAGGCGGGGCGCTTATAGCAAACACTGGCCCCGCGGCAACGCGGCTCGCGCGAGAGAGGCGATTAGGTCGCAACCCTCGGCCCCTCCAGCTTAGCTAGTTCCACCACAGCGCGCGTTTCGACCTGGTTCAGCAGCTCTTCGAGCTTGGGGTCGTCGGTCATCGAACGCTGCTCGCGCACGGCGCGGGTCAGGCTCTCGAGCTTGGCGGGATTAAGGTCGCCTTCCAGCAGCTCTAGCTTCAGGCCGTCGAGCGCGTCGAGAATCTTGTCGGCCCGCCACACCGCGCGGCGGCGCCGCTCCAGCGGCCCGCCAACTTCCTGCAGGGCCATCAGCGCCTCGAGCGTGCTGACCGCATTGACGCCGGCCGCAGCGGTGACCCCGACCGGGGCGCCGACCGATGGCGTCGAGATGGAGAACCCCGACGCAGCCGTCTGGGCCGGCGCGGATCTGGCGCCCGTCGCGCCGGCTGGTCCGGATGGTCCGGTGACCTTCATACGTTAAGCGCCTCCTGCCCCGGGACTGCGAACTCTCCGCCGGCTTGCTTGCGGCATGGTTAATGCCGGGCAGATTCTGCCGGGGTGCGCTGGCGGCTCCGTGGCTGCGAAAACCATAGGCTTGTTTTGATTGAGCTTTCGTTCACCGCCAGGCTGGCACGGTTCTGGCGTGAGGCGAGCGCGTAACTGAAGGCCTTTCCATGCGTCGTTTCCTGCGGCTGGCCGCGCTGGCCCTCGTCGCCTCAACGCTCCTGTCCGGCGTCCTCGCCGGCCCAGCGAGCGCCGGCTCGCGGATCAAGGACATCGTCGAGTTCGAAGGCGTGCGCGAGAACATGCTGGTCGGCTACGGCCTTGTGGTCGGGCTCAACAACACCGGCGATTCCCTGCAGAACGCGCCGTTCACCAAGCAGGCGATCCAGTCGATGATGGAGCGCTTGGGGGTCAACACCCACGATCCGGCGGCGACCGGCCTGCTCAACACCAAGAACATCGCCGCGGTCATGGTCACCGCGCGCCTCCCCGCCTTCGCCGCGTCCGGCTCGCAGATCGACGCCACCGTCTCGGCCATGGGCGACGCCAAGAGCCTGCTCGGCGGCACCCTCCTGATGACCTCGCTGATGGGCGCCGACGGCGAGACCTATGCGGCGGCCCAAGGTACGGTGGAGACCGGAGCGGTCTCGGCCTCCGGCGCTTCCGGCTCGTCGATCACCCGCGGCGTGCCAACCGCTGGCCGCATCGCCGCCGGGGCGATCGTCGAAAAGGAGACCGGCTTCCAGCTGGACTCGATGAGCACGCTGCGCCTCACCCTGCGCAATCCCGACTTCACCACCGCCCGGCGCATCGCCCAGGCGATCAACGACGCCTTCCCCGGCACGGCGGTGGCCGAGAACCCGACCATTGTCGCTCTGCGCGCGCCTGCCGGCCGCAGCATGGTCAGCTTCGTCACCGACGTCGAGGACCTCGACGTCAGTCCGGAGTCGCCGGCCAAAGTGGTGATCGACGAGGTGTCCGGCGTGGTGGTGATGGGCGCCGACGTGCGCATCTCCCAGGTCGCCATCGCCCAGGGCAACCTGACCATCAGTGTCCAGGAGACGCCGCAGGTCAGCCAGCCGGCGCCGTTCAGCCAGGGTCAGACCACGGTTACGCCCAACACCAAGCTCAAAGTCGACGAGGACAAGGGCAAGAAACTGCTGCTGGTTGGCGGTGCGGCCTCGCTGTCGACCCTGGTCCAAGGTCTCAACGCGCTCGGCGTCACGCCGCGCGACATGATTTCCATTCTGCAGGCGATCAAGGCTTCCGGCGCGCTGCAGGCAGACATTTCGGTGATGTGATGAGCTCGATCGCCCTGACCTCCGCGGCGCTGCCGCCGCCCACCTTCGACGCCTCGCTGGCGAGCCAGGGGCAGGCCGCGGGCAGCGCCGCCGAACTGGCCAAGCGCGGCCACATCCACCAGACGGCGATCAGCTTCGAGGCGTCGTTCCTGTCGAGCATGTTCCAGACCATGTTCAAGAGCGTCACCACCTCCGCCCCGTTCGGCGGCGGCGAGGGCGAGGACATGTGGAAGTCGTTCCTCGCCGAGCAGATGGCGAAATCGACCGCCAAGCGCGGCGGCATCGGCATCGCCAAATCGGTCGAGCGGGAAATGCTCAAGCTGCAAGGCCTGACGGAGACGCCGCAATGAGCGCCGCCGAAGACAACGCCGCCCTCGAGGCAATCGTCGCGCTGACCGACAAGCTGACCGGCCTGCTCGCGCAGCAGGCCCGCGCCTTCGAGCAACACCGCCCGCAGGACGCCGCGCGCGACCTCGACGAGGTCAGCCGGCTGACCAACGTCTACCGCACCGCCTCGGCGCATGTGCGCAGCCAGCCGCAGATGGTCGAAGCCGCGCCGGACGAGCTGCGCCGGCGCCTGCTGCGCGCCACCGAGGCGTTCGACGCGGTGCTGGAGCGCCAGGGTCGCGCGCTGGCCGCCTCCAAGACCGTGACCGAAGGTCTTGTGAAGGCGATCGCCGAGGAGATCGCCACCAAGCGCGGCGGCGGCCAGGCCTACGGTCCGGGCGGCGCCCGCCGCATCCCAGCCACCGCCATCACCCTGAACCGGCAGGCCTAAAGCGGCCTCACCGCCTGGAAGCACCACTCGCGGTCGCCTGGCCGGAGCGGCCGACCGACCTTCCAGTCGCCATAGACCGAGACGTCGGCGAAGCCGGCCTCCTTCAGGGTCAGCTCGAACTCCTTCAGGCCCCAGCAGCGGACCGCCAGCACTTCCAGCTCCTGCTCGACCAGACGCCCGCCCCGCCAGCGCTCGTAGCGATCCTGGCTGACCCGGCGCTGGGCCAACAGATCGAGCTCGACCACGTTGGAGACGATCCGCAGCAGATCGCCGGTCGGCGTCGTCCAGCTGCGCACGTGATCCATCGGCGTCGCCGTCAGGTAGGCGAGCCGCTGAATGTCGACGAAGAGCCGACCGCCCGGTCTCAGGGCGTCATGGAAGCGCCGCAGTGCGGCGAGCGCAGCGTCGAAGTCGTCGACCAGGGTGAAGGACCCGACCGGGGAGACGATGGCCCCGAACGGCTGGTCGAAGGCGAAGTCCTGGTAGTTGGTGCGCTGGACTTTCAGCGCCAGGCCCCGCGCGTCCGCCGCCTTGCGGCATTGGGCCAGCATGTGCTCGGAGTGGTCGAAGCCGTGATAGTCGAAGCCGGCCTCCAGCATCGGGATCATCAGCCGCCCGGAGCCGCAGGCCGCCTCCAGGAATGGCCCCTCGAGGCGGCTCAGCGCCTCGCGGTAGTAGGTGATGTCGCCAAGCGCGCCGGGCGGCTTGTCTAGGACATAGACCTCCGCGCACATCTCGCCGTAGCGGTTGAGCGGGGAAGCGTTCGCCATGGTGGCGTTGGTTTCGGACATGGTGTCTCGCATGCGAACGGGTGGCCGCTCGGCCGTCAGCCAAGGCGGGTGGGCCCGAATTGATTGGACCGGCGGCGGGCGCCGGCGTCGAATGCGCGAGACGACGGAAGCGAAGGCTAGGCTGAAGCGCCCAAGGCCGGGTTCGCGCGAGTCGTCCGCTGGCGAGACATGGCTTTCATGGACGACCTCCTCTACGTGAAGGCGCAGCTTGGCCCTCCGGACGGCGTGGGTCAATCTGGCGCCGGGTTGCAGGAGCGCCGCGTGCCCGACCGACATATTGCCCTGACCACGCTGGTGGTCCGCGACTACGACGAGGCGATCGCCTTCTATCGCGACAAGATCGGCTTCGAGTTGGTCGAGGACACGCCATTGGGCGGGAGCAAACGCTGGGTGGTGATGTCGCCGGCCGCCGGCGGCGCCGCGCTGCTGCTCGCCCGGGCCGACGGCGAAGCCCAGGCCGCGCGGATCGGCGACCAGACCGGTGGACGGGTCGGCTTCTTCCTCTACACCGACGACTTCGACCGCGACCACGCGGCGATGATCGCCAAGGGCGTCAGGTTCATCCGCCCGGCGGTGCGTGAGCGCTACGGCGTCGTCGCCGTCTGGGAAGACCTCTATGGCAACCGTTGGGACCTGCTGCAGCCGGCTTGACAGCACATCGGCCGGTTCGCATCGTGCCTGCGAGCCCCGCCCGCGATCGCCGGCGGGGCTTTGCGCTTCCACGGCGCGCGGCTCACACCAGGAACACGATGATGACCCAATCAAGCGAGGGCGCGCGCCTTGGCGCGACGGTCGATGACGGCTTCTTCGCCGACGTACGCGGTGAGCCGCAATGGATCACCCTGCGCGGCGCCGACGCCGCCAACCCGCCGCTGCTGATCCTGACCGGCCCCGGCGCCTCGTTCAGCCGGATGGCGCCGTTCTTCGCCCCGTGGGAGGCGGCCTTCACGCTGGTGCAGTGGGACCAGCCGGGGGGCGGGGCCACATTCGCGAGGAACGGCGAGGCGAAGCTCACGCTGGATCGCCTGGCGGCCGACGCCGTCGCAGTGGCCGAGATCGCCCTGGCGCGGCTGGGCGCCGCGAAGCTCGCGGTGCTCGGCGTCTCCGGCGGCTCGATCCTGGGCCTGAAGCTCGCCAAGGCGCGGCCCGACCTGGTCGCCGCGTTCGTCGGGACCGGCCAGATCGTGCATTGGGCCCGCCAGCAGGCGCTGGGCTATCGGCTCGCGCTGGCCACGGCGCGAGCGCGGGACGACGGGCCGGCGATCGCCGAACTGGAGGCCATCGGCGAGCCTCCGTACGCCGCGATCGCCGACGAGATGGTCTTCAGCAAGCACGCCAACGACTTCACCGAGGCCGAGCAGGCCGCGTTCGCCTCGCTCGATGCGGACACCGCGGCCGCGCTCGCCGCGCCGCCAGCTGGCGCGAAATACGCGCCCCAGGACCTGGCGCTGCCCGAGCCACGCGAACGCGGGCTGCGCGCCTATCTGGCGGTCAGAGACGAGATCGCCGCCTTCGACGCCTGGGCGCTCGGCCTCAAGTTCGAGGTCCCGCTGCTGTTCCTGCAGGGCGACCTGGACCACTACACGCCGACCGCCGAGGTCGCCGCCTATGCAGCCGCGCTCACCGCCCCGGCGGACGAGGTCGTGGATGTACCGGGCGGCGGACACTCTGCGGTGTTCATGCGGGAGACGTTCCTGGTGCTGCTGAAGGCGCATGCGCTGCCGCTGGTTCAGGCTCAATTGTCCGTTTAAAACGTTTGTTCGAACGAGCCGCGCCTGTTAGGTTCGCGGTGTCGTCGGGCGTTCCCGGCGGCGCGCGTTCTCAGGGCGGGGTGAAAGTCCCCACCGGCGGTGATGGCGCGGCCTGCGAGGGCCACGCACAAGCCCGCGGGCGCCTCGGTCTCGCGATGGACCGGGGGACAGCAGATCCGGTGTGACTCCGGGGCCGACGGTCAGAGTCCGGTTATGAGAACGGTCGTCACGAGGCTGTGTGGGGACACCCGCGTCGGCTTCGTCGGCCAACCCCTGAGTCGTGGTTCACCCCCGATCAGGGAGCCTGCCATGACTGCTGTCCATCCCATCTCCCCCGATGGCGCCTCGCCGCCGGTGGGCTTCAACCGGCACTACCGCCAGAGTCCCGTCACCAATCCCTGGGAGCCGCTCTACAGCCGCAAGGACGGCGGCGTCGTCTCGATGGGCTTCCGCGCCGCCGAGGCGCACGCCAACGGCCGTGGTTTCGTCCACGGCGGGCTGATCTCGGCGCTGGCGGACAACGCCATGGGCCTCTCCTGCGTCGGGACTCTGGGCGATGTGTCCGGCCTGGTCACGGTGAACCTGGCCGTCGATTTTCTCGGCTCGGCCAACCTCGGCCAATGGGTGGAGATCACGCCGAAGGTCAACCGCGCGGGCGGGCGGCTCTGCTTTGCCGAAGCGCTGGTGACCGCGGACGGCGAGCCCTGCGCGAAGGCCCACGCCACGTTCAGCGTCGGGCGCAGACCCGGCTAGACCTCGGCCCACATCCGCACGAGGTTGTGGTAGGCGCCGGTGAGCGCGATCACCGCCGGGTGGTCGTCGCTCAGCGCGGCGCGGGCGTCGGCGATCGCGCCGTCCATGCCGTACAGCAGGCCGCGCTGCTCGTCCGAGCGCACCATCGACTGCACCCAGAAGAATGCCGCGCAGCGCGCGCCGCGCGTCACCGGCTCGACCCGGTGCACGCTGGTCGCGGGATAGACCACCATGTCGCCGGCGGGCAGCTTGACGCGCTGCTCGCCGAACCCGCCTTCGATCACCAGTTCGCCGCCGTCGTAATCGGCCGGGTCGGTGAGAAACAGCGTGCAGGCGACGTCGGTGCGATAACGCCCGCCGCCGGGCGCGAAGCGGATCGCGTTGTCGACGTGGTCGCCGAACGACATGCCGCCCTGGTAGCGGCTGAACAGTGGCGGAAACACCTTCAGCGGCAGGGCGGCGGCGATGAAGCGGGGATGCCGCCGCAGGGCGACGAGCACCATGTCGCCCAGGGCCATCGCCGACGGCGAGGCCTCGGGCAGCTGTTCGTTGTGCTTGGCCCGGGCAGACTGCCGGCCGGCGGTCCCCTTGCCATCGACCCAGTCGGCGGCCTCCAGCACGCAGCGGCAGCGCTGTAGTTCGGCCGGCGTGAGCACGGCGCGCTGCCGGGTCAGCATGGCGAGGACGCCAGGGCCCGATGGGCGGGAACCTCACTGGCGCTCAAGGCCTTGGCCATCACCGCGCGGCTGGGGCCCGGCGCATTGGCCAGCGCAGCCTCGAACCAGGCGGCCGCTTCTTCGACGCGGCCGAGCGCTGTCAGCGCGCTGGCGTAGTTGTACTGCCCGCGGAAGTAGCCGGCTTCCGCCGAGCGCCGGTACCATCGGCGCGCGCCGGCGGGATCGCGGCCCACTCCCCAGCCGTGCTCGAGGCAGCGGCCGATCAGGTTCATCGCCCGCGCGTGGCCTTGATCGGCGGCGCGGCGATAGCAGGCGAAGGCGGCGGCAGGGTCGCGCGTTACGCCATCGCCGTTGAGCAGCAGGTGGCCGAGATTGTACTGCGCCCAGGCAGAGCCCGCCTCGGCGGCGCGGGCGTACCACGCCGCCGCCGCCGCCGGGTCCGCATCCGAGCCCCAGCCATTCTCCAGGCAGCGACCGACCATGTTGAGCGCATCGGTGTCGCCGGCCTCGGCCGCCAGCTTGAACCAGCCGAGCGCGGCGGCCGTGTCGCGCGCGAACCCCTCGCCCTCCAACAGCATGCGCCCCAGCCGCAGCTGCGCCTGCGGCAGGCCGTAGCGCGCCGCGGCGACGATCCACGGCGCTGCCCTCGCCGGATCGCCCGCCAGCAAGGCGTCCAGCCGCTCGCGCGGCATGGTCGACAGCACCGCGACCAGCGCCTGCGCGCTGTCCAGGGCTGCCGCAGCCGCCATCAGAATCGCCCCATCGCCGTGAACAGCACCGTGCGCCCAGGCCCCGGCACGACGTGGTTCTCGGCCGGCGACGAGAAGTAGGAATTGGTGAAGTAGAGCGCGTCGGTTAGGTTGAGGCCGTTGACCTGCAGCGTCAGGTGACGGTTGACCCGGTAGCTGACCATCGCATCCCAGGTCAGGTACGACGGCACGGAAGCCTGGCCGTTCACGTCCGCTGGCCGGCGGCCCAGGTAGTTCAGCCCGGTTCCCAGCTTCCACTTTTCGCTTGGCTCGTACTCGGCCCAGACGTTGACCTGGTTGGGCGCGGTATTCTGCAACGGATTGACGGTCAGGCCGGCCGAGACCGGTGTCGTGTTCTTGGCGTCGAGGTAGGTGTAGCTGGCCAGGACCTCGAGCTGGCGGGTGATGTAGCCCGACAGGTCCACCTCGGCGCCTTGCACCCGCAGGTCGCCGGCCAGCGCCTGCAGCGCCGGATTGTCTGGATCGGCGACGCGGGCGTTGGTCATCTCGGTACGGAAGATCGAACCCGCCAGCGAGAGCCGGGCGCCTAGGAACTGGAACTTGGCGCCGGCCTCGTAGGTCTTGTCCCGCTCCGGCGGCAGCGCCTGGTTGCTGGCGGCCAGCGACAGGTTCTCCGCCGACGGATCGAACGATGTGCCGTACGAAATGTAGAAGCTCTGGTTCGGCGTCGGCTTGTAGACGATCGCCGCGCGCGGGCTGGGGATATTGTCCGTGTGGTCGAAGTGGGCGCCGGTGATCGGCTCGTTGAAGTTGGCGTGGAAGCGATCGTAGCGGATCCCGCCGATCAGGCTCCAGTGCGGGCCGATGTCCAGCGTATCGACCAGGGACACGCCGATCGTGTCGGTCGCCGTCCTTGGCCGCTGCCGGATCTGATTGCTCGCGCCGCCGGGGATCAGCTCCAGCGGGTTCGGATCGAGTAGCGAGGTCGCCGGTATCTGGCTGATCTGGTTGACGTAACGCGCCAGGGTCGAGGTTTCCTTGTCGAGGTCGAGGCCGGCGACCAGCGCGTTCGTCGCCCAGACAAGGTTGGACCTGTAGGTCGCCTGGGTCTGGCTCATCTCCGTCTCGACGATGCCGGAAACGCTCGGACGGTCGCGGAAGATCATGATCTGGCCGAGCGGCGTCGAGGGGGTCGGCACGGGGATCGGATTGACCTTGGCCGGGTCGTAGTGAGGCGCCGTTTCCAGAGTCAGGAACCAATAGTCGCCGTAGCGCACCGTCTCCGTGACGGTCAGGACGTCGCTGAACTTATGCGAGAGCTTACCGGTGACCGCGTTCACGTTGGTCTGGTTGCGGTCGTAGAGGGCCAGGCCGTAGAAGTTCGAGCGATCCACCGGCGCCAGACGGCCGGCGACGAACGGAATGCCGTAGTCCGGAATATTGTCTTCCTGCTGATGGAAGACGTTGAGCGTGAAGGTGGTCGGTCCGTCGAAGCCGATCTTCAGCGACGGCGCGAGGCCCCAGCGCTGGTTCAACACATAGTCGCGGTCGGTGACGTTGGCGCGCATCGCCATCCCGGCGACGCGGATCGCCGCGTCTGCGGAGATCGGCGCGTCGATATCGAACACACCGCGCGCCTCGGCGTTGGTCCCGGCGGTGAACGAGCCATCCGCGAAACCGCCCAGCTTCGGCTGCTTGCTGATCAGGTCGACCACGCCGCCGGTGGAGCCGCGGCCGAACAGGGTCGAGGCCGGGCCTTTGTAGACCTCGATGGCGTCGAGGTTGAAGTCGTCGCGGGTGTAGAAGCCGGTGTCGCGCAGCCCGTCGACGAAGAAGTCGTCGCTGGCCGGAAAGCCGCGCAGGTTGATCGAGTCGCCGTGCGAGCCGCCCTCGCCGGCGTTGAGCGTGACGCCCGGCACGTTCTTCAGCGCTTCCTGCAGGCTGGCGACGCCCTCGTCCTGGAGGATCTGGGCGGGCACGACATTGATCGCCTGGGGCGTGTTCTGCAGCGGTTCGGTCAGGGTCGTCAGGCTGGGCTTCTGACCGGTGACCACGAGCGGTTGGACCGTGGTCGAAGCGTCCGATGCGGCGCTCGCGGTGTCCGCCGCAGCCTCGCCGGCGACGGCGGTCGACAGCAGGCAAAGCGCCGCCGGCCCGAACGAACGGCCCGACGACGGATCGTTGGACCTGGGGTTGGAAAACATCTGACGCGCCCCGACTTGAGAATGATACTGCGAATAATTCGCAACAAGCTTCGATAGCGGCCCCCGAACCGCCGTGTCAACCGCCAAGCTAGGCGGAACGAGCGACACCGAAAGCGTGACGCTAAGGCAGCCGAACTTCGCGCTCGACGCCGATCGCGGCCAGGAAGTCGCGGTCGTGGCTGACCACCAGGAGCGCCCCGTCGTAGGCGGCCAGCGCGGCTTCGACGGCGGCGATGCTGTCGAGGTCGAGGTGGTTGGTCGGCTCGTCCAGGATGATCAGCTGTGGCGGCGCGGCGGCCATCAGCGCGCAGGCGAGCGCCGCGCGCAGGCGCTCGCCGCCGCTTAAGGACCCCGCCGGCTTCAGCGCCGTGACATTGCGGAACACGAAGCGGGCCAGGGCCGCATGGGCGGCGTTGTCGTCAGCGGCCGGGTTGAGCCGGCGGAAGTTCTGCAGCAGCGTCTCGTCGTCGCGCAGCAGCGAAGCGCGCTGATCGAGCAGGGCCGCGGAGACGCCGCGGCGGACGCGGCCGGCGCTCGGCGCCAGGTCGCCGGTCGCCAGCCGGATCAACGTGGTCTTGCCGGCGCCGTTCGGGCCAGTGACCGCGACGCGCTCGGGCCCGACCAGGCGGAAGCTGAGGTCGCCGAGCACCGGCGTCCCGTCCGGCCAGGCGAAGGCGACGTCCTCGAACGCCAGCGCCAGCTTGCCGTCCGGCAGGCCTGAAGGCGGCAGGTCGAAGGCCAGGCGCCGCACGCGCTCGATCCGCGCCGCGGCGTCGGCCAGGTCCTGCTCGGCCTCGACGCGCAGCCGCTCGGCGAGGCGGCTGAGGCCGGCGCCAGTGTTCTCGGCGCGCTCGGCGCGGGCGTTCAGCATGATTTTCGGCATGTCGTTCCTGGCGCGCGAGCGGCGGCCGGCGGCGTCGGAGCGGGTCTTGCGCTCCTTGACTTGCTGGATGCCGCGCTCGGTGCGCGCCAGCGCCTGCTCGGCGTGGCCGAGATCGCGCTGCGCCGCCGCCTCGGCCTCCGCCTTGCGCGCGGCGTAGATGTCGTAGTTTCCGCCGTAGACGACCGCGCCCAGGCTGGTCAGCTCGACGATGCGGTCCATGCGGCGCAGCAGCGCGCGGTCGTGGCTGACCACCAGCGCCCCGCCGCGCCAGCGCTCCAGCATCGCGGCGACCGCAGCGCGGCCATCGAGGTCGAGGTTGTTGGTCGGCTCGTCCATGACGATGAAATCGGGCTCGGCGATCAGCAGCGCCGCCAGCGCCGCGCGCGTGGCCTGGCCGCCGCTCAGCGTCTCGGCCGCGCGGTCCAGCGGGACGCCCGCCAGGCCCATCTCGGCCAGCACCTCCTGGGTCCGTTGCGGCAGGCCCCAGTCGGCGCCTTCGAGATCGGCGTCGGTCCCCTCCCCCGCCTCGATCCGCGCCAGCCGCGCCAGGGGCGCGGCGACGCCGAGCAGGTCGGCCAGGCGCGCGCCGGGCGGCGGCTGCAGCTGCTGGCGCAGCACGGCGATGCGGCCGGTGGCGCTGGCCGCACCCGCGGCCGGCGCCGCCTCGCCGAGGATCACGCGCAGCAGCGTGGTCTTGCCGACGCCATTGCGGCCGACGAGACCGGTCCGCTCCCGCCCGAAGGCGAGGCTCAGGTGGTCGAGGAGGGCGCGGCCGTCAGGGCTGGCGAGACTAAGGCCGTCGAGGGTGATCAGTGAGGACATGTGAGCCAGGCGTTGAGCGGACGAACGGGGCGGCGAAGCGGTTCGTCGTCAGGCGCATGGCGGTGAAGTCCTCTTGGCGAAGGGGCGGAAGATAGGCGGCCGCCGCCGGCCCGGCAATGGCGGCAATCGGACCAGCAATCGGCGCGGAGTTCCGAAAGCCGCCAGCGATCCCGGCCCGCGCCGGCTAACTGGGGGGCATCAGCCAACCACGGAGTCACCCATGTCGTTCATCGTTTCCGGCCTCCCGGTCGAGACCTTCGCACCACTGTTCGGCCTCGACGACGCGGCGCTAGCCGAGCACGGCGCGATCCGCGTCATCGCCGACGAGGGCCGCTTCCCATGCCGCATCGGTCTCGAGGACGCCCGGCCCGGCCAGAGCCTGCTGCTGGTCAACTTCGAGCACCAGGGCGCCGCCACGCCCTACCGCTCCAACTACGCGATCTTCGTCAACGAAGCGGCGCGCGAGACGCGGCGGCTGGAGGGGGAGCTGCCGCCGGTGCTGCGTGGGCGTTCGATCGCGCTCCGGGGGTACGACGCGGCGGGGATGCTGCTCGGCGCCGAGCTGATGCTGAACGACGACGTGGAAGCCGGAATCGGCCGCCTGTTCGCCAACCCCGCGGTCGCCTATCTGCACGCCCACAACGCGGCCTACGGCTGCTTCGCCGCGCGGATCGACCGGGCCTAGGCCGGGTTCAAACTGCGCCAATTCCTCCACGTCATGGCAGGGCTTGTGCGCCGGCCACGCCGATGAACGCAGAGTCCCGCATATGTTCATGCGGTTGCCGGCCTTCCGCGCTTCGCGCTCCAGCCGGCAATGACGCGGGTTGGACGCCACTTGGACTGGGCTCGCTCTGTAGCTCTCAGGCGGGCACGACGGCGTAGCCCACGCGGGGGAAGTGCACCTGCAGGCGGCCGAGCGCCGGGTCTTCGCGGGCGATCACCACGCGCCGGGCGTTGGCGGCCACCAGCGTCCCGGCGATCGGGTCGCGGCCGTAGTCGTCGGCCATGACGTTCACCGCCGCGCCGGGCGCGAGGCCGAGCGGATCGGCGGCGTCGTGGTCGGCGTAGACGGCGGGCTCGGCGGCCCTGGCGATCTCCAGCGCCTCGCGCCGGCGTCATCTCGTGGCGGTCGCCGTGGCCGATCGCGCGGACGCGTTGCGCGCCAGGCGTTCAGGCGATCGAACCCGGCCATCAGCTGCTCGGTCGTCTGCCGCACCGCGCCGCCGAGGAACCAGACGTTCATGTAGGCGGCGATGTCGGCCAGGCCCGGCGCGTCGCCGGCCAGGTAGTCCGACTGCGCCAGCGCCTGGTCGAGCCAGGCGGCCTGGGCGCGCCACTGCCGCTGCATATGGCCTGCCGCCGCCTTCATCGCCGCGGTGTCGAACGGGCGGCCGGAGAGCTTCTCGCGGTCCTCGATGAAGGCCTTGGGGCACCTCGATCTCGCCGAAGATGATCGGCACAGCCGATTGGAAGAACAGCCGGTCGGCCCACAGGTTCACCGCCCACCCGGCGCCGCCTAGCGGCATGCCGCCGGCGCGGTCGGCGATCTCGGCCATGATCACCTGGCTGTCGCAGTAGACGTCGGCGCCGATCTGCAGCACCGGGATGCGCCGATAGCCGCCGGTCAGCGGCGTCAGCTCGGGCTTGGGCATGATGGTCGGCTGGATCACCGAACCCCACGCCAGCCCCTTCAGGCCGAACAGCAGCCGCACCTTCTCCGAGAACGGCGAGGTGTCGTAGTGGTGCAGGATCAGGTCGGGCTGGGGCATGGCGGGACGTTAGAACAACGCCCACCGCCTGCAAACGCCGTCCCGACGTAACGCTGGAGCAGCTTCTGGTTTTGGATCAGGATGCCTTGCGTCGGCCCGCTCCACAGCAATGCAGAAACGTAAGGTCCGATCGGAGGAACCGCGATGCAGCCAGCGTTCAACATCGTGATGCGCATTTTCAGCACCTTGCTGGGCCTGCTGGTGATCCTGCTGGGCTCGATCTGGGTGATGCAGGGCCTGCATGTCGGCCCCGCGTTCCTCATGCGCGGCTTCATGGTCAGCGACTGGCACTGGACGCTCTACGGCGTGATCCTGGCCCTGTTCGGCGTCGGCCAGGTGATCTGGAGCAACACGCGGCAGCTGAAGGCGTGACCTTGGGTCAGGCTCGCGCCGACCTGAGTTCTCTGAGAAAACCTGCCTAGAACCACGAGGAGACCGCCATGACCGAGCAGCTGATCGAGACCTTCGAGGACGGCGTCGCCACCCTCACCATGAACCGGCCCGAGGCGCGCAATGCGCTGACTGGCGAGATGGGCTCGGCGCTTTCCGCCGCCGTCCGCCGCTGCGCGCTCGACCCGCAGGTGCGGGCGATCGTGCTGACCGGCGCGGGCGGCGCCTTCTGCGCCGGCGGCGACGTCAAGGGCTTCGCGGCCGACACCAGCCGCGGCGCAGCGCCCGGCCAGGGCTCTGGCCCCAGCGTCGAGCAGCGCATCGCCGGACTGCGCTCCGGCATGGAGGTGGTGAAGTGGCTGCACGAGGCGCCCAAGCCCACGCTGGCGGTGATCCCCGGCCCCGCTGCCGGCGCCGGGCTCTCGCTGGCGCTCGCCTGCGACCTGCGCATCGCCCTCGACACCGCCAAGCTGACCACCGCCTTCTCCAAGGTCGGCCTCGCCGGCGACTACGGCGGCTCCTGGTTCCTCAGCCACCTGGTCGGCGCGGCCAAGGCGCGCGAGCTCTACTTCATGGCCGACGTGATCACCGGCGCAGAAGCCGCCGCGCTCGGCATCGTCAACAAGGCGGTCTCCGCTGACGAGCTGCCCGCGGTGGCGAGCGCCTACGCCAAGCGCCTCGCCGGCCTGCCGACCGTCGCGATCGGCTACATGAAGCGCAACCTCAATGTCGCCGCCCATTCGACGCTCTCCGAGGTGCTCGACCTGGAAGCCACCCACATGGTCCGCACCATGATGACCGCAGACCATGCTTCGGCGGCCAAGGCGTTCGTCGAGAAGCGCGCGCCGGAGTTCGCAGGGCGCTAGCCGCACGTGTGCGGCCGGGGGCGTTGCGCTACGAAAGAAATCGAGAATTGTCGCGAGTCCACATGGCCTCGCCGGGGAGGGACATATGCGTCTGAGGGTCAGGCGATTTCTCGTCTTCTTCAGCGCGCTGTCGCTCGTGGCGTGTGGGCAGCTGTCAAAGGGCGCGCGCCAATACTTCGTTGATAAATACAGCTGCCCAGCGGACCGGGTGACCCTCGCCGAGATGCGCGACGCCAAACCCAGCGAGGTTTTTGCAGCCGATTGGCGCGCGGCGACGGCCCCGGAGGAGGTGACGGGCGATCCGGGACGGCTGGCGCAGTGGCGAGCCAAGGAGGACGATCGACGCAAGAGTTGGGAGTCGTGGATCAACAGCAGCCGGCTGTTCGAGCTCAGCGGGTGCGGCCACCGCCTGGTGCTGGCTTGCCGGCAACCAGGTCGGGGAAGTTCTCCGGGCGCGACGGCGATTTGCAACGAACCGCCGGACCGTAAGGGCTAACGTTGGCCCGGCGGGCGCCGGAGGGCGCTGTCTCAGTTTTTCTGGGCGGGCGCTGCTCGGTCGGCGGCCACAGTGTTTCACGTGAAACCGCTATTTCCCGATAATATCGGTCCCCTCCCCTAAGCGCCGACACCGCGGCGCCCCAGATTTCCTACAATCTCACGATGTCAAAGACCCGGCGCGCCCAGAACGCCGGCCCACGAACCCACGCGCTTAAACCATCGTCAAGCGGGCGCGGTTGGCGAAGCAAAGCAAGTCGCGGCGGGATCCAGACGGCGATCGGACCTCAGCGCCATCGCCAACTCCATCCGCGCTCCGGAAGAGGGCGCCTTCCCGCCATCGGCAGCCAGCCGCAAGCAGATCCGGGAGCACCTGGCGGATCGCCGGTTGGCTCGATTGCACCTGCGGGAAGCCTCTCATGATAGCATCTTGGCTCGAGCAAGCTATTCGAAGCGCAAGTAAAATGAAGCGCAATAGAGATTTGATCATTTGCTAAAGACGGGTGGACAGGCCCTCAACCACTATCTCGTCAACACGCTTGGGCCATATTGGGTCACTCCGAATATTGAGGGAATCGTCGTCGATATCGAAGAGGGCGCAGGTGAATTCGAGATCTGTATCTATGTTACGGCGCAGAGTGAATTCAGCCTTCGCAACGTAACGATCGTGAAGGCTGACCAGGCAAGCATGGGTCGAGACTGGCCCGCCTTGCCCGCCGGCCACCGTAGCGATCGCCAAGCCGAGCCCTTGCGGGCGAGGGCCAGCGCCGTTGCGGTCGCGCTCGAAGGCGCTCGCTGAGCCTATCCGCCTCCAACACCTCGGCGGGCCCCGACTAGCCATCGGCGCCCCGCTCATCCAGTCTGCACGCGGCGGCCCCTATCAGCGGCCGGGGAGGAACCACGTGGCTGAGCTGATCCTGCACCACTACCCGGAATTCGCTGTTCTCCGAGAAAGCCCGCGCGCTGCTCAACGCGCGGCGGCTGGCGTGGCGCTCGGTGATCATCCCGATGATCATGCCCCGGCCCGACACCATCCCGCTGACCGGCGGCTATCGGCGCACGCCGGTGCTGCAGGTTGGGGCGGACGTCTATTGCGACACGGCGCTGATCGCCGCCTACCTGGACGACAAGGGCGTGGGGCCGACGCTGTTCCCGGCCGCCAGCCGTGTCGCCGCCAACACCCTGGCGCGCTGGGTCGACACCGAGCTGTTCTGGGCCGCGGTCACGCTGCGGTTCCAGCCATCCGCCATGGGCTCGTTCTTCGCCAACACCGAGGCGGCCGCGGCCTTCGCCGCCGACCGGGCGAACTTCAGCCAGGGCGCCACCACCCGCCGCATCCCGCTGCAGGAAGCCCTGCCGCGCTACCAGGTGTTCCTCGCCGAGCTCGAGGCGCAGTTGTCCGACGGCCGGCGCTACCTGTTCGGCGCGGATTGGACCATCGCCGACTTCTCGATCTACCACGTGGTCTGGTTCATCCACGGCGGCGGCGCGATGACCGACCTGCTCGCGCGCCACGGCGCCGCCAGCGCCTGGTTCGAACGCATGAGCGCGTTCGGCGCGCCGATCGGGGCCGATATGACCGGCGGCGAGGCGGTGGATGTGGCGCTGGCCGCCACGCCGATCGCGGTCGAGCCGGTGAACGACCTGGACGACATCGCCCTCGGCGAGACGGTCGATGTCGGCCCCACCGACTACGGCGTCATGCCCAGCCGCGGCGCGCTGGTGAAGTGCGACACCAGCGAGATCGTCATCCGACGCAGCCACGAGCGCACCGGCGAGGTGCAGGTGCATTTCCCGCGGCTGGGCTTCGGGGTGCAGAAGGCGGGCTGAACCCCGGCGGCGGCGCCGTTCGGGCTGAGATCCAAGTCCTCAAGCGGTTGTTGCGGTCGAATTGAAGCCCCTGTGTCGGAACGCGGGCCGTTGGTTCGTCCTAGGGCGAAGCGAGCGGCGCGGCCGCCGCCGGCGCAGGGGGGACCGACATCGATGTTGCACCGAATATCCTCGGATCGCCTGATCTCGACCTGGCGAGGCCCGGCGCTGGCGTTCGGCCTTGGCCTGGCGATCGGGTGCCTGGCGCTGGCCGGCGCGGCCGCGGCGCAGCCGGCGACGGCCTACCCCGCCATGGCCCCGGTCGCCGACTACCTGATGGCCGACCGCGCCGCCGAGATCGCCCTGGCGCGGAGCGCGGCGCCGCCGTCGATCTCGGCCGACGCCGAGGTGCTGGTGCTTGGGCCCCATGGCTACGTCTCGGCCGGCCCGGGCAAGAACGGCTTTGTCTGTGTGGTCTCGCGGTCCTGGTTCAGCGGCTTTCAGGACGACGGCTTCTGGAACCCGAAGGAGAAGGGGCCGATCTGCTTCAACCCCGAGGCCGCGCGATCGGTGCTGCCGACCTTCCTGACGCGCACGACCTGGGCGCTGGCCGGCGTCTCCCGGGCCGAGATGCTGAAGCGGACCCGCGCGGCGATCGCCGCCGGCAAGATCCGGGCGCCTGAGATCGGCGCTCTCACCTTCATGATGTCGAGGGATGGGTACCTTGGCGACGCCGCGCACGGTCCGTGGCGTCCGCACCTGATGTTCTACATGCCGCGCATGCCTACCGCCGACTGGGGCGCGGACATGCCCGGAACCCGCGTGTTCGCCACGCGAGGCCGGCGTCGACCCCTACACGATCTTCTACGTGCCGCTGGCCACCTGGTCCGATGGCGCGCCGGACGAAAAGGCGGGCGCAAAGCACGAGATGTGAGCCGCGCCGCCGCCGAGCCGCGGCGCCGTGGTGGAGCGCCGCGAAAAACGAGATCGCAACCGACGCAGGCATGACGGCGTTCAAGCCCAATGCTCAGGCTCCTCGTCATCGTCCACAATCCAGTCGGCGCCAGCGCGATCACCTGGGTCGGCATCATCATTCTGGCGGCGTTGACCGCGGTGATCGTCGCCCTGTGGGTCGTGCTGGCGCGCCGCACCGTGCAGCCCGAGGAAGGCGCCGCCGACCCCGCCCTCGAAGCCTTGCGCCGTCGCCGCCTCGTCGTGCGGCCCTCTCGTAAATCCCGCGACCCTGAGGCTCCTGTCGTGTCGGAACTCGACCCCGCCGGTAAGTCCGAACCGACCGGCAGCTAGACCGGCCGGGCGATCTCCACGTGGCCGCTCACAAGAACGCCCGCACCGTCTCCAGGAACGCGTCCAGCCGGTCGTGGTGGACCCAGTGGCCGGCCTGCTCGAACTCGACCACGCGGGCGTCCTTGAAATACTGCATGCGCCCGTCCGTTCTCCGGGTTCGACGCCCAGCTCTCCTTGCCGTTCACGAACAGGATCGGGCAGCTGATGTTGCCCCACAGCTCCTGCATCTCCTCGCCGGTGAAGTCGGCCGGCGAGAACGAGCGGACGTAGTTGTCGAACTTCCAGGTATAGGTGCCGTCCTCGTTCTGCATCGCGCCGTGCAGGGTGAGATAGCGGGCCTGCTCCTCAGAGAGGTGCCGATTCTCGGTCTGCATGCGATGGAAGGCGTCCTCCATCGTGGCGTAGCGGCGCGGGATTCGGGCCGGCGAGCTTGCGGGTGTCGGCGACCCAGCTGCGCATCCGTTCGACCGGGCCGCGCTGGGCGCGCTCGGCCAGCATCGCCGGCGACGGGCCCAGCCCCTCGATCGCCACCAGCTTGCTCACGCTCTCCGGATAGACGCCGGCGTAGCGCAGGCTGATCGTTGCCGCCGAGCGAGTGGGCGACGATCCGGCAGGGCGCCAGGTGCTGCTGGTGGATCAGCTGCGCGAGGTCGTAGACGAAGGCGTTCAGCGAATAGTCGCCGCTGGTCGACCAGGCGCTGTCGCCATGGCCGCGCAGGTCGGGGGCGATGACGTGGTAGTCGCGGCGCAGGTCCTCGGCCACCCAGTCCCAGTTGCGGCAGTGGTCGCGCCCGCCGTGCACCAGCACCAGCGGCGGCGCGTCGGGGTTGCCCCAGTCGACGTAGTTCAGCCGCAGGCGCTGGGAAATGAACGACTGGGAGGTGGGTCCGAGCAGGGTCTGGCGCATGGCGCTGAATACACCCTCAGATGCTTGGTTGCGCAATCGGGCCGCCGAATTGCTGCTTGGCGGCGCGGCGCCGTCAGGGATGATGTCTGCGCCCCCGATGCGCGCCCGACTTCGCCGCCGCCGCCCAGTTGGCGAACGCCGGGTCCTGGGTCACGCCCCGCTTCAGGGTGATAGCCTCGAATTTGTGGCGACCGGGTGATTTAACGCTCAAGCCCGGGCCGCCTCCGGCGCGGTGCTTGACGACCTCCGTGGAGGCGGCCGACCGGGCGATGTGGTTCGGCCGATGGGACTTGTAGGGATCGATCCGCGCGGCCCCGGCGCCCGTCGCGACGAGCATCGCCAAAGCCATCCCCAACATTGCCGCGGGCTGCATATCTCACCTCTCGTCCGCCAGACTGACGCCAGCTAAGAGCGAGACACAACGGGGATGCGACGAATGACCGAAGACGCGATGATCGACACCGGCCGGCGCGCCGCGCTCGAGGCCGCGGAGGCCAAGGCGCTGGCGATGTTCGACGCCATCGAGGCGGCGGGCCTGATCGCCCCTGGCCGCACTGAGAGCGAAATCGCGCGCGACATCTTCGCCCTCGCCGAGGCCAGGTTCGGCGTCGCCCAGCACTGGCACCGCCAGATCGTGCGGACCGGCCACAACACCCTGACCACCGCCGCCGACTACCCGGACGAGCTGACTATCGCGGCGGACGACACGGTCTATGTCGACCTTGGCCCGGTGTTCGAGGCATGGGAGGCCGACATCGGCCGCACCTACGCCGTCGGCGCCGACCCGGAAAAGCACCGGCTGGCCGCCGACCTGCCCCGGGTGTTCGAGCGGGTGCAGAGCCACTTCCGCGCCACGCCGGACATCACTGGCGCCGAGCTCTACGCC
This sequence comes from uncultured Pseudomonadota bacterium, assembly GCA_963835495.1. Classification (GTDB taxonomy): domain Bacteria; phylum Pseudomonadota; class Alphaproteobacteria; order Caulobacterales; family Caulobacteraceae; genus Acaudatibacter. Next base: position 451,458 of record CAWIFQ010000003.1, on the reverse strand, counting down.
TTCGCCCAGGCCGCGGCGGACGAGGCCGGCTGGGTGTTCGGCGGCGCGATCGCCGGCCACTGGGTCGGCGAGTTCCCGCACAATCCCTGGCCCGGCGAGCGCGCCGCCAAGGCGATCTGGCCGGCCAACACCGCCCCGCTGCGCACCCCCGACCACCTCGGCCGCGAACGCAACTGGATCCTGGAAATCCACCTCGTCGACCGCGCCCGCACCTTCGGCGGCTTTTACGAGCGGTTGCTATAAGCGCGGCGGCGCCCAAATGAGTGTCAGGGCCCAAAGTAAGTGTCAGGGCTTGTCAGCAAGCCGCTTTGTTCTCATCTTGTTCTTGTCGCCTGACAAACTCCGGGTATTACAGTAGGCGGCTGGGCGAGAGCCCCATCCAGGCGAAGTGAATGTCCGAAAACCGGTTCCTCCGCGTCCGCGGGGCGCGCGAGCACAATCTGAAAGACGTCAGCGTGGACATCCCGCGCGGCGAACTGGTGGTGCTGACCGGGCTTTCCGGATCGGGCAAGAGCAGCCTGGCGTTCGACACCATCTACGCCGAGGGCCAGCGGCGGTATGTCGAGAGTCTGTCGGCCTATGCGCGCCAGTTCCTCGAGCTGATGAGCAAGCCCGACGTCGACCTGATCGAGGGCCTCTCGCCGGCGATCTCGATCGAGCAGAAGACCACCAGCCGCAACCCGCGCTCCACCGTCGGCACGGTGACCGAGATCCACGACTACATGCGCCTGCTCTGGGCGCGGGTCGGCGTGCCCTATTCCCCCGCCACCGGCCTGCCGATCGAGAGCCAGACCGTCAGCCAGATGGTCGACAAGATCGTCGCCCTGCCGGAGGGAACGCGGTTGTTCCTGCTGGCGCCCGTGGTCCGCGGCCGCAAGGGCGAGTACCGCAAGGAGATCGCCGACTGGCAGCGCCAGGGCTACCAGCGGCTGAAGATCGACGGCGAATACTTCCCGATCGAGGATGCGCCGGCGCTGGAGAAGACCTTCAAGCACGACATCGACGTAGTGGTGGACCGCATCGTCGTGCGCGAGGGCATCGCCGAACGGTTGGCCGAGAGCCTGGAGCAATCGCTTCGGCTCGCCGACGGCATCGCCGTGGCCGAATGGGCGGACAAGGCCGAGGGCGAGGACGAGCCGCGGCGGCTGCTGTTCTCCGAGAAGTTCGCCTGCCCGGTCAGCGGCTTCACCATCGCCGAGATCGAGCCGAAGCTGTTCTCGTTCAACAGCCCGGCCGGCGCCTGTCCCGCCTGCGACGGCCTCGGCATGAAGCTGAAGTTCACCGCCGACCTGGTGGCGCCCGACAAGGACAAAAGCTTGCACAAAGGGGCGATTGCGCCCTGGGCCAAGGGTCCCTCCCCGCTCTACACCCAGACCCTGCAGGCGCTGGCGCGCCACTACGGCTTTTCGATGGACGAGCCGTGGTGGAAGCTGCCGGCGAAGGCGCACGACGTCGTGCTGCACGGCTCCGGCTCGGACAAGATCCACTTCGTCTACGACGACAACGCCCGCAAGTACGAGGTCAACAAGACCTTCGAGGGCGTGTTGCCCAACCTCGAGCGTCGCTGGCGCGAAACCGATTCCAGCTGGGTGCGCGAGGAACTGGCGCGCTACCAGTCGGAGACGCCGTGCGAAGTCTGCGGCGGCGCGCGGCTGAAGCCGGAAGCGCTGGCGGTGAAGATCGACGGCAAGAACATCGCCGAGGTCTCGACTCTGGCGATCCGGCCGGCGCGCGATTGGTTCACCCAACTCGACGGCCGGCTCACCGACAAGCAGATGGAGATCGCCCGGCGGATCCTGAAGGAGATCAACGACCGCCTGCGCTTCCTGGTCGACGTCGGGCTGGAGTACCTCAACCTCTCGCGCGGCTCCGGCACCCTGTCCGGCGGCGAAAGCCAGCGCATCCGGCTGGCCAGCCAGATCGGCTCGGGCCTCACCGGCGTGCTCTATGTGCTCGACGAGCCGTCGATCGGGCTGCACCAGCGCGACAACGCCCGCCTGCTTACCTCGCTCAAGGGCCTGCGCGACCTCGGCAACTCGGTGCTGGTGGTCGAGCACGACGAGGAGGCGATCCTCACCGCCGACTACGTGATCGACATGGGCCCGGCGGCCGGCATCCACGGCGGCCACGTGGTGGCCGAGGGCAAGCCGGCCGACATCATGGCCAGCCCGAAGAGCCTCACCGGCCAGTACCTGACCGGGACGCGGGAGATTCCGGTGCCGGAGCACCGCCGGCCCATCTCGCCGAAACGGATGCTGAAGGTGATCGGCGCGACCGGCAATAACCTGAAGAACGTCACCGGCGAGATCCCGGTCGGCGCGTTCACCTGCATCACCGGCGTCTCCGGCGGCGGCAAGAGCACCTTCACCATCGAGACGCTCTACAAGGCCGCCGCCCGCCGCCTCAACGGCGCCTCGGACGCGCCGGCGCCGCACGAGCGGATCGAGGGGCTCTCCGAGTTCGACAAGGTGATCGACATCGACCAGAGCCCGATCGGCCGCACGCCGCGCTCGAACCCGGCCACCTACACCGGCGCCTTCACCTCGATCCGCGACTGGTTCGCCGGCCTGCCGGAGGCCAAGGCGCGCGGCTATGGCCCCGGCCGGTTCTCGTTCAACGTCAAGGGCGGGCGCTGCGAGGCCTGCCAGGGCGACGGCCTGATCAAGATCGAGATGCACTTCCTGCCGGACGTCTACGTCACCTGCGACGTCTGCCACGGCCAGCGCTACAACCGCGAGACGCTGGAGATTCTGTTCCGCGGCAAGTCGATCGCCCAGGTGCTCGACATGACGGTCGAAGAGGCGGCGGACATGTTCAAGGCTGTGCCGCCGATCCGCGACAAGATGGAGACGCTGAAGCGGGTGGGCCTCGGCTACATCAAGGTCGGCCAGCAGGCGACCACGCTCTCCGGCGGCGAAGCGCAGCGGGTGAAGCTGTCGAAGGAGCTGTCGCGGCGGGCCACCGGCCGCACGCTCTACATCCTCGACGAGCCGACCACCGGCCTGCACTTCGAGGACACCCGCAAGCTGTTGGAAGTGCTGCACGAACTGGTCGAGCAGGGCAACACGGTGGTGGTGATCGAGCACAACCTCGACGTGGTGAAGACCGCCGACTGGGTGCTCGATTTCGGCCCCGAAGGCGGCGACGGCGGCGGCGAGATCATCGCCGTCGGCTCACCCGAGGCCATCGCCGCCAACGAGGCCAGCTGGACCGGCCGGTACCTGAAGGAGGTGCTGGCCCGGCACGCCGCCCGCGCGAAGAAGTCCAAGCCGCGGGTGCTGCAGCGGGCCTAGGTCCGGCGTTCCGAAAACCGACCGATACCAAAGTCCAGCTTTCAACCCGCCGACGGCGGCGCCACCTCAACGTCGAGGAAGCGCTGCTGGCGCGCCGCGGAAGCTTGGCGCGCACCTCAGGGAGCGACGTATCGTCATGATGAACGCGATCAACGATGGGGTCATTCTCGCGGCGCGCCTCTTTCTCGCGGCGCTGTTTCTGATCTTCGGCTGGCGCAAGCTGAGGGACTATTCGGGAACGGTAAGCCAGATCGCGCGGGACCGTGTTCCGATGCCCGCGCTGGCCGCCGCCGCAGCGATCTTCATGGAGCTTCCGGTTGCTTTCGCGGTCGCGGTCGGCGCGTTCACGCGTCCTTCCGCCTTGCTGTTCGTCTTCTACACGCTGGGGACATCGCTGGCCGAGCATCGATATTGGGCGGCCACCGGCGCCGGCCAACTTGAGAACATGGAGGCTTTCTACAAGAATCTCAGCATCATCGGCGGCTTCCTGTTGTTGTACATCACTGGCGCGGGAAGATATTCGATCGATGCATTGTTCGGCGTTGCTGCGCCATGACCTGTTGGCTCAAGGGAAGTGACCGATGAACACCCTTCAAGCCCTGCTTGTCCACGGCGTCGGCTTCGGCGATGCAGCCTTGCTGGCGATCCGCGCCAGCGTCGGCGGCTTTTTCGTCGTGTCCGGCTTGCACAAGCTGTTCAACCCAACGCGTCGCCAGGCCCTGCGCGAGACGTTCGCGGCCGACGGAGTGACCTTCACCCCCATGATGTACCTCGTGCCTCTTGGCGAGTTGCTGGGCGGGCTTGGTGTCGCGTTCGGGGCGCTGACGATATTCGCCGCCATCGGGCTTGCGGCCCTGTGCCTCGGCGCCTGCGTCCTGGACGGGTTCAAGCGCGTTCGCGCGATGCAGCCCCTCGATCCGGCCGATCGGGCCGACGACGTGCTCTACCTGCCTGAGGTTCTCTACGTCGTGTGCCTGCTTGCCGTGCTCTCGTTCGGCCCCGGGGCCTACTCGCTCGACGCGCTGGCGTGGCGCTAGGTTCTGACCCGTTGCGGTCCTGGGCGATCAGTGCAGCCCGTTGGGGACATCGCCGCCCATCCGTTCGCGCGGGCCCAGGCGATCATGCGGGAGGCCTTCGCACACCAGCCGGTCCGGCGCGGGCGCGACGGGGCCGAAGTAGCGGCATCGGACAGGCGTGGCGCTGGCGCCGACGATCGAGAGTTCCAGCGAGGCCCCCTCGCTCCTCAGGCGATCGCGAATCGTGGCGGGAACAGAGTCGCCGGCCAGCGATCCGGGTTGCGACGGGTTCGCCCACTCGAGCTTGCCGTCGTAGTAGGTCACCGCCAGCGCATTCCAGGTCCAGCTGCGAAGACCGGGCGCACCGACGGCGCCGACGACATAGCTCCCAGGGTAGTGCTGCGCCGGCGAGCGATAGTCATAGCGGCGGCCGTCGATGACGCTGAATCCCCAGCCTTCGAGGGCGCCGGCGAGGTTCGGATAGCCGCCGCCCGCGCCCTGGACCACTTCCACCGTCACCGAGGCCGTCACGCACTTCAGGTAGGCGGCGTCGGGGTTGCGCTGGCCCACCGGCATGCCGAGCGGCAGGTTGCTCTCCGGGCAGGGCTGAAAGCCGCCGGGGTTGAGCCGCACCTCGGATATCCGAAGCACCTGAGGGCCGCTGTCGCTCGGGTTGGCGGGGCCACTGGCGTCGGGGCGGTACATGGAACCACCGACCGTCTGGCGCGCGCCCCCGGCGTGGCCTGCCGAAGCCGTCACCAGCCCCAAGAGTGCCGTGCTGAGGGCGGTCCATCGAAGCCGTCGTAGCCGCATTGCGACTTCTCCAAGCAGCGCGCCTGCGCCCCGAGAGCCGGGTCAGGCGAAGGCCCCGGCGAGCTCCAGCACCGCATCCTTGCCCGCCGCGACCTGGGAGGCGACCGCCCCCAACTCATCGATCAGCACCGCCATGGGCGTGCCGTGGGCGCCGAACAGCGGACCGGCGCGGAAGCCGTCGTCGAGCAGGATCCTGGAGCGAAGCCGCATCGCCGCGCTCTCCTCGGCGCCGCCGCTGGAAATCACCAGAATCTCCGGCGCTTCGGGCCCGCGGCGCTCGTCCCAGTCCTGCAGGTCCGACAGCATCTGCTGGCAGAAGCCGCAGCCCGGGTTCCAGAACAGCAGCATGGTCGGCCGTCCCTGCGTCTCGGCCAGGTCGACCACCGCGCCGTCCAGGTCGTCCAGCAACAGGGTCGGCGCCGGCTGGCCGATCGGGAGCCCCGGCGGAGGCATCGGCGGCGAGGCGTCGCGGTGGCGTTGCTCGATCGCGAACGCCCCTGGCGCTCCGGCAGCGCCGGTCGCCCAGGCCACGAGCCCGCGAATGGCGTCCGAGCCACCGGCCGCGCGGGTGACGATCATGCCTTCCGCGTCGACCAGCAGCGCCGACGGGGTGCCCCAGACCTCGTACAATTCGGCGGTGCGACGTCCGGTTTCGCCCAGCACCGGATGGTTCGGGTCGGCCTGCAGCGTTGCGCCATAGTGCTCCGGGTCACCCTCGGCGATCAGCACGATCCGCGGCGAGCTGAACTCGCGCCGCCACGCCGCGATCTGCGGCAGCAGCGCCTCGCAGGGACCGCAGCTCGGGTTGGTGAAGAGCAGGATGATGGGCTCGCCCACGGCCAGCAGCTCCGCCAGCGCGACGCGGCCGCCCCCGAGACTGTCCAGGATGAAGTCCGGCGCCGGCGAGCCGACGGGCAGTCCGGCGCCGTGGTCGGGGTTGTAGGCGGCGGTGGGTTGCGCCGGGGCGTCGCCGTTGAGGCGGGCCTCGATCGCCTCCAGCCGCAGCAGCATGCGGCCCTGCTGCGCCAGCACCTGCCACATCAGGAACCCGAGGGCCGCCAGCGCCCCCAGCGCCGCGACGCCCAGGATCAGGCCGCCGCGCTCGGCGATGGTCAGGGGCGCGGCCCAGGCGATGAGGCTGGGGCCGACATCGAACCGGCCGAACCAGACCAGCGCGCCGGCGATCGCGCAGAGGGCTAGGTTCAACGCGATGGTGCGGGGGCCGATGGGCGCGGAATGGAACTGCCCGAAACAGTGGCAGTCGGGCGCGCGACCCTTGGCGAGGTTGTAGCTCATCGCCGCGAGGAACAGGCCGAGCAGGCCCAGGGCGCCGATCCCGGCGAGCCAGGCGGTGGGCGTCGGCAGCAGGCCGATCGCCAGCGCCAGCTCCGCGAAAGGCAAGGCCGCGGCGGCGAAACCGACCGAGGCGGCCGGCGCGCCGAACTCCGTCACCGCCCGGCGCGTCCCGGCCGGGTCGAGCAGCTTTCCGACGGCGGCGGCGGCGAACGCGCCCGCCAGGACGAGACGACCCAGAAGGAGCAGGACTTCGGCGGCGGACACGCTCAGTGGAGCCCGCTACCGCACTGGTTGGCGTTCCAGCAGCCCATCTGGCCGGCCTGCGGATTGTAGCAGCACACCTGGTTCGGCGCGCAGCACTGACCCTCGCAGCAGGTGATCGATACCGGTCCGGAGTGGATGTTGGGCCGGAAGTATGCCGACGGCCTGGGGCAGCAGACCGTGGTGAAACCGGCGCCCACCTGGCTGCGGCAAGGCTGCAGGTCCGCGCGGCAGCTGACCGTCGTACCGCACACGCTGTTGCGGGCGTCGAGGCAGTTCGCGCCCGCGGCGCAGCAGGCCGAGCCGCACGCCTGACCCTGCGGACAGCACCGGCCGTTCACGCAGGTCGCGCCGCCAGGGCAGCACACGCCGTTGCAGCAGGCGTTGAGGGGCGGGCAGCAGGTGTCGCCGCAGAACGAGGCGCAGCACTGGTTGTTGCGGCACTGGCCGGGGTCGCAGCAGTCGTCGCCGCAGCAGACCTTGCCCGGCGGACAGCACTTGCCGTTGCCGCAGGCCGCCAGGCCGTTTGGGCAGCCGCAGCCGCCGTTGGGCGCGCAGCTGGTGATGCCGCTCTCGCAACACTGCGAGCCGCAGACCAGATGCCCTTGCTGGCAGCACCGGCCGCCGTTGGCCTGGCTCGAACACGTCTCGTTCGGCGCGCAGCAGTTGACGAAGGTGATCACGCCGTAGCGGGAATCGACCTGGTTTCCGCAGCCCACCGGGCAGCAACCGGCCCCGGCGGTGTAACAGCCTTCGAGGCAGATCGCGCCGTCGGCGGCGCACCCCGCGGCCGTCACCAGCGAGCAAGGCCCGCAGGTGAACGCGTCGAGAAGCACGTTGCCCCAGCAGGTCTTGTAGTGGTCGCCGCAGGTGTTGTGGCAGCCGTCGCAATCGTCGCCGCCGGGAAAGTCGCCGCCTTCATAGTCGCCGGCCGGGTAGGAGGCGTCGTAACCGTCCGGCGCGTTCGGGACGATGGGATCGGCGCCGCGCGGAGGTCCGCCCGGCATGCCTTCCCCAGGCAGCCTCGCCGAACCGGGACGCATGGACACGCCCTGGCGGAACGGCTGGCGGGACGTGGTGGCGCGGCCGCAACGGACGCCGCGCGCCTGCAGCTGGGCGGCCAATCCGCTCACCTGCTGCTGCAAGGTCGGCTCGAGCGCCACCTGCGGCGCGGGCGCGCCGTCGGCGAAGCGCAGCTCGGCCACCGAGCGCGGGCGACTGGAAGAGAACGCGCGGCCGTCGATCACACCCTCGAAGATCCGGCCGTCGCTGCTGGTCATCCGGGCGTTGGCGACGCCTTGAACGCCCTGGCCATAGACGAAGCTCGCGGTGATCTGACCGCGGACGCCGATGTCGGCCTGGAGGTCGAGGATCGGCGTCGAGCCGCGGCTGACGGTCATGGTGACCGTCTTGGTGCGGCTGCCGCGATCGAACGAGACGCCGTTGCGGAGGGTCAGGTCCTGGTAGGTGGTGGTGAAGTCGAACGCGACCACCTTCTGGGCGCTGGACGAGACCACGCACGCGCCGGACGACGCCGGTTGCTGCAAGTCGGGACGGTCGAGCACATGGCCCTGCAACGTCTGAGTGGGGCGGGCCAGCGCGCGCACCGCCAGCATCCCGCTGACCGCGCTGCCGGCGCCGAAGGTAAAGGCGTCGCGCCGCGACGGAGCGGCGGCGGCAGCGCCTTTGACCATGCGGTCAAACCAGTGGCTCATGTGCGCGGCCCCGTTGCGTTACGGTCAAGCTGGCATTTCAAACCGGCAATGTCGAGACGCTATTGAAACTGCACCACCAACTGCGTCGCGTCCGGAAAATACTGAGACTGACAATCGGCCATGCCGTTGGCGAAGATGTCGGCTTCCTCGCCCATCAGGACCAGGCCATTGTTCGGCGCGCCCTGAGCCCAGCCTCGCACGAACGGGGTCACATCGATGGAGACGTGCGGCCCCTGGACCGGCCCCGGCGACAGGGCCTGGTAGGAGTCGGGGAATTTCCGTGTCGTCCACCATCCGGTTGGCCCGACGCCGACGGACGCCGCGCACGACGTCTTCGGGTCCCCCTTCGGCGGAACAGGACCCGTGAGCTGGTCGAACGGCGGCATCACGAAGGCGTCCTTCACCATGAGTTGCAGCCGCGCCGACGCAATGCGTCTGTTCGCGAGCTGGCTTGTGTCGAACCGGACGCCCATCCGCCAGAACTCGTCCGTAACGTCGGCGTAGGCGCCGTAATGCGTGTATCCGATCATGCCGTCGCCGCCGTTGTAGTCTACGGCGTCCCATACCTGGTTGCTGATCGGCCCCGGATGCTGGTTCTTGCGGTCGAAGACGACCTGCGCCGTTGGTTTCAGCGTGATGGTCTGCAGGACTTCGCTGGCGCCCAAGCAGTAGGGCTTGCTCCGGCCGGACTCCTGTCCGCCGCCGAAGGCGCTCACCTCGTAGCAGGCGCCGTTGTAGCCGCCGGCCGGTGGCGTTTCGACGACGAAGGCCGAGACGTCCGCCCCATTGGCCTGGTCGCCGACGTGGACCACCGAGTTCGGCGCTGGGGTCCGTGACCCGATAGATGTGGAACCCGGTCACCGTCGCCCGGTTGGCGGCGAAATCCCAGACCAGCACCAGATGACCCTGCGCCAGCGTGGCCTGGCAGGCGAGCCCGATCACGAACCCGCCGTGCTTGGAGCACACCTGGGGATCGGTGGTGCTGACCAGGCGCGTCGGGGTCGAGAGCGTGAAGGTCTGTGCGACCTCGGCTGAGCCGTCGAAGGTCTGCTGTGGGGGCCGCACGTGGCTGGCCGGATCGCGCGCGGTCCCGGTGGCCGTGCTCGGCGAGCGCCTCACCTGGGGATCCGCCAATGCGGCGAAGCTACCTATCGCCACAACCGCCAGGCCGACGAGCGCGCCGCTCAGAGCCCGCAGGATCGGTCGCCCCGACCCGCGAGGCTCACGGAAGTCCATCTGGCCGCCCCCGCGCCGGAACCCGGGTCACCGCCGCTGGCCGGACCAACTCACTTCGTTGTGGAAACTGACGTCGAGTCTGCCGGACTGAGTGTTGAACGCAAACGCGGTGTCGCCACTGCGGTTGACGATCGTGCTCATCGCCCGGCTGAGCGACACGGTCACCACGGGCAGGCGCGGATAGTCGCTGTCGATCCGCACCCGGTTCGCGCCCACCCGCGTCAGCGTCAGCGTGACGTCCGATCGCGATGAGCCCTGGGAGTCGGAAATGACGTCGCCGCCCCAGCTCCCCTGTACGGCGTCGCCCAGATCCGGCCGGCGGTGCGCCGCCGCGTCGGCCGTACTCGCCGTGAGCAGGCCGAGCGCCAAGAACCCCAGCGCCGCGCCCTTCACGTTGTGCTTCCAAGCCAGCATGCCCGACCCTCTTTCGCCCCAACCCACCGCTCAGACAACAAGCCTAGCTGCTCGCGCGCAACTTTGCTACGCTCCTGCAATATTACTCGTCCGAGCCGGTTCCGCGGCCGAACCTTCAGCTCACGGACGGGACTTTCCGCCGGGGGGATGACGTCAGACGATGTCCGAATTCCAGGTCTCGCGCCGCCGTTTCGCCCTGCTCGGGATCGGCGCCCTTGGGCTCCTGAGCCCGCTCGCGGCCCGCGCCGCCGGCAGCTTCGACGATGGGCACAAGCTCGCCGTCTTCCTCGATCACCTGCAAGTAGAGAGCCGCTGGCCCGCCGGGGTGCATGTCGACTGGGAGACCGGGCTGCCCGACGGCAAGACTGAGAATTTCGAGGGCAAGCACACCCATTGCAGCGCCTTCGTCGCCTCGGCGGCCAAGCAGATTGGCGTCTACATCCTGCGCCCGCCCGAGCACCGCCAGACCCTGCTCGCCAATGCGCAGTTCGACTGGCTTTCAGGCGAGGGTGCGGTCAGGGGCTGGGCGCCTGTGGCGGATGGCTACCAGGCCCAGCGGGCGGCCAACCGCGGCTTCCTGGTGGTCGCGACCTACAAGAACCATGACGCCGCGAAGCCCGGCCACATCGCCATCGTGCGGCCTACCAGCCGCACCCGCGATGACATCCTCTCGGCAGGCCCTGAGATCATCATGGCCGGCGTGCAGAACTACCAGGCCACCACGGTCAAGCACGGCTTCGCCAATCACCCGACCGCGTTCGCCAACGACGAGATCCGCTACTACCAGCACGACGTAACCTGGCCCTAGTCGCCAGCCGCGCCGGCGCCGAACCGCCAGCCGGACGCCAGGGCCTTGGCGGCGCAATGGTTCAGCTGGAAGACGGCGGCGTAGTGCCGCTCCATCGCCCGCGACAGCGCCGGTCTGAACACCACCCGATCGTCGTCGACGCATTCGATGCAGCCTGACTCGGCCAGCAGTTTGTTGATATGCGCCCGCGAGACGCTGTAGCGGCGCGCCAGCGCGTAGCGCGAGATCGGCGCGCTCTCCAGCAGCCGCTTGCGATCGGGCGCCTGGGCGGCGAGCAGGTCGAGCAGCACCAGCATTCCCGCCTCGCGCTCGAGGAAGAAGTCGATCGGCGGGGCGCCCTTGAAGGTGAACAGGTCGCGCCGCAGCGTGGCGACAACCGAAACGGCGATGACGTAACTGACGAAACCGTCGTCCGTCCGCGCGATCTCCGCGGCGCACGCGAGTTCGGGCGCCAGGCGCAGGATCGAGCGCAAGTCGATCAAGGCGCGGTCGCGAAAGGCGCTCACCAGGCCGGCGCCCAGGCGCATCGGCCGGCGCGTCCACAGGCCCGGCCCGGCATCGATGGTCATCTCGCCCATGTCCTGGCAGCGGCGAACCATCTGCCGCACGCGGCCCGGGCTGGAAATCCCGTTCTCGACGCAGGCGGCGGTCAGGGCGTGGGCGGTGAGCCCGCCCAGCAGATGCAGCAGCAGCGCATTGACGCAGATCGCGCCGCGGCCAATGTCCTTGGTGATCCATTGATAGGCGGCGTCGAGATTGCGGAAATGGGCGACGCTGTGCGCCGCGGCGGTCTCGACCGCGGCCCGAAACTCGGGATGCTTGCGGGTGCAGGCGATCGCTTCGTCGCTAACGAGGTCGGCGAGGGCCGCTGGCGTCATCGCCCACTCCAGATCACAACGAACTACACCTTTCGCGTGCGACGTCGCGCGTCAAGCGGCGCGCAGGGTTGTCGGCCGGCGTCCGACGTGTCTTCTCGCCCCTGGAATCGGGAGAAGAGTCGAATGAAACTTTACGGCGCGCCGAAGCCGGCGCCAAACCCTAGACGTGTGCGGATGTTCCTTGCCGAAAAGGGGATCGAGCTCGCCGAAACCCCGATCGATCTGATGACGCGCGAGCACAAGTCGCCAGAGCACCTGCAGCGGAATTCGCTCGGCCAGATCCCGACGCTGGAACTGGACGACGGCACGACGATTTCCGAGACGGTCGCCATCTGCCGCTACTTCGAGGAGCTGCACCCCGAGCCCTCGCTGTTCGGGCGCACGGCGCTGGAGAAGGCGCTGGTCGACATGTGGGTGCGGCGGATCGAGTTCCAGCTGATGCAGCCGGTCGGCCAGTTCTGGCGCCATGCGCACCCGCGCACCGCCGCGCTGTTCCGCCAGTACAACGACTTCGGCGAATCCAACCGCGCCGCCTACTCCAACGCCCAGCGCTGGCTGGACGGCGAACTCGCCGACGGGCGGCCGTTCATCGCCGGCGAGGCGCTGAGCATGGCGGACATCTGCGCGCTGTCGACGGTCGACTTTGCCCATTGGATCGGACTCGACCTCGACGCGGATCGTCCGCACCTGACCGCCTGGCACGAGCGGATCAGCGCGAGGCCGAGCGCATCGGCTTAGGTCCGTCTACGGACGAACCTGAGCGCGGTCCTGGTTTCGGAGAAGGCGCAGACCTTGGTGTCGACCAGGCCGTGCGCCTTGGCGGCAGCCATCACCTCCACGTCCCGCACCCGCATCGCCTTGCCCTTCAGCGAGACGATCCACAGCGCGCCACGCGGCGCGAGGCGGGGGATCAGCGCGCCCAAGTTCGCCAGCTCGTCGGTGCTGTCTGCGCCGTAGAACAGCAGGTCGAGCCCGCCGTCGCCGTCCGCCGGCGCAACCCGGGTGGCGAGCTCCGCCGCGAACGCTGGATCGGCGAGATTCACGAGACCGACCCGCTGGCCGGTCGTCACGCCCAGCTTGCCGAGCCGTCCCTTGGGATGGAGGATCGCCTCGGCCCAGCTCGCCGCCGGCGTCGGCAACCGAAACCGCGCGCCATCGGCCAGCACGAGGTCGCGGCCGTCGGCGCGAATCTGCGCCAGGCTGTCGGCGTCGAACACCCGCCGCGCCGCGCCGCGGAAGATCAGTTTGGGCGGTTCGTACTGAAGTCTTCCGGTCTCGCGCTCGCCGCCCGGCCAGAGCGCCTCGACCTCGGCTTCCTTTCCCATGCGATGGCTCCGGCGCTTTGGCAGGCAGGCTTAAGAGAACCGCGCGCCGAGGTCGAGGCGGCGCTTGCCAACGCAGGCCGGCGCTCTCGATAAGTCGGGGGCGATGCGTATCCTCACCTACAACGTCCACCGCTGCGTCGGGACCGATCGCCGGCTGGACGTTGCGCGCGTCGCCGAGGTGATCGCCGCCCAGGCGCCGGACATCGTCGCGCTGCAGGAACTCGATGTCGGCCGCGCCCGCACCGGCGGCGTCGACCAGGCGCACCGGCTGGCGCAGCGGCTGGGCATGGCGTTCCATTTCAACGCCGCGTTCACGGTCGAGGAAGAGCAGTACGGCGACGCCATCCTGACCACCCTGCCCGAGCGCCTGATCAAGGCCGGGCCGATCCCGACCCATCCCCGCTTCAGCCGGCTCGAACCCCGCGGCGCGCTGTGGATCGCCGTCAGCGTCGGCGACGTGGAGCTGCAGGTGATCAACACCCATCTCGGCCTGGTGCCGCGCGAGCAGCGGGACCAGGCGGCCGCGCTGGCCGGCGCGGACTGGCTGGGCGCGGCCCGGCCGCCTTTGATCCTGGTCGGCGACATGAACGCGACGCCGCGCGCCCTCGCGTACCGCACCTTCGCCGCTCGGCTGACGGAATCGCGCCGCGCCGCGCGGTTCTCGCGTCCGGCGCCGACCTTCCCGTCCACCTTCCCGGTGTTGGCCATCGACCATGCCTTCGTCAGCGCGGGGGTGGTGGTGGAGGGCGTGCGTACGCCGCTGGACCCGCTCACGCGGCTGGCGTCCGATCACCTGCCGCTGGTGGTCGACTTCAGCCTGCCGCCAGCCCCAGCCTGAGCGCCCGCGCCTGAGCCAGCAGACGCCTGCGCCGCAGCGCCGGTCGCCAGGAGTCGAAGGGATCGGTCGGATCGCCCAGATGGAACTCGGCGATGAACTCGCCGGCCAGCCCCAGCCGCCGCAACTCCAGCGGCCGCAGCCGCACCCCGCCGTCGAGCACCCAGAAGGCTTCGGCCAGGCTGCCTGTCAGGGCTCGCAGCTCGGCGATGACCGGCGCCGACTTGCCGACCCAGTGCGCCGCCAGCCGATCGCGCACGGCCGCCAACGCCGCGCGGTCGGCGCCGCTGTCGACCTCGATGGCCAGTTCGCATTCGGTGTCGAAGCCGTGCGAGCGGTTGTTGAGGTTGGCCGAGCTGATCCGCAGCAACCGGTCGTCGATGGCCATCACCTTGGCGTGGGCGATGATCGGCGCGCCGCCGGCGGCGTAGGGCGCGAACGCGTGGAAGCGGCTGAACACGTCGCTGGTCTTCAGCCGCCATAGCGCCGTCGACCGCGCCCGGTCCATGGTGAAGCGGTCGAAGTAGCTCGGGCTTTGGCCGCTGCAGACAAGCACGATCTCCGGACCCGACGGCTCGGCCAGCCGCGACGCCAGCGCCTCCACCGCCAAAGGCCAGGTGAAGTACTGGTTCTCCAGGTAGATCAGTTCCTTGGCCGAGGCGATCGCCTCGATCGTCAGCGCGCCGATCTCGCGCACCTCGGCGTTGTCGCGCCACTGCGGCTCGGTGCGGGCGATGGCGCTGATGCCGCCGTCGATGTCCGGCGCAAGCCCCTCCGGCCAGGTCGCGACGTCCGCCGTGGCGGGCGCCGGCAGCTCGCCGACGGCGGTGCGCCAGCGCTCGCGAAACAGGACGCCCAGCGAAGCGGCGGCGGCGCCATCGGTCATCGCCATCACCTCGTGCCGGGGACCATGGCGGCGGCCATCCGGCGCGATGCGGCGGGGATCGTCATCCAGATGGGCGCTGGTGTCCCATCGATCGTCGGCGAAATCGGCGCCGCCCACGAAGGCGAGGCTGTCGTCGATGATCACCGCCTTCTGGTGATGGCAGGCGCCCAGCGGCACCTTGTCGTCGAGTTCGAAGCGCACCGGCGTGTCCCGGAACCAGCCCCTGGCGCGGTGTGGAAACCCCGACTGGGTGGCGCTGATCGGCAAGGCGGAGCGCCACACCAGCAGCCGCACGTCCAGGGCCGGATTGGCGCGCGCCAGTTCGATCAGGGTGTGGCCGATCTCCGCGGAATCCTGGGCCTCCGGCGTCAGCCGCGCCCGCGGATCGAAGCTCCAGCCGAGCAGATGGATCGAGCGCCGCGCCCGGCGCAACGCCTCGAGCAGGGTGCGGAAGTATTCCTCGCCGTCGAGCAACACCTTGACGCGCCCGGTTGGACCGAGCCGCCAGCAGGTCTCTTTGGCCCTCAAGAGGCCCATGCCTCACCGCCATCGCCGCCAGTTCACGATCAGAGAACCGGCGGACGGACTCCGACAGGCTCCGGCGCCTGCGGGACGCCTGAGCCATCTAGCCGAAGCGGTGGTGAGGCGTGAAGCCTATTGCACCATGTTGTGCGCGCCGCCCGGCGTGGACGCCGTGGTGGTGCTGACCAAGGCCCGGCAGATCCCGTCGCGCTCCGCGGCGAGCCGCGCGTTCACATCGGCGCTGGAGCGGGACGCGTCGCGCTCGCCATCTTCGCGGGCCTGGTCGGCCTTGTCGTAGATGTAGGAGTCGCGGCCGCCGGGCTGGTTCTTGAGCAGCTGGCGCAGCGCCTCGGCGTCGGGCGAGGCGAACTGCTTGCTGCTCTCGATCCCGAGGCAGCGGTTGGCGGCGATGAACTGCACGTCGTTGAGGCGAGGGGTGGAAGCGACAGCGACGGCCGCGCTGGCGCAAATGGCTGTGATCGTGAGGGTGGCGGTGACGAAACGCATCTGACTCTCCCTTGAAGAACGCCGTTGTTCATGCCGGCCCTGGCGGCGGAGAGCTAATTAAATCTAGTACAGATTGAATAATTAACTTGGGGTAACAGGCATACACAGAGTATTGGTTATGCTTGCTTACATCACTGTAAGTTCGCCTTACAATTCGTCGCGCTTGCGTCCCCGCGCGGGCTGCGCCATCTGCGCGACATGGATTCGCCGAGCCCGCTCGCAACGCCCTGCGTCAAGATCTGCCTGATCGACGGCGAGAGCGGGCTCTGCCTCGGCTGCCAGCGCACGCTGCCCGAGGTCGCCAGCTGGACGCGCCTGACCGACGCCGAACGCGCGGCGATCATGGCCGACCTGCCGGCCCGGCGCGGCCGCATTCGCCCCGAGAAGCTGGCGATATTCGGCTAGCGGCGTCGGCCGGACGCGATTCACGCGTTGCAAACCGCTGTTGGGTATTTTGGCCGCAACGGTCGTCAGAAGCGCGACCGATCGAGAGCCCGAAAGGCGTGTGATGGTGCGGTTTATGATGATCGGCGTGGTGGCCGCGCTATGCGCCATGGGCGGCGCGCGCATGCTGACGACGATCGCGGCTCACGACAGCGCGCCCCAGCCGGCCGCGGCGGTCGCCACCCTCGCGCCGGACGCGTCGCAGCCGCAATCGACGGAGTCCGGCGAAGCCTCCATCGCCAAGTCGACCGACGGCCATTTCTGGGCCACCGCCGAGGTGGACGGTCACCCGGTGCGCTTCCTGGTCGACACCGGCGCCACCGCTGTCGCGCTGACCGCCGACGATGCGCGCAACCTCGGCCTGGACCCGTCGTCGCTGCAGTACCAGTACACGGTGATGACCGCGAACGGCCCGGCCAAGGCGGCTCAAGTGAAGCTGGGGCTCGTCTCGGTGGGCCGCGCCGAGGTGTCCGACGTCGACGCGTTCGTCATCGACAAGGGCCTTGAGACCTCGCTGCTCGGCATGAGCTACCTCGGCCGCCTGGCCAAATTCGAGGCCACCCCGGACGCCCTCGTCCTAAGGTCGTAAGTGGCAAAAAGTCGCGATCACGCAAAAAAGTCATAGGCGTTGCGACCCGTCTTGGTTATTCGCAGGTTTATGGCTTGAACGCGGACGTCGCCTGTTTTGACCGATTCCTCTCTGGTTCCGAGCCAATCCCCGCGGACAGCCGCATCTGCCGGGCCCGTGCGCGCCTGGACGCCGCCCGAGCGCCCGCTGGCGCCGAAGGACGGAACGCTGCAGCTGCTCGTGCGCCGGCTCGACGCCTGGGTCAGACGCCAGCAGGGCTTCATCGAGTTCAACGACAGCCCGACGTGCATGCTGCGGGTGGTGGTCAAGCGGGCGGAATGCGAGCTGCGGCTTTCCGACGGCGCGGTCATCCAGCCGGGCGAGAAGATCATCGACATCCACTTCTGGAACGAGCGCCTGCCGAAGGCCTCCGCCTGCCAGGGCCTGGGCTGGGGCGGCCGGTTTGGGCGCGCGCTGATGCGCTCGTTCGTCGACCTCGCCGCGGCGATCGACACCGACTCACGGCTCGCCGGCGCGGTGGCGGTCCGTGGCCGCCTCGCCTTCGCCAACGGCCGCAATCGCGACGAGATGCACCGCTTCGGCCATTGGTTCGGCTTCGAGTCGATCGAGGACACCGGTCCCCTGCCGCTTGGCCGCCGCCTGCACGACGCGGCCGAGGATATCTGGCTGCTGGCGCTAACCTGGACCTTTAATCCCGGCAGCCTGCCGACGCGCAAGACCATCCGCCGGCGCGAGGACCTGTGGATCTCCAAGGCCAAGCTGGTGGATCGCTACATCGCCCGCACGCCGCCGCGCCGCGCCTCCTAGGGGGCCCTATCGCGTACGTCCGGACTTGGTCCCGGTGCGCAGCTTGGTCCGTGTCTCGCGCACGGCGATGGCCGGCAGCGACGCGGCCTGCGCGTCGAGATAGGCCGCCACCGCCAGCCCGTGGCGCACGGCCATCGAGCGCAGCAGCCACGACACCGCCTTGGTGATCAGGATCGGCCGCTCTGACTTCAGCCGTTCGATGACCTCGAACGCCAGGTCGCGATAGCGGGGGTCGGACGACGTTCGCGTCGGGCGGGTCAGCAGCACCAGCGCCGCGCGGCGGCGGTTGACGTTGGCGTCCCGGCTGAGACGCCGAATGAGGTCGCGCCAGGCGGGCCAGTCGGCCTCCATTTCCTCCGGCCCAAAGACGCTGGCGCAAAGGCTATCGATCTCGGCCCAGCCTTGCAGGTGATCGAGCCAGCCATTTGCCAGCGCCGCCGTGCCCAGCCGCCGCATCCGCCCATTGGCGGCGAGCAGGATGGCTGCGAGCACCTTCTCTTCGTACGCCTCGCCGACGAACAGGCTGGCGACCACGGCCAGAAGGTCGGCGTCGTCCGCCTTGCGGCGCGCCGCCAGCCACGCTCGCCCGATCCGCCGCAGTTCCGGCGCGGAGACGTTGAAGAACGGGTGGCCGCTCCCGCTGTACGAGTCGTTGTGCTGGCCGCCGCGATAGGGTGCGCCGGCCGCGCGCAGCTGACCGACAAGACCCGCGTGCTCGGCGGCGATGTCGAGCGCTTCTGCCATGGCCGCGCAGCCTAACCGCGGCGTCCGGCGCTCGCCAGGGCTTCCGCCGGGTGACGCTGGACGCCGGCCGCGGGCCTGGCGCTAGATGCGGTCAAAGCCCCCGGAGGAAACCGCCATGGCCGACGAGCCGATCCTGCTGACCGACGATCCGGCGCCGCACGTGCGCCGCATCACGCTCAACCGCCCCGCCAAGCGCAATGCGCTGTCCAACGCCCTGCGCGGCGAGATCTTCAAGGCGCTGGAAGAGGGCGACGCCGACCCGGAGGTGCGGGTGATGATCCTGCGCGGCGCCGGCAAGTGCTTCTCGTCCGGCTACGACCTCGCCGGGACCGGCCCCCTGCCCTACCCGACCTCGGGCGGCCAGGGGCAGTGGGCGCGGCACGTGGTGGAAGGCTGCTTCAGGGTCTGGGACCTCGCAAAGCCGGTGATCGCCCAGGTGCACGGCTGGTGCCTGGCCGGCGGCTCCGAGCTCGCGGTGGCCTGCGACCTGGTCTACGTCGCCGAGGACGCCCAGATCGGCTACCCGGCCGTGCGCACCATGTCGCCGCCCGACAACCAGTACCACGCCTGGCTGATGGGCATGCGCCCGGCGATGGAGATGATGCTGACCGGCGACGCCATGAGCGGGCTCGAGGCGGTGCGGCTGGGCTTCGCCAACCGCGCCCACCCCGAGGCCGAGCTCGAAGGCGCCGTGCTGGCGATGGCCGAGCGGGTCGCCCAGGTCGATCCGGAGCTGGCCCAGCTCAACAAGCGGCTGGTGCACCGGCAGATGGAGGCGATGGGGCTGCGCGCCGGGCTTCGCGCCGGCACCGACCTGCACGCTCTCGGCTGGCACACGGCGGCGTCGCGCGCCTACATGGCCCAGCTGCGCCAGGGCGTGAAAGAGGCGCTGACGGTCCGCGACCAGGCGTTCGGCGACTACCGGACTGGTGCGAAGGCGGAGTGACGGCGGCAAGCTTGTTTGGCCACGGAGAACACGGAAAACACGGACACTAGTCACCCCCTCCATTGTCATCCCGGACCAGCCGCGCAGCGGCACGGATCCGGATCTTGTCTTGCGCCGGCAGGGGAAGCAGATCCCTGACGAGTCCGCTGCGCGGCTCTCCGGGATGACACTGGAATTTCCGTGTCTTTCCGTGTTTTCCGTGGTCAACTCTTACTTGGGTTTCGGTGGGGAGGGCGTCATGAACATCTGGGGCAGGCTGGCCTGCAGCGCACCCGCGATCACGGCGATCTTCGCGGCCAGCATCGCCGGCGCCGCGACCCAGTCCCTCACCATCCTGCACGACAACGACATCCATGGGCACCTGCGCGCGTTCTGCTACGTCGAGGTGGCGAAGGGCCCCGAGGAGCACTGCGACATCGGCGGCGCGGCGCGGCGCGCGACGCTGGTGAGAAAGCTGCGCGCGGCGGCGCACGCCCCGACGCTGCTGATCGATTCCGGCGACACCACCACCCGCGGCCCGCTGGCCACCGAATACGAAGGCGTCGACGAGATCGCGGCGATGAACGCCATCGGCTACGACCTCGCCGCCGTCGGCAACAACGAGTTCAAGCTCAAGGACGCCGCTGACATCCACGACGCCGCCGGCGCGCAGGCCGACCTCGCCCGGCTGGTGCGGCAGTCCCACTTCCCCTGGATCTGCGCCAACGCCGCCGAGGCGGACGGCTCGCCGCTGCCGGGCGTGAAGCCGTTTGTCGTGCGCCGCGTCGGCAAGCTGCGGATCGCGTTCCTCGGTCTCACGACCCAGCGCTCGCAGGGCTATCCGCAGACCAAGGGCCTGAAGTTCACCGATCCGGTCGAAGCGGCCAAGCTGTGGGTTCCGAAAGCGCGGGCGGCGGCGGACGTGGTGATCGTGGTCAGCCACATCGGCGTGTTCGACGACCGCCGCGTGGTGCGCGGGACCCGGGGGATCGACGCCATCGTCGGCGGCGACTCGCACACCTACCTCTACCAGCCCGCGCTGGAGAACAACGCTCGACGGCGCGCCCGTGCCGATCGTCCAGGACGGCGAATTCGGCGTGCGGCTGGGCGTGTTCGACCTCACCTTCGAGGGCGACCGCGCCCACGGCTGGAAGCTGACCCACTACGCCGACCGGCTGCAGGCGGTTGACGCCGCGATCAGACCCGATCCCCGGGTCACGGCGCTGGTCGAACGCTACGCCCGGCCGCTGGACAAGGTGGTCGGCAAGCTCGGCCCGATCGGCTCGACCCCGGCCGAGCGCAACGCGATGACCGCCGCCGACCTCGCGGCCGCGTTCAAGCTGGCCGCCGGGACCGAGGTCGGCCTCCAGCCGGAAGGCGACCTGTTCGACAGCTTCCGCACCCACGAGGTCACCCGCTATCAGGTGCACGCGGTGGTTCCGTTTCACGATACGGTCTGGAAGGCGGCGTTGAGCGGCGCGAAGCTGAAGGATCTGCTCGCCAAACCAAGCGCGCTCGGCGGCGTGATGCACGCGACCATCGCGGTGGCCGACATCGACCCGGCGAAGACCTATTCCGTCGCGACCACCGACTTCGTCGCCGAACTGGCGCTGGGCGGCGGGACCGACACCGGCGTCGACGCGCGCGCCGCGACCGAGGCCTGGCTCAAGGCCGGCGCGCCCGGGGCGGCGGTGTCCACGACGAAGTAGCTTCAGGCGGCGCTTCTGGGCAGGAAGACCACCAGCGCGTCCGATCCTCGGCCTTCCAGCTACCGTCGCCAGTCGCTTAGGAAAGAGTCAGGCGCCTCGCCAACGCCTCGGCTGGCGCCAGCACCAAAAGTCTCCCCGCGAACGGCACGTGGCGGCGCAGTTCCGCGACCGTGTCGGCGAGGCGTTGAAGCGAAGCATAGGCTTCCGTGACGACATAGCCGTCGGCGTCGCGAGCCTGAACCACGAGGCCGCCACCGCGACCAAACACGTCGGCCTTGCTTTCCGGATACCCCAGCAACAGGGCGAGATCGTCATCCGTAATCATCGGCCGCGTCTTGAAATGGGCCGCCCGCTTCGGGTCGGTCGTCAGCAAAGTGCCTTCGCGTCTGCGCACCACCCTGACCCCAGGCTCGAGCGGCCGGTCATCGATCTCGTTCCCGGGGGCCAGAAACACCGCCACCTTCGGGTGGGAGGGGTCGTGAA
The DNA here is from genome assembly GCA_963835495.1 of uncultured Pseudomonadota bacterium. Lineage (GTDB taxonomy): Bacteria > Pseudomonadota > Alphaproteobacteria > Caulobacterales > Caulobacteraceae > Acaudatibacter. The sequence continues at coordinate 429,952 of CAWIFQ010000003.1, read as the reverse complement.
GGGCCCTCACCTGAGCATCGATGTCGCCTTCGGGCTCCCGGGTCGACGCAGACACGGAAATGCGGCTCGCCAGTTCGAGCACGTTAAGCGCCCGGTTTGCAGGATCCACCTTGAGCCTCCTACGGCGACGCGGTCATGCGCCTGGTGTGCTGGATTTGAAGTTCGCCTGCTCTCTGGATCGGGCGTCGCGCGAACTTCAAATCCAAAAAAGCACACTAGATACTTATACTTGCTAGTGTCCTGATCGATCCCGAAGTTCGACAAAGCCTGCCATCAAGCACTTGCGAACTTCGGAATCGGGACATTAGATCGCCTCGGCCTCACCGCCCCTGCGGCGGCTCGGCCGCTCGCGTTCGGACTCGGCGGATCGCTCGTGCTCACGCCGGTGCTCGGGCTTCTTGGACGCCGCGGTCAGGAACGACCGAAGGATCGGCAGGAAGATGCCGAAGGTCAGCGGCACGTCCGGCGCTTTCTGCAGATTCTGCAACAGCGTCGCCAGCGTGTCGTGACTGGTCTGCGGCGTGTCGGGGTTCATCTTGGCCAGACCGCTCAGCAGGTGCACCAGGCCTTGAAGCGTCGCCGGGGTCGTAGCAGGCACTAACGATTCGGCGAGATTCAACGCCTTGATCATCTCCGGACTGGAGACGACCCCGACGATTTCCAGGATTTTGACCTCGTTGGGCACCGTCAGCGCCGTATCCGGCGCCACGGTCACCTCGAGGAGGGTGAGCAGCGTTGAGTGATCAACCATGTCACGCTCCTAGATCAGTCCGCCCAGAGCGCCACCCAGCACGCCGCCGACCGTATTGAGGAGGCCGCCAAGGCCGCCACCGTCGGAAGAAGACCCCTGCTGCGAGCCACCTTGCGTCGTCGTCGTGGTCGTCGTCTGCGGCGGCGCAGCGCTCGGTGGCGCCGGAGCGGGCGAGCCAGGGCCGGCGTCCGTGAACCGCATGGTCACCCACCAAGGCGGGGTCTGATACGAACAGCAGCAGCCGCAATTGGTCTCAGACATTTTCGTAAGCTCCGTTTTTCGACCTAGGACAAAACAGGGCGCCGCTACTCGATACTCGGAGGGCAGTTGCACGCCCCCTACGGAGCGGCCTTCAGCCACGCGCTAGGACTGTGAAACTTTGGGACTAACAGCCGTAATGCATCGTTAGATTGAACAACGTTATATGTCAACCTGGCAACGTGGAAGCCCCTCGCCGCCTCGCAGTTCGCCTCGGCGTCGGCCTCCTAGGTGCGTGACGCCGGCCCGGTCAGGCCGCGACGGTTTCGCGCCGCGCCTCGGCCAGCGCCGCCAGGCCGCGCTCGATCACCTCGATCCCAGCCCCCGTCCTGGCGCCTTCGACGGTGAGGATGCGCCGCCAGGTGCGCGCCCCTGGCCGGCCGTGGAACAGGCCCAGCATGTGGCGCGTCATCGCGGCCAGGTGCGCGCCCGTCGCCAGCTCGCCGCGGACGTAGGGCAGGTAAGCCGCCACCGCCGCTTCCGGCGTCACGTCGGCGCCCTCGCCGAACAGGCGCCGGTCGACCTCGCCCAGCAGGCCGGGCGTGTGATAGGCGGCCCGGCCCAGCATGACGCCATCGACGTGGGCCAGCTGCTGCTCGGCCTCGTCCAGCGAGCCGATGCCGCCGTTGATCACCACGGTAAGCGCCGGCCGCTCGCGCTTCAGCCGCCACACCAGCGGATAGTCCAGCGGCGGCACATCCCGGTTCTGCTTCGGCGACAGGCCTTTCAGCCAGGCCTTGCGGGCATGGACCACGAACACGCCGACGCCGGCCGCCGCGCAGGCGTCGACCAGTTCGAACAGCGCCTGCTCCGGATCCTGGTCATCCACCCCGATGCGGCACTTCACCGTCGCCGGTATGCTCACCGCCGCGCCGATCGCCGCCATGCACTCGGCCACCAGCGCCGGCTCGGCCATCAGGCAGGCGCCGAAACGGCCGCTCTGCACTCGGTCGGACGGGCAGCCGACGTTTAGGTTGATCTCGTCGTAGCCGGCGTCCTCGCCGATCCGGGCGGCCAGCACCAGCCGCGCCGGATCCGAGCCGCCCAGCTGCAGCGCCACCGGATGCTCGGCCGGATCGAACGCCAGCAGCCGCGCGGCGTCGCCATGGATCACCGCCTCGGCAGTCAGCATCTCGGTGTAGAGCCGCGCGCGCCGCGACAGCCCACGATGCAGCCGCCGGCAATGCCGGTCGGTCCAGTCCATCATGGGCGCGACGCAGAGGCGGTGCGGGGATGGGTTCATCGCGCGCCTGATATGCAGGCGGTGGAGCCGCGACGCCAGAGTAACGGCGCGGGGCGATCACCGGCGCGGCGGCTAGTCCTGCTCGCGAGCGCCGCGGAAGGCGATCACGGTGGCGGGCGGTTCAGCGTGCTGTTCGCGGTGCGCCAGCGCCGAAGCGCCGGCGTCGGTGATCTGCCAGCCGCTGCGATTGCGGGCCGCGAAGCCGAGTTCCGTCAGCCCCTGGGCTTCGCTGATCGCGATCCAGCCGACCACGTCGCCAGCCTTCTTGCGGGCGAGATTGCGCAGGGCGTCGAACTGGGCGTCGGTGAGAACCAACCTCAGGCGCCCACGGCTGCGCCGGCGCGGCCATGCAGCCGCTCGAGCTCTTGCCTCGCGCGGGTCAGCTGGCCGCTGAGATCGGTGACGTCGTCCTGGAGCTGGGCGCACCTCAGTTTGAGGTAGTCGTTCTCCCGCACGAGCTTGCGGGCCTCGGCGTCGTCCACGCCGCGCGCTCCGAGTTCGCCGTCGGCCGCAATCGTCACGTGCGGGTCTTCATCGTGCCTTTTAGCGCCAGAATGTCGCGCGGGCGGCCTGTCACGCCGCCGCCGGTCGATCTGGCGTCGTTGAGGCCGCCGTTCACGCGAGCAATAGGTCGGATCAGCTTGGACATGGCGCGCTCTCGCACCGGATCGGACGCACGGAGCGCGTCGACGATCTGGCCTCACCCATATAGCACTGCGTGGGCCAGATAGCTTGCCGGCCGACAAATAATTGTTCGCCCGCTCGCTCAGAATAGCCAAGAAGGCCCACTTCGGCTATATATGAGAGATGAGAGCTGATCCAATTGTCGTGCAGAGATGGCGCGACCTACGCCAGATGTTGATCCGTCAACTGGATATGTTTCACGCAGGCAGCATCAGCCTTACGACTGACAGTGTCGACGTCTCAGCCGAGGCCATCGTCAATCTTAAGCGCGAAATCTTTGACTTCGATGCGTTGATCTCGGATGACGAGGCGAAGCAAGCCGCTGGCCGCTGAGATCGACGTAGGCCGAGCCAAAATCGAAGCGCCGCGTTAGGCTGCCGTCGCCGCGGCTGAACGGGACCCTGCGCCGATGCTCGACCTGATCCTGGCGGTGCTGCACCATCTGGCCATCCTCACGCTGATCCTGGTGGTGGGCGCCGAGCTGGCGCTGATCAGAGTGGAGCTGACCGGCGCCGCGGTGCGCCGCCTGGCGACGATCGATCTTGGCTACGGCATCGCCGCGGGGGTGATCGTCGTCGCCGGAGTCGCCCGGGTGATCTTCGGCGCCAAGGGCTGGCTGTTCTACGTCCATAACCCCTGGTTCTGGGCCAAGATGGCGACGTTCCTGGTGGTCGGCCTGCTCTCGATCTACCCGACCGTGCTGTTCATCCGCTGGCGCGGCGCGTTCGCCCTGGACGCGACGTTCGCGCCGCCGCCGGCCGCGTTGGCCGCGGTGCGCCGCACGATCCTGATCGAGGCGGCGCTGCTCGGCCTGATCGTCGCCTGCGCCGCGGCGATGGCCAGGTACGGCGCCTTCTGAGCCGCGATTGACCGCCGCCCTCGCCTCCGTTACCTCACACCGGCTCTTTGGGGAGTAGCCGTCCGCGACTGCAGCGGAGGCCGCGTCAACATACTTGGCCGGGAATTTGCGTTCCTGGCCATGGCGCGTGCCGGCGGATTCCAGGTCGGATCCGATTGGCGAGACCAACGACGCGAGGCGCGGGGCCGGCTGGCCCGCGTCCGCGGCGTTGTTCGCCCTCCCAGCCCCGGACCTGCCCGTGGAACCCTATTTCGTCTCGACCCTGCTCGTCGCGCTCGCGGAGATGGGCGACCGCACCCAGCTGCTGGCGATCATGCTGGCCAGCCGCTACCGCAAGCCGATCCCGATCCTGCTCGGCATCTTCGTCGCCACTATCGCCAATCACTCGCTGGCCTCGCTGGTCGGCTTCTACCTGTCCGGCCTGCTGGACGCGCCTTGGTTCAAGTACGTCGTCGCCGGCTCGTTCATCGCGATGGCGATCTGGGCGCTGATCCCGGACAAGGAAGACGACGACGCCAAGCCCAGCCGGCTGCACATGGGCGTCTTCCTGACCACGGTCGTCACCTTCTTTCTGGTCGAGATGGGCGACAAGACCCAGGTGGCCACCGCCGCCCTGGCCGCGCGCTACCACGAGGTGCTGATCGTCGCGGCCGGCACCACCACCGGCATGATGATCGCCAACATCCCGGCGGTGTTCCTCGGCCACGCGGTGACGCGCGTGCTGCCGATCCGGGCGCTGCAGATCGCCGCCGCCCTGCTCTACCTCGGCCTGGGCCTCTGGGGCGTGGCCACGACCGCCGGCTGGATTCACTAGCGCCGAGCCCGCCCCCAGGGCCAGCGCCCCGAGGGCAATTGTCCGGCAAGGAAGCATGGGCCAAGGTGGCGGGCGATGAGTCAGGTGACGGAGAGTCGCGACGGCCCGTACTACGGGGCCCACGCCAGCGATCCTGGCGGCGTGCGCGGCGAGAACGAGGACGCCTTCCTGGCGCGCGGCGGCGAAGGCTTCTGGCTCGTCGCCGACGGCATGGGCGGGCTGGACGACGGGCAATGGGCCTCGCGCACCCTGGCCATGGAACTCGCCGAGGCGCCCTTCAGCGGCGACCTCGAGCGCGATGCGGCGACGGTCGGCGAGGTCATCCGCCACTGCAACTTCGTGATCTTCAAGGAATCGACCGAGCGGCAGAACCACATGGGATCGACCGCGGTGGCGCTGCTGATCCGCGGAAATCGCTTCGCGACGGTCTGGGCCGGGGATAGCCGGCTCTACCTGCGGCGCGATGGCGTCCTGAGCCAGGTCACCGTCGACCACACCCAGGTGCAGCAGCTCGTCGACGCCGGCTACCTGACCCGGCGCGAGGCGGCCGACCATCCGATGAGCCACGTGCTCGCCAGGGCCGTCGGCACCCAGGCCGAACTGGAGACCGACACCCTGGTCGGCGAAGTGCGCGCGGGCGACCTCTTCCTGCTGTGCAGCGACGGCCTGCCGCGGGTTGTGGAAGACGAGGAGATCAGGCGCGAACTGGAGAGCGGCAATCCAGCCGCCATGGTCGAGCGGCTGCTGGCCATCGCGCTCCAACGCGGCGCGCCGGACAATGTGACGATCATGGTGATCGGCTGTGGCGATCCCGCCGGCGCGCCGATGGCGGCGACGGCGCCGATCTTCGGGGGCGCGGCCAGCGAAGAGGCGGTGAGCGCGGCGGTCGCGGCGGCGGCCGAGGCCGCGGAACCGACGCCAGCGGCCGCGGCGCCGTCCGGCAAGCGTGGGACGCCCCTGCTCGTCGGCGCGGCCGTCGGCATCGCCGTGATCGCCGCGCTTGGCGTCGGCGGCTGGATGCTGCTGCCGCGGCTGGCGCACCGCGCCGCAGCCCCGCACCAACTCGTCGTCGTCCCGGGCGCCGTGCCGCAGACCGGCCTGCGACAGTTCGAATCGGCGCTGGGCGGGGTCGACTGCAGCTGGCTGCAGCTGGAGAAGATCGCGCCTGGTCCCACCGGCATCGACATCGCCGTCACCGGCGTCGCCGCCTCGCCGGCGGCGGTGCAAGGCGCGCTGATGGCCGCCGCGGCCGGCGCCAAGGTGCAGGTGGGCGACATCGACCTGTCGTCGATCGCGCCGCCCCCGCCTGGGCTCTGCCCGACCCTGGATGCGCTGCGCCCCTATCGCGCCGCGACCAGCCAGACCGGCCAGAACCTGACCGCCGCGCAGGACAGCTTCGCGGTGATGAAGCAGGCGGACGGCAAGGAGGCCGGCCGGGCGATCGTCACCGCCACCCCACCGCCGCAGGGCGACTTCGCCCTGGTGGAGCTGGGCGCCGACGACAGCCTCAATGTGATCGCCGCCGACCGGCAGGGCTTCCTGTCCATGGCCAACGTCGCCACGGTCGTCTCCAAGGTGCCCGACGCCGGGGGCTACCGGCTGCAGGCCGACTACGCCAAGCCGGGGTGGTCGAGCCTGATCCTGCTGACCGGACAAGGGCCTTTCCCTCGCGCCCTGCTGACCCAGCCTGCCGGACCACGCTCCCCCGCCTGGGCCGGCCAGTTCGCCGCGGCGGCGCGGACGGGCGGCTGGCGCGCGGAGATGGCCTGGTACGACATCATGGCCGGCAATGGTCTCAGCGTGATCCCCGAGACGCAGACGGCCTCGACCAACGCGTTTTCGGCGACCAACGCGGTGGCGGCCGCCAGGCTGCTGCAGCAGCAGGTCAAGAAGCCGGTCGCGGCCAACACTGTTGCTGCGCCAGCGACGAACGCCGCGGTCGCCGCGCCGACCAATGCCGCCCCGCCGGCGACGCCGAAGGGCGCCGCCGGGCCGGCGCCCGCCAAGAACGCGACCAACGCCGCGAGCCCGGACGGGGCGCTCTAACCGCCCTGCGCGGCCCGCAACGCGTCGATCCGGTTACGTTCCTGGATGAAGCCGGACATGTCCGCGGCGCCCAGCGTCTGGCCCTGGCCGACGGCGATCGACATGGGATCGACCGGCGTGTTGTTGATGTGCACCTCGTAATGCAGGTGAGGACCCGTCACCGTCGAGTGACCGGCGCTGTCGACGCCCGTCGCGCCCACCTCGCCGATCTTCTGGCTTTGGCTGACATGGGCGCCGGCGACGACATTGGGCAGGATCAGGCTCTGGTGCAGGTAGAGCGTCTCCCAGCCGTTCGGGTGCAGGATCTTGGTGAAGTTGCCGTTGGGCCCCTTCGGCCCGGAGAACTCGACGACGCCGTCGCCGGCGGCGTAGATCGCGGTGCCGACCGGCGCGGCGAAGTCGGTGCCGTTGTGCATTTTCATGAACCCCAGCACCGGATGGAGCCGAATGCCGAAGGGCGAGCTGATGCGCGCGCCATCCACCGGCGTGCGCATCAGGGCCCGGATCACGCTGCGGCCGTTGGAGTCGAACCAGCCGCCTGATTTGCCGGGCGTCACGTACCAATAGAGCGCCCGCGACTTGGCCTGGGTCTCCAGCGAAGCGAACAGCAGCTTGGCGTTGCCCACCGCCGCGCCGCTCGGGTCGGTCTGCTGTTCGATCACCGCCTCGAACACGTCGCCTGGCTTGATCTCGCGCTGGAAGTCGAAGTCGAAGGCGAACGCCTGAGCGAAAGGCGGAATCAGGTCGTCTTTCACCCCGGCGGCGACGGCGGACGAGTAGAAGCTGTTGGTGTCCATCTGGCCGCGCACGACCTTGACCTGGGTGACGAGGTCGGCGCTCGCGGCCGTGGCCGCATAGCGCCCGTCCAGCTGGCGCGTGACGATGGCGCCGGCGCCGCTGTCGCGCCGCGCCTCCAGGCGGCTGAGCACGATCCCCTGCCGCGCCGGCAGCAGCGTCAGCGTCACCCGCAGCTCGCCCGATCCGCCACCAAGCTGCGCCTGGGCGGCCCCGGCGGCGGCCTCGGCGTCGGCGTCGGCTACGCCGGCGCTGGTGAGGGCGCCCAGCAGGTCCTGAGGCCCCGCCAGCGTCAGCGCGCGCCGCTGCGCGCCGGGAACGACCGGCGCCTGCACCGTCTTGACCACCGGCGGCGGGGCCGGGCGCGGCGACGGATGCGCGCGCGGCCACAGGGCGATGGCGGCGACGACAGCGATCCCGGCAAGCGCCGCCACGCCGCCGAAGATCCACGGCGCCGGCGAGGACTTGCGCTTGACCTCGGCCGCCTTGGGCTTGCGCCACGATTTCGGATCGAACGTCGGGTCGCCGCCGCCCGGCCTTGATTCGCCAGGCTTCGCCGCACGCCAGCTTCGCGGGTCGAACGAGGGTCCATCCGATCCGGGGTCGCTCATTTCCCATCCTCGCGCCGGGAGCTACCGCGCTTTTCTGCGCGCCCCACGGCTTTAGAGCGGCTAGGAGTCGTGCTTAGAGTACAGCCTGTTCGCCGTTTGGGACATCGCATGCAGGGTGAGAACCGTGTGGCTTGGCGCGAGGGCATGTTCCTGCGTCCGCAACACTTTCAGCAGCAGGACCGATTCGTCGACGCCCTGATCCGCGCGCGGACCGAGGCGCTTCGGCCCTATCCGTGGGGATTGACCGCGCTGAAGGTCAACGCCTCGCTGGCCTCGCTGGGCAAGTTCGCGATCGAGCGCTGCGCGGGACTGTTCGCCGACGGGCAGCCATTCTCGACGCCCGACGACATTCCCCCACCGCCGCCGCTGGACGTGCCGCCCGACACCCGCGACGCCATCGTCTATCTGACTCTGCCCGCCCGCCAGGCCGGCGCGGTGGAGTTCCAGAACAGCGAGGAAACCGGCGACGCCGCCCGCTTCCTGGTCGACGAGGAAGATGCACCCGACACCTTCTCCAACGAACGCACCCGCGAGACCATCGAGACCGCGCGGCCGAACCTGCGATTCGGCGTCACCCGCGACCAGACCTATGGCCGAATCACCGTGGGCCTGGCCCGCATCCGCGAGGTGCAGAACGGCCAGCTGATCTTCGACGAGCGCTATATCCCGCCGACGCTCGACGTCCGGTCCATCCCGCGCCTGAGCGGATTCCTCACCGACATCCTCGGCCGGGTCGATCAGCGCGCGGACGAGCTGGCCCTGCGCGCGGTCGAGGCGACCGACGGCGGCGCCGAGACCTTCGCCAGCTTCCTGCTGCTGCAGGCGCTGAACCGCTGGGGTCCGATCCTGACCCACCTCGAGAGCCTGCCGATGGTGCACCCCGAGCGGCTGTACGAGGCGTTCGTCAGCATGGCGGGCGAGCTGTCGACGCTGGTGCGCGCAGACCGCAAGCCGCCGGTGTTCCCGATCTACGACCACGAGAAGCTGCAGCCGACCTTCGAGCCGGTGTTCGAGGCGCTGCAGGCGGCGCTGTCGGCGGTGTTCGACCGCTCGGCCGTGCAGCTGCCGCTGGAGCTGGCCGGGCCCGGGGCCTACCTCTCGCGCATCACTGACCGGAATCTTTACCAGCACGGCTTTTTCTATCTGGCGGTCAAGGCTGGCGCGTCGCTCGACGAGATCCGCGCGCGCTTCCCCTCGATGGCCAAGATTGGCGCGGTGGAGCGGATGCGGCAGATCGTCGATTTCGGCCTTGCCCGGCGTGCCGCTGCGCCACGCGCCGACCCCGCCGCCGCAGATCCGCGTCATTCCCGGCTACGTCTATTTCGAGCTGGACCGCGGGGCGCAAGACTGGCGCGATTTCGCCTCGGCGACCGCGCTTGGGTTGCATGTCGCCGGTGATTGGCCTGATCTGCGCATGGAACTATGGTGCGTGAAAAGGTCGACGCGGTGAGCAGCGACGACAACAATCCGAATCGTACGGTCTTCCGGCCCTCACCTCTGCAGGGCCTGAGGAACCGGCCGGCCGATCAGGGCGGCGACACCCACTTCAATCAGCCGCCCGCAACACCGCCGCAGCAGCCCTTCCCGTCGCAGCAACCGTTCCCCCCGCCGCAGCAGCAACAGCCGCCGCAACCATTCCCGCCTCCGCAGCAACAGCAGCCGCCCCCGCAGGCGTTTCCGCCGCCGGCGCAGCCGTTCCAGCCCGCGCCACAGGCGTTCCAGCCGCAGCCGTTCGCGCCGCAGACACCGCCCTCCGTCGCCCCGCAGCCGCAGGCCTATGCGCCGCAGCCAGTCGCCCAGCCGCAGCCGATCCTGAGCGACGACGACATTCCGCGCCCCAGCCTGGCGCCGAAGGTCCGCAACGTGATGATGGACCTGGCCGCGCCGGTGCTGGCGCTGGCGGCCAGCGTGCGCTCCGGCCGCGCCCAGGTCGGGCTGCCCCAGTTGCACGGCCAGGCCACCAACCTGATCGCCGGCTTCGAGCGGTCGATGGCCCAGACCGGCTATCCGGAGGAGCAGAAGCAGCGGGCCAAGTACGCGCTCTGCGCCACGGTCGACGACATCGCCCAGAACCTGCCCGGCCAGGCGGCCGACGGGGCCGAGTGGGCGCGCCGCAGCATGACGGTCCACTTCTTCGCCGAGAACATCGGCGGCGACCGCTTCTGGCAACTGGTCGACGACATGCTGGGCCGCCCGGCCGAGAACCGGGACCTGATCGAGCTGTTCCACGCCTGCCTGGCCGCGGGATTCGAGGGCCGGTTCCGGGTGATGGCCGACGGCCGCCGCCGGCTCGACGACGTGATGAGCCGGCTCTATGCGGCGCTGGAGCACGTGCGCAGCCTCTCGCAGACCGAGCTGTCGCCGCACTGGCGCGGCCAGCCGACGCCGATGAACAAGGTCGGCTTCTGGGGCCCGATCATCCTGGCCGCCGCCGCGGCGCTGGGCCTGCTGTTCCTGATCTACGTGATCCTGCGCCTGGTGCTGATGCAGACCAGCGATCCGGCGATGACGGCGCTGAAGGCGCTCAATCCGAGCGACCCGCTGCGCCTCTCCCGCGCCGCGGTCGCGCCGCCGGCCGCGCCGTCGAGCCAGCTGCAGACGCTGCAGACCTTCCTCGCCCCGGAGATCGCCGCCCACAAGGTGGTCGTGATCGAAGACGCCACCACGGTTCGCGTGCGGACCACGATTGGCGAGCTGTTCAAGTCCGGCTCCGACCAGCTCAACCCGGGCCAGTCGCCGCTGTTCGTGCGCATCGGCCAGGCGATCCAGCAGACCCAGCAAGGTCCGGTGAAGATCGAAGGCGACGCCGACTCCGACAAGGTGTCGTCCCTGAGCTTCCCGGACAACATCGCACTCTCGCAGGCCCGCGCCGACACCGTGGGGGCGATCATCAAGGCCAACCTGACCGACCCGACCCGCGTGACCACCGTGGGGCTCGGCGACAGCCAGCCGATCGCGTCCAACGACACGGCGGCGGGCAAGGCGCAGAACCGACGGGTCGAAGTCGTTGTCCAGCGGACGCAGCAGTAGCGAGCGGCGGGGGCGTTAGGCGGTGAAACGGTTCTTCCTCAACTGGTGGACGCTGACGCTGCTGGCCGCCGTGCTGGTGGCGCTGCTGCTGGCGCTGGGCCTGCCGATCTTCGTCGGCTTCCTGCGCCCGTGGTGGGTGCGGCTGCTGATGGTGGTCGGCGTGGCGCTGATCTGGGGGATCTTCGCCCTGATCCACGTGCTCAGCGCCCGCGCCAAGTCCGACGCCATCGCCGAGGAGATCGCCCAGCCGCCGCAGCCCGGCGACGAGGAAGCCGCGCTGCTCTCGCAGCGCATGACCGAGGCGATGGCGGCGCTGAAGAAGTCCAGCGGCGACAAGCGCGACTATCTCTACAGCCGCCCCTGGTACGTGATCATCGGCCCGCCGGGCGCCGGCAAGACCACCGCGCTGCTGAACGCCGGCCTGCGCTTCCCCTTCGCCGACAGCGCGCTGAAGGGCGTCGGCGGCACGCGCAACCTCGACTTCTGGTTCGCCGACGAGGCCGCCCTGGTCGACACCGCCGGCCGTTACACCACCCAGGACTCCGACGCCGCCGTCGATGCGCGGTCGTGGGAGCACTTCCTCGGCCTGTTGCGCAAACAGCGGCCGCTGCAGCCGATCAACGGCATCCTGGTGGCGATCGGCGTCGACGAGCTGCTGCGCTCGGACCTGGTCCATCTCGACGCCCACGCCTCCGCCGTGCGCCGCCGACTGGCCGAGCTGCGCAAGACCCTCGAAGTCGCCGCACCGGTCTACGTGCTGTTCACCAAGGCCGACCTGCTGGCCGGGTTCGTCGAGTTCTACGACGACCTCGACGTCGAGGGCCGCCGGGCCGTGGCCGGCGCGACGCTGCCGTGGGGCCGCGCGCCGACCGGCGATGCGCTGGCCGGAGAATTCGACGGCTTCGTCCAGAGCATCGCCGACCGCACCTCCAAGCGTTTGCAGGAAGAGCATGACGCGCGCCGTCGCGGCCTGATCCTCGGCTACACCACCCAGGTCGAAGGCTTGCGCTCGCGGGTGCTGCGGTTCCTGGAAGGCGCCTTCATCGCCGATCGCGGCCCGTCCGACCCCCTGCGCGGCTTCTACTTCACCAGCGGCGTGCAGGAAGGCGCGCCGCTCGACCGCATCCTCGCCGGCGTCGCCCAGGTCTACGAGGCGCCGCAGCAGCGAAGCGACCGGCAGGGACGCGCCTACTTCCTCAACCGGCTGCTGAGCGAGGTGGTGTTCGCCGAGGCGGGCCTGGTGCAGACCGAACGCTCGGCCCGCGCCCGGCGCTCGGCGCAGCTCACCGCGGCGCTGGCGGCCATCGCCGCGGTCGCGCTGGTCACGATCGGGCTGTGGACCGTCAGCTTCCTCAATAACCGCACCTTGCAGCGAAATCTGTTGAACGGCGCCCAGGGCGCGCAGCAGCAGCTGCACGATTCCGGGGTCGATCTGGTGGAGGTCCGCGACAGCGATCCAGCGCTCGATCAGGCGCTGCCGGCGCTGCAGGCGCTGCGCGCCCTGCCCGGCGGCTACGCCGACCAGAAGGCGCACGGGCCGCCGCTGTTCTCGACCTTCGGCCTCTACCAGCACGGCCTCGCCGACCAGGCCAAGCAGGCCTACGTGCAGGCGGTGCGCCGCATCCTGCTGCCGCGCCTGATGCTGCGGCTCGAGACCTACCTGCGTCAGAACCAGACTCAGGCCTTCAACGAATACGAGCCCTTGCGGGTCTATCTGATGCTGGGCGGCCAGGGTCCGATGGACACCAAGGCGGTGAAGACCTGGATCGTCAACGACTGGGCCGTCAACGTCTATCCGGGCGACGACCGCAGCGACACGCGGGCGCAACTCGCCACGCACCTCGACGCGCTGCTGGGAGATCCGGACCTGAACTCGGTCTGGCCGGGCCACGTCGCGCCGATGGACGGCGCCCTGATCACCTCCGCGCGCCAGATCGTGCAGACGCTGTCGCTGGCGGACCGGGCCTACGCCATCCTGCGCGAGAAGGGCGCGAACGCCGGCCAGCCGTGGCAGACCGCGACCGTGCTCGGCAGCGGCGATGGCCAGGCGTTCGCCAACGGCGATGCGGTGCTGAAGCTGCAGGTGCCCTACTTCTTCACCCGCGAGGGCTACGAGAAGTCGTACCTCGTCGGGCTGGGCACGGTGGCCGACGATCTGAAGAAGCAGCTGTGGGTGCTCGGCCCCGACGCCGACACCACCGCGATCCAGAGCCAGGTCGAAGGCGTGCGCCCCGGCGTCGCCGGCCACTACGCCACCGACTACATCGCGGCCTGGCAGGGCGTGGTCAAGGCGATGCAGCCGGCCGACTACTTCCATAATCCGATCGCGCTGGGGGCCTTCACCCGCACGCCCTCGCCGCTGAAGCTGGTGCTGCTGGAGGTGGCCAAGAACACCACCTTCACCGGCGGCGCGGCCGGCGCGGCGCAGAGCCTGATCCAGCAGAAGCTGAACCAGCTGCCCGGCGCATCGACCGTCCAGCAGGCGCAGCAGGGTCAGGTGGGGCTCGACGCGGCCTCGCAGATCAGCTCAGCCTTCCAGGCGCTGAAGACCTATGTCGGCGACGGCAAGGCCCCGGCGCCGATCGACGACTTCATCACCGCGGTCAAGAGCGCCGCCTCCGCCAACAGCGCGGCGGCCACCGCCAACACCCTGGGTGGCGGCGCCGCGGCCGCCAACCAGAGCCAGCTCGCGACCGCTCTGAGCGGCGTGACCACGGCCGCGGGCGGCGCGCCGCCGGAACTTCAGGGATTCGTCGCCCAGGCGGCCAAGGGCGGGGCGGCCGCGGCCACCAGCACGGCCCAGGGCGCGGTCGCCTCTGCCTACACCACCAGCCTGGCCATGCCCTGCCAGACCCTGGTCGCCGATCACTATCCGTTCGTCGCCGCCGCGCCGGCCGACGCGCCCGTGGCCGACCTGCTGCGGGTGTTCGGCATGGGCGGCCAGATGGACTCGTTCGCGCGCGACCAGCTGACGCCGCTGCTCGACGCGAGCGGCCCGGTCTGGCGCTGGCGCACCGACAATCCCGTCGCCGCCAGTCTCGATCCCGTCAGCGCCGAGCAGTTCCACCGCGCCGCCCAGCTGCGCGATCTGCTGGCCTCGGGCCAGCCGCTGCAGATCGAAGAGACCGCGTTCGGCGCCGGCGTCACCTCGGCCGACTTCGAATCGGGCGGCGTCACCTACAAGTTCGACGGCACGACGCCGGGGGCCCGGCAGTTGAACTGGTCCGTCAGCGGCCTGCCCGAGGCGCACGTGACCCTCTACAACAAGACCGTGGCGATGGCGCCGATCACCTTCTCGGGGCCGTGGGCGCTGTTCCGCCTGATTGATTCGGCCAGGAAGCAGAACACCGGCCCGACCAGCTTCACCGCGACCTTCGGACAGGGCGCGAACACCGTCAGCTTCAGGATCACCCTGCCCAGCGACCAGAACCCCTTCAGCCGCGGCGGCCTGTGGTCGTTCCGCTGCCCCTCGACGCTGTGACCGGGTCCGATGAGTGACGAGCCGCTCAGCGACGCCCACAAGGGCCCCCATCCGGTCCTGTTCGGCAAACTGCCGACGCACGGCGATTTCATCTCGCGCGGCCTCGACCTGACGGCGTGCGACGCCTGGGACCGCTGGGCCAGCGAGGGGTTGGAAGCGGCGCGCACGGCGCTCGGCGAAGGGTTCGACGACGCGCACGACCGCGCCCCGCCGTGGCGATTTGTCGACCCGCCCGGACGGTTCGGCCGCGAGTGGCGCGCCGGCGCGCTGGCGCCGTCGATTGACGCGGCTGGCCGACGGTTCATGATCATGCTCGCCGCAGACGGTCTGTCACCGGACCAAGCTGGCGGCGGCGGGGAGGCGATCGCCGAAGAGATGGAAGCCTTGATCTATCAGGCGTTCGAGTCCGGTTGGGACGCCGACGCCGCCATTGCTGCGGCGCAAGGTCCGCTCGAAAAGATCGGCGCTGATTCGGCGCCGCCACGGCCGCGCTGGTGGACGCTGGGCGGCTTCGACCACGAGCCGGCGACGCTCTCGGGCGGCTTGGACGGGCTGTTCGCCCAGATGCTCGCGCCGGTCCCGCCGGCGCCCGGACCGGAAGGGGCGCGGTTATGAGCGATCGCCCCCTGCGGCTGCGGGCCTGGTCGCGCACCGACGTAGGCCGCGTGCGCACCGCCAACGAGGACTCTTTCCTCGAGCGGCCCGAGATGGGTTTGTGGGTGGTCGCCGACGGCATGGGCGGCCACGCCAACGGCCGCTGGGCGTCCGGAACCATCGTCGACGCCGTCGCGCCGCTGACCGCCTCGGGCGATCTCGACGCCGATATCCGCCGCGTCGCCGATGCGATCCATGCCGCCAACGCCACGATCTACGATCGCTCCCGCGTCGACGGGGCCTCGATGGGCTCCACCGTCGCCGCCCTGCTGGTGCAGGAGGGCTTCTTCGCCGTGCTCTGGGTCGGCGACAGCCGCGTCTACCTCTACCGCAACGGCACGCTGCACCAGCTCTCGCGCGACCACACCCAGGTGCAGGAGATGGTCGACGTCGGCCTGCTCTCGCCCGAGGAAGCCAAGACCCATCCGATGAGCCACGTGCTGGCCCGCGCCGTGGGCGTGCAGGCCAGCCTGGAACTTGACGTGATCGTCGATGAAGCTGAAGTTGGCGACAGTTTCCTGCTATGCAGCGACGGCCTCACGGCGCGGGTTTCGCCCGAGGAGATCGCTGCGGCGATGGCCGGCGGGCAGCCGCAAGTCACCTCGTCGTCCCTGGTGGAGCTTTGCCTCGAACGTGGGGCGCCCGATAATGTGACCGCGATCACGGTGGCCTGCGAGGAGATGACGCGTCTCTCGCTGGTCTCCTCGGCGGTTTAAGGTAGGCAGATGTCCGCGGATCCCCCTGACCACGAGGACAACACCGAAACGGTGTTCATGCCCTCGCGCCCGCCGACCGGCGGGTCCGACCCGACGCCGCCAGCCGCCGCCGAGCCGCCGGTCTCGGCGCCGCCGACCCCGACTCCCAGCGCCGCGCCCCCGAGCGACCCGCCCCCGAGCGCCGCCACCCCCAGCACGCCGCCAAGCCCTCCGCCCCGCGGCGCGGATCTCCCGCCCGGCCGCGTCTCCGTCGGCGACGTCCTGAACGGCATCTACGAGGTCAAGCGCCTGATCGGCCGCGGCGGCATGGGCGAGGTCTACGAAGGCGTCAACATCAACAGCGACGAGCGCGTCGCGATCAAGGTGATGCTGCCCAGCCTGGCCGCCGACGCCAAGGTCCAGGCCATGTTCCGCAAGGAGGCGCGTACGCTGACGCGGCTCGCCCACCCTGCCGTGGTGCAGTACCGGGTGCTGGCGCACGAACCGCTGCTGAACGTGCTCTACATCGTCACCGAGTTCGTCGACGGCGTGGAGCTGACGGCCGTGCTCGGTCAGATCCATCCGGACTCGGCGGAGTTGCGGCGCCTGATCCGGCGCCTCGCGGACGGCCTGCGCGCCGCCCACGAACTGGGCGCCGTGCACCGCGACATGTCGCCGGACAATATCCTGCTGCCTGACCGGCGGCTCGACCGCGCCCGGATCATCGATTTCGGCATCGCCAAGGATCTGGATCCCAGCAAGGCCACCATCGTCGGCGACGGATTCGCCGGCAAGCTGGCCTATGTGGCTCCGGAGCAGTTCGGCGATTTCGGCCGCGAGATCGGTCCGTGGACGGACATCTACAGCCTCGGGCTGGTGATCCTGGCGGTGGCGAACGGCCGCGACGTCGACATGGGCTCGACCCTGGTCGAGGCCGTCGACAAGCGTCGCCAGGGCGTCGACCTGACCCCGATCCCCGAGGATCTGCGTCCGATCATGGAGCGGATGCTCGCGGCCGACCCGGCCAAGCGCGCGCGTTCGATGGACGAGGTGCTGGCCATGCTCGACGAGCAGGGCCGCACCACGATCCCGCCGGTGACCTCGTTCCCCACCACGTCGATCCCGCCGACGACCAGCTATCCGCCGATCGCCAACATCCCGGCGAGCGGGGCCAGCATTCCGCCGACGGCGGCGAGCATCCCGCCGACCGGCGCGACCAGCCTGCCCGTCGGGCTGAGCAGCCTGCCGCCGCGGGCGATGACGGCGCCGCCCCTCGCCGCGGCGCCCCGCCCGGTCCCGCCGGCCAGGGGCGGTTCGTCGACCGTGGCCATCGTGCTGATCGGCCTGGCGACCGTGGTCATCGCCGCCGGGGCGGTTGCCTACCTGATGCTGCAGCACAAGCCGGTGGTGAAGGCTGGCGCCCCCGCCACGGCCGCGGCGGGCGCCGCCGGACCGGTGGTCGCCGCCACGCAGCCCGCGTCGGCCGTCCAAGCCATCAATGACGAACTGGCGGACCTCTCCTGCAGCTGGCTGGATGTGGTCGGCCCGGTGCAGAACGGCCAGCCGGTGAAACTCTCCGGCGTCGCGGGTTCGCCGGCCACGGTCCAGGACTCGGTCATGGCCGCGGCCAAGGAGGCGGGCGACAATCTGCCGGCGAACGGCGTCGATATCGGCGCGGTGGCTCAGGCGGACCAGGGCGCCTGCTCGGCGCTGGATGCGTTCCGCTCGTTCAAGGCCCCGGCCGGCGCCGGCCCGGCGCTCGGCTCGGCGCAGCCGTCGTACCAAATCAGCCGCGGCGCCGACGGCAAGCTCGCCGGCGTGCCGACGATCACGCTGGCGCCGCGCAGCCCGGCGCAGGATTTCGCCCTTCTGAGGCTCGACCCGGCCGGCCGCATCAACGTGATCTGGGGCAGCCGCAAGGCGTTCGACGCCGCGCGGCAGGGCGGCGGCGCGATCGTCGACCAGGGCGGCGACGCCTACACCGTCACGGCCGACGCCCTCAATGTCACCGGGACGACCGGCCTGCTGTTGCTGACCGGCGCCGGTCCGTTCGACCCGACGCTGCTGGCCAAGCCGCCAGGCGTCCGCGACGTATCCTGGATCGACCAGGTGCGCCAGGCCGCCACGGCAGGCGGCTGGAAGGCGAGCATGACCTGGTACAAGGTGCAGAACAACGCCGCGCCGGTGCGGCCGAAACTGCCTCGCCCCGGTTACTATTCCCACCCGGGGGCCGACACCGAGCAGCAGCAACAAGCTCCGGAGGCCGTGCCGATCCGGACCCAACCGCAGATCCCGGAGCCTGGGCGCCGGCCGTCGGTGTGGCAGCGGATGTTCGGCGGCGGCCAGTCGCGCTGACGGTCGGGCGCTGAAGCGTCGGCTCAGCCGATCAGGACGGTCGGCAGTCCGATCACGATCACGCCGCCATGGGCGGTCATGTCGCCCATCCGCGCGGCGGGCTGGCCGCTGACTAGCACCGTGAACGAAGCCAGCGCGATGACGTCCGGCGGGCCGACGCAGGTCAGCATGTCGCCGATCCGCGCCTGCGGGATGCCCCCGGTCAGCACCGTGGGCGCGCAGGGCGGCAGGATCGGTCCGCCGACGTGGGGCACGACGCCAGTCACCATCGGGCAGACGTGCATGTCACCGATCCGGGCGGCGGGCTGGCCCATCAGGTCTTCCGCTTCATCTCGGCGCTGACGCGCTCGTAGGCCTGACGGAACTCCTTGGCGAAGACGTCCATGAACGCCTCGTCGGAGCCCTTGGCGACCCCCTCGAACTCGCGCTCGTAGGCGTGCCAGAGCGTGGCCTCACGGCCGCCCGGCAACAGCTTGGCCAGGAAGCCCTGGCTCTCGGCTCGATCGCGGATCGCCTGGGGCGAGAAGCGGGCCAGCGTGGCGGCCAGCGCCCCCTGCATCGCCGTCAGCGTCGCCATCTGGTGGGCCTGCAGGTCGCGGAACGCGTCGTCGATCGCGCGGTCGGCCGACATGAAGCCGCGCTCGGGCGGGTTCAGCAGCTGGGCGATCGCCTTCTCCGGCGCGCGGGCGAACTTCAGCGGGTTGTTGCCGTCGAACTCCAGCGACGTACCCTGTGCGCCCAGCTGCGCCTTGGCGCGGGCCCGCGCCTCCAGCATCACCACCAGCCCCGAGATCACGCGGCGAAGGGCGGAGCCGGCCGATGTCATGGCCTGCGCACCACTCACCTTCAGGTCGGTCGGTTGCAGCCCCGCGCCGACCAGGAAGGCCACCAGCTCCGGGTCGGCGGCCTGGAGTCCGGGCTGGCCCATCGCCGGCGCGGACGCGGCTGGCGAGCGCGCGGCCCAGTTTGGCGCGGGTTCAGGGGCCTGGGCCGTCGCCGATGCGGGGGCGGCGCCAGCAGCCGGTCCCCAGCCAGGCGGGGACTGGGCGGCGGGACCGGGGGTCGAGGCGGGTTGTGCGGCGGGCGACGCCCAGCCGGCAGACACCGGTTGCGGCGCGCTCTGGGGCGCCATCTGCGGCGCCTGAGCCGGCGGCGGATCGAGACCGAGCGGATCGGGACGCAGGCGAGGACCGCCGGATCCGAGCCCGAGCGGATCGACCGGCGCGGCCTGCCGCTCGCCGAAGCCGCCCCGCGCCCAGTCGACCACGTTGCTGGCGGCCAGCTGCCCCCACACGTCCACGGCGCTCGCCGCCGCCGGCGCATCGCTCACCGGGCTGGACCAGCCGGAGGCCGGCGTGGCGGGCGGCGGCGGCGTCGCCCAGGCGGAAGCCACCGGCGGCGCGTCGACCGCAGGCGGGGCCCAGTTTCCCGACATCGCGCCCTGCCCGGAGATCGCCGGCGCGGCCGGCGCCCGGTCCCAGCTGGACTCGTCGACGCCGGCGGCGGCCGGCTGCGGCTGCCATCCGCCCCATTCCGGCGTCTGCTGCGCCGGCGCCTGTGCGGCCTGCGCCCCGCCGGCGCCCTCGAGGTCGGCGCGGATCGAGTAGTGGCCGATGACGACCACGTCGCCAGGGCCAATGGTGTGCGGCCCGGCCAGGCGCTGCTGGGCGCCGTTGACGAAGGTGCCGTTGGTGCTCTTGTCGACCAGGACGTAGGCGCTGTCGCGGTAGTCGATCTCGCAGTGGACCGAGGAGATGTAGTGCTGCGGGTCCGGCAGGCTCCAGTCGGCCGTGGGCGAGCGGCCGATCACCGCGCCGTGGCGATCGAGCCGCAGCCGCGTCGGCAGGCCGTTCTCCAGCCGCTCCACGTTGGTGATGGTCAGGACGAGGGTCATGCGCGCTGGCCGCTCAAGCCAAATCTGGCGATCGCGTCGCCTTCGTCGAGGGCGTGGTTGATGGCGGCGATCCGATCCGGACGCGCGCCGGCGGCGACGAGGATGGCGCCGGCCGCGATCCGTCCGGCGACGTCGCCCGGGGCCGGCAACGGCTGGACGTTCTCGGGCGTCAGCGAGCCTCCGGAGAAGAACACCGCCATCGCCGCCAGCCGCTCGGCCGAGCTGGTCTCGGCCAGCTGGGCCGCGTCGAACGCCGCCCGCCGGCGCGGCTCGCTGGGATCCTGCACCCAGAGCAGCGCGGCCTTCAGCGCGTCGGAGTCGGCGCGCGGCCGCTGGTGGCCCTCGCCGATGTCACGCACCGAGCGGGCCGCCCAGGCCACCGTCTCGTGGCGCGGCAGGGCCATGCCGAGGAAGAACACAGCGTCTTCCAGCCGACGCGCCTGGCGCAGCCCCTGGAAATATCGTTCCGGCGGGCCACGCGCCGCGTCGTCCGGGTCCTCGGCCCAGTCGAGCTGCTCGATGACCTGGGCCGCCTCGCTCCACTTCACCCGTGTCCAATCCGTCATCGCGGCCGCCTCAGTTAATCATCACCACGCCGCCCGAGATCTGGGTCAAGGCGTCGCCGCTGATCTGGACCATGGGGGCGCTGGCCGAGAGTTGCACCTGGGCTTGCGACTTGATCATCAGGCCGTTGATGGTGACCCCGGTCTGGTCAATTTTGACTGAATTCTGCCCAACCGTCAGCGTGATGCTGATCGCGGCGGTGACCGACATCTGCCCGGCGCTGACGTCGATGGTGTAGTTGCCGGCCGTCACAGTCAGGGATTCGTCCTGCTGGATCGTCGTCGTGCGCTTGCCCTGGGAGACGGCGCGGGTCTCGTCGCCCTCCTGGATCGTGGTGCTGAGGTTGTTTTTGATCGTCGTCGTGTCGTCGTGCTTGACGAGGGTGGTGCGGTCTTTCTGGGCCTGGACGTTGAAGACCTCTTCGCCGTTTTTGTCCTCGAAGCTGATCTCGTTGTAGTCGTCCGAGCCGCCGTCGATGGTGTGGCTGCGCCAGACCGACTTGGTCTTCTCGTCGGCCAGCGCGTAGGGCGGCTTCTTGTCGGCGTTGTAGACGCTGCCGACGATCAGCGGTCGGTCCGGGTCGCCGCTCAGGTAGTCGACCACGACCTCCTGGCCGATCCGCGGCAGGACGATGTGGCCAAAGCCGTTGTCGGCGGAGGCGAACGCGACACGGATCCAGCAGGTGGAGTCGGCGGAGGGATCGGCGCGGTCCCAGTGGAACTGCACCTTCACCCTGCCGTACTCGTCCGTATAGATCGTCTGCCCGTCCGGCCCCACCACCGTCGCCGTCTCCGGGCCCCGCGCCACCGGCCAGGGGGTGACGCGCGGGGCGCGCCACGGCACGTCGGCCGGCGTCGCGAGCACTTCGACCACGATCGGCTGTTCCGGCGCCCCGGCTTCGCCGCCCGAGACGTAGGCCTGCGATACGACGCGGTAGGTCAGGCCGGCGACCAGATACTTCTGATTGAGGCGGCCGAGCGGGTGCTTGTGCAGCTCCACCAGCTGGCCGCAGGCGAGCAGCACCGTGTCGCCGACGCCGCGGTAGTGGCGCCGCTCGGCCTGTTGAGCCTGCATCGCCGTCTCGGCCAGGGTGTCGCCGCGGTCCTTCTCGGTGAAGCCGGGGGTCGGGTAGTCGTAGATCTCCGGCTTGTCCGGCGGGCTGGCCGAGCCGGCTTGCGCCGTTCCCGCGTCAGAGATGCGACGCTCGTCTTCCGGCGTCTCGGTGGACCCGTCGAACGTCGCCGCCGTGAGCGTATGGGTCCCTTCCAGCTTGGTCTGCGGCTGGGTGAAGTCGTAGTCGCGGAACGTCGCCTTGTTCTCGGTCCCGCTCGCGACGGTCTCGGTCCAGCGCCAGACCCGGTCGTCGACCGCGGTCTGCGTTGAAGGCGCATACTCCAGGTCGTCGTAGGAACTGTCCGGGTGGGACGAACGATCGTCGCAGAGCACCATCACGTGGCGCCCGTCGCGATGGTCGAAGAAGTAGTAGATGCCTTCCTGCTCCATCAGGCGCGAGACGAAGGCGAAGTCGCTTTCGCGATACTGAACGCAATAGTCGCGGCTCGGGTAGTGCTTCTGCAGCTTGGTGAAGTCGGCGTCCTGGCAGTTTCGCTTGTCGAACACCGCCTGGATGATCTCCACCGCCGTCTTTTGCTGGAAAATCACCGAATCGAGGTTACGGCCGAGCATGTGCAGCCAGGGCCGCAGGATCAGTCGGTAGCGATAGCCCGCCTCGATCTCCTCGAGGAACTCGGCTTCGCAGATCAGGCCGCTGAAGGTCCGCAGCGGGCTGCCGTCCTGCGCGATCGTGATCTGCGCCGCCTCGCCCAAATGCGTGATGAAATCGACTTCCACTTCCTCGCAGATCACGTCGGCGACGATGACGAACGGTTCGCTCAGCCGCTCGGTCGATTCGAATCGTTCGAGGTGGGCGACCTGCGGGATAGGCAGCGAGATGGCAGCCTCGCGATTATTCTGGCCGGCCGACGCGCTAACAGTCAGCTCGGACACTTGCACGGGCATTCGGGCGTCCTCGTCCAGGGTCTCGATAGTCCCCGATCGCGGACACCTTACACGAGCCTTGCGCGCCGCCGCAAAGGGCTGGGCGAAAGCTGGCTTGCCGAACGCAGCTTCCTGTCGCATGCCTTGACGACGCGGGCCTGCAAAGCCGACGCTGGCGGGGCCGTTCGGGGGTGTTGCGATGGACGTTGAGGAACTGCTCGCGCCAGTGTCCGAGGAAGAGCCGGTCGGCCCGGACCTCGCCTACGACGCCGAGCGCGGGAGCATCGAGCAGGCCTTCGACACGTCGGTCTCGATCGACACCAGCGGCGAGGCGGGCGGCGACGTCGAGATCGACTGGCGCCCGATCATCAGCCTGATCGAGCAGCAGAGCGCGCGGACCAAGGACGTCTGGCTGGCGGTCTACCTCACCCGCGCCGGCGCCAGGTCGGGCCAGCTCGCGCTGGTGGAGACCGGTGCGCTCTATCTCGCCGGCCTGCTCGAGACGTACTGGGACAAGGTTCACCCGCAGCTGGAGGAATACGGCTTCCAGGGCCGCAAGGGGCCCTGCGAATCGCTGACCCGACGGGGCGAGTTCCTGGGTCCGCTGGAGCGCACGCCATTGCTCGAGCACCCGCGGCTCGGGCGCTATTCCGGGGCCGATTTCGAGCGCTTCCGCACCGGCGCCGAGGCGGCGGACGGCTACGGCATGTTCCGCGCCGCTCTGGCAGAGACGCCCGAGGAAGCGCTGACCGAGATCATCGCCCGGCTGGAGGCGATCGCGGCCGCCATCAAGCGCGCCGACGCGGTGCTCACCGCCAACGCCGACGGCGACACGGGCGCGAACTTCAAGCCGACCTACGACCTCATCAGTCAGATGAAGGCGGCGGTGCAGTCGTTCACCAGCACGCCGGCCGCGCCAGCCGACGAAACCGAGCCGGCGGCCGCCACGAGCGCCGACGCCGGAGCCGGCGGCGGCGGTCCGCGCATCGCCGGCAGGGTCGAGACTCGCGAGGACGTGATCAAGGCGTTGGACGCCATCGCCGACTATTATCGCCGACGCGAGCCGAGCAGTCCGGTGCCCGCGGCGCTGCAAAGAGTCCGCGAATGGGTCACGCTCGACTTCCTCGCGCTGCTGGAGGACATCGCCCCGAACTCGCTCGACGAGGCCAAGCGCGTGCTGGTCAGCCAGCGCAAACCCGAGGGCGGTTCGAGTTGGTGAGGGCTAGGCTAGAACACCGTTATATGCTTCAAGTCCGGAAGGGGCGGGCTGGAACATCCGCCATTCGACCTTGGGAGTATCGCCATGGTGTCGGCTAAGGGCGGCCAGAAGTTCATTAAGGAAAACCGCGCACCGCGCGTGCACATCGAATACGAGGTGGAGACCTATGGCTCGCGCCAGAAGGTCGATCTGCCGTTCGTGATGGGCGTAATGTCGGACCTGTCCGGCAAGTCTCTGGTCGAGAAGAAGACCCTCGACAAGCGAGACTTCGTCGAGTTCGACATGGACAACTTCGAGCAGAAGATGGAAGCGATCGCGCCGCGCGCGGCGTTCATCGTCGAGAATACCTTGACCGGCGAAGGCAAGATGGGCGTCGACCTGACGTTCAAGTCGCTCGACGACTTCGGGCCAGGCCGCATCGCCAAGAACGTGCCGGCGCTGGCCAAGCTGCTCGAGGCGCGCGAACAGCTCAACGACCTGATGGTCTACATGGACGGCAAGGACGGCGCGCAAGGCCTGCTGGACAAGGTGCTCAAGGACCCGGATCTGCTTAAGGCGCTCGCGGCGGCCAAGCCCGCCGAGGGCGAGGAAGCCTCCGACGAGGCCAAGTAGATCCTGTTCGCCGAAATGTGAGGAAGTGTGATGGCCCAGGAAGTTCAACAGGAAGCTGCTGTCGCCGAGGCGGAAACCATCGCCGTCGACGACTTCGCGTCTCTTCTGCGCAAGGAGTTCAAGCCCAACACCGAGGTCCGTGAGCAGCGGATCGAGCAGGCGGTCAAGACGCTGGCGCAGCAGGCGCTGGCCGACGCGCAGATCATCGGCGACGACGTGTTCACCACCGTCGACGCGATGAAGGCGGCGATCGACCGCAAGCTGACCGAGCAGATCAACCTGATCATCCACAACCCCGAATTCCAGAAGCTGGAATCGGCCTGGCGCGGCCTGTGGTACCTGGTCGGCAACACCTCGACCGGCAAGGACCTGAAGATCCGCGTCCTGAACATCTCCAAGGACGAGACGCGGCGGATGCTGCGCCAGTTCCGCGACGCCGCCTGGGACCAGAGCCCGCTGTTCAAGAAGGTCTACGAGGCCGAGTTCGGCCAACTCGGCGGGCAACCGTTCGGCGCGTTCGTCTGCGACTACGCCTTCAACCACACCGCCCCCGACATCGAGGTCATGAAGGGGCTGTCGAAGATCGGCGCTGCGGCGCACTGCCCGTTCCTGGCGGCCGCCGACTCGCAGCTGCTGGGCATGGAGAGCTGGCAGGAGCTGTCGAACCCGCGCGACCTCGCCAAGCAGTTCGACGCCACCGAATACATGGCCTGGCGCTCGTTCCGCGACACCAACGACAGCCGCTACATGGCCCTCACCCTGCCCCGCTTCCTGGGCCGCACCCTCTACGGCGCCAACTCGGAGCCGGTGGAGGAATTCGCCTTCGAGGAAGACAACGGCGGCGGCAGCCACAGCAACTATCTGTGGCTCAACGCCTCCTACGCGCTGGGCGTGCGGATCACCGAGGCGTTCAAGACCTACGGCTGGTGCACCCGCATCCGCGGGGTCGAGTCCGGCGGCACGGTGGAAGACCTGCCGACGGCGATGTTCCCGACCGACGACGGCTCGCTCGACGCCAAGTGCCCGACCGAGATCGCCATCTCGGACCGGCGCGAGGCCGAGCTGTCCAAGGCCGGCCTGATGGCCCTGATCCACCGTAAGAACACCGACCAGGCCACCTTCATCGGCGCCCAGACCCTGCACGCGCCGAAGGCCTACGAGGACCCGGCGGCGACCGCGAGCGCCAACCTGTCGGCGCGGCTACCCTACATCTTCGCCAGCTGCCGCTTCGCCCACTACCTGAAGTGCATGGTGCGCGACTGGGTCGGCAGCACGCGGGAGGCGCCGCAACTGGCGGCCGACCTGCAATCGTGGGTCATGCAGTACGTCGACGCCCAGCCGGACTTCTCGAGCGAGGAAATCAAAGCTCGCAAACCTTTGAAGGCGGCGTCGATTTAAGTGATCCCGGATGAAGAAAACCCAGGCTACTATCGGGGAATATTCCGGTTTATCCCCCACTACCAGTTGGAGGGCATGGACGTGTCCCTGAGCATGGTCTCGCGGCTGCCCAAGCCCGCGACCTAGTCCGCGTTTCTTGCTGTAATCTTCCCACCCAAACGCTGAGCCGAAGGAGTTCACCGTGGCCGTCGACATGTTTCTCAAACTTGGTGACATCAAGGGCGAGTCAAAGGATGACAAGCATAAGGGCGAGATCGACGTCCTCGCCTGGAGCTGGGGGGCCTCGAACTCCGGCAACGCCCACGTTGGCGGCGGCGCCGGCGCCGGCAAGGTGAGTGTCCAGGACATCTCCGTCACCAAGTACGTCGATCTCTCCTCGACGTCGATCGAGAGCGCCGTATGCCTTGGCAAGCACATCCCGGAGGTCACCCTCACCGTCCGCAAGGCCGGCGAGAAGCCGCTGGAATACCTGACCATCACGCTGAAGGAGGTGTTCATCACCAGCTTCTCGACCGGTGGCAGCGGCGGCGAAGACCGGCTCACCGAGAACATCACGCTGAACTTCGCCAAATTCAAAACTCAGTACAAAGAGCAAGCTGACACCGGGGGCGCTGGCGCCTCGCCGGACTTCTCGTTCGACATCGCCGCCAACAAGTCGGAGTAGTCCGGCGTTCTCGGCCTCTTCGGGGTTCCTGTGATGGCCGATGCTGATGAACTGCTGCGCGCGGGTGACCTTGAAGGCGCCCGCGCGTCTCTTGTCGATGCGGTGCGAAAAGCGCCGCAGGACCAGCAGGCGCGCATGTTCCTGTTCCAGCTGCTCTGTGTCGGCGGCGAATGGGACAAGGCGCTGACCCAGCTGCGCGCGCTGGCCCAGCTTTCGCCCGAAGCCCAGATGCTGGCGGTGGCCTACGGCCAGGCCATCGAGGCGGAGAAGTTCCGCGCGCAGGTCTTCGCCGGCGCGGCGCAGCCCGCCCTGCTGGTGCGCTCCTCAACCTGGGCCGGCGACCTGACCGGTGCGCTTTCGGCGCTCTGCCAAGGCCGCTCGGCCGACGCCCAAGCCCTGCGCGACCAGGCCTTCGACGCCGCGCCCGACACGCCCGGCGATCTGGACGGGACCGCGTTCGACTGGATCACCGACGGCGATGTCCGCTTCGGCCCCGCGATCGAGGCGATCATCGCCGGGCAGTGGGGCCTTGTGCCGTTCGACGCGATCGAGAAGATCGAGTCCGAGGGCCCACGGGATCTGCGCGACATCGTCTGGCTGCCGGTGCAGCTGGCGTTCAAGACCGGGCAGTCGGTCGCCGCCCTGCTCCCGGCCCGCTATCCCGGCAGCGAGGCGCTGGACGACGTATCGCTGCGACTGGCGCGTGGCACCGACTGGGCCGACCAGGACTGGGGCCAGGCGGGCCTCGGCCAGCACGAATGGAGCCTCAGCGACGGCTCCGATGTCGGCATCCTGTCGCTGCGGCGGCTCAAGTTCAGCTGATGGCCGCCAGCCGACTCAATCCAACTCTGTTCGACAAGCTGGTCGCCGACCTCGAGATCGAGGGACTGCGCGAGTCGGACGACGCTCGGCGCACCGCCGACCTCGGCGGATCGGTGATGCGCTTCTACACCGTGCCTCGGATCGAACGTTTCAACGAGGCGGCGATGCGCACGACCGTGCGCCGGGAGCTGAGCTGGCTGCTCAACACCACCAACCTCGGGGCCGTGGAAGACCTGACGCCTTATCCCGAAGTCCGCACCTCGGTGCTGAACTACGGCGTGCCCGACCTCGCCGGCAAGACCCTGACCAAGCGGGTGATCCAGGCCCGCGCCCGGGAAATCCGCGACGCCATCCGCGCATTTGAGCCGCGCATGGACCCCAAGCGGCTCGAGGTCGAGGCGCTCGAGGCGCTCGAGCGGGAAAACGCCGTCACCTATGTGATCCGCGGCGACGTGACAGCGGCGGTGGAGGCGATGCCCGTCGAGTTCAAGACCGACATCGAGGTTGACACGGCGTCGGTCACGGTCCGGGAATAGGACTCGTGGATCCCCGCCTGCTGCGCGCTTACAACGACGAGCTGATCTATCTGCGCGAGACCGCGCGAGAGTTCGGCGAGGAATACGAAAGCGTCGCCGGCCGGCTCGGCTTGGCCACGCCCACCGAGGTCGATCCTTACGTCGAGCGGCTGCTGGAAGGCGTGGCCTTCCTGGCGGCGCGGGTGAACCTGAAGCTCCAGGACCAGTTCCCCGAGTTCACCCAGCACCTGCTGCAGGCGATCCAGCCGCACTACCTGGCGCCGACCCCGTCGATGTGCGTGGTCGCCTTCGAGCCGCAGATGAGCGACCAGTCGCTGGTGCCCGGCTTCAACCTGCCGCGCGGGACCGAACTGAGCGCCGTCGCCAAGGACCAGGGCGGCGCCGTGGTCACGTTCAAGACCGGCCATCCGGTCACGCTGTGGCCGCTGCAGATCACCGAGGCGGAATATCTGGCGACCCGCGCGGCGGTGGCCCCGTTCGCGGCGGCGGCGGGCGTGCGCGCCGAGGCCGGCCTGCGGCTGCGCTTCGCCGGGGCCGGCGGCGTGCCGCTGCCGAAGATCGCGCCGGCCGAGCTGCCGATCTACCTCTCGGGCTCGGAGACCATTCCGGGCGAGCTCTATCGCCAGATCGTTGGCGAGAGCCTGGCGGTGATCGCCCGCTCGGCGACGTCGGGCGCCGGCGAGCAGGGCTGGTTCAAGCTGCCGCTGCCCGAGCAGCACGGCTTCGAGGACGAATGCTCTCTGCTGCCGCACGAGCAGCGCTCGTTCCGCGGCTATCGGCTGCTCAGCGAGTATTTCGCCTGCCCGGAGCGGTTCCAGTTCATCAAGCTGAGGGATCTGGCGGAGGCCTTCGCCGGCAGCGGCGAGGCGTGCGACGTGGTGCTGCTGTTCAGCCGCAACGCGCCGGCGCTGGCCAAGGCGATCAGCCCGCAGAACTTCCGCCTGTTCGCCGCGCCGGCGATCAACCTGTTCGAGAAGCAGCTCGGCCGCGTGCAGGTCCGTCCCTACGAACACGAATTCCAGGTGATGCCGGACCGGACCCGGCCGCTGGACTTCGAGGTCTACCGGGTGCTGGAGGTGACCGCCTACGGGGCGCAGAACGGCGAGCCGCGCCCGGTCGCGCCGCTCTATGCGTTCGGCGCCCTGCTCTACGACTGGCGCGAGGCGGTGTTCTACGCCACCCGGCTGAAGCGACGGCGGCTGTCGACCAAGGAGCAGCGGGTGCGCCGGCGCACCGACTACCTCGGCACCGAGACCTGGCTCAGCCTCACCGCGCCGGGCGACGCCGCCAGCGTCGATCGCATCACCGAGCTGGCGGTGCGGGCGCTGGTGACCAACCGCGAGCTGCCGGAGCTGCTGCGCTTCGGCGGCGCGACCGACTTCAACGTCGCCGCCGGCCCAGTGCGGGCGGTGACCGTGCTGCGCTCCCCCACCCGGCCGCAGCCGCCGATGGGCCTGGCCGACGGCGCCTGGCGCGTGATCAGCCACCTGACGCCCAACTACGCCAGCCTGGCGCCGACCGACCACGACGACCCGTCGATCCTGCGCGATCACCTGGCGCTTTATGGCCGGATCGAGGATGCGATGACGCGCCGGCAGGTCGACGGGGTGCTGACGGTCCACTCCGAGCCGGTGACGCGGCGCGTGCCCGGCCATGATCGGCTGGCCTTCGCGCGGGGCCTGCGGATCCGGGTCAAGCTGGACGACGTCTCTTACGAGAACGCGCGCATGTTCCTGTTTTCCGCGGTGCTGGAGCGGTTCCTGGCCGAATTCGCCACGATCAACTCCTTCACCGAGTGTGTCTTCGAATCCGTCCAGGAGGGGACGTTCATGCAATGGCCGCCAAGAGTGGGGCAACGCCGGAACATCTGAGCTACCTCGCCGAGGTGGCGAAGGCGGCCAAGCGCTACGGCGTCTTTCCGGTGCTGCGCGCCGCGGAGGCGCGTGCGGCGCAGCTGCCGCGCATCGGCGATTCGCGCCTGCCGTCGCAGAACATCGTCGATCTGGTTCAGCTCCCCCACGTCGCCTTCCCGGACTCGACGCTGGAGTCGATCGAGATCAAGGGCGAGCGCGCCCACATCAACGGCTACTGGCTGGGGCTGACCGGCCCGATGGGCCCCCTGCCCCTGCATCTCAGCGAGTTCGCGATGAACGAGCGGCGCTACGGGCAAAAGCGCCCGTTCGGCCGCTTCCTCGACCTGCTGGCCGGGCGGATGCTGCAGTTCTTCTACCGCGCCTGGGCCGACTCCCAGCCCGTGGCGCACGCCGATCGCCCGGCGGACGACCGCTTCGGCAAATACCTCGCCGCCTTGTCCGGCGCCGGCGAGAATGTGCCGGCCGACGCGGCGTTTCCGGCGCAGGCGCGGCTGCACTACGCCAGCCTGTTCGCCTCCCACCGCAGCGCCGCCGGCGTGCAGGACGCGCTCACCCACCTGCTCGGCACGCCGGTGCGGCTGATCGAGTTCCTGCCGCGCTGGCGCGATATCGAGCCCGGCGATCGCAGCCGGCTCGGGCCGCCAGGCGGCTTCAACGCCCTGGGCGCGGACTCCGTCGCCGGGTCCAGCGTGCGCGCCTACACCGACGCCTACCGGGTCGTGGTCAGGGCGCGCACCTTCGCCGAATATGAAAGCTTCCTGCCGACCGGGACCCAGTTCAAGATCGCCGCCGAGGCGCTTGACGCCTTCACGCCATCGCACCTGGAATGGGAGCTGGAGATCGAGCTCGACGAGCGTGAAGCCAGGCCGGCGCGGCTTGACGGGCGCACGAGGATGGGATGGACCAGTTGGATGGCGCCGACGGGCGCCGGCGGCGTGCGGGCCGAGGCGCGTCTTGGCCGAAGCGCGCGCCGCATAGCTTGAGGCGGGGAGGCTTTAGGTCATGAGCGAAATCAGTCGGTCAGCCCTGTTCGGGCGCCTGAACCCCACCGCCCTCAAGGCGATCGAGACCGCGACCGGGTTCTGCAAGATGCGCGGCAACCCCTACGTCGAGCTGGCGCACTGGATGCACATCCTGCTGCAGGACCCGCGCAACGACGTCGGCATGATCCGCACGCGCTTCGCGATCGACGACGCCGCACTGGCCAGAGACACGGTGGCGGCGCTAGACGCCCTGCCCCGCGGCGCCACCTCGGTCTCCGACTTCTCGCCGCAGATCGAGGAGGCGGTCGAGAAAGGCTGGCTCTACGCCTCGCTGATGTTCGCCGCCGGCCGCGTGCGCACCGGCCACCTGATCCTCGGCATCCTGAAGACGCCGCAGCTGAAGAACGCCCTGCTTTCGATCTCGCCCGAATGGCGCAAGGTGCAGGTCGACAAGCTGGGCGACGAGTTCGCGGCGATCTGCGCCGGATCGTCCGAGACCGGCTCGGAGAACGCCGGGGCCGCGCCATCCGCGGACGGTCAGCCTGGCGCGGCCGATGGCGGCGGCGGGGCCGCCAGCGGCGAGGCGCTGGCGAAGTTCTCGGTCGACCTGACCGAACGGGCGCGCAAGGGCGAGATCGACCAGATCGTCGGCCGCGACGCCGAGATCCGCCAGGTGATCGACATCCTGCTGCGCCGCCGCCAGAACAACCCGATCCTCACCGGCGAGGCCGGCGTCGGCAAGACCGCGGTGGTGGAGGGTTTCGCCCGCCGCATCGTCGACGGCGACGTGCCGCCGGTGCTGCGCGACGTCACCCTGCGCGCGCTCGACATCGGCCTGCTGCAGGCCGGCGCCAGCGTGAAGGGCGAGTTCGAGAAGCGCCTGCGCCAGGTGATCGACGAGGTGGAATCCTCGCCCAAGCCGATCATCCTGTTCATCGACGAGGCCCACACCCTGATCGGCGCCGGCGGTTCGGCCGGCACCGGCGATGCGGCCAACCTGCTGAAGCCGGCTTTGGCCCGCGGCCGCCTGCGCACCATCGCCGCCACCACCTGGGCCGAGTATCGCCAGTACTTCGAGAAGGACCCGGCGCTGACCCGCCGCTTCCAGACCGTCAACGTCGGCGAGCCGGAGACCGACAAGGCGATCTCGATGATCCGCTCGGTCGCGCCGATGATGGAGCAGCACCACAACGTCGTCGTGCTGGACGAGGCGATCGAGGCCTCGGTCAAGCTCTCGCAGCGCTACGTGCCGGCCCGCCAGCTGCCCGACAAGGCGGTGTCGCTGCTGGACACGGCCTGCGCCCGCGTCGCAGTCTCCCAGCACGCCACGCCGGCCCCGGTGGAAGACCGCCGCCGCCGCGTCGAGCTGCTGGCCGTCGAGCTGGAGATCGCCACCCGCGAGGCCGAGGGCCACTACAACGCCGGCGAACGGATCGGCAAGATCGAGGAGCAGATCGCCGAGGCCACGGCCGCCTACGACGAGGTCAACGCCAAGTGGGACCGCGAGATGAAGGCGCTGGACGCGGTCCGCGCCGCCCGTGACGCCCTCACCGACGCCCGCGCGGCGGCGAAGACCGCCGAGACGCCCCACACCGACGATCCGGCCGCAGTCGCGGCGCTGAAGGCCGCGCTGGAGACCATGCGCGAGGCGCAGGGCGACCAGCCGATGGTGTTTGGTGTGGTCGACGCCGACGCGGTGGCGTCGGTGGTCGGCGACTGGACCGGCATTCCGATCGGTCGGATGGTCAAGGACGAGATCGCCTCCGTGCTGACCATCGCCGACCAGCTGAAGAAGCGCGTCGTCGGCCAGGACCACGCGATGGAGGCGATCGGCAAGCGCATCCAGACCAGCCGCGCCAAGCTGGACAACCCCAACAAGCCGGTCGGCGTCTTCATGCTGTGCGGCCCCTCCGGGGTCGGCAAGACCGAGACCGCCCTGGTGCTTTCGGAGCTGCTGTTTTCCGGCGACAATTCGATGATCGTCATCAACATGAGCGAGTTCCAGGAGGCGCACACCGTCTCGACCCTGAAGGGCGCCCCGGCCGGCTATGTCGGGTACGGACAGGGCGGGGTGCTGACCGAGGCGGTGCGGCGCCGGCCCTATTCCGTCGTGTTGCTGGACGAGGTCGAGAAGGCCCACCCGGACGTCCACGAGATGTTCTTCCAGGTGTTCGACAAGGGCTACATGGACGACGCCGAGGGGCGCTACATCGACTTCAAGAACACCCTGATCCTGCTCACCTCCAACGTCGGCACCGACCTGATCACCAGCCTGTCGGAAGACCCGGAGATGGCCCCCGACGCCGACAGCCTGGCCCAGGCGCTGCGGCCGGAGCTGCTGAAGGTGTTCCCGCCGGCGCTGCTGGGACGCCTGATCGTGCTGCCTTACTATCCGCTCAGCCCCGACATGCTGAAGGGGATCGTCCGGCTGCAGATGGACAAGGTGAAACGGCGGATCGCCGACAACCACGGCATCGCCTTCGACTACGGCGACGACGTGGTCGACCTCGTGGTCTCGCGCTGCAACGAAGTCGCGTCCGGCGGGCGGATGATCGATGCGATCCTGACCAACACCATGCTGCCGGAACTCTCGATCGCCCTGCTTCAGCGGCAGATGGCCGGCGAGGCGGTGGCGAAGATCGGCGTGAAGGTGAAGGACTCGACGTTCGACTACACCTTCTCGGGACCGGAGCCGCCGGCCGCCGCGCCGGCGGAGACAGCGCCGCAGCCGGCCACGGCCTGATCCCGCCACGTATGGCGACGCCCTATGACGAGATCGCCTACCCGACCACGGCGTTCCGCCAGACCCATCCCGACCGGCTAGCGACGCACGCCGCCCTGTTCGGCCTGCCGTTCGCGCCGGCGGCGGCGTGCCGGGTGCTGGACATCGGCTGCGGCGACGGCGCCAACCTGATCCCGATGGCGGTCGCCTATCCGGGCAGCCGGTTCGTCGGCTTCGACCTGTCCGAACGGGCGGTGGAGCGAGGGCGCGACGTCATCGCGGCGCTGCGGCTGCCGAACGTGCGGCTGGAAGCGCGCGATCTCGTTGACGCCGACTACGGCGCCGGCGGCTTCGACTATGTGATCGCCCACGGGCTCTATTCCTGGATCCCGGCGACGGCGCGCGATGCGCTGATGGCGTCGGTCCGCCACCATCTGGCGCCGGACGGGGTCGCCTTCGTCAGCCACAACGCCCTACCCGGCGGCCACGCCCAGCGGATGATCCGCGAGATGCTGCTGTTCCATCTGCGCGGCGTCGAGGGGCCCGCCGCGCGGGTGCAGGCCGCGACCCGGCATCTACGGCAAATGGTCGAGACCTACAGCGCCGACGCGCCGTTCGAGCGGCTGGCGAAGAGCGAGTGCCTCGACCTGCTCGCGCGGCCGCCGGAGGTGCTGGCGCACGACCAGCTGGGCGAAGTGTTCGAGCCGGTCCACCTGCACGAGTTCCTGGACCATGCCGCCCAGCACGGGCTGCAGTTCCTCACCGAGGCTGGCCCGACGCGCTGTGGCGAGGGGTTCCGCCCGCCCTACGCGCTCGACGACCCGGCGTTCGACGTGCTCGCCCACGCCCAGGAGCTCGATTTCAACGTGCTGCGGAGCTACCGCCAGAACCTGCTGGTCCATGCCGCCGTACCGCTGGATCGCCGCCCCGAGCCGACGCGGCTGCGCGGGCTCTACGCCGCGACGCCCGCCAAGGCGACCGAGCCCGGCGTCTACGAGGTTGGGACGCTGCAGTTCCAGCTGAGCGACGCGGCGCTGCAGGGCGTGGTCGAGCGCCTGAGCGCCGCCTGGCCCGCCGCCCTGCCCGTCGCCGAGCTGGTCGAAGACGCGGAACGGCTCGCCGCCCTGCTGCGGATGTACTGGTCGGGCGCGTTGGAGCTGTACAGCGCCGCCCAGCCGTTTTCGACCCAGGTCAACGATCGACCCTGCGCGAGTCCCCTGGCGCGGCTGCAGGCCGCTCGAGGCGAGCGGCGGTTGATCACCCTGCGCCATGCCGAGGTGGAGATCGGCGACGAGGCCGGCCTCGCCTTCATCGCCGGGCTCGACGGGGCCCGAGACATCGAGCAGATCGCCGCTGACGTGGCCGCCGCATCAGGCTCGGCCGCCGCGCGGATCGAGCCGATGGTCAGGGCCAAGCTGGACGATCTGGCGCGCCTCGCGCTGCTGTTCTGACGCCGGCTTGACCAACGCATAGCGCTGGGGTTATGGATTGACCCATAACTTCTCAGCTATGGATCAATGACGCCCGTCTCGTCCGACACCCTGTTCAAGACGCTGGGAGATCCAACCCGGCGGGCGATCTTCGAGCGGCTGGCGCGCGAAGGCGGCGAGCAGACCGTCGGCGCCATCACCGATCGCGCCGGCGTCTCCCAGCCCGCGGTTTCCAAGCACCTCGGCGTACTCAAGCAGGCCGGACTGGTCCGCGAGCGGCGCGCCGGACGCCAGACCCACTACAGCGCCGAGCCGAAGGCGCTGGGCCCCCTGGTCGACTGGATGAGCCTGATGGGCGGCTTCTGGGAAGACCGCTTCGACCGCCTCGAAAACCTGCTGGACCGGATGGACCAATGACCGACGCCGTCACCGCCACGAAGGCCATCGTCGTCGAGCGGATCATTCCGCACCGCGCCGACAAGATCTGGCGCGCGCTGACGCAGGGCCCGCTGATCGCCGAATGGCTGATGCAGAACAACTTCCAACCGGTGGTCGGCCATCACTTCAACTTCCGCGCCCAACCGATGGCGGGGTGGAACGGCGTCACCGACTGCGAGGTGCTGGTGGTCGAGCCGCCGACGAGGCTCGTCTACAGCTGGAACGCGTCGGGCGAGCAGGCGCTGGGCGGGCTGAAGACGACCGTCACCTGGACGCTGACGCCGGTCGAGTACGGCGTGCTGGTGCGCATGGAGCAAGCCGGGTTCCGGCCGGAGGACGAAGCCGGCTTCCGCGCAATGGGCGGCGGCTGGCCGCGGATACTGGGGCGGCTGGAAGACGCGGCGGCCAAGCTCGACTGAGCCGGCAAAGCATCGCCTCAGCGTCAGCCGCCCAGCAGCGCCTTCGCCTCGTTCCAGAGCGACTGCGCCAGTTCGCCGGCGGGTTCGGCGCGCGCCAGCCGCGCCGCCTGGCCGGCCCAGGCCTGCATGCGGTCGACGTCGCCGCTGGCGGCGGCTGCCTCGCGCATGCCCTGGGTCAGGCCCCGCTGGACCGGATAGGGCGCCGGGGCCGGCGCGTCCTGGGAGGCCGCCGCACGGGCATAGGCGGTGGCGAGGCTGCGTCCGGCGCGGCCGGAGAACGCGCGACTGACCATCGTGTCCTCGGGCTGGGCGTCGGCCAGCGCGTCGGCCCACGCCGGATTGGTCTTCGCCTCGGGACAGCGCAGGAAGCCGGTGCCGATCTGGACCGCGCTTGCGCCCAGCGTGATCGCGGCGGCGATGCCGCGCGCATCGCCGATGCCGCCGCTGGCGACCACCGGGACATCCACGGCATCGGCGATCGCCGGGACCAGCGCGAACAGGCCGACGAGGTCGCTCTGGGCCCGACCGGCGTCGAAAGCACCGCGGTGGCCGCCGGCTTCCATGCCCTGCGCCACGATCACGTCGGCGCCGACCGCCTCGGCCGCCCTCGCTTCGGCGACGGTGGTGGCGTTGGCGAACCAGGCGACGCCGCGCGCCTTCAGCCGCTCGACCACTGCCGGCGGGTAGACCCCCATGATGGACGAGACGATCGGCGGCGCGAGCTCGATCAACGCCTCGCACTGCGCTTCGAAGTCTTGCAGCTTCACATCGCCAGCTTCTGCGAGGGGCTCGGGTCCCCACTGGGCCAGGAAGGCGCGGAGCTCGGCCTCGCGCGCCGGCTCGCGCTGCGGCGGCGGATCGGGGATCCAGAGGTTCATCTGGAACGCGCCGTTGCTCGTGGCGCGCAGCTCCGCGCTCCACGCCTGCATCGCACGGGGCGACATCGTCAGCGCGCCGCAACCGCCCAGGCCGCCCGCGTTGGCGATGGCCGCGGCGAGCGAGGCCGGACAGGCGCCGGCCATCGGCGCCATCACGATCGGGATGCGCAGGCCGAATCGCTCGCAGAAGACCCGGACGCGTTCGAGCGCAGACATGACGGCCTGACTAGCGCCGAGGCCGCCGCCGGTCTAGCCGACCACCGCCGCCGCCACCGCGCTCAGCGCCACCACCAGCCACGGCGGCGCCCGCCACGCGGTCAGCAGCAGGAACGCGGCCAGCACCACAGCCACGTCCGCCGGCGCCGAGACCGCGCTGGTCCAGACCGGGTTGTAGAGCGCGGCGGCGAGCAGGCCGACGACGGCGGCGTTGGCGCCCATCAGAGCCCCCTGCGCCTCGCGCCGCCGACGCAGCGCGTTCCAGAACGGCGCGACGCCGACCACAAGGAAGAATGACGGCAGGAAGATTGCGCCGAGGCAGATCGCCGCCCCCGCCCAGCCGTTCGGCGCCGGTCCCATCGCCGCGCCGAGGTAGGCGGCGAAGGTGAACAGCGGTCCCGGCACCGCCTGCGCCGCGCCGTAGCCCGACAGGAACGCGCGCTGGTCGATCCATCCGGGCGTCACGACCTGCGCCTGCAGCAGCGGCAGCACGACGTGTCCGCCGCCGAACACCAGCGAGCCGACGCGGTAGAACCGGGCGAACAGATCCAGTCCGTGGCTGCCCGTCGCGCTGGCGGCGATCGGCAGGCCGAAGAGCAGCGCCGCGAACATCGCCAGCGCCGCGGCGCCGGCCCGCCGCCCCACCATCACCGGCAGCTCCGGGCGGGGCGCGCCCTGGTCTGGCCGCAGCAACACCAGGCCCAGCGCCAGACCCGCGGCGATCACGGCGAGCTGGGTCAGCGCGGACGGCGCCAGCAGCGCGGCCAGCGCGGCGGCCACCGCGAAGGTCGCCCGCTCGCGATCCGGCGCCAGCGATCGGGTCAGGGCCAGCACCGCCTGAGCCACGACGGCGACGGCGGCTAGGCGCAGGCCGTGCATCCAGGCGCCGCCCAAGGTCCGGCTCAGCGCCGGCGCGGCGAAGGCGAACAGCACCATGGCCAGCGCCGACGGCGTCGTGAAACCGAGCCAGGCCGCGGCCGCGCCGCCGTAGCCGGCCCGGGACAGTCCGATCATCAGTCCGGTCTGGCTGGACGCCGGACCGGGCAGGAACTGGCACAGCGCGACGATGTCGACAAAGGTCGCCTCGGCCAGCCATCGCCGGCGCTCGACGAACTCCTGGCGGAAGTAGCCCAGATGGGCGACCGGGCCGCCGAACGAGGTCAGGCCCAACTTCAGGAACACCAGGAAGACTTCCAGCGCCGATCCTCGGCCTGGCGGGGTCAGCTCGCTGTCGCTCGGCGCAGGTTCCATGCACGTCCGCCCGAGAAAAAGCGCTGCTTTGAGGGGTTTCGCGCCGTGATAGCGGAACCGGACGGGCGGCGGAAGGTTCGGATAGGGGAACTCCAGGAGACGACGTCATGGCCGAACTCGACCCCAGCGATCCGCGGGCGCACACCGCGCTGATGGAGAAACGGTTCAAGGAGACCGTCACCGAGCTGCGCAGCGAGATCAAGACGTTGCAGGACCCCCGCGCCAGGGCGCTGTTCGAGACCGCCGCCGAGGTGATCGGCGGCCTGGAAAAGGCGTTCCACGACTACGACAAGAGGGACGAACTGGCCTGGAGCTGACGGCGTGGCGATCCGTGTGCTGGCCACCGACTACGACGGCACCCTCGCCAGCCGGGGCGTGGTCAGCAGGACTACGCTGGAGGCGCTCGTTCGGCTGAAGGCCAGCGGGCGCAAGTTGCTGATGGTCACCGGCCGCGAGATGCCGGACCTGCGTGGGGTCTTCCCGGACGTCGACGTGTTCGATGTGGTCATCGCCGAAAACGGCGCCCTGCTCTATCGGCCCGGCAGGGCGGAGGAACCGCTCGGCGCGGCCCCGCCCGCGGCGCTCGTCGACGAGTTGAGGCGCCGCAGGATCGAGCCTCTGGCGGTCGGCGGCTCGATCGTCGCGACCTTGCGAACCAACGAAGCGGCCGTCGCCGCCGCGATCGAGGCGTTGGAGCTGCCCTGGCGGATGATCTTCAACAAGGACTCAGTGATGGTCCTGCCCGACGGGGTGGACAAGGGCAGCGGGCTGGTCGCCGGGTTGCGCGCCCTGCGCCTCGCGCCGGCGGACACCGTGGGCGTCGGCGACGCCGAGAACGACCACCCGTTCCTGGCCGCGTGCGGCCTCTCCGCCGCGGTCGCCAACGCCCTGCCGGCGCTGAAAGCCGAGGTCGACCTGGTGACCATGGGCGACGAGGGCGCGGGCGTCACCTGGCTGATCGGCCAGCTGCTCGGCGGCCACCTGGACCGCCTTGTCGGCTCGCGCAGCGCTAACGGATCCGCGGCAAAGCCGGGGTCGTTCTGACAGTCACGGCTGCAAGGTAGCGCCCAGCCCAGATCGCTGTTTGAGTGCTTCCGGTGGGATCGATGGGAGACGCGCGGTGAGCCTTGAGCTGGACGAGATCGCCTACGCGCCGACCACCGGCGTGCGGCGGGCGCACCGGACGCCGCTCGTCGTCGCGACGGACGCCAGCCTGCGAGGCTACGGCCAACTGGTCGACCGGCCGGCGTCGTTTCCGATCGAGATCGTGCGCTGGCCGGCGCAGGGCTGGCGGCCGGTCGACGAGAACTCCGGCGATCAGGGCGGGGTGACCGAGGGACTGTTCGAATTCGCCTGGCGCGGCGAGACGCTGTTCGCGCGCAACAACGCCGTCGGCGACAGCTATCTGTTCGGCTGGAGCACCTGGCCGGAAGAAGCCAGCCGCGAGGGACCGACGACCGCGCGGGAGCAGGCGCTGATCTGGCGGGCGAACTATCATCCCGACGGCGGCCAGCTGATCTGGCCGGTGCGCGGCCAGAGCTTCGTCGTGGCGCTGGCGTTGCCCGGAGACGATGTAACGCCCGAGGATTTCACCAGCTTCTGGTGCGACGGCCGCCGCGGCCTCTACATCCAGCCGAACGTGTGGCACGGCGCCTTCGTCCCGCACGACGACGAGGCGACGTTCCTGGATCGCCAGGGCCGGGTGCACGCCCGCGTCTCGGTCGACTTCCCCAAGGAGTTCGGCTGCTACCTCGGCGTGCCGATGGGGCGGCCAGCCGGACGCTAATTGAAATCACGTCATTGCCGGCTGGAGCGCGAAGCGCGGAGTGCCGGCAACCCATGAACGCCATCTGCCGTCGTGTTCATGGATGGCCGGGACGAGCCCGGCCATGACGTGGAAGGGCCTTTTGGAGTTAACCGCCCGGCATCACGTGCAGCGCCAGGTGCTGCAGCAGCATGATGGTCTTGGCGTCGACGATCTTGCCGGTGCGGATCATCTCCAACGCCGCCGTGAACGAGAGTTCCAGCCGCTCGATGTCCTCCCCCTCGGCGGCGAGCCCGCCGCCGTCCCCGACCTTCATGTCCGGCTCGTACTCGGCGACGAACAGGTAGAGCTTCTCGGTCACCGCGCCGGGGCTCATGAAGCACTCGAACACCTTGGTGATCGCGCCCAGCCGGTAGCCGATCTCCTCCTCGACCTCGGCGCGGATGCGCGCTTCCGGATCGGCTTCGTCCAGCAACCCCGCCGCCGCCTCGATCATCAAACCGTCGTAGCCGTTGACGTAGGCCGGGTAGCGGAACTGGCGCGTCAGCAGCACCGTGCCGAGGCGGCGGTTGTAGGGGATCAGGGCGGCGCCGTTGCCGCGGTCGTAGGTCTCGCGGCTGGACGTTTGCCAGACCCCGTCGGAGCGGCGCCAGTCGAAGGTGGTGGTCTTGAGGACGTACCAGTTGTCCGACAACAGCCGGACGCTCCGCACGCGAATTCGGTCGGCGATCGACATCTACCAGGGCTTATCGGTGATGGACGCCTATTCGGCCATCGCCTCGCCCGATCCGCCGAAGTCCGCGGGGAAATCCCTCAGCTTCGGCAGCCCGTCCTTCATCGGCAGCACCGTCTCTGCGTAGTTGATGTGCAGTCCGGGCTTGAAGGCGAGACCCGGCAGGGTGGCCGCGAAGACATCGACCAGACCGAGCGTCGGGTGATTGGTCATCAGGTGGCCGCCGCACTTGGCGCAGTACTGGCGCTGGCTGGCCGGGGTCTTCTGGTAGGTGGCGAGGTTCTCGGCCCCCGCGGTCACCTTGACCGCATCCGGCGCCCACAGGGTGAAGGCGTTGACCGGCCCGCCGGACCACGACCGGCACGAAGCGCAATGGCAGTAGCCCATCCCCTGCGGCTCGCCCGCCGTCTCGATCTTCACCGCCCCACAAAAGCACTCGCCCGCGTAGGTCATTGCGATCTCCATGCTCGTCGCTGATCTGTACCCACGCCTATGCTAGAGCGGTAAGGCCGAGAAGCGTAGAACCAGTTCCCAGATTCATGTCGCATTCCAACGATCATCACCACGACGACGACGACCACCACCACGATCACGGTGGCCATCAGACCCATGCCCACAGTCACGCGCCGGCCGACTTCGGCCGCGCGTTCGCGATCGGGATCGCCCTGAACACGGCCTACGTCGTCGGCGAGGCGGTCTATGGCGTCCTCGCCAACTCCCTGGCCCTGCTGGCCGACGCCGGTCACAACGCGGGCGACGTGGTGAGCCTCGGCCTCGCCTGGCTGGCGGCCTGGCTTTCCAAGCGCGCGCCCTCCAGCCGCTACACCTACGGTCTGCGCTCCTCCTCGATCCTGGCGGCGCTGGCGAACGCCGTGCTGCTGGCGCTGGTCACCGGCGCGATCGCCTGGGAGGCGGTGCTGCGGCTGATGCACCCGGAGCCGGCGGCGGGCGTGACGATGATGGAGGTGGCCGCGGTCGGGATCGCGATCAACGGGGTCACCGCGCTGATGTTCGCCTCTGGCCGGGACCGCGACCTCAATGTGCGCAGCGCGTTCCAGCACATGGCCTCCGACGCCCTGGTGGCGCTGGGCGTCGTGGTGGCCGGCGCGGCGATCCTGTTCACCCGCTGGCTCTGGCTCGACCCCGCGGTCAGCCTGGTGATCAGCGCGGTCATCGTGTGGGGCACCTGGTCGCTGCTGCGCGAGGCTCTGGCCCTGGCGCTGGCGGGCGTGCCGCCCGGCGTGGACCAGAGCGGCGTCGCCGACTACCTGGCCGGCCTGCCCGGCGTCACTGACGTGCACGACCTGCATATCTGGGGCATGAGCACCACCGAGACAGCGCTCACCGCCCATCTGGTCCGCCCCGGCGCGGCGCTGGATGACGTGCTGCTGTCCGAGGTCTGCGCCGAGCTGCGACGCCGCTTCGCGATCCACCACGCGACTTTGCAGGTGGAATGCGGCGAAGCGCCCTGCGAGCTCGCCGACCACGCCGCCGCGTGAGCGATCCGCCGCCCGCCGACGTCATCCCGCTGCGCAGCCGCAAGCCGCGCGGCCAGGGCCACGAGCGCCGCCCGGAGATCCTGGCCGCGGCCAAGGCGCTGTTCCTGGCCGACGGCTACCAGGCCTTCACCACCCGCAAGCTCGCCGCCCGCGTCGGGCTCTCCCAGACCGGCCTCTACGTCTACTTCAAGAGCAAGGAAGAGCTGTTCGACGACCTGTGCCGGCAGAGCTTCGTGGCGCTGGGCGACGATTTCCGCCGCGCCGTCGCGAACGCCGGAGAAGGCATGTCGCGGCTGCGGGCGCTGGGCCTGGCCTACATCCAGTTCGGGCTGACCCACCCGGACGAATACCGCCTGACCTTCCTGGAAGGGCCGGGGCTCAACAAGATGGGCAACCCGGACGACCCGTCCGCACCGCACGGCGCCGGCAGCAACGTATTCCTGATCATCCGCGGCGAACTGGCGCGCCTGGCCGAGGCGAGGGAGCTGCGCCCGGTCGACCTGACCGTCGCCACCCACACGGTCTGGTTCGGCCTGCATGGCCTGGTCTCGATCTTCATCGCTCGCCCCGGCTATCTCAGGGCCGAGCGCGAAACGCTGATCGAGGATCTGCTCGACAGCCTCGAGAACGGCTTGCGCGCTCGGCCGGCCTAATCTAACTGTTCGGCGAACACTAATCGCAGAACAGTTGGAGATGCGCCATGACTCTGAGCAACGAAATCCGGGCGGTTGTGGTGGACGACGCAGCGCCCGGTCGGCTGCGCCTCGCGCCGGTCGCCCCGCCCGAGCCGAAGCCGGGCGAGGCCCTGATCAAGGTCGCGGCGATTTCGCTCAACCGCGGCGAGGTCAAGACGGCGCTGTCGGCCGCGCCCGGCTGGCGACCGGGCTGGGACTTTGCCGGCACGGTCGTCGAGGCGGCGGCCGATGGCAGCGGCCTCCCTGCAGGGACTCGCGTC
The DNA here is from genome assembly GCA_963835495.1 of uncultured Pseudomonadota bacterium. GTDB lineage: Bacteria > Pseudomonadota > Alphaproteobacteria > Caulobacterales > Caulobacteraceae > Acaudatibacter. The sequence goes on along the minus strand of CAWIFQ010000003.1, from coordinate 386,806 downwards.
GTCGGCTTCGCGCCGGCTGGCGCATGGGCCGAATACGTCGCCTCGCCCCGGCCGGCGATGGCGCCTCTCGCGGACTCGGTTTCCTTCGAGGCGGCGGCCACCTTGCCTGTAGCCGGCGCCACCGCGCTGCACGCCCTGCGACGCGGCCCGAAGACGCCTGGCCGGCGGGTGCTGGTCACCGGCGCATCGGGCGGCGTCGGGGTCTACGCGATCCAGCTGGCGGCCGGTGCGGGCGACGAGGTGACGGCGGCGATCCGCTCGCCGGCGAACGAGGCGCTGGTGCGCAGCCTGGGCGCAAAGCGGGTGACCATCGGCGAGACGCTGGCGGACGACGTCGGCCCGTTCGACCTGGTGGTGGAGTCCGTCGGCGGCCGCACGCTGGGTACGGCGCTCGGCCTGCTGGCGCCGGGCGGAACCTGCGTGAACCTGGGTTCGTCGGAAGGCCCTGCGGTGGAGTTCGACCTCACCAAGTTCCGAGGCGCCGGCGGGACCACGCTCTACGGCCTGGCCATGTTCTATGAGCTGCAGCACGAGCCGCCGTCCGCCACCCTGGCCGAACTCGCCGCCCTCGTCGCCGCCGGCAAGCTGAAGCCGCAGATCGAGCGCCGCGGCCCGGTCAGCGACATCGCCGAAGTGGCCGAGGCGCTGATCGCCCGCCAGTTCGCCGGCAAGGCGGTGCTGACGTTCTAGGGTGACAGAAAGCGGTTTGGGATCAATGGAATCCCTTTCACGTCATTGCCGGCCGGAGCGCGAAGCGCGGAGTGTCGGCAATCCTTGAACGCCGCCCGTGGCGATGTGCATGGATGGCCGAGACAAGCTCGGCCATGACGTGGTGAGAGAATCAGTCCATCTCACAACACGGTAAGGGCGAGCCGTCAGCGGATCGACGCTAAGGCCCCTGGCACCGCCGCTGACGGCTTTGGTGACGTTACTAGTAGTACCCTAGCGGGAAGGTCGGCCGCGGGGCTGTAGCACGGCTCCGGCGGGCTTGGCGGGCCATGCGAGTTGCTAGTCTCCCCCCACCAGGTCCCGGCGGTTCTTCTCCAGTTCCTCGGCGTAGCGGCGCGTGGCGTAGGCTTCGGAGAGCACGCCCAGCACCTTCTGGCTCTCGTCCAGCACCGCCAATTCGTCGCTGCCGGTGCGGTCGAAGATGCTCATGATCTGCTTGATGTTCATGTCGGGCGTCAGCCAGTCGCCGGTCAGGGTCGCCAACTCGCTGACCACCCCCTCCCCGTCCTCGTCGGCGTAGACCGCGCTGGTGGGCACGATGCCGGCGTAGCGGCCGGCCTCGTCGACGGCGACCACGCGGCGGGTCGAGCCGAGCGGGAAACGGCGGCGGAACTCGGCCAGGTCGGCGGCGGCGGCGATGGTCGCGGCGTCGGTGCGCATCATCCGCCCGGCGGTGAGGCTGCGCAGCCAGCCGACGTCGTGGGCGCTGCGGATGGTCTCGCCGCGCAGGTGCAGCCGCCAGGTCGAGAACGAGTAGCCGAAGGTCTCGCGCACGATCAGGCTGGCGATGATCGAGGCGGTCAGCGTGGCGGCGGTGAGCCCGAAGTCGCCGGTGGTCTCCAGCACCAGGAACGACATGGTGAAGGGGCCGCCGACGATCGCCACCGCCAGCGCGCCCATGCCGACCAGCGAGGCAGCCAGCGGGTCGAGGCTGGCGTTGGTGAACTGGTCCAGCACCACCGCGTAGAGCCGGCCGAGCAGCGAGCCGAGGTACAGCGAGGCGAAGAACAGCCCGCCGCGAAAGCCGAAGCCCAGCGAGATCACCGAGGCCAGCGCCTTGGTCGAGATCAGGAACACCAGCGCCATCAGGCCGAGGTCGGCGGTGAGGTCGAGGTGCATCGCGCCGTGGCCGGCCGACAGCGTCTGCGGCGCGATCAGCGCCAGGCCGGCCAACAGCGCGCCCCCGGCCAGCGGGCGCAGCGGCCGGAACCGCGCCAGCCTGCCGGTCAGTTCGTCGGTCAGGCCGACCAGGCGCATCACCGCGATGCCGAAGAAGGCGCAGACCAGCCCCAGGCCGGCGAACAGCAGGTAGTGCGAGAGCGACAGGTCCGGCGCGGCGCCGATCCGCACCACCATCGGCTCGAAGTGGGCCACCCGGGTCACCAGCGTCGCGGCCAGGGTCGCGGCCACCACTGGGGCGATGTTGGCGATGGTGTAGGAGCCGATGATGATCTCGAACGCGTAGAAGGCGCCGGTCAGCGGCGCGCCGAACGCCGCGGCGATCGCCGCGCCAGCGCCGGCGCCGACGAAGGTGCGCATGTCGCTGCGGCGCAGGTTGAACCCCCGCCCGGTCAGCGAGGCCAGCGCGCCGCCCATCTGGGCGTAGGCCGCCTCCAGCCCGACCGAGGCGCCGAAGCCGTTGGAGACGATGGTCTGCGCGGCGACGAACAGGCTGTCGCGCAGCGACATCTGCCCGCCGCGCAGGGCGTTGGCCTCGACCGGGTCGACCGGCGTCCCGCGCCGGCTGCGCGCCCACAGCCACGACGCCGCGACCAGCACGGCGCCGCCGATCGGCAGCGCGACCATCCGCCAGGGGTCGATCTTGGTCAGGGCGCTGAGACGCTCGTCGAAGTCGATGTTGTAGAACAGCTCCTGCAGGCCGTGGGCGGCCATGCCGATGGCGATGGTGGCGAGTCCCGCCGCCGCACCGACCAGGGCGGCGATCAGCACCAGCCACAGTTCGCTGGCCCGGATCTCGCCGCGCAGGAACACCAGCGCCCCGATCGCCAGGCGCGGCAGCCGGACCCGGCGACGGCGGGTCAGCCCCGCGGTCGTTGGCTCGTCGGCGATGATCGCCTTCTCGTCGATGTCGCGGCTCCAGGGCGAGTCTGGCCGGCAGTCTAGATCAAGCCGCCGCCTCGTCACCCCAACCGCTTGAGCGAGTTGAGATCGGCTTGAATCAATTCACGTCATTGCCGGCTGGAGCGCGCAGCGCGAAATGCCGGCAACCCATGAACACCGTCCGCTAGTTGTGTTCATGGGTAGCCGGGACAAGCCCGGCTATGACGTGATGGGGTCTTCCAGCTCGAATTCATCCTCAGGCAGCACCCTCCCGGTCGATGAAAGCCCTCGTCTGCGCGAGCACCTCGTCCGACAGCGCCGGATCGTCGCTCATGCGGGCCAGGATCACGCCGCCGACCATCGCCGCCCAGCTGCCGATCGCCGCTTGCCGACGCTCGCCCGGCGTCGCGCCCGGCGCGGTGCGGCTCAGGGTCTCGATCTGCCGCCGCAGCCCCGCGGTCATCTCGGCTCGCGCCTCGGCCGTCCCGCGCACCACCTCAGCGCCCAGGGCGGCGACGCCACAGCCGCCGGCACGGTTCTCGCGATGCTCCGGCGCCAGGTAGGCCGTGGCGTAGGTCGCTAGGTCCCGTTCGCCCACCTGTCCGCGATTCATCAGCGCCGCCAGGGTCTGGGCGATCAGGTCGTCCTTCGACTTGAAGTAGCCGTAGAAGCCGCCGTGGGTCAGGCCAGCCGCCTGCATCACCTCGGCGACGGTCACGCCCTCGAACCCGCGCTCGCGGAACAGCCGGCCGGCTGCCTCCAGGATGCGCTGGCGGTTCGCCTCCACCTGCTCGCGGCTGACTTTCATCGAAATTCTCCTTGGCCTCTTAATTCTCCTTGGCCTCTTGACGAGATATATGATGACCATCATGTTTGCGCAATCATGATGATTGTCATGAATAGGAGCCAACAGATGAGTCATCACCCCACCGTCCTCGTCACCGGCGCTTCGAGCGGCATCGGCGCGACCTATGCCGACCGCTTCGCCCACCGCGGCCACGACCTCGTGCTGGTCGCCAGGGATGTCGCGCGGCTCGAGGCCCTCGCCGAGCGGCTTCATCGCGAGACCGGCGTCACGGTCGATGTGCTGCAGGCCGACCTGACCAATGCCGCCGATCTCGAGAAGGTCGAAGCGCGGCTGCAGGGGGACGCGAACATAGGCGTGCTGGTCAATAACGCCGGCGCCGCCCTGTTCGGCGGCTTCGCCGACCAGACCCCTGACACCGTCGCCAACCTGATCAGCCTCAACGTCACCGCCGTCACGCGCCTGGCCGCCGCCATCGCGCCGCGCCTCGCCAAGCAGGGCGAAGGCGCGATCATCAACATCGGCTCGGTGGTCGGCCTCGCGCCGGAATACGGCTCGACCGTCTACGGCGCCACCAAGGCCTTCGTGCAGTTCCTCTCGCAGGGGCTGGCGATCGAGCTGGGATCCAAGGGCGTCTACGTCCAGGCCGTGCTGCCGGCCGCCACCCGCACCGAAATCTGGCAACGTTCCGGCCGCGACGTGAACGCGCTCGCCGCGGTAATGGACGTGGAGGAACTGGTCGACGCCGCTCTGGTCGGTTTCGACCGCCGCGAGCCGATCACCATCCCGCCCCTGCCCGACGCCGCCCTCTGGGACGCCTTCGACGCCGCCCGCAAGGCCCTGGCGCCCGGCTTCGGCCAGTCGCACGCGGCGGCGCGGTACCGGCTGCCGGAGCTGATCTCGGCCTAGAACACCACCACCGACCTGATGCTCTCGCCCGAGTGCATCAGGTCGAACGCGTCGTTGATCCGCTCCAGGGGCAGGATGTGGGTGATCAGCGGGTCGATCTCGATCTTGCCGTTCATGTACCAGTCGACGATGCGCGGCACGTCGGTGCGGCCGCGGGCGCCGCCGAACGCGGTGCCCTTCCAGACCCGGCCGGTGACCAGCTGGAACGGGCGGGTCGAGATCTCCTGGCCGGCGCCGGCGACGCCGATGATGATGCTCTCGCCCCAGCCGCGGTGGGCGCACTCCAGCGCCTGGCGCATGGTGGCGACGTTGCCGATGCACTCGAACGAGAAGTCGGCGCCGCCGCCGGTCGCATCGACGATCGCCTGCACCACCTTGTCGCGGCCAACCTCGTCGGGGTTGATGAAGTCGGTCATGCCGAAGGCCTTGGCCATCTCGATGCGGCCGGGATTGAGATCGACGCCGATGATCTTGTCGGCGCCGGCCATGCGGGCGCCCTGGATCACGTTGAGGCCGATGCCGCCGAGGCCGAACACCGCGACGTTGGCCCCCGGCCACACCTTGGCGGTCCAGATCACCGCGCCGACGCCGGTCGTCACCCCGCAGCCGATGTAGCAGATCTTGTCGAACGGCGCGTCCTCGCGGACCTTGGCCAGGGCGATCTCCGGCAGCACGGTGTGGTTGGCGAAGGTGGAGCAGCCCATGTAGTGGGCGATCTTCTCGCCGCCGATCGAGAACCGGCTGGTGCCGTCCGGCATCAGGCCTTGGCCCTGGGTGGCGCGGATCGAGGTGCAGAGGTTGGTGCGCCGCGAGAGGCACGACTTACATTGCCGGCACTCGGGCGTGTAGAGCGGGATCACGTGGTCGCCCGGCTTCACGCTGGTGACGCCGGCCCCCACCTCCAGCACGACGCCGGCGCCCTCGTGGCCCAGGATCGACGGGAAGATGCCCTCCGGATCGCCGCCGGAGCGGGTGAACTCGTCGGTGTGGCAGACGCCGGTGGCCTTGATCTCCACCAGCACCTCGCCGGCGCGCGGCCCTTCAAGGTCGACCGTCTCGATGGTCAGCGGCGCGCCTGCTTTCCAGGCGACGGCGGCGCGGGTTTGCATACGGGTATCTCCCTCCGACTTTGCCCTTCCCATAGCGGTGCGCTAATGCCCGCGCCATGGTTTGCGAACAGCTCACCGCGCTGACGGCCGGCATGGCGATCCCCTACGGCGGGGACCGGGTGACGCGCGTGCCGGCGGCGCTCGCGGCGGCGTTCCGGCCGGGCGACCGGCTGATCGTGGTGCAGGAGACCGGCGATCTGCTGCACGTGCCGGCGGCGGTGCACGAACTGGCGTCGGCGGCGGTCGGACGGGCGGTCGAAGCGTTCGCCGCGATGGGAGCGGTTGGCGACGCGGCGGTCAGCGCCTTTTTCGACGAGTTCGCGCGCCGCCTCGAGGCCGATGACAGCTGGGACCCGATCGCCGCGGCCAACGACCAGGACGTGGCCAGCGCCAAGGCGCGCGGCCGCTCCACCACCCGGCTCGTCGCCAGCGCCAAGATGCGGGCCGACATGATCGCCGGCCTGCGCGAATGGCGCGACGCGACGCCATCGCGCGGCCGCCAGGTCGAAAGGATCGAGCATGATGGCTGGAGCGTCGAGCAGCTGACAGCGCCGCTGGGCGTGGTCGGCTTCGTGTTCGAGGGCCGGCCGAACGTCTTCGCCGACGCGGCCGGCGTGCTGCGCGGCGGCAATACGGTGGTGTTCCGGATCGGCTCCGACGCGCTCGGCACCGCGAAGGCGATCGTCGAGCACGCGCTGGCGCCGGCGCTGGCGGCCGCCGGCCTGCCGGCCGGGGCCTGCGTGCTGGTCGAGAGCGCCGAGCACGCCGCCGGCTGGGCGCTGTTCTCCGACGCGCGGCTGGGGCTGGCGGTGGCCCGCGGCTCCGGCGGCGCGGTGGCGCAGCTGGGATCGGTGGCGCGGCAGGCCGGCGTGCCGGTCAGCCTGCACGGGACCGGCGGGGCCTGGCTGGTGGCGGACGAGACGGCCGACGCGGCGCGCTTCGCCGCCACGGTCGCCGCGTCGGTCGACCGCAAGGTGTGCAACACGCTCAACGTCTGCTGCATCGTCCGCTCGCGGGCGGCGGAGCTGGTTCCGGCGTTCCTCGAGGCGCTGGGCGGCGAACGAGCGAGCTGGAAGCTGCATGTCGTGAGCGGCGACGAGCGCTTCGTGCCGGAGCGATGGTGGGCGGCGAGAGTCGACGTCATCCGCGCCGAAGGTCCGACGCCGGAGGAGCAGGTCGAAACCCTGCCGCTCGCCGAACTCGGCCGCGAATGGGAGTGGGAAACCACGCCCGAGGTCACTCTGAAGATCGTCGACGACCTCGATCAGGCCATCGCCCTCTTCAACCACTACAGCCCGCGCTTCTCCGCCTCGCTGATCTCCGAGGATGGGGCCGCACAGGATCGGTTCTACGCCGAGATCGAGGCGGGCTTCGTCGGCGACGGCATGACCCGCTGGGTCGACGGACAGTACGCACTGAACCGCCCGGAGCTCGGCCTCTCCAACTGGGAGCACGGCCGACTGCTGGCGCGGGGCGGCGTGCTGAGCGGCGACAGCGTCTACACCATCCGCACCCGGATGCGGCAGAAGGATATCGGCCTGCATCGATAGTCCGCCCACGATCCTTCGCGCGGCCTGGCGCGACCCTGTCGAGGTGCTGGGCGCCTTCGCCGACGAGCCGTATGCGGCTTGCCTGCTCTCCGACGGCGCGGGCGAACGCGGACGCTGGTCGTACCTGGTCCGTGATCCGTCCGAGACGCTGAGCGTCTCGCCGGACGATCCACGCGACCCTTTCGCCGCGCTGAAGGCGTTGATCGGGCCGGCGAGGCCGGTCCATCCCGAGGGCCCGCCGTTCCAGGGCGGCTTGGTCGGCCTGGCCGGCTATGAACTTGGGGACCGGATCGAGCGGCTGGGTCTGGGTCGCATGACGCCGTGGCCAGACCTGGTCTGCGCCCGCTACGAGACCTTGCTGGCCTTCGACCACCACCGGCGCGAGGCGCTGGCGATCGGCCCGGACGCGGCGGACGCCCTGTCCTGGCTGGACACGGCGCCCGCGGCGACGCCGCCCGGCCCGCTCGCGCTCGAGATCCAGGCGCCCGATCCAGCGCGCCACGAGGCCGCTGTCGCCGAGATCGTCGCCCGCATCGCCGCCGGCGAAATCTTCCAGGCCAATTTGGCGCGGACCTGGACCGGGCGGCTGGCGAGCGGCCGCCGCCCGTTCGAGCTGTTCCAGCGGCTCGCTGGCGCCAGCGTGGCGCCGTTCGCCGCCTATCTGCGCCTGCCTGGCCTGGCGCTGGTGTCCAACTCGCCCGAGCGGTTCCTGCGGGTGACGCCCGACGGCGAGGCATTGATCGCCGAGACCCGGCCGATCAAGGGCACCGTCCCGCGCGGCGCCACGCCGGAGGAGGACGAACGCCTGGTTGCCGCCCTCGCCGCCTCCGAGAAGGACCGCGCCGAGAACCTCATGATCGTCGACCTGATGCGCAACGACCTCGCCCGGGTCTCGACGCCCGGCACGGTCCGCGTCCCGGCCCTGTTCGCGGTCGAGCGCTTCGCCAACGTCAGCCACCTGGTCTCGACCGTCACCGCCACCCTGGCGCCGGGCTGGACCGCGATCGACCTCTTCGCCGCCGCCTTCCCGCCCGGTTCGATCACTGGCGCGCCGAAGGTGCAGGCGATGAAGGTGATCGCCGAGCTGGAGCCGCCGCGCGGTCCGTTCTTCGGGGCGATGTTCTGGGCCGGCTTCGATGGCGCGTTCGATTCCAACGTGCTGATCCGCACCGCGGCGTTCGCCGAGGACGGCGATGGCTGGCGCTTCGAGGCCCGCGCCGGCGGCGGCGTCGTCGCCGACAGCGATCCGGCCGCCGAGCGGCTGGAGACCGAGGCGAAGATCGCCGCGGTGCTGGGTGCGTTGGGGGGTTAGGCGACACCCAGCTCGCACCCCCACCCCCTGACCCCTCCCCGCAAGGGGGAGGGGAGTCTGGCTACGCCGGCTGAAGGGCGGCCCCCCTCGTCTTCACCTGCACCCCGGCCACCGCGATCAGCAATTCGACGGTGTCGCGGATCGAGTCATCCAGCGTCCGGAACGTCAGCCCGGTGGCGGCGCGCATGCGCTCGTTGCGCAGGTCGCAGCCGGCCCAGATGCGGCGGAACTCCGCCTCGCGCGCCTGGATCCGCTCGGGGAACGGGTCGGTCACCGGCGGGGTGTCGTGGTTCAGCTCGGGCAGCAGGCGGGCGATGTCGGCGCAGATGTCCTCGACCCTGCGGGCGTCGGTCGACCAGGCGATATAGCGCTCGCCGTTCTTCACCGCGCCGCTCTCCAGCAACCGGACGTGGCAGTCGGCGTCGTCGCGCACGTCGACGGTCATCCACGGGCGGTAGACGCCGTTCTGGAAGCACTTGCCCTCGAGCATGCCGGCGATCTGGTCCTGCCAGGCGCCCTTGCGCTGATGCGCTGACTGGATCGGCCCGACGTTGTCGCCGGGGCAGACCATGATCGAGTCCCAGGCCCCGCTCGCCTCCGCCGCGTCGGCGAAGGCGCGCTCGGCCACCAGCTTGCCCATCGAGTAGCCCTGCCCGCGGTCCGGCGTGCGCTTCGGGTTGGCCTCGTCGGGATAACGATCCTCGTAGAACACCGGGCGGCGCACCACCTCCTGCAGGTCCATCTCCGAGATGATCGCGGCGATGCTGGAGGTGACGACGACGCGCCCGACGCTGCCGGAGCCGTTCACGCTGGCGATGATGTGGTCGCAGGTGCGCCGCACGTAGTCCTGGTCCTCGTAGCCGCTGACGTGGCTGACGTGGGCGACGCCGTGGCAACCCTTGAAGATCTCGTCGAAGCAGCCGGCCTGGTCGAGGTCGGCGCTGTGCACCGTGAGCCGGCCGGAGGCGTAGCTTGGCATCGCCTTCAGGAAGCCCGCGCGGGCGCCGTCGTCGGCGTTGCGCACGCAGGCCCTGACCCGGTAGCCGCGGTCGAGCAGGTTTCGCACCACCCAGCCGCCGAGATAGCCGGCCGCGCCGGTCACCGCCACGACGCCGTGCTTGGGGATGGGGGCCATGGTCGTTTCCTCCGTGGGTCTGGTTTCAGGTATCTAGACCAAAGCCGCGCCGATACTGAACCCCGCAGGCGCGTTGGCCGTTGGGGATATTGAATGCGTCCGCGCCGCAGTCCGACCGCCATCGCCGTGCTGGCCGTGTCGCTTCTGATTGCCGGCTGTGGACGCACGACCCACTCGGAGGCGACCATGGACCACCCGCAGCACTCTCCCGAAGCCCTCAGCCTGGGCCGGATCACCCCGCGAGACCCCGGCGCCACGCTCGAGCTACTCTCCGACGCGGTCGATACGGGCGGCAAGATCGACCTGCGCCACACCGCCTATGGCGACAACCTCTCGCCGCCGCTGCGGTGGACGCCGGTGGCGGGCGCCGGCGCCTACGCCATCATCCTGGAGGATCCGGATGCGCCGATGGAAAAGCCGTTCGTCCACTGGATGATCTGGAACATCCCCGGCAGCGTCGACTACCTTTCCGAGGGCGTGCCCGAGGGCCAGCACCTGATCACCCCGCAAGGCGCGGTCCAGGCCAAGAACGACAATGGCTCGTTCGGCTATTTCGGACCGCGGCCGCCGCCCGGCACGGGCCTGCACCACTACCACTTCCAGATCTTCGCCCTCGACGGCCCGCTGACCCTGAAGAGCGACGCCGACCTCCGCGCCCTGGTCAACTCGATGAAGGGCCGCGTACTGGCCGACAGCGAACTGATCGGAACCTACGCGGCGCCGGAGGCGCAGTAGCAAGCTCGCCATTCCCGTCACCCCGGGCGAAGCGTAGCGGAGACCCGGGGCCGGACTAGCCACGGCCAAGCTGGAAGTCGTTCGGGCGACGGCGCGTCCGGCCCCGGCTCTTCGCGGCTGCGCCGCTGCGGCCGGGGTGACGGGAGAGCGATGCGCAGTACCTACGGCAACCCGGCCCCTGCCACGTCCACCCGCACCGCCTCGATGCGGCCCAGGCGTCTGGCCACACAATCGGCCGGGTCGGAGCCTGACGCGGTGAGCACGTAGAGGGTCTTGCGGTCCTCGCCGCCCAGCATGCAGGCGAAGACGCCCTGGTCGGCCAGGATCCGCTCCGTCACCTCGCCCCCCTCCTTGAGGCGGATGACGTCGTTGGTGGTCGGCGAGGCGACCCAGATGGCGCCTTCGGCGTCGAGGCAGGCGCCGTCGGGCACGGCGCGCTCGGGCAGCGCCGCCCAGAGCCGCCGGTTGGAGAGCGAACCGTCCCCGGCGATGTCGAAGGCGGTCATGCGCCCGGCGAAGGTCTCGCCGACGATCAGCGTCTTGCCGTCGGGCGTAATCATCGAGCCGTTGGGGAACACCAGTTCGTCGGCGGCCACGCTCACCGTTCCGTCCGGATCGACCCGCGCCAGCTTGGCCGGCTTGATCTCGCCGTCGGGGTAGTCGTAGCCGAAGTTGCCTACGTAGGCGCGTCCCGCCGCATCGACCACCATGTCGTTGCAGCGCCCGGTGGCGATCCCTGACAGGTCGCCGTGGACTGCCGCGCGGCCGTCCCGCTCGATCCGCAGTAGCTTCTGGTCGACCATCGAGACCACCAGCATTCGCCCGTCCGGCAACCAGCCCAGGCCGGAGACCGGGCCGGAGTGCGAGAACACCGTCTCGCGCTTCCCGTCCGGCGTCATCGCGATCACCTCGTTGGCGTGCATGTCGGAGAACCAGAGCCTGCCGTCCCGCCAGCGCGGGCCCTCCGGGAAGGCGAGTCCGCCCAATACCGTCTGCAAGGTTCGTCCCATGGCGTCCTCCCACGCGTCGTTAGGACAAGCATGGCCGGCTTGACGCGGCGGCGCCATAGGCCGGCGCCAAGTTCGCGGTTATCGTCGCTCACTTGGTCGGAGGAACCTACGCATGGACGGAGACACCGGGACGCTGCAGGGCGTCGATCAGGCCGCGCTGGCGCAGATCCCGCCGGCGCTGCAGGGCGTCATCGACGCGGGCGACCTGTCCGGCTTCGTGACGTTGATCTGGCGCAAGGGCGAGGAGCTGCAGTTCAACGCGCTCGGCCATCGCGACATCGACGCCGGCAAGCCGATGACGCGCGACACCCTGTTCCGCATCGCCTCGATGACCAAGCCAGTCACCTCGATCGCCGCGCTGATGCTGATGGAGGAAGGCAAGCTGCGGCTGGACGATCCGATCAGCAAGTGGATGCCGGAATTCGCCGACATGCGCGTCCTGAAGAACGCGGAGGGCCCGGTCGACGACACCTATCCGTCGCCGCGGCAGATCACCGTCGAGGACCTGATGACCCACCGCTCGGGCCTCGCCTACGGCTTCACCTCGATCGGCCCGATCGCCTACGCCTACCAGAACGCCCTCGGCGACGTGCTGACCAACAACATGTCGCCGGACGCCTGGCTGGCGGCGCTGGGCAAGCTGCCGCTGAGCTACCCGCCGGGCGAGCGCTTCCACTACAGCCACGCCACCGACGTGCTGGGCTTCCTGGTCGGCCGCATTTCCGGGATGGATTTCCGCGACTTCCTGTTCAAGCGCATCTTCGAGCCGCTGGGCATGGTCGACACCGACTTCTGGATCCCGCCGGCCAAGCGCGGCCGGCTGGCGAAGATGTACCGGCTGAAGGACGACCTCAGCGCGCTGGAGGTTGCGCCCTTCCCGCTGGTCGACGCGCCGCCGGCGTTCTGCGGCGGCGGCGGCGGGCTGATCTCGACGCTCGACGACTATCTGAAATTCGCGCGCATGCTGCTGAGCGACGGCGAGGTTGACGGCGTGCGGCTGGTCAAGCCGGAGACCGTGGCGCTGATGCGCACCAATCGGCTGACCGACGCGCAGCGCGAGATTCCGTTCATGGGCATCCCGTTCTGGGGCGGCCAGGGCTTCGGCCTCGGCCTGTCGGTGATCGACGACGCCGAGAAACAGGCCTGGATGGGCATCGGCACCAACGGCTCGTTCGGCTGGCCGGGCGCCTTCGGCACCTGGTGGCGGGGCGATCCGCAGGAGGAGATGATCCTGATCTACCTGATCCAGAATTCGATGCCGCTCGGCCCCGAGGCCGCCGCGCAGCTGGCCACCGGCCAGCGCATGGGCGCCCGAGCCGCCCTGCCGATGTTCCAGAACCTGGCCTACGCCGCGATCGGCAGGGGTCCGCAATAAAAGCGTGCTGAAACAAGGGGAGTTGAAAGGCGGCGTTTCCGGTGTGCAATCTGTGGCTTGCGTGGCAGGCGGAGATCGGCCCGGATGTATGACAACGTGCTGCTGGCCTACGATGGATCGCTCGAAGGCGCGGTCGCCCTGCGCGAAGGCGCGATCCTGGCCAAGCGCTGCGGCGCCAAGGTCTTCCTGCTCTCGGTGGTGCCGCACCTGGCCGGGCTGCAGGTGGCGGAGGGCGTGCACGGCGGCGTCGTCGCCCATGAGCTGGATCGCTATCGCGAGGTGCTGGAACGCGGCGTCGACCGGCTGCGCAAGCTCGGCTTCGAGCCGGAGTCCAAGCTGGCGGTCGGCGATCCGGCGCGGGTGATCGGCGAATACGCCAGGGAGGTGAACGCCTGCCTGGTGGTCGTCGGCCACCGCAAGCGCAACATGCTGGAGCGATGGTGGTCCGGCGACGCCGGCGGCTACATCAGCGACCACATCAACTGCAGCCTGCTGATCGCCCGCAAATTCGTCAGCGACGAAGCGTTCGAGCAGGAGTTCGCCAAGGCTGGCGAACGGGTGGCGGCCGCTTCGCCGGCCGCCTAGTTTCTCAAACTCGAGTTCCAATGGACCAGCTTGCCGCCAAGGCCTTCATCGACGCCCTGTGGGACGCCGAGGTGATCGCAGAGCTCACCCGCTACATCCGCATCCCCAACAAGTCGCCGGCGTTCGACCCTGACTGGGCGGCGCACGGACACATGGAGGCGGCGACCGCGCAGTTCGCCGCCTGGGCCGGCGCCAAGATCGGGGGCATCGACGGCGCGAGCCTGGAGGTGGTGCGCCTGGAGGGCCGCACGCCGGTGATCTTCATCGAGATCCCCGGAACCGTGGGCGCCGGCGCCGACGATCCGGTCCTGCTCTACGGCCACCTCGACAAGCAGCCGGAGATGACCGGCTGGGCCGAGGGGCTGGGGCCGTGGGAGCCGGTGCTGAAGGACGGCAGGCTCTATGGCCGCGGCGGCGCGGACGACGGCTATGCGATGTTCGGAGCGCTGTCGGCGATCCTGGCGCTGAAGGCGCAGGGCGCGGCCCACGCCCGCTGCGCCATCCTGATCGAGGCCTGCGAGGAGAGCGGCAGCTACGACCTGCCCGCCTACGTCGACCACCTCGCGGCGCGGATCGGCTCGCCCTCGCTGGTGGTCTGCCTCGACAGCGGCTGCGCCAACTACGACCAGCTGTGGCTCACCACCTCGCTGCGCGGCATGACCGGCGGGGCGCTGCGGGTGCAGGTGCTGACCGAGGGCGTCCATTCCGGCGACGCGTCGGGCGTCGTGCCGTCGAGCTTCCGCATCATGCGGCGGCCTGATCTCGCGGCTGGAGGACGAGGCGACCGGCGAGATCAAGCCATCCGAGCTGCACGCCCAGATTCCGCCCGGCCGCATCGCCGAGGCCAAGGCCGCCGCCGCCGCGCTGGGCGACGAGGTCTGGTCCAAGTTCCCGTTCGTTCCCGGCATGCGGCCGGTGGAAGACGACCCCGCCGAGCTGATCCTGAACCGTACCTGGCGGCCGGCCCTTGCGGTCACCGGACTTGAGGGCGCGCCGGAAATCCAGAGCGCCGGCAATGTGTTGCGGCCGGCGACTGCGGCCAAGCTGTCCCTGCGCCTGCCGCCGACAACCGACGCCGAGCGGGCCGGCGAGATGCTGAAGACCCTGCTGGAGGCCGATCCGCCCTACGGCGCCAAGGTGACCTTCACGCCCGAGCAGGCCGGCCAGGGCTGGAACGCGCCGGCGCTGGCCCCGTGGCTGCGCGCGTCGATCGACCGCGCCTCGCAGGCCGCGTTCGGCCGCCCGGCGGCGATGATGGGCGAAGGCGGCTCGATCCCGTTCATGGGCATGCTCGGCGAGAAGTTCCCGGCCGCGCAGTTCGTCATCACCGGCGTGCTCGGCCCCCACTCCAACGCCCACGGCCCCAACGAATTCCTCCACATCGCCACCGGCAAGGGCGTCAGCCTGGCCGTGGCCCAGGTGCTGGCGGATCACCTGGGGCGAGAGGGCTGACTTAGCCGCTCTCCCCCGCGAAAGCGGGGGCCCAGGTTTTTTCGAACCACGGAAAGCACGGACGGGGCAGCGCTGAGCGCTTACCTCTCGGCGGCGTCCGTGTTTTCCGTGTTTTCCGTGGCCTCTTATCTTCTGGCGGAAAAAGCCTGGGTCCCGCGCTTTCGCGGGGAAGAGCGGATTAGGACTTCGTCGTCGCCGCGAAGTCCCGCTGGAAGCCGGTCAGCGCCGCCGGATCGCAATCCGACACCGCCCAGAACACCAGGCCGCCCTGGCCCCAGCGGATCAGGTTGTAGCCGTTCTTCTGCTGCATCAGCGGGTCCGGTGGCGCATCGCCCGGCCAGATGAACAGGTTGATCACGTGGGCCTGGCGGTGGAACACCAGCGCCGCGACGCGCTTGCCGTCGATCCGGTCCAGCCGGCCGCCGACCAGCGGGTAGCCCTGCGGCGCCAGGTCCACCACCGGCGGCGCGAAGTCGATCTTGCCGTTGAACCAGGGCTTCACCGTGTGGCGATCCGAGGTCTCGACGTCGACCAGGTGGGTGGCCTCCAGCGAGCGGGCCTGGGCGTCGGCCAGCTGCAGTTCCAGGCTGGCGCCGGTGGGGATGAAGGCCAGCAGCGCGAGGCTGGCGGCGATCGCGGCCCCCGTCCCGCTCAGCACCCAGGTCTCCGCGCGCAGACCGCGGCGCCGGGCCGGCGCCGGGAGCGCTTCGGCCGCGGTCAGGGCTTCGTCCAGCCGATCCAGCAGGCTCTGCGGCGCGGCGTAGGCGAGCGGCGCGGCCTTCAGCTGCGCCTTCACTTCGCGGATCGCCGCCAGCTCCGCCGCGCAGCCGGCGCAGGTGGCGACATGGGCCTCCAGCGCCAGCACGTTGCCGGCGTCGAGTTCGCCATCGGCCAGGGCGTGGAGCAGCAGCTCCTTGTCGGGACAGGCGCTCATGCCGTGGCCTCCAGCACGCCCATCCGCTCGCCTAGCATTCGGCGGGCGCGGGCCAGGCGCGACATCACCGTGCCCATCGGCACGCCGGTGGCCTCGGCGACATCGCGATAGCTCAGCTCCTCCAGGTCGCGCAGCACCAGCGCCTCGCGGAACGGCTCGGGGATGGTCTCGATCGCGCGGCGCAGCGCGGCGACGTCGCCCTGGCGGATCAGGTCATCCTCGGCCGAGGTATCCTCGGCGACCGTCTCGGCGATGGCCACCTCGGCCGCCGGTCCGGTGACGGTGCGGCCGTTGTCGCGCCGGCGCCAGTCGAAATAGGCGTTGCGGACGATGGCCATCAGCCAGGGTTTGACCTCGTCGCCGCGCAGCGCGTCGATGTTGCGGAACGCCTTCAGCAGCGCCTCCTGGGCGATGTCCTCGGCGGCCGCGGCGTCACGGGCCAGGTAGCGCGCCAACGAGTAGGCCGCATCGATGTGCGGGGCGATCAGTTCGCGGAACCGCGGCGCCTCGGAGGGACGGGGGAAAGGCGCCGCGGCTCCGGCCGGCTCGGCGCGGCGGGGGGCGTCGCGGGGAGCCGAACTGAAGCTTGCCGGCCCGCTCGGCGCGCGGGCCTGGCTCCTCCGGAAGGGAAGGAGTTCGACCGTTCATGCGTGCTGCGAGGGGCTGAGGATCACGAGCCTTGGGCCTACTTGACCACTACCTTGCCCACCATCTTCGGGTGGATCGAGCAGAAGTAGCTGTAAACGCCCGGCTTGGCGAAGGTGAAGGCGTAGCTGTCGTCACTGTCCATCGCCTTGGAGTGGAACGAGCCGTCGACGGCGCGGACGGTGTGCGGGATGTCGTCGTTGTTGGTCCACTTCACGGTCGTGCCAGCCGCCACGGTGATGGTCGGCGGCGAGAAGCTGAAGTTGTCGATGTTGATGGCGGTGGCGGCGGGGCCCTGAGCGAGCGCGACACCGAGGGCGCCGAAGCCGAGGATGGAAGCGACGGCCGCGCAGGCGGCCAGGCGAAGGCGAGGCATCTTCTTACAATTCCTTATTTGATTCAAGTACTTAGGACGAGTGTCTGATCGACGACCGGCAGAGTCCGCCCGCGGGCGACGAAGCTGACTTCGCGCACGCCGATGACGCTGCGCAGCTTGTCGGCCGGCACCGCCATCGGACCTGGCGAGGCGCCCGGCGCGCCCGGCGCCGGCTGCGGGAAGGCGGTGGAGCGGGCGGTGTAAAAGGCGACGTGGCCCTCCACCTTCTGCTGCACCTGGTGGATGTGGCCGTTCAGCACGGTGACCGAGCCGAACCGCTTCAGCAGCGCCAGCGCCTGGGCGCTCTCGTCGGTGCCCCAGCCCCAGTCGGGATAGAGCGCCCAGAGCGGAATGTGGGCGAAGACCACGATCGGCGTCGATGGCCCGTGCGCCGCCAGATCGTCCTTCAGCCAGGCCAACTGGTCGGCGCCAAGGCTGCCCAGCCCGCCGGCCTTCAGGTTCACCACATTGACCAGGGCGACGAAGTGCACGCCCGCATGGTTGAACGAGTACCAGCCGGCCCCCTTGGTGCCCTTGCCGTAGCGGTCGAGGAACGCCTTGCCCTGCCCCTCGTCGAGGACGTCGTGCTCGCCGGGGATGTGGAACACCGGCACGCCGGCGCTCTTGATGATCTGGTCGGCGTCGTCGAACTGGTCGTCCTTGGAGAGCTGGCTGACGTCGCCAGTGTGGATGATGAAGTCGGGCTTGGCCGGCATCGCCGCGATCTTGGCGATCGCCTCGCGGAAGGTGACGCGGGCGTCCGGGTTGAACGGCTTGGAAAAGCCGATGTGGCTGTCGCTGACCTGGACGAAGCTGAACGGCGCGGCCTTCACCGTCGCCGCAGCCGCCTCCAGGCCGATCGACGCCGGCACGCCGCCGGCCACGGTCCAGACCAGCCCGGTGCCGGCCCAGGTCATGCACTTGAGGAACCCGCGCCGGCTCTCGCCGTCCGCCTCGAACTCGCTCATCAGAGCCTCCATCTGGTTTCAGGAGGCATGACGGCGGCGGCGGCGGACTTATTCCCTCGCCGGCGTTTTTTCCGCTAATGACCCGTCCAAATGGCCAAGATCATCTTCGCCGACGTCACCGGACACTATGACGGCCGGGCGCTGGAAACGCGCGCGATCGGCGGCACCGAGTCCAGCGTGATCCAGACAGCCCGCGGCCTGGCGGCGCGCGGTCACGACGTCACGGTGCACAGCAACTGCGACGGCGAGCTGATCCACGAGGGCGTGCGCTGGCGGCCGATGAGCGATCGCCCCGACGCGGGCTGTGACGTGTTCATCGCCATCCAGCAGCCCGAACTGCTCGGCTTCGCGCCTCGCCCGAAGCGTCGGGTGATCTGGGTCTTGTGGGGCGCCAACCAGCTGCGCCACTACAAGCGGCTGTGGCGTCTGTGGCGCTACCCGCCGAAACCGATCCTGATGAGCCAGTCGCAGCTGCGCGACTATTGGCCGGTCGTGCCGGGACGCGGCGACATCAGCCTGATCCACCTGCCGCTGCCCGATGCGGTGCGCGGTCATCCGCCTTTGGCCGAGCCGCCGCCGCGCCGGGCGATCTTCGCGTCCAACCCGCAGCGCAATCTGCGGGCTCTGGTGGAGCTGTGGGGCGAGCGGATTCTGCCCAGGGTGCCGGACGCCGTGCTCGACGTCTACGGAATCCACAACCTGAAGCCGGACGAGGCGGCCTGGGACGCCTGGGCCGGCACGCTGTTGCCAGCCGGCGCCTCGGCGGCGTTGAAGGCCTCGGTGCGCGTGCATCAGCCGGCGTTGAAGTCGGACCTGATCGCCGCGATGCGTGGCGCGCGGGTGATGCTCTACCTTGGTCACAAGGCCGAGGCCTTCTGCCTGTCGCTCGCCGAGGCCCAGGCGCTGGGCACGCCTGCGGTGATCGCACCCGTGGCCGCCATACCCGAACGGGTGATCGACGGCGTCACCGGCTTCCACCACGCGAATCCCGCCGCCTTCGCCGACGCGGCGATCCGGCTGCTCACCGACGACGCACTGTGGCGAAGCCAGCATCTGGCCGCGCTGGAGCGGCAGCAGGGGATGACGGTCGATGAGTATGTGGCGCGCTTCGAAGCGGCCATTCTCGGCCGGCCAGTGAGCGATGCCGCGGCCGCATAACGCCGCCTGGCGACGCTCGGAGCGGCGCCGGTTGATCGCGGCGCGGCTGGCGTTGTCAGAGACGGAGCGCGGCGCGGCGAGTGCGGCGATCGAGGCGGCGCTCATGGCCCGGTTTCCAGCCGGCGCCTTCCCGATTCTCGCCGGCTACTGGCCGATCCAGGGCGAGTGGGACCCCTTGCCCTACCTGACCCTCGCGCTCGCCGCTGGCGGTCAGGTCGCCCTGCCGATGGCGCGGCGCCCCGCCGGACCGCTCGAGTTCCGGCTCTGGACCCCCGACGCGCCGATGGCCGCCGGGCTCTGGGACATCCCGCACCCAGCCGAAGGCGCCCCGGTCGTCCCATCGGCGCTGCTGATCCCGCTGGTGGGATTCGACGGCGCCGGCCATCGCCTCGGCAACGGCGGCGGCTACTACGACCGCACGCTGGCGGCGCTCACGCCGCGCCCAGTGGCGATCGGCGTCGGCTTCGAGCTCGGACGGCTCGCCAGCATCGCGCCGCAGCCGCACGACCAACCGATGGATGCGATCGTCACCGAGGCCGGCGTTCAATCAACAAACTGATTGACTCTCAATCAATCGGTTGATTGACTGCGGGGCATGAGCCTCGCCGCGCGCCGCGCAGAAGACCCCGAAGCCGAAGCGCTCGACGCCGTGTTCTTCGCGCTCAGCGACCCGGTGCGGCGGGCGATCCTAGAGCGGCTCGACGGCCAGGCGCTGCTGGTGTCGGAGATCGCGGCGCCGTTCGGGATCTCGCTGCAGGCGGTGTCGCGCCACATCCAGGTGCTGGTGCGCGCCGGTCTGGTCACCCAGGCCAGGACCGGCCGGATCAGCCGCTGCAGCCTCGACGCAGAGCCGCTCAGCGAGGCCGCCGCCTGGCTCAACCGCTACGCCAAATACTGGCAAGGCCAGTTCGAAACCCTGGCCCAGCACCTCATCCGGATCGAGAAGGAGAAGCCGTGACCTATGCCGACACCATGGCGGCGATGAAGTCCAAGCGTGGCGAGATCGCCGCCCTCCGAGACGAGATGCGCGCGTTGCAGGCCAAGGCTCCGCGACAGGAGGTGCAGGATTACGTGCTCGCCGGATGGGACGGGCCGGTGCGGCTCTCCGAGCTATTCGGCGACAAACGCGACCTGATCCTGATCCACAACATGGGAACCGGCTGCTCCAGCTGCACCATGTGGGCGGACGGCTTCAACGGGGTCTACGAGCACCTGGCCAGCCGCGCGGCGTTCGTGGTGGCCAGCCCCAACCCGGTGGCGACGCAGCGGCAGTTCGCCGAGAGGCGCGGCTGGCGCTTCCCCATGGTGAGCTACGAGGGCAGCACCTTCGCCGAGGACATGCGGTTCCGGCGCCGGGGCCTCGACGGCTGTTACGAAACGGACGAGGCCATGGGCGGCTGGAACCCGGGCGTCTCGATCTTCCGACGCGAGGACGGCAAGATCTGGCGCCTGTCGGAAGCGGACTTCGGGCCCTGGGACAGCTTCTGCCTCGTCTATCACCTGTTCGACCTGGTCCCGAGCCTCGAGCGGGACTGGACGCCGCGCTACCGCTACGCCTGAGGGGGAAGAGCGATGACCTACAACGACGTCATGGCGACGCTGGAAGCCAAGCGGGAGAAGCTCGTCGCCCTGCATGGCGAGCTGCAGGCGCTGCAGGCCGCGGTCGAGCCGCAGCTAGTGGAAGACTATGTGCTGCAGGGCTGGGACGGACCGGTGCGGCTCTCCGAGCTGTTCGGCGACAAGGACGACCTGTTCCTGATCCACAACATGGGCGCGGGCTGCTCCAGCTGCAGCATGTGGGCGGACGGCTTCAACGGCGTCTACGACCACCTGGCCAGCCGCGCGGCCTTCGTGGTCGCCAGCCCCGACCCGGTCGACGCCCAGAAGAAGCTGGCGGCGCGCCGCGGCTGGCGTTTCCCGATGGTCTGCTACGCCGAGAGCCCGCTGGCCAAAGATCTCGGCTATCGCGACCTCGCCGAGGGCGGCCGCGGCGGCTGGGACGCCGGCGTCTCGGTGTTTCGGCGCGATGGCGAGCGCATCCTTCGCGTGTCGGATGCCGAGTTCATGGAGTTCGACGACTTCTGCATCGTCTATCACCTGTTCGACCTCATCCCGGACGCCGACATGAACTGGCAGCCCAGCTCCAGCTACGCCTGAAGAGGGGTCGGCTTGGTTTGGGGCCGCCGGTCTCGGCCGCTTTCGCGGGGCAGAGCGGACCTACCCCAGCGCCTTGCCCGTCTCCAGCAGGCTCTTGAGGCTGGACATGATCATCGGCCAGCCGGTCCCGACCGCGCCGATCAGCTTGGAGTTGGCGACCGGCATAACGTGGGTGACGGTGACCTTGGTCAGCTGATCGCTCAGCGCCTCGAGATCGAAGCTGCAGGTCGACTTGCCCTCGGCCTTCATCGCCGCGTCGTGCTGGTGGTTCCAGGTAACGGAGAAACGCCGCGGCGGATCGAACGCCAGCACCTTGCCGGTGTCCCAGGCCTGGCCGTCCCGACTGACAATCGCGAAGTCCGCGCCCACCTCCCAGGACGATTCCTGGTGGTAACCGGACCAGAACAGCTCGTTCTGCGCCGGATCGGTCAGAGCGTCCCACACCTTCTGGGCCGGCGCGCGGATGTAGGTGAGATAGAGGAAGCGGCTTTCAGCCATCGGTGTCTCCTTCGAGTCGTCGTTTGAGGTCGGCGAGGGCCGCAAGGCGCCCGCGTTCGTACTTGCCGATCCAGCGATCGGCGATCTCCTGGATCGGGACCGGGTTGAGGTAGTGCAGCTTCTCGCGGCCGCGCTTTTCGGTGACGACGAGGTTGGCGCCCTCGAGCACCGCGAGGTGCTTGCTGACCGCCTGCCGCGTCATCCCCCTGCCCTCGCAAAGCTCGCCCAGCGTCTGGCCGCCCCGCTCGCGCAGGCCGTCCAGCAGCTCGCGTCGGCTGGGATCGGCCAGGGCCTTGAACACGGCGTCCATCGTCATGACGCACTATATGCAACTAATTAGTTGCCTATTCAAGCACGAATTGACGGGCGACATTGCGCGCCCGCACCCAGGTGGTTTTGGGGGCTATCCGGGCAGGCGCTCGAAGGTGGGTTTGCCCGCGGGAAGGTATTGAAAGGCCTGCTTGTCGCAGGTGTAGATCGTCATGTCCGGCTCGCCGTACTGGCTGGGATCGTCGAGCGCGCCGACCTTGACGATCACGGCCGGAAAGCCCGGCGCCCTGGTCACCAGGGGCGAGCCGCACGCGCCGCAGAACTCCCGCGTGACCGGGTTGGGCAGGTCGCTGCGCTTGAACGCCTGCGGGGCGCCCTTGGTGTAGGCGAAGCCGGGAATCGGCATGGCCATGAACACGTTCGGGCCGCCGCCGGTGATGTGCGTGCACTCCCGGCAGACGCACTGCGCCTTCATCACCGGGTCGCCCTCGGTCACGAACCGCACGGCGCCGCAGTAGCAACCACCTTCGAGCCGCATGATCGTCCTCCCACACCAGACGCACGGACCCTAGTGCGGCTAGCGTCGGAGGTCGAGGCCGCGCCCGCGAGGCCTAGCTATCCAGGAAGCTGCGCAGTTTGCGCGAGCGGCTGGGGTGCTTCAGCTTGCGCAGGGCCTTGGCTTCGATCTGGCGGATGCGTTCGCGGGTCACGGAGAACTGCTGGCCGACTTCCTCGAGGGTGTGGTCGGTGTTCATGCCGATGCCGAAGCGCATGCGCAGCACCCGCTCCTCGCGCGGCGTCAGCGACGCCAGCACTCGCGTGGTGGTCTCGCGCAGGTTGGACTGGATCGCCGCGTCGATCGGCAGCACGGCGTTCTTGTCCTCGATGAAGTCGCCCAGGTGGCTGTCTTCCTCGTCGCCGATCGGGGTCTCGAGGCTGATCGGCTCCTTGGCGATCTTCAGCACCTTGCGCACCTTCTCCAGCGGCATGGCCAGCTTCTCGGCCAGCTCTTCCGGGGTCGGCTCGCGGCCGATCTCGTGCAGCATCTGGCGGCTGGTGCGGACGATCTTGTTGATCGTCTCGATCATGTGCACCGGGATGCGGATCGTGCGCGCCTGGTCGGCGATCGAGCGGGTGATCGCCTGCCGGATCCACCAGGTGGCGTAGGTGGAGAACTTGTAGCCGCGGCGGTACTCGAACTTGTCCACCGCCTTCATCAGGCCGATGTTGCCTTCCTGAATGAGATCAAGGAATTGCAGGCCGCGGTTGGTGTATTTCTTGGCGATCGAGATCACCAGGCGCAGGTTGGCCTCGACCATTTCCTTCTTGGCCTGACGCGCCTCGCGCTCGCCCTTCTGCACCGTGTGGACGATGCGGCGGTAGTCGTCGATCGGCAGGCCGGACTCGGTCGCCAGCGCGCCGATTTCCTGCCGGATCTCGCCGATCTGGTGGGCGTCGTTCTCGACGAACTTGGTCCAGCGGATGCCCTGCGGGCCGACCTTCTCGGACCAGTTCGGGTCGAGCTCGCAGCCGAGGTAGGAGCGCAGGAATTCCGCGCGGCTGATGCCGTAGCTGTCGGCCAGGCGCAGCAGGCGACCTTCCAGGCCGATCAGGCGCCGGTTGATCGCATAGAGCTGGTCGACCAGGGCCTCGATGCGGTTGTTGTTGAGCTTCAGCGTCTTCAGGTGCTGGACGATGGTCGAGGTGGCGACCTCGTAGGCCTTGCGCTCTTCCTCGGTCAGGTCCTCGCCGCGCAGGCGGTGCTCGACCAGCTTTTCCTGCAGGCGGCGGAACGCCTCGAACTCGCCGGCGATGGCGTCGAGGGTGGCCATGACGCCTTCGCGCAGCTCGGCTTCCATCGCGCTGATGGTCGGGCCGGCCCCGTCGTCGAAATCGTCGTCGTCGTTGACGACGCCCGGCGGCGGCTTGTCGCCGTCCTCCTCGTCCTCGTCGCGGGCGACCGGTTCGGCCTCGATCTGCTCGCCGGCGACCGCTTCGTCGCTGAGCGCCTGGGCGACTTGGCCGCCATAGGTCTGCTCGAGGTCGATCACTTCGCGCAGCAGGATGCGGCCAAGGCCGAGTTCCTCGCGCCAGACCATGATCGCTTCGAAGGTCAGCGCGCTCTCGCACAGGCCGCGGATCATGGTGTCGCGGCCCGCTTCGATGCGCTTGGCGATGGCGATCTCGCCCTCGCGGCTCAGCAGCTCGACCGAGCCCATTTCGCGCAGGTACATCCGCACCGGGTCGTCGGTGCGGTCGTAGGCGCTTTCCTTGGTGGTCTCGACGACGGCGGTCTCTTCGCGCACGGCGACATCGGACGCTTCCTGTTCGGGCGCGTCCTCCTCGGCTTCGACCACGTTGACGCCCATCTCAGAGAGCATCGCCAGCGTGTCTTCGATCAACTCCGAGGTGACTTCCTCGCTGGGCAGCACCTTGTTCAGCTCGTCCATGGTGACGTAGCCGCGGGCCTTGGCCTGCTTGATGAACTTCTTGACCCCGGCGTCGGTCAGGTCGAGCAGCGGCCCATCGGGCGGCGGCGGGCCTTCCGGCGCTTCAGTCGTGGTCGTTTCGCTCATCTAAATCTCCGAAATCGGGCGGCCGGCCCCCTGCAAGGCCGTCGCCGAAAATGGTTTACGGAAGCAAGAATTAAAGGGTCGGCGTCAAATCGACCCACCCTCGTCAAAAATGCTTCCTGACTTTAGCGCCCGCCGCAGTGAATCGCGCTCCGTCTTTAGGGCTATGACCTGGTCAGCGCCGGCGCCGGCGGCCAAGGCCGCTTTGGCCTGGTCCATGGCTTCCTCCAGCGCCGCCAATCGGTTCATGGCCGAAAAGGCGTGCGTCCACTGGGACCGGGCGCTTGCGAGGGTGACATCAGATCGAATGAAGGGCGCGCCCGATTTCGCGGCGGCCCGGTCGATGTCATTCAGCAGCGCGCTAAATCCTCTGTCGCGGAGATGGCGTTGCAGCGCCTCGGTGTCAAGATGCTCCGCATCCAGCCGCAAACGGACGATTTCACTCACCAAATCCGTCAGCGCTGGATCGCCGAAGCCGTGGCCGTTCAGTTCGTCGAGCACGGACTCCAGCGCCGCGGGATCGGCGACGGCGTAGCAGGCGAGCGCGGCCGAGAGCGGCTCGATGTCGCGCGAGAGGCGCTTGGCGGCGGCGCGGCCGGCGTCGGTGAGCCGTGGATCGGGCCCCTTGAACGGCCGGCGCGGCTGCCAGGGCTGAGGCGCCGCAACGGGAAACAGAGCGTCGAAACGCCGCTGCAGCTCCTCGCGGTAGGCCTGGGCGAGGTCCGGATCGCCGATGCCGGCGGCGGCCTTGCGCAGGCGCTGCTTCAGCCCGGCGCGGCGCTCGGGCGTATCCAGGGTCTCGGCGTCGCGTTCCCTGACGAACAGCAGCTCGACGAAGGCGGTGGTGTCGGCGAGCCGGGCCTTGAGCGCCGCCGCGCCGTGCTCGCGCAGCACCTCGTCCGGGTCCTTGGCGCCGAGCGACAGCGCGAACTTGAAGCTGCGCGGCGCCTTCAGCACCGGCAGCGCCCGGTCGATCACCCGGAACGCCGCCGCCCGCCCCGCCCGGTCGCCGTCGAAGCACAGCGTCGGCTCAGGGTGCAGCCGCCAGAGGATTTCCATCTGCTCCTCGGTCAGCGCCGTGCCCATCGGCGCCACCGCCGCGACGCCGGCGCGCTGGCAGGCGATCACGTCCATGTAGCCCTCGACCACCACCAGCGCCGCGTCGTCGCCGCCGGCGTGCAGCAGCCGGCGCGCCTCGGGCAGGCCGTAGAGCATCCGGCCCTTGTGGAAGACCGGCGATTCCGGGCCGTTGAGGTACTTGGCCCTGGCCTGCGGATCGAGCGCCCGGCCACCGAACGAGACGATCCGCCCGCGCTGGTCGGCGATCGGGAAGATGATCCGCTCGCGGAAGCGGTCGTAGGGCGCGCCGCCGTCCTCCGGCGAGATCAGCAGGCCGGCCTCGACCAGGCCCTGCGGATGCGCGCCCTTGGCGATCAGGTAGTCCTTCAGCGTCGTGCGGCCGCTCGGGGCGTAGCCGAGGCGGAAGCGCTTCCAGTCCTCTTCGGGCAAGCCCCGCCGGATCAGATACTCCCGCGCCTCGCGGCCGGCGGGTCGGCGCAGTTCGCCCTCGAACCAGGCGGCGGCCAGCTCCAGCCAGTCGGTCAGCCCGGCGATCTTCTTCTCGGCTTCGGCGGCGCGCGGATCCGGGGTCGGCAGCGCCATGCCGGCTTCGGCCGCCAGCCGCTCGACCGCCTCCAGGAAGCTGAGGCGCTCGGTCTCCTGCAGGAAAGTGATCAGGTCGCCGTGCTTCTGGGATGAAAAGTCGTGGAAGAAACCCTTGTCGTCGTTGACGAAGAACGACGGCGACTTCTCCTTGGTGAACGGCGAGAGGCCGACGTACTCGCGCCCCTGCCGGCGCAGTTTCACCGTCTTGCCGATCACGTCGGACAGGCGAAGCCGCGATTTCAGCTCATCGAGGAAGGCGTCGTCGAAGCGCACACGGCGATCATACCCCTAGACGGGGGAGAGTCGCACCTGATTGCGGCCCGCGCCGCACTCCGGCGGCTGAACATCCGCCCCCTTGTCCGGCGATCCGACCACGGCGGATCCCGTTGGCTGCGCGAGGGATCGATTCAGCCAATCTTGACCATGCCGGTTAGCTGAATCTTGTCAGCGTTGGTGCGACAAAACGGCATGGGGACCCGGGCTGTGCTAGCCGCGTCGACGACGGCGGCCTCCGACATCGCGCCGTCGGCGCCCTCCGCGCGCGCCGGCTCCCGGCCGATTGCGCTGCTGATCAGCCCCAAGCCAGCACGCCTGGCGCAGATCAGATCGGCGGCGCACGAGGCGCTGCCGGGGTGCGATGCGGTGGTCTGCACCGACGCCGGGCGGGCGCTGGCCAAGGCCGAGGCGGCGCGCAGTTTCGGCTGGACGCCGACGATCTTCGCGTTCGACTACCGCGGCGGCCACGCCGGCGACCTGGCGGACCAGCTGCGCCGGGTGCGCGAGGCCGAACCCGCCGCCG
The DNA here is from genome assembly GCA_963835495.1 of uncultured Pseudomonadota bacterium. Lineage (GTDB taxonomy): Bacteria > Pseudomonadota > Alphaproteobacteria > Caulobacterales > Caulobacteraceae > Acaudatibacter. The sequence continues at coordinate 359,996 of CAWIFQ010000003.1, read as the reverse complement.
AACTGCTGGTGCTGGTCGAGGACGGCGACCTGACGCTGGCCCGCGCCGCCATCGAGGTGGTGCACGCCCCCGACAAGCTGACCTTCCTGATCACCCCGTTCTACCGCCCCGACGCGGTGGCGGCGCTGAGAGCGCTGGCCGATCGACACAGCCTGATGAGCGGCCGCGACAACGCCGCGGAAATCGGCAGCCGCACCATCGCCGGGCTGGAGACCGAGGTCACCGCGCTCAAGGCCCGGCTGGAGATCGCCCAGCACGCGGCCCAGCACGATCCCCTCACGGGCATCCTCAACCGCGCCGGCTTCGTCACCGAGCTGACCACGCGGCTGGCGCGCGACCGCAAGTCGCAGACCATCCTGCTGGTCGACCTCGACCGCTTCAAGCTGGTCAACGACACCCTGGGCCACCACGCCGGCGACGACCTGGTGCGCAAGATCTGCTCGGCCATGGCCGCGGTGATGCCGCCGGGCGGCGTGCTCGCGCGTCTCGGCGGCGACGAGTTCGGCATCGTCATCGAGGCCGGCGACCAGGCGGTGGACGAGTTCTGCTCGATGATCCTGCGGGTCTGCGCCCAGACCCGGCGGGTGGCGGGCCACGAGGTGCAGGTCAGCGCCTCCATCGGCGTCGCGGCGCAGGACGAGAGCCGCAGCGAGGTCTCGCTGATGCGCCGCGCCGACCTGGCGCTCTATGCCGCCAAGCGCGAGGGCCGCAACCGCTTCCGGCGCTACGACGCGGCGCTGGAGAAGGTGACCAAGCGGCGGCTGTCGATCGAGAACGGGCTCGAGCAGGCGCTGCGCACCGGCCAGTTCCGCATGGCCTACCAGCCGATCGTCACCGCCAAGCTGGGCCAGGTGCTGGGCTTCGAGGCGCTGGTGCGCTGGGACAGTCCCGACCACGGCGCGGTCTCGCCCGCCGAGTTCGTGCCGGTGGCCGAGGAGACCGGGCTGATCCTCGACCTCGGCGACTGGATCACGCGCCAGTCGTTCAAGGACGCGCGGAAATGGGCCGGGCCCTACGTCTCGGTGAACCTCTCGGCGCGGCAGTTCCTGCGCCAGAACGTGGCCGAGCGTATCCTGCGCTACGCCGAGGAAGCCGACCTGTCGCCAAGCCGGATCCAGATCGAGCTGACCGAGACCGCGATCATCGACGACGTCGAGCGCGCCGCGCACAATCTCAAGGTGCTGCGTCAGGCCGGCATGCGCGTCGCCCTGGACGACTTCGGCACCGGCTATTCCAGTCTGACCTACCTCAACCAGTTCGCCATCGATTGCATCAAGATCGACAAGTCGTTCGTCGACCACGTCGCCCACGACAAGCAGTCGGCGATCATCGTCGCCTCGGTGACGCGGCTCGCCTCCTCGCTCGGCATGGGCGTTGTGGCCGAAGGGGTCGAGACCGAGCAGCAGCGCCACGTGCTGACCGCCGCCGGATGCGGCGCGCTGCAGGGGTACGCCTTCGGCCGGCCAATGCCGCCGCGGGAGGTGAAGGCCCTCCTCCTCGCCGGCGGCGTCGCGCTGGACGCGGAGGGCGATCCGGCCAAGCCCAAGATCGTCACCTATCAGCGCGGTTCGCTGCGCCTCTCCCGGGGCTGACCGGGCCGCGCGCTCACAAATCGTAGGCGCCGGGCGCCCCGCGTCAGGAGCCGGCGCCCAATTGTCGGGCGCCGTGACCGATCGGCGCCACAAGCCGCACGCTCCACGAAATCCGTTTCCTCGCGTCTCGCCAAGAAGGACCCAGTGAGTCGGTTCGGGGGAACTGCGGTATGGCGTCGGTCGGGTTGGAGGGTTGGCTGGGTCGACTGCTGGCCACGCTCAATCCATGGGGCGCGCTGGCCAAGGCGGAAGCGGAGGCGACGGCGGCCGAGCGCCGGCTGCGCGAGGCGCTGGACGCACTGCCGACCGGCGTCGTCTTCCTCGACGCCGAGCTGCGCTACATCCTGTGGAACAAGGCCTACGCCGACATCTACCACCGCTCCGCCGACCTGTTCCGCGTGGGCCGGCCGCTATCCGAGACGCTGCGGATCGGGGTCGAGCGCGGCGACTATCCCGCGGCCATCGGTCGTGAGGACGCATGGCTGGCCGAGCGCATCGCCCTGCTCAGCCACCCCACCGGCGAGCGCCACGAGCAGCAGATCCGCGATGGCCGCTGGGTGATGATCGAGGAACGCCGCACCGGCGAAGGCGGGGTGATCGGGCTGCGCGTCGACATCACCGAGCTGAAGGCGCAGGCCGCGGCGCTGCAGGTGGCGCTCGAGCGCGCCGAGTCGGGCAGTCGCGCCAAGGCCGAGTTCCTGGCCAACATGAGTCACGAGCTGAAGACCCCGCTCAACGGCGTGATCGGCCTGGCCGAGGTGCTCGCCCGCTCACCGCTCTCGGCGCCTCAGAAACAGCTGGTCGGCGAGATCCTGGCCAGCGCCGCGCGGCTGCGGACGCTGCTGGGCGACGTGCTCGACTTCGGCGCGCTCGAGGCTGGGCAGGCGCAGGCGGCGCGCCTGCGGTTCTCGCCGGCCGCGGTGGTGCGCCGCGCCGCGGCGGCGATCGGGCCGGCGGCGCAGGCCAAGGGTCTGATGCTGACCGTGGCGCTGGACGACGGCGCGGAGGCCGAGGCGCTGGGCGATCCCGATCATCTCGCTCAAGTGCTGGATCATCTGCTGGACAACGCCGTGAAATTCACCGCGACAGGGGGCGTCACCGTGACCCTGGCCCCGGAAGGGCGCGGCGCAGGTGAGCGCGGCGACGGCTGGCGCTTCGACGTGATCGACACCGGCATCGGCATCGATCCGGCCATCACCGAGCGGCTGTTCGCCGGCTTCGAGATGGCCGATCCGTCGGCCACCCGCGCCCACGGCGGCGCCGGCCTAGGCCTGGCGATATGCCGGCGGCTGGCCGAACTGATGGGCGGGCGCATCGCCGCGGACGGCGAACCCGGCCGGGGCGCGCGCTTTACGCTGGTCGTGCCTTTGGAGCCGGTCGAGTCGGTCGATCAGGCCGCCCCTCTCGGAGCGGTCTGATCGAGACGCGTCAATGCCAGTGGTGGTCGCCGTGTCCGCCGCCGCGCCAGTAGTGGCGGTAATAGAACGCGTGGTACGGATAGGGCCGGAACACCCAGCGGTCGCCCCACCAGGTCCACGGGTCGTACCAGCCAGGCGCGGCGTAGTAGTAGGCGCCTGAATAGGCGAACGGCGGCGCCTCGTCGCGGACGACATAGCCGCGCGGACAGCCGGGACTGGTGGCGTCGCCACCGGAGTTGGCCGCGATCGCCGCGCCGGTCGTGCCGCCGATCGCCGCGCCGGCCAGCGCGCCGCCACCACGACCGCCCGAGACGCCCGCGCCGATCAGGGCGCCGAACAGGCCGCCGATCAGAGCGCCGCCGGCGACGTTGCCCCGTGACCGGACGCAGTTCTCCTCGGCCCAGCGCTCGGCGTATTGCGCGTAGCGTTGATCCTGCGCGTACTGCGCCGCGTCGGGCGCCTGGCCGTTGTAGCCCGGCGGCGGCGGCGGCGGCTCGCCGTTGTTGTATCCAGGGGGCGGCCGCTCGGCATAGTCGGAGGGCGGCGCGTCGCGATAGTCCGGCGGCGGCCCACTGTCGCCGTAGTTGGACGGGCCCTGGCTGTTGTAGTCGGGCGGAGGACCATTGTCGTCGTTCGGCGGCGGCCCACCGCTGTTGTAGTCCGGGGGCGGACCGCCGCTGTTGTAGTCCGAGGGCGGACCACCATTGTTGTTGTAGTCGGGCGGCGGACCATTGCCGTTGTCGCCCGGCGGCGGGCCGTGATCGTTGTAATCCGGCGGCGGCCCGCTGCTATCGGGCGGCGGCTGGTTGTAGCCCTGGGCGAAAGCCGAGATCGGCAGCGTGGTGACGGTCATCGACATGGTCGTCGCCAGCAGCACCGCCCGGGTCAGCAACTTGGTGGTCATAAGCTTCAGCATTCCTGCGCAAGACGCGAACGGCGCCCTCTAGATCAGAACGAAGCTGAACGGGCGCTGAGCGTTCCATTCAGGTTCGTCACATTGTCGGTCGCGATGCGCACGGCCGTCCGGCGGCCCTACGCCGGGGCGACTTGCCCAAGCTTCTCCGGATTCACCACCATGTATATGGCCGCAAGACGACCGCCGTCGCCGGGCTGGAACGCGACCGTGATCGGCCCCTCTTCGGTATCGAGGATCGCGCCGAGGTAGCCGTTGACCCTGACCAGCCGCACCTTCGGCGTGGCAAGCCAGTTCGTGCGCCATTGCAGGCCCTTGAACAGCGCCAGGATGTCGTCGCGACCGACCATCGGCCGCAGCGCCGCGCTGCGCTTGCCGCCGCCGTCGGTGATCAGCACGGCGTCTTCCGCGAGCAGGTTGCGCAGGCCCTCCAGGTCGTTGTTGCGGGCCGCGTCCATGAAGGCGAGCGCAAGGCGCGCCGCTTCTTCCTGCCCGACCGAGAACCTGGGCCGGGTGTCGCGAACGTGATCGCGGGCCCTGAGCGCCAGCTGGCGGCAGGCCGCTTCGCTGCGGCCCAGCGTCTCGGCCACCGCAGCGTAGTCGGTGTCGAACACGTCGTGCAGCAGGAACACGGCCCGCTCCAGCGGCGAAAGCCGCTCCAGCGCCAGCAGGAAGGCGACCGAGACCTCCTCGGCGCGCTCCAGCGGATCCTCGGCCAGGTCCTCGATCAAGGGTTCGGGCAGCCAGGGTCCGCGATAGGCCTCGCGGCGGGTCTTCTCGGCCCGCAGCCGGTCGAGGCAAAGCCGGGTCGCTGTGCGCACCAGCCACGCCGCCGGATCGGCGATCTGGTCCCGGTGCGTCCCTTGCCACCGCAGCCAGGCGTCCTGCGCCACGTCCTCCGCCTCCGAGATGCCCCCAAGCATGCGATAGGCGAGCCGGACCAGCCTTGGCCGGTGCGCCTCGAAGTCGGCCGCGCCGCTCATGCCGCCAGCAGCGCGGGCCGCTCGAACGGCGCCGCCTCCCCCGCCACGGTCACCTTCGAGCAGGTCTTGCCGTAGCCGAGCGCGTACTTGAGCGTCGGATACATCCGCGCGGTGGTGACGGTCAGCGCGATCGCGACCAGGCCTCTGTCGCCCCACCGCCGCACGATCTCGTCGCGCAGCGGGTCGGCGCTGGCCATGTCGCGGTCGAGCGAAGCCTGGGCGAAGCGGTAGGCCAGCGCGGCCGTCTCCCCCATCGCCGCGATGTCGCCGGCCAGGATCGCCCGCAGCACCCTGCGGTCAACTCCGCCCTTGACCGCGATGTCGACGCCGATCTGGGTGCAGGGGCCGCAGTCTTCGCGCAGCGTGGCGACCACGCCGGCGGCGGCCAGCGCCTCGGCCGGCGCGTCGCGGCGCTCGGCCAGCCCGGGCAGGACCCCGAACTTCAGGAAGCTGGCCGGCCGCGCGGCCAAGAGGGCGCGCATGTAGCTGGCGTCGTAGCTGAACGCCCGTTCGAACGGGCGGATGGCGAAGCGGTCAAGCAGGGCTTTGAGCATGGCGGGTCTCCTTAAGGTAGGCGGTGGCGATCCAGCCGGCGAGCAGCGCCGGCAGGAAGACGCCGGGAAGATCTCGGATCAGGTCGGCCATCCCGCCGGGATCGACGGCCGCGTCGAGGATGTGGACGCCGGCGTGCAGGCCGAGAAACACCGCCGCGGCCGCCACCGCGCCCCGGGCGGTCGGCGACGGCCGGGCTGCGAACCAGGCGAAGGCGGCGCCCACGACCAGGTAGGCCGCACCGATGTCCTTGACGAAGTGGGGGTTGAACGGCCCGGTCTCGGTGACACCCGGCACGACCCCGTACCACCAGCGTCCGGCCGCCAGCATCGCCAGCCCGTTGCCGCCCATGGTCAGGGCGAGGATGGCGGCCAGGGCGCGCTGCAGCGGGCTTTGTTGCGGGTTCATGCCGACAGGACGCGCCGGCCCGGCGGCCTGTGACATGGACGAGCGAAATTGATCGCTCTGAGAGAAAAAGGCGGCCCGCTAACCCTATCTCGTCATCGTCCGGACACCCAACTTGCGTTATGGTTGGCTGTCTGGGGGACCGGCTTAGCGTACCTGGAGGTCGCGATGAGCGAACACCTGCGAAGCCCCGAAGGACAGCCGGCGCCGCCGCGCGCCACCGCCGAACCCACCCGTTCGCACATACTGATCGTTGACGATCACGTCCCCAGCCGGCGTATCTGCGCCGGCTACTGCGACCTGTTCGATCACACCAGCGAGATCGTCACCGGCGGCGCCGAGGCGCTGGAAGCGCTGCGCCGCGAGCGCTTCCATGTGGTGGTGATGAACGTGCACATGGCCGAAGCCGGCGGACTGGACACCTTGCGGGCGATCCGCGCCCTGCCCGCGCCGGCCGGCGAAACGCCGGTGATCGGCCTGACCGCGGTCGGCCGCCACGACGAAGCGCAGCGCTGGCTGGGCGCGGGCCTCGCCGGCGTGCTCGCCAAGCCGATCACCGCGGCGAAACTCTACGCCGCGCTGAGCACGGCGGTGGAGCATCAGCCGGACGACGCGCGCAGCTGGGCGCCGCACTAGGCCGTCAGGCGGCCGCGCAAGCTGCGTGCGGCTTCAGCACCCGTTCGGTCGACGCCGGGAACTTCGTCAGCAGGGCCGCGGCCCGGGTCGGGCGCGCGATCAGCTCGCCGCCGCAGTTGGGACACTTGCCGGCCAGCCGCTGGTCGGCGCACGCCGCGCAGAAGGTGCACTCGAAGCTGCAGATGCGCGCCGCGCGGCTCTCGGGCGGCAGATCGGCGTCGCAGCATTCGCAATTGGGACGCATCTGGAGCATGAGGGGGGTCCCCGCGGCGATTGGCCGTGATTGACCCAGCGCCGCCAACTTCCTACCTACGCGGCCGTTTGCCCGCCAGTCAGAAGGACCGAGTCCGCCCATGCCCAGCGACCTTCCGCGCGACCTGCTGCCTGGGGTCACCGGCGTGCTTGCGCTGGCGGACGGCACGGTGCTGCAGGGCCTGGGCTGCGGCGCGGTCGGCGAGGCGGTCGGCGAGGTCTGCTTCAACACGGCTATGACCGGCTACCAGGAGATCCTGACCGACCCCTCCTACATGGCCCAGATCATCGCCTTCACCTTCCCGCACATCGGCAACGTCGGCACCAACGCCGAGGACCTGGAGCAGCACTCCGGCGGCGCCGAGACCGCCGCGCGCGGCGCGATCTTCCGCGACGCGCCGACCCAGGAGGCCAACTGGCGCGCCAACAGCGATCTCGACGGCTGGATGAAGCGGCGCGGCGTGATCGCGCTCGCCGGGGTCGACACCCGCTCGCTGACCAAGGCCATCCGCGAGAAGGGCATGCCGCACGGCGTGATCGCCCATCGCCCCGACGGCAAGTTCGACCTGGCCGCCCTGGTCGCCAAGGCCAAGGCCTGGGCCGGGCTCGAGGGCCTCGACCTCGCCAAGGACGCCTCGTGCCTGCAGCCGTTCGTCTGGCGCGACGGCCTGTGGAACTGGGCCGACGGCTACGAGCCGGCCGCGGAGCACCCGCGCTATGAGGTGGTCGTGGTCGACTATGGGGTGAAGCGCAACATCCTGCGCGCCCTGACCTCGATCGGCGCGCGGGCCACGGTCGTGCCGGCCTCGACCAGCGCCGAGGAGATCCTGGCGCGCAATCCCGATGGCGTGCTGCTGTCCAACGGACCCGGCGATCCGGCCGCGACCGGCGTCTACGCCGTGCCGCAGATCCAGAAACTGGCCGACAGCGGCAAGCCGATCTTCGGCATCTGCCTTGGCCACCAGATCCTGGCCTTGGCGCTGGGCGCCAAGACCGTGAAGATGGAGCAGGGCCACCACGGCGCCAACCATCCGGTCAAGGACCTGACCACCGGCAAGGTGGAGATCGTCTCGATGAACCACGGCTTCACCGTCGACCGCGCCACCCTGCCCGCGACGATGAGGGAGACCCACGTCTCGCTGTTCGACGGCACCAACGCCGGGCTCGCGGTCGAGGGCCGGCCCATCTTCTCGGTGCAGCACCATCCGGAGGCCTCGCCCGGCCCGAAGGACAGCCTCTACCTGTTCGACCGCTTCGCCGAGCTCATGGAAAAAGCCAAGGCCGCCTGACCGCTAGTGGCCGCCGACCGTGTAGGGGCGACGCCGGCTCTGGGGCTGGCGCCCAGGTGGTCCGCGCCGGAACGAGCGATCAAGCGCACCGCGCAAGCGAAGTCTTCACGCCTGGGCCGCATGATCGGCGCGCCTCACGAACCGTCCGGGCAGCGGCGGCGGGGCCCAGGAGGCCAAAGTGCATATGATCGAGTTTTCCGGCCTCAAGGGCGGGGCGGTGTGGGTGAACCCAGGTCAGGTGCTCTACTGCGCGCTGCCGGAAGGCGCCGCATCGAGCATGTACGGCGACAACAACAACCGCGCCGGTACTCGTCTCTATTTCGCGCAGGGCGCCCACCTGGAAGTGCGCGAGACCCTCGACGAGGTCGTGGCGCGGCTCAACGCCTGACGACACGGGCGCCAGCCCGTCGCCTGGCCGCCGATGCATGCGGGCCATAAGCCGCTTCTTAACCCCAACACTGCAGTAACAGTGTTCGGGGAGCTGCGTTTGCTCAGGCTACTAGACCACCGGTTCGACGCGTTCGCGGGCGAGACTCACGAGAACCTTGCGCCGCGGGCCGCCGTGGCGCTGGGGGCCGGCGGCGTGGCGCTGTGGCTGTTGCCCTGGCGGTTCTGCGCGGTCTGGACCGTCTCCACCCTCGCGTTCGAGCTGTGGGGCTGGTTCGCCGGCCGCCGGCAGTACCTCGGGCGCTCGGTGACACTGGGCGACCGGCTCGGCTTCCTGGTCTACCTCGTCAGCCTGATCGGCAGCTGGTTCTACCTGGGAATGGCGTTCTGGCTGACCGGTCGCATGGAAGGGGCCGTCTGCGCCGCCATCATCTGGGTCAGCGTGATCGGCTTCGCCCAGACCTTCGGCTCGCGCACGCCGCTCGGCTTTGCGATCTGCGGCGTCGCGCCGGCGGCGGGCGTGCTGGCGCTGATGCTGGTCGGCCCCGCGGCCGCCGGCGTCGCCAGGGCCCCGATGATGTGGATCATGGCGCTGGCGATCGGCTTCGCCGTGGCCGGCGCGCGGCAGACCTTCGCCGCCGGCCGCCGTCTGGAAGACACCCAGGGCCGGCTGCGCGACAGCGAGGCGGACTATCGCGTGCTGGCCGACAACATCGCCGACGTGATCGGCCGCCTCAGCATCGAGGGACGGTGGCGCTACATCTCGCCCTCGATCGAGGCGACGCTGGGCTACACCTCGGAGGAGTTCCGCGCGCTTCAGGCCCAGGAATTCATCCATGCTGACGATCTGGCGCCGGTGCTGGAGATGATCGCCGCGCTCAGCGACCGCGGCGGCGCGGCGACGCTGGAATATCGCCAGATCGCCAAGGACGGGTCCCTGGTCTGGATCGAGACCAGCTTCACGGTGGTCTTCGACGAGGTGACCGACCACCCGGTCGAGGTGATCTGCCTTTCGCGCGACATCAGCGGCCGCAAGGCGCTGGAGCGCGAGCTGGTCGAGGCGCTGGAACGCGCCGAAGCGGCCGCGTCGGCCAAGGCCGACTTCATGGCCAACATGACCCACGAGCTGCGCACGCCGCTCAACGCCATCGTCGGCTTCGCCGGCGTGCTGATGGGATCGGGCGCGCTGACGCAGCGCGACGCCCGCCACGTTGGCCTGATCGACGACGCCAGCGGCGCGCTGCTCACCGTGGTCAACGATGTGCTGGATTTCTCCAAGCTGGAGTCGGGCGCCTTCGAACTCGATCCGCAGCCGTTCGATCCCGTGGCCTTGGCCAGGTCCGCGGCGGCGTTGGTGGAGGGCCAGGCGATATCGCAGGGCCTGAGCCTGGAGGTGAGCGCCGATGGCGTCATCGAACCCGTCAACGGCGACGGCCCGCGCCTGCGCCAGGTGTTGCTCAACCTGCTCTCCAACGCCTTGAAGTTCACCAGCCAGGGCGGCGTGGCGTTGCGGCTGGCTCAGCGGCCGGCGGTCGACGGGACCGTCGCCCTGCGCATCTCGGTCAGCGACACCGGGATCGGCATCTCCCCGGAAAAACAGACCGCCGTCTTCGAGCGTTTCAGTCAGGCCGACGCCTCGGTCTCGCGGCGGTTCGGCGGCACCGGCCTGGGCCTGGCGATCTGCAAGCGGATCGTCGAGCTGATGGGCGGAGCGATCGGGGTGCAGAGTCGCGAGGGCCGCGGCTCGACCTTCTGGTTCGAAGTCGTGCTGCCGCTGGCCGTCGACGCCGCCGCCCCTGACGCCGATGCCGTCTGCGCCGAGCTCGACCGCCCATTGCGGCTGCTGCTGGTGGAGGACGTCGCCGTCAACCGCGAACTGGTGCGAGTGATGCTCGAAGGGTTCGATATCGAGATCGACACGGCCGCCAACGGCGCCGAGGCGATCGACGCCGTGGGCCGCGCCGCGTACGACCTTGTCCTCATGGACGTACAGATGCCGGTGATGGACGGCCTGACCGCGGCGGCGCGCATCCGGGCCCTGCCCGATCCGGCCATCAGCCGCCTGCCGATCGTCGCCATGACCGCCAACGTGCTGCCCGATCAGGTGCAACGCTGCCTGGACGCGGGCATGAACGGCCATGTCGGCAAGCCGATCAACCCCGCCGCCCTGCTGGAAGCCATCGCCGTCTGGACAGCCTCGCCGTCCGAGCCGGCCCTGGCCCGCATCGGCTAAACAAGCCCCGCTAGGGCGATAGCGACGCGGATGGTTCGCGTGGCTGGGCCGCATCGTCCGATCCAAGCGTCTGGTCGTCCTTGGCGCCCTTGAACGCCTCGAGCACTGCTTCGGGATCCGCCGCGGTGGACATGTCATCGGCCTCGGTGTCGACGCGATCCTCCATCATGGGATTGTCGCGTCGCATTTCCTCCATCAGGGCGATGAGTTTCGCGCCTTTCTGCTCGGTCATGATCGCCAGCTCCAGGGTGAGCTGCTCGCGAAGTTCCGAGAGTTCGTCCTTCCGCCGCTGGCTGACCAGGACGAGGGTCGTGATGACGATGGCGGCCAGTTCGCCGGCGCCCTGCAGCCAGGGGAACGCCGGACTGTCGAAACTCCAGCCGGCCAGCCGGCGCATGAGCAGATTGGCGCCGATCCACGACCGCCACCGCCGCGATGGTCGCGCCGATGAAGGCGGGCCGCGCGACCAATGCGGTCAGCCGATCGACCAGCAGTTCAAGCGTCGTGGCGCGCTCCTCGTGCGCCTTGTGGAGCCGGGCGATGGCCTGAACGGTCTGCTCGATGTGGGGCGGAAGGATCGCCTCGGAATCCGTCGCGGCGTCATCGCCGGGAGACTCGGCCGAATGCTTGTCCATGTTTGCGGGGCCCCCAGCCGTGTCGACTGAACGAAGGCAACGGTTGAGCCGCCGGTTTGCTCCATCGCGACCGGTGGGCCGGAACGAACGACAGGGCCGGGTGTTTGCCCTCGAGCGCCGCCGCATCACGATCGGAGACCGGGATGCTGCTAACCGCCGGAACGACCTGCTGGCGCAAAGAGAAAGTGGCGCGCGGCGCGCTGCTGATCGACATGGAGGCCTATTTCGACGCGGCGATGGATGCGATGAGCCGCGCCAAGCACAGCGTCCACCTGCTGAACTGGGCGTTCGAGGCCAACACCTTCTTCCACCCCGGCCCGGACTGCACGGGGAAGGAATCCGACCGCATCGGCAATTTCCTGGTCGCGCTGGCGAAGAATCCGGCGATCGACGTGCGGGTGCTGTGCTGGAAGTCGGCGATGCCGGTCGCGGCCACCCAGCACTTCTTCCCGTTCATGGACCGCAAGGCGTTCGCCGGGTCGCAGGTGAAGTTCGTGCTCGACGGCAAACTGCCGGTCGGCGCCTGCCATCACCAGAAAGCGATCGTGGTCGACGATGCGATCGCTTTCTGCGGCGGCGGCGATATCGGGCCCGACCGCTGGGACACGCCCGAGCACCTTGACGACGATCCGCGCCGTGAAAAGACCCGGCGCGACAACAAGGACTTCGACAGCCGCCACGAGGTGATGGGGATCGTCGACGGCGCGGCCGCGGCGGCGCTCGGGGAGCTGTTCCGCGATCGCTGGCGGCGGGCGACCGGCGAGACGCTGCCGCCCTCTCCGCCGGTGCGAAAACCAAGGTGGCCGGGTGACATCGAACCGGCGTTCAGCGGCGTCGATGTCGGCTTTTCACGCACCGGCGCGGCCTGGCGCGGCTATCCCGAGGTCCGCGAGAACGAGGCGCTGCACCTTGCCTCGATCCGGGCGGCGCAGCGCTGCATCTACATGGAAAGCCAGTATTTCACCTCGCCGCTGATCGCCGCGGAGCTGGCGGCGCGTCTGGCCGAGCCGGACGGGCCCGAGGTGGTCCTGATCTCGACCGAGCATTCGCCGAGCTACTTCGACCAGGTGACGATGGACCGCACCCGGCTGGACTTCATCAAGACGTTGAAGCGCGCCGACCGCCACGGCCGCTTCCACGCCTACAGCCCGGTGACGACCTTGGGCCGGACCATCATCGTCCACGCCAAGCTGACCATCATCGACGACACCCTGCTGCGCATCGGCTCGGCCAACATCAACAACCGATCGCTCGGGTTCGACACCGAGTGCGACCTGAGTTTCGAGGCCGCCGGGCCCGGCTCCGCCGCCAACCGCGCCGAGATCACCCGCCTGCGCAACAAGCTGCTGGCGCACTGGCTGGGTTGCCCGCAGCCGCCGATGGAGACCGCCATCGAGCAGGCCGGCGGCGTGGGCGCGGGGTTGGAGGACCTTCGCAGACACGGATACTGCCGCCTGCGGCCGATCGAGCCGCAGCCGCTGCATCCGCTGGCGGCGTTCATCGCGGCCTACCATCTTGGGGACCCGGTCGGACCGCGGGATTCCTGGCGGCCGTGGAAGCGCCGCAAGGCCTTGGCCGCCAGGGTCGCTGCCGAACGTCGAGCGGCCGAACCGGTTCTGGTCGCGCCAGACCCGCGCCGCCGGACGCCTGAGCGCAGGTCGGCCTAGAGGCCGGGCGCCGCCGCTTCGCGCGCCGGCGAGCCGCCGGTGTGCATGATCGACACCCTGACGCCCGGGTCGGCGTCGGCGATGACCACGGCGGCGTCGAGCTGCTTGGCCAGGGCCTCGATGATGCTGGTGCCGAGGCCCGACTTGGGGGCGCCGTCTCTGCTCATGCCGACGCCGTTGTCGCTGACCGACAAGGTCCAATCGGGGGCCTTGGCCTTGTAGCTGACCAGGATGTCGCCGCCGCGATCTTCGGGGAAGGCGTGCTTCAGCGCGTTGATCACCAGCTCGGTGACGATCAGGCCGAGGCTGACGGAGATGTCGGCCACGGCGAAGCTGTTGTCTGTCTCAACCTTCAGCCGCAGCCGGCCGTGGTCCTGGATCATCGAGGCGCCGATGCTCTGGCACAGCTCGGTGAAATACTCCCGCAGCCGCACCCGGCCGACATTGGTGGCGGCCAACTGAAGCTGCAGCGCGGCCACCGACATCACCCGACTGTGGGCGTCGACCAGGTGGCTCCTGGTTTCGGGCGATGGGACGCGCCGGGCGCTCTGCATCAGCACGCTGGCGATGATCTGCAGGCTGTTGGCGATGCGGTGCTGGAGCTCCTGATAGAGGATCGCCTTCTCGCGCAGGAGGTTATCCTTGAGCCGGTCGGCGAGGCGCGCGTCGGTGACATCGGAGATCGACAGCATCAGTCGCACGTCGGTCGTCGCGCCATAGACGAGTTGGTGGGCCGTGATCACCAGCCGCCGCGCGGTGCGGCCGACGGGCTTGAGATCCATCTCGTAGGCCTCGACGTTCGCGGCGCCCGACAGGGTTGCGCGGATCAGCGAGCGCAGCTGCGGCACGTCCCATTCGCCCGCGCCAAGCGAGAACAGGGCGCGACCGTTGACGTTGGCCGGATCGAGTTGAAATGTGCGGGAAAACGATGCGCTGGCGGCGATGACCGTGAGATCGCCGTCGAGCAGCAGGATTGGGGCTTCGGACGCCGCCACCAGCGCCAGCGCCAGGGTGTCGGGGACGTCGGATTGGTCCGGGACCACGATCAGGTCCGGGACGATCGGTCGGGTCACAGGCCCCTCGGCCATGGCAGGCCTCGCGATCGCCGGAGGCTCGCGAAGCGAAAGCCATTTCCCTGCGATCATTTCCGTCGATATTCGGCGAGAGACCGAACGCCGGCTCTCTACAATCTGCCGTAGAGCTTTAGCATGGAACGGCGCGAAGAGCGCCGCTCATTTCGCCGCATCCAGACCCGGCCCGCGTCGCCTTGAATAACCAAGAGGCATACAACGCGGCTCGGAAGATCAGGCGACCGGCGCGACCCCAAGATCGCGAAGATTGCCGAGTGCGTTTTCCCGCACAGCCATGGCCCTCCATTGGGCGGCGAGCATCAGGAACTCGACAGCTATCGACTCATGAGGCGCAAGCGCAGCATTCGCGCCGCATTCCTGGGCGCGTCGGTTGCAGTCGTCGGCGGTCATTGTTCGTCCGGTCCCGATACAGGCACCAATAATCGCTGACCCGGTGAATGGTTCCTTCAATCGAAGCGCGAACTCGGCCCCTAGCGCCGCAGTTCGCGGCCGTGGGACCCTGTTTCTCTCGATCCCAGGCGCCCAAGCGGAACGGACGTCGCAGTACGGCGTTGTGCTGGCAAGGGAAGGCTCCCACGCCTCGCCCAAGGAACACCCCTTACAATGCGCAAACTACTGTTGGTCGCCGGCCTCGCCGCCGCGGCCCTCGTGCCGTCCTTAGCCTTCGCCCAGTCCTGCGAACAACAGCATGACAGCCAGGTCGCCACCACCCTCGCCGGCGCCGGCATCGGCGCCTTGCTCGGCGCGACGATCGCGCCCCGCCGCGACCAGGGCGCGGGAGCCGTCATTGGCGCCTCCGGCGGTGCGATCGTCGGTAGCCAGGTCAGCCGGCCCGACCGCGACTGCAGCCACGCCTACGGCTACTACGACCACAACAACCAGTGGCATGCCCGGGCGATCGATCGGGCCGACGCCCGCGGCTACTACGACCGCGACGGCGCCTGGGTCGAGGGCGCGCCGAACGGCTACTACGACAGCGGCAACCGTTGGGTTTCCGCCAGCGACGCGAATTCCGACGGCTACTACGACGACCACGGTCGCTGGTCGCCGGCCGCCTCCGACGGCTACTACGACGAGCGCGGCCAATGGGTCGCCAGTGTCAGCGGCCACTATGAGGACGGGCGCTGGGTCGCCGGCCACGCCGCCGGCGCTTACGACGCCAACGGACGCTGGGTGCAGGGCGCGCTGAGCGGGCACACCGACGCCAACGGCGTCTGGGTCGCCGACGCCCAGCCCGGCTACTACGACAGCGACCATCGTTGGCGCGCCGGCTCGGTTCGCGGCTACTACGACACCCGCGGCGCCTGGATCGGCACCACGCTGAGCGCCGACGCCTATGGGGCCAACGCCGGCTTCCAAGGTGGCGCCCACCGCGATCTCGACACCCGCGAGACGTGGCTGGAACAACGCATCGACTCGGCGACGGCCAATGGATCGCTGAACCGCTACGACGCCCGCCAGGATCGCCGGCTGCTGTCCGGGGTTCGGCGCGACGAGACCGACATGCGTCGCGGCGACGGCCGGCTCTCGCCCCGCGACGAAGCCGGACTGCAGCTACGCCTCGACAGCCTGAGCGCCTCGCTTCGGCAGTCGCTCAACGGCGCCGGCTTCTAAGCACCCGACAACGGCGGCGAGCCTCCCCCGAGGTTCGCCAGCCAAGGAGAAGACCAACATGAACGGCGAATCCCTCCTCATTTTCCTGGTCGTCGGCGCCCTCGCCGGCTGGCTGGGCGGCATCGTGGTCAAGGGCTACGGCCTGGGCCTGGTCGGCGACATCGTCGTCGGCGTGATCGGCTCTTTCATCGGCGGCTGGCTGTTCAACAACTTCCACATCGTCCATGGCAGCGGCTTCCTGGGCAATCTGATCGGCGCTACGCTTGGCGCCATCGTCCTGCTGTTCGCGCTCCGCCTCGTGCGGCGCCGCGCGGTCTGAGGCAGCCCATGAAACACACCCTGATCGTCAAACGCAGCCTGATCGTCGTCGGCCTGATCGGCCTCACCCTGGTGGTGGCCGCCTGCGCGGCTGGATCCGGCGAGTCCGAACACGCGGCGTCCAGCGGGGTGCTGTCGCAGCTGCTGCTCGGGTTCTGGCACGGCCTGATCGCGCCGGTGATGCTGGTGATCGAGGTGATCGACAAGTTCGCCCCGAAGCTGCTGCCCTGGAGCGTCAAGTTCTACGAGGCGCGGGGCACCGGGGTGGTCTACGACATCGGCTTCTACTTCGGCCTGGTCGGCAGCCCACTGCTCGCCCACACCGGCTGGCGGCGCCGCGGCGGGGACTAAGCGGAGCGAGCCCTACCCTGCCGCCGCCCGTTCCTTTTCCGCCATGCGCCGGATCAGCTCGCGGCGCTCTTCCAGCCCGCGGTGCAACTCCACCATCACCTTGGCGGCCGACGGGTCGTGCTGGATCTCGCGCCAGTAGGCGGCGACCTTGGGGCTGGCGGGGATCGGGTCCGGCGTGTCGGTGGCCGGCAGCACGTTCTCGATCATGAACAGCGCCGGGACCAGGGTGCAGTCGGCCAGCGTCACGCGGCCCAGCAGGGCGTAGCCGCCCTCCCCGCCGATCATCTTCTCCAGCGCCTCGACGCCGCGGATCACCTGGCCGGCGAGCAGGTCGCGCACCGCCTCGCTGCGGGTGGAGGCGCGCGTCTGGCCGGCCAGCATGAACATGTTGTTGAGCAGGTAGATGTCGGCCAGACGCGATAGGGCGCGGATGGCGGCGCTCTCGCGCGGGGTGGCGCCCAGCAGGCGCGGCGTCGGATAGATTTCCTCCAGATACTCGGCGATCACCTCGCTCTCGGGAATCACGTCGCCGGGCGAGAGCTCCAGCACCGGAATGCGCCCGATCGGCGAGGTGTCGCGCCAGGCCAGGGTCGGGAAGGTCGTCGGGCGCTCCAGCGGAATGTCGCCGATGCCCTTGGCATAGATCTGCATCCGCACCTTGGCGGAATAGGGCGAAAGATCGCCGGAATAGAGCTTCATGATGCGGGTTCCCTGGGGTTTCGGCGCAGCCTAACACCGGCTTCCGGCGGGGCGGCAGCGTCAATCTGTGCGAGCGTTATCTGTGGCGGCGCGCCCAAGGAGAGCCTATCATGGCTAATGCCCGCGATTTCCGAAGCCACACGACAATACGCCCTGCCATCCAGGTCGATAAACACCGAGCTTGAGTACGAGCTTCAGTATTGGTCGCGGGCGTTCGGGGTCGGACGCGAAGCCCTGCTGGAGGCGGTGCGGATGGTCGGGACGGACGCGCGGGCCGTCAGCCGCCAGCTCGGAAAGGGCTAGCCGAACAAGCGGCCAGCTCAGGTCTGCAGGATGACCAGGGCGCTGGTCTCGACGTCGCCAAGCGCCACCTTGACGCCCAGATAGCGCATCTCGTCGCCGGCGAAGCTGATGTCCTCGGCCGCGATCGTGCGGTCGCGCTTCAGCCGCGAGACATCGCCGAGTGTCAGCCGCAGCATCATCGCCGAGGGATCGAGCCCGTCAGACTTGGCCTGCTCGATCGCCGCCCTGAACTTCTGGCCCGGCGGCAGCGGCGGGGTGTGGGGCGGCGGTGCGCGTGTGGCCATGATCTCCTCGGGAGGCGCCAAGTCGTTTGAAAAGTCGGGCGCTCGATCCACAATAACACCGACGGCCGATTAAACGGGGACTATTTTCCCGCGGGTGGCGGAATACTTACGTTCGCCGAGCGCACCACCTAGGCCGGGACAGCCGCAGCGGTCGAAACGGGCGCAACGTCTTCGCGCTCCGCCAGCACCATCTCGATCGCTTCGAACAGCCTGGCCGCCTCGACCGGCTTGGCGACGTGGGCGTCCATGCCGGCGGCCTGGAACTCGGCCAGCTGATACGACATCACATCGGCCGTCAGCGCGATGATCGGCGTGCGCGGCCGTCCTTGCGCGGCTTCGGCGCTGCGGATGGCGCGCGTCGCCTCCATGCCGTCCATGCCCGGCATGCGCACGTCCATCAGGATCACGTCGAAGGCGCCGGCCCGCCAGGCGTCGACCGCGGCGCGGCCATCCTCGACCACGTCCAGCTGCAGACCGATCTGTCCCAGCAACGTCTGCAACACCAGGCGGTTGACCGGATTGTCGTCGGCCGCCAGCACCCGCAGCGCGGCGAGCGCCTCGCCGCCGCGCTCAGCGGCGGGCAGTCCCGCGGCGGACGCGGCGAGCCGCACCAGCGGCAGCTCGAAATCGAAGCGCGCGCCGCGGCCCGGCGCGCTGGCGACGCTGATCCGGCCCCCCATCATTTCCACCAGCTCGCGGCAGATCGACAAGCCGAGGCCGGTGCCCCCAAAGCGGCGGGCTGTCGACGCGTCGCCCTGGGCGAACTTCTCGAACAGACCGGCGGCGGTCTCGGCGGTCATACCGACGCCGCTGTCGCGCACAGAGAAGCGGACGCCGTCGCCAGCAGGCTGCGCCTCGACGGTGATGGCGCCGGCTTCGGTGAACTTCAGCGCGTTGGAGAACAGGTTGTAGAGCACCTGCCGCAGCCGGGTCGGGTCGCCGCGATAGATCCCGCGCGCCGAATTCGATCTCGACCCGGAACGCCACGCCCTTGGCTTTGGCGAGGACGGCGAATGCGCCGGCGGCGCCGTCGACCAGCAGGCCGAGATCGAACTCGATCTCTTCCAGCCGCAGCTTGCCGGCCTCGATCTTGGCCAGGTCGAGCACGTCACTGACTTGGGCCAGCAGGGCCTGGCCACACTCGCGCACCACCTCCAGCCGTTCGCGCTGGGCGTCGTCGAGCGGGCCATCGGCCATGGCCTGCGACATGCCTAGGATGCCGTTCAACGGCGTGCGGATCTCGTGGCTCAAGGTGGCGAGGAAATTTGACTTCGCCCTGCTGGCCGCCTCGGCCTCGTCCAGCGCCAGCTCCAGCCGGTGCAGCGCGTCATCGCGGGCGGCTTGGCTTTCGGCGAGCTCGAGCCGGGCGCGTTGCGCATTCACGCGCAAGCTGGTGTTCCAGTAGGTGAACGGCACGCCGACCAGAATGCTGATCAGCAAGGTCAAGAGCGGGGTGTAGTTGGCGGAAGGGAAGATGACGACGTTGAACAGATAGTCGAGCCCCATACAGGCGACGACGACGCCAAGTTGCATCACGGCCGTCTGCCTGATCTTCTCCTTCAGCATTGTCTGATGGGCCGGCATGCGCCCCTTCCTCGACGTTCGGCGCCGTCGTCGGTTCGGCGCTAACCCCGGTTTTGACACAACCGCGATAAAGTTTTGTTGACGGCGTCGCCCGGCCGCGGCTGGACGTCGCGTCGCATTGCGGTCGACACACTTGCGCCGCCCCGCCCTCGGCTCTAATCAGCCCGCTTAACCTGAAGCCAGACCGACGCCGGGCGCGCCCCCAAGCACGATGGGACGCCGCCCGCGATCTTGCGCGAGACGAGATGCCCAAACGCACGGATATCACCTCCATCCTGATCATCGGCGCGGGGCCGATCGTGATCGGGCAGGCGTGCGAGTTCGACTACTCCGGCGTGCAGGCCTGCAAGGCGCTGAGAGCCGAGGGCTACCGGATCATCCTGGTCAACTCCAACCCCGCCACCATCATGACCGACCCGGAGCTGGCTGACGCGACCTACATCGAGCCGATCACCGCGGCGATGGTCGAGCAGATCATCGCCAAGGAGCGGCCAAGCGCCCTGCTGCCCACCATGGGCGGCCAGACCGCGCTGAACGTCTCGCTGGAGCTGGAGCGCACCGGCGTCCTGGCCAAGTACGGCGTCGAGATGATCGGCGCGCGCGCCGAGGTGATCGACAAGGCCGAGGACCGGCAGAAGTTCCGCAACGCGATGGACAAGATCGGGCTGGAAAGCCCGAAGTCGAGCGTCGCTCACACCCTGGACGAGGCGCTGGCGGCGCAGCTGCTGGTCGGCCTACCCTCGATCATCCGGCCGTCGTTCACCCTGGCCGGCACCGGCGGCGGCATCGCCTACAACCTCGAGGAATTCCGCGAGATCGTCGAACGCGGCCTCGACCTCTCGCCCACCCATGAGGTGCTGATCGAGGAGAGCGTGCTGGGCTGGAAGGAATTCGAGCTCGAGGTGGTGCGCGATGTGGCCGACAACTGCATCATCGTCTGCTCGATCGAGAACATCGACCCGATGGGCGTGCACACCGGCGACTCGGTGACGGTGGCGCCTGCCCTCACCCTGACCGACAAGGAATACCAGCGCATGCGCACCGCCGCGATCGCGGTCCTGCGCGAGGTCGGCGTCGAGACCGGCGGCTCCAACGTGCAGTTCGCGGTCAATCCGGCCGACGGGCGCATGGTGGTGATCGAGATGAACCCGCGGGTCTCGCGCTCGTCGGCGCTGGCGTCCAAGGCCACCGGCTTCCCGATCGCCAAGGTCGCCGCACGGCTGGCGGTCGGCTACACGCTCGACGAGCTGATGAACGAGATCACCGGCGCGACGCCGGCCTCGTTCGAGCCGACGATCGACTACGTGGTCACCAAGATCCCGCGCTTCGCGTTCGAGAAGTACCCCGGCGCCGAGCCGCTGCTGACCACCTCGATGAAGAGCGTCGGCGAGGTGATGGCGATCGGGCGCACCTTCGCCGAGAGCCTGCAGAAGGCGCTGCGCGGGCTGGAGACCGGCCTCACTGGCCTCGACGAGATCGACATCCCCGGCGCGCTCGACACCGACACCGGCCGCTCGGCGGTGGTGCGGGCGCTGGGCACGCCGACGCCCGACCGCCTGCGGACGATCGCCCAGGCGTTCCGGCACGGGCTGAGTGTGGAGGAGATCAACGCGGCGTGCAGCTACGAGCCCTGGTTCCTGCGCCAGATCGGGGCGCTGGTGCTGGAGGAAGACAAGCTGCGCTTCGACGGCCTGCCGGCGGAAGCGGCGCCGATGCGCCGGCTGAAGGCGATGGGCTTCTCCGACGCGCGCCTCGCGGCCCTCACCTCCCAGACCGAGGACGAGGTGCGCGCCGCGCGGCGCGCGCTGGACGTGCGGCCGGTGTTCAAGCGGATCGACAGCTGCGCGGCCGAGTTCGCCGCCGCCACGCCCTACATGTACTCGACCTACGAATCCGGCGCGTTCGGGCAGCCGGCCGAGTGCGAATCCAACCCGACCGACCGCAAGAAGGCGATCATCCTCGGCGGCGGGCCGAACCGGATCGGCCAGGGCATCGAGTTCGACTACTGCTGCTGCCATGCGGCGTTCGCGCTCGACGAGATCGGCATCGAATTGATCATGGTCAACTGCAACCCCGAGACGGTCTCGACCGACTACGACACCTCCGACCGGCTCTACTTCGAGCCGCTGACCACCGAGGACGTGCTGGAGCTGATCGACGTCGAGTTCGAAGGCCGGCGAGCTGCTTGGGGTGATCGTGCAGTTCGGCGGCCAGACGCCGCTCAAGCTGGCCCA
Organism: uncultured Pseudomonadota bacterium; assembly: GCA_963835495.1. Classification (GTDB taxonomy): domain Bacteria; phylum Pseudomonadota; class Alphaproteobacteria; order Caulobacterales; family Caulobacteraceae; genus Acaudatibacter. Next base: position 338,556 of record CAWIFQ010000003.1, on the reverse strand, counting down.
CCCGCTGGAGCAGGCCGGCGTGCCGATCCTGGGCACCACGCCGGACGCCATCGACCTGGCCGAGGACCGCGAACGGTTCCAACAGCTGCTGCACCGGCTGGGCATCGCTCAGCCGGTGAACGCGCTGGCGCGGAGCTGGCCGGAAGCGGTCAGAAAGCGAGCGAAGTCGGCTTTCCGATCGTCATCCGGCCTTCGTATGTGCTGGGCGGGCGCGGCATGGAAATCGTGCGAGATAGCGAACAACTGGATCGCTACATCGCCAGAGCGGGCGATATCTCAATCGAGCATCCAGTTCTGATCGACCAGTACCTCTCGCGCGCCACCGAGGTGGACGTCGATGCGCTGTGCGACGGCGAGACCGTGTTCGTCGCCGGGGTGATGGAGCACATCGAGGAGGCCGGCGTGCACTCAGGCGACAGCGCCTGCTCGCTGCCACCCTTTTCGCTCCGTCCCGAGACGATCCAGGAACTCAAGGCCGAGACCCGGGCGATGGCGCGGGCGCTGAACGTCTGCGGGCTGATGAACGTGCAGTTCGCGATCGAGGAGCCGCACTCGGCCGAGCCGCGCATCTTCGTGCTGGAAGTGAACCCCCGGGCCAGCCGCACGGTGCCGTTCGTGGCCAAGACCATCGGCGCGCCGCTGGCGGCGATCGCCGCCAAGGTGATGGCCGGCCAGAAGCTGACCAGCTTCAAGCTCGCCAGCAACACTCACGACCACATCGCGGTGAAGGAGGCGGTGTTCCCGTTCGCCAGATTCCCAGGCGTCGACACCATCCTCGGACCGGAGATGCGCTCGACCGGCGAGGTGATGGGCCTCGATTGGCGCCGCGAGGGCGAGGACATGGCGCCGGCGTTCGCCCGGGCGTTCGCCAAGAGCCAGCTTGGCGGCGGCACGGTGCTGCCCGCCTCCGGCGCCGTGTTCGTCTCGGTGAAGGACGCCGACAAGACCTGGATCGTCGAACCGGTGCGGATCCTGGCGGGGCGCGGTTTCAAGATCCTCGCCACCGGCGGCACCGCCAAGCACCTGGAAGCCGAGGGCTTCGAGGTGGAGCGGGTCAAGAAGGTGCTGGAGGGCCGCCCGCACATCGTCGATGCGATGAAGAACGGCGATGTCCAGCTGGTGTTCAACACCACCGAGGGCAAACAGTCGTTGGAGGACAGCTTCTCGCTGCGCCGCTCGGCGCTGATGATGAAGATCCCCTACTACACCACCGCCGCCGGCGCCCTCGCCGCCGCCCAGGCGATCGCCGCCCAGGCCGAAGGGGTGTTGGAAGTGCGGCCGCTGCAAAGCTACGCCGCCAGCGCCGCCGCCAACCCCACCGAGCTGTCGGCGGCGTAGAGCGGGAAGCTAAGGGCCACGCCCCTGACGCCTTCCCGTTTCCACTGAACCTTCGTCAGGACCCGATCGCCGCCCTGAGCCGATAGGCCGCCACGACCATCCCGGCGTCGGCCCGCAGCGATCCGAGCTCGGCCGCGAGCGCCTCGCGCTCGGCGTCGAGCAGGTCGAGGGTTGGCTTCTCGCCGACGCGGACCTCCTCGCGAACGCTGGCGAGCGCCGCCTTGGCCGCCACCGACTGCGCCGCCGCGGCCGTCGCCACGGCGCGGGCGGTGACGAGCCCCTGCCACGACTCGATGGCCGATTCCCGCACGTCGGCCCGCGTCTCTTCGAGCGAGGCCTGCGCCGCCGCGCGGCCGGCCACCGCCTCGTTGATCCGCCCGTTGACCAGGCCGCCGCTGAAGATCATCCATCGACCCTGGACGCCGATACTGGCGCTGTCGCTGCGGTAGCCCGGGAAGAACTGATCTCGGACGCTGGAGGCGCCGACGACCAGATCGACGGTCGGCGCGCGATCCGCCCTGGCGCGGCGCACGCCGTCGTCGGCGCCGGACAGCGCGGCCTGCGAGGCCACAAGTCCGGGATTGTGCGCCTCTGCCTGCGCGACCGCCTGGTTGACGTCGGCGGGGGTGTCGGGGGCGGCGGTCGGCGCTTCGAGCCCGACAGGCGCTTCGCCCACCAGCGCCTCGTAGCGCGCCGCCGCGACCGCGACCTCGCCTTCGGCGCGGGCCAGATCGGCCTTCGCCCCCGCCAGCCGCGCGTCGGCCCGGTCCGCGTCGGTGCGAGGAACCTCGCCATCCTGGAAGCGCCGCGCGGCCTGCTGCGCGACCAGCGCCAACTCATCCACCTGCCGGCGCTCGAGCGCCAGCGCCTGGCCCGCGACTCGCACGTTCTCGAACGCCTCGGCGACGGCGGCGCCGAGGCCCAGCCTCGCGTTGTCATAGGTGAAATCGGCGCCGACCACGCCGGCTTTGGCCTGGGCGACCCCAGCCTCGACCCGGCCGCCGTTGAACAGCGGCTGACGCAGCTCGATGGCCGCCAGGCTCGGCGTCAGCGTCTGGGCCGGAAAGCCGAAGAAATGGCCGAAGTCGGTCGGCGCCTCGGCGACCGACCCCTGCAGCGTCAAGGTCGGCAACCGCCCAGCGCGCGCCTGTTCCAGCCTGGCCTTGGCCGCGTCGTGCTCGGCGGCGGCGCGCTGCAACGACGGCGCGTGCTTGACCGCCAGCGCGATCGCCTCGTCGAGGGTCACCGCCTTCGCAGCCGCGGGGGCGACGAAGATGGCGACCGCGGCGGCGAGCAGGAGACGGCGCGACCGCATTTCAGCGGAAGGCTTCGCCTGGCCGAATGCCGAGCGACTTGAAGATCATCGCCGCCGGGCAGAAGCCGGTGAACGACGCCTGCAGCAGGTTGGCGCCGACGAAGGCGGTCAGCCAGAACCATAGCGGGTTGAAGAAATAGCCGAGGGCGAGGCTGGCGAGCACCAGCGCGCCCGCGAAAGCCATGACGGCTCTGTCAATAGACATGGTGGTCTCCTTCCGCGCTCACGGCCGCCAGGGACTGGCGGGCGAAGGCGGTGATCTGGTCGCCAGGCATCAGGCCGGAACCTTCAGTTTGCGCGCGCCCATGAGGTCGAGCGCCATCTTCTCGTAGAAGGGCTGGGTCTCGCCGTGGCGGATCTTGCCGATGAAGTACTTCTCGAACGCAGCCTTGGCGGTGTGCACCCACTTGCCGCTCGAGGCCCAGTTGACGTTACGCGGCGGGATCTGCGGCTGGGCGAAGAAGGCGACGCCGCCGTCGCCGAAGTCGGCCAGGCAGATCGCGTTCCAGGTCGCCTCGTTGGTCGGCGCCTGGCCGTCCAGCTCCTGGCGCAGGTTGGCGGCGATGGCGGTGACCATGCTCTCGATCATGAAGCCGGTCTTGGGCACGCCCACCGGCACCGGTGTCTTGCCGGTCGGGGCGATGGCGACGCAGACGCCGAGCGCAAAGACGTTCTTGAACGTCGGATTGCGCTGGTGGTTGTCGACCAGGATGAAGCCGCGCGGATTGGTCAGCCCTTCGATCCCGCGCACGGCCGGCACGCCCCGGAACGCCGGCAGCAGCATGGAATAGGCGAACGGCAGGTCGTGCCTGGCCTTGGTCTGGCCGTCCTCGCCGACTTCCTCGACGTGGACCACGCCCGGCTCGACCGAGCTGACCTTGGCGTTGGTGATCCACTTGATGTCGCGATCGCGCATCGCGCTTTCGAGCAGGCCCTTGGTGTCGCCGACCCCGTCGAGGCCGAGGTGGCCGATGTAGGGCTCCGAGGTGACGAAGGTGATCGGCACACGGTCGCGGATCTTCCGCTTGCGGAGTTCAGCGTTGAGGATCATCGCGAACTCGTAGGCCGGGCCGAAGCAGGAGGCGGCCTGCACCGCGCCGACCACGATTGGCCCCGGCGCTTTGGCGAAGGCTTCGAACGCGGCCGCGGCCTTCTCGGCGTGGTCGATGTGGCAGATCGACTGGGTGTGGCCGCCGAACGGCCCGAGCCCTTCGATCTCGTCGAAGGCGAGTTCCGGGCCGGTGGCGATGACGAGGTAGTCGTAGGCGAGGCTCTCGCCGTCGTTCAGCTCGACACGATTTTCCGCCGGGAACGACGCGCTTGGCCCCGCAGTCGCGCAGCGCGACACCCTTGCGGGCCAGCACCGGGCCGAGCTTCACCTCGAGGTCGTCGCGCTTGCGCCAGCCGACCGCGACCCACGGATTGGACGGCACGAACTGGAACGTGCCGCCCTGCGAGACAACAGTCACCTCGGCGTCGCGCCCCGCCGCCTCGCGAATCTCGAACGCGGCCACCGCGCCGCCCAGTCCGGCGCCAAGCACCACGATGTTCGGCTTGCTCATGGCGTTCCTCTTTTCCAGTGTCCGCAGCTTCCGCCCGTCCGCCACCCAGCGCCTTGACCTATCGCAAGGCACACAAGCACCGGCCCGATAGGCTCGCCTCGATCGCTTGACTTGTATATTCATAGTCATGCATATTCGCAATGTCTAATTTACGAGGTGGGCATATATGTCCGGGACCCCTCTCCCAGGACCCAAAGGCGCAAGCTGCAAGCCGGATATGCGACGGACTGCGGCCGGTCTGGCGGCCTGCGCCCTGCTCGCCGTCGCTGCCTGCGGCGAGCGCAGCCATACCGCGCCGCCCGCGCCGGCTGTCGCTGGCGAGCGCTTCGTGGTCCGGCTCACTCAGACGCCGGAGCTGAAGCCGGTCGCCGCCACCGTCACCTCGCGCGACCAGGCCGAGGCCCGCGCCCGGATCGCCGGAACACTCGTGCGGCTGAACGTGAAGGAGGGCGACTTTGTCCGCCGCGGCCAGGTGATCGGCGTCGTCACCGATCCGCGGATCGGCCTGGAGACCCGCGCCTACGACGCCCAGGTCGGCGCGGCCGCCGCCCAGAGCGTCAACGCCCGGGCCGAGCTGGCGCGCACCCAGGACCTCTACGAACACGGCGTCTACGCCAAGGCGCGGCTCGACCAGGTGAAGGCCCAGGCCAGCGCGGCCGCGGGCGCGCTGGGCGCCGCCCAGGCGCAGCGCGGCGCGAGCGCGGAAATGGCGGCGCAGGGCGCGGTGTTGGCCCCCGCCGACGGCCGCGTGCTGCATGCCGATGTCCCGGCCGGCTCGGTCGTGATGCCCGGCCAGTCGATCGCCACCCTGACCGCCGGCCCGACCGTGCTGAGGATCGAGGCCCCCGAGGCCGACGCCGGGTTGCTGAAGGTCGGACAACGCGTCGAGCTCGCGACCGGCGAGCCGGGCCAGGCCGCCGCCACCGCGACGGTCTTGCAGGTCTATCCGTCGGTCACCGCCGGCAAGGTGGTGGCCGACCTCGACGCGCCGGGCCTCTCCGAAGGACCGATCGGTCGCCGCATCGCGGTGCGCCTCGCGCTCGGCGAGCGGGCGGCGATCGTCATACCGGCCCGCTTCGTCATTTCCCGGTCCGGCGTGGACTATGTCCGGGTGCTGAACGCCGGCGGGGGGCTCGACGAGGTTCCCGTGCAACTCGCCGCCGGCGCCGCCGCCGGGCAGCTGGAGGTGCTGTCGGGTGTCTCGGTCGGCGACACCCTGGTCGCGCCCGGCCCACAACCATGAAACTGGGCCTCTCCGGCCGGCTGACCGCCGCCACCCTCACTTCGCCGCTGACGCCGCTGTTCCTGATCGCGGCGATCGCGATGGGCCTGCTGGCGGTGGTCTCGATCCCGCGCGAGGAGGAGCCGCAGATCAGCGTGCCGATGGTCGACATCATGGTGCGCGCCGACGGCCTGAGCGCCCCCGACGCCGTCGAGCTGGTGGCCAAGCCGCTGGAGACCATCGTCAAGAGCGTCAACGACGTCGACCACGTCTACACCCAGGCCGACGACAACCAGGTGATGGTCACCGCCCGCTTCAAGGTCGGGACCGATCCCGACAACGCGATCGTCCGCATCCACGAGAAGATCCGCGCCAACTACGACAAGATCCCAGTCGGCATCCCCGAGCCGCTGATCGTGGCCCACGGCATCAACGACGTGCCGGCGTTGGTGCTGACGCTGTCGCCGAAGCCGGAGGCGGCCGGCCGCTGGAACGACCAGGCGCTCTACGAGATCGCCGGCAAGCTGCGCACCGAGATCGCCAAGGTCGACAACGTTGGCCTGACCTTCATCGCCGGCGGCCGGCCGGAGGAGATCCGCATCGAGCCGGACCCGGAGCGGCTGAACGCCCGCGGCGTGCCGCTGGGCGGGCTGATCGAGGCGGTGCGCGAGGCCGACCGCAGCTTCCCCGCCGGCCAGGTACGCGACGGGGGGCCAGGCGACCGACGTGATCGCCGGGCGCACGCTGCAGACGCCGGACGACGTCGGCCTGCTCACCGTGCAGTCGGCCAGCGGGACGCCGGTCTATGTGCGCGACGTCGCCAACGTCGTGCAGGCGCCGCGCGAGGACCAGGCGCGGGTCTGGCGCTACGCCCGCGCCGGCCAGGGCTGGAGCGAGACGCCGGCCGTCAGCCTCGCCATCGCCAAGCGCAAGGGCGCCAACGCCGTGGTGGTGGCCGGCGACATCCTGCGGCGCGTCGAGAGCCTGAAGGGCTCGCTGTTGCCGGCCGACCTGCAGGTCTCGGTCACCCGCAACTACGGCGAGACGGCCAACGACAAGGCCAACGAGCTGCTGTTCCACCTGGGACTGGCGACGCTCTCGATCGTGGCCCTGATCGCGTTCGCGATCGGCCTGCGCGAGGCGCTGGTCACCGCCATCGTCATCCCCACGACGATCCTGCTGACGCTCTTCGCCTCCAACCTGATGGGCTACACCATCAACCGCGTCAGCCTGTTCGCCCTGATCTTCTCGATCGGCATCCTGGTCGACGACGCCATCGTCATGATCGAGAACATCTCGCGGCATTGGGCGATGAACGACGGCCGCAGCCGCCAGCAGGCGACGATCGAGGCGGTGGCCGAGGTCGGCAACCCGACCGTGATCGCCACCCTGACCGTCGTCACCGCGCTGCTGCCGATGCTGTTCGTCTCCGGGATGATGGGCCCCTACATGGCGCCGATCCCGGTCAACGCCTCGGCGGCGATGGTGTTTTCATTCTTCGTCGCCGTGGTGATCGCGCCCTGGCTGATGATCCGCTTCGCCCGCAAGACCCTGGCTGCGGGAGGCCACGAGGACCACGAGGGGCGGCTTGGCCGCCTCTACCGGCGCGTGGCGGGCCGGGTGATCGCGACCCGCCGGAGCGCGTGGACCTTCCTGATCGCGGTCGGCGTCGCGACGCTGCTCGCCTGCGCGCTGTTCGCCACCAAGACGGTGACGGTGAAGCTGCTGCCGTTCGACAACAAGTCGGAGCTGCAGGTGGTGCTGGACCTGCCGCAGGGGGCGAGCCTGGAGGCCACCGAGCGGACGCTCGCGCAGGCCGCGGCCGTCACCAAGGGCCTGCCGGAGGTGATCTCCGCGGAGGCCTACGCCGGGACCGCCGCGCCGTTCAACTTCAACGGCCTGGTGCGCCACTACTACCTGCGCAACCGCCCGGAGATGGGCGACCTGCAGATCGAACTCTCGCCGAAGGACAAGCGCTCGCGCGCCAGCCACGCGATCGCCCTCGACCTGCGCCAGCGACTGGCCAAGCTGGCCCTGCCGCCCGGATCGACGCTGCGCGTGGTCGAGGCCCCGCCCGGCCCGCCGGTGCTGGCGACCCTGCTGGCCGAGATCTACGGCCCCGACGCCGCCACGCGCCGCACGGTCGCCGACCAGGTGAAGGCGATCTTCAAGTCGATTCCCTACATCGTCGACGTCGACGACAGCCACGGCGAGCCCCGGCCACAGCTGCGGCTCACCCCGGTGCGCGAGCAGCTGGAATATCTTCGGCGTCTCCGACCGCGAGGTGTTCGACTCGATCGCCGCGGTGCTGGGCGGGGAGACGGTGGGCTACTCGCACCGCGGCGAGGGGCGCACGCCGATGGAGATCTCGATTCGCCTGCCGCAGTCGGACCGCACCTGGTCGGACCGGCTGGCGACGACGCCGGTGGCCATCACCCGGATCGCCGGCGCCCCGAAGCTGGTGACGCTCGGCGAGGTGGTGCAGGCGACCCACGAAGCCGGCTCGCCGCACCTGTTCCGCCGCGATGGCCGCGACGCCGAGATGGTCACCGCCGAGCTGGCGGGCCAGTACGAGGCGCCGATCTACGGCATGCTCGACGTCGACAACGCCATCGCCCACCACGACTGGGGCGCGCTTCCCAGGCCCGCCATCCGGCTGAACGGCCAGCCCAGCCGACGAGATCCAAGCCAACGCTGCTCTGGGACGGCGAATGGGAGATCACCTGGGTGACGTTCCGCGACATGGGCGCGGCGTTCGGCGTGGCGATCCTCGGCATCTACTTCCTGGTCGTCGCTCAGTTCAAAAGCTTCCGCCGCCGCTGGTGGTGCTGACGCCGATCCCGCTCACCCTGGTCGGCATCGTCATCGGCCACATCCTGTTCCACGCGCCGTTCACCGCCACCTCGATGATCGGCTTCATTGCGCTGGCCGGCATCATCGTGCGCAACTCGATCCTGCTGGTGGACTTCATCCGGCACGAACAGGGCTCCGGCGCTCCGCTGCGCGAAGTGCTGCTGAAGGCCGGCGCGATCCGCTTCAAGCCGATCCTGCTCACCGCGCTGGCGGCCATGATCGGCGCGGCAGTGATCCTCACCGACCCAATCTTCCAGGGCCTGGCGATCTCGCTGCTGTTCGGCCTCGCCTCCTCGACCCTGCTCACCGTGCTGGTGATCCCCGCGATCTATGTCGTCCTGCGCGGCGACAAGGGCGCGCCGACGCCGGCCGCAGCCTGAAGGACATCCCATGCCCACCCACGACTGGCGCCAGACCGCCGCAGAGCTTTCCGAGGCGCTGAAGCCGCTGCGCGGCGGCGCGGCCGAGCCGATGAAGGCGTTCTCCGCGCTGGCGCGCGCCGCGCTGGAGCCCAAGGCGCTGGACACCAAGACCAAGGAGCTGATCGCGCTGGCGATCTCGGTGGCGACGCGCTGCGATGGCTGCATCGCCTTCCACGCCGAAGCCGCCGCGCGCCAGGGCGCCAGCCGCGAGGAAGTGCTGGAGACGATGGGGATGGCGATCTACATGGGCGCAGGCCCCAGCGTGATGTACGCAGCCCAGGCGCTGGAGGCGTTCGACCAGTTCGCCAAATGCCACGTCGCCGGATAGGGTCGCAGCGGATGATGAACCGGACCGGATGAAAGCGACCGCCGCTTCCAAGGTCAGAGCCGCCGCGGCGGCGGACCCGGACTTGAAGGCCCTCGAAGCCAGCGCGGCGGCCGCGACGCGGCTGTTGAAGCTGCTGGCGAGCGAGCAGCGCCTGATCCTGCTCTGCCGCCTGAGCCAGGGCGAGAGTTCGGTCGGCGAACTGGCGCAACACGTAGGCCTCGCCCAGTCGGCCGCCTCGCAGCACCTGGCCAAGCTGCGCGCCGACGGGCTGGTGGCGACCCGCCGGGACGCGCAGACGATCTACTACCGGCTCGACGACGCCGCGGCCTCGCGCGTGATCGACCTGCTGTGCGACATTTACGGCGCGAAGTCCCTCGCGCCTACGCCGCCTGCCTGAAGTCGCCCATCTGCGCGTCGTAGGCCCGGCGGAACGCCGGACGCGCGGTATTGCGCTCGACATAGGCCGTGAGGCGCGGGTCGGTGACGAGGTTGGGGATGATGCGCAGCACGGTCGTCATCATCAGGTCGCCCGCGGTGAACCGTTCCCCGTCGAGATAGGGCTTGTCGCCGAGCGCATTGGCCAGTGACTCGAGGCGGCGCGCCGCGAACTCCCGCGCGCCCGGCCGGCGCAGCTTGGCCCACGCCTCGTCGGCGTTGAACAGCTCGACCGTGACCACATTCATGATGTGCGGCTCGATCGAATTGAGCGCCGCGATCAGCCACTGCGTCGCCCGGGCGCGAGCGTCGGGATCTTTCGGCAACAGCGCCTCGGACCGCTCGCCGATGTGAAGCACGATGGCGCCGGTCTCGAACAGCACCTTGCCGTCTTCCTCCAGGATCGGCACCTGACCGAACGCTGCATCGCCCGGTATTCGGGCTTGTCCCCATCGCCCAGTTCGATCAGCCGGGTCTGGTACGGAATGCCGGCTTCCTCGAGCGCCCAGCGGGCGCGCAGGTCTCGCACCTGGCCCTGCGCGAACGGCGGGACCCAGCGAAAAGCGGAAATGGTGATCATCCGTCGGCTCCCTCGCGGTGGCGTCATCGGCCCGAACGGCCGCGGCGAGACTAAGTCGAACGGCGGCCGGCGTTTTCGACAGCCTGGCGCGAATTAGGCGTGCCGGGAAGACTACGCCTCCAACGCCACCGCCAGGGCGACCAGGTCCTCGACCGCATAGTCGAACGTCCCGGCCGCCGGGCGCCTGGCCTCCCGGCCAGGCCCGCGTTCCAGCGGGCGGTGCACATAGGCGGTGCGAAAGCCTCGCGTCGCGGCCGCGGCGAGGTCGGTCGGATGGGCGGCGACCATCAGGCACTCGGACGGCTGCAACGCCAGCATCCGCGCCGCACTGTCGTAGGCCTCGGGCGAGGGCTTGTAAGCCCGCGCCACTTCCGCTCCCAGGATCACGTCCCAAGGCAGACCGGCGCGGCGGGCCATGTCGACCATCAGCGCGACGTTGCCGTTGGAGAGGCTGGCGAGGATGAAGCGCGACTTCAGCCGCGCCATGCCCTCCAGCACGTCGGGCCAGGGATCGAGCCGATGCCAGGCGAGGTTCAGCTGGTCGATGTCGGCTTCGGCGAGGCCGCCGATCTCCTGTTCGGCCAGCAGCTCTACCAGGTTTTCCCGGTGCAGCACGTCGAGCACCGCGAACGGCCGCTCGCCGCGCGCCACCCTGGCCATCGCCGGGACGTAGCGGGCGCGCCAGCCGTCGGCGAACGCGCCCCAGTCGAGCGCATGGCCCTTCGGCCCCAGCACCGCCTCGGCTTCGCGCGCCACGCCGGAACGCCAGTCGACCACCGTGCCGAACACGTCGAAGGTCAGCGCCTTGATCTCGGTCATCGCGCCTAACTGGCAGGAAACCTTGCCGGCGGCCAGTTGAGCTGGCCGGCCCTCTGGTTGGCCGGGCGCGCCGCGAGGCGCTCGTTGTACGCGGTGAGCGCGGGCTGCGGCGGGATCATCTCGCAGAACAGGCTGATCGACAGCACCGAGCCCAGCATCACGTCGGCGGCGCTGAAGCGGTCGCCGAGCAGCCATTGGCGATGCTCGACCGCGTCGGCGAGCTCCTGCAGCACCAGCTCCCACGCCGGCCAGCCGACGCCCCAGGCGCTCTTCGGCGGGACCACCGTGGTGAGCTGCAGCTCGCGCGCCGGCTCAAGCACCGCGGTCGACCAGACCATCCACTTCAGGTAGGGCCCGCGGTCCGGCTCGTCGAACTTCGGGGCCAGCGCGCCGTCGCCGTAGCGGTCGGCCAGGTAGAGGCAGATCGCCGGCGCCTCGGTGACCACCGTCTCGCCGTCGACCACCGCCGGGACCTTGCCGGAGGGCGTGATCTCGAGCAGCCGCTCGGGCCGGCGCCAATCGGCCAGGCTGACGATCTCGCTGCGATACGCGAGGCCCAGCTCCTCCAGCAGCCACAGCACCGGAAACGCGCGGCTCGCCAGGGCGCGGTAGAGGACGATCTCGCCGGACATCGCTGGCTCCTGCCGCCGGGTCAGACTTGCGCGTTGCGACGGCCCTTCTAGAACCTTCGCCGACGCAGAGGCGTCAGGAGGAAACCCGAATGGGCAAGGTCGAGGGCAAGGTGGCGCTGGTCACCGGAGGATCCAGCGGCATCGGCGCGGGCTGCGCCACGCGGCTGGCCGAGGAAGGCGCGACGGTGGTGATCACCGACCTGCAGGACGCCAAGGGCGAGGAGCTGGTGGTCGCGCTGAAGAAGGCCGGCGGCAAGGCGCGCTACCTGCATCACGACACCACCAGCGAAGACGCCTGGGTGGGCGTGATCGCCGACATCGAGAAGACCGAGGGCCGGCTCGACATCCTGGTCAACAACGCCGGCATCGCCATCGGCTCGCCGTCGATCACGATGATGTCGCTGGCGGACTGGCGCAAGCAGCAGGCGGTGAACGTCGAGGGCGTGTTCCTCGGCTGCAAGCACGCCCTGCCGCTGATGCGCAAGGCCGGCAACGGCGGCTCGATCATCAACATGTCGTCGGTGGCCGGGTTGAAGGGCTCGGCGTTCCTGGCCGCCTATTGCGCGACCAAGGGGGCGGTGCGGCTGTTCACCAAGGCCATCGCCATGGAGTGCGCCACCGCCAAGGACGGCGTGCGGGTCAATTCCGTGCACCCCGGCATCATCGAGACGCCGATCTGGATCGCCATCGCCGGCATGGGCCAGCCCGGCGCCAACTCGCCGCCCGACCTCGACGCGATGTCGACCGAGGCGGTGCCGCTGGGCGTCAAGGGCCTGCCGTCGGACATCGCCAACGGCGTGCTGTGGCTGGCGTCGGACGAGTCGCGCTACGTGACCGGCGCGGAACTGGTGATCGACGGCGGGCTCTCGGTGCGGTGAGGTCTGCGCGGCCGCCGCTCAAGCTTCACCCGCTCAGCACCAGCACCGCCGCGCCGGCGCCGATCAGGCCGGCGCTGGCGAGCCTCGCCGGCGTCGCGCGCTCCTTCAGGAACACGATCGCGATCAGCACGCCGAACAGCACCGAGACCTCGCGCAGCGCCGCCAGGCGGGGGGTCGCGCCCAGCCGCAGCGCCCAGAGCGCCAGGCCGTAGGAGACGATCGAGCCGACGCCGGCGGCGAGACCGGCGCGCCATTCGCTGCGGGCCGAGAGGATGAACATCGGCCCGCGCCAGAGCGCGAACAGCGCGGCGATGATCCCGCCGTCGATCAGGAAGATCCAGACGATGTAGCTGGGCGCCGACGGCGCGGCGCGAACCCCTTGCGCGTCCGCCACGGTGTAGAGCGCGATCGACGCGCCGGTGATCAGCGACCACATCAGCACCCGGCGGTCGAGATGGCGCCCGAGCGCCGCCACCATCACGCCCACTGAAACACAGGCCACGCCGATCGCGACGGCGACGGTCAGCGCCTCGTGGAACAAGGCGACGGCGACCAGCGACGCCAGCATCGGCGCCATCCCGCGCATCAGCGGATAGGTCACCATCATGTCGGCGCTCTCGAACGCCTTGATCAGCGAGGTGAGGTAGACCAGGTGGATCGCGCCGGACGCCGCCAGCCAGACCCAGGCGTGGCTCGGCAGCGGCAGCAGGAAGGCCAGCGGCAGCACGATCAGGGCGGAGAAGCCGTCGATCAGCGCCCGGCTCGACATCTTGTCCTTGCCCGACTTCAGCACCGCGTTGACGGTGGCGTGCGCCGCGCCCGAGGTGATCATCATCGCGCTGGCGAGCTGGGCCGGCGTCATCCTTGGCGTGGCGGGCGGGGCCCGCGCCCGCGCTTCGGACCGGCCGCTTTCCGCGCCTCGGCGACGGCCAGCGCGCGCCGCCCCCAGGCCACCGCCTCTTCCGGGTCGTCGAGCGCGCTCTCGGGCAGCGACCAGTAGCCGGTCTCCTGTGGGACCCCCGCCTTCGGTCCGTTCCGCTCGGTGTAGATCCACGAGACGGCGCCGGCGGCGGTCAGCTCGCGCTTCAGCGCCTCGTCGGTCTTCAGGTAGATGCGTCCGTCGTCGATCAGGCCAAACATCACCGCGCCGGCATAGAGGCCCGCGGCGCCGAACATCCGACGCGCGCTCACCGGGCCCATGCCGGACAGCAGATCGCAGGCGAAGGCCAAGTCGGCCGCTGAACTCGCTCATGCGGCCCGATTTGCGCGGCCGCCGCCGGCTTGTCCATGCTTCGACGCCGGCGCCGTTGGAACCGGGCTGCGGATCACCTATCACCAGGCGAGCCGATCAGGCGGCCGACGGCGGGAGGCGCAGATGCGCGGAAGAATGGGTCTGGCCCTCGCGGCGGCGTTGACGCTCGCCGCCGGGGTCGCCGCGGCGGCCGACGAGCACCTGGTGATGAAGCCCTATCCGGCCGCGTCGCCATGGAAGCGGATCACCGACAAGTCGGGGCCGCAGGGCTGGATCCACGAGCAGATTCCGGGCGTCCACGCCGACACCGACTACAGTGACATCCTGACCGACCAGGGCTTCGTTTCCGCCCGCGGGGCCGACCCGTCGGCGTTCCTGCGCAACATCTTCGCCAACGTCGGCGGGGCCTGCGCCGGGGTGAAGATCAACGGCCCGACCGCGCGGGTCGAGGGCGGGCTCAAGGTCGCCTACGGACAGGTGCGCTGCGGGACCCAGCGCGGTGAAAGCTTCGGCGTGCACATCTTCTACAAGGCGATCAGCGGCGATGCGGCGCTCTATTCGATCGCCCGCGACTTCCGCGTGCCCGCCAGCGCCGACGGCGACCAGCTGGTGTTCCCCAAGGCCCAAGCCGCCAAGGCCACGGCGCTGCTGGAGGCCGAAGCCGCGGCCGACAGCTACCTGCTGAACCAGGTCTACGTCTGCGGCGGCCGCTCGACCGATCCGAGGTGCGCCCGCTAGGTCTGCACGCGACGCCGGCGGAGGCGATCGCCGAACGCGGCGTAGAGCGGGCCGGCGGCGACCGCGACCAGCGCCAGGTGCTTGACCGCGAACAGCAGCAGCAGGCTCCAGGCCAGCCACTGCTTCGGCATCAGGAACAGCACCGCGAGGCCCATCGCCATCGTGGTCAGTCCGACGATGAAGGCGCGCTTGGGGAAAGGCTTGGACGCTGGTTCAGGCATCGATGGCTCCCGTGGGTTTGAGGCCCTCCCAGAGGGCGTCGACGATGGCGCGGATGCCGCCCGCGCCCTCCCTCGGCGCGTGCAGGCTCATGATCTCGAACAGGACTAGGCTGTGGACCGCGCTGATCAGCAGCAGCGCGGCGCCCGCCGGGTTCGGGCAGGCGATGCGGCCGCGCTCGACCTGGCGCGCGAGATAGGCCGGGACCCCCGTCGCCAGCCGCTGCTCCGGGCTGACGCCGAAGCGGCGCCGCACGGCCTCGAGGTCGATCAGCGGGTTCTGGGTCAGCTGCAGGATGATCGGGATCGCCTCGCGGAAATAGGCGAGCATCCGCTCGCAGAGCACGACGAGGGACTGCTTCGGGTCCGGGACCGCTTCGGCCACCGCGATCAGGGCGTCGACATCGACGTTGGGCGGCATCATCGCCGCCAGAAACAGCGCGACCTTGGTCGGATAGCGCTTGAACAGCGCGGCCTCGGAGATCCCCGCCCGCTGGGCGATCTCCCGCGTCGAACCGTGTGCGCCGTCGAGGACGAAGACCGCGCGGGCGATCTTCAGCAGCTCGTCGTCCTCGATGCGTTTGGGTCGGCCCATGCCGTTAGTAAGTTATGACTCACTTACTGAGTCAAGCCCCCTTTCGCGACCCGGATCGGCGATTGTGGCGGTCCGGCCATGCGGCTACCCTGACGCCGACAACCGAGGGAGCCGCACGCGATGAGCGAAGGAAAACCGTGGGCGCTGATGCGCCATCACGCGGGCTGGGCGGACATCTTCCACGTCGACTCCGAGACGGCCGAACTCGGTGACCGGGTTCTATCCCGACCGGGAAGCGACCGAGCCGGTCACCTACAACGCCTATGCGGTGCTGGCGCGCTTCGCGACCGTCGAGGCGGCCAGGGCCGCGCGGGAACGGGGCCTGGCCGAGCGGCGCAAGCACGACGCGGCGGTCGATGCGGCCGAGGCGGCGCTGAAGGCCGCCGAGAAGGCGCGCGAGGACGCCTGGGTCGCCGGTCTGCGCGGCGTGGACGGCTGAAGCGCTCCACCGGCTGACGACCGCCGGTGACGGGCCCGCGCGACAAATCGGTTTGCCTCGGCCTGGATTGCATGCAAATTCTGCTGGCGGCCTCCGCGCGCCCGCCTCGCAGCGATCAGGATCAAGCCATGTCATCCGACTCCGACGTCCGCGCGCTGGCCAAGCGCTTCTTCGACGCGGTGGAAAACGGCGACATCGACACGCTGTACGGCTGCTACGCGCCGGAGGCGAAGATCTGGCACAATACCGACGACGCCGAGCAGACCCGCGACGACAACGCCGCCACGCTGAAGGGCTTCGTCGCGCGCATTTCCAACCGCGTCTACGCCAACCGGCGCCTGCACGTGTTCGACGGCGGCTTCGTGCAGCAGCACGAGTTGCGCGGCGTGCGCGCGGACGGCGTCGCGGTGCGGCTGACCGCCTGCATCGTCTGCGCGGTCGACGGCGGGCTCATCACGCGGCTGGACGAGTATTTCGATTCCGCCCAGGTGGCGAAGTTCGTCGGCGCCGCCTGAGCCTGTCCCCGGTCGCAAGGAGCGCCCCATGCCCAGACTTCGCCAAGTGCCCCGCGCCGAGGCCACCGCGCCGATCGTGCTCAAGATGTACAACGCCCTGTTCGGCGATCGCGACCCGGTCAGTCAGCCGGGCACCGCGACCGGCACGCCGGGTGACTGGTGGACGGTGTTCGCCCTCGCGCCTGACATCCTGCAGCATGCCGTCGACGGCTTTGCGGTCTATCGCCATCCCGATCGCCGCATCGATCCGGTGCTGCGCGAGCTGGGCCAGACCCGCGCCGGCTGGAACAAGGGCAGCCAGTTCGTCTTCTCGCAGCACTGCAAGTCGCTGCGCGGCCTCGGCGTCTCCGAGGAGAAGATCAAGGCTGTGCCTTACTGGACCGTCTCGGACCTGTTCGACGACAAGGAGCGGGCCGTGCTCGCCTACGCCGACTGTCTGACCCAGGCCAACGGTCGCACGCCCGACGAAGTGTTCGACAAGCTCAAGACGTTCTGGGACGATGTGCAGATCTTCGAGTTCACCTACATCACCTGCCTCTACGACATGCACGCCGTGATCACCCGCGCCCTTCGGATGGAGTTCGACGACCGGCCGGATCCGATCGTGGAGGTCGCCGCGCCGAAGGACTTCAAGGGCGCCGACTTCCTCAGCACGACGCGCAAGAGCAGCTAACCGCCACACCTCACGGGAGGACCGACGCATGTCCAAGCAAGCCAACGCCGAATTCGAAATCCGCGGCGTCAACCACCTGGCCCTCACCTGCCGCGACATGGCCAAGACGGTGGAATTCTACCGCGACATCCTGGGCATGCCGCTGACCAAGACGATCGACCTGCCGGGTGGCATGGGTCAGCACTTCTTCTTCGACATCGGCAACGGCAACTCGCTGGCGTTCTTCTGGTTCCCCAACGCGCCGGAACGGCAGCCCGGCGTCGCCAGTCCGCAGGCGCTGCCCGGCGAGGGCTCGATGATTACCGCGCACGGTTCGATGAACCACATCGCCTTCGACGTGCCGGCGGAGAAGTTCGACGAGTACTGCGCGCGGCTGAAGGAGAAGGGCGTCAAGATCTCGATGGTGATGAACCACGACAACTCGCCGGCCCAGGTCAGCCGCGAACTCCACCCCGGCGTCTTCGTCCGCTCGGTCTACTTCTTCGATCCTGACGGCGCCTGCCTCGAGTTCGCGTCCTGGACCCGCGCGATGACCGACTCCGATGTCGCCCACGACCCGATGACCGCCGAGGGCGTCAAGGCCACCGGCGTGATCGTCAAGGACGCGAAGCGCGAAGCGCCGGCGCTGACGACCGCCAGCTAGAGCGCGCTGACATCGGTTGGGAGGGGCCACCCCTTCGTCACCCCGGCCGAGCGGAGCGAGAGCCGGGGCCGGACACGCCGCGGCCGAACTTGACGACGTCTAGGCGCCCGAGGATCCGGCCCCGGATCGGCCTTGAAGGCCGTCCGGGGTGACGGGTTCACCGAGTCAGCATCGAACCCAATCGACTCCTGGTCCAGCCGGGACATCCGATCGTCCCAGCTCCCACACGATTGCATGCAAAGTCATATTGCATGCAATATGGCGCTCATCTATAGCCTTTCCCAAACGAACTCGCTCGACTGCGTGCAATCGCAGTCGGAGAGTGGGCGCCGCAAGAAGCGTCCATCGATCAGGGGGAAGCTCGAATGAACGGCAGACAGTGGATATTGGCCTCGACCATCCTGGCGGTCGGCGGCCTCGGACTGAGCGGCGCCGCCCACGCGGCGGGCGCGGCCGGCGACAGCGGTTCGCAGGTGACCGAGGTGATCGTCACCGCGGAAAAGCGCGAGGAGAAGGTCCAGGAGGTCCCGCTCGCGATCACCGCCTACAACGCCGAGACGCTGAAGAACGCCTCGGTCACCAGCCTGACCGACCTCGACGGCAAGATTCCGAACGTCACGCTCGAGCAGGTGGCGACGTTCCCGGGCGCGTCCTCGTTCTCGGTGCGCGGGCTGGGATTCGGCGACGTCGAGTTCGACCTTCGAGCCGACCGTCGGGGTCGAGGTCAACGGCGTCTACATGGCCCGCAACGTGGGCGCGGCGGAGGACTTGTTCGACATTGCATCCATCGAGGTCCGCCGCGGCCCGCAAGGCACGCTCGACGGCGGCAACACCATCGGCGGCACCGTATCCATCAACACGAAAAAGCCGACCGGCGCGCTCGACGGCGAAATCGAGATGACCGGCGGCGACAACGGCCGCCTCGAGGTGCGCGCTGCGCTGGATGCACCGATCGTCCAGGACGTGCTGGCGGTGCGTCTGTCCGTGCTCGACCTGAACTACGGCGGGTACTTCCACAACGTCGCCAACGGCGAGACGCTGGGCGGCGTCAATTCGTTCTCGCAGCGCCTGACCCTGGTCTACACCCCCTCCGGTCCGTTCGACGCGACCCTGGTGCTCGATCACGACAAGGACGTCGACGGCGGCTTCCCGAACAAGAACGGCACCCCGCCGGTCGGCGCGATCGCCCCGGCGCCGGATTTCCTGCTGGCGCAGATCGGCTTCCCGATGGATCCGACCCAGGGCCCGTATGATGTCAATGTGACCATCCCGATGCACTACGACTTCGAGACCGTCGGGGTCGCGGCGACGATGAACTACAAGACCGACTTCGGGACCTTCACGTCGGTGACCGGCTACCGCGAGTTCGACGACAACAACGTCCAGGAGTACGGCGGCGCCGGCAACGTCAACTTCTTCGGTGCGGTGGGCCCGTTCTTCACCTCGGCCCGCGTGCAGGACCATGACCAGATCAGCGAGGAGCTGCGCTTCGCCTCGCCGAGCGGCGAGCACAAGGTCGACTACGTCGCCGGCGTCTACGTCCTGCACCAGCACTACAGCCTGCACAACGTCGAGGGCGGCGCGCTGTTCTTCAACGTCCCGGTGACCCAGTACGCCAGCCAGGACGAGGACAGCTACGCCGGCTTCGGCCAGGCCGATATCCACCTGACCCCGAAGCTCACCCTGACCGCGGGCGGCCGCTACAGCTACGAGACCAAGCACTTCCTCAACACGCCACCCGGCTTCGATATTCACAACCCCCCGCCCGGGACGACCCTGCCCTTCGACTCCAACGGCAACTGGAGCGATTTCTCGCCGAAGGCGGTGCTCAGCTACAAGTTCACGCCCGACGTGATGGGCTACCTGCAATACGCGCGCGGCTATCGCAGCGGCGGCTTCAACGGCCGGGCCGGCAGCCTGCAGTCAGCCGGCCCCTACAACGCCGAGCACGTCGACAGCTACGAGGCGGGTCTGAAAAGCGCGTGGTTCGACCGCCGCCTGGTGCTGAACGCCGATGCGTTCATCAGCAAGTACAACAACATCCAGGAAGAGGTGCAGCGGCTCAACCAAACGACCGGCCTGGACGAGACCGTGGTCGCCAACGCCGGCTCCGCCACCTACAAGGGCGTCGAGTTCGAGGCGCACGGCATCATCGGCGGCGGCCTCTCGGCCGACGCGTCGCTGGGCTACCTGACCGGCAAGTTCGACAGCTTCACCGCCAACCTGAACGGCGACTGCCCGATCGGCGTGGTCAGCTTCTTTTGCGGCGTCAACGACTACAAGGCGATCCCGCTGCCGGACGTGCCGCACTGGAGCGCCAGCCTCGGGCTGAACTACCGCCACGAGATGCCTTGGGCCGTGTTCACCGGCAACATCAACGCCGCCTACACCTCGGCGCAATACACCTCGCTGACCCCGATCAACGTGGTCGCGCCGTGGTTCACGCTGCGCAAGGCCAACACCATCGTCAACACGACGGTGGCGCTCTCCACGCCCGACGAGAAGTACCGCCTGGCTCTGTGGGTGAAGAACCTGACCAACCAGCACGTGCTCTACGACCGCTTCACCGTCGGCCCGCTGTCGTCGCCGGAGAGCTTCGAGCCGCCGCTGACCTGGGGCGTCTCGGTGGGCGCCAAGTTCTAGGACGCTTTCATGGCGGAGACTCGGGGCCCGCTCGAGGGCGTGCGCGTCATCGAGATGGGCCAGCTGATCGCCGGCCCGTTCTGCGGCCAGCTGCTCGGCGATCTCGGCGCCGACGTGGTCAAGGTCGAGGCCCCTGGCCGCGGCGATCCGATGCGCGAGTGGGGCCAGCCGGGCTTCCCGCTGTTCTGGGAGATCCTGGGGCGCAACAAGCGCACCATCTCGCTCGATCTGCGCAAGCCCGAGGGGCAGGCGTTGGCGCGCCGACTGATCGGTCGCGCCGACATCCTGATCGAGAACTTCCGGCCCGGCACGCTGGAAGGCTGGAACCTGGGGCCCGAGCGGCTGCACCAGGACAATCCCGGCCTGATCGTCGTGCGCATCTCCGGCTATGGCCAGACCGGACCCTATGCGGGACGCGCCGGCTTCGGCGGCATCGGCGAGGCCATGGGCGGCTGGCGCCATATCGTCGGCGATCCTGACCGGCCGCCCTCGCGCATGGGGGTCTCGATCGGCGACAGTCTGGCCGCCACCTTCGGCTGCGTCGGGGCCCTGGCCGCCCTGCGCCACCGCGAGGCGACCGGCGATGGCCAGGTCGTCGACTCATCGCTCTACGAGAGCGTGCTGCACGTGATGGAGAGCCTTGTCCCCGACTATGCGCTGGCGGGCTACGTGCGCGAGCGCTCGGGCTCGATCCTGCCGGGCGTCGCGCCATCCAACGTCTACCGCTGCCAGGACGGCGACTACCTGATCGCCGCGAACCAGGACTCGGTGTTCCAGCGGCTCGCCCACGCCATCGGCCGCCCCGAACTGGGCGCCGATCCGCGCTACGCCACCCACCTTGCCCGCGGCGAGCGCCAGGCCGAGCTCGATGCGCTGATCGAAGCCTGGACCCGCGAGCGCACGGTGGCGCAGGTCGAGGCGGCGATGATCGAGGCCGCTGTGCCGGCCGGGAAGATCTACCGCGCCGCCGACATGCTGGCCGACCCGCACTTCCAGGCCCGCACGGCGCTGATCGAGCTGGATCACCCCCGCTGGGGCCGCCTGCCGATGCAGAACGCCTTTCCCAAGCTGTCGCGCTCGCCCGGCTCGGTGCGCACCGCCGCCTCCCAGGCGGTCGGGCAGGACAACGAGGAGGTGTTCGCCGAACTGGGTCTTGGCCCGGTTGAGCTGGAATTGCTGCGGGCGGCGGGGGTAGTCTGAGCCTCTGAGATCAGTCGTCGCCGGACGGATTGAGGCTCCGCAGCAGGGTGTTGCGGCCGGCCAGGATGTGGCTGGACATCACGCTGCGGGCCCAGAGCCCGTCGCGCGCCCGCAGCGCCTCCACCAGCTCCTGGTGCTGGTTCATGCTGCGGCGCAGCTCGTGCTGGCTGTAGCGAAGGAAAGTGCGCAGCACGAGCGGCATCTCGACGATCGACGCCAGCGCCGTTTCCAGCCGCGGATTGGCCGCCGCCGTGACGATCAGCTTGTGGAACTCGCTGTTGAGCTGCGTCACCCGATCGATCGCCGGCGCTGGCGACAACTCGACCGCCGCGACCATCTCCCGCGCGAGTTCGTCCAGCCGGTCGATCTGGGCGCTGCTGGCCTCCTGCGCTGCGGTCTCGGCGGCGTAGCCTTCCAGCACCACGCGCAGGTCGTAGATCTTGAAGATGTCGCGCTCGTCGAGGTTGGTGACGAAGGCGCCGCGGTTGGCGATGAACCGGATCAACCCCTCGGAGTGCAGCCGGCGCATCGCCTCGCGCACCGGCGTGCGGCTGATGCCGCTGGCGGCCGCCAGGCCCTGCGCGGTCAGATGGTCGCCCGGCCGATAGACGCCGCTGACGATCCCGTCGCGGATCGTGCGGTAGGCCCTCTCGACTGCCGCCGCCATCGCTGCGTCTCGCCCCAGACGTCCAAGCCGGGCCCGCGCCCGGGCCGCTGGTATTGCATCCAATCGGAGCCGCAGCAACGCCGGGGCGGCGCGCGCCGAAAGCCTCAGCCCGCCGGGTCGATCGGGGTCTCGAGACCCAACCGCGCCTCGATCGCCTCGGCGGCCTCCAGGCAGAGGTCCTCGCGCAGCCGCTGCCCGGTGAGCAGCACGCCGGTCGGCAGGCCGCTGGCGGCGTCGCGGCCGGCCGGCACGCAGGCCGACGGCAGCCCAAGCAGATTGGCCGCCACCACCGGCCGCAGCAGCGCGATCGTGGCGAGCGGCTCGGCGAGATCGAAGCCGTGCTCGAACGGCAGTCGGGCCCAGGTCGGCGTCAGCACCAGCGGGTGCTCGGCCATGAACAGCGACCACTCCCGTCCGATGCCGTCGCGCTGGCTCATCAGGGCCGAGAACGAGGCGGCGTCGGTCAGCGGGGCCGTCGCCTGGGCCACCGCGCCCAGGAAGGCCAGGCCGCCCTCGCCCATCATCGGGCCGATCTGGTCCAGCACCGAGCCGTAGTCGCCGAGCACGAAGCGCGCCCACACCTCGCTGGCTTCCTCGTAGCGCGGCGGGCAGGTCTCGGTCACGTCGTAGCCGGCGTCCGACAGCACGTCGGCGGCGCGGCGAACGGCGTTGGCGACCGCCGGATCGATGTCGCCGCCCGGCGGCGCCGGCACGACGGCCACCCGGATCGGGCGCGGAAGGACCTTGCCCGCGAACGGCGCATCGATCGACCAGGGATCGCGCGGATGCGCGCCCATCAGCACCTGCAGGCCCAGGCGCACATCGGCGACGCGGCGCGCCATCGGCCCTTGCGACATCATCAGCTGCACCGCCAGCAGGCGGTCCTGGCCGGGCACGTATCCGGCGTCCGGGATCCGGCCGGTGGTCGGCTTGATCGAGGCGACGCCGCAGGCGTTGGCCGGATTGCGCAGCGAGCCGCCGATGTCGTTGCCGAGGCCGATCGGGCTCATGCCGGTCGCCAGCGCCGCCGCCTCGCCGCCGCTCGACCCGCCCGCGGTTCGCCCGAGATTCCAGGGATTGCGGGTCAGGCCGTGCAGCGAGCTGTCGCTGTGCACGCGCAGCCCCATGTCGGGCAGGTTGGTGCGCCCGATCGGGATCGCCCCCGCGGCGCGCATCCGCTCGACCACCGGCGCATCCGTCGGCGCGATCGCATTCGCCAGCGCCGGCACGCCCCAGGTGGTCGGCAGGCCGGCCATGTCGATGTTTTCCTTCACCGTGCATGGCACGCCATGCAGCGGTCCCAGGACCGCGCCGGCCGCGACCTGGCGATCGGCCTCGGCCGCCGCCGCCCGCGCCTCGTCCGCCAGCACCCGGACCACTGCGTTCACCCTCGGATTGACCGCCTCGATCCGCGCCAGGTGCGCTTCGATCACCTCAGCCGACGAGACCTGCTTCGTCGCGATGCGCCTCGCCAGTTCGCCGGCCGACAGCCGCCACAGTTCCTGCATCGATGGCTCCGAAATGGCCCCGCTTCAGCGCGAACCTATCGGCGCCGGCGCTACGGCGCGAGGCCTTTGAGGAAGATGCGAGTCACGCGCTGGGCGTGGTCGCGGATCATCTGGTCGGTGAGTTCGTCCAGCATGCCGGTGGCGAGCCGCAGGCTCCATTCCCCTTCGGCCATCGCCACGAACAGCGAGACCAGTTCGAACGGGGCGTCGTCGAAGGCGATGTAGCCGTTCTGCCGGCAGAGCAGGATGTAGTCGACGAAGCGGGCGCGCCACTCGCCGATTGTCTGGCCGACCTGCCGCAGCGCCGCGTCGCTGGCCTGCCCGCCGCCGATCGCCCGGCTGAACGGCTCGACCGCCAGCATGAAGCGGATCACGTCCTCGGCGATCACCGGCAGCACGTTGGCCGGCGACGGATCGCGCTCGGCCGCGGCGGTCACGTGGCTGGCGATGGCGCCGACGCGGGCGGCGAACAGAGTGTTGAACAACGTCTCCTTGTTCTCGAACCAGGCGTAGAGGGTCTCCTTCGAGGCGCGGGCGCGGCGGGCTATCGCGGCCATGCTGGCGCCGGCGTAGCCGTGCTGGGAGAACTCCTCGAACGCCGCGTCGAGAATTTCGGCCCGCCGCGCCTCCTTGGCCAGGATTTCGGCTGTCGCACCCATCTCGTCACGCCCCGCGCGCCTGCCGCGCCTGAAGCCCCTTGCATAGCGGAAAGCACCGCGCTATCAAGCCGTACCGAACGGTACGGTTCGGCTAGCGAGGGGCGCAGGGCGTGGAGCAGCATCGGGATCGGACCTACGCCGTCACCGGCGCGGCGTCGGGCATCGGCGCCGCCACCGCGCACTATCTTCGCGAACGCGGCGCGCGGGTCATCGCTTGCGATCTGCGCGACGGCGACGTGCTGGCGGACCTGGCCACTGGCCAAGGACGCGCGGCACTGGTCGAGGGCGTCAGGGGACTTTGCGGCGGCAGGCTCGATGCGGTCGTCGCCAACGCCGGCGGCGGCCCGGCGGAGACGATGCTGGCGCTCAACTACTTCGGCGCGGTCGCGACGCTCGAAGGCCTTCGCCCCCTGCTTCAGGCCTCGCCGGCGCCCAGCGCGGTGGTGGTGTCCTCGATCAGCTCGCTGGGGCCGACCGATCCGGCGCTGGTCGACGCCTGCCTGGCGGGCGACGAAGCCGCCGCCTGCGCCGCCGCCGAAGCCGCGCTCGCCGCCGGAAAGTCTGCGCTCGACCTCTACGGCAGCGCCAAACGCGCGCTGACCCGCTGGTGCCGGCGCGCGGCGTGCGGACCGCAGTGGGCCGGGGCCGGCATAGCGCTGAACGTGGTCGCGCCGGGCGTCATCGATACGCCTGCCGCGGCCTACCTCCTGTCGGACCCCGAGCTGCGGGCGCGGATGGGCGCGATGACGCCGCTGCGCGGCGCCTACCCCGGGTCGCCCGAGGCGATGGCCGCCCTCATCGCCTGGTGCGTGAGCGCCGAGAACGCGCTGATGACCGGCCAGGTCATCTTCGCCGACGCCGGCTTCGAAGTTCAGGCGCGTGGAGAACAGTCGTGGTGACGATGAACATCGAAGATTCCAGGCTGACCAGGACGATCGCCTACGCCCGCGCCAACGGCGTGAAGGTCGCCGCCGAGCTGGCGTTCAACTTCGTCCTGCCGTTCGCGATCTACAGCGCGGCCAACGGACGCTTCGGCGCGGCGCCGGCGCTGATGGCCGCCTCGGCGCCGCCGATCCTGTGGACGGTGGCCATCTTCATCCGCCGGCGCAAGGTAGACGCCATCTCGATGCTGGTGCTTAGCGGCATCGCGCTGTCGCTGATCGCCTTCGCCGGCGGCGGCGGGGTCAAGTTCCTGCAGCTGCGCGAGAACCTGGTGGGCGGGCTGGTCGGCCTCATATTCCTGGGCTCGGCGGCGATCGGCCGGCCGCTGATCGGCCAGCTGGCGCGGGCCGGCTCGCGGCGCCGGGGCGCCGAGGCCGCCGCGGCGGTCGATGCCGTGGCTGGGCACGGCGCCTTCCGGCGCGCGACGATGATTGCGACGCTGTTCTGGGGCGTCGGGCTGCTGACAGCGTGCGCGATCAACTGCACGCTGGTGTTCGTGGTCTCGATCAAACAGTTCATGCTGATCAGCGGGCCGATCAGCTACACAGCGCTGGGACTGCTGAGCGCCTGGACCTACTGGTATGTGCCACGCGCGATGCGTCGGGCTGGCGTCCTGCCGGGCGGCGCCTGAGCCGCCTCAGGCCCACTCCACGTCAGCCCCCAGCGCGATCAGGTTCTCGACGAACCGGGGGTGGGCTCTGCGGATCGGGTCGGCGTTGAGGATCTTGGAGGCTGCCCTCGATGCTGGCGGCCAGCATCAAGAGGGCGATGGCGACGCGGATGATGTAGGGGCTCTCGACCGTGGCCGGGGCCAGCGGCTTGCCGCCGAAGGTGATCACCCGGTGCGGGTCGCAGCTCAGCGCATGGGCGCCGAACTTGGCCAGCTCCGAGGTCCAGCCCAGCGCGCCCTCGTAGACCTTGTTCCAGAACAGCATCTCGCCGTCGGCCCTGGCCCCCAGCGCGATGAAGATCGGCAGCAGGTCGACCGGCAGATAGGGCCAGGGCGCCGCCTCGACCTTGGGCAGGATGTAGGCGGTGAACGGGCTGGACGATCTTCAGCGGCCCGTCGGCGCGGGCGCGACGACCAGCCGTCCTTGTGCGTCACCTGCACGCCGAACTTGCCGAAGGTGCGGTCG
This sequence comes from uncultured Pseudomonadota bacterium, assembly GCA_963835495.1. GTDB lineage: Bacteria > Pseudomonadota > Alphaproteobacteria > Caulobacterales > Caulobacteraceae > Acaudatibacter. The sequence continues at coordinate 312,344 of CAWIFQ010000003.1, read as the reverse complement.
ATCAGCGGGAACTGGTCGGGGCGGGCGTTGCGCACGCTGCACCTCGCCGCCGGTGATCGCGCCCAGCGCCAGGAAGGTGGCGATCTCGTGGAAGTCCTCGGTGAAGTCGTGCTCGGCGCCGCTCAGGCGCTCGACCCCCTCGACGACCAGCCGGCTGGTGCCGATTCCTTCGATCTTCGCCCCCATCTTGGCCAGGAAGGCGCAGAACTCCTGCACGTGCGGCTCGCAGGCGGCGTTGGTCAGGGTCGAGGTCCCGTCGGCGGTCGCGGCGCACAGCACGAAGTTCTCGGTGGTGGTGACCGAGGCGTAGTCGAGCCAGTGGCTGGCCGCCGTCGAACGGCCGGCCGTGCGCCCTTGACGTTGTCGGCAGCGCCAGCGCGCCCTCGCTCCGGCGTCACCTCGACGCCGAAGGTCTGGAACACCTCGATGTGCGGGTCGATCTCGCGAACGCCCAGGGTGCAGCCCTTCACGTCGCCCTCGATTCGCGCCTCGCCCAGGCGGGCCAGCAACGCCGGGATCAGCATGATCGACGAGCGCATGCCTTCGGGCAGCCGCGCGGCCTCGGGGTTCAGCTGGCCGCGATGGCAGACGCGCAGCAGCCCGGTCTCGAAGTCGATCTCGACCTCGCTGCCCAGCCGCTGGAACAGCTCGACGATCTGGCGCGCGTCGGTGATGTCCGGTACGCCGCGCAAGGTCACCGGCTGGTCGGTGAGCAAGGTGGCGCAGAGGATCGGCAGCACCGCGTTCTTGTTGGCCGACGGGATTACCCGGCCCCGCAGCGGACGCCCGCCCCGCACGATCAGATTAGCCAATCAGCCCCGCCTTTCCACTTCGTCGCCACGCGCGAAGGCCCGCCGCATTTCGGGCAGTACATAGCGCGTCTGGGGCGCCGTGCGCGAGACGATCGGGCCTTCATCGCCACGGCCGAGAAATGCGCGCCTGGCTCGTCCGGAAGCTGGATGTTGAACCCGATCTTGTTTGCCGCGTTTGCGGTGGCGGTCCTGCGACCCTAGATTACCCGCCACGACGCACCGCCGCTTCAAGCCGATGGTGCAACGCAACGCGGGGGCTCTTGAGTTTCGGGGCTTCCGACCCTAGTCTTTCTCCCCCCGGACGTCCGCGCCCGCGGCCGGAGAGGATTTCTTAAGCAGGGCGAGTTGAGCCAACACCCATATGGAAAAGGTGCCGATGACCGCCGAGGGCTATCAAGCCCTCGACGATGAACTGAAGCGTTTGAAGACGCTGGAGCGGCCGACCGTAATCGCCGCCATAGCGGAGGCGCGCCGCATGGTGACCTCTCGGAAAACGCCGAATACCACGCCGCCAAGGATCGGCAGGGCTGGATCGAAGGCCGGATCGCCGAGATCGAGGACAAGATCGCGCGCGCCCAGATCATCGACGTCTCGAAGCTCTCGGGCGCGCAGGTGAAATTCGGGGCCACGGTCAGCGTGGTCGACGAGGACACCGAGGAGAATTGGCGCGCTACCAGATCGTCGGCGAACACGAGGCCGACGTGCGCTCGGGCAAGATCTCGATCGCCTCGCCGATCGCCCGGGCCATGATCGGCAAGGAGATGGGCGACGTGGTCGAGGTGAACACCCCCGGCGGCGTCAAGGCGTACGAGATCCTCAAGATCGAGTGGGTGTGAAAACTCCCTTCCCCTCGGCGGGGAGGGGGTGATCTTAGCCATCCTGCAAGCCCGCATGTCCTCGACCCGGTTGCCGGGCAAGGTGCTTTTGCCCCTCGCCGGCGCGCCGATGATCCTGCGTCAGATCGAGCGGGTGGCGCGGGCCGAGCGAATCGATCGGCTGGTGGTGGCGACCAGCGTCGACGCCAGCGACGACGCCCTGGCCGACGTGCTGGCCCGCGCCGGCGTCGCCGTGCATCGCGGCCCGCTGGACGATGTGCTGGCGCGCTTCGTCGGCGCGCTGGACGCCTATGGGCCGGCGGACCACGTCGTGCGGCTGACCGGCGACTGTCCCCTCGCCGATCCGGCGGTGATCGACGCCACCATCGCGCACGTGACCGCCGCCGGCGCCGACTATGGCTCCAATACCCCGCCGCACCGCACCTTCCCCAAGGGTCTCGACATCGAGGTGATGACCGCCGCAGCGCTGCGCGCGGCCGCCGGCCGGCGTCCAGCCCCGAGGAGCACGAGCACGTCACCTGGGGCCTGCACCGTCATCCCGAGCTCTATCGCCAGGCCTTCTTCAGCCAGGACGCCGACGAAGGCGCCGTGCGCTGGACGGTCGATCTGCCCGACGACTACGCCTTTGTCAGCGCGGTCTACGACGCGCTCTATGCGGCCAAGCCGGCCTTCACCTCGGACGATGTCCGCGACTTCGTGCGCGGCCGGCCGGATCTGGCCATGCTGGGCGGCGAGCGGCGGGTCTGAAGAAGCACCAGCTGGGCCTCGGGCCTAGGGACCACCTGGTCAGGTCATCGCGGCTGGAGCGCGCAGCGCGGAATGCCAGCGATCCATCGTGCGGCCGCGCCCATGGGTGGCCGGGACAGGCCCGGCCATGACGTCGGGAAGAGGCAGCTCAAGATGGCAACGTTCAGGGCGACCCGTTGACCATCTCTGGTAGGATAGCGATCCGGGGGCGGAGAATCGGATGGCGCCACGCGTCGAGCTGCGGCGGCTGGAGGACGAGGATCGCGATCGCATCCTCGCCTGGCGCAACTCGCCCGACGTGCGGGCCTACATGTACACCGACCACCTGATCTCCGCCGAGGAGCACGCGGCCTGGTTCGCCGGCATCGATGAGGACGAGAGCCGGCGCTACTGGATCATCACCGCCGATGACGCCCCGGTGGGCCTCGCCAATCTCTACGACATCGACCGCCGCAACCAGCGCTGCGCCTGGGCCTACTACCTGGCCGATCCCGGCGTGCGCGGCCTGGGGCTGGGCTCCTACGTCGAATACTGGGTGCTGGAGTTCGTGTTCGAGGGGCTGAAGTTCGCCAAGCTCTGGTGCGAGGTGCTGGCGTCGAACGAGGCGGTGTGGAAGCTGCACGAGACCTTCGGTTTCACCGTCGAGGCACGGTTCCGCGGCCACGTCCTGAAGGACGACGTGCGGGTCGACGTGCTCGGCCTCGGGCTACTGGCGGCCGACTGGCGCGAGAAGCGGCCGGCGATGGCCCAGCGGCTCAGGCTGCGGGGGTTCGAGCCCCCGGTGATCGCGTAGAGCGCCGGCCGCGAGCCTGACGTAGGTCGCGGCCGAGCTCGGCTACCTGCCCGCGCCGACCGCGATGCCGGCCTCTACTTCAGTGATCGCCCGGTTGGTCAGGTCGAGCGCCTTGACGCGGTGGCCGCCCTTGTCACGCTCGGCCGCCTGCAGTTCCCCGGCCGCGGCCTTCAGATCGCCGAGCGCGGATTGCATGTGCGGCTGGTCGGCCGACGCGTGGCTGAAGCCGAAGCCAGCGCCGAGTCCGACTGCCAGGGCAGCCGCCGTGAGCGCCATCGTTGTGCTCGTTTTCATGGTCGTCTTCTCCCTCCGGACCCATCAAAGTCCGCGGGGACCTTAGCCGTGGCGATTGGAAAATCAACGTTCGGCGAGCGAGCGTCCACAACCTAGGGCCACGACACTGCGGGTTAGCGCAGCAGGTCCATCATCGCTTCCGCAACCCGCTCGGCGCCGCGGCTGTCGCAGAGCTCGCTGGAGCGCGCGCTGAGGTCCCAGCGCAGCTGGCGGTCGTCGATCAGGCGGCTCCAGCTCTCGCGAAGGCGCGGCTCGAATTCGGGCTCGGCGACGTCGACCGCCAACGTGAACCCGGCCCCGGCCATGTGGTCGATCATCGCGCGCTGATTGTCCGCCAGCACGAGAGTCGCCGACGGCAGCCCGACGGTCGCGCGCTCCCAGACGCTGGAGCCGCCGGCGCCGATGGCGATGTCGGCGTCGGCCATCAGCGACGCCATCTCGGCGGTGTCGACCCACAGATGCAGCCGCCGATCGGTCTGCGCCGCCGCCCTGAGCGCCGGCAGGCTGGGGGCGTCCGCGCCGAGCACGACGTCGAGCCGCACGTCGCCGAGCACGTCGGACAGCGCGGTCACGACGCGGCCCGTGACCCCGCCGACGTCGGTGAGGCCGAGCGCGACCAGGGCGCGGCGGACCGGTCCGTGCTTGGCCCGCCGGCCGAGCGCCCGCTGCCGCGCCGAGCCGAACTCTGGACGCACCAGCGCGTGGCTGGGTCCGAGCAGGGTCGCGCAGTCGCCGTCGATCAGCCCGTCGTAGTGCTCGCGGCGGCGGCCATAGCCGGGATCGACCAGCAGATCGCAGGCATGGCGGCGATCGGCCAGATCATCGATCACGGCGAGGCGGCGGCCATGGATGCGCAGCCTCTGCTCCTGCATCCAGCCGACGCCGTAGTGGTCGACGACGACGGCGTCGACCTGCAGGCGCTCGGCGAAGTTCTCCGCCGAGTCGATCAGGGCGGACAGGTCCTGGGCGTCGGCCATCGCCAGCAGCGTCTGCGCCGGCCAGCCGAAGCGGCGCAGGATCGGCGCGGCGGCGCGGGACTCGACGAAGGCGCACTCGGCCCCGCGCTCGACCAGCGCCCTGGCCAGGGTCAGGCAGCGCATGACGTGGCCGCCTCCTACCTCGGGGCCGGCGTCGGCGAGGAACAGGATGCGCGAGGGGGATGACGGGTTCACGGGATCGCTTTAGTCGGAATCCTCGCTACATAATAAGGCCATGTCTGAAACAGCCCCCCAACCCGAACCCCGCCGCACGCGCTGCCTGATCATCGGATCGGGCCCCGCCGGCTACACCGCCGCCGTCTACGCCGCCCGCGCCCTGCTCAACCCGGTGCTGATCGCCGGCCTGACGCCGGGCGGGCAGCTGACCATCACCACCGATGTCGAGAACTACCCCGGCTTCGCGGAGGTGATTCAAGGCCCGTGGCTGATGGAGCAGATGAAGGCCCAGGCCGAGGCCGTCGGCGCCGAGATGGTCAACGACATCGTCGTCTCCGCCGATCTTTCGCGCCGGCCGTTCCGCGTCGCCTGCGACAGCGGCGAGGTGTGGCTGGCCGAGACCCTGATCATCTCCACCGGCGCCGAGGCGAAGTGGCTGGGCCTGCCGTCGGAGCAGAAGTTCCAGGGCTTCGGGGTTTCGGCCTGCGCCACCTGCGACGGCTTCTTCTACCGCGGCAAGGAAGTGGTGGTGGTCGGCGGCGGCAACACGGCGGTCGAGGAGGCGCTGTTCCTCACCAGCTTCGCCAGCAAGGTGACGCTGGTGCACCGCCGCGACGAGCTGCGCGCCGAGCGCATCCTGCAGGAGCGGCTGTTCCACAATCCGAAGATCGCCGTGGTCTGGGACCACGCGGTGGAGGAAGTGCTGGGCGGCGCCGACCCGATGGGCGTCACCGGCGTCAGGCTGAAGAGCATGCAAACGGGCGAAACGCAGGATCTGGCCTGCGACGGCGTCTTCGTCGCCATCGGCCACGCGCCGGCCTCGGAGCTGTTCAAGGGCCAGCTGGAGATGGACGCGGCCGGCTACCTGCACGTGACGCCCGGCACGGCATCGACCGCGATCGAGGGGGTCTACGCCGCCGGCGACGTCACCGACGACGTCTACCGCCAGGCCGTCACCGCCGCCGGCATGGGCTGCATGGCGGCGCTGGAGGCGGTGCGGTTCCTGGCCGAGAAGGACCACGAGGCCGCGCACAAGCCGCTCTCGCACCACGAAGCCGAGAAGATCGGGGTTTGGTGAGGCCCCCCAAACCGAAGGACTTCCCCGCCATCCACGCGGTGGAGGCCGCCGCGTTCGGGCGCGAGGACGAGGCGCTGATCGTCGAAGGCGTGCGCGCCGAGGGTGCGGCGTTGCTCGAGCTGGTGGCGGAGGAGGACGGCGAGATCGTCGGCCACATCCTGTTCAGCCGCATGACCACCGAACCCGTCGCGCGCGTCGCGGGCCTCGGCCCCGTCGCCGTAAGGCCTGACCAGCAGGGCCGCGGCTGGGGCGAGGCGCTGTGCCGGGCGGGCGTCGAGGCGATGCGGGCGCAAGGCGCCGAGGCGGTGGTGGTGCTGGGCCACGTCGACTACTACCCGCGCTTCGGTTTCTCGCATGAGGCGGCCGCAAACATCGCCTCGCCTTTCGCGCACCTGCCGGCCTTCATGGCGCTGGAGCTGATCCCGGGCGCCCTCGCCGCCCCGATCAAGGTCGACTACCCGCGCGCATTCGGCGTCTAGCGCAAACACCAGCAAATGTCCGGCTTCGTTCCAGGCCTCGGAGCAGCCGGAAGCGCGGCTGCCAGAGGGCGGACCCTTCTAGCGGCCGTCGCCGCCCGCCGTCGCGATCGGGGCGTCGTCGGCCGGATTGGGCGGCAGGAGGGCGTTGATCCTGGCGATTTCCGCCCGGGTCGGCATGCGCCGGCCGTTGATGTAGTGGCCGGGCAGGACCACCGCCCGCGCGTCGCTGGCGGCGCCGGCGGCGTCCGGCGCGCCAGGCGACGCCGGCGGGATCAGCAGCATCGGCCGCGCCCCTACAATCGACGCAACGGTCTGCGTCTGACCAGCGCCAAGTCCCGCGCCCTGGGCGGCCCTCGCCGCCTCGAGCGCGGCCTGGGCCGGGCTGACGAGCGCGACGGCGAGCTCACGGCCGGCGTAGCGCCCGGTCAGCACCTGTGGCGCGCCGGCGGGGCCCGGGAAACGGTAGAAGATGTGCGCGCCCAGCTGGACGATCTTGACCATCTGCGGTCCCCAGCGCGGGAACACGTAGTCGGCGTGGTAGTGAGTGGCCGAGCCGATGTCCTTGGCGACAAAGCCGTCCAGCGCGGCCTCGGCCACCGTCTTGGCGCGCGTCCAGTAGGGCTCGATCGGCGGGCGGGCCAGCGAACCGTCGCAGGTGAACGAGAACTGGCAGCCGATCGGCAGCTGCGCGCCTTCGTAGACCACGCCGCAGACCGACTTGGGGAAGTCGGGATGCCGCACCCGGTTGAGCACGGTCTGGGCCACCGCCTGTTGGCCGTCGGTCGGCTCGAGCGCGGCCTCGTAGTAGATCGCCTGGGCCATGCACAGCACGGCGCGTTCGCGCTCCGGGCCGCTGACGCGCAGGAAGAACGGCTGGGCCGGGGCGAAATCGGCGTCGTCGATCGGCAGCACGGCGTTGAGCGTCGCGGCGTCGGCGGCGGTCAGCTGGGCGAACGGGAACGGCGGCGGCGCAGCAAGGCTGAGCGAGGTCCAGCCGCTCGGCCGGTCCCAGACATCGCGGTGCGCCGCCGGTTCGAACCGCGCGGCGATCGCCAGCGCGCCCTCGCCCATGCCGCGCTGGAGCCGCGCGAGGCCCTCTGGCGTCAGGGTGCGAGCCTGGTCGGCGATGCTCCGGCTGCGATCGGCTCCCCGATCGGCGGACGCGGCGCCGCACGCGGCCAGCGCCAAGGCGAGGCACGCCGCGACGAGGTTCCAGCCCAGAGGCCGCGCTGCCGGTCGTCTCGACATCGGCGGCCTATAGCAGTCCAGGCATCCAGGCGTCCCTGACGGATTGTTAACGCTGGAACCCCTCGCGCACGGGTTTGGTTTCCGTAAGGGGCGATAAGTGGGGCTGAACACGCCGCCAGATTTCGTGACCCAAAAAAACGCGGCAAAATCGGCAAGGGGGTTTGCGGCGAGGCGTTAGGGGTCTATATGGGATTTGCGACTTATGCTCAGACTTAGCATAAGGGGTGACGCCGGCTCTCACACAGGGTTCGGCGTTTTATCCGGCCAATGAAATGCTCAAAGTGAGCATAAGGGTAGGAGGACGGCATGGCGGACGGGACAGGAGTTCTCGACTTCACGCCTGAGGTTGAAGCGGCGACCGCGCCGCTCTGGGAAAAGGTCAAGGCGCGCGTCACGCCGATCGAGTGGCGCGCCCACGCGCCGCTGATCGCCGAAATCAACCGGCTGAAGCGCGAGAAGAACGCGGTGATCCTGGCGCACAACTACATGACGCCGGAGATCTTCCACGGGGTCGGCGACTTCATCGGCGACAGCCTGGGGCTGGCCCGCGAGGCCGCTCGCACCGACGCGGCGATCATCGTCCAGGCCGGCGTGCACTTCATGGCCGAGACCTCGAAGGTTCTCTGCATGGACAAGAAGGTGCTGATCCCCGACCTGCGCGCCGGCTGCTCGCTGGCGGCGTCGATCACCGCGGCGGACGTGCGGCTGATCAAGCAGCGCTACCCGGGCGTGCCGGTGGTGACCTACGTCAACACCACGGCCGAGGTGAAGGCCGAGACCGACATCTGCTGCACCAGCGCCAATGCGGTGCAGGTGGTGGAAGCCGCCGCCGCGGCCGCCGGGACCGACCGGGTGATCCTGCTGCCGGACGAGTTCCTGGCCCGCAACGTCGCGCGCCAGACCGAGATCAAGATCATCGCCTGGCAGGGTCGCTGCGAGGTGCACGAGCGCTTCGAGGCCGAGGACATTCGTCAGGTGCGCGAGGCCTGGCCGAACGCCCAGATCCTGGCTCACCCGGAGTGCCCGGCCGAAGTGCTGGAGCTGGCCGACTTCGCCGGCTCGACCACGGCGATGACCGACTACGTGGTCAAACGCCAGCCGCGTCAGGTGGTGCTGATCACCGAATGCTCGATGGCCGACAACATCGCCGCCGAGGCGCCGAACACCGAGTTCGTCCGACCCTGCAACCTCTGCCCGCACATGAAGCGGATCACGCTGGAGAACATCTATCAGGCGCTGCTGAACGAGCAGTTCGAGGTTCGCATCGACCCAGAGATCGCCGCCCGCGCCCGCCTTTCGGTGCAGCGGATGATTGACCTGCCGCCGCCGGCGGTCCCGGCGCGCTACGACCTGGTCAAGGCGCGCCACCATGTCGACGTGGAGCTGATCTGAGGCGGGCCTGACCTTGCACCGGATTCAGATCATCGTGGCCGATATCACCACCCTCACCGTCGATGCGATCGTCAACGCGGCCAATTCCAGCCTGCTGGGCGGCGGCGGCGTCGATGGCGCGATCCATCGCGCGGCCGGGCCGGAGCTGTACGAGGAATGCCGTACGCTGGGCGGCTGCGAGACCGGCGAGGCCAAGATCACCCGCGGCTATCGGCTGCCGGCGCGCCACGTGATCCACACCGTTGGCCCGGTCTGGCGCGGCGGCGGAACTGGCGAGCCCGAGCAGCTGGCCAGCTGCTATCGCCGGTCGCTGGAGCTGGCGCGCGAGCACAACCTCGCCAGCATCGCCTTCCCGGCCATCTCCACCGGCGTCTACGGCTATCCGCCGGACGCGGCGGCCAGGGTCGCCGTCAGGACCGTCGGCGAGGCGCTGGACGGCGACGCACTGTTCGAGAAAGTGCTGTTCTGCTGCTTCGGCGAGCCGTCGGCGGCGTTGCACCGCGCGGCGCTGGAGGCGAGGCCATGACCGAGACGCCGATCGTCCCGGCCGCGCCGATCTCGCCCTGGGCCGACCCGCCCGCGGTCGACACGCCGCCGGGGCAGAAGGAGCCCTCGCGCCTGTCGACCCTGCTCTGGGGCGTCGCCGGCACCCTGCTGCTGGCGGCCTGGCTGAGCTGGCAGATGGGACTGCTGTGGGGCGTGGCCGCCGTGATCGGCGTGTTCGTGCACGAGTTCGGCCATGTGCTGGTGATCAACTGGGCCGGCAGTGGCCCCAGCCGCATCCGCATCATCCCCTTCTTCGGCGGCGTGGCGACGATGGCGCGGCCGCCCGACACCGAAATCAAGGGCGTGCTGATCTCGCTGTCGGGACCGGTGTTCGGCCTGCTGGCGGCGCTGCCCTTCTTCGGCCTCGCCGCCTGGACCGGCCAGCCGGCCTGGCTGACCGGCGCGTTCGTGATCGCCGGCTTCAACCTGTTGAACCTGGCGCCGGCGCCGCCGCTCGACGGCTCCAAGGCGCTGGGCCCGGTGCTGGCGCGGGTCCACCCGCTGCTCGAGCGGGCGGCGCTGCTGGCGGTCGGCCTGGTGGCGGTCGTCTGGAGCGCCAGCCGCGGCTCCTGGCTGATCCCGCTGTTCATCGGCCTCAGCGTCTTCGCCTCGCTGCGCACCGCGCAGCTGCGCCCGGCGGCGCGACCGCTGAGCTGGGGCGAGTGGGCGCTGGGCCTGGCGCTCTACCTCCTGGCGGTCGCGCTGTGCGGCGGCCTGCTGTGGATCGCCGCCGCCGGCGCGGGGATCGGTTCGCATTTCTTCTCGTTCGGCAGTTTCGGAGGCGGGCGATGACCGATCGGCTCGAGTTCGACGGGGTCCTGATCATCGGCGCGGGCCTGGCCGGCCTTTCCGCCGCGCTCGCCGCCGCGCCCCGCCGCGCGCTGGTGCTGTCGGCCGCCCCGCTGGGGACCGGCTGTTCCTCCGCCTGGGCCCAGGGCGGCATGGCCGCGGCGCTGACGGAGGGCGACGCGCCGGAGCTGCATGCGGCCGACACCATCGCCGCCGGCGCGGGCCTGTGCGATCCGGAAGCGGTCGCGATCCTGACCGGCGAAGGACCGGACGCTGTGCGCCGCCTGGCCGCCCTCGGCGCGCCGTTCGATCGCACCGAAGGCGGCGATTTCGTGCAGAGCCTGGAAGCCGCCCATGGCCGTCCCCGCGTCGCGCGGGTCGGCGGCGACGGCGCCGGCCAGGCGATCATGCAGGCGGTGATCGCCGCCGTGCTGAGCGAGCCCCGTATCGAAATCCGCGAAGGCGTCCGCGCCCGCCGCCTATTCACCGACCGCTTCGGCCGGGTGCGCGGCGCGCTGGTCGAGGCGAGCGGCGGGGACCTCCTGGAGATCGTCGCGCCGGCGACGGTGCTCGCGACCGGCGGTCTCGGCGGGCTCTACGCCGTGACCACCACGCCGCGCGAGGTGCGGGGCGAGGGCCTGGCGCTGGCGGCGCTGGCCGGCGCGGCGATCGCCGACGCCGAGTTCGTGCAGTTCCACCCCACCGCGATGGATCTCGGTCGAGATCCGGCGCCTCTGGCCACCGAGGCCCTGCGCGGCGAGGGCGCCAAGCTGGTCGGCCGCGACGGCCAGCCGTTCATGGCCCGCTACCATCCCGCCGCCGAGCTGGCGCCGCGCGACATCGTCGCCCGCGCCATCGAGTCCGAGCGCCGGGCCGGCCGCGGCGCCTTCCTCGACGCCCGCGCGGCGATCGGCGAGGCGTTCGCGCATGAGTTCCCGGCGGTGTTCGCCGCGGCGATGGCCGCCGGCCTCGACCCGCGCCGCCAGCCGATCCCGGTCGTACCGGCGGTGCACTACCACATGGGCGGCGTCGAGACCGACGCGGACGGGGCGACCACGCTGGCCGGGCTCTGGGCCGCCGGCGAGTGCGCCTCCACCGGCGCCCACGGCGCCAACCGGCTGGCGTCCAATTCCCTGCTCGAAGCGGCGGTGTTCGGCGCCCGCGCCGGGCGCGCGGCGGCGCTGGCGGCCGATCCGGCCACGCCCCCCCTGCCCGCCTCGCCCGCGCCGGACCTGCCTGACGCGGCGCTGCAGTCGCTGCGTCGGGCGATGAGCCTGGGCGCCGGCGTCGTGCGCGACGGCGCGGGACTGCGCCGGCTGCTGGCCGAGATCGCGGCGCTGGAAGCCGCGCACGGCCCCGCGCTGCCGCTGATCGCCGCCCGCCTGGTGGCCGAGGGCGCGCTCGCCCGCCGCGAAAGCCGCGGCGCCCACTTCCGCGCCGACTATCCGAAACTGGGCGCGCCGATCCGCAGCCGCGTCACGCTCTCGCCGGCGCCGGCGTCCGCGGCGGCGTGATGTCTCATTTTTCCCTCGGTCAAGGCCGGGCGTTACGCCCGGCGATGACCGAACTTGGCAAGGCCGCGCAATGATCGCCCCCCTGCCCGACATCCTGATCGAGCCGGTCGTGCGCGCCGCGCTGGCCGAGGACCTTGGCCGCGCCGGCGACATCACCTCGGCCGCCTGCATCGACGCCGACGCGCGGCTGTCGGCGCGGTTCGCCAGCCGGAAGTTCGGCGTGGCGGCCGGCGTCGCCTGCGCGCGGCTGAGCCTGCTGGCGCTCGACCCCAGCGCCCGGTTCGAGACCGTCGTCAGCGACGGCGAGGTGCTGCAGGCCGGGACCGTGCTCGCCTACGTCGACGCCAACGCCCGCGCCCTGCTGTCGGCCGAGCGCACCGCGCTGAACCTGATGGGCCGGCTCTCCGGCATCGCCACGCTGACCCACGCCTATGTCGAGGCGGTGGCCGGGACCGGCGCGGTGATCACCGACACCCGCAAGACCACGCCCGGCCTGCGCGCGCTGGAGAAATACGCGGTGCGCTGCGGCGGCGGCGTCAACCACCGCTTCGGCCTGGATGACGCGATCCTGATCAAGGACAACCACGTCGCGGCCGCCGGCGGCGTCGGCGCGGCGATCCGGCGGGCGAAGGCGGCGGCGGGCCACCTGGTCAAGGTCGAGGCCGAGGTCGACGGCCTGGAGCAGCTAGACGAGGCCCTGGCCGAGCGGCCGGACGTGATCATGCTCGACAACTTCAGCCTCGAGGACCTGCACATGGCCGTGGCGCGCGCCAAGGGCAAGGTGGTGCTGGAGGCCTCCGGCGGCGTCAGCCTGGAGACCGTGCGGGCGATCGCCGAGACCGGGGTCGACGTGATCAGCGTCGGCGCCCTCACCCACTCCGCCCCCGTGCTGGACATCGGCCTCGACGCCAACTGAGGCGCGGCTTCCCCGTGCACGAGCGAAAAAAAGGGCGACCCGTTGGGCCGCCCTAGGAGGCAACTGTGAGCGGCCGTTGCGGCCACTGATCTGAAAATCGCGCGCCCCCGTCCAGGGAGCGCGCGGTCCGCCTAGAAGAACTTGTAGTGCAGCTCGATGCCGTAGGTGCGCGGCGGCGTCACATAGTAGGTGCTGTAGATGCTGTGAGCGTCCGCGCCGGGTAGCGGCGTGTTGAAGCCCGCCGGCCCGTTGAGGCCCTGCACATAGTTGTAGATCTGGTAGCCGGAGGCGCCGCCAGGAACGTCGACCGTACCAGCAGCCCGCGTGGCCAACGCACCCTGATCATAGCCAATGTTGTTGGCGATGTTCTTGATGAAGGCGATCGCGGTGAACTTGCCATTGGCGGAAGTGTAGCTCAGGCGCGCGTCCCACTCGTCCCAGGCTGGCGCAGCGTAGTTGGCCTCGTTGAAGAACAGACCGTACTCCTTGTCACGCCAGACATAGCTGAGCGAAGGCTCCCACTTGGCGCCGTCGCCGGTCTTGATGGTGTAGATCACGTTCACCGCGATCTTGTTCTTCGGCGCGTTCGGCAACGGGTTGCCGGCCAGATTCTGCGGAATGTTCCAGCCCTGGCCCGGGTCGCCCGGGATTACGCCCCCGAAGACCGTGTTCGCTGTGACCGGAACTCCCGTCGCCGCCGCAACCGCCGCCGCTTGCGCCGCCGTCTCGGTGTAGACGTCGGGTGTGCAGTGACGTTGAGCTGCGGGGAGCGACATCATGGCCAGGCACTGGGCCGCGGTGTACAGCGGCTTGGCGCCGGGGCCATAGGCGTTCGGGTCAGCAGGGTCGGGGGCCGACCCTTTGGTGATGTGGGAGTCGAGGTAGGAGTAGTTGAACAGGATCGCCAGGTGGTCGATCGGCGTCCAGGTGGTCTCCAGCTCGAAGCCTTCAGAGACCGACTTCGGCACGTTGTAGAAGTTGGTTTCCGATTGCGAGAGGCCGCCGGCGGTCTGGACCGTCGCGATCGGGATCTGCAGGTCCGAGTAGTCATAGTAGAACAGAGCGGCGTTCGCGGTCAGGAAATGACCGAAGGTGTGCTTCGCGCCGATTTCAAACGAGTTCACGTGCTCGGCGGCCGTATAGGGCTGGAAGCTGAGGACGGTGAAGATGCCGATGTTGTAACCGCCCGACTTATAACCACGGCCGTACTTGGCGTAGTAGAGGCTGTCGCTGTCGGGGGTCCATTCGATCCCGGCGGTGCCGCTCGGATCCTGCCACGACGCGTTGTAGGGACGGCTGGCGAACCCGGTAGTCGCATTGTAGGTGGTCGGGGCGGTCACGCCTTTCGGCAGCGGGTTGAAGGGCGGGCCCGAGTCCACCACCGTCGGCAGCTGGGTCAGATCGACCGCCGGGAGGCCGCCGGGAATGAACCCGTTGAGTTCGGGCACCGTGAAGCAGGCGGGCACCGTGAAGCAGGTCAGGCGGATAGCCTCGGTGCCGTATTTGCGGTCGTAGGAATAGCGGATGCCGGCCGTCAGCTTCACGGTGGGCGTCACCTTCCAGTCGACCTGGCCGTAGCCGGCGTAGGACTGGTCCTTCACAGCTGGCCGGTTGTCGAACCACCGGAACTGCGTTTCCGGCGCGCAGACGCCGCCGGTCTGGAAGCATAGAGCGCCCGGCGCGCCGAACGGACCATTCAGCTGAGGTTGGTTGAAATCCTCGGCGCTGACGGGCTGTTGGTAGGATTGATAGAACTGGTAGACGCCCGCCACCCACTGCAGCGGGCTGTCGCCGGTGGAGATGAAGTTGAGCTCGTCGCTCCAGAAGCCGTTCAGCTCCTGATAGGTGAACGAATCGCGCGGACTGATCAGCAAACCCGCCGAACCGCAGGCTGGCGCGAAGCTGCAAGGCTGGTTGAACGAGCGAATTGGCGCGTTGTCACCCTCGGTCGGACCGTTGAGCACATAGTGATAGTAGGTGCCGCCGCCGATCCATTTGATGTCGAAACCGGGCTCGTGCCAGGTCCACTGCGTGTTGATCGAATAGTAGGCCGGCAGCGTGACCGAGTGGTCGATCATCTGGGCCTCGACCCAGGGGGTCTTCAGCTGCGGGTTGTTGCAGCCGGTCGGCGAGGCGTTGACGACGTTCTGCGCCGCAAGTCCCGCGCCGGAACCCGGGTAGCAGGCATAGCCCGCCAGCGGAACCAGCCCCGCGACCTGCCACTCGTAGCTGGGATAGCCGGCCTTGGTCCAGCCGGCCGAGAGGTCGCCGGGGCCGCCGCTGGCGTTGTCCCATTGCGCCGACTGGAACTTGGTCCACATGTCGAGGTGGTCGTTGAAGTGGGCCGACACCTGGGCGTCGACATACCACTCGTTGATGTTGTTGCCCTCGGAGGCATGGCCGGGGATGATGTTCTTAATCCAGCCTTGGTTCTGAACTTCGTACGAGGCGTAGAGGCGATATTTCCAGATGTCGTCGATCGGCCCGGAGACGTCGGCTTCCGCCGTGTAGTGCCCATAGTTGCCGATCGTGAAGCGCGCTTCGGCGAACGGCGTGCTGGTCGGGCGATTGGTCACTTCGTCGAGGGAGCCGGCCAGCGCGTTGCGGCCGCCCAGCGTGCCCTGCGGGCCCCGCTCGACCACCACTTCGGCCAGTTCCAGGGATGACCGGCCGGCGGCGACCGCGAAGGTCTCGTAGAGGCCGTCGTCATAGTTGGCCACCGGCGCGTCGGCCGACAGCACGTTGGTGGTCCGACCGACGCCGCGGAGCGTGATCCGGTCGGTCGAGGTGGAATAGGTCAGACCCGGCGTGAAGTTGGTCATGTCCTGGATCGTGTTGATCCCGACCGCGTCGCGCTTCGCGCCGGTGAACGCGGTGATCGCGATCGGAACGGTCTGCAGGTTCTGTTCGCGTTTTTCGGCGGTGACGACAATTTCCGTGACGCTGGTGGCCCCCGATGGGGTCGCCGAGGCCTGGGCGGTCGCCGCGTGGGCGATGCTCCCCCAGATGCCGACCGCGCTCGACGCGCACGAAAGCAGCAAAGCACGCTTTAACATTTCACCCCCCTAAGGTTTTGTTGGCAGTTTCCTCTAAGTCACGCTGTTTTTGTACGCCGTGCGGGATTCTGCGCCCCGCTGATATGTCAGTTGTGAGCAAATCTTACATAGCCGTCAACTTCTCTTTCTGTTCGGACATAATGTCGCTCAGACACCCTCGCTCCGCGGCCTCCAGCCGAGCGTTTTGACGTTGTTGTCAGTTTGTATTGGGGCCGGGCCCTCCTTCCGAACCGGCCTGTTCGACCGCCGGGCGATTGCGCTATGCCACCGGCGAAAGCCGCTTCAGCGAGGAGACCGGATCGTGAGCACTGGGGACGCAATGTCGGACGTTGACGCCCATTTCGTCGGGCGGGTCTCGCCCACGGCGGCCCGGATCCAGGCCGGCGGCCATCCCTGCCAGGGGATCTATTGGACGGCGAAAGGCCAGCGCCCGCGCACCGCGCTGATCGCGACCCACTACAATGTCGACTTCACCGAGCACTACAGCGCGCCCTATTTCACCCGGCGCGGGTTCGGCTTCCTGGGCTGGAACACCCGCTACCGCGGCGCGGAGGACCAGTTCATCCTCGAGCATGCGCTGATCGACATCGGCGTCGGGGTGCGCTGGCTGCGCGAGGAGGCCGGCGTCGAGCGGGTGGTGATCCTCGGCAACTCCGGCGGCGGCTCGCTCATGGGCGCCTACCAGGCCGAGGCGACGGCGCCCACGCTGGCCGCCGGTCTGAGCGGCGCGGGCGCGGAGGCGATCGCCAGCCTCCCCGCCGCCGACCTCTATGTCTCGCTGAACGCGCACAAAGGCCGGCCGGAGGTGCTGACCGAGTGGATGGACGCCTCGGTGGTCGACGAGTTCGACCCGACCAAGACCGACCCGGAACTCGACCCGTTCAACCCCGACAACGGGCCGCCCTACTCGGCCGAGTTCATCGCCCGCTACCGCGCCGCGCAGCGCGCGCGCAACCAGCGGATCACCGACTGGGCCAAGGCCGAGCTGGCGCGGGTGAACGCGGCAGGCGTGCCCGACATCCTGTTCCCGCTCTACCGCACCTGGGCCGACCTGCGGTTCATGGATCCGGCGATCGACCCGTCGGACCGGCCGTGCCCGGGCTGCTATCGCGGTCCTCCGGCGATGGCGAACAAGTATCCCGGCATCGGCCGCGCCAACTCCTTGCGGACCTGGCTATCGATGTGGAGTCTTGAGACCTCGAAATGCCAGGGCGGCGAGCAGCTGGCTAAGATCGCCCTGCCGGCCCTAGTGGTGCAGAGCACCGGCGACATGGGCGTGTTCCCGAGCGACGCGCAGGGCGTCTACGCGGCCATCGCCTCGTCGGACAAGAGCCTGCAGATGATCCCCGGCGCGCACTACTTCGAGGAACTCGGAGCCGAACCGGGAGGCGATGGTGGATCTGATCGCGGGGTGGATTGGGGCGCGGAGCTAGAGCGTGTTGAGGTCAGCAGGAATCCAAGTCACGTCATTGCCGGCTGGAGCGCGAAGCGCGGAATGCCGGCAACCCATGCACGCGGCTCAACAGCTGTGTCCATGGATGGCCGGGACAAGCCCGGCCATGACGTCGAAGGGGCGTTCAAGCTGAATTCAACCCGCTCTAGCTGTCTGCACACGTCACGGCCGGGCCTGTCCCGGCCATGACGTGAGACGGGATATGACTCGGCTTAGAAGACCGACAGCGCCGCCGGTTGTGGCCGCAGGCCGTCCATCAGGATGTCGATCAGGCGCAGCGCACTGGCCTGCCAGCCGGGACCGGCGGCGCCATAGGTGAACCCCACCAGGGCGCGCAGCAGATCGTTCGGATCGACGTCGGCGCGGATGTCGCCGGCCGCCGCCGCGCGCGCCACGAGCAAGGACATCGCGTCGGTGATCTGGGCGCCTGACGACGCATAGAGGTCGGTGACGCCGCCGACGATCGAGGCCAGCGCGGAGGCGATGACCTTCTTGGTGGCGATGTAGTCGACGAACAGCCGCATCCACTGGTGCAGCGCCTCGCCGGGCTTCATCGCGGCCAGCAGCCGCTCCGCCGCGCCGGCCAGCTGCCGCACCTCGCGGCGGTAGACCGCCTGGACGATCGCGTCCCGGGTCGGGAAGTGGCGATAGAGCGTGCCGATGCCGACCCCGGCGCGGCGGGCGATCTCGTCGAGGCTGACGTCCGCCCCGACATCGCCGAACGCCGCCTTCGCCGCCTCGATCAGCCGCTCGCGATTGCGCTGCGCATCGACGCGGGGCTTGCGGGGGATCACGGTCCTGCACCTTGAAAAGCGGAGGGTCCCTCCGTATGTAGACCCGGAGACACCCTCCGTTTAATCGTCTGGCCGGTCGCTGACAATAAGTCTGCCCGGCCGAGCGCGGTCGGAGACTAGTTCAACTCGCAACAGCGGAGACACCCCATGGCCGACACATTCGGAGCGACGTCCACGACGGACGAGGTGCTTGAAGGCGTAAACCTCAGCGGCAAGCGCATCCTGGTGACCGGGGTCTCCGCCGGCCTCGGCGTCGAGACCGCGCGCGCCCTCGCCGCCCACGGCGCCACCGTGGTCGGCGCGGCGCGCGATCTGGGCAAGGCGAAGGGCGCCACCGACCAGGTCCGCGCCGACGCGGCCAACGGCGGCTCGCTGGAACTGATCCAGCTCGACCTCGCTTCGCTCGCCAGCGTCCGCGCCTGCGCCGACGGCCTCAACGCCGCCGCCAAGCCGTTCGACGCGGTGATCTGCAACGCCGGCGTGATGGCCACGCCGCAGGGCAAGACCGCCGACGGCTTCGAGACCCAGTTCGGCACCAACCACCTCGGCCACTTCGTGCTGGTGAACCGGATCGCCGCGCTGCTGAAGTCCGGCTCGCGGCTTGTGAACCTCTCGTCCGCCGGCCACCGCTTCTCCGACGTCGACCTGGAAGATCCGAATTTCGAACATACGCCGTACACGGAGTTTGGCGCCTACGGCCGTTCCAAGACCGCCAACATCCTGTTCGCGGTGGAGTTCGACCGTCGGCATCGGGCCAAGGGCGTGCGGGCGACGGCGGTGCACCCCGGCGGCATCCAGACCGAGCTTGGCCGCTACATGACCGACGCGGTGCGCGACGCGCTGATCGCCAACATCAACGCCAGCCAGCCGGCCGGCGCGGGGCAGTTCGCCTGGAAGACCATCCCGCAAGGCGCTGCGACCACGGTCTGGGCAGGCTTCAAGGCGGCGGCGGACGAAGTCGGCGGCAAGTACTGCGAAGACTGCCACGTGGCCGAGGTCATCGACGGGGCGGAGATCCGCGGCGGCGTGCGGCCCTATGCGCTCGATCCCGAACACGCCAAGGCGCTCTGGGCCAAGAGCGAGGCGATGGTCGGCGAGCACTTCTGAGCCAAGCGGACGGAGCGGATCGGTTTGAGTCTGAGCTAGCAAACTCGTCACCCCGGACGGCCTGCAAGGCCGATCCGGGGCCGGACCCTCCGGCGCATAGCCGACATCCAGTTCGGTTGCGACGCTTCCGGCCCCGGCTCTCCACCCGCCTTCGCGGGTGTCGGCCGGGGTGACGAGGTGGGCCGATCCAGTCTGATATCAACGCACGGGCACGCGGGTCTGCGTCAGCCCTTCCGCTCGCGCGGCGTCACCGTCACGTGTTCCAGCCGGCCGCGGCGCAGCAGGGTCAGCGGCAGCGGGCCTTCGAGGCTGCGCCAGTCCAGCGCGCGGATCAGGTCGTCGGCGCCGGTGGTGCGGCGCTCGCCCGCGGCAATGATCACGTCGCCGTCGACCAGGCCCGCCTGCGCCGCCGGCGAACCGGCTTCGATCGAGGTCACCAGCACGCCGGTGTCCTGGTCCACGCCGGCGGCGACCTGGTGGCGGCGCGGGACCGTTGCGCGCTGGGCGGCGATGCCGATCCAGCCGCGGCGCACGCGGCCGTGGCCGAGCAGCTCGCCCAGCACGAAGGCGGCGGTGTTGGAGGCGACGGCGAAGCAGATGCCCTGGGCGCCCTGGATCACCGCGGTGTTGATGCCGACCACCTCGCCGGCGGACGAGACCAGGGCGCCGCCGGAGTTGCCGGGATTGAGCGCCGCGTCGGTCTGGATCAGGTCCTCCAGCTGACGTCCGCCCTGCCCGCGCAGGCTGCGGCCGAGCGCCGAGACCACGCCGGCGGTGACGGTGGCCTCGAACCCGAGCGGGTTGCCGATCGCCACCACCAGTCGCCCGCGTTGCAGCTTCTGCGAGTCGCCGAGCCGCGCGGCCGGCAGCGCTGCCGGGTCGTCGGCGCGCAGCAGGGCCAGGTCGGTGTCCGGATCGTCGCCGAGCAGGCGGGCGGTGAGGTGGCGTCCGTCGGCCGTGACGATATCGTGCGCGGCGGCCCGCTGGGCCACGTGGCTGTTAGTGAGGATCAGGCCGTCGGGGGAGACGATCACGCCGGATCCCACGCCGCCGCGCCCTTTCAGGCGCGGATGCACCCGCACGACCGCCGGCGCGACGGCCTCGACGGCGGCGATGACGGTGCGCGAATAGGCGTCGAGGGCGTCGGCGTCGGGGTTGGTCTGGGGGTTTGGGGAAAGCCGCTGCGTCTCGAACTGGTCGGACGCATCGGCGACGAAAGTCACTTCTGAATCGAACATGGTGCTACTCCGGCGCCCCAGGTGGGGATGCGCCGGAGTGGGTTCAACTGGCCTCGCGGCTAGGACGCCGTCGCCGTTGCGGGCGCCGCCTGCGGGGTGGTGGCGGCGACCGTGGTCGGCGCGGGCGGCGCGTCGGCGGGCCTGTCGGGCGACGCAGCAACGACCTTCTGGGCCGCGGGGGCGACGATCTCGGGGGCCGACGAGTTGCGGGCCACCATGCTGGCGTCGAGGGCCCCGCGGCGCCCACCGAAGCCGTAGAACACATGCTGGCCGACCCGCGCGACCTCGACCATCGAGCCGTTCCAGATCGAGCCCAGCGAGGCGACGTGGAAGTGGGTCGCGCCGCCGACCGTGCTCATCACATAGCCGCCGAGCGCGCGGTTCGCGACCGAGCGGGCGCGGTCCCAGGCGCCGCCTTCGTGGTGCGCGGCCACCGAGCGGTCGCAGGCGAAGCTGAACTGGCAGCCATGCGCGGCGGCGCCCTGGTAGACGACGCCGCAGACGGTCTTCGGGAAGGCGGGGCTGCGCACGCGGTTGAGCACCACCTGGGCGACGGCGGCCTGGCCCTCGCGGCTCTCGCCGCGGGCCTCGTAGTAGACGGCGGCGGTCAGGCAATCGAGGTCGTGCGACGCGTCCGCCGGATTGGCCAGGCGGAACGGCGACGGGGTCTGGAGCGCCGCAGCATGCAGCAGGGCCGGACTAACCCGGGAAGCGAGATTTAAGAGACCGGAATCCTGAGGCGCGAGCTTCTGCTGCGCCGCAGCATTGATCAGGGTGGCGCGAGTCGCCGCCGCGATCGGCACGACGACCGGCCTGGCGCCGGCCTCCGGCGCGGCGGAAGCCGCCACATAAACCGCGCCGACACCGCCCGCGGCTGCAACGCCAACAAGACACGCGACAACCAACGCACGCGCCGGCGGGCGCGTTTTATTAAACAAAGACAAGGAGTTCGTGTCCCTTGCAACGAGGGCCAATGCGCCCCCAGTTCGTAGCGCCTTCAAGAACCGTGCCCGCTCCGCGGGGGGCTTCGATGGCGCTGTCCGGTCGGTACACGACGACCGGCGCTTCGGTTTAGAGGCTCAGGTTGTGGCAGGATTGAGACGCGCGGGCAACCCCCATTCCCGCGACGCAACATCACATTCCACCCTGTAAAGGTTAATCCGGGGGCTCAGGCGGGGCCCGATGACGGCTTGTGTCGCCGCTTCCAGCAGGTCGGCCTGAGCGATCGCGCGGGGCGAATCGACCAGGTGGCGTTCTTCCAGCGAACGCTGGCGCCCCGCTAGATCGGGCTGAAATCAGCTGGACCATCCGATCAACGTCATGGCCGGGCTTGTCCCGGCCACCCATGAACACCGCGTACAATAGCGTCCATGGGTTGCCGGCATTCCGCGCTTCGCGCTCCAGCCGGCAATGACGTGAGATAGGATTCTAGCTGAAATCAATCCGTTAGGCGCCGGCGGAGTTGGTCTGGCCGCTCTGCTGCATCCTGGCCCGCACCGCCTTCAGCGTGGTCTTGCAGGGGTGTGAGAATGACATGAAGTGCGCCTTGGCGCAGGCCTTCAGCGAGCCGTTGCCTGGGGTCGCCGTCGGGCAGGCCTTCTGGAAGTCGGCGGCGCAGACCTGGCGAACCTCGTCGGTGTCGGCGGCGGACTGGGCCGAAGCGGCGCTGGCGAGAAAGGCGGCCGCGAAGGCGGCGGCGGCAAGGCGCGTGAAGGTCATGAAGTGCAAGTCTCCGGCTCTAGGTCCCGCCTTCTTACGCGCCGATAGGCCGATTCCTTCGCAGCAGGACGCGACGAGAATGACATGGCGAGGATGAACGGCGTCTGATCAGAGTCGGGCGAGCTGCGCCAGGCGCCGGCGGAAGAAGCGGCGTTCGGGGTCGTGCCGCGCCAGGCGCAGGGCGTCCTGGTAGGCGGCGCGGGCCTCGTCATGGCGGCCGAGTCGGCGCAGCAGGTCGGCGCGGACGGCGGGCAGGACGTCGTAGCCGTCGAGGCCGCCACGGGCGGCCAGCGCCTCGATCCGCGGCAGGGCGGCGGCCGGCCCGTCCACCATCGCCAGCGCGGCGGCGTGGTTGAGTTCGATGACCGGCGAGGGCGCCAGGCGCATCAGCACCGCGTAGAGGCCGACGATCTGACGCCAGTCGGTGGCCTCGGGGGTCTGCGCCTCGGCGTGCAGCGCGGCGATCGCGGCCTGCACCGCATAGGGCGACGGCGGCGTGGCGGCCTGCAGCGCCGGCCCGACCAGCGCAAGGCCTTCGGCGATCATGGCGCGGTCCCAGCGGCCGCGGTCCTGGTCCTCCAGCAGCACCAGGTCGCCGGCGCCGTCATAGCGGGCCGGGCGGCGCGCCTCGTGCAGCAGCATCAGCGCCAGCAGCCCTCGCACGTCGCCGCGCCCCGGTAGCAAAAGGTCCAGCCGCCGCGCCAGGCCGATCGCCTCGGCCGCCAGGCTCTGGCGCGGATCGCCGGCGTAGGCCTCGGTGAACACCAGGTAGATCGCCGCCAGCACGCCCAGCACCCGCTCGTCCAGCAACTCGCGCGGCGGGGTGCGGTAGGGGATGCCGGCGGCGCGGATCTTGGCCTTCGCGCGGACCAGCCGCTGCGCCATCGTCTCCTCGCTGACCAGGAAGGCGCGGGCGACCGAGGCGGTGGGCAGCGAGCAGACCGTGCGCAGCGTCAGCGCCACCTGCGCCTCCAGCGCCAGCGCCGGGTGGCAGCAGGTGAAGATCAGCCGCAGCAGGTCGTCGTCGCCGAACGCGGCCGCGGCTTCATCGACCTCCGCCGGCGCGGCCTGGCGATCGATCTCGGCCTCAGACGCCAGCTGCTCCTGCTTCGAGCGGAAGGCGACCTTGCGGCGGATCTGGTCCAGCGCACGGCGGCGGCCGACGGCGATCAGCCACGCCCGCGGGTTGTCCGGCGGCGCGTCGGCCCAGGCGAGCGCCGCGGCGGCGAAGGCCTCCTGCAAGCCCTCCTCCGCCAGGTCGAAGTCGCCCACCAGCCGGATCAGGGTGGCGAGCGCCTCGGCGCCGTGGCGGCGGAAGGCGTCGTCGATGCAGGAGGCCGCGCCGCCCAAGTCACTGCCCTACATGGACCAGATCGGCCGCACCTCGATCGAGCCGTGCTTGGCGGTGGGGACCTTGGCGGCGATGCCGACCGCCTCGTCCAGGTCCTTGGCCTCGACCAGATAGTAGCCGCCGAGCTGCTCGCGCGTCTCGGCGAACGGGCCGTCGGTGGTCAGCGTCTTGCCGTCGCGGACCCGCACCGTGGTCGCGGTGGACACCGGCTTCAGCCGGTCGGCCGACTTGAAGGCGCCGCTCTGGACGATGCCCTGGGTGAAGGCGCCGTAGTCGGCCATCAGCTTGGCCGGGTCCTGGTTCGCGTCGTCGGATTCGGCGCTGTAGATCAGCAGCAGGTACTGCATGGGGTGGCTCCCGTTGTCTCGAGGATCGCGGCGATGCGCCGCCGCGGAGACTAGACGGACGAGGTAGCGCCAGATCGACAGCGGCCGTGAGAAAAATCTCCCCTCCCCCTCGAGGGGAGGGGCCGGGGGTGGGGGGCTCTAGCCGGACAGAGCGGGGTGGTGGAAGCAGCCCCCCACCCGGCTCCCCCGGACCAAGTCCGGGGTCACCACCCTCCCCTCAAGGGGGAGGGTTTACTCCGCCGCCAGCGCCTGCTCCCGCGCTGTCCCGAGGTGGCGGACGAAGAAGCGCTCCCAGCTGGCGCCTTCGAAGTCCGGCATCTCCATGTGGCCGCCGGGGTTGATGTGCATGGTCTTTTCCTTCGAGGCGAAGGCGTTGAAGAGCGCGACGCCGTCCTCGCGGGTGGCCACCGCGTCGTCCCACTGGAACACGAACTCGACCGGGCAGGTGATCTGGCGCGCGGCGGCCTCGAACTCGGCGGCGCCGGGGCGCAGGCCGGCAAGGCCGAGCACCGCGGCGGTGATACGGGGGCACTGGGCCACGAACGGCACGCCGATCGCGGTCCCCATCGAGACGCCCCAGTAGCCGATCGGGCCATCGGCGCCGACGAAGTCGAAGCCGAGCGCCACCTCCAGCGCCGCGTTCCACTCCGGCACCGCGGCGGCGGTGCGCTGGGCCATCAGCTTCAGCCGCTCCGGCGTCCAGGACGAGGCGACCTGGCCGGTGACGCGGGCCCCGGTCTCGCGCATCAGCGCCGCCGCCTGCTCGCGGCTGATGCGCTCGCCGTGGCCGGGGGCGTCGATCGCCAGCGTGGCGTAGCCGAGGCGCTGGGCGTACTGGCGGGCGCGGGTGGAAATGCCGGGCGTCTTCTTGTGCTGCGAGCCGCCGTGGCCCATCAGCACCAGCGGCCGCGGCCCCTTGGCCCCCTGCGGCGCCCAGATCACCGCCGGCACGGTCTCGCCGGCGACGGTGACGGAGAACGAGCGGCGGGTGACGCCGTCGTCGCTGCGCTCGTCGGTGAATTCCATCGCGTCCTCCCGTTTTGGGCAGGGGTGACTAGACATCCGGCCGCCGTCAAGGGGGCCTCACGCTCCCCACCCCGACCCCCCGCTCATCCCGGCGAAAGCCGGGACCCAGGCAGGAAGGTGTTGCGAGGGCGCGAGTCTCCATGGCCTGACGCTCTGCGCTTTTCGCGCGAACGAACGACGCGTATGTTCCCGCAATGTTCTACACCTACCTCCTCGCCAGCGGTCGAAACGGAACACTGTACGCCGGTAGCACCGATGATCTCCGCGTGCGGGTCGAGCAGCACAAACGCAAGCACTTCGACGGCTTCACGGCGCGCTATGGCGTCGACAAACTTGTCTGGTTCGAAAGCCATCCCTCGCGCGATCAAGCGTTCCTTCGCGAGCGCCAGATCAAGGAATGGCGGCGGCTCTGGAAGGCGCAGTTGATCGAGGCGAGAAATCCGAACTGGGTAGATCTCTACGACGACATGGACCGACTGTTGATGGACGACGAGGTTCGTGGGCTGTCCCAGTTCCTGCCTGGGTCCCGGCTTTCGCCGGGATGAGCGGAGGGTTAGGGGAGGTTTGCGGGTGAGGAGCGCGTTCCTGCCACTCTGCTGTCAGCAGCGCCCCTGGCGCCGGGCCCTGCCCTCCCCTAAGTTCGGGCCATGCCCAGCCCTCCGGCCGGCGTGGCGGACGCCTCGCGGGCTTTTGTCTATGACGCCGACCAAGCGCCCGCCCTGTGGACGCCGCACCGGCCCGTGCGGCCGGACAAGGCCGAGGGCGGCAAGCGGTTCAAGCTGGTCAGCGACTACAGCGCCGCCGGCGACCAGCCGGAGGCGATCCGCGAGCTGACCGCGGGGATCAACGCGCGCGACCACGAGCAGGTGCTGCTGGGCGTCACCGGGTCGGGCAAGACCTTCACCATGGCGCGGATCATCGAGGAGACCCAGCGCCCGGCGCTGATACTGGCGCACAACAAGACCCTGGCCGCGCAGCTCTATTCCGAGTTCAAGTCGTTCTTCCCGGACAACGCGGTCGAGTACTTCGTCAGCTACTACGACTATTACCAGCCGGAAGCCTACGTCCCGCGCACCGACACCTACATCGAGAAGGACTCGTCGCTGAACCAGCAGATCGACCGCATGCGCCACTCGGCGACGCGGGCGATCCTGGAGCGCGACGACGTGATCGTGGTCGCCTCGGTCAGCTGCATCTACGGCATCGGCTCGGTGGAGACCTACTCGGCCATGACCTTCACCCTGAAGGTCGGCGAGAAGATCAACGAGAAGCAGCTGGTCGCCGACCTGGTGGCGCAGCAGTACAAGCGCAACGACAACGCCTTCGAGCGCGGCACCTTCCGCCGCCGCGGCGACACCATCGAGATCTTCCCGGCCCACTACGAGGACCGCGCCTGGCGCATCGCCCTGTTCGGCGACGAGGTCGAGGCGATCGCCGAGTTCGACCCGCTGACCGGCAAGAAGACCGCCGACCTGACCCAGGTGCGGGTCTACGCCAACAGCCACTACGTCACCCCGCGCCCGACGCTGGTTCAGGCCGTCAGCCTGATCAAGGCCGAGCTGAAGGAGCGGCTCGACTGGCTGGTGAAGGAGGGCAAGCTGCTGGAGGCGCAGCGGCTGGAGCAGCGCACCACCTTCGACCTGGAGATGATCGAGGCCACCGGCAGCTGCGCCGGGATCGAGAACTACAGCCGCTACCTGACCGGCCGCCGCCCCGGCGAGCCGCCGCCGACCTTCTTCGAATACATCCCCGACAACGCCCTGCTGTTCGTCGACGAGAGCCACCAGACCGTGCCGCAGATCGGCGCGATGTACCGCGGCGACTACCGGCGCAAGTTCACCCTGGCCGAGTACGGCTTCCGCCTGCCCAGCTGCCTCGACAACCGCCCGCTCAAGTTCGAGGAGTGGGAGGCGATGCGGCCGGACAGCGTGTTCGTCTCCGCCACCCCGGCGGCCTGGGAGCTGGAGAAGACCGGCGGCGTCTTCGTCGAGCAGGTGATCCGCCCCACCGGGCTGATCGACCCGCCGGTGGAGATCCGCCCGGTCAGCAAAGGCAAGGACGGAAGCTTCTTCAGCCAGGTCGACGACGTGATCGCCGAGTGCCGCGAGGTCGCCCTGCGCGGCTACCGCACCCTGGTCACCGTGCTGACCAAGAAGATGGCCGAGGACCTCACCGAGTACATGCACGAGCAGGGCCTGCGCGTGCGCTACATGCACTCCGACATCGACACCCTGGAGCGGATCGAGATCATCCGCGACCTGCGGCTCGGCGCCTTCGACGTGCTGGTCGGCATCAACCTGCTGCGCGAGGGCCTGGACATCCCCGAGTGCGGCCTGGTGGCCATCCTCGACGCCGACAAGGAGGGCTTCCTGCGCTCCGAGACCAGCCTGATCCAGACCATCGGCCGCGCCGCGCGCAACATCGACGGCAAGGTGATCCTCTACGCCGACAGCATCACGGGCTCGATGGAGCGGGCGATGGCCGAGACCGACCGCCGCCGCGAGAAGCAGACGGCGTACAATCTCGAGCACGGCATCACGCCGGAAAGCATCAAGAGCCAGATCAAGGACATCCTCGCCAGCCCCTACGAGCGCGACCGCGTCACGATTGATGCCGGGGTAGCGGAGGACGCCCGCCCGTTCCTCGGCCACAACTTCCAGTCCACCCTGCGCGACCTGGAAAGCCGCATGCGCAAGGCCGCCGCCGACCTGGAGTTCGAGGAAGCCGCGCGGCTGCGCGACGAGGTCAAGCGCCTGAAGATGCTGGACCTGGAGTTCGCCAACGAGGTCTTCACGCCGGAAGGCGAGACGGTGGACAAGGCCGCGCCGGGGCGGCTGAAGAAGGCGGCGCGGGCGGAGGCGGAAGAGCGCTACCGCAAGGGGCGGCTGGGGCGGCGGTAACTCTCCTCACCCGCAGGGGGAGGGCGACCGCGAAGCGGTGGAGGGGGTGCGCAGCCACAACGACCCTCTCCAGCGGCGCGAAGTAGGGCCTGCGGCCCGTCCACGAACCCCACGAAAAACACGAACGCGCCGGCGCCCGCATTTGACGGGGTGTAGCTCATGGGCTACAATCCCATATGATCGAGGTTCGGCAGACCGCCGTCTTCCGCACGTGGGTGACGGGTCTAGAGACCTCCAAGCCCGCGCTCGGATCGCCGTCCGGATCGACCGCCTCGCCGACGGAAATCCCGGCGACGCCAAGTCAGTCGGCGACGGCGTCAGCGAACTGAGGATCGACTACGGGCCGGGCTACCGGCTCTACTTCACGCGCAAAGGCGACAGGCTCGTCATTCTGCTTTGCGGCGGCGACAAGTCGAGCCAGGACCGCGACATCCGCCAGGCGAAGGCCATGGCAAAGGAAGCGAACGATGCCTCTTGAAACCGTCCCCTATGACTCCGCCGAACTGCTCGACACCCCCGAGGCCGTCGCTGCCTATCTGGAAGCCGCTCTCGAGACCGGCGACGGCGCCTTCATCACCCGCGCCTTCGGCGTCATCGCCCGAGCGCGCGGCATGACCCAGATCGCCAAGGACGCCGGCCTATCTCGCGAGAGCCTCTATCGAGCCCTCGGCGAAAACGGCAACCCGGAGTTCAGCACCGTGCTGAAGGTGGCGAAGGCGCTGGGGTTGCGGCTGGCGGTGGTGGCGGCGGAGTGAGGCTGCATGCCGAGCCGCCCGACCCGCCGCCAGATCGAGGAAGAGGATCGGCGCCAACTCAATCTCCAGGCTGACTTCCGCATTGCCGCCGACTACGTCGTCGATGCGCTCGCCACCTTCGACGAGGTGCGCGCCGTCACCCTGATCGGCTCGGTCGCTCGCCCGCTACGGCGCGAGGTCCCGCGCTTCCAGCCGTTCCGCCGCCACGGGATCGAGATCCTGCACGAGTGCAAGGACGTCGATCTCGCCGTCTGGCTGGACGACCTGCGGCCCCTGCACGGACTCGGCCGCGCTCGCGCCGCCGCGCTGAAGCAGCTCTTCGCCGAACGCCGGATCGGCGTCGCGCACCATCAGGTCGAGCTCTTCCTGTTCGAGCCAGGTTCCGACGACTACCTCGGCCGCCTCTGTACGTTCGGCCAATGCCCGAAGGGCCACGACGACTGCGGCGCCCCGGCTGCGGCCGCGAACCCTTCCTGAAACAGATCGAAGGCTTCCAGCTCTATCCGGACGCCCTGTCGCCGGACCGCATCGTCCGGCTCTACGACCGCGACCTTGGCGTCACGGCGAGAGCGGCGAACATCGCCGACGCAGCGGTCTGACCCTGGACGCCGGCGTCGCCGAGGACGCCCATCCGTTCCTCGGCCACAACTTCCAGTCCACCCTGCGCGACCTGGAAAGCCGCATGCGCAAGGCCGCCGCCGACCTGGAGTTCGAGGAAGCCGCCCGCCTGCGCGACGAGGTCAAGCGCCTGAAGATGCTGGACCTGGAATTCGCCAACGAGGTCTTCACGCCGGAGGGCGAAGCGGTGGACAAGGCCGCGCCGGGCCGGCTCAAGAAGGCGGCGCGGGCGGAGGCGGAGGAGCGATATCGCAAGGGGCGGCTGGGGCGGCGGTAAGCCACTTGCTGGAGCAACACACAGTTCAGCGTTGACTTCGATACGCGGCGCAGACGACAACGAGAAATTGAACTAAGAACCCGACAGGAGCGCCTATGTCTGCTGCTTCCGCGATAGCCGAAGCGGTCGACCTAACCCCTCACTGCATGCCATTCCTGAAGTGGGCAGGCGGAAAGCGGTGGCTCTTCCGCCGACATCGACAACTCTTCCCCGCGGAACCCACGCGCCTGATAGACCCCTTCCTTGGGGGTGGTTCATCGTTCTTTTTCCTTAAGCCGCAAAGCGCTATATTAGCTGACGCCAATATAGATCTAATCTCCACCTACGAGGTTGTGCGCGACCAACCGCGGGAGCTAGCTGAGCTACTCAAAACATATCACAATAATCACTCGCCGAGCGCTTACTATGATATCCGATCATCCCGACCTACGGAAAAGCTGCCGCTTGCGGCCTGGTTGCTATACCTGAATTGCACTTGTTGGAACGGACTTTATCGCGTCAACCTCAAGGGTGAGTTCAATGTCCCAATCGGCACCAAGACTAAGGTCTTCCTCTCAGAAGACGAGTTCGACGCCGCTTCGGTAGCGCTGAAATCTGCGAATAGGCGCGAAAGTTTCACGCTGGCCGACGCCTACGCCTTCGAGGCCCGGCTGGCCGCGCCTATCTCGGCAACAACAACGTGCGGCCGACGATACGCCAGCAGCTGCAGATCCTGCGCGACCGCGGCTGGCTCGAGTTTCTGGGGCAGGGGCGGTATCGGGTGCGGCCTTCTCCCGTCTGACCACGTCCCCCTTCCCGCTCTTCCCGGCGGACGCCGGGACCCAGGCAGGAAGCGGTTGCGTGAGCGTTGGCGTGGGCGGTGTAATCGCGGGCGCTGCAAGATTGAACCGCGGAGATCGCAGAGATGCGCGGAGCTAGCGAGGTTTCTTTGCGGGCTCTGCGGTTCATTTTCTTGCCTGCGGCGTGCGCATGGTTTGCGGGGCTCGTGCCCTCGCAATCGCCTCCTGCCTGGGTCCCGGCGTTCGCCGGGATGAGCGGGTTCGTGGGGGCTGTGTGCGGCCCCTGCTTACTCCGGCGTGATAGCGGGGAAGCGGCTGGTCCCGTAGTAACCACCGCCTGAGTGCGCGCAGACGGAGACTTCTCTTGCAGGCGGCCGAGGTTTTGCGGGCGGTGGCGGCGGCGAGGGCGACCGCGGCGGCGCTGGGTCTGACCGCCGACGATGCGGTCGTGCTGCAGAATTCGAACAAGCTCGCCGTGCGCCTGCTGCCTTGCGACGTCTTCGCCCGGGTGGCGCCGCTGGCGCAGCAGTGCGCGCAGTTCGAGATCGAGCTGGCGCAACGGCTGGCCGAGACGGCGAGCCCGGTGGCGGCGCTGGAGCCTCGCGTGGCGCCGCGGGTCTACGAGCGGGACGGCTTTGCGATCACGCTGTGGACCTACTACCCGTCCGTGACGCCCCCGGACGTCGCGCCGGCCGACTATGCGACGGCGCTGGCGCGGCTGCATGCCGGCATGCGGACGCTCGATTGCGCCGCGCCGCACTTCACCGATCGGGTCGACGAGGCGCAGCAGCTGGCGGCGCGCCGCGAGCTGACGCCGGGGCTCTCCGACGCGGACCGGGCGTTGCTCGGCGACGCGCTCAGCGACCTGAGACGCACGATCGCCGAGCGCGGCGCGCGCCGAGCAGCTGCTGCACGGCGAGCCGCACCCGGGCAACCTGCTCGCCACGAAGGACGGGCCGGTGTTCATCGACCTCGAGACCTGTTGCCGCGGGCCGATCGAGTTCGACCTCGCCCACGCGCCGGCGGACGTCGCCGAGCACTATCCGGGCGTCGATCGGGGGCTGCTGGGCGACTGCCGGGGCCTGGTGCTGGCGATGGTCGCGGCGTGGCGCTGGGATCGGGGCGACCAGTTCCCGAACGGGCCGCGCGTGGGCCGCGAACTGGTCGGCGTCCTGCGCCAGGGTCCGCCGTGGCCGACGCTCGACGCCGTGATGCGGGAGATGGCGGGTCCGTAGAGGGGGATGTGGGGGGCGGCCTGCGGGGGTGCGTGAGCGTTGGCGCGGCCGGTGTGGTTGCGAGCGCTGCAAGGTTGAACCGCGGAGATCGCGGAGATGCGCGGAGCTAGCGAGGTTTCTCTGCGTGTCTCTGCGGGCTCCGCGGTTAGACTTTCTTTGCCTGCGGCCCCCGCCTGGCTTGGGGGGTCCCGGCTTTCGCCGGGATGAGGCGGATTGGTGAGGGCAGCGCGCGGCCACGGGCCCCCTCACCCCCCGGCCTTCGCCGGGGCTGAAGGCGCGGTCCCCCTCCCCCTGCGGGTGAGGAGAAACCTTCACGGTGTCGCATACCCGTGTTACGCCATTGAAACAGACAACCAGGGAGTGGGCGCGATGCGGGGCTTGGTGGTGAGTGTGGCGCTGAGCGCCGGCGTTCTGGGCGCGGTGGCGCTGGCGGGGTGTTCGAAGCCGGCGGACAATGCGGCGGCGGGGGCCAATACCGCGGCGGCCGCGGCGGCGCCGGTGGCGGCGACGCCGGCGGCGACGCCCGCCGTGGCGTCCGGGCCGGCCGGGCCGATCACGCTGGCGCAGTTGCCGGCGCCGACGGCGGGGCAGTGGTCGCGTTCGTCGAGCCAGGACGGGGCGGCGGCGGAGCCGGGGACCAAGTGCATGGACGGCAAGCCGATCGATCCGACCGACGGCGTGATGAAATGCCCCAAGATGGACGTCACCCGCACCGCCACCGGCGGCTTCGTGGTGGTGGCCGACTGCACCGGCGGCGGCCCCGGCGGCGCGATGAAGGCCAAGCTGAACCTGGCCGGCGAGGGCGACTTCTCCAAGAGCTTCACCACCGACGCGACCATGACCATGACCGGCGGCCCGGGCGGCGACATGACCACCAAGAACCACTCGGTCTACACCTACGTCGGGCCGACCTGCACGAAGTGAGTCCCGCCTGGCGCCGGCCGGGGCTTAGGAAAAACCAAGAGATTCAACACGAAGGAAGAGAAGGACACGAAGCACACGAAGGCGCGCTGCGCGCGCGGCTAATCACGACAGGCCGTTGGCCGATTGACCGCACTTCGTGCTCTTCCCTTCCTTCGTGAGCTTCGTGTTGGCATCTGCTTTCAGCGAGCGCCGCGGTGAGCGGAGTTCTGGGGGATTGGCGCGTGGCAACCGACCCCCTCCACCGCTGCGCGGTCCCCCTCCCCCTACGGGTGAGGAGACGGGTTGACCGGGATTTAATCGCGTGAGGTCTGGGGCCTGGCTGCGGCGACGCGGCTGGGTCTTTGACATCGTGGGTTGGAGAGAAAATCTGGGCCGGGGCGCCGTCCGAACAGGCGCGGACACAATCTGGGCGCCGTTATTATCGGTGAATAGCGGTTTCACGTGAAACATTGGGGTTTGAGGAAATCTGGAAGCGGCGGCGCTGGGCAGGTTGTCCACGAACGACACGAAAGGCACGAACCGCCGCCGCCGCCGGCCAGTGTCATCCCCGAGCGCCGCGCAGCGAACCTCGACCTCCTGCAACGCGGAACGCGCTCGCGTTCGTGTTTTTCGTGTCGTTCGTGGACATGAGAATCTGCGCCGCTATCGCGGGCGAAAGAGGATGGGGCGGAGGGCCCCTGGGTCGCGGCGCGCCGCGACCGTTCCCCCCTGCCGGGGGAAGAGAAGCAGGGCTTCTTAACCTGGACTTCAGCGCCGTGGGCGAAAACGTCCTGGGGTAGAGGGAATTCCAGTATGGACGTCGAGGCGAGCAGTCCGCCGTACGGGATGAGCCCGGCGCTGCCGGCGTTCCATCGCGCGACGCGGATCGCCGAGGCGCTGTTCGGCGGGGCCGAGGCCAGCGTGGTGCTGGTGGACGGCGCGCGCATCTGGCGCTGCGGCGGCAGCCTGGTCGGCACCGGGACGCCGGCGACCGGCGTGCGCTATGTGATCGAGCGCGGCAAGGCGACCTGGTTCTCCAGCGACGAGCCGGATCCGGGCGCCCAGCACCGGTTCTGGGCCGGCGCGCCGGTGCGGCTGGCCGACGGCGTGACCATCGGCGTGCTGACGGTGATGAGCACGGCGCCGCGCCCCTATGACAAGGCGCTGGCGGGACGGCTGCAGGATCTGGCCGACAGCGTCGCCGACGAGTGCGAGCGCGCCCGGGCCGCCGAGACCGCCGCCCAGCGCGACCGCGAGCTGCGGTCGGCGCGCAAGGTGATGGCCGTGTTCGTCAGCTCGGCGCCGATCGAATCGGTGATGACCGACAAGGACCTGCGGGTGCTGACGGCCACGCCGCGCTGGCTGGACGCGTTCGCGATGACAGAGGCGCAGGTGGTCGGCCGCCTGCTGCCGGAGATTTCGCCGGGCGCGTTCGCCTATTTCGAGGATCACTTCCGGCGGTGCCTGGCCGGCGAGCTGGTGCGCGAGGCGCGGGTGGCGGTGGTGCGGCCCAATGGCGATCGCAAATGGGTGACGCTGGAGATGACGCCCTGGCGCGACGAGAGCGGCGAGATCGCCGGCGTGGTCAGCGCCTCGCACGACGTCACCGACACGGTGAACGCGCTGCGCAGCCTGGAGCGCACCCAGCAACGGCTGCAGCTGGCGACCGAGATGGCCAACCTGCAGGTCTACGACGTCGACTACAAGCGCAAGACCATCGTCACCGCCGGCAAGACGCTGTTCCCGATCGCCGAGGCGGAGGAGAAGTCGGTGGTCGAGGCGGTGTTCTCCGGCGGCACCGACAAGTTCGTCGATCCGCGCGACCGCGAACGGGTGGCCGAAGCCAGCCGCCGCTTCCACAAGGACGGCGCGCCGTACGAGATCGAGTACCGCGTGCTGCGCGACAGCGGCGAGGAGTTCTGGATCGCCGAGATGATGCAGGCGATCCGCGGCGACCACGGCAAGATGCGCCGGATGATCGGCGCGATGCAGAACATCACGTCGCGCAAGCAGACCGAGCGGGCGCTGATCGAGGCCAAGGAGGAGGCCGAGGCCGCCACCCGCGCCAAGAGCGCGTTCCTGGCGACGATGAGCCACGAGATCCGCACGCCGCTGAACGGGGTGCTGGGCATGGCCCAGGCGATGGCCGCCGGGGCGCTGGGGCCGGCGCAGCGCGAGCGGCTGGACGTGATCCGCCAGTCCGGCGAGACGCTGCTGGCGGTGCTCAACGACGTGCTCGACCTGTCGAAGATCGAGGCCGGGCGGCTGGAGCTGGAGGAGGCCGAGTTCGACATCGGCGCGGTGGCGGCCGGCGCCCACGCCGGGTTCTCGGCGGTCGCCGCGCAGAAGCGCCTGACCTTCGACCTGTCGGTGAGCCGCGCGGCGGCGGGCGTCTACCGGGGCGACGCCACCCGGGTGCGCCAGGTGCTGAACAACCTGATCTCCAACGCGCTGAAGTTCACCGAGACGGGCCGCGTGGCGGTGAGCGTCGGACTGAGGCGCGGCGCGCTGACCCTGACCGTGGTCGACACCGGCATCGGCATGTCGGCGGCGCAGCAGGCGGCGCTGTTCCAGAAGTTCGCCCAGGCCGACGCCTCGACCACCCGGCGCTTCGGCGGCACCGGGCTGGGGCTGGCGATCTGCCGCGAGCTGACCGAACTGATGGGCGGCCGGATCGAGGTGAAGAGCGCGGTGGGCGCGGGCTCGACCTTCGTCGTCACCCTGCCGCTGCCGCACGGCGAGCGCGCCGTGCGCGAAGCCGGTGCGCCGAAGCCGGCGGCGCCGGCCCCGCCGGAGACCAAGTCGACGGGCGGCGCCGGCGTGCGGCTGCTGGCCGCCGAGGACAATCCGGTGAACCAGCTGGTGCTGAAGGCGCTGCTGGCCCAGATCGGGATCGAGCCGGTGGTGGTCGGCGACGGCGTCGACGCGGTGGCCGCCTGGGAAAACGGCGACTGGGACGTGATCCTGATGGACGTGCAGATGCCGCGCATGGACGGCCCGACCGCCACCCGCTTCATCCGCGAACGCGAGCTGGCCCAGCGCCGCCGCCGCACCCCGATCGTGGCGCTGACCGCCAACGCCATGACCCACCAGGTCAACGAATACCTGGCCGCCGGCATGGACGGCTTCGTCGCCAAGCCGATCGAGATCGACCGCCTGTTCGCGGCTCTCGAAGCGGCGCTCTCGCTGGAAGACGCGGCGCCTGCCGAGCGGGTCGAGGTGGCCTAAGCTCGGCTGTTTCCCGGCGCGCTGCGGTGAACCGTTACGGCTTCGGCTTGACGCCCAGGGTGAGGGGCGCTGTCGGGTCGAGGGTGCTGAAGCGGACGCCGAGGCGCACCTGCGCGCCGCCGGTGGGCTCGCCGTCGAGGTAGCGCGGCTTCATCACGTAATCGGCGGCCAGATCGAGCGCGGCCTGGCCGAAGCCGAAGCCGGTCGGGTTCTCGCTGGCGATGCGGCAGCCGGCCAGCTTGCCCGAGGCGGTCACCAGGCAGTCCATCGAAGCATCGCCCTCGATCTGGTTGTCGAGGGCGCGGGCGGGATAGGCCGCCTGGACCTGGGCGGCGCTGGGCGGGGTGACGATCGCCGGCTGGCCCAGCGTGTGGGCCATGCGGGTGATGTCCGGCGCGATCTGCGGCGGGTGAAGGGTGAAGCGGATCTCCACCTCCTGCGCCGGCCGGGTCGGTTCGTCGGGGAAGTTGAGCTTGGGGTTGCCGCTCGCCTGCGCGGCCATGGCCAGCGCGGCCGCGCCGAAGCCCTGGCCGGCCGGCGTCTCGGAGACCAGCACGCAGCCCTTCACCGCCAAGTGCTCGTCGTGGGCGCACTTGAGCACCGCCGAGCCCTCGACGCCGGCGGCCCTGGCGGCGGGCGGATAGAACACCAGCACCGCCTCGGGCGGACGGGCCGCCTGCGCCGCGGCAGCGGCGGCCGGCGCGGTCTCGGCTGGGACGCTCGTGCTCGGCGTGGGGGCGGGCGCAGCCGCGGGCGGCGCGGCGAAGGCCGGCGCGCCACAGGCGATCGCTGTCAGAACGCCGGCAAAACCGAGCGCCGCCAAACTCTTGCGCATGATCTCAATTTCTCCCCGAGACACTGGCGGGGATATCAGCGCTTGCGGAGGCGCGCCGCAACCCCGCCCAGGCCCTTCGGCGCCTGCAGCCTTCGCGGTTCAACCTTTCGCAGAATTCCTCGCTTCCGCCGGGCGCGCGGCGCCGCTAGGAAGGCGGCTTCACCATTGCGGGAAGCCCAATGAATCCGAAGCTTTCGTCGCTCGCCATCGGCGCGGCCCTGACGCTGGCGCTTGGCTTGACGGCGACCGCCGCCCAGTCGCAGATGCCGACGCCGCAGCACGACTACAAGGCCGCCCCCGCCGGCAAGTATGCGATCGACCCCAAGCACACCGGCCTCGTCGCGCGGGTGTCGCACATGGGCTTCTCGTTCTCGGTGTTCCGCTTCCAGACGGTGGCCGGGACGCTGGCCTGGGATCCGGCCAATCCCGGTGCGGACAAGCTGGAAGTGACGGTCGACCCGAAGTCGATCACCACGGCCCCGGTGGATGGCTTCTCCGAGGAGCTGTCGGGCGAGAAATACCTCAACGCGGCCAAGTTCCCGACCATCACCTTCGTCTCGACCGGGTTCCATCCCGAGAGCGCGACG
Organism: uncultured Pseudomonadota bacterium; assembly: GCA_963835495.1. Classification (GTDB taxonomy): domain Bacteria; phylum Pseudomonadota; class Alphaproteobacteria; order Caulobacterales; family Caulobacteraceae; genus Acaudatibacter. Next base: position 275,538 of record CAWIFQ010000003.1, on the reverse strand, counting down.
CGCGGGAAGGTGGACGGCGATCTGACGGTGATGGGCGTGACCAAGCACGTGGTGTTCGACGTCGACCTGGTGGGCGCGGGCAAGGGCTTCCGCGGCCCCGTGATCGGGGTCACCGCCAAGACCATGCTCGACCCCAAGGGGATCGGCCTTTCGCCCTTCTTCACGGCGCCGATCGAACTGGATATCGACAGCGAGTTCGATCAGCAGGCCTGATCCGCTCGAGACCAAGCTTAAGCTTGCGGCGAAACCTGGGCGTGCTAGCTAACCTGCGGTCGCCCGCCGGTAAGGGCCTTCTAGGGGTTTAGATCGTGCCTCTGTCGCGCGCCATTCTAGCGGCCGCCGGGGTGGCTGGCGCGCTGGCCGGATGCGGCTCTCGGAGTCCGCCGGAAGAGCCGGGCGCTCCAGTCGCGGCGGCGGCGCTGCCGCATCCCAAAGCCGGGCTGTGGCAGTGGAGCTCGCATGCGGGCGGGCAGAAACGGCTGTGCCTCTCAGGCCAGCTGCTGACGCCGCTGACGCCGCGTTTCGGATGTCCGACGTCGCGCCAGATCCGCACGATCAGCGGCGCCTATGTGGTCGAGACCCGGTGCGAAGCCGGCCAGGTGTCCCGGACCTGGGCCAAGACGACAGGCGACTACAATCGCGCCTTCAGCCTCGACATTGCGGTCAACGATAGCCGCGGCGACATCAGCGACCACGCCGACTACCGCTACCTGGGCCCCTGCGCCCCGGGACAGCGCCCGGACGACCTGCCCTAGCCGCGTTGCTCGTCGAGCAGTCTGGAGATGGCGTCGAGATATTCCGTGAACGCCCGGCGCCCGGCGTCGGTCAGACGCGCGCGGGTCAGCGGCTTGCGGCCGAGGAAGCTCTTCTCGATCGCGATGTAGCCGGCCTCCTCGAGCTTGCGCAGGTGGATCGAGAGGTTGCCCTGAGTAGCCTCGAGCGCGGCCTTCAGCTCGTTGAAGTCGGCCACGTCCGCGTTGGCCAGATAGGCCATGATCCCCAGCCGCATGCGGCCATGGATGACATCGTCGAGCCGGCCGATGTCGAAGGCGGCCATGGCGACGTCAGACGCTCTTGCGGGTCATCAGCCAGGCGCCGGGCAGCGCCATGCCGAACAGCAGGCCGAGGCTGGCGAAGACGGCGAAGACGGTCAGATCGGCGATGCCCCAGCCCATGCCGAGCGCGCAGACGAACCAGGTCGCGGCGACCAGCCCGATCCAGGCGCGCCGGCGCAGCATGAACATCGTCAGCCACGCCGCGCCTTGGAAGATGAACACCGCGCAGGGATAGATCAGCCAGATCGTAAAACTCTTCTGATGCAACGCGACGGAGCCGATCACGGCGATCAGGGCGAAGTTGGAAAGGCCGATCGCGCCGAAGAAGGCGCCGATCGCGCGGTCGACCTGACCCGGCGCCGCCGCGTTGCGCTTGCCGCGCGGCAGGACGAAGAACAGCGAGATCACGAACAACGCCGTAGGCCCGACGCCGATCGCGAGGTCGACTGCGCCGTTGGTCGTCGGGATCCAGCTCCAAGACTGCGCCAGTCCCAGCAGGGTCTGGCCGAGGTAGCAGACGCCGCCGGCGAAATAGGTGCGGCCCAGCCCCTTCAGGTAGTCGTCGCCCCGCTGCACCAGGCCACGCAGGAACGCGAGGTCGTCGCGGATGGCCTGGGTTTCGCTGTCGGTCATGGGCGTCGAACTCACGGCTGGGCGCTCTGCGGAGCGGCGGAGATGGTCGTCTTTTCCGCCTTCCGCGCTCTTGACCGCGACTTGCGCGGCCCGTTCAGGATGGCGCCGATGAAGGTGTGGCGCACGAGCAGCTGATAGCTGGCCAACATCAGCGGAAAAGCGACGCCGAGGATCACGGCGAACTTCACCGGCCACGGCCAATCCAGCGGGGCGACCATCACCTGCAGCGCCAGCACGATCGGAAGGTGGATCAGATAGAGCCAATAGGAAAAGTCGGCGATGTAGCGGCGCGCCGGGCTGAAATCTGAGAGGTAGCGCAGCGCCAAGCCGATCAGGGCCAGCGTCCACGACCAGGCCGCCAGCGGATAGAGCGCCGCAAGCGCCAGCCGCGCAGCGCCGGCCGGGGGATGGATCGCCGGGGTCAGGCCGACCAGAACCAGTTCGGCGATGGTGAAGCCCAGCGCCAGCGCGAGGTTGGCCGGCCACAGCCGCCGCCAGTCGGCCAGCAGCTGGATCTGACGATGCAGCAGCCACCCGAAGCCGAACGCGCTGAAGTAGGCGACCGACGCGGCAAGGCTGGGGACCAGCGAGGAATCCGGGGTCGGGACGCCGAACCAGGGCAGCCAGCCCGGCGTGCCCAGGAAGGCGAGCGCTGTGGGCGCCGCCAGCAGGATGACGCCGGCAGGGTGCGCCGCCGCCAGGCGCACCACGCGGTCGATGCCGGCGCGCAGCCGCCCGGCCCTATCCAGCCGCGCGACGATCGCCCGGATGACCAGGGTGGCGGCATAGAGCCAGAGCAGCAGGTAGAGAAACCACAGATGGGTCAGCGGGAGCGCCGGGAACCCGGGGTATTTCGGCGGCGGCGCCAGCGGACGGCCGTGCGCGGCGCTCACGGCCGCCCAGATGGTCACCGCGACGATCGCCGCGAACAGGATCGGCCAGCCGACCAGCAGCGGCGCGGCGATCCGCTTGGCCCTGTCGGCGATGAAGCCTCTCGCTCCGCGGCGATGGAAGGTCAGGTGGGCGAAGAAGCCGGCGATCAGGAAGAAGGTGGTCATGCGGAAGACGTGCAGCACGTGGAAGACGACCCCGAGCGCGACGCTGGGCTGGCTATCGGTGACGAGCCACAGCGGCGCGCCGTTCGGCCCCGGCAGGAAGGAGACGCTGGCGTGAAAGACGATGCCCGCAATCAGGGCGAAGCCCCGCACCGCGTCGAGGGCGTGCAGGCGTTCGTTGGAGGTGTCGGCCATGGCGCAACGGACCCGAGCCTGTCGCCCGCGCCCCATGCGCGGGCCTACAGCCTCGCAACACTGCGCCAACTGGTTTGTATTGTAAACTTGTTTTAGCGAGGCGCGGTTGACGCCGCGCCTCGCCGTGAGTGGAGACTCAGGCGGCCATGGCCGCGACTTGCTCCCAGGTGGTGGCGGCGAAGCTTGGCCGCGTGGCCAGGCGATCGAGCCAGGCCTGAACCGGACCGCGCATCATTTCCTTCGCTTCCGGCGCGCCGGAGAGCAGCTCGAGGTGGCTGCCGGCGAGGATATCGGCCAGGGAGAAGGCGTCGCCTGCCATGAACGGGCCTTGCTCGAGGAAGCCGGACAGGACCTCGATGCAATGGCGCGTGCGCGGAATGGCTGCGGTCGCCGCTTCTTCGTCCACGGGAAACCCGAGCTTCGGCGCGACGATCCGGTTGAATCCAAGCGTCATCGCCGAATTCGGCGCGAAGAAGTAGCAGTCGATGACGCCCATCACCTGGTTCATCCGCGCCTCGGATTTCGGATCCCTGGGCGTCAGGGCTCGCGGCGCGCCGTAGGCCGCATCGACGTAGCGCATGATCGCCTGGGTCTCGTAGAGTTTGAAGTCGCCATCCTCGATCGCCGGGATCTTCGAGAACGGGTGGAGGGCCATGTAGGCGGGCTGCCGATGCGCGCCGGGCGCGACCGGCTGCAGCCGATAAGGCGCAGTCTTCTCGATGCAGGTCGCCAGAACGGCGCGGCCGTAAGGGCTTCCGGGGATGCTGTGGACGGTAATCATGGTCGTTCTCCCTTCTCTTGAATCAGGACGCCTTGGCCGCTTCGGCGGCGAACATCTGCAGCAGCCCGGTCCAGCCGCCTTCGCTGTCGAAAGTCGCGCGGGCGCCTTCGCCCTCCGCGCCCATGTTTTCCAGCAGGCGATGCTCGAAGTTGACGCGGGTGCCCTCGCCTTCCGGCGAGAACACCACCTCGACCTCGGTGAGCAGCTGCGGGTCGTACTTCCAGTCGGCGCCGATGCGCCAGGCCAGCAACAGGCGGCGCGGCGGGTCCCAGGCCAGCACTTCGCCCCACTCGGCCTCCCGGCCGTTTTCCAGCAGCCCGTACCAGCGCCCGCCCTCACGCCCCTCGATCACCGCCGTCTTCAACGGCGCCTCGCCGATCGAATGACTGCGCGGCCACCAGCGATCGAAGCCGGCGGTGAACACCTCGAACGCCTTTTGCGGCGCGACCGCGACCACGAGGGTCTTCTTCACCGGCGCTGGCTTGATCGCGGAACTCATGGAGCGTCTTCCTTCTCGTCATTGGCGGCGACGCGCTCGGCCTCGGCTTTGAAAGCCGCGAGCGCGACATCCCAGAACTGGTCCAGCCAGGCGCGCATGGCGCCAAGGCCCTTCGGATCGATGGCGTAGATGCGCCGGGCGCCTTCCTGGCGGTCGTTCACCAGCCCCGCGTCCTTCAGCACTTTGAGATGTTGCGAGACCGCGGGCCGGCTGACCGGCAGCCCCTCGGCGATCTCTCCGACCGCCCGTGGCCCGCCAGCCAATCGTTCCAGCACCCGGCGGCGGGTCGGATCGGACAGCGCGGCGAAGGCGGCATTTCCGTAAGCCATGACTTACCGTAAGCCGCCACTTACAATCCGTCAATCGGCAAAACGACGCCGTGCACGACTTTGGCTGGGAACGCGCAGAAGGTTGTAGTTCAGCTCGCCAGCCGGCTCGCGACCGCGGCGTTCTCGGTGAAAGCGAGGCTCTCTTCGAAGTCCACCAGGATATCGATCAGTTCCGGCCCGGTGACCGTCGGCAGCTTGCCCTGTGGGAAGCGGAAGTTCCAGAAACTGACGATGTGGTTGACCGCGCCCAGCCGCTCTCCGAGGTCGCAGAACATCGCCGGCGCGCTCAGCAGGAACTCGCGGAACGCCGTCGGCCGGCCGCCGATCAGGCCGTCGAAGGCGGCGTCGTAGTAGCGCAGGGATTTGCGGGCCGCTTCGAGGGCGCCGAGGATCGCCCCACGCAGCGAGCTGCGGGTCTTGTCGATATTGGCGAGGATTTCGGCGTCGCACCCGCCGCGGGGCCGGATGCTGGAGATCGCGTCGGCCACCCGGGTCACGTCCGGAAGCGCCTCGCTGAGGGTCCATTTGTAGTAGAGGAAGCCCTTCCAGCAGAAGACGCCTTCCTGATATTCGCGCTTCTCAAGGCGGAGCGTCAGGCGCAGCGGCTCGGTCTCGGCGTCGACTGTCGCCGACAGGATCTTCTGCACGAGTCGCGAGCCGCGCCGTTCTTCAGCCTCGGTCTTGACCGCCGGCGCCTCGCCGTCCTCGTAACAGAGGTTGATCAGCTTCTGCACCTCGCGCTCGACGAAGCCGAACATCCGGCTCATGTCGGCGTCGGAGATCTCGAAGTAGCAACGCGCCGGGTCGCGGCCGTGCCGCCTGAGCTGCTCGCGCAGCAGGAACGGGTCGAGCGACGGCAGGCCATCGATGATGGCCAGGAGGTCGTGATCGGCGCGGTTGGAGGACCAGATGTCGCCGAGGAAGTCGGCCATCATGCCGTCGTAGTTGATCTGGTTCACGAACACGAAGCGGCCGCCGAGCTTCAGTTCGGCGCCATCGATCGGGATGACGATCTTGGTGGCGGTCTTGCGCGCATCGAAGAACAGGTCGCGCTCGTTGCGGCGCAGCCGGTGCTTCAGGATGATCGATCGGTTGAGCGTCGGGCTCTGGAACAGCGGGTTTTCGTTGTAGGCCGGGTTGTTGCGCTGCCGTCGATAGACGCGCAGCAGGTTCAGCACCCGCGCGGTCGAGGCGCTCTCCTCAAGGTGCGCGAGATTGCGAACCGTGCGATCGTTCAACGCAGCGTCCCCGGTGGCTGTGCGACGAGCCAGCCCGCCGCCGCTCGCCGCCGCCCACAATGCAGCGCAGCGCTTAGCGAGTGCTTAACTACACGAGCAAATTGTTGAGCTTCCGGCGTCGCCGGTTGGCGCAACGCCTCACTCTACGACGTCGGCGACTGCGGCCCGGTGTCGCTGCAGCCAGGCCACGGCGTAGCTGCAGATCGGCACGAGCGTGGACCCCTCCGCCCGCGCGGCCGCCACCAGCCCCTCCATGAAGCGACCCGCCGCGCCGGTCCCGCGCAAGCTTATCGGCGCCTCGACGTGGTCGATGATCAGACGGCGGCCATCCCGCCGATAGTCGGCGAAGACAGTCTGGCCCTGTTCGACCATCTCGAAACGGTGACGGACCGGGTTGTCATGTACTTCAGCCATGAAATTTCTTCCGCCTCGCGCCGTTCGGGGTTCGCGACTATCCTCGATCTTCGAAGATATAGGTTCAAGGAGCTCGCCGCCATGCGCGGAGCCATTCCCGTCTTGACGCTGGCGTTGGCGGCGGCGCTGGGAGCATGCCACCGGACCGCGCCACTGCCGTCGGCCGACGTCGCGACGATCTCGGTCACCGGCGGGCCGCAACTTGGACCTGGGCTGTGGTCGCAAAGCGTCTCCGACCGGCGGGGGGTCAAGACCCTTCGCTACTGTCTGGATGCGGCCTCCGCCGGCGCCCTGGCGGCCTTCAACCGCCAGCTCGATGGCCGCTGCAGCCGCCGCGACATCGCCATGGCGACCGGCGGCATCTGGCGCTTCTCAACCAGCTGCGACATGGGCGCGGCGGGGAAGGTGGCGACCGAAGGGGTCATCCGCGGCGACTTCAAGTCCCACTACTTCATCGAAGCCCAAAGCCAGACCGTCGACGCGTCCGACCGCGGCGCCAACGGACCCAACCGCGTGCTCGCGGATATTCAGCGGTTGGGCGACTGCCCGAAAGACATGAGGGCCGGCGATGTCGTGCTGCCGGACGGTCGCCGTTCGCGGCTCGAGACCCTGGCGACGCGCGCCTGACGGCGCTGACTTTCCCGTAAATCGATGATTCCAGGCATGAATTTGGAGCAGACTTGATGAAGAAACTGATCGCGCTCGGTCTTGTCGGCATCTCGCTCGGCGGCTGTGACAAGCTGCCGTTCCTGGGCGGTCCCGCCTCCCCGCCGCGCAAAGCCGGCCTCTGGGAGCAGGCCATGCAGAACGACCAGAGCCCGACGCCGCTGATCAGCGAGGCCTGCTACGACGCCGCATCGGACCGCCGGATGCCGATTTTGCCGCGCAAGCCGACGCCGGGCGGTCGACGGCAGTGCGACAAGTTCGATGTATCCAAGAACGGCGCCGCCTACGTGATCGATTCAGTTTGCGGGTTCGCCGGCGCGACAGGTGTGAAGATCACGCTCCACGCCGTGATCAGCGGCGACTTCAATTCGAAGTACACGGTGACCAACAACATCACCGTCAGAATGCTCCGGACCCGACGCGCAACGGCGCGCACAAGAGCGTCATCACGGCGACCTACAAAGGCGACTGCCCGGCCGACATCGGGCCGGGGCAGGTGAAGCTGCCCAACGGCGATGTGGTCGACATGGCCCAGTTGCGCCGCGGTTTCGGCGGCGGTGGTGGCGGCGGCCGGGGCGGTGGCGGCGGCGGCGGTCCGCCGCCGTAGGCCGCCCGCTCTCCAGCTAGACGCGTTCGACCGCCATCGCCACGGCCTCGCCGCCGCCGATGCAGAGCGACGCCAGCCCGCGCTTCTCGCCCCGCGCCTCCAGCGCCGCCAGCAGCGTGGCGAGGATGCGCGCGCCGGACGCGCCGATCGGATGGCCGAGCGCGCAGGCGCCGCCGTTGACGTTCAGCCGCTCGCGGTCGATGCCGAGCTCGCGCATGGGCGATCATGGCCACCACCGCGAACGCCTCGTTGACCTCGAACAGGTCGACGTCGCCGACGCTCCAGCCGGCCCGCGCCAGCGCCTTCTTCATCGCCGGGACCGGCGCGGTGGTGAACTGGCCCGGCTCGTGGGCGTGGGCGCCGTGGCCGGCGATGCGGGCGATCGGCGTCAGGCCCAGCGCCTCGGCGGTCGAGGCGCGCATCAGCACCAGCGCCGCGGCGCCGTCGGAGATCGAGGAGGCGTTGGCGGCGGTGATCGCGCCGTCCTTGGCGAAGGCGGGCTTCAGCGCGGGGATCTTGCGCCGGGTCGGCCTTCAGCGGCTGCTCGTCGTCGCTGACCGTGGTGGCCCCGCCCCGCGCCGGTCGACCTCGACCGGCGCGATCTCGCGCCCGAAGGCGCCGCTCTCGACCGCCCGCTTGGCCCGCGCCAGGCTCTCGATGGCGTAGGCGTCCATCTCGGCGCGGCCGATCTGATAGGCCGCGGCGGTCTCCTCGGCGAAGGCGCCCATCAGCTTGCCGCTGTCGTAGGCGTCCTCGAGGCCGTCGAGGTACATCGAGTCCATCACCCGGTCGTGGCCGATGCGCGCGCCGGCGCGGTGCTTGGCCAGCAGATAGGGCGCGTTGGTCATGCTCTCCATGCCGCCGGCGACGACGATCTTGGCCGAGCCGGCGGCCAGCACGTCGTGGGCCAGGATCGCCGCCTGCATGCCCGAGCCGCACATCTTGTTGACGGTCGTCGCTTCCACCGACTGCGGCAGCCCGGCCTTCAGCGCCGCCTGGCGCGCCGGCGCCTGGCCGAGGCCGGCCGGCAGCACGCAGCCCATGAGGATCTGCTCGACGCCCTCGCCGCGCGACGCCGGCCCGCTCGACCGCGGCCTTCACCGCCGCCGCGCCCAGCTCGGTGGCCGACGCGCCGGCCAGCGCGCCCTGGAAGCCGCCCATGGGCGTGCGGGCGTAGGAGACGATGACGATCGGGATCGGCGGACATGGCGGAGCGTCCTCCAGGAAATGGCCTGCGGCGTGCTTCTAGATAGGATGCGAGCGCTTCCAGGGCACGCTATGCCTCAAGCGTCAGGCTTCGAGAAAGACGCGCGATGCTGCGGTTGATGACCTTCTGGCTCGCACTCGCGTTTGGCCGCCGCCGCCGCGGCGCAGCCACCGCCCAACTTCGACCTTCGCGCCGCCAAGCCGTACCGCCGTCTCGGCCGCCGTTGGCCCCGGGAGCGGCCACTACCGGTTTCAGCCCTTCGAGGACGGGCGCGCGGTGAGCGGCGAGGTCTTCGAGGGGATGGGCCGAGGGCCCCACCCGGCGGTGCTCTTCGTGCACTGGCTCGGCGATCCGGCAACGACCAATCACACCGAGTTCGAGGCCGACGCACGCCCATTGGCGCTTCTGGGCGTCACCTAGCCTGCTCATCGACGCGCCGTGGTCGAAGAAGGGCTGGTTCGGCCGCTCGGCGCGTCGGCCGACGCCGACATTCGGGCGACTGAGGCGCAGGTGGTGGACCTGCGCCGCAGCCTCGATCTGTTGCTCGGCCAGCCAGCGTCGACCGCAACCGGTCGCCTTACGTCGGCCACGACTTCGGGGCGATGTTCGGGATGATGCTGGCGTCGGTCGACGCACCGCCCGAGCCGGTGCGTCTTCATGACCCCCAATACGTCCCTGGGCGAGTGGTACCTCTGGGAGAAGAAGACCCCCGACCGCGACGCCTACCTGGCCAGGCTCCAGGTGTTCGACCTCGCCACTTCGCCCCCAGGTTCCAGCCAAGGGCGTCGCTTTTCCAATTCAGCCGGCGAGACGAATACGTGACGCATGAGCATGCCCAGGCGATCTTCGACGCCACGCCGCAGCCCAAGACGTTGCAGTGGTTCGACGCCGACCATGGCCTGGCGACGAAGCCGCGCGAGCAGCCGCTTCGCCTGGCTGGAGCGCGCCCTCGGCGCGGCCCGCAGGCGGTCCTGAAACGCAACGCTTGCGCTTAGCGGCGCCAGAATCTAGACCTTTCCGGAATGGGACGGACCGCGAACTATTCGAAGGAAAGCTGCTCGGTCGCCGCCGCCCTGTCGATCGTCGGCGATCCGTGGACGCTGCTCATCCTGCGCGACGCCTTCGCACGGCGTCACCGCTTCGACGACTGGCACTCACGGCTGGGCGTGGCGCGCAACGTGCTGGCGGCGCGGCTGAAGACGCTGGTCGAGCAAGGCGTCCTGGAGACCCGGCTCTACAGCGAGCACCCGCCGCGCAAGGACTATGTGCTCACCGCAAAGGGCCGCGACCTTCAGCCCGTGCTGCTGGCGCTCAAGGCCTGGGGCGACCGGCACGTCTATGGCGAGGAGGCCGTCCCGCTGGATTTCACCCACGCCTGCGGCGCGGTGCTGACGCCGAGACTGGTATGCGAGGCCTGCGGCGAGGCAGTGGGCTACGCGACCTGAAGAGCCATCGGCGCGCCGCCGCGCAGGTCGGCGAGGCGCTCGCGCAGCCGGCGGTGCGGCCGTCCGACGCGCGCTGAACTGCGGCTTTTTCGCCGACCATTAACGATTGCCGCCTAGGCTCCCGAAATGGGCCAAGCCGCCGTCGTCCAGTTTCCGCCAAGGATCGCCGCGCCGCCGAGCGCATGCGCGACCTCGCTGCGCGGCAAGGTGTTTCCCGGCGAAATCGACTGCGTCATCGCCGACTTCAGCAAGCGGGGTGCGCGGCTGCATTTCGAGGGCCCTCCACCCGAGGAGGCGCGGCTGACCATGGTGGTCTGGTCGAGCGGCGTCGCCTTCGACTCCGCCGTGCGCTGGCGCCGTGGGCTGGAGGTCGGCGTGCAGTTCTACAACAGCCGCGACCTGCGTCGGCCCGCCCCGCCGCATCTCGCCGAGATCCAGGCGCTCTGGATCAAGCGCCGGCCGCGCGTCGGCCGCCGCCAGCTGATCGCCAGCCCGGTGATCCTGCAGCAGCGGCCGCGCTCGCCGCGCCGTCCGCTCCGCTACAACGCCGATTCCTGATTCGTCAGGCCTGCCAGTAGGGCTCGATCCAGGGTGACGGCCTGAAGGTCTGCAACAGGCCCGGCCGCCCCGCCATCGCCTCGGGGGGCTTCGGCTCGCCGTGAAAGATCAGGATGCGGCAATCCTCCGGGACGCGCGGCGTCAGCCAGGCGCGCAGCGGCCAGGGCGCAAGGCAGCTGACGCGGAAGCTCTGGCACCAGCTCTTCGGCCAGAAGCTGAGCTCGCCTCGCGCCTCGAGATATTCGCTGAGGAATTCCTGTTCGTTGCGGATGCGCGTGACGATGGTGTCGGTGTCGCGACAAAACGCCTCGAACAGCGCATAGCGCTCGGGCGGCCGGTAGCGATAGACCGATGAATTACCGACAAGGCGCACCGGATGATACCAGTCGCGGATCAGCGGGAACGCGCCGGGGTGGTCGAACAGCGGATCCAGCGGACCCATCACGATCACGTCCAGGTCGAGGTAGAGCACGGTCTCGTCCAGCAGCCCTGCGAGTTCTGGGGAGAACGAGCCGAGCTTCAGCCAGCCGCGCTCCTTCGGCTGGGCGATCGGCGGCAGCTTGGGCAGCGGCGCGCAGGTCACCTCATTGCGGATGCCGGCCGCGTCGTCGGTCAGGCAGACGAACCGGAACGGCCGCGCCAGGTTGCGCGCCACCATGCCGTAGAGCCGGTCGACGTACTGCGGCCCGTACTTGGCGCCCCACTTCATGCAGAGCACGGTGACGGGCGCCGACGCGCCGGCCGAAGTCGCCGCCTCGCTCACGCCGCGGCGCTGGCGATGAAGCCGCCGCCCAGCACGCGGCTGGGCGCGGGCCGGATCGTAGAGCACGCAGGCCTGGCCGGGGGCGACGCCCTCCTCGGGCGCGTCGAACGCCACGCCGGGCGCGCCGCCGGCCATCGCCAGCCGGCCTGGAACCGGCTCGCGGGTCGAGCGGACGCGCGCCAGCACCGCGGCGCCGTCGGCGGCCGCGGCCTCGATCGATCGGCGCGTCGCCCAGCCAGTTGGTCTCCTTCAGCGCCAGCGGCGGCGTCAGCAGCGCCTCGCGCGGGCCGACGATCACCTCGCGCGCGATCGGCGTCGAGCGCGGACCACGAACAGCGGCTCGCCGACGGCGACGTTCAGGCCGCGCCTCTGGCCGACGGTGTAGCGGGTGACGCCCTCGTGGCGGCCGAGCACGCGGCCGTCGAGGTGGACGATGTCGCCGGCCAGCGCGCCATGCGGACGCAGCCGGTCGATCGACCGTGGTGTAGCGGCCCTCCGGCACGAAGCAGATGTCCTGGCTGTCCGGCTTGTCGGCGACGGCGAGGCCGAGCTCGGCCGCCATCCGCCGCACTGCCGGCTTCTCCAGCCCGCCGAGCGGGAAGCGCAGGAACTCCAGCTGCTCGGGCGTGGTGGCGAACAGGAAGTAGCTCTGGTCGCGCGCCGGATCGACCGCGCGGTGCAGCTCGGGCCCGGCGCGGCCGCCGCGAGGCGCTGCACGTAGTGGCCGGTCGCCAGCGCCTGCGGCGCCCAGCTCGCGGGCGACTTCGACCAGGTCGCGGAACTTGACCGTCTGGTTGCAGCGGATGCAGGGCACCGGCGTCTCGCCGCGCAGGTAGGCGTCGGCGAAGTCCTCCATCACCGCCGTCGCGGAAGCGGCTCTCGTAGTCGAGCACGTAGTGCGGGATGCCGAGCGCCTCGGCGGCGGCTGCGGGCGTCGTGGATGTCCTGGCCGGCGCAGCAGGCGCCCTTCTTCTGGATCGCCGCGCCGTGGTCGTAGAGCTGCAGGGTGACGCCCACCACGTCATAGCCGGCGCGCTTGCAGCAGGGCGGCGGTGACGGTGGAGTCGACCCCGCCCGACATGGCCGCCAGCACCCGCGCGCCGGTCGGCAGGCCCACGGCCTCGCGGACGGCGTGTTCGGCGGCGCCGATGTCGGAGATGGTCGTCGATGAGGCCATTGCGGGCCGCATGTAGCGTCCCGCCGCCGCAAATGCGAGGCGCGGCTTAGGCCAGGCCGGTGCTCAGGGTGTTCAGCAGCGACGAGGATTTCAGCGCCGAGAACACCTGTCCGGCCGCCTGGATCGAGAGCTGGGCCTGTTGCAGGTTGGTGGCCGCCTGGGCGAGGTCCGGCTGGGTCGCAGTGCCGATCAGCCCCTGCACCATCGTCTGCTGCGAGGTGAGCGAGCCCTGCGTGTTAGTGACTTCGGCCTGCGCGAGTCCGTTCTGCGCCACCACATCGTTCAGGTTGCTCGAAACGGTGTGCAACGTGGCCAGCGTCTGGGTCAGGAAGGTCTGCTGCGCCTGGGTGAGCGTCGCCGCCGAACGGGCCGTTCGGGCCCTGGTCGTAGGCCTCGATCGACTGCAGCGCCGTGAACAGGGGCGTTCCCACCTGGTCGGCGAGAAAGCCCGTGCTGACGCTGGTGTTCTGGTCGACCTGGGTCGAGATCTGGCGATTGTCGTTGTGAAACAGGCTCGCGATCGTCGGCGCGCTGGTGAGGCTCGAGAGGCTGGTCGCACTGACCGGCTGGGTGTTCACCTGGCCGCCGCCGAAGACGTATTCGCCGTTGAACTGGGTGTTCAGCCCCTGGACCGCATTGCCGAACGCGGTCTGCAGCTCTGACATCACCGTCGCGCCGCTGCCGGTGGCGATGGCGTTGGTGATCGACGATATCGCGCTGGTGGCCGAGCTGGCGACCTGGTTCAGGCCGGTGTCCTGCATCGACAGCTTGGCGGCGACGAGCTGGCTGTTGTTGAGATAGCCAGTCACCTGCGAGTTGGTGGCCTGCATCGCCATCAGCGATTCTGCGCCGGTGCCATAGCCCTTGAGGTCGGCGGCCTTCTCGTTCGACGAGATCTGATTGCCCGCGTTGGACTGCGCGAGCTCGGCCGCCATCAGGTTGTTGAGCACCGAGCTGTAGGCGGTGTTGGTCGCGATCCGGTCCATCAGGGCACCATATCAAGCAGAGTGTTGATCATGTCCTTGCTCGCCTGAACCAGGCGGGCGGAGGCGTTGTAGGCCTGCTGGAAGGTCGTGAGGTTCACCAGCTCTTCGTCCAGGTTGACCCCTTCCACCGACTGCAGCCGCGTCTGCGCCTCTGTCTGCACCGCCGTCGCCGCCGAACTGGCGGTCGTGGCGGCGCTGGCCTTCTGACCGAGGTCGCCGCCAAGCTGGGCGGCGTATTGATTGACGCTGGTGGTTACCGCCGGCATGTCCCCCGCGGCGGCGAAGTTGGCGGTGGCGTTCGCCACCTTGGCCAGCGCGGTCGCGCCTGAGCCATCGCCGATCGCCACCACCGGTTGGCCAGGCGCCGCCGAAAGATCGAGCTGGGCCAGCGCCATGTTCATCGGGTTGGCGGAAATGTCGGGGCGGATCTGGAAGGTCGTCGCGCGGCTCGCCTGCTGGGTGACACCCAGGCCGAACAGCTGGCTCATCGAAGGGCCGTTCGCGCCGCGCTGTGTGTTGTCCGAGACGACCGAAAGGGTCGATCCGGGACTGTTCGGCGTGAAGGTCATCGCCCCGTTCGAGTCCAGGCTGAACGCCCCGTACTGGCCCACGCCGCCCACGGGCGCGTTCAGAGAGTTGAACAAGTCCTGCATGGTCGGGGCGCCGGCGCCGGGCACGGTGACGGTGACGGTGTTGGCCAGCGACCCCGTTGGCGTGGCGAGCTGGAAGGTGATCGTGCTGCCCGGCGCAAACCCGTTCGCGTCGGTCGGCTTCAGCCCGGTGTTGTAGTTGGTGATCTCGCTCGAGGTCAGCAGGTCGTTCATGCCGAAGAACTGGCTGAAGCCCTGGCCGCCGTCGCTGGAAGGGGTGGTCGGATCGTCGGCGATGGCGACGCCGGAGCCGGCGGTCGCCGCGCTGATGCTGAGCGCGCCGTTGGCGAAGCTGGCCGTGCCGGTCCCGCCCAGGGCCGTGTTGAGCGAGGTCAGGAACGTCGCCGGCGTGAACGCGGTCGCCGCGCCGCCGTTGACGCTCATGGTGCCGGCGGAGAAGTCGATCGCCACCTGCTGGGTCAGGTTCCCGCTGGAATTGACGATGGCGATATTGGTCTTGCCGGAGAAGTCGCCGACGATCGTGGGCAGGTCGAGCCCGGTGTTGCGGCCGGTCAGGGTCTGCGGCGGCGGCACGGCGGTGTTGGCGTTGTGCGCAGCGTTGATCGCGGCCGCAGCGCCGCTGACATAACCGGAGAGCTGCTGCTGGATGCCCGGGATGGTGTTGTTGCGCAGCGTCAGCAGGCCCTGCAGCTCGCCGTCGCCGATGTCGAGGTTGGTCGACCGGTTGGTGCCGGCCGCGGTCGCGGTGATCACCCCAAGACCGCTGACCGAGGGGGTGTAGGTCAGGGTCGCCGCCGCATTGTCGCCAGCCAGCAGCTGTCCGTTCGACGAGCGCACCACCACCGAGCCGTCGGCCTGGGTGTTGACGTTGATGGTCATCAGCGACGACAGCTGCTTGAGCAACTGGCTCTGGCTGTCCTGAGCGCCGGCGACGTTGGCCTGCTCCGCTGTGCCCTTGCTGATCTGAGCGTTCAGCGAGCTGATCTGGGTGAGCAGCCCGTTTATCTGGCTGACGTCGCTGGTGATCTGGCCGTCGGCCTGGGTGTCGAGGCTGCGCAGCGTGCCGGCGACCGTATTGGCCGAGTCCAGGAAGCCGGTGAGGTCATCCAGGGTCTGGATGCGCGGCAGGCTCGAGGCCGGGTCGTTTGCCGTCGCCGTGAAGTCGCTGAACACGGTGCTGAGCTGGTTGAGGAAGTTGCCGGCCTGGGTCGGATCGCCGAACGCGGCCTGCGCCTGGTCGAGCAGGTTGGCGATGACGCTCGACGACCCGGCCGCCGACGAGGCCTGGTAGCTGGCGGACTTCGAGATACTGATTGGTGACCCGCTTGACGTCGTCGACCGTCACGCCGGCGCCGACGCCGCCGGACACCAGCGGGCTCTGCTGCACGATCTCGCGGGCGTAGCCTGGCGTGTTGACGTTGGTGATGTTGTTGGAGACCGTCGTCAGCCCGGTCTGCGCGGTCTGCAGCCCGGACAGGGCGATGCCCATCATGTTTGTAATCGACATTGCCCTACCCTCGCCCGGCAAGCCCGGCCGGATTCATAGGCAAAAACTGCCGGGCGCAGGCCGCGCCGCGCCAGCCGCATTTCTTTAAGTCATTGATTTCAATATATATCATCTTCGTCGCCGACTCCTTGGCCGAGTCCCTCGCGCAAGAGCCGCGCCAGACTCTAGGGAAACCGGTCGCCGCGTCCGGCGAGACCGGCCGACCTTGCCTATCTGGCCCCGGCAAAAACCGCCGCACGCGGCGAATTCCGGCGCAGCTTGATTTCGAAATATCGGTGATTTTTCATGTACTTAGCTCGAACCGCCGGCTGTGGCGCAAGGGTTGCTTGAGAGGGCCGAATATCCAGGCGCAGCACGCGCCGCTCCCTCACAACAATCCCTTAAGGCGCCATGCTGGCTGCTTCGGCCCACATCACGAACGCCAAGCCGGCCGGACCGGGCGACGCGACGACCGCGTCTCAGTCCGGCGCGAACGCTGACGGCTTCAACGGGGCCCTGGCCGCGCTGATGTCGCAGCTTGGCCCGCCGGCCCCGACACCGCCCTCGACCTCGCCACGGTCGTCCGAGCGTGAAGCGGCGGCCGGCGCGGCCTCCGGCGCCTCCAGCAGCTTCGCCCCGTCTTCCGCACCGAACAGCGCCGCTACCAGCCCCGCCGCAGCATCGGCCAGCGCCCCCAGCGGCGCCGACGCTTCGACGAACGCGGCGTCGGGCGATGGCGGCCAGGACGGCTCAGGTGGCGCGGCTCCGCCCGCCCGGATGGCAACCAGCGGCCAAGGCGACGCCGCGGCGGCCGCTGGCGCAGCCGGCGCAGGCCAAACCGCCAGTGGGACCACCGCCCCGACCCAGGCCGCTCAGCTGGACCCACGCCTGTTTCCGTTCGTCGCCAAGGCGGCCGCTGCCGCAGCGCCGAGCCCCGCGGCCGCCTCGGCGACATCCGCCGCGCTGGCTGATCCAGGCTCGGCCGCCCAGGACGCCGCTGTCGCGGCAGGCGCAGACCAGACGGCCGCGGGGGCGGCCCAGGCCTCGGCTAGCGACCCCACCGCCGCCGGGCCAATCGCGTCAGCCGCCCTGCTCACGCTCGTACCACCCAGCCAACTCGCGCCCATCGCCGGCCCCGCTGCGCAGCCCGCCGCCGCTCCGCCCAGGTCGTCCAAGGCCACTCAGCTGCAGGCGGCGCTGAGCGCCGACACGACCAAGACGCTCGCGGCCGCGCCCGCGCCAGCCGCCGCAACGGCGAAGTCCGCCATCATCGACGCGACGGCGTCGCAAGCCGACGCAACCTTCGCCTTGCCGCACGACGACAACAGCCAGGGGGCGCAGGCGTCGACGGGCGCACCCGCAGCCGGCGACCAGATCGCGCAGCAGACGGCGATGCTGGCGCCGCAGGCCGCGCCCATCAACATCCCACCCGCCGCGGCCGCTGCGGCGCTCGCCTCGAACCATGGGGCCGAGATCACAGCGCAGCTCGCGGCCCAGATCTCCAGCCGGGCCAACGCCCCTCGCAGCGCCTTCGACTTCGCCCTCGAACCGCAGGGGCTGGGGCGCGTCGACGTGACCTTGAAGTTCGACTCCCAGGGCCAGCTTTCGGCGGTGCTGTCGTTCGACAATCCGAACGCCGCGGCCGAGGCCAAGAGCCGCGCGGGCGATCTGCAGCAGGCGCTGCAGCAGGCTGGCTTCGACGTCGGCCAAAGCGGGCTGAGTTTCACCTCCAGCGGCGGCCAGGGCCAGGGGGCAACCTGGCAGGCGCCCGCCCAGACCTACGCCACGGGACCGGTCCGGACGGACGCGGTCGTCGAAGCCATTTCGCCCAATTCCACGCACGTCGCCGCCGGCGCCGGCGGCCTCGACATCACAATCTAGGGACAGGCCATGACCAGTTCTGCCGTCGCACCGACCAACGCCGCCCAGGCCGCCTACATGTCCAGCGGCGTTTCAAAATCTACGCCGGCGAGCAACAAGTCGACCAACGCCACCAGTTCGGCTTCGGCCACCCAGCTCAGCCTCAACAACGGCCTGGCGTCGCTGGCGGACAACTTCCAGGGCTTCCTCACGCTGCTGACGACGCAGCTGAAGAATCAGGATCCGACCTCCCCGCTGGATACCAATCAGTTCACCCAGCAGATCACCCAGATGACCGGCGTGGAGCAGCAACTGCTCTCCAACCAACTGCTTCAGCAGCTGGTCTCGGCCCAGGGCGGCGTGGCTTCCGCCGCCAATCTGATCGGCGAAACGGTGACGGCGCCCGGCCACGCCAGCACGGACCCGGCCATCAGCGGCATCGTCACGGCGGTCACCCAGGTCAACGGCCAGACCATGCTCACGATCGGCAAGAACCAGGTGCCGCTCAGTTCGATCACCGGCGTTTCTCAGACCCCCAACACAGCCGCCTCCTGAGGCGACGAAGACTTAACTGAAGGATCAGGCCATGAGCCTCAATAGTGCAATGCAGACCGGGGTGTCCGGCCTCGCCGCCAACTCGCAGGCGCTCTCGACCGTCTCCAACAACATCGCGAACGTGAACACGGTCGGCTACAAGCAGAGCGAGACGGAATTCGAGACCCTGGTCACCGGAACCGGGATCGACGCCGCTGCCAACTCGGGCGGCGTGCTTGCGCTTACCCGCCAGCTGGTCGACCAGCAGGGCCAGCTGACCCAGACCAGTTCCCCGCTCGATCTTGCGATTTCCGGTCAGGGCTTCTTCGTCACCACCTCTCAGGCGACC
This sequence comes from uncultured Pseudomonadota bacterium, assembly GCA_963835495.1. GTDB lineage: Bacteria > Pseudomonadota > Alphaproteobacteria > Caulobacterales > Caulobacteraceae > Acaudatibacter. Next base: position 257,090 of record CAWIFQ010000003.1, on the reverse strand, counting down.
AACGTCACCCCGACCGATCCGCGGCTGTTCACGCGCGCGGGGTCGTTTACGGTCAACAATCAGGGCTATCTGGTCAATGCGGCCGGACTGGTGCTCCAGGGCTGGCCCGCCGACGCCAATGGCGTGATCACGCCCAACCCTTCCAGCCTCACCAGCCTGCAGTCGATCAACGTCTCGCAGGTCGGCGGCGCGGTTTCGCCAACCACGACGATCGGCGTCAACGCCAACATCGACGCGGCTCAGACCGTCTCCGGCGCGGCGGCGGCGGCGGGGGCCGCGCCTCCTGGCGCCGGCGCCTACAGCCCGTCGGCCAACAGCATGGCGATGTGGGAGACCAACAACGCCACCGGCGTACAGCCGGACTACAGCATCCAGGTGCCGATCTCCGACTCTCAGGGCGGCCAGCACAATGTGCAGCTGGACCTGCTGAAGAGCAGCACGCCGAACCAGTGGTACGCCGAACTGGTCGCCGTGCCGGCGTCCGACGTCACCACGGGCGCCGGTCTGGCCAACGGACAGATCGCGACCGGCATGATCGCGTTCACGCCGACCGGTCAGATGGATCCGGCCAACACCACGATCTTCAATGCCGCCAACCCGACGATCACGCTGGGCGCCTCGGCGGCCGGCGCGCCCGGCGCGGGGCAGGTGAACTGGGCCGCCTCGCTCGGCATCGCGGCCCAAAGCATCGCGCTGAACCTCTCGGGCGGCTCGGGCAACACCGGCGGCCTCACCCAGCTCGACAGCCAGTCCAACACCCAGTCGATCACCACCAACGGCACCCAGTTCGGCAACCTGACCAACGTCGAGATCGACAAGAACGGGATCGTCACCGCCGTGTTCTCCAACGGCGTCACCCGCTCCCTGGCCCAGGTCGCCATCGCCACCTTCCCCGATCCGGACGGCCTTACTCCGGTCACCGGCGATGCGTTCCAGGTCTCGCAGAACAGCGGCACCTACACCCTCGAGCAGCCCAACCAAGGCGGCGCCGGCACGATCGATCCGTCGACGTTGGAGTCGTCGACCGTCGACCTGTCGTCCCAGCTCACCCAATTGATTACCAGCCAGAGCGCCTACTCGGCGTCTTCAAAGATCATCACCACCGCTAATCAAATGATGCAGACACTATTGAACGTCATCCAATAGGCACTCGAAATTCTAGGACTGTTAACGAAGGTGTACACTTCACTCACAACTCTAATTCTTAAGAGAGAGCGCGGTGGTTAGACCATTTTTAACTATCGCAATTAAGCGCCCGTTATTGCCGCGGCTCTATGTTCCGGCACTGTGGTGATGGTGAGAAGGGCGTAAAGCCATGTTGCAACAGCAGCGCACTAACAGCCGCGGCGAGCGGTACGTGATCGGCCCGACGGGTGCGCCGTTGACGATTGCTGACTTGCCGCCGCCGAATACCCAGCGCTGGGTTATCCGTCGCAAGGCGGAAGTGGTGGCCGCCGTTCGCGGCGGGCTGCTTTCGCTGGACGAAGCTTGCGAACGCTATTCGCTGACCAACGAGGAGTTCCTCGGCTGGCAGCAGTCGATCGACCGCCATGGCATGGCGGGGCTGCGGACGACCCGGCTGCAACAATATCGCTGAGGCCTTCCCCAAGGAACTCGCGACCCCTGCGGCCGCGCCTTTCATCCGAGAGGCGCGGCCGTTTCCGTTTCCGGCCAGAACCGCTCCAGCAACGCGCGGACCTCGCGCTCGCCCGCGTCGGTGACCGGATAGTCCACGCCGAGGGCGGCGCAGGCGGCCCTGCCTTGGGCGACCAGGGCGTCCAGCACGCGAAGGTGGACCAGCTTCAGCGCCGCCAAATCCCGCGCCGACAAAGCGGTCATTGCGTCCGCAGTCAGCTGCGCCAACTGCTCGCATTCCTGCGGCGTCAGAAGCAACTGGGTCGAGAACGCGTTCTTGTAGAAGTTGGCCGGGTCGTGGCGCACAGCCATCAGCTGGGCGAGCTGGGCGTTGATCAGGTCGAGCTCCATCATCGCCAGCGTCGGCCACTGGCCCCGACCCAGCACCCGCAGCGGCCAGGTGGCGCCCTGGCGCGTCATCCGGATGATGGTCTGGACGATCCGGCCGACCGCCGGAACCGGCGGCTGCCAATCCAGCTTCAGCCGCGCCGTCAGGCCAGTCTTGTCGACCAGGGTCCTGGCGGCCGGCCGCGGCGTCCCGGGCGCGGTCGACGCCTTTTCGAAGAACAGGTCGAGCCGCGCGCCGCCCGTCATCAGGGCATGGATGGCTGTCAGACCCGGCGTCGTCGCGGCGGACCAGGCCAGGGCGCCGCCGAGGCGGGCGAGCAACGCCGCCCGTTCGCCCCAGAGCTCATCGAAGGCGGCGTCGGCCACGGCGAGATAGGCGTCGATGTCCGAGAAGGCGTCCGCCTGGCCGGTCGCCAGGCTCCCCTGCAGCCACAGCGCCTCGATCCTCGGGTCGGTGCGGGCGGCCTCGGTCAGCGCCGCCAGGGTCGCGGCGCGGGCGGTCTCGAAGGGCTGGTCCATCTGCGACGATTGGTACCGCGAGCTGAGCCGTCCTTAAACGCGTCGTTTACCTTGCACTGGGTAAATACTGCCTAGCGACGGGCGCCTAGAAGGCCGAGCCGCGTGAGTTGGGCAGGGACCTTGGGCGGTTGAATTCCTTCTTCGCATCATTGCAGCGCTTTGGCATGGTCAGACTGGCCGTGCTTCTCGGCGTCGGCGGCGGCGCCGCGGCCGTGCTGTTCGCGATCGTGATGAACCTCGCCGCAGAGCCGATGGGGCTGCTCTATTCCAACCTCGACCTGAAGGAGGCTGGGAGCATCACCCAGGCGCTCGAAGCCATGCCGGCATCAAATACGAGATCAAGGGCGACGGCTCGACCATCATGGTGCCGCGCGACAACGTCGCCTCGGCCCGGCTGATGCTGGCCGGCAAGGGCCTGCCGACCGCCAGCTCGGTCGGCTACGAGATCTTCGACACCCAGAGCGCGCTCGGCCAGACCGACTTCGTCCAGCAGCTGAACATGAAGCGGGCCACCGAGGGCGAACTCGCGCGGACGATCCGCGCCCTCGACGGCGTCACCTTCGCCAGCGTCCACCTGGTGCTGCCGGAGCGGCAGCTGTTCCAGGACAGCGCCGACCAGGCCACGGCCTCGGTGACGATCGGGGTCGGGGCGCGCGAGCCGTCGACCGACCAGGTGCGCGCCGTGCAGAACCTGGTCGCCGGCGCGGTGCCGAACCTGAAGCCCGAGCGGGTGACGGTGATCGACCAGCACGGCAAGACCCTCTCGGCCGACAGCGACCCGGCGATGGGCGGCAAGGCCGGCGCCGACGCCAAGGCGGCGATCGAGGACACCGTTCAGGCCCGGATCAAGAGCCTGGTCGAGGGCGTTGTCGGCCCCGGCAAGGCCCGCGTCCAGGTCAGCGCCGACGTCGACATGTCCCAGGTCACCACCCAGCAGGAGAAGTACGATCCCGACGGCCAGGTGGTGCGCTCGCAGCAGACCAACGAGAACACCGCCAAGGAGAACCAGAGCGGCGGCAGCAATTCGGGCGCGACCTCGGCTTCGGTCAACATCCCCGGAGGTCAGCAGCCCCTGACGCCGGTCGGCGCGTCCAGCGGCAACGAGACCGTCGGCAACGAGTTCGACCACCAACTACGAGATCTCCAAGACGGTCACGACGCAGGTGCAGCAGCCCGGCACCGTCAAGCGGCTGTCGGTCGCCGTGGCGGTCGATGGCGTGACGGCGCCGCGGCAAGAACGGCAAGCCAGGCCCCTACACCCCGCGCTCCGCCGAGGAGATGCAGCACCTCAACGACCTGGTGAAGGCGGCGATGGGCTTCTCCAGCGATCGCGGCGACACGGTTCAGGTGGTCAACGTGCGCTTCCCCGACGCCGAGGACGGCGAGGGCGTCAGCGCCGCCAATCCCCTGACCGGCTTCGACAAGAACGACATCATGCGCACAGTGGAGCTCGCCATCCTTGGCCTGGTCGCGGTGCTGATCCTGTTCTTCGTGATCCGGCCGCTGGTGCGTAGCGCGGCCGCCGGCGGCGGCGGGGGCGGCATGGGGCTGATCCCCAGCGGCGGCGGCTCGCCGACCGCCGTGCGCATGGTGACGACGTCCGACGGCCAGACCGTCGCCGTCGATCAGGCCGGCCAGCCGCTGGCCCTGCCCGGCCCCGACATCGAACAGAAGCTCGACATCGCCAGGATCGAAGGCCAGGTGAAGGCCTCCTCGGTCAAGCGCGTCGCCGAGTTCGTCGATAAGCACCCGGAGGAATCGGTCTCGATCCTCCGCACCTGGCTGCATGAGTCGGCATGAGCACGCCCGCGCGAGCCAAGACCAAGTCCATCGTCGACGCCTCCCGCCTGACCGGGCCGGAGAAGGCCGCCGTCGTGCTGCTGGCGCTCGGCGAAGATCATGGCAGCATCTGGCGCGCCCTCGACGAGGAGGAGATCAAGGAAGTCTCCCAGGCCATGGCCGGCCTCGGCACCGTGACCGCCGCCGCGGTCGAGGAGCTGCTGGTGGAGTTCGTCTCCGGCATGTCCGGCGGCGGCGCGATCATGGGCTCGTTCGAACAGACCCAGAAGCTGCTCGCCGCCTTCATGCCCGGCGACAAGGTCGACACCCTGATGGAGGAGATCCGCGGTCCGGCGGGTCGGACCATGTGGGACAAGCTCGGCAACGTGAACGAGGCCGTGCTCGCCAACTACCTGAAGAACGAATACCCGCAGACCGTCGCGGTGATCCTCTCGAAGATCAAATCCGAGCACGCCGCGCGCGTGCTGGCGGCGCTGCCCGAGGACTTCGCGCTCGAATGCGTGATGCGGATGCTGCGCATGGAGCCGGTGCAGCGCGAGATCCTCGACAAGATCGAGCAGACGCTGCGCACCGAGTTCATGTCCAACCTGGCGCGCACCTCCAAGCGCGACAGCCACGAGATGATGGCCGAGATCTTCAACAGCTTCGACCGCCAGACCGAGAGCCGCTTCATCGCCGCCCTGGAGGAGCGCAACCGCGAGAGCGCCGAGCGCATCCGGGCGCTGATGTTCGTGTTCGAGGACCTGTCCAAGCTGGATCCCGGCGGGGTGCAGACCCTGCTGCGGGCGGTGGAGAAGGACCAGCTGGCCCTGGCGCTGAAGGGCGCCTCGGACGCGCTGCGGGAGATGTTCTTCTCCAACATGTCCGAGCGCGCCGCCAAGATCATGCGCGAGGACATGGAGAGCATGGGCCCGGTCCGGCTGCGGGATGTCGACGCCGGCCCAGATGGCGATGGTGCAGGTCGCCAAGGACCTCGCCGCCAAGGGCGAGATCATGCTCGCCGGCGCCGGCGGCGACGACGAGCTGATCTACTGATGGCCGCCACATCAGACAGCGCCGCGCAAATACACCTTCGACACCGAGTTCGACGGGTCCGCGCCGGCCACGACGAGCACCTACAAGCGCCTGTTCACCAGCGACGAGGTGGCGGCGCTGAGCGCGAAGGCCAGAGCCGAGGGCGAAGCCGCGGCGATGCAGAGCATCGAAGCTCAGACCGCCCATGCGCTCAACGACCTCGCCGGCGCGGCCCGCGCCGCCCTGCCGACGCTCGCCGCCGCCGCCCACCAGCACCGGGTGGGCGCGGCCGAGCTGGCGCTGGCCTGCGCCCGCCAGATCGCCGACGCCGCGTGCGATCGTTTCCCCGAAGCACCGCTACAGGCCGCCCTGGCGGCGCTGGCGCGCGAGGTCGAGTCGACGCCGCGCCTGACGCTTCGCGCCCCGGCAGCGCTGCTGGAGCGGCTGCAGATCGCCCTCACCGAGACCGCCGAGGCGATCGGCTATCAGCGGCCAGATCCTCGCCAGGGCCGACCCCGACCTTCCGGCCGCCGCCTTCGTGCTCGACTGGGGCGACGGCTCAGCGTCGTTCGACCCGGCCGGCGCGGCCCAGCGCGTCGCGGAGGCGCTGGAAGGCGCCCTCGCCGCCGAGGGCCTGCACGCCGAAGCCCTGCCCGACCCAACCCGATCCGTCGAAGAGGCGCCCCATGGCTGACGAGACCGACCTGAAGCTCGACGAGTTCGGCCCGAGCGGTATCCCCGCCGCCACCGGCGAGGGCGAGGAGAAGACCGCCACCGACCTCGCGCCGGTGTTCGATGTGCCGGTCAACATCTCCGCGGTGCTGGGCCGCGCGCACCTCTCGGTCGCGCAGCTGCTGCAGCTGAGCCAGGGCAGCGTGCTCGAGCTCGACCGCAAGGTCGGCGAGGCGATCGACATCTACGTCAACAATCGGCTGGTCGCGCGCGGCGAGGTGGTGGTGGTCGAAGACCGCCTCGGCGTGACCATGACCGAAATCATCAAGGACGGGGACGCCGCCGTCTAGAAAGACGCGGGGTCGACCGAAGGGAGAATGAGATGCGACTGCTAGTCGTCGGACACCTGAGCGGACAGCTCTCCAGCGCGGTGAAGCTGGCGATGGCCGCCGGGGCCAAGGTGTCGCACGTGGAGACCTGCGAGGCGGCCACCTACGCCCTGCGCGCCGGCCAGGGCGCGGACCTGCTGATGGTCGACTACGACCTCGACATCGCCGGCCTGATCGCCGCCAACGAGGCCGAGCGGATCCGGGTGCCGGTGGTGGCGTGCGGGGTCGGCGCCGATCCCAAGCGCGCCGCCGACGCCATCCGCGCAGGGGCCAAGGAGTTCATTCCGCTGCCTCCCGACGCGGAGCTGATCGCCGCGGTGCTGGCCGCCGTCGCCGACGACGACCGGCCGATGGTGGTGCGCGACCCGTCGATGCAGTCGGTGATCGCGCTGGCCGACCAGGTCGCCGCCTCGGACGCCTCGATCCTGATCACCGGCGAAAGCGGCGTCGGCAAGGAGGTGATGGCGCGGCACGTGCACGTGAAGTCGCGCCGCGCGCACACGCCCCTTCATCTCGGTCAACTGCGCCGCCATCCCCGAGAACCTGCTGGAAAGCGAGCTGTTCGGCCACGAGAAGGGCGCCTTCACCGGCGCGGTGGCCCGCCGGATCGGCAAGTTCGAGGAGGCCAGCGGCGGCACCCTGCTGCTCGACGAAATCTCGGAGATGGACGGGCGCCTGCAGGCCAAGCTGCTGCGCGCGTTGCAGGAGCGCGAGATCGACCGCGTCGGCGGCGGCAAGCCGGTGAAGGTCGACATCCGCGTCATCGCCACCTCCAACCGCGACCTTGGCGAAGCAGTGAAGAACGGGACCTTCCGCGAAGACCTGCTCTACCGCCTCAACGTCGTGAACCTGCGCCTGCCGCCGCTGCGCGAGCGGCCCGGCGACATCCTGGCGCTGGCCGAGCACTTCGGTCGCAAGTACGCCATCGCCAACGGCATGCCCGAGCGGCCGCTCTCGATGCTGGCCCGCCAGCGTCTGCTGACACACCGCTGGCCGGGCAACGTGCGCGAGCTCGAGAACGCCATGCACCGCGCGGTGCTGCTCTCGTCGTCCGACGAGATCGAGGAGTTCGCGATCCGCCTGCCGGACGGCGCGCCGATGCCGTCCTCCCCGGCCGCGGCGACCGCCCGCGCCGCCTCGATGGCCGCCGAAGCCGTCACCCGCGGGCTGGTCGGCCAGACCGTGGCGGCGGTGGAGCAGCAGCTGATCATCGACACGCTGAGCCACTGCCTCGGCAACCGCACCCACGCCGCCAACATCCTCGGCATTTCGATCCGGACACTGAGCAACAAGCTCAAGGAATACTCCGACTCCGGCATAGCGGTGCCGCCACCGCAGCAGAGTGCGGCGAGCGCCGCCTGAACCCCATGTTCGCTGCTTCCCGCCGCACCCTGATCGCCGGCGCGGCCGCGAGCCTTCGCTCGGGGCTGGCCGCGGCGCGCGATCCCCTGGCCGAGATCGAGGCCAAGGTCGGCGGACGGCTGGGCGTCGCGGCGCTCGACGTCGCCAGCGGCCGTCGCCTCGGCTGGCGCGCGGGCGAGCGGTTTCCGATGTGCAGCACGTTCAAGGCGATGGCCGTGGCGGCGGTGCTGAAGCGGGTCGACGCCGGCCAGGAGCGACTGGACCGCTTCGTCCGCTACGGCCAGGCAGACCTGCTCAGCTATGCGCCGGTCACGCGGCCGCACGTCGGCGACGGCGGCATGAAGCTCGCGGACCTCTGCGCCGCGGCGGTCGAACTCAGCGACAACACCGCCGCCAACCTCATCCTTGCGTCCATCGGCGGCCCGGCCGGCTGGACCGGCTTCGTGCGTTCGCTGGGCGACGGCCTGAGCCGGCTCGACCGCAACGAGCCGACCCTGAACAGCTGCATTCCGGGCGATCCGCGCGACACCACGACGCCCGCGGCCATGGTCGGCAGACCTCGACGCCGCGCTGCTCGACGGCGCGCTGTCGCCGGCCTCCCGCGACCGGCTGAAGGGCTGGATGCTCGCCACGAAGACCGGCCTTACGAAGCTGCGCGCCGGCCTTCCGGCCGCGTGGCCGGTCGGCGACAAGACCGGCAACATGGCGGCGGCACGTCCAACGACATCGCCGTGGCCTGGGCGCCGCGCGGCCCGATCGTGATCGCCTGCTACCTGACCGCCGCCGACGCCGCCACTTCGGACGCCCGCGACGCCGCCATCGCCGACGTCGGCCGCCTCGTGGCCAAGACGTTCGCCGCGCCAGACGCCGCCCGCCGTGGCTGATCTTTCCCTTCCATCAATCCGTCCCGGCTTCGATGCGCGGGCGGTCTGGAACTCGGCGGCGCGCGGCGAGGTGGCGCTGGCCATCGGTATCGTCGGGATCATCGTCCTCCTGATCCTGCCGATCCCGTCCTTCGTGCTGGACATGCTGCTGGCGATCTCGATCACCAGCGCCGTCCTGATCCTGATGACCGCGCTCCTGATCAAGAAGCCGCTGGAGTTCACCGCCTTCCCGACCGTGCTGCTGGTGGCGACCCTGTTCCGGCTCGGGCTCAACGTCGCCTCGACCCGGCTGATCCTGGGTCACGGCCATGAGGGCACCGACGGCGCCGGCCACATCATCCAGGCGTTCGGCGAGCTGATGATGCACGGCAACTTCGTCATCGGCGTGATCATCTTCGCGATCCTGGTGATCGTGAACTTCGTCGTGGTGACGCGCGGTTCGTCACGCATCGCCGAGGTCGCCGCCCGCTTCACCCTGGATTCGATGCCCGGCAAGCAGATGGCGATCGACGCCGACCTGTCGTCGGGCCTGATCGACCAGGAGGACGCCAAGAAGCGGCGCAAGGACCTGGAGCAGGAATTCGACCTTCTTCGGGGCCATGGACGGCGCCTCGAAGTTCGTGCGCGGCGACGCCATGGCCGGCTTGATGATCGTCGCCATCAACGTCGTCGGCGGCGTCATCGTCGGCGTGGTGCAGCACAAGCTGCCGCTCTCCCAGGCCTTCTCCAGCTACACCATCATGACCATCGGCGACGGCCTGGTCAGCCAGATCCCGTCGCTGGTGATCTCGATCGCCGCCGGCCTGCTGGTCTCCAAGTCCGGCGTAGAAGGGTCGGCCGACAAGGCGCTGGTCACGCAGCTGGCGATGAACCCCGTCAGCCTGGGCATGGTCTCGGCGGCCTCCGGCGTCCTGGCGCTGGTCCCCGGCATGCCGATCTTCCCGTTCGCCGCGTTGTCGATCGGCGCCGGTGTGTTGGCCTGGCGCCGCTCGAAGGCCGGGGGCGGGGGCGCGCAGGTCGCCGCGCCGCCGTCCGCCGCCGCCGAGCCGAAGGAAGAGCCGATCTCGGCCAGCCTCGCCATCGACGACGTCAAGATCGAGCTGGGCTACGGCCTGCTGCACCTGATCAACGATCTCGAGGGCCGCCGGCTCACCGACCAGATCAAGGCGCTGCGCAAGACCCTGGCCTCCGAGTACGGCTTCGTCATGCCGCCGGTGCGGATCCTCGACAACATGCGCCTGCCGAACCAGGGCTATGCGATCCGCATCAAGGAGATGGAGATCGGCGCGGGCGAGGTGCGGCTGGGCAAGCTGATGGCGATGGACCCGCGCGGCGGCCAGGTGGAGCTGCCGGGCGAGCACGTGCGCGAGCCTGCCTTCGGCCTCCCCGCCACCTGGATCGAGGATTCGCTGCGCGAGGAAGCGGCCTTCCGCGGCTACACCACGGTCGATCCGGCCACGGTGCTGACCACGCACCTCACCGAGATCCTGAAGGACAACATGGCCGACCTGCTCTCGTACGCCGAGGTGCAGAAGCTGCTGAAGGATCTCTCGGCCGACGAGAAGAAGCTGGTCGAGGACATGATCCCCTCGGTCGCCACCGCCAGCACGGTGCAACGGGTGCTGCAGGCGCTGCTGCGCGAGCGGGTCTCGATCCGCGACCTGGCGACCATCCTGGAAGGCATCGCCGAATCCGCGCCCCACACCGGCTCGATCGTCAATCTGGTCGAGCAGGTCCGCGCCCGGCTCGGGCGGCAGATCTGCTGGGCCAACCGCTCCGACGACGGCTCGCTGCCGATCATCTCCCTTTCGCCCGACTGGGAGACGGCGTTCGGCGAGGCGCTGATCGGCCAGGGCGACGACAAGCAGCTGGCGCTGGCGCCCTCGCGGCTGCAGGAGTTCATCCGCGCCGTGCGCGAGACCTTCGAGCGCGCCGCCCTGCAAGGCGAGAGCCCGGTGCTGCTGACCAGCCCGGTCGTGCGGCCCTACATCCGTTCGATCGTCGAGCGTTTCCGCGGCCAGACCGTGGTCATCAGCCAGAACGAGATTCACCCGAAGGCCCGATTGAAGACCCTCGGCACGATCTAGCGGGCGCCACTATTGGGCGGCCTTATTTCGGAACGATCTTCTTGGGAGCCTCGTTGGGAAGACGGGCCGGGGACCACGACCCAGGGAGAGAACCCAGATGCGCTTAGCGTTCTTCATCGCGACCGGCGTCGCCATCGCGATATCCGGCCCCGCCCTCGCGGCCAGCCAGCCCTCCGCCGGCACGTCGAACATGCCGGCCACCGACGCCCCGATGCAGTCCACGGGCCCCAGCTCGCGGACGACCCCGCCCGACACGACAACGACCCCTTCGACTTCCGGCTCGGCCGCCGACACCAGCGCATCGGCCGGCGCCGCGCTCTCAGTCGGCGAACCGGTGAAGGACAATACCGGCGCAACCATCGGCGCGATCGCGAGCCTCAGCACCGCCGCCAACGGCCAGCAGATGGCCGTGATCAAGATGGGCAACGACACCTTTCAGGTGCCCGGCGACCGGCTTGGGGTGAGCAACGGCGCGGCGGAGATCAACCTGTCGCAGGCTCAGATCACCAGCATGATCCATCCGCCGGCCGGCGGGCGATGAGGCGGCCGGGCGCTGCTCTCGCTGCGGCGCTCGTCGCTGCGACCCTGGCGAGCGCCGGGGTCGCGGCAGCCGACGGCGGACTGACGGCCGTGGCCGTGCAGCCCGGTCGCGCCCGCCCGGCGGAAAGCGGGGCGCATGATTCGGCGGCCACGCTGGGCCCGCTGGCGATCGGGGCCGTGGTGGCCGATCGAGACGGCGCGGTGATCGGCCATGTCACGCGGCTGACCACCGACAAGGACGGCCGTTCGATCGCCGAGGTCCGCCACAACGAGGATCTGTTCTCGATCCCGACAAACCTGCTCTACACCCATGGCGGCAAGGCCTTCAGTTCCAAGACCCTGGACGAACTGAAGCACAGCGCCGCGGCGCATTAGCACCACTCCTTCGGCATCGATCCGTCCCGGGTCACGGCGGCTTCCGCTCGCCATTGCGGCTCGGCGCTGGCGCTGGTAGCGATGCCTTCGTAATAAGCGGCCGAGCCGCGCGGGGAACGATCGGCCATGGGACCAGCCAGGGGCGCAGCGTCGCGAAGGCCGAGCCGCGGCGGCATTGCGAGCATCCTGACCTTCGAGCACATGATTACCGGCCCGGTGATCCATCTGGTCTATTGGGCGGGGCTTGGCGTGATCGTGGTGGCGGCAGCCGGGGTCGTCGGGGCTTCGTTCGGGGTCGGCCTGCGGGCGATCAGCGAACGCAGCTGGGAGACCCTGCTGGTGATCGTGCCGGGACTGATCGGCGGCCTGCTGATCGTGCTGGCCGGCGGCCTGATCTGGCGCGCGTTTTGCGAATTCTACGTGGTGATCTTCCGCATCGGCGACGACCTGGCGGCGCTGCGCCGCGCGGCCGAGGAAGAACACGCCCGCACCACCCAGCTCATCCCGCCGCGCTAGCCGAAGCGCTCTAGCGCCGGAGCGCCTTTTCCCAAGCGACGGCCGCGGACTTCGGCCGGCCCGCGTCGTCGAACGGCAGCGGCGAATTGGCCGGGTTCTCCCGCCGCAGCCACGACTGCGAGTCCTGCAGCCCCCAGAACGTGAAATCGAAGCGCTGGCGCGCGGGCAGCGCCGCCAGAGCCTCCGCCGCCTCGGCGTAGAGCGCGGCCTGCCGCCGTTCCAGGTCGGCGCGCGCGTTGATCAGGCCGCCGGCGCGGCTGAGCGAGACGTCCATCTCCGAGATCCGCACTTTCAACCCAAGGCGGGCGAGGTCTTTCACCGCGGCTGTGATCGCGCCAGGCGCCAGGTCCGCGTTGACGTGGGTCTGGGTGCCCAGGCCGGTCAGGGGCGCGCCGGCTTTGAGCAGCGCCTCGGCGAGGGCCAGGAACGTCGCGCGCTTCTTCGGACTGCTCTCCAGATTGTAGTCGTTGAGGAACAGGTCCGCGGCGGGGTCGGCGGCATGGGCCAGCTGATAGGCGAAACGCATGTGCTCCAGCGGCCCGAGCGCCCGGCTCCAGAGGCTGCCGCGCCATGCGCCGCCGTCGTCGGTCACCTGTTCGTTGACAACGTCCCAGGCGACGATGCGGCCCTTGTAGCGGCCGACGACCGCGGTGATGTAGGCCGCGTAGGCGTCGCGAAACGCGCTGGCGTCGCCTAGCAGGCTTTCGAAGAACGCCGGCTTCTGGGCGTACCAGATCAGGGTGTGGCCGAAGAAGCGCAGGCCGTGGTCGGCGCAGAACGAGGCGATCCGATCCGGCGCGTCGAAGCGGTAACCCCCGTTCGGCTGGAGCACATACTCCATCTTCAGCTCCCACTCCGGGGTCAGCTGCGAGACCTGGGCGGCGACCAGGGCGGCGAACGCTGGGTCGTCCAGTTGGGCGGCCTGGATGCAGGTCCCGACCGGGAACGGTGCGACCGACTTCAGCGGCGCCAGCGCGAAGCGCGGCTCGCCAACGGCTCTCGGATTGCAGGCGGCCAAAGCGAGCGAGGCGGCGACGAAGGCGCGGCGCCCGACCTCGCGGCCGATCATCTGCGTCCCGCGGCGCGGCGCAGTCCCATCTCGTCGAGCACCGCGGTCTCGCGGCGGGCGGTTTCGCGGGCTACGGCGACACGGTTGGCCTCGGCGACGTGCTCGTACTTCTTCAGCGTCTCGAAGGCCTCTGCGAGCGCCTCGCGGGCGCCGGCCTCTTCCACCAGCGCCAGGTCGATCTCGCGCTGCACGGCGGCCATGCGCAGCTTCAGCCCATCGCGGAAGGCGGCGAGGCTGCGCGCCGCATCGGCGTCAGCCCGGGCCAGCGCCGTCTCGGCTTCGCCTTCGGCGGTCAGCACCACCAGCCGCAGCTCGGCCCGCTCGCGGCGGTCGACGATGTCGGCCAGGCGGATCTGCAGCAACTCCAGTTCGAAGTTGGAGAGCTTGATCAGTTGGTCGGCCCACCTCATGACCCGTCACGCTCCAGAATGCCGTCCAGACGGTCGAAGGCGTCGGGCAGGCTGGTGTAGTCGTCCTTGTCCTGGCTGAGGAAGTCCTCCAGCGAGGGGTGCAGGGTGATCGCGCGGTCGACCTCGGCGTCGGCGCCGGTCCGGTAGGCGCCGATGCGGATCAGCTCTTCCATGTTGGCGTAGGCCGCGAGGCTGGTGCGCGCCCTGGCCACCGTCTCGCGCTCCAGCGGGGTCTGGCAGCCGGGCATGGTGCGGCTGATCGACTTCAGCACGTTGATGGCCGGGAAGCGGCCGCGCTCGGCGATCGCCCGCTCCATGACGATGTGGCCGTCGAGGATCCCGCGCACGGCGTCGGCGATCGGCTCGTTGTGATCGTCGCCGTCGACCAGCACGGTGAAGAGCCCGGTGATCGGGCCGGCGACCGCGCCATCGGGGCGCACGGGGCCAGGGCCGGCGCGCTCCAGCAGCTTCGGCAGTTCGGAGAAGACCGTCGGGGTGTAGCCGCGCGTGGTCGGCGGCTCGCCGGCGGCCAGGCCGATCTCGCGCTGGGCCATGGCGAAGCGGGTGACGCTGTCCATCAGGCACAGCACTTCCAGATCCTGGTCGCGCAGGAACTCGGCGATGGCCATGGTCATGTAGGCGGCCTGGCGACGCTTCAGCGCCGGCTCGTCGGAGGTGGCGACCACGACGATGGCCCGTTCCAGACCCGCGGGCCCTAGCGTCTCCTCGATGAACTCGCGCACCTCGCGGCCCCGCTCGCCTATCAGGCCGACCACCACCGCATCGCAGGCGGCGTGTCTCGCCAGCATCGACAGCAGCACCGACTTGCCGACGCCGGAGCCGGCGAACACCCCGAGGCGCTGGCCGCGGCAGCAGGTGGTGAAGACGTCCATCGCGCGTACGCCGAGCTCCAGCCGCTCGCCGACCCGGCCGCGGGAATGGGCCGCCGGCGGCGCGGCGCGCAAGGGGTAGGCGGCGAGGCCCTGCCGCAGCGGTCCCTTGCCGTCGATCGGATTGCCGAACGCGTCGATGATCCGCCCGAGCCAGCCCATCGTCGGGCGCACGGACGCGCCCTCGGGCCGGATGCGGATCTCCGCGCCGGGGGCGACGCCTTCCAGCGGACCGAACGGCATCAGGAGGGCACGGGTGTCGCGAAAGCCGACCACCTCGGTCTGCAGCGGCGAAGCCCCGCGCCGCACCACCTCTGCGCGCGCCCCGATGGAGAGCCTGGTCAAGCCGCCGCGGGCTTCGATCAGCAGGCCGTTGACCGCCGCCACGCGCCCGGAGACGATCAGAGGGTCGACGCGTTCGACGGCGGCGATGAGATTGCGCAAAATGAACCAGCCCGCCGAGGAAATCAGCCGACCCGATGCTGGCCCCGCGGCCTTAAGCATTGGCTAACCGCAGGCCCGGCGCGACGAATGATCACCCGCCAATGATCACGCTCTGGGGCCGGCCAAACTCGATCAACGTCCAGAAGGTGCTGTGGACGCTGGACGAGATCGGCCTGTCCTTCGAGCACGTGGACGCGGGCGGCGACGCCGGCGGGCTGGACGATCCGGACTTCCGCGCCATGAACCCGCACGGCCGTGTGCCGGTGCTGAGGGACGGCGAGACGGCGATCTGGGAGTTCGAACGCCATCGTCCGCTACCTCTGCGCCGCCTACGCGCCGGACCGGCTCTCCCCGACCTCGCCCGCCGAGCGCGCGCTCGCCGATGCGTGGATGGATTGGGCGGCCACGCTATTGCAGCCAGCGATCATGGGGCTGTTCTGGGGATTCTACCGCAAGCCGGCCGCCCAACGCGACGTCGCCCGAAACCGCGACCTCGAGGCCCACGCCGGCGCGGCGATCACGACTCTGGACAAGTGGCTGGGGGAGCGGCGCTTCGTCGCGGGTCCCGACCTCTCGATGGCCGACATCCCGGTCGGGACGCTGATGCACCGCTACTTCGGGATGGAGATCGCGCGCCCCCAGGCGCCGCATGTCGACGCGTGGCGACTCCGCCTCGCCGAGAGAATCGCCTACAAAACCCACGTCATGCGGCCGTTCGACGAGTTGTTCGGCCGCCTCGCCTTCTGAGGCGATCACGAAAAAGTCATCGCGGCCCGCGACGATGCGCGCAGGCAGGCCGCTTGCCGGCGATTCGCAAATCAGCTTAACGATTCGGGCGAGGCGGCTTTCACCATTAACCTGTCTTAAATTAACTCGTCGGTAATTTGGTGGACGAGGATTGAGGCAGATTCTGGCCGCTGTCGCAAAGATTCCGCGAGACATGCGGGGAGGGGTAGATGCGCGTTCTGTTGATTGAGGACGATAGCGCGACGGCGCAAGGCATCGAGTTGATGCTTAAGTCGGAGGGCTTTAATGTCTACACCACCGATCTTGGTGAGGAAGGTATAGATCTCGGGAAGATCTATGACTACGACCTCATCCTGCTCGATCTGAACCTGCCGGACATGAGCGGCTCCGAGGTGTTGCGCACGCTGCGCGTCGCCAAGGTAAACACGCCGATCATGATCCTGTCCGGCACCAGCGAAATCGACACAAAGGTGAAGACGCTGGGCGGCGGCGCCGACGACTACATGACCAAGCCGTTCCACAAGGAAGAGCTGGTCGCCCGCATCCACGCCGTGGTGCGCCGCTCCAAGGGCCACGCCCAGTCGGTGATCCGCACCGGCGACATCACGGTCAACCTGGACGCCAAGACGGTCGAGGTGAACGGCATCCGCGTGCACCTGACCGGCAAGGAATATCAGATGCTGGAGCTGCTCTCCCTGCGCAAAGGGACGACGCTCACCAAGGAGATGTTCCTCAACCATCTCTACGGCGGCATGGACGAGCCGGAACTGAAGATCATCGACGTGTTCATCTGCAAGCTTCGCAAGAAGCTGGCGGCGGCCGCCAACGGCAAGCACCACATCGAAACCGTCTGGGGCCGCGGCTACGTGCTGCGCGATCCCCAGGAGGGGATGATCGCGGCCTAGTCAGGCCGGACCCGCGTCGCCCGGCGCCTCGCGCGCAATCGCGGTCAAGACACAACCTGGCTTAGCGTCCATGCTTCGCTCATGGATGACGCCGCGCATCGTACGATCGACTCGGTCGACCCGCTGGAGCGGGCGCGAGCGTTCGTCGAGGCGAATGGCGCCGAGCCCCTGAGCCTCGAGGCGCTGGCGTCGGTCGCGGGCCTCTCGACCTATCACTTCGCTCGCCAGTTCACCGCCCGGTTCGGCATCAGCCCGATGGCCTACGACCGCGAGCGGCGGATGGCGCTGGCCGCCAGCCGGCTCTCGGACGAGAAGCCGCCTGCCCTGGTGGAGCTGGCGTTCGACCTCGGCTTCGAGAGCCAGGAAGGCTTCACCCGCGCCTTCAAGCGCGCCCACGGGGTCAGCCCCGGCCGCTACCGCAAGAACCCCATCCGAGAGGAGGTCGCCGCCATGAGCGAGGTCATGCAGTCGAGGCTCACGATGTCGCCGGCGCCAGTCAGCAAGCCAGGCTTCCGCGTCGCCGGTTTCTCCGGCGTGTTCGACGAGACGACGCGGGCGCAGATCCCGATGCTGTGGCCGAAGCTGATCCAGCGGCTGCCGCTGCCGGGTCAGGTCGGCGACGACGCCAGCTTCGGCGTCTGCTGGCCCGCCGAGGGCGACGCCGGCTGCTTCCGCTACCTCGCGGCCGTCCCCATCGCCGCCGACGCGCCGGCCCCGGCGGGCGTTGAAGTGAAGGACGTGCCGGCCCAGACCTACCTGGTGTTCCGCCA
Organism: uncultured Pseudomonadota bacterium; assembly: GCA_963835495.1. Lineage (GTDB taxonomy): Bacteria > Pseudomonadota > Alphaproteobacteria > Caulobacterales > Caulobacteraceae > Acaudatibacter. The sequence continues at coordinate 239,714 of CAWIFQ010000003.1, read as the reverse complement.
GGAAACCGACGGCTCGGCCCTGCATCCGCAGATGCAGGCTGCGGTGAAGCAGATCTGGGGCGAACGGGTGCCGAACTCCGGGTTCAAGCTCGCGAACGGACCCGACATCGAAGCCTATCCGCCCGGCTTCGAACCCGACCGGCCCAGCCACGTCGAGTGGTGGATCCCGGTCGAGGGCTAGAACGTCCGGCCCGGGCGGGCCTTGGGCGCCGCCATCGCCGCGCTCAGCGCCCCGCCGACGCGCCCGACCACCAGCAGGCCGTCGCCGGCGGCGATGCGGGTCGTCGCGGGGGGACGCGGGATGGTCTCGCCGCTGCGCCGATCGATCTGGACGACGAAGAAGGCGCCCTGCCCGCGCCGCTCCAGCTCCTCCACCGTGGCGCCGGCCGCCGCGCTGCTCTCGCCGGCCACCACCATCTCCATCTCCATGCCGAAATCGCGCAGCACCTTGTCGACGTCGCGCATCCTGTCGGAGTCGCGGATAAAGCGGGCGCTGGCCGGGTAGAGGATCATCTCCGCGATCCGCTCGGCGCCGATGTGCGTCGGCAGCACCACCTGGTCGGCGCCGGCCTGGATCAGCTTGCTCTCGGTCGAAGGCACTTCGCCGCGGGCGATGATGCGCAGGTCCGGGTTGAGGCTGCGCGAGCTGAGGGTGATGAAGACGTTGGCGGCGTCGTCGGGCAACACCGTCGCCAGCACCTTGGCGCTTCTGACCCCCGCGGCGATCAGCGCGGTCTCGTCGGTCGCATCCACCTGCAGCGCCAGGTAGCCGAGCTCGATCGCCTCCTGGAAGCGCTTGTCGCGCAGCTCGAGCACCACGAACGGCAGCCCGCCGGCCGCCAGGTCCTTGGCCAGCATGAAGCCGATGCGGCCGAAGCCGCAGACAATCACGTGGTCCTTCAGCTTGTCGATGTCGGTTTTCACGCGGTTCAATCCCAGGAGTTCTTTGATCTGAAAGCTGGTGAACACCTGCACCATCGCGCCGGTGAAGAGGATCATGCCAGTGCAGCCGAGCACCACCGTACTGAGGGTGACGACGTGCAGGTAGACCGTGTCGATCGGCCGGACTTCCTGGTAGCCCACCGTGAAGACGGTGATCAGCACCATGTAGATGGCGTCTTGGAAGCTCCAGCCGGCGCGCATGTAGCCGATGGTCGCCAGCATCACGACGGTGACGACGAAGGCGACGATCGAGGTCAGATTGCGCAGCGGCGAGGCTGCGAGCCGGTTCATGGCGTGCGCCCGGTCACCGATTGGATTGCGTGGCTGGCGTCCTTGCGCACGACGATGTCGGCGACAACGCGGCCGTTGGCGATATGCTCGCGCAGGTTAGGCAGATTGATCCCCCGCCAGACCTGGCCCGCCAGCGCGCGGGTCTGCGCCTCGTCCATATGGCGGAAGCGGGCGTAGAACGAGGCCGGATCCGTCTCGGCCGCGCGCCACAGGTCGATGAAGCGTTCTTCGAACCACGTCTCGATGTGCGCCTCGTCCGCATCGAGGTAGATCAGCGCATCGAGCCCCAGCGACGCCGCGCCCTCGTGCAGGCCGAGACCTTCGACAATCAGCACGTCCGGCCGGTCCAGCCGCCGCGCCAGCTCGGGATCGACGTCGTAGGCCATGTGCGAGTAGGTCGGGAACAGCGCCGGACCCTTCCGGATGGCCGAGACCGCGGCGCGCAGCGCCTCGCCGTCGTAGGTCTCCGGGAAACCCTTGCGGTTCAGCAGTCCGCGCCCCTCGAGCACGGCGTTGGGGAACAGGAAGCCATCGGTCGCCACCACTTCCACCACCGGCGCCTCCGGCCAAGCCCCGATCGCCGCCGCCAGCTCGCCGGCGAAGGTGCTCTTGCCCACCGCCACCGCGCCGGTGACGCCGCCGATGTAAGGCGTCCGCCCGTCTCGGCGCCTCCGCAGCAGCTCGGCGATCTCGGCCACGTCAGTCATCCCGCCAAGGCAAAGCCAAGATCGCTTGGCGAAGCAAGGGGGTCAGGCGCATGCTGTGCGCAATGCATCCAGGGAGGATGACCGATGGCCGACGGCGCGATGACCAGGCTCGACGAGGCGCGGGCCAAGGCCTACGCCACGCCGCTCGACCAGTTCCAGGTGCACGACATCGAGCACTTCACCTCGGACACGCTGTGGCCCTGGTTCGAGCGACTGCGCGCCGAAGACCCGGTGCACTACACGGCCGACAGCGAATACGGCCCCTACTGGTCGCTGACCCGCTACACCGACATCGTCGCCGCCGACGGCGACAACCACCGCCTTTCGTCGTCGTCGGTTCACGGCGGCATCACCCTGTTCCTGCCGCCGGAGACCGCGACGGCGGAGGATTTCTCGGAAGAGCGGACCAGCTTCATCTCGATGGACCCGCCGCGGCATGACGACCAGCGGCGCGCGGTCTCGCCGATCTTCTCCACCCCGGCGCTGGCCGAACTCGAGCCGCTGATCCGCTCGCGCGCCGCCCAGATCCTCGACGAACTGCCCATCGGCGAGACCTTCGACTTCGTCGACAAGGTGGCGATCGAACTCACCAGCCAGATGCTGGCGACGCTGTTCGACTTCCCGTTCGAGGAGCGGCGGGTGCTGCCGCGCTTCTCCGACATGCTGCTCTCCGGCCCGGTGTCCGATCCGAGCGAGATGATGGCCCGCCAGGCCGAGATGTACGCGATCCTCGGCAAGTTCGTGCCGCTGTGGAACGACCGCTCCGGCAACCAGACCGGGCGCGATCTGATCTCGCTCTTGGCCAACAACCCGGCCACCAATGGCGGCAACGATCCGCAGAAGTACTTCAACAACATCATCCTGCTGATCGTCGCCGGCAGCGACACCACCCGCCACTCGATCACCGGCGGCCTCCTGGCGCTGAACCAGCATCCGGCCGAGTACGACAAGCTGCGCAAGGACCCCGGCCTGCTGGAGAGCGCGGTGCCGGAGTTCATCCGCTGGCAGAGCCCGGTCGCCTACATGCGCCGCACTGCGCTCGAGGACGTCGAGTTCGGCGGCAAGACCATCAGGAAGGGCGAGAAGCTCGCCATGTGGTACGTCTCGGGCAACCGCGACGAGACCGCGATCGAACGGGCGAACGAGTTCATCGTCGATCGCGAGCGCCCCCGCCACCACGCCGGCTTCGGCTTCGGCATCCACCGCTGCCTCGGCCAGCGCCTGGCCGAGATGCAGCTGCGCGTGGTCTGGGAGGAGATGCTGGCCCGTTTCCCGCTGATCGAGGTGGTCGGCGAGCCGCGCCGCCTGCGCTCCAACTTCGTCAAGGGCTACGAATACCTGCCGGTGCGGATACCTTCCTAGCAACCTCGCCTTCGTCACCCCGGACGGCCTGCAAGGCCGATCCGGGGCCGGACCATCCGGCGCATAGACGACATCCAGCTTGAAAGCGGACCGTCTGGCCCCGGCTCTCCGCTGCGCTGCGGCCGGGGTGACGAACGAAGAATGCGGACGGCGCGACAAGAGGGAGCGCACCGAGCCGATCGACCCTGCGAATGACAATTTCGTAAGACGCTGGCGGGGCCTGCGCCGAATAGCTACGTTTAGTCTATCTCCCGTTGCGAGTCGGAGGGGGCGGTGCGCCGCGCCACAAGAAGGGCCAGGGACACGTTCGTCCTCTGGACCACCATCAAGATCGTCGCCGCGCTGATCGTGCTGTTCGTCCTGATCGGGATCGCCATCCCCGACCTCGTGGACGCTCACAACACGGCGCTGCTGCTCGTCGCCATCATCGTCGGCTTCGCCGCGCTCGGGATCGCCGTCGCCACCATCATTTCGATCCGGCGCGGCTATCGCCGCCTGCGGCGCGGCGTCGTCCATCTCATCGAGGCAGACAAATGAAGCGCGCGCTGATCGTGCTATTCGCCCTGACGCTGGCCGCCTGCGGCCAGGTGCGGCCCGGCCACGTCGGCATCAAGGTGAACCAGTTCGGCTCCGGCGCCGGGGTGGAGAACCAGTCGCTGGGCGTCGGGACCTATTTCACCCCGTTCGGCACCACCATCATCGAGTACCCGGTCTACACCCAGACCTACACCTATTCGCAGAACTCCCAGGAGGGCTCGTCGAACAACGAGGAGTTCACCTTCCAGGACAAGAACGGGCTCAACATCGAGAGCGATATCGCCGTCAGCTATTCGGTGAACCCGGAGCTGGCGCCCAAGCTCTATTCCAAGTTCCGCGTCGACGCCGCCGGCCTGGTCAGCGGCCAGATCCGCAACTCGATCCGCGACTTGCTCAACAACCGCGCCTCCTCGCTGGGCGTGGAGGAGATCTACGGGCCAAAGAAGCAGGAGCTGCTGATGGCCGTCCAGAACGACGTCGCCACCTACTTCAAGCCCTACGGCCTCAACATCGAGAAGCTGTTCTACGCCGGCACCATCCGCATGCCGGAGCAGGTGCGCGACCAGATCAACCAGCGCATCGCCAACGAGCAGGCCGCGCTCGCCGCCCAGGCCAATGTCGCCACCGCGACGGCCAACGCCCAGGCCAAGATCGAGGCGGCCAAGGGCGATGCCGCCGCCAACCTGCTGATCGCCCAATCCATCGCCGCAAATCCCCAGATCGTTCAGTTGCGCGCGATCGAGAAATGGAACGGTGTGTTGCCGGTCTACACCGGCGGCGGCGGCCCAATGCCGTTCATCGGCGTCAACAAGTAGGAGCGCCGCTCAAGTGGCCGTCACCATCTTCCACAATCCCAACTGCGGCACCTCGCGCAACGTGCTGGCCGCGCTGCGCGAGGCCGGCCAGGATCCGCAGGTGGTCGAGTACCTCAAGGTCGGCTGGTCCGAAGGCCAGCTCGCCGAGTTGTTCGCCCGGATGGGCGTCAAGCCGCGCGATCTGCTCCGGGTGCGCGGCACGCCGGCCGAAGAGCTCGGCCTGACCAAGTCCGGCGTCAGCGACGCCGCGATCATCAAGGCGATGGTCGCCAACCCGATCCTTGTCGAACGCCCGATCGTGATCACCCCGAAAGGCGCGTTTCTCTGCCGCCCGGCGCACCGGCTGGCGGAGGCGCTCTGACCTGGCTCCGAACCTGTCCGGCGTGAAATCGCACCGATAATCGCCGATAATAACGGCGCCCGAATTGTGGCCGCCCAGGTTTGTGAGGGTCCGCGCGGCCTCGCGGTCCGAACAGCCGACGCCCCAAAATCCTAAACGATGTCAAAGACCGCAAGGCGCAACGACTAGCTGATTGAGTTGCCGTCAAGCCCTCGGCGCGCCCCGCGAAGCCGCGTTTATCCGGCCGAAACTCCGCCCCGTCATCATGCCTCGCTGCTTGTGGGGGCGCCGCATGACAATGTCGCCTGCGCCAGGGCTGAGCCCGGATGGCTCTTCGCCGGGCCAGCCGTCGCTCGTCGCCGTCGCATCGGCGGCGTTCGGCGCCTCGGTCAAGTGGTGGGGCTACGGCCTTTCGATCTTCGGCGGCGCGCTTGGCCTGTTCGTGGCGCTGTGGCGCGATAACCCGCATCCGCCCTGGCAAGGGGCGCTGGCGGCGGTCGTCATGCTGACGATCCCGCTCGTCGTACTGGCGATGGTGCTTTCTTCGCCGGCCAGCTTCGAGGTCGGCCGCGCCCGCCGCACGATCAACGGCCTGGTCGCCCTGCCCTTCGTGGCGCTGCTGTTCTCCAACCTCTACCACGCCCAGATCGACCCCTACTGGCCCGCCCTCCCCGCCGCGCTGGCGGTCCTCGTCGTGCTGCCGCTGGCCTGGAACGTGCGCAACGCGCCGGGCGTCGCCCGTCCAGTCACGGCGCTCACGGTGGTGGCCGTCTGCGCGGCGCTCTACGGCTACGGCGCGACCTCGGTGGGCGACATCCAGTTCGACTTCTCCGCCGGCGAGGTCACGCCGGTGCAGGTGGTGGGCAAGCACGAGTCCCGCGGCAGCCGTTCGCATACCTACGACCTCGACCTGCCGGCCTGGGGACCGCGCACCGGACCCAACTCGATAGGGGTCTCGTCCGCGACTTACGCCGCCGTCAACATCGGCGACACTGTCTGTATCACCCTCCATCTCGGCGCGATCGGCCTGCCCTGGTTCACCAGCGGCCTGTGCCCGGGCGCGAAGCGCGGCTGGTAGCTGCCGCCAGCCTCACATCGGGACTGAAATTCTAGCGGCGGACATCACCGGAGGCGGCGTCGAAGCGGGCGCGCTCGGCGTAGATATCCGCGTAGCTACGGTCGGCCCACTCGATGAGGTTCGCCATCGGTTCCAGCAGGGACTGGCCTAGCGGCGCCAGGCGATATTCGACGCTCGGGGGCGTGGTTGGAAAGACATGGCGGGTGATCAGTCCGTCGCGTTCCAGATCACGCAGCGTTTGGGTGAGCATCCGCTTGGAGATGTCGGGGATGGCCCGGTTCAGCTCGCTGAAGCGTTGTGGCCGCATCGCGAGGGTCATGATCATGAGGATGCTCCATTTGTCGCCGATCCGGTCAAGCACCTCGCGCACGGGGCAGTGAACGGGCTGTTCGGACTGGGCGTTGTCCGATTGAAATCGGCCGAATCTCTCGATCGCGCTCAACGCGGTGCTCATGCGGGTTCCTCTGGCCTCTCCTGGTTACAAAAACCTGCCTCCTTACGGCGCAGGATCATGGTCTGTATATGAGACCTGCCCTCATACATAGACCTCATAGAAGGGCCAGGAGTAAACGAATGTTTTTAGTGATGGGAATTACGGGAAAAGTCGGCGGCGCGACGGCAAGACATTTGCTGGCGCAAGGCAAGAAGGTCCGCGCGTTGGTTCGCGATCGCGAAAAGGCGGCGATCTGGGCGGACCAAGGTGTCGAGCTGGTCGATGGCGACTGGAATGATGCGGCCGCCCTTCAGCGGGCGCTGGACGGCGTTGAAGGCGCCTTCCTCATGCTACCGGCTGTTTGGGCGCCCTCGCCTGACTTCAAAGAAGCGAACAGCGTGATCGCGAACTATGTCACGGCGCTGACCAAGGTAGCGCCGCCGCGAATTGTAGCGCTCTCGTCGATGGGCGCGAACAGAACCAGCGGCCTGGGCATGATCACGGCCCTGTCGCTTTTGGAGCGCGGATTTCACGACCTGACATCGCCAATCGCCTTCGTGCGCGCCGGCGGATTTTTCGAGAACTTCCTCTACGGCCTGCACGTCGCCCAGGGCGGAACGCTGCCCGTCTACTACAACCCGACGCATCGGAAATCGACCATGGTCGCCACCAACGACATCGGCGCCGAGGTGGCGATGCTGCTGACCGGCCCGGCGTGGTCGGGGCATCGGGTCATCGAGCTGGGTTCGATGGTCAGCGCGGATGAAGTCGCCGCTCAATTGGGAGAAGTCCTGAAGCTCGACGTCAAAGCCTTCGCCGTCCCGCGTTCGGGTTGGGCGGAAGCGTTCGAGCAATTCGGTATCCCAAAGGGCCAAACCGGACCTGCCGAAGCGATGTTTGAGGCGGTGAACGCAGGATGGATGGACCTTGGCGTCACGGGGACGGAGCACGTCGCCGGGACAACACCCGCTCGCGATGTCTTCGCGGCCGCCCAACGGGCCGCAGTAGTCGCGTGAACCGCAGCGCCAGCACCAAGAAAGATCGAGTTTAGTCATGAAGATTTTCTTGTTCTAGGCGCCTCTGAAAGCGCAAAAGTCAACGCAGACAATCCGGCGCATCGACCGCGCAAGTACAGGTCTTCGGTGGCCCCTTCATCAGATAAGGTCGAACGAACGTCCAAAATGCCCTGGCGCCAAATCTTCGCCTTGGCGCTTGCGGCTTTCTTCGTCGTGGGATCGCTCAGCAACATCTTTGCGCCCGGGTCTATCTATGACGAATATCTGAAGTGGGGATACCCGCGCTGGTTCCACTTCGTCACCGGCGCGCTGGAACTCACGACCGCCGTTCTGCTGGCGCGGGCAAGCACCCGGCTGTTCGGCTCCGCGCTCGGCTGCTCCGTGATGCTCGGGGCGCTCGCGACCGTCTTACTTCACGGCGAGTACGGACACGCCGTGCTGCCACTCGTGGTCGCGACACCGACGATCGCCATCGGCTGGATCACCTGGCGCAAGGGGTTTCAGACTCGACACGTGGCGGCAGCGCTCGGCGCCGACCATAGGGTGCTGACCTAGCGTCGGGGCTCCATGACGAGATCGCAGCGGTGCGATCTCGTCATTCTCGACGCTGTGGACCGGCCGAATGGGTCGAACTCGGCCATTGCCTTCACGCCCAAAAGCGGACCCGAACCGCGGCCGCCTAAGCAACACAGGGCGCCTAGTCGATATTCTCCGGGATCAGGCGTTCGACGATCACGCAGTCTTTCCAGACGCCGTCGAGCTCGCCGTGGTTGCGGTGGACGCCGATCTCCTCGAAGCCCATCCGCGCCATCAGCGCTAGGCTGGCGCGGTTTTCCGGAAAGACGCGCGACGTCAGCTTCCAGAGGCCGTCCACGCGCGCGGCGTCGATCAGCGCGGCCATCGCCACCTGGCCGACGCCGCGGCCCCGATGCGAGCGGCGCACATAGACCGAGAACTCGCCGATCCCGCGGTAGCAGCCGCGGTCCGAATAGGGATGCGCGACGGCGTAGCCAACCACGTCGCCGGCGCGGCCGACAACCGAGACGAAGGCGTGGGCGTGCTCGAACCAGGGCTCGATGTCGGCGACCGACCTGGGCTCGGTCTCGAACGTCGCGATCCGGTCCTCGATGCCCTGGTTGTAGATCTCGGTGATCGCCGCCGCGTCCTCGCGCCCGGCCGGCCGCGCCGTCAGCCCGGCGCCGATTTCGCCCGCCGCCATCGTTTCCTCGCTTGACTCTTCCATATTTCTCGAACTATTGAATGAAAGACCAACCCGGAGCCAAAATCATGAAGCGGATGCACCTGCACGTGAGCGTGCCCGACCTCGCCCAATCGATCCAGTTCTACGCGACGCTGTTCGGCTCGCCGCCGTCGGTGGTGAAGGACGACTACGCCAAATGGATGCTGGAGGACCCGCGGGTCAACTTCGCCATCTCGCAGCGCGGCGGCGCGTCCGGCGTCGACCACGTTGGCGTGCAGGTCGAAAGCGCCGCCGAGCTCGGTGAACTGGCGGGACGGCTGAAGGCGGCCGGCGAGCGCACCGTCGACCAGCAGGCCACCACCTGCTGCTACGCCAGGTCCGACAAGAGTTGGGTAACCGATCCGGCCGGCGTGCGCTGGGAGACCTTCTTCACGTTCGACGACGCGGTCACCTACGGCGAGGACGTCGCCGTCGCCCCTGCGACCGAGCTGGCCGTCGCGGCCGCCTGCTGTGGCGGGTCCTGCGGCTGACGCCTCAGGCGGCGGACCGCGCGGCTCGTACGACAGGGTGGCGGATGAACGCCCAGATCAGGATCGGCAGGCCGACGAGGGCGGGCGCGGTCCAATAGGCCGCCGTCGGCAAGTCGCGCCAAACTGGCAGGTTCGGGCCGTTGTCGACGTAGAAGGCGGTCAGCATCACGATGTAGGACCCGCCCAGGCCGACGATGTGCCACCTCGGCCAGCCGGGCCACAGCCGCTGTCGGGCGCGGCGGCCGACGTAGGCCGCCGCGAACGCCGCCACCGCCAGCGCGAACAGCACAGCGTCCTCCCGCCAGCGCACGCTGGCCAGGGCCGCGGCGGTGGCGGCCAGTCCCGCCAGGCACCCGACGTAAATCCGACCAAAGCGTGGATGGAGGCCGGGGGCCTTTCGGTTCAACATCGCCGCCGCGCCGCTGGCGACCGCCGCGAGCCCGAACAGGACGTGCAGGCCGACACCGGCGAGAAACACCGGCGAACTCGAGGGGATCGGCAATCCCGCTACGATGGTGACGGCGTCGGCCACATCGGTCTCGTTCGGCCCCCCGGCGCTCTCGCGAACCAACTGTCGTGAAATCTTCGCTAGGCCAAGGCCGACACTTCTTTTACTCTCGAAATATGGAAACGACTACCGCTGTCACCGCCCTTTCCGCGCTGGCCCACCCCGGCCGGCTGGAAGTGTTCCGATTGCTGGTGCGGGCCGGCCCCGAGGGCATGGCGGCCGGGGATATCGCCCGTGCGACCGGCAGCCTCGCCAACACGCTCTCGAGCAATCTCGGCATCCTCGCCACCGCAGGGCTCGTCACCTCGCGCCGCGACGGCCGCTCGATCATCTACGCCGCCGGTTACGACCGCATGGGCGCCTTGCTGGCGTTCCTGGTGGAGGACTGCTGCTGCGGCCGCTCTGAAATCTGCACGCCGCTGGCCGAGGTCACCAGCAGATGTGTCGCCGAAGCCTGCGCCTGTTGAGAGATCGCGATGACTGACGCCCCGCTGAACCTGCTCTTCCTCTGCACCGGCAATTCGGCGCGCTCGATCCTGGCCGAGGCGATCGTCAACCGCGAAGGGCGCGGCCGATTCCGCGCCTTCTCGGCCGGCTCGATGCCGAAGGGCGAGGTCCATCCGCAGGCGCTGAACCTGCTGCGCAGCCTGCACTATCCCACCGAGGGTCTGCGCTCGAAATCGTGGGAGGAGTTCTCGGGACCGGACGCGCCGAAGCTCGATTTCGTCTTCACCGTCTGTGACAACGCCGCCGCCGAGGTCTGCCCGATCTGGCCCGGGCAGCCGATGACCGCGCACTGGGGCGTGCCCGACCCCGCCGCGGCGCAGGGCTCACCCGCGGAGGTCGGCACGGCGTTCGCGGACACGTATCGGATGCTGAACAGCCGGATCGGCCTGTTCATGAACCTGCCGCTGGCCTCGCTCGACAAGCTGTCGCTGCAGCGGCGGCTCGACGACATCGGCGCGCGCCGCGAGACCCCCGAACAGGCATGACCGACGCGCCGACGGACGCCAGCCTTGAACCGCCGTTGGCGCCGTTCGGTCTCGGCCACCGCCTCGCCGCCGAGGCGCTCGGCACGGCGCTCCTGCTGATGATCGTGATCGGCTCGGGCGTGATGGGCCAGCGCCTGGCGGGCGGCAACGACGCCATCGCGCTGCTGGGCAACACGCTGTCCACCGGCGCCGGCCTGGTGGTGCTGATCGTCATGCTGGGGCCGATCTCAGGCGCGCATTTCAACCCGGCGGTGACGCTGGCGTTCGCCATCCGCCGCGAGATCGACTGGCGCCTGGCCGCGGCCTATGTCGCCGTGCAGGTGATCGCCGCGGTCATCGGCGTCTGGATCGCCCACGCCATGTTCGGCGAGGCGATCTGGCAAGTGTCGCAGAAGGCGCGCGACGGGTCCGGCCAGGCGCTGGCGGAGTTCGTCGCCACGTTCGGCCTGATCGGCGCGATCCTGGCCTCGCTGCGCTTTCGCCCCGACGCGACGCCCTGGGTGGTGGGGCTCTACATCACCTCAGCCTACTGGTTCACCGCCTCCACCTCGTTCGCCAACCCGGCGGTCACCCTCGCCCGCAGCCTCTCCAACACCTTCGCCGGCATCGCGCCGCACTCGGCGCCGCTCTTCATCGCCGCGCAGCTCGCTGGCGCGGTCGCGGCGGTGCTGAGCTTCAGACTCCTGTTGCGGGAAAAGGCTTCCTGAGCGGCGGACGCCGGCCAGCGCTGGTTCGGCCGAAGCTGTTAGCGGCCATACCCCTATAAGCTCCCGCCTGTTCCGACCGTGTTCCCGGCGCGATAACGGCGCGGAGACATCGAGGAGCTTGCATGCGCGTATTTCTGACTGGGGCGACCGGCTACGTGGCCACGGCGATCGCCGCCGAGTTGCTGGGCGCGGGCCACACGGTGCTTGGCCTTGCGCGAACCGACGAAGGGGCGAGGGCCCTGACGGCGCGAGGCGTCGAGCCGCACCGCGGCGAACTGGCCGACCACGCGAGCCTGGTCGCCGGCGCGGCGACGTGCGACGGCGTGATCCACACCGCCTTCATCCACGACTTCACCCGTTTCGCGGAGAACGTGGAGATAGAGCGGCGGGCGGTGGAGGCGATGCTGGCCGCGCTCGAGGGTTCGGACAAGCCGTTCATCGTCACCTCCGGGGTCGCGATGCTGAGCGATGGCCGCCCGGCCACCGAGCAGGATCGGCCGGCGCCGATGGGGCGCGGCGCGACGGAGGAGGTAGTGCGCGCGGCCGCCGACCGCGGGGTCCGGACCGCCATCGTGCGGCTGGCGCCCTCGACTCACGGGGAAAGCGATCGCGGGTTCGTCCCTCACCTGATGGACATTGCGCGGGAGAAGGGCGTCGCGGCGTACGTCGGCGAGGGTGCGAACCGTTGGGCCGGCGGGCGGCGCGCCGACGCGGCGCGGCTCTATCGGCTGGCGCTCGAGAAGGGCGCGGCGGGCGCCGTCTACCACGCCATCGGCGACGAGGGCGTGCCGACCAGGGACATCGCCGCCGCCATCGGCCGGACCGTGGGCGTTCCGGTGGTCAGCAAGTCCGCCGAGGAAGCCGCGGACCACTTCGGCTGGATCGGCATGTTCTTCGCCCTCGAAATGTCAGCCACCAGCGCCTGGACGCAGGCCGCGCTGGGATGGCGGCCGACGCCCCCCGGCCTGCTGGCCGACATCGAAGGGCCGAACTACGCCGCCAGCTCGAGCAAATACGGCGGCTGACCCAAGCGCCAACGGCCTTGCCCTCGCCGCCATCCGGGCTCAAACATGACGGCGCCGTCAACTTGGCTGGCGGATTCGGGCGGCGACAGGAGCGAGGCGCATGGACGACGCAGGCGTGGACATCCGGCGGGCGGCGCGCGAGCGGGCCTACTCCATGCCCCTCGAGGAGATCGAGGTGGCGGACGACGAGCTGTTCCGCACCGACACCATGTGGCCCTACTTCGAGCGGCTGCGGCGGGAGGACCCGGTCCACCGCTCGAACCACCCGCAGCACGGGCCCTACTGGTCGATCACCAAGTACCACGACATCGTCGCGGTGGATTCCAACCACCAGGAGTTCTCGTCCGAGGGCTCGATCACCATCGAGGACCCGGACGACGAGTTCCAGACGCCGATGTTCATCGCCATGGATCCGCCCAAGCACGACGCCCAGCGCAAGGCGGTGAGCCCGGCGGTCTCGCCGGCCAACCTGCACAACATGGAGCCACTGATCCGCGAGCGGGCCGGGCTGATCCTGGATTCGCTGCCGATCGGCGAGACCTTCGACTGGGTCGACAAGGTCTCGATCGAGCTGACCACCATGACGCTGGCGACGCTGTTCGACTTCCCGTTCGAGGAGCGGCGCAAGCTGACCCGCTGGAGCGATGTGATCACCGCCGCGGAGGGCGCGCCAGGCTTTGGCACGAAGGAGGAGCGGCAGGCCGAGCTGATGGAGTGCCTCGGCTACTTCGTGAACCTCTGGAACGAGCGGGTGAACGCCGAGCCGAAGGGCGACTTGATCTCCATGATGTGTCACGCCGAGTTCGACGCGGAACATGGAGCCCATGGAGTACCTCGGGAACCTGATCCTGCTGATCGTGGGCGGCAACGACACCACCCGCAACACCATCTCCGGCTCGATCCTGGCGCTGAACCAGAACCCCGACCAGTACCGCAAGCTGAAGGCCAACCCCGCCCTGATCCCCTCGATGGTCTCCGAGACCATCCGCTGGCAGACCCCGCTGGCGCACATGCGCCGCACCGCGACCGCCGACGTGACGTTCGGCGGCAAAGAGATCAAGGCCGGCGACAAGGTGGTCATGTGGTACGTCTCGGGCAACCGCGACGACGAGGCGATCGAGCGGCCGAACGACTACATCGTCGACCGCGAGCGCCCGCGCCAGCACGTTTCGTTCGGCTTCGGCATCCACCGCTGCGTCGGCAACCGGCTGGCCGAGCTGCAGCTGCGGGTGATCTGGGAAGAGATCATGCGACGCTTCCCCGACATCCAGCTGATGGGCGAGCCCGTCCGCGTCGCCTCCTCGTTCATCAAGGGCTACGAGCGCCTGCCAGTGCTGATCCCGGCGCGGAACTGAGGTTTCGCGCCAACGCTGGCTCGACGGCCCCCGCCCCAACCCGCTAATCAGCGGCGATGACCGCCCTTTCCGGCGCGCGCGCCGATATCCGCCGCATTCCCCTCGAGAACATCTCCAGCCTCGCAAAAGGGGCGTTCGGCGACCCCAGCATCATCCCGCTGTGGTTCGGCGAGGGCGACGTGCCGGCGCCGGCGTTCATCAGCGAGGCGATGAGCCGGGCGATCGCCGCCGGGCACGTGTTCTACACCCACCAGAACGGCATCCCCGAGCTGCGCCAGGCCCTCGCCGACTATCTGACTGGCCTGGGCCGCCAGCCGATCGCGCCGGAACGGATCACCGTAACCTGCAGCGGCATGAACGCGATCATGCTGGCGATCCAGCTGGTCTGCGAGGCGGGCGACAACATCGTCGCGGTCGACCCGGTCTGGCCCAACACCGGCGGCATGGCGCGGCTGGTCGGGGCGGAGGTCCGCTCGGCGCCGATGGACCATGGCCAGAACGGCTGGACGCTGGATCCGCAGAGGGTCGCCGACCAGATCGACGATCGCACCCGCGCGGTCTTCTTCGCCTCGCCCGGCAATCCCACCGGCGCGATGGTCCCGCTGGAAACGCAGGCCGAGCTGCTGGCGATCTGCCGCGCCCGCGGTGTCTGGCTGATCGCCGACGAGGTCTACAACCGCCTGGCGTTTGGGCGAAACAGCGCTCCGACCATCCTCGACATCGCCGATCCGGAAGACCGGCTGATCGTGATCAACAGCTTCTCGAAGTCGTGGGCGATGACCGGCTGGCGGCTTGGCTGGATGGTCCACCCGCCCTCGCTCGGCCCGACCGTCGCGATGATGACCCAGTACACCACCAGCGGCGTCACCACCTTCCTGCAGCACGCCGGCGTCGCCGCGATCCGCGAGGGCGAACCGTTCGTGGCCTGGATGCGGGGCTACTGCGAAGCCGGCATGGGCATCGTCTGCGACGCGCTGGCGCGGCTACCGCGGGTGCGAATGGGCCCCAGGCCACAGGCCGGGATGTACGCCTTCTTCGAGGTCGACGGCATGCCCGACAGCCGCCAGGCCTGCCTCGACATCCTGGCCAAGACCAGCGTCGGCCTGGCGCCCGGGATCTTCTTCGGCCCCGGCTCCGAGACGTTCCTCAGGGCCTGCGTCTGCCGCAAGCCCGAGGTGCTGACGACGTCGATGGAACGGCTGTCGGACGCGCTCGCCTAGCCGCGGATCACGGGAAATTCGGGTTGTCGCCTCAGGGACGCTGAAACAAATTCATGGCGTCTTAGCCGGGAGGAACTCATGCCGACCATCCGCGACCTCGGCCTCATGGCCGCCGCGGTCTACGAGGACGACCCCGCCGTCGGCGGGTGGGTCTGTCCCAACCACCTGCGGGCCTCGAGCAGCTGGAACGGCTTCCAGGCGGCGACCTTCACCAAGGAGGGCGTGACCGTGATCGTGTTCCGCGGCACCTCGCAGGCGATGGACGTCGGCGCCGATCTGCGGCTCGGCGCCGGGATGAACACCTCCTACTTCTCCGACGGCGAGGCCTATGCCGCCGGCGCGGCGGCGCCGGGCGATAACGTCTACGTCTGCGGCCATTCGCTGGGCGGCGCGATCGCCCAGGTGGTCGCCAATCGCGGCGGCTACAAGATGGTGACCTTCAACGCGCCCGGCGTCGCCGTGTTCGCCTCCCGCAACGTCCGCGACATGGCCACCTCGACGCCGTGGATGCAGGCGATCCGGGTGGGCGGCGCCCTGGTCAGCACGGTCACCAACCCGATGCAGACGTTCCGCGACATCCGCTCCACCTTCAACACCGTGCGCGGGCTGAACATCCGCCTCAGCTACGACGCGGTGAGCTCGATCGGCATCCACTACGGCGACCTGGTCACGCTCGAAGGCCCGACCATGAACCCGGCGACCGCGCACCGGATGGCGACGGTGAACGAGGTGCTGGCGACCAACCCGCTCGGCGCGCGACCGCTGAGCAGCCTGTAGGCGCCGTGCGACGGCGAGCCCCCTCCACCGCTTCGCGGTCCCCCTCCCCCTACGGGTGAGGAGAAAGAAGGCGCCGGCCCAATCTCCTCCCCCATCGGGGGAGGGGGACCACGGAGTGGTGGAGGGGGCCGCCGCAGCCCCTTCGCGGCCTGTTAACCCTACCCGCGCCACAGTCATTGGCCATGCCGTATGTGACTCGCCGCGCACCGGTCAGCCATCGCCGCCACCTGTCCCGGATCGCCATAGCGGCGGCGGGGTTTGCGGCGCTCGCGGTCGGCTGGCGGCTGACCAGCGCCGAGCCGGCCAACGCCCACGCCACCGCGGCGGACGTCGTTCCCGCCGACTATGTGCCGGAGGACAGTGGCGCGGCCCTGCCGCCGCCGATCGATCCGCTGTCGGCCGCCGACACGCCTCTGACGGTCGCGCCAGCCGGCCCCAGCGCCCCACTCGACTTCCTGCGCGTGACCTCCAGCTTCGGCATGCGCCGCCATCCGATCCTCGGCTTCAGCCGCATGCACCAGGGCGTCGATTTCGCCGCCCGCGACGGCGCGCCGGTGCTGGCGGCGGAGGACGGCGTGGTGACCGAGGCCGGCGTCGAAGGCGGCTACGGCAACCTGATCCGCCTGCGCCACGCCGGCGGCTGGGGCACCGGCTACGCCCACCTGTCCGGCTACGCGCCCGGCATCGCCGTCGGCGCGCCGGTCAGCCGCGGCCAGGTGATCGGGTTCGTCGGCCACACCGGCCTCGCGACCGGCCCCCACCTGCACTTCGAGGTCAGCCTCGCCGGGGTGAAGCTCGACCCGATGACCACCCCGTTCGGCGGGGCGCCGACCACCGATCCGCACGCCGGCGCCTACGCCCGGCTGCGCCCGGCGCTGACCACCGACCTGCCGCCAGCCTGAAGGCCCTGTTCGCCGTCACCCCGGCCAAGCGGCGCCCGCCGCGCCGAGCCGGGGCCGGACGCACCGGTTCCTAGACGACCTCCAGCTTGGCGGCGGCGCTTCCGGCCCCGGGTCTCCGCGCTACGCGCTTCGCCCGGGGTGACGGCTGAGATGTGACTTGCGCCGCGACGCCACTTGGTGGCGGGATGGCGCTCGCATTGAGTTCAGATATTTCGAGCCGCTCCGAAGAAGGCGGCCGCCTGATGATTGGGAGATGAGGATATGACCGACGCCCTCGACATGGCGCGCGACGCGGAGCGCACCGAAATCGTTTCCACCCGCAACGGCCCGGTGCGGGGCTATCGCGCCGGCGGCCTCCACATCTTCAAGGGGTTGCGCTACGCCGCCCCGCCGCTGGGCAAGCTGCGCTTCGCGCCGCCGCAGCCGCCCGCGCCGTGGACCACCCCCGCCGATGCGCTGACGCTTGGCGCGCCGGCGATCCAGGTCGGCGTCGAGCCCGGCGGAACCACCGGCGGCAAGAGCGCCGGCGATCCGCCCGCGCCCGGCCAGCCCGGCACCGACGAGGACTGCCTGTTCCTCAACGTCTGGACGCCGGGCCTGACCGGCAAGCGGCCGGTGATGGTCTGGCTGCATGGCGGCGGCTTCGCCAACGGCTCCGGCGGCGCGGCGATGTACGACGGCGAGGCGCTGGCCCGCCGCGGCGATACCGTGATCGTCACCGTCAACCACCGCCTCAACGTGTTCGGCTACCTGCATCTGGGAGACCTCGGCGGCCACCCCTCGTCCGGCGAGGCCGGCATGCTCGACATCGTGCTGGCGCTGGAATGGGTGCGCGACAACATCGCCGCGTTCGGCGGCGATCCGGCCAACGTCACCATCTTCGGCGAAAGCGGCGGCGGGATGAAGGTCTCGCTGCTGCTGGCGATGCCGGCGGCGGCAGGACTCTTCCACCGCGCGATCGTCCAGAGCGGGCCGTGGCTGAAGGCGGTCAGCCGCGAGAACGCGACCAAGTACGCCAAGGCGTTCCTGGAGGCACTCGGCGTCAAGCCGGGCGAGCTGGCGAAGCTGGAAAGCTTCTCGGCGGCCGAGATCCAGGCCGCGGCGGCGAAGTCCGCCCCGCCGAACGTGATCGCCGGCTTCAGCCCCTGCGTGGACGGCGTCGCGCTGCCCGGCGGCCCGTTCGATCCCGCCGCGCCGGCCATCTCGGCCAGCGTGCCGGTGATGATCGGCACCAACAAGGACGAGGCGACGCTGTTCCTGTTCGCCGACCCGCGCTTCGGCGATTACACCGAGGAGGATCTCGCCAAGCGCGCGAAACAGGCCGTCGGCGACAAGGCCGACGCGGTGGTGGCGGCGGCGCGCCAAGCCTTTCCCGACTATTCGCCCAGCCATCTGGCGGCGATCGTGCAGACCGTGGCCATGTTCTGGTCCGACTCGATCACCCTGGCCGAGCGCAAGCACGCCCAGGCTGCGGCGCCGGTCTACATGTACCTGCTGGAGTGGGAGACGCCGCGCGGCCGCGGCCGCCTGCGCTCGCCGCACGCGCTGGAAATCCCGCTGATGTTCGACAACGTCGAGACCGCGCGCAACTTCGTCGGCGCCGGCGAGGAGCCGCAGCGGCTGGCCGAGCAGATGAGCGAAGCCTGGCTCGCCTTCGCCCGCACCGGCGACCCGTCCACCCCCGCCCTGCCCGACTGGCCGGCCTACGACCCGGCCCGCCGCGCGACGATGGTGTTCAACCTCGAAAGCCGCGTGGTCGAGGACCCGTATGCGGGCGTGCGCAAGGTGCTGCAGGGGTAGCGCGGGCGGCGAGCCCCCTCCACCGCTTCGCGGTCCCCCTCCCCCTACGGGTGAGGAGAAGAAAGCGCCGACCTGATCTCCTCCCCCAGAGGGGGAGGGGGACCCCGAAGGGGTGGAGGGGGAGGCGCCGGCCTATCCGTTGCCGAACTTCGAATACAGCGCCGCCACCCGGCTCACCGCGGTCTTGGCTTCTTCCGGATCGACCGTCTCGTTGTCGTCGCCGTAGCCGCGCATGTCGCCGCCGTCGAACACCTGCAGCACGATGCCGTCGCGGCGCGCGAGCACGCCCATCTCGCCGAAATAGACCCCGTAGTCGACCTCGGGCTGCGGCATCAGCCAGGCGATCTGGCCGCGCACCGGCACGATGCTCTCGTCCTTCCAAAGCGCGCGGGCGCCGTAGCCGGGGCAGTTGATCACCACCTTCTGCGGCAGCGCCGCGATCTCCGACGGCGCATGGAATTCCTGCCGCTCGAACCTGCCGCCGGCGATGAAGAAGTCGCTCATCAGCGTGTGGGCGTAGTCGGCGATGTTGAACATCAGCGCGCTGTTGCGGCGCACATATCGGCTGGCGAACGGCGTCGCGCCGGGCGGCAGCAGCGTCGGGCGCGGGACGATGTCGTGGATCGACGCGCCATAGCTGGCGAAGTCGAGGTAGCCTGGCGGTGGGGACTCGGCGCCATGCCGGGCCGCGCATCCGACGGCGCATCCGAGAGGTAGTAGCGGTCGTTGAATTCCACCGGCGCGCCCGGCAGGCCGAGATAGCTGCGGAAGCTCTTGAACGAGGCGCGCGCCATCTGTTCCCACAGCGCCGGGAAGCCGGGCGCGACCTTGCTGGCCAGGGCGATGCGCGAATCCGGCGTGAAGGCGCCGGTGGCCCGGGCCGAGCGGGTCTCAGGCGGCGGATCGCGCGCGTAGATCGTCACCCTGGCGCCGGCCCGCTGCGCCAGGGTCGCGGCGGTGAGGCCGAGCGCGCCGCAGCCGATCACCGCGATCTCGGCGGGGCTGGAGGCCATCGCCAGCCGCACCGCGACCTCGCCCGAGCCCCACGACAGCGACCAGCCGCTGCCGCCGTGACCGTAGTTGTGCACCACCAGCGTTTCGCCGATCTGCTCGGCCTCGATCCGGGGCCCCGCGGCGCGGAACGGGCGCAGGCAGACGGTGATGTCGAACAGCCGGTCGACGCTGGCGCGGATCGGCGCCAGCGTGGCGCCGAGCCTCACGTCGCCCCCCGAGAACACCTTCACCGAGCTGGCGCCGGTGGCGCAGCCGGCGAGTCCTGCGAGGCCGCCGAGCGCAGTGGCGCCCCTCAACAGGCGGCGGCGGTCGATCTGCGGAAGCGACTCCATGGCCGCCAGCTTAGGCGCCTATTCGTCCAGCGCCAGCAGCGCGAAGCTCGCGAGCCAGTGTTCGCCCATGTAGTCGTCGTCCAGGTGCGGCGACGCCGCGGCGAGGTGAGACTCGGCGGCGTGCAGCAGGCGCTCGCGCAGGCCGGCCGGCACGGCGTCGGCGAGGTGGCGGAAACACCAGGCGCGGCTGAAGCTGAGGCCGTCTAGGTGGGCGATCTGGCCGTCGGAACGGTCGCTGACGATCGCCGGCGCGAACAGCGCCGCCGGCTCGCCCTCGGCCAGACGCGGCAGGTAGCGCGCGAACCAGGTCGCGAACTCCTCGGCCGGCAGCATCAGGCGCATGCACTCGGCGGTCATCAGCGTCGGCGAGAGAAAATCCGCGCCGCTCGGCTCCAGCGGTCGCACGTCAACATCCGCCTCGAACCACCGGCGCGCGGCCGCGCCCAGCGCCGCGCCGAAACCGGGGTCGGCCGCGGACGGGGCGTAGCGCCACGCCAGCGCCAGGGCGAAGGCCGAACTGCCGTGCGTTCCGACCCTGACGGGGTAGGTCGCCTTGGGCAGCCAGGCCAGGAAGCGCGCCTCGAACGCCTGCGCCAGCGGCCGCATCGCCGCCGCCCAGCGCCGCCCGTCGGCGCTGTCGTGCGCCTCCAGTTCGGCCTGCAGCATCACCAGCCACGCCCAGCCATACGGCCGCTCGAACCCACCCGCGTGCGGCCGCGCCAGATAGGCGAGCTCGCCGGCGACGTTCGCGTCGGTGAGCGCCCGATCGAGCCAGTCGCGGATCGCGGGCGCGGCCGAGCCGCCGCGGAAACCGCCGCAGCACCCGCGCCAGCAGCCAGTGGCTGTGCACGGCCGAGTGCCAGTCGAAGCTGCCGTAGAAGATCGGGTGCAGCGTGCGCGGACCGCCGAGGTCGTCCGAGCCCGTCAGCACCTGATCGAGCTTGTTCGGGAACTCGCGACCGACGTGGCCCAGCGCGATGCGGGCGAAGCGTTCCGCCAAATGTTCTGTCAGTGGTTGCATTTCCCCTCCTCGACGGCGGCGAAGGCGGTGCTATAGCCTCGTAAACAGCCCTGGCGGGAGAAATCACCTATGCGTCCAAGCGTTTTCGTCGCCCTGTTGGCGGCGCTTTTGGCCTTCCCGGTCACGGCCTTGTCGCGGACCGGTGACGCCGGGCCCGATCAGAGCATGGTCGACCAGGCCAAGGCGTCGCACCGCGACCTGCCGACGGCGGCCGAGCGCGAAGCCGGCGAAGACAGCCACGCCGACGTCGACTGCGGCGGCAAATCCGAGGGTGGGGCAAGTCCCCAGCCTGGCGAAACCGGCGGCTCCCCGGGGGGCGACCCGCGCGCCGACCGCGCGCGCTGCCGCAAGCTGCAGGACTCCGACATCGTCACCGCCCCGATCGCCGAGGCGCGGGTTCCGAGCCGTCACCAGGCGACCATTGGCGGCAAGGCGATCGCCTACACGGCCACCGCCGGCACGCTCACCCTGCGCGACGACGAAGGCAAGCCGACCGGCAGCATGTTCTACGTCGCCTACACCACCGGCGAGCCGAACCGGCCGGTGACATTCTTCTACAACGGCGGCCCTGGGTCGGCGACGGTGTGGCTGCACATGGGGTCTCTGGCGCCTGTCCGTGTACTGACGGATAGCCCGAAGCCGACGCATGGACCGCCCTACCAGCTGGTCAACAACGACGCCAGCCTGCTGGACAAGTCCGACCTGGTGTTCCTCGACGCCATGGGCGCAGGGTATTCGCGGCCGTTGGGCGACACCAAGCTGGCGGCCTTCTGGGGCACCGACCAGGACATCGACGCCTTCGCCCGCGCGATCGAGCGCTGGCTGACGATCAACGGCCGCTGGAACGCGCCCAAGTTTCTGTTTGGCGAAAGCTACGGCACCACCCGTTCCGCCGGGCTCTCCTATCGCCTGCAGCAGGACGGCGTGCAGCTGAACGGCGTCGTGCTGCTGTCCTCGGTGCTGAACTACGGGCGTTTCCGGCCTGGGTTCGAGCAGGACATGATCGACTACATCCCCAGCTACGCCGCGATCGCCGCCTACCACCACAAGCTGGCGGCCGAGCCCGCCGATCTGCCGACCTTCCTCAAGGAGGTGCGCGAGTTCGCCAGGGGACCGTACGCCATGGCTCTGGCGAAGGGGCAGGATCTGGGCGACGCCGAGCGGCAGGCGGTGGCCGAAAAGCTCAGCGGCTACATCGGCTTGCCGACCAGCTACATCCTGGCCAGCAATCTGCGCATCGACGCGTCGCGCTTCCGCAAGGAGCTGCTGCGAGACCAGCGCCTGACCATCGGCCGCTACGATGCGCGTTTCACCGGTCAGGACGTCGACTCCGCCGGCGAGACGCCGGAATTCGACCCGTCGGACACCGGCATCACCGGCGCCTTTGTCGCCGCGCTGCACGACTACCTGACGCACGACCTCGGCTACGAGACCCGGCTCGACTACCGGCCCGGCTACGACGCGCCCGGCGTGCGCTGGGATTTCAATCACAAGGCGGCCGATCTTGGCGGTGGCGGGGACATCAACAAGGCCGATGTCGCGCTCGACCTGTCCCAGGCCATGCGGGAAAACCCGCACCTCTTGGTCTATTCGCTGAACGGCGTCTACGACCTGGCGACCCCGTTCTTCGGCACCGAATACGACCTCCAGCACCTGCAGCTGGAGCCGGGCCTGAGGGGCAACGTGCGCTTCGCCTACTACCCCTCCGGCCACATGGTCTACCTGAACCCGGATGCGCTGAAGTCGATGAAGGCCGACCTGGCCAGGTTCTACGACGAGGCGGCGCCGCACTGACACTGCGGCCCCTTCCAACACCCGGCAATCTGCCTTACCTCGCCCCCATGCCCACATCCCCCGCCGCCGAGGCCGCGCGTCGGCGCACCTTTGCGATCATCAGCCACCCGGACGCCGGCAAGACCACTCTGACCGAGCACCTGCTGCTGGCCGGCGGGGCGATCCGCGCGGCCGGCGCGGTGCGGGCCCGCGGCGAGCAGCGGCGCACCAGCTCCGACTGGATGAAGATCGAGCGCGAGCGCGGCATCTCGGTCTCGGCCAGCGCGATGACGTTCGACCACGCCGGGCTGATGTTCAACCTGCTCGACACCCCCGGCCACGAGGACTTCTCCGAGGACACCTACCGCACGCTCACCGCCGCCGACGCCGCGGTGATGGTGCTGGACGCGGCCAAGGGCATCGAGCCGCAGACGCTGAAGCTGTTCGAGGTCTGCCGCCTGCGCGACATCCCGATCGTCACCTTCATCAACAAGATGGACCGCGAGGCGCAGGACCCGTTCGCCCTGCTTGGACGAGATCGCCTCCAAGCTGGCGCTCGACCCCGCCCCGCTCTACTGGCCGGCCGGCTCCGGCAGCCGCTTCAAGGGCGTGATCGACCTGCGCCGGAACTGCTTCCTGCCCTACGACCGCCAGGCGACGGCGCCGCCCGCGCCGGTGGCGCTCAACTCCAACGCCATCGTCCAGTATCTCGACCCCGACGAACTCGGCGAGGTCGAGGAAGGCGCCATGCTGGTGCAGGAGGCCGCCAAGCCGTTCGACCCGGAGAGCTTCCTCGAAGGCCACATGACGCCGATCTTCTTCGGCTCGGCGCTGCGCCACTTCGGCGTCGGCGAGCTGCTGGAGGGCCTGGGCGCCTACGCCCCGCCCCCGAAGCCGGTCGCCGCGCGCCGCAATGGCCAGGAGACCCACGTCGCGCCGGGCGATCCGGAGGTGTCGGGCTTCGTGTTCAAGGTGCAGGCCAACATCGATCCCGGCCACCGCGACCGCATCGCCTTCCTGCGCCTCTGCTCGGGCCGCTTCACCCGCGGCATGAAGCTGAAGGTCGAGAACACCCACAGGCAGCTGAGCGTCAACTCGCCGGTGCTGTTCTTCGCCTCCGAGCGCGAGCTGGCCGAGGAGGCCTTCGCCGGCGACGTGATCGGCATCCCCAACCACGGCGTGCTGCGGGTCGGCGACAGCCTCTCGGAGAGCGGCGCCCTGCGCTTCGCCGGCCTGCCCAACTTCGCCCCCGAGATCCTGCGCCGGGTGCGGGTGAAGGACCCGCTGAAGGCCAAGCACCTGAAGAAGGCGCTGGAGGGCCTGGCCGAGGAGGGCGTGACCCAGCTGTTCCGCCCGAGATCGGCTCGGACTTCATCGTCGGCGCGGTCGGCCAGCTGCAGTTCGAGGTGATGGCCGACCGGCTGGCCGGCGAATACGGCCTCGACGTCATCTTCGAGAGCGCGCCCTACGCCGAGGCCCGCTGGGTCGCCGGCGAGCGCGCCGACCTGGAGGAGTTCGCCGGCAAGCACCGCAGCGCGATGGCGCTGGATATCGACAAGGCCCCGGTGTTCCTGGCCAAGTCGGCCTGGGAGGTCGGCTACGTCACCGAGCGCTACCCGAAGGTGGCGTTCGAGCGGGCGAAGGAGCGGGCTTAGAGCGCATTGGGATTGGTCGGTTATCCAAATCACGTCATTGCCGGCTGGAGCGCGAAGCGCGGAATGCCGGCAACCCATGCCCAACGCTGAGATGCTGTGCGCCTGGATGGCCGGGACAAGCCCGGCCAAGACGTCGAGACGTCGTTCCATCTGACGTCAGCCCGCTTCTGGAACATCGCAAAAAAACACCGATCGACGCTAGGGCCGCCAGGGAGGCGATACGCGGGATTCGGAACGTTACTAGTAGTACCCTAGCCCGCCGCCCCGCCGAGGGGCTCCACGGGCCCCCCAGACGCCCTGGCGAGGCCAATCGCCATGGACGGCCGAAGCGGGCCTACCGCGCCAGCAGCGTCTCCAGAAACCCGTCCGCCAGCCGCGCCACCTCCGCGCGCGCCGCTGGATCGCCGCCGGTGCGCGCGACCTCGGCGGAGGCTTCGCGCAGGATGGCCACCATCAGGCGGGCCACCAGCTGGATCGGCGCCTGGCGCACCACGCCCTCGCTCATCAGATAGGTCAGCACGCCGGTGACCGCGCCGATGGCGTAGCGTCCCTCGAGCTCGCGCCAGGCGTCGGGACCCAGCACCTGGGGACCCTCGGCGAAGATGATGCGCTGGATGTCGGGGGCGGCGCACAGGTCGATCAGCCGGGCGAAGGCGGTGGTGAGAAACGTCCAGCTGAGTTCGCCGGCGCCGGTCTCCGCCTTGGTCAGGATCTCTGTCTCGATCGCTTCCGCCACCGCCTGAAACAGGCCCTTCTTGCTGCCGAAGTGGTGGTAGATCGCCCCGGTGGTGACCCGCGCCTCGGCGGCGATCGCTCCGACATCCGCGCCAGAAAACCCATTCTTGGCGAACGCGCGCCGCGCGGCCGCCAGCAACGCCGCGCGGGTCGCCTCCGAATTCTCCTCGCGCCGCGACGTGAGCGACATTGACATAATCCTATTATCTTACATAAGTTAATTACGTAACAGCCCGGTCATCGGGCCGGCCGACATGGGAGACTGAGCTGTGGGTGAAATGTTCGGGTCCGTCATCCTCGCAATCGCGGCGGCGTTCTTCCTCGTAAGCGCCTGCGCCGCCGCCGCGGCGCCGGAGCGCTTCGCCGGACTATTGGGACTGCAGGCCGCCGGCGCCAGCGGTCGCAACGAAGTGCGCGCGCAATATGCGGGGATATTCCTGATGATCACTCTCGCCTGCCTCGCCGCGCTGGCGGGGTACGCGCCGCGGCAGGCCGCCTTCATCGTGCTGATCGTCGCCCTCGGCGGCTGCACGGTCGGGCGCCTGGCCAGCCTGGTCACCGATCGCGGCTTCGGCGGCTACAACGCCGTCATCCGCGCACTGTTCGCCGTCGACACGTTAGGGTTCGTCGCCGCAAGCGCGGGGCTGCTGACCGCGGCCTGACGCCGGACGAGGGCCGTTGGTCCGGCCCTCGTCCGCTAGGTTCTTTAGTCGGCAGTTGCTAGGACGCCGCTGCAACGAGGACTGCCGATGGCGAGCGCTGTCTACGGTGCGCCGCCGCCGGCGCTGGTCGACATTCCCGAGGACGCGCGGCAGGTCTCACCCCTTGTCCCTGGCGCCGATGCCCTTGAGGGCGTCCCAGACGAGAGCCTGGACAACATCGCGATCGCCGCGCCGCCGGGAGCGATCGAGCGGCGCTATGTGCTGGCGCAGGCGCTGCGGGCGTTGAATCCGGGCGGCGAACTGACCGCCGTCGCGCCGAAGGACAAGGGCGGCATGCGGCTGCGCAAGGAGCTGGCGGCGTTCGGGTGCACAGTTTCCGAGCAGTCGCTGCGGCATCAGCGGCTCTGCACGTGCCTGCGGCCCGAGGCGCCGATCGGCCTTGAAGCGGCGATCGCCGAGGGCGGACAGCAGACGCCGCCTAGGCTGGGGCTGGTCTCGCAGCCCGGCGTGTTCAGCTGGGACCGTCCCGATCCGGGAAGTCAGCTGCTGGCCGCGCATCTGGGCGGGCTTGGGGGCGCGGGGGCCGATCTCGGCTGCGGGATAGGGATGCTGGCGGCGTCGGTGCTGGCCTCGCCGAAGGTGACGGCGCTGACCCTGGTCGACCTCGATCGCCGCGCCGTGGAGGCCGCGCGCCGCAACGTCGCCGATCCGCGCGCCGCGTTCCTGCAGGCCGACCTGCGCGAGCCGACGCCATCGCTCGCCGGCCTCGACTTCGTGGTGATGAACCCGCCGTTTCATGATGGCGGCGAAGAGGATCGCGGCCTCGGCCAGGCGTTCATCCGCCGGGCGGCGGCGATGATGCGGCGCGGCGCCGTGCTGCGGCTGGTGGCCAACATCGGCCTGCCCTACGAGGCGACGCTCGCCGAGGCGTTCGACCAGGCGCGCCGGCTGGAGCAGGCGGGCGGCTACAAAGTCCTGGAAGCGCGCCGCGTCTGAGGCGGGCCAATCGCGCAGGCGTTAACCATGTCGCCGCATTAACCTCTTGCAAACCATTCGGCTCCGGGTTTGCTGTGCATCCGTCGACAACCCGCGCGTCTGTGCCAATCCGGGTCTCGTCGATGGGAGACGCCCGATGTTCGAATTCGGCCGCGAGTTGCGACGACTGTTCGGCGGCGCGAGGTCTCTCACTGAGCGCGTGCAGCTGCCCGGCAAGGATGGATTCACCGGCGGCGACGGGGCGCTGCTGGAACTGCTCGACCTGAAAATGCTGAAAGCCGAGGCCAAAGGGGCCGACGTCGCCTCCGGCCGGATCGGCGTCCGCGATCGGGCGCGGCGATTCCTGGAAGCAGCGATCGTATGGCGCGAACTTGCCCGCCGCACCGGCAGCGCCGAGGCGCTGCGCAAGGCCGCCGCCAACGCCGAACGGGCCGCCGACGCCTTCGGCGTCCAGCGCCAGCAAGGCTGGTCGCGCGCCAGGCTGGAGCAGGCCAGTTGCGCGCTGCTCGGCTCGGAGCTGTTCGGCGACTCGGGGCTGGAGGCCGCGGCGGAGAAGGCGGCCAGCGAGGCGCAGCGCGCCGGCGGCGCCGCCGGCATGCTCGCCCTGGCCGCCCTGGCGCAGATTCACGCCCGCCGCGCCATCGCAGGCAGCGGCGCGGCCGAAGCGCGAGCCGCCGCGCGGCTGTTCAACGATCCGATCGCGATGCTGGAAGGCGCCGGTCGGCGTGACGCCCACCTGAAGCTCGCCGGCGCCGCCACGCGGCTGATCCGCAGCGAAATGCTGGTCGGCGCCGGGCTGCGGCTGAAGGACGAGGATCTGATCCGCGCCGGACTCGGCGACCTCACCGCCGCCGAGGAGCGGCTCGACGCGGCCTACGAGCCGCTGATGCTCTCGCGCATCACCATCGCCAAGTCGGCGGCCAAGGCCGCGCTGGGCGAGATGACCGGCGATCTGGCCCGCCTGGCGCGTTCGGTCAGCGCCCTGGCGACCGCGCTCGATGCGCTGGGCCGCGACCAGAGCCCGCTCGATTGGGCGATCGGCCAGGCCGCGCTGGGCCGCGCCCTGGCGCAGCTCGGGGAAGCCACCGAGAACGAGACCGCCTTCGGCAAGGCGCTGTCCTGCTACGACCGCGCCAGCCTGGTGCTGCGCGACGCGCCGGGCCTGGTGATTCGCGCGGAGGCCGCCAACGGCCGCGCCCTGACGCTCGCCCGCCTAGCCGAGCTGACCGGCGACGTCAGGGTGCTGGACAAGGCTGAAGCCGCGTTCAAGTCCGAGCTGATCGCCGGGCCGCACCGCACCGACCCGGTCACCTGGGCGATGCTGCAGGTGCAGCTGGGCCAGGTCTACGTCACCCGCCTCGGCATCACCCACCGCGACCGCGGCGAGCGCGCCGCCGCCGCCATGGCGTTCCAGGCGGCGATGGACGTGTTCGGCGAGGAAGGCCTGCGCTCGTTGACCGCGATCGCCTCGGAGGGCCTCGAGCGGCTCGCCTCCGTCAAGGTCAGCTAGGCCGGCGCGCCGAGCGCCGCGATGGGCGTTCTCACCGACGACATGAAGCGCGTGGTCGAGCAGCAGCAGCTCGGCTTCGTCGCCACCGTCTGCCCTGACGGTTCGCCGAACCTCTCGCCGAAGGGCGCCATCGCGGTCTGGGACGACGACCACCTGGTGTTCGCCGACATCCGCTCGCCAAATACAGTCACCAACCTGCGCGCCAACCCGGCGGTCGAGATCAACGTGGTCGATCCGCTGGTGCGCAAAGGCTATCGCTTCAAGGGCTTGGCGCGAGTTCTCGGGGACGGCGGTGAATACGAAGCCGGGCTCGAGTTCTTCCGGCGTCGCGGCTCGACCAGCGCCAAGCCGCACGTCGTGCTGGTGAAGGTGGAGCGCGCCGCCGCGCTGGTCTCGCCGGCCTACGACTCAGGTCAGAGCGAGACGGCGGTGATCGCCAAGTGGCGGAACTACTGGGAGACGCTCTGGGATCGGCGGGTCTAGGCCGCCATGTCCGGGCGCTGTCGGCGCATGCGCCAGAAACGCAGCGTGCGCTGAGCCGATTCCTTCGGCAGCTCGGTGTAGAGGTCGCCGTATTGCTTGGCGCGGCCCATCGGGTCGGAGTCGCGGTCGAGCACCAGCACCGCGAAGGTGAGGAACAGCGAGCGATCGAAGTCGGCCGCCTTGCAGACGATGGCCAGGGCGTCGAGCTCGCGGCGTTCCAGGATCACCCGGGCGGTGTGGAAGTCGATGCCGGCGAGCTCGCCCAGCGCCACCA
Source organism: uncultured Pseudomonadota bacterium (assembly GCA_963835495.1). GTDB lineage: Bacteria > Pseudomonadota > Alphaproteobacteria > Caulobacterales > Caulobacteraceae > Acaudatibacter. The sequence continues at coordinate 210,721 of CAWIFQ010000003.1, read as the reverse complement.
TGAAGCGGGTGGATTCGCGATTGCGCAGCATGCTGGCCAGCGCCTTGGGCGTCAGCGCCTTGCGCGCGACCATGCTGCGCACGTCGCGCTCGGCCGCCTCGTAGTCGTCCGGCAAGGCGCCGTCCTGGGCGGCGACGCGCGTGCGGCCGGCCGCAAGCGCGGCCTCCAGCGCCGCGGGGTCGACCGAGGCGTTGCGTTCGAGGATCTTGTTGCGCAGCTTCGCCTCGACGGCGAAGTACATCTCGTTGAGCAGGTCGACCGGCAGGTCTCGGCGGTTGACCACCGCCTCCTGCAGCACCGGATTGGCCCCGGCGCGATCGACCGCGGTCTCGTGGCCCTGACGGGAGAGTACCGCGCCGTCGTTGGTCAGCAGCACGCCCAGCGTCTCGTCATCGGCCCTGGCCAGGATGACGTCGGTCACGGCTTCGGAGACGACCGGGCGGCGCGAAATCGCCTTCAGGTGTTCCTGGCCGCGCTTCAGGGCGACGGCGACCAGGTCTTCGTCGGTCAGCGCCGACGACCCCTCCAGGATCGGCTGCGCGACCGCGATCGCGGCGTCGGCGGCGAGCGTGCGCACCAGCTTGAACGGCGGCGAGGGCGTCGGAGCCAGGCGCACCGCGAGTTCGACCCGCACCGCCTCTTCCATCTCGCCGGCGAGCTGGGTCAGCACGTCGTCGAACAGGGTCAGTTCGCCGCCCCGGTGGTCCGGGTTGGCGAAGAACAGGTCGGTGACCTCGCGCAGCAGCACACGCCGCTTCTCGCTCGAGGGCTCCTTGGCAAGGTCGATGAGATCCTGAAGCTTGGTCATGGCCTAGTTGTCAGCGCCGTCGGCGCCGCCGCGTTTGTCGGCGCCATCGCTGGCGTCGTCCGGTTTCGGGGTGGGCGGATTGTCTGGCGGTCCGATCAGCACCATCGGCCGATCCTTCGGCGTCTGCACCTGATCCGGCGTCAGGCCGTACTCGCGGTGCAGCGAGTAATAGTGAACGCCGGTCTGGCCGAGCGGATTGGCCGGCGCGGGTGCGGCGGCGGTGTCGTTTTGGGCCAGCACCCGCGCTGGCGGCTGCGCCTGCGCGGCCGCGGCGGGCGGCGCGCTGACCGCCATCTGTGCGGGACGTCTGGCGCGAACGAGGGGCGCTGGCGGCGCGGCGTAGGCGGCGACCGCGGCGGGCTTCGGCCGCGCGACGGGGGCGTAGGCGTGCGGCGGCGCGACGTACGTCGACGGCTTCGGCGTGTAGAAGCGCGGCGGGGCGACATAGGCCGTGGCCGCCATGGGCCGCAGGCGCGGCGCGCCGGCGGCGGGCGCGGGCCAGGCGGCGAATTCCGACTGGGAGGCGGCGGCCGTGACCGGGGCCGGCGCTTCGGTTTGAGCAGGCGAGGCCGTCTTTCCGGCCCACGTCAGATACGGCCCGTGATAGCCGGCCGGCTGCGTCAATGCGTCACCGCCAGGTTGCGCCGCGCAGGCGCCGCCGAGCCCGACGGCCGCCACCGTGAGGATGGCGGAACCGCAGAGAACGCGGATGTTGGCTGACCGGAACAGGCGCATCTGATCTCGCTTAACTGCGCCGGCTTAATTCGCGGCTAACGCGCCGCCTGCATCAACCGCGCCACCACGCCAGCGTGCGCCGTTCGATCAGGCGGAAAGCGACGTTCACCAAACCGGCCATCAGGATCAGCGCCGTCAGGGCGGCGAAGCTGCGCGGAATCTCCATGCGGTGCGCCGCTTCGAGGATGCGCCAGGCCAGGCCCTCCTGGCCGCCGGCGCCCGCGCTCATCTCGCCAAACACGGCCCCGACCAGCGCGAGGCCCAGGCCGACCTTCAGGCCCTCCAGCGCCTGCGGGACCGCCGAGGGGACCTGCAACCGGAACAGCTTCTGCCAGCGGCTCGCGCCGTAGAGATCGAACAGCCGCTCCAGCGCCGGGTCGGCCGAGCTCAGGCCGGCCAGCACGCCGGAATAGATCGGGAAGAAGGCGGCGACGCACGCCAGGGCGATCACCGCGCCCGCCGGATTGTCGATCCCGGCCCAGATCTGGAACAACGGGGCCAGGGCGACGATCGGGGTCACCTGCAGGATCAGGGCGATCGGCCGGAAACTGTCCTCGACGATCCGCCCCGAGGCCGCCGCCAGCGCCGAGACGCCCGCCAGCACGCTGGTGACCACGAACGCCGTCAGCGCCGTCCGCAGCGTGCGCCAGGCCGAGATGAACAGCAGCGGCGCGTTCTGGGCCAGCGAGACGGCGATCTCAGACGGCGTCGGCAGGAAGTAGGTCGGCGTCGCCAGCGCGCGGCACAGGCCCTCCCAGAGCCCGAGCAACAGGGCCACGAAGACGATCGGCGCCAGGATTCCGGTCCAGCGCTTCACGCCGGCGCCTCCATGCCGGCGCGCAGGATCTGCGACAGCCGCTCGGCGGCGTCGCGGAAGGCCTGGGTGGTGCGAAAGCCCGGCGGCCGCGGCGTCGGCGCCTCGACCGCGACCTCGCCGGCGATGCGGCCCGGCCCGCGCGTCATCACCACCACGCGCCCGGCCATGTAGACCGCCTCCTCGACGTTGTGGGTCACGAACACGATCGCCGGCCGCTGCCCGGCCCACAGCGCCAGCAGGTCGTCGGCCAGCTGCCGGCGGGTGATCTCGTCCAGCGCCGCGAATGGCTCGTCCAGCAGCAGCACCTTCGGCTCGGTGACGAGCGCGCGGGCCAGCGACGCGCGCATCGCCATGCCGCCCGAGAGCTGCGCCGGCCGCGCGGCCTCCGCCCCCGCCAGGCCGACGCGCCGCAGCGCCGCGCCCGCCTGTTCCCGCGCCGCCTTGCCCGCCACGCCGGCGAGCTCGAGCGGCAGCGCGACATTGGCCGCAGCGGTCAGCCAGGGCGCCAGCGTCGGCGACTGAAACACCACCGAGGTCTCGCCCCGCCCCGCCGCCCGGCGCACCAGCCCCCGCGTCGGCGGCTCGAGGCCGGCCAGCAGCCGCAGCGCCGTCGACTTGCCGCAGCCCGACGGGCCGACCAGGGCGACGATTTCTCCGGCTTCGAGACGGAAGTCGAACGGCCCCAGCGCGCGGCCGCGGCCCGGATAGTCGACCTCGACCGCCTCGAACGCGGCGACGGCGCCGTCGGCCACTACTTCACCGGCGGGTTGGGCAGGAACTGCAGCGAGTAGGCGTCGCGCGCGTTCTGGGTTCCCTTCGGCGAGGCGATCTTGAAGAAGTCGGCCCAGTGCGCGTCGGTCATGGCGCCGACGCCCAGGGTGGCCGCGTCGCCGCCGTCGACCAGACCGTACTGGCGCATCTTGTCCCGCGCCTGGGCCAACACGTCCTCGGTCATCTCCGGATTGTCCTTCATGATCAGGTCGTCGGCCGGCTTGGGATCGCCGTGCAGGTAGTTCTTCCAGCCGATCGCGCTGGCTTCGACGAACGCCTTCACCGCCGCCGGATTCTTGCTGATCAGCGTGTCGGGCGCCAGCACCATCGCCGCGTAGCTGGGATAGCCCTGGTCGGCCAGCAGGAAGACCTTTGGCGCGAACTTGGCCGCCTTCTCGATCGTGTACGGCTCGGAGGTCAGGTAACCTTCCTGCACCACGTGGTGGTCGAGGATGAACGGGCCGTTGTCGAAGGTGTAGCTGCGCACCTGGTCGTCGGTGAAGTCGTACTTGGACTTCAGCCAGGGCCAGAACGCGGTCTTCGACGCGTCCGAGAGCAGGATCGGGTGGCCCTTCATGTCGGCGATCGAATTGATCCCGGCGTCCGGGTGCGCCAGCAGCACCTGCGGATCCTTCTGCATGAAGGCCGCGACCGCCCGCACCGGCGCATGGACATCGGCCAGGTTCATGACGATGAAGCTGTTGGACCCGTCCCCCAGCTCCACCGCGCCCGAGGCGACGAGTTCCGGCACGTTGGTGGTCGAGCCGCCCGGGATGATGTGCACGTCGAGCCCGCGCTTGGCGTATTCCCCGGTCGCCAGCGCCTCGTAGAAGCCGCCGTGCTCGGCTTCGGCCCGCCAGTCGGTGGCGAAGCGGATGAGGGTCTTGCCACTCTGGGAGCCGCCCGGCGCGCAGCCGGCCAGAGCGATGAGGCCCAGCACCAAAACACTTAGTCGTCGCATGCGCGCGCTCCCCGAGGCCCGCGGAACCTAGAGCGCGTTCCGGCAAAGTGGAATTGCTTTCGCGCGCGGCCGGACGTGCCGCAGCGCCATGGGCGCGGCGCCGGCGCTTCGGCCGAGGCTCGCCGCCGGCGAACGTCTCACCCCAGATTGTGGGTCTTGCCGATGCCTAGGCCCAAAACGAGAGAGAGGGCGACGCCCGAGTTGCCCCGTGCCTCGCCCTCTCACCCAAGTCCTGGTCGGACCTGCGTCGAAGGTGACGCCTCGAACTGCCTGGCTCCAGGTTACCCCTTTGCCTGCGTTTTTCTCGGCCAAGAAGTTGGCCCTGGCTCCCAGGTTGCCCCGGGGGTTGACGGGCTTGGCTCCTCCGGCGCCAGGTTTCCCTTGAGGTTGCCCTCGCCGGTCCCGCATCGCCGCCTTCCACGATTTGGAGAGTGCTCCCGGCCCCCGCGGCTGCGCAAGCGGCCAATCCGGCGGGGCTGTGGAACGACATCCCGGCAGCGGTGCACAAGGTGTGGATAAAACTGTCACGGATCAATATTCGTTTATATTTTCAATCTGTTGTGTTGTCCCCAGAAATCCTGGGATGACCGTCGGATCGCAACGTGACTGGCCGGCGCGGGCCGATGCGCCTATGGACGCGCACGGATCATGTCAGAGCTGCCCCCCCGCCCGTTCTGGGAGACCAAATCGCTCGGCGAGATGTCGCCGACGGAGTGGGAGAGCCTTTGCGACGGATGCGGACTTTGCTGCCTGGTTCGCTTCGAGGACGAGGACACCGGCGAGATCGTCCCGACGCGGGTGCACTGCAAACTGTTCGACCCTGACGCCTGCCGCTGCCACGACTACGAGAACCGCAAGCAGCACGTTCCCGACTGCATCAAGCTGACGCCGGGCAACATCGACGACCTGGCCTGGATGCCACGGAGCTGCGCCTACCGTCGGTTGAACGAGGGCAAGCGGCTACCGCACTGGCATCCGCTGCTCACCGGCGATCCCGAGAGCGTCCACCGGGCCGGCGTCTCGGTCCGCGGCCAGACGATCTCCGAGACAGCCCTTGAACATCCGGACGACGCACTCGATTTCGAGGCGCCGGACCTGGCGCGCGATCGTAGCGACGATTGAGTCCCGGGGCATGTTCCTGGGACAAATTGATTCCTGCGGACGATTGAGGCGCCGCCGCCCTTCGGCGTAAACCGTGACCCTGTCTGCTGGAGCCCTACTTGGCGCAAGATCCCTATCTGGAGCTCGGTGTTCCGCGCACGGCCAGCGCGGACGAGGTTCGGCGCGCCTTCCGCAAGCTGGCCAAGCAGTATCATCCGGACAAGAACCAGGGGAACAAGGAGGCCGAGGAGAAGTTCAAGCGCGTCTCGGCCGCGTTCGACCTGCTGGGCGACGAGGATAAGCGCAAGAAGTTCGACGCCGGCGAGATCGACGCCGACGGGCGCGAGACGTTCCGCGGCTTCGGCGGCGGGACGGGTGGTTTTGGCCAGGGCGGCGGCCCGTTCGGCCAGGGCGGGTTTCGCGGCGGCGGCGCCCAGTTCGAGGACGTCGACCTGGGCGATATCCTGGGCGAGATGTTCGGGGCACGCTCCGGCCGGGCCGGCGGCTTCGGCGGCGGCTTCTCGCAGCGGGGCGCGGACGTGCGGACGCGGCTGGAGATCGAGCTCGAGGAAGCCATCGCCGGCGCCAAGCGCCGCATCGCCTTCTCCGACGGCCGCACGCTCGACATCACCATCCCCAAGGGCGCGGCCGACGGCCAGGTGCTGCGGCTGAAGGGCCAGGGCTCGCCCGGCCGCGCCGGACCTGGCGACGCGCTGATCGAACTGTCGATCCGCCCACATCCGGTGTTCAAGCGCGAAGGCGACAACCTGGTGATGGATCTGCCGGTCTCGGTCCCCGACGCGGTGCTGGGCGGCAAGGTGGAGGCGCCGACGCCGGAGGGTGCGGTCACCTTGACCGTGCCGCCGGGCTCCAATTCAGGCTCGACCCTGCGGCTGAAAGGCCGCGGCATGACCGGTCCCACCGGCCGGCGCGGCGACCTGATGGCCCGCCTCGTGGTCACCCTGCCCGACCACCCCGACCCCGAGTTGCAGAAGATCGCCGACACCTGGCGGGCCGAGCGGCCGTATTCGCCGCGCCGGCGCCCATGACTTGAGCGCCAAACGCCGGCAATATTCAGCCGCTATTCAGCCGCCGTCCTTCAAGAGGTCGGTTATGCCGCGGAATTACACCGGCCTGCTCGGCGCGATCCTCGCCGCGAGTCTGATCGCGGCGGGGTCCGCCGGCGCGCAGCCGGCGAACAAGCCGCCGGCCGCCCAACCGCCTCCCGCGCAGCCGCGTCCCAACTCGCTCGGCGCCGACTGGCGGCTGCAGCAGGACGAGGCGCGCCAGGGCGTGCGCGATCACCAACTCATGCCGCTCGGCCGGGTGATCGAGCAGATCCGCGCCCGCACGCCCGGACGGCAGCTCGACACCGGCTTGGAAAACCAGGACGGCAAGCCGATCTATCGCGTGCGCTGGATGACCAAGGATGGCCGTCGCATCGACTATTTGATCGACGCCGTCACCGGGGCCATCCTGAGCGGACATTAGGGTACCGACCATGCGCATCCTCGTCGTCGAAGACGATCCCGACCTCTCCCGCCAGCTGAAGGCGGCCCTAGGCGACGCCGGCTATGCGGTCGACCATGCGCCGGACGGCGAGGAGGCGCATTTCCTCGGCGAGACCGAACCCTACGACGCCATCGTGCTCGACCTCGGCCTGCCCAAGATCGACGGCGTCTCGGTGCTGGAGCGCTGGCGGCGTGAGAACATCGCCACGCCGGTGCTGATCCTCACCGCGCGCGGCGCCTGGAGCGAGAAGGTGGCCGGCTTCGACGCCGGCGCCGACGACTACCTGACCAAGCCGTTCCACACCGAAGAGCTGCTGGCGCGTCTGCGGGCGCTGCTGCGCCGCTCGGCGGGCCATGCCGCGCCCAGCCTGGAGTGCGGGGCGCTGCGGCTGGATCCCCGCGCGGCGCGCGCCGCGGTCAACGGCGAGCCGCTGCGGCTGACCTCGCTGGAGTACCGCCTGCTGCACTATCTGATGATGCACCAGGGCCGGGTGATCAGCCGCACCGAGCTGGTCGAGCACCTCTACGACCAGGATTTCGACCGCGACTCCAACACCATCGAGGTGTTCGTCGGCCGCCTGCGCAAGAAGATCGGCGCCGATCGGATCGAGACCGTGCGCGGTCTCGGCTACCGCCTGGTGGCGCTGGAGGGCGAGGCGACGGGCACGTGAGCGCCCCAAGCGCGTCGTCCGACGCGCCCGCCCTGTCCGCCGCCGACAAGGCCAGCGCGCCCACCGCCCGCGCATCGCAGCCGCCGAAGCGCCGCCATCCGCCGTCGCTGGTCCAGCGCCTGGTGGTGCTGCATGCGGTGCTGAGCGCTTTGGTGCTGATCGCCGGCGGCTTCGCGCTCTCTTCCTTCTTCACCCGGGCGTCGATCACCGCGTTCGACGCGCGCCTTTCCCAGGACGTGATCGATCTGGTCGGTGGCACGTCGGTGGACGAGACCGGCGCCGTGGCGGCGCCGACGCTCACCGACGAGCGCACGCTGCAGGTCTATTCCGGCAAATACTGGGAGCTGGCCGTCGCCGCCGGCAACGGGCTGAAGCCGCTGGCCCGCTCCCGCTCGCTGTGGGACGCGCCTGACATCGCCCTGCCCGCTGGCGGCGTGGCGCAGATCGCCGCCTCTCCCGGCCGCCCGGTGTTCTACGACGGCCGCGGCCCGGCGCCCACCGGCCAGGGGCCGCCGCAACCCGGCGCCCCCGTGCACGACGAGCCGGTGCGGATCGCCGCCCAGCAGGTGCGGATCACCGGCGTGCCCGATCCGGTGATCTTCCTGGTGTCCGAGGACCGCTCGCCGATCGACGCCACGATCCGCGCCTTCGAGACCTCCGTCGCGCTGGCGCTGCTGGTGCTGCTGGCCATGCTGATCGCCGGCGTGGTGCTGCAGGTGCGCGTCGGCCTGCGCCCGCTGTTCCAGCTGCAGCACGAGGTGGCGGCGGTGCGCACCGGCCGGGCCGACCGTGTCGCCGGCGACTATCCGGCCGAACTCGAGCCGCTGGCGAGCGAGCTCAACGCGCTGGTCGCGCACAATCAGGACGTCATCGAGCGCCAGCGCACCCACGTCGGCAACCTCGCCCACGCCCTGAAGACGCCGCTCTCGGTGATGTCGGCCGAAGCCCAGGCCCGCCCAGGCGCGCTGGCGGATGTCGTGCACCGCCAGGCCGACGTGATGCGCGAGCAGGTCGATCACCACCTGCGCCGCGCAAGAGCCTCGGCCCGCCAGCAGGGCGGCGGCGAGCGCACCGAGGTCGCGCCGCTGCTGGAGGAACTGGCGCTGACGCTGGAGCGCATCTTCCGCGACAAGGGCGTCGAGGTGGATTGGCGCGCGCCGGACGACCTGTGCTTCCACGGCGAGCGCCAGGACCTGCTCGAACTGGCGGGCAACGTGATGGAGAACGCCTGCAAATGGTGCCGCGGCCGCGTGCGGGTGATCGCCGAGGCGATGTCATCCGCGGAGCTCAGTCTCGCCGTCGAGGACGACGGTCCCGGCCTCGCCGCGGAGGATCGCGCGGAAGTGCTGCAGCGCGGCGCGCGGCTCGACGAAACCGCCCCCGGCTCCGGCCTCGGCCTCTCGATCGTCGACGAGCTGGCGCGCGCCTACGGCGGCGGCGTCACGCTGGCCAACTCGTCGCTCGGCGGCCTGAAAGTGACGTTGACCCTGCCGCGCGTCGACGCCTGAGCCAGGGCCGCCGAGCCCCGAGTTCGGCGAAACTTAACGCATATTGAACATGTTTCAGGCTGGACGCACACGCGCCCGTCGCAGGACTGCATGGGCCAGTTGTCGGAGGCGAAGGTCGGCATCGTCAGGGGCTTGCTCGAGCAGGCGCCCGACGCGGCCGTGCGCAGTCTGCTGATGGCGCTCGCCGCCGACGGGCCGCACGACCCCGGCTTGACGCGCATCCAGCAGCTGCTCGAGGCCGAAACCGCCGACCGCAACGTGCGCAACACGGTCTTCGCGCCGATCGCGCCGCTGTGCGGACCGCCGGGGCTGCTGGCCGGTCCGCGCTTCCCCGCCAGGACCCTGGCGTTGATCTGGAAGATCCTGAAGCAGGAAGCGCCGGCCGACGTCGAAGCCGCGCGGGCCTACCTGAACCACTGGCGCGGCGGCAACGCCACCCCGGACATCCTCGACCGCCTCTGCGCCCGGGCCGCGCGGGGCCTGCGCTTGAGCGGCGACGTCTTCGAGTCGGCGGCGATCGCGGCCGACGAGGGCGACGGTCACGACGTGCTGGCTGGCTGCCTCGAGATCGCACCCCTCACCCGCAACGCGCTGTCGCAGGTGCCGGGCTGGCTGGGCCGCATGGACGGCGAGAAGGCCGCCAAGCTGCGCCTGACCTATCGCGACGTCGTCGCCATCGCCGACGACGCCGGTCCCCGCTTCTTCGAGATGCTGACGGCCCATCTCACCGAACCCTGGTTGATCCTGCGGGTGATCGCCGCGGTGATGGATCATCCGAACGAGACCTATGTCGCCAGCTCCGAGCTGAGCGGCTTTGGCGACCGTGTGCTCTCCGACGTCGAGGTGCGCCTGGAGGAGGTCGCCGCGTTCAAGCCGACATCGGGACGACGCGCCGCCCATGCCGCCGCCAACACCCTGCACCTCGCCACTGTCGAGATCGCCGAGGTCGAGCAGTCGTTTCAGCTGACCGCCGAGGGCGCCTGGGGCCGGCGCGTGGCGAAGCAGAAGCACAAGCTGGCCGAGACCGTCGAGGCGCTGCTGCAGAGCGCCGACCGGACCGTCGCTGGGGCTCTGCCGCTGCACACGGTGCGGCGCGGCCCGCGCACGCTGAAAGGCGTGCCGCAGCTGTCGCACGAACCTGATCTGGGTCAGGTGGAGCGGGCCGCGACCCTGCTCACCTTCATCGGCGAGATCCGTTCCAGCGCCGCCGCGGGCGGGTTCGCCGCGGCCCGGACCAAGGCGCTCGAGGAGGTGGAGCACCGGATCGACAGCTACGTCGAAGACGTGCTCGCCGAGATCCACGCCGCCGACGGCGTCGACGCCGACCGCGCCCGCGCCTTCCTGGAGATCGCCGCCGAGCTGTGCGGCCTCGCCCGCGACGACAAGGCCGCCCAGATCATCCGCCGCCGCGCGGCGGCCGCCTGACCCGCCGGCCGCTCAGAGCGGGAAGGTCACCATCAGCTGAGGGCCGGACTCGACGCCCCCGGCGGATCGGTAGGTCGCGCGGGCTGCCTCATTGTCGAAGTCGGTGAGCACCCATGCCTCGTGACAGCCCTGGCGGCGCCCCTCGGCCAGTAGCTCGCTCACGATGCGCTTGGCCAAGCCGCGCCGCTGATAGTCCGGTGATACGCCGACCTCGTTGATCCAGAATTCCGAGGGTTTGTCCGGGTGCACATAGCGGACGCCGGAGGCCATGCCGACGATCAAGCCGTCAGCGATCGCCACCGCGAGCGAATGCCTGGGATCGGCGAGAAATTCGGCGACCAGCCGTTCCTGCACCGCGTAGTCGAACACGCCCTCGGCGACCCGCTCGAAGAGCGGCGCGTCGGCCGGCGTCAGGACACGGACTTCGGCGGACGCCCCAGGGTCCGCCATGGTTGCTAGACCACCCGCACCCGCGCCGCGCTTTCCGGCAGGTCCCCGCCGAATGCGCGCTGGAAGAATTCGGCCACGGTCGGCCGCTCCAGCTCGTCGCACTTGTTGAGGAAGGTCAGGCGGAAGCCGAGCGCGATGTCGCCGGCGAAGATCTCGGCGTTCTGGGCCCAGGTGATCACCGTGCGCGGGCTCATGACGGTGGAAATGTCGCCGTTCATGAACGCGTTGCGGGTCATGTCGGCCACCCGCACCATCGCCGCGACCGTGCGCCGGCCCTCGGGCGTGGCGGCATAGGACGGCGCCTTGGCCAGCACGATCTCGGCTTCGACGTCATGCGCCAGGTAGTTCAGCGTGGTGACGATCGACCAGCGGTCCATCTGGCCTTGGTTGATCTGCTGGGTGCCGTGATAGAGCCCGGTGGTGTCGCCCAGGCCAATGGTGTTGGTGGTCGAGAACAGGCGGAACAGCTTGTTCGGCCGGATCACCCGGTTCTGGTCCAGCAGCGTCAGCTTGCCCTGCGCTTCCAGCACCCGCTGGATCACGAACATCACGTCCGGGCGCCCGGCGTCGTATTCGTCGAACACCAGGGCCATCGGCCGCTGGATGCACCAGGGCAGGATGCCTTCGCGGAATTCCGTCACCTGACGGCCTTCCTTCAGCACGATGGCGTCCTTGCCGACCAGGTCGATCCGCGAGACGTGGCTGTCGAGGTTGACCCGGATCATCGGCCAGTTCAGCCGCGCCGCCACCTGCTCGATGTGAGTCGACTTACCGGTGCCGTGATAGCCCTGGATCATCACCCGACGGTCGAAGGCGAAGCCGGCGCAGATCGCGAGCGTGGTCTGCGGATCGAACTTATAGGCGTCGTCGAAGTCCGGCACATGGCTGTCGCGGTGCGAGAAGGCCGGCACCTGCATGTCGGAATCGACGCCAAAGGTCTCACGCACGCCGACCATCTTGTCGGGCGTCATATGGAGCAGTTCGTCGTCGGCGGTGCTGTCGAGGATCGTCATGACGCGGGTTCACTAGCGGGAAATTGCGGCAAAGCAAACGGCTGTTTCAGCGCCACGACGATGCCCTTGCGGCGCCGCGCGGATAGGCCGCGATCAGACCAGTTTGGCCTTTTGCAGGGTGCGGAACGCCTTGATCACACGCTGGAGTTTGTGTTCGGCGGAGCGATCGCCCCCGTTGGCGTCCGGGTGGCAGCGCTTCAGCAGCTCTGTGTAGCGGCGGCGGATCAGCGGTCCGTCCGCGGTCGCGTCGAGGTCGAGGTCGGCCAGCGCATTGCGCTCGAGGCGGCCGAGTTGCCGGTCGAACGCCGCCTTGTCGGCCGCCGCCTGGGCCTGCCCGCGCCCGAACAGGCCGAACGCGTCGCGGAAGAAGCCCTTCGAAGCCTGCGCGGCCGCCTCGCGCGAGCCTCGCCCGGCCTGGAAGGTCCAGGTCGGCCGCCCGCCGGTGAACAACTCGTCGGTCTGGCGCTCGCGGATCTGTTCGTCGGTCATGCCGGCGAAGAAGTTCCAGGTGCGATTGTACTCGGCCGCGTGCGCCTGACAGAACCAGTAGTGCTCGTTGAGCATGTCGCGCGACTTCGGCGCCCGAGCCGTGCCCGGCAGGCGGCAGCCCTGGTGGTCGCACAGCCGTTCGCCCGGCGCGAGCTGGGGTCCTTCATCGGCGGTGGCCGCCGGGTCCGGCTTGGGCGGCCGCACGCGGATGTCCACGAACCTGGGACGGTATTGAAAGGCGGTGGTCATTGTCCGAAGTATGCGTTGGAACTTTTGCCGATCAAGAATTGACAGGCGACGAATAGGGAGGCGGAGTAGTGGGCGCCGTGACCGAACTGCTCGAGCGCAAGCTCACCGACGCCTTTGCTCCGGTCCATCTGCAGGTCGACGACGATTCCGCCCGCCACGCCGGCCATGCCGGCGCGCGGCAGGGAGGCGAAAGCCACTTCAATGTGGTGATCCGGTCCGCCCGCTTTGAGGGGGTCTCGCGCGTGCAGCGTCAGCGCATGGTCTATGCGGCGCTGGCCGAGGAGCTGGCCGGTCCGGTGCACGCGCTATCGGTGAAAGCGCTGGCCCCGGGCGAGGCGCTCTGAGCGCCATAGTTGCGCCCCCTTGAGCGTCGAATGTGGTGACGCTAGTTGACCCAGTCCGCGCAGCATCTGTCGGCGGGCGCACCCCGAGGGGGCAGTCATGAGCGAAAACGACAAGACGCCTCCGCCGGCGCAGCGTCCGCGCCGGCCCTGGACGGCGCCCACGATCATCGAAGGCAGTCTCGCCCGCAACGTCCGGGGTCCCCGTGCGCCATTCATCGACGGCAGCGGCGCCAGCAGCCACTCCAGCCCGTCGCTGGACCCGGTCCACAGCTAGGTTGGTCAGGGCGGGTCGTTCGCACCCTCGACCCAGCGGATGAACCGGCCCAGATGCAGGGCGCGGTCCATCGCGATCATGCCGGCGTAGCCCGGCCGACTGGCTGGCTCGGCCACGCGTGGCCAAGCCTGCACGATGCCTTGCAGCCGCGCCGTGTCGATCAGCCGCGCGGCGAGGGCTGACGCCGAGACGGCCTCGGCCTCGCCCACGATCTCGTCCCGGCGCATGGTCAGGCGCTCGAACCAGTCCGGCGACTGGGTGCCGGGCCGCAGCTCGCCGACGATTTCCGGCGGCAGGCGGTCGGCCAGCACCTGGCGCGCGAACAGTCGCCGCACGCCAACGCCCCGGAAAGCCGTCTCTGGCAGCGAGAGGGTGAACTCGACCAGCCGCCGATCCCGCAGCGGATGGCGCAGCTGCACGCCGTGCAGCGCCGGCGAAAACGCCGCGAAGTCCAGCGCCTGCTCGTGATGGCCGTGGATCATCGCCGCGCGCGCCAGCCGCCCGTCGCGGGGACCCGCCAGCGTCGGCTCATGTCCGGCCGCGATCGCCCGTTCGTGCAGCCGCCGGTCGGCCGCGAACTGCGGATTGACCAGGCTGTAGGGCTCCCAGCCGTAGCGCATCCCCAGCTGGCGGGCGTAGCGCCAGCGGCGGACGGCGCGCGGCTCGAGGTGTCGCAGGATCTGATGCGCGAGCGCCCGCCGCCAGGTGATCCCGCGCCGGGTCACGGTCAGCAGTTCGCGCAGCAGCAGGTCGCCGCGCAACGAGGTGAACCAGGCGAACGGGGCCAGGGCGCCGTCCCAGCTGAGCGTGAAATTGCCGTCCTGGCCGGTCAGCAGCACGCGGTGGCCGGTCTCGGCGGCGCGGTCGCGCAGGTGCGCGAACCAGCCGTAGTTGACCGGATTGCGCACCGGCGCGCCGGCCAGGGCGAACATCCGTCGCGGATCGGTCTCGTTCGGGTGCGGCGACGTCGGCGCCACGAACTCGACATCCAGGTTGGCGTGCATCCGGCCGAGCGCCGCCACCTTGTCGTGTTCGTCGGCGTAGTGGCCACGCAGGGGCCGGACCGAGGCGCCGGGCGGCGGCAGCAGGGTCAGGGTGTGCAGCCGCGCTGGCGCCAGCAGCCGCGCGGCGGTCGCGGCGACCGCAGAGGAATCGAGCCCGCCGCTGGTTTCGGCGGCCACCGGCGTCAGGCTGCGCAGCCGCGCCGCCACCGCCTGGTCGAGCAGATGGCGGGCCTCCTCGACCCAGTCGACCAGCCGGCCGCGCCGGGCCGGCGCGCGCGGCGCCGGCGACCAGTGCTGCTCAAGGCGCAGCCGGCCGGCTTCGACGATCGCCATCGCACCGCTCGGCACCCGGCGTATCCCGGCGTAGAGGGTTTCCTCCGAGCGGCGGTGATTGAGCACCAGGAAGTCGCCGAGCGCCGCTTCGTCGAGCTCGCGCGGCACGTCCGGCAACGCGAACAGGCCGGGGTAGTCGGTGGCGAAGGCGATGAACCGGTCGCCGAGATGATAGAACAGCGGCGCGCCGCCCATCGCATCGCGCGCCAGCACCAGTCGGCGGGCCCTGGCGTCCCAAGCCGCGAACGCGAAGTCGCCCAGCAGCCGCGGCAGCGCCGCCGCCTCCCAACGATCCCAGGCCGCCAGCATCAGCGCCGCATCGCTCATATCCGCCAGATCGGCCGCCGTGCGGCCCAGCGCCGCCGCGAGCTCCTCGCGGTTGTCGAGTCGCCCGGCGGCGACGAAGGCCAGGCCGCCTGCCCGCGCCACCATCGGCTGGCGTCCAAGCCGGTCTTCGGCGGTGTAGGCGAAGGCGCGGTGGCAGAGCGCCGCAGGGCCGCCGCGCCAGATCGTCGGCGCCGCGTTCAGCGGGACGCGCAAACCCTGCCCGAGGCGCTCCGGCGCGCGCGGATCGACCGGCGCGCCATCGAAACGAACGATGCCGCCAAAGCCGCTCATGCGGCGGCCGGCCGGTTAGGCGCCGCCCAGCGCCGCGCTGAGCGCCTTGGCCAGGTCGCCGGCGCGAAACGGCTTTTGCAGCACCTGTGAACCGCGGTCGACGTCGCGCAGGGCGCCGTCGCCATAGCCGGTGGAGAAGATCGCCGGCACGCCCTTCTCGCGCAGCGCGTCGGCCACCGCGAACACCGGCTGGCCGCCGAGGTTGACGTCGAGCAGCGCCGCGTCGAGGCCAAGTTCCGTCCGCGCCAGAGCGAGCGCAGTGTCCAGCGCGTGGGCGGGTCCAACGACCGAGCAGCCGAGCTCGGCCAGCATGTCCTCGACCAACATGGCGATCATCATCTCGTCCTCCACCACGAGGACGCGTCGGCCGACCAAGTCAGGCGTATCGGCCATTTGCAGAACTCCAACTCCGCCGGAAAGCAGGCGACGCCGCCTGGCGAGTCTATGTCAGCCAGCCAAGCGCGACAATGATCCTATCCCTCGGCGACCGGCCGCGGCAGCGGGGACACGCGCAGCGAGGTGATCTGGTTGCGCTGCCGGCGCAGCACCTGGAAACGGTGGTTGTGGAAGATGAACGCCTGGCCGACGTCCGGGATGGTCTGCGCCTCGTGGATCACCAGGCCGGCGACCGAGACGGCGTGCTCGTCGGGCAGGTCCCAGTCGAGGGCGCGGTTCAGCTCGCGCACGGCCACGTCGCCGTCGACGATCACCGACCCGTCGGGCTGCAGCCGCACGCCCTCGATCGCCGCGTCATGTTCGTCCTCGATCTCGCCGACGATCTCCTCGAGGATATCCTCCAGCGTCACCAGGCCCTGCAACGCGCCGTATTCGTCGACGACGATGGCGAAGTGGGAGCGGCGCTTGAGGAAGCTGTTGAGCTGGTCCTTGAGGTGGGTGGCGTCGGGCACGAACCACGGCTCGGTGGCGATCGCGGCGATGTCGAGCTTGTCCGGACCGCCGGCGGCGGCGATGGCGCGGGCGAGGTCCTTGGCGTGCAGCACGCCGACCACGTTCTCCTGCTCGCCGCGATAGAGCGGCAGTCGCGTGAAGGGGCTCCGCAGCGCCTCGGTGACGATTTCCGCGGACGGCAGGTCGATATCCAGCATGAAGATCTGGCGCCGGTGGACCATCACGTCAGCGACGGTCAGCTCGCCCAGGTCCAGCACCCCGCCCAGCATCCGCCGGTCGCCGCTTTCGACCAGGCCCTCGGAGTGGTGGTACTCGACGGCGCCGCGGATCTCCTCGTGCGCGGCCAGCACATCGGCCTCCATCTCCAGCCGAACGCCGAAGATGCGCAGCGTGTGCCGCACGACCCACTGGATGCTGTAGATGATCGGGCCCAGCAGCCGCACCACCAGCAGCATCGGCCCCGAAAGCCCGCGGGCGACGTCGTCGGCGCGCACGATGGCCAGGGTCTTGGGCAGCACCTCGACGAACACCACCACCAGTACGGTCATCAGCCCGGTCGCGATGGCGACGCCCCAGGCGCCTGGCACCACTTGGGTGATGAATTCCGTGGCGAGCGCGGAACTCAGGATATTCAACACGTTATAGCCGATCAGCACCGCGCCGATCATGGTCTCCTGGTCGGAGAGGAGCTGGTTGACCCGGCCGGCGGCGCGGTCGCCATCGCGCTCCAGCTGGTGCATGCGGCCACGGCTGGCCCGGGTCAGCGCGGTCTCGGCGGCGGAGAACACCGCGGAGACGGCCAGCAGCGCCAGGATGAAAGGCGCCGCGGCGATCAGCGCCGCCTGCAAGGTCATGGGATGGCCCCCTCGCCGATCAGGAAGTCGTGTGTGGCCGCAGCGTCGACGCCCTTGGCGACGAACGCCTCACCGAGGCCACGCGCCAGGATGAAAGTCAGCGCCCCGCCCTCGGCCTTCTTGTCCTGCGCCATGTGGGCGACCAGATCGCCGGCGCGGAACGGATGGCCGGCCAGGTCGGCCAGGCGCGTCGGCAGGCCGGCCGCGGCCAGGGCGCGCGCCGCACGCTCGGCGTCCTGGCCTGGGCAATACCCCAGCCGCACCGAGAAGCGGAACGCCAGCGCCATGCCGATCCCGACCGCCTCGCCGTGCTTCAAAGCCTCGCCAAAGCCGGTCTCGGCCTCCAGCGCGTGGGCGAAGGTGTGGCCAAGGTTGAGCAGGGCGCGGCGGCCAGCCTCGCGCTCGTCCTCGGCGACGATCTCGGCCTTCATCTCGACCGAGCGGCGCACGGCGTGGGCCAGCGCCGCCGCGTCGAGCGCCAGCACCGCCGCGCCGTTGGCCTCCAGCCACTCGAAGAAGGCCAGGTCGCCCAGCAGGCCATACTTGATCACCTCGGCGTAGCCGCAGACCAGCTCGCGGCGCGGCAGGCTCGCCAGCACGTCGAGGTCCGCCAGCACCAGCCGCGGCTGGTGGAAGGCGCCGATCAGGTTCTTGCCGCGTGGCGTGTCGATCGCGGTCTTGCCGCCGACCGAGGAGTCGACCTGGGCCAGGAGCGTGGTCGGCAGCTGCACGAAGTCGATCCCGCGCTTGAGGATCGCCGCGGCGAAGCCCGCCAGGTCGCCGACCACCCCGCCGCCGAACGCCGCGACCAGGTCGCCGCGATCCAGCTCCAGCGCCAGCAGCGCGTCGCACAGCGCTTCCAGGCCGGCGAAGCTCTTGGCCGCCTCGCCGGGCGCGATCACCACCGGATGAAACGCGACGCCGGCCGCGCCGAGCGAGGCTGCCAGCGACGCGCCGTGCAGATCGCTCACGGTCTCGTCCATCACTACGACCAGGCGCGGCCGCTTCAGCAACGGCGCGATCAGCGCCCCTGCCCGCTCGAGCAGCCCGGGGCCGATCAGCACGTCGTAGGGCTTGCCCGCGACCGCGACGGGGACGGTCTGGGTCACGGCAGCGTCTCCGCGCGCTCGGCCAGGGCCTTAAGGATCGCCTCGACCGCCACCTGATGCGGCGTGTCGCCGGTCTCGACCGCGATGTCGGCCTCGGCGTAGGCGGGATAGCGGTCGCGGGCCTGGGCGGCGAGCACGTCGAGCGGGTCCTTGCCAGCCAGCAGCGGGCGGTTCTCCTTGCGCCCGACCCGGCGCGCCAGCACCTCGATGTCGGCCTTCAGCCAGATCGAGATCGCCTTCTCCTTGATCAGCGCCCGCGTCTCGGGGTGCATGAAGGCGCCGCCGCCGGTCGCCAGCACGTGCGGCGCGTCGGCCAGCAGGCGGGCGATAACCCGGCGTTCACCATCACGAAAGGCGGCCTCGCCATACTGGGCGAAGATCTCGGCGATCGGCCGGCCGGCGGCGGCCTCGACCTCGGCGTCGGCGTCGCGGAACGGCATGCCAAGGGCGCTCGCCAGACGTCGGCCGACGCTGCTCTTGCCGACGCCTGACAGACCGACGAGGGCGATGGTCTTGTTGAAAGGGCCCGGGGTTGAGGACATGACCGTCAGCGGCTTTACACGAGCGTCGCCTGCGTCGCCAACTTCACCGCGGAGCGGCGCCTGGATCGAGGCCTTCCTGGAGATGATGGCGGGCGAGCGCGCCGCCGCGGCCAACACGCTGAAGGCCTACGAGCGGGACCTCGCCGACGCCGAGGGGCGCCTCGCTTCGCGCGGCGTCGATCTCGCCAGCGCTTCGGCGGAAGACATCGAGGCCTACTTCATCGAGATCGGCGCGCGCGGGCTATCGCCGGCGACGGCCGCCCGCCGGCGCGCGGCCGTGCGCCAGTTCTATCGCTTCGTGCTGGGCGAACGCTGGCGCGAGGACGATCCCTCCCGCCGGGTCGATGCGCCGAAGCAGGGCCGGCCGCTGCCGAAGGTGCTGACCCGCGCCGAAGTGGACGCCCTGATCGCCGCCGCGGCCGCCAAGGACGGCGCCGCCGGCCTGCGCCTGGCCGCCCTGATCGAGACCATCTACGCCTCGGGCCTGCGCGTCTCGGAGGCGGTGTCGCTGACGCTGGCGGCCCTGGCGCATGACCCGGCCTACCTGATGGTGCGCGGCAAGGGCGGCAAGGAGCGGCTGGCGCCGCTGAACGGCCCGGCGCGCACGGCGATCAAGGCCTTCCTGGATGTCCGCGAGAGCTTCCTGCCCCGAAGCACAAAGGAGGGGGGTGTGAAGGATAGCCCCTGGCTGTTCCCCTCGCGCGGCAAGGCCGGGCGGCTGACCGCGCGGCGGTTCGCCCAGCTGCTCGACGAGGCGGCGCGCGACGCCGGGGTCGATCCCGCCAAGGTGAGCCCGCACGTGCTGCGCCACGCCTTCGCGACTCACCTGTTGGAGGGCGGCGCCGATCTGCGCGTGGTGCAGACCCTGCTCGGCCACGCCGACATCGCCACCACTCAGATCTACACCCACGTCGCCGAAGACCGGTTGCGCGAGGTGGTCGAGACCAAGCATCCGCTGGCGCGGCGAGGGCGGACATGAACGGCCTGAGGATCGCCCTGATCGTGCTGGCTCTGGTGCTGGACGCGCTGTGCATCCTGTTGATTGCATTTACGTTTATGACCCAGCACTTCGACAGCGACGCCCTGCTCGGCATCAGTCTGTTTCTGGTGGTGATCGTCGCCAATATCCCGCCGCTGGTGTGGTGTCTTTTTCCAGTCCGGCGGCGCGACGCAGACCCGGCCGCCGCCAGCATCTTCGAGTAGCAGCTCAGCCTGCCGCGCCGGGCTCCTTGCTCCGGGGCGCCTTCGTGCCTAGTTTGCGCCTCCTTTCCCGACCCAACGCGTTCAGGAGCCATGGCGGCGCACTATCTGGAGTTCGAGCGGCCGATCGGCGAGCTCGAAGCTAAGATCGAGGAGCTGTCCAAGCTCTCTGACACGGCCGGTCCCGGCGCCTTCGACGCCGAGGTCGAGGCGCTGCGTCAGCGCGCGACCGAGCTGCGGCGGCAGACCTACGCCCACCTCGACGCATGGCAGAAGACCCAGATCGCCCGTCATCCGCAGCGGCCGCACTTCGTCGACTACGTCTCGGGGCTGATCGAGGAGTTCGTCGAGCTGCGCGGCGACCGCAAGTTCGCCGACGACCAGGCGATCGTCGGCGGCCTCGGCCGGTTCCGCGGCCAGCCGGTGGTGGTGATCGGCCAGGAAAAGGGCCACGACACCAACAGCCGCATCAAGCACAACTTCGGCATGGGCCGGCCCGAGGGCTTCCGCAAGGTGGTGCGCCTGGCGGACCTGGCCGAGCAGTTCGGCCTGCCGATGCTCACCTTCGTCGACACCAACGGCGCCTACCCGGGCCTGGTCAGCGAGGAGCGCGGCGTCGCCGAGGCGATCGCCCGCTCGACCGAGCGTTGCCTGACGCTGTCGACGCCGATGATCGCGGTGATCGCCGGCGAGGGCGGCTCCGGCGGCGCGCTGGCGATGGCCTGCGGCAACCGGGTGCTGATGCTGGAGCATGCGATCTATTCGGTGATCACCCCGGAAGGCTGCGCCTCGATCCTGCTGCGCGACGGCACCAAGGCTGAAGGCGCCGCCAAGGCGATGAAGATCACCGCCCAGGACCTGATCGGCCTGCGGATCATCGACCGCATCATCCCCGAGCCGCTCGGGGGCGCCCACACCGATCCGGCGGCGACGATCAAGACGGTGGGCGATGCGATCGAGGAGGAGCTGCACGCGCTGCTGCCGTTCTCCGCCAGCGAACTGAAAGCCCAGCGCGCCCAGCGTTTCCTGGCGATCGGGCGGGGGTAGGCGCGTTCTCCTCACCCGTAGGGGGAGGGGGACCCCGAAGGGGTGGAGGGGGTAGGTTGCAGGGAGCCACTTTCACCGAATTGGACCGTGCTTCTCCGGAAAGGGGAGCGCGCTCCATCGGACCCCCTCCACCGCTACGCGGTCCCCCTCCCCCTACGGGTGAGGATTAAGACGCCAGCTGCGCGAAGATGCCCTTCATGCGGCTCTTCCAGGTGCGGCGGTTGACCTGCTTCAGCAGCCGCAGATTCTGGGTGATCAGGCCGAGCGGGGTCAGCACCCGGGTCGCGTCGGCGATCATCTTGGCTTCGGCCAGAGCGCCGCGCCAGGCGCCGACCTTCTGGTACTTGCGGATGTTGAGCACCCGGCGCCATCGCACCACGGCGATGCGGCAGCCCTGGCGGATGAAGATCTCGTTCATGAACACTTCGCCGCCCCAGCGCGGCAGGCGCTGCATCGCCTCGACCGCGCCCTTCAGCAGCCATTTCGGCACCACCCGCTCGCCGGAGACGAAATCCAGACCGAACTGGCGGTAGACCCACAGGCTGTTGCTGCGCAGCGAGATGCTCACCTCGGCCTCGCCGCGCATCACCGGCGCGGCCAGCGCGTCGATGTCGGCCGGGGTGATCCCGGCGAGGTCGGCGTCCAGCAGCATCAGGTGGTCGAACCGGGCCGCCGCGATGCCGCGGCTGAGCGCATAGGTCTTGCCGCGATTTGGCGTGTGGCTGAGCACCCGGATCGTCGGGTAGCTGCGAATCAGCGCCTCGGTGTCGTCGGTCGAGCCGTCGTTCACCACGATCACCTCGCCGAGCGTGGGGTGGCCGACGATCACATCGAGGATATTCCGGATCCGGTCCGCCTCGTTATAGGCGCAGACGATGCAGGAAATGCCGCGAAGGTCGCCCGGCGGAGACTGAGGGGCCGTCTCCTCGATCGCGAAATCTACGAAAGCGCGCAGTGCGCCGCCGCGCGAGCCATCGAAGTTCATCCTGGCAGCCCCTCCTCGTCTTATCGCGCTCGTTGGGCCGTTGCTGGTCCTACAACGCTTGGAAAGACAATCCGGTTACATCGCGGCCGCGAAATCGCGCCAGCCTTCGATCGACTGCCAGTCATCATAGGCAATTCTGGGCGCAACGGGAAACTATGAACGGCGAAGATTGTTGCGCGACCGACGTTATTCGCGTCATGGCCCCGCCAACTCGCGCGCCAGGGCGTCCGCGCCATACACCTTCACCAGCGCTTCTTCGATCGCCGCCGCCGAAAGCGCGACCGCACGGTTCACCCGCCCGTCGTAACCATAGTCGCCGCCCAGGCTGAGGATATTGCCGTCGAACGCGGTCCCGATCACCTCGGCCTTGGCGTTCAGCAGCGGCGAGCCGGAGTTGCCGCCGATGATGTCGTTGGTGGCCGCCAGGTTGAAGATGGTGTCCGGGTTCAGCCGCCCACGTGCGGCAATCCAGCGCGGATCCAGGTCGAACGGTGGCTGGCCGGTGGCGCGCGCATAGAGGCCGGCGAAGCGGGTGAAGGGCGCGACCGTCCTGCCGCGCCAGGTCCAGCCGTCGATTCGCCCATAGGAGAGGCGCAACGTGAAAGTCCCGTCGGGATAGACGCTGTCGCCGAACACGGCGAAGCGGGCCTTGGCGATCGCCTCCGCCGCCCGCGCGGCCGGCCCGGTGACCTTGTCCTCGTAGTCGCGCCGCACGCGCCGCGCCTCGGGATCGATCCGCAGCATGAACCTGATCATCGGATCGTCGGAGGCCTCGACCGCCGCCATCCCGCCGTCCCAGAGCGCCTTGCGCACGGCAGGATCGCCGAGCCGTGTGCTGGTCACCAGCCGGGCCGAGAGCATTTCCGGGCTTTCGCCGCCGAGCAGCAGCCGGGTGTCGGGATTGTCTGCAGTCAGCAGCTCGCGCGACTTGGAGAGCCAGAATTCCAGGATCAGCTGCTCCAGGCCCGGCTCGACCGGCGCTGGATCCAGCACCTGCTTCTCCACCGCCGCCAGCTGGGTGTCGGAGTAGCGCGGCATGCGCTCGCGCGACGGCAGCTGGCGGTCCTCGGCGGCGCGGACCAGGTCGCGGGCATAGCTGAACAGCTGGGACTGCTCGCCGGCGCGCTCGAGCTGGCGATAGGGCGTGTAGCGCGCGCCAGCGGCCTTCTGAGCGGCCGCCATCTCCGCCCACGGATCGCCGAGCGCTGGTCCCAGCATCGCCGCAGCGCGGGCGCGAAGGTCCGCTTCGTCGCCGCGCTTGGCGGCCATGAAATCGGCGTCGTCCAGCGTGGCCAGGCGCCCGACGGTGACCTTGTAGTCGTTCTCCAGGTCCATCAGCGGTTCGTCGATGGTGCGGGCGTTGGCCGCGCTCTCTTCGCCGAAACGGATCATCCGGCCCCGGAGCTCGGAGAGTTCCGCCATGTCCAGCGGCAGCATCACGTCACGCTGGGCTTCGAGCTGCGAGATCGTCTGCTGACGGAAGGTGCCGCCAGGATTGCCGGCCACGAACACCGGCTCGCCGGCGACCGGCGGGGCCGGATTCCAGGCGAGATGCGCCGGCGTCGGCGCCGGCTGGCCGTCGTCGTAGAGGCGCAGGAAAGCGCAATCGAGGTCGTACCGCGGGAAGTTGAAGTTGTCCGGGTCGCCGCCGAAAAAGGCGGCCTGGTCACCGGGCGAAAACACCAGGCGAACGTCCGTATACTCACGATACTTGTAAACTTGGTAGCGACCGCCCTGATAGAGCTCGACCATCTGGCAGTGCAGCTCGCGATCCGCGCCGCAGACCTCCTGCTCGAGGCTTCCGCCCAGTGCATTGCGGGCCTGCACCAGCGCCTCGCCGGTCAAGCCCGCCCCCGCCGCCTGCACCCGCGCCGTCACGTCGACGACCTGCAGCAGGATGTCGGCCTGCATCCCCGGGCAGGTTCGCTCGTCGCTCTTCGCCGCCGCGAGGAACCCGGCCTTGGTGTAGTCCTGATCCTTCGGTGAGATCGCCTGGACGCAGTCGCTCACGCAGTGGTCGTTGGTCAGCAGCAGCCCTTCGGCGCTGACCACCGAGGATGAGCAGCCGACCGAGAGCCGCGCCGACGCGCCGCGCACGCGATCGAGCCAGGCGGGCGTGATGTCGACGCCGTACGCCGCCTTGACCTTGGCGGCGGGGAAGTTGTCGAAGGTCCAGAGCCCCTCGTCGGCCCGCGCCGCACCGGCCAGGACGGTCGAGGCGGCGAGCGCGGCCACGTACTGGACTGCCTTCATCTAAGCCCTCGATCTGCCGGCCGCGCAGCTCTATCACGCCGATTCGGCCGCGACAGGCAGGGGCCGCAGCGGAACCACGACCGCCCTCGCGCTTTCCTTGGTTAACGTCGCCGGTCGCAGGGGCTGGCGCCTGGGCATCTCAAGGAGTTCCGCAATGTCGCTGCTTTCGTGGCTCGTCGTCGGCCTGCTCGCCGGCTGGATCGGCAGCATGGTCGCCAATCGAGGCCGCGGCGAAGGCCTGATCATGGACATCCTGCTGGGTGTCGTCGGCGCCTTCGTCGGCGGCTATCTGTTCGGCTTGTTCGGACACGCCGGCGTCAGCGGCATCAACCTCTACAGCATCTTCGTCGCCGCGGTCGGCGCAGCGGTGGTGCTGTTCATCTACCATGCGATCTTCAGGCGACGGATGCTCTGAGCCACCGCCTCCCGGCCTATGCCGGGCGAGCGGAAATCGTTGAAGCGACCGCCTGGGCGGCGGTCGCTTTTCCGTGTCCGAGGCTCAGCCGACGCTCTGGACCTGGCCGCGCTTGGTGATGACGCATTGCGCGGACTGGCCGCCCAGCTCCACGCGGATGCGATAGGCGTAGCCGAGGTCGTGCGCCCGTCCGGTCGTAGAGGAACCGGGACGCACGCGCCAGTATCTGTCTGCCGCCGCCGCGCAGGCCGCGCGCAGGCCCGGGATGTCGCCATATCCGCCGCCCGGACCGGGACCGATGCCGCACTGGATCGGCGACGCCACGTCGACGCGCGCGACCCGGCCATAGTAGCCGCTGATCGCCACGCAGCCCGCGCGTGCGCCGTTCCACCAGAAGTACCGGTTACCGCTGCTGCCGGGGTCCATCCGCACCTGCTGGTAGCCGCGCTCTGCGAGGATTCGGTGGGCCCGCTCGGTCTGCATGCCTACGAGATCGCCTAGGCCCTGCGCCTGCGCCGCGCCGGCGACCGCGACCGCCACCGCCACCGCGAGCGCAGAAATGGACCGGTGGAATGCCGTCAGTTTCATCGTCCGCGTCCTTTGCCTGCAGCGCCTCGATCCCCGCCGGTTTGGCGAAGATCATCGTCGCACCGGCGCCAATGCAGGCTACGCTGGTGTTGAGCCGCGTACAATCAACGGGCGCCCTCGCCGGGCCGGGACCGTTGGCGCTGTGGTGTCAGCGGATAGCTGAATTCGCGAGGAGTCCGGCGCTTGCATCCGCGCAGCGGGGTAGCCAAATCCGGCGCAGGCGTAGGGGCGATTCCCGGACGAAGGAGTTTCCGATGATCCGCAAGGCGAAGGCGGTTTGGCGCGGCACGGGCCGCGATGGCCAGGGCGACATTTCCACCGACTCCGGCGTGCTGCACGAAACGCCCTATTCCTATCGGACCCGGTTCGAGAACGAGAAGGGCGCCAATCCGGAGGAGCTGATCGCCGCGGCCCACGCCGGCTGCTTCACCATGGCGCTGGCGTTCCAGCTGCAACAGGGCGGCTACGAGCCGACCGAGCTGAGCACCGAGGCCGCGGTGACGATCGAGCAGCAGGGTCAGGGCTTCACCATCACCCGCTCGGCGCTCACCCTCACGGCCAGCGTGCCGGGCCTCGACGAGGCGACGTTCAAGCAGATGGCCGAGGGCGCCGAAAAGAACTGCCCGGTCTCCAAGCTGATGAAGGCCGAGATCACGCTGGACGCGAAACTGATCTGAGTCTTCTTCGGCGAGCGACGGCGCTCCAGGTGGAGTCTAGACCGCCCGGACCACTTCGGCCGTCGGCGTGTGTTCCGCGCCGAGGTAGCCGTGGATCGCGGCGACGACCTGGGCCCCCTCGCCCACCGCCGCGGCGACGCGCTTCACCGATCCGGCGCGGATGTCGCCGATGGCGAAGACGCCGGGGCGGCTCGTCTCCAGCGCATGCCGGCCCTCGCCGCCGGTGAGCAGGAACCGCCGCCGGTCCATCGCCAGGCCGGAGCCCGACAGCCAGTCGGTGTTCGGATCGGCGCCGATGAAGAGGAACAGGTTGCGGATCTCGCGGCGCACCTCTTCGCCCTCGCCGGTGCGCCAGCGCACCTTCTCGAGCATCCCGTCTCTTCCCTCCAGCGCGGTGACGCGGGTGTCGGCCAGCAGCTCCACGTTCGGCAGCGAGCGGATGCGGTCGATCAGATAGCGCGACATGGTGGCTTCCAGACCGGGCCCGCGCACCAGCAGCCAGACCTTCTTCGCCCGCGCCGCCAGGTAGACCACCGCCTGGCCGGCCGAATTGCCGCCGCCGACCAGCGCGACCTCTTCGCCGGCGCACAGGTCGCGCTCCATCGCCGAGGCCCAGTAGTGCACCGAGGCGCACTCGAACTCGTCCATGCCCGGCACGTCGAGCCGGCGGTAGCGGGCGCCGCTGGCCAGCACCACGGCGCGCGCCCGCACCACCTCGCCGCTGGCCAGGTTCAGCCGGATCGCCTCGTCGCGTTGATCGGACTCGAACGAGGTGACTTCGTCGGGGATCGCCATCTCGACCCCGAACTTCTGCGCCTGGCTGTAGGCGCGGGCCATCAGCACGTGGCCGGTGATGCCGGTCGGAAAGCCGAGATAGTTCTCGATCCGCGCGGACGCGCCGGCCTGGCCGCCGAACGCGCGGCAGTCGAGGGTGATCGCCGCCAGGCCCTCCGAACCGGCATAGACCGACGCCGCCAGACCCGCCGGCCCGGCGCCGACGATGGCGACGTCGAACAGCTTGTCCGGGTCGATCGCGCTCACTAGGCCGATGCAGCGCGCCAGCTGCACCTCGGTCGGGTTGCGCAGCACCTCGCCGCTGGCGCAGAGCACGATCGGCCATTCGCCCGGCGTCAGATGCAGCCGCTCGAGCAGCGTCTTGGCCTCTGGATCCTCGTCCGCGTCGAGCAGCAGCAGCGGATGGGCGTTGCGCTCGAGGAACTCGACCAGCCGCCGCACGGCCGGATGGTTGGCCGGCCCGACGATCACCGGCCCGCCCGCGCCGACCTCGAGCAGCGCGACGCGGCGCAGGATCAGCGCGCGCATGATCTTCTCGCCAAGATCGGCTTCGGCGACCAGCACCGCGCGCAGACCCTGCGGGCTGATCACCAGCGCCTCGACCGGCTCCAGCGCCTTGCCGTCGACCAGCGCCGGGCGGCCGCTGAGCTGGGCGAGCTCGCCCATGAACGAGCCGGGACGATGGATGTTGATCGGCTGCTCGCGGCCCGAGCCGTCTCGGCGGGTGACCGCGACCGCGCCCTCAAGGATCACGATCAGGCCATGCCCGCGCTCGCCGCCGCGCACCAGAAGGCCGTCCGCCTCGAACGTCTGGACGTGGCCGAAGTGGCGGATGCGATCCACCTCCGCCGGCGTGAGGATCGGGTACACCTGGTCCCGGCGGGTCTCGATAACGGTGGGCGCCATGATCAGGCCTCCGCGACGACGGGTTTGGCCGCCGGCTGCGTCTTCACCGCGGTCGCTGGCGGGGGGCTGAACGCCAGCGCCACGGCGCCGAACGCGGCGGCGATGGCCGAGCCAATCAATATCCCCAGCTTGGCCACAGCCGCGTAACCGGTTCCGGCGAAGGCCTGTTCCGCCATCAGGATCGAAAGCGGATCGCCGATGCCGCAAAGGCAGGCCGCGCCGAGGAACGCCATCACCGACGCATCGCCGGGGCCGACGGCGATCCTCGCCTTCACCGCCGTCCAGGTCGCGGCGATGATGCCGAGCGGCTTGCCGATGGCCAGGCCCAGCACCACGCCCAGCAACACCCGGTCGGCGCCGGGCGCCCCGAGGTTGGCGTTGAGCGGCACGCCGGCGGCGGTGAAGGCGAACAGGGGCAGCACCACATAGGTCGACCAGGGCGCGAGGTTGCGCTCCACCCGTTCGGCCGGCGAAAGCAGGCGCGCTGCGGCGGCGGAAAGGTTGCGGCTGGCCCAGCCCCAGATCGGCTCCTGCTCCACGCGCCGCTTCTCGCCGGAATGGCGCAGCGCGTGCTCGGCCTGTTCCAGCTCGGCCAGGGCGCTGGCGGCCTGGGCGAGCAGCGGGGCCGCGGACGGCGCCGGGCGGGTCGGCAGGAAGACGGCCAGCACGACGCCTGACAGCGCGCCTTCGATTCCCGCCAGATGCAGCGAAGTCCACAGCGCGACGGCGGCCAGCACATAGGGCCAGCCGACGTAGACCCGCCAGCGGTTCAGCGTGTACATCGCCGCGACCGCCGCGGCGCTGGCGACCAGCCATTCGGCGTGCAGGTTGTGAGGATAGAAGATCGCCAGGATCAGGATCGCCAGCACATCGTCGGCCACGGCGTAGGCCGCGATGAACACCTTCAGACTGGCCGAGGCCCTGGTCCCGAACACCGCGAGGATCCCCAGCGTGAAGGCGATGCCGGTGTCGCTCGGGGCCGACCATCCGGGCGCGGTCGGGCCAGGGTTGAGCGCCAGATAGATCGCCGCCGGCGCCAGGACCCCGCCCAGGGCGGCGATGATCGGCGCCGCCGCCGCCTTCGGGTCGCTGAGCGAACCGGCGGTCATCTCGCGGCGGATTTCGAGCCCAACGATCAAGAAGAAGATCGCCAGCAGGCCCTCGGAGACCCAGTCGCCGACGCTGAGCGACATCGCCCCGCCGACCGGCCCGATCGCCAGCTGGGCGTCGACCAGATGGGCGTACATCCCTGCCAGCGGGCTGTTGGCCAGGCCGAGCGCCGCGGCCGCCGCGATCAGCAGCACGATCCCCGCCGAGCTAGGCAGGTTGGCGAAGGCGCGCGCGGTGCGCCGCACCCGCGCCCCCACCGGCCGCTCCAGCGCCTCCAGCATCGAGTAGAAGTCCCAGGCGCCGTCGTAGCGTACGTTGTCGACGAAGATGGTCGGGGTGGCGGTCACGCCGTTGCGGTGGCCGTCGGCGACGTCCTCCTCGATCCGCTTCCGTAGCTTTGGGTCGTCGAGGTCACGCTGAAAGCGATGCAGATCCAGCCCGAGCTTCTTGGCCAACTCGAGCACGATGGCCTCGGTCAGCGCCGGCGAGCGCTCGAACAGCGCGTCGTGCATCTCCCAGAACTTGCCCTGGCGTCCGGCCGCCTCAGCGGCGCGCGACATGTATTCGGCGCCCGGGTGCACCCGCTCGTTCGGCAACTGCCGATAGGCGTAGGCGAGCCGGTCGCCCAGCGCCTCGCGCAGGCGGGCCAGCACAGGCGAGAGCCGTGCGCAGTAGGGGCAGAGGTAGTCGCCGTAGATGAGCACCGTAGACTGGCCACGTACGCCCGGCGGCCCGCCACGCACGCGGTCGCGCCGCCGGTCGACCGGTCGCAGCAGCCGGCGCTCGGCGACCCCATCGGCCATCAGCGGCGCTCCACCGGTGTTGCCAGACTGAAACCCTGTCCCATCGGTGTGTCTTAACTCGCGGATCGGCTTCGCGCGACAGGGCGGGGTCAAACTCCGGCGGCGTTTGCCCCTAAGCACGCGACCACCGCCTCGACCTGGGTCGGGATCGGCTGGGCGCCGTCGACCGCGATCACCGGCTCGTCGGGGCCTGGCGGCTCCAGGGCGGCGAACTGGCTCGCCAGCAGGCTGGGCGGCATGAAATGGCCCTTGCGGCGCGCGATGCGTTCGGCGACCTGCGGCTCGCTCAGCTGGATGAAGACGAAGCGGAGCCGCGGCCGCCCCGCCGTCAACCGGTCGCGGTAGGCGCGCTTCAGCGCTGAGCACGTGATCACCCCCGAGTGCCCCGCGCGCAGCTGGTCGTCGATCCAGCCGCCGATGGCGTCCAGCCAGGGTTCCCGGTCGGCGTCGGTGAGCGGAACGCCGGCTTTCATCTTGGCGATGTTGGCCGCCGGGTGGAGATCGTCGCCCTCCTTGAACGTCCAGCCGAGCCGCTCGGCGATCGCCTTGGCGAGCGTGGTCTTGCCGACGCCCGAGACCCCCATCACCACCAGCACCGCAGGCTCGCTCACGCCGGCGCGCCCTCTACCAGCCGCGGCAGCACCAGCGCGGTCACCGCCTTGGCGAAACCGTCTTCCGTGTTCGCCGCCGTCACCGCGCCCGCCTCCGCCCTCACCGCCGCTGGCGACTGGCCCATGGCGATCGCGAAGCCGGCGACGCGGAACATGGCGACGTCGTTGGTCATGTCGCCGATGACGACGGTGCGGGCGAGGTCGGCGCCGACATGCGCCGCGATGGCCCGCACCGCCTCGCCCTTGTTGGCGAGCGGGTGGGTGACATCGATGTAGTAGGCCTGCGAGCGCTCGACGTTGGCGCTGGCCGGGAACGCGGCGCGCAGCTCGGCCTCGACGCGGTCGAGCAGGCCGTAGTCGTCAGAGGGGCCGACGATCTTGTCGACGCGGCCGAGCACGGCGTCGAAACTCGCGACCACGGACGGCTCGAAGCCGACGGTGCGACGTTCGCGCTCGACGTTTGGGCCATAGACATCCTTCAGCAGCCAGGCGCCGTCGGCGAACACCCACGCCTTGACGCCCGCGAGTTCCATCATCCGCAGCGCCGACCCGGCGGCCTCGGGCGCCAGCCGGCGCGCCTGCAGCAGGCCGCCAGCCGGGTCGATGATGGCGCCGCCGTTGAAAGCCGCGTAGGGCGCCGTGGGGCCGACGGCGTCCACGATCGCGGCCATGCCCCGCGGGGGCCGGCTGGAGACCACGCTGACAGCGATGCCGGCAGCCTTCAGGTCGCCCACCGCCTGGAGCGCGGCTGGCGTCAGCTGCTTGTCCGGCGTCAGCAGCGTCCCGTCGATGTCGGAGACGAGCAGCCGCCGCCCCGCGGTCATTCCGGCGTCTCTGGGACCTCGACGTGGCCGCCGAAGCCGAACCGCATCGCCGACAGCAGCTTTTCGCCGAAGGTGTGCTCGCGGCGCGAGCGGAAGCGGGCGAACAGCGAAGCCGACAGCACATCCGCCGGCACCGCCTCTTCGATCGCCGCCTGGATGGTCCAACGACCCTCGCCGCTGTCGGCGACCGCGCCGGTGTACTTCTCCAGCTGGTGCTCGCCCGCGAGCGCCTGGGCGGCGAGATCGAGCAGCCACGACGAGATCACGCTGCCGCGGCGCCAGACCTCGGCGATGTCCGGCAGGTTGAGCTGGAACCGATCGGCCGGCGGCAGGGCGTCGCCGGCCTTGCCGTTCAGGATGTCGAAGCCCTCGGCGTAGGCCTGCATCAGGCCGTATTCGATGCCGTTGTGGACCATCTTGACGAAGTGGCCGGCGCCGGCCGGTCCGGCGTGGATGTAGCCCAGTTCGGCGCGTGGATCGGCGCCGGCGTCCCGCTTGGTGCGCGGGATGTCGCCCATCCCCGGCGCGAGCGTCCTAAAGATCGGATCGAGCCGATCCACCGCAGCCTTCTCGCCGCCGATCATCATGCAGAAGCCGCGTTCCAGGCCCCAGACGCCGCCGGAGGTGCCGACGTCGAGGTAGATCACGCCTTTCGGCTTCAACGCCTTCGCCCGCCGGATGTCGTCGCGATAGAAGGTGTTGCCGCCGTCGATCAGCACATCGCCGCCAGCCAGCAGGCCGCCGAGCGCGCTCACGGTCTCCTCGGTCGGTCCGCCGGCCGGCAGCATCACCCAGACCGTGCGCGGCGCTTCCAGCGCCCGAACCAGACCCGCGAGGTCCTTGGCCGCCGTCGCGCCGTCGGCCACCACCTTGCCGACCGCCTCTGCGTCGCGGTCGTAGACCACACAGGCGTGACCGCCTCTCATCAGGCGGCGGGCGATGTTCGCCCCCATCCGGCCCATGCCAACGACGCCGATCTGCATCAGGCTGCGCCGGCCATCTGGCGGCTCTTCGTCGCCACCGCCCGCAGCAGCTCGTCGAACGCCTTGGCGAACTGCTCGACGCCCTCGACGACCAGCGTGTTCGTCACGCCGTCGAGGTCGAGGCCAAGGCCCTGGGCTTCCGCGAGATCGTGCTCCGCCTCGGCGACGCCCTCGGTCAGGCTGGGGCTGACGTGGCCGTGGTCGCGGAACGCATCCATGGTCTTGGGCGGCACGGTGTTGACCGTGTCCGGCCCGATCAGGCTGTCGACGTAGAGGGTGTCCGGATAGGCCGGGTCCTTCACGCCGGTGGAGGCCCACAGCAGGCGCTGCGGCGCGGCGCCGGCGGCGGCCAGCGGCTTCCAGCGCGGCCCGTCGATCAGCTCGAGATAGCGCTGGTAGGCGCGCTTGGCGTTGGCGA
Source organism: uncultured Pseudomonadota bacterium (assembly GCA_963835495.1). Lineage (GTDB taxonomy): Bacteria > Pseudomonadota > Alphaproteobacteria > Caulobacterales > Caulobacteraceae > Acaudatibacter. The sequence goes on along the minus strand of CAWIFQ010000003.1, from coordinate 178,610 downwards.
TGGCGATCTTGCCGCGCAGGCGGCGCAGCCGCACCGCGGCGTCGGCCGGCGGGTTGGCCTTCAGCCGCGCGTCGATCTCCGCGTCGATCTTGCTGTCGATGCGGCTGACGAAGAAGCTGGCGACGCCGTGGACCAGGCTGATATCGCCGCCGGTGGCCTTGAACGCCTCCAGCCCGGCCATGTGCGCGTCGGCGACGTCCAGATAGGCGTCGACGCCGAACAGCAGGGTGACGTTGACGTTGATCCCCTCGCCGACCAGCTGGCGGATCGCGGGGACGCCGGCCTGGGTGCCGGGGACCTTGATCATCAGGTTCGGCCGGCCGACCGCGCCCCATAGCCGCCGCGCCTCGGCGATCGTGCCGTCGGTGTCGTTGGCCAGGGTCGGCGAGACCTCGAGGCTGACGAAGCCGTCCTTGCCGCCCAGCCGGTCGAAGGTCGGCCGGAAGATGTCGGCGGCGGCCTGGATGTCGGCGATGGCGATGCGCTCGAACAGCGCCGTCGGCGTGCTGTCGCCGCGCTTCAGCTCGGCCTGGATCCGCGCGTCGTAGGCGTCGCCGTCGCCGATCGCCTTCTCGAAGATCGAGGGGTTGGAGGTGAGGCCCTTGACGCCGTCATCCGCGATCAGCCGGGCGAGCTCGCCGTCTTCGAGGATCTTGCGGTGCAGGTAGTCGAGCCAGACCGCCTGGCCGGCATCGCCAAGTTCGCGCAGGTGATTGGTCATCGCTCTAGTCTCCTTCTCCCTCCAGCTGGGCGAGGGCGGCGTCACGGATATGGTCCGCGGTGAAGCCGAAGCGAGGCAGCAGATCCTTGATCGGCGCCGAGGCGCCGAACCGATGCATCGCGATCACCTCGCCCTTCGGTCCCACATAGCGGTCCCAGCCCTGCGGCGAGCCGGCCTCGACCGCGACTCGCGCCGTGATCGCCGCTGGCAGCACCTGCTCGCGATACCCTGGCGGCTGCGCTTCGAACAGCTCCCACGAGGGCATCGACACCACCCGGGCGCGCACGCCCTCTGGCCACCAGCGCGGCCTGGGCTTCGACGCAGAGCGAGACCTCGCTGCCGGTCGCGATCAGGATCACCTGCGGCGCACCGCCCCCGGCGTCGGCGAGAACGTAGGCGCCGCGGGAGACCCCGGTCGCCGGCGCGAAGCGCGAGCGGTCGAGCGTCGGCAGCGCCTGGCGCGACAGCACCAGGCAGGCGGGGCCGTCCTGCGCCAGGATCGTGCGCCAGGCCTCGGCCGTCTCGTTGGCGTCGCCTGGGCGCAGCACCAGCACGTCGGGGATGGCGCGCAGCGCGGCCAGCTGCTCGATCGGCTGATGGGTCGGGCCGTCCTGGCCGAGGCCGATCGAAGTCGTGGGTGAAGACGAAGGTCACCGGCAGCCTCATCAGCGCCGCCAGCCGGATCGCCGGCTTCATGTAGTCGCTGAACACCAGGAAGGTGCCGACGTAGGGGCGCAGGCCCGCCAGCGCCAGGCCGTTGGCGCAGGCCGCCATGCCGTGCTCGCGCACGCCGAAATGGAAGTTGCGGCCGCCGTAGCTGCCCGGCTCGAAGGCGCCGTCGTCAGCGGCCTCGAGCACGGTCTTGGTCGAGGGTGACAGGTCCGCCGCGCCGCCGACCAGCCAGGGGATCGCGGGCCCAAGCGTCTGCAGCACCTTGCCCGAAGCCTCACGGCTGGCGATGCCCTTGGCGTCGGCCTCGAAGCTGGGGATGCCGGCGTCCCAGGCGCCGGGCAGCGCGCCGCTCCGCATCGCGTTCAGCGCCGCGGCGAGATGCGGGAACGCCTCGGCGTAGCTGGCCGACGCTGCGTCCCAGGCTTCGCGCAGCTTCCTGCCCCGCGCGCCGAGCGTCTCCGCGAAGCGCTGCTTCACTCCGTCCGGGACCAGGAACTGCGCATCCTCGGGCCAGCCGTAGGCGCGCTTGGTCAGCTTCACCTCTTCCGCCCCCAGCGGATCGCTGTGGATCTTCGAGGTGCCCTGCTTGTGCGGCGAGCCGTAGCCGATCACGCTCCGGACCCGGATCAGCGTCGGCCGCTCGGTGGTGGCCAGGAACTGCTCGACCGCGGCGGCGAAGGCTTCGCAGTCGTTGGCGTCCTCGACCGAGTGGGTCGCCCAGCCGTAGCCTTCGAACCGCTTGATCACGTCGTCGGTGAACGCCAGCTCGGTCGAGCCTTCGATGGTGATCCGGTTGTCGTCGTAGATCCAGCAGAGGTTGGACAGCTTCAAGTGGCCGGCGAGCGAGGCCGCCTCGTGGCTGATCCCCTCCATCAGGTCGCCGTCGCTGCAGATGGCGTAGACGTTGTAGTCGATGAGGGCGTGGCCCTCGCGATTGTAGCGCGCCGCCAGCCAGCGCTCGGCCACCGCCATGCCGACGCTGGTCCCGACGCCCTGGCCGAGTGGCCCGGTGGTGGTCTCGACCCCGGTGGTGATGCCGTGCTCGGGGTGGCCCGGACAGACGCTGTCGAGCTGGCGAAACTGCTTGATGTCGTCCAGCCCCACCGCCGGCCGGCCCAGCGGCGCGCCCTGCTTGTCCACCGCCTCCACCCCGCCCAGGAACAGCAGGCTATAGAGCAGCATCGAGGCATGGCCGTTGGAGAGCACGAAGCGGTCGCGGTTCGGCCAGAGCGGCCGCGCCGGGTCGTAGCGCAGGAAGCGGGTCCAGAGCGTGTAGGCCACCGGCGCCAGGCCCATCGGGGCCCCGGCGTGGCCGGAATTGGCTTTCTCCACCGCATCGATGGCGAGAGTGCGGATGGTGTTGATCGCAATCTGGTCGAGATCGCCTGTCGGCGCCTGGGCCGGCTTCACCACGGACATCTGATCTGAGGCCATGACCGAAACTCCTGGTCGGCTTGCTCCGAGTGCGCAGGCGTCAACGATCGCTCGGACGCCACCCGGCAAATCGGCAACGGAGCGGCGGGCCGCCGGTTCCGCTGCGCCGCGAATAATGCGCCGCCCGCGACCGGAAACCGCTCAGACGAAGCGCGGGATCGGGCCGTTGTGCGGGGTCTGGTCCGGGAGATCGAGGAAGATCTCGTCGACGTAGCACCAGCCCCAGCCTTCCGGCGGGTCGTAGCCTTCGATGATCGGATGGCCAGTGGCGTGGAAATGCGCGGTGGCGTGGCGATGGGGCGAGTCATCGCAGCAGCCGACATGGCCGCAGGCCCGGCACAGGCGCAGATGCACCCACGGCGAGCCGATCTTCAGGCACTCCTCGCACCCAAGTGCGCTCGGCGTCACATCGCGGACGCCGGCGCTGTGAGAACATTCATCGGCCATGGTCGCTTCCCTCGCCCAGTCTGGCGACGCCCGCCCATGCCAAAGTCTACGCCCAGCCCTTCGCCGCCGTCACGTCGCGGCGCAACAACCGCGTCGGCGAGCGCTCAGCCGATCCGGCCCCGACAGCGGCGCGAGCCGCAGCGGCACCAGAACGGATGGCTGAACCAGGTCTCGGTCGTCTCCCAGTCGTACGTGATCGGCTCGCCGGCGGCGATCGCCCGGACCGCCACCACCGAATGGGTCGGGAAGGAAACGCAGCAGTTCGGCTCGCAACTGTGTCCGGTCCTCGCGAGCAGCGGGTGGAAGAAGTGGCCGCCGCGAAGATGCTGGACGGTGTCGCGATCGCGCTGCGTCCGCCACTCGACCTCATCGAAGCGGAAGACCACGTCGCCCGGCCGGTAGGCGCGGACGGCGCGGTGCGTTTCGCCGCCCTCGTCCTTGGAGGGGGACGAAGGCGGCGGGACGGGCCGCAGGGGCGTGCGAAGTGCGAGGAACATGGTCCTAGGCCGCCTTTTCCGCGCTGGGGAAGCCGACGCGCCGGGCGATGCAGATCGGCCGGCCCTTGTCGTTGAGGCGGCGCTGGGCGTGGAACCCCTGCCGGCGCAGCAGGGCGGCGACGGCTTCGAACTCCTCGCCGAGCCGGCCCGGGCGCGTCTGGACGATCAGGGCGCCGCCGTCGTTGACGGCGCCGGCGAGGTCCAGCAGCGGTTCGAGTTCCTCGGCCACACAAGGTTGCGCCACCAGCAGCGCGTCCGCCGGAACGGACGAACCCGTCGCAGATGTGCGCACGAAGACGGCCCGGTCATAGCCGTGGCGGCCGAGCCAGAGCGCGGCGACCGGGCCGGAAGGACCGATCACGCGGATCAGGTCGTCCTTTTCGACGCCGGCGACATGCAGCACGCGCGTCAGCGCGCCGCCGTCGGCCGCGAGCGGTTGCATGGGTTGGTAGAGACGGATGGTCATCGAGGCACCGCAAAAAAGGCCATCGACCGCAACAGTCGACGATCGCTGGCTCCAAGTTACGGTCGCGACGATATCGCTGTGTCGCATAAGGATTCGATATGGATCGGACGATCCACGCCAATACTGGAATAGAGGTCAAGTCACTGGTCGTGCTGATGTTTGCCTCCGCGGCCCGATTGCTGGCTTTATGCGGAGTTTACGCTTGCACCCGAAGGCGCGTTTTGAACGCTTATGGCCTTTGAACTTATAAGCCGCGCACGCTAGCGCCCAACCCGGGCGCGCTGGGCTCGTTGTTGAATTGTCCGGTTTCTTCGAAATGGCCGCCACCCTGGTCGTGGCCGCCGCCGTCATCTGGCTTCCAGGCGCGATCGCCATCAAGGCGAGCGACCACTTTCGGTCGCAGCGCAATGGTCGCCAGCGCCTCGCTGGCGCGGAGCGCATCGGGGAGACCCGCTGATGGCGCCGCCGCTGATGCCTGCCACCCTGACGCTGCTTCTCGCGGTGAGCGCCCGCAAACCCCCGCACGGCGAACAGGCGCGACGCGGCGGCGACTCGCGCTCCGATCGCTCGCCCGCGAAGGCGCGCCACGAGGCGGCGGCCGGTTCCCCCTGGGCGGCGCCCTTCGAGCATCGATAAGATCGACGCCCGCGTAGCTCGCTACCGTCACGACGCCCGCGAATCCGATCCTCCGCCGCCCAGGCGGGTGCGCAGGTGTCGCCACCGCGCCTGGGCATGGAAATAGGCCCCGCGGTCCTGCAGGCGGCTGGAGAGACGCAGCGCCACCGACAATGCGGCCCTTGGCAGCAATCTGCAGCGGAACAGCCCGACCGCGATCTGGAGCAGAATGTTCGCCGCGCGGTAGTGCAGGAAGGCGGCGTCCTTCCAGACCGCGAGGGCGCTGGGCAGCTTTGAAGTCTGGTCGTCGCCGAGAGTCGCCACGCGCCCCAGTTACGGCGCCCTGCGATTAGAACTCGACGGGCTTTCTCGGGGCCCGCCGTAACCGGCGCGTAAAGGACTGCTGGCGGGTGCGGCTCACCCGCCCGCGGCGACGGCGCGGTGCGGCAGCTTCCAGTTCGGGCGCGGGAAGTGGCAGGTGTAGCCGTTCGGATAGCGCTCCAGGTAGTCCTGGTGCTCGGGCTCGGCTTCCCAGAAGTCGCCCACCGGCTCGACCTCGGTCACCACCTTGCCAGGCCAAAGGCCTGAGGCTTCGACGTCGGCGATGGTGTCCAGCGCGGCCTTCTTCTGCGCTTCGCTGACGTAGTAGATCGCCGAGCGATAGCTGCGGCCGAGGTCGTTGCCCTGCCGGTTCTTGGTGGTCGGATCGTGGATCTGGAAGAACAGCTCGAGCAGGTCGCGGTAGCTCACCCGCGCCGGATCGAAGATGATCTCGATCGCCTCGGCGTGGTCGCCGTGGTTGCGGTAGGTGGCGTTCGGCGTGTCGCCGCCGGTGTAGCCGACCCGGGTGGAGATGACCCCGGCGCGTTTGCGGATCAGGTCCTGCACGCCCCAGAAACATCCGCCGGCGAGAACGGCGCGTTCGGTTTCAGCCATGTGCTTGGATCCTTGCCTGGAAAGGTGTGACGCAGAAAATAGGACGGACCGAGCGCCAGGTTAAGACGTCACGCCGCGTAGACCACCTTGCCGCCGATCAAAGTCGCCGCGACCAGCTCCGCGCCGGGTGACTGCAGCGCCTGGCCAAGCGATGTCTTCAGCAGGCAAAGGTCCGCCGCCGCGCCCGCTTCGACGCGGCGAGGCGCACCGCCGGGGGAGGCCGGCGCCGAGAGGTACATCGCCAGCGCTTCGGCGCCGCCCACCCGCTCCGACAGGCCCAACGCCTGCCCGCCAAGGGTCCTGCGAGCGATCGTGGCGGCGACGCCGCGCCAGGGATCGGGCGAGGCGTAGGGCGCGTCGGAACTGGCCGCGACCGGTATCCCGGCGGCGATCAGGCTGGCGCAGCGATAGAGATCGGCCTGCTCGCCGGGGTCGACCTCGGCGAGGTAGCGGTCGCCGCGCTCCAGCACGAACGCCGGCTGGGTGACGACGGTGAGACCCAGCTCGCGGATCGCCGCGATCGCCTCGGCCGGGATGACGCCGCCGTGCTCGATCCGGTCGCCGGAGCGCGCGCCGGCCGCCCCGAACGCGGCCAGCGTGAGCGCCAGCTCGCCGGCGGTGACGCAGTGCACCGCCACCGCGCGGCGCCAGGCGCGGGCCTGGCCGATCCGCGCGATGAAGTCGTCCAGCGGCGGCAGGTCATGGTCGTCGAGCAGCACCTTCACCGGCCCGACGTCGAACGCGCCATCGGTCGGCGCTTCGAGGGCGCCGCCGCTCATCAGCATCAGGCGCTGCGGCAGCTCGCCGGCCCGGTGGGCTTCGGCCAGGCGCGCGGCGGCGTCCGCACTGGTGGTGACGCTGGCGTCCGTCACCGCGGTGACGCCGTACGCCGCCAGCCGCCGGCCCACCGCCGCCAGCGAAGGCGGCGCGTCGGCCAGGCGCTCGCGCAGCCAGGCGTCGCCCCGCCAGATCCGCCCGGTCGGACGTCGTGCCGCGTCACGCTCGACACTGGTCGCCGTCGCCGCGTCCGCGCCCACAGCCTCCAGCGCGAGGCTGTTGAGCACCCACAGCGAGCCGGTCTGGTGCTGCACCCGGATCGGATGGCGCGGGGCGATCGCGTCGAGCGCCTCCCGACTGAGTTCGCCCGCCATCGCCTCGTGATAGCCGGTCACCCGCAGCCAGCCGCCGGCCGGCCGCGCGATCAGCGCCGACCTCGATGCGCGATCTGAACGCCGATGCGTTTGCGACGCCGTCCAGAACCAGCGACTCCGCCTGAGCGGCCAGGGCGAACAGGTGGATGTGGTGGTCGACCAGCCCGGGCATCAGCGCGCCGCCCCTGGCGTCCAGAACTTCGCCGCGACGGGCTAGGCTCGCGCCGATCTCGGCGACCCGGCCGTCCTCGATCCGCACATCGAGGCCCACACAGCCCTCGACCTCGACGTCGCGGATGACCAGCGACGTCATGCAAGCGCCTTGCGATCGGCCGCAGCCCCGGCCGCCGAGCGCGCCAGGCTGATGTCGACCAGCACCCCGCCCCCCGACGCCAGCCCGTTCAGCGCGCCCAGCGCGGCGGCCAAGCCGGTGACGGGGTCCGCCAGCGCGTCGCCGAGGAAGCGCGGCGCGCCGGCCTTGGTCCAGCGCACCAGTCCGCCCGCGGCCGCGGCGTCGTCGCCGAACGCGACCCGCCCGGCCGCCGCGCCGGTCCAGCCGTAGCCGGTGATCGCCGCCCAAGTGAGCGCGGGATTGGCGCGGAAGATGTCCTCGGGCGAGAGCCCCAGCGAGGCGAACGCGCGCGGCCGGGCGCTGGTGATCAGGATGTCGGCGGCGAGGATCTCATCGCGCAGCCGCCCCTGCCCTTCCGGCGCGCCGAGATCGAGCGGCAGGTCGCGCTTGCGGCCGTTCAGGCGCTGGAAGAACACCGGCGCGCCGGTGCGAGTGGGGTCCGGCCGGCGCGTGCTCTCTACCTTGGTGACCTCGCAGCCGGCCTCGGCCAGGATCGCCCCGCACATCGGCCCGGCCCACAGCGCGGACAAGTCGACAACGCGCGGCGCGCCGCCGCGCGGTCGCCGCGCCGGCTTGCCCATCGGGATCGGCGCTTGCGGATTCGGCGAGGTGATCTCGCCGACGCGGCCCGCCGGAAGTCCGAGCAGGATCGCGTCGGCCGACAGCTGCGCCGCCGCGCGTGGTCTGGCGACGCGCTGGATCGTCTCCCAGGGATCGTCGCCGACCTCGCACTGCAGCCAGGCGGCGACGAGGTCGCGGTCGTCTTCCCGGGCGAGGTTGAGGACCATCCAGCCGTCGGCGCAGCGGAACATGCGGCAGGCGCGGTTCGGCGACGCCAGCCCGGGCGGATGCAGGGTGAGCAGCCCGCGTCGGTCGAGGATGCCGAGCGTGCGCACGTCGACCGGCCTTCCCAGATCGCCGGTCAGCGCGCGGATCTGCGCGGCTTGCACCGCCAGCGTGACGCCGATCGGGTTCATGGCAGAGCCGCGTCGATCAGGCCCCAGGCGAGCGCGGTCTCGAGATCGATGTCGGCGCCGGAGATGGCCATGTAGGCGGCGCGCCGGCGGCCGATCCGGCGGGGGATCGTCGCCGTGCCGCCGGCGCCGGGGATCAGACCCATCGAGACCTCCGGCAGCCGGAAGAAGGCGCCGGGTCTTGCCGTCACCCGCCCCGCCGCGGCCGGGACTTCGATCCCGGCGCCGACGCAGGCGCCGTGCAGCCGCGCCGTCGCGCGATCCCGGATCGCGTAAAGCTGCCGCGCCGGAGAGCGCAGCGTGCGGATCAGATGCGCCTGGCCGACATCGCCGGCGGCGCCGAACTCGTCGAGGTCGCCGCCGGCGCTGAAGGCGGGGCCCAGGCCGCTGAGCTCGACCGGCGGCCGGTCCGGATGCTCGGCCGCGAACGCCAGCGCCTCGCACAGCGCATCGCGCATTGCCGCATCGAACGCGTTGCGGCGATCTGGCCGGTTGAGCCGGATCAGGATCGCGCCCTCCCCGGCTTCGGCCAGCACCCGCGGCGCCGCCGCCTCGTCCCGTCGGCGCACCGGCGTCGCCTCGCGCCAAGCCCTGAAGCCGGCCGAGCCGAGCAGCATCGAATAGGACAGTGACTCCATCGCCAGGGCGTCGTCGAAGGCGAGCTGGAGCGAGGCGCGCAGCACCTGCGCGGCGACCCCAGCCGCGACCGGCTGGGCTTCGATCTGGCGGCGCAGCGCGCCCAGCGCGTCGTCGAGCCGCTCCGCCGGCAGGCCGACCCACGGCCGCGGCGCGGTCGGATCGGCGCAGAGCAGGATGTCGAACGCCTCGAGCCCCGCGGCCGGCAGCGCGCCGGATCGGCTGACGCCGATCCGCACAGCGCCCGAAGTCTGAGCCTCAAGCTCGCCCGGAAGCTCCACGACCGCCGCGCCGGCGCCGCCGAGCGCGACCAGATCGGCGATCAGCCCGGCTTGTCCTCGCTCGGCCGGTCCGGGATCGCCACGACGGCCTCCGCGTGTTCAGGCCGCCGCGGGAGCGGCCGCCGTCATCTCGGCCCTCAGCTGGCGGCGCAGCAGCTTGCCGGTCTCGTTGTAGGGCAGCGCCTCGCGGAACGCCCAGACTTCCGGGGTCTTGGTCGAGCGCAGCCGCGCCTTCACCCAGGCGCCGAGCTCGTCCGCGGTCGGCTGGCCATCCTTCGCCACCACCACCGCGGCGACGCGCTCGCCCCACTCGTTGTCGGGCAGGCCCAGCACGGCCACGTCGGCCACCTGGGGGTGCTCGCGCAGCACGTCCTCGATCTCGCCGGGCGAGATGTTCTCGCCGCCGCGCACGATCACATCGTCCAGCCGGCCCTCGACGATAGAGGTAGCCGTCCTCGTCCATCCAGCCGCCGTCGTTGGTGGCGAACCAGCCGTCGTCCTGCACCGCCTTCTTGTGCAGATATTCGCCGCTGACCTGCTCGCCGCGGACATAGATCTCGCCGGACTGGCCGGGACCCAGCAGCTCGCCCTCGGGCCCGCGGATCTCGACCTCCAGCGTCGGCAGCGGCTTGCCGACCGAGCCCAGCCGGCGGCGGACGTGTTCGTCGCTCGAGCTGATCGCCTCGCGGTGGTCGTCCGGCCCCAGCACGGCGATGGTCGAGCTGGTCTCGGTCAGGCCGTAGGCGTTGACGAAGTCGACGTGCGGCAGGATCCGCAGCGCCCGCTCGATCACCGGCTGCGGCATCCGCCCGCCGCCGTACGACAGCGCCTTCAGGTGCGGCAGGTGCTCGCCGCGCGCCTCCAGCACGTCGAGGATGCGGCCCAGCATGGTCGGCACCACCATGGCGTGGGTGACCTTCTCTTTCGCCGCCTCGTCGACCCAGATCTCCGGCGTGAAGGCCGGCAGGTGCACCGTGCGCCGCCCGCCGTAGACGCCGGTCAGCACCGCCGAGATGCCGGCGATGTGGTAGGCCGGCACGCTGACCAGCGCCGCCTCGTGCTCTTCGCTGCCGAGGAACTCGACCGTCGAGATCACGTAGCTGGTCAGGTTGCGGTGGCGCAGCACGGCGGCCTTCGGCTCGCCGGTGGTGCCGCTGGTGAACAGCAGCACGCCGATGTCCGGGTCGACTTCCGGCAGGTCACGCGCGCGGTTGGCCGGATCGAGGCAGGCCGCCTCGAACGCCGTGCGCGTCACCACGGTGACGCCGGGCGCGGGCTGCAGGCGGCCGATCATGTCGTCGTCGACGATGGCCACCGACGGCGCGGTCCGGGCCAGCAGCTTGTTCAGGTCGGCGTCGGGCAGGCGGTAGTTCAGCGGCGTGAACGGCTTGCCGATGAGCCCGCCGGCGAACACGGCGATGGCGAGCGGCGGCCCGTTCAGCCCCAGGAACACGACCGTGTCGCCGCCCAGATCGAGCAGCCACGCCGCGCCGCCGCGGGCCCGGCTGCGGACCTCGTCGAAGCTGACGCCGTCGTCCATCCGCCCCAGCGCCAGCCGGTCCGGCGCGGCGTCGGCGGCCATGTCGAGCAGCAGGGTCGTGTGCATGGGAGTCTAGTGTCCCGGTTCCGAAGTTCGCAAATGCATATGGCAGGCTCCGACGAACTTCGGAATCGATAAGGACACTAGCAAGTTCATGTTTCTAGTGTGCTTCTCGGATTTGAAGGTCGCTCCACGCCCGACCCTAAGAGCAGGCGAACTTCAAATCCAGCACACTAGTCCGACGCGGGAAGCTTCTTGGCTTCCTTGGCCCCGATCGGGCGGCCGTCGATCGACAGCGAGCCGGCGCCGCCCTTGGTGCAGAGGATCTCCAGGCCGCTCACCTCGTCGGCGAAACGCTTGCCGGGCTGGGTGCCGGCGGCGAAGTCCGGCGCGACCGCCAGGCCGGCGGGCTTCTCGGCGTTGTGGGCGACCATCGGATGGCCGCCGCATTCCAGCTGCGCCGGCTCCTTCGTCGCCCGCACCACCACCACCTCGGTGTCGCAAACGGCGCTCTTCCAGCGCGATCCGGGTTTCAATTCCATCAAGCAACTCCCTACGGCGGCCAGGCGGCCGCAGCCTTTTTTCTGTTATGCGCCATCGTCAGTGCGAGAGCGAGGCGGCGGCGTCAAGATCACCGCGCCTTCGCACTTGCATCTGACGTCGCGAAAGCTCCTAGACCGCCTGCGGAACGGGCGCCGATCGAACGCGCGATCCCGTCAGAGAGCGGAGGACGTCATGGGCGCATTGGATGGCAAGGTGGTGCTGGTCACCGGCGGCGGCAACGGCATCGGCCGCGAGTGCGCGCTGATCGCGGCGCGCGAAGGCGCCAAGGTGCTGGTCAACGACCTCGGCGGCGGCGAGCGCGGCGGCGACGAGGGCTCGGCGGGTCCCGCCGAGGCGGTGGCGGCGGAGATCCGCGCCGCCGGCGGCGTGGCCGTCTCCAACTCCAAGAGCGTCACCGACATGGGCGCGGTGCGCGACATGGTGCAGCAGGCGATCGACGAACTTGGCGGCCTGCATTCGGTGATCAACCCGGCCGGCATCCTGCGCGACGGCATGTTCCACAAGATGCCGGACGAGGACTGGGACGTGGTCATCGCCGTCCACCTGCGCGGCTCCTACAACGTCTGCCGCGCCTCGATCGAGCACTTCAGGAACCAGAACGAGGGCTCCTACGTGCTCTTCACCTCCACCTCCGGCCTGATCGGCAACATCGGCCAGACCAACTACGCCGCCGCCAAGCTCGGCATCATGGGCCTGTCGCGGGTGCTGGCGATGGAGGGCGCGACCAAGAACGTCCGCTCCAACATCATCGCCCCCACCGCCTGGACCCGGCTGATCGCCACCATCCCGGTCAAGGACGAGGCCGGCGCGGCGCGGATGAAGGCGATGCAGCAGGCGCTGCGGCCCGACCAGCCGGCCAAGCTCGCCGTCGCCCTCGCCTCGCCCGCGGCCAAGGACGTCAGCGGCCAGATCTTCGGCGCCCGCTCGGAAATGCTGGAGCTCTACAGCCAGCCGCGCCCGGTCGAGACCGTCACCGCCGCCGACACCTGGACCGTATCCTCGATCCTCTCCGAGGCGCTGCCGAAGATGGCCCCGAAGTTCACCCCGCTGCTCGGCACGATGCAGGTGCGGGAGCAGCAGAACGCCTAGCGGCCAAACGCAATTTCATCCCGGACAGCCGCCAAACGGCTTGTCCGGGACGAGCTTTCCGCCTTGACGACAAGCTTGATCCTGTGAGTTTTCCTGACCGCGCGGCGCGGCTGCGCCGCCGTGGTTGTTTCACGTGAAACCGTAAACGGCGCTAAACTACGGCGCCCAAACTGTGGCGGCGCGACGAACGCCCCCCAGTTTTTCTGCAGCTTGACGATGTCAAAGACCCGGCGCCCGAGCAGCGCCGCCCTCCTCAACACCCATGCAGGCAATTCCCCGTCAAGACCCGGCGCACCGAGTGGTGCAGCCCTGCCCGAAAGCGGACGTTCCGAACGGCGGCAAGGGTTGGTTAGCTGCCGTTGGGAAGGCGTCGGCTAGATGACTGCTTCGCGCCATCAGCTGCCGTTGGCACCCCGACCAGGAGCGGAAATTCGTGGTATTTAGGGAGGGAGATGCTTGAGCAGACACACGACGCGCTATGGATCGCGGAGGGAGACATCGTCAGCTTTTTCGGGGCGCCCTATCCGACACGCTCGGTGATCGTCCGATTTCAGAACGGCGACCTGTGGGTTTGGTCGCCGGTCAAGCTGACGGCCGAGTTGCGGGCCGCAGTGGACCGGCTCGGCCCGGTTCGTCACCTCGTCAGTCCGAACAAGCTCCACCACCTCTATCTGGCGGAATGGAAGGCAGCCTTTCCAGAGGCGCGACTGTGGGGACCACGATCGACCATCAAGAAGCGCCCCGAGCTCGAGTTTCATGGAGCGCTGCAGGACGATCCGCCGCCCGAGTGGCGGCCCGACATCGATCAAGCTTGGTTCCGGGGCTCTTTCGCGATGGACGAGATCGTGTTTCTGCATCGCCCCTCGGCCACGGCCATCGTCGCCGACCTGATCCAGACGTTCAGCGACACTTTTCTGCGAGACCATTGGGGCTGGTTCAGCTTCTTGGCGAGATTCGATGGCCTCACTGAGAATCAGGCGAGCGCCCCCCGCGAATGGCGATTGTCGTTTATCGACCGTGCACCCGCGCGCCGGGCGCGCGACAAGGTGCTGGGCTGGGGGTGTGAGCATCTGGTCGTCGCCCATGGCGAGCTCCCAAGCTCCATCAACCAAGCCTTTCTAGCGAAGTCGTTCAGATGGCTAGGGGCCTGAGGCTTCGATGACACGCGCCGGTCGCGACCCATCGGTCCCGAAATTCGCCACCGGGGTTAAAGTGCCCTAGCTTGCTGGGGGTCACCATCGGACGCAGCATGCATGGCGGTTGACGTACGCACTGAGATTGTCATCGAAACTCGCCGTTGGCGTCACGCCCGAAAGCGGACGATGCGGAGCCGTTCAGGGGGGTGCGAAGACAGCCGGTCCGGCTGCTAGACCTCTCGCACCTGCGCGAGCGACGACAAGGACGCCTGCCAAGCATCCGTCGAGCGCCGATCCGCCGATGCGCCGAAACCACCGCCCATCGCGTCGATGAATAGGCGAAACCTGGGTTCGTACCCCTCGCGTGTCATCAGCCACGCCGCGGCTAATCCGGGCGAACCCATGCCGGCTCTAAGGCTGGCCGCGTAGCTCTCGAAGGCGCTGCGGCTGAGCAGTCCCTCTTCGCCCTGCAGGAACGAGTTCCTCCGCACTGATGAACACAGCGCGCGCAACGTTGAGGAAGCGGGAGACGTCTTTCGCGCTGGCGCCAGGCGCTCCCTCGAAGCAATCGTTCAGGCCTCCATCGGCGCGCAACTCGGCGATGCGAAGGGCTGTATCGGCGATGCGCGCGGCGCGACCCTGCTGGATCAAAGCCTGAGAATGCCTGGTGTTCTGCCGGATTTGCATCGTGAGATAGATCAGCGACACCAACACCGCCACGCCGCTTATTAGCGTGCCGATCGATGCTAAGTCAGAAAGTGACACGCCCCGCCCCGCTCAAATGAGTCCGACGGTCACGATAGCCGATTTGGCGCGACCGACGAGTTCGACGGCGGCTTTGGGTCGGAACCGGCCGCGGCTTCGTTGACATAGCCACGGGATTGGCAGTTGATCCGCACGCAACGTGAGGTGGGCGAATGCGGGCTCTGATTTTGGCGCTGGCGCTGGCAGGCGCGGCGGGGGCGGCCAGCGCGGCCGCACCGTTGGTCGATGGGCAGGGGGAGAACGTCCCTGTGGCAGCCCCTACATTCAAGGTGCCCGACGGCGTGCCCCAGCAAGCAGAGGCCGTGATCAAGCGTTACCTCGGCGACCCGGACAGCACCACGTTTCGCGCCGTCCGCGCCATGGAAGCGGAGTCGGTCAGGCACGGCGACTTCGCGCAACCCATCGACGGCCCGGTCTCAGTCGTTTGTGGTCAGTACAAAATGCAAGACCGGACGGTCGGCGAAAGCGGCTATTACTGGTTCTTCGTCGCCATCAAGCAGGGCCAAGTCCTGTGGACCGCCTTCGACATGGCCTCCAGTGGGTTTGACGAAGCCTACTACAGCTGCAAGGGAGCCGGCTTGACCGACGCCACGGCGGCGACGGGCGCATTCCGGTTGGGATCGATTTCCCGCGGGCGTCACGCCCGGGCGGTCGCCGTGCAGGCGACCCGGAGGGGAACCCTAGTCATCAAAGCCGACGAACACAGTCGCCTCCGCCACTGTCTTGCGTTCCGACACGACCGCGTTCGCCGGGAAGGTCTCATCGGGCCAGCCCAGCGCGATGCTCTTCATGATCACTTGATCGTCGGCCACCCCAGCGTGCTCCCGAACGACGGGTGACTGCATGATGCCCTGGCTGTTGATCACGGCGCCCAGCCCGCGAGACCAGGCGGCGTTGACCAGGGCGGTCGCCACGGCGCCGCAGTCGAAAGGCGCATCATCCATACCGTGGAGCGCACGATCGTAGGTCACGATCACGCACACCGGCGCGTCGAACTGGCGGAAGCCGCGCAACACCCAGTCCTGGCGGCCTTCCTTGTCATCGCGGGCGATCCCCATCGCGGCGAACAACTGCTTCGCGACGCCGATCTGCCGCTCGCGGTGCTGCCCGGCGAAGGGCGCGTCGCCGATGCGGAACTCACGCGATTGCGGAACGCCGGATAGATTTCGCTCGGTATTGCCTTTGCGGATGCGATCGAGCGGTTCGCCCGTGATGATGTAGAAATTCCACGGCTGGGTGTTCATCGACGACGGCGCCCGCATCGCCAGGCCGATGATCTCCTCGATCAGAGCCCTCGGCACCGGGTCGGGCTTGTAGCCGCGGATGCTCCGGCGGCCGAGGATGACGTCGTCGTACTGCATGAATGTTCACCAGGATCGTTATTGCGGCCTGGCCGTCAACGCGTCGCCGCCCGCAGGGGAAGTCAACCACCTGACGGGGGGTTGAGGTGGCAACCATGGGTCGGGACCTGCCGCCAGGGTGGCGCTCGAAACCAGACGTTAGGCCCACGCAGGCCCACCACGCCTCACGCGCCTGGCGACGGCGTACCGATGTCCTCAATCACCTTTAGGGACCCATCCGCCTGACGGCGATAAACGGTCACATAGTACCCTCGCTCGGTGACCGGCTTGCGTCAACGCCCGTGGAAATCCCCCAAAGCCGCCAGCACCCGCTCGCGCACTGGCGGCGCGGGCCCAGGCGGCTCGAACGCGCGCCCGGTGATCCGCTCGTGGGCCTCGACGTAGGTCAGCGCGGTCTTCCAGATCAGCTCCGGGGGGATTTCCGGGACGTCGTCCTTGTACGGATCGCATCGTGCGGCGACCCAGGCGCGGATCACGTCCTTGTCGAAGCTCTCCGGGGGCTCACCGGCGGCGAGGCGCTGCGCATATGTGTCCGCCCGCCAGTAGCGGCTGGAGTCGGGGGTGTGGATTTCGTCGGCGAGGCGGATGGTTCCGGCGGCGTCGACGCCGAACTCATACTTGGTGTCGGCGAGGATCAGACCGCGCTCGGCGGCCAGCGCCTGGCCGCGGGCGAACAGGGCGAGGGCGGTCTCGCTCACCTGCCGCCATTGGGCTTCGCTGAGCAGACCGCGCTCCAGGATCTCGACCTCGGTCAGCGGCTGGTCATGCGCGCCGTCGGCGGCCTTGCTGGTGGGGGTGATGATCGGCGTCTCGAGCGCCTGGTAGTCGGCGAGGCCGTCGGGCAGCCGCTGGCCGTACATCTCCCGCCGACCGGCCCGGTACATGGTCAGGATCGAGGTGCTGGTCGCGCCCGCCAGGTAGCCGCGCACGACGATCTCCACCGGCAGGATCTCGAGGCGCCGGCCGACGACGATGTTCGGGTCGGGGTAGTCCAGCACGTGGTTGGGGCAGAGGTCGGCGGTCTGCTCGAAGGCCCAGCGGGCGACGCCGTTCAGCACCTGGCCCTTGAACGGGATGCAGCACAGCACCCGGTCGAAGGCCGACAGGCGGTCGGACGTGACCAGGATGCGCCGCCCGTCCGGCAGGTCGTAGTTGTCGCGCACCTTGCCGCGGTAGAGGCCGGGCAGGCGCGGGTCGATCGCCTCCCGCAGCACCTGGTGGGCGCTGGCCGCCAGCCTGGTTTCGTCGATCGTGGACATGGTGGTCTCCCTGACTAGGTCGATGAGGTCGTCCAGGGAGAGCCGGCTGTCGCGCGACACCTTGGTGCGGGCGGCTTGCACCGACTTGCGAGCGCGCTGCAGGTCGTTGATGCGCGCGGTGAGCACATCCTCCTGCAGGGCGAGCAGGGCTGGCAGGTCCGCCACGCGCCCGGCGAGAAGCTGGGTGATGCGGGCCAGCGACAGCCCGAGCGACTTCAGCGTCAGCACCTGGTGCAGGCGCTCTATCTCGCTTGGGCCGTATACGCGCCAACCTGCCTGCGTCCGCCCCGGGCGCACCAGACCTCTCCGCTCGTACAGGCGCAATGCCCGCACACCGACGCCGAGGCGCCGCGCGGTCTCGCTGGGACTGAGGAAGCGTTCGCTCATCCGATTCGGCGTCTCCATTGGACGCGCCCACCTATGAGGCCGGACCCAGGTTCCGGCTCAAGCCCTATTTTTCGCGCCGAAACACTGACCGATTGAGCTGGGTCAGTGCTTCCAGTCCCGCCTCAGCAGCCCATAGACCCAGGAGTCCGAGACCTCGCCATCGACGATACAGTCTTCGCGCAACGTCCCTTCGCGGACAAACCCTAGCTTCTCGAGTACGCGGCTCGACGCGATGTTGCGCGTGTCGGTTTCGGCTTGGACACGGTTCAGATCCAGCGTGTCGAAGGCCCATTGCAGCACTGCTCCGGCGGCTTCGGTGGCGAAGCCTTTTCCCCAGGCCGTGTCATCAAAACAGTAGCCCATCCTCGCGCTGCGATAGTCGGGAACCCATTTGGCCAGGCTGCACCAGCCGATGAAGGCGTTGTCGGCGGCTCGCTCGATGGCCAGCCGCGCTCCAGTCCCCTCCTGCTCTATCTGCCCGCAGACCGCGATGAAGCGCTCTGCTTGCGCGTGCTGCTTCCAGGGCGGCGCATCCCAGTAGCGCAATACGCGCGCGTTGCTCTGCAGGGCGAAGATGGCGTCCGTATCGGTCGCCGCGAACGGGCGCAGCCGCAGGCGCGGGGTCGTCAACATGGGGGTCGGCAAGGCCATGCGTCGCTTCTACCAGCCGGGCGGCGCGTCGTCCGCTAAGGTCAGTGCAGACCGGCGATGATGATATTGGCGATGGCGGTCGATTTGGGCCATTTGCCGAAGCCGGGCGAGTCGGCCTCACGAATGTCGATGACCGTGTTCCCGCGCATCACGGCGATCTCTTTGCCAACCCCGGCCGCCCTGTCGCCGAGTCCGGAAATCGGGGTAGGAGCGCCGGAGGCCTGGTCGGCCTGGATTCCCGCCAACGCGGACTGCCAATCAGCATCCGTGGCATTGCGGGTGACAGTGATGGTCACCGAGTCGCCGTTGCTGCCGGCCCAGGTGCACATTCGGTTGAAATCAGTTGGCGCGGCGTAGGTCGCTCCCTCAATGGCGCCCAATTGCGCCGCGGTGATGTAGCTGCAGTCGGTCGCGGCCGACCCAGTATCCGCGGCCAAGGTCGAGGCGGCCGGCGTCGTGCCCGCCGATGTTGCGTTGCCTGCCTCTGACGATTTCGAGCCGGGCCCGCAGGCGGAAAGACTGAAGACGGCAACGAATGCAACGACCGCGTACGTGACCTGCATGGCTTTTTCCTTGCGCGATGCGCCGCCAAGTGTCTGACGCACCCAAGCTACGCCCTTAACCGAGCGTCTGCTACCGATCGAACCCGGTGACGACGGGCGGCGGCGCGGGTGGACAGCTGCGTACGGGACTGCATTCAACCGCGCGCCTCAAGACACCGCGGCTATTAGGCGCTCAAGGACGGTGTCCCACGGCCGCGCCAGGACCACGGGCAATCCATGCTTTTCCGCTTCTTCCCTGAGCCGAAGGCCGTGTAGCCAGCTGACGTGAGCGCGCCTGACTTGCGGACCGCTCTCCGGTTCGCGCGATAGGTAGTTCGCGACGAACTGCTGTTCGTCCGGTTCGTGCAAGACGACCCCACGAACCCGTCCGCCGCTTGCCAGGCCTGAAAAGCTCGCCTGCGCCGCCAGTCTGGGAAGGAGGAAGTCCCCTTCCAGCACCAGAGGCGTTGAAGTCTCGAGGTGATTGGCGATGACCCCCTCAAGCCCAGGCATCATGGCCTCGCCCTGCTCGAGCAAGTGTCGAACGGTCTCGGCCACGGAGAGCTGCTCCGGCGCCGGATGCGTTCGCCAGAAGTGGATCGCCGGCTGTTGTTCGCGGGTGGTCATCCGTTCAAGCAGGGCCTGGAAGTCGTCCACTTCTGTAATGCCGGCGCCGAAATGGCGGGCCAGCCGGTAGCTGACCGATGTCTTGCCGAACTCCGGACGGTCCGCCAAGGAGCAGGACCAGCCATTGCCTCGCAGGCCCAGCCGACTTGTCCACGAGACCCCCGCCCATCCGCGCGTCTCAGCTTGCAGACATTGAATCTTTTCGCCAGTCGGGGCTTCAGGACGATGGGTTGGCGGGGGCGTCTTCCATCAGTCGCGAGGGCCAGCCGATCCGAACAAGCAGGCCGTCGGGGCCGCAGATCCCCACCTCGTACAAGCCCCACTCGCGATGTCGCAGGACGCCCCCCGGGCGGATGATCAAGTCGTCCACCCGAGCGGCGATGACGTCCACCGACGGCGTGCGAAGGAAGACGCCGAAGGGGTTGCTGGCCTCTGGCACGCGCCAGGGACCGTCGCCCGCCTGGGTCAGGTGCACCTCACAGCCCCAGCCGGTCATGATGATGTAGTTGGCGTCCCCTCCGGTGCGCTCGAGCCCGAGGCGCTCCCAGAAGGGTACGGCCGCGGCGAGATCGTTGCTGGGAACGATGGCGAAGGCGCCGACGCTGTGGGGGATGGGCATTCGACTAGTCCCGCGATCGATCGTCCTGGTGCGAAGTCTCAAGCTATCGGCCAGGTGTGAAGGCGACAACCGCGGCGCTGGTGACGTCCTGCCGTTGGCGCAGATGCACGAGCGCTGAGCGCAGGTCTACATTGGGTCGACGGCGGCGGTTGGCGTCTACGGCTGGCCCTGCCGTCCGAGCCGGGATTGACTGCCGTCGGCGCGCGTGGCTCGTTTCCTCGCACCTGCGGACGCGGGATTTCGCCGCCAGCTCCAAGCAACTACCCCCGCCCCTTGGGGCTGCGGCGGCTGGTTGGTACGTCCTGCGCCTGTCCTTATCCCCATCCGAGGGTCGGTCATGGCGTCGTTGATATTGAGCGTGATCGGCAGTGACCGGCCCGGTCTCACGGAAGCGCTGGCGGGCGCGGTGCTCTCTGCCGGCGGGAACTGGCTGGAGAGCCACCTCAGCCGGCTCGGCGGCCTCTACGTCGGATCGGTGCTGGTCGAACTTGAATTGGACAGCGTCGAAGGGTTGCGTTCAGCCGTGCGCGCCGTGGACGCGCAGGGGCTCGAGGTGCGTATCGCCCCGGCTGTCGAAGGATCGGGCGCCGCGGGCGACGCCTTCGAATTCAGCCTGGTCGGCCAGGACCGGCCGGGGATCGTGCGACAGGTGACCGCGATCCTGAGCCGGCTCGGCGTGAATATCGAGACTTTCGAATCCTGGCTCAGCGCCGAAGCTCACTCCGGCGTCCCGCTGTTCCACATGGAGGCGCGTCTGAGGCCCCCGCATGGAATGCTGGCGGGAACGGTTCAGGCGGCGCTGGAGGAAATGTCGGGCGAGATCCTCGTCGACATCTCGCTCAGCCCGGCGCGCGAGGGCTGACCGTCTGGCGCGCCGAACATGCGCGCCCGGCCGTCGCTCAACTGAATCGCGGCGCGCTGGCCGAGACGCCGCCGGCGGTGTCCAGGCCGCCGAAGTCGGGGTCGTAGGCGCGCTCGGGGTCGGCGCGGACCCTTTCATCCAAGCCGTGCGCGTCCTCGCCCACCAGCACCCGCCAGCGCCCGGCCTTGACCGCGTCCAGGATGATCTTCGCCGCCTCGGCCGCTGTCGTCGGCGCGCGGTCGTGGAAGTTCTGCGCCTGCCGCTGGATCCGGGCGCGGATGTCGTCGTCGCTGATAGCAGCGTCGTCGACGCCCTGCTGGCGCATCCGCGAGCGGGCGCGGCCGACCTCGAGGTCGCTCAGGCGCGGCGTGTCGCGGCCGGCCAGCACCATGCGCGAATTGGCGACGATGTTGGTGCCGATGTAGCCGGGCATCACCACGGAGCACTTGATGTGCGGCGCGTTGACCCGAAGGTCGGTGATCAGCGCTTCGGTGAAGCCCTTCACCGCGAACTTGGCGGCGCTGTAGGCGGTGTGCGGGGCGTCCGGGCCGAGCGAGGCCCAGAAGCCGTTCACCGAGGAGGTGTTGGTGATATGCCCCTCCTCGGCCTTGACCAGCATCGGCAGGAAGGCGCGGGTCATGTAGTAGACCCCGAACCAGCAGACGTTGAAGGTCTTCTCCCAGTTGGCGCGGCTGTCGGTGAACAGCGAGCCGCCCGCGCCGATGCCGGCGTTGTTGAACAGCAGATGGATCCTGTCGGTCGCATGCTCGGCCGCGACCTCGTCGCGGAAGCGCGCCACCTGGTCCTCGTCCGAGACGTCGACCACGTGACAGGTGATCCTGACACCGGGCTTGAGGCCATCCTCGTCGCAAAGCGTCTTGGTCTCGTCCATGCTCTGGCGCGAGACGTCGCACATCGCCACGCTCGCCCCCTCGGCCGCCAGCTGGCGCACCAGCTCGCGCCCCATCCCCGATCCGCCGCCGGTCACGACGGCGATCTTGCCCGCGAAGCTTTTCATGCGATCCACCTTCCGGTTCTGGTCGAAGGCGCGGTCTAGACGTGGCCGCCTTGGCCGCCATCCACGGTTATCGCCGCGCCGTTGATGTAGGAGGCGGCGCTGGTGCAGAGAAAGACGATGACGGCGGCGATTTCCTCGGCGGTCCCGTAACGCCCCAGCGGCACGGACCGGGCGTTGGCCGCCAGCACGGCCTCGGTGGTCGTCTTGTTCGCCGCGGCCACTTCGCCCGCCGCCCGCTCCCACATCGGCGTGTGGATGAGGCCCGGCAGCACCGAGTTCACCAAGATATTGTCGGCGCCGTATTTCCGCGCCAACGCCTTGCCCATCGCGACCATCGCCGCCTTCGACGCGCCGTAGTCGATCAGCGCCGCGTTGGGATAGAAGGCCGCCCCGCTCGAGACCATCACGACGCGGCCCCACTTGCGCTCCCGCATCGCCGGCAGCAGCCGCCGCGTGCAGCGCACCGCCGACATCAGGTTCAGCTCGAACAGCGAGAACCAGTCTTCGTCGCTCACGTAGAGGAAGTTGCGCGATGGCGAAGCGCCGACATTGTTCACGAGGATGTCGACCGGGCCGTCCGCCTGGACGCCGTCCAGGAACTCATCCACTGACCGCCGGTCCGCCATGTCGGCCGTGAACCCGCGGACCGACCCGCCGCCGCTCGGCGGGCGGTACTCGGACAGCGCCGCGACGTTGTCGGCGCTGCGGGAACAGAAGCTGACGTGCGCGCCCTGGTCCGCGAGGGCGCGAACGGCGGCCGCCCCGATGCCCAGACTTCGCGCCGGTGAGCACGGCCCGCTTTCTCGAGAGGTCCAGGTCGATCATCGCAGGGTCCTCTCAGGTCGAGGCGACGCCGCAGGAACGCTCGCCTGGCGAGCCTCCCCCCGCCAAGGCGAGGGGAGGCGCCAAGGAGCCGCCGTCAGGCCGCCACGGCCACCGCCGCCATGCGGTCCAGCCGGGCGTGGATGATCTCCTCGGCCTGGTTCATGATCCGCTTCACCAGCTCGTCGCAGCTGGGGATGTCGTGGATCAGGCCCTGGCTCTGGCCGGCCGACCAGATGCCGCCATCGATGTCGCCGCCGACCATTACGTTGGCCCGGCCGCGGGCGCCCGACACCAGCTCGCGCACGTCGTCGATGGTCTTGGTCGCATCCTGCTGGATCTCCACCACCTTCTCGGAGACCACGTTGCGCGCCACCCGCGAGGTGTTGCGCAGCGTACGGTTCATCAGGATCGTGTCGCGCTCGGTATTCTTGACGATCGCTTCCTTCACGTTCTGGTGGATTCCGGCTTCCTTGGTGGCCATGAAGCGGGTGCCCATGTTGACGCCCTCGGCGCCGAGCGACAGCGCCGCGACCAGCGAGCGGCCGTCGGCCATGCCGCCCGAGGCGATCACCGGGATGTCGACCGCGTCCACCGTCGCCGGCAGCAGCACGATCAGCGTCACATCATCCTCGCCGGGGTGGCCGGCGCACTCGAAGCCGTCGATGCTGATCACGTCGACGCCGAGCCGGGCGGCGGTGACGCTGTGGCGCACCGAGGTGCACTTGTGGATTACCTTCACGCCGGCGTTCTTGAAGTCCGGCAGGTGCTCGATCGGGCTGCGCCCTGCGGTCTCGACGATCTTGATGCCGCTTTCGATGATCGCCTTGCGGTAGTCGTCATAGGGGATCGGGTTCAGCGACGGCAGCAGCGTCAGGTTCACCCCGAACGGCTTCTTGGTCAGCTTGCGGGTCTTCTCGATCTCGGCGTGCAGCGCCTCGGCGGTCGGGAACAGGTGGGCGACGATGAAGCCCAGCGCGCCGGCGTTCGCCACCGCCGCCACCAGTTCGCCGTAGCCGACGCCGGTCATGCCGCCCATGACGAGCGGGGTTTCGACCCCGAACATCTCGGTGATGCGTGTCTTGATCATACTGCTTCCTTCCCTCGGACTGCGTTTTTCACGGGGCGCAGCGGGGCGCCGCCTTCACTCGAAAACCACTTTGTCAGCAAGTTTGTGGAGGCGACAAGGGCGCCGCGAGGTCACGGGTAGCTTTACGCAACGCCCTTCGGAGATTCACAACGCCAATATCCGTCACCCCGGCCAAGCGGCGCCCGCTGCGCCGAGCCGGGGCCGGAGGGGCCGCTTCCAAGACGATATCCAGCTAGGCGGCGACGCGTCCGGCCCCGGGTCTCCGCGCTACGCCCGGGGTGACGAGTTAGGCGAATTCCGGGAAGTGCCGACGCTCCAGCTGGCTGCGCACCTTGGATGGGATCTCGATCGAGCGGCGGGCGTCCAGGTCGAGCGCGACGCTGACGTTGTCGTTCAGCGACACCAGCGCGCCGGTCGTGGTGTTGAAGATCCAGCGGCGCGAGTGGCGCGCCTTGCCGTGCAGCGCGATCTCGGCGCCGATCGAGCAGAGTTGGTCGCCGGCGCGCGGCTGCGAGACGCGCACCGTGCGGGTCTCCATCGAGGCCCAGCCGAAGCGGTGGCCCTCGTCGCTGGTGAAGGTCATCGGCCCCCAGGTCGGCTCGCCTTCGCTTTCCTGCGGCGGGCGCGGCATCCGCAGCGTGCCGAACATCATGTCCTGGCTGTCGCGCAGGAAGCCGAACCCATCGCAGTCGGCCGCCTCGATCGTCCGCTCCATGCGGCGCGACATCGGATCGCCGTGGTCCTCCGCGAGCCGCTCGGCCAGATCCTCGAAGCGGACATCCAGCCGCGGCGCGCCAAGGTCGACCGAGCGTGGGCGGCCGTGTTCCGGCGCCTCGACCAGCCTGGCCGCGGCGCTCGCCACTGCCGCCTCCGGCAGCGGCAGCCGCCGGCGCGTCGTCCGCTCGACCAGCGAGACGTTGAGGATGAAGGTCGCGGCGATCTGCTGCTTCTCGTCGTTGGCGACCTCGAAATAGAGCGACAGGCCATCGCGCTCGGCGCTCAGCACGCCGCCGCGCACGACCAGCTGCGAGCCCTTGAACTGCTCGCGGTGATATCGGGTGTAGGTGTCGTGCTGCACCAGCCGCGCGCCCAGCGCCTTGCACGCCGCGGGGGTGAGTCCGAGGGACTCGGTGAGCACGTTGTTCGCCTGTTGGGCCCGCTCCATGTAGTAGCGGACGTTCATATGCCCCAGATGATCGATTTCGCTCGATTTAACCTCAGAACTATAAAGTAATTCCATCTATCCCGCTCAAATCACAAACAAAGGTCAAGCAATTCGCACTGCGGTATCAGCCGTGCGGCAGCGCGTCAATCAAACAAGCGTTCGAGGCGAGCCGGCCTGCCCCGGCGCCTTCGCTCTGCCCAGGCTTCTCGTTCACGATCGAAGATCGTTGAGCTGGGTCAAGGCGCTCCATCCCCGTTGGCCCGACAAGGATCGGCGCTGAACGAGGAGAACCAAGATGCGTCCTGGCCTGCCCCGAGGACAGCGGTGAGCGCCGTCCCCATCACCTACTTCTCCGACGTGCTGTGCGTCTGGGCGTACATCGCCCAGCTGCGCGTCGACGCGATCAAGGCGCGGTTCGGCGATCAGGTCCGCTTCGAGAAGAAGTTCTGTTCGGTCTTCGGCGACACGCGCCGCAAGATCGCCGCGAGCTGGGGTGACAAAGGAAGTTACGCCGGCTTCAACGAGCACCTGCGCCACGCCGCGGAGCAGTTCCCCGAGGTTCGGCTCAATCCCGACATCTGGCTGAAGGTCCGGCCCGCGTCGTCCGACGGCGCCCACCTGTTCCTGAAGGCGATCCAGCTGGCCGAAACCGATGGCAAGGCCGCACCCGAGGCGGCGGCGACGGCGACCTGGGCGCTGCGGTGCGCGTTCTTCGAAGACGGCCGCGATATCGCCGACTGGGCGGTCCAGCGCGAGGTGGCCGAGAAAGCCGGGATCGATTGCGCCCGCGCCGACGCGCTGATCCGGGACGGCCGGGCCTTCGCGGCTCTCTCGGCCGACTACAAGCAGGCCAGCGAAATGGGCATCCAGGGCAGCCCCAGCTTCGTGCTCAACCAGGGCCGTCAGAAGCTCTACGGCAACGTCGGGTTCCGGATCATCGAGGCGAACATCAACGAGCTTCTGCGCGCGCCGGCCGCGGACCAGGCCAGCTGGTGCTGATCGCGCAGCTCTGAAAGGGCCTATTCGGCCGCGACCCGGGTCGCCGCGTCGAAGAACCGGTTGGCGGGCCGGGCGAGGCCCAGGTTTTCGCGCAGCGTCGCGCCCTCGTATTCGCGCCGGAACAGGCCGCGGGCCTGCAGCTCGGGGATCACCTGGTCGACGAAGTCGTCCAGCCCCTCGGGCAGGAACGGGAACATGACGTTGAAGCCGTCGCAGGCGTTCGTCTCCAGCCAGCGCTGCATCTCGTCGGCGATGGTGGCCGGTGTGCCGACGAACGCCGTGCCGCCGTAGCTGCCGGCGCGGGCCGCGAGTTGGCGGATTGTCAGGTTCTCGCGCCGCGCCGCCGAGACGATCCGCTCGCGGGCGCTCTGGCTGGCGTTGGTCGGCGGGATTTCCGGCAGCGGCCCGTCGGGGTCGAAGCCGGAGACATCGTAGCCCAGCATGCCGTTCAGGCTGGCGATGCCGCTGTCGTAGTGGACCAGACTGTCGAGCTTGGCGCGCTTGGCCTTCGCTTCCTCGACCGTGTCGCCGACCACCACCAGGGCGCCCGGCAGGATCTTCATGCCATCGGGATCGCGGCCGATCTTCGCCATCCGGCCTTTGACGTCGGCGTAGAACGCCTGCGAGGCCTCGAGATTGCCGCCGGCGGCGAACACCAGCTCCGCGGTCTCGGCGGCGAGCTGCCGGCCGGCCTCCGAGGCGCCGGCCTGCACGATCACCGGCCAGCCCTGCACCGGCCGGGCGATGTTCAACGGCCCGCGCACCGACAGGTATTTGCCCTTGTGCCCCAGCACGTGCATCCGCTCGGGATCGAAGTAGACGCCGCTCTCGACGTCGCGGACGAAGGCGTCGTCGGCGAAGCTGTCCCATAGCCCGGTGACCACGTCGTAGAACTCCCTCGCCCGTGCGTAGCGCTCGTCGTGGTCGACATCCTCGTCGAGGCCGAAGTTCAGCGCCGCGTCGGGGTTGGCGGTGGTGACGATGTTCCAGCCTGCGCGGCCGCCGCTGATGTGGTCCAGCGAGGCGAAGCGGCGGGCGATGTGGTAGGGCTCGTCGTAGGTGGTCGAGGCTGTCGCCATCAGGCCGATGTGCTCGGTCACCGCCGCCAGCGCCGACAGCAGGGTGAACGGCTCGAACGAGGTCACCGTGTGGCTGCGCTTCAGCGCCGCCACCGGCATGTTCAGCACCGCCAGGTGGTCGGCCATGAAGAAGGCGTCGAACTTCCCCGCCTCCAGCTTCTGGATGAACCGCTTCATGTGGCCGAAGTTGAAGTTGGCGTCCGGGAGCGCGCCCGGATAGCGCCAGGCGCCGGTGTGGATGCTGACCGGCCGCATGAAAGCGCCCAGCTTCAGTTGTCTCGCGGCCGACATGCACACACCTATTGTCTGGTCGCCCCCACGTTAGGCGACAACTCCAGTAGGGATTAGCCAGTTCTCCTGCGGCGCCCTCCAGCGCCGCTAAACGCGATGACCCGCGGGCCCGAGCGCCTCGCGATGCAGATGGAGCAAGCAGCATGATCGATCGTCGAGAGATGATTGCCGCCCTGGCGGCGAGCGCCGCCGTCGCCGCGGCGGCCTCGGGCGCCAGGGCCGCGAGTCCGCCGCCGGCCCGCAACGTGGTGCTGGTCCACGGCGCCTATGCGGACGGCTCCTGCTGGTCGGAAGTGATCCCGCGCCTGCAGGCGGCTGGGCTCAACGTGTCGGCGGTGCAGAACCCGCTGCGCTCGCTGGCCGAGGACTGCGAGTTCACCCGGAGGACCCTGGCGCTGCAGGATGGCCCGACCGTGCTGGTGGCGCACTCCTACGGCGGCGAGGTGATCACCGAGACCGGGGTCGATCCGAAGGTCTCGGCGCTGGTCTACTGTTCGGCGCGCGCCCCCGACGCGAACGAGGACTACACCGCGCTGGCGAAGACCTATCCGACGCCGCCGGCGAGCGCGGGGCTGGTCCACAGCGGCGGCTACGCGCAACTGAGCGAGGCGGCCTTCCTGCGCGACTTCGCCGGCGACATCGATCCCGCCAAGGCGCGGGTGCTGTACGCCGTCCAGGGCCGCGTCGCGGACACCCTGTTCGACGCGCGGGTGACGCAGGCGGCCTGGCGCTCGAAGCCCTGCTTCTACCAGGTCTCCGCCAACGATCGGACCATCAACCCCGACCTGGAGCGGTTCATGGCCAAGCGCATGAACGCCACCACGATCGAGCTGCCGTCCAGTCACCTCGGCATCATCAGCCACGCTGGCGAGATCGCCAGCCTGATCCAGAAGGCGGCCGGGGCCTGAGCCCGTTATCGGATAGAGCCACCAACCGACACGTCATGGCCGAGCTTGTCTCGGCCATCCATGGACGCGGCTAGCGGCGGTGTTCATGGATTGCCGACACTCCGCGCTACGCGCTCCGGCCGGCAATGACGTGAGATGGTGGGGGCCGACGGGCCGACCTGACCTATCCCCCCTCACCGCCAGGCGAACACCGGCTGTTCCAGCTCCGCCACCCGGGTGATGCGGCCGGCGACCAGCTCGCGCAGCTGGTAGATCAGCGCCGCCGTGGGCGCGTGGATGTTGTGGCCGTCGATCACCTTGAGGCGGATCACCGGGCGCGGGCTTTCGGGGATGGTCTCGAACTCGACGGCTTCGTCGCCGTGGATGTGGTCGAGCCGGATGTAGTGGACCGAGGCCACCTCGTGCGGGTTAGGCCGCAGCGCGCCGGCGTCGTCCAGCCAGGCGACCACCGGCGTGATCGCGTAGCCCGAGCGGGTCGGATAGTCGTCGAGCAGGCCGAGAATGTTCGCCGGCGGCAGCCGCAGGCCGAGCTCCTCCTCCAGCTCGCGCAGCGCGGTCTGCTCGAAGCTTTCGCCCGGATCGCAGCGCCCGCCGGGCAGCGCCCACTGGCCGCCGTGCGCGCGCAGCTCGGCGGCCCGCCGGGTCAGCAGGAAGGCCGCTCTCGCCCGAGCCGTCGTCCGCCGCGACCAGCGTCAGCGCCACCGCCGCGCGCTTCAGCCCCTCGCCGTCATGGGCGATGCGGGGAAAGTCCCGGCATCGCTCGGCCATCGTCTCGCGAAAGGCGGCGGAGAACGGGTAGCTCATCGGACGCGGCGCCGGCGCCTCACCGCGCGCTGGTCGGGATCTGGTTGAACGGGACGTCCTTGTCGACGCGGATGTCGCCGGGCAGACCCAGCACGCGCTCGGCGATGATGTTGCGCAGGATCTCGTCGGTGCCGCCCTCGACCCTGGTCGCCGGCGAGCGCAGCAGCATGCGCTGGAAGCGCCCTGACGCGGCGGTCAGCTCCGGATCGGTCATGATCCCGGCCTGGGCCATCAGCTCCTCGGCGAACGCGGCGATCTCCTGCATGCTGGAGCCG
Source organism: uncultured Pseudomonadota bacterium (assembly GCA_963835495.1). Lineage (GTDB taxonomy): Bacteria > Pseudomonadota > Alphaproteobacteria > Caulobacterales > Caulobacteraceae > Acaudatibacter. The sequence continues at coordinate 149,575 of CAWIFQ010000003.1, read as the reverse complement.
GCGACCAGCTTGCCGATCGAGTTCTCCGGCCCCGGCGTCGCACCGCGCGAGATGGCCGAGATGGCGCGAAAGCCGTTGTACTTCAGCCCCGTCTGGCGCACCGCCCAGGTGGCCAGCTTCTGGCGCACCGCCGGATCGTCGACCGCCAGGCCGTTGGCCGTCTCGATGCGGCAGCACAGGTCGAACAGCTCCGGGAAGCCGGTCGACATGCCCGAGCCGATCGACAGCCGCTCGTTCATCAGCGTGGTCAGCGAGACCTTCCAGCCGTCGTTCACCGCCCCCAGCCGCTGGGCGTCGGGCAGGCGCACGTCGGTGAAGTAGACCTCGTTGAAGCCGCTATCGCCGTTGGCCTGCTTGATCGGCCGGATCTCGACCCCCGGCGTCTTCATGCTCAGGAAGAACATGGTCAGGCCCTTGTGCTTGGGCACGGTCGGGTCGGTGCGGGTGATCAGGATGCCGTAGTCGGAATAGTGCGCGCCGCTGGTCCAGATCTTCTGCCCGTTGATGATCCAGTCGCCGGAGCCGTCCGGGGCGCGCTCGGCGCGGGTGCGCAGACCCGCCAGGTCGGAGCCGCCGGCCGGTTCGGAGAACAGCTGGCACCAGATCTCCTCGCCCGCGGCCAGCGGCGGCAGGTATTTGCGCTTCTGCTCCTCGGAGGCGAAGGCCATCATGGTCGGCCCGCACATGCCGTGGCCGATGATGAAGGTGCCGGCGAGCGCGCCGTAGGGGCCTTCCTCCTGGCCCCAGATCACCCGCTCGATCGGCGTGGCGCCGCGGCCGCCGTATTCCTTCGGCCAGTGCAGGCAGGCCCAGCCGGCGTCGAACTTCTTCTTCTGCCAGGCCTTGGCGACGGCCATCGGATCGACGTCGCTGAGGCTGACGCCGGCGAACCCGGCGGTCTCCAGCTCGGCGCGCAGTTCCTTCGGCGCGTTGGCGTCGATCCAGGCGCGCACTTCGGCGCGGAAGGCGGCTTCTTCGGGGGTGTCGTCGAAGTTCATGGCGATGTCCTCAAGCGGCCAATTCTTAAGCCGCGGCCGAGTTGCGGTCGCGCATGCGCTGGATCAGGGCGTCCTGCCATTGCGACAGGCTGCCCAGGTTCAGCGCCAGCAGGTTGGAGCGGCGGTAGAACAGGTGGCAGTCGAAGGCCCAGGTGAAGCCCATGCCGCCGTGGACCTGGATGTTGTTCTTGGCGCAGTGCTGGAACGCCTGCGTCGCCGCGACCCGCGCCGAGGCCGCCGCCTCCGGCAGCTCCGCCGCGCCGGTGGAGAGCGCCCAGGCGCCGTAGTAGCCGTTGGACCTGGCCAGCGCGGCGCTGACGTACATGTCCGCCAGCATGTGCTTGATCGCCTGGAACGAGCCGATCTGCCGCCCGAACGCCATCCGCTCCAGCGCATAGTCGCGCGCCATCTCCAGCGCGCGGTCGGCGCCGCCGATCTGCTCGAACGCGGTCAGCACCGCGGCGCGGTCGAACACCTCGCCGATCAGCCGCCAGCCGTCGCCCGCCTCGCCGAGCGGCTCGGCCGGCGCGTCCTTGAACGTCAGCGTCGCGTGGCTGCGGGTGGGGTCGATGGTGTCGACCGGTGTCTTGGTGACGCCCGGCCCGTTCAGGTCGACCAGGAACAGCGAGACGCCCCGCGCATCCGAGCCAGGCGCGGTGCGGGCGGCGACGATGGCGACGTCGGCGATGTCGCCATCGGCCACCACCAGCTTGGTCCCGGTCAGCTTGCCGCCGGAGGCCGAGAGCTGCAGGGTCTTGGGGCTGACCGCGCCGGTCGCCTCGGCGAAGGCGAACGTGCCGATCGCCTCGCCCGACGCCAGCTTCGGCAGCCAGGCCTGCTTCTGCGCCTCCGATCCCGCCGTCAGCAGGAACTCGGTGGCCAGGAACACCGACGACGAGAACGGCACGGGCGCCAGCGCCCGGCCGATCTCCTCGGCGACGACGCAGGCCTCCAAATAGCCGAGGCCGAGCCCGCCGTACTGCTCGGGCACCACCACGCCGAGGAAGCCCATCTCGCCCAGGCCCTTCCACAGCGCCGCGTCATAGGCCTGCGGCCCCTCGAGCACCGCGCGCACCGCGGCCGGCGGGCACTTGGCGGTCAGGAACCGGCGCGCCTCGGCGCCCAGCTGCTTCTGGTCTTCAGAGAACTCGAAATCCATCGATCGGCGCTCCAGGCGTATCTTCGTCGCGCCAGCTAGCGGCGCGCTTCCCCTCGGGTCGTCAAGCGTCTCGCGCTCCGCGACGTCATGGGGAATATCGCAGCGAGCCACCCGACGAGGAGAGAGACCAGATGACCCTCAACGACACCATCAAGGTCGAGGCGCGCGGCCCGATCGAGATCCTGACCCTCAACCGGCCGCAGGCGCTCAACGCCCTTTCGCCGGACATGGTCGAGGCGCTGAACGCCTATCTGGGCGAGCTGCACCAGCGCCCGGAGGTGCGGGTGGTGATCCTGCGCGGCGAGGGTCGCGCCTTCTGCGCCGGGCTCGACATCAAGGAGGCCCGCGCCCGCCGCGCCGGGGCGAACGACACGCGATGGGAAGGCCCGTTCGGGACCCAGAGCGCGATCGGCAACATCTATCGCAAGATGCGCTCGGCCCCGCAGCCGTTCATCGCGCTCGGCCACGGCCCTGCCTGCGGCGGCGGCTTCTCGCTCATGCTGGCCTCCGACGTGCGCTACGGCGCGCCGAGCCTTCGGATGAACGCCGCCTACATCAAGATCGGCCTGACCGGCTGCGACATGGGCTCGAGCTACTTCCTGCCGCGGCTGGTGGGCGCCTCGATCGCCTCGGAACTGATCCTGACCGGCCGCTTCATCCACGCCGACCGCGCGCTGCGGCTGGGCCTGCTCAGCGACGTGGTCGAGGAAGACAAGCTGCTGGAGACCGGCCTCGCGCTGGCCGACGAGATGCTGCAGACCTCGCCGGCCGGCCTGCGCCTCAGCAAGCATGCGCTCGGCCTCAACATCGACGCGCCCAGCCTGGAAGCGGCGATGGCGATCGAGGACCGCCAGCAGACGCTGCTCGGCGGCAGCCCGGACGCGGCCGAAGCGATGACCGCCTTCATCGAGAAGCGCGCGCCGGTCTATCGGGGACGGTGAGTCAACTATCTAAAGCCGCTGGGGGAACCAGACCTAACCTCACCACGTCATGGCCGAGCTTGTCTCGGCCATCCACCGACACCACTGCCAACGATGTTCATGGATTGCCGACACTCCGCGCTTCGCGCTCCGGCCGGCAATGACGTGGGTTGGGGGTCTGAGCGATCCCATGCCGCCCTACCGCCCCTTGAACTGCGCCGGGCGCTTTTGCAGGAACGCCGCGACGCCTTCGGCGAAGTCCTCGGTCTTGCCGGCGGCGCTCTGGCCGACGGCCTCGCGGTGGAGCTGTTCGGGCCAGCTGCTGTCGAACGACGACCAGATGGTCTGCCGCGTCAGGCCGAGCGAGGCCGGGCCCCGGGCCAGTTCGCCGGCGATCGCCATCGCGGTCGGCATCAGCTCGGCGTCGGGGACCACGCGGTTGATCAGGCCCCACTCCAGCGCCTTGGCCGCCGGCACCCGCTCGCCCAGCAGCGCCATCTCCATCGCCCGCGCCTTGCCGATCAGGCGCGGCAGCATGTAGGTCGAGCCGCCGTCGGGGATCAGGCCGATCCGCCGGAACGCCTGCAGGAAGTAGGCGCTCTCGGCCGCGACGACGATGTCGCCCAGCAGCGCCAGCGAGCAGCCGACGCCCGCGGCGGGGCCGTTGATCGCCGTCACCAGCGGGATCGGCATTTCGCGCATGAAGGTGACCAGCGGGTTGTAGACCGTCGCCAGCGAGCCGCCGGCGTCCGGCCGGCCGCCCCCCTCGGCGGCGCGCCCGGCCGGCGGCGGCTGCAGGTTGGCCCCGGAGCAGAAGCCCCGGCCCTCCCCGGTCAGCACGATCGCCCGCACGTCCGCCCCCGGCGCGGTCGCCCGCCGCAGCGCGTCGTGCAGCTCGGCGGCCATGTCGACGCCGGCCGCGTTCATGGTCGCGGGGTCGGACAGGGCGATCGTCATTATCTTGTCGTCGGTCGAGACCTTGAGTTTTTCGTAGGCCATGGGTCGGCGCCTTGTGCGGTTGGGTTGGTTGAGTTGACCGGACGGGGCGCGGCCTCACCCTAGGTTCGTCAACCGGCCAGACGGCGCGCGCGTATCAGTTTGCTTACGGGCAACCGTGGCCGGTGCTACACGACTGCGCAATCGCCCAGCCGGCGAGGAGTCCGGGGCTGGCGATGACGACCAGCGCCAGCAAGAAACCACCGATGATCAGCGCGAGTAATCCCCACGCCGGGCGCCTCATGCGGTTGCGCGATTTTTGTGAGACCCGCGCTTCGTCGGCCTGACCGTCCGCACCCCAACCCGCACTGGCCTAGCGTGTGTTGAATTCGGGTTGAACGCCCTCCTCAACGTCATGGCCGGGCTTGTCCCGGCCACCCATGGACGCGGCTGCGCAACGGCGTGCATGGGTTGCCGGCATTCCGCGCTTCGCGCTCCAGCCGGCAATGACGTGACTTGGATTCCACGTGATCTCAACCCGCCCTAGAACACCGTGTAGCCGCCGTCGACCACGAAGGTGTCGCCGGTGTGGAACTTCGAGGCGTCCGAGGCGAGGTAGACGGCGAGGCCGGAGAAGTCCGACGGCTCGCCCCAGCGCCCGACCGGCACGCGGCCGATCACCTTCTCGTTGAACGTGTCCCAGTTCTGCGCCGCCGCGGTCATGTCGGAGCGGATCCAGCCCGGCACGATCGCGTTGGCCCGCACGCCGTGGCGGCCGTATTCCACCGCCAGGCCGCGCACCAGCGCCAGCAGCGCGCCCTTGGTCGCGGCGTAGGCCTCGTTGCGCGGCGCGCCGTGGATGGCGGAGACCGACGAGGTGACCGCCAGCGAGCCGCCCGGGTCGCCGGCCTTCGAGCGCTCGACCATGTGCTTGGCCGCCTCGCGCAGGGTCCAGAACACGCCGTCGAGGTTGACCGTGGTGATGCGCCGCCAGGCCTCGGTGGTCAGCTCCGCGAACGGACCGCCGCCGCCGATGCCGGCGTTGGCGACCACGAAGTCGAGCCGGCCCATCGCCACGATCGCCTCCGCCATCGCCGCGACGACCTGGCTCTCGTGGCCGACGTCGACCCGCTGCGCCAGCACCCGCACCCCGTGCCTCAGCAGCGCGGCCTCGGCGTCGCGGTTCTTGGTCTCGTTGGTGCCCCAGATCACGATCGACGCGCCGGCCTGGGCCAGCCCCTCGGCCAGACCGAGCCCGATCCCGCTGTTGCCGCCGGTGATCAGCGCGACTTTCGAACTGAGATCGAAGGGCGAAAAGGGCATCGACGTCTCCTGCCTTGAAGCTTGGAGCGCCGAGAATAGGCGGGTTTCCCAGGGGAATTCGACAGCGAAAGCACGCCCGCCCAAACCGACGCAGCGTCAGACCCTGTACGCCGCGCTACACGACGGATGAACGCCTCGCCCGAGGGTCCACTCCGCCGCCCCGCCCTCCGTTGGAGCGGAGCGGCGCCGAATTCAGATTTCAGCGCGTGCAGTAGTGACGATAGCCGTCGTTGCCGCCGTAGGTGCCGGTGCGATAGTCGAAGTTCGGATAGGCGGACTGGCAACGGCTGCGCCAGCCGCGATCGTTGCGGTGGCTGTAGTAGTAGTCATGGTCTTGTTGCGAGCCGGCGATCGCAGCGCCGAGCACGAAGCCGAAGATGGCGCTGGCGACGGCCGCGCCGGAACTGTCCTCGTAGCGCCCGTTGCGGTAAACGTAGCGCCGATGGCTGCGCTGCTCGACCCGCTGCCGCTCCCGGCAATCGGCGGCGCGCTCGCCTCGGAAGCATCCTCGATTCTGGGCCAGCGTGAGTTGCGCATCGCCTGGTGTCGCCAAGCCCCGTGTCCAGCGCCAGCGGAGCCGCCTGCGCGAGAGGCGCGGCCGCCAGACTGGCGGCGGCCAGGGCGAGCGCGATGAAATGTCTGGTCATGACGGAAGGCCTCTTCTTCTGAGGCGCGCGGTGATTACGCACGCCATCTCATGGATTTGAGACTAGGCGGGCCGTTCAGAACGTCATTGATCCAGATCATGGCTGAAGGAGCCAAGCCGGCGTCACTTCATGGCGTCGAGGCGCTCCGCCGCGACTCGCCGCCAGCTGAGGATGACACCATGAGTACGAACAGGATCGAAGGCGCCGCCAAGGAGGTCGTAGGCTCGCTGAAGGAAACGGTCGGCAAGATCACGCACAACGACAAGCTGCGTGTGGAAGGCGCCGTCGAGAAGACGCTGGGATCGGCGCAGCACGCGGTCGGCAAGGCGCAGGACAAGCTCGGCGCGGCGCTGAAGAAGTAGCAGGCGTTCGGCCCACGGTGAGAAGGCCGCGTTGGCGTACGACGCGGCCTTCTTGCCTGTTCACTTCAGCCGATCGCGCGCTCGGACGATCGTTCCGGCCGAGCAAGTAGTTGAAATCCTTGGAGCGGGCGGCGAGAATCGAACTCGCGACATTCCTCGAAGGCCGGATCTCTATCGCCGCCGTTCGCTTTGAGGTCGACCCCGAGCCCGATCGCTTCATCCCCGACGGCGCCGCCTGGTGGCGGATCCTCCAACGTCCGCTTTCTGGCCGCGTCCGCTTCCGCCCCTGTGTGGACACGGCTGAACCAGCGAGATTGCAGAGCGCCCTGACGCCTTAGCGTCCGCGCTCCAGCACCTTGAACTGCCTTGCCGGGTCGTTCTGCGCCGTGCGCGTCCCGTCCGGCGCGACGGTCACCGATCCTTCAACGCAGTATTGCAGCACATAGGCCTTTCGCACGGTCCCGAGCTTCAGGTTCGGGCCGGTGCTGTGGGGCGTGAGGCTCGAGAAGACGACGGCGTCACCGGCTTTGGCGGGAACCGAAACGGCGTCCGGAAACCCCTCTAGGCACGCGTAGCCAATGTCCGTGCGCCAATGCGCGAGCGTGCCCAGCTTGTGCAGCCCAGGCGCGATCCACGGGCAGCCGTTCTCTTCGTCCACGTCGACCAACGGGACCCAGATGGTCAGGTAATGCTGCGGGTCTGTGAAGCCGTAGCCGGTGTCCTGGTGCCAAAGGACGTCCTGAGCCTTGGCGGTCTTCTTGTAGACGCTTTGGTCCCAGTAGAGCCGCACATCCTCTCCCAAGAGGTCGTGGCAGACATCCTTGATCGCCGGCTGCAAGGCGAAGTCCTTCGCCGCCTGCGAGCGCGAAGCAATATGGATCGTGACGGTGATGACGTCCGCCGTGGCGATGCCCACCCGGCCTCCCTTGCCGCGTAGCCACGCCTCGGCCTCGGCCTCGTACGGATCGATGGCCGCGGTGACGGCGGCGATGGCTTCGGCGTTGAAGAGACCCGGAAGCTTCACGAAGCCGAGCTCGTTGTACTGGCGGTATTGGGCCTCGGAGAGCCGACGCAGGCGTGCCGGCGCGCGTTCACGCCATTCGAACGCCTGGTTTAGAGGATGCCGGCTCAGGCTCGCGGCGGGGACGTGGCTCAAAGGGGTTCCTCCGGGTCGTACGCGGTGAGGCTAGCATGCATTGCGCGCCGGCATTACCGCCGGCGGCCGTTCCCCGCGTACGGCGAGAGTCCGCAAGCGACTAAGCGAACCTCCGCAGGGGCCGCTTCTAGGTAACGACGGGCGCGTCGTGGACTCGTGCGCGCAGTTACTGGACGGCGCGGTACGACGGCCGCCACAGCCGATTCACCTGCGACCTCGCGTCGACGGGGTCAGCCGGCGCCCAAGGATGACGAACGCCCCGAGCCCGAGCGACGTCGCGACTGCGAACAGCGCGTACAAGGGCGAGTACCCATGTCCGTTGGTAAGCAGTGCGCCGGCCAGGACAGGTCCAAGGGCGCCGCCGATCGCCAGGGCGGCCGGCATCAGCACCGCCACATGGCCTCGCTCGTCGGCCGAGGCGATCATTCCCATTTGGTAGGCCATGGGGAAGTTCCACAGGCCGACGGCCAGCACGACGCCGACCAGATACCCGGGAAACCCGTGCCCCCACTGCAACGTCGCCGCGCCCGCGACCGCCAGCAGCATACCAACCGCTAGCGGCTTGGCGCGTCCAAACCGGTCGCCCATGACAGCGGCGGCGATGCCTGCGGCGCCGCTCACCACGAGGGCGGCCAGGAACGCGACCGACGCAGCCTGATTGCTTACGCCGAAGGTTGGGGCCAGCTGAGTGAGAAACGCCCACAGCGCCGAGAGGCCGGCGAACGAGAAGAACAGCCCCGCCAGACCCGACCAAGCCGCCCAATCGCGCAGCATGGCGGCGCCTCCCCCGCGGCGTCCCTTCATGGCGAAACGCTCCGCTGGCGGCGTCAGCGCGCGGCGGGCCGGGAAGGCGGCCAGGCCGCCAAGCGCAGCCACGCCGACGATCGCAGCCAGGGCGAGCACGGCGCCCGAAAAGCCCCAGCGAGGAATCGCGAAGCCGCTGAGGGCCAGCAGCGCCGCTCCGCCGAGGGCGACTTCGGCCGTCAGCTTGACCCCGAAGGCCGAGTCTGGCCGATGGTTTTCCGAGATCACGGCGATGCACAGCGTGTAGAGCACGCCCAGGCTGGCCCCGGCGACCACCAGCATCGCCAGCAGCGCGCCGTAGGTCGTGGCGAAACCGCAGGCAGCCAGACTGATCACCGAAACGGCCGTGCCGCCCCCGACAAGGGCTCGCCAATTGAAACGACCCAGCCACTGGTTGGACGTCGCGGCAACTAAGGCGAATCCGGCCAGGTAGCTCGATCCCACGACCCCGATCTGGCCTGCGTCGAGAGAAAACCGCGTCGCCGCAGCGGTCAGCAACGCTGGCATGACGTTGAAGAGCAGCGCGGCGGCGGCCGAGACCAAGGAGGCGGCGGCGAGCACGCCGAGCGGCTGGCGATAGACGACGGGTTTGGGCGGAAGCAGCTGGACGACCTGGGCCGGCGCAGCGCGTGGCGCCAGCGTCTCCGAGGGCGGAATCCGCACCTTCAGGCTGCTGTAGCCCTTGGTGAACGGGCTCGCGACATAGACGGGCTCGTCCACGACCTCGATCTTTGGGTAACGCTTGAGGATCTCTTCCCAGACGATCCGCAGCTGCATCTCGGCGAGTCGGTTTCCCATGCAGCGGTGGATGCCGAAGCCGAACGAGATGTGGTGACGCGCCCGCTCGCGGTCGATGATGTACGCGTCCGGCTGCTCGATGACTGTCTCGTCGCGATTGCCCGAGACGTACCACATGATGACCTTGTCGCCCTTGGCGATACGCTTTCCGCCGAGTTCGATATCCTGAGTGGCGGTGCGCCGCATGTGGGCGAGCGGCGTCTGCCAGCGGATGGTCTCGGAGACCATCGAGGGGATGAGCTCGGGATGCTCGCGCAGCTTCTGGTACTGGTCCGGGTTTTGGTTCAGCGCCAGCAAGCTGCCGGTGATGGTATTGCGTGTGGTGTCGTTGCCGCCCACGATCAGCAGTATGATGTTCCCAAGGTATTCCATGGGGGTCATGTCTTGAGTGGCCTCGCCGTGGGCGAGCATCGAGACCAGATTGAAGGCCGGTTCGGCGTTGACCCGCTCGTTCCAGAGCCTGACGAAGTATTCGAGACACTCCATCAGGATTTCGGTCTGCTCCTCCTCCGTCTCGACGAGTTCTCCGGGCGCAGGGAGCGTCGTGGCGACGTTCGACCAGTAAGTTAGCAGGCGACGGTCCTCGAAAGGAAAGTCGAACAGGGTCGCCAGCATCTGGGTGGTCAGTTCGATGGAGACCTTCTCGACCCAGTCGAAGGTCTCGCCGACAGGCAGCTCGTCGAGAATCGTCGCCGCGCGCGAGCGGATCAGATCCTCCATCCGCGCCAGGTTGGCTGGCGCGACAATCGGGGAGACCACCTTGCGCTGGCGATCATGCTTCGGCGGATCCATCGCGATGAACATCGGCAGTACGGGCGCGTCGCCGCTGCCTTCGTCGTAGATAGAGATTCCGTAGTGTCCGAACTCCGAGGAAAACACCTCATGGTTGGTCTCCACGGCCATGATGTCGTTGAATTTCGTCACCGACCAATAGGGGCCGAACTGGCTGTCACGGCAGTAGTGGACCGGGTCTTCGCGGCGAAGGCGCGCGAAGTAGGGCCAGTGGGTGTTGGTCCGCCACAGATCCAGCTTGCTGACGTCGATATCTTCGATCGGCAGCGCGTAAGCATCGACGGTCGATTGGGGGTAGCGGGCGTCGTCAGCCATGGCCGTCGCTCCTTCGGGGTCTATTCGACGCGAACATTTCAGTGACGGCGCGCTCCCGCGCCCCGCAGGTCGGCTTGGTCGAGATCGGCCAGCCGGTGAGTGGATCGATCATCTGCCGGTCGACCTCGACCGGTCTTCGGCACGGCTCATTCGGCGTTTCCAGACGTCTCCAGGGTGGCGATCAGGCGCTCCGCCGCCTGCCGGGCGTCCTCCCGACGCCGCGCTCCAGGACCGATGAAAGTGAGCCACCAGTGCTGTTCGCCAAGGCAGGTCAGCGCGTAGCCCACCCACTCGCACTGGCGACGCTCCGCCCGCGGGAAGCAGCCGCCGAGCTCGTCAACGACGGCCGCGATCCACACTTCCCACATCTCGGACAGCATCGCCGCCACGTTTTCGTCATGGCCGGCCAAGGCATTCAACTCGGCCTGGACGATCAGGTCCCGCAATTCGCCGAAGTTCGGTCCGTTGACCGCGAAGTCGATCAGCGCCCTCCGGCGGGCCGGGCCCGAAAGGCCTTTGCGACTCTCGGTCAGGTTACGGATAGCGGTGCTGACGATGTGCTCGACGACGGCGCGGCTCAGCGTCTGCATGTCGCCGAAATAGTGGAAGACCAGCGTCCGGCTCAGCCCCACCGTCTGAGCCACCTTGTCGACCGTGGCTCCGGACATGCCGAAGGCGCGGATGCATTCCACGTACGCTTCGATGATCTCGGCCCGACGCGCCAACGCGATGCTGGGTCGGCCACGGCGCCGGACAGCCGTGGTCGGCTCTACCGAAACCTGCAGGCTGACCTCGGGTCTAGGCGACATCGTTGATCCGACCAATTATTTGACGGATCGAACAGTCAACTAATTAGCATGTCAAGAGCCCTTTGCCATCGTCGGGCGCGGTTCTCCGATGACGCGAGCGGCTTTGAAGCTCTTCGCCAGCACGACCAGCGCAATGAACGCGCAAGCAGCCGCGAAGGACATCCAAAGTCCCGGCGCCGCCTTGTCCTGTGTCGCCTGAATCAGCCAGGTCGAAATGGCTGCTGTAAACCCGCCAAATACCGCGGTGGATAGACTATAGGCGAGGGAAAAGCCGGTCGTCCGGAAATCTTTTGGCATGATATCAGTCAAAGCAACGACGAGTGCTCCATTGTAGCCCGCATATATGAAAGACAGCCACAGCTCTACCAATAGCATCTTGGAAAAATTCGGGTCGCGCGCCAGCCAAGTAAGTGCGGGGTACGCGGTGAGGATTGCGAGTATCGAATAGAATATCAGAATAGGGCGTCGTCCGATTCTATCGCTCAAGGCGCCTATCAAGGGTAGCCAAGCGAAATTGGACAGGCCTACGCAAAGCGTAACCACGAGGCTGTCCGTCTCGCTGAGCTTTAGTACCGACTTGCCGTATGTCGGCGTGTAAACGGTGATTAGGTAGAAAGACACCGTCGTCATGGCGACGAGCAGCGCGCCGCCTATGACCAGTCGCCAGTTTTGCAGCATGGACGTCATCGCCTCCGAAAAGGTCGGGCGCCGGGCGCGGGCCAGAAATTCCGGAGTCTCGGCGAGCGCGCTGCGGACGTAGAGCAGGAACGGTATCAGCGCGCAGCCGACCCCGAACGGGATGCGCCAGCCCCAGGCGGCGATGTCGTGGCTGGACATCCCCTTGTCGATGGCGAAGCCAAGGCCTGCGGCGACGACGATGGCCACCTGCTGGCTGGCGGATTGCCACGCGACCATGAACCCCTTGTGTCCCGGGGCGGCGATTTCCGCCAGATAGACCGATACGCCGCCCAGTTCCGCGCCCGCCGAGAATCCCTGCAGGAGCCGGCCCAGCACGACCAGGACCGGGGCCGACAGCCCGATCTGCGCGTATCCGGGCACGAGGGCGATCATCAACGTGCCGATGGCCATCACCCCCAGGGTGACGACAAGGCCTTTGCGCCGACCGACGGTGTCGACATAGGCGCCCAGGACGATCGCCCCGAGGGGGCGCATGAGAAACCCCGCCCCGAACACCACGAAGGCGCTCAACAGCGACGCGACCTCGTCTTTCGCCGGAAAGAAGGTGGCCGCGATGTGAGACGCGTAGAGGCCAAACAGAAAAAAGTCGAACATTTCGATGAAATTGCCGCCCGTAACCAGGACGACTGTGTACGCTTTGCCTATTCTCGGGATCGTTTTCATTTTATCTCGCGAGAACAGTCTTCACCAAAACGGAATATCTTGAACGAATGAAGGCGTTCGCCGCAGTCTCGCGCAGGGGGGCGTTGCGGCCGCGCGAGTCCGAGCGGGCCTACACCCTCATCGATCGCGCTCTCCCAAACCCGCTCGCAGCTCGCGGCTTCTGATCGCACGCCCGGCGCATGCGCGGGCCTCCCCACTGCGGGCCGCCGCAGTGGGGGCCTAAAGGCTAGAACCTCACCTTCGCCGCGATGTACCAGGTCCGGCCGATCACGTCGTAGGTGGCGGCGTCGGTCCGAAGTTCGAGCGTGCTGATGAAGGGCGGGCTCTGGTCGGCAAGGTTGTTGATCCCCGCGCTCACCGTCAGCCGCTTGGTAAAGGCGTAGTGACCGTCGATGTCGAAGTAGTTCATAGCCGGCACCCCAGCGCCAGGCAGGTCGAGATTGGCCATACTGCCGATGTAGCGCCAGCGCAGCGTGCCGGCGAACGGCCCCCGCTCGTAGGTGAGCGCGCTGTTCACCTTCCAATGCGGGTGCGTGTAGAGATTTTCGCCATCCGACGTCACCAGCGCGTCGGTGACCTTGCCGGCATAGTCCACCGGGCCGGTGCCGTCCGACGGGGTGACGACGAAGTGGTTCAGGTAGGAGATGACCGTGCCGACGCTGATCCGGCCGGCGTTGTCGGGCAAGCCCAGGGCGCTTAGATCGAAGTGGTAGTCGACCTGCGTGTCGATCCCGTCCAGCTTGATCGTGTTGAAATTGAACGTGCCCGAGGTCAGCAACGAGATCGTGCCGGTGCTCGGGTCGCGCTGGACGCGGCCGCAGAACGAATTGGCTGGGGAGAAGGTCGGGTTCGCAGCCGGTCCGTAGCAGTCCGAAAGGATCTGATTCGGCGAGAGGCTGGCGATCGCGCCGGCAATATTGATGTTGTAGTAGTCGACGGCGATGTTGAGCGCGTGCACCGGCGACACCACCGCGCCGACCGACCATGTGTTGGCGGTCTCCGGCCGGAGCAGGCTGTTGCCCCCCGACTGGATCGGGATGGAGACCACGCCCCCATTGTAGGTGTAGCTCGCTGAGCCCGCCGCGGCCGCTTGCGCCGCGCACAGTGCCTGCACCTTTGCCGCGTTGGCGCCGGTCCGAAAGCTGCTCTGGATGTCGCACGGATCGCTGGTGACGTTCTGGTTCGACACCGACTGGCCGACAAACAGATCGGCGAGGCTGGGTGCGCGGATGGCGACCGAGTAGCCGCCGCGAAGCCGCAGGCCGTCGACCACGGTCCAGCTTCCGTCGGCCTTCCAGGTGCTCTGGCCGGCGAACGAGTTGTATTTGGAGTAGCGGTACGCCAGGTCCAGCGAAACGTCCTTGGCGAAGGGGTGGTCGCTTAGCACGGGGACCAGTGTCTCGACGAACAGCTCCTTGGCGTCCTGCTCGCCATGCGAGGGGGTATCGCTGCCGTAGGCCAGCGAGTCGCCGGAAACGAACAGCGAGTCGGGCTGATAGTGGTATTGCGACTGGCGATAGTCCGCCCCCAGCGCCACCTTGACCGGCCCGGCGGGCAGGTTGAACACCGGACCCTGGATCGAGAACTCGAAGTCCTTCGAGGTCAGGGCGTCGGTCGTGTTGTCCGTGCGCCCGGCATAGTTGAGGCAGGCGGTGCTGACGGTCTGGTTGCCGAAGGGGTTCCAGTTGCAGCCGCTGACACCCTCGTTGGCCAGGATGTTGTTGATCCCGGTGATGCTGATGTCGTTGTGCGCTTGGCCGGTGTAGCTGCTGCTGCCGTATGAGCCGTAGAGATCCCAGGTGAACTGTGTGCCGGGAATGTCGCCCTTCAGCCCGGCCAGCGCCTGCCATACCGTGTAGTGGAAATCCTGGACCCGGTCGCCCCAGCCATAAAGCAGCTTCGAATAGTAGAACGACGACCCTGCCGGCGGCGCGCCGCCATAGGCCGAATTAAGCAGCGACATCAACGCCGGGTTGGCCTGGACGTAGGGATTGCTGACCGGGATCCTCAGCACCTGAGAGGCGGCGGCGCTGGTCTTGGAGCTGCCGGGGCTGGTTTGATCGAGCGCGGTCGAGTCAGAGAAATTGAACTGAGCGTAGCCGGTGACGTGTTCGTTGAATTCGTAGTCCGCCTTGCCGAAGAAATTGTACTTGGTCAGTGGGACCTGCACCGCGAAGTAGTTGCCGAGCACGACCCCGGCCGTCGTGCAGCCAGGATTGATGATGGCGCCCAATTTCGCGCCGACGCCCTTGTAGTTCTGGGCGCAGGAGCCGGGGTTGGCGCTGGTGTACAGGGACTGGTCGGTATTGACGCCGATAGCTCCGTTGTAGGCGCCCGTGCCGGGGATCGGCGTCGTGCCAGAGTAACCGGCAAGGACGGAATTCACCGCCGCGATGCTCGGGGCCGTCGCGCCGGCGCCCCAACCGCCAGCAAAGACGATTCCCTCCGGCGGACGTCCGAGGAAGCGAACCGTCGGCTGGGTGAAGAACGACCGTTGCGAGCCGGCCACGGCGGCGCGGTCCGAATATTCGAAATCCAGCATGGCGTGGCCCTTGCTGTCATCGAAATCGCCGCCGAGCAGAGCCGAGACTTCGTTTGTAGCGCCGTCGCCGCGCGTCGACGCGCCGTGCTGCGCGCTCATCTGAAGCCCGGAGAAGTTTTGGCGGAGCTTGAAGTTGGCCACGCCCGCGACCGCATCGGAGCCATAGGCCGTCGACGCCCCGCCGGTGATCACCTCGACGCTGTCGATCATCGACATCGGGATGGTGTTCAGGTCGATGGAGCCGTCCGGCGTCGAGGGCATGAGCCGGCGGCCATCCATCAGCACCAGCGAACGGTTGCGCCCGATACCGCGCAGGTCGCTGTAGGACGCACCGCCGCCGAAGCCGATGCTGCCCTGCACGTCGCCCACCTCGGCCGCGCCTTGCGCGGCTTCGAACTGCGGCATTTCCCCAATGACACGGTCGAGCGAGGGTTGGCCAGAGGCCGCGATCGTCGCGCTGCTCAACGTCGAAATTGGGCTCTCGGCCTTGAGATCTGAACGGCTGATGCGCGAGCCGGTGACGACAATTTCGGAGACCGCCTGCGGCGTCGAACCGCCGGTGCTGTCGGCCGCGACCGACTGCGCGTGCGCGGCGGCGCCGACGGCCATAACCAGTACGGACGCGCCGCTTAACAGAATGGACGACTTCATGGTGCCTCCCCTTTTTCTCACGCCTTTGAAGCGTGTAGAAATATTCGTGTGGCGGTCGTCGCTCGAACAACTACGAGCAGGACCACCATCGCACTCTGGGCCAACAAGCTGTCACCAACCTGTCATATCGAACTTGGCCGCGTTGCTTCCGCGAGCGACCCGCTTAACATGCCAGCCTAAGGCGGCAGCCGCCCGTCGCACGCCGGCTAGCGCGCAAACAGCGGCCAGCCAATTGACTATGCTGGCGTATCGGCATTGGCTGAGCCCGCGCCTATCACGCGCCAATCGGCCACCTTTCGGGGCCGAAACAGAAGCGACCACGAGCCTCGGGGGAGATCGTGTCCAGGATATTGCTTGTCGAGGACGATGCCGCCCTATCGCGGGGCGTCGCTGCGCTCTTGAAGGCCGGCGGACATGCGGTCGATTGCACCGCTGACGGCGAGTTGGCCCTGAGTTACATCGCCGACGAGCCCTATGGCCTGATTGTGCTCGACATCGGCCTACCCGGTATTTCAGGCTTCGAGGTGCTGAAGCAGCTTCGCGCGCGCAGCTGCAAGATCCCCATCTTAATGCTGACGGCGCGCGACAGCGTCCTGGACAAAGTCAAGGGGCTGGATCTCGGCGCCGACGACTACCTGCTCAAGCCGTTTGACGCCACCGAACTCGAGGCGCGGGTGAGAGCGCTGTTGCGGCGAATGCACGGCGATCCAACGCCCGTGCTGGTCTTCGGCAACCTGACCGTCGATCGATCCAAGGCCACCGCCGCGGTCAGCGGGCGCCCCCTGGATCTGCGCCGCAAGGAATGGGCGGTTCTGGAGGGCCTGATCGGCTCCGCGGGTGGCATCCTGCCCAAGGAGCGCCTGCTATCGATGGTGTATGGATTCGATGGCGAGGTGGCGCCGAACGCCCTGGAAGTGCACATCGCCCGTTTACGTAAGAAGTTGGAACCCGACGGGCCGTCGATCAAAACCTTGCGCGGCCTAGGGTACATGATCGAGGCGATGTGATCTTCCGGTCGTCGGTCACCAACTATCTGACGTTCCTGATCGGAATTCTGCTCGCTGGCCTGCTTGTTGCGACAACTATTCTGGCGGTCCAGGCCTGGACCGTGCACGCCCGGGCTCTCGCTATAGCGCATTACACCAATACCGATCGCGCCCTGATCGACGCGATCGTCGCCGTGCGCAGTCAGGTCCCTCAGGACACAACCGCGCTGATCACCCAAGACGATCCGCTCGCGGTGGTGAACCAGGCCGATAGCAAGGCGTCCAGGAAAGTGGCGGAAGCGCTGGCGGCGCTCGAGAAGCTGCAACTCGCGGACGGCGCGCGCCTAGCGGCGACGATCCGCACGGCGCGCGCGAGCGAATTTCAGGCGCGGTCGGCCCTCGGCCCCCAGGCGGCCCGCCCTCGGGCCGAACGCGAGCTCTCCGCCGTCGACGGTTGGCGGGCGGCCGTCCACCGATCCATCGACGCCCTCGACAGCGCTTCGGTGGCCATCAACAACACCATTCGGATCGATGATCCCAAAGTGGCCGAGTTGACGCAAATTCGGCGAATGTCCTGGTCCATTCGGGACAACTACGGCTTTCAGTGTTCGGCGCTGCGCGCCAACGTAAACAGCGGCGTTCAACCAGACGCCCAATTGCGGGAGGACCTCGTTGGCCATCGCGCTGTCTACTTATCGGACTGGCGCGCGCTCAATGAGATCTTCGAGCGCCCCGGACTTTCCAGTGAACTCGCCCGGGACGTTCATCTGGCGCGCATCTCGACCGAAGAGGCCCAAGCCAATGTCGACGCGGTCCTCGCTGGCTTGAACGGGAGGAACGAGCCCGCAATAGCCGGCGGCGCATGGACGGCTCTCTGCGACAGTCCCTTCGGCTCGATCCTCGCCATCAGCCAGCAAGCGCAGGCGGAGGCCGACCGATACGCCGACGACCTGCGCGCTGCGGCCTTGCGGAACATGCTGTTCGCGAGCCTTGGCCTTCTGATGGTCGTCGGATTTGGCATTCATTCGGTTATCAATGTTCGTCGACGACTCACCCGTCCGGTGAGGGCGCTGACCGAGACGATCGCCCGACTGAGTCGCCGCGAGCTAGACGATCCGGTCGAGGCGACCGGAAGTTCTGACGAACTCGACAGCATGGCCCGAGCTCTGGAGAGTTTGCGGCTGAGCGAGCGCGAGGCGCGCCGGCTTCAGCAGGCGATGAGCGATTTCACCGCCAACGCTTCGCACCAAATGCGCACCCCATTGTCGATATTGCGCGTCCACATTGCGGTTCTCTCGAAGCGCATGCCTCGTGACATCGACGCTTTCGAGTCGCTGAAAGATATCGAAGACGCCGTCGAAAGGTTGCAGAATTTGCTGATGCAACTGCTCGTCCTGGCCCGTGCGGACGGCGGAGAGCCTGTCTCAGGCGACGGCGACATTGTCGACGTGCGAGGGGTGATCCAGGAAGTGATAGCTCAACATCTGATTCAATCGGCGAAGGCCAGTGTTGATATTCAATTCGAAGGTCCCCAATCGCCCTGTCTGGCAAAGCTGAACGTGACGTTGTTATCTGAACTGCTGAGAAACCTAATAGACAACGCTATAACGTATAATAACGCCGGAGGCGCCGTAGTTGTCCGGCTGCTTGATAAGCATAGCCAGCGGATCATTGAAGTGGAAGATGACGGGCCCGGGATCCCTAGCTCGGAACTCGGCAAGGTCTTCTCACGATTCTATCGCCTAAAACGTGACTCGGGGCGACCGGGAAGCGGACTGGGTCTTGCAATTGTCGAGGCCGTCGCAGCGATATTGCAGGCGGACGTTCAAGCCGGCCCGGGTCGGAGCGGACGGGGGTTTTGCGTTCGCATCGCCCTGCCTCAGGGGTCGTGAGCGAAGATATGCCACGCGCGCGCCCCGAGCGCCTCGCGCCGGCTCGGTGATCTCGAACAGGACCGGGCGACCCGGTCTTTTGTTGACCTATCATCGCGCTACGCAGAGATCAGCGCGGTCGACCGCCGTCGCGCCAGTTTCGGATGCGATGCGCGCGGTCCGGACTGTAAGCTGCGGGCGCACCGTCGGGAGGCTGTTCAGTCTCCCTCGGTTCGGATGTCCGCTCTGCGCACCGAACCAGCTAATGGCGCTCCTCGTCCCCGCTGTTGACGGCCGCGCCTAGTGTCGCCGTGCCCCGGGCACGCTAGTCTGCGTTGCGATGAAGAAAATCGGCTTCCTATCGTTCGGACATTGGACGGCCGGCGAAGGCTCCGAGGCGCGCTCGGCGGCAGACGTGCTCCGGCAGTCCATCGATCTGGCGGTGGCCGTCGAAGAACTGGGCGCGGACGGCGCCTACTTTCGGGTCCACCACTTCGCGCGCCAGCTTGCTTCGCCGTTCCCGCTCTTGGCGGCGGCCGGCGCCAAGACGCGACGCATCGAGCTCGGCACGGCCGTCATCGACATGCGCTACGAGAACCCGCTCTACATGGTCGAGGACGCCGGCGCGGCGGACCTGATCTCGGGAGGGCGGCTTCAGCTCGGCATCAGCCGTGGCTCGCCCGAGCAGGTGATCGAGGGCTGGCGCTACTTCGGCTTCCAGCCCGGCGCGGGCGAGAGCGACGCGGACATGGGCCGCCAACACGCCGAGATGTTCCTCGACCTGCTGCTGGGCCGTGGCTTTGCCGAACCGAACCCGCGGCCCATGTTCCCCAACCCTCCGGGCCTGCTGCGGCTGGAGCCCCACTCCGAGGGTCTGCGCGAGCGTGTCTGGTGGGGCGCCGGGTCCAATGCGACGGCGGTGTGGGCGGCGAAGCTGGGCATGAACCTGCAGAGTTCAACGCTGAAGGCCGACGAGACCGGGGCGCCGTTCCATGTCCAGCAAGCGGCGCAGATCCGCGCCTTCCGGGCCGCGTGGGCCGACGCCGGCCACAGCCGCGAACCCCGCGTCTCGGTCAGCCGCAACATCGTGGCCCTGGTTAACGACCGGGACCGCGCCTTTTTTGGCCCAGGTGGCGAGGACGTCGACCAGGTCGGCTATCTCGGCGGGGCAGGCCGAGCGATCTTCGGCCGCAGCTATGTCGCCGAGCCCGCCCGGCTGATCGAACAGCTTCGCCAGGATGAGGCGATCGCCGAAGCGGACACGATTCTGATCACCGTGCCGAACCAACTAGGCGTCGCCTACAACGCGCACCTCATGGAAGCCCTTCTTACCCATGTGGCGCCTGCCCTAGGTTGGCGCTGACCTGCCGGACGGTTCGGAAGTTGGCCGCAAGTTGGGGGGATCCAACCACAAGCGCGAGGGCCAGATATGTCCATCGCGAGTTGGAAGATGATCGGATCGCCCCGTATCGGGGGTTTAACGAACCCGTCAGTCGCATTCGGGCTGTGGAGCCGTGCGCCAAGCGTCCCAAATCGCGGCTAGCGGTTCGTATGACGCCGGTCGGGCAGAGCGAAGGTCGGTGACGCCGTTGAAGGCGACGCCAAACATCGGAGCTTGGTTCCAGATCACGTGGGCGTGAAACACGAGGCCCTCACGGAGAAGGAGGACCGGGACCAGGCCCCGCAGAACGCCTGGCGGCGCAACCAGTAACCGCGCTCCCCGCTCACTCATGTCGCGGAACGTCACCTCTATGATCCGGCCACCGTCAATGACGGCGCGCCCAGCCAGGAACACCTTGCGCCGCGGGCCGTGCCGCCGTTCCAGCGTCGCTAGTTCGCCGTCGGTCGCGCTGGGTCTGACAGAGTTGATCATGCCGTTCTGACCGTCAGGACAAACCGCCACGCTCATCTGCGTTGGCTACCAAGCGGTTAACGCCGCCGGCGCGTAGGCGTCGGACGCTGGTGCGTGAAGTCTGCTTCCGGGTCGGATGCAAACCTTCACCGTTGTAAGGTGGACGCCGCCACCTCGACGGAGTGCCCTCGTGACTTCTGAGCAGCCCGCCGTCGACTTCGACGCCTTGCTTACGACCTGCTCGGAGTTTGGAACCGACGATGCATCACGCCTCGCCGCTTGCAACACGACAATCCAGGCGAGCGCGGCAGTGAGCGAATGACCGCTCCTGGCGCAACTCAGCTCTGTTCGCGAGCCCCAGCTCGGCCCAACAATCGGAACAAAACTGAACCAAAACTCCCAAATGACTCCCAAACACGCCTCGCCGGCAGTCTTTCGAGGGTCCTAAGTAGTTGAAATCCTTGGAGCGGGCGGCGAGAATTGAACTCGCGACATTCAGCTTGGGAAGCTGACGTTCTACCTCTGAACTACGCCCGCGCCGGAGCATGCTGCCGGGGGCGGGGAACCTAGCTCAGAATTGGCGTCGCGCAAGCCTCGTGGCAGGGTGCCGCGATGGGCGCGGACAGGGGCGACACGACGGGCGGATACGACGTGGTCGAGGCGTCGATCGCGACGCTGGCCGCCGACATGGCCGCTGGCAGGGTGACGTCCGAGGCGCTGGTCGGCGCCTACCAGGCTCGGATCGAGACGATCGACCGGGCGGGGCCTGCGTTGCGCAGCGTGATCGCGCTGAACTCCCGCGCGCTGGACGAGGCGCGCGCCCTCGACGCCGAACGCGCCGCCGGCAAGTTGCGCGGGCCGCTGCACGGCGTGCCGGTGCTGGTAAAGGACAACATCGACACCGCCGACGGCACGGCGACCACCGCCGGCTCGCTGGCGCTGGTCGGCAATGTCACGCTGCGCGACGCGCCGGTCGTCCGTAGGCTGAAGGACGCCGGCGCGGTGATCCTGGGCAAGACCAACCTGTCGGAATGGGCCAACATCCGCTCGGCGCACTCGATCAGCGGCTGGTCGGGCGTCGGCGGGCTTGTGAAGAACCCCTATGTGCTCGACCGCAGCGCCGCCGGCTCGTCGTCCGGGACCGGCTCGGCGATCGCCGCGTCGCTGGCGGCCGTGGGCGTCGGCACCGAGACCGATGGGTCGGTCACCGCGCCGTCGGCGTTCGCCGGCCTGGTCGGGTTGAAGCCGACCCTGGGCCTGGTGTCGCGCACCCACGTCATCCCGATCTCGGCCAGCCAGGACACGCCCGGCCCGATGGCCCGCAGCGTCCTGGACGCCGCGATCCTGCTGACCGCGATGGCCGGGTCCGACCCGAACGATCCAGCCACCGCCGCGGCCGACGCGCGCCGCACCGACTACGCCGCGGCGCTGCGGGCGGCGAGCCTGGCCGGCAAGCGACTGGGCGTGCTGCGGTATGCGTGCAAGCTGCGGCCGGCGGCCGAGGCGGTGTTCGACGCGGCGATCGCGCGGCTGCGGGCCGAGGGCGCCGAGGTGCTCGACGTCGACTTCACCCCGCCCGACGACCTGGGCAAGAACGAGCATGCGGTGCTGCTGACCGAGCTCAAGGCCGGCCTCAACGCCTACTTCGCCACCATGCCGGCGGCGGTGAAGGTGCGCACCCTGGCGGATGTGATCGCCTTCAACCGGGCGAGCCCGCGCGAGCTGGCGCTGTTCGGCCAGGAGCTGTTCGAGAAGGCGGAGGCGACGCTGGGGCTGGACGATCCGGCCTATCTGAATGCCCGCGCCGAGAGCCTGCGCGCGGCCGGCGTGGAGGGGATCGACCGCCTCCTGGCGGCGGACCTGCTGGATGCGCTGATCGCGCCGACCTTCGGTCCGGCGGCGCGGGTCGACGTGGGCGGGGACCATTTCTGGGGCGGCGGCGCGACCGGCATGCCCGCCATCGCCGGCTATCCGCATCTGACCGTGCCGATGGGCCAGGTGCGCGGCCTGCCGGTGGGGCTCTCGTTCATCGGGCCGGCCTGGAGCGACGCGGCGATGCTGGCGCTGGGCCATGCATTCGAACAGGCGGTCCAAGCGCGCCGCCCGCCGACCTACCTGCCGACGCTGGAGGACGACGCGGAGATCGTCGCCGCGTTCGCCCCCTCCCCTTCTCCCTTGCGTTGACGCCCGCCGCGCCGGCGAGCACCATGAAAGCGACAATCAACGCGCCTGGGGAGAGATCAGATGGCCGACGGTGAGGCGCCGATGGCGCGGGCGAAGTTCCACGCCATGACCGAGGGCACGCAGGAGGACTGGTCCAACATCGTCCAGGCGACGCGCGCCTACGGGGCCGAGTTCCCCGACCGGCTGCTGAAACACCTGCGCCTGCTGGAAGGCGACTGCGGCGGCTTCGCCGTCGACCGGATGACCCACAGCCTGCAGACCGCCACCCGTGCATTCAAGGACGGCCGCGACGAGGAATACGTGGTCTGCGCGCTGATCCACGACATCGGCGACATCCTCGGCCCCTCGCACCACGCCGACATCGCCGCGGAGATCCTGAAGCCGTTCGTCTCCGACGAGAACCACTGGATGGTGCAGCACCACGCCATCTTCCAGGGCTACTACTATTTCCACTACCTGGGCGGCGATCGGAACCGGCGCGACGAGTTCAAGGGCCACCCAGCCTACGAATACACCGCCCAGTTCTGCCACCTCTACGACCAGAACAGCTTCGACCCGAACTACGAGACGATGCCGCTCTCGGCGTTCGAGCCGATGGTGCATCGGGTGTGCGCGGCGCCGAAGCGGATGATGATGGCGCCGGCGAAGGCGGTCTAATCCACGTCCCGGAAGATCGCCTCGATCGGCTGGTCGAACAGGCGGGCGATGCGGAACGCCAGCGGCAGGCTGGGGTCGTACTTGCCGGTCTCGATCGCGTTGACGCTCTGGCGCGAGACCTCGAGCCGCTCGGCCAGGTCGGCCTGGCTCCAGTCGCGCTCGGCGCGGAGTACTTTCAGGCGGTTCTTCATCGTCCGGCGCTACCGGTAGCGCCGCCGGACGAGGGCGTTGGCCGGGCCCAGGCATAGCGCCCAGAGCGGGAACACCGCCCAAGCCTCGACATGCACGACGAGGCCGAACCGCTCGAGGAAGCCCCAGGTGGTGGCGATCGCCAGCAGCCCACCGGTGGCCCAAAGCGCAGACTCGCCGGCTATGGCGCGCTCCAGTTCGTCGGTCTCCTCGCGCAGATAGAGACCCATCACCACGATGGTCGCGGTGATCGCGACGGCTGGCGTCAGCGCCAGGGGCCAGGCCAGCCACGGCGACGGATGCACGCCGGCGAACAGGCTCGCCGAGATCATCAGCGTGAAGACGTAGGCGGCCATGGCGACGAAGAACCGCCGGTGGTAGCGGCGCGCGGCCGGCGTCGGCGTGGACGTGGCCAAGGCGGCGGCCAGTGCGGAAGGCGGCGTAGGCGACGCCGAGGATGGCGGCGGCGTAGACCATCGCTCCGGCGTAGATCCAACCGCTTGGCAGATGACGCGCCTGGACGAGCCGGACGCCCAGCCAGAACAGTCCGGCGGCGAGCGCCGTGCCGGCGATGCCCACGACGTAGGTGGCGGTCAAAGCCTTCATGGGCGAAGCCGGAGTTCTCCGGCGCGGCGGTTGGCGGGTTCATGCAAGTTTCCTGGACAAACTGTAAAGGACACATGACACATCGGGTAAGCACGTGTCAAGCGACCCTTACACTCTCGGGGTGGCCGCCGACGGCGTGTTCCGCTATCGGGTGGGCCGCAGCGGAGGAGTGACAATGGAACTCGAGACGGACGCCAGGGAACTCGTCACCTTCCTGCCGCTGAAGCAGTGGATGGTCACCGTCGTGCAGGACAAGACGGTGGGGCTGGCGTTCGACTACTACGCCAGCGCCGCGGACGCAGC
Source organism: uncultured Pseudomonadota bacterium (assembly GCA_963835495.1). GTDB lineage: Bacteria > Pseudomonadota > Alphaproteobacteria > Caulobacterales > Caulobacteraceae > Acaudatibacter. Next base: position 125,353 of record CAWIFQ010000003.1, on the reverse strand, counting down.
CGCCGGACGGGTCTCGCGTATCCAGCTTCACCTGGATCCGGAACCGGCGCAGCGGCTGGGCCGGTCAATCACGCAACACGGCGACATGGTGCTCGGGTCCGGTGGCGCGCCGAGGTCCTGAGCGCCCTAGCCCCACGCCCTGAAGTGCTTGGAGAGCTTCAGCCCCTGGCGCTGGTAATGCGAGCCGTTCTCGCCGTACAGCCGTGACGGACGCTCGGTGAGCGGCTGGTAGACCAGGCGGGCGACGATCTGGCCGTCCTCCAGCAGGAACGGGGTCTCGTGGCTGCGCACTTCCAGCACCCCGCGGGCGCCGACGCTGTCGGTCTCGGCGGTGCCGAAACCGGGGTCGAAGAAGCCGGCGTAGTGGACGCGGAACTCGCCGACCGCCGGGTCGATCGGGGTCATCTCGGCCGCCTCCAGCGGCGGGATCTCGACCGCCTCCTTCGACGCCAGGATGTAGAACTCGCCGGGGTCGAGCAGCAGCTCGCCGCGGCGCGGCTCCAGCGGCTCCCAGAAGTCGCGCGGATCGTGGCCGTCCTCGCGGTCGAGGTCGACCACCCCGGCGTGGCGGCGGGCGCGGAATCCGGCCAGGCCGGGGCTAAGGTCGACGCCGACGCTGCGCACCGACAGCGTCTGCGGCTCGCCGCGCTTGAGCCGCAGCTGGTTCAGCCGGGTGCCGGCGCGCACCAGCACCGAGAAGGTCTGCGGCGCGATCTCGATGTAGAGCGGCCCGGCGTAGCCTTCGGCGATGTCGTCGAAGGCCGGGCCGTGGTCGGTCAGCGCCCGCACGAACACGTCGACCCGGCCGGTCGAGCTCTTCGGATTGGCGCGGGCCGAGACGTCGGGGGGCAGCTTCAGCCGCTCGGCCACCTGGGCGATGTAGACGCAGCCGCGCTCCAGCACCGCGCCGGCGGTGAGGTCGAGTTCGTGCATGGCGACGTCGGCGATGCGGTCGGCGACCTTGCGGCCGAGGCCGGGCAGGAACGAGGCCCTGACCCGCCAGGCCCGCGCGCCAAGCCGCAGGTCGAGGCTGGCCGGCTGCACCTGGTCGGCCAGGAACGGAAGCTCGGCCGTGATCGCGCCATTGGCGACCAGCGCCTCGATCGACTGGCAGGGCAGGATGCCGGGCTTGGACATGGCGCGCATTTCGCGACACCCATCGCGGACGACCCCGAGTCTGGCAAGGCAAGAAGGTTTGACCGCGGAGATCGCGGAGATACGCGGAGCTACCGCGCTACGCCGTGATCAGACCCGCGAGAGCGGGAATCAGGAGCTTGGCTCCGCTCTCGCGGGGAAGTCGTGTCGAACGCGCCGGCCGCTCCGCGTATCTCCGCGATCTCCGCGGTTCATCTTCTTGACCCCGGCGCCAAGCCGGGGTCTATGCCGCCCTCCCGCCGAGGAGGCAGCCATGACCGACGATCCGAAAGCCGGTGATCCCAAGGAATGGGAGATCCCCACGCGCCTGGTTCGCGGCGGCACCATGCGCTCGCAACACGGGGAGATCGCCGAGGCGCTCTATCTGACCCAGAGCTTCGTCTACGAGACGGCCGAGAGCGCCGACGCCCGCTTCGCCGGCAACGATCCCGGTTTCATCTACACCCGCTACGGCAATCCCACGGTGCAGATGTTCGAGAACCGCCTGGCGCTGGTCGAGGGCGCCGAGGCCTGCCGGGCCACGGCGTCGGGCATGGCGGCGGTGCATCTGGCGCTGACCGGGCTGCTGCGGGCGGGCGACCATGTGGTGGCCGGCAAGGCGCTGTTCGGTTCCTGCCGCTGGATCCTCACCAACTGGGGCCCGCGCTTCGGCGTCGAGACCACCTTCGTCGACGCATCCGATACGGCGGCCTGGAAAGCGGCGATCCGGCCCAACACCAAGGTCGTGTTCATCGAGAGCCCGGCCAACCCGCTGCTGGAAATCACCGACATCGCCGCGGTGGCGGCGATGGCCCGCGAGGTCGGCGCCAAGGTGCTGGTCGACAACGTCTTCGCCACCCCGATCTTCCAGAAGCCGCTGCTGCTCGGCGCCGACATCGTGATCTACTCGGCCACCAAGCACATCGACGGCCAGGGTCGGGTGCTGGGCGGTGCGATCCTGGGCGACGCCAAGCTGCTCGACGACAGCTATCGCGACTTCATCCGTCACACCGGCCCTGCCCTCTCGCCCTTCAACGCCTGGGTGCTGCTGAACGGCCTGACCACGCTGGACCTTCGGGTCCGCGCCCAGAGCGCCACCGCGGCGAGCCTGGCCGACCGCATCGCCGCGCACCGCAAGGTGAAGCGCGCGCGCTATCCCGGCCGGACCGACCACCCGCAGCACGAGGTCGCGCGGCGCCAGCTCACCGGCGGCGGCAACGAGATGATCGGCGGCGGCAACCTGATCGCCTTCGATCTCGGGACCCAGGCCGCGGCGTTCAACTTCCTCAACGCGCTGCAGGTCGTCGACATCTCCAACAACCTCGGCGACGCCCGCTCGATGGCCACCCACCCGACCACCACCACCCACCGCTCGATGACCGAGGAAGCGCGCCTCGAAATCGGCCTCACCCCCGGCTGGGTGCGGCTGAACGTGGGGCTGGAAGGCGCCGGCGACCTGACGCGCGACATCGAACGGGCGCTGGACGCGGCCTAGGCGACGCGCTTGAGGCTCATCGGTAAGGGCGTCACCCCCGATGTCATGGCCGAGCTGGTGCTCGGCCATCCTCGACACAACTAGCTACCGCGCCCGGCTCGGTTGCCGACACTTCGCGCTTCGCGCTCCGGCTCGGCAATGACGTGACCTGAGGATTCGCCTGCTCCTGAGCGAGCTTGATCTCGTCGACGGCAATTCAGTGCGATGGCGTGCGCCCGCGGATCCGGTCGAAGCCGGCCTTGATCCCGTCGAAGCGCGCCGCGATGGCCGGCTCGAACTCGTTGTCGGTGAAGATGTAGGGCCAGTCGCCCTCGATCCCCTCCCGCACCAGCTCGCCGACGTAGAGCGGGTCGATGCCGCCGGCGATGCGCTGGCGGACGTTGCCGAGCCACGTTTCGATCGCCGCCTGCCCCGCCTCGGGCCGATCGGGCAGGGCGCCGGCGAACCGCTCAGGCAGGTTGCGGACCGAGTTCGACGATCTGGGTGCGAATGAAGCCAGGGCAGAGCACCGAGACGCCGATGCCCCGCGGCGCCAGCTCGACGCGCAGGCCTTCCGACAGCGCGACGACGCCGTACTTGGTCACGTTGTAGGCGTTGCCGCTGCCCGAGATCAGCCCGGCGATCGAGGCGGTGTTGACGATGTGGCCGCCCTGGCCGTGACGTTCGATCAGCGGCCCGAAGATCTCGACACCCCAGATCACCGCCATCAGGTTGACGCCGATGGTCCAGCTCCAACCGGCGTCGGTCCAGGCGCCGTAGCCGCCGCCGCCGGTGACGCCCGCGTTGTTGTGCACGATGTGGACCTCGCCGTACTTCGCCAGCGTGGCCTCGGCCGCCGCCTGCAGTTCCGACTTCAGCGAGACATCGGCCACCACGGCGTCGACATCGGCGTTGGTGCGCTTCAGCTCGGCCACGGCCTTGTCCAGCGCCTGCCGTTCGATGTCGCACATCATCACCTTGACCCCGGCCTGCGCCAGCCGCGTGGCGACGCCGAGGCCGATGCCTGACGCCGCGCCGGTGATGAACGCGGTCTTGCCAACCAGATCCTTCATGCGTCTTCCTCTTGTCTTGAGCGCCGCCGTGCGGCTGAAACGCCGGTTTCCCGACCTATAGGACGGCCTGCCCGCGGCCAGAAGGACCCGCCGCCTCCAGCGCCTGGTTGGCCAGGCGGGCGGCGTCGATCAGGCTCGGTGTCTCGCAGGCGGCGACGTATTCGGCGCGCAGGCGGCGGACCAGTTCGGCCACCGTGGGGATGTCGTCGATCAGGTCGATGCCCTGGCCGGCGCTCCAGAGGTTGCGCCAGGGGGTGACGCCCTCCGGCAGGTGGTCGTGGCGCATGCCGCGCCCCAGCGGCTTGGGCAGGTTTTCCGGGTCCAGGCCAACGCGACGGATGCTCTCGATCATCCAGTTGGCCGGCACGCCGGCGATGTCGCCGGTGTAGCTGAGGTCGGTCGAGGTCTGGCTGACCAGCAGCTGCTTGTACTCGTCCGGCGCGTCGGCCTCCTGGGTGGCGATGAAGCGGGTGCCCAGGTAGGCCAGATCGGCGCCCAGCACCTCGGCCGCGCGGATGACCGCGCCGGTGGAGACCGCGCCGGCCATCACCAGCGTGCCGTCGTAGATCGCCCGCAGCCGCGGGATCAGCGCCAGGTGGCTGATGGTCCCCGAGTGCCCGCCGCCGCCGGCGCCGATGCAGTTGAGCCCGTCCGCGCCCGCCGCGATCGCCTTCTCGGCGAAGCGCAGGCTGGTGACGTCGTGGAACACCTTGCCGCCGAAGCCGTGCACCCGCTGCACCAGCTCGGTCGGGTCGCCGCCGACGCTGATGATGATCTCGACGCCGTACTTGGCGCACAAGGCCATGTTGGCGGCCAGGTCGTCCGGCGCCATGCGCGTTGGGTAGTTGACGGCGATAGGCGCGATGCGCGCGGCCGGATGCGCCTCACGGTGCGCGGCCAGCGCCTGGGTGATCTCCGCCAGCCAGGCCTCGAACTCCTCCAGGCTGCGGGCGTTCTGGCGCGGCAGGCCGCCGATCACGCCAGCTTTGCAGGCTTCGCGCACCAGCGCCGGCCCGGTGACCAGGAACATCGGCGCGCAGATCGCCGGCAGGGTCAGGCCGGCGCGGATCTTGGGGTCGAGGCTCAGCGGGGCGTCCTCCTGGGTGTTCTAAGCCTTAGAGCGCCACGGCCCTCGCGGAAGGGAAGCGCCAACCCACTGGCCGCCTGCCGTTCGCGTCGATAAGACCTTGGTGCTGAAGACCTGCCCCGGCGAAGCCGAGTGCGGCAGGCCGTCCGATGGAGCCAACCGAGCCATGACCAGCGCATTCAAGGACGGCCTCCTGGCCGGCAAGACGGCTTTCGTCGCCGGCGGCACCAGCGGCATCAACCTGGGCATCGCCAAGCGCCTCGCCGAGCTGGGCGCGCGGGTCGCCGTGGTCGGGCGCAATCCGGAGAAGGCGACGAACGCCGCGGCGCAGATCGGCAAGGACGCGATCGGGCTCTCGGCCGACGTGCGCGACTACGGCGCCATCCGCGGGGCGCTCGAACACGTGGCTTCCGAATTCGGCAAGCTGGACATCGTCGTCTCCGGCGCGGCCGGCAACTTCCTGGCCCCGGCGATCGGCATGTCGGCGAACGCCTTTCGCACCGTGGTCGATATCGATTTGAACGGCACCTTCAACGTCTTCCGCGCCTGCCACGACCTGCTGCGGACGCCCGGCGCCTCGCTGATCGCCATCACCGCGCCCCAGGCGGTGAACGCCTCGACGATGCAGATCCACGCCTGCGCCGCGAAGGCCGGCATCAACCAGGCGGTCCGGGTGCTGGCGCTGGAATGGGGCCCCGACATCCGCGTCAACGCCATCTCGCCTGGCCCGATCGCCGGCACCGAAGGGATGAGCCGCCTGGCCCCCGGCGCGCCGGCCGACGGCGGACGCCAGGAGCGCATCGCGCTGAAGCGCTGGGGCCGGATCGAGGAGGTGGCCGAGTGCGCCGTCTTCCTCTCCAGCCCGTCCGCCTCCTACATCACCGGCGCGATCCTCGATGTCGACGGCGGCTCCTCGCTCGGCGACGCGACGCTCCGTTCGCTGAGCCCGGCGCAGGCGTGACGCGGCGGCCGAGGTGGGAGCCCTAGCCAGGCCGCGGTGCTCGGCTCCCGCCTGCGGCTCGACGTTGTAGAAAACCACAGGCGGGGCGATCGCCGCCAGGACGCCGCGTCAGTTGGCGGAGGCGTTCAGGCCGAGGTTCAGTCCGCCGCTAGCGCCCGCCGATCCAGCGGCAGCGCCGCCGGAGCCGCTCGCCGCGGCGTTGGCGCCGTGGCCGGCGCCGGTCACACCGGCGGAACCGCCCGAAGCGCCGTTGGCCGAGGCCTGGGTGTTCGAAACAGCGGCGCTGGCGTCACGCTGCGCCGCACCGGCGCTGTTCGCGGCCGTCTGGCTGGCCGTCGAGGCCGCGCCGCTGGCGCCGCGCCGGGCCCGGCCTGCGGCGCCGCCCGCCTTCGTGCGCGCCGTCTGGGTCGCGCCGCTGGCCGCATCGGTGACGCCCGAGGCGTCCGGATTGACCGTGCCCTGGCCGTTCAGGCTCCCGCCGAGCGAACCGGCGACGCCGCCGAGACCACCCAATGTGCCGCCCAGGCCGCCGACCAGGCCACCGCCGCCCCCGCCGCCGAGCAGCTGGGCGTCCGCCGCGCCGCCGAGCGCCAGCGCGCCCGCCGCCGTCACGATCAGAAGGAGTGAAGTCTTGCTCATGTCGCAACTCCGTTGATGAACGAAGGCGCCGAAGCGGCGGCCCTCATCCCGTCGAACGACCGGGCGGTCCGATTTCATCCCTGGAGCGGTCGGCCGCTTCGCCAGAGGGCCGTTTCAGCGCCGCGGCGGGGCGAGCCGGAGTTCGTCGCCGATCACCCCACGTCCCGCCCCGCCCCCCGCGGCGGGCCTGGCCTGACGATCGAGCGCCGCCAGGGCGCCGGCGAGGGCGGCCGGCCCGGGCGCGCGAAGCAGCAGCGCCAGCCGGCCGGCGACGATCGGCGCGGCGAAGGAAGTGCCCCGAACCGCCGCGAGGCCCCCTCCGGGCGCGGCGGCGCTGATCTGCGCGCCCGGCGCGGCATAGTCGATGTGCGCCGCGCGCCCCGCTTCCGGGAGAACCCGGTCGCGCGCGTCGACCGCGGTCACGGCGATCACCTGCGGATAGGAAGCGGGATAGGCCGGAGGCGCCGCGGGGCCGTCGTTGCCGACGGCCGCGACGATCGCCGCGCCCCTGCCGATCAGGGCCCGCACCGCGGCCGCCACAAGGCCGTTCGGTGGCCCGACCAGGCTCACGTTGACCACCGGCGCGCGTATCTGGGCCATCCAGGCGAGGGCGCGAACCAGCGCCTCGGCCGAGCCCCCGGTGGGACCGGTTCCATAGATGTCGGCCACGTAGAGATGTGCGCCCGGCGCCGCGCCATGGAAGGCCCCGAGCCTCCCGGCGATCAACGAGGCCGTCGCCAACCCGTGGGCGGCCGGAGTCGGCGCGCCGACGGCGAAGCCGCGCTGCTCCACCGCGACGCCGGCCAGCACAGGGAGGCCCGCGTCGAGTCCCGTGTCGATGAGCCCGACGCGCGCGTCGCCCGCCCCGCTCCTGTCGCCGGACGGGCCGCCGCCCGCGTCGCCCGCAGGCGCGGCGCCCGACCTGAAATACAGCTGGTTAAGGTCGTACTGGCCCTGCGGATCGAGGCGCCGCAAGCGGCTCAGCGCCGCGGGCGCCGACATGCCGGCGGGGGGCGCGAGCACCACCGCCTGCAGATCGAGTTCGTCTAGGGTGGTTCGGCGCAGCACCACGAAGCCGGCCGCGCTGGCGGCGGCCAGCGCCTGCGCGGTCGGTGAGGTCGCCAGCACCTCTCCGCGTACGACCGGGTCGCCGGCCGCGTCCAGCTCGAGCGACCGGCCGTTGTTGCGGACCAGGTCGCGCAGGCGACGGGTCCGGTCCGCAAGCAGCGCGCCCGGACCGAGGGTAGGGCCCACGACGTCGGCGGTGTCGTCGAGCGTACGCCCCACCGCCGGACCGACACTGGGCAGGCCGCCCAGGGCGCCGCCCAGTGGCCGCAGGATCTGCGCGCCAGCAGGTATTGCGGTCAGAACAGCCAGGGCCGCCCCGAGCCAGGCCCGTCGCCAGCGCGGGCCCCTCACCGGCCGCTCGTCGATTGCAGGGTCACGGGACACCTCATAATCCTTCCATGGACGAAACGCAGGCGCCCGCTCGTTTCATCCACGGAGACCGAAGGCTTGGCTTTGGATGACTTTCAGCGGCGGCTGATCGAGCTGCTTCCGCGACTGCGCCGGCTGGCGCGCGCCTTGACCCCTCAGGGCGCCGACGCCGACGACCTGGTCCAGACCGCGATCGAGCGCGGCCTGACGCGGCGCGGACAGTGGCTTCCGGGGAGCAGGCTGGATGCATGGATGTTCACGATCATGAAAAACGCCTGGATCGACGAGGCGCGGGCGAGATCCCGCCGGGTAAGCCGAGCCGCGCCGCTCGAGGCCGCCGAGACGCTCGCTGACCCGCTGGCGCCCTCGCTCGAGGCGCGGCTGGAGGGCGAGGCGGTGCGCCGCGCCATCGCTCGCTTGCCCGAGGAGCAGCGCCTGGCCGTGGCCCTGGTGCTGGTGGAAGGGTTGTCCTACGGCGAGGCCGCGGAGGTGATGGAAATCCCGACAGGGACGCTGACCAGCCGGCTCGGACGCGGCCGCGCGGCCCTGATGGCCGAGCTCGCGGGAGAGGTGGCATGACCGCGTCGGTGGACGACAGCCTCGTCGCGGCCTTCGTCGACGGCGAACTTGCGTCGGAGGAGCACAGCCGGATCGAGGCGGCGGCCGCCGCCGACCCCGTGCTCGCCGACCGTATCGACCGCGCCCGGGCCCTGCGCGCCGCCATCGCCGGCGCCTATGCCGACAGCCTTGTCGACCCCCCGCCCTCCCGACTGTTGGCGGCCATCGGTGGCGGCGCGGAGGTGGTCGACCTGGGCGAGGTCCGTGCGCGGGCCCGCACGGCGCGGCCCGCGCCGGCTGCGGCGCGCTGGGCGGCTATCGCCGCGTCGCTGGCCGTGGCCTTCTTCGCCGGTCGACTGATGGCGCCGCCGCAGCCGCCCGCCACGATCACGGCCGGGCCCGGCGGCCTTGTCGCACAGGGCGTGCTGGCAGACTCGCTGGAGCGCCAGCTGGCCTCGAACCAGCCAGCCGAAGCGCCGGTGAAGATCGGGGTCAGCTTTCGGTCCAAGGACGGCGACTATTGCCGCACCTTCGCCCTGCGCCAGACCAAGCCGCTCGCCGGCCTCGCCTGCCACGAGGTCGGCGCGTGGCGGGTTCGCATCGCCGCGCAATCGGCGCCCGCCACGCCCCAGGGCGGCTATCGCACTGCTGGCGATGAGATCCCCGCGCCGGTGCTGGAAGCGATGGACCAGACGATCGACGGGGCGCCGCTGGATGCCCCCGGCGAAGCGAAGGCCCAGGCTGCGGGCTGGCCCCCAGCCAGGTGAGCGCGAAGGCCTCCCGGGCGCCGCCTACCCGACCGCTTCCGGCTCGACCTTGTAGACGCGCGAGCAGTATTCGCAGGTGACGTGGATGCGGCCATCGGCCTCGACCATCTCGGCGCGTTCCGTCGGCCCGAACGACTGCAGCACGGTGAGGATGCGCTCCTGGTTGCAGCGGCAGAACGCCTTCAGCGGCTGGGCCGTGAACAGCCGCACACCCTGCTCGTGGAACAGCCGGTAGAGCAGCGTCTCCGGCGTCAGGGTGGGATCGATCAACTCGTCCTCGCCCACCGTCTCGAACAGGAACTGCGCCTCGCGCCACGCCTCGGCGGTCTCGCCGCGCGCGTCGTCCTCGGCGATGTTCTGCAGCAGGATGCCGCCGGCCCGCCACTTCGGCCCCGAGCCGTCGTCGAACTGGCCAACCGCGAGGCGGACGCGCGTGGGCGTCTGCTCCGACTGCGCGAAGTAGCGCTCGGCGCAGAAGGCCAGCGTCTCGCCCTCTATCGGCGTCACGCCCTGATAGCGCTCGGTGTCGGGGCCCTGGTCGATGGTCATGATGAAGACGCCGTGGCCGAGCAGGGCCTGGGCGCCCGGGGCCCGAAAGCCGGTCTCGGTCTGCAGCTCGGCCAACCGCGCGGCGTCGTAGCGGCAGTAGCCGCGCAGCGAGCCCTCGGTGTCGTAGTCGGCGACGACGTAGGACACCGGCCCGTCGCCCTGCGCCTGCACGATCAGCCGGCCTTCGAACTTCAGGCTGTTGCCGACCAGGGCGGCCAGCGCACAGGTCTCGCCCAGCAGGTTGGCGACGGCGGTCGGATAGTCGTGACGGGTCAGCACCTCGTCGACGGCCGGTCCCAGCCGCACCAGGCGGCCGCGGACAGGCTGGTTTTCGATCTGGAACGGCGCGGCCAGGTCGTCGAGGGGCATGAGTTTTGGGGCACGAGGCCGATATGGGGACGGATTGCGACAACGTCTAGCGTCGGTCCCGGCGCTTGCCTTGCGACGTTCAGCGCGCCGCCGGCGCTCTCAGCGGACGCGGCGGCGACATGGACGTCGCGACCACGTCACCTGCTGGCGTCCGCTTTCATGCGCGACGCCAACGGCCGGTTCCGACCCCGAGCGGACGCGGACATGCCATGACAGAGACCGCAGGTCGCCAAGACGGCTTGGAGCCGGCCTTCGAGCCGGAGGAGATCGAGCGCGCTGCGGGGTTTCGCGCGGGCTCAGGGACAAACGCGGATGATCGTCTTTCCTTTGACCGGCTTGGGTGGATTGAAGGCCGCGACGGCGTCGTCGAGAGAAGCCACCTGGCCGATGCTCGTGCGTAAGCGCCCCTCGCGACACCGCCGGACAACCTCACCCAGTTGGGCGCGATCGGGTACGACGACGAAGTCAATCGTCCGGCCGTCTGCTGGCCGCGCCTCGGTCGGGCCGGCGATCGTCACCAGCGTTCCTCCGGCTCGAATCACGCCCGCAGACCGTTTAGCGATGTCGCCACCGAGCACATCGAAGACCAGATCGACTTTGCCGACAGCTTCCAAAGCGTCTGTCTCGAGGTCGAGGTACTCCTGCGCGCCGAAGTCGAGAGCGTTCTGACGGCCGCCAGCGCGCCCGGCGCCTATGACGTACGCCCCGGCCTCACATGCGAGCTGAGTCGCCATCGAACCGACAACGCCGGCCGCACCGTGCACAAGCACACTCTGCCCGGTTTGAAGGTGGCCGTGCTCGAACAGGCCCTGCCAGGCGGTCAGACCTGACATTACGAGCGCTGCGCCGACCGTGAAATCAACGTCTCCCGGCAGCGGCGCGAGATTGCGAGCCTCGACGGCTACGTACTCCGCCAACGTGCCGTCGCGAGTCCAGTCCGTAAGGCCGAATACCCGCTGTCCGACCGACAGCCCCGTGGTTCCATAGCTGAGCGCGGTGACGACGCCAGCTAACTCATGACCCGGGATCGTCGGCGTCCGGTCACGGCCGAGGCGATCGACCCAGGTCGAGGGCCAGGCGAGCTCATCTCCCGTGAAGCCCGACGCATGGACCCGAACAATGACGTCGCCGTAGTTGGCGCCCGAGAGGCTTGCGAGCGCTGCCCCTTGCGGCTCAGGTCGCTTGACCAGCTTCATCCCGGCCGTTCCCTCAGCCTGGTCGGTCACCACTATCGCCTTCATGTCCAGTCTCCCTGTGCGGAGCCCCCCCGTTTCAATTCTTGGTAGATAGTGGGCGAACGGTGCGACAGCAGCGGCATCGAGCGTCCGGTGTTCCCGTGGCGGCATCGTTGGACGCCCCCTCGCGGGCGCACAGTTTGACGTCCTGCGCCTCCCACTGTGAGCCAACCACGCGACACTCGGCGTCCCCAATGCGATCATCTCCCCTGCATCCACCTCGAGAGGTTGCGGCATGACCGGTCCCCGCGATCCCCTTCGCCAGGAGCGGAGGGTCAGCATCCGCCTTCGGTTCGGGCCATTTGGCTGGGCCAACGTCGGCGCGGTGGCGATTTTCACACTCTGCTTGGGTTTCGCCGTCTGGCAGGTCGCCAACGGAGCGACACGCTCGTTGGCCGAACAGGGGCCGGCCCTGATCGGAGCGATCGGCAGCGCATCGGCGCTCTGCTATCTGGCTGCGGCGGCGTTCCTGCAGGCTCGCCAAACGCGAAGTGGAGAGCTGCTGAAAGCCTACGAGCTGGCGGCCCCCGACCTGCAAACCTTGTCACGGCGCATTGTGCCCAACGCCGGAATTGTGGTCGCCAATCTGCGCAGCGGAAAGACCGGCAAGCTGGCTCTGCGTCTGGCCGAGTTCGAGGCGGGTGACCGGACGACGTTCGTGCAACTCTTCGGGCACGGCCAGCGAATCCAGCGAGCCCTGGACGAAAGATCGCGGCTGACCAAGAGCCAGAGAGACAATCTCCACCGTCAGGTTCGGCTCTACATCCAGATATTCGAACACATCGCCGCGCTCGCCTCCGACGCGGAGCTGCGCCGCTTTCTGTGGTCACTTCCGCTGGGCCGAGCCTTTTGCGCCCTCAAGGTCGCCGTGGGCGAAGACCCGCACGGTTACTTTCTGGCTGAGCTGAAAGCGATCGAGCCGGAACATCCGCCCGAGGGCGAAGAGGACGTGGAGGAAGCGTCATAAGCGGCCGAAGAGCGCGCGCGGTTCGCCAATAGAGAGCAGGCCCGCGCTATTTGCGATGGGAGCGCCGACGCCAACGTCCGCCTTCCACCCTAGCGGACGTTCGCAGCGTCCGCCTTCAGGAAGTCGTAGTGGCTTACCGCCAAACGCGGAGCGAGCCGGGTTCCTCTGCGAACTCCGCGTCTCCTCGGCGACCTCTGCATTCCAACATTCCGCCTTCGGCGGAGGTGCGGTCAGATCGCGCCGAAGCACCAGGCGAGGATGGATTTCTGGGCGTGGATGCGGTTTTCGGCCTCGTCCCAGACCACCGAGTTCGGCCCGTCGATCACGCCTTCGGTCACCTCCTCGCCGCGGTGGGCGGGCAGGCAGTGCATGAACAGCGCGCCTTTCGCCGCCAGCGCCATCAGCGGCTCGTCGACGCGGTAGGGCTCCAGCGTCGCCAGCCGTTCTTCCGCGTCCTGATCGCCCATCGAGACCCAGGTGTCGGCGATGACGAGGTCGGCGCCGGCCACGGCCTCGCGCGGGTCGTCGGTCACCACGACCCGGCCCTGCTGCGCGGCGGCGCGGGCCAGGTCGACCCGGTCGGGCGCATAGGCCGCCGGACAGCCGATGTTGAGCTTGTAGCCGAACTTCGACGCGGCCTGGATGAAGCTGGCGCAGACGTTGTTGCCGTCGCCGACCCACGCCAGCGTGCGCCCCTCCAGCGAGCCGCGGTGCTCCTCGTAGGTCATCAGGTCGGTGATGATCTGGCAGGGGTGACCGGCGTCGGAGAGGCCGTTGACCACTGGGACGCTCGCCGCCTCAGCCAGTTCCTGCACATCCTCGTGGCGGTTGGCGCGGATCATGATCGCGTCGACCATCCGTGACAGCACGCGGGCGGTGTCGGCGATGGTCTCGCCGCGGCCCAGCTGCATGTCGGCGTCGGTGGAGATGATCGAGTGGCCGCCGAGCTGGCGGATCGCCGCGTCGAACGAGAACCAGGTGCGAGTGGAGTTCTTCTGGAACACCATCGCCAGGGTGCGGTCCTTGAGCGGCGCATCCGGGTCGGCGCGGCCCTTGGGCCAGCCGACGCGCGCGGCCTTGCGCCGGTGGGCGTCCTTCATGATCGCGCGCAGGTCGGCCGCCTCGAGACTCCACAGGTCGATGAACGAGCGCGGCCGCGCCATGGGCAGTCCCGGATCGTCGGGCGTGATACGCCTGAGGGAGCCAGTCATGCGGCCGCCGCTGTCGTTCTCGCAACCTCGCAGGTACGTTCCAGCTTCTCCACCGCCTCGCGCGCCTCTTCCCGCGTCAGCAGCAACGACGGCAGCAGGCGCACGCAGTTGTCGCCGCCGCCGGCGATCAGCAGCTTCTGGTCGCGGGCGAGGGTCATGAAGTCGCGGTTGGGCGTCTTGAGTTTCAGACCGATCAGCAGGCCCTTGCCGCGGATATCCTCGATCACGTCCGGGAAGCGGTCCTTCAGCCCCGAGAGCTGCTGGGCGAAATAGCCGGTGATGTCGCGCACGTTGGCGAGGGTCTCGGGGCGAGTCAGTTCTTCCAGCGAGGCCAGGCCGACCGCCATCGCCAGCGGATTGCCGCCGTAGGTCGAACCGTGCGAGCCGACCTTCATGCCCTTGGCGGCCTCGGCGGTGGCCAGGCACGCGCCGACCGGGAAGCCGTCGCCGAGCGCCTTGGCGATGCACAGGATGTCGGGCTTCACGTCCTTGGCCCACTCGTAGGCGAACAGCTTGCCGGTGCGCCCGAGCCCGCACTGGATCTCGTCCAGGATCAGCAGCACGCCCTTCTCGGTGCAGAGCTCGCGCAGACGGGTAAGGTCGGCTTCCGGCAGCGCGCGCGCCCCGCCCTCGCCCTGCACCGGCTCGATCAGCACCGCGCAGGTCTGGTCGGTGACCGCCGCTTCCAGCGCCGCCATGTCGCCATAGGGCAGCGTCGTGTAGCCCGGCAGCGGCGGGCCGAAGCCCTCGGTGTAGCTGGGATTGCCGGCGGCGTAGATGGCCGCGTAGGTGCGGCCGTGGAACGCGCCCTCGAACCCGATAATCTCGATCCGCTCCGGCTGGCCGTTGGCCCAGTGGTATTTGCGCGCCGTCTTCAGCGCGCACTCGATCAATTCAGCGCCGGAGTTGGTGAAGAACACCTCGTCCAGCCCGGTCGCCTCGCACAGCTTCGCCGCCAGCTTCTCCTGGCCGGGAATGCGGAAGATGTTGGAGACGTGCCAGAGCTTCTCGCCCTGATCCTTCAGCGTCTGCACCAGCTTCGGGTGCGCGTGGCCGAGACCGGTGGTGGCGATGCCGGCCAGGCAGTCGAGATACTCGACGCCGTCCTCGGTGTAGAGGCGCGCGCCTCGCCCACGCTCGAACGACAGGGGCGCGCGGTTGTAGACGCCCATGATGTGATCGTTCGGAACGGTCGGCGAAGCTCCCTCGGCCATCACAGCCTCCAAAACTGAGAAATCCCCGCACGGGGTGTACGGGGACGCTGGAAAGCGGGGCGTATGGGTCCGAAGAGGCGCCGTTGTCAATGATATCCTCCCCCGCAGGGGGAGGCGGACCGCCGAGCGGTGGAGGGGGTTTTGGGCCGGGCGCTGACGGTCGAAAACCGGGCGCAGCCAATGCCTGCGAAGGCTGAGCCCCGCAACGGACCCCCTCCACCGCTCCGCGGTCCCCCTCCCCCTACGGGTGAGGATTTTCACCCCGGCTGGAACAGCTCAAGCACGTTGCCGGACGGGTCCTCGCATAGGATCTGACGCCCGCCCGGGCCTGTCACGACCTCGTTGAGGAAGGTGACGCCGGCCGCCTTCAGCGACGCGACCAGCGCTTGCAGAGCGTGCGTCTCGATGACGATGCGGTTCCAGCCCCCGGGCTCGGGCTGGCGGCCGTCGGGCATCGGGCGGGAGGCTGAGGCAAGCGGCCCGGCCAGCCACAACGTGAGATCGCCGCGGCGGACGATCGCCATCGCCGGTCCGTAGGCCTGCACCAGTTCGAAGCCGAGCTTGCCGACGTAGAACTCGCTCGCCGCCGCCACGTCGCGCACGATGTACCGCACCGTCGCCATAGGCCGCGCCTCAGGTCTTGAGCTTGTAGCCGGTCGCGAACATCCACCAGGTGATCGCCCAGAGCAGCACCACGAGCCCTGCGGTCAGCGCCACGCCCACCGCCAGCGAACCGTCCATCAGGCCGGTGAAGCCGTAGCGGAAGCCGGCGATCAGGTAGAAGAACGGATTGTACTGCGAGATGGTGCGGAACGGCTCTGGCAGGTTCTTCACCAGATAGAAGGTGCCCGACAGGAACGTCATCGGCATGACGATGAAGTTGGTCACCGCGGCGATGTGGTCGAACTTCTCGGACCAGATGGCGGTCATCGCGCCCAGCAGCCCCATGATCAGCGCCGCGCCGATGGCGAAGTAGAAGATCGCCCAGACCTGGTCGAAGGTCATGTGGGCGAAGGGGAAGATCGCCAGCCCGGCCACCGTCCCGACGACGATGCCGCGCGTCAGCGCGCCGAGCGCAAATCCGGCCACCAGTTCGCCGGGCGACAGCGGCGGGGTCAGGAAGTCGCCGATCAGCCCGTTCATCTTCGCCTGCAGCAACGACGAGGACGAATTCGAGAAGGCGTTGTTGAGGATCTGCATCATGATCAGGCCGGGCGCGATGAAGGCGCTGAAGCGCACGCCCTCGACCTGCCGCGAACCGCCGACGGCGACCACGAACACCATCATGTAGAGCAGCGCGGTCACGATCGGCGCGGCCAAGGTCTGCAGCCCCACCTTCCAGAAACGGCGGACCTCGCGGATGTAGAGGGCGCGAAGGCCGTCCCAGTTGATGCCGCGGTAGGCCCTCGGCTCGGGCGGCAGGACGGTGTCGGCGCTGAAAGGCATGTCTCGCATGGCGTCCCTCATGTGCGCCGCGATGCCGCACGGCGCAACCCGGTCAGAATGGCGCATCAACATATAGTTCCTGTGGACATGTGTCCCGGCGCCTATTGTGGTCCTTAATCGTTTGTTTACTCTATGTGGTAGGTCGTCGTCGCGGGACGCGGCCGGGGCACAACATCTAGCGTCGTGGTCCGTGGGGACGGACCCCCTCGCTGATGAGCGGGTTGGAGATCGCCATGGGCTGGACGGACGAGAGGGTCGAGACCCTCAAGAAGCTTTGGTTGGACGGACTATCCGCCAGCCAGATCGCCAAACAGTTGGGCGGGGTCACGCGCAACGCGGTCATCGGCAAGGTGCACCGGCTGGGCCTCTCCGGCCGCGCCGCGCCCTCGCATCCGAGCCGGCCGACGTTCAAGACGCCACGGCCGCCGCGGCCGATCTCGATGCCGGCGCCGCGCGCCCGGTCGATCGAGCCTCGGGCTCACACGGTTCCGGCGGTGCGCAGCGCGCCGTTCGTGGAGTTGCCCGGCACCGCCACGGTGCTGACGCTGGGCGCCCACATGTGCAAGTGGCCGATCGGCGATCCGTCGAGCAACGACTTCACCTTCTGCGGCCGCAGGGCCGGCGAGGACGGGCCCTATTGCAACGACCACGCCCGGCTCGCCTACCAGCCGCCGCAGGGCAAGAAGAAGTCGACGGTGGCGGAGCTGACGCGGTCGCTGCGCCGCTACATCTGACCTCCCGTTAGGGCTCGGGGGCGCTTAAGTTGGCGGCATGAGTGATGTCGCCGCCCCCGAGTCGGTTTCTTCCGATCCAACCTCGAACGCGCATGCCTTCAGCGTCTCCGAGCTCGCGTTCGCGCTGAAGCGGACGATCGAGGAGCAGTTCGGGTTCGTGCGGCTGCGCGGCGAACTCAGCAAGGTCACCTTCCACTCCAACGGCCACGTCTACCTCGACCTCAAGGACGAGCGCGCCTCGATCTCCGGCGTAATCTGGAAGACCCAGGTGCGGACGCTGGCGGTGCGGCCGCAGACCGGCATGGAAGTGATCGTCACCGGCAAGATCACCACCTACCCCGGCCGCTCGCAGTACCAGATCATCATCGAGACCATGGCCCCGGCCGGCGTCGGCGCCCTGCTGGCGCAGCTGGAGCGGCTGAAGACCAAGCTCGGCGACGAAGGGCTGTTCGAGGCCGCGCGCAAACGTCGCCTGCCCGCGATGCCGCGCGTGGTCGGGGTGATCACCAGCCCGACCGGCGCGGTGATCCGCGACATCCTGCACCGCATCGCCGACCGCTGGCCCTGCCACGTGATCGTCTGGCCCTCGCTGATGCAGGGCGACGCCGCCGCGGCGCAGGTGGCGGCCGCCATCGCCGGCTTTAACGCCCTGCCCGCCGATGGACCGATCCCGCGCCCGGACGTGCTGATCGTCGCGCGCGGCGGCGGCTCGGTGGAGGACCTGTGGCCGTTCAACGACGAGGCGCTGGTGCGCGCCGCGGCGGCCAGCGCCATCCCGCTGATCTCCGCCGTCGGCCACGAGACCGACACCACCTTGATCGACTTCGTCTCCGACCGCCGCGCACCGACGCCGACCGCCGCGGCCGAGTTCGCCACGCCGGTGTTCGCCGAACTGGCCGCGACCCTCGCCGACCACGAGCGGCGGCTGATTTCCTGCGGCGCGCGGACGATCGAGCTGCGCCGCACCCGGCTCTCCGCCGCCGCGCGCGGGCTGCCACGGCCGCAGGACCTGATGGGCCTGGCGACGCAGCGGCTCGACATCGCGTCTGGGCGACTTTCGGCGGCCCTGCAACGCAACGTGTCGGTCCACGCGCAGGCCCTCGCCGGCCCGGCCGCCGCGCTGAAGCCAGCGCTGCTGGAGCGGCCGATCGTCCGCCAGCGCCAGCGCCTGGCGGAACTCAGCGCGCGCCTGGCGCCGATCGTCACGCGCCGCCTGCAACGCGAGGCCGAGCGGCTGGTCTCGCTGGAGCGCCAGCGCATCTCGTTGAACCCCGAGGGGCCGCTCGAGCGCGGCTACACCCTGATCCGGCGCGCCAACGGACACCTGGCGACATCGGCCCGGGAGCTGGCGCCGGCCGAGGCGGTGCGGCTGCGGTTCAAGGACGGCGAGCGCAACGCCATCATCGACGGCGCGCCCGGAAAGCGGCTGTCGAAAACCGCGGCCGGCGACACTGGCCAAGGCGATCTCTTCTAAAGCGGCGTGCGGCGCGCTAAATCTAGGCCATGAACGCGCACGACAAGGATTTCAGCCGACCCGGCGAGCTCGCCCTGGTGCGCTATGGCGACGGCGAGATCGTGGTGCTGCGCCCCGGCCGCTACGTGCTGTGCGCGGTCACCGGCAAGAAGATCCCGCTCGAAGCGCTGCGCTACTGGAACCCGCGCCTGCAGGAAGCCTACGCCAGCCCCGCCCAGGCGCTGCAGCGCTGGAAGGAGCTGAACCCGTAGAAGGGTTGCGTTCCCCAAAAGTTAGGCCCCATCGGCCTAGTAGACGCCGAGCATTTTCCTCTCAACGTCATGGCCGGGCTTGTCCCGGCCACCCATGCGCGCAGCCCCACCATGGGTCGCCGGCATTTCGCGCTGCGCGCCACAGCCGGCGATGACGTGATCGGAATTCATTAAAATCATGCGGCGCGTGAAGTCGCTCAATACCCCTCCGCCGCCAGCTGCTGGTAGAGGGCGTCGGGGAAGCGGCGGTGCACCCACCAGTATTCCCACGGCCTGGCCCGCGCCCGCGCCTCGATGAAGGCGTTGATCCGCCGCAGCCCTTCTTCGACGTCCGCCGGCGTGCCGCCCTCCGCCGGTAGCTCGATCGGCTCGGCGACGAAGACGCGGAACCGCGCGCCCTTGGTGCGCTCGACCCAGCCCGGCTGCAGGTGGGCGCCGAAGCGCATGGCGAAGCGCACCGGCGCGTGCTGGGTGCGCACCAGATGGCCGAAGAACGGCACCAGCGGACCCTCGTAGTACTTCTGGTCGGTCAGGATGCCGACGCTGAGGCCGCTCTTCAGCGCCGCCATCACCTCGCGGCCGCCCTCGACGCCCTTCGGCGCGAACAAGGTGACGCCGTAGCGCCGCCGGCTGTCGCGCATGCGCTGGTCGATGTAGGGGTTGTTGGCGCCCGATAGGCCAGCACGCCCTCGATGTCGGCCAGGGTCTTGGTCGCGGCCATGATCTCCCAGTTGGCGAAGTGGCCGCTGACGAACATGATCGGCCGGCCGGTCGCCTTGAGCGCCTCGAGCCGTTCCATGCCCACCAGCTCGACGCGGCCCGGATCGGCCATGATCCGATCCATCAGGAAGAACTCGAACAGCACCCGGCCAGCGTTCTCCCACTGGCGCTTGGCCATCTGCCGACGCTGGCGCTCGTCCCATTCAGGGAAGGCGAGGCGCAGGTTGCGCAGCGCGGTGCGGTTGGCGCTGGTCAAAGGACCCAGCCATCTGAACAGCGCGCCGCCGAACGCCGAGGCTGCGTCAATTGGCGCAACATGCATGATCGCGGCGACGAGATCGTACCCCGCCGTCTCGAGCCGCCACTGAAAGTCCTGGAATCGCGTCGCCATGCGCCGCGTACCTAGGGCTTCGCCGTGTGGCTCCGCAATGGCGGCACGCGCCTTGCCGCAGTCGCGCCGAGACGTGCCGAAACGGCACTAGCGTTAACCATTTCGAGAACGGCGGGCGCCAGACGATGAGCGACGATATCGATTTCCACCTCGGCAAGCGCATGCGCCGCCGTCGGCGTCTCCTGGGCCTGACCCAGCAGCAGCTGGCCGAGGCCTGCGGCGTGCGGTTCCAGCAGATCCAGAAGTACGAGTGCGGCGCCAATCGCGTTTCCGCCGCCCGGCTCTGGCGGATCTCGAGCGCGCTGGAAGTGCCGGTCAACTACTTCTTCGAGGGTCTGAGCGACGAGATCACCGTGGCCCCGGTCCCGACTCGCGACGAGTCCGCAGACCTGGTGCGGACCTATCACGCGCTGGGGGAGCGTCCGCGCCGCCGCCTGCTCGACCTGGCCCGCAACCTCAACCGCGACTCCAACGCGGCCTGACGCGGCGACCCAGATCGGCGTAGGCGCAACGGCGCTTCCGGCCAAACCCTCGGACGTCTATGGGAGCGCATGCTTTCAGATGCGCGCCTGGTCGAACTCGACCGCTTCATCCTTGACCTGAACCGCGCCAGCGCCGCGGTGATCCTGCCGCTGTTCCGCGGCGAGCACGGGATCGAGAACAAGTCCAAGACCCGCCACTATGATCCGGTGACCCTGGCCGACCGCGGCGCCGAGGAAGAGATCCGCCGCCTGATCGGCGAGCGCTACCCCGAGCATGGCGTGATCGGCGAGGAGATGGGCGAGGATCGGCCCGACGCCGAGTTCGTCTGGGTGCTCGACCCGGTCGACGGCACCCGCGCCTTCGTCGCCGGCCTGCCGGTCTGGACCACCCTGATCGGCCTGCGTTACCAGGGCCGGCCCATCGCCGGCTCGATCGGCCAGCCCTACCTGGGCGAGGTGTTCGTCGGCGGGCCGGGCGGATCGCGCCTGGTGTCCGGTGCGGGCGAACGGCCGCTGAAGGTGCGCACCGGCCGGCCCCTCACCGACGCCGTCATCGCCACCACCGACCCGGAAGCCTGCTTCAACACCGCCGAGCTCGGCGCGTGGCGCCAGCTGCGCGCCGCTTCGCGGCTCGCCCGCCTCGGCTGCGACGCCTACGCCTACGCCATGGTCGCGCTCGGGACCTTGGACCTGGTGGTCGAAGCCGGACTGAAGAGCTGGGACGTCGAGGCGGCCATACCGGTGATCGAGGGCGCCGGCGGCGTAGTCACCGACTGGACCGGCGCGCCGATCGGCCGCCACGGCGGCCAGATGGCGATCGCCGGCGACCGCTCCGTGCTGGACGAGGCGCTGGTGACGCTGAAGCGGGCGGCGAAGTGAGGGTTCCTGCTCCCCTCCCCCCTTGCGGGGAGGGGTTGGGGGTGGGGGTATCAACTGGGTTTTCGGGATTGGCGCTTAGTGGGTAGTGCGGCTGACCGCGAGTTCGCACCCCCACCCCTGGCCCCTCCCCGCAAGGGGGAGGGGAATCAGGCCGGCGCCACTTCCCCCGCCACCGCGTCGAACTCGCGCCAGAACACGGCGCGGATCTCGTCGGTCTCCTGCAGCACCTCGTGAAAGGCGCCCGGCGCCTCGACGTAGCGGCCTTTCGGGAATCGGCTGGCGACCAGGCGCGTGCCGGCGTTGTCGACGATGCGGTCCTCGCCGGCGGCGACGATGGTCACGGGGATCTGGACCTTGGGGACGCCAGGGCCTTTCCGCAGTTCGCCCATCGCCGAGAAGGCGAACGCGAGCCAGCTCCAGGTCGGCGGCCCGAGCGCCAGGTCCGGATAGGCGGCGACCTGGCCGACGTTGCGGGCGTAGCGGCGCGGATCGTGGGTGAGGATATTGGTCTCGAACGAGGCGTCGTCGCCGCCCGGCGTGCTGGCGCCGCCGACGCCGATCAGGGTCAGCGTCCCCGCCAGCAACCGCGCCAGCGGCGGCGGGACCGGCGTGGTGTAGAGGCCGAGCATCGGGGCCGAGAGCA
The DNA here is from genome assembly GCA_963835495.1 of uncultured Pseudomonadota bacterium. GTDB lineage: Bacteria > Pseudomonadota > Alphaproteobacteria > Caulobacterales > Caulobacteraceae > Acaudatibacter. The sequence goes on along the minus strand of CAWIFQ010000003.1, from coordinate 103,658 downwards.
CGGCGCCGGCGAAGCGGGTTTCGCCCCTGGCCAGCACAAGCGCGGTCAGGCAGCCGCCCATCGAGTGGCCCATGGCCAGCCATGGCTTGGGCAGCCGCGCCTCGAACGCGGCGATCAGCCTGGCGAAGTCGGCGACGAAGTCGGCGCTGCCGGACGCATGGCCGCGCAGGCGGTCGGGCAGCAGCCGTTGCGAGAGCCCCTGGCCGCGCCAGTCGTGCGCCAGCACGGTGAAGCCGCGGCCGGTCAGCTCGCCGATGACCTCGAAGTACTTCTCGATCGGTTCGGTGCGGCCCCCGCTCAGCACCACCGAACCGCGCACCGCCCCTTTCGCCGGGAACAGCGCCGCCCGCAGCCGGGCGCCGCCGGCGCCGGTGAACCACTCGGCGACCGCGCCCTCGGGGACCGGCGCCGCTTCCGTGGCGAAGAGGGGCGCGGTCTCCGCCAAAGCCGCTAGTGTCCCGATTCCGAAGTTCGCAAGTGCATTATGGCAGGCTCCGTCGAACTTCGGAATTGATCAGGACACTAGCAAGTATAAGTATCTAGTGTGCTTTTCGGATTTGAAGTTCGCTCGCAGCCCGATCCAAAGAGCAGGCGAACTTCAAATCCAGCACACTAGCTGATCTTCGCGAACAGCGCCTGCATCTTGCCCTGCAGCCCCATGGCGACGCCCATGTCGGACAGACCGAGCGCGCCGGTCATCACCGCGGTCATCGGGTCGAGCTTGCCCTGACCCATCGCGATCAGGTCCTTCATCGTGATGGTGAGCGTGAGGTCCGCCGGTTTGTCGTCGTTGGAGACCGTGCCGCCATCGATGTAGATGAAGCCGTCACCCTTGAGGTTGAACTTCAGCGTCTTGCCAAGGCCGGAGTTGGTCCCGACCGCGGTCTGCATGCGCTGGGTAAGGTCCTCAAGCTCTGTCATCTGCATCCTCTTGGTTCGTCCGCCGCCCTTCGGCCGGCCCCGGTATTTGGCCGGGCAAGGGCCAAATGTAAACGCTGCTCAGTCCGCCGAGCCTCGACGCGCGCGGCGCCGCCTCTTAGGGTCGCGCCAACCAAGAGGAGGACGCCCATGCGCCTTGCCGCGCCCCGCATCGCCCCGCTCCGGGACGACGAACTGACCGACGACCAGCGCGCGGCGCTGGCGCCGATGAGCACGGGCAAGCTGGGCCCGCTGAACATCTTCCGCACCCTCGCCCGCGCACCGAAAGCGCTGACGCGCTTCAACGAGTGGGGCGGCTATGTGCTGTCGCGCCGCAACAGCCTGCCGGCGCGGGAGCGGGAGATCGTGATCCTGCGCGTCGGGTTCCTTTGCAAGTCCGGCTACGAGTTCACCCAGCACACCCGGATCGGGCTGAACGAGGGTCTGACCGAGGCCGAGATCGCCAATATCAAGAAAGGCGCGGACGCCGGCTGGTCGCCGGCCGACGCCGCGCTGATCCGCATGGCCGACGACCTGGTCGGCGATCACTTCGTCAGCGACGCGGTGTGGGCTCAGCTGAAGGCGCACTTCGACGAGAAGCAGTGCATGGACGCGGTGTTCACCGCCGGCCAGTACACGCAGGTCTCGATGTTCCTGAACACCTTCGGCGTGCAGCTCGACGCGGGGCAGGTGCTGGACCCCGACCTAAAGGGCTTCTGACGCACGAAAAAGGGCGACGCCTTGCCGGCGCCGCCCTTCGTCAGTTGACTGCCAGCTTGGCCTCAGGCGGCCTTCTGGTCTTCGATGAGCGAGCTCGAGCCGGCGCCGATTTCGATCCGGCGGGGCTTGAGCGCTTCCGGCAGTTCGCGCTTGAGACTGATCGAGAGCAGGCCGTCGGCGAGGTTCGCCTCGGTCACCACCACATACTCGGCCAGCTGGAAGCGGCGCTCGAAGTTGCGCTCGGCGAGACCGCGGTGAACGAAGCGGCGCTCGACGTCGTTGGCGGCCTTGCGGCCCTGGACGATCAGCAGGCTTTCCTTCACGTCGATCGTCAGCTCGTCCGGCTTGAAGCCGGCGACGGCGATCTCGACGCGGTACTCATGCTCGCCGGTGCGCTCGATGTTGTAGGGCGGATAGCCGTTGCCGGCGTCGGACGCGGCGGAATCGAGCAGATCAGCGAGACGGTCGAAGCCGACCACGGAACGATAAAGCGGGGAAAAGTCGACGGTACGCATGAAGCACCTCCTTCAGGAGCAAGGTTGCGATGTGTACGGATCGGCGGCGAGCCGGCTGGCCTCGCCCGTGACCCGGAAGGCCCGGAGATCCAGCGCCTTCGATGGGTGAGGTAGGATCGGGACTTATCGGTTCAAGGGGGGCGCGACAGCGCGCCTAGATCACGTCCAGCCCGCGCACGCCGTCGCGGATGGCGTCGGTCACGTTGAGGCCTTTCAGGATCGCGCCGGTGAAATTGGCCCGCGAGAGATCCGCGCCGATCATGACCGCCTGGCGCACGTCGGCGCGGGCGAGGTCGGTGTTCTTGAGCAGGGCCCGGCTCAGGTCGGCCGGGAGCGGCCGGGTCGGCGCGATCAGCAGCGGCCCGAGCTGGGCGTCGCGCATATCCGCGCCGGACAGCTTGGCCCCGATCAGGCGCGCGCCCCGCAGGTCGGCGCGGCGCAGGTTGCAGGTGCGCAGGTCGGCGCCTTCCAGGTGCGCGCCCTGCAGCTGGATGCCGGACATGTCGAGGCCGTAGAACACCGCGCCCTTCGCCGACAGGGCCGTCAGGTTGAGGCCGCGGATCGACTTCAGCGAGCGCAGATCGGTGTTGTCGAACACCGATGGCTTGCCGCCCCGTCCGCCGCTCTCGCACCATAAGGCGTGGGCGCGCAGCATCTCGTCGACCGGGATCTCCGAGACGTCGGCGCCGGAGGGCTTGTCGGTCAGCACGCCCTCCATGTTGGCGTTCTGCACGTTCCACGACCAGGTCTTGGCCCCGACCAGCACCGCGTCGTGCAGGTCGGCGCCCGACAGGTCCGCGCCGGAGAGATCGGCGCCGGAGAGATCCACGCCGGACATCTTCGCCTGCTTCAGGTTGGCGCGGACCAGCTTGCAATCCTTCATGATCGCGTCGGTGAAGTCGGCCTTCAGGGCGATGACGCCGGAGAGGCGCGAGCGCTCCAGGTTGGCCCCGGCCAGGATCGCGCCCTGGGCGTTGGCGGCCCGGTCGACCGGCTCGAGGATGCGCAGGCCCTTCTCCCGGTCGGCGGCGGCGATGGTCCCTTCGCGCAGATCGGCCTCGAACAGGTCGGCGCCGGACAGATCGGCGCCGCGCAGGCAGGAGCCGCGCAGGTCGGCGCGCCGCAGCGAGGCGTCGCGGAAGCTGGCGCCCTGGGCGTCGGCGCCGAACATGTTGGCGTTGTCGAGCCGTGCGCCGGCGAAGTTGCAGTCGGCCAGGATCGCGCCGGTGAAGTCGGCGTCGCAGAGGTTCTTGCCGGAGAGGTCGAGGCCGGAAATATCCTTCCAGGTGAACGTCGCCCGCGCCCCGCCCATCCGCGACGACCACAACCGGTCATGGCGCACGCAGATGGCGTCAACCTCCGCCTGCGAGAGCCGGCGATGCTGCATTACTTGGGTGGCTGGCTCGGCCATCGGCCTTAGGCGTGCGACGCGTGAATCATGTCCGTTAAGCTTAAAAGGCGTCGCTTAACGAGCCCTTCACGGCAGCGCTCTCCGGACGGACATGTTTCAGCTCGGAGATACGCCGCAGACCCGGCTCACGCCGTCGGTAGCGGCTGCGCCCTCGCCTCGTCGAGGTAGCACGAGCGCGTGGGCCGCAGTGCGCCGTCGAGCTCGATCAGCAGCGGGTTGCCGGTGGGGATTTCCACGCCGGGGATCGCCTGGTCGGAGACGCCGAACAGCAGCTTGACGATCGCGCGCAGCGAATTGCCGTGCGCGGCGATCAGCAGCCGCTCGCCCGACGCAAGCGCCGGCGCGATCGCGGTGTCCCAATAGGGCTGCACCCGCTGCAGAGTCGTCTTCAGGCTCTCGGTGGCCGGCACGTCGACGCCGGCGTAGCGGCGGTCGCGGGCGAAGTCGAATTCGCCGCCAGGCGCCAGCGGCGGCGGCGGGATATCGTAGGACCGGCGCCAGACGCGCACCTGCTCGGCCCCATGCTTGGCGGCGGTCTCGGCCTTGTTGAGCCCGGTCAGTCCGCCGTAGTGGCGCTCGTTCAGGCGCCAGTCCTTCTCCATCGGGATCCACAGCTGGCCGGCGGCGGCGAGCGCGAGGTCGGCGGTGCGGATGGCGCGGGTCAGCACCGAGGCGAACGCACGGTCGAACTCGAGACCGGCGGCCGACGATCAGCTGGCCGCCGCGCTTGGCCTCCGCCTCACCCTGGGGCGAGAGGTCGACGTCGACCCAGCCGGTGAAGCGATCCTCGAGGTTCCATTGGCTCTGGCCGTGACGCAGGAGGACGAGGGTCGGCATGGGCTTTCGCTGTTCTGTCGGCGGGCGCGCCTGCTTGCACGCTGCGCAACGACCGCGCAAGCGGCCGCGCGCCCTTCCGGCGGCGGCGGCGGCGGGCTATAGGCCGCCAGCATGTCCGACGGCGTCGCCCTCTCCATCCAAGCCCTGCTCGCCGCCGGCGTGGTCGCCCTGGCGATGGTCTGGCCGCAAGGCCAGGGCGCGCCGTCGCCGGCGCCGTTCGGCCACCGCGCCGCGGCGCTCTCGGGTCCGGTAGTCCTGCGCGGCCCCGAGACCGAAGCCTTGCAGAAACTCGCCCCGAAACTCGCCCCGAAACTGGCGCCGAAACCGCGTCCTTAACTGGAGCCACCTTTTGCCGCTCAAGCCCCGCGCCGATCTCGCGCCGATGACCGTGGCGTACGAGAACGAGCCGCTGATCAAGCCCACCGGCTTTCGCGAATACGACGCGCGCTGGCTGTTCGGTTCCGAGCTCAACCTGATCGGCGTGCAGGCGCTGGGGCTGGGGCTGGGGACCTACCTCGCCGAGCTGGGCCAGCGGCGCATTGTCGTCGGCCACGACTTCCGCAGCTACTCGCTCTCGATCAAGCAGGCGCTGATGCTGGGCCTGGTCAGCGCCGGTTGCGAGGTGCTCGACATCGGCATGGCGGTGACGCCGATGGCCTATTTCGCCCAGTTCGACCTCGAGGCGCCGTGCGTGGCCATGGTCACCGCCAGCCACAACGAGAACGGCTGGACCGGCGTGAAGATGGGCGCCGGCCCGCCGCTGACCTTCGGCCCCGACGAGATCGGCCGGCTGAAGGAAATCGTGCTGGCGGGCGAGGGCAAGGTGGTGGCCGGCGGTTCGCTGACCGCCGTTGAAGGCGTCGCCGAGCGCTACATCGCCGACGCCGCCGCGCGCTGCAGCCTGACCCGGCCGCTGCGCGTGGTCTGCGCCTGCGGCAACGGCACCGCCGGGGCGTTCGCGCCCGACGCGCTGCGGCGCATGGGCGCCGAGGTGATCCCGGTCGAATGCGACCTCGACTGGACCTTCCCCAACTACAATCCAAACCCGGAAGACCACGAGATGTTGAGCGCGATGACGCGGGCGGTGCGCGAGCACAACGCGGACCTGGCGCTCGGCTTCGACGGCGACGGCGATCGCTGCGGCGTGGTCGACGACGAGGGTGAGGAGATCTTCGCCGACAAGATCGGCCTGATCCTGGCCCGCGACCTGGCGCCCAGGTTTCCGAACGCACGCTTCGTCGTCGATGTGAAGTCCACCGGCCTTTACATCACCGACCCGGTGCTGAAGGCCGCCGGCGCCTCGACGATCTACTGGAAGACCGGGCACAGCTACATCAAGCGCAAGACCGCCGAAATCGGTGCGCTGGCCGGCTTCGAGAAGTCCGGCCACCTGTTCTTCAATCCGCCGCTGGGCCGCGGCTACGACGACGGCCTGGTCGCGGCGGCGGCGATCCTCTCGATGCTCGACCGCAACCCCGGCCACAAGCTCAGTGATCTGAAGAAGTCGCTGCCGATGGCCTACACATCACTGACGATGTCGCCGCACTGCGCCGACGAGGTGAAGTACGAGGTCGTCGCGCGGATCGTGAAGGCCTACGAGGCGCTCGGCGCGGCCGGGGGCTCGATCCTGGGGCGCAAGATCACCGACGTGAACACGGTCAACGGCGCCCGCGTCACGCTGGAGGACGCGTCCTGGGTGCTGGTGCGCGCCTCGTCCAACAAGCCCGAGCTGGTGGTGGTGGTCGAAAGCACCCGCTCCGAGGACGACATGCGCGCGCTGTTCCGCGACGAGGTGAAGCCTCGATTGGCGAACGAGCCGGAAGTCGGCGCCTACAACCAGGAAGTCTGAGGCGTGTCGGCCTTGCGCCCCCTCCGTCACGCCGCGCTACGCGCGCCGCGCCACCTCCCCCGCGTCGCTGCGCTATGCGGTGGAGGAGAAGAGTGCGGATGTTGTTTCTCCTCCACCGTGTAGCGTCGCGAAACGGGGGAGGTGGCAGACCGCGAAGCGGGCTGACGGAGGGGGCGCAAGGCGGCGCTCTCGTTGCTGAAGGACTAGCGGCCCATGCGCGTGGCGATGATCGGGACGGGGTACGTCGGGCTGGTGTCGGGGGCCTGCTTCGCCGACTTCGGGCACGAGGTGGTCTGTCTCGACAAGGACGAGGCCAAGATCGAGGCTCTGCGCAGCGGCAAGATGCCGATCTTCGAGCCCGGACCTGGCGGTCATGGTGGCCCGCAACGTCGAGGCCGGCCGGCTCACCTTCGAAGTAAAGGCGCCTGACGCGATCCGACAGGCCGACGCCGTCTTCATCGCCGTCGGCACCCCATCTCGGCGCGGCGACGGCTACGCCGACCTGACCTACGTCTACGCCGCCACCGAAGAGATCGCGCCTCTGCTGGACGGGTTCACGGTGGTGGTGACCAAGTCCACCGTGCCGGTCGGCACCGGCGATGAGATCGAGGCGATCCTGAAGCGGGCCCGGCCGGACGCCCAGTTCGCCGTCGTCTCCAACCCGGAGTTCCTGCGCGAAGGCGCGGCGATCGAGGACTTCAAGCGGCCGGACCGGGTGATCGTCGGGCTCGAGGACGAGCGCGCCCGCCCGGTGATGGCCGAGCTCTATCGCCCGCTCAATCTCAACGAGACGCCGATGCTCTACATCGACCGGCGCTCGTCGGAACTGGCGAAGTATGCATCGAACGCGTTCCTGGCGATGAAGATCACCTTCATCAACGAGATCGCCGACCTGTGCGAGGCGGTGAACGCCGACGTGCAGCAGGTGGCGCGCGGCGTCGGGCTCGACAAGCGGATCGGCTCGAAATTCCTGCACGCCGGACCCGGCTACGGTGGCTCCTGCTTTCCGAAGGACACGCTGGCGCTGGTGCGCACCGCGCACGACGCCCGCGCGCCGCTCAACCTGGTCGAGACCACCGTGCGGGTGAACGAGGCGCGCAAGAAGGCGATGGCCGGCAAAGTGGCCGATGCGCTCGCCGGCGACCTGCGCGGCAAGCTGATCGGCGTCCTGGGCCTCACCTTCAAGCCCAACACCGACGACATGCGCGAGGCGCCCTCGCTGCAGATCATCCCGGCCCTGCTGGCGATGGGCGCGCGGGTGCAGGCCTACGACCCGGAGGGCCACGAGGCGCGCCAGCTGCTGCGCGAGGTGGATTTCAAGAGCGGGCCCTACGAGGCCCTGGAGGGCGCGGACTGCGCGGTGATCATCACCGAGTGGGACGAGTTCCGCGCGCTCGATCTGGACCGCGTGCGCCAGGTCATGAACCGTCCGCTGGTGGTCGACCTGCGCAACATCTACAAGCCGGACGAGCTGCGCTCGCGCGGGTTCACCTACCTGAGCGTCGGCCGACCCTGAACCTTGTCGGCCCTATCGGGTGAAGGCCATCCAGGACTGCGACGCCCACAGCGCGCCGATCCAGAACGCCGCGCCCATCGCGGCCATGAAAGCCATGCTTACGACGCAGGTCGCGCCTTTGACCTTGGCCTTGGGTGTGGTGGTGCGAGCCCAGGTGGGTTCGAGCGCCATTTCGCCTCCCTAAAAGGCTATGTTTTTCAACGCCACACCGGTCGAGCGGCGTGGTCAACGGGAGGTTAAGGGCAGTTTCGGAATTCTGTCCAGTCCGTAATATTTCCTTGCTAAGCTTGGCCCGGCGGACGGCGGGAGACCGGAATGAAGAACGCGCTCGGACACAAGGCTATCATCGCGCTCGGCCTGGCGGGCCTTGTCGCAATTTCGGCATGCCAGAAGGCCGCGACCAATACGACGGCGGCGCCTGAAGCCGCGGCTAATGTCGCGGCGCCCGCCGCGGCCAGCGCCGCGCCGGCGAGCACGGACGCCGCCGACGCCAAGGCGTTCCTCGAGGGCCTCTACGCCCACTACAAGACCAGCAGCAGCAACAGCACCTTCCAGCCATTCGACGCCAACGCCGCCGACGTGCTGGATGCCGACACCATCGCGCTGATGAAGGCCGACGAGAAGGCGCTGAACGGCGAGCTTGGCGACATCGACGGCGACTGGATCTGCGACTGCCAGGACTACCAGAGCATCACCGCGACGATCGCCGTGCAGTCGGCCACGCCGACCGCAGCCAAGGCGACGGCGGACTTTCACGACGTCGAAGACACCAGCCCCAAGCCGCACCACGACACCTTCGACCTGGTCAAGACCCCGGCCGGCTGGCGCATCCACGACATGGGCACGTCCGACCAGCCCAGCCTGCGCAAGGTGCTGCAGGACGAGATCGCCAAGCTGAAGGCCGGCGGCAAACCCACCGGCGGGGCGGACTAGGCGTCTTCGCGGCCGCTGACAGCGGCTGGCGCGGCGCGCGATAGTGCGGAGCGTCGATCGCGAGTCCGCATGCGTAATCCCGAACCCCTGCCCGAAACCGCCAAGCGCGATCGCGTCACCGCCGAGGGCGCCTGTGTCTGCGGCGCAGTGCGGGTCCGGATCGTGGTTCCGGCGGTGTGGGCCTGGCACGACCATTCGGCCGCCAGCCGCCACGCCCAGGGCTGCGCCTACGCCACCTACGTCGGCAGCTGGAAGAGCCGGTTCGAGATCCTGGACGGCGCCGAGCACCTGACCCGCTACGAGGACGACGTGACGGGCACGGCGCGCAGCTTCTGCGCCCGGTGCGGCACGCCGGTGCTCTACGAGCGGCCGCGCTCGCCGAAGATGGTCAACATCCCGCGCTCGCTGTTCAGCCAGCGCACCGGCCGCGAGCCGCGCTACCACATGTTCCTCAGCGGAGGCCGCTGACTGGACCTACCTCGGCGAGCCGCTGGCGCCGCTGAAGGGCTATCCCGGCGTGATGTGGGAAAGGCCGAAGCGCCGGAAGAAACGGCCGGAGGGGATGTTCTGACTGTATCCGCTCTTCCCCGCGAAAGCGGGGACCGAGGCTTTCTCTGAAGCGCTGGGGTGGCGGGGAGGATTGAAGGGGAGTCCACGAACCACACGAAAAACACGAACAAAAGGTGGCTAGCTCAGCGCGATCCCGTTCGTGCTTTTCGTGTCGTTCGTGGACAAAGACTTCTTTGGACCCGCTTACGCGGGAAGCGGAACTCAGTCCCGCGCTGGCTTGATGTAGATGACCTTGGCGCCGCCGCCCGCGAAGAGCGCGCCCAGGATCAGGCCGGCCACGGCGGCCAGCATCACCGCGATGTAGGGCTGCTCCTTGACGAACGGGTCGACCGTGTGGGCGACGCTCTCGGCCTGCTTGCGCAGGGTCTGGTAGGTCTCCGCGGCCTGATCGGTCGCCTCGGAGACCGCTTCGCGGGCTTTGTGCACCGTCTTGCCGATCGCTTCCTTGGCCCTGCCGACCGCATCCTCGGCCTGCCCCTCGATCTGGCGCGCCTCGCCGCTGAGCTGCATGCCCGGATCGCCGAGCACCTCGCCCGCGGCCTCCTCGACCTTGCCGAGTCCGTTCTTGACCTTGCCTTCGATGCTCTCGGGATTCATGACGCCGCTCCGTTCCGCTGACCAACGTTGAAACGGCGCCGCCAAAGCGTTCGTTCCGCTAGATCGCCGCTTCCCTGACCGCACCTGCGATCTCGCGCACTAACTGCCCCACTAGCTTCTCATCGTCGCCCTCCGCCATGATGCGGATCAAAGGTTCGGTGCCGGAGGCGCGCACCAGCACGCGGCCGGAGCCGTTGAGGCGCAGCTCGGCGTCGGCGATGGCCTGCTTTACCTTGGCGTTCTCCAACGGCTTGCCGCCCGAGAAGCGCACATTCTCCAGCTTCTGCGGCGCCGGCTCGAACTGGCGGGCCAGCGCGCTCATCGGCTTGCCGGAGCGGACCAGCTCGGCCAGCACCTGCAGCGCGGCGATCAGGCCGTCGCCGGTGGTGGAGAAGTCCGACAGGATGATGTGGCCGGACTGCTCGCCGCCGAGGTTGAACTTGCCTTCGCGCATCTTGGCGCTGACGTAGCGGTCGCCGACCTGGGTGCGGTGCAGGGCGAGGTTGCGCTCGGCCAGGAAGCGCTCGAGGCCCAGGTTGGACATCACCGTCCCCACCACGCCATCGCCGGTCAGCGCGCCCCTGGCGGCCCAGGAGGCGGCGATCAGCGCCATGATCTGGTCGCCGTCGACGATCTGGCCCCTCTCGTCGCAGATCACCAGCCGGTCGGCGTCGCCGTCGAGCGAGATGCCGATGTCCGCGCGGTACTGCCGCACCGCCGCGGTGATCGAGGCCGGATGGGTCGAGCCGCATTCCTCGTTGATGTTGATGCCATCGGGCGAGACGCCGACGCTGATCACTTCCGCGCCCAGCTCGTACAGCGCGGTCGGCGCGACCTTGTAGGCGGCGCCGTTGGCGCAATCGACCGCGACGCGTAGCCCGCTCAGCGAGAGCGATTTCGGGAAGGTCGCCTTGGCGATCTCGACATAGCGCGCCGGCGCCTCGTCGATCCGCACCACGCGGCCCAGCGCCTTGGGACTGGCCAGGCCGTCCTGCAGGCCCTCGTCCATCAGCGCCTCGATCTCGGCCTCGCGGGCGTCGGAGAGCTTGTAGCCGTCGGGCCCGAACAGCTTGATCCCGTTGTCGGCGAAGTTGTTGTGCGAGGCGCTGATCATCACCCCGATGTCGGCGCGCATCGACCGGGTCATCATCGCCACGCCCGGCGTCGGCAGCGGGCCGAAGGTGCGTACGTCCATGCCGACGCTGGTGAAGCCGGCGACCAGGGCCGGCTCGATCATGTAGCCCGAGAGCCGCGTATCCTTGCCGATCACCACCAGGTGGCGGCGGTCGCCGCCGCTGGTGAACAGCTTGCCGGCGGCCAGGCCGACGCGCAGCGCGACCTCGGCCGTCATCGGATGAACGTTGGCCTGACCGCGAATGCCGTCAGTGCCAAAATAGCCGCGTGATTTCATGGGTGATCCCAGAAACGTAAGGAAACCGAGATTTAGATGACCCCCGGCTCGCGAATGGTAAAGCCGCTCGCCGGAAACCCAGGAACTCAGAATGACCGGGAAATCAGTTTAGTCCCCCGAGTCGCTAACCACCAAATCGCGAACCCCAAAGGACCGATCCTTCAATGTGCGGCATCATCGGCATCGTGGGCGACAAGCCCGTGAGCGGACGACTGATCGAGAGCCTGCGGCGGCTGGAGTACCGCGGCTACGACTCGGCGGGCATCGCTGGCGTGGTGAAGGACGCAAGCGGAAGCCACATCGAGCGCCGCCGCGCTGAGGGCAAGCTGGGCAACCTGGACGCCCTGCTGGCGACCGAACCGCTGACCGCGACCGTCGGCATCGGCCACACCCGCTGGGCCACCCACGGCGCGCCTTCGATCCGCAACGCCCACCCCCATACCGCCGGGCGGGTGACGCTGGTGCACAACGGCATCATCGAGAACTTCGCCGAGCTGAAGGCCGAGCTGCAGGCCAATGGCCGGGTGTTCGCCAGCGACACCGACACCGAGGTGGTGGCGCACCTGATCGACCAATACCTGGAGAGTGGCAAGCCGCCGCTGAAAGCGCTGAAAGCCGCGCTGGACCGGCTGCGTGGGGCCTACGCCATCGTGTTGATGATCGAGGGCGAGAACGACCTGATCCTCGGCGCCCGGCACGGCCCGGCGCTGGTGGTCGGCTACGGCGAGGACGAGATGTTCCTGGGCTCCGACGCGCTCGCGGTCGGTCCCTTCACCAACCGTATCAGCCACCTGGAGGACGGCGACTATGTCGCCATCGACCACAAGGGCGCGCGCATCTTCGACGCCAGCGGCGCGCCGGTGGAGCGGCAGATTCGCATCGTGCCCACCGCCCAGGCGCTGGTCGAGAAAGGCAACTATCGCCACTTCATGGAGAAGGAGATCTACGACCAGCCGGACGCCACCCAGCACACCTTGTCGGCCTACGTCGATCCGGTGGCCAACCGGGTGAATGCGCCCGGGCTGGACTTCGCCCAGTTCAACCGGCTGCAGATCATCGCCTGCGGCACCGCCTCCTACGCCGGCATGATCGCCCGCTACCTGTTCGAGCGCCTGGCCGGGCTGCCGACCGACGTCGAGATCGCCTCCGAGTTCCGCTACCGCGAGCCGGCGCTGGGACCGGGCGCGCTGGCGCTTGCGGTGTCTCAGTCGGGCGAGACCGCCGACACGCTGGCGGCGCTGCGCTGGTGCAAGGCGCGAGGCCTGACCACCGCGGCGCTGGTCAACGTGCACGAGTCGACCATGGCCCGCGAGGCCGACGTCCTGCTGCCGACCAACGCCGGGCCCGAGATCGGCGTCGCCTCGACCAAGGCCTTCACCTCGCAGGTCGCCGCGCTGACGGCGCTGGCGATCGCCGCCGCCCGGCAGCGCGGCAGGATCGACGAGGCCGAGGAGGGCCGGCTCGCGGCGCTGCTGCTGGAGACGCCGCGCCTGATCGCCGAATCCCTGGTGGTCGAGGAACATGTGCGCGCGATCGCGCTGGAGATCGCCAAGGCTCGGGACGTGCTCTACCTCGGCCGCGGCCCGATGTTCCCGCTGGCGCTCGAGGGCGCGCTGAAGCTGAAGGAGATCAGCTACATCCACGCCGAGGGCTATGCGGCCGGCGAGCTGAAGCACGGCCCGATCGCGCTGGTCGACGAGGCGACGCCGATCATCGTCATCGCCCCGACCGACGAGCTGTTCGAGAAGACCATGTCGAACATGAGCGAGGTGGTCGCCAGAGGCGGCCGCATCGTGCTGATCACCGACCAGGCCGGCGCCGCCCACGCCCCGCCCGGCGCCCAGGTGATCATCGCCCCGCAGTGCGATCCGATGATCGCGCCGCTGGTGTTCGCCGGTCCGATCCAGCTCTTGGCCTACCACGTGGCGGTCCAGAAAGGCGCCGACGTCGACCAGCCCCGCAACCTGGCGAAATCGGTGACGGTCGAGTAGCGGGGCGCTAGCCCTTGCCCAGTCGTCGCCGGTTCGCCTTCACCCGGCGTCGGTAAAGCGCCAGCGTCCGCGCAGAGGCGCTGGCCGGTGTCGCACCGAGGCCGCCGGTCAGGGCCAGGGCCTGGAGGTCCAGGCCGGCCTGCACCTTTTCGCGGACCATCCGTTCGGCCTCCGCCTGGCCGGCCGCGCCGCCCTGGGCGAGCTTCAAGGTCCGCAGGCCGATCACCGCCCCGGCCTCCAGGCCGAGGCGCCAGGCATCCCAGCCGATGCCAAGCCAGGGATTTGCACGAGAGCGCTTCATGTCGCGCGGCTCACCCCGCCCGAGGCGGACTTCCGCGCCGCACGCTTGCGTGGCCCGGCCGCCTTCGCCGCGCCGGCTTGGCGGGACTTGCGCTCGGCTTCCGCCGTTGCGAGGAGACGCTGGCTGTTGCGCGCGGCCCTTGCGCACTTGCGATGCAACAGCTCGAGTTCCTTGTCGGTGAGTTTCTCGATGCCCATGAACTCGTCCTCCGCGTCCGAGGAGCGGATCAGTTCGTCGAGCTTGGTCTGGATCGCCGCGCCGTCCCGGTTCTGGGTGTTCTGGATCAGGAACACCATCAGGAAGGTGATGATGGTGGTGCCGGTGTTGATCACCAGCTGCCAGGTCTCGGAGAATCGGAACAGCGGCCCGGTTGCCGCCCACACCGCCACCGATAGGACGCAGAGCAGAAACGCGAGCGGGCTGCCAGTCACCCTGGCGGTCGCGTTGGCGAACCTGGCGAACAGCCTATCCAAGGACGATGAAAGCTTCGGCATTTGGATCTCGCTCACGCGTCAAGTCCCGATCAGGGCGATTGCTCGAATTCGCGCCAGCCGGAACGGTTCCGTTCGGCCGCGCTAGATTTGCCACGCCGGCTCGGCTAGCAGGCAGGGCATGAAACCTGTCCGCAAGGCGGTCCTGCCCGTCGCGGGGCTCGGCACCCGCGTGCTGCCCGCCGCCAAGGTGACGCCGAAGAACCTGCTCAACGTGTTCGATCGGCCGATCCTGGCGCACGTCGTGGCCGAGGCGCGGGCGGCGGGAATCGAGCACTTCGTGTTTGTCACCGGCCGCGGCCAGGGCGCGATCGAGGACTACTTCGACAACCAGTTCGAGCTCGAGACGCAGCTGGAGGCCAAGGGCAAGACGGAGTTGCTGGCCGAGATCCAGGCCGAGCTCGGCCAGCCGGGCGAGATGAGCTTCGTGCGCCAGATGGCGCCGCTGGGGCTCGGCCACGCGGTCTGGTGCGCCCGCGACATCGTCGGCGACGAGCCGTTCGCGGTGATCCTGCCCGACATGCTGATGCGCGCCAGCCCCCCGGCGCTGGCGCAGGCGATCGCTGCCTACAACGGGGTCGGCGGCAACATCATCGTGGTCGAGCCGGCGCCGGCGGGCGAGGCGCACAAATACGGCATCGTCGCCCTGGCCGAGACCGCGGCGGGGTTCGACGGGCGGCTGGCGCGGATGACCGGCATGGTCGAGAAGCCGGCGCCAGGGACCGAGCCCTCCAACCTGTTCATCTCCGGCCGCTACATCCTTCAGCCGGAGATTTTCGGGCTGCTCGCCGACCAGGCCGCCGGCGCCGGCGGGGAGATCCAGCTGACCGACGCGATGGTGCGGCTGATGCAAGCCCAGGACTTCCACGCCCTGGCCTACGACGGGACTACCTACGACTGCGGCGACAAGATCGGCCTGCTGCGGGCCAACGTCGCCTTCGCCCTCGCCCACCCCGATCTCGGCGCCGAGGCGCGCGCGGCGGTGGAAGGCCTGTTGAAGGCTCGCTGAGACAGGGTATTCGGCGTGGCGCGGGTCATCGCGTTTCGCTAGTTACTCGCCTGAGCGGTGATTTTCACGCGCGCCTGGAGGGGAAGGCGATCACATCGCGACGCCAGCCTGGATCGATCGAGCCGCGGTTCGGCGGCGGCGCCTTGGCATGGCCGTAAAGCCGATCCAGCGGGTGCTGGTGATCAAGCTGGGCGGCGTCGGCGAATGGGTGCTCGCATTCCCGGCGTTCGAGCGCATCCGCCAGGAGCATCCCAGGGCCAAGATCACGCTGCTGACCAGCCGCCCGTTCGAGGCGCTGGCCAAGTCGAGCCCCTACTTCAACGCCGTCGACGCCGAGGGTGCGGCGAAGGACCCCGCGTCGTGGACCGCGCTGATCCTGCGCATCCGGCACGGCCATTTCGACCGGGTCTACGACCTGCAGAACGACGCCTCGACCAACCTGATCTTCCAGGCGCTGCGCCCGATGCCGCCGCAATGGTCGGGCGTCGCGATGGGCGCCTCCCTGCCACACCGCAACCGCCGCCGCGGCCATATGCACGCGCTGGAGCGCAACGCCGAGCAGCTGAAGGACGCCGGCATCTGGCCGGACGCGCCGACCAAGCCGCTCTCGGCCGCGCCGCCCGACATCTCCTGGATCCTGGCCCGCAGCGCCCAGCCGCGGTCGATGACGGTCGCCGGCGGCCACCGGCCGCTGGTGCTGCTGGCGCCCGGCGGCGAAGGCAACCATCCGGAGCTGCGCTGGCCGGTGGAGCTCTACGGCCAGTTCGCCAAACAGATGCAGGATCGCGGCTACGACATCGTCATCATCGGCGCGCTCAACCAGAGCCCGCTCGCCCACTCGATCCAACGCCAGGCGGCGCGGGCGCGGGACCTGACCGGCCGTACCGATCTGGTGCAGATCGCCTCGCTCGGCGCCCGCGCGGCGCTGGCGGTGGGCAACGATCTTGGGCCCCTGCACCTGATCGCCGCGGCCGGCGCGCCGACCATCGCGCTCTTCCCCAGCGCGCCGGATCCGTTCCCGATCGCGCCCCGCGGGCATGTGACCGTTCTGCATGCCCCGCAGCTGAAAGCGCTCACAGTCGACAGCGTGGTGAGCGCCGCGCTACTTCTTGCACGGGCGCCCGCTTGAATGGGCGGTGGGCGTTGGTCATATTTCAATCTGGTTGTGGCGTTCTACTTGCCGTAACCACCCTCGAAACTGCCTAAGGAGCTAAAGCCCATCCGTCGTCCCATGCAGGCGCCCCCGACCAAAGAAGGTCAGCGCATCAACGAAGACATCCGCGTCCCGCGCGTTCTCCTGATCGATCAACACGGAGAGAAGCAGGGAATCATGCCCACGTCCGCCGCGATCGAAGCGGCTGAAGAGGTGGGACTCGATCTCGTCGAGATTTCCCCGAATTCGGACCCGCCGGTCTGCAAGATCCTCGACTACGGCAAGTACCAATTCCAGGAACAGAAGAAGAAGAACGAAGCGCGCAAGCGCCAGAAGCTGGTCGAAATCAAAGAGATCAAGCTGCGACCCAACATCGACCACCACGACTACGACGTGAAGGCCAAGGCCATGCACCGCTTCTTCGAAGAGGGTGACAAGGTGAAGGTGACCCTGCGCTTCCGCGGCGGCGAGATGCGCCACCCCGAGCTCGGCATGAAGCTGCTCGACCAGGTCAAGGTCGACTTCGACGCCGTGGCCAAGGTGGAGCACGAGCCGAAGATGGAAGGCCGCCAGATGGTGATGATCCTGGCGCCGAGGTAAGGCGCGGGATTCCGAGGGAGCCTCTTTCCAGTCCCTCGGTCATGGCCGGGCGGAAATCCCGGCCATCCAAGAACACAAGCTTGAGCCATGGCCGCGCCAAGCGCGGCCACACGCCGTTTCGCGTGCATGGGTCGCCGGGACTGACGCCCGGCGATGACCGGTGTTTGGGGAGCCGATGGGTCGGTCGATCCACCAAATGCGCCGCTTCGCCACATGCGAATGAGTTGCAAAAGCACGCCGACCTGCTACATACAGCCAAGCATCATCGGAGCTGGACTGGCGTGTACGTCTGTAACTGCAACGGCATTCGCGAACGCGAGGCGCGCGCGGCCATCGAGGCGGGCGCCGCCAGGCCGGCCGACATCTTCCGTCATTGCCAAAGCGCCGCCCGCTGCGCCAAATGCGTCTGCGATATGCGGCGCATGATCGGGGAGGCGAAACAAGCGCTCCGCTTCGCCGCCGAGTAGGAGGCGGCATGCAGGGCGACCGCGCCATCATCTTTCGGTTGAACCAGGTGCTCACCAACGAGCTGACCTCGGTGAACCAGTATTTCCTGCACGCCCGGATGCTGGACAACTGGGGCTTCAAGCGCCTCGGCCACATCGTCTACGAAGAATCGATCGGCGAGATGAAACACGCCGACAAGCTGATCAAGCGCATCCTGTTCCTCGACGGCCTGCCCAACCTGCAGGACCTGCATAAGCTGGCGGTCGGCGAGACGGTGCTGGAGGCGCTGAACGCCGACCTGGCGCTGGAGCTGGCCGGCCGCACGACGCTGGTCGAGGGCGTCGCCCAATGCGAGGCCGCCGCCGACTTCGTCAGCCGCGAGGTGCTGGTCGATATCCTCACCGACACCGAGGCGCACATCGACTTCCTGGAGACGCAGCTGGCGCTGGCCGGATCGCTGGGCGAGGCCAACTACCTGCAGAGCGCCGCGGGCGAGCTGGAAGGCTGATCTTGCGTCTCCAGTTCGCGGCGGCGCTGGCCGCCCTTCTTTACCGCTTTCGCCTTGCCAGCGTGCGCCGCCGATCCGGACGCGCTGTGGAACATCGTCAGCGGCCAATGCGCGCCGAACCAGCAGGCCAAGCAGGACCCTTCGGCCCTGCGTCTCGGTCGATCTCGCCGGCGGCTATGCGGTGCTGAAGGACCAGAACGGCGCGACCCAGGTGCTGGTGATCCCCACCACCCGCATCACCGGCATCGAGAGCCCGGCGCTGCTGGATCCCGCCGCGCCAAACTACTGGGCCGACGCCTGGAAGGCGCGCCACGACGTCGAGACACTCGCCCACCGCGAGATCCCGCGCGAGGACCTGGCGCTGGCGGTGAACTCGGGCTTCGCCCGCAGCCAGGACCAGCTGCACATCCACGTCGACTGCATCCGCCCCGATGTGCGCGACGCGCTGAACACCGCCGTGGACCGCATCGGGCCGAAATGGGCGCCGCTCGACGTCTCGCTGGCCGGCCACCGCTACCGGGCGATGCGCCTCGCCGGTGACGAGCTGGGCGATCGCAACCCGTTCAAGCTGCTGGCGGACGGCGATCCGATGGCCCGCGCCGACATGGGCTTCGAGACCCTGGTCGTCGCCGGCGTGGTGTTCGAGGACGGTTCGCCCGGCTTCATCCTGCTCAGCGACCGCTTCGACCCCTCGATGCACGACGCAGCCTCCGGCGAAAGCCTGCTGGACCACGGCTGCCAGGTGCTGCGGCCGGCTGGGAGCTAGGGGCCGGCCCCTAGGGCGGGTTGAGACTAGAAAGATCATCCTCTCACCACGTCATGGCCGAGCTTGCCTCGGCCATCCATGAACACCGCTACTAGGGACGTTCATGGATTGCCGACACTCCGCGCTTCGCGCTCCGGCCGGCAATGACGTGAAGATGGGATTCCAGCTGGATCAATATGAAAATAGCGCAGCTTGAGCCACCGCCGAGCGGCGAAGCGCCGCCGTTCGCCGCCGCTTGATCCCGCCGCAACCTTAGGTCACGCTGCGCGCCGAACCTGGGGAGGGGCGGGTATGTCTAGAGTATGGGCGGGGCTGGCCGCGATCATCGCGCTCGCGTTGCCGACCGCGCGCGTGTCGGCCGCGCCGCTGGCGGCCTATGGGCAGCTGCCGACGATCGAGCAGATCGCCATCTCCCCTGACGGCAAGCTGCTGGCCCTCGACTACGTGAAAGGCGAGCAACGCGAGATCCTCATCGAGGACCTGGGGCAGAACAAGATACTCACCGGCGTCAAGGTGGGAGACAACAAGATCCGTGGACTGATGTTCGCCGGCGACGACCACCTGATCATCACCGCCTCGCAGACTTCCGGGATTCTCGGGGTGATGGTCGATCGCAGCGAGTGGTTCATCGCCAACGACTTCAACCTGGTCACGCACAAGGTGCGCCCGCTGCTGGGTGACGTGGACTACGCCGGCAACTTCATCGATTCCGACCCGGTGGTGCGGAGCGTCAACGGAAAGCCCGCGCTGTTCGTCACCGGCATGCGCTTCATCGGCGACGAGGCGCAGGCGACGCTGTTCCGCATCGATCTGGACTCGGACCGATCGTTCCCGGTCGTCGACACCGGCGGCGAGTCATCGACCGACTACATGATGAGCGCCGGCGAAAAGCCGGCGGCTCGCGTGCAATACGACGCCCCCTCGAAACGCTGGAGGCTCGATGTCTGGCAAGGCGTCTCCTGGCGAACCGCTGAGGCCAAGTCGGCGTTCATCGAGACACCCGAGCTGCGCGGCCTGGGCCGCGACGGCCATTCGATCCTGGTCGGCGAACTCGTGGACGGAACCTACACGGTTCGCGAACTCTCGGCGGACGGCGCCAAGCTCAGCGATCCGCTCCCCTGGGGGCAGTTCGACACGCCGATCCACGATCCGATGACGCACGCGCAGATCGGCGTCGTTTCGCTGCGAGACGACACGCTCAGCTACAGCTTCTTCGATTCCCGGGACCAGGCGGAATGGGACGCCATCGTGAAGGCCTTCGCCGGAAACGGCGTCGCGATCGTCTCGTGGTCCGACGACCGCAAGAAGATCGTCGTGCAGTTCGATTCGCCGACGGTCGGCCCTGGCTACGCTCTGGTCGACCTGAGCAACGGCGCGACCACGCCGCTCGGCTTCGCCTATCCGAACCTGACCGGCGCCGACATCGGGGCGGTCAAGCCGGTCAGCTTCAAGGCCGCGGACGGACTGCAGATCAGCGGCTACCTGACCCTGCCGCAAGGCCGTGACCCGAAGAAGCTGCCGCTGGTGGTGTTCCCGCACGGCGGACCGGCGGCGCGGGACGAACCCGGCTTCGACTGGTGGGCGCAGGCTATGGCGTCGCGCGGCTACGCGGTGCTGCAGGTCAACTACCGCGGCTCGGACGGCTTCGGGTGGAAGTTCATGTCGGCCGGCTTCGGCGAGTGGGGCGGCAAGATGCAGACCGACCTCTCGGACGGCGTCCGCTACCTCGCCTCCCAGGGGACCATCGACCCGGCCAAGGTCTGCGTCGTCGGCGCCAGCTACGGCGGCTATGCGGCGCTGGCGGGCGCGACGCTCGACACCGGCGTCTATCGTTGTGCGGTCGACATCGCCGGCCCCTCCGACCTCGCCAAGCTGATCGCTTACGGCAGCGGCCGTGAGGGGCGGCAGGGCGTCGTCGTCGAGCGCTATTGGGACCGCTACATGGGCGCCAAGGGCCAGAGCGACCCACATCTGGCGGCGATCTCGCCGGCGTTCCACGCCGACAAGGTCGCCATTCCGATCCTGATCATCCAGGGCAAGGACGACACGGTGGTGCCGTTCGAGCAGAGCCAGATCATGGCCGATGCGCTGAAGAAGGCCGGCAAGCCCTACGACTTCGTGGTGCTGAACCACGAGGACCACTGGCTCTCGCGCAGCGACACCCGCCTGCAGATGCTGCAGGCGACCATGGACTTCCTGGCCAAGAACAACCCTGCGGACTGAGCGGAGCCGGTCAGCGGCCGACGGCCTTGCAAAAGCCAAGCTTAAGCGCGCATTCTGAGTGAGTTCGCGCGAAAGGTGCGGGGCGGTGCGCACGAAACTCAACGCGAGACTGCTGGGTTGCGCCCTCGGCGTGGTCGGCCTCGCATGCGGCGATGCGATGCGCGCGGCCGCGCAGCAGGCGTTCACGCACAAACCGATCAGCGCGACGGCCAAGTTCGCCCTGGTGCGCGGCGTGGCGACGCCGACCGCCTACATCGTCGCGACGCCGCGTCCGCTGTGGTCCGCGCCGCCGCACGCCGGCGACACGATCCGCTACGACGTCGATTTCGCCAACTCCGGTCCGGCGCAGGCGACGCTGGTCGGGGTCGGGCAGCAGACGACGAACCTGACCGTGCAGTCGTTCACGGCCGAATGTACGCCGCTGCCCTGCTACGTCTCCTATCCCACCGCCGGCGGCGGGAAGCTGATGCTGATGGCCGCGGCGCCGCAGGGCGGGCGCGCGGCGTTGGTGCGGGTGCTGCCCAACGGCGACGACCTGCTGGTCCACGTCACCGCGACGATCGATGCGCCCGGCGACTTCGGCGCCACCGTGGCGGCGCAGACCCAGACGCCGAGGGACGAACGTTCGGTGCTGCAGGCGCAGGTGAGCGGCGTCGCCGACCCGCCGCCGCAGTCACCGCCGCCGCCTCCCCCGCCACCGCCGCCTCCACCGCCGCCACCCCCTCCCCCGCCGCCGGCGCCACAGCTCTCGGTGACGGCGGACCTGACGCCCACCGGCCCCTACCAGAGCGGCCAGGGCGTGCTGCTGGTCATCGACGTCACCAACGTCGGCGGCTCGCCGGCCGACGGCGTGCGCGTCGCCAACGTCTCGAAGAACCTGCGGACCGAGAGGCTTTGGGGTGGGTGCGAGACGGCCCCCTGCCCGGCGTTCACCCTGGCCGCGCTGGACCAGCGGCAGATCACCGTGCCGGCCACGATCGTGAACGCCGGCGCCGCGATCGACGACACCGTCACGGTCTCGGCGGCGGGGCTACCGCCGCAGAAAGTCACGGTCCGCGTTCCCGCACCACGGCGCCCGCCGCCGCCGACGCTCTGGATCTCGCTCGGCGCCGCGGCCGCGCTCACGGCGGCCTGGGTCGCCCGCCTCAGCTGGCGGTCGGCCCAGCGCCGCCACTGGCTGCAGCTGATCTCGACCACCGCCTCGCTGGATCGGCGCGCCGCCGCCTCGACGCCGTTCCTGCCCCTGACGGCGCCGCCGATCAGCATTCGCTCGCGCCTGTGGCCCGCCGCCGCGCGCGTCAACGGGCCGATCCCGATGCGAAGGATATCCTGACCATGCCAGCATCCTCTGAGCCAGCTTCGTCCGGCGCCAAGCCTTCCGGCGTCACGCTCGGCGACCTGATACCGGCCGATCTCGATCACCTCGACGACGCGCTGGCGCGGCAGCGCGCCGACAACGCCGAGCTGGCCAAGACCAACCTGCCGAAGCTGGCGGCGGGGGTTCTGAACGAGAAGATCGACGAGGCGCTGCACGGCGCGCTCGACTGCGACGCCTTCGGCCTGCTGGCGCAGGCCTGGGCCAAGGCGCGCGAGCTGCACGAGTTCACCGACGAGGCCCAGCATCCGCCGGACGAGGTCTCGACCATGTTCCTCGGCGAACATTCGCTCTCGGTCGAGGTCCACCCGACGGTGGATGTCGTCATCGGCCAGCTGGCGAAGTTCTCGCTGGTCTTCACCGTGGAGCTCGAGGCGGCGTTCCGGATGGCCGAGCTGGTGATCCAGGCCAAGCACATCAAACAGATCGGCAAGTGCGACTGCGAGCTCAGCGCCGTGCTGAAATACGACGACATCGAGCTGCACAAGCCGCTGAAATCGAAGCGGATCGCGCTCACCAGCCCGATGGTGTTCGTCGCCCCGGGCGTGCCGATCGCCTGATCGCCGAAGCGAGGAGCTTCGGCCACAGTCGCGGCGACTCGCCGCTGCGAGGGCGAGCGCGCCTTGCTCCGCTCGCCGAGCCAGCTTATCAGCCGTCACATGACCGCCGAGCCGGAAGCTTCGACGGGCGGGCGGTCGTCTGCCGCCGCGCTCTACACCCTGCTGTCGGTGATGTTCATCAACATGCTCGGGTTCGGCGTGATCGTGCCGTTCCTGCCGTTCTACGCCGCCTCGTTCCACGCCGCGCCCTGGGAGATCGGGCTGGTGTTCTCGGCCTATTCGATCGGCTCGTTCGTCGGCGAGCCGTTCTGGGGGCGTCTGTCGGATCGGGTCGGACGCAAGCCGATCCTGATCTGGACCGTCACGGCCAATTGCCTCTGCTACGGCGCGCTGGCCTTCGCACCCAACATCTGGGCCGCGGTGGCGATCCGGGTCGTGGGCGGCATGTGCGCAGGCAACGGCTCGGTGGTGCAGGGCTACATCGCCGACGTGACGCCGGTCGAGCTGCGCGCTGGGCCGGATGGCGCGGCTCGGCGCGGCCTACAATCTCGGCTTCATCCTCGGTCCGTTTGTCGGCGGGACGCTGGCCAGGCCCTCGCTGGGGACCGCCGGCTATCACCTGCCGCTGCTGCTCTCCTCGGCGCTGTGCGCCTGCTCGGCGATCGGCATCGCGCTGGTGGTCAAGGAAAGCCGGGCGCGGCGGCGGCACGTCGGCGCCCAGACCAGCCGCTGGGTGATGCTGGGCTTCGCCATGCGCCATCCGGTGGTGGCTAGGCTGATGCTGCTGACGTTCGCGGTGGGAGTCGCCTTCACCGCCATCGAGAGCACCTTCGCGCTCTGGGCCCACGCCCGCTTCAACTGGCAGCCGCGCGACGTCGGCCTGTGCTTCGGCATCACCGGGGCGGTCTCGGCCTGCTGCCAGTTCATGCTGACCGGGCCGCTGTCGCGAAGGTTCGGGGAATCGCGGATGCTGGCCGTCGGCATGGCCGGCTCGGTGATCTGCACCGCGCTGCAACCGTTCTCGCCCGGCGGCGCGGTCACCGTGGCGCTGATGGCGCTGATGGCGCTTTCGCAGTCGGTGGCCTTCCCGAACGCCGGCGCCCTGCTCAGTCGCAGCATCGACCCGGACCACCAGGGCCAGATCATGGGCCTCAACAACGCCACCGGCGCGCTGGCCCGGGTGACCGGGCCGCAACTGGGGCTGGGCCTGCTCGGCTTCAACATCAACGGCGCCTTCTACCTCGGCGCCCTGATCGTCGCCCCGGCGATCTTCCTCGCGCTCGGCGCCGGCCGCGCGGCCGAGCGGACGGACCACCTGCTGAGCCCGGTGGCGGCGGAGTAGGACCCTACGGCCACCCAGCCCCACCCGCCGGCGCAGGGACCGAGAACACGCGGCCCGTGCCGCCCATTTCGCCCATCCGGTCCATGCCGAACCAGCTGGCGGCGGTGATGTAGAGGGTGCGGCGGTCCGGGCCGCCCAGCATGCAGGCGAAGCCGCCGCGATCGAGCTTCACTTCGTCCAGCACTTCGCCGCCTTCGCGCACCCGGCGGCAGTAGGCGTTGGGCACATCGGCGTACCAGACCGCGCCGGTCTCATCGATGCAGATCCCATCCGGCGGGCCGTCGAGATCGGCCCAGACCCGCCGGCCTGAGAGCCGGCCATCGGCGGCGATGTCGAAGGCGGTGAGGCGGCGGGCGTGGGACTCGGCGCAGATCAGGGTTTGGTTGTCGGGTGTGACGGCCATGCCGTTCGGGAAGGCGAAATCCGCCGCCTGGGCCTCGGCGCGACCGTCCGGCGTGACCAGCATCAGGCTGGGGCCGTTGACATAGGCGTTGCCGCGGCCGTCGACGACGATCTCGTTCCAACCGGCGCCGCCCAGATCCGCGAACCGCGTGACCGCTCCGTCCGGCTCGCGGCGCAGCAGCTGGCCGGCCTGCGAGGCGACGATCAGCATCCGCCCGTCGGCGGCGAAGTCGAACGACAGCGGCGGCGCGGCGGCCCTGGCCATCACCTCGGCCCGGCCATCGTCGCCAAGCCGCAATATCTCGCCGGCGGTCCAGTCGGCGAACCAGAGCCGGCCCGCATGCCAGCGCGGCAACTCGACCAGGCCGCGGTCGGTGACGAGCAGGGTGAGTTCGGGCATCGGCTAGGCCTGTTGCTTGGGGCTGCGGATGCCGCGGATGGTGTCGAAGCCGTACGACTTGGACTGCCGGCCCGAGGCGATGTAGGCGGCGATGCCGGGGCGCTCGTGCATCCGCCGGCGGTAGGCCGCCAGCACCGGCGCCCGCTCCAGCGCCGCCGGGAAGAAGGCGCCCGCTTCGTCGAGCACGGTGAGTGCGAAGTAGTCGGCGAACAGCGGCCGCGCGCCGCCGATATAGGGCGCGTCGCCCAGCCAGCCGCCGAACTTGGCGAGTTCCTGCGCCAGTTGGCCGGCCGCGAAGGCCTGCGCCGCGGCCTCGGTGTCGGAGCCGGGCGACCAGAAATGATCCCACAGCCGTTGCTGCACATCGCGCGCCGCCTCGACGCCGACGTCGCAGCGGATGCGCTCGGCTTCGGTCGCGCCGCCAAGGTCATGGGCGCGGGCCAGGTAGCGCAGGATCGCCTGGCTCTGGAACAGCGTCAGCCCGTCGATCTCCAGCCGCGGCAACTGGCGGAACGGCAGGGTCGGCGACAGCTTTGGCCAGGCGTCGCTGAAGAGGTCGATCCGGCGGTCCTCGTAAGGCAGGCCCAGATCCTCCAGCAGCAGCCGGATCGGCTCGCCGAGACCCCGGAACTGGAAATAGGTGAGGATCGGGACGCTCTCGGCCATGCTGGCTCCTTCGCCGAATGGATGCTCTGTCGGCATTAAGACGAACCGCAGCGGCCGAAGCCGACAGCAGTGCGCGGATTTCGCGCAGCGTCCGGCGCGAAGCTGCCCACGCTTCAATCCAGGGACAGCGGCCCGCTCGCGGGTGTCACGCCAGCTTCACGATACGCCTTGCTTTCGCCCGAACGGTAGCTTTCAAGGGCGACGCTGTGTGGAGACTCACGGCCGCGCCCCCTGGGGCGGTGCGCGTAGCGTGCAGTGGTCGTGAACGGGGAATAGCTTGGTCGATATCGCGCGGGACGACGCCCGCCTCGAAGCGCTGGGAGAAGCGCATCGCTGGCGGTCCGCCTTCTCAGGTCCGGACATCAGGGCCAAGCGCGCGCCAACCCGCTCCGCGCCGCCGCCTCGGGCCGCCGCGCCGCGCCAGCCGACGTCACGCTCGTCCTACCCCGCGCTGCGCTCGACGCCGCTCGCGTCGCCGCTCGCCATGCCGAAACAGGACCTGAGCCGCGCGCCGGCCGCCCGGCGACTTGCCGCCAAGGGCATGGAACCACGCCGCGTGATCCTGATCGCCGGCGCGCTCGCCATCGCCGCCGTCGTCGCCGTCGCGCTGTTCCAGGTGCTGAGCCGGGGCGGTCTTTCGTTCATGGAGTGGACCACGCTCGGCCTCTCGACCGTGCTCAGCGCCTGGGTCGGCTACGGCTTCATGAGCGCCAGCGCCGGGTTCGTGGCGACCCTGGCGTCGCGCGCGGGCGCCGCCGCCGCGCCGCTCGACGGGCCGATCGCCAGCCGCACGGCGATCCTGCTGCCGACCTACAACGAGGATCCGGGCCTGATCCTGGCGGCCGCGCAGGCGATCGGCGAGGACCTGCGCCGGCTGGGTCTCGCGGCGCTCTATGACGTGTTCATCCTCAGCGACACGCGCGACGAGCAGGTCGCCCGCGGCGAGGCCACCGGCCTGCTGCGGCTTCGGCTGCGGCTGGAGGGCGGCCCCGAGGTCTATTACCGCCGCCGCGCGGCCAACACCGACCGCAAGGCCGGCAACATCGGCGACTGGGTCGAGACCCACGGCGCGGCCTACGAGTTCATGCTGGTGCTGGACGCCGACAGCCTGATGTCCGGCGAGACCATCGCCGCGCTCACCCGCACGATGGAGCGCGAGCCGGGCCTCGGCCTCGCCCAGACCGTGCCGACCATCATCAACGCCGAGACCCCGTTCGCGCGGCTGCAGCAGTTCGCCTGCGCGGCTCTACGGGCCGATGTTCGCCCGCGGCCAGGCCTGGTGGTCGGGTTCGGAGGGCAACTACTGGGGCCACAACGCGATGATCCGCGTGCGGGCCTTCGCCGAGAGCGCCGGCCTGCCGCACCTGAGCGGCCCCAAGCCGTTCGGCGGCCACATCATGAGCCACGACTTCATCGAGGCCGCGCTGCTGCGTCGCCGCGGCTGGGCGGTGCGCACCCTGCCCGACCTCGGCGGCAGCTACGAGGAGACGCCGCCGACGCTGCTCGACACCGCGCTGCGCGACCGCCGCTGGTGCCAGGGCAATCTGCAGCACGCCCGCGTGCTGGCCGCCGCCGGCCTGCACTGGGTCAGCCGGCTGCACCTGGTCTGCGGCATCCTCGCCTATCTCGCGCCGGCGCTGTGGCTGGCGCTGGTGGTCTGCGGGGCGATCATCTGGCCGAGCCAGCATGTCACGCTTCGGTCGGCCGAGTTCGGCGAGGTGGTCGCGCTGTTCGTGTTCACCCTGACCCTGCTGGTCGCGCCGAAGACGCTGGCGCTGCTGCTGGCGATCGGCTCGCGCAGGACCCGGGCCAGTTTCGGCGGCGTCTTCCAGCTCGTGGCCGGCTTCGTGGCCGAGAGCATCGCCGCGATCCTGATGACGCCGGTGATGATGGTGATGCAGTCCGTCGCCGTCGCCGAGGTGCTGGCCGGGCGCGACAGCGGCTGGAGCGCCCAGCGCCGCGAAGGCGCCGAGCTCACCGGCCGCGACGCCTGGCGCGCCCACCGCGGCCACGTGGTGCTGGGCGTCGGCGGCGCGCTCGGCGCGCTGCTGGTCAGCAAGTACTTCCTGATCTGGGCCAGCCCGATCTTCCTCAGCCTGGCGCTCTCGGCCCTGCTGTCGCTGCACACCTCACGACCGAAGGTCGGCTCGTTCCTGCGGCGCCGCGGGCTGTTCCAGATCCCCGAGGACGAGGAGCCGCCGCTGGTGCTGGAGCGCTCGCTGGCCCTGCGCCGCGCCTACGCCGAGGAGTCGCCGATCCGCCGCCAGATCGACGCGATGTTCCGCGAGCCGACGCCGGTCTACCAGCCGGCGACATCGCGGGCGTGGAGCAGTCACGACCCGCTCGTCGCGGCGCGGCGTCAGCCAGTGACGACCTGGTAGATCCAGGTTTCGGTCAGCGCCTGGCCGCCGCGGCTGAGCAGCGGCGCGCAGGTCGAGCGTGGTCCTGGGCGGCGCCTCGTAGTCGAACATCAGCCGCCAGCGATCGGCGCCCTCGACCGGGTAGGCCGCGGCCTCGATCGGCTGCCCGACGCTTAAGGACACCACCGGCGTCACGCCGCTCTGGCGGGTGAGTCCGGCCAGGCTTGGGCCGGCGAAGTCGAGCACGAACTTGCGCCGGCCGGGCGGGATCGGCTGGCCCGGGCGCCCGCCCTCGCCTGAGCGGGTCGCCACCACGCGGGCGACGGTTGACGCGGTCGGCTCCTCCTTGGCCCAGTGCAGGCGATAGCGCACCGTCTGGCTCTGCCCGGCCTTGACCGGCGCCGCCGGAACCCAGAAGGCGACGATGTTGTCGTCCGCCTCGCCGGTCGTCGGCAACTCGACCAGCTGCACCGACCCCGCCCCCCAGTCGCCGACCGGTTCGACCCAGGCGCTGGGGCGCTTGTCGTAGAAGACGCCGTCGTCCTGGTAGTCCTCGAAGTTGCGGTCGCGCTGCATCAGGCCGAAGCCCTTGGGCCCGCGGTCCAGGAACGCGTTGACCTTGACCACCGGCGGGTTGGCCAGCGGCCGCCAGATCCGCTCGCCGGCGCCGGTCCAGATCGCGAGGCCGTCGCTGTCGTGGATCTGCGGGCGCCAGTCGTCGGCCGGGGTGCGGTCGGACTGACCGTACCAGTACATGCTGGTCAGCGGCGCGATCCCGAGCCGGGATACCGGCCGGCGGAAATGCAGCTCGGCCTCGATGTCCTGCGCCAGGCCGGCGGGCGATCGGCGGTGGCCGATGCGGTAGGCGCCGGCGACGCTGGGTCCGTCCAGCAGCGCGTAGACCACCAGCTCGCCCGCCGGATCGCGCTCCAGCCAGAACGAGGTGAAGATCGGGAACTCCTCGGCCTTCGCGGTGGCGGTGTCGATCGCCAGGCCGCGCGCCGACAGGCCGTACTGGTTGAACGGATCGGCCGAGCGGAAATAGGACGGCGCCGAGATAGGCGATCCAGTCGGTGCGGTGGTCGGCGTTCAGCACCTTGAAGCCGGCGAAGCCGGCCGCATCGCCCAGCTTGCGCAGCGGGGAGTCCGCCGGCATGTCGAACAGGCCGGGCGAGTAGGTCACGGCGCGCGCCTGGCCGCCGGAGACGACATGCACGGCGATCGGCGTCCCCGCCGGCCGGCCGATCGGGAAGAAACGCACGCCGTGGTCGCCCGGATCGGCGCCCCAAAGCGTCGCCGACGGCCGATAGACGATCTGGCCGAACGCGTCGTAATCGATCGCGTGGACCAGGGCCGGCGGCGGGCTCGGCGCCGGCCGGTAGGCCCGGCGCGCCAGGTCGCGCGCCTGCGATTTCAGCCGATCGAACGAGAATGGCTGCGGCGGTCCAAGCGGCGTTTCCGAGGGCCAGGCCGCGGCGTTCGCGGGCCTCGCCACGGCGAGCGCCAGCAAGGTCGCCAAGGCCGCGCGGCGGCTGAACTCTGCTGACAATGGATGGGCGGGGAGAGGTTTATCGAAGGCGGACCCGTGGCGCATGGCGGCGGGTTAGACTGCAATTCCGGCCACAGATCGACCCTTCAATAGTGGGAGAAACCCCATGCCCAGCCGCGAGACCGTCAACGCCTTCATCGCCCAGGTGGTTTCCGGCGACCACGTCGGCGCCATCCGCGACTGGTATCACGACGACGCCTGGATGCAGGAAAACCAGGCCCCGCCGCGCCAGGGCGGCCGCGAGGCGCTGATGGCGCAGGAAGCCGGCATCCTGGCCCGCGCCGAGAGCGTCGAGACCGAGCTGCTCGGCGGCCCGCTGATCGACGGCGACCACGTCGCCGTGCGCTGGCGCTTCAGCTTCGTGTTCAAGGACGGGAGCAAGATGCGGATGGAGGAGACCGCCTGGCAGACCTGGCGCGGCGACAAGATCGCCGAGGAGACGTTCTTCTACGACCCGGGGCAGCGCAAGGCGTAGGCGCGCGTTTGGCTCATGCTGAGCCCTGCCGCTGGACGCCGTCACCCCGGGCGAAGCGCGAAGCGCGCAGACCCGGGGCCGGACGCGCGCCCGCCTCGCTGGATATCGTCTTGGAACTGGCCGGTCCGGCCCCGGCTCGACGCGGCTCGCGCCGCTTGGCCGGGGTGACGACGGTTGAAGCAGCAGCCCGTCTGGACTAGCGCGCTCTTGTTGTCCGCGGTGGGGAATCGAGATGGCGCAGCAGGCGGCCGCGAACCGGCCTCGGGTGGTCATTGTCGGCGCCGGGTTCGGCGGGCTGGAGGCGGCGCGGGCGCTGGCCCACGCCGCCGCCGACGTGGTGGTGATCGACGCCAAGAACCATCACACCTTCCAGCCGCTGCTCTACCAGGTCGCCACCGCCGCCCTCTCGCCCGCCGCGATCGCCTGGCCGATCCGGCATCTGCTGAAGACCCAGGCCAACGCCCAGGTGCTGATGAGCCGGGTGGTCGGCGTCGATCCCGCCGCGCATCAGGTGTTCACCGAGGGCGGGACGATCGGCTACGACCAGCTGGTGATCGCCGCCGGCGCCGCCCACTCCTATTTCGGCCGCGACGGCTGGGAAGCCTTCGCCCCAGGCCTGAAGACGCTCGAGGACGGGCTCGACATCCGCCGGCGGATCCTGTCCGCGTTCGAGCGCGCCGAACTCGCCGGCAAGGAAGTGACCGGCGGGGATGGGCGCCGCCGGAGCTCACCACCTTCGTCGTAGTGGGCGGCGGGCCGACCGGGGTCGAGCTGGCCGGCGCCATCGCCGAGATCGCCCGCGACGCGCTGAAGTCGGAGTTCCGTCACATCGATCCGGCGGCGTCGCGCATCGTGCTGGTGGAAGCCGGTCCGCGCATCCTGCCGACCTTCCCCGAGCGCCTGGCCGCGGACGCCGCCCGCCGCCTCGCCCGCTACGGGGTCGAGGTGATGACCGCCGCCAAGGTGGTGGACATCGATGCGGCCGGGGTCACGCTCGATGGCGGGCGGATCGCGGCGGCGACCGTGCTGTGGGCCGCCGGCGTGCGGGCCGCACCGCTGCTGGCCGGTCTGCCGGGCGAGCACGACCGGGCCGGACGGGCGCGGGTGGCGGCGGATCTGTCGTTGCCCGGCTATCCGGACATCTTCGTGATCGGCGATGCGGCGGCGCCCGGCTCGCCGGACGCACGGCCGATCCCGGGGATCGCCCCGGCGGCGAAGCAGATGGGGGCCTATGTCGGCCATCTGATCGCCCGGCGGCTGGCAGGGCGCCCGCCACCGCCGCCGTTCCGCTATCGGCACGCGGGCGATCTGGCCACGATCGGCCGCGGCGCGGCGGTGGTGAAAGTGGGCCCGCTGGAGCTGACCGGGCTCGCCGGCTGGCTGTTCTGGGGCTTCATCCACATCTACTTCCTGATCGGCCTGCGCGCCCGCTTCTTCGTCGCGCTCGACTGGCTATGGAGCTACGTGACCTATCAGCGGGGCGCGAGGCTGATCACCGACGCCTAGCCATCGCTTCGGCGGCCTCAGGAATTCTGAATACAGAAAGCCTGGGCTCAGCTGGACTCGCAGCGCCGCGGCGCCGCAGATGGCGCGATCGCACCGAGGATCATCGGCCGATTGGGGGCTAGGTCATGGACGTCATAGCGCCGCGCCGTGCGCGCAGCATCGCCGAATGGAACGAGATCCGCATCCGGATGGTCGCGCCGGAGGAATCCCCGCCGCGGGCGATCGAAGTCCTATCGGCCCAGGCCTACCGACATCGTCATCACCCCGTTCGGCAAGTGCGGCACCACCTGGCTGCAGCAGACCTTCCACACCCTGCGCACCGGCGGGGACATGGACTTCGACGACATCTCGCGCGTCGTGCCCTGGATCGAGATGGCCAAGGTGGTCGGGGTCGCGCTCGACGCCCCGCAGCGGGCGCAGCCGCGCGGTTTCAAGAGCCATCTCGGCTACGACGCCGTGCCCAAAGGCGCGAAATACGTGGTCTCGCTGCGCGACCCCAAGGACGCGCTGGTGTCGATGTACCGGTTCATGGAGGGCTGGTTCCTGGAGCCCGGGGCGGTGTCGATCGAGGACTTCGCGGCGAGCTGGGCCGAGCACGGCGAGTACTGGAAGCACCTCGTCAGCTGGTGGAACGTCCGCGACGATCCGAACGTGCTGATGTTCTCCTACGAAGGCATGACCGCCGACCCCGAGGGGCACATCCGACGCCTCGCCGCCTTCTGCGGCCTGCCGCTGGACGACGCGCTGCTCGCGCTGACGCTGGAGCGCAGTTCGATCGCCTACATGCTGGCGCACAAGGATCGGTTCGACGACTTCATGATGCGCGAGGTCACCGAGCGGCGTTGCAACCTGCCGCCGGGCAGCGACTCCGCCAAGGTGCGCAAAGGCGGCGTCGGCGGACACAAGGCCGAGCTCCCGGCGACGATCGGCGCGGCGCTGGACGCGAAGTGGGCCGAGCTGGCCGCGCCCGCGACGGGTTATGCCGACTACGCGGCGCTGGAACGGGCGTTACGCGGCCGCGGCTAGTACAGTCGGCCGCCTCCTGCGGGGAGGGGGGGAAGCGAAGCTACTCCAGCGCCGCCGCCACCCGTCCCAGGCCGATGCGGGTGGCGTGGGGGTCGCCGGCGAGGCCGATGCGGATGTGGCGGGTGAGGCCGAAGAAGCGGCCGGGTACGACGCTGGTCTCGAACTTCTCTGTCAGGCGGTGGAAGAAGTGGTCGCCGTCGCCCTCGGCCAGGCGCGGGAAGACGGTCGTGCCCTGCTTGAAGACGACCTGGCTGAGCTTGGGGTGGTCGCCGAGCACGGCGAGGTAGGCGGCGCGGCCGGCGTCGATCAGCACGTTGGCCCTCGCCCGCAGCTGCGGCAACCGCGCGAACGCCACCACCGACATCCGCTCGGCGATGTGCGGCGGGTGCACGCCAAAGAGGTCGTTGAGCCGCCGCATCCGCTGCGCCAGCGCCGCCGGCGCGAGGATCCAGCCGCAGCGCAGGCCGGTGACGCCGTAGGCCTTGGTCAGGCTGGAGGTGACGATGATGTTGCCGTCCGCGCGGAACGAGGTCTCCGCCGCCTCGTCGTCGACGAACATCAGCTCGCGGTAGACCTCGTCGACGAACACCGTCGCGCCGACCTTGGCGGCGGCCGCGGCGATGGCGCCGATCGTGGCGTCGTCGGCGTAGGCGCCGGTTGGATTGTGCAGGTTGGTCAGCACCACGAGCTTGGTCTTCGGCGTCAGCGCGGCCTCGACGCGGTAGGGATCGAGCCGCCAGGCCTGGTCCAGGCGGCGCTCGAAGCGGCGGATGTCGGCCTGCAGATAGCCCAGGGTCGAGCTGAGCAGCTCGTAGGACGGCCACTCGACCAGCACCTCGTCGCCCGGCGAGACCAGCGCCGCCAATGCCAGGTGGTTGGCGAACGACGCGCCGCCGCCCGGCATCACGACGCAGGCCGGATCGACCCCGAACCGGGACGCGACGGTCTCCACCAGCGGTCGGTAGCCGCCGGCGTTGGGGCCGTGCAAGGCCAGGTCGCTCCAGGTCAGGCCCAGGTCGGCGAGATCGACGCTCGCCACGCCACTGGTCGCCAGGTTGTAGCGCGCCTCGGCGCCGAACTTGGCGAAGTCCATGTAGTCGGACTGCATCTGCCGGGTCATGCCTCTCCGAATACCACAGCTGCGTCGCGGCGACGTTAGGGCAGGTGGATGGAGTACGATGTCAGCCCCGCCTCTCCCATTCTCGGTCATCACCGGCCGCAAGTGCCGGTGATCCATGCACGCCGGCCTGCGGGTAGCCGTGCTTGGCACGGCTAGGGCGAGACTTGCGTGCTTGGATCGCCGGGACGACGCCCGGCGATGACCGAGGGGGTTGGACGTGTCCCCCAATCACCACCGCCGCAGCGAGGGTGCGCGACGCGGCCGCGCCCGCTAGTAAGGCCAAGATGACCGCGCCCGCCCCGATCCTTTCGGTCCAGCACCTGTGCAAGTCGTTCCGCGACCTGAAGGCGGTGGACGACGTCAATTTCGAGGTCGGCGCCGGCGAGATCGTCGGGCTGCTGGGTCCGAACGGGGCCGGCAAGACCACCACCATCAACATGATCCTGGGTGTGCTGTCGCCGACCTCGGGCGGCATCGTGATCGACGGGGTCGACCTGAGGACCCAGCGCACCCGCGCCCTGTCGTGCACCAACTTCGCCGCTGTCTACGCGCCGCTGCCCGGCAACCTGACCATCGAGCAGAACCTGCGCGTGTTCGGGATGATCTATGCGGTGAAGGACCTCTCGGCGCGGATCGACGAGCTGCTGCGCGACTTCGACCTGGAACGCTTCCGCAGGACCAAGGCCGGGCTGCTGTCGTCCGGCGAACAGACCCGGCTGAGCCTCGCCAAGGCGATGATCAACCGCCCTCGCCTGCTGCTGCTCGACGAGCCGACCGCCTCGATCGACCCCTCGACCGCCCGCGACATCCGCGCCAGCATCGAGGCCTACGCCAAGTCGGCGCAGTGCGGCGTCTTATGGACCAGCCACAACATGTACGAGGTGGAGGCGGTCTGCGACCGCGTGATGTTCCTCTCGCGCGGCAAGGTGCTGCTGCAGGGCGATCCCAAGCGGCTGCCCGGCGAGCACGGCGCGGCGACGCTGGACGACCTGTTCGTGCAGGTGGCGCACGAGGCGCTTCACGACGCCGCGCATCCGCTCGCCCAGCCCCAGCCGGTGGCGGCCAGATGAACCCCAGCCGCGTCGGCGCCATCATCATGCGCCAGCTCTACCTCTACCGCGGCAGCCCGCAGCGCATCCTGCCGATGTTCGCCTGGGTGGCGATCGACATCCTGCTGTGGGGCTTCATCACCCGCTACCTGAACCAGGTCTCGCACAGCGGCTTCAACTTCGTGCCGGCGCTGCTGGGGGCGGTGCTTCTTTGGGATTTCCTTACCCGCATCATGCAGGGTGTGACGATGGCCTTCTTCGAAGACGTCTGGTCGCGCAACTTCCTGAACTTCTTCGCGACCCCGCTGCGCACCTCCGAGTACCTCTCGGGACTGGTGATCATCGGGGTGACGACGAGCCTGCTGGGCCTGGCCGCGATGCTGGTGCTGGCGTGGGCGGGCTTCGGGCTGTCGTTCTTCAGCTTCGGCGCGGCGCTGGCGCCCAGCGTGCTGATCCTGTTCATGAGCGGCATCGCGCTGGGGATCTTCGGCGCCGGCGTGGTGCTGCGGCTGGGTCCCGCCTCCGAGTGGCTGATCTGGCCGATCCCCAGCGTGGTCTCGCCGTTCGTCGGCGTGTTCTATCCGATCAGCGTGCTGCCGGCCTGGATGCAGGCGGTCGGCAAGGCGCTGCCGCCCTCCTACGTGTTCGAGGCGATGCGGCAGGTGGTGGCGGGCAAGCCGGCGCCGTGGGACCAGCTGGCGGTCGGCGGGGCGCTCTCGGTCGCCTACCTGCTGCTGGCCTGCGCCTTCTTCGCATCCGTCTACCGCTACGCTATCCGCACCGGCCTGATCGCCCGCTACAGCGCCGAGACGGTGGCCTGACAGCGCCACTCCCCGTCACCCCGGCCGCAGCGGCGTAGCCGCGAAGAGCCGGGGCCGGATGGGCCGCTTCATAGACGAGTTCCAGCTAAGCGGCGGCGCGTCCGGCCCCGGGTCTACGCTGCGCTTCGCCCGGGGTGACGGCTAGAAGGAACGCGTCAACTCGGCGAGCCGCTCGGCGGCTGGCCGGACTGCCCGGCGTCGCGGCCGGGCGCCATCCAGGTGAGCAGGTCCCAGGCGTTGCGGATCGCCACCAGCAGCAGCACCAGCAGCACCGCGGCCATCAGATAAGGCGCCCATTCGGCGCGGCGCCAGACGCCGAACGCAGCCGCCGCCAGCAGCAGGTAAGCGGTGGCCGGCGCGGCGCCGTAGCCCCAGAAGTCGGACCAGTGGGGCGGGTCCTCGTTGCGGCGGAAGTCGGCGATGCCGAGGCAGGTGCGCATCGACGCGCTGAACCCCAGCACCACGAACACGGCGATCAGACCGGCGAGCTGCTGCGCCGTCAGGCGCGGGACCAGGGTGCAGGCGCTGATGCTCAGCACGGCGCCGAAGTGGACGGCGATCGGCGTCATGTAGATGCCGCCCGCGCGCAGGGCCCGCGACCGGTCGAAGTTGGTCGTCAGGGTCACCACGACGAACAGCAGGCCGATCAACCCGGCCGCCGCCGTGCCCAGCAGCACGAAGTAGTCGTCCCAGCCCTCGAACATCGCAGTTGGAATTAACCCGGCCCGGGATCGCAGGCCAGCGGCGGCTGCGCTAGGCGCTGGCCAGGCGCATGATCTCGGCCAGCAGATCGGAGGGCGAGAAAGGCTTGGGCACGAAGCCGTTCATGCCCGCGGCGCGATAGGCGGCGGTGTGGTGGCTCATCGCGTCGGCTGTCAGGGCGACGATGGGCGTGGCCGCCAGCGCGCCGCCCAGCTGGCGGATGCGGCGCGTGGCCTCCATGCCGTCCATGCCGGGCATGTTGATGTCCATCAGCACCAGGTCGTAGGCGACCGTCTTCATCGCCTCGATGGCCGCCTCGCCGCCGTCGGCGGTGTCGGCGTCGGCGCCCAGGGCCTGCAGCGTCTTCAGGCCGACGATGCGGTTGGTGCGGTTGTCGTCGACGATCAGGATGCGCAGGCCCTCGAGCGGCGTCTGCGCCAGATCGGCGTCCGGCGCGGCCAGGGCCGCCTCGGCGGCGGGGGCGGCGATCTCGAACCAGAAGGTCGAGCCGGCGCCCTCGACGCTGGCAAAGCCCATGTCGCCGCCCATCATGCGGGTCAGGCTGCGCGAGATCGCCAGGCCAAGGCCGGTGCCGCCGAAGCGGCGGGTGGCGCCGGTGTCGGCCTGTTCGAAGCGCTCGAACAGCGCCGCCTGCGCCGCGGCCGGAATGCCGATGCCGGTGTCCTCGACCTCGCAGTGCAGCTTGCGCCCTTCGCCCTCGCCGACGACGCTGAGGCGCACGGCGACGCCGCCGCTCTGCGTGAACTTCACCGCGTTGCCGATCACGTTGAACAGGCACTGGCGGAAGCGCAGCGGATCGATCAGCGACCATCCCATCGGCGCGGCCTGCGCCCGCAGGTAGAGGTTCTTGGCGTCGGCCTGCGGATGCAGCAGGCTCACCACGCTCTCCATCACCGCGACCGGGTCGCACGGGGCCGGCGATATCTCGAGCTTGCCCGCCTCCATCTTGCTGAAGTCGAGCACGTCGTTGATCAGCTGGGCGAGCATGTCGCTGCAGGCCAGCGCTTCGCCGAGCAGGTCGCGGCCCTCGGGTGTCAGCGGCTCGCGCTGCAGCAGGTTCAGCACCCCGACGATACCGTTCATGGGCGTGCGAATCTCGTGGCTGACCGAGGCCAGGAAGTCGGACTTGGAGGCCGTCGCGGTCTTGGCTTCGTCGCGGGCCCGCGCCAGCGCTGTCACGTTCTGGCTGATGCCGTACATCATGAAGCGGCCGGACGGCAGCTGCTCGCCGCTGCGATAGTGCACCTGCAGGTGACGGTAGGCGCCCTGGCCGTCAAGGTAGCGCATCTCGGCCTCGGCGACGCCTTCCTCGCGGGTCAGCCGATCGCGGATCGCGTTGTCGACGGCGACGTCGTCGGGGTGCTGGAGGTTCTGCAGCACGGCGAGCGGCACCGGCGGGCCGGCGTCGGCATGGCCGAGCGAGAGCTCGCTGGAAAACTGGTAGAGTTCCGTGTCCGGGTCGTAGCGCCAGACCCCGACCTCGGCGGCGTGCATCAGGCTGTCGCGTGCGGCGTAGTCGGCCTTGAACCGCTGCAGCAGGGCATACTCGGCCGTGACGTCGAGCAGCAGGGCGATCGTCCCGCCGGCGCACGGCTCGGTCTGGATGCGGATCCATCGCTCGCCGGCGTCGGTGCGCAGGCAGTAGACCTCGCCGTCGTCGCCGCCATCCACCTGATCGGCGGCAGCGCCCAGCAGCTGATCGAGGGTCTCGTGGCCCAGCATCGGCCGTCCGGCCAGCCGCGCCAGGGCCTCGCTGGCCGCGACGATGATCATGTCGCCGTCGAGCAAGGCGACGGGCAGCGGCGAGGCCGCGACCCAGCTGGCGTCGCCGGCGCCCGAACGCGCCTCTCGTTGAAGATCGGCCGTCTCCATGGCGCGACCCTAGCCAGCGCGGCTGAACAATTCCCTAGCCCGCGATGCGAGGCGCGCGACCAAACGCCGCCGCTGCTGGCCCGCTCAGGGCGCGCCCGTCTTCAGCCCGGTCAGTTCGATCTTGGCGTAGCCGAGGAAGGTGTCCGCCTTCAGCGAGATGAACACCCACGGCCCGCCGGCGCCCACCTTGCCGAAGCGGGCGACGAGGGCGCCGTTCAGCCAGTCTTCCTTGTGGTCGCCCGGCCGGTGGGTGAAGCCGGCGATCTCGGCGTAGCGCACCGGGCAGCTCTCGGCCTCGGTCAGCCCAAGCGCGCGTTCGGCCTTGCTGGGCTCGGCCGGCCCGCCGGGCTGGAACTGCAGCTCGTAGATCTGCGCGCCGTCGAAGAAGCGCCAGTTGCGCGCGCACAGCGACGCCCCGCTCTGCGCATAGGGCGCCCGCGAGAACACCGTCACCGGATCGGCCGCGGTCAGCTTCAGCGCCGCCGTCGGCGGCGGGTGGCCGCCGTCGTGATGCGGCGGCGTCTCCAGCACGTCGGTGGCGGTCCAGGTCAGGGTGACGTGCTTGGTGCGCTTTGGCTCGACCGTGGTGAACTCGAATGCGCGCGGATGCGGCACGCCGGCCTCGACCGGACCGGTCGCGTCGGTGCGGATGTCGACGTGCTTGAGCGCCCGCAGCAGGCCGTAGGTGCGGATGTCGGCCCCGGTGGCGTAGTCGGCCGGCCCGACGCGCTGGACCACGTGCATTTCCATCACCTTGGCCTCGCCGGGCAGGTGCAGGGCGTTGAGCACGCCGGCGTAGGCCAGCTCGAGCTTCACCGGCGCGGGTGGCTGGGCGACGGCGGACGTCGCGATCAGGGCGGCCGCCGCGGCGGTGGTCAGGAACTTCATGGCGCCTCGTGGCGAGCGAGATAGGCCGATTTGCGACCGGAACCGATGTCGCCCTCGACACGGTAAACGACCTGGAAACGCGAACGGGCGCAGCATCGCGGCGGGATTTCGCGAGTTCGGGGCGTTCAGTGCCAGTGCGATCATACAGCCGCGGCCTGCGCGCCGCCTGCCTCGTCGCGGCGGCGATGCTGCTCGACCGCCTGCGTCTCGGCGCCAAGGCCGCTGCCGCTGGCGTCGCCCGGCGAGCACCGCATTGCCGGTACGATGAAGCCCTATCAGGTCGGCGGCCACTGGTACTATCCGGCCGAGCAGCCGCACTACAACGAGGTCGGGCTCGCCTCCTGGTACGGCTATGGCGACGGCTACGGCTGCCGCGTCACCGCCGACGGCGAGATGATGGACCCCGGCGCGCTCACCGCGGCCCACAAGACCCTGCCGCTGCCCTCGATCGTCGAGGTGACCAACCTCGAAACCGGCAGGAAGATCACCGTCCGCGTCAACGACCGCGGCCCGTTCGTCGCCGGGCGCATCATCGACCTCTCCCGCGCGGCGGCCGAGAAGCTGGGCGTCTACGGCAAGGGCACAGCCAAGGTGCGCGTGCGCTATCTGGGCCCGGCGGGACCGAAGGGCGATGAGGCGACGTGGCGGCCGATCTCGTTCGGCCGAGGGGAGTGCGGCTAGCCGCCGGCCTCCATCGGCATCGCGGGATCGCGGCTCCATTCCGACA
The DNA here is from genome assembly GCA_963835495.1 of uncultured Pseudomonadota bacterium. Lineage (GTDB taxonomy): Bacteria > Pseudomonadota > Alphaproteobacteria > Caulobacterales > Caulobacteraceae > Acaudatibacter. The sequence goes on along the minus strand of CAWIFQ010000003.1, from coordinate 64,031 downwards.
TCGAGCCGTCGTAGACCGCGACGGCGGGATGGCCGAGGCGGGTGAGCGCGAGCGCGTCCATCGTCGCCGAAATGCCGCCGCCGCAATAGCAGATCACCCGCGGACGGCCGAGCGCGCCGACCGCTTCGAACAGGCCCCGCAGTTCATCGTCGCCGCGATAGGTCCCGTCCTCGTTCAGCAGCGCCGCGTAGGGCACGTTGCGGCTGCCGGCGATGTGGCCCTTGCGGCCGTAGTTGGTCGCCCCCTCGCCGCGGTGGACGCTGGGCGACAGGGCGTTGATGGTGCAGACCGCCCCGTCGCCGACCGCCGCCAGCACCGCGGCCTTGTCGGCCCATAGTTCCGGCCGCGCGGCCAGCGTCAGCTCGGCCGGCGGATAGCGCTTCTCGCCGCCCTCCACCGCCCTGCCCTCCGCCTTCCACTTCGCGAAGCCGCCGTCGAGCACCGCGGCGTTGTCGAAGCCGCAGGCGCGCAGCATCCACCACAGCCGCGTCGCCCACATCGGTGTGGTGGTGGAATAGACGATCACGCGCGAGCCTATCCCGACGCCGGCCGCCCCCAGCGCCGCCGCCAGGCTTTCGACCGGCGGCATGGTGAAGGCGAGCGGGGAGCTGGTGTCGGAAAGATCGCCCGGCAGGTCCAGGAACCCCGCGCCCGCGACGTGCGCGGCCTCGTAGTCCGCCCGCCCGCTCTCGATCTGGTAAGGCCCGCCCGATGTGCTCGGCCGCAGGTGCACGGTGACATCGAAGATGCGCAGGTCGGGATCGCCCAGGTGTTCGGCGAGCCACGCGGTGGAGACGAGGCCGCGTCCGTCGAAGTCCGCTGTCATGTCGCAGGTCCTCTTGAGCCGTCGGCGCAGCGTGATTCCGGGATCGTGGCCCAGTCAAGGACTGTGCGCCTGCTTCAAACCGACTGCGCTTTGCCGTCACCCCGGCCAAGCGGCGCGAGCCGCGCCGAGCCGGGGCCGGACCCGCCGGCTCCAAAACGAATTCCAGACGGGTCGCGGCGCTTGCGGCCCCGGGTCTACGCGCACGCGCTCCGCCCGGGGTGACGGGTTAGATCGACGCCTCGCATCGATCGCTTGGCCGAGGTGGTTCCGAGATCCGAGCCCAGCAAGCTCCCCCGCTTGCATTCCCCCCACCCTTCCCCTACAAGCGCCGGCTTCGTCGAGCCGCCTGGCCCATGGCATGCCAGGGCGGTTCACTCCGCCATCCTCCAGAGGACGGGGCTGCACAAGCTCCGATGCAAAATGCCGAAGTTGAAGACCAAATCGGGCGCCAAGAAGCGCTTCAAGCTGACTGCGACCGGCCTGATCAAGGCCGGCGTCGCGGGCAAGCGGCACCGGCTGATGAGCCACAACGCCAAGTACATTCGCCAGAACCGCGGCACCAAGGTGATGTCTGAGTCCGACTCCAAGACGATCCGGACGTACATCCCCTACGGCTTGAAATAAGGAGCGGCTGACATGGCGCGTGTAAAACGGGGCGTCGTCGCCCACGCCCGGCACAAGAAGGTGCTGGAACAGGCCAAGGGTTTCTTTGGCCGCCGCAAGAACACCATCCGCACGGCGAAGGCCGCGGTCGACAAGGCCGGGCAGTACGCCTACCGCGACCGCAAGGTCCGCAAGCGCTCGTTCCGCTCGCTGTGGATCCAGCGCATCAACGCCGCGGCCCGCACCGAGGGCTTTACCTACTCGCAGTTTATTCACGGCCTTGGCGAGGCTGGGATCGAGATGGACCGCAAGGTGCTTGCGGACATCGCCGGATCGGATCCCGCCGCGTTCAAGGCCATCGCCGAGCAGGTTCGCGCCGCGCTGGCCTAACCGAGATCGCGTTCGCGCCCTCGAAAAAGCCCTCCGGCGAGACCCGTCGGAGGGCTTTTTGCTGACCATGCTTCCACGCTAGAGCATCAATGATCTCACGAGCCATTTCCCCTCAATCGGTCATCGCCGGGCGTCAGTCCCGGCGATCCAAGCACGCAATTGAGTGGAGTGGCCGCGCCGGGCGCGGCCATGGCGCGGACAGTGTTCATGGATGGCCGGGACTGACGCCCGGCCATGACCGGGAAAGGGAAGGGTCGCGCTTGAGGCATCGGCTCTCGGCGCGCACAGACAGATGACCGACCACACCGAACTACAAACCGACCTCACCGCCCAGATCGCCGCCGCGCCGGACCTGGAGGCGCTGGATCAGATCCGGGTCGCCGCGCTGGGCAAGACCGGGGTGATCTCCGCGCTGCTCAAGAGCCTGGGGCAGATGAGCCCGGACGAGCGGCGCATCGAAGGCCCGGCGATCAACGGGCTGCGCGACGCGATCGCCGCCGCCGTCGCCGCCCGCAAGGCCGAGCTGGAGGACGCCGCGCTGGAGGCGCAGCTGGCCGCCGGCCGGCTCGACCTATCGCTGCCCGCGCCGCCGCGCCGCAAGGGCTCGGTGCACCCGACGCTGCAGGTGATGGACGAGATGGTCGCCGTGTTCGCCGAGATGGGCTTCTGCGGTCGCCGAGGGCCCGGACATCGAGGACGACTTCCACAACTTCTCGGCGCTCAACTTCCCGCCCCGCCACCCGGCGCGGGAGATGCACGACACCTTCTTCCTGAAGCCGGACGCCAACGGCGAGCGCAAGCTGCTGCGCACCCACACCAGCCCGATCCAGGTGCGGGTGATGCGCCGCGCCAACACGCCCCAGGGCGCGCCGCAGTACGCCGTGCACCAGGCGCCGCCGATCCGCATCGTCGGCCCGGGCCGGGTCTATCGCTGCGACAGCGACGCCACCCACTCGCCGATGTTCCACCAGATGGAAGGCCTGGTGATCGACCGGGCGATCCACATGGGCCACCTGAAGTGGACGCTGGACGCCTTCGTGCGGCGGTTCTTCGAGATCGACAACGTCGTCACCCGCTTCCGGCCGCACCACTTCCCGTTCACCGAGCCCTCGGCGGAGATGGACGTGCAGTGCGACCGCTCCGGCGACACGGTGAAGATCGGCGAGGGCAGCGACTGGCTGGAGATCCTCGGCGGCGGCATGGTGCATCCCAACATCCTGCGCATCTGCGGCCTGGACCCGGACGAGTGGCAGGGCTTCGCGTTCGGCATGGGCATCGACCGGCTGGCGATGCTGAAGTACGGCATGCCGGACGTGCGCGACATGACCGGCGCGGACACCCGCTGGCTGGCGCACTACGGCTTTTCCGCCTTCGCCGACCCCAACCCGGCCTCGGGGCTGAGCTGATGGCCGCGCTTGTAAACGCCCTTCTCCCCCTGCGGGAGAAGGTGGCCGCGAAGCGGTCGGATGAGGGGTCGACGGCGCCTCTCCGGCTAGCTTCCCGACACCGCGTTCCCGCCGTCGGTGCGACCCCTCATCCGTCGCCTGCGGCGACACCTTCTCCCGCAAGGGGAGAAGGGGAGATTTCACGATGAAATTCACCCTTTCCTGGCTGAAGAGCCACCTGGACACCGCCGCCACCGTGGCCGAGGTGGCCGAGGCGATGACCATGGCGGGGCTCGAGGTCGAGCATGTCGAGGACCCTGGCGCGAAGCTGGCGGCGTTCTCGGTGGCCCGCGTCGTCGAGGCCGTGCAGCACCCCAACGCCGACCGCTTGCGGGTCTGCCAGGTCGAGACCAAGGACGGCCTGAAGGAGATCGTCTGCGGCGCGCCGAACGCGCGGGCCGGGCTCTACACCGTCTATGCGCCGATCGGGACCTACATCCCCGGCAGCGGCATCACCCTGGAGCCGCGGCCGGTGCGCGGCGTCGTCTCCAACGGCATGCTGTGCTCGGCCGCCGAGCTGCAGACGGCCGAAGAGAGCGACGGCATCCTGGAGCTGGCCGAGGCGCCGGTGGGGACGCCCGCCGCCGAGGCGCTGGGCCTGGAGGCGGTGATCGACTTCGAGGTGACGCCGAACCGGCCCGACTGGCTGGGCGTCGCCGGCATCGCCCGCGACCTGGCGGCGGCCGGGCTCGGGACGCTGAAGGACCTCGTCGGTCAAGCCCGTGCCCGGCAAGTTCCCCTGCCCGATCGAGATCCGGGTCGACGGCTCCGACGCCTGCCCGGCTTTCGCCGGCCGGGTGATCCGTGGGCTGAAGAATGGGCCGTCGCCGGCCTGGATGCAGGACCTGCTGCGCGCCATCGGCCTTCGCCCGATCAACGCCCTGGTCGACGTGACCAACTTCCTCTCCTACGACCGCGCCCGGCCGCTGCACGTCTATGACGCGGCGAAGATCGCTGGCGGGGTGATCGAGGCGAGGTTGGGCAAGGCCGGCGAGAAGGTCGCGGCGCTGGACGGCAAGACCTATGAGGTCACCGCGGAGATGTGCGTGATCGCCGACGGCTCCGGCGCGATCGGGCTGGGCGGAGTGATGGGCGGCGAGAGCACGGGCTCTCAGCTCGAGACCACCGACGTCTTCATCGAGAGCGCCTGGTTCGATCCGATCCGCACCGCCCAGACCGGCCGCGACCTCGGCCCTGGTCTCCGACGCGCAGTACCGCTTCGCCCGCGGCGTCGATCCGGGCTTCGTGGTTCCGGGCCTGGAGCTGGCGACGCAGCTGATCCTGGAGATGTGCGGCGGCGAGCCGTCGCAGATTTCCGCTGGCCGGCGAGATCCCCGCCCCGCCGCCGGTGATCGCCTGGGATCCCGGCTACGTCGAGCGCCTCGCCGGACTGGCGCTGCCCAACTCCCGCATACGGACGATCCTGGAAACACTCGGGTTCGCGATCGAGGGTTCGCGCGTGCAGCCGCCGACCTGGCGGCGCGACGTCGAGGGCCGCGCCGACCTGGTCGAGGAGGTCGCCCGCATCGCCGGCTACGACGCCCTGCCGGCCGAACCGCTGCCGCCGATGGTCCGGCCCGCCAGCGGGGTGCTGACCCTGCGCCAGAGCCGGCTGCGCGTAGCCCGCCGGGCGCTGGCGGCGGCGGGCTACGCCGAAGCGCTGACCTTCTCGTTCGTCAGCCAGGCGGCCGCGAAGCTGTTTGGCGGCGGCGCGGACGAGCTGGTGCTGGCCAACCCGATCAGCCCCGAGCTCGACTGCATGCGCCCCTCGGTGCTGCCCAGCCTGATCGAGGCGGCCGGCCGCAACGCCCGGCGCGGCTTCCCCGACTGCGCGCTGTTCGAGATCGGCCCGGTGTTCGCCGGGACCGAGCCGGGTGACGAGCGCACGGCCATCGCCGCCATCCTCGCCCCGCACGGTCCGCGCCGCTGGGACCACGCGCCGGCGGAGGACGTGTTCGCGATCAAGGCCGACCTGATGGCCCTGCTCGACGAGTTGGGCGCGCCGGTGGCCAACCTGCAGGTGGCGCAGGCCGACACCGCGCCCTGGTGGCGACCGGGCCGCGCAGCGCGGCTGCAGCTGGGCCCCAAGGCGGTGCTGGCCGAGTTCGGCGAGATCCACCCCAAGGTGCTGGCGGCGCTGGATGTCGCCGGGCCGGTCTATGCGTTCGAGATCTGGGCCGAGGCGATCCCGGAGCCGAAGAAGAAGGCGATGAAGACCAAGCCGGCGCTGGCGCTTTCGCCGCTGATGCCGCTCAGCCGCGACTTCGCGTTCGTGGTGGGCCAGGACACGCCGGCCGGCGACATCGTCCGCGCCGTGCAGTCGCGCCGACCGGGTGCTGATCGCCGGCGTGCGGGTGTTCGACGTCTACCAGGGCCCTGGCGTGGGCGAGGGCAAGAAGTCGGTCGCGGTCGAAGTCACCATCCAGCCGCGCGAAAAGACGCTGGCCGACGCCGAGATCGAGGCGCTGTCGGCCCGGATCGTCGCCGCGGCGGCGAAGTCGGCCGGAGCGGTGCTGCGCGGGTAGCGATGGATCGGGTCGGTCAGCTCAGGCTTGTCTACGTCGCCGCCCTGGTGAACACCGGGGCGGCCGCGGCTTGGATGGCCCTTGGCGAAGTCCCGGCGGTGTTTGCGCGGGGCTTGCCCACACTGCAGCTGGAGATCCAGGCCTTCGGTGTGTTCTGCTTCGCAGTCGTCGGCGTGCCGCTGTGGGTGCTAAGCCGCAAGCCGCGATGGTGGGGCAAGCTGCTGCTGCTCGCCTGCGGCGTCTCGTGGATCGGGCACGCCGCCATCGCGCCTTTCGCGACGGCGGGGCTAGACGCACATGTTCCCGCACTGTGGATTCCCCTATCCTGCGGCGTCGTGATGCTGGCGCTGGCCGTCGCACATCAAATCCTCGACCCAAGCTTCTCGCAAAGGCCCCGCTGACTCCCTTCCCCCTTGAGGGGAAGGGTTGGGGATGGGGGGCTGCCAGAACTGGGCTCGGTGTCGGCGCGCGTCGCACCGACCACACCTTCTCCGGATAGAGCCCCCCACCCCCTGGCCCCCTCCCCTCGCGGGGGAGGGGGAAGAAGTTCAACCCTGTTTCCAGAGCTCGGCCGTATCGACTTGGTATGGGGCGCGTGACACGCTCCGGTAAAACAAGCGGAGGCGGCGTCATGTTGCGGAAGGTTCTTCTGGCCGGTGTGGCGCTGATCGGCGCGGCGAGCGTGGCGAAAGCCGCCGACGGGCCGGGGCTCGAGGTCACCATCTACAACGCCGACCTCGCCCTGGTGCAGGACGCGCGGCAGCTGGACATCGCCAAGGGCCGCCAGCGCCTGGAGTTCAAGGACGTCTCCTCCGCCATCCGCCCCGAGACGGTGTCGCTCACCGCCGATGGCATCGACATCGTCGAGCAGAACTTCGACTACGACCTGCTCACCCCCTCCAAGCTGATGGAGAAGGCGGTCGGCCAGCAGGTGACCATCGTGCGCACCAACCCTGGCACCGGCGCTCAGGTGACCGAGGTCGCGACGGTGCTCGCCGCCAACGAGGGCGTGGTGCTGAAGATCGGCGACCGCATCGAGGTGCTGCGCGACGACGGCGTGCCGACGCGGGTGATCTTCGACAAGGTGCCGCAGAACCTGCGCGCCCAGCCGACGCTGTCGGTCACCGTCGACAGCGACCACGCCGGCGCGCGGCTGGCCAAGCTCAGCTACCTGACCACCGGGCTGTCGTGGAAGGCCGACTACGTCGCCCTGTTCGACGAGCCGAACGGGAAGCTCGACCTGCAGGGCTGGATCACGCTCAACAACCAGTCGGGCACGCCGTTCGTCGACGCCGACACCAAGCTGGTCGCCGGCCAGGTGCAGGTCGCCGGCAATGGCGGCGCCAGCTACTACAATCCGACCGAGGGCGTCACCTCCGCCGGGACCGAGACCAACACCGGCCCTGGCAAGGCGCTGGGTGATTTCTACATCTACTCGCTGCCGGAGCGGACCACGATCCAGCCCAGCCAGACCAAGCAGGTCGGCTTCCTGGACGCGCAGGGCGTCACCGCGCACCGGGTCTACCAGTGGAACGCCTACGACCTGATCAGCGCCAGCGAGCCGGCGCACGCGGTGGTGGGCGTCGACTTCAGCAACTCCACCGGTGGCGGGCTGGGCTCGGGCCTGCCGGCGGGGACGGTGCGGATCTACCAGCGCGACGCCTCCGGCTCGCCCAAGTTCGTCGGCGAGGCGCCGATCGGCCACGTGCCGCAGGGCTCGGAGCTGCTGCTGAAGATGGGCGAGGCGTTCGACGTCACCGTGCAGCCGACCCTGGTCGCCATGACCGCCGTCAACAGCCACCGCACGCGCTATTCGATGAGCTACGTCCTGCGCAACGCCAAGAGCGAGGCGGTGACGTTGGAGCTGCGCCAGTCCGGCTACTGGGGCCGCGACACCAAGGTGATCTCCGAGAGCCTCGCCAGCCGCAGGATCGACGCCTTCACCCTGGGCTGGTCCGTGCCGGTGCCGGCCAACGGCCAGACCACGCTGACCAGCGTGGTGGAGACTGGCTGGTAGGGAAGGCCGAGCCCGTGGCGAGCCGCCCCTCCACCCCTTCGGGGTGGGCCGCCCTCCCCCTACGGGTGAGGCCATGTCTTCTCCTCGCCCCATCGGCGGAGAGCGCGCACCCCCGCCCCTCCCCGCAGCGGGGGAGGGGGTCCGCGGCGCGCTCGCTCTCGCACTGCTCATCGCCGCCACCCCCGCCGCCGCCGACGTCGTCTCGAGGGCGCCCGAGGCGGTGAACGTCACCGTCTACCGCGACCAGCCGATGACGGCGGCGCAGCTGCGCGAGCAGGATGACGACACCACGGGCCTGGCGATGATCGCCGAGACCCGCACCGTGGACCTGCCGGCCGGGCGCACGCGGGTCGAGTTCCAGGGCGTCGCCGATGCGATCATTCCGGCCAGCGCCGCGCTGACCGGGTTGCCGGGCAAGCTGGTCGAGCGCAATTTCGACTATGACCTGTTGGACCCCGGCTCCCTGATCGAGCGGTCGGTCGGCCAGAGCGTCACGCTGCGCCGCACCAACCCGAAGACCGGCAAGGTCGAGGAAGAGGCCGCCACCCTGCGCTCCGGCCCGGACGGCGTGGTGGTCGAGACCAGCCACGGCGTCGAGCCGCTGGGTTGCGGGGCAGGCCCGCAGGCGCTGGTGTTCGACCACCTGCCGGCGGGCCTGGCCGACCGCCCCACCCTCTCGGTGATCGCCGACGCGCCCCGCGCCGGCCGCTACAAGCTCACCCTCAGCTACCTGACGGTGCGGATCGACTGGTCGGCGGACTATGTCGCCCGGCTGAGCCGCGATGGGACCACGCTGGACCTGACCGGCTGGCTCACGCTCTCCAACCGCAGCGGCGCGAGCTTCGCCGATGCGCCGACGGCGGTGGTCGCCGGCGAGCTGGCGCGCGTCGATCCGGACCTGCCCGACATCGCGCCGAAACAGGTCCAGACCGAGTGCTGGGGCCGCCGAGCCCCGGTATTCGTGAAGGCGGCGCCGTCAGACACGTCAGTCAGCGAGGTCGTAGTGACCGCCCAGAAGCGGGAGGAGAGCCTCGAGAGCGTGCCGGTGCGCGCCACGCAGAGCGACCTGGGCGACTACAAGCTCTACTCGCTGGTCGAGCCGACCACCCTGGCCGCGCGGCAGACCAAGCAGATCCGCTTCCTGCACCAGACGGGCGTGAAGTTCGACAGGTTCTATGTCTACCAGGTCGACGGCTGGAGCGACTTCGACGATCTCCCGGTCCGGCCGGCGCTGATGATGCTGCGGTTCCAGAACAAGACTGGCGACGGCCTTGGCCTGCCGCTGCCCGCCGGCGAGGTCTCGGTGCGGCAGCCGCAGGCGATCGCCGGCGGCGCCGACCTGTTCATCGGCCAGCGGGGCGTGCGCGACGTGCCGGTCGGCGAGGAGTTCGAGCTGCCGATCGCGCCCGCGCCGGATGTCGAGGTGAAGGGCCGGCTGGTCTCGGACGACGGCAGCGGCGACGGCGAGCGCATCACGTTGGAGTTCACCGTCACCAACGCCAAGCCCCAGCCGGTGACGTTCGAGCTGCGCCAGCGGCCGGAGGGCGACGACTTCCGCATCTTCTCCGAGACGAGGCGGCACGTGCTGAAGAATGGCGACGACGTCTGGCGCCTGAAGCTGCCGGCCAACGGCTCGGTCAAGCTGACGTACGCCTTCGGGAGCGGGTGATGGGGCGGGGCGGGTTCCTGCTGAGCCTGCTGATCGCCACGCCCGCCGCGGCCGATGTCGTCTCCAAGGCGCCGGACGCGGTCGCGGTGACGGTCTACCGCGACCACGCGGCCACCGCGGCCTCGCTGCGCAACGAGGGCGGCGGCGGCGCTTCGGGGCTGGCGATGATCGCCGAGACGCGCACGGTGGACCTGCCGGCCGGGCGCACGCGGATCGCGTTCCAGGGCGTCGCCGATGCGATCATCCCGGCCAGCGCGGCGCTGACCGGGCTGCCCGGCCGGCTGGTCGAGCGCAACTTCGACTACGACCTGCTGGACCCCGGCTCGCTGATCGAGAAGTCGGTCGGCCAGCGCGTCACCATCCGCCGCACCAACCCCAGGACCGGCAAGGTCACCGAAGAGCCGGCCACCCTGCGCTCCGGCCCGGACGGGGTGGTGGCGCAGACCAGCCACGGCGTCGAGGCGCTGGGCTGCGGGGCCGGACCGCAGGCGCTGGTGTTCGATCATCTGCCGCCGGGCCTGGCCGCCCAGCCGACGCTGTCGGTGATCGCCGACGCGCCGCGCGCCGGCCGCTACAGGCTGACCCTGAGCTACCTGGCGGTGCGGATCGACTGGTCGGCCGACTACGTCGCCCGCCTCAGCGCCGACGGCGCGACGCTGGACCTGACCGGCTGGCTGACGCTCTCCAACCGCAGCGGCATGAGCTTCGCCGACGCGCCGACCGCCGTCGTCGCCGGCGCCCTGGCCCGCGTCGCGCCGGACCTGCCGGACATCTCCCCCAAGCAGGTCGAGACCGAGTGCTGGCCGATGGGGACCACCTCGGACTTCACGCGCCCGGCGGCGCCCGAGGGCCTGGCGCGGGACGAGGCCGCGAACATGCCGGAGCCGGCGCCGCCGCCGATGCAGAGGATGTTCGGGTCGTTCATGGCGGCCGCGCCGATGGCGAAGCCGCGGGTGCAGGCCACCTCGCTGGGCGACTACAAGCTCTATTCGCTGGTCGAGCCGACCACCGTCGCGGCGATGCAGACCAAGCAGATCCGCTTCCTGCACCAGACCGGCGTCAGCTTCGAGACGCTCTACGTCGCGCGCCAGGGCCCCTACGTGCGGCGCCGGACAACATCGGCGGCGTGCAGGCGGCCGAGGTGGTGCTGCGGTTCCAGAACAAGACCGCCAGCGGCCTTGGCCTGCCGCTCCCCGCCGGCATGGTCTCGCTGCGCCAGGCCCAGGAAGGTCCAGGAGCGGGCGGTCGCGAGCTCTATGTCGGCGAGCACGGCGTGCGCGACGTGCCGACCGGCGAGGAGTTCGAACTCGAGGCCGGCGCGCCGTCGGACGTGCAGGTGCACGGCGAGGTGGTCTCCGACCAGCGCGTCGGCAAGGGCGCGGACGAGCGCGACCGGGTCGCGCTGCGCTACACCATCAGCAACGCCAAGCCCGTCCCGGTGACGTTCGAGCTGCGCCAGTCGCCGCAGCGCTCCCTGTTCAAGGTCGTCGCCGAGTCCGGCCCGCACGTGCTGAAGAACGGCGACGACGTCTGGCGGGTGACGGTGCCGGCCAATGGGTCGGCGATGTTGAGCTACACGTTCGAGGCCAGATAACCCCCTGCCCTCGGCCGGTTTTCAACCTGTTCACGTCATCGCCGGCTGGAGCGCGCAGCGCGGAATGCCGGCGACCCATCGCGAAGCCGCACAATGGGTGGCCGGGACAAGCCCGGCCATGACGTTGAGAAGTTGCCTGAAGCAGCCCCGCTACAGCGGGATGATGTTGCGCTGCCGCGAATAGGCCAGGTAGCCCAGGCTGGCGCCCAGGCGCAGGCCGACGCCGGCGCGGACCGGGGCCAGGGTGATGCCGTCGGCGCGCTGGTAGTTCACGCCCAGGCCGCCGACCAGGTAGGCCGAGCCCTCGACGCCGGGGAAGCGGCGGAAGATCGCGTCCGGGTATTGCAGGTCGTAGCAGAGGGTGAAGACGCGGCTGGCGTTGCCGCCCCAGTCGAAGCCGCCGGTCGGGCCTTGCCAGAACACCGGCATGTGCGGGCGGTCCTTCATGTACATCAGCCCCTTGCCGTAGCGCAGGCCGAAGAAGAACGCGCCCGAGCCCTCGGTGCCGGCGATGTAGGCGGTGGGGCTGCCGTTCTCGTGGAACAGCTTCTCGATCAGCGCCCCGGTGTTCTCGGCGGTGACGCCGAAGAAGTCGGAGACGTTGTGGTAGATCTCGTCGCGGCTATAGGGCTCGGCGCGGGTGTCGCGCGGGCCGTAGTCGTGGCGATAGCCGTTGTCGTCGCGATAGTAGGCGCCGCCGTCTCGATCCCCGTGGTCGTGGTCGCCCTGGTCGTGATCGCCGCCCTGATCCTGCGCCATCGCCCGCGCGCCGGCGGCGGCCAGGCCGGAGACGAGGCCGGTGACGATAAGCTTGCGGCGGTCCATTCGAATCACTCCGGTACGCGGCAGAGAAGAGCGCAAGTATTCGTCCGTATTGGGGCGGAAGGGTTAACATAGCTTAACGTTTCCCCCTCCCACTTGAGGGGAGGGGGTCAGGGGGTGGGGGGCTGTTTCCGGCAAACCCCGGGACCGCGGACGACGGTGCGACGGCACGAGCCCCCCACCCCTGCCCTCCCCCAGGGTAGCGCTTCTGGGGGAGGGGTTCTGAGCGGAGGCGAATTGCTCTATACGCGCCGCTCCCATGACCACCGACCCCAGCCATATCCGCAACTTCGCCATCGTCGCCCACATCGACCACGGCAAGTCGACGCTCTCGCGATCGCCTGATCCAGGAGACCGGCACGCTGACCGCGCGCGAGATGAAGGAGCAGGTGCTCGACTCGATGGAGCTGGAGCGCGAGCGCGGCATCACCATCAAGGCGCAGACCGTGCGGCTGGACTACCGCGCCGACGACGGCGAGGACTATGTGCTCAACCTGATGGACACGCCCGGCCACGTCGACTTCGCCTACGAGGTCAGCCGGTCGCTGTCGGCCTGCGAGGGCTCGATCCTGGTGGTGGACGCTCAGCCAGGGCGTCGAGGCGCAGACCCTGGCCAACGTCTACCAGGCGATCGACCACGACCACGAGATCGTGCCGGTGCTGAACAAGGTCGACCTGCCCGCGGCCGAGCCGGAGCGGGTGCGCCAGCAGATCGAGGACGTGATCGGCCTGGACGCCTCCGGCGCCGTGCTGGCCTCGGCCAAGACCGGGCTCGGCATCCACGAGGTGCTGGAGGCGATCGTCCATCGCCTGCCCGCCCCTGTCGGGGACCAAGCCGCACCATTGAAGGCGCTGCTGGTCGACGCCTGGTACGACGCCTACCTCGGCGTGGTGGTGCTGGTGCGGGTGTTCGACGGCGTGCTGAAGGTGGGCCAGCAGGTGCGCATGATGCAGCGCGGCACCACCCACAAGGTCGACCGCCTGGGCGTGTTCAAGCCGCAGCGGGTCGACGCCGACAGCCTCGGCCCCGGCGAGATCGGCTTCATCACCGCCCAGATCAAGGAGGTGGCCGACGCCGCCGTCGGCGACACCATCACCGACGAGCGCCGCCAGACCCCGGCCGCCCTGCCCGGCTTCAAGCCGGTGCAGCCGGTGGTGTTCTGCGGCCTGTTCCCGGTCGACGCCGCCGACTTCGAGGACCTGCGCGCCGCCGTCGGTCGCCTGCGCCTCAACGACGCCAGCTTCACCTACGAGATGGAATCCAGCGCCGCGCTCGGCTTCGGCTTCCGCTGCGGCTTCCTCGGCCTGCTGCACCTGGAGATCATCCAGGAGCGGCTGACGCGCGAGTTCAACCTCGACCTGATCGCGACCGCGCCCAGCGTGATCTACAAGATCAGCCTGCTCGACGGCTCCGAGATCGAGCTGCACAACCCGGCCGACATGCCCGACGTGATGAAGATCACCTCCATCGCCGAGCCCTGGATCCGCGCCACCATCTTCACCCCCGACGACTACCTCGGCGCGGTGATCAAGCTCTGCCAGGACCGCCGCGGCGAGCAGCGCGAGCTCAGCTACGTCGGCTCACGCGCGATGGTGGTCTACGACCTGCCGCTGAACGAGGTGGTGTTCGACTTCTACGACCGGCTGAAGAGCGTCTCCAAGGGCTACGCCAGCTTCGACTACCACCTGGAGGACTACCGGGTGGGCGACCTGGTGAAGATGCAGGTGCTGGTCAACGCCGAGCCGGTCGACGCCCTATCGATGCTGGTGCACCGCACCAGCGCCGAAGCCCGCGGCCGCGGCATGGTGGAAAAGATGAAGGAGCTGATCCCGCCCCACCTGTTCCAGATCCCGATCCAGGCCGCCATCGGCGGCAAGATCATCGCCCGCGAGACGGTGCGGGCCCTGCGCAAGGACGTGACGGCGAAGTGCTACGGCGGCGACGCGACCCGCAAGCGCAAGCTGCTGGACAAGCAGAAAGAAGGCAAGAAGCGGATGCGCCAGTTCGGGAAGGTGGATATCCCGCAGGAGGCGTTCATCGCGGCGCTGAAGATGGATGGGGATTAGGGGGGACTTACTAACTGTTGTCTTTCGCGCCGACCGGGCTAGAACAAAACGAGATCAACCGGAACTGCGCCCATGGCCGACCCTCCAGTCACCGAGCATGAGTTTGGAGGTGTCTCGACTGACTTGAAGCTCTCCATCGTAGAGAGCTACCTGAGCGCATTCGTCACCGCCTTGCGCCCTTCATTCCGAGAGCTGATTTACATTGATGCTTTCGCCGGAACTGGCGAACGCACTGTTAGACACGCAGCCGACGAAGGGGGACTATTCGATGCGAGCACCCCTGAGCGCATCGAAAGGTTGCGCGGGTCGGCCGCCATCGCCATCGAGACAACGCCGAGCTTCGATCAGCTCACCTTCATCGATCGTGACCCGAAGCACTGCAGGGCTTTGCGTGCGCTGCGCGACAGTCACCCGGAGCGCCGGATTGTTGTGGAGGAAGGTGACGCCACGACCGTGCTCGACCAGCTGTTGTCTCGACCAAGCTGGGCTGGTTGCCGAGGCGTGCTCTTCCTCGATCCCTATGGAATGAGCGTGCCTTGGGAAACGCTGGAGGCTGTTCGAGCCACCGAAGCTTTGGACGTCTGGTACTTGGTCTCGCTGGCTGGGTTGTTCAACCTGCTCCATCAGCGCCGCCGCGCGGTGTGACTTCACATATGATTGGCCGCCTTGCTCCATCGAAAGCATGGCGAAGTAGTCGGTGACGATGGCGTCCAGTTCCGCCTCGTCCCAATCTCTGCCGATCTTTGCCTGGTCAGCCACGTGCCCCTCACGACAGCCAAGCTCACACTAAGCCGTCGATCGCTTGGATAGCAGGATTTTCCGATAGCCGCGTCAGATGGCGGCTAGAACTGCGCCGCCGTGTCGGCTGGGCCGGCGAAACTGGAGGCGAACCGCGCGATCGGGCGGCTGAGCGCCAACGCGAGGAACAGGACAAGAATCTGGAAGACGGCGGATCCCAGCGACGCTATCTCCACCCCCCGCAGGGCAGGCTCCGACATCAGGAAGGTCGCCCGGAGCCCGGCGAAAACCAGGGTTCCCACCTCTCGGATCAGGTCGAACGCCACCAGCGTACGAACGAGGGCCAAGGCGATGTCATAGACTTTCATGCGGACGTCCCTCCTAAGCTTTGCTCCAGGAGCCTAACCCTGCGGTGCCGCCACGGCGATGGCGGGTTGGTCGCGGGCGGCGGAGGGCCCCTGGGTCGCGGCTGGGCCGCGACCGTTCCCCCCTTCCGGGGGAAGAGATGTGGGCTTATTCCCCGCTGATGCTCACCATCACTCCCCTCGCCCCCGCCGACCGCGCCGACTGGGAGCGGCTGTTTCGGGGGTATATCGCCTTCTATGAGCGCGACGAGCCGCAGGCGATGTACGACCGCGCCTGGGCGGCGTTCATGGCCGGGGACCGGCTGCATGCGCTGGGGGCTAGGCTGGCGGCGGAGGCCCCCTACCGCTCATCGCAAAGCGACGAGTCGCTCCCCCCGCAGGGGGGAGAGAACCGCGCCAGCGCCCTGGTTGGGATCACGCACTTCTTCGTCCATCCCAGCACCTCGGGGCCGGACGTCTGCTATCTGCAGGACCTGTTCACCGACCAGGCGGCGCGGGGCCAGGGGGCCGGGCGGGCGCTGATCGCGGCGGTGGCGGACTGGGCGCGCGGCCAGGGCTGCGGGCGGCTCTACTGGCTGACCCACGAGAGCAACGCCACGGCGCGGGCGCTCTACGACAAGGTGGCGGTGAACCGGGGCTTCATCCGCTACGACATTCCCCTGACCTGACCCCATAGATCCCGCTCATCCCGGCGACCGCGAAGCGGAGGCGCGTAGCAGCCAAAGCCGGGACCCAGGCAGGAAGCCGTTGCGAGGGGGGCCAACTCGGCAAGCCCGGCGCGCCGCAGCCAAAGGAAATGAACCGCGGAGCTCGCGGAGCTACGCAGAGAAAGCGCTGTAGCTCCGCGCATCTCTGCGATCTCCGCGGTTGAACTTTGGACGCCTGCGGCGCGCACCGGCCACACAAATCACTCACGCAACCGCCTCCTGCCTGGGTCCCGGCCTTGGCTGCTCCGCGCCTCCGCTTCACGGTCGCCGGGATGAGCGGGGGTGGGGGTGGGCTCAGCATTCCTGGCGGGACGGGCGGGGCTGGGCGCGGTATCCGTGCCGCATGATCCTCTATTCCGAAGCGACCTCGCCCTATTCCGCCGTGGTGCGGGTGGCGGTCTACGCCAAGCAGCTGGCGATCGAGATCGCGGCGCCGCCGGGCGGGCTGAAGTCGGACGAATACCGGGCGTGGAGCGGGACCGGGACGGTGCCCTGCCTCAAGCTGGACGACGGTTCGGCGCTGCCGGAATCGACCGTGATCCTGGCCTATCTGGACGACAAGTTCCCGCAGACGCCGCTGCTGCCGGCCGGCGCGGAGGCCAGGGCGCGGGCGCTGCTGCTGGTGCGGCTGGGGGTGGACGGCGTGATCGGGCCGATCGTGGGGCTGTTCCACGACCTGTCGGCCGGCGTCGCCACCGCGCAGGCGACAGCGTTGGCGGGGCTGACGGCGGGGCTGGGCCGGGTGGAGCATTTCCTCGGCGCGGACGGGTTCGCGGCGGGGCCGGCGTTCAGCCAGGCCGACTGCGTGCTCGGGCCCTCGCTGATGGGCGTCGCCGCCTTCGCCGGCATGCTGGGCGCCCCGGACCTGCTGACCCGCCACCCCAAGCTGGCGGCCTACAGCGCCCGGGTCTCGGCGCACCCGGCGGTGGCCAAGGTGCTGGGCGAGCTGCAGGCGGCGATGGCGGCCAACCCGCTGCCTTGATCCTTCTCCCCTTGCGGGAGAAGGAGAAATAGGAAGGGACCTTGACCGGGATTCAATCGCGTGAGGTCTGGGCCTGGCTGCGGCGACGCGGCTGGGTCTTTGACATCGTGGTTTGAGAGAAAATCTGGGCCGGGGCGACCGTCCGAACAGGCGCGGACACAATCTGGGCGCCGTTATTATCGGTGAATAACGGTTTCACGTGAAACATTGGGGTTTGAGGAAATCTGGAAGCGGCGGCGCTAAGCAGGTTGTCCACGAACGACACGAAAGGCACGAACCGCCGCCGCCGCCAGCCATCGTCATCCCGAGCGCCGCGCAGCGGACACCTCTTGCAACGCGGAATGGGCTCCCGTTCGTGCTGTTCGTGTCGTTCGTGGACAAATGACTTCGCGCCGCTGACGCGGGCGAAAGGGGATAGGGCGGAGGGCCCCTGGGTCGCGGCGCGCCGCGACCGTTCCCCCCTTCCGGGGGAAGAGAAGCGCGCCCTCGCCTACCCCCGGGCCACCTGGCGCCAGGAGCGGTAGTTGCGCAGGCCCTGGGCCAGCAGGCCGGGGGAGCGGGCGGCGCCGAAGTCGCGGATCAGGCGGCGCAGGGCCGGTTCGTGCACCAGGGTGGCGGCGCGCTGGTAGCGGAACCACTCGAACATGCGCTGGCCCTGCTCCTTCCAGTCCTCGGCCTGGGCCTGGACGCGGAACGGGAACACGATCACCTGCACCGCGGTGGTGGCCTCGCCCTTGAGCCGCTTGTCGTAGCGATAGGAGCCGATCGGCTTGTCCTCGATCTCGCCGAGGATGCCGGCCTCTTCGGCCGCTTCGGTGGCGGCGGCGTCCTGCGGCTTGAGCCCGGTCATCGGCCAGCCCTTGGGGATCACCCAGCGCTGGGTGCCGCGCGAGGTGATCAGGAGGATCCAGATCTGGCGCGCCTGGATGCGGTACGGCAGGGCCGCGTACTGGATGCCGACGATCTTGACTGGCTTCATCGGAGTACGAGTTTCACGGGAACAGGGGCCCACTGACGCCGTACAACACGGCGGCGATCAGGCCCGCCATCGGCATGGTGACCACCCAGGCTATCACGATGCGGCGCGCGACGCCCCAGCGCACCGCCGAGGTGCGCCGCGCCGCGCCCACCCCGACGATGGCGCCGGTGATGGTGTGGGTGGTGGAGACCGGGACGCCCAGGTAGGTGGCGGTGAACAGGGTGATCGCCCCGCCGGTCTCGGCGCAGAAGCCCTGCATCGGGGAAAGCCGGGTGATCTTGGCGCCCATGGTGTGGACGATACGCCAGCCGCCGGCCAAGGTTCCGAGCGCCATCGCGGTCTGGCAGGCCAGCACCACCCACAGCGGCACGACGAAGCCGCCGTGGCCGCCGGCGTGGGCGTAGAGCAGCACGGCGATGATGCCCATGGTCTTCTGGGCGTCGTTGCCGCCGTGGCCGAGCGAATAGGCCGAGGCGGAGACGAACTGCAGCAAGCGGAAGCTGCGGTCGACCGCCGCCGGCCGTCTGGCGGACGAACAGCCAGGAGACCAGCAGCACCAGCAGCAGCGCCATGACGAAGCCGAACGCCGGCGAGACGACGATGCCCGCCGCGGTCTTGGCGACGCCGTCGAACACGATCGCCTTCGGCCCGGCCTTGGCCAGGCCCGCGCCGATCAGGCCGCCGACCAGGGCGTGCGACGACGACGAGGGAATGCCGGCCAGCCAGGTGACGATGTTCCAGGCGATCGCCCCCATCAGGGCGCCGAAGATCAGCCGGTCGTCGACCAGATGCACCGAGACGATGCCGGAGCCGATGGTGTTGGCCACGTGCAGGCCGAAGAACAGGAAGGCGATGAAGTTGAACGCCCGCCGCCCAGGCGACGGCGTAGCGGGGCCGCAGCACCCGGGTGGAGACGATGGTGGCGATCGAGTTGGCGGCGTCGTGCAGCCCGTTCAGGAAGTCGAACGTGAGCGCGACCGCGACCAGGAGCCAGAGGGTGATGACGGCGGTGGTCACTGGTTCCGGACGCCCGCCACTAGAGGTGCTCGATCAGGATGCCGCTGATGCCGTTGGAGACATCCTCGAAGCGGTCGATCACCTTTTCCAGGTGGTCGAGGATGTCGGCGCCGACGATGAAGTCCATCGGCCGGTCCTGGCTGGCCTGGAACAGCGCCTTCATGCCGGCGTCGTAGACCTCGTCGGAGCGGTTCTCGATCCGGGTGACCGCCTCGGCGATGGCGTTGAGGCGGGCGGCGTTGCGGCGCATGTCGCGCAGCAGCTCGGTGGCCTCCAGGGTCAGGTACGAGGCCTGGATCGCCAGGTCGCCCAGCTCGCGCATCTGCGGCTGGAACTCCTTGACCTCGAACAGGGTGATCGACTTGGCGGTCTTCTGCATCTGGTCGATCGCGTCGTCGAGCGAGGTCGTCAGCTCACGGATGTCGCCGCGGTCGAACGGGGTGATGAAGGTGCGGCGGATGGCCAGGAACACGCTGCGGGTGATCTCGTCGGCGGCCTCCTCGTGGCGAAAGATGGCGGCGCAGGCCGCGTCGACCCCGGCCCCGCCGTTCAGCAGGTCGCGCAGCGCCTCGGCCCCCAGCACCAGCAGCCGGGCGTGCGCCTCGAACTTGTCGAAGAAGCTGTCCTCGTGAGGCAGCAGGGCCTGGAACCAGCGCATCCGGGTCTCCCCCGCGCCGGCGGCGAATCCCCGGCGCGCAGGGGATTTTGTCCTAACACTGAGGTTCGTGCGAGGCCCCGACGCTGGTGAGAAGAAGGTTGTCCACGAACAACACGAACAACACGAACGGGAGCCGGCCCATCACTCCTTTCAGTGTCATCCCGGCGGAGCGCAGCGCAGAGCCGGGATCTACGCCTCGGCGGCGGTGAAGTAGATCCCGGATGAGTCCGCTGCGCGGCTCCCCGGGATGACAACGTTGGGAGCGGATTGGCCGTTCGTGTTGTTCGTGTTGTTCGTGGACGAAATACTTTCGCACCGCTGGCGCTGAGCGCCGGACGGAAAGGCCCCGGCGCGCCGCTGGCTCAGTACCGCAGATACGCCCGCCGCTCCTGCGCCCAGGCGGCTTCGTCGGGGGCGGTCAGCGCGTCGAGGTCGCCCGGTTCGCTGGCGCCGTCGTCGACCCATTCGCGCAGGTCGGGGCCGCCGTTGATGACGTCGATCGGCAGCTTGCCGAGCTCGTATTCGTAGGGGAAGTCGCGCCACAGATCGTAGCCGGGATAGAGGTGGCGGATGGCCTTGAACGCCAGCGCCTGCAGCCGCCAGGGCCGGAAGGCGCCGTGGTTGTAGGCGGGGCCTTCGGTGACGATCTGCACCCCGTTGCAGAGCTTGCCGACGTGCTTGTGGAAGGTGGGTTCGAACCAGCAGTCGCGCAGGACGCAGCCGCCGAGCCAGTGCGAGCCCAGCGCCATCATCTCGGCGACGACGCGGCGCGCATCGATGTCCGGCGCGCCGAACAGCTCGAGCGGTCGGGTGGTGCCGCGGCCTTCCGAGAGCGTGGCGCCCTCCAGCATCACGGTGCCGGCGTAGGCTCGGGCCATCCACAGGTTGGGCGCGTTGGGGCTGGGGTTGATCCAGGCGCGCTCGCCCAGCGGCCAGCCGAAGCCGGGGCCGGCGTCGGGCTTCCAGCCCTCCATCTCGATCACCCGGTAGTCGACGTCCAACTTCAGCGTCTTGACGAACCAGGCGCCCAGCTCGCCGAGGGTGAGGCCGTGGCGCATCGGGATCGGGCCGGCGCCGACGAAGCTCTCCCAGCTGGGCCGCAGCTTCAGCCCCTCGAGCGGGCGCCCGGCGGGATTGGGCCGGTCGAGCACCCAGACCGACTTGCCGGCCTTGGCCGCCGCTTCCAGCATGTAACGCAGGGTGGTGATGAAGGTGTAGATGCGGCAGCCGAGGTCCTGCAGGTCGATCAGCACGACGTCGAAGGCGTCCATCATCTGGTCGGTGGGCCGGCGCACCTGGCCGTAGAGGCTGAACACCGGGATGCCGTGCACGGGATCGTTGAAGTCCGGGCTCTCGACCATGTTGTCCTGCTTGTCGCCGCGCAGGCCGTGCTGGGGGCCGAAGGCGGCCGAGAGCTTGATCTCGCGGCACTCGGCCAGGGCGTCGAGGCTGTGGGCCAGGCCCTGCGTGACCGACGCCGGGTGGGCCAGCAGGGCGACGCGGCGGCCCTGCAACGGGGCGCGCAGCGCCGGATCGGCCAGCAGCCGGTCGATGCCGAATTTCATGGTTGGCCCAGCCTCATGGGGTCTCCCTGCCGAGCTCGCAGGCAAAGCTGCTTCTGTGGTGGAAATCTGGCCGTCCGGGCGGGTGCGCCAGCGCCCAGTACGATTTCGCGCCGCTGGTCTGCTCGATCACCGCCGAAAGCGCCAACCAGCAGGCGCCGGGCGGCAGCGCCAGCGCGGCCAGGTTGAGCTGGACCGCCAGTTCGAGCGTCGTATCGCTGACTCTGACGGCGATCTGCGGCGCGGCGATTCGCGCCGGCGCCATCCCTTCGCGATAGCCGCTGAAGCGATAGGCGGCCCATTGGGTCGACGGGGCGAAATTGAGCTCGACGTAGGCCTCGCCGGGGTCGGGCCGGAGAAAGGCCTCGAAGCAGGTGCGCCGCCACAGCTCGTCGGTGCGGGCCGGCGCGACGACCGGGGGGATGGCGAGGCGGGCGATTTCGCCAGTGAGCGCATAGCGCAGGGTCAGGATCGCCGCGTCGGCGCGCGCGATCCCGACCACGATCGACGAGACGGCGTCGCAGGGCGTGTCCGGATGGGGTCGCAGCTCAGCGTGCATCGCCTGCACCCTATCACGTGCCTGAGTGAGTTCGCCGCAGGCGCGGTTGCGCCTTCGGTAAGGTTCGTGCGTTCAGACTTCGGCTGCGGCGCGATGCCGCCACTAGACGTCGTGTGGATTTGGCTACGAATCAAATCGCCCACAGCAAAGTCAGATGCGCGAAGCTGAACTCCAGAACGTGACCTCCTTCATCGTGCGGCCCAGGCCGCGCGAGGTGCTGCTGCTGCGCCATCCGTACGCCGGCATCCAGTTCCCCGCCGGCGCGGTGGAAGCCGGCGAGGCGCCGGAAGCGGCGGCGGTCCGAGTGGCCGCCGACCAGACCGGCGTCCAGCAGCTCGGCTGGGCGGCGCCCGCGGGCGTGACGGTCGAGGAGGTGGTCGGCGGCGGCTGGCTGGTGGCCGAGACCACGCCGGTGTTCTTCCGGCCGGACGAGCGCAGCAACACCTGGGCGATCCTGCGGCGCGGCGTCTCGGTGACCTCGGAGCGCGAGCAGGCCGGGTTCGTCCAGGTCACCTACGAGGAGGTCGACCGCATGCCCTCGCCGCAATACCTCAGCGCGCGGATCACCGGCTGGGTCCCCCGCGCCGCGCTGGCGCGGGTGCGGCGGCGGTCCTTCTTCGTGCTGCCGTTCGAAGCCGAGACGCCGGCGGCGTGGGCCGTCGACACCGGCCGCGACGACTGGGTGCTGTTCTGGGCGCCGATCGACCGCCTGCCGCCGCTGATCGCGCCGCAGGACCAGTGGATCCCCTACCTGGCCGCCGCCACCGGCGGCGCGCCGCTGCTGTCGGCGATCATGGGCGACGCCGCAGCCTAGTCCCCGGCGCCTCGCGCCTCGTCGTAGGCCGCCCACATCGGGGCGCAGTCGATCAGCTGCCGGGTCTCCATCGCCCGGTCGATCGCCATCACGGTGAGGCCGGCTTCCAGGCTGTCCCAGGGCGTCACCGGGAAGGCCCGCTCGCCGTCGAGGGCGGCCAGCAGGTCGAGCGCCATCGCCTGGTCGGCGCCGTTGTGGGCGTCGGCGGTGAGGCCGCCGTAGTCGATCCGCTCCGGCTTGCCGCGGTGCAGGGTGCGGCGGACCATCAGCCGGTTGCGCACCAGGTCGGCGATCAGTGTCGCCTCGGCCCCGGCGAGGTACCAGCGCCGCTCGGCCAGGGCGACATTGCTGTTGGAGTGGAACGACAGCTGGAAGCCGCTCTCGTATTCGACGATCGCGGTCTGGTGGTCGGCGAGGTCCATATCGGACTGGAACGCGTCATTGGCGCCGCGCCAGCCGGAGCCGGTCGCGACATAGGCCGGCGAGCCGTCCTCGTAGCTGCGCGGGGCGTCGGCCCGATCCGGCGTGAAGATGCGCCGCCCGCCGAAGCTGGCCACCCGCGCGGGCCTCGCGCCGGCGATGCGGCCGAAGATATCGAAGTCGTGGCAGACCTTGTCGAGCATGAACGAGCCGCCCCACTCCATCCTGCGGCGCCAGTTGCGGGCGAGGTAGGCGCCGTGCTCGGGCGGCAGGTGCTCGGTGGCGTCCATCGAGATCAGCGGTCCGAGTTCGCCAGAGTTCGACCCGGGCGATCACCTCCTTGACGATCGGCATCGAGCGCATGACCAGGCCGATGAACAGCGGCGGCGCGGTGCGGCCCGCCAGCGCCTTGGCGGCGATCAGGCTCTCGGCCTCGGTGCGCACAATCGGCTTCTCGCAGAACACCGGGTAGCCCGCGGCGAGCGCCAGGGTGAGGTGCTCGAGGTGCAGGTGATTGGGGCTGCCGATCATCACCAGGTCGTACGGCCCGGAGCGCAGCAGCTGCTCAGGCGTCTCGAACGCGCGGCCGGGCAGAATGCCGGCGGCTTGCAGGATCGGCGCGCCGACCGGGTCGGGATCAACGTAGCCGTCGAGCCGCAGGTCCCAGCCGACCTCCTTCATCGCCGCGAGCACCGAGGCGATGCGCTGGCCAAGCCCGATGACGGCGATGCGGCGTGTGGTCATGGCGCCCTCACTAGCGCCATCGCGGCGGCTCCGCATCTCTCCCGGCGCCAGTATCTGTAAGCAGGCTTGACCCCGTTCGAACGAGGGGTACGCTTTCCGCAAAGACAGCAGGGAGACGCGCAGGATGGCCTACGCCGCGGGACGGGTGATCAACGACGCCGACAGCCACATCATGGAAAGCCTCGACTGGCTCTCCAGCCACGCCGACCCCAGCGTGCGTGACCGGCTCGGCAGCATGCGGCTGGAAGCCGGCGGCTCGGGCGCCGAGAAGGCGATCGCCAAGGCCCTGGCGCGGCAGCAGGATCCGGTCGCGACGGCCGAGATCGCCAGCAACGTGGTGTCCGGCCCCAAGGGCTGGGCGGCCTACGGCGCGCTCGATCCTTCGGAGCGGACCAAGGCGCTGGACGACCTCGGCTTCTCGCGCCAGCTGGTCTTCACCACCTTCGCCGGCTCGCAGTTCCTGCCCTCGCCCGATCCGGAAGTGAAGTACGGCGGCGCGCGGGCGCTGAACCGGGCGATGGCCGACTTCTGCGCCGGCGACAAGCGCCTGGTCGGCGTCGGCGTCGTGCCGCTGGACGATCCGGAACGGGCGCTGGTCGAGGTGAACGCCGCGATCGAGGCCGGCGTGGGCGCGATCTGGCTGCCGGCGGCGCCGGCCGGCGAGCGCTCTCCGGGCCACCCGGACCTCGACCCGATCTGGCGGCGGCTCAGCGAAGCGGGCGTCCCGTTCATGCTGCACGTGGGCGCCGCCTCCCCGTCCCTGCCGCCCGCCTACCACAAGAACGGCCATCCGCGGCCGAAGGACTGGCTAGGCGGCGGCGAGAACCTGCGCGCCAAGGACTACTTCTCGCTCTGCTTCGCGCCGCAGAACTTCCTCTGCGCGCTGGCGCTGGACGGCGTGTTCGATCGCTTTCCCGCCCTGCGCGGCGGGGTCATCGAGCTGGGCGCCGGCTGGGTGCCGGACTTCCTGCGCCGGCTGGACCAGGCCTGGAAGGGCTGGCGCAAGACCGACCCGGTCATCGCCGGTCTCTCGATGCCCCCGTCGGAGTTCATCCGCCGCGCCGTGCGCTTCACGCCGTTCGCGACCGAGAACGCCGGAACCATCATCCGCGAGGGCGGCCCGGAGCTGTTCCTGTTCTCGTCCGACTACCCCCACCCGGAAGGCACCAAGAACCCGATCGAGCGGTTCGAGACCAGCTTCGAGGGCCTGGACGAAGACGTGAAGGACCGCTTCTACCGCCGCAACTTCGAGGACATGTTCGCGGGCTAGACGCCGCCTACAAGGACGCGCCGAACTCGCGCTCGATCAGGCCGGCGAAGGCGATCGGGGTGCGGTCCTCGTAGCGGGGGCCGATGATCTGCACGCCGACCGGCAGGCCCGCCTTGGTCTTGCCGATCGGGGCGCAGGTCGCGGGCAACCCTGGGAAGGTGGCGATGCCCGGCCAGGCGATCTGGGCGCCGTAGGGCGTAGGTTCGCCATTGATGACCAGGCGGCGATTGCCCCACTCGGGGTCGTCCGTGTGCGGGAAGGCGGCCGTGCCGAACGGCGGCGCGAGCACGACGTCGAACGTCTCGAACAGTTCGCTCCATTGGGCCCGGGCGAGCGCGATCGCATCGAGGCCGCCGAGGTAACCGAACGTGTCGAGCGCCGGCTTTGCGCCCGGACGGCCCCTGGAGAGGATCGTGCCCAGCACGGCCATGTAGGTCTGTTGCGCGGCGGCGAGGTCGGGGATCAGCGAGCTGCCGAACGAGACCTCCGCGCCCTTGGCCTCCAGTTGGCTCGCCAAGGCGTGCAGCGGCGCCAGCACCTCGGCGTCGACGCCGGCGAGCGGATGGGAGTCGAGGATCAGCACGCGGTAGTCCGCCAGCTCGGCGCCGCGCGGGGGCAGCAGGTCGAGGCGGTAGGCGCGCGCCTCGTCGCCATCGGGTCCGGCCAGGACGCCGAGCGCCAGCGCCAAATCGCCGGCGGTGCGAGCGAGCGGCCCGACGACGCCGAACTCCACCCCGGCCCCCGGTCCGTCGATGGGCGGCGGCGAATGGCCGGCGAGCGGGACAAGGTCGAAGGTCGGCTTATGGCCGAACACGCCGCAGAAGTGCGCCGGCACCCGGATCGAGCCGCCGATGTCCGACCCGTACTCCAGCGGGACCATCCCGCTCGCCAGCGCCGCCGCCCCGCCGCCCGACGAGCCGCCAGGGCTGCGGCCGAGGTCGTGCGGATTGTTGGTGCGGCCGTAGATCGGATTGGCGGCCTGCCAGTCGCCGAGGCTGGGCGGCACATTGGTCTTGCCGAGGATCACCGCGCCGGCGGCCTTCAGCCGCGTGACGCCGACGGCCTCGGTCTTCGGCGTCCAGCCCTTGAACGGCTCGAGGCCCCAGGTGGTCGGCAATCCCGGGATGTGGTGCAATTCCTTGACCGTCATCGGCACGCCCAGCAGAGGGCGGTCCTCGCCGCGCGCCAGCGCCGCGTCAGCGTCCTTGGCGGCGTCGCGGGCGCGGTCGAAGTCGCGGACGACCACCGCGTTGATCGGCCCATCCTTGGCCTCGATCGTTCGGATGGCTTCATCGCAGAGCTCGACCGCGCTGATCTGACGGTCGGCGAGCGCCTTGGCGAGCGCGCCGGCGCTGGCCGTCGCGTAGTCGAGGGAGCGTTGCTTCAGCATCGGCGTCTCTCCTGATCCACCCCGACGAGACCATTGGCGTGCGCCGGTGGCAAGCGGCGTCAGCAGGCGAGGTGCGACAGCCTGTCCCCAGCTTTGCCGCAAATCGGCTGCATTGCTGTGGTCTTGGTTACGCCATCCGGTGGGGACGCCGAACGAAAGGCTTCAGCCTATGAAGGCCTATCGAATAGTGGTTCACGACGACCGGGCGGCCGCGCCGATCGAGCTTGCCGCCGAGATGGCGCATGACGCGCGCGTCACCGAGTTCTGCCGCGAGCGCCTGGCAAGTTCGGACTTCGTCTCGTCGATCGAGGTCTGGTCCGGCGCCAAGAAGCTGTGCCAGCTCTGGAGCGAGGCGCGGCAGGCGGCCTAAGCGTCGCCGTCCAGTTCCGGGTAGTGGCGGAATATCCCCTCTTCGTTGAAGGGGATGCGGCGCTTGGACTTCAGATAGGCCGCGATGTTGGGCCGCTGTTCGACCCGCTCCGCCAGCGCCAGCGTCGCCTCCAGCTTCGGCGCCAGCGCGGCCATCGCCCGCGGGAAGGCGTATTGCAGCCCCCGCACCACCTGGAACAGCGACAGGTCGGCATAGGTCAGCACGGCCCCGGCGAGCCCTGCCCCGCTCTCGCCGCCGCCCTTGAGGATCCGCTCGAAGTAGCCGAGGTATTTCGGCATCCGCTCGCGTCGAAAGTGCTCGGAGCGCTGCTTGGCCGCATCCTTCTGGTCCGCGTAATAGAGCCCCGAGGACAGCGGATGGTGCGTGTCGTGCGCTTCGCCGACCAGGTCGGCGATGGTCAGTTGCAGCTGGTTGACCCAGAGCCGGCCGGTCTCTTCCTCGGGCGCCAGTTTGTGGTGATGGCCCAGGAACAGCAGGATGTTGGCGGTCTGGGCGATCGCCAGCGTCTCCGCCACCAGGATCGGCGGGGCAAACGGGGCGGGCGACATCTCGTCCATCAGCTGGGCGAGATTCCGCGCCCCGCCGCCTTCGCTGACCGGACGGCGCGCCACATCGACGTACTCGGCGCCAGCTTCCTCGAGCGCCAGGCGCACGAACTCGCCCCGCCCCTGGATGCCCGGCCAATAGTGCAGTTCGTAAAGCATCGTCGCGCTCCCTCGGCCAAGCCTCGCCGCTCGCGCCAAAAGCGCTCGCCCTGCCTAGCGGTTCCCAAGACGCTGGGACAGCGCGTCGCGGCGCCCTTTCGCGCCGGGCCTCGAAGGCGCATATGCGCGCCATGGGACCCTGGTCACGTCGTTCCGCCGGCCCCTCGATGCTTCGAGGCGCCCGCGGCCGCTGCCCTCACTGCGGCAAGGGCAAGCTGTACTATCGCTATCTGAAGGTCGAGCCGGTCTGCCAGAGCTGCGGCCACGACCTCGACCGCTATCCCGCCGACGACGGCCCGGCCTATTTCACCGTGCTGCTGGTCGGCCACCTGGTGATCGTGCCGTTCCTGATCATCTTCTCGGCGCTGATCTGGAAGGCGAACCCGTGGATCCTGGTCCCGGCCGCGCTGGCGGCGGTGGGGATCATCACCCTGACGGCCCTGCCGGTGATCAAAGGCGCGGTGGTGGGCCTGACCTATGCGCTCAACATCAACCGCGCCGACGCCCACCTCCACACTGCCGACGCGCCGAAGTAGCGCCCTCAGGCCAGCCCCAGCTCGGCGCGCAGCCTGCGCGTCAGCTTCGCCGAGACGATCGCGTGCGCCTGGTCCAGGTAGGCCCTGATTTCGGCATCGGCCAACTGGTGGGGCTCGAGCAGCTGCACCCACTTCGCCCGCTGCAGATAGGGCGCCGGCCGCGCCAGCCCATGTTCGCACAGCAGCTCGAAGGCCATGTCGGAGGCCTTGAACGCCAGCCCCCAGACCTCGCCCGCCGTCAGCGCGAAAATCTTGCCGCCGACCTTGAAGGCGTGCGTGCCGCCCCATTGCACGTGCAGCGTCGCCGCCGGCAACGATAGGCAGTGCGCTTCGGCGGCTTCCGGCGTCATGTTTGGTCCAGCTATCGGCGATCACTTTTCGCCAACACGCAGGCTGGCTTGTGACAGGAGCCGTCATCGCTATATTCCGCCGCTCCCGAAAGGGGCCGTCCGGCAACGGGCGGGCGTGCGCCCCTGGGCGAGCGCTGTGGTGAGGTGGCCGAGTGGTTGAAGGCGCACGCCTGGAACGCGTGTATAGGTGAAAGCCTATCGAGGGTTCGAATCCCTCTCTCACCGCCACCCAGCCGTTGACAGGCTGTCTCTCCAGCGTGGTGGCGGCGTAAGGCGCGGAATAGTCGCCTGATCTCCGACCGAACGAGCCGCCACCTCAGCGGACACGGAGCAGGCCTTTGCGCGCGGGTAGGCGGCTTTCGGCCCGCAGTCTCTCCGGCGGGTGAGGCCACTCGCTTTTCGACGGCTCCCCGCCCGCCAGAGACATAGGCTTCCTGATTTTCAGCGACTCTGCAGGGAGTTTCGTCCCCGTGAGACGTCAAACACAATCTGCCGGGCCGGATCTGCGCCAGGAATTCAAGGGGTTAACCTGCCAGAATCCCTGTCGGCCACGCAGGGATCTTGGAAGGGCGTCGCACAGGGGATGGAGGCGCGTTACACGCACCAGCAAGGAATCTGCTGGGATCGAGCTTGAACGATACGGAACCAGGCTTAACTAGAATTCGCCGGCGCGATTGGGCGCATTGCTGCGCGATCGAGCGCCCCCTGTCAGAGCACCCTTTAGCATTCCTGTCGTAGAGCCCCGTCGAGATCCCCATAAGCGGCGATAAGCCTTGAGCTAGCTCGAGCCCGCCTGACTTGCAAAGTGCGCTGATAGACCCCCATCAGGTTGGCCGCGATAGCCGCGGCCTGACTCGCAAAGTGCGCCCGAACCTAGCGACCAGGCGGCGGGCGCTTTGGCGCGTCTTGACGCCTGGATGATCAACACATCCAGCAGAGGGGAACCATCATGGACCCGTCCGATAATGCGGAGCCTGGCCAGAGCGCCAGTCAGCTTCAAGACCAACCCGAACGCGCGCTGCCGACAGTGCGGCACCGCGTTCGCAGACCCGCTGTGGCCGACGCGCAGCCGGCGCCGGACGCTAGCAACGCAACGGCTGCCGCTCCGCCGGCGGAGGAAGCGCAGGACCCACCGCGGAAGGTAAACCCCGACGGGACCCCGATCGGCTACAAGAATCCGCCCCAGCTGACCCGGTGGCAGAAGGGCCGGTCGGGCAATCCCCGTGGCCGCACAAAGGGCTCGAAAAACGTTAAGACGATCTGGGAGCAGCGCCTCAACGATCGCATCAAGTCCAAGGCCAACGGCAAGACCAAGACGGAGACCGCGCTCGAAACGATCATTCGGGGCCGCGTCTATGATGCCGTCGCCACCCGCGACAACAAGGCGATCATGCACGTCTTTGCCGAGGTCGCGAGGTTAGGGTTGTTCGCGGCGGAGGAAGTCGCGTCGATCAATCAAGTCGAAGAGAGCGACGGCGAGATTGCCGAGCGGTTCCGCCTAAGAGGATCCGAGTTCTGATGGGGAGGCTGGCTAATGTCTTCAGTCTCCCAAAGAGAATTCGACGCCATCCTGCGCTATGACCTAACGGCGTTCACTGAGAAGGTTTTCACCACCGTCAACCCAGGCGTCGTCTACGTGCCCAACTGGCATGTCGAAGCTCAGATGGAGGCGCTCCGCAAAATCTATAAACGCGAGCTACGGTACCTTCTCACGACCATGCCGCCTAGGCACGGAAAGTCGATCATGACGTCGGTCGCCCTTCCCGCATATGTGCTGGGTCACGATCCCAGCCACAGGTTCATGGTCGTAAGCTACGGCTCCACACTTGCGGCCAAGCACGCGAGGGACTTCCGTCAGGTCGTCCACTCCGAGTGGTACCAGCGGATATTTCCGGACACGATGCGCAACGTCCGCAAAGACACCGAGTTGGAGTTTGAGACGGCAGCGGGAGGCGGCCGATTTGCCGGGTCGCTCAACGGGACGATCACCGGCTTTGGGGCAAAAACGCTCATCATAGACGACCTTATGAACGCCTCCGATGCCGGCTCTGCGACCGAGCGAAAGCGGGTCAAGGATTTCTACGACCAGGCGTTCTTCAGCCGCTTGGACAACAAAGCAGATGCAGCGGTTGTCGCGATCCAACAGCGGCTGCACCAGGATGATTTGGCGGCCCACCTCATCGAGAAAGGACTTTTCACTCACCTCAACATGCGCGCCATCGCCCGTGAGGACGAAGTGTGGGATTTGGGCGGTGGGCGATGGAAACGTCGAGCCATGGGCGAGGCGCTCTGGCAGGCGGCGGAACCACTGGCGGTCCTCGAAGATATCCGCAAGTCGATGGGCGATCCCACCTACTATGCCCAATGGCACCAGGATCCCACCTTGGTGGGCGACAGCCCAATCCACTGGGAGCGGATGCAGTTCTTCGACGCGGCGCCGCCACTAGAACTGCTTCGATACAAGGTCCAGAGTTGGGACGTAGCCGTCACCACAAAGCCGGAGAGCGACTACTCGGTGTGTACCACCTGGGGGTACCTCGAACCGAACTGGTATCTGCTTGATCTCTGGCGGGACAAGCTTGAATTCCCGGAGCTACTCGCAGCCGCCCGCGGCTTACGCCAAAGGTGGAAGCCGGACGCCGTCCTGGCGGAGAAGGTCGGCGTCGGTTATCCATTTTTCCAGGCGCTCAGGCGCGATCGGCAGGACGAGACGCCAACTAGAGACTACGCGCCATGGTCGCTCTTCGACTACACGCCGAAGGTCGATAAGGACGTCCGTCTGTCTGCGGCAAGCCTGCAGTTCGAGTCGGGAGCGATCCTTCTGCCCAGATCCGCCCCCTTCATGGCGGACGTCAGACACGAACTTGTCGGCTTCCCCAACGCCACGCATGACGACATCTGTGACAGCATGGGTCAGTTCGCCGACTGGGTCGCCAACAGCCGCATAGCCCGCGGCTTGGGCTCGGCCGGCGCGCGTGACCCTGGAACCTACAGGCCGCGCTGAGCCGCCTGATCCGCCCATGCCAGCGGGACGCCTTTGGCCAGCCAACTGGTCAAGGGCGTTGTCGCGCCTGGGGACCCTTCCAGGATGCCGCGCTTGATCGCGGGCGATAGGAAGGCCAGCCGGAAAACCACCCGGACATACTGATCGTCCAGTTTCTCCGCGATCGCCAGATCGGCGATCGTGGCGAACTCCCCGCCCAGCAGCCGCGCCTTCCAAGCCTCGGCCCGCACCAGGGCCTTAAGCAGCGGCAGGTCGACTTTGCAGCTCTCCACCGCCGAGGCGCCGGTGGGACCGACCGCCACCTTCGACCCACCTCGCCACTTCAGGACAGCCGGCAACATCAGGAGGGTGTGGCCGTCCTCGACGCAAACGGCCTCCTCTGCCGCCGCATCCCCGGCGAGCTCAATGCCGGCGACCAGCTTCACCGACACCTTGCGCCGCCCGACCTCCACGCGCTCGACCACGTCCTTCAGTTCCTCCCCGCCCCGCAGCACGCCCAGTCGGCCGAGGCGGTCTCGCAGCAGGTCCTCCAGCGCCGGCCCCGGGAAGCGCGCCAGCGACCCCGCCTGATCGCGGCGGCCGAGTTGGAGGGCGGTGGAGACGTAGTAGCGATAGAGTCGCCGCTTGCCCTTCCTGGCGCCAACCGACGCCATGGCGTTGCCCCGTCGTCGAAGACGAGACCCGCCAGCGGAGCCGCCTGCGGGTGAGGTTCGAGGCCGGCCTTGGCGCGACGCTTCGCGCCGCCGTTCTGCACCAGCCTGAGCTGGACCGCCTGAAATAGCTCGGCGTCCACGATCGCCGGGTGCAGGCCGGGATATGACGTCTCCTTGTGGACGATCTCACCCAGATAGTGTCGGTTGGAGAGCAGGTGGAACAGCGCCCCACGGCCGAACACCGCGCCGCCTATCTCTTTGCCGGACCGGCTGGTCCATCGCTTCGAGTGTTGACCTTCTCGCTCCAGTTCGTCGCGCAGGATATGGACCGACCCTAGCTCCAGATAGCGTTGGAAGATGTGGCGCACCTGCTTGGCTTCGGCCTCATTGATCACGAGCGTGCGTCCGTGCGGGTCGTAACCTAAAGGAACGTTACCGCCCATCCACATGCCCTTGGCCTTCGACGCGGCGATCTTGTCGCGGATGCGCTCGCCGGTTACCTCGCGCTCGAACTGCGCGAACGACAGCAGCACGTTCAGGGTCAGCCGGCCCATGCTGGTGGTGGTGTTGAAGGCCTGGGTGACGGATACGAAGCTGACGCCCGCCGCGTCGAACCGCTCGACGATCTTGGCGAAGTCGGCCAGAGAGCGGGTCAGGCGATCGACCTTGTAGACCACCACCACATCGATCCGCCGGGCGTCCACATCGGCCATCAGCTGCGCCAGCCCCGGCCGGTCCATGTTGCCGCCGGAGAAGCCGCCGTCGTCGTACTGGGCGGGCAGCACGCCCCACCCCTCCCCGGCCTGGCTGCGGACGTAGGCCTCGCAGGCCTCTCGCTGGGCGTGGAGGCTGTTGAAGTCCTGCTCCAGCCCCTCCTCCGACGACTTGCGGGTATAGATCGCGCACCTGAGGCGCGGGCGGGAAGCCCCGCCGGCCGGCCCGTTCCCAGACCGGGTCATCGGGCGGCGCCCTTCTTGGCCGCTTCGCGCAGGCCGAAGAAGCGGGGGCCGTTCCAGCGCACGCCGGTGATGGCGCGGGCGATCTCGGAAAGGCTCTTGTAGGTCTGGCCCTCCCAGCGGAAGCCCTGGGCCAGCACCTCGACCCGGTGGGTGCGGCCTTGATGCTCACGCTCCAGGACCGTACCGGGCCGGAAGATCGGCTGCGGCGCGCGGGGTGTCTCCCCGCGGTTATAGCCGCGCACCAAGGCCGCCAGCCGCCGCTCCAGCGCCTCGTCGCGGCCCAGCGCCTCGGCCTGGATCCGGTCGGCCAGGAAGCGCCGCATCAGGTCGGGCGCGCGCAGGCCAGGCGGCGGCGCCCGGAAGCGCCGCCGCCACTCGTCTCGAAGGCCATCGATGTTGAGAGCCTCCAGGGCTCGGACCTCGGCCGCCAGGGCGGCTTCGTCGATCCCCTGGCCCATCAAGCCTTCTCCCCGGTGGTGATCTTGTAGATCCGGCCGGCGTCGGTCTTCTCGCTAAGATCGCGAACGCGAAGCCCTTCTTCAAGGAGCCCGACATCGCGCCGCGCACTGAGTGGGCCTGCCAGCCGGTCGCCTGGCTCATCGCCTCTACCGTCGCACCCTCGGGGCGTATCAGCAGCGCCACCAGCGTCCCGAGCTTGCCGCTGGGCCCTTCGGCTTGCGGGCGGGCGGCGGCGCGGCGAGTGGGTTGCTGGGCGTTGGCCGCGCGCGGGACTGGCCTGCTCGCCGACGCGCAGCGCCGCTTGGCGGGCACGGGCGGGCCGTCCCTCTGGAGCGGCCCTCCGCACGCTGTCGCGCGGCCGGTCGTCTGCCGTCTGCGGCCCGGCGCTGGCGTCCAGGCCTGATCGGGTCCGCGATGGCCGCCCGTCCGCTTCGGTGATGATCAGCTGGCTGGCCCCGCCCGCGACCGGGAGGGAGATCGCCAGCCCCTTCTTGATCAGCGCCTTGGCGATCTTCGCGTCCTCTGGCGCGTCGATCGAGCCCTCCTTTTCGCCGGCGGCGCGGCTCAGCAGCTTGCGCTGCGCGTCGGTAAGATCGTTCATGATGGTCGTCCTTCTGGTTCCGGGCCACCGCCTCGGCGGCCCCTACCAGCGCGAGCCCGGACCAACCGGGCGAGGACGTGATGGACCAGTGCTTACGGTGCGGCCCTAGTCCAGTGCTGTTCGCGCACATCGGCATTGCGATCTGGGCGTCCCGGGCAGGCTTGAAGCGCCAGCGCCCGAACCCACCTAAAGCGAGGCCAGCGCCCGTCCTTGGACGAGCGCCGTCCGGCTGGCAGCGCCGGACCCGTGGCCGATGAGGAGAAGCTTTCTACCCGGCGCTCAATATCGAGCGGCGGGCGCCTCCTTGTCGAAAAGGAACGCTGCCATGACTAAACCCATCCCCTCCCGCATTGCGGCCCCGCCGCCCGATCTCGATCTGCGGATCGAACAGAGTCCTATCGCCGAGCTTCGAGCCGCCGGTCGCAAGGCCCGCCATCACGACAAGCGCCAGATCGCCGCCATCATGGCCAGCATCACCCAGTTCGGCTTCGTCAGCCCGGTGCTGATCGATGCGGCCGGGCGCATCCTCGCTGGCAACGCCCGCGTCGAAGCCGCCAAGGCGCTGGACATGACCACGGTCCCCGCCGTGGTCATCGACCATCTGACGCCAGCCGAACAGCGCGCCTTTGTGCTGGCTGACAACCGCCTGGCCGAGCTGGGGTCCTGGAACAAGGAAGCCTTGGAGCTGGAACTGGAAGAACTGTCGTTGCTCGACCTGGACTTCAGCCTCGAGCTCACCGGCTTCTCGCTGCCCGAGATCGAAGCCATCCGCTTCGGCGTCGGCGGCGCCGACCCCGGTGATGATGATGTGCCGGACCTTCAGACCGAGGCGGTGTCGCGCCTTGGCGACGTCTGGCGGCTGGGTCAGCACCGGCTGCTGGTCGGCGACGCTACCTCCCCAGAGGCGCTGGAGCGGCTGCTGGCGGGCGATCAGGTCCGGGTGGCATTCACCGACCCGCCCTACAACGTGGTCATCCACGGTAACGCCAGCCCGTCTGGCGCCCACGGTGAGTTCGTGCAGGGCTCCGGCGAGATGACCGATGCCGAGTTCACCGATTTCCTGACCAAGTCGATGCAGCGGCTCGATGAGGCCCTGGTGGACGGGGGCCTGGCCTACGTCTGCATGGACTGGCGGCACATGGAGCATGTGCTGGTCGCAGCCAGGACCGCCGGACTGACGCTGCTCAATCTCTGCGTATGGGACAAGGGCTCAGGCGGCATGGGGAGCTTCTATCGCAGCCAGCACGAGCTGGTGTTCGTGCTGAAGAAGGGCCAAGCCGCCAGCATCAACACCATCCAGCTGGGCAAGAACGGGCGCAACCGCCCGAACGTCTGGTCCTACGAGGGCGTCACCGGCTTCGGCGCCGACAAGGCCCGGGAACGCGCGATGCACCCGACCGTCAAGCCTGTGACCCTGGTCAAGGACGCGCTGCTGGACTCATCGAAGAAAGGTGACTTGGTGCTCGACCTCTTCGGTGGCAGCGGCTCGACCCTGATCGCGGCCGAGAAAGCCGGCCGGCGCTGTCGGATGCTGGAGCTGGACCCGAAGTACGCCGACGTCATCATCCGCCGCTGGGAGGCCATGAGCGGCCAAGAGGCGGTGCATGAGACGCTCGGGCTGACCTTCCGAGCGGTGAGCTTCGGGCGGCCTGAGGCAGCGTTGCCGCCGGCCAGGGTGCGCGTCCGCGTCACCACGTAGGCGCTGAAGCGCTGAGCACCGAGGGCGGAGGCTGAACACCAGCCTCCGCCCTTTTTCATGCCCGCTCCGGCCTAGTCCTTGTCGGTCCAGCCGATCTGCTTGGCGAAGCCGTGGGCCGCCGCCGCGGTCGCATATTGCTCCAGGCAGGCCTGATGCTGTTCGCCGGCGTAGCGCAGCGTGTCGCGGAACGCGGCCACCTTGGAGGGGCGCTGATCGCCGTCCATCAGCGCGGCCGCCTGCTCCATCGCCCCGGCGCGAAGGCCGTAGGCCATCGCGAAGCAGTCGACCGCCTTGTTGAGGTCGTCCTGCGCCGTCGCCGGCACAGGGTCGCCGAAGTGCGCGTTGCCGATGTCGATGGCTGCCTGCCGGCACACCTGCTCGGCCGCCACCGAGACGTTGTAGCTGGCGTACTGGCCGTGGGTCTTCGCCGCCTTGGCCATGGCGGCGTCACAGGGCTTGGCCGCGGCGAAGAGCGCGGTCTGGGTGGTGGTAAAGCCGGCGTCGATCGCCGCCTGGCTAGGCCCCCGACTGGCAACACGCTGAGCGCCCACGGCCGGCGCGGCGCTGGCGGGCGGGGTCGCCGCCGCCGGATGCGACGTCTCGGCGGCAGGCGGCGGTTCGGCGGCCGCCGCGAGCGCTATCACCACCAGGGCCGCTGTCACCAGTCCTGCCGCCCGTCCCCGACTGCTCACCCATCGCGTCGGCTGGATCAGGGCGATGACGCCTACCAGGAAGCCGACGAACC
The DNA here is from genome assembly GCA_963835495.1 of uncultured Pseudomonadota bacterium. Taxonomy (GTDB): domain Bacteria; phylum Pseudomonadota; class Alphaproteobacteria; order Caulobacterales; family Caulobacteraceae; genus Acaudatibacter. Next base: position 27,767 of record CAWIFQ010000003.1, on the reverse strand, counting down.
CCGCCAACACCATCAACGCTACCAGGAACTGCAACTGACCTCTCCCTCGCTGTGGACGCGGGAGAGAGAATGCGCCTGGCCGGCGATGTGCCGCGGCCGAGCCTCCCTCGCATCCGATAGAGTCTCGCCTGGGTGGTGTGAAGCCATGCGTGCGCGGAGCAGTCAACGCGACAGTTGAAACTCATCGGCTGTAGATCGATCGTCTGCGCCGAAGCTCCTGGCGGCATGGATGTGCGCCGACGGCTTGGCCTCAACGTGCAGCGCCTCAGGCGCGCCAAGGGCTGGTCCCAGGAGGAACTGGCCGAACGGGCCGGCTTGCACCGCACCTACGTCTCAGGCGTCGAGCGGGGGATCAGGAACCCGACCATCACCATCGTCGAGAAGCTGGCGATCACGCTCGGCGCGTCATTGGACACGCTGGCCGACGGACCCGCGGACGAAGAGAAGGGCTAGGGTCGTACGTCATGTGACGCGCGTCCCGCGCGCGCCTCGCGATCAAAGAGTCGATCCCAGACGGCCGCCCAGGTCGGCTCAGCGCCATAGGCGGACATCAGTGGCATGCCGGTTAGCCGACTCTTGTGCCGTCAGACGGCCTTCAGGTCCGGTTTGCGAAGACTGGCGCCTGTTCCGGAACGAGGCTGTCGACAAAAGCGCGGAAGCGAGGCGCCGAGCGTCCTACCTCCTCGCGTTGCGCCGCCCAGAAGGCTCTCAGGCCCGGTTCGGATAAGAGACCTCGAAAGGTGTCGCACTGGCGCTCGTACCACTCCACAGTCAGCAGCCGGTCGCAGTGCTGGGTGAACAAGTCTTCCATAGCGTTGATCGCAGTGGCGCAATGCAAGTTGAACTGTCGCTCGCGGATCGCGCTTGGCGACGCCTCAACGCCGTTGCCCTCGATCCAAGCCGCGCAGTAGTCCGACGCCATCAGGCCTGTGGTGATGGCTGTGGTTCTTGCAGTTGCGCCTTGTTAAATCAGGGCACGGGTGTGCCTTGACGCCTGCCGCGTCTGGATCGCCAAGTATATGACCGATGCGGTGACGGCGAACCCACTGACGGCGGTGCTGAAGCTTGCGGCGTCGGCCAAGGTCATTTCGAAAATCCCCTAGTGGTTAGCCGGTGAGCAGTGGCTCATCCGATCGCCCGGCGCCAACGTCGAAATGGCGTCACGCGAACCAAGGCGGCCGCGCGGTAGAGAGAAAGATGGGGCCTCACGTCGCTGAACATCTGTTTCTGGCATCGGGCGTGCGGCCGCCTTTCACCCAAAGCTGTCGCAGGGGCGGTCTGCTTCGGGTCCACTCTGGACAGTGGTTCCGCGCATAAAAAGGGGGACGTTCAGTCGCGATCCGAGCGACTATGCTCAGGCTTCGCCCGGCTGAAGGCTCACGAATGACGGACTGGATCACACGCAACATCGCCATCTTCGGTGGCGGTCCGCAGGTCGAGATCCGACGCGCATCCGACAAGTGCTTCACAACCTGGTCTCCAATGCGGTGAAGTTCACCGAGCGCGGTTCGATCGAGGTGAACATTTCGCCCTGCTTCGAAGGGCTTTCTTTTAGGGTCGCCGACTTCTGGCATCGGCATCGCGCCCGACAAGCTGCGCACGGTCTTCGACAAGTTCGTTCAGGCGGATGCCTCCACGACCAGGCAATTCGGCGGCTCGGGCTTGGGGCTGACCATTTGCCGGGACCTGGTGGCCTTGATGGGCGGCGAGATCCTTGTAAAGAGCGCCGAAGGGGTGAGCACAACATTTACGGTCAATCTGCCGCTCGAACGTTTGGAGAGCTCGTCGAAAGCGCCAGATCCCGCGCCGGCCGTCGCGCCCGCGGTGGCCGCCGGCCCGCTGCGTGTCCTCGCCGCGGAGGACAATCCCATCAACCAGATCGTGCTGAGAACCTTGCTCGGCGAAGTCGGTATCGAGCCCACTGTCGTTGGGAACGGACAGGAGGCGCTGGAGGCTTGGCGAAGCGGCCAGTGGGACGTCGTGCTGATGGACATTCAGATGCCGGTCATGGACGGTATTGCTGCGGTCAAGTCGATGCGTGAGATCGAGCAAGCCCAAGGTATCGCCCGTACGCCTGTGGTCGCCGTCACCGCGAACGCCATGGCACAGCAAGAGGCTGCATACCGGGCGGCCGGCATGGACGCGATGGTCGCCAAGCCGATCGATCTGGCTTCACTGTTGGGGGCGATGGATGCTGTGCTTGCGTCCAATGAGACCGAGTCTTCGCTTGTCGCGTGACGGCAGGGTGTCAGCCGCTCGCGGGCTGTCCGCGACTATCGCTCTCGCGCGGTGACGGCAGGTTCGGGGCATCACCGCGACGGCAACTTCCGACCCAAAGCGGCCACTAACAAGCCGCGTACCACATCTAATTCACAGTTGTGAAACGCCCCGGCGGCATAACTCGCGCCGGCTCTGCTAGTTGAGAAATCCGCACCGGACAGATGAGAAATGGTGCCTGGCTGGATCGGTTGAAGGCGCGGACCCCAGGGGCACGCCGAGGTCAGCCGTCAGGCTGCGGTCGCTGAGCAGTTTCTGCTTGCGCTGCTCCACTACACCGCGCGCGTGTCCGCCGATCTGGCCGTTCAGCCCGTTCAGGTCTTTGCGGAGGTAGTCCAGCATGTCGCGGTAGAGCTTGATCTGCTGCTCGTCCTGGCTTTTCACCTGGGCCGCCGTGAGGTTCGCGTCTTGGAACCGCAGCAAGAGTTCTCGGCCTACGATCTCCGCGCCGAACGTGGTCATGTAGGATTGGTTCGGCCGAACCTTGAAGCACTCGGCGTCGCCCTCGAAAGGGACGTGGTAGGTGCGCACAAGTTCCGTGTTCAGCGTCAAGGGACGCGCGTCATCGGCCATGGGTTGAGACTCCTCTTCCAGGGCCCGATCTGTGGAGTTCGTTCAAGGGACGGTTGCGCGCTTTGGCGTTGTCCGCAACCCAACCATTCATCAGTCCTGAAGCGCTCTAAAGTCGGGGGCGACCAACGTCGAGACTTGATGGGGACTTGCGTTGCGCGCGGGGTATTCGGCAGTCCTGTCGCTGGAGGCATTCATGTCGGCTTTTCCGGGGGCGAACTCACTTCCGAGTTTTGGCACGGTGCCGCCAGTTGATCTGGCTTCATAGCCGATCGGTTTCTGGCTTCGGGGGACGCTCCCTTAGGAGGCAGCGACGCCCAATGGCTCATGACCCGGCCCATTTGGAGCCGATTGGTGTGCGTGCCACCGCGGAGCTTCCGGCGCTCTTGCTGCGTCCGCTTTCAGGCGGCAGGGCCGACGTCCGCCAGGCGGATTAGAGCCGGTCGACACCTCTGGCAAGGCGGCGCTAGTTTCGTGGCCATGCAGGACACCGCGCGCATACGAAAGTGCTACGAGTTGTGCCGCGCCGTGTTGAAGAACGCAGCTTACTATAGAGGTGGCGCTTCTCTATCGTCAGGTACCCGGCCGAGAAACCAGTTCGCAATCGTCGCGAGCAATAACTTCCTCGACATGACTTACCTGCAGTGAGCCAAGCTCTTCTGGGACAAATCTGGCAAGCACCATTGGACGAAGATCCTTCCCGCGTCCGCGACATTCGCTGAGCGCCTTCTGGCGGGGTTGGGCGTGGCCGCCGACGACTTCCACGCCTTATCGAAGTCTGTCGCGCACTACCGGGACAAGGAGCTGGCACACGCCGACGTCTATGACGTGATCGACATTCCAGAGTTGGACACGATCGTGGAGAGTACGATCTTGCTCTACGAGGCACTTCGCGCCGAGTGCGGGCGCGACCTGCGCCCCCGCTCCATACGATCTCCGCGCTGCGTTCGAACTCGAGATGGACGGCGCACGGCTGAACTTCGCTGCGCTGTCCAAAATCCCCGAGTGAAGGTCCGCTTCCTGGAAGCGAGCCGATGTCCGGTTTTGGCGCACAGCCGACCTAGCCCCGATTGGCCGTAAGCCGGCAGCCTACGCGGCCCCAGCGCGGGCGACTGCGTCCGCGCCTGCTGGCAGGCGCATGGGACAGGAGGGGTCAGTGGCGGCGCGCCATACGGCCTCCGAGACGTCGCGCGAGTGGGTGACGTCGCCGCCGGCCCCGAAGCGGCCCATCATCTGCGCCGCCAGCGCCTGGTAGGGGTCGGGGATGTTCAGGCCCATGCGGCCGCGCGCGTTTTCGCCGAAGGGCGTCTCGGGGGCGCGGCCAGGGATGACGATGCGGACACGCACGCCCAGCGGCTCCAGCTCCAACGCCACCGACTCGCTGAAGGCGTTCACCGCAGCTTTGCTGGCCGTGTAGATCGACATCAAGGGCAGCGGCTGGAAGGTCACGCCCGAAGTCACGTTGACGATGACGCCCGACCCCTGCTCGCGCATTCTCGGCAGCACGGCCTGGGTCATGGCGATCGTGCCCAGGGTGTTGGTCTCGATGAGCTCGCGGACTTTGTCCATCGAGACGCCTTCGAGCGGACTCATCATGCCGACACCGGCGTTGTTGACCAGCACGTCGATCGGGCCAGCGGCGTCGACCGCTCGCGCGATGCTGCCGGCGTCGGTAACGTCGAGCGGCAGGATGCGCAGGTGGTCCGAGGGCGGCAGCAGATCTTCGCGCGGGGTGCGCATCGTAGCGATCACCGTCCAGCCGCGGTCCAGGAAGTAGCTCGCGGTGTCTAGACCAAAGCCGGAGGAGCATCCGGTGATGAGGACCGTGTTCATCGAAGTTCCTCTCGAGCGCAGGCGGAGCGGTCGGCTTGCAGCGCCAGCTTACGCGCGGCCGGGAGCGCGCACCACGAGGTAAGGTCCGCTTCCTGGCGTAGAGCCAATGTCCGCCGATGGCGCAAAGTCGCCCCTGCCCTCCCCGTCCGCGCCTAAGGCGCCTTGACGGAAATTGAGCTTAAACTCCGTGTGTGCGACTGCTGAATCAAACCACCACTGGAGGCCTGCGCTCTTTGCCAACTTCCGACCATTCTAATATCCTTATCCGCTTTTACTTAACCTTCGCAAACTGATCCAGGCACCCAAAGGTTGTAACGCTTACTTCAGAGTCATCGATCAGGCGGACGGAGGCCGGCGCAAACTCGGGCTCCTCCTCGTGAACGGCTCCGGCGCCTGCCTTCGCGAGCATGGCGCACGTTCCAAGCCGCAGTCAGGGGCCAGCTTCTCCGATCAGGCTAAAGGGCGCCCAAGCAGCGGGATGGGCCGCGTTCAGGTGGGTATCATCCAGGATTTTCATCGACGCGCGGCGCAGCGCCTCGGCGCGGCCCACGCCAGCTTTGGCGCCGCGCAAAATCTCCGGCACCAACTCGGCGGCGACATCGTCGCGTACCTTCCAGTTGGAGACTAGGATCGAACGCGCGCCGGCGAAGAAGAAGGCCCGCGTAAGCCCGGAGAGGCCCTGGGTCTCGGGCGCGTCCGGACTGGCGGTGTTGCAGGCCGACAGCAGCACCCAGTCGGCGTCCAGCTTCAGCGAGGTGGCTTCCGACGCCAGTAGCACGCCATCCTCGGGCCGGGGGCCGGCGGCCATCGCCAGCGCCGGCTCCCTGCGCCCCTGGCCGGCATCGGCCATCAGGCCGTGGGTGGCGAACTCCAGCACCCGCACATTGGCCAGCCGACCGTCGTCGTTGCGGGCCATCAGGGCGGCCTTCGAGGCGTTGGCGCCGGTCAGCAGGCTGTCGGGCGATGCGCCCAGCGCCGTGCGCAGCGACTCGCCCTCGACCCCGGTCCACGGCAACGCCGGCAGTTGGGCGGCGGCGGCAAAATCCGGATCGGCAAAGGCCAGCAGGGGGTCGGTTGGTGCCACACGGCCGGACGGCGGGACCTGCCGCAGGGCCTTGAGTGCGGCCACAGTCGGCAACAGCGCCACGGCCTTGGACCGCAGCAGCCACGGCGTCGCTCTGAGCGCCCCTGGTCGAAGTCGCCGACCGCGCCGCCCTGTGGCGGAATGGTGACCAGCAGGCCGGGCGGCAGGCTGACCAGCGGGCCGTCCGGCACGATCAACAGCACCGGCTTGGGGCCGATCACCGCCAGGATCGCCGGTGCGCCGAACAGCGTCTGGTAGAGTTCATAAGCCGCCGTGCGGTCGAAGGCGCCCTGCCGGGCGCCCGCGCAAATCCCGCCGGTGCGAACGGGGCCACCCTTGCCGTTCCCCTGCAGATCGATCTGACAGCGCACGTGCGCCACCTGTTCCCTCAGCGCGTCGCCGGACACTGCGAGTTGCGCCCAGCCCGACCCATCCTTGCTGACGGCGAACACATAGCCCTTCCGGTCCCCCTCCGGCGTGAGGAACAGGACCAGGGCCTCGTCGTCGCGCAGCAGCGCTGGGTTTGCGCCGGTCGTGGTCTGCAACTCGCTAGCTGTCACCGCGGCTGGGGCCCGGTAGTCCCAGAAGCGCGGCGCCTTCTGCTGCAGCTGCGTCGTCAGGTCTTCCAGCCTCGCCTCAGCCGCGTCCCGGCTGGCGATCAGGCGGTCCTGCTTGGCGGTTGGGAAGTCGGCCCGCGCCAACAACTGGTCGTCGTGGTCTCGCTCGCTGAGGGTCGACTCATAGTCCTTGGCGAGGTCGGCGAATCCCGCAGCCGTGGCGGCGCTGAGACTTTCGGCCGCCGATAGCGCGTCGCCAGCCGCCGACAGCTCGACGTTCTGCGCCGCCTCGAACGCCTCGCGCGTCAACGCCCCAGGCGCGGCAGCCGGCGCGGGTCCACCGCCCTGCGCCGACCAGGTCCAGAGCGCGTCATCAAGCGCCATGAAGCACCCGCCGAAGTCACCCCAGGCGTTCGAGACGAACTGGCCGTTGAGCTTGAGCGACCTGAAACCCTCCGTGCGAAGCTGGCAGGCGATGCGCCAATCGGCCACCGCGGCGGCGCTGAGACTGCGCGTGCCCTCGTTGACGCCAAGCGCTTCATATAGTTCCGCCTTCGCCTCACGGCTCATCGAGGGATTTCGAGTGGCTATAGCGCGCGCCCGCTCAAGCAATGCGCCGGCGTCATCGAACTTTCGTTGCTGCTGAAGCGCGCTGGCCTCATCGTCTAGGAAGTCAACTAGCTTCGGCGAGTTTTCGCTCGATGCGCCTTCCGCCATGTGTTCTGCGCTGACATAGTAGGTCTCTGCCAATGCGTATTGCCTCTCGTCCATATAATAGTCGGCCAGATTATGTATGGCAGCAGCGACGTCCAGGCTCTGAGGACCCTCAACTCTCTCGGTCGCCGATATCGCCTGCTTCAATAAAGGTTCGGCAAGCTTATCGAGATTCGTGCGAACGTAGATCTGAGCGTCGAGGAAGAGAAGATCCGCTTCGCAGGTCGTCGCGGTTATTGAAGGGCATTCAACCCGCTTCGCCTCGTCGAGGTCCAACGTTGCTTCGGGGGTTCGCTCCTAAGTCATTAGCAGTTTAGCCCGGAGAACGAGTAATTTCGCCTTCTCTTGACCGACTTCGCCCCTCAGGGTCTCATTGTCGCCGACGTATGAATGGATAAAGGCTTCGTCGTCGTCGACAATTCCCATATTCGCGAGGGCGTAGGCGCGCTGATACGCATAGAGTAAGGTGTTTAGATCGTCATGTCCCAGCTCGCGGTCTGCCAGGTTGACGGCGTCCAGGTAATTCGAAGCCGCGTGCTCAAAATCGTCGTCCGCATACTCGTCGCTGCCGAGCTCAGAGAGCCGTTTAGCTTCCTCGATCCGAAGCTCGCGAGCGGTTTTGGCGGTCTCCTTTCCCTCCAGCCGCCGCAAACTCTGGATATAGCCGGACAGCCTCTTCTCGTTGTCGACCCTCGTCGCAAGGTTTGGAACCGACAACATGTACTTGAGGTATTCGTTGGAAATCGTCCATGCTATGGCGTGACTAGCATCGTCTAAGGACTTACGGTCTGCCCCGGTAGCCTTTTGGCTCATCTCTTCATTGGCGGCGAGCATCTTCTCCATAGTTGCGATGCCGTCGGCCGGGTCGTTCCGGACCCGGTCCAGTCCGGTGAGGCTTGCTTCGACCTGGAAGGTTGCAAGCGCATTCGGACCAAGCTGAGCGGTGCGCACCTCGATGGCGTGCTGCAACACGGTCGCGGCTTCGTCGTAGCGTTGCTGACCCCACAGGGCGTCGGCGAGGAACAACTCAGCTTTCGTGGCCAGCAGTTCGCCGCCCTCAACTTGCTGTGCTTCGTGCAGCGCCGTGCGCGCCTCGAGTTCCAGCCCCTCCCAGTTCTTGACCTTCTTCAGCCTCGCCATCTCGGAACAACGGGTCACTGGGTCCTCGCCGGCTGCGCAAGGTTCGGCCGCCACCGGCGCAAGCTTGGCGTCGGCCGGCTGGACCGCCGCGGGAGCAGACCAGACGGGAGAGGCGGCCAGAATTACCAAGCCCCACGCCGTCGCAATAAGTCGGAGCCAGCCCCGCGCGCTCATGGCGCCGATCGGGGCTGCGGACCGCGGCAACTCGGCGATTTCGCCCACTCTAGCAGCCACCGCCTCACCGCGGCGCTTCCGCACCCATGGGCCACGGCGACCTGCTGGGCCTCGAACGTCCAGACCCCACCGTCGATGGTGGCGAGCCAGTTGGCGTAATAGAGCCGGCGCGCCTCCTCCGGAAGGTTCGCTGTGGCGAGCGCCGGCGGCTCGGCGGGCGCCGCGTCGACCACATATATATTGCCCTCGTCTTCGGGCACGCCAAGGGCGTCGGTCACCGCCAGCCGGTAGCGGCCCGGGGTCAAGTCGGCCGCGGTGAGCCACGCGCCACAGTCGGCCACCTGATCGGCGTGCGCGACGACGGTCCCGGTGTCGTAGTTCGAGAGCTTGACTGAGAACGGCTGCGCCCCGCCGCGCCACGTCACGAAAAGCCGCCGTTGGCCGGACGCTAGCTTGAAAAAGTCGGCCGCCAGGATCGGCATCAGAAATGGCGTCGGGTTGTCGGTCTTGCCCGTAGTGTTGAAGCACGCGCCCTCGTATGGGTCGCCGCGGCTGTCGGCCTGGGCGATCGCCCTTAGATCGGCGCCCATGAAAACACTCTGGATGGCGTCCCAGATCTGCTCCAGCAGCCCTGGCACGAGTGGTTGCTGGACCAGATAGTCGGCCACGCCAGCGGGACCGCCGCGCTTGCGGACAAGCGACGGGAGAGGATCCTCAAGCATCCGGACAAAGACGGTGTACTGGGGCGACCTGAGGAAGATCTTGTCGCCGGCCTGCAGACCCAGGGAGTCGCTGGTGGGGGAAACTGGGGCTGGCCTTCCGCCCCGGATGACGGTCGCAGCGTCCGCCAAGTGACCTCCCTTTGCCGGGACCACCGCGACGTACGCGACCACGGGGCCCGCCCCGGCGGCGCCGCTCCAGATCGAGGAGGCAAGCGTGAAGGCGACCAGCAGCGAGCGGTGGTCGGTGCGGCGGCGTCCGCACGGCCGCACGGCGTCAACCTGACGGTCAGTGGTCATGATGGGGCCCACCCGAGCGCTGGACCACCGCATATTCATGAATGGTCGCGAAGAGTCGATGCAGATAGACGCCAAGCAACGGCACCGCGAAGTCCAGCCAGAAACCGGCGCGGAGCAGGGCGTACTCACCAGCCACTACCAGCGGCAGGAACGCCGCCAGGATGACGAGGGTGGCGACGAAAAATCCAGCAGGGCGAACGCTAGTCCGACCATCACGATCAGCCCAGCGGTGATCATGAGGCGCGCCGCCATCGGGGGCGGCTGGATCACCCCGTAGTCGAGGATCGAGCCGATCGCGTTGATCACGACCAGCGATCCCGGCATCACGCCAAGCGGCGTGGCGTGGAGTCGCGGGCGTCTTCGAAGGATTGCCCGATCACGACAACGCCATGGTGGAACTCGATCTGGTCGGCGAAGTCGCCCGGCGTCAGGACTGCTTGCGCGCTGACAGTCTGGATCGGTGAGGCGGGTTGCGACGGCGCCCAGCGGTAGAAGATGCGGCTGCTCGGATCGACGCCTTCGTCAAACGACTGCTCGATCTCGTTGTGGTGGGTGATGGCGCGCTGGGCGAAGACCGAACGCCTCGCCATCTTGTCGATATCCGACTGTGGGGTCGGTGACGCGACCAGATCGATGTCGCCGAAGTCGGTCCGGCACGGCCGGAGTTGCTGCAGGATCGGCCGGTTCAGCCAGCCCGGATCGTTCAGCAGCGCGGTCGCCGTCAGCTGGATCGACGGGATCACCCGCCAGTGACCTTCCCCGTTCGCATCGCGCTGGCAGGCGGCGCGCCACAGCTGCCAGTCCCGGAGGACTCCGTCCCGGGAGATCTCGAAGTCAGGCGCGACTTCACGCAGGTGGTTGGCGTTCTTGGCGAAGGCGTCGTCCAGCACGGAGGGCCGCAACTCGTCCGCAATACTGGCTGCCGGCGGTGCGAACCCGGCCGAGGCGTCGATCGTGCGCACGACCAACAGCTGGCGATCATCATCGGGCTTGGTGGACGCCGTGAGATTCTGGATTGACGTGTCGAACGTCGCGTCCGCATCAGGCTTTGGGGCCGTCGCGACGGTCTTGTCCTTGGCGACCGCCGCCGCCTCCGATCCTGTGGCGTCCACGGCGATGTCGAGGACAACGATCCGGGCGTGGTGCTGGAAAGCATAGGTGATCAGGGCGAGGAGCTTGTCTCGCGGCGCCAGGGTCGGCTTGCCACCACCCCAAGATGGGTCGCGCCAGGTCGCGGCGTCGACATCGATCAGCGCCAGGGGCGTGCCAGTCTGGATCGCGCCGGGGAAGGCGGCCTGCGCCTGCATCGCCGCGTCCATCGCGAAATTCTGCGCGGCGGAGACGATCGGCAGCGACGCGGTCGCGTGCAGCAGCAATTCGATCGTGACGCCGATCGCGATGTTGACGGCCCAGTGCCTCTGCCACCCCTTGAGCCCTCGCCAGGCGGCGCGCACCCGGACGGCGGCGCTCTTCGTAGCGAGGGCCGCGTCGCGCAATCGGTGAAAGACGCGCCGTCTGCGCCACTGCGCGGCCGCCGCGCGACGACGATGCTTGCGATCATCGCCTGTCGCTCCCTTGCGTAGGGCCCCGCCCTCTGGAATACGACCCTCCCCTTGCCGCTCGCGTCACCTTGGCAAGCGCGCCGCCGGGCGCCTACGGCCCCGAGAGCGGGCCGTATTACGGGCGAGGAACGACGTCATGACAACCGTCGATGTCGGACAAGGGGGCGGGAGGCATTGTCAGACTAATCGGAGGAGATCGTGGGTCTTAGCCGCGTCGCCAGATTTTCGGGCAGCGGGGAGGTTTCGCCCGAGACGAAGCAACTCCCAGGAACCACCACCGACGCCGTGAAACTACTGCCTGAACCCTAACAGCGGGTCTAGTCTGACAGTGCCCCCGCGGGTTGGGGTTTGAGGGAACTCAGCGAAGACCGATCGGGTCATCGCGCTCCCCGCAATCGCGCGTTCTGGCGGTCCACATGGCTTTCGACGGGCTCGCGGCAGTGGTCTCGTTCCGAGCCCAGATGGAACGAGGGCGGTGGACTATACCGAGGGCCAAGCCGAGCAGCTATAGTCGCCGTGGGAGGACCAGCCCAATGACCCGTATGCCCGCTATCCACTTGGCTGCCTCACCTGGCCGCCGCCTGCAGGTGATCGACCTCGCCAGGGAAGCCGAAAAGCGCGGATTTCCCGGCATCTATTGCGCCACGGCCGGGGCCGGGGATTGCGTGGGGCTGTGCCTGGCGATCGCCCAGGCCACGAACACCATCGCCATCGGCACCACGATCCAGCCGATCTACTATCGGCTGCCCGCCGAACTGGCGCGGAGCGCGGCCTTCATTCACGAGATCAGCGGCGGTCAATTCCGTCTTGGGGTCGGTGTCAGCCACGCCCCCGCTCACGCTGCGCACGGGGTCACGGTCGGCAAGCCGCTGGGGGACGTGCGCGCCTATGTCGCCGCCATGCGCGCCGCGGCGTCGACGACGGGCCGCTGCCCCCAATCGTGCTGGCCACCCTGCGCAGCAAGATGCTGGCGTTGGCGGTGGAGATCGCCGACGGCGCGGTCTGGGCCAACGGCAGCCGCAGTCACATGCCCACCCAGCTAGAGCTAGTTCCCCAGGATCGCCGCGACGCCGGCTTCTTCCTCGGCGACATGGCCCCAACTGTGATCGACACCGACGAGGCGGCGGCCAAGGCGGTGCTGAAGAAGACCCTGACCAACTACTCCGGCTCCCAACTATCGGAACTATTGGAAGGAAGCCGGCTATGTCGAAGAAATGGCGGCGATCGAGGCGGCCATCGAGGCCAAGGACTTCGAGCGCCTGCCCGGCCTGATGACCGACCGCTGGCTGGCGGATAACACGCTGTTCGGGTCGCCATCCAAGGTTCGCGACGGCATCGAGGCCTGGTTCGACGTTGGAATCACGACGCCAATTATCGTCCCGTCGTCCACCAGCGGCGGGCAGACGATCAACTGATCGGATCCAGCGCCCGGCTCCAGCACGTCTACGATCTCATCCAGCGCGTCACCGGCCTGAACGCCTTTGTCCTCATCACCGGGGAAACCGGAACCGGCAAGGAACTGATCGCCCGCGCCATTCACAACCTGAGTGAGCGGCACTCGTGTCCGTTTGTGGCGGTCTCCTGCGGGGCCATCCCCGATACGCTTATCGAAGCCGAGCTGTTCGGATACGAAAAGGGCGCGTTTACCGGCGCGGTCGGAAGCCGCAAGGGGTATCTGGAGCAGGCCGGCCAAGGCACGCTGTTTCTGGACGAAATCGGGGAGCTCAGCCCTCACACCCAGGTGAAACTGCTCCGGGTCCTGCAGGAGAGGCAATTCAGCCGCTTGGGCACCAGCGCCGTGGTTCCTTTGCATGCGCGCGTCCTGTTCGCGACCCACCGAAATCTGGGGAAGATGGTCGAAGAAGGACGCTTCAGGCTCGACCTGTACTATCGCGTCAACGTCATGGGAATCAAGGCGCCTTCGCTTCGCGATCATAGCGAGGATATTCCCACGCTGGCCCGGCACTTTCTGGACAAATACAGCGGACTGTATCGCAAGCCGGTGACCTCAATCACCCCTGGCGCCATGGCTTTGCTGGTGGACTACGTTTGGCCCGGCAATGTTCGTGAGCTGGAGAACGTGATCCAGAAGGCCATCATCCTGACCGACGACGATACCATCGGTTCCGAGCATCTGCCCGAAGATCTGCAGCAGCCCGACCTGCTCGGCCTGGGCGATTCGCTGCCCGCGGCTTCCTTCGAGGATCAGCTACACGATTACAAGGTCAAGCTGGCGCAAAAGGCCGTGGCCGAATGTAACGGCAACAAGACCCTGGCGGCCCGCAGCCTCAATATCTCCCGGACGTATCTCCACCGCCTGATCAAGGATTTCATGGAGGAGGAGACTCCTGAGGTTGCGTGACTCTGCCGCAGGCAGATTACGAACGTACTTTCGTTTCCGGTGATGCTGGCCTCGACCTTGGTGGCCCTGGCCGTCCTCACCGTGCGTTCGCGTTTTAACGATCCCGATCTCTGGTGGCATCTGCGGACCGGCCAGATCATCTGGACGAACCGCGCGATTCCTCGAACGGATCTGCTGTCCTTCACCACCGGCCAGCATGCCTGGGTCGCGCACGAATGGCTTTCTCAGCTCAGCATGTACGCCGCATGGAGGGCCGGCGGCTATTCCGGCCTGATGCTGTGGTTCTGCCTTGCGGCGGCGGCACTCCTGGTCATTCAATACGTCTCGTGCTCGCTCTATTCCGGCAACGCGAAAGTTGCGTTCCTGGGAGCGCTGGTCACCTGGTTTTTCTCCACCGTCGGTCTCGCGATTCGTCCCCAAGTTGTTGGGATTCACCTTCCTTGCCTGCGAGCTTCTGATACTGCACCTGGGCCGGTCGCGCGACCGGCGATGGTTCTATCTGCTGCCCGCTCTGTTTGCGATTTGGGTGAACTCCCACGGGTCATTCTTCCTCGGGATGATCGTGCTCGCCGTGGTGCTGATCTGCGGATCGTTCAACGTGCACGGCGGGATTGCTGCAATCTCGCCCTCTCGATCCGGATCGGCGCAAAACCCTCCTGTGGGCGGCCGCGCTTTCGGTGGCTGCCCTGTTCGTGAATCCCGTGGGATGGCCGCTCCTGGCGTACCCGCTGCGAACCATCTTCGACCAGCGGATGCAGCTCGACGCCGTGACGGAATGGCAAAGGCTATCGTTCGACGACGTCCGCGCCTTCGGATTCCTGGCGCTCGCGGGAGCGATCCTGCTGATCGCGCTGGTTCGCCGAGCGGTACTGTACCTGGACGAGGTCGCGCTGCTGGCGGTGGCCTTCGGCATGGCGGTTCTGCATCAGCGCTTCTGTTTGCCTGGGGCATCGTCGCCGCGCCCGATTCTTTGCCGCCAGCTCGCCGATGCGTGGCAGAGGCTCCTCAGCCGGCCCGCGACCGAATCTTGCCCAACGCGTTTCTCATCTGCTGGGTCACTAGGCCTCGCCGTTCGCCGCTTTCCCGTCGCAGAGCGCGTTGGTTGCGCAGGTTCGCCGCGGCAACCCCGTCGAAGCCGTCGACTTCATCCGCCGCCATCTTAGCTCGCACCTTACGGGACGAATGCTCAACGAATACGTGTACGGCGGCTATCTGAGCTGGGCGCTTCCGGAGCAAAAGGTGTTCATCGACGGCCGCGCCGATGTGTATGCCTGGACCGGAGTTTTTGAGGACTACGGCAGGTGGGCCACGCTGCGTGACGATCCCAATCGACTCCTGGATAAATACCAGATCGATTGGTGCCTGCTTTCTCGATCCGCTCCCCTGGCGCGAGTCATGCGCTATTTGCCCGGCTGGAGCGAACGATACTCCGATTCGCAATCCGTGATCTTTGCCAGGGATCCCAATCCGGTGAAACTTGTCTTCGCCGGCGTTGTCGCCCTCCTGCTGAAACTTCTCCTCGCCGCGTCCACCGCGGGCACCAACGACGCCCGCACTTGGGAGCACGATCTGACCACTCTCCGCACCGCCGGCTTTGCCGAGTTGTACCGTTCCGGCGTCCAATACGATTCTCCCGCCGGCCGCTCTCGCAGCGCCAGGCGTTCATTCATCCTCCAGCCGTTCTGCATGTGCTGCGCGATACTTGGGAAATCGCTTCTGGCTGCGCGCGGCCTGTGCGCATCGCCGACGCGGGCACGCTCGCTCTGCTCTGGCGCATGTTCCGCAGCCGCGCGGAGCTTCTGATCATAGCCTTGTCGCCCATCTCCATCCTGATCTCCGGATTTCACGGCAACACCGACCCGATCATGATGTTCTTCCTGGTCGCCGCGGTCTTCTTTGCCGAGCGGGGAATCCTCGCATGCTGCGCCGGGCATCGCATTCGGACTCGCCTGCAGCGTGAAACTGATTCCGCTCATCTTCGCTCCGGCGATCCTTCTATGCCTGCCCGGCCTTCGACCCCGGCTCAAATGGCTGGCCGCAAGCGCCGCCGTCTGGATCGCTCTTTCGCTGCCCTATCTGGCTCAGGAACCCGTACTGATTCTGAGAAGCATGCTCGGATACAGCGGCGCCACGGGCCTGTGGGGCTTCAGCCTGATTCATCGAGCAACGCACTACGATCCTGCGGCCAAGTGGATCGCGCTCCTGGCCGCCTCCTGCCTGCCGCTGATAATGAAGCGGCGGCTGTTCGAGCAATGCGGGCTGATCGCCTTCTTGTTTCTGTTCCTCTCGCCCGGCTTCGGCCTGCAATATCTGGCGTGGACTGTTCCCTGGACCGTGCTGCTCCACCGCCGCGCGATGCTCGCGTATCACGTGATTGCAGGTGCCGTCGCGCTGGCGGTATACGCCGCCGCTTCGCAAAACACGTCCGCGGGCGTGTATGCCGATCTTCTGAACCCCGCCCATTTCCCCGTGCTGATCCTGATGGGAATCGTCTGCTGGATCACTATCGCGGCGAGTATGGCGATACTTTGGGCGGGTCGCAATCCGGTTCTACCAGCCACACCTGGCGATCGTGGAAGTATCGCAGCAGTTCCTGATTGCTAGCGGCGTGCAATTCCCGCGCCCACACCACCTTCGATGCGTCGATGTCCGCCTTGTTGTAAACCCAGTCGTCGAAGGGCGCATGCTCCGGAGAGTATCGTACGATCGCGAGCTGCTTGCCGGGCATCGCCTCCAGTTGCGCCGCGACCTTCGCGCGAGCAAGGCCCAGCGGTTCTGTTCCGTACCACATGGAAGGCCAGCGATGGATCGCGAGGCCCAGCGGCTCGGCGTACATCCGGATTCCGGCCAGCATCAGGCACACCAGCGGCGCATAGCGGACCAGAGCCAGACCCACGGCCTCGCCGTTTGGCTCTGCCGCAGATGGCGCATGCACTGCAACAGCAGTACGTAAATCGCCGCCGTGAAAGGAGCCGCATAGTGCGGAAAGAACCAGGCGTTCACGCCCAGTCCGAGCCCGAACACCGCGCCGGCCACCAGCAGATACCGTACGCGCGTATCCCGAAACAATCTTGGCAGCATGACCAGCGGGATCAGCAACGCGACGCCGAAGAAGAACAACACTGCCGTCGCGAACTTCTGCACGGTCTTGTCCATGAAGCCGTGCAGCGTCCGGGCCAGGCGGAAATCGTGCATCTCCCAGATCTGGAAGAAATCGTGCATCTCTTTGCTGCGATACTCCGGCGCCGGCCGCGGCGACTCCCACAAGAATACCGGCGCCGAAGCGTAGGTCATCCGATTCGTCTGATACGGCAGCGTCAACGCGCTTCCGAACACGCGCTGGTTGTAATACGCCATCAGCCCGGCCGCGATCAACACCAGAACCGACGGCGCAATCAGACTCCGCGGCTTCTGAATGGCCGGCAAGAACAGTGCCACCGCGGCCGGTCCGCACACCAGCAGTCCTTCATATGGACGGCTATTCGCCAGCAGGATCGCCCCGACCGCCAGCCATACTCCGTCTCGAACATTCGCGCGACCGTCTAAAACGCGGCAGAGCGCCCAGCACCAGCGCGCCTCCGGTTGCCGCGATCGCGCCGCCATAATATCCGTTCACCCAGTTGCTGAAGAGCCCCAGCCGGAGCACCGCCAGCATCCCGCCCAGCAGCGCCCAGCCCGGTGGCAACCATCCTTGCAGCATCCAGCACAGCGCGGCGCACATCAGCCCCACGCTCAGCAATACGCCGTACCAGGGATGCCCGAACAACACTTGCCCCGCCGCCATCATCAGGCCCTGCGCCGGAAAGTACATCGACATGTAGGTCGGCTGCTGGTCGATGTGAAAGCTTTCAAAGTGCGTCCACATGGGATGCGTGGGATTGGTCAGCCTTCCCGAAGCGAAGGTGTCCGCGGCCAGCAGGTAGCTGAACTCGTCGTGAATGAACGGTTGGGGAATCGGCTCCAGAGGAAGAATCGCCAGCCGCAGCAGAATTACCGCTGCTCCCACCACGACCACCGACGCAGCCCGCCTCCGCGCTAGACGCCCGAAGAGCCTTTCGATTTTGGCGAACCACTGGCTTCCGGCATCGCGGCCAGCAGAAAGCCATCACCGCGGCCAGTAGCGTGAATCCGGCCTCAAGCACCAGCATCCACACATCTCCGAGCACTTCCGAAGCCACACGCAGACCGTGAACGGTGGTGAACACTTCACTGGCAGCAGGCCTGTGTACAAACAGTCAGCAGTACTGGCTATCATCAGCCTGTGAACCGGCGGGCCGCGTTGTTCCTTCTGCTGTACCTCGCCGCGATTCTGTATCTCTCTCTGTACCCCTGGACGTTCGTTCCGAACCCTGGTCTCAGAACCCTCTTCTGGGTTCCGTTGGATACTCGCCGCACCATCCTGGATGCCTTCCTCAATGTGGTGTTCTACATGCCCCTGGGTGCGGCGGCGTTTGTGCTCGCTTCGACGTGGGGCGGCCGCCGTCATAGTGGCGCTAGCCTTCGGAATGCTGGTGTCATTCACTGTGGAGTGGACCCAGCTCTCCATTCCAACCCGCTCAGGCAATTTAACCGATCTGGCTAGCAACAGTGCGGGCACGCTGCTCGGCATCGCCGTCGTTATCTTGGCTACCAGCCCGCCCATTGCATCGCGGCTGCGTGTCCTCCATTCTCCGGCTGTCCTGCTGCTGGGACTCTGGGCAATCTGGCAGGCCTTCTTGTTCTTGCCTCGATATGGGCCCGCTATTGACTTGAGCCACGTGATTGTCGGATTAGTGGTGTTAGCGTTCGGGATCTTCCGCTGGCAAAACCGCGCCGTCGTACCTTTGCTGCTGATCTGGCTGGCTTTCGAAGAGCTGCGGCCCTTCCATTTCCAGAGCCCGCCGCAGCCGTTCTGGTGGCTCCCTTTCGAAAGCTGGTTCGTGGGAGCGCCCGACTCCTACTACGGAACATTTTTCGGCAAACTGTTTCTATACACCGCGATCTTATGCGTGGAACGAACAGCGGGCATGCGATGGATCTGGGCATTAGTTGCACCTGGTGCGATCCTGTTCGCGGGCGAACTCGCCCAGTGCTATTTGCCCGGCCGCACGCCGGAGACCACCGATTTGTTCCTGCTCGCGGCCGGCGCCGTGCTGTTGAAGGTGGTCGAGCCATAATAAAAGATCGGCATGATTCCGTACGGAGACCTAAAAGCGCAGTACCACAGCATCAAAGCGGAGATCGATACCGCCATCTCGGGCGTTCTCGAAAGCAGCCAGTTCGCTCTTGGAACCGAAGTGGCCGGATTCGAAAAGGAGTTTGCCGCCTACTGTTCGAATAAAGAAGCTATCGGAGTCAACTCCGGGACCAGTGCCTTGCACCTGGCCTTGCTCGCTGTTGGAATCGGGCCCGGCGACGAGGTCATCACTACGCCGTTCACTTTCGTCGCGACCGTTGCCGCGATTCAGTATGCAGGCGCAACGCCGGTCTACGTCGATATCGACCCGCAATCCTATAATCTCGATCCCGCCAAGCTGGAGTCCGCCATCACCCCTAAGACCAAGGCCATTCTGCCGGTCCACCTATATGGGCAGCCTGCCGACATGAGTCCCATTCTGGATACTGCGCGTGCCCGTGGCATCACTGTGATCGAAGACGCCGCCCAGGCCCACGGAGCCGAATACAAGGGACAGCGCGCCGGGTCTATGGCGGATCTCGCGTGCTTCAGCTTTTATCCCGGCAAGAATCTCGGTGCTTATGGTGAAGCCGGCGCAGTCGTAACGGCGAATCCGGATTATGCTAAGACCATCCGGCTTCTTCGAAGCTGGGGCGAATCGCGCCGCTATTATCACGACCTGCGTGGTTTCAATTACCGCATGGAGGGCATGCAGGGCGCGATCCTGCGCGTGAAACTGCGGCACCTGGAGCGTTGGACCGAAGCCCGCCGCGCTCACGCCGCGCTTTACGATGCGCTCCTGAAGGATTCGGGCGTTGTCACACCGCGCCAGATGCCTTACGCCCGTCACGTGTATCACGTCTACGCCATCCGCACGCCTCATCGCGACGCGTTGGTCGAAGCGCTGAAAGCAGCCGATATTCAGTACGGCATTCACTATCCGGTCCCGGTCCATCTGCAGCGCGCGTATAGCGATTCCCGATATGGCGAAGGCTCGTTTCCGGTGGCGGAACGAATCGCTGGAGAGGTTCTCTCGCTCCCCATCTATCCCGAATTGCAGCGCTCTCAGATCGAAGAGGTTTGCGAGGTGGTCAGCCGGAACGCCTGCGCGATTAGCTCGTAGCAGCGAATCCGATCAGCCGGATCGTGAACGATGTTCACGACAAACACTTCGTCCGCGCCGTATTCCGCCGCGACGTTCTCGATGGATTGACGCACGCGCTCCGGGGAACCGGTGATGATCCTGCGGCCCTCAGGCACCGAGGCAACAGGAACGCCTTCCTGCGCCAGAAACGCCATGGCTTTCTCGACCGAAGGCACCGGGATCAGCCGTCCCCGGAACAGATTCAGCAGCATCATGCGTGCACTGGACGAAATTCGAAGTGCTTCCTCGTCGGTTTCCGCACACAATGCCCATACGGCTACAGAGGTTCTTGGCCCGGACAGACTAGCCGAAGCACGAAAGTGCTCGCGATAGTGAGCCGCCATCGCCGGGCCATTGGGGTTTATGAAATCGGCAAACACATACGGCAACCCCAGCTCGGCGGCCCACACCGCGCTCTGCGGAGATGAGCCGAGCAGCGAGACTGGCGGACCTTTATCCAGATACCCCAGCAACTCGTCCAGTTGTTGCCGAAAGTCGTCGGGCGAAGGCTGCCGGCGATCCCGTTGCAGTGCGAATGCGATCTGGGCGCTGGTTCCCGGAGCGCGGCCGATACCCAGGTCGATGCGGCCCGGAAAGAGCGCGCTCAACATCGAGAAGTTCTCCGCAACTTTGAGCGGGCTGTAGTGCGGCAGCATCACACCGCCGCTGCCCACGCGGATGCGGGACGTGGCCTGCGCTACCGGCCCGATCATCACTTCGGGGCTATTGCATGCCAGACCGGGTGTGCCGTGATGCTCCGCCAGCCAATACCGGCCGTATCCTAGTTGGTCGGCTCGTTTCGCAAGCTCGATGGTGTTCCGCAGCGCGTCGCCGGCACTCGATCCCTCGGGGATCGGGCACTGATCCAAGATACTTAACTGCACGGGATGTTTAGCTGCAGCAGATAGCTACTTCGACGCTACTTGGACGTCCTTGCCTTCGAGCCCGCCCAGCTTCCGGATCAAAGCGACAGTGCTGTCATGCGGAACAGGCAGAGCGCCCATGCTGTTCTTCCCCAGGGCGATATCGAGCGGCGTGTATCCCTGCTTGTTCTTGGCGTCGAGCTTCGCGCCGTGATCCACCAGGAACTGCACGATGGTGTCCGCTCCCCGGTTGGCCGCTCCGTGCAGGGCGGTGTCGCCGCGGGTGGTGACTTGGGTGAGATCTAAACCGGTCCCCATGGCCACCTTCAAGCATTCGAGCGCGTCCGCTTCCGTTCCGCGGGTGAACTTATCGCGATAGCCGACGCCAGCCGCGACCATAAGGGCAGTGCTTCCGTCTTTGAGCGTCAGTTTGGGGTCGGCCCCCTTTTCGAGCAGTAACCGCATCACCGCGGCGTCTCCGGAGAAGGCCGCGCGTATGAGCGGCGTGGATCCGTCGCCTAGGGCTGTGTCTCCCGAATCCATCCCGCTACGGCCTGGAAGGGCTTTGGTAAGCGCCATATTAGGATTCGCCCCGCGATCCAAAAGCGCCTTCACGATTTCGAGACTCGGCATCGGATCGTCTTCTTTTCGATTGGGGAGGGTCGAGTAGTCTTCGTTGCGCATGTCCACGGCCGCGTACAGCGCCGCACGGCCCTTATCGTCGGCCAGGTTCGGGTTCGCGCCGCGGTCGAGCAGGAACTTGGCGAACGTGTACTTCTTGTTCATGATGGAGACGACCAGGGCGGTAGCGCCGTCCACGTCGGTTTGATTAATATCGACACCGCCATCGAGCATCACTTTCGCCGATTCCATGTCGCCTTCGCGCGCGGTGAACAGGAAGGCGGTAAATCCTCCGCGAGCCATCGGACTCACGGACGAGGCCGCACTGAGTTTCGGCAGCTTGGTCGGGCGGTCGAAAGAGCGGACTTTCCAGTCGGCTCCATGTGCGAGCAGCAACTTCACTACTTCAGGATGGCGTTCGCCGGCGGCCCACATCAGCGCCGTCTGGCCTTTGTAATTCTCGCGGGCGTTGACGTCGGAACCGTGCTCCAACAGGATCTTGACGGCATCTGCATTGCCGGCGCGCGCGGCCGTCATCAGGACGGTTTCGCCGTCGGCTGTGGTCAGGGTCTTGGGATCCGCGCCAGCCTTAAGAAGAGCCTCAATCATGGCCGCGTTTCCCGCCGTCGCGGCTTCGGAAAGGGGAGTCGCGCCGTAGCGGTTGGCGATCTTCGGGTCGGCACCCGCGCGAAGCAGCAGGTTTACGGTTTCGAGATCGTTCCAATGGGCCGCCCACTGGAGCGCAGTGGTCCCGTCGAGCTGAGCCGCGTTGACGTTGGTCTTCTGCTTGAGCAGGGAGCGCACTGCTTCGTTATCGCGATGCTCGGCCGCATCGGCAATCTGGGCGCTGGCAACGCTGCAAGCTAACATGCCGGCTAACAGGGTCGCGATGGTTCGCATCGTCTTATACCTCCGACAGCACGCCTGTGCTGTCGCCCACGCTGTCCTGGTGCACTCCAGCTTTATCCAGGATGGTCAGCAGGAGATTCGCCATGGGCGTGTTCTCCGGATACTTCACGTGACGGCCACCCTTCAACTTGCCGGCTGCGCCGCCCGCGACCAGAACCGGCAGCGGCGAATGGTTGTGAACGTTGCTGTTGCTCATGCCGCTTCCGTACAGAATCAGCGAATGATCCAGCAGATTGCCATCGCCATCGGGCGTTGCCTTGAGCCGTTCCAGGAAATGCGCGACCAGGCTCACGTGATACGTGTTGATCTTGGTTAAATTCTCCAGCCGCTCCGGATTGTTTTGATGATGCGACGCCGGGTGGAAGGCTTCTGAGATGCCGAGCATGGGGAAGATCCGGTAGCTGACTTCGCGCGCCATCATGAAGGTGGGTGATGAGCAGGCCGGGCGTTCGAGGCTTACAGTGGGAAGCGGACCGACCTCGGGCGGCACGTCTACCTGCGTCAACTCCAGGACACCAACGAAACCTTGTTCTACCGGCTGCTGCTCGACCATCTGGCCAAGATGATGCCGATCGTCTACACGCCGACGGTCGGCCTTGCCTGCGAGGAGTTCAGCCACATCTTCCGCCGCCCGCGCGGGTTGTTCCTCGCCTATCCGGAGTGCGACGACCTCGATGAGATCCTGGGGTATGCTGCCTCTCCGCAGGTCGAGGTAATCGTCGTCACCGATGGCGAGCGCATCCTCGGGCTGGGGGACCAAGGCGCGGGGGGATGGGCATCCCGATCGGCAAGCTCTCGCTCTACACGGCGTGCGGCGGCATCCACCCTGCGACGACATTGCCCATTCTTCTCGACGTCGGCACGAACAACCGGGAGCGACTCGACGACCCGCTCTACGTTGGCTGGCGGCACGAACGGATTGCCGGGGGCGACTATGATGCGTTCATCGATGCTTTCGTCGGCGCGGTGCTGAGGAAGTTTCCGAAAGTATTGCTCCAGTGGGAGGACTTCGCGCAAGCCCATGCCGGCCCCATCCTTGATCGCTACCGCGACCGGCTCTGCACCTTCAACGACGACATCCAGGGCACCGCAGCGGTTACAACCGGTACCTTGCTCGCGGCGGTGGCCGTCGCCGGCGGGCGGCTCCGAGACCAGCGGGTCGCCATACTCGGCGCCGGTTCTGCCGGTTGTGGTATTGGCGAACAACTGGTCGCGGCCATGGTCGCAGAAGGCTTGGCCGAGCATGAGGCTCGCTCCCGATTCTTTCTTATCGACCGACCGGGACTGCTGCACGACGGGCTTGCCGGCCTGAGGCCGTTTCAACAGAGGTTCGTCCAGCCAAAGGATCGGGTCGCCGGCTGGCGCACGGGTTCGGGGGAGGCCATCGGCTTGCTCGACGTGGTGCGGAACGCCCGCCCGACGATCCTGATCGGCGTCTCAGGTCAACCGGGTACTTTCACTGAAGCGATCGTTCGCGCGATGGCCGAGCATGTCGATCGTCCGATCATCTTCCCGCTCTCGAACCCCACGTCACGAGCCGAGGCAAGCCCGGCCGATGTGATCGCTTGGACCGACGGCCGGGCCTTGATCGCCACCGGAAGCCCGTTCGACGACGTCTTGTACGGCGACCGTCGGTACCCAGTCGCCCAGTGCAACAACAGTTACATCTTCCCAGGGCTAGGGCTGGGAGTGCTCGCGGTAAAGGCCCAGCGCGTGAGCGATGCGATGTTCATGGCGGCGGCGCGCGCCCTGGCAGGTTGTTCCCCGGCTCGTGACGACCCGGCGGGACCGCTACTCCCCCCGCTCGCGGAATCGCGCCGGGTCTCGCGTGTGATCGCCCTGGCCGTCGCCGCAGCAGCCCAGTGCGATGGGCTCGCCACCCCCTGTCGGCCCGAGGAACTCGAGCAGCTTGTCGATGCGAAGATATGGCAACCGCACTATCTGCCGATGAGACCGAAATTGGGTTAAGTCGAAGCGTCCGGCGATAGACGCAGAATCATTCACGCAGCGCCTGTACGAACGACCGATAGTTATCGTGATGATCAAGATCGTCCCGGCTCGTCTACAACCCTTAGAGTTTGCCGGACCGTTCAGGATTGACAGGTATCCGTCCACAGGATGTGGAGGAGATGATGCGTCGGAGACGCTGTCGCCACTGGCTGTTGCCGATCGCGCTGTGGGCGTCGCTGGTCGGCCGCGACGGGCCGGCGCAAACGATCTTCGCTACCTCCCGCGATCGAGGATCAGCCGGCAGCATCACCCCTGGCACGGCAGTCGCCGCTGGGAGCAGCCTCGGATCTATTTGCCGAAACTGCGCCTCCAGCTCCAGAACCGATCCCGGGCCCGGCCGGGGTGGGGTTTCCCGTGGGCGGAATGGACGCACTGGTGCCGGAAGGCCTGCCGATCAACCTGGCGGCCGCGATGCAACTCTCCGGGGTCAGGCCGCTCGATATCGCCGCGGCCATGGCACAGGTTCAACAGGCTCTCGCTTTGCAGTTGCAGGCCAAGGCCCTCTGGATCCCCAACCTCAACGGGGGCGTCAATTACTTCCGGCACGATGGTGTCCAGCAAGACATCTTCACGGGTCCGAATTTTCGGAAAGGGTTGCAGACGTTCTTCGTCGGCGGCGGCCCCAGCTTGTTCGTCGGGCTCACTGACGCGATCTTCTCCCCGCTCGCGGCGCGGCGCGTGGTCGCCTCGCGGCGGGCGGACCTCCAGGCAGCGCGGAACGATGTCCTGCTCACGGTGGCCCAAGCCTATTTCGACGTCCAGGCGGCGCGGGGAAGACTGCTCGGCGTCGGGGCGACGATCGTCAGGGCCGAGCTGCTCGTGAACTTCACCAAGGGGCTGGCACCGAGCCTGATCGCACCGCTGGAGATCAATCGGGGACAAGCCGAATTGCAGAGCCTGCGGCAAAGCCAGCAGATCGCCATCCGCGACTGGCGGGTCGCAAGTGCGCGGCTGGCGGAAGTTCTCTTGCTTGACCCGACCACGCTGCTCGAGCCAGTCGAGCCGGCGTTCCTGCAAGTGACCTTCGTCGCCTCCGAGCGTTCCCCCGAGGAGCTGTTGCCAGTGGCCTTGAACAGCCGCCCCGAGATCGCTTCGCGGCAGGAACTGGTCGCCGCGGCCAACCTGCTGCTGCGTCGCGAGAAGAAGCGCCCCTCCTGCCCAGCCTGATCGTCACCAGCCCGGCCACGGCGACGGGGCTGCTGGCGGCCGGCAACTTCTCCGCCGGCGCCAACGGGATGCTCAACACCAACGGTTCCCGCCTGGATATCGCGGTCGCCGCCGTCTGGGAATTGCAAAACGGGGGAGTCGGCAACATCGGCCTGATCCGGCAGCGACGGGCCGAGCAGGAGCTGGCCTCGATCGAGCTGACGCGGACCGTCTTCCGCGTCAAATCCGAGGTCGCGCAGGCCGTCGCCCGGTTGCAGACGGCCCGCGTGCGCGTGGTGGAGACGGACGCTGGCGTGCGCCAGGCGATCGAGTCGGCCGACAAGAACTTCATCGGCCTGCGCGAGACGGCGCGGCCGGCCGGCGAGCTGCTCCGCCTGATCATCCGCCCTCAGGAGGTCGTCGCCGCGCTCATCGCCTTGAATACCGCCTACGAGCAGTACTCCGCTGCCGTGAGCGAGTACAACGTCGCCCAGTTTGAGGTCTACCACGCCCTCGGCCAACCGGCCCAGTGGGTCACGTCGCAGGCGGGCAATATACCACCGCCAGCTCCGCATTCAACCGCTCTGCACGCGGCCCGCGGCTCCGCACCGAACTGATCGCACCCCTATGGCAGCGGGATAGCGCCCCTCCCATCGCTGCGACGAGCCCCACAGCCCGCGCACCGACCGCCGACGTAAGGACCATCGCCAGCACCCGGGATGCTTTCGCCTTCAGCCCATCCCGAGATAGGCCTCCAAGGAAGGCTCCGGCCGCCCGCTGGGTGGAGGACTGACGCATTCCACGCCTTCGAAGAGAGACGCCTTCGTCAGCCAGGTTAGCCGCGGCGGCAATCCCCAGGACTCAGTCACCCTCGAAACGCCCGTCAGATCGTGCACCACGGGCCCGTCATCGGCGTCTCCGTAATAAACCGGGGGCGGCAGCAACTCCAGCGATGGCCATCCGGGTCCAGCAGGTAAACGTAATAGGAATGGCCGAGACTATGTCGTCCGGGACCGAATTCCACATTGTCCCCGTACCCGAGACTGCCCGCGACGTCCCAAGCCCGAACGATCTCGTTGATGCCGCCGACGATGTATCCGTAATGGTGCAGGGCGGGCCCCGGCCGACGCACGAAGACGACATCGTAGACCGTATCCTTGGCGTGCAGGAACACGCCCACCGGTTGATCCCCGACGACCATGTAGTCGACGATCCGGAGGCCGAGACCGGCGTAGAAGGCTGCCGACTTCTCGACATCAGGCGAATGCACCTGGTAGTGATCGAAGCGAAGCTCGCCGGCGCCCGAAGGCTTTCAAATCGCTGATCGACTCTTTCGAGTCTTGGCATGGACGAGCAGAACTCCAGGGGCGTTCCGAACAGGTCAAAGGCATGAAGCGTTCGGCCCTGATACGGAGTCTCGATGAACTCGGCCTTCAGCCCCTGTCCTTCGAAGTAAGCCTTCGCTCGATCAAGGTCCTCATCATCAAACGTCCGAAGGCCGGTCCTGACCGCTGATGGCGCACCGTCGGTACGCTTCAGCACCAGGCTGTGGTGAGACCGTTCTTCGACACCTCGCAGATATACGCCCTCTCGATCCTCGTCGGTTACGACAAGCCCCAGGACCTTGGTGTAGAAGTCCCGACTACGTGATAGATCACGTACTGTGTAGACGAGATGGCTTGCGTGCGTCACCCGGAACGGCGACGATGTCGTCTCAGGCACTTGAATCATCTCAAAGTCCTCCTTGTCGACAGGAGGAATCATCGCTGCTCCGTCCACGACAGGAGAGCCAGCACAAGTCACAGGTCAATTGATGGTCCACCTCGTACTCGTCGCGATCTCGAGGGCCACGGTCACGACGGCGAGTTCGCGGAGGGGCCGGGGAGCGCGGTGCTGGCCCGCAGAGCCCTCGCCAAGCCGAGCACTCCCTCCGCGAGATCGGGGGTATTCACCAGCGCAAGGAAGACGTTCTCCACCGGCAAAGGGTATCCAGCGGCCGAATTGAGGCGACGGCCTTTCAGGCGGGCGTTCCATAAAGGCCGGCTTGGCGGCCGCACTCCTGAACCAGGGCCAGAACCACGTCGATGGCCGGCGTCGGCACCCCGGTCAGCCGGCCCAGTTCCTGGACCGCGGTGACGAGGGCGTCGATCTCCATCGAACGGTGGTGCTCCAAGTCCTGCAACATCGACATCTTGTGGCCGACCACCGAACCCGGCGGCGGCAAGCCGGCGATCGATCATATCTTCGGGAATGTTGATGCCCATGCTCCTCTTGAAACCACCGCCTTGGCCTCATGCATCATCTGCTTGCACAATTGTGCAATCCCGGCTGGGTGGTGATCCGGTCCAAGGTGGCGTGGGTCGAGACTTGCGCCGATCGGGTTGAAGCACACGTTGCCCCAAAGCTTCAGCCAGACATTCCAGCGGATCTGATCGCGGATCGGCGCTTTGAAATTGGCACCCGTCAGAGCGTCGCTCAGCGTCTTGACACGCTCCGAACGGGTGCCGTCGGGCTCGCCGATGGTGAAGTGCTTTAAACTCATGATGCTCGATCACCCCGGGGGCGATGACCTCGCAAGCCGGGTCGACGACGCATCCGAATTGCGCCTCCGGCCCGATTTTGGTCCA
>CAWIFQ010000002.1:0-8201 GCA_963835495.1 uncultured Pseudomonadota bacterium | reverse complement strand
GCGTCAGGGCCGGCCAAACTCGTTTCGCATTGCTCATGCTCATGCCCCCCAAGTGCCCGCGCCATTCTAGTGTGCGCCGGCTTCGCTGTGAAACGCGTCGTGTCCTGCCGCGGCGTCGGTTAGACTGAGGGCGACAGCATCGAGGTTGCAGATGAGCAGCATCGAAGTCGAAGGCTCGACTGCTAGGTCGCGTCGCAGCTTCCTCGGCGTCGCGGTGGCGTCGGCCGCCGTCGGGGGCGCGGCTGTGGCCAGCTGGCCGCTGATCGACCAGATGAATCCATCGTCCGACGTGCTCGGCACGGTGATCAACATCGAGTTACGCAATATTGAGTCAGGCAAACAGCAAACCTTCCTGTGGCGGCGAATGCCCCTCTTCGTTCGTCATCGAACGGCTACCGAGATCGCCGCCGCCGTTGCCGACGACAAGATCGAGATGTTCTCTCCACAACCGGATGCCGATCGCGTCAAGCCAGGTCATAGCGAATGGCTGGTCCTCGTCGGCGTGTGCACCTACGACACCTGCACGCCGACCTTCGGCAACGGCGACTACGGCGGCTGGGGATGTCCCTGCTGCGGCTCTCAGTTCGACCTCTCCGGGCGAGCGCGAAAAGGGCCCGCCGCGTCGCCGCGAACGTGGGGCCGAGGGATTGGCCCGCGCGGCAACATGATTGTCCCTGACTACGCCTTCACCGACGACCACACCGTCAGGCTGCTGAACCTGAACAAGCCTGCCACCACCCTCGGCGAGCTTGGCAAGTGACCGACACACCCCTCCCCCTCGCAGGCCTTCGCGTCCTGGACCTGACCCTTGCCCGCGCCGGGCCGACCTGCGTGCGACATCTGGCCGACTGGGGGGCGGACGTGATCGCGGTGTTGCCGCCCGGCGAGGGGCGCGACGTGATCGCCCGCGACGGGTTCGACTTCCAGAACCTGCACCGCAACAAGCGCTTCATCAGCCTGGACCTGAAGACCGAGCGAGGCCACGCTGCGTTCCTGAAGCTGGCCGCGCGCGCCGATGTGGTGGTGGAGAACATGCGCGCGCCGGTGAAACACCGGTTGAAGGTCGCCTACGAGGACCTCAAGGCGGTCAATCCGCGGCTGGTCTACGGCTCGATCAGCGGTTTCGGCCAGGACGGGCCCTACGCGGCGCGGCCGGGCGTCGACCAGATCGTGCAGGGCTCGGGCGGGCTGATGTCGATCACCGGCGAGCCCGGCCGCGGGCCGATGCGGGTCGGCATCGCCGTCTCGGACGTCACCGCCGGCACCCTGCTGGCGCTGGCGATCATGATGGCGCTGTACGAGCGCCAGCGCACCGGCGTGGGGCGCTACGTGCACACCTCGCTGCTGGAATCGCAGATCTTCCTGCTGGATTTCCAGGCCGCGCGGTTCCTGATGGCGGGCGAGGTGGCGGGCCAGATGGGCAACGAACATCCGACCATCGCGCCGATGGGCGTCTTTCCCGCCGCCGACGGTCCGATCAACATCGCCGCCTCCACCCCGGCGCAGTTCGGCCGCTTCTGCGAGGCGGCTGGCCGGATGGACTGGCTGGAGGACGAGCGGTTTTCCAGCACCCGCCGCCGCACCGAGAACCGCGCCGCGCTCAACGCCGCCATCTCCGAGGAGACCGCCAAACATCCCGGCGCCTGGTGGGTGGAGCGGCTGGAGGCGGCCGGCATCCCCTGCGGCCCGATCCTGAGCATCGACCAGGTGTTCGACGATCCGCAGGTGAAACACCTCGGGCATGGCGACGCCGGCGCGATCATCCGCGGCTCGGCGAGACCCACATGGTGGCCACCCCGATCAACATGGAGGGACTGGAGACCGGCGTGCGCCAGGTGGCCCCGCTCGCGCCCGCCGACACCGACGACGTGCTGGCCGAGATCGGCTATTCGGCGGCCGAGATCGCCGCGATGAGGGCCGACCAGGTCATCTGAGGCGATTTTGCACTTGGCTTGACCGCGAAAGGGTCGCTATGAGGCGGCGACCATGAAGCCACCGAAGCTAGGAAGCTTCGCCGAGCGCCAGGCGCACTCGGCGGAAGCGAAGAAGGCCCTTGTGGCCAAATTCAAGCCCAAGCCCACCGTCGTCGATCCGGAATTCGAGGAACGCCGCCTCGCCCGCCAGATCGAGCTGGAGGAGCTTCGCGCCCAGCGGGCGACGGAGCGGGAGGCTAAGCGCAAGGAGTCCGCCAAGAAGGAAGCCGAACGCCAGGCTCTGGAAGCCGAGATCGCCGAGGCGATGGAGCTGGAGCTGCGCGCCAAGCAAAAAGCCGCCCGCGACGCCCGCTATGCGGCGCGGAAGCAGCGGCGGAAGTAGGATTCCCCTCCCCCCTGAGGGGAGGGGTTAGGGGTGGGGGTTTGCCACAACCACCTGGGCCGCGGAGAGAGCCCCCCACCCGGTCCTTCGGACCACCCTCCCCTCGAGGGGGAGGGTTTCACACGCCCCGAAACTGGGGCGTTCGCTTTTCCATGAACGCGGTGCGGCCTTCCTTGAAGTCGGCGGAGTCGAAGCAGGCGGCGACGGCGGCTTCGACGTCGGCGAGGCGGCGCTTGTCCGGATCGCGCAGCGCCTCGCGGGCGGCGAGCTTTGCGGCTCGGACGGTCAGCGGCGCGTTGGCGCCGATCATCGCCGCGTACTCGCGCACCAGCGGTTCCAGCTGGTCGCGGGACGTGACCCGGTTGACCAGGCCGACGCGTAGCGCCTCCTCCGCCGAGAACTGCCGGGCGGTGAACAGGATCTCCTTGGCGATCGCCGGCCCGACCAGGTCGATCAGCGCCTTGACGCCGCCGAAACCGTAGCCGAGCCCGAGCCGCGCGGCCGGGATCGCGAAGCGCGAATCCTCGGTGCAGATGCGCAGGTCACAGGTCAGCGCCACCGCCAGCCCCCCGCCGATGCAGTAGCCGCGGATCATCGCGATGGTGGGTTTGGAGATTCCGGCCATGGCGATATTGGCGGCGGCCGAAGCGCTGGAATAGCGCGCCTCGGCGCTGGCGTCGGCCCGCTCGGCCTCGAACTGCGAGATGTCGGCGCCGGAGACGAAGGCGCGCTCGCCCGCCCCGGTGA
The DNA here is from genome assembly GCA_963835495.1 of uncultured Pseudomonadota bacterium. Taxonomy (GTDB): domain Bacteria; phylum Pseudomonadota; class Alphaproteobacteria; order Caulobacterales; family Caulobacteraceae; genus Acaudatibacter. The sequence goes on along the minus strand of CAWIFQ010000002.1, from coordinate 5,138 downwards.
AGACCACCACCCGCACCTCGGGATCGGCCTCGAAGGCGGCCAGCACCTCCGGGATCGCCCGCCACATGTCGAGCGAGACGGCGTTGCGGCGCTCGGGATTGTTGAAGATCATCCAGCCGATCGCGCCTTCCTTTCGGCCGATCAGCTTCTCCACGCCCAAAGTCGCAGCGCCCGCGTCATCCATCGCTCGGATCCTCGTTCGGCCGCGACGTTGACAACCACCGCTTCCTCCCGTCAACCGCGGGGGCATGAACGGCAACCTCTACGCCCTGCTCGCCTCGCGCTTTCCCGCCGATCGAACGCGGCCCTTCCTCGAGACGCTGGGCGGCGAACAGCTCAGCTACGGCGCGCTGGAGGCGGGAACGGGACGTCTTGCGGCCTTGCTGAAGGCCAGGGGCCTTGCGCCCGGCGACCGGATCGCGGTCCAGGCGCCCAAGAGCCCCGAGGCGGTGATGCTCTACCTCGCCGCGCTGAAGGTTGGTGCGGTCTTCCTGCCGCTCAACACCGCCTACACCCAGGCCGAGGTCGATTACTTCGTCGCCGACGCCGAACCGAAGCTGATCGTCACCGACGCGATCGCGCTGGCGCGGGAGGCGACGGAACTCGCCGCCGCTGGACTCGACCCACGAGGCGGCCGGGACCGACCTGGCGGCGATCGTCTACACCAGCGGCACCACCGGCCGCTCCAAGGGCGCGATGCTGAGCCACGCGGCGCTGGCCGCCAATGGCCAGGCCCTGACCGACGCCTGGGGTTTCACCAGCGCCGACGTGCTGCTGCACGCCCTGCCGATCTATCACGTACACGGCCTCTTCATCGCCCTGCACTGCGTGATGCTTTCCGGCTCGCAGGTGCTGTGGCTGCCGAAGTTCGACGAGGCCGAGGTGCTGGCCGCCCTCCCTCGTTCCAGCGTGATGATGGGCGTGCCGACCTTCTACACGCGCCTGCTGACGAACCCGAAATTCACGCGGCAAGCTGCTGAAACCATGCGGCTTTTCATCTGCGGTTCGGCGCCATTGCTGCCCTCGACCTTCGCCGAATTCGAGGACCGCATCGGCCAGCCGATCCTCGAGCGTTATGGCATGAGCGAGGCGGCGATCATCACCAGCAACCCGCTGCACGGGGAACGGCTGGCGGGCAGCGTCGGCTATCCGCTGCCAGGCGTGGCGCTGCGCGTCGCCGACGACGGCATCGTGCAGATCAAGGGCCCCAGCGTCACCAGCGGCTACTGGAGGAAGCCCGAGAAGACGGCCGAGGCCTTCACCGCCGACGGCTACTTCATCACCGGCGATATCGGCCGGCTGGACGAGACCGGCCGGCTCTGGCTGTCCGGCCGCTCCAGCGACATGATTATTTCCGGCGGCCTCAACGTCTATCCCAAGGAGATCGAGCTGGTGCTCGACGAGATGGCCGGCGTCGTCGAGAGCGCGGTGATCGGCTGCCCGCACCCGGACTTCGGCGAGGCCGTGGTGGCGGTGGTCGCCGGCAAGGGCGACGAAGCGGCGATGATCGCCGCCGCCCGCGCCCGGCTTGCCGTCTTCAAGTGCCCCAAGCGCGTCTTCTTCGTCGCCGACCTGCCGCGCAACACCATGGGCAAGGTGCTGAAGGCCGAGCTGCGGCGGCAGTACGCCGACGTGTTCCGCCCGGCCTGAGCCGTCCCGTTCCGCCGGCGCCTCGCGATTGTAAGTCGCGAGAGGCGCTCTTGCGGGCGCAAGCTCGAGCGTCCATCGTTTCGTCGCAATGGCTGGTCTCGAGATACGGCTGCTCGGAGAGTTCCGCATCCTTCGGGACGGCGAGGCGCTGGCGCTGCCGCAATCGCGCAAGACCCGGGCCCTGCTCGCCTACCTCGCGCTGCAGCGCGGCCAGCAGCGACGCGACGATCTTTGCGAGATCTTCTGGGACGCGCCGGATGACCCGCGCGGCGCCCTGCGCTGGTCGCTGGCGAAGCTGCGCCCGCTCGTCAACGATGCGGTGGAGCGGATCGCAGCCGACCGCGATCATGTGGCGTTCGTCCGCGAGGGCGTCCACGTGGACCTGCTCGAGATCGAGGCCCGGCTGGGCGCCGGCGTCCAAGACCTCGATGGCGACGCGTTGGAGCGCCTGGAGGCGCTGTTCGAAGGACGCCCGCTTGCCGGCCTGGAACTGCCACACCAGCTTGCTTTCGAGAGTTGGCGGGTTTCGCAGGAAGAGCGGGCGCGCGCTCTGCACCTGCGCATCATAGACGCCTTGCTGAAGCGCGCGGAAAGGCCGGATGCGGCGATCCCGATCCTGCGGCGGCGCATCGCGGTCTGCCCCGAGGACGAGGCGGCGCATGTCGCGCTCGTCGAAGCGCTGCAGCGCGGCGGCGACCGCGCCGGGGCCGAGCGCCAAGTCGAGCTAAGCGAACGGACCCTTTCCGAGTACGGCCCAGTCGACGCGTCGCGGCTGCGCGCGCCGCTGCGCGCTGCGGCTGGCCGGACGGCCGACGGCGCGCGGGCGCCCGCCATGCATCAGGAAGTCCGCTACTGCGCCGCCAGCGACGGGGTGCGCGTCGCCTATGCGACCGTCGGGGCGGGACCGCCGCTGCTCAAGACCGCGAACTGGCTGAACCATCTGGAATACGACTGGGAGAGCCCGATCTGGCGGGGCCTGTTTCAGCGTCTCTCGAGCCGCCGGATGCTGATCCGCTACGACGAGCGGGGCAACGGCCTCTCGGACTGGGACGTGACGGACCTTTCGCTCGAAGCCTATGTGAGCGACCTCGAAGCGGTGGCCGAGGCGGTCGGCCTGAAACGGTTCCCCATCTTCGCCATCTCGCAGGGCTGCTGTGTCGCCGTCGAGTACGCCGCCCGCTGGCCTGAGCGGGTCAGCCGTCTGATCCTCTATGGCGGCTTCGCGCGCGGTTGGCGCCTGACCTCTTCGGCCAACGTCATCGCCCAGATCGAGGCGATGAAGGTGCTGATGACGCACGGTTGGGGCGCGAACGCCCCCGCATTCCGCCAGATGTTCACATCGCTGTTCCTCCCGCGCGGCCTGCCTGCCGAGTTCGAGTGGTTCGACGCGATGCAAAAGGCGAGCACGTCCGGGGAGAATGCGGCGCGCCTCATGGAAAGCTTCGGCTGGCTCGACGTGCGCCATCGTCTGGCCGAGGTTCGGGCGCCGACGCTGGTGCTGCACAGCCGCGGCGACCAGTTCGTTCCGATCAAGCGCGGCCAGGAGCTCGCCGCGGGCATCAAGGACGCGCGCTTCGTCGGCCTGCCCAGCGAGAACCACCTGATCAAGCAAGACGAGCCGGCGTTCGAGCGGCTGATCGCGGAGATCGAGGACTTCCTCGCCGAGGCCTGATCGCCGAGCCGCGTGAGCCGCGGTTTCAACGCATACGCAGCGTCAATTCCACGCTGGATCACACGCCCGCTCACACGGCGCAGGGGCCTCTGGTCTCCAGCGCTCCGGCATCGGGTCGGGGCATGAGGAGACCAAGAGATGAGTGTCGCCTACGTTGCGGCGGAGGCGCCGGACGCGCAGTCCGACCGCTACGCCAAATGCATCGCCGCCTCCAAGCGCGTGCGGTGGGACATCGAAGCGGACGTGATCCGCGGCCGCAGCTTCGATCTCGAGCACAAGTTCCTGCCTGACGCCCTCAGCCGCGTGAGCGAGGTCGGCTTCCTGAGCCCGGCCGAGCAACGCCTGCTGAGCCAGGTCCAGGGCCGGACCTACGCCAACATGTTCGGCCTCGTGGAGCGGTTCATCGGCGCCAAGGTGCTCGAGCGCAGCCGCGATTTCTGGCTCGGCGACCAGAACGCGCTCGAGGCGCTGGTCCGCTTCAGCGACGAGGAGCTTAAGCACCAGGCCCTGTTCCGCCGCGTCGAGCGGATGATCGGCGAGGTGATGCCGGAGGGCTACAGCTTCCCCTGGCAACCCAACGAGATCGCCGGCGTAGTGCTCGGCAAGGGCGACTGGGCGGTGCTGGGGCTGACTCTGCACATCGAGCTCTTCACCCAGGCGCACTACCGCGAAAGCGTCGAGCCGGACGCCCGGCTCTCGCCGCTCTTCAAGGACGTGCTGCTCTATCACTGGCGTGAGGAGAGCCAGCACGCGATCCTGGACGAGTTGGAGTGGCGCCGCTGCGACGCCGAGACTACGCCGGCCGAGCGGGAACGTGGCGTCGATGAGCTGATCGAGCTGGTTGGCGCGGTGGACGGCATTCTGCAGGCGCAGGCCAGGGCGGACGCCGACTACTTCACGCACGCGATCGGCCGCTCCCTGCATCTGGCCGAGGCGCTCGCCGTCGAGGCCGCGATCCTGGCCGCCTATCGCTGGCAGTTCATCCTCTCTGGCGCCCAGCACCCTCACTTCCTCGAGGTGCTCTCCGAGCTCACCACCGAGAGCCAGCGCGCGCGCATCGTCGCCGCCCTCGCCCCGCTGGCGTGACATCCCCGAAATCCAACTCAAGGAGACTTCCCATGAACACCATCACCAAGATTCCGCCCGTCAACGGCATCCCCGTCGCGGACGTGCAGGCCCTCATCGCGGCGATTTCGGCCGAACCGTCGGCGGGCATGACCCACTGGCGTGTCGCCAACACCTGGCAGGGCGGAACCAAGAGCCGCGCCCAGGTCGAGGGGTTCGAGATCGGCGGCAAGCAGGTCCGCCGGCCGTTCTCGTTCGATTTCGACGAGCCGAAGGAGATCGGCGGAACCAACACCGTCGCCAATCCGCAAGAGTACCTGCTGGGGGCCTTGAACGCCTGCATGACGGTAGGCTTCGTCGCTCTCTGCGCGCTGCACGGGATTCAGATCGAGCAGCTGGAGATCCAGACCGAGGGCGACATCGACCTGCGCGGTTTCTTGGGCCTCGATGGCTCGGTCTCCCCCGGCTACGACCGGCTGGAGACGACCATCAGGGTCAAGGGCTCGGCCACGCCCGAGGAGTTCGAGCGCATCAGCCAGATGATGCTCGCCACCTCGCCGAACGTGCACAACGTCCGCCGTCCCATCCAGTTGACGCCGAAGCTGGTCGTGGCGTGAGTGACGCGGGGCGGCCCTGGAGCGCCGCATTCGCGCTCCAGGGCCGCCCCGGCTCAGCTGTTCAAGAACAGTTCGAGCTCGTCGAACGGCGGTCCGCTCGCGGCGCGCCGCTGCTCTGTCAATCTGGCGCGCGC
>CAWIFQ010000001.1:0-67968 GCA_963835495.1 uncultured Pseudomonadota bacterium | reverse complement strand
CCCTGCCAGGTGCGGCCGGAGAGCCGCGGGACCATCCGGATCCGGTCGGCCGACGGGTCGGTCTATCCGGCGATCCAGCCCAACTACCTCTCCGATCCGCTCGACCAGGAGGTCGCGGTCGCCTCGCTGAAGTGGGCGCGCCAGGATCGCCGCCCAGCCGGCGCTGGCGAAGTGGATCGACCACGAGATGATGCCGGGGCCGGGCGTCGCCACCGACGAGGCGTTGCTGGAGTTCGCGCGGATGTCCGGCTCGACCATCTACCACCCGGTCGGGACCTGCCAGATGGGCCACGGCGCGGCCGCGGTGGTCGATCCGCAGCTGCGCGTCCACGGCGTCCTCGCGTCCCTGCGCGTCGTCGACGCCTCGGTGATGCCGCGCCTTGTCAGCGGCAACACCAACGCCCCCACCATAATGATCGCCGAGAAGGCCGCCGACATGATCCTCGGCCAGGCGCCCGCCAGCGCCCTGGCAGCCTAGAGGTAAGCATGCATCCGTCCCACCACGCCAAGACCACCCCCGACAAACCGGCCTACATCATGGCCGGCTCCGGCGAGACCGTGACCTACGCCGAGCTGGAAGCGCGCTCGAACCAGGGCGCGCACCTGTTCCGCTCGCTCGGCATCGAGCGGGGCAACTCGGTCGCCTTCTGCATGGAGAACACGCCGCGCTACTACGAGCTGCTGTGGGCGGCGCAGCGGTCAGGTCTGCGCTACACCGCGGTCTCGTCCAAGCTCGCCGTCGGCGAGCTCGAATACATCGTCAAGGACTGCGAGGCGAAGGCGTTCGTGATCTCCGCCAGCCTCGGCGAGCTGGCCCAGCAGGTGGCGCCGCTGATCCCGGGCGTGAAGCTCTACATGGTCGATGGCGCCGCCGCGCCTTACGAGAGCTTCGAGGCGGCCCGTGCGAAGTTCCCGACGACGCCGATCGCCGACGAGGGCGCCGGCGGCGCGATGCTCTACTCCTCCGGCACCACCGGCCGGCCCAAGGGGGTGAAGCGCGCGGTGACCGGCGACACGCCGATCGACGCGCCCAACGGCCTGGCGATGATGGGCCAGGCGCTCTACAAGTGGACGCCGGACAGCATCTACCTGTCGCCCGCGCCGCTCTACCACGCCGCGCCGCTGGGCTGGTCCACCGCCATTCACGCGCTGGGCGGCACCGTGATCGTGATGGAGAAGTTCGACCCGGAAGCGGCTCTGCGACTGATCCAGGACTACAAGGTCACCACCGCGCAGTGGGTGCCGACCCACTTCGTCCGTATGCTGAAGCTGCCCCCCGAGGTGCGCGCCAAGTACGACACCTCGTCGCTGACCCAGGTGTTCCACGCCGCCGCGCCATGCCCGGTGCCGATCAAGCAGCAGATGATCGACTGGTGGGGGCCGATCGTCAGCGAGTACTACGCCGGCACCGAGGGCAACGGCTTCACCGCGATCAATTCCGAGGAGTGGCTGGGCCACAAGGGCTCGGTCGGCAAGGCGCTCACCGCCCAGGTGATGATCTGCGACGAGGAAGGCGACCCGCTGCCGCCGCGCACGGAGGGCACGGTCTACTTCGCCGGCGGCGGCGTGTTCGAGTACCACAACGACCCGAAGAAGACCGCCGACGCCCGCAACAAGCACGGCTGGACCACGCTCGGCGACGTCGGCTGGCTGGACGAGGAGGGCTACCTCTACCTCACCGACCGCAAGAGCTTCATGATCATCTCCGGCGGGGTGAACATCTACCCGCAGGAGATCGAGAACCTGCTGATCACCCACCCGAAGGTGGCCGACGTCGCCGTGGTCGGGGCGCCGCACGAGGAGATGGGCGAGCAGGTGGTGGCGGTGGTCCAGCCGGCCGACTGGGCGGACGCCGGCGACGACCTGGCGGCCGAGCTTTCGGCGTTCGCCCGCGCCAACCTCAGCCACGTCAAGACGCCGCGCCGGATCGACTTCATGGCCGAACTGCCGCGCCACCAGACCGGCAAGCTCTACAAGCGCCTGATCCGCGACGCCTATTGGAGCAAGGAAGGCGCGAAGATCGGATGACTGCTCCCTTCCCCCTTGAGGGGAAGGGCCGGGGATGGGGGGCTGCCGGCGACGGTCGGGTTGGTGGAGAGAACCCCCCACCCCTGACCCCTCCCCTCGCGGGGGAGGGGGAATCTACGCCGGGATCCGCACCATCAGCGAACTGATGGAGCGCAGGAAGCAGGACTTCACCCGCACCGGCGGCTCGAGGATCTCGATCGTCGGGAAGCGCTTGAGGATCTCTTCCCATACGGTGCGCAGCTGCATCTCCGCCAGCCGCATGCCGACGCAGCGGTGGATGCCGAAGCCGAACGCGACATGCTGGCGCGGGCGCGGGCGGTCGACGATGAACGCCTCCGGGTTCTCGATCACCGTCTCGTCGCGGTTGCCCGAGACGTACCACATCACCACCTTCTCGCCGGCCTTGATGGTCTTGCCGCCGACAACGAAGTCTTCCTTGGCGGTGCGGCGCATGTGGGCGACCGGCGTCTGCCAGCGGATCATTTCCGGGATCATCGAGTCGAACAGCGCCGGATTGGCGCGCACCTTGGCCAGCTGATCGGGGTTCTGGTTCAGCGCGATCAGGCCGCCGGTGATCGAGTTGCGGGTCGTGTCGTTGCCGCCGACGATCAGCAGCAGGATGTTGCCGAGGAACTCCATCAGCGGCATGTCCTTGGTCGCCTCGCCGTTGGCCAGCATGGTGATCAGGTCGTTGTTCGTGCCACCGACCCGCTCGTCCCACAGGTTCTTGAAGTAGGCCGCGATGGCCATGAACTCGGCCTGGGCCTCCTCGCGGGTCATGGTGTCGCTGGTGTCGGTGGTGGCGAGGTCCGACCAGTACTTGAGTTTGCGGCGTTCCTCGAACGGGAAGCCGAACAGGGTCGCCAGCATCTGCACGGTCAGTTCGACCGAGACCCGGTCGACCCAGTCGAACGGCTCGCCGATCGGCAGTTCGTCGAGGATCTTGCCGGCGCGCTCGCGGATCAGCGGCGCCATGATGGCGAGGTTCTCCGAGGAGACGATCGGCGCAATGGTCTTGCGCTGGGCGTCATGCTTTGGCGGGTCCATCGCGATGAACATCGGCATCTGCATGTCGTCGGGCTGCGGGTCGTAGATCCCGATCGCGCCCTCGGACGAAAACACCTGATGGTTGGTCTCCACCGTCATGATGTCGTTGAACGTCGTGACCGACCAGTACGGGCCGTAGGCGCTCTCGGCGGTGTAGTGCACTGGATCCTCGCGCCGCAGGCGCTCGAAGAACGGCCAGATGGTGTCGTTGACGAAGCGGTCCTCGATGCTGACGTCGATCTTGTCGAGCGGTGTCGAATAGGCCTCGGCGCGGGCGGCGTCGAAGATGGTGGCGTCGTCGGCCATCGGTCTGGCCCTCCCTCTGGTTTTGCAAAGTTGACACCCGCGTCACGCTTTCCGCAACCCGCGCTGGGATTAAGCCTTTGTCAGGTTGGCCACCCTGCCGGCGGCGTGATCAGGAACAGGTCGGTGTCGCCGGTGGCCTCGCCCGCGGCGGTGATCAGGGCGTGGGCCTGGCCGCGATGGTGGGTCTGGTGGTTGAACAGGTGGATCAGCAGGAAGTCGCGCGGCGCGGTCAGCTCGCGCCCGGCCGCGCCGCTGAACCAGGTGAGGTCGCCGGCGAGCCAGTCGTCGGACACGGCGTCGGCGAAGGCGGTCAGCCGCGCATCGTCCGCCTCCCGCGCCGCTCGCAGTTCGTCGAAACCTTCGATCATCGTAGCGCTCTGCGGGCTCGGGACCGGCGGCCTCTCCCAGCCGTCGAAGCGCGACATCCAGGTCCGGTCGGCCCAGACCAGGTGGCAGAGCGTGCCGTGGATCGAGCCCCAGAACGCGCCGCGATCGTCCCGCCGCGCGGCGTCGGAGAGCCGGCCAGCGGCGTCGTAGAGCCGGCGGTTCATCTCGGCGTTGTAGCGCGCCAGGGTGGCGACATAGCCGGGGCTGATGGCGGGTCGGCGTCGGGCGGGCATGGCGGGTCTCCTGGCGCGCCTTACCGCCCGGGGCCGCGTGGGGCATAGGTTGAAAGCGACGGTCAACGCGCCGCGGCGCGCCGCCCTCGCTAAGGCGTCAGGTCCACTGCGCCAGCCAGTCGGCCAGCGACTGCGGGTCCATGTGGCGGGCGTCGGCCAGGGCGGCGACGTGGCCGCCGTCGAGCAGGCGGTCGTGGCGCGGCTCGACGATCAGCAGGCTCGGCACGCCCTCCAGCCGGCCCCGGATGGCGATGAGGCATGGGACCAGAAGGCCGCCCATGCCTGCCTAGTGATACGCCCAGGCGCTCTTGCCAAGCGGGATGCGAGCCCTAGAAGTCGCGGTCCTGCGCCAACGGAGGACCAGGCGATGGAAGCGGTCGAGTTCAAGGATCTGCCCGGACTCGTGGGCACGGAGGTCGGCGTCTCCGACTGGCTCGAGGTCAGCCAGGATCGGGTCAACCAGTTCGCCGACGCCACCGGCGATCACCAGTGGATCCACGTCGACGTCGAGCGGGCGACCCGTGAGATGGGCGGGCCGATCGCGCACGGCTACCTGACCCTTTCGCTGATCCCGCACCTGTCGGCCGGGATGCTGCCGGTCAAGGGCGTCACGCGCGGCATCAACTACGGCTCCGACAAGGTGCGGTTCACCAACATGGTGCGGGTCGGCAAGCGGGTGCGGCTGCGCCAGAAGCTGATCGGCGTCGAACCGAAGGCCGGCGGCGTGCAGATCAAGAACCTTTGCACGATCGAGATCGAGGGCGAGGAACGCCCCGCGTGCGTCGCCGAGACGATGTCGGTGCTTTACGGGGGCTGAACTACGGCTCCAGCGCCAACGGCCAAGCCGTCACCCCGGCCAAGCGGCGAAGCCGCGTCGAGCCGGGGCCGGACGGGCCGGTTCCGAGACGAAATTCAGCTAGGCGGCGGCGCGTCCGGTCCCGGGTCTACGCGCATCGCGCTCCGCCCGGGGTGACGGGCTGCTTGATCAGATAGCCAATGCGTCAGCGGCTGTAAGCCGCGTCCTCCGCGCTCATCAGGCCGGGCGCCTCGGCGACGTGGTCGCCGGGCAAAGTCGGGGCGACGGCGTTGGGGTTGTCGATCAGCGCCAGCGTTTCGCGCACGAAACGGGCGTCGGTGACGATGCCGATCGAGAGGTTCTGGCTGTTGAGCTCCACCTGTTGGGTCAGCATGCCGGCGATGAAGCCCGGCGCGCCTGGCCCGGCGCGCGGTTCGCGGTGTTCTTGACGTAAACCGGGCCACCGGAGTTGCCGGGGAACACGCGGAAATCGAGCAGGAACGTCGGCGACGCGGTCGACGGGCTGAGCGGGTCATGACGCCACCCGGCCCGAGCGCAGGATCGGGAAGCCGGCCGGGTTGGCCGAGAGTCCCTCCGGAAAGCCCAGCACCAGCATCTCGTCGCCAGGGCCGAGCGAATACTTGGCGAAGGTATCGTCGCTGCCGAGCCAGCTCTGCGGGATCGCCGCCTTGGCGAAATCCGGCGGCGCGTCGATCGCGATCGCGGCGACGTCGCGGTCCGGATGATGGACCCACAGCTCCTTGTCGCCGTCGCGGATCTTGAGCGGGGTCGGCGTGTAGCGCCAGGAGCCGTCGGCGTTCTCGACCCGAAAGCCGATCGTGGCGATCGCGCCGGGCATCTTGCGGAACACGTGATTGGCGGTGACCAGCATGGTGCGCGGCCTCCCGTCCGGCGTCGGGTCCGAGATCAGAAAGCCGGTGCCGACGGTGCGCGTGCCGTCGCCGAGCGGCTGCTCCACCTGAACAGTCACCTGGATCAGATCGATGGACAGGTCTACGGCCATCGCATCTCCCGACTGACGCTATGAACCGACTACCGATGTGCCTCGCATTTGACCAGAAGCTCACCCGCACACAAGCGGCGTCCGTGCCGCAGGGTTAAACGAATGCGGGCGCGATGGCCGCTGACGCCCCGCGCAGGCTGGCGCTGGTGACCGGCGCCTCGGCCGGGCTGGGCGAGGCGTTCGCCCGCGCCTATGCCGCGCGCGGCCTCGACGTGGCGCTGGTGGCGCGGCGGGCGGACCGGCTGCAGGCCCTGGCAGCGAGCTGAAGCATCGCATGGGATCGAAGCCCTCGTCATCCCCGCCGACCTCTCGGTCTTGGAAGGCGCACGTCCCGGTGATCGCTGCGATCGCCGCCCAGGGCCGCCACGTCGACGTGCTGGTCAACAACGCCGGCTTCGGCATCCCGCAGAGCTTCGTCGGTCCGTGGGAGCGCCAGCGGGACTTCCTGATGACGATGGTGGTCAACCCCTGCGGGCTGGCCCACGAGGTGATCCCCGGCATGGTCGAGCGCGGGTAGGGCGCGATCGTCAACGTCGGCTCGATGGCGGCGTTCTCGCCCGGCGTCGCCGGCAACTCGCTCTATCCGGGGGTCAAGGGGCTGATCGTCAAGTTCAGCCAGTCGCTCGACGCCGAATATCGGGCAGCCGGGGTGAAGGTGACCGTGGTCTGCCCGGCTTCACCAGGACCGAGTTCGCCGAGCAGGCCGGCATCGAAGATCATGGCGCAGGACAACCGCATGCTCTGGCAGTCGCCGGAGCAGGTGGTGGCCGCAACCATCCGCGGCAACGAGCGCGGCAGGGTGGTCGATCATCCCCGGCTGGCACAACCGCATCGCGGCCGCCCTGCTGCGCGGCCTGCCGGAGCCTATCGTGCGGCGGATTATCGCCCCCGGCTCGGCGAAGTATCATCTGGAGAACCGGGAGATTCGCCATGCCGCACTTCGACATCGTCGTGATCGGCTCGGGCGCCGGCGGGGCACGCTGGCGCAGCGGCTGGCGCCGACCGGCAAGTCCATCCTGATCCTCGAGCGCGGCGAGCACCTGCCGCGCGAGGCGGAGAACTGGAGTCCGAAAACGGTCTTCATCCAGCACCGCTATCGCACCAAGGAGCAATGGCACGACAGGCGCGGCCAGCCGTTCATGCCGAACACGCACTACTGGGTCGGCGGCAACACCACCTTCTACGGCGCGGCGCTGATGCGGCTCGCGCCGGGGCGATTTCGAGGAGGTGCAGCACGCCGGCGGCATCTCGCCGGCCTGGCCGATCTAGCTGACCGATATGGCGCCCTACTATGACGAAGCGGAACGGCTCTGGCGGGTGCACGGCAAGCGCGGCGTCGACCCGACCGAGGCCGGAGACGAGCCGCCCTACGCCTTCCCGGCGATCAAGCACGACCCCGGCATCGAGCGGCTGAAGACCCACCTTGGAGACCCAGAGCTGGCGGCCCTTCTCCCTGCCGCTGGCGTCGCCTATGACGACGACCACCCGGTCACCACCCCCTGCATCAAGTGCAAGACCTGCGGCGGCTATCCATGCCTGGTGAGGGCCAAGTGCGACGCCCGCACCCTCGCCATCGAGCCGCTGCTCGGCCTGCCCAACGTGACCCTGCTCACCGGGCGCAAGGCGATGCGGCTGGAGACCGATGCGGCGGGCCGGACGGTGCAGCGGTGGTTTGCGAGACCGCGCACGGCGAGGAGCGCTGGAGCGGCGACATCGTGGTGGTGGCCGCCGGCGCGGTGAACACGGCGGTGATCCTGCTGGACTCGGCCAACGCCGCGCACCCGAACGGGCTCGCCAATGGATCCGACCAGGTCGGCCGCAACTACGCCTTCCACACCCTGTCCGCGATGGTCTCGCTGACCGTCGACCGCCGGTGGATTGTTCCCCAAGACGTTGGCGGTGAACGACTTCTACTGGAAGGACCCGGACGGCAGCTTCGACTTCCCCATGGGCCACATCCAGCTGCTGGAATACATGACCGGCCAGACGCTCGAGGGCAGGTCTCCGACTGGCTGCCGCCGGCGTTGGTGCCCGATGTGTTGATCAACGCCGCCGCCTCGCGCATGCTGTCGATGCTCGTCATCTCGGAAGACCTTCCGCTGCCGGACAATCGGGTGCGGGTGACGCCCGACGGCCGCATCACGCTGGACTACGCCCACAACAACCTCGAGGGTCACCATCGGCTGGTGAAGCGGCTGCACCAGGCGCTGGAGGGGTTCGTCGATCACGCCCACCCGATCTGGCAGCACCACTTCGAGTTGGATTCGCCTGTTGCCGCTCTACGGAACCGCGCACCAGGTGGGCACGACGCGGTTCGGGACGACCCGAAGAGTTCGGTGCTCGATGCCTGCTGCAAGGCGCACGAGCTGGATAACCTCTATGTGGTCGACTCCAGTTTCTTCGTCTCCTCCGCCGCGGTGAATCCGACCCTGACCATCGTCGCCAACGCCATGCGCATCGGCGACCACCTGATGAGCGGCTGGGCGCGAAGAGCTCCTCCACCGCAAGCGCGTAGCGCGCCGCGGGGGAGGTGGCAGACCGCGAAGCGGGCTGACGGAGGGGGCGCTGGGCGGCGCACACTTTCTCCGGCGGACGCCGGGCGCTCGCGGCTCTGCGCCCCCTCCGTCACGTCGCGCTTGCAGCGCGCCGCGACACCTCCCCCGTTTCGCTGCGCTACACGGTGGAGGAGAGGTTGGCCGCGGAGCAAGATTGGCTAAGCGGACGGCCATGAGCCGTCCCGTCCCGCCCGTCGCCGAAAAACCCCAAGCGCATCAGCCAGTTCAATCGCGAGCGGGTGGACGACTACGCCTGGATGAAGGACGACAACTGGCAGCAGGTGCTGCGCGACCCGTCCGGTGAAGGCGGTGCGCACCTCGAGGCGGAGAACGCCTACACCAAGGCCATGCTGGCGGGCACCGAGGCGCTGCAGGCGCGCTGTTCGCCGAGATGAAGGGGCGCATCAAGGAGGATGACGCCTCGGTTCCTCGCCCGCACGGCCCGTTCGAATACTATTGGCGCTACGAGACCGGCGCCCAGTATCGCGTGCGTTCTGCGCCGCCCGCGCGGCGGCGGCCCCGAGACGGTGCTGCTGGACGAAGAGGCGCTGGGCAAGGGCAAGGCCTACTTCCACGTGCCGGGGCCGACCACAGTCCCGACCATGCCCTCTTCGCCTACGCCGACGATGAGCAGGGCTCTGAGGTCTATCGGCTGTACGTCAAGGACCTGGCGACCGGCGCGGTGTTGCCGCAGCCGGCGGAGAGCGCCGCCGGCGGCTTCACCTTCTCCGCCGACGGCGCCTGGCTGTTCTGGATCTGGCGCGACGACAACGCCCGCCCGGCCAAGGTCTTCCGCCGCCCGGCGCGCGGCGGCGACGACGACGTGCTGGTCTACGAGGAGCCGGACGACGGCTTCTTCCTGTCGGTCGGGCGCACCAGCTCGGACGCGCTTCGTCGCCATCGGGGCAGAATCACGAAACGTCCGAGGTCAGATTGATCCCGGCGGCCGATCCGACCGCCGAGCCGCGCGTCGTCGAGCCGCGCACGCCCGGGGTGCGCTACGACGTGGAGGATGGGACGGCCGGTTGCCGTTCACACCAACGCCGACGGCGCGGTGGACTTCAAGGTGATGACCTCGATGCGCCTTCCGGCGGGCGCACTGGCGCGAGTGCGTGCCCGCGGCCGGGCCGGCTGATCGCCGGCATCGGCGTTCTCCGCGCACTGGTTCGGCTGGTGCGCGAAAATGCGTTGAACCGGATCCTGCTCACCGAGCGGGCACCGGCGCCGAGCACGCCATCGCCTTCGAGGAGGAGGCCTACGCGCTCTCGCTGGCGGGCGGGTACGAGTACGACACCACCCTGCGCGCTTCGTCTACGAGTCGCCGACGACGCCGCGGCAATGGTTCGACTACGACCTCGTCACCGGCGTGCGCACGCTCCGCAAGACGCAGGAGGTCCCCTCCGGCCACGATCCGTCCGCTACGTGGCGCGCCGGCTGACGGCGAGCGCGGCCGACGGCGTCGAGGTTCCGATCACGGTGCTGATGAAGGGGAACGCCGCTCGACGGCTCGGCGCCGATGCTGCTCTACGGCTACGGCGCCTACGGCATCCCCATGGAGCCGCACTTCTCCACCGCAACCTCTGTCGCTGGTCGACCGGGGCTGGATCTGGGCGACCGCGCATGTTCGCGGCGGCTCCGAGAAGGGCTACGGCTGGTTCCTCGACGGTCGCGGGCCGAAAAAGTCCAATACCTTCAGCGACTTCATCGCCTGCGCCGAGCATCTGGTCGCCGCCGGCTACGGCCGCGCCGGGCGGATCGTGGCCTATGGCGGCTCGGCGGGCGGCATGCTGGTCGGCGCGGTCGCCAACATGCGGCCGGACCTCTGGGGCGGGATCATCGGCGCGGTGCCGTTCGTCGACGTGCTCAACACCATCAGCGACGCCAGCCTGCCGCTGACCCCGCCGGAGTGGCCGGAGTGGGGCAATCCGCTCAAGGACGCGGCCGCCTACGACGTCATCGCCGGCTACAGCGCCTACGACAACGTCGCGGCCAGACCCTATCCGCCGATCCTCGCCACCGGCGGTCTCTCCGATCCACGCGTCACCTATTGGGAGCCGGCCAAGTGGGTCGCCAAGCTCCGAGAAAACACGACGGCGGACGCGCCCATCTTGCTCAAGATCAACATGGAGGCCGGTCACGGCGGCGCCTCGGGCCGGTTCGACTTCCTGAAGGAGATCGCCCTCGACTACGCCTTCGCCATCTGGGCGGTCGGGCGAGGCCGTGGCCGCGGGAGACGGCGGCTTGATCGTCCGCTCGGCCACCGAAGCGGACGTTGCGGCGTTCGCGGCGATCTACGGCCACCATGTCCTGCACGGCTTTGGCACGTTCGAGGAAGTCCCGCCGCGGCGCCGAGTATGGCCCAGCGGATCGCCGCCGTGCAGGTCCGCGGCCTGCCTTACCTCGTGGCCGAGGACGACGGCCGGATCGTCGGTTTCGCCTACGCCGCGCCGTTCCGCCCGCGCGCGGCCTATCGCTATACCGCCGAGGACAGCATCTACATTCACCCGGACTTTCTCGGCCGTGGGATCGGCAAGGCGCTGGTGGGGCGGTCATTGTCGTCTGCGAGCGGCTTGGCCTTCGGCAGATGGTGGCGGTGATCGGCGACAGCGGCAACGCCGGCTCGATCGGCCTGCACCGCTCGCTCGGCTTCGAGCAGACCGGAGTCGGCCGCTCGTTCGGCTTCAAGCACGGTCGCTGGGTCGATATCGTCTGGATGCAGAAGCAACTCGGGCCAGGCGCCAACGCCCCGCCCGAGACGGATGGGCTCGCGCTGTAGGACGCGGCGCTTCCGGCCTTTAGGTCATCGCCACTGCAACCAATTCAACAGCCTTGAGTTTGATCAGCATCAACGCCGCATGACCCGGCTGAGCTTAGCCTGGTCAAGCGTGACGTTTCCGAGCCCGGGAGCGTGCGTGGGAAAATCGCCATGAAGCTCAAGCTTCTTCTAATGGCCGCCGCAGCGGTTTGCCTGGCTTCGCCGGCGGCCGCCGATCAACCGACCAACCAGACCGTTCCCGGCGGGGAAGGCCAACAGGGCCACGGTCAGCATGGTCAGGGTCAGGGTCAGGGTCAGGGTCAGGCTCAGGGTCAGGGCGGCCAACACGGCCAAGGAACCGGCCACACTGGCGGGGGCGCGGGCGGTGCGGCCGTGGGCTCGCCGGCCGGGCACGGCGCCGTCGGCGCGGCGGTTCAGACGCCGCCTCCCACGGTGCAGAGCCTGCACAAAGGCGGCGTCTACCAACCGCACGGGCAGGTTGGCGCCGGAGCCGTTGCGGGCGCGGGCCAGGCGGGGCAGGGCGCCGTCGGGGCCGCCGTGCAAACGCCATCTGCCGCGGCTCAGAGCCTGCACAGAGGCGGCGTCTACCAACCGCACGGACAGGTCGGGACATCGACTGGTCCAGTCGGCCAAGGTCTGCACCCGCCGCAGGTCAAACAGCCGGCTGTCCCGGCCTACGGTCAGGTCGGCCAGCACCCGCCAATCGTCCATGCGCCGCCCAGGCCGCCCGCCCTCGGCGGCTGGAACCGGGCGGTGCGCGGGACCGCGCGCGTCCAGGCCGGCCAGCAGTGGCGTCAGGCGCACGCCGGTTGGGACCAAGGCGCGGCATGGCGCCGGGACCGCAACTGGTGGCGGGGCAACAGCGCGTTCCGCCTGTTCGTCGGGGCTCGTTCCGGATTCTTCTTCATTCCGGCGATTGGCTACGTCTCCGTTCCCGTCGCCTATCGGCAGCATGAGTGGCGGCCGGGCGAATATCTGCCGCGCTGGTTCTGGCGCTACGAGGTGCGCGACTACTGGAGCTATGGCCTGCCTCAGCCGCCGTACGGCTGCGCTTGGGTCTGGGTGAACAATGACGTCGTCCTGATCGACACCTCGGACGGCTACATCCTGGATATCGACTACAACGTTTGGTGAGGCGGCGGAGGGCCCTCGGCGCCTCAGCCGGGGCCCCCTCCGCTCTGTTTCTGGCGGCAGTGGATCAGGGGCGGCCGCTGGGTCAGGGCGGCATGGCCGAGTCGGCCAGCAGCGAGGCGATGCGGCGGGCGAGATCGGCCTTGGCGTACGGCTTGGAGATCAGGTGCACGCCTTCGTCCAGCCGGCCCTGGTGGATGATCGCATTGTCGGTGTAGCCGGAGGTGAACAGCACCGGGATGCCGGGGCGTAGTTCGCGCAGCCGCTGGGCGAAGTCGCGGGTGCGCAGCGCCCCTGGCATCACCACGTCCGTGAAGACCAGGTCGACCTGCTCGCCGTTGGCCAGCAGCGCGAGGGCCTGCTCCGCGTCCGCAGCCTCGAGGCGGCGGTAGCCCAGCTCCTCGATCATCGCCAGCGCCGCCTCGCGCACGGCGCCTTCGTCCTCGACGACCAGGATGGTGCGGCTGGAGTCGGACACCGGAGTCGGTTCCAGCAACGGCTGCGCCGCCTGCTCGGCCTGGCGCGAGCGCGGCAGGTAGATCTTCACCGTCGTGCCCTGGCCGACCTCGCTGTAGATCTGGATATGGCCCTGCGACTGCTTGACGAAGCCGTAGACCATCGAGAGGCCGAGCCCCGTGCCCCGGCCATCGACCTTGGTGGTGAAGAACGGTTCGAACACGCGGGCGCGCACGTCGTCGGGCATCCCCTCGCCGGTGTCGGTGACGGCCAGCATCACGTACTGGCCGGGGGTCACGTCGCGGGCGCTGCGGGCGTAGGCCTCGTCGAGCGATGCGTTGGTGATCTCGACGGTCAGGCGTCCGCCGCCGGGCATGGCGTCGCGGGCGTTGAGCGCGAGGTTGAGGATGGCGCTCTCCACCTGAGCCGGGTCGGCCACCGTGTTCCACAGGCCGCCGGCGACGACGGTCTCCACCTCGATCGCCTCGCCGAGCGTGCGGCGGAGCAGGTCGGCCATGTCGCTGACCAGGCGGGAGAGGTTCACCACCTTGGGCTCGAGCGGCTGGCGGCGGGCGAAGGCCAGCAGCTGTCGGGTGAGCTGGGCGGCGCGCTCGGCCCCATAGAGGGCGTTCTTCAGCCGCAGCTGGCCGCGCTCATCGCCGGCGACGGAACGCTGCAGCAGTTCGAGATTGCCGCGGATCACCTGCAGCAGGTTGTTGAAGTCGTGGGCGACGCCGCCGGTCAGCTGGCCGATCGCCTCCATGCGCTGCGCATCGCGCATCCGCTCCTCGCCGCGCACGCGGTCGGTGATGTCGCGGATCGAGCCGATCAGCCGGTCGGTCACGCCCTCGGCGTTCTGGATCGGCGCCATGATCGATTCCCAGACCCGCGGACCGTCGGGCAGGCGGGCCAGCTCCTCGCGGGAGGTGATCGGCCGGCCGGCCGCCATCACGCGGTGATAGTGCCGGGTCAGCCGGTCGGCGACTTCCTGCGGCAGCAGATCCCCGAGAGCGCGGCCGCGCACCCGCTCGGCCGAGATGCGCAGCGCCCGCTCGAACGCCGGATTGATGTCGGCGATGACGAAGCGGTCGTCCTCCTCGATGTTCAGCACCAGGAGATAGTCGGGGACGTTGCCGAAGATGGCGCTGGTCAGCGCGCCCAGCGCCTCGCGTTCGCTCTCGGCCTGTTTGGCCTCGCCGACCGCCTCGACCAGGCGCCGGTTGACCACGGCCAGCGTGACGATGCCGGCCGTCAGCGTGGCCAGCGCCAGCAGCCCGACGGCCATGCCGATGATCAGGGTCAGATCCTGGGCGGCGCGGGCGTTGTCCGTGCGGGTGACCAGGAGCTTGTTCTCGTCCGCGATCATTTGCCCGGCGGCCGAACGGATCTGGCTGATGGCCTCGCCGCCGTTGCCAGCGGCGACGAGCGCCCGCGCCGCGGCCGCGTCTCCCGACTGGGCGAGCTGGATGACGCGGTGGACACCGGAGCGCCGGCGCTCCACCTGACGGATCAGGCCGGCCGCCTGCCCAGCGCGCTGCGGATTATCGGCGACCAGGGCCTGAAGCAGGGACTCCGCGGGCGTGAGCTTGGCCTCGGCCTCGCGGTAGGGCGCCAGGTAGCGCGGGTCCTGGGTGATCAGGTAGCCGCGCTCGCTGTCCTCCGCCCCCTCCAGCCAGGAGATCAATTCCTGGGTCGCCTCGATGACCGAACGGGTGTGTTGCACCCATGCCCTGGCCCGCCCCAGGTTGCCGACCTGATTGACCACCAGAAAGACGCTGAGGCCGCCCACCAGAAGGGCCAGGGCGATCGCAGCGGCGACGATGCGCTTGAACCCCAAGACCACGAACCCCGAAGGTTACTTCGACGGTCGGCGCGAGATCACCGGCCCTCCGAAGGTCTGTTATCGAACGATGCGGGCCAAGGCTCAACCCAGCTTTGGCCGGGTTTTCAAAGCATTCGCCCTGATGCAACCCTCGAACGCATCCCTGCGGCGGTCGCTCAGACGAAGCACGCGATCTCCGCGAACTGCGCCGAGACCGGATAGCCGGTGACCTCGACGCCGGCGGCGTCGAGCCAGGCGTGAGCGTCGATCGGCCGCTCGCGGCCCTTGGCGGCGCCGAAGTGGAGCACACTGGCGACGCCACGCCGTCGCAGCATGATCCGCGCGGCCATGGCCTGGGGCAGACAAACCGCCTTGAACGGGACGTGGCGGGCGGCCCTGACCACGGCCCAGCCGATATCCTCCGCCAGCTTGGCGTCCTGCGCCGAGCCATCCCGCCGCGCGCGCGCCACCCGCTCGTCGGTGGGCGGCACGAAGGCGCCGAGGCGGCGCGCGAGCTGCGGGAACGGGACCGCCAGCAGCGCGATGCGCGCCGCCAGGAGCCACGCCGCCGCCTCGATCAGCAGCGCGCGACGGGACCCGCCAATCTGGCCGAAGCGTCGCAGCTTGCGCCAGAGGCGGCTCACGCCGCGCGGCCCCGCGGCAGGAACGGATGCGCCAACTGCCCAAGCAGGCCGTCGGGCACGCCATCGGCCCCGAACGTCTCCGGACGCTGGTCGCGCGGCATGTGGAAGGTTCCGAACATCAGGTCCCACAGCGGGAACATCGGCGCGAAGTTCCTGGCCTGGCACGTGGCGTCGACGCTGTGGTGCCAGCGGTGGAACACCGGACTGGCGATCGCATAGCGCAGCGGCCCGAAGGTCCAGTTCAGGTTGGCGTGCGTGACGGCCCCGGAGAAGAAGAAGACCGGGGCGGCGAGCAGCAGGGCCAGCTCCGAGAACCCCAGCGCCTTCGCCAGCACGCCCAGCGCCGCGTTGACCGCCAGATAGTTGACGGGGTGGGTGCGGAAGGTGGTGGTCCAGTTCACGTCGGCCGCACTGTGGTGGATCGCGTGGAACGGCCAGAGCTGGCGACCGTGGAACGCCCGGTGCAGCCAGTACTGCGCGAAGTCGGTGGCGACCAGCAGGATCGCCAGCTGGGCCAGCGTCGGCGCCTGCCGCAGCTGCGCGCCGGTCAGATGCTGGAGGTATGGCCCGACCGGCGTTGCGTCCAACGCCGCCGCCGCGAGGGGCCCCGCGCCGGCGTAGAGCAGGCCAAACAGGCAGTAGCCGAGATCGAGGCCGATCGACTTGGAGAGGAACACCGGTCGGCCGGGATTGCACGGAAACAGTCGCCCGAGCACGCCGAAGGCGGCGTAACAGCCGGCGATCAGAAGGGCGAGCGCGGCGACTTGCGATGGCACCATGGATGTCCAGGTCGGCGACGAGGCGCTTGCACCATAGCGCACCGCGCTCGCGACCGCGACGCGGGTCGACAACGGCTAGGGACTCCCAAAGCCGGGCTGGGGCGCCTAATGCTTTCGACGTGTCCGAACGCGAAGATCAGCCTCCGGTCTGGAACGATCTGCCGCCGGCGTTCGCCCTGGCGTGCGCCTGCTGCGCCTGGCCCCCTTCGCCAGCCCGGAGCGCTGCGGTGCGGGCGGCGGCGGATGGGGTCGACTGGGACCGTTTTCTGCGAGTGGTGACGCGACAGCGCGTGCCGGGCCTGGCCCATGCCGCGCTCAGGACCGCGGGCGTTGCGCCGCCGCCCGAGGTCGAGGCTCAACTGACCCGGGCCGCTCAGGGGGTGGCCGCGCGGGCGTTGGCGCTGGCCGCCGAGGCGCTGCGACTGCAGGCGCTGCTCGAAGCCGAGGCGGCCCCGGCGCTGTTCATAAAAGGCGCGGCCATGGCCCAGCTCGCCTACGGCGCCCTGGCGCTGAAGCACTGCCGCGACATCGACGTTCTGGTTGCGCCGGCCGACGCCGAGCGCGCGTTCGGCGTTCTGGCGCGCGAAGGCTATACGCCGATCCAGCCGAAAGGCCCGTTGACGGCGGCGCAGCGGCGGCTGGTGTTTCGCCTGCACAAAGACGTCGAACTCTACCATCCCGGGCGACGGCTGAATGTCGAGCTGCACTGGCGGCTGATCGACAACCCGATGCTGCTGCGCTCGGTGAACGCCGCCTCGCCGTCGCAGCAGGTGACGGTGCTGAACGGCCGGCTGGCGACGCTGGCCGACCCGCAATTGTTCGCCTACCTGGCGACCCATGGCGCCACCCACTGCTGGTTCCGACTGAAGTGGCTGGCGGACCTCAACGCCTGGCTGACCGGCAAGAGCGATGACCAGGTGACCAGCTTCTACGCCTGCGCCGAGGCGCTGGGCGTCGAGAGCTGCGCCGGCCAGGCGCTGCTGCTCTGCCGCCGGTTGCTGGGCTATCGCATCCCCGCTGCGCTGGAGGGCCGCCTCGCTGGCCGCAAGCTGCGCCGGCTGGTGCGGGCCGCGCTCGACGCCATGGTCGGGCCGGACGGCGAGACCGAGCTCGTGCGGCGCCCGTTCGGACCGTTCCGCCTGCTGGCGCCGCAGTTCGCCCGCGGCCGCGGCGTCCGCTTCTTCCTGGCGCAGTGTGCGCTGCTGATCGACAACCTGGAGGACAAGCTGGACTACCCTCTGCCGCCGGCGCTCCACTTCCTCTACCCGGTGCTGCGCCTGCCGTTCTGGGTGTTGCGTCTGCAAAAGCGCCGGCGTCTCGCGGCCGCCGCCTGAAGCTGGCATCCGCCTTGCACCCTGCACCTCCCAGCGCCGACGCGCCGCATCCGCCGGGGTTCTGGTCGTCGCTGCGCGTCTTTCTCGCCGACTTCGCGCGCTATGCCGGTCGCCGGCGCTTTCGTGGCCGGCGCGCTGATGGCTGCCGGCGCGGTGTTCGAAAGCCTTGGCCTGGTGCTGCTGATTCCGATCCTCGGGATCGTGGTGGCCGACCCAGGCCGGGGCGGCGGCGTCCTGCGCCGGCTCGCGGACGAGCTGTTCCGGGCCGTTGGCGCGCAGACGCCGTTCGGGCGGCTGGCGCTGCTGCTGGCGATCTTCGCCGCGTTGATGCTGGTGCGCGCGGTGGTGGTGACCTGGCGCGACGTCAGGCTGGCCGAGCTGCAGATCGGATTCCTGGAATCGCAGCGCGCCAGCGTCGCCGAACTGCTGGGCGCCGCCCGTTGGGACCGGCTGGCGCGGCTGCGTCACGCCCGCATCACCCACCTGATGAGCGGCGACATCCAGCGGGTGGGCGCGGGCGCCAACTTCCTGCTGCAGGCGGCGCTATCGGTGGTGATGCTGGCCACGCAGTGCGTCGTGGCCCTGCTGCTGGCGCCGGCGCTGGCGGCGATCGCCTTCGTGCTGCTGGCTCTGGTGGCCTTGGCGCTGGAACCGATGGTGCGCCGCGCGCAGCGGCTCGGGCGGTTCGTCACCGGCGCGAACCTGTCGCTGCTCGACTCCGCGACCCAGTTTCTCGGCGGGCTGAAGCTGGCGATCAGTCAGAATCTGCAGGGCGCCTTCACCCGCGAGTTCCGCGCGACCCTGGAGGACCTGGCCGCGCGTCAGGTCGACTCGGTTCGCCAGCGCAGCTACGCCCGCCTGGGGCTCAATCTGCTCTCGTCGGCGGTCGCCGCGGCGGTGCTGCTGATCGGTTTCGGCTGGTTGCACGTGCCGACCACGGTGCTGATCACCCTGCTGCTGATCATCTCGCGGATGGGCGGACCGGTGGGTCAGCTCCAGCAGGGGCTGCAGCAGGTCGCGCTGGCCCTGCCCGCCTACGACAAGGTGGTCGAGCTCCGGGCCGAACTGGCGTCGGTCGGCGAGCCACGCCAGATCGCCGCTGCGTCGTTCCCGGAGGGGCCGGTGGTGTTCGAGGCGGTGTCGTTTGATCACGACGGCGATTCCGACGCGGGCGCGGCCGCCGGCGGGGTGGACCGACTGGACTTCACACTGCCGCCCGGAGATTTCGTCGGCGTCTGCGGCCCCTCGGGCGCCGGCAAGACCACCTTCGCCGACCTGCTGGTGGGGCTCTTCCCGCCGCAGACGGGCCGGATCACCGTGGGGGGCAAGCCGCTTGAAGGCGAGACCCTGGCGGCGTGGCGCGACGGCGTCAGCTACGTCTCGCAGGATCCGTTCCTGTTTCACGACAGCGTGCGGCGCAACCTGGCCTGGGCGAACCCCGCGGCGAGCGAGGCCGAGATGTGGGCCGCGCTCGAGCTCGCCGACGCCGCTGGCGTGGTCCGGCGGATGGACCGGGGGCTCGACGGCGTCGTCGGCGAGCGCGGCGCGCTGGTCTCCGGCGGCGAACGGCAACGGATCGCGCTGGCCCGCGCGGTGCTGCGCCGGCCGCGGCTGCTGCTGCTCGACGAGGCCACCAGCGCGATCGACGTCGCTGCGGAGCGGGCCCTGATCGGGCGCATCTGCGATCTGGATCCAAGGCCGACGATCGTGCTGATCGCCCACCGGCCGGAGAGCCTCGCGCCATGCCGCAGGGTGCTGCGGCTCGAGCAGGGCCGGTTCGTCGAAGCGCTGGCGAGCGGGGCCTCGCCGCCGGCGCTCTCTCGCGCCTGAGCCGCAAGCGCGCCGGCAATTTGGGCGCGACTTTGAGTTCGACCTGGGGATATCTTGGCCGAGGTGGCCATGCCGCCGCCTGAACGGCGGCCGGACCGGACGTTTTGCGGGTCGCGAAGTGAGGTGGTGCTGATGCGTCGACACCGTTCCAAGGTCCCGCCAAGCTTCAGCATACGGATCAAATCGGTGCTCGCGTTCGCCGCCTGCCTGCTGTTGTCGGCGCCGCTGCTCAACGGCGCGGCGGTCTCCGAGCCGAAGACGACGCTGGCCGGCCTGCCGCAGGCTGAGCTGTCGACCTCGGGCGTTCAGGGTGACTACGTCATAGGACCGCAGGACAAGCTGCGGATCCGGGTGTTCGAGGTGAAGGACCTCTCGTTCGACGAGGAGGAGGTCGACGCCAACGGCCAGATCCAGCTGCCGCTGATCGGCCGGGTGACCGCCGCGGGCAAGACCACCGTGCAGTTGCAGGACGAACTCGCCCAGCGACTCGGCGAGAAGTACCTGCAATCGCCGCAGGTCTCGGTCTCGGTGGCCGAGTCCGCCAGCCAGAAGGTCACGGTCGAGGGCGAGGTGAAATCCCCCGGCGTCTTCCAGATGAAGGGCCGAACGACGCTGATGCAGGCGATCGCGATGGCGGGCGGACCGTCCGACATCGCCAACCTGCACAAGGTGGCGATCATCCGCCAGAGCGAGGCCGGGACGCGGGCAGCGGCGGTCTGCGACTTTCAGGCGATCCGCGACGGCCGCGCCGGCGATCCGATCATCCAGGGCAACGATGTGGTGGTTGTGGACAGTTCCGCCACAAAGTCGCTCTGGTCGAACGTGATGAAGAACCTGCCGATCTTCACCATGTTCGCCTACCTGCGCTAGTGCTGTCGGCGCGGAACTGAGGGATAGCCCACGAATGGTCGGCGAACGCGACGGCGGTGGCGGCTCCAGCCTTTGGGCGCCGGCAGAGACGGCCAGGCGCGCGGTCGTCCGCTCGCACGAAAACGTCGTTACCGCCTGGGAAGACGTCCAACTCGCCGACCCGGGCGAGGGCGGGCAGGGGCTGCGCCTGCTCGAGTACTGGCGCATCGTCTACAAGCACAAGTGGCTGATCCTGGCGGTCGTGGCGGTGACGCTGGCGATCGGCGTCGCCGTCACGCTGATGACGCCGAAGGTCTACACCGCCAGTACGACGCTCGAGATCGATCGCGAAACGAGCAACGTGGTCGGCATGGGCGACGTCGCGCCGATGGACAAGCTGGCGCGGGACCAGGAGTTCTTCCAGACCCAGTACGGGCTGCTGAAGAGCTGGTCGCTCGCCGCGCGGGTCGCCCAGTCCGAGAACCTGGCGAATGACCCCACGTTCCTGCAGGCGATCGGGATCAAACATCCGCGAAAGGCGCGGGGCGGCGATGGGTCCTGGGTCGCCGGCATGCTGGAAGGCGGGCTCGGCGTCTATCCGGTCCGCGACTCCCGCCTGGTCCGCCTCACCTTCGACAGTCCCAATCCGGCCCTGTCGGCGCGCATCGCCAACGCCTTCGCCGACAACTTCATCGCCTCCAACCTCGAGCGGCGCTTCGAAGCCTCCGCCTACGCCCGCAGCTTCCTCGAGCAGCGGCTGGCCGAGCTGAAGGCGAAGCTGGAGGACTCCGAGCGCCAGCTCGTCGCCTACGCGACCCAGCAGCAGATCATCCAGATCAGCCAGCCGGGCGGCGGCAAGGATGCGCCGCCGCCGCAATCGCTCGACGCGACCAACCTCGGCGGCATCGACGCCGGCGCTGACCACCGCCAAGGCCAACCTGGTGATGGCCGAGCAGCGCTGGCGCGCCACCCAGGCCGCGCCAGGCCTTTCCGCGCCCGACATCCTCTCCGACCCGACCGTGCAGCAGCTGCGTCAGGACCAGGCCAAGCTGCAGGCGCAGTACAACGATCAGCTCAAGATCTATAAGCCGGACTACCCGGACATGCTGCAGCTGAAGGCGCAGATCGACGACATCGACAAGCAGCTGACGGTGGCGGCCGACACCATCCGCCGCTCGCTGAAGACCCAGGCCGACGCCGCCGCCCAGCAGGTGGCGGCGCTGCAGGGCCAGGTCGGCCAGCTGAAGACGTCGGTGCTCGACGAGCGCAACCGCGAGATCCAGTACAACATCCTGCAGCGCGAGGTGGACACGACCCGGACGCTCTATGACGGGCTGCTGCAGCGCTACAAGGAAATCGGCATCGCCGGCGGCATCACCACCAACAACATCTCGATCGTCGACCGCGCCCGCGCGCCCGGGCGGCCCCTCCAAGCCGCAGCCGATGCGCAACCTGGCGCTGGCGGGCATGACCGGCCTTGGGCTGGGGGTGATGCTGGCCTTCCTGCTCGAGACCCTGGACCAGGCGATCCGCAAGCCGATCGACGTCGAGACCAAGCTGGGCCTGCCGGTGCTGGGCAGCGTGCCGCTGCTGGAGAAGGGCCTGCAACCGCTGGAGGCGCTGACCGACCTGCGCTCGCCGTTCTCGGAGGCCTACCACTCGATCCGCAGCAATCTGGCGTTCTCGACCAACGACGGCGCGCCGAGGGTGCTGGCGCTCACCAGCGCGCGGCCGGAGGAGGGCAAGTCGACCACCTCGCTCGCCCTGGCGCCAGGGCTTCGCGCGGGTCGGGATGCGCGTGCTGCTGGTCGACCTCGACCTGCGCAATCCCAGCCAGCACAAGACCTTCGGCGCCGACAATCGGGTCGGCGCGTCGAGCCTGCTCACCGGCGCGGTCCGCCTGCAGGGCGCGGTGCAGCCGACCGACTGGCCGAACCTGTTCCTGATCCCCAGCGGGCCGCTGCCGCCCAGCCCGGCCGAGCTGCTGATCGGGCCGCGGCTGGTGGCGTTCGTCAAGGAAGCCGCCGAGCACTTCGACATCGTCATCCTCGACGGGCCGCCGGTGATGGGCCTGGCCGATGCGCCGCTGATCGCTTCGGTGGCCACCGGCGCGGTGCTGACGATCGAGGCCGGCCGCACCAGCCGCGCCCAGGCCAGGGCGGCGATCAAGCGGCTGCGGCTCGGCAACGCGCGCATCTTCGGCGCGGTGCTGACCAAGTTCGACACCCGCAAGACCGTCGTACGGCTACGGCTACAACTACGCCTACGAGTACGACTACCAGTACGGCCGCCAGGAAGCAGCCGGCTCCGGCGAACCAGCCCGCCGTGCTGACCGATCGCGCCCGGAAGCCGCCGCCGGCGGCCTAGATCCGTTGACCTCGCCCGCCATCCGCCGCCGGACAGGCGCCTGCGGCGCCGCCGCGCGCGCGCTGCCCAGCTTCGTCGGCTTCGTGCTGACCATCGCGATGGTCTGGCTGGGCGGCCAGTTCGTCACCCAGGGCGTCTCGGATGACTACCTGCACGTCGGATCCGGAGCTGGCGGTGCTGTGGCGCGGCGATTCCGCCGACGCGCGTCGCCGCCCTGGCGCGTCAGCGGCTGACCGGCCGCGACCCCGACGGGGCGGCGCGCCTCGCCGGCCGGGCGCTGCTGTTCGCGCCGCTGAACGCCCAGGCGCTGACCACCCTACGGTTTCCCGATGGACGGCTCGGGCCGCCAGCCGCAGGCGGACAAGGCGATGGCCGTCGCCGGCCGGCTGGGCTGGCGCGACGTGGTCACCCAGATCTGGCTGTTCCGACGGCTGCTGCTGGCGGGCGACTTCGAAGGCGGCGCTGAGACCATGCCGACGCGCTGCTGCGCCGCGAGAACGACGTCCCCGACAGCGCTGCTGGCCGCGATGACGGCGGCGGCGCGCGACCCGCGGATCGCTCGAGCCGCTGGCGCGCCACCTGGCGCAGGCTCCGGCCATGGCGCGCGCGGTTCCTGGTCTACCTCAGCTACGCCGCCAAGCCGCCGGCGACCGACGTCGCCTATGCGCCTGCTGACCCGGCTGGCGGCCGGCCCGACGCCGCCGACGGACGACGAGCTGGCGGTCTATCTGCGCCGCTGGTCGGCGACCAGAGGTTCGACGAGGCGGCCTCGGACTGGCGCAGCCTGACCCGCGGCGCGGCGCAGACGCGGCTACGTCTACGACGGCGATTTCGAGCGCGCGCCGGGGCAGACGCCGTTCGACTGGACCTTCGACAAGGCGTCGGCTGGAGCGTCGACGTCGCCGACGCGCCGGCCAGGGGCGCGGCCAGGCGCTGCAGGTCGAATACGATGGCGTTTCGCCGCCGAGGACCGGTGCGGCAGATGCTGGTGCTGCCGCCGGGCGCCTACCGCCTGAGCGGCCGGGCCCTGAGCGAGGGCGACGCCGGTCCCAAGCCGCTGGCGTGGGGGATCGCCTGCGCCACCACCGGCCGAGGCGCTGGCCGGCGTCCTGACGCCGAGACCAGAGGGCGCAGTGGAGTACGTTTGCCGCGGATCTGAATGTGCCCGCCGGGCCGTTGTCCCGCGCAGTGGCTGGCTGCTCTCGGCGGAGCCTGGCGATATGCGCGCGGATATCGAGGTCTGGTACGATGACCTCACGGTCGCGCCGATCGCGGCAGGCGCCGCCGACCGCCGCGCAAACACGGTAAATCGCGGCCTCCGCGCCTTGCTTGTGGGGTATGATTCCTTTAGATATCCAGAGTATCCGAGACGCGTTCGGCCTTCACCAAGGGTGGTAGTGATGCGGAAGTATCTGATCGCGACGGCTATCGGCGCCATGCTGATCGCCGGCCAAGCCGCCGCCACCGACAGCGCGGTGGTCAACCTCGGCGACCGGATCGGCTCGCAGAGCGACACCGCCAACGGCCTCGACGGGGCCCGGGCCAGCGCGTTCATCATCCTGAGCGCGGCCCTGCTCGGCGGACTGCTGATCTGGGGCTTCACCGAGGGCGGCCACCAGAATGCCCCCGCAAGGCGCGCCGGCCAGCCCGTAACGACTACCAACTGCGGATCGATAGCGTCAGGCTCGCCGGGCGGTCTTCGTGTCCGCAGCCGCTTACCTGCGCGCGCGTTCGGGAGCAGCGGCTGTCCTGACTTCCGCTTGGCCAGGATCTCGTCGCGCGTCGCCGGCCAGGCTCGCCGCACGTTCTGGCGCCGCCGGGATGCGACCAGCCAAGATCGCCGTCGATCGCGCGGGAATCGCCGCCAGAACTCCGGCGCCAGCGAGATGTCGTAGCCGGCCCGGGCGGTCAGATAGAGCCCGACGTAGTCCGCCTCCTTCTCCGCCAGCCTGAGGCTCGTCGGGGTGGAGCCCAGGTCGCCGAGCGTTCGACGAGCCAGGCCGACCTCGTCGAGCCGGCGGTGGTGGTGCAGCACGTCGTGCGCGAACTCGTGGCCCAGCACCAGCGCCAGCATGTCGTCGGACCGGGCGAAGGCTGACCAGCGCCGCCGAAATGAAGACGTGCCGGCCGTCCGCCGAGGCGCTGAGGCCCGGCCCCGGCAGCACCTGCGCGTCGTAGGCGCAGCCGGTCTGGCCGGCGATCTCGAGGCGCAGCCGATCTGCTGTCCGCGTTGCACGGTGATCGACGCGGGCCCGCGCCGCATCGCCTCGGCGATCCGCTCGCCTGGGCCGCCTCGATCGGCGCATAGGTCGCCGGCCGGGCGTCGGTCCGGTCCAGTCGGTCGGGCGGCGGCGGGCGAGCGCCAGAGGCTTCGCCGGCGATCGGCGAGCAGGATGTCGTCCGGCCGCACGCCCGCCAGGGCGGCCGGACTGCCGGCGGCGACCGCCTCGACCGCCGGCCGGTCGTCGAGATGGAACGTGGCCTCGGCCGCGCGCGCGCAGGCGCGGGCGCGTACTCCAGCGCATTCTGCAGCACCAGGCCGCTCTGCGGCGCCTGGTCCGAGCAGAGGTCGCGTTGGCGGTCGACGATCCGGATAGGCGACGTCGGCCACCCGCTGATCCGCGCGCGCAACCCCGCCAGCGAGCGGTCCCAGGTCGCCGCCGAGGTCCGATATCCTGCGACGCCGGCGCGTGCGCGTCGGCGGCCCTGTCGCCGTCGACTCCGGAAGACGGCGACATCGGCGCGCATGTCGCCGCAGCCGCCGTGAGGACAACGCAGGCGGCGACGAGCCGAGGGACGGCTAGCGGACGCGTGTCACCGCCGGCCCGGCGGGCGAGCCACCCGGCGAGGCCGCGGCGGCGTCGCGGCGCTTCCGGCGTCGCGGTGGCGGCCGGCTCGGGCGGATCGGGCACGAAGCGCAGCCGTCCGCTCGCCCCGCACCTTCAGCAACTTCGATCGGGCCGCCGGGCGCATCGGCGTCGAACACCGCCACGGTCAGCACGCCGGTGGCGAACGCCCCGGTATCGATGTTGGTCCGGTGCTCCAGCAGTTCCGGCTCGGCCGCGTCGGGCTTGCCTTCCCAGACGCGGCGTGTGGCCGTGCACCACGTGGGCCTCGAAGTCGCCTGGACGACCCTGCAGGAAGCGCTCGCGGATCCAGAGGAAGGTCTCGTCCTTCTGCCGGTGCGTCGGCGTGCCCGGCATCAGGCCGGCATGCACATAGATGCGGTGCCGATCGCCGGTGGTCCGCGGCAGGCCCGCCATCCAGCGCAGATGCTCGTGCGGCACCCCGGCGGCGAGGTCGTCGTCCTTGCCCAGGCCGTAGGACCTCAGGGTCTCGTCGCCGCCGTATTCCAGCCAGCGCTCCAGCCGCCGGCTGGCCGGGATCGGCGATGGCCTGGATCATCAGTTCCTCGTGATTGCCCTTCAGGCACACCACCGGCCAGCGGCGCTGCAGCGCCATCAGGAACTCGATGACCCCGCGGCTGTCGGGGCCGCGATCGACGTAGTCGCCCAGGAAGACCACCCGGAACGGCCCGTCGCCGACATGCTCGGAGATGGCGTCGGACCGCGCGGAGCAACAGGTCGAGCCGGCCGTGCACGTCGCCGACCGCATAGGTGCGCGCGGAGCCGGCGTGTCGGCCGTAGCTCGATAGCGGGTCGTGCCGACATCACGTGGGTCAAGAGGCCTACCTCGGCGGAACTCTGTCAGATAACGCGTACAGCAAGGTCAAGGTCAAACAGCGCGGTTCCCGCGACTCAAGCCGCCCTGCGGCGTTGGGTCGAGGCGCGATGGCGCGGTATGCAGCGCTTGTACTGGGCGCAAAGCCAGGAGTCGCGATTGGTTTCGGTCGAGCCGTTCGCGAGCGTCGGGACGCGGCTTCGTCCTAGCGCTGGCGGCGCGCGCTCGACCAGTTCCGGAGCGCCTGGGCCCCGGCGCGTCAGGCCCAGAGCGCGGTCTACGCCGGCGCCCTGCTGCTGCTGCTGGTCTCGGCGGTGTTCGGCGGCGCGAGCCAGACCAACGCCCTCAGCCTGATGGCGGTCGAGCTGGCCAGCCTGCCGCTGCTGTTCATCTCGGTCTATCTCTTGCTCGCCGAGCGCGGCGCCGCAGGGCGTCACGTTCCCGCTGGCGCTGCTCGCCGCGATCGTGCTGGTCCCTCTGCTGCAGATCGCGCCGCTGCCGTTCCAGATCTGGCGCGCAGCTCCCGGGCCGCGAAGTGCTGGCGCAGGCGCTCGGCGCCGCCAGCCTTGGCAACGCCGCCCAGCCCTTCAGCCTGGCGCCGCAGCAGACCTGGCGCGCGGTGCTGGCCCTGGCCCCGCCTGCGGCCATGTTCCTGGGCGCGCTGATGCTCACCGACGGCCAGCGGCGGGTGATGGCGGCGCTCTGGCTGGCGCTGGCGGTGGCGAGCCTCTGCCTGGGCGGACTGCAGATGCTGGGCGGTCCGGACAGCGCGCTCTACTTCTACCACGTCACCAATGCGGACTCGCCGGTCGGCTTCTTCTCCAACCGCAACCACCAGGCCGCGTTCCTGCTCTGCCTGCTGCCGATCGCCGCCATGTTCGCCGCCCGCTTCGATGGGCGCTTCGACAGCCCGAGGCTGTTCCCGGCGCTGGCGGCGATCCTCTACGTCTTCATCGCCATCGTCGGCGTCGCGGCGACGCGCTCGCGGGCCGGGATCGCGCTGGCGCTCGTCGCCCTGGCCGGCGCGGCGGCGATCGATCGCTGCGCGGCGAGGCGGTGCGCCGGCACTGGCGAGCGGCGGCCGGGCTCGCCGTGGGCGTCGTGCTGGCGATCGGCGCGCGTGCTGATCTTCGGGCTCGAGCCGATCACTGCAGCGCTTCGGCCGGCGGCGGCGAGCCGCGCTTCGAGGGCTGGCCGATCGTGCTGCAGCGCGGCCCAGAGCTACCTGCCGCTGGGCTCGGGCGTCGGCTCGTTCGAGCGCGGTCTATGGCGGCGTCGAGCCGCTGACCCAGGTGAGCCCGATCTACTTCAACCACGCCCACAACGACTATCTGGAACTCTGGCTGGAGACCGGTCTGGCGGGCGCGGCGCTGTTCGCCGCTGTTCGCCGGCTGGTTCGCCTGGCGCGCCTGCTGATCTGGCGGCGGCGGATCGCGGCGGGCGGCAGCAGCCTGGCCGCCGCCTGCACCCTGCTGGTCGCGCTGCTGCTGGCGCACTCGACGGTCGACTATCCGCTGCGGACCGAGACCATCGCGGTGCTGTTCGCCTTCGCCTGCGGCGCGATCGCGGCGTGGCGGCCCGACGCGGACGCCCGCAGCGCCACCGGCGCCGGCGCGGCTAGCGCGCCCTCAGGCCTTGACGATGTTTGGCGTCGCGATCCCGCGCCGGCCATGGCGTTGCGGGTGTCGACGACGAGGCGCGCGCTGCGGGCGATCAGGGCGTAGTCGACCGCATCGTGGTCGGTGGCGATCAGCACCGCGTCGTGCGCTTCCAGCGTCTCGGCCGAGATCGGCGTCGAGCGGCCGGCCGGTGAAGGCGGCGTGCTCGCGGGTCGGCGGGATCGCGGCAACGTGCGGATCGTGGAAGCTGACGCTCGCGCCGCGGGCTTCCAGCAGCTCCATCAGCCGGAACGTCGGGCTTTCGCGCACGTCGGCGACGTTCTTCTTGTAGGCGAGGCCGACGATCAGGATCCGCGCCGAGCCCAGCGACTTGCCGAGGCGGCGGTCCAGCGCCTCCTCCAGCCGGGCGACCACGTAGCGCGGCATGGCCAGGTTGATCTCGCCGGCCAGCTCGATGAAGCGGGTCGGCATGTCGAACTCGCGCGACTTCCAGGTCAGGTAGAACGGGTCGATCGGGATGCAGTGGCCGCCGAGGCCCGGCCCCGGGTAGAACGGCATGTAGCCGAACGGCTTGGTCTTCGCCGCCTCGATCACCTCCCAGATGTCGATGCCCATGCGGTCGAAGACCATCTTCAGCTCGTTGACCAGGGCGATGTTGACCGCCCGGAAGATGTTCTCGGTGATCTTCACCGCCTCGGCCGCGTCGAGGCTGACGAGACCGGCACGACGCGCTCGACCACGGCGCCGTAGAAGGCCTCGACCGCGCGCGGCGGCCGCGGGCCCGTCGCCGGCCACCACCTTGGGGATCGAGCGGGTCGCGAACTCGGCGTTGCCCGGGATCCTCGCGCTCCGGCGAGAAGGCGAGGAAGAAGTCCTCGCCCGACGTCAGGCCCGATCGCTCCAGCAGCGGCTTCACCACCTCGCGCGTGGTGCCGGGATAGGTGGTGGACTCCAGCACGATCAGCTGGCCGGGCCGCAGAGTGAGCGCGATGGTCCGCGACGGTGGCCTCGACGTAGGAGAGGTCCGGCTCGCGCTGGCGGGTCAGCGGCGTCGGCACGCAGATCGACGACGCACGTCGCACTCGCCGCAGCCGCGAGAAGTCGTCGGTGGCCGCGAAGCGCTGCCTGCGACGATCAGCTGGGCCAAGCTCTCGCTCGTCACGGCGTCGATGTAGGAGTGGCCCGCGTTGAGCCGGGCCGGCTTCTGCGGATCGATGTCGAAGCCGATGGTGCGGAAACCGGCGCGGGCGGCGGCGGCGGCGAGCGGCAGGCCGACGTAGCCCAGGCCGATCGACGCCGACGCGGGCGCGGCGGTCGGCGAGTGCGGGCGCCCAGCGCCTGCGCCGGACCGGCGGCGACCTCGGTCACGGCTGCACCGACGGCCGCCACGCGGCGCGGTCCGGCCGCCAGGACGCCGAGCCGCTCGACGATGTGGTCGCCCAGCACCAGCACGTCCATCCGGGTGCGCAGGAAGCAGTCCAGCGCCTCCTCGCGGCCGGCAGACCACCGGCTCGTTCTCGTTGAACGAGGTGTTGAGCACCATCGGCACGCCCGTGATCGCCTCGAAGGCCTCGATCAGGGCGTAGTAGCGCGGGTTGGCGGCGCGTGCACCGTCTGCAGCCGGCCGGAGCCGTCGACGTGGGTCACCGCCGGGATCAGCGCGCGCTTCTCCTCGCGGATCTGGAAGACCTGCATCATGAAGGGGACGTCGTCGTCCTCCTCGAACCAGTCGGCCGACCGCGCGGTCCAGCACCGACGGGGCGAACGGGCCGGAAGCTCTCGCGGCGTTTGATCTTGGCGTTGAGGATCTGCTTCATGTCGGCGCGGCGCGGGTCGCAGACGATCGAGCGGTCGCCCAGCGCCCGCGGCCCCCACTCCATCCGGCCCTGGAACCAGCCGACCACCTGGCCGTCGGCGACCGCGGCGGCGGTCTCGGCGGCAGAGCGCGGCGTCGTCCGCGGCCCGGCGCACCCGGCAGCCGGCCGCGGCGAGCTCGTCGGCGCGCGCCGCAAGCAGCGCGCCCAGCTCGTCGTCGCTGTAGCCCGGCCCCCAGAGGGCGTGGTCCATCACGAACGTCCGCGCGCCCGCCCAGCCGCTGCCAGACCGCGAACGCCGCGCCGATCGCGCCGCCCGCGTCGCCCGCGGCCGACTGCACATAGACCCGCCGGAACGGCGTCATGCCGCCGCACCTTGCCGTTGGCGACCGAGTTGGCCGCGCAGCCGCCGGCGAGCGCCAGGTCGGTCAGGCCGGACCTGCGCCTGCAGCGGGCTGATCAGGTGGAAGAACGCCTCCTCGTACATCGCCTGGACCGAGCGGGCGATGTCGCGGTGGCGGTCCTCCAGCGGCTCGTCCGGGCGTCGGCGCGGGCCCAGCAGGTCCTCCAGCGCCGTCGGAGAACAGGTCGGCGAACTCGCGGCGACGCCGACTCCCAGGTGTAGGCCGTCTTCTCGCGGTGGTGGCGGAAGTAGGTCGAGGTCGAGCTCGAAGCCGCCGTCCGGCTGCAGCCGCACGATCTGGCGCATCTGCGTCCAGCTGGCGCGGCTGCGCCGTAGGGCGCGAGGCCCATCACCTTGTACTCGTCGCCGTAGTGCGGGAAGCCGAGGTACTGGGTCAGCGCCTGGTAGAAGAGGCCGAGCGAGTGCGGGAAGTGGATGCGGCCCTCCACCGCGAGCGTCGTCGCCGCGGCCGACGCCCCAGGCCGTGCTGGCGAAGTCGCCGAACCCGTCGACCGAGACCACGACCGCCTCCTCGAACGGCGAGACGTGGAAGGCCGACGACAGGTGCGCCAGGTGGTGCTCGACCGCGTGGAACCGGCCGCGAACGGCGCTGCCCGGGAACGCCCTGGCCAGCAGATCGGGGATCGACGGCGCGGGCCTGGCGGTTGCGCAGGCGTCCGAGCACCAGGCCGAGGTCGGGCCGCTGCCGTCAGCACGTAGGCGACCTTCTTCAGCTGGTTGGCCTGGCTGTCCTGGTTGACGGCGACGTGGTCGACGTCGCCGAGCGTGACGCCGGCCTCGGCCAGGCAGTAGGCGATCGCCTCGGATGGGAAAGCCGGCCCAGTGCTTGATGCGGCGGAACCGCTCCTCCTCGGCGGCGGCGACGAGCACGCCGTCGCGCACGAGGCAGGCCGCGGAGTCGCCGTGGAAGGCGTTGAGGCCGAGAATGATCACGCACGCGCTCACGCCGCCGCCGCCAGGCCCCGGACCAGCCGCTCGTAGAGCGCGCCGAACGCGGCCGCGACGCCGGTCCCAGCCGAGCGCCTCGGAAACGTAGGCGCGGCCCCTGGCGCCCATCGCCTGCAGGGTCGCCGGTTCGCAGCGGAATGACCTCGCGCAAGCGCCTCGGCGAGGGCGTCCGCCGTCGGCGCCGCGCGCCAGCCGCACTGGCGCGCCTCGAGCGCCGGCCACGGAACCGCGGTGGTCGTCAGCACCGGCGTCCCGTGCGCCAACGCCTCGGCGACGACCATTCCGAAGCTCTCCGAATGGCTGGGCAGCACCAGGACGTCGGCGCCGCGCAACAGCGCCGTCTTCGCTTCGCCTGCGACGGGCCCGGTGAAGCTGACCGCCTCGCCGAGGCCGGCGGCCGCCACCACGGCTTCCACCACGGCGCGGTGCCCCGCCTCGTCCGGCCCGGCGATGACCAGCCGCCAGTCTCGTGGCCGCGCCCTGGCCCAGGCTTCGACCAGCATCGGCAGCCCCTTCACCGGATAGAGCCGGCCGAGGAAGAGGGCGGTTCTCGCGCCGCCCTGCGGCCGCGACCCCGGCGGCGCGGCGGGCGGCAGGTCGACGCCGTTCGCGATGGTGATGACCGGCGGACCCAGTCGCAATGCCTGCAAGTTGGCCGCTTCGGCGTCGGCCGTCGTGTGCAGCGCCGACGCGCGCGCCAGATCGCGCCGCTGATAGAGCCCCCAGGCGACCTTCTTCTTCAATCCCTTGTGGCGGATCGCCCAGGGCTCGAGCATGCCTCGGGTGCTGACGACCCGTGGCAGGCCGGTCTCCCGCGCCAGCTCGGCGACGCGGTGGTTGTGCGGCAGCCAAAGGCCGTTGTCGTGGATCGCGGCGGGTCCGAAGGCGGCGACGGCGTCTCTGAGCGGGCCTTCCATTCGTCGCACCTGAGCCCCGCATGGCAACAGCTCGGCCGCTGGCGCCGAGCCGTCCGCGGCCCAGACGCCGATCTCCAGGCCGCGGGCGCCGAGCGCCGTTGCGAGTTGCGAGACCGAGAAAGCCGGCCCGCCGTAGGCGGCGCGCAGGCTGGTGGCGGTGATCAGCACCTTCACCGCGCGACCTCGCGGCTGGCGCTCACGTCGCTGGCCCGACCCGCGATGGCAGCTGCGGCGCGGCCACGCGCGTCGCTGGCTGGCGGGAGGCGGACTGCATGGTCCAAAGCCACTTCCACACATACGAGACCAGCACCGCCGCGCCCGCGCTGCCGCTGATCTCGACGATCGAGGCGCCAGGCTGGATCACCGCCACCGCTGGCAGGAAGTAGATGAACACCGACTTGAACTCGCCGCGCTGCTCGGCGGTCGCCGCTCTCAGGTCGAGGAAGCCGACCAGCCAACCCAGGGCGAGGAAACCGATCACGAGGCCGGGCAGGCCGAAGTTGATGTAGAACTCCATCACATTGCCGACGCCCCACGAGGTGTCCTCGTTGAGCTGCAGCCCGGTCATGTCGGCGACGATCTTGCCGCTGCCGCCGGTGATCGGTTTGTCGGCCCAGAAGGCGCGCGGCACCAGCGCCAGCACCCCGTCGATCACCGACTGTCCATTCAGGTAAGCCACCTCGCCGTCGTTGATGCGGGTGGCGGCCAGGCCGACGAACAGGTTCTGGTTCAGCCGCTGATCGAGCGCGATCAGGTCCTTGTCGCTGTCCAGGTCGATCAGGTGGAAGTTGGTGGCGATCTCGCCGACGCTGCCGAGGCGGTTCTCCATCGAGGCGCCGCCCCAGACGCTCTCGCGGATGTCTTCGCGGTGCTCGAAGTAGTTCACGAACAAGGTCAGGCCGACGAGGGAGGCGACCACGATCCCGGCCACCGCGCGCCAATAGCTGCGCGCCAGGATCGCCAGCA
The DNA here is from genome assembly GCA_963835495.1 of uncultured Pseudomonadota bacterium. GTDB lineage: Bacteria > Pseudomonadota > Alphaproteobacteria > Caulobacterales > Caulobacteraceae > Acaudatibacter. Next base: position 35,235 of record CAWIFQ010000001.1, on the reverse strand, counting down.
CCGAGACCACGATCATCGCCGCCGCCGCGCCGTAGCTGATGAAGCCGCCGGCGACGAGCATGATGGTCGGATAGACCATCAGCGCGCCGCACCAGATCAGGATGCGCTGTAGGTTGCCGGATTGCACGGCCGCCCGCAGGCCGAGCAGCGCGCCCAGCATCCAGACCGCGCCGCCGCTGTTGATCGCCGCGCCGAGGCTCGGGATCGCGGGCGAGCGCGTCGAGGCCGTAGACGAAGCCCCAGCCGCCGAACAGGCAGAAGAGGGCGAACCCGCGCCGGTTCGCCGGCTCAGGCGGCCGGGGCGGCGGCAAGCCGCGACGCGCCACCCAGACCCCGCCGACGAAGCAGAATGCGGCGATGGCCGTGTAGCGGATGCCGATCTCGACGTAGTCGCCGCCTTCCAGCCGGTCCTCGCCCACCAGGTGAGCGAACGCGCCCGGCACGTGGATCAGCAGCAGCGAGGCGAGATAGGCCAGCGGCAGGCCGAGCGACGGCGGTCGCAACCGGATGATCTGCAGCAGCAGGGCCAGGGAGGCGAGGCAGGCGAGAATGTCGTAGATCATCGCGGCCGCCGCTCGCCCTGCACGGCGCGCACTGCACCGCCTTTGCGCCGCGCCGTCAATCTCGCGCGCGGCCTCACGGCGCCGCCAACTCCGGGCTGCTGGCCCCGCGCGGCGGCAGGCGATGCGTAAGCCAGCGCGCGGCGGCGCGGGCGGTCCAGTGCGCCGGCGCCTCGATCACGGCGTAGAAGACGAGCGCGCCGGCAAAGACCGATCCGAGACGCGCCGCCCAACTCCACAGCAGGTGAGCGGGGTCGAGCGGCGTCATCGCAATTGCGATGTTGTGGACCAGGTAGAGCGAATAACTCCACTGGCCGCACCACTCCAGGATCCGGGAAGTCGGATGGCGCTCGAAGTGCTGGATCTCCGCCCAGACCCAGCGGAACGCGACCAACTGGAACGGCGCCAGCAGCAGCGGATATCCAACCTTGATTGGACCATGGAAGAAGATGGCGCTCGCCACGGCAGCGTAGGCGAAGGTCGCCAGCCGCCAGGTCCAGACCCCGCCGAACCCGCGCGGCGCCGCGCCCGACGCGACCTGCTCGGCGAGCAGGCAGCCCAGCAGCCAGGCCGGCGACGCCAGCAGCCAGGTGAGGGCCGGCGAAAAGGTCCAGTAGAACGGCGCGTTCCAGCCGACGAAGATCATCGCCGCCGAGATCGACCGACGCGCCGATCAGCACCCGCCGCAACCCGAAGGTCTGGAAGGCGTGGCGCAGCAGCGGGTAGAGCGCGTAGTAGATCAGCTCGCAGTAGACGCTCCACAGCACCACCTCGAGCGCGCCGCTCGCCGCCGAGCCAAGCGCGCTCGCCAGCGCCACCGCCCCCAGGAGCGGGATCAGGATCCTGACGCCGCGCCGGGTCCAGAACGGCAGGGTCCGGAAGGGCGCGCCGGTCGCCGGGCCGTAGTGGATGCAGAACCCGGAGATGACGAAGAACACGATTACCGCAGCGACGCCGTCGAAGCTGACGTCGTAGGCGCCGGCGACGAGCCGGCTCCAGCCGAAGCCAGGTCCCAGCAATTCGCGCAGCGGGAAGGCGGCGCCGTGGCTGAGGGCGACGGTCAGGGCGGCGACGAACCGCAGGGTGTCGAGACCCTTCACCACGCGCCGCTCGCTCACGCGCGCCTCACTCCGCCGCCTGGCCTGCGGGCCACGCTTCGCGCGTCACCGCCGTGATCACCGGCCGCAGCCGGTCGATGTAGGCGTAGCCGCTGCGCTGACACCGTTCGCGGCCGGCCTGGGCGACGCGCGCCCGCTCGGTTTCGTGGCTGGCGTAGAACCTCGCCTTGTCGACCAGTTCCTCGGCCGACCCGAAGAACTCGGCCTCGCGCCCCTCCTCGAAGAAGCTGCGGTGCTCGTCGGTGCGGTCGGCCAGCAGCAGGCTGCCGCAGGCCGGGATCTCGAACGTCCGCGTCGTGTGCTGATCGGGACAGACCTGGCGGAGAAAACCCAAGCCGATCCGGCTCCCGGTCAGCGCCCGGGCGTAGTCGTCGGCATAGACCTCGCCGCCCTGCCAGGCAGCGGCCAGGCGGTCATCGCGGTGGATCCGGAACGGCTCGCCGCCCGCCAGTTGGCCGAGGATGATCTGCCGCCGCGGCGACCATCGGCCGTCGCGCAGGAAGTCCCAGTAGCCGCCCCAGATCTTCAGGTCGGGCGTCGCGCCGGCCAGCGCGCGCAGCAGCCGCTCGCGCCGCGGCTCCCAGCCGCCGAGGAACCCGAGCGCGCAGCGCCAGCGCGGATCGGACGACGGCAGCGGGCGATGGGTCTCGTCGCAATAGCCGAGCGGCATGTAGATCAGCGGCTTGCCCAGCGCGGCGTAGTCGGCGCGCTCGTAGGCCTTGCAATAGACCAGCAGGTCGAACCGGCCGATCGCCGCGTCCATCAGCGCGGTGCGCTTCCAGGCCAGCGAGAAGTAGGGGTCGGGCGTGAAGTGAACCAGGCGCGCGCCGCCCCGGCGCAGCGCCTCGAGCGTCTCGGGGCGCAGATGCTCCTGCTTTTCCGCCCAGACCAGCGCCGGCTGCAGCGCGCCGGCGGCGTCCAGCACCGCCCGGTTGATCCGATCGATCGTGCCGCCGCGGCCCAGCCGGCGCTCGACCTGCCGACCCAGCCAGGCCCCGCTCTGCCATGGCCCCGCGGTGTCGACGCCGGCCACCTCGTGGCCCAGCCGCCGCAGCGCGCGCAGGCGCATCAGCGAGGTCTGGCCCTCGCCGGTGGCGCCGAGGAACAGGATCTTCACGCGGCCGCCATGCCGGCTTCCGTGAGCGCCTGATCGACCGCGGCGAGCATCCGCGCCTCGAACCGGTCCTTGCCGTGATCGGTCCTGGCGCGATCCCACGCGCCAACCCGCAGCCTGCCGTAGTCGGGATCGTCCAGCAGCCGTCGCATGGCCGCCGCGACCTCGCCGACGTCGCCCGGGTCGTCCAGCAGCCAGCCCGTCTCGCCCTCCCGCACCAGCTCCGGAATGGCGAAGGCCCGCGAAGCGATCGCCGGGCAGCCGAACAGCGCCGCCTCGACCAGCAGCAGCGGAGCGATGTCGCTGCGGGTCGGGTGCACCACGGCGACAGCTGCGCCGAGGATTTCGCGGAAGCGGGCGTATTGCGCAGGGATCTCCTTGCGCAGATACCCGGCGTAGCTGACGCCAGGCTCGCCTGAAATGTCAGGTGGCGCGGCGCCGACGACGGTCAGGGTCGCCTGCGGATGGGTCTGCCGCACGCGCCGGAACGCCGCGAGCACGACGGGGCCGCCCTTCGCCTCGAAATCGGTGGCGACGAAGACGAACGCCTGACCGCCGGCGTAGGCGTCGCACGCCGGCGGTTCCGCTTCGCCGAAGATCCCGACCGACGCCACTCTGGCGGGATCGAGCCCATAGCTGGAGACCGCGCGCCCGGCGGCCCACTCGCTGGTGAACAGCACCCGGCGCGCGCCTTTCAGCCAACGCGCCTCGGCCGCCTCGATCCGCGCCAGGTCGTCGGCCCGGAAGCGCGCGCGGTCGTGATAGATCCGGGCGTAGTCGGCGAACGCACAGTCGCTCCAGGCGACGTAGGGGCGGCCTGTCCGGGTGGCGATCCAGGGTGTCAGGCCGTGAAAGAAGTCCAGTTCGGCGCCGCGATCCGCCCTGCGCTCGACCTCGCGGGCGATCGCGTCCAGGCGGCGCTCCGAGAACGCCGCGAAATCACCGCCGAGCCCCGCGAGCCGCATCGCCTTGGAGACCGCCCTCTCCCAGGGGACCACCGGCGGGTCGATCGGGCCGACGTAGGTCAGCGCGTGGCGGCGGGCGAGCGCCGCGCAGGCCGCGGCGTTCATCGCCGAGAAGCCGCCGCTCCGAAGGTCCCGCGGCAGGTTGGAGACGAAGTTGATCACGCCAGCACGCCGTCGCGGTAGAGCCGCTCGAGCGCGGCGGCGGAGTGTGCGATCGCGAACGGTGAGACGGCGACACGGTCGTTGGCGGCGGTCGGGTCCATCCGCGGTCGGCCGAGCGCCGCGAGCAGCCGGGCCGACCAGGCGGCGGGGCCGTCGCCCAGACTGTCGAACCGCACCAGGTCGGGGATGACGACGCACTCGCGCGGCACTTCGGTCGAGGCCAGCACCGGCAGCCCCGCCGCCTGCGCCTCGACCGCCACCATGCCGAGCCCCTCCGCCCGCGATGGAAACAGCAGCGCGTCGGCCCCGGCCATCAGTCGTTCGATGTCCTTGCGCACGCCGGCGAAGGCGATCCGGTCGCCGAAGCCGGCCGCCTCGATCCGCGCGCGCAGGATTGGCGTGGCGGCGCTGAACGGTCCGGCGAAGATGAAGCGGACGCCGCCGCTCGCCCGCGCGGCCGCGATCGCCACGTCCACCGCGAAGCCGGCGTTCTTGTGGGCCTGGGGATGGGCCGGATCGGGCGAGACGTCGAAGCGGCCGGCGAACAGGACCACGGCGCTGTCGGTCGGCCAGCCGAACTCGCCACGCACCGACGCCCGCGCCGCCGGCGACGCCAGGAACCGGCCGGGGTCGAAGCCGCAGTAAAGCGCGGCTTTCGGCAGCGACGCGAAGGCTGGCGCGTCGAAGCCGTAGGCCGCGATCGCGGCGCGCGAGGTGCCGGCGATGTGGGTGGCGTACCGCGCCGCCAGCTGCTTGCCGGCGCGCGCCGCCAGCCGCCGCCCCGGCGTGACGCCGTAGTTGCTCAGGATCTGATAGGCGGGATTGTGCACGTGGGTGACCCGCACCGGCGGCAGCGCGCCCAGGCCCATCAGGTAGTGCCAGCCGCTGGCGTAGTCCTGGTGGTCGTGCAGGGCGTCGTAGCGGCCGGACCTGAGAATGCGCCGGAACCCGGCCGTGAACGACAGCAGGTCGCGGCGGCCGTAGCGCAGGTAGAAGATGCTGGCGCCGAGCGCCCGCGCCTCGTCGTCGAACAGCGCCGGCCGCCCGCCGGTGGCGAGGAAATGCGTCGTGATCGGCCGGCCCTCGGCGCGCCAGTATCGGACGAGCTCCATCAGCCAGGTTTCCGCACCGCCCATGCCGAGGCCGTCGATCAGCTGCAGCACCTTCAGCTGCGTCGCTGGCGCGTCGACCGCCCGCGGGGACTGCAGCCGCGTCGCTGGCGCGTTCATGCGGCCCGTGATCCCGCGCCCTGGCCGTGCAGGGCCATCAGGTGGCCGAGCGCGCGATCGAGGTCCATCGGCGAGGCGCGGAAAGCGGCCAGCGCCGCTTCCCGCGACGGCGCCGGCGCGGCCCAGAGTTCCGCGGCGGCGTCCGCCCAGGCGTCGGCGCCGTCGTCCAGCGAAAGCCGCCGCCAGGCCGCGCCTGGCAGGATCGGCGCGTCGGAGACGCCGCGCGAGAGCAGCAGCCGCAAGCCCGCGAGCTGCGCCTCGACCACCGCGACGCCGAACCCCTCCATCGGCGCGTGCGGGTGGGGCAGGATGAACCAGTCGCTGGCGCTCATCACCTTGGCGACGTCGCCCCGCCAGCCGATCAGCCGCATCGGCGTCGCTCTGGCCCAGCGCCGCGGCCCGCTCGCGCACCGCGTCCGCCAGGTCGCCGTCGCCGGCGAACACGGCCACGGCGTCCGGCGCGCGCCGGCGGAGCGCCGCCAGCACGTCGACCGCGAACACCGGGTTCTTCTCCGGCGTCATCCGGCCGGCGAACAGCAGGATCGGCGTCTCGGGCGCAAGGCCGAGGTCGCGGCGGAACGCGGCGCGGTCCGACTTCGCGGTCGCGAACGGTCCGGGATCGAGGCCGATCGGGTGCACGACGTGCCGCGCCGGATCGCGGCGGCGGCCGGCGAGGAACGCTTCGAGCGCATGGTCGGAATTGGCGATGATCTTGTCGGCCAGGCTGAAGCAGGTTCGGCGCAGCGTCGGCCGCAGCACCGACTGCTTCAGCGGGTTCGGCGTCAGCACCGACTCGTCGAGATTGTGCACATGCACCAGCCGCGCGCCGATCGGCAGCCCGACGCTGGCCGCCAGGTAGACGCCCGAGATCAGGTCGTGGTGGCAGTGCAGCACGTCGTAGCGGCCGCGCTCCAGCTCCCTGCGCAGCGCTCTGGCGAAGGCGATCTTCTCGCCGATCGGAACCGGCGAATGGATCACGCCAGCGCCGAGCGCGTGCGCGTCGTCGTCCCGCGAACCGGGGAGGCCGAAGACGCAGTAGAAACTCCAGTCCAGCGCCTCACCCCGCGACCGGGCGTGGGCCAGCAGCCGCAGCAGCCAGGCCTCCACCGACCAGCGGTCGAGCATCCCGACCACGTGCAGCACTTTCGGCGACCCGTTACGCGGCATTAGATCAGCGATGGCAGCGGCGCCCAGGCCGGCAGGGCGCTGATCCAGCGCAGGGTGTTGAAGTAGCGCCGCGAGATCGCCGCGAGGCTGACCCCATCCGGCGCATGGTCCTCCCCGGGCGCGGGCGGCACGACGACGGTGCGGGCGGCGGCGGCCTTGGCGGTGAAACAGACCTTGCCCGGCAGACCCAGCGCACAGAAGGCGTCGATATGCGCCGCGGTCGCGCCCTCGCGGTCGTCGAACTTGAAGAACCGCCGCCGTGGATCGGCCGTCACCCGCGCCGAACGCCGCCGCCAGGTCTCGCGGGCCGTCGCCTCGTCCGGATAATGCTGGAAGTCGATCTCGACCTCGCCACCCAGCAGCCCGATCGGATAGCCGAGGCCGGCGGCCTCGCGCCAGGCGTTGACGCTGGCCGACCGACTCGTCGTCGTGAACTCCAGCGGCGCGGCTATCAGGCGCTCGAAATCACGCAGCAGGGTCAGATAGCTGTCCGGCGGAATGAACAGGCCGACGAACGGCGTCGCGTAGGGGATCGCCAACGCCTGGTAGACGTGTGCGCCCCAGCAATTGTTGGAGACGATCGTGAACGGCGTCTCGCCGCCGGCCAGCGTCCGCAGCAGCCTCGCCCGCAGCCCCGCGACCGGCGTCGCCTCGAGCGCCGCATTGGGCGCCTCGTTCGCGGCCACCGCCGCCATCAGGCCCCGCGCCCCGCCGGCGCGGTCCGCGCCTCGACGTAAAGGCTTTCGGCCGCATACTTCTCGTCGTCGATCCGTAGCGCAGGACAGCCAGCCGGGTCGCGGAACCCGCTGCGGGCGACGCTCGCGAACCCCGCACGCCGCAAGGTCCGCGCGAGCGTCGGCCAGTCGTACATGAACTGGTGGTCGTAGCGCTGGCGGAAGTAGGAATTGACCATCTCCATCGCGGTGCCCTCCCCGTCGCCGCGGGCGGCGACCAGCGCGTCTGGCGCCTCGAAGTAGCGTTTCAGCACCAGCTCGGCGTCCGGCACGATCACCCGGAACACGCCACCGGGCTTGAGGATGCGGAGGATCTCGCGCGCCAGCCGCTCGCCATCGGGCTGGCCAAAATGCTCGAGCACGTGCTCGCAGAAGACGCCGTCGAACGCTGCGTCGTCGAACGGCAGCGGTCGCTGGAAGTCGACCAGGAAGCGCACACCGTCGTCGGGCGCGCCATCGACGTTCACCCAGTGCGCGTCGTCGATCCCGCGCGGCCCGGCGCCGAGGTTGAGCAGCACCGGCGCGGCGCGGGTCGCCATGAAGCGACGGATCCGTCCCCTTTGTCCGCTCAGCGCGGCGTGCAGGCGCACGCCAAGCAGGCGGAGGTCCCAACGGGCGACCGCCAGGGTGCGGTGGCTGAAGAAGAACAACAGCAGCTTACGCACGCGCCACCTGCCGCAGGTAGGCGAGCCCGCGACGACGGCCGGTCAGGCTGGCGAGTTGGATGCGCCGGTGCGGGCCGCGGGCGAGAACGGCGCGCGCGACGTGGGTCCAGCGCACGCGGTAGCCCCTGAGCTCCTGCTCCGATCCACGCAGGGCGGCGAGGATCACGGCGGAGAAGTAGATGCCCTCCGCCAGCCGCGCCTGGTAGTCGAGCGTGAGCCGTCCGGCCGGGATCAGATGCGTCAGGCGCAGCGCCGCGATCACGCCGACGCCATAGCCGAGGTCGCAGGCGCAGGCCGCGAGGTCCTGGTCGCCGCCGGAGATCAGCGACTTGCCGGTGCGGTCGAGCTGGAAACGGCGCTGGCCAGTCTGGTTCAACATCAGATAGCGCTGCGCCACGTCGGCGCGGACGCAGAGCCCGGCGCCGCAAGGCAGGGTGTCGCTCTGGCGCGGCTGGTTCGACCAGAGGTCCTGGTCGACCTCGCGCAGCGCCAGGTGGCCCCAGTAGCGGCGCAGCCACGGTGGCGGCGGGGCGTCGAAATCGGGGGTGCAAGCGCCGCTCCACGAGCCCAGAAACGGTTTCTCGCCCGCGACTCGCAGCGCGACCGCGAGATAGTCCGTATCCAGAACATTGTCGTCGTCGACGAACGCCAGCAGTGGCGCCCTCGCTTCCTGGATGCCCCGCAGTCGAGCCGGCGTCAGGCCGAGCGTGTCCTCGCGGACGATTCGCGCACGCTCGTGCCAGGCCAGGTCGAGGCGCGGCGCCAACGGCGCGTCACAGGCGTTGTCGATGATCACCAGTTCCCACTGCGCCCGCGGGAGCGTTTGCGCCTTCAGCGCGTCAATGCAGCGGTCAAGATAGTCCGTTCTCGGATTGTGGGTGCAGACGATCACCGAGAGCTGCGGCTCAGACGGCAACCAGGCGCTCCGTCGGCGCGGCGAACAGATCGGTCATCGCCGGCAACGGATGACCGTCCACAGGCGTGAGCGGCAGGCCATGCCCAGCGAAGCCGGCCGCCATCGTGTGGGTGGGGCCGCCGACGCTGGCCAGGTCGTAGCCGCGGCAGAAGCAGACCTTGTAGCCGGCGGCGCCAAGCCAGGCGATCAGCTCCGCCGGCGGGCCTACGCGGACGAGGTATTTCTCGAAGTATTCGAAGTAGATGGCCCCCACCGCCCGCCGCGCCAGCGCCGCAGTGGCGCCGCGCAGCGCCGGCAGCTCGTAGCCCTCGACGTCGAGCTTCAGCAGCGCCACCTCGGCGATCCCGGTCTCGGCGAGATAGGTGTCCAGCTTCAGGCAGCGGGTCCGCAGCGCCCCGGCGGGGTCGATGTGCGAGCGGCCGGTCTGTTCCTCGGCGACGGCGAAGGCGGTCTCGCCATCGTAGTCGGTGACCGCCGCCGCGTTCAGGCTGGCGCGCATGTCCGGATAGAGCGCACGACTCTTTTCGATCGCCTGCAGCAGGCGGGGGATTGGCTCGAACAGGTGAAAGTTCACCCGATCGGCCAGCCTGGCGGCGAGGCCGAAGCTCAGCAGCCCGTAGTTGGCCCCAACGTCGAAGAACGCGCCGCCTCGCGCCAGCAGCGCGTCGCCGACGCGGAAGAAGTCCTCGTCATAGCCGCCCTCGATCGGGATCAGCCGCAGGAAGCCGTCGCTCATGTCGGCATAGCCGAGGGCGCCGTCGCGGATGCGCACCAGCTGCAACGGATCCTCGCCGGTCAGCCGCATCCAGGCGGTCATCAGCCGATGACGGCGCATTGGCCGGGGCAGCTTCTCGACCAACGCGGCGGCGGTGGGCAGCATGCCGACTAGCCGTCCGACGCCGGAGAGGGCATCACCGCCAGCATGTCCTCGCCGCCGGAGCGCGCGACGCGGTAGCCGTGGCCGCACACCAGGTCGAGCGCCGCCTCCTGCTGCGCGCGGCTCATGTTCTTGCTCTCCCAGTGCACGATCGCGGGCCGCACGCGCCCGAATGGAAACAGCGAGAGCAGGTGGCCATCGGCCCCCTCGGCGTCGATCTGCAAAAGGTCGAGCGGGCGCGCCGGCAAGTGACTGAGCGCATCGTCGAAGGTAACGCACTCCACCATCAGTTCACGGATCATATCTGCGATGCCGGGGAACAGGTAGTCGTGCTTCAGCAAGTGAGCGCGGTCGAACGAGGCCATGCCGCCCGCCCACCGCGGAAGATCGTCGCATTCGACGGTGAACAGCTGTCGCGTCCCGCGCGCGGCGCCGATGGCGGCCTCCAGCACCACGATCCCCTCGGCGCCGGCGTAGAGTTCGCGCAGCCGGGCGGCGGGGCGCGGCTGCGGCTCCAGCATCACGCCGCCCCAGCCACAGGCGGCGACGTACTTGTGCAGCGGATCGGTCGAGACGCCGTCGTAGGCGCCGACCTGGATGAAGGTCAGTTGTCGCCCGGCCTCGTGCATGCGCCGGCAGATCACGTCGTCGAACTCGAGCGCGCGCAGGCGTTCCGGTTCGAGCAGCTGCCGCGGGGTGTAGCGCACGCCTTCGACGTTGTAGCCCGCGCGGCGCAGGGCCTTACGGATCAGCGCCTTCATGACTGGATCGCCTGCTTGACCAGGATCGGCGGTCGCCGCGCCGGCCCCGGCTTGAACCAGGTCCGCAGCCGCAGTTTCAGCCGCCGGCCCAGCGCGAACGACCACTGGATCCAGACGTGCCGCAACAGCGCCAGCCGTTTGCGCAGCGCGCCCAGCGGCACCTGCTGGTAGTACCAGTCCTCGAAGAACTGCAGCAGGTCACCGCCGACCATGTCGCGCAGGAAGGTGGCTTTCATGCCAGCCCAGTGCACCACCAGCGGCGGCGCGGTTCCGGCCGCCACGCTCCCAGCGTCCAGCCCCTGCATGCCGTCGCCCGGCCAGCGCATGATCGTCCGCCGCTCGATCTTCAGGCCGGCGAACGCTTCGTGCTGGAGCACGACGTAGTTCAGCACCCCCTGGTCGCCGCCCATGAACAGGTCCGGGTGGCGCAGCCGGCGCGGCAGGGTCCATTCGACCCACGGATCGAACGCCTCGCGCGGCACCAGGCCCGCCGTGCCGAACCACTGGCCGACGTTGAACGCGGCGCGGGCGGACTGGGCCCTGGGGTCGATCTCCGCCACCTTGTCCCAGTCGTAGTAGAGCCGCTTGAAGTCCGCGTCTGAGAGCCGCTCGTCGTCGACGAAGAACGGGGCGTCGCTGGCGGCGCGCACGTCCAGCACCTTGCCTGTGAAGGCGGTGTCGACGTCCACCACCAGGAAGCGCTGGCCGGGGGGCCCGAACAGCGGCTCCAGCTTGACCAGGCCCCAGCCGTAGTCGCCGGCCGGCAGGTCCGCCACCTCGACGCCCCAGTGCTTGCTCAGCTCCGCGGCCAGACCGCGCTGCAGGATGTCGCCGGCCAGGATCTGGATCGGCGCGTCGGGATAGAAGTAGCGGATGCTGGCGAGGCAGATCCGCGTCAGCCGCGCGTCGCGGGCGCAGGCGGCCAGATAGATGCGGTCGACCGGCAGCTCAGCCACGGCGTTGACCGCACGCCTCGGTTCCAGCCATCTGGCGCTTCAGCGAGGGCCGTCGATGCTGCAGCGACTGAGGGACTTCACGCGCAAGCTGCGCGCGGGCGCCGACGCGGCGATCCGCGCCGAGGAACTGCTGCGCCGGATGCGCCAGGCGCAGATCCTGGCCGAGGTCGCCGCCACCCCGCGCTTCAAGGACCCGCTGCGCCTGCTCGCCAGCGGCTACAAGGTGTTCTCGCAAAACCACGAGGACGGGATGATCGCGGAGGTGTTCCGGCGCATCGGGACCACCTCGCGGCGCTTCATCGAGTTCGGCGTCGAGGACGGCCTGGAGTGCAACAGCGCCTTCCTGCTGCTGCAGGGCTGGCAGGGCGCCTGGATCGAGGGGTCTGACGCCAACGCAGCTCGGGCGCGCGCCGCCTTCGCCGGCTATCCGGTCGAGGTGGTCGGACGCATGATCACCACCCAGAACGCCGATGCGCTGATCGCGGAGCTCGCGAAGGGCGAGGAGCTCGACCTGCTCTCGATCGATGTCGACTTCGATCGACTACTGGCTCTGGCAGGCGATCACCACCGTGAAGCCACGGCTGGTGGTGATCGAGTACAACGCGACCTGGCCGCCGTTCGTGCGCAAGACCGTCGCCCACGACCCGGCGATGCAATGGGACGGCGGCAACTTCTATGGCGCCTCGCTGGGCGCCCTGGAGGCGCTGGGCCGCGAGAAGGGCTACGCGCTGGTCGGCTGCTCGCTCGCCGGCGTGAACGCCTTCTTCGTCCGCGAGGACCTGGTCGGCGACAAGTTCTGCGCCCCGTTCACCGCCGAGAACCACTACGAGCCGCCGCGCTACGACCTGGCTGGCTCGTCCGGCCACCGCGCCGGCATGGGCCGCTGGGTGGACGTGTAGGCGACATTTCGCTGCGCGGCCGACTGCCGTTGAATCCCCGCCTCCGGTCATCGCCGGGCGTAAGTCCCGGCGACCCAAGAACACCGACCGATGGATGGCCGTGCTGGGCACGGCCACGGCGGAGCCCGCGTTCATGGGTGGCCGGCCATGACCGAGGAGGGATTAGGATGCGTACTCGACCTCACGCCGGCACGAGCTCGGGCTGGGTGCGCTGGCGGGTCCAGCCCCGCCATTTGCGGATCGCCGTGTGGGTCGGGAGGCCAAGCCGCTTCAGCGTCAGCAACATGGCGCCGACGAAGTGCAGCCCGGTTGGACCCAGCCGCCGCGACCTGATCCGCCGCCAGGTCGCCAGCGCCGGACCGAGCTGGCCGCAGTCGACCCACAGCTCGGCGACCATGAAGTAGAGGCTGCAGAGCGCGCGCTGGCGCACCCAGTTCATCCCCGGCCCGGCGCGCACGTGCGCCTCCAGCCGCTCGATCACGTCCATCGCCCCTTCCAGGTGCCGCGGCGATCGGCGCTGTTCGACGCTGACCTTGGTCTCTTCGAACTGCCAGCGCACGTGATGGTCGACCTCGGGAAAGCGTAGGTAGCGACAGCCGGCGGCGATCGCGCGCACGTGCAGCTCGATGTCCTGCCAGCTCAGCAACGCCTCGTCGAACAGGCCCAGCTTCAGCAGCGTCTCACGCCGCCAGGTCGGGCTGGTGATGATCCAGGGGGCCTCGAAATAGAGGAACCGGCAGAGGTCGTCGCCGATCAGCTGGTCGTCGAGGACCTCGCGGACATCGCCTGGCGTGGTCTGGAAGACGCCACCCTGAAACGTCGCGAAATCGAGGGCAGGGTTGCGCGACATCAGCGCCACGCGCCGCTCAAGGCAGTCGGGCGTCAGCAGGTCGTCGGAGTTGAGCAGCACCAGCAGCGGCGCGCGGGCGGCCCTGATGCCGATGTTGCGGCAGACGTTGGCGCCGGCGACCGGGCTCTGGCGGACGATGTAGCTGACGCGGGGGTCTTCGGCGGTGCGCGCCGCCATCAGTTCGGCGGTGCCGTCGTCGGAGCCGTCGTCGATCACCAGATGCTCCCAGTCGCGCAAGGTCTGGGCGGCGACCGAATCCAACGTCTCGGCGAGCAGCGACGCGCGGTTGCGGGTCGGGGTTATCACCGAAATGAGGGGGGTGTCAGCAGCCACCGAGCGTCAGTCCGCGCCGAACAGCCAGCCGCGCAGACGGGCGCGCTCGTGCTCCCAGCCGTACAGGGCCGCGGCGCGTCGATAACCCGCCGCGCCGAGCGGCCCCGCCCGGGCTGGCGCGGCCAGCATCGCTTCGGCCATCGCTCGCACGTCACCCTCGTCGACCAGCAGGCCAGTCTCGCCCTCGATCACCGCCTCCGGGATGCCGGAGTGCCGGGTGCTGACGACAGCGAGGCCGTGCGCCATCGCCTCCTGGATCGCCGCCGGCAGCCCCTCCTCGTCGCCGGTGTCCGGATCGGTCATGCTGTGCTGGACGAAGACGCCGCATTCGGCCAGCAGCCGCGCCTTCTCGGCCTCGGGCGCAACGCCGTGCAGCCGCACCTTATCCTTCAGGCCGCATCCCTGCACGAACTGCCAGGCCGCCGGATAGAGTGCGCCGCCGCCGACGTAGTCGAGCGTCAGCTCCGGGTCGCGTTCGCTCGCCAGGCGGAACGCCTCGAGCAACAGGATCGGGGCCTTCTGCGGCGCCATGCGGCCGACCGCCAGGAACCGCTTGGCCGCGGCGAGGCCTCGCTGTGGGATCGCGGCCGGGATGTCGACCCCGCCCGGATTGACGTGGATCTTGTCCGGCGGCAGGCCCAGCGCGATCAGCCGCTGGCGGTGGAACTCGCACCGTGTCAGCACCGCCGTCGCCGACGCGTAGGCGGCGTAGCGGGGGCCGATGCCGGCGCGCAGGCTGCTGGAGAGATCGAGCCCATGGCCCTGCACGACGTAGGGCAGGCCGAGCCGGTCAAGCAGCGGGACGAAGTCGACGAACTGGTCGAGGTACTCGCCGAGCACGTGGCTGACGCGATGCTGGCGCAGGAAGCGGGTGACCGCAGACTTCAGCAGCGCCTGCCGATCGGCCCCGGCGCGGCAGGCCAGCCGCACCGGCAGCCGCAGACCCCATTGATCCGCGAGGAAAGCCGGGCAGGGCGCGGCCTCGTCATCGCCTTTCAGCCGGCACACCGCCACCGTCTCGCCCGGCGCCAGGTCCTGCAGGTGGCGCAGGATGAAGCTCTCGCTCACCGCCCGCAGCTGCATCGTGAAGACCGCCAGCCGGCCGCTGGCGGCGGTGGGCCGCGTCACCCCTGGCCGGTCGAGGACCTCAGCAGCCAACGCGGAACAGGCGTCCCCACACGCCGAAGTTCACCAGCTTCCAGAGCCCCTGGTCGGCCGAGCGCGCGCCGGTCATCGCCTGCCGCAGGTATTGTTCGACCGCGCCGCGGTCGAACAGCTCCGGGAAGCGTGCCAACGTCTCCTGGACCCCGTCCTCCATCGCGCCGCGCGCCTCGCCGCGGAACCAGGCCTGTTGCGGCGTCGCGAAGCCGTTCTTGTCACGCCGCTCGAGCACCGCGCGCGGCAGCACGTCCTTCATCGCGGTCCGCAACACCCGCTTGGTGTCGCCACCGACGATCTTGTGCTGGTCCCAAAGGCCGATGCTGAACTCGACCAGCGGATGGTCGAGGAACGGCAGACGCGCCTCGATCGAGTGGGCCATCGAGTTGCGGTCCTCGTAGCGCAGCAGGTGCGGCAGGGTCAGACCGAGCAGGTTGGCGACGCAGAGGCCGCCGATGTCGTCTAGCGCGCCGATCTCGTCGCGTTCGAGCGTGGCGGCGTACGCACCACCGCCGGCGCGGTGTGCGCTGACGACGTTCGCGCTGAGCTGATCCGCCGCCGGGGCCGCGCGTCTCCGGTCCCGCCAGCGCCGCGCGAATCCGGGCAACCGCGGTCGGTTCGGCATCGCCAGCAGCTGGCCGAGGATCGAGTGGCCGTGCCAGGCCTTTCGCTGCAGCACCAGCTGCGTCAGCCCGACGATATCGCCCCGCCGCATCAGCGCGCCCGACTGGATCGGAAAGGCGTCGTAGTGATAGCCGGCCAGCTGCTCGTCGGCGCCCTGGCCGTCCAACATGACCTTCACGCCTTGCCGTTTGGCCTCCTCGAACACGCACCACTGCGCGTACATGCTGGTGCTGCCGAACGGCTCGTCCTGGCGCCAGGTCAATCGTCTCGGCGACGTCGAACAGGCCCTGCGCCGTCGGGTAGACGTAGTGCGGTTCGGCGCGCGCGGCGGTAGCCGCCATTTCGGCGAACGGGCGCTCGTCGATCTCCGGGTCGTCGTAGCAGGCCGTGACCGTATGAACTGGCTCGGCGGCGCCGCCGCCGGCCATCTGGCGCGCCATCACCGCGACGATCGACGAGCTGTCGAGGCCACCGGAGAGACAGGAGCCGACCCGCACGTCCGAGCGCAGGTGCAGACGCACCGAGTTGGCGAAGAGGTCGCCGAACCGCCGCGCGGCTTCGCCTTCGGTCATCCGCTCCAACGGGCGACGAGGCAGTTCGTAGTAGCGCCGCGCGTGGATGCCCTCGGGCCGCCAGCTGCTGAGGTCGAGCGTCAGGCACTGGCCGCCGCGCAGCTGGCGCGCATCGGCGAACAACGTCTCCTCGGTGTGGTCGGTGAAACCGACGTCGAGGTAGTCGACCGCCCGATCCAGATTCAGCCGCCGCGTAAAGCCCGGCAGGTCGACCAGCTGCTTGATCTCGGAGGCGAACGCCACGCCCTGCCTGCCCACGAAATAGTAGAGCGGCTTGATGCCGAAACGGTCGCGCGCGGCGAACAGCTGCTGGCGCTCGCGGTCGTAGATCACGAAGGCGAACATGCCGCGCAGCTTCTGCAGCGCGTCCTCGCCCCACGTCGCGTAGGCTTGCAGCAGCACCTCGCTGTCGGACGTGGTGGTGAAGGTCACGCCGCGGCTGGCAAGTTCCTCGCGCAGCTCGATGAAGTTGTAGATCTCGCCGTTGTAGGTCAGCCAGAAGCGGCCCGTGTCGCAGGTCATCGGCTGGTTGGCGCGCGCGTCGAGGTCGATGATCGCCAGCCGGCGGTGGCCGAGGCAGACCGGACCGGCCAGGCTCTCGAACACGTTCCAGCCCCGGCCGTCGGGACCGCGGTGGCTGACGATATCGATGCAGCGCGGGTCCGGCTCGAACCCCACGGATGCGAAGATTCCGCACATCCGCTAGCCGCCGGTCCTCGCGGTCCAGGCCGCCGCGAGACGGCGCCGCTCGGCCGCCGGGACCGCGAAGCGCTTTGCCGGAGCGCGGGGTTCGGGGCGCAGCAGGTCGGTTCCGAGTTGGTCGCTGAGCCCTTCTGGGGCCGGCGGCGCGCGGCCAGCGAGCCGCCTGGCGGTCAGCTTGGCGGCGGCCACGCCACTCGCGCGCGGCTGGCGCAGCGCGACTGCGTCCTCCATCTGTGACGTCCGGCCAAGCACGGCGTGGAAGTAGTCGCCGTAGCGCCAGATCCCGACCTCGCGATAGTGCAGCAACCGCGCGCCGACCGCCTCGCCAAGCCGCAGGATGTCCGCCGGGTGGATGTCCTCGTCGACCGGCTGCAGGCCGGCCGGGTCGTGCTCGCGCAGCCAGGCCTGGTGCGCCGGCGTTGGGACCATCAGCAGCAGGCGCGATTCCGGAGACAGCAGTCGACTCAATTCCGCCTGCAGGGCCGGCCGCTCGGAAGGGGCGATATGCTCATAGACGTCCATCATCAGGATCAGGTCGAAGGCGCCGGTAAGGCCCAGCTCGGCGAGCCGGCCAGCGCGATAGTCCAGGTTCGGCCGGCGAAAGCAGGCCTTGGCCACTTCGATCGAGCCCCGGCTGAAATCCGTCCCGGTGACGTCCGCCGAGGGCCAGGCCCGCGCCATCCGCCAGCTGGTCGCGCCGACGCCGCAGCCGATCTCCAGCACCCGACGCGGCGCCGTCGGGGCCCATTCGGCGAGGGTCTCGATCGCCGCCTCGATCCGCGGCAGCGCCTCGGTGAAGTCGCGCAGCTTCTCGGCGACGCGGTCGTCGTAGTAGCGCTCGGCGCTGACGCGGGCCGGTTCGACCATCGCTCCGGTCGCGGCTGCGGCGGACACGACCTTGCTCATGCGCCGGGCTGCGGATCCATGCGCTCGAAGAACGCCGGGTCGAAGCCGACGCGTGGGCGCGGCGGACGCTCCAGCGCCTTGCGGATCGAACGCCTGACCAGGCCGGGCAGCACCGCCTTGGCGAGGCGGATCGGCAGCGGGCGTTCGGACGGCGCCGCGGCCTGGATGTCGGGGGGCGCCGCCTCCGGCGTCCACCGGGCGACGTAGTCGCTCTGCTGCGGCGTCTGCTGGAAGATCGGCGTCACTGCGACGCGCCGGGCGACGATCAGCAGGAACACCGGCTGCGAATTGGTCAGCGTCACCCGCCCTCGCACTTCGCTGGGGCTGCGCACCGCGTACCATGGCGCGTCGTCCAGGTCCTCGAACGCCATCATGTGCTCGATGGCGAAGCCGTTCGCCACCGACAGCACCTGGAAGTAGAGCTCCGGGCTGAACTGGTAGAAGCCGTGGCCGAAGAAGTTGTTGGCGGGCGTGATCGCCAGATAGTGGCCGCCCAGCCGCGTCATCTCCATGCAGTTCCGGATCGCCGCCGGGAAGTTGAAGATGTGCTCCAGCGTGCCGCCGTCCAGCACAGCCGAGTACTGCTCCGTGAAGCGCTCCGGGATCGGCAGGTTCATGTCATGGGTGAAGGTGGCGTCCTCGAAGTCGGAGAAGTCGAACGAGTGCGCCGCCTGGGCGCCCAGGTACTCGAACAGACGCTCGGCGTAGCCGGACGCCCCGCCGCAGATCGTCTCGATTTCCGCGTCGCTCGGCCCTAGACCGAATCCGGCCAGCAAGCGGCGCATCTCATCGGGCGTGACGTAGAGTCCCTGCCGCCCGATCATCGCAGTGCGGCTGAAGTCGACCCCGACCTGACGCGCGTAGGCCAGGAACCTGGCGCCCTGGACACTAATGCCCATCCGGCCCGCTCATCGCCATTTCGCCGTCGGCTGGAAAATCACGCCCGGCCGCTCCGGCCAGCGCAGCCAGGCGGCCGTTTCCTCGCCCGCCATCCGGAACCCTGGCAGCGCCTTGACCGCGTCCCAGGCCAGCCGCAGCCCGGCCGGCGCCGCGCCGACGGTCACCAGATAGGGCCCGGGCGCCAGCGGCAGCGGCCCAAGCTCCGCATGCACCCGGTGCGTCCCCGGCGCCGCCGAGAAGCCATAACCGGCGTCGGACGACATGAAGGTCGCCACGATCTCCAGCCGCTCGTCGAGGATGTTGACGACGACGATGCCGCCCTCGACCGGCCTGTGGACCGCGAACTCGACGTCGAGCGAGACCGCCTCCCCCGGCTGCACCACCGCGCCGCCGAGCGGATCGCCGCAGACGCAGACCGCCTGAATGTCGACCCAGCCCTCGTCGCGGTAGGGGTGGCGATAGGCGGAGATGTCGCCGGCCGTGAGTTCGGTGCGCAGGCTGGCGAGGAAGTGCGAGGCGACGTCGTGGCTGGGCCCGGTCATCGCCACGCGGCCATGGTCCAGCAGGATCGCCCGGTCCGAAAGGTCGACCACCGAGGGCAGGTTGTGGCTGACAAAGATCACCGTGCGGCCGTGCTGGGCGACGTCCTGCATCTTGCCGAGGCACTTGCGCTGGAACGCCAAGTCGCCGACCGCCAGCACTTCGTCGATGATCAGCACCTCTGGCTCCAGGTGCGCCGCCACCGCGAACGCCAGGCGCATGTACATGCCCGACGAGTAGCGCTTCACCGGCGTGTCGAGGAACTGCTCCACCTCGGCGAAGGCGACGATCTCGTCGAACCGGGCGGCGATCTCGGCCCGGGTCATGCCGAGGATGGCGCCGTTGAGATAGACATTCTCGCGACCCGACAGCTCCGGGTGGAAGCCGGCGCCGACCTCGAGCAGGCTGGCGACGCGACCGCGGATCACGGCGCGTCCTTCGCTCGGTTCGGTGATCCGGCTGAGAATCTTCAGCAGCGTGCTCTTGCCGGCGCCGTTGCGGCCGATCACGCCCATCACCTCCCCGCGCCTGACCTCGAACGAGACGTCGCGCAGCGCCCAGAACTGCTCGAGCGTGTCGCCACCGACCAGCTGGCGGCCGCGGATGACGTCGAGCACCGAGCGCCCCATGCCGCGCGCCGCTCGGCCGAGCATCTCGCGAAACGACTCCTGGGCGCGGCCGGCGGCCTGGTGGCCGATCAGGTAGCTCTTGCCCAGCCCCTCGACGGTGATCGCGACGTCGGACATCGGCGCTTCGAACGGCACCTCAGAGCAGATCCGCGAAGGTCTTCTCGAGCTTGCGGAAGCGCCCGATCCCGAACCACAGGCCGGCCGCGATCACCCCGAGGCCGACGCCGAGGTCGCGCCAGTCGAGCGGCGTGCCCAGCAGGCACCAGCGAAAGCCGTCGATCACGCCGACCATCGGGTTCAGCGCGTAGGCCAGCCGCCAGGACGCCGGCACGACGCCGGAGGAGAACCCCACCGGCGAGACGTAGAGCCCGAACTGCACCAGGAACGGGATCACGTAGCGAAAGTCGCGGTAGCGCACGTTCATCGCGGTGATCCACAGCCCCGGGCCAAGCGAGGCCAGCACGGCCAGCAGCGCGAACGCCGGCAGGGCGAGGATCCGCCAGTCCGGGACGAACCGATACCAGGCCATCAGCAGCGCCATCATCGCCAGGCTGATCAGGAAGTCGATCGACGCCGCCGCCACCGTTGCGGCCGGCACGATCATCCGCGGGAAATAGACCTTGCCGATCAGGTTGGCGTTGCTGACCAGGCTGTTCGAGGCGTCCGACAGCGCGGTGGCGAAGAAGGTCCAGGGCAACATGCCGGCGAACACCAGCAGCGGGTAGGGAACGCCCTGCGCTCGGCAGCTTGGCGATGCGGCCGAACACGACGGTGAAGATCAGCATCGGTCAGCGCTGGCCGGATCACCGCCCAGGCGACGCCGATGGCGGTCTGCTTGTAGCGGATCGCGACGTCGCGCCAGGCCAGCACCTGGAACAGCTCGCGGTAGCGCCAGAGGTCGCGCCAGTAGTTGCGCTCGGCCCGGCCCGGTTCGAGCACCACCTCGCCGGTCGCGGCCCGTCCGTCACCCATGGACGACGTCACTCATGGACGAAGATGATCCGGCTGCCCTCGGTGGCGAAGGCGAACGGCGTCTCCCGCAACGACGCCAGCGCGGCGCGGATGGCTGACGTGCCGCTCGGGTGGGGCGATGAACATCAGGAACCCGCCGCCGCCGGCGCCCAGCAGCTTGCCGCCTTCCGCTCCCGCCGCCAGCGCGGCGTCGTAAGCCTGGTCGATCGCGGCGTTGCTGATGCCGCCGGCCAGCCCGCGCTTCAGCCGCCAGGCCTGGTGCAGCATCCGGCCCAGCGGCGCGATGTCTCCGCCGCAGAGTGTCGCGAAGGCGGCCTCGGCGAGACAGCCGAGCTCCTTCGTCGCGCGGAAGGCGGCGTCTTCGGCGGCGACCTTCGCCGACTGCTCCGCCAGCAGCGGCGAGGCCGAACGGGTGGTTCCGGTGTAGAAGAACAGCAGGCTGCGCTTCAGTTCGACCAGCGCCTCGGCGGGGCAGATAACCTTCGTCACCTCGACGCGCTCGTCCGGATGGAATCGAATCAAATTCAGGCCGCCGAACGCCGCGGCGTACTGGTCCTGCTTGCCGATCGGCTCGCCGCAGCGCTCGATCTCGATCCGGCAGCTTTCCTCGGCCAGCTGGTCCGCCGCGGCGTGACGGCCCTGATAAGCGTGAAGCGCGTTGAGCAGGCCCACCGTGAAGGCGCTGGACGACCCAAGTCCGGTCCCGCGGCCCGGAATGTCGGCCACCGAGGTGATCTCGATTCCGCCCTCGATGCCGAGCAGGCCGAGCGCCTCGCGCACCAGCGGATGCTCGACCTGGTCGGCGCGCGCCACCTCCTCCGTGCGCGAATAGCTGACCCTGACCGCGTCGTCGAACTTGCGGCTGACCGTCACGTAGACCGACTTGTCGATCGCGGTGGAGAGCACCGCCCCGCCCTGCCGGCGATAGAACGCGGGCAGGTCCGAGCCGCCGCCGAAGAGGCTGACGCGCAGCGGCGTGCGCGAGATGATCATGCCGCAACCGCAGCCGCTTCGGCGATCAGTCGCGCGGCGGCGGCGAGATCGTCGGCGACATGGTCTGGCCGCGCATCGAACTCGCCGTCGCCGCCGCCGTGGCCCGTGCGCACCAGGATCGAGCGCAGCCCTGCGCGGCGGGCGGTCTCGATGTCGCGGGTGTGGTCGCCGATCATCCAGGAGCGCGCCGGGTCGATGCCGAACGCGCGGCGGGCCTGCTCGATCATCCCAGGCGACGGCTTGCGGCAATCGCAGACGATCTTCAGCTCAGCCCGTTCGCCCGGAAATCCGGCGTCCGGGTGGTGCGGACAAAGATAGATGGCGTCGACATAGGCGCCCGCCTTGCCCAGCTCCCACTCTAGCTTGCGATGCACGGCGGCGATGTCGGCCTCGCTCGCCTCGCCGCGCGCGATCACCGACTGGTTGGTGACGACGACCAGCAGGAAGCCGGCCTCGCGCAACCGCCGCAGCGCCTCGCCGACGCCGGGCAGCAGCTCCAGCTGCTCCGGCCGGCTGATGTAGCTGCGCTCGATGTTGAGCGTGCCGTCGCGGTCGAGGAACACGGCCGCGCGGCCGGCGCCGGCCGGTTGGATCCGCCCCGCGCGCCAGTCACGCTCGACCCGCGCCAGCCGGGCCGGCGTGCCCATGTCCTTGATGTAGTCGCCGGCGCGATAGGCGAGCACGCGGGCTCCGCGGTCGATCAGTGTGGCCAGGATGTCCTTGGTGAAATCGAGGGTCGGGGCGCCCGTGAACGGCCTCAACGCGTCGCGCCGGACGGCGTAGAGCGCGGCGTTGACCAGGTTGGCGAAGGTCGCGCCCGGCGGGTGCGGATAGGGCCGGATCGCGGTCACCCGGCCATCGACGTCGACCTCAAGCAGGTCGGAGTTGTGCGGATGGTCGTTGGGGTGGGCGAGGGTGGTGAAGTCGGCCGCGCGCGCCATGTGGAACGCGCCCATCCTTCCGAGGTCCACCGCCGCCATCACATCGCCGTAGAGCACGAAGAACTGTTCCGGCAGCTCGCTCAGCGCGGCCACCAGCGCGCCGGCGTTGCCCTGGGGCGCGGCCTCGACCCGCGTCCGCACCTCGAGCCCGAACCGCGATCCGTCACCGGCGAACGCGACGATCTGGTCGGCCAGATGGCCGGCGAAGATGGTGACGTCCCGCACGCCGGCGGCGGCGGCGAGCTCCAGCTGATGCTGCAGCACCGGCTTGCCGCCGATCGGGATCAGCGTCTTTGGCGTGGTGGCGAACGGCGTTCCGGCCATCCGCGAGCCGCCGCCGCCGGCGATGATCGCCAGGTGCTCGATCGGCCCGGCCATCAGGCGTCCTGGCGCACGGCCGCGGCCGCCGCCAGCTCCGCCGCCGCGCGCCGCACGGCCTCGTCCGAGCTCAGCCGCGGCCGCCAGCCGAGCTTCGCCAGCCGCTCGGTCGAGTAGGCGAAGCGCGGCACGTCGCCGACCCAGCCGCGGTCGCCGCCGCCGTAGGCGATCGGCGTGCCCGGCGCCATCCGCTCGATGACCGCCTGGGCCAGGAAGCTCACGCGCGTGCCCGGACCCTCCGGCCCGATGTTGAACAGGTTGCGGCGCGCCGAAGCATGCTCGGTGATGAAACGCATCGCTTCGATCAGTTCGTGGACGTGCAGGTAGGGTTTTGTCTGGGCGCCGTCCCCCAGCACCCGCAGGCTCGCCGGCCGGCCGACCAGCTGGGCCACGAAGTCGTGCAGCGCCCCGTGCGTGGAGCGCGGGCCGACCACGTTCGGAAAACGGAAGATCCAGATCCGCTCGAGGTGGGTCTCCGCGGCGGCGCTGAGCAGCGCCTCGCCGGCGAGCTTGGCCGCGCCGTAACTCGAGATCGGCAGCAGCGGCCCGGTATCCTCGCTCAGCACCTTGTCGGTCTCGCCATAGACGGCGGACGTCGAGGCGAACGCGACCGCCCTGGCGCCGATCGTCCGCGCGGCCTGCAACACTGCGAAGGTCGTGCCCAGCGTGCGGACATAGTCGATCGACGGATCGGCCGCGCCGGCGGCGATGTCGCTGTTTGCGGCCAGGTGCCAGACAGTGTCGGGCGGTTCGCCGGCGGGGCACAGTTCGCGGAACGCCGTCGTCGCGCCGGCTGGCTCGCGCACGTCGGCCTCGATGAAGCGGAAACCGACATTGCGGCCGGCGACCGCCAGGTGCTCGCGGCGGCCGAGGTGGAAGTCGTCGACCCCCGCGACCTCGTGTCCGTCCGCCAGCAGCGCGTCGGCCAGCTGGCTGCCGATGAAGCCCGCGACGCCGGTGATCAGGTGGCGGATGGGCGCGCCCCGTCTGTCGCCGGCGGATTGGCGTTCAGCCACTGCATGCAGATGTGGCCGATCACCAGCTGCAGGTCCTCGGCGATCTGCATGTCGTCGACCGCGAAATGGATCGGGTGCTGCGCCAACGCCTTGCAGCGGCCGCCGCTGAACCCGAGGATCGCGAAGGTGGTCATGCCCTTCTCGGCCCCGACCTCCAGCGCCCTGACCACGTTCGGCGAATTGCCGCTGCCGGAGAGCACGATCAGCACGTCGCCGGGCGCCGCCTTCACCCGCAGCTGCTCGGCATAGATCGCGTCATAGCCGAGGTCGTTGGCCAGGCAGGTGAGCACCGCCGGGTTGGCGCTGAGCGCCTCCACCCTGAGCCCGCCGCCGTGGCCGGCGCCGGCGCCATACAGCAGGTCGTTGGCCAGGTGGATCGCGTTGCCCGCGCTGCCGCCGTTGCCGCAGAGATAGACCGCGCGTCCCTCCGCCCAGGCGCGCCGCAGCGCCTCGGCGAGGGCGGGAACAGCGTCCATCGCCTTCATCGCCAGCGCCTCGGTCAGACGCCGGCCATAGCCAGCGATCAAGGCGCGCACGTCGGACGCCGCGCTCACGACGGTCCGGCCTGCTTGGTCGCGGTCGCGAACAGGAAGGTGCCGCGCCTGCGCACCGCCTGCTCGATGTAGCGGTCCGACACCAGGGGGCGGACCAGCCGGCGCAGGCCGGAGGGGAGCGGGATCGCGTCAGCTTCCAGGCCGAACACCTCAATCTCGACGTCGTCGAAGAAGGTGCGGCACAGGTTGGAGAGCCCGTCGCGGGTGAAGTAGCGGGCGAGGAACCCGTCGGTGCTGCGCCAGAGCAGTTCGTCCAGCGAGCGGCCGCGCCAGAAGCCGAGCAGGTACCGGCTGGCGATCACCGCGTACGACTGCATGCCGTCGAGGCTGTAGACCATGAAGCGCAGCTGCCCGCCGGGCTTCAGCGCCTCGTAGAGGTTGCGCAGCACCCGGCCGGTCCGTGACGAGTGGTGGATCACGCCCCACGACCAGATGAAGTCGAACTCGTCTCTGAGATCGAGCGTCTCGGCGTCCAGTTCGCGCACGTCGGCGGCGACGCCCTTCAGCGCCAGCCGCGCCCGAGTGGCCGCAACCGACTTTGGCGAGATGTCGATGGCGGTGACCTGGGCGCCTGCCCTGGCCATCAGCTCGGTGTGCAGGCCCATGCCGCAGCCCACTTCGAGCACCTTGCTGCCGGCGATCTGATCGAACGGGATGATCCTGCCGAACGGCCGGTCGGAGTGGGCAAAGTGGCGGGCCGAGAGCGTGAAGCGACGGTCGACCTCGTCGAACCACTCGCGCGAGAACTCCTGGCGGACGATCTTGTCCTTCCAGTCGTAGGACATGGTGTTGTCGGTCCACCAGGTCTTGTTGCCGGCCTGCGCCGCGCCGGCGGAGGCGATCACGGCGTCCGAGGTCGCCTTCATCGGTCAGGCGACTCCCGTGACTGACGCCGCAAGGCGTGCGCGCCCGACCAGCCCCGCGGCGGCGGCCGCCGCCAGGAACCGGTCGCGGAACGCCGAGAAGCAGAACAGCGTCGACCAGCGCTCATAGGCGGCCCGCGACAGGGTTTCGAACAGGCGGTCGTCGCGCAGCACCTCCACGATACGGGCCGCGACCTGGGCGATGTCGCTGCGGTCGACAGCGAAGCCGGTCTGGCCATCGGGGCTGATCTCGGTCGAGGCGTCCTCGTTGGCGGTCAGCACCGGCGCGCCGTGGCTCATCGCCTCGGCGAACACCAGCCCGAAGCCCTCGACCCGGCTCAGCATCGCCAGCAGGCGCGAGCGCCGCAGCAGCGCGGCGACCTCGCCCTCGTCGAGCTGACCCATGACCCGGATCGACGCCGCCGCGGGCGAAGCCGCCGCCAGCGCCCGCAGCTGCGCCAGCCGCTCGCCGCCGCCGACGAAACAGAGCACCGCGTCCGGAACCGCCGCAACCACGGTCGGCCAGGCGGCGATCAGCACGTCCTGGCCCTTGGCGAACATCTCGTCGTTGCGGCCGACGAACAGCACCAGCCGCTCGCGATGCGCCTCGCGCGGCGCGCAGCGGCCCAGCACATCCGCCTCGGTGCCGAGCAGGCAGCGCTGGATCGTCGTCAGGCCGGGCAGGCTCTGCAGCAGCCGCTCGCCAGTGTGCTCGCTGTTGACGAACACCGCGTTGGCGCCGCGCAGCACC
The DNA here is from genome assembly GCA_963835495.1 of uncultured Pseudomonadota bacterium. GTDB lineage: Bacteria > Pseudomonadota > Alphaproteobacteria > Caulobacterales > Caulobacteraceae > Acaudatibacter. Next base: position 9,430 of record CAWIFQ010000001.1, on the reverse strand, counting down.
CTGGCGTAGTCGGGCCGCAGGTTGCCAGGCCATACCTCCCAGCCGTGCGCCCAGAGCGCATAGGGCCGGCCGATCACGTTCAGCGGCGCGTGGGCCCGCGCGGTGCCGGCGAAGTCGTAGAGCACCCAGTCATTCCTAACTGCGCCGATCAGGTTGGCGGCGACGAAGGCGGAGCGGTTGCCGGCGAAGGCGCGCGTGCGCACCTCGCCCACCGCGGTCGGAGCCTCGTCCTCAACCGCCAGCGCGCTGACCCTGGCGTGGCCCGCCAGCGCCAGGATGCTGAGCCGGGCGCACCGGGCGATGCCGCCCGAGCCGGCCGTCAGAAACTGAGCCGAGACCTGGATGTCGCCGCCGCTCAAGCGGCCGTCGCCAGCAGCGAAGGCGCCGCATCGCCGAACTCGGCGAACACCTTTCGCGCCCAATGACGCGAGGCCAGCCCCATCGACTGTGGCCGGCGTCCGTCGCCCGCAGCCGTTCCGGCCATCCACGCGTCGGTCGGCACGCTGAAGCCGGTCTTGGCGCGGCCGAGGACTTGCGCCGGCAGCGGTTCCTTTGGCGCGGCCGCCAGCGCCGCCTTGCCGACGCCGGGCCCCAGGTGCGGCAGGAACGGCGCGAGCGCGCGCAGCAGCTCGACGTCCGCCAGCGGCGTGCGGATCTCGACCCCGTGCGCCATGCCGGCCCAGTCGGCGTCGCGCAACAGCTGGCCGCGCATGTAGTTGCAGGAACTCCAGCGCGCAGACCCGGCCGACGTCGCTGCCAGGGTCCGGTGCCAGGCTCTCGCCGAGGCGGGCGAACACGGTCAGGCGCGAGAGCCCCTCGCGAGCCAGATCGGGACCGATCAGCGCTGGCAGTTCGTGCGGCAGGAAGAGGGCGCGGCGCAGCAGGTAGACCCCCGGCCAGCTGCCGGCGAACTCGAGCATCCCAGCCGCCTTCGGCCGCTCGCGCAGCATGGCGGGCGCCAGCGCCTGCAGGACGCCGCGCGACAACGGGCCGACGCCGGGAATTCCCGCCAACGCGCCGAACCGGCGACGCCAGCGCGGCAGGTCGACGAAGCTCGGGTAGCCGGCCAGCAGCTCGTCGCCGCCGATCCCCGAGATCGCCACCTTCAGCCCCGCCTCCCTCGCCGCCTTGGCGACGAACCAGGTATTGACCCCGTCGATCGACGGCTGGTCCATGGCGTGGAATATCGCCGGCAGGTCGGCTTCGAATTCGGTCCGGTCGACCCGGCGCACCACGTGGCGCGCGCCATAGGCGGCCGCCACGCAAGCGGCGAGCGGCGTCTCGTCCTCGGCCGCGCCCTCGAACTCGTGAAAGCCCAAGGTGATCGCTCGCGGGGTCGCCGCTGCGGCGTCGCACATCAGCCCGAGCAGCGCGCCGGAATCGACTCCGGCCGACAGGAAGGCGCCGACTTCGACGTCGGCCAGCAGATGCGCCGCTGACGCTGTCGGCGACCGCCGCGCGGACGCGCCCGTCCAGTTCCGCCGCGGCGGCCGGCGTCGTTGCGCCCTCGGCGAGGACCGCGGGGACGCTGATGAACGGCCTGGGCAGCTGGACGCCCGCGGCGTCCACCCACTGCGTGCAGCCGGCCGGAAGAGCGCGGATGTCGCGATAGAGCGTGAACGGCTCGGGCACGTGACCGAACAGATGGAAGCCCGCGACGCCGGCGGGCTCCGGCTCCCGCGACACGCCGCCGCCGGCGAGCAGCGCCTTGACCTGCGAGGCGAAGCGGAAAGTCCGGCCATCGTCGCCGACATAGAGCGGCTTGATGCCGTAGGGATCGCGAGCCAGGAAGAGGCCGCGCCGCGCCTCGTCCCAGATCGCGAAGCGCGAACATGCCTCGCAGCGAACGCACCATGTCCGCGCCTTCGAGGCGCATAGAGGTGCAGCAGCGCCTCGGTGTCGGAGGTGGTGCGGAAGCGCCGCGCCGCGCGCTTCGAGCTTCGCCTTCAATTCGGGAAAGTTGTAGATCTCGCCGTTGAAGGTGATCGCCAGGCGACCGTCGGCGCTGGTCATCGGCTGGGCGGCCCGGTCGGTGGGATCGATGATCGCCAGGCGCCGATGGCCGAAGCCGCATCGGCGGTCTGCGCTCCACCACAGTCGCCGACGCCGTCCGGTCCGCGCGCCGCCATCGCATCGCGCACGGCCAGCAGCTCGGTCTCGCTCGGCGCGGGCGCGGCGTCGCGATAGGCGAAGACGCCGTTCACCCCGCACATGGCGTGCTCCGATGCGTCAGGAGGCGGCGCCCTCCAGCGGGGCGTGGGACGAGCTGGCGCCAGCGCCAGGCGGTGTCGATGATGTCGTCGACCGAGCTGTGGCGTGGCGTCCAGCCAAGTTCGCGCCCGGCCTTGCCGGGGTCGGCGGTGAGCACCGGCGGATCGCCCGGTGCGGCGCGGTCCCATCTTGATCGGGATCTCGCGGCCGGTGCGGCGGCGCGCGGCGGCGATGATCTCCATGTTGGAGAGGCCGTGGCCGGTGCCGAGGTTGTAGGCGCGGAAGCCGCCGACCTGATCCATCGACTTCAGCGCCAGCGACGTGGGCGTCGGCGAGGTCGGTGACGTGGACGTAGTCGCGGATGCAGGTGCCGTCGGGCGTCGGATAGTCGTCGCCGAACACGGTCAGCGGGCGCGCCGCCGGCCGCGGCCTCGAGCACCAGCGGGATCAGGTGGGTCTCCGGATCGTGCTCCTCGCCGATCTCGCCGTCCGGGTCGGCGCCGGCGGCGTTGAAGTAGCGCATGCGCGACCGCGCGCAGGCCGTAGGCGCCCGAGTAGTCGCGCATCGCCTGCTCGATCAGCAGCTTGGACACGCCATAGGGGTTGATCGGCGCCTGCGGGCGTCTCCTCGCCGATCGGCTCGGCGCCGCGGACGCCGTAGGTGGTGCAGGAGCTGGAGAACACCATCCGCTCGACGCCGCCCGCGCGCATCGCGTCCAGCAGCGCCAGGCTGCCGACCACGTTGTTGCGGTAGTAGGTCGCCGGGTAGGCCACCGACTCGCCGACGTAGGCGAAGGCGGCGAAGTGCATCACCGCGACCGGCTTGTGGCGCGGCGATGACAGCCTCGAGCTGCCGCTGGTCCAGGATGTCGCCGCGTTCGAACGGCCCCCACTTCACCGCCCGCTCGAAGCCGCGCGAGAGGTTGTCGTAGACCACCGGCGTGCAGCCCGCGGCCGCAAGCGCCTTGCAGGCGTGGGAGCCGATGTAGCCGGCGCCGCCGGTGACCAGGACCGATGATGTCAAACGAAGCGGTCTCCGACCGCTAGGAATCGGCGGGCACGAACTGCGAGGCCTTGCCCAGCGGCTTCGCGAACAATGCGTAGTCGACCAGCCCCGCTCCCAGCCAGCGGCGGCGGGAGGCCAGCGCCTCGAGGTTATGGCGCAGCCGCGCCCGAACGCTAGCGGAACTGAGGCCGCCGACGCGCCATATCGACCAGCACGCTCGGTATGTGGGCGGCCGAGAAGTCGCCGAGCTCGAGCGCGCGCAGCATGAAGTCGTAGTCGGCGGCGATGCGGTAGTCGAGGTCGAAGCCGCCGACGCTCTGCACCACTTCGCGGCGGCAGTAGAAGGTCGGGTGCGGTGGCATCCAGCCCTGCCGGAACGCGCCCTTGCGCCAGGGCGTCGCCCGCCAGCGCCGGACGATCCGCTCGCCCGCGCCGGATCACATAGTCGAGATCGCCGTAGCAGATGTCGGCGCCGCTCCAGCGCCGCCGCCAGGGTCGCGAGCGTATCGCGCCCATGAAACCGGTCGTCGGCGTTGAGAAATCCGACTGCGTCGCCGTCGAACGCGCGCAGGCCCTTGTTCATCGCGTCGTAGAGGCCGCGGTCGGGCTCGGAGATGATGCTCAGCTGGTCGCAAGCAAAGCCCCGGGCGATCGACACGGTCTCGTCGTTCGACGCGCCGTCGACGACGATGAGCTGCTTGTCGGGATAAGTTTGCGCGAAGAAAGACGAGAGCGTCTCGCCAATCGTCGCGGCGGCGTTTCGGCAGACTGTGACAACAGATAGGCGCATGTCTGGCTCGTTGCTTCGACCGCCTGAGTGTAGTCGCCGGCCACGCTACCGCACTTCGGGTGACTCGCAAGTCGCCCGGGAGTTTATTGCAGCGCGTCGGGGGCTCCCCGGCGCAGTAACCTCCACCGTGGGGACGAAATCACGATGGAATTCAACCGGCTTTTCCTACCAGCAGAACCCGCCGCCGCAAAGCGAGCCGGCGCTCCGCGGCAGGGTCGGTCGCCTAGTCGGCGGGGCTCAGAAAATCGCGCGCGACCGAGACGGCGACCTGGCGGTTGATGATGTCGAGCAGCACCCGCACCCGGCCGGCGTCGTCGAGCCGCTCGATCACCGCCAGCTGGTCGGCGAAGGCGCCGGCGATGATGCGCACCTTCTGTCCGGCGCTCAGCGGCGGGCCAGTCAGGACACCGCGCCCGTCGGCGGCCTCGATCAGCGCCTCGACCACCCCGCGCGGGACCGGCGTCGGTCGGTCCTCCGAGCCGATCAGGTGTGACACGCCGAGGGTTCCGTTGACACTGCGCCAGCGGTCCCTGGCCAGATCGAGCTCGACGAACAGGTAGCCCGGGAAATAGGCGCCGAGGGCGACGCGCACCTTACGGGCGTGCCGGACCGTCTTCAGCTGTTTTGGCAGGAAGGCGACGAAGCCCTGCCGCTCGAGCTGCTCGGCGGCGAACACCTCGCGGCCGGTCAGCGCCCGCACCAGACGCCAGCGCGGACCCTCGTCCGTCGCCGCCAGGCGCAGAGTCGGGGCTGCGTCAATCGACATGAAGCCCTACCAGGTGGGTCCCGGCCAGCTGCGTTCCGGCGAATTCGGTCCTGACGAAGTAGTCGATCGTCGGCCGCAGTCCCTCGACCAGTGGCGTCTTCGGCGACCACCCGAGCGTGGACGCCGCCAGGCCGATGTCGGGCTGCCGCTGCCTGGGGTCGTCGTCCGGCAGCGGGCGGAACTCCAGCGCCGATTTCGAGCCGGTCATCTCGCGGACCAGGTCGGCCAGCTGGCGGATGGTGAATTCGGCCGGGTTGCCCAGGTTGATCGGCCCGGTCGTCTCGGGCCGCGCTGTCCATCAGCCGGATCAGCCCCTCGACCAGGTCGTCGACGTAGCAGAACGAGCGGGTCTGCTCGCCCTCGCCGTAGATGGTGATCGGCTCGCCCTTCAGCGCCTGCATGATGAAGTTCGACACCACCCGGCCGTCGGCGGGATGCATGCGCGGCCCGTAGGTGTTGAAGATACGCGCCACCTTGATCTCCAGGCCGTGCTGGCGGTGGTAGTCGAAGAACAGGGTCTCCGCGCAGCGCTTGCCCTCGTCGTAGCACGACCGCGGCCCGATCGGGTTGACGTGGCCCCAGTAGTCCTCGGTCTGCGGATGCACGCGCAGGGTCGCCGTAGACCTCGCTGGTGGAGGCCTGCAGGATCTTGCACTTCAACCGCTTGGCCAGGCCCAGCATGTTGATGGCGCCGTGGACCGAAGTCTTCGTCGTCTGCACCGGGTCGTGCTGGTAGTGGATCGGCGAGGCGGGGCAGGCCAGGTTGTAGATCTCGTCGACCTCCAGGTAGAGCGGGAAGGTCACGTCGTGGCGGATGAACTCGAACCGTGGGTCGCCGAGCAGGTGGTAGAGGTTGCGCTTGGCGCCGGTGAACAGGTTGTCGACGCAGACCACCTCGTCGCCTCGCGCCAGCAGCCGGTCGATCAGGTGCGAGCCCAGGAAGCCCGCCCCGCCGGTGACCAGGATGCGCTTCTGGCTGTCGTATTTGCGGCTCACGCGCTTGGACCTCGCTCGCTCGTTGCGCCTCGGGCTCGCCTTCGCCCGGCCGTCACGCCGGAACCGTGACCTCTTCCTGAAACCAGCGATACACGTCGCGCAAGCCTGATGTCAGGTCGATCCGCGGACGCCAGCCCATCGCCCGCAGCTTTTCGGCGCTCATCAGCTTGCGCGGCGTGCCGTCCGGCTTGGATGGGTCGGTCACGATCTCGCCCGTGAAGCCGACCACTTCGCAGACGCGCTCGGCCAGCTCGCGGATGGTCAGGTCTTCGCCGGCGCCGACATTTACCTGCGCCTCGTCGGAATAGGTCTTCATCAGGAACACGATCGCGTCGGCGCAGTCGTCGACGTGCAGGAATTCGCGCTTCGGCGTCCCCGTGCCCCAGATCGTCAGCCGGCGATCGCCGCGCGCCTTGGCCTCGTGCGCCTTGCGCATCAGACTTGGCAGCACGTGGCCCTCGGCCAGGTCGAAGTTGTCGCCGGGGCCGTAGAGGTTGGTGGGCATCGCCGAGACGAAGTCGCAGCGGTGCTGACGCCGGTAGGCCTGGGCCAGCTTCAGCGCGGCGATCTTGGCGATCGCGTACCACTGGTTGGTCTCCTCGAGCGGCCCGCTGAGCAACGCCTCCTCGGAGATCGGCTGCGGCGCCAGGCGCGGGTAGATGCAGCTCGACCCCAGCACCATCAGCTTGGCGACACCGGCGCGGCGGGCCGCCTCGACCACGTTGGCGGAGATGGTCAGGTTCTCGAACAGGAAGTCGGCCGGCCGGGTGCTGTTGGCCATGATGCCGCCGACGCGCGCGGCGGCCAGGAAGATGGCGTCCGGTCGGGCGGAGCCCACCCATTGGTCGACGTCCAGTTGCCGGGTCAGATCGAGCGACGCCCGCTCGACGGTTACGACCTCGCAGTCCTCCTGCGCCAGTCGACGGACGATCGCCGAGCCGACCATGCCGCGATGGCCGGCCACCCAGACACGCTTGCCCTTGAGCGGGAAGATCGTCTCGATCCCCATCTGCGCGGCGCTCCCTTTGCGACCGCCGGAAGCGAACTCCCGGACGGACCTGCCAACAGGCCCCCCGAACGGCGCTGGGCCGGCCCCCGACCGCCCACGTCCTCGCCGTGACAACGCACAACTTTGCACGGCAAGGCCCGCCGGCGGAAGCCTCTTCGTCGGCTGGGCTCCGGCCGCGCCCCAGCGGCCGCCGAATCCGCGACCCAGCGGCGCCTGCGGGGCGAGGGCGGGGGCAAGTGCGGGCGTCCGGCGGGGCTGCGCCCCGTTCCGGGTTGATCGGCCCTGGAAATGACGCGATGGGTTATCTATTGGCGGGCGAACAACGTTTCCTGCCAATGGCCAGGTTTGTTGCAGGCTGGGGTCTATGTACGAAGCATGGCTGCAACTGACCCGGGGAGGACTACTGCTGGCGGGCGCGCCGTTTCTGGCGACGGCCCTGCTCATCTTCGCGCTGAAGCCGGTCGCGCGCCGCCTCGGCCTGGTTGACCACCCGGGAACCCGCAAGACCCACGCCGAGCCCACGCCCCTGGCCGGCGGGGCGGCGATCACCTTGGCCGCGCTGGCGACCGGGGCGTTCGTCCTGCCGCTGACCCGTGATCTCGTCGCCCTCGGCGCCGCCAGCCTGCTGATGCTTGTCGTGGGCACGATCGACGATCGCTTCGACATCAACTGGCGCATCCGCATCACCGCCCAGGCGGTGGCGGCGCTGGTGCTGTTCGTCTGGGGCGGCGTGCGGGTCGAGTCGATCGGCGGCGCGCTTGGCTTTCCCGGCCATACCCTCGGCGTGCTGGCCTTGCCGTTCACGATCCTGGCGACGGTCGGCATCACCAACGCGATCAACTGGGTCGACGGCGTGGACGGCCTGGCTGGAACGCTGTGCCTGGCGGCTTTCGGCATGCTGATCGCGGCCGCGATCTATGCTGGCAACGCGCCACTGGCCGACGATCTCGTCCTGATGGCCGGCTGCGTGATGGGCTTCCTGGCCTACAATCTGCGCACGCCCTGGCGGCCCCGCGCCAGCGTGTTCCTCGGCGACGGCGCCGAGATCCTCGGCCTCTGGATCGCCTGGGCGTCGTTCCGGCTGACCCAGACGGCGGGGCACCCGGTCACGCCGGTGCTGGCGCCGTTCCTGATCGCGCCGCCGGTGATCGACTGCCTGGTGCTGATCGTGCGCCGGCTGCGCGCCGGGCCGCTCGCCCTTCTTCGCCGACCGCAACCACGCCGCACCATCTGTTGCTCGACGCCGGCTTCTCGTCGACGGCCGTGGTCGCCACGCTGACCGGCCTGACGCTGGCGATCGGTTTCGTCGCCGCCAACGCCCGCCGCATCCACGTGCCAGAGCCGGTCTTCCCGGTGATCTACCTGGCCGCTGCGGCCGCCTATTTCTTCGTTTCGCGGCGCGCCGGCGACAGGTGGGCGATCGCGCCCGAGCCGCAGATCGTACGTGCGGCCGGCCCCGCCGGGTCCGGCGAGGCCCGATGCCGCCGACGACGTGATCGCCGCGCCGGTGCGGGTCGAACGCTCGGAGCGCTAGGCGCGTCTGGCGACCGCGCCGCGCTGCTCCAGCTCCGCCAGGAAACCCTCGACCTCGCCACGGCACGCCTCGGGCGTCGTCTCGAATTCGGCGGCCAGCGCCTCGCAGATGTCGGGAAGCGCCTTCGGCGTCTCGATGATCTCCCAGATCCGCGCGCCGACGTCGTTCAAGCCCAAGATAGGCGCCGCTCTCGGCGCTCATCATCACCAGCTCGTCGCCCACCATCGCCGCAAGCCAGCCGTCCTTGCGCACGAACATCAGCGCCTCTCCCGCGGCCGGGAGGTCCGCGACCTCCGCGCCGATCGCGTAACCGAGCCGCGCCATCATCGGCGCGTGCGCCGCCTCGATGCGCCGGACCTGCTCCGGCGTCAATTCGCGCCGCCAGCCCTGGCCCTCGCCGCGGCGGAAGAAGAGCCCTCGCCGTCGCGCGGCCGCCACTCGATGAAGCCATTCGCCTGCTCCTGCGCCTGCAACCGCTCGAAACGGGCGAAATCGACGGCCCGTTCCACCTCGGCGCGGCTGAACCCAGCGCCCAGGAAATCTAGCGCCGCCCGGAACGTCGCCACCGGCGCGGCCCAGAGGTCCTCGTAGCGCACGAGATGCACCGGCAGCTCGCGCTGATCCAGCCAGCTCGCCGCGTGCCCGCTCCAGTCGAGCAGCTTCTGCCGGAACTGCAGGCTCTGGCCCCTCGCGCCGGCGGCGAAGCACGCTGCAGGATCGATCAGGAACTCGATCGCCTCGTCGATGGTCGAGCGCCGGTGATTGGCGAGCGAAGGCGCGACGTCGCGGGGATCGCGGACGATCAGGATCGCCCGCCGCCCCGCGGCCCGGCCAGCATCGGCTCGCCCAGCGGCGTCGGCAGGTAGGCGTCGTGCGCCTTGACCAGCCGGGCGCGAGCCGGCGCTCGCCATCGTCGGGCTGCGTTGCGATCGCCTCGTAGACCCTCGGCCGCAGCGCGTCGGCCTCGTCGTGGGTCAGCAGCCCGGAATCGATCAGGGTGTGGAAGTGGAACTCGCCGCGTCCGCTGGCGATGCCGCCGCGCTCGGGCAGGGCGTTGATGTCGGCCGGCGCGTCGCTCGCCTCGAGATTGGCGACGAGCATGCGGAACCAGGTGTTGC